>NZ_PRDS01000001.1 GCF_002927635.1 Albidovulum inexpectatum
TTCTTCTGACGCTTGACGAACGGTTTTACATAGGTTGCCGGCACAAGCCGCACCTCGTGGCCATGTCGTTGCGCCACCCGGCCCCAGTGATGGGAAGTTGCGCAAGCCTCCATGGCCACGATGCAGGTTGGCTGTTCGGTCAAAAGCGCGGCCAACCGTGTCCGCGATAGCGCCCGATTGTATAGAACCGTCCCATCCGGCCCGACCGCACAGACCTGAAAACTGCCCTTCGCCAAGTCGATCGCCAGCATGCTGATCTTCGTCGCCATCGATGTGCCCTCCAAAATTGGTTCCTATAGAACCGTCATGGCATACAAGATGCCGTTGGTGGGGGCATCCACCGCATCAGTTCAGCCAGGCCGCGAGACGTCCAATGTGGCGTCGTTGGTATAGGCCCAGAGATCGAGGTCACGAGAGATGAATTCGCTGCCGTTGTCGATCCTGATCGTTCTCGGATAACCGATCTTTCCACAGACCCGTTCGAGCGTCTGCACGACATCTTCGCCCCGATAGCTGAACCGCGGATCAGCCGTACGACAAAGGCGCGCGTGCGTGTCGACAACGGTCAGGATACGCAGCTTCTTGCCCAAGTCGAGCTGGTCGTAAACGAAGTCCATCGCCCAGACATCGTTTGGTCCAACGGCTTCCTGACGGTCTTCGCGCAGCTTCGCCTTCACCCGCCGTTTCGGGTGCTTGTTCTAGAGCTTCAGGCCCAACTCATTGTAAATCCTGCGGATCTTCTTCATGTTGATCACCCGGCCCTCGCGTCTCATCAGCACGTGGACGTGCCTGCAACCACAGCGCACACGCGTTTCTGCAATCTCCTTGATCCGCCTCTCGACGGCAGCCTGGTCCGTGCGCCGGGACTTGTAGTGGTAGGTGGATGTGTCGAAACAAATGCCCCACAAGCCTTCCGGATCGACACGCCCCAATCAACGCACATCCCGATCACGATCTCGCGCAAACGGCCAGGCTTCAGAGCTTTCGCCGAATGACATCCTGCAACACCTCGCGGTCCAAGGTGAGGTCGGCCACTATCTTTTTCGGCCGGGCATTCTCGTCCTCAAGCGCTTTCAGCCGGCGCATCTCGTCCGGCAACAAGCCGCCGTACTTCTTCTTCCAATTGAAGTAGGTCGCCTGACTTATCCCAGCCTTGCGACAAATCTCCGCGATGGGCGTGCCTTGCTCGCCCTGCTTCAGGATGAAGGCCTGTCTCGCGCCTCTGTGAACCTCAATGCTTTCATGCGACTCCGCTCTTTTCCCAGCCAGGAAAGCTTAGCGGAAAACTCCAGCTTCAAACGATCCAGTTTTCAGGGGGCAGAGCAACCCAAGGATCAACCAGCGAATCAGCCCCTGCCGGCAGAGCCACACCCAAGCCAACGCCTTCCGGAACCGTCACGCAGACGCAGCCATCCAAGCGATTTCTGAAGCAAAAGTTGTAGCAAAAATTGTAGCAAAGACGGCCCAAAACGGACGCATTTTCTGCTAAGCCATTAATTTTTAGAGATATTTTTCAACATGCATGGTGGAGCAGAGGGGAATCGAACCCCTGACCTCGTCATTGCGAACGACGCGCTCTCCCAACTGAGCTACTGCCCCGCACCGGCGCCCATTTGCCCAACGGCGCGGGCAATGTCAAGCGGGTCTGGATGATGACAAACAGAAATCTGGCGGAAAAATCGACAGCGCCCCGGCCGCGAACGGCCGGGGCTGTCTCGGGTGTTGCAATCCCGCGTCGTCAGACTTTTGCCGGGGCATGCGACCGTACGAAGGCTTCGATATCCGCCGCGGGGCGCGCACCGGGCAGCCGCGCGATCTCGCGCCCCTTGTGCCACAGAATCAGCAACGGGATACCCCGGATGCCCAGCTTCTGGCCGATCTGCGGAAAGTCCTGGGTATTGATCTTTGCGAAACGAACCTGGCCCTCCAGCGCCTGGGCAGCCTTGGCGAATTCCGGGGCCATCATGCGACATGGACCGCACCAGGGTGCCCAGTAATCGATCAGGATCGGCAGGTCGTCGGTCGCAGTCGCCTTTTCGTGGATCACCGGGTCGATCTCGGCAACGCGTCCGCTGACCAGGCTTTCACCGCAGACGGCGCATTTGGGACCCTCTGCCAAACGCTCTGCGGGGAAACGGTTTGCCTGCCCGCAGGCCGTACAGGTCAGTCTGATGTTCTCGGCCATGGCCTTGCTCCTTCATATTCGTGTTGACGAATATATTTGGCCCCGAGGTCCGCTTTGCAAGATGTCACAACAAATCCTCTTCGGCCCCGCCGACATCCACGCCCAGCGCTTCCAGCCCCGCCTCGAGATTCTCGGGCAGATGGGGCATTCCCATCAGATAGTCGGCGGTCGGCGTCGTGGCCTCGGTACGCGCGGTTGCAATCGCCTCGGCAAGGTCTTCGGGTTCGAAACTGCCCCGGCCGATCCAGGCGATCGCTGTCAGCTCGGCCTGTTCGTCCTCATTCAGCGCGCTGATGAACGCGATCAGCTCGGCGCGCCCCGCCCGACCCTCGCGGGCCAAAAGGATCACCTGCGCAACCTTGTCGATGGAAATATCAATCATTCCGACGCCCTTTCCTGTTCGGCCCGACCAGGAAAACAGCATACACGCCGCGGCGCCTTGTCCGGGATCAAATGAAAGGGCCGCCAAGCAGGCGGCCCGAACGATCATTCCGCGGCTTCGGAATAGCTTTCCAGCGGCGGACAGGTGCACACCAGGTTGCGGTCGCCATAGACATTGTCCACGCGCCCGACCGGTGGCCAATACTTGTCAACGCGGAAGGCGCCGGGCGGGAAGCAGCCGCGCTCGCGGCTATAGGGCCGGTCCCAATCGCCGATCAGCGCATTGACCGTATGCGGCGCATGTTTCAGCGGATTGTTCTGCCGATCCATCTCGCCACGCTCGATCGCGGCGATTTCCTCGCGGATATCCAGCATCGCGGTGATGAAGCGGTCCAGCTCGGCCTTGGTTTCGGACTCGGTCGGCTCGATCATCAGCGTTCCGGGCACCGGCCAGCTCATCGTCGGGGCGTGGAAGCCGTGGTCGATCAGGCGCTTGGCGATGTCCTCGACCGTGATCCCGGCCGTTTCGGCGAATGCGCGCGTGTCCAGAATGCATTCATGCGCCACCCGGCCATTGCGTCCCTTGAAGAGGATCGGATAGGCCCCCTCCAGCCGCTTGGCGATGTAATTGGCGTTCAGGATCGCGACCTTCGTCGCCTGGGCCAGCCCTTCGCCCCCCATCAGCAGGATATAGGCCCAGGAGATCGGCAGGATCGAGGCCGAACCCCATGGCGCGGCACTGACAGTTCCCGGCGCATCCTCGGCCAGTGGGTGCCCAGGCAGATACGGCGCCAGATGCGCCTTGACCCCGATCGGCCCCATGCCCGGACCGCCCCCGCCATGCGGAATGGCAAAGGTCTTGTGCAGGTTCAGATGGCTGACATCCCCGCCCAGATCGCCCGGCCGCACAAGGCCGACCATGGCGTTCAGGTTGGCCCCGTCGATATAGACCTGCCCGCCGTATTCATGCGTGATGTCGCAGATCTCGCGCACGGTTTCCTCGAACACGCCATGGGTCGAGGGATAGGTGATCATGCAGGCGGCCAGATTCTGGCCCGCCGCGGCGGCCTTGGCGCGAAAATCCTCGACATCGATATCACCATTCGGCGCCGACTTGACGACGACGACCTTCATGCCGGCCATCTGGGCCGAAGCCGGGTTGGTTCCGTGCGCCGAGACCGGGATCAGGCAGATGTTCCGATGCCCTTCACCCCGCGCGCGGTGGTAGGCCTGGATCGTCAGCAGACCGGCATATTCCCCCTGCGCGCCCGAATTGGGCTGCAGACTCATCGCGTCATAGCCCGTGATCTCGCACAGCTTCTGCGACAGGTCGCGGAACAGCTCGGCATAGCCCTCGGCCTGATCGGCGGGCGCAAATGGATGCAGGTTGGCAAATTCCGGCCAGGTCATCGGCATCATCTCGGCCGCCGCGTTCAGCTTCATCGTGCACGAACCCAGCGGGATCATGGCACGATCCAGCGCCAGATCGCGGTCGGCAAGGCGACGCATGTAGCGCATCATCTCGGTCTCGGCCCGGTTCATGTGAAAGACCGGGTGGGTCAGATAAGCGCTTTCCCGCAACAGGCTGTCAGGCACGCGCCAGGGAACGTCGAATTCGTTGTCCGCACGCTCGATCCCGAAGGCGCGCCACAGGCGTTCGATCGTCATCCGCCGCGTCGTTTCGTCGACCGAGATCCCGACCTTCGTCTTGCCCACCTTGCGCAGGTTGATGCGCTGGTCACGCGCGGCCTTCAGGACGACCTCCTGCAAGGGGCCGACATCGACGGTGATCGTGTCGAAGAAATGTTCGGGTTCGACCTTGAACCCCGCGGCCTCGAGCCCGCGCGCCACGCGCACCGTCTTGCGATGGATACGCTGCCCGATGGCCTTGAGCCCTTCAGGCCCGTGATAGACCGCGTAGAAGGACGCGACATTGGCCAGCAATGCCTGCGCGGTGCAGACATTCGATGTGGCCTTTTCACGCCGGATATGCTGTTCGCGCGCCTGAAGCGAGAGCCTGTAGGCCCGGTTGCCCTGGGCGTCGATCGAAACGCCAACGATACGGCCCGGCATCTGCCGTTTGTAGGCATCGCGACATGCCATGTAGGCCGCATGCGGCCCGCCATAGCCCATGGGAACGCCAAAACGCTGGGTCGAGCCGACGGCGATGTCGGCCCCCATGGCTCCGGGCTCCTTCAGGACCGTCAGCGCCATGATGTCGGCGATCATGATGCCGATCGCGCCGGCCGCGTGCAGACGTTCGATATGCGGCGTGAAATCCGTCAGATGCCCATAGGTCCCGGGATACTGGAAGATCGCGGCAAAGACCTTTTCGGGATCCAGATCGGCCGGATCGCCGATGATGACCTCTATGCCCAGCGGCGCTGCCCGGGTCTTCATGACGGCAATGTTCTGCGGGTGGCAGTTTTCGTCGATGAAGAAGGCACTGGCCCTGGACTTGGCGACCCGCTGGGCCATGGTCATGGCCTCGGCCGCGGCAGTCGCCTCATCCAGCAGCGAGGCATTCGCCACTTCCAGCCCGGTCAGATCGCAGACCATGGTCTGGAAGTTCAACAGCGCCTCCAGCCGGCCTTGGCTGATTTCGGGCTGATAGGGGGTATAGGCCGTGTACCACGCGGGATTTTCAAGGATGTTCCGCTGGATCGCCGGCGGGCAGACCGTGCCGTAATAGCCCTGCCCGATCATCGAGGTGAAGACCTGGTTCTTCCTGGCCACCTGCCGCATGAACCACAGAAGCTCACGCTCGGACTTGGGCTTGCCGAAATCCAGCGGCTTTTCCTGACGCAGGCTTTTCGGAATCGTCTGGTCGATCAGCTCGTCCAGATCCTTCACCCCGAGCACTTCGAACATCTCCTCCATCTCGGAGGGCGACGGCCCGATATGCCGGCGGTTGGCAAAGTCATAGGGCTTGTAGTCGGTCGGGGCAAAGGCCATGGGCTGTCTCCTATCCGATCATCGCCTTGTAGGCGTCCTCGTCCATGAACCCGTCCAGCTTCGACGGATCGGCGGGGCGCATCTTGAAGAACCACGCCTTGCCCAGCGGGTCTTCGTTGACCAGCGCCGGGTTGTCGACGATCTCCTGATTGATCTCGACGATCTCGCCGTCCAGCGGCGCGCGAATGTCTGATGCGGCCTTGACGCTTTCGATCACGACGATCTCATCGCCTTCGGATACGGCGCGTCCTGCTTCCGGCAATTCGACATAGACGACATCGCCCAGCTGTTCCGAGGCGTGCTGGGTAATGCCGACGACGACCAGATCGCCCTCGGGCCGCAGCCATTCATGATCTTCGGTGAATTTCATGGGTCCGTTCCTTCTGGTTAACGCTTGTAGCTGGGTTGGTGGAATGGCAGTGCCGCGATGCGGGCGGGCACGCGGCGACCGCGCAGCTCGGCATGGATAATATCGCCTTCGCACAGGTCCGCCGGCAGATAGGCCATGGCGATCGGCGCGCCGACCGATGGACCGAATCCACCCGAGGTCACCTGCCCGATGGGCTCGCCCCCGCTGTCGGCGGCAAAGAGCTGCGTGCCTTCCCGAATGGGCGCACGCCCCTCGGGCCGCAGGCCGACACGGCGGCGCGCAGGCCCGGTCTCCAGCTCGGACAGGATCCGTTCCGCCCCCGGGAATCCGCCCTCGCGCGCGCCGCCCCTGCGACGCGCCTTCTGGATCGCCCAGGCAAGACTGGCCTCGACCGGGCTGGTGGTTTCGTCGATGTCGTGCCCATACAGGCACATCCCGGCCTCGAGCCGCAGCGAGTCCCGCGCGCCCAGCCCGATCGGGGCCACTTCGTCCATGTCCAGCAGTTTCCGGGCAAGTTTTTCGGCGAACCCCTCGGGAACCGAAATCTCGAACCCGTCTTCGCCCGTATAGCCCGAGCGCGAGATCCACAGCTCGACCCCGTCCCAGCGACGGATCGCAACGTCCATGAAGCGCAGATCGACCACGTCGGGCACAAGCCGCGCCATTGCCGTTTCGGCCGCGGGACCCTGCAAGGCCAGAAGAGCACGTTCGGTCACCGCCGCGATATCGCATGTATCCGAAAGATGCGCGCGAAGATGGGCAAGATCGGCATCCTTGCATGCCGCGTTCACCACGACGAAAAGATGATCACCACGATTGGCGACCATGAGGTCATCCAGGATGCCGCCCGTCTCGTTGGTGAACAGCGCATAACGCTGCCGCCCCTCGGCCAGGCCCAGCAGATCGACCGGCACCAGTCGTTCAAGCGCCAGCGCGGCGTCCTCGATACGGCCCGATTTCGGCGCCAGCAGGATCTGCCCCATATGGCTGACATCGAACAGGCCGGCCTGCGCGCGCGTGTGCAGATGTTCCTTCAACACGCCCATCGGGTATTGCACGGGCATTTCATAACCCGCGAAAGGCACCATGCGCGCGCCAAGTTCGACATGAAGATCGTATAGAACCGTGCGTTTCAGGTCGGCCATGCCGCCCGTCCTCCCTCTTGCGCCGGTTCGATTGCCCGGCATCGGTCACGGGCGACCCAGGTCACCCCTCGCGATGCCCCCTCTGTCCTTTCGCCTGAGATCGTTATCCCTTCGGCGCCCCTTCCGGGGTCTCTCCAGAGTTCCAAAGCCGGACCGGTCCTTGCGCCTGAGAGTTTACCGGGGCGGTTGCTCCTTCGGCACCAAGGCGGCCTGGCACCGCCATGGATTCTCCCTGATCCGACATGACGGGCATACCCTACGCGGGGCCTTTCAGGCAAGAGGCATACAATCGCATGCTGCGCGCCCCTTGCGCAGAACAGCCCCCCGGGCGAAGACTTGCGCCATGGAAGTTTCCCGCCACCCCGCATTCTTTGGCTATGGATCGCTGGTCAACCGGGCCACGCATGACCATTCGCCCGCGGTTTCCGCCCGGCTGAGCGGCTGGCGGCGCATCTGGCGACAGACGCGCCTGCGGCCGTGGCCGTTCCTGTCTGTCGAACCCCATGCAGGCACCCGGATCGAGGGGTTGATCGCGGCGGTTCCCGGCGCAGACTGGGCAGCGCTGGACCGGCGCGAGGCGGCCTACGAAAGGACGAAACTGCCGCCTGACAGCCTGACCGGCGCCCCGGGCTGGGCCACGGGGGTCGAGATCTACGCGATCGCCCCCCGACAAGGCGAAGACGCCCCGCGGGGACCGATTCTGCTCAGCTATCTGGATGTGGTGGTCCAAGGCTTCCTGCGCGAATTCGGACCGGATGGCGCGGCGCGGTTCTTCTCGACAACCGCGCATTGGGGGCCGGTTCTCGACGATCGTGCAGACCCGCTTTACCCGCGCGGTCAAAGGCTCGGCATGGCTGAACGCGCCATCGTCGATGACCACATCGACGGGCTGGGGCTTGCCCGGCAAACGCGCCGGGCGTTCAGACCCTAGCCCGCACCTTCTGCAACAGCGGCATCAGTTCGGCCATGTCGGGGCCATGCGCCTGCCCGGTCAGCGCCAGCCGAAGCGGCATGAACAGCGCCCGCCCCTTGCGGCCGGTACGCTGCTTCACGGCCGCAGTCCACTCGGCCCAGGTCGTATCGGTGAAGGGCGGTTCAGGCAGCAGCTCCAGCGCCTCGCGCACGAAGGCCTCGTCCTCGGGGGCGATCACCGGTTCCGCGCCATCGCGGCACAGCGCCCACCACTGGCCCAGCTCGTCCAGCGTGGTGATGTTCTGCGAAGCGACCTTCCAGAACCGCTCGGCCAGATCGACGGGCACGCCCAGCGCCAGGATACGGTCGCGCACGGCCTCGAAAGGAAGCGACTGGTTGCGCTGGCGGGTCAGGGGCCAAAGGTCCTCGGGGTCGAACTTGGTCGGCGCCGCGCCGAACTGCGACAGATCGAACCCCTCGGCCAGCTCGTCAAGCGACATCTTCAGCTCGACCGGCTGCGAAGAGCCAAGCCGCGCCATCATGCTCAGCAGCGCCTCGCGGGCGACGCCACGCTCGCGCAGATCGCGCAGGCTCAGCGTTCCAAGGCGCTTGGACAGCGCTTCGCCGTGCGGCCCGGTCAGCAGCGAATGATGCGCGAATGCCGGAGGCTCTCCGCCGATCGCGCGCATGATCTGGATCTGCGTGGCCGTGTTGGTCACGTGGTCTGCGCCGCGCACGATATGGGTGATGCCCATGTCGATGTCATCGACCGACGAGGCAAAGGTATACAGCACCTGCCCGTCGGCGCGGATGAGAACCGGGTCGGACACGCTGGCCGTGTCGATCGACACGTCGCCCAGGATGCCGTCGTGCCATTCCGTGCGGCCCTGATCCAGCTTGAACCGCCAATAGCCCGGCCGTTCGGCGCGAAGCCGGGCCTTCTCCTCCTCGCTCAGCGCAAGACCGGCGCGGTCATAGACCGGCGGACGCCCCATCGCGAGCTGCTTCTTGCGCTTCAGCTCAAGTTCCGTTGGCGTCTCGAAGACCTCGTACAGGTGGCCCGAGGCCCTCAGCTGGTCGGCGACCTCGGCATAGCGGTCCAGCCGGTCGGACTGCCGCTCGACCCGATCCCATGTCAGGCCCAGCCATTCCAGGTCTTCCATGATCGCGTCGGCATATTCCTGCTTCGACCGCTCGCGGTCGGTGTCGTCCAGCCGCAGGATGAAGGTGCCGCCCGCCTTGCGGGCGATCAGATAGTTCATCAGCGCCGTGCGCAGATTGCCGACATGGATATGCCCGGTGGGCGAGGGCGCGAAACGGGTCACGGTCATGGGATGCCTCCTGTCGCGCTTCCTCTTTCACACGGCGCGCATTTTGTCCATATGATGCACGACAAGGAGGCCGCATGAACGACTGGCTGGGGCGCACGGCGCCCGACGTGGAAACGATCGAACGCATGGCGCGCGCGGCGGTGGACGAACTGCCGCCGCAGTTCCGCGCACCCGCGCGCGAGGTGATGATCCGGGTCGAGGAATTCCCGCCCGAGGAACTCCTGGACGAAATGAACATCGAAAGCCCGTTCGAACTGACGGGCCTGTATGACGGCATTCCCTTGACGCAGAAGTCGGTGATGGATGTCGTGGACAGGCCCGACATGATCTGGCTGTTCCGCCGCCCGATCCTGGACGAATGGGCCGAACGCGGCGATGTCACGCTGGGGCAGCTGGTCGCGCATATCATGGTGCACGAACTGGCCCACCACTTCGGCTGGACCGACGAACAGATTGCCCGGATCGACAGGTGGTGGGAATGACCGGCGCGATCGCGGGTTCCCGGCCATGATTCACGCCCTGCTCGTGATCCTGTCGTGTCAGCTGGTAGGCGAGGTTCTTGCGCGGCTATTGCCCTTTCCCCTGCCGGGGCCGGTCATCGGCATGATGACCCTGCTTGCGGGCCTTGCACTTTCGAAGCGGCTGCTCGCGCTGATCCGTCCGGCCGCGCAGGGGGTCCTTGCGCATCTGTCGCTTCTGTTCGTGCCCGCGGGCGTCGGGGTGATCGGCCATCTTGCGGGGCTCGGAGGCCATGCCATCGGCCTGCTCGTGGCGACCGTCGTCTCGACCGCGCTGGCGATTGCCGCCGGGGCCTGGACATTCCTTCTGGTCGCGCGGCTGACCGGACAGCAGGGGGCCGATGGCGATGACTGACCTCGTTTCCTTCTGGTCCTACCTGTCGCAAGGCCCGCTGCTGTGGCTGACGCTGACGCTGGCCGCCTACACGTTGGGCGATGCGCTGTTCCGGGCGTCGGGGCGCAGGCCCTATGTGAATTCCGTCATGGTCGCGGTGGCGATCCTCGCCGCGATCCTGTGGCTTACCGCCACGCCCTATGCGACCTATTTCGAAGGCGCGCAGTTCGTCCACTTCCTTCTTGGTCCGGCGACCGTGTCGCTGGCGCTGCCGCTGTTCGACAACCTGCCCCGTCTGCGACGCTCGCTTCTGCCCGTGGCGGCGGCCATTCTGGTCAGCTCTGTCGTGGCAAGCGGCTCGGCATTGGCGATTGCGGTGGCATTCGGCATCACGGGCCCCGAACTTGCGTCGCTTGCACCGAAATCGGCAACGGCCCCGGTTGCGATCGGGATCGCCGAAAGCGTCGGCGGCCTGCCGACATTGACGGCCGTTCTGGTGATCTTCACCGGCATCACCGGCGCGGTGATCGCCACGCCCTTGCTGAACGCAATGGGTATCCGCGACTGGCGGGCGCGCGGCTTTGCGGTGGGCGCGGCGGCGCACGGGATCGGCACCGCGCGCGCCTTTCAGGTTCACCCCGTCGCCGGCGCGTTCTCGGCTCTTGCGATGGCGCTGAACGCCATCGTCGCGTCCTTCGTGGCCCCCTTGGTCCTGACCCTTTTTCGCTAGACAACACGCAGTTGTGAACTGGTCATCATCCACCGGCAAGCTACCTTGCAAAGGCACTTCAGGATGGAGCACGCCATGACCACCACCAAACCCGACACGACACGACGCAGCCTGCTGATGGCCGGCCTCGCCGCCCCTTCCCTGGCGCTGAGCCCGCGGCTGGCCCATGCCAAGGCCGAGATGAAAGGCATGGCGATTCCGCCCTACACGCGGTTTCGCCTCGGCGCTTTCGAGGTCACGACCCTTCTGGCCGGCACGCGGCCGGTCGAGAACCCGCATTCCATCTTTGGCCTGAACGTGGACGACGCCACCTTTGCCGAGGCATCCACCGCCGCGCGCATCCCGACCGATGTGGCGCAGTTCTTCTTTACCCCGACGCTGGTCAATACCGGTAACGAGCTGATCCTGTTCGATACCGGCCTGTCGCCCGACGGCATCACGGCTGCGCTGGCCGCTGCGGGCTACACGCCCGACCAGGTCGATACGGTCGTCATCACCCACATGCATGGCGACCATATCGGCGGGCTGATGGGCGAAGGCGGCCCGACCTTTGCCAATGCCCGCTACGTAACCGGCGCGGTCGAGCACAATCACTGGTCGCAGGCGGGCAATGAAGGCTTCGACACCAAGGTGCGCCCGCTCAACGACCGGATGAGCTTCCTTGACGATGGCGGCGCGGTCGCTCCGGGCGTCACGGCAATCGCCGCCTTTGGCCACACGCCGGGGCACATGGCCTATATGCTGGAAAGCGAGGGCAAGAGCCTGGTCCTGATCGTTGACACGGCCAATCACTATGTCTGGTCACTGGCCTATCCCGATTGGGAAGTGAAGTTCGACATGGACAAGGCCGCGGCCGCCCAGACGCGGCGCAGACTGCTGGGAATGCTGGCCGCCGACGGGTTGCCGTTCATCGGCTATCACATGCCCTTCCCGGCCACCGGCTATGTCGAGGCGGCGGGCGACGGGTTCCGTTATGTCCCGACCAGCTATCAGCTGATGCTGGGCTGACCCTTGCGCCGCGGGTGTCGTGCGGTCACTCTTCGGCACGGGAGGCCCGAATGACCCCGATCCTGACGGTGACGCTGAACCCCGCACTGGACATCTCGACCTCGGCCGAAAGCGTTCGGCCGGGGCCCAAGCTGCGCTGCGCCGACCCGCGCATCGATCCGGGCGGCGGCGGCATAAATGTCAGCCGCGTCATCCGTCGGCTGGGCGGGCGCAGCACGGCCTTCATTGCCATCGGCGGCGCGACAGGCGAACGCCTGGCCGCGGCGCTGGTGCGCGAAGGGCTGACGCCCAGTGCATGGCCCGCGCCGGGCGAGACCCGCGAAAGCATCGCGGTGACCGATCGCTCGACGGGCGAACAATACCGCTTCGTCCTGCCCGGTCCGCATTGGAACCGCAAGCAGGCCGATGCCGCGCTTGCCGCCATCGTCACTGCGGCTCCGCAGGGGGCTTTCGTCGTGCTCTCGGGCAGCCTCCCGCCGGGCATGGCGCCCGACCTGCCGCTGCGGCTGGCCCGCCGGCTGAAGAAAGCGGGTGCGAGGCTGATCCTTGATACATCCGGGGATGCGCTTCGCCAGGCCGCGCGCGGGCCGCAGGCGGTGTTCGTGCTGCGCATGGATCAGGACGAGGCCGAGGATCTGGCGGGGCGCGCGCTGCCAGACCGGGCCGCAAGCGCGGCCTTCGCGCGCGATCTGGTGCGCTCCGGCGCGGCCGAGATCGCGATCGTCGGGCGCGGGGCCGAAGGGTCGGTCATGGTAACGCGCGACGGGGCCTGGTTCGCGCCGGCCGCCAAGGTGCCCGTCGCCAGCAAGGTCGGCGCGGGCGACAGTTTCATGGCGGCCTTCACGCTGGCCTTGGCGCGCGGAAAGCCCCTGCCCCACGCGCTCTCCGCCGGGATGGCCGCGGCCTCGGCCGCCGTGATGACCGAGGCCACGGAATTGTGCCGCCCTGCCGACGCAAGACGCCTGATCGCGTCCTGCCCGGCCGAGCCGGTCTGATCAGCCGACCAGCTTGCGCGTCATCTCGACCAGCCGCCGTGCCTGATGCGCGACCGCTGCGCGGCCCTTGTCATCGAACTCGCCCGCCTTGGCCGAGTAGCCATAAGGATTGCCGCCGGCATCGAATATCGACTGGTCGGTATAGCCCGGCGGCACCAGAACCGCGCCCCAGTGCATGGCCGAGGTGTAAAGCGACAACAGCGTCGCCTCTTGCCCCCCATGCAGGTTCTGGGCGCTCGTCGTTGCGGTGAAGGTCTTGTTGGCCAGCGCCCCCTTCATCCACAAGGGCCCCAGCGTGTCGATGAAGGCGCGCAGCTGGCTGGCAACCACGCCATAACGCGTCGGCGCCGAAAAGAAATAGCCGTCAGCCCATTCCATGTCTTCGGGGCTGGCAACGGCGATGTCCGACATGCTTTCCAGCTGTGCCTTCCACGCGTCCTGCGAATTCACGACCTGCGGCGGCGCAGTTTCGGCGACACGACGCAGGCGGACCTCTGCCCCCGCCTCGCGTGCGGCGTCAGCTGCGCAGGTCGCGATGGCGTGGTTCGTGCCATAGGTCGAATAGAAGATGACTGCGATTTTCGGCGTACTCATGGTGGCCTCCCTTTCAGTTTCCGGGAAACCATAATGCATCGTGCCGAAATCCGTTTCCCTGCATGGCGAACCGGCCCTGTGCATCCATGCACAGGGCGGGCGTCACGAAGGGTCGCGCCAGCGATTGACGATCGGATAGCGGCGATCCAGCCAGAAGGCCTTGCGGGTCAGCCGCGTCCCCGGCGCGGACTGGAAGCGCTTGTATTCCGACAGATAGATCAGCCGTTCCACCCGCCGGACGGTATCGCGATCAAACCCCGCGGTCACGATTTCGGCCACCGACTGGTCGCCCTCGATCAGCCGCTCGAGGATCGCGTCCAGAACCGCATAGGGCGGCAGGCTGTCCTCGTCCTTCTGGTCGGGGCGCAACTCGGCGCTGGGCGGCTTGTCGATCACGCGCTGGGGAATCACTTCGCCCGCCGGGCCCTTCATCCAGGGTCGGTGATTGGCATTGCGCCAGCGGCAGGTCTGGAAGACGCGGGTCTTGTAGAGATCCTTCAGCGGATTGTAGCCGCCCGCCATGTCGCCATAGATCGTGGCGTAGCCCACCGCGACTTCCGACTTGTTGCCGGTGGTCAGCAACATCTCGCCGAACTTGTTGGACAGGGCCATGAGGAGCAGGCCGCGCAGGCGGGACTGGATGTTTTCTTCGGTGATGTCGGGCTCGCGGCCGGCGAAGAGCGGCGCCAAAGCCTCGGTCACCGCCGCGCGCGGCCCCGAAATCGGGATCGTGTCCAGCCGGCAGCCCAGATTGGCGGCCACGGCACGCGCATCCTCGAGCGAATGGGCCGATGTGTATTCCGAGGGCAGCATCACGCACCGCACGGCTTCAGGCCCCAGCGCATCGGCCGCAATCGTCGCAACCAGCGCCGAATCGACGCCGCCGGACAGGCCAAGCAGCACGCGCGAGAACCCGGTCTTGGCCAGGTAGTCGCGCAAGGACAGCACCATGGCATGATAATCCTGCTCCCATTCATCGGGCATCGGGTCAAGCTCGGCGCGCCGGGCGCGCCAGCCGTCTTCGGTGCGCTCGAAATCGATGTGACGGATGCACGCGTCGAACAGCGGGAATTGCGCCGCCAGCTCGGCCGAGGGGTTCAGCACGAAGCTGCCACCGTCAAAGACCTGGTCATCCTGGCCGCCGACCATGTTCAGATAGACCAGCGGCAGGCCCGTCTCGACCACGCGCGCGACCATGACGTTCATGCGCAGCTCGTGCTTGTTGCGCCAATAGGGCGAACCATTCGGCACCAGCAGGATCTCGGCCCCGGTTTCGGCCAGCGTCTCGGTCACGTCGTCGTACCAGGCATCCTCGCAGATGGGGGTGCCGATGCGGATGGGCCCCACGCGATAGGGGCCGCTGACCGGAGCCGCCCGGAACAGGCGCTTTTCGTCGAATACCCCTTCATTGGGCAGGTGATGCTTCAGGATGCGGGCCGCGATCTGGCCGTCCTGCAGGACGTAATAGGCGTTGTAGAGCCCGCTGTCGTCCCGATACGGGCCACCGATGCCAAGCGCCGGTCCATCCGCGCATTCCCGGGCAAGCCGTTCGATCGCCGCCATGGCGTGGTTCACGAAAGCGGGCTTCAGGACCAGATCCTGCGTCTGGTAGCCGGTGATGAACATCTCGGTCAGGGCAACCATCCCGGCACCGGCGCGCTGGCCTTCCTGCCATGCCGTGCGGGCAAGATCGGCATTCGCATCGATGGCCCCCACGGTGGGGTTCAACTGGGCAAGGGTCAGGCGAAAGGTCTGGGTCATCGGCTTGGCTCCTGCAGGCATGCGCCGGACCTACTTAGCAGACCTGCCGCCGAGGGAAAGCCGCCGATCGGCCCATGCGTGGCTTGTCATGGGGGCTGGCGAACTCTAGGCTTGCCTGACGGGACCGGGCTCGTGCCGCGCAGGGTTGGCCCCCGGAGAATGTTGCTATGTCCACAGCGGAACGGATGGCATGCGAATTTCACAAGTGATGCTGATCGGGCTTTTGCCGATCTTCATGCAGGCCGAAGCCGCATGGGCACAGGATGTCGTCATCAAGGAATATGACGACGGCGGCATCTACGAAGGCACCTTCAGGGACGGCAAGCAGCATGGGCGTGGCACCTACCGGCTGCCCAACGGTTACGAATATACCGGCGACTGGGTCGAGGGCGAGATCATGGGCCAGGGCGTGGCCCGCTATCCCAACGGGTCGGTCTATGAAGGCCAGTTCGTCAAGGGCAAGCCGCATGGGCGTGGCAAGATCACCTTCGCCGATGGATCGACCTATGAAGGCGAATGGAAGGATGGCGAGATCGACGGCGAAGGCACGGCGGTCTACGAGAACGGATCGACCTATACCGGCCAGTTCCGCAAGGCCCTGCATCATGGCAAGGGTCGCATGGAAAGCCCCAGCGGCTATGTCTACGAAGGCGACTGGGTCAACGGCGTGAAGGAAGGCCAGGGGCGCATCACCTATCCCGATGGCGCCGTGTACGAAGGCGGGATGCTGCGGGGCCAGCGCGCCGGTCAGGGCAAGCTGACGCTGCCGAACGGCCTGACCTACGAGGGCGGCTGGGCGCGGGGCGAGATGAACGGTCAGGGCCGCCTGGTTCAGCCCAATGGCGACGTTTACGAAGGCGACTTTCTGAACGGCAAGCGCCACGGACGCGGCAAGGTGACCTATGCCAATGGTGACGTCTACGAAGGCGAGTTCGCAAACGACAAGCGTCACGGCAAGGGCACGTTCCGCGGCGCGGATGGATTTACCTATGAAGGCGACTGGGTCGAGGGCCGGATCGAGGGCACGGGCCGGGTTACCTATCCCGACGGTTCGGTCTATGAGGGACAGTTGCGCAAGGATCTGGCGCATGGACGGGGCAAGATCACCTATCCCGACGGCTCGACCTATGAAGGCGAGTGGAAGGATGGCGTGATCGAGGGCCAGGGCATCGCGCGCTATGCCAACGGGCTGGTCTATGAGGGTGGATTCGTCAACGGCAAGAACCACGGCCAGGGCCGGATGACCTATCCCGACGGCTATTCCTACGAAGGCGAATGGCGCGACGGCCAGCGCAATGGCCAGGGCAAGGCCACCTACCCGGACGGCACCGTCTATGTCGGCCAGTTCCTGAACGGCAAACGCCATGGGCAGGGCGAAATCGTCATGCCGGATGGCTTCCGGTATGTCGGCGAATGGAAGAATGGCGAGATCGACGGCAAGGGTGTTGCGACCTATCCCAACGGCGATGTCTATGAGGGCAGCTTTGTCGCCGGCAAGCGTCAGGGCCAGGGCGTCATGCGTTATGCCTCCGGCCAGGTTGCGTCGGGCAACTGGACCGAAGGTGCGCTGACCGAGCCCGACCCGGCCGGGACCCAGGCCGACGCGCCCACGGACCAGCCCGCACCCGCCCAGTGACGCGCGTCCCGGAAATCTTTCTGCACGACCACCCCGCGCACCGGAAAAATCGTTCTGCCGCACGAGCATTTTTTCTCTTTTCCTTTCGCGCGGCATCCGTATAGTCGCGCCCATGACACGGGAACCGCATATCGCCACCTGCAAGGCCGCCGCCATCGCGCCGCGCCTGCTGCCCCGTGACCTGCTTCTGCTTAGCTGCCTCTGAGCGTGCCGTTTCGGCGCGACCGCTCAGAGGTATCCGATCGCGCCGGACAAGCCAGGGCAGAAACAGAGAGATCATGACATGACCGACAAGACCACCCAGGAACGCGTGCTGATTTTCGACACCACGCTGCGTGACGGCGAACAATCGCCCGGCGCGACCATGACCCATGAAGAAAAGCTGGAGATCGCCGCGCTGCTGGACGAGATGGGCGTCGACATCATCGAGGCAGGCTTCCCGATCGCCTCGGAGGGCGATTTCGAAGCGGTTTCCGCGATCGCAAGGCAGACGAAGAACGCGGTGATCTGCGGTCTGGCGCGCGCAAACTTCAAGGATATCGACCGCTGCTGGGAGGCCGTGCGCCATGCAAGGCGCCCGCGCATCCACACCTTCATCGGCACGTCGCCCCTGCACCGGGCAATTCCGAACCTGGACCAGGACCAGATGGCCGAGCTGATCCACGAAACGGTCAGCCATGCCCGCAACCTGTGCGACGATGTGCAATGGTCGCCCATGGATGCAACGCGGACCGAGCATGACTATCTGTGCCGCGTGGTCGAGATCGCGATCAAGGCCGGCGCGACCACCATCAACATCCCCGATACCGTGGGATATACCGCGCCGCGCGAATCCGCCGCACTGATCCGCATGCTGAAGGAGCGCGTCCCCGGGGCCGATACGGTCGTGTTCGCGACGCATTGCCATGACGACCTGGGCATGGCGACGGCCAACGCGCTGGCCGCGGTCGAGGCAGGTGCGCGCCAGATCGAATGCACGATCAACGGCCTGGGCGAACGGGCGGGCAATACCGCGCTGGAGGAAGTCGTGATGGCGCTGAAGGTGCGCAACGACATCATGCCTTTCTACACCAACGTGGACACGACAAAGATCATGAACATCTCGCGCCGCGTGGCCGCGGTGTCGGGTTTCCCCGTCCAGTACAACAAGGCGATCGTCGGCAAGAACGCCTTTGCGCATGAAAGCGGCATCCACCAGGACGGGATGCTGAAGAATTCACAGACATTCGAGATCATGCGCCCCGAGGATGTCGGGCTGTCCTCGACCAGCCTGGTTCTGGGCAAGCATTCCGGCCGCGCCGCGCTGCGCGCCAAGCTGCGCGATCTGGGCTATGAGCTGGCCGACAACCAGCTGAACGACGTCTTCGTCCGCTTCAAGGCACTGGCCGATCGCAAGAAGGAAGTCTATGACGACGACCTGATCGCCCTGATGACCGATCAGACATCCGAAGGCACCGGAGCCCATCTGCAGGTCAAGTTCCTGCGCGTCATCTGTGGCACCGAGGCACCGCAATCGGCTGACCTGATCCTGACGATCGACGGAGAGGATCATCAGGTCACCGCCCAGGGGGATGGCCCGGTCGATGCGACGTTCAACGCGATCAAGAAGCTCTTCCCGCACGAGGCGCGGCTGGCCCTCTATCAGGTTCACGCGGTGACCGAAGGCACCGATGCGCAGGCGACCGTTTCGGTCCGGCTGGAAGAAGGCGGCAAGATCGTGACGGGCCAGGCATCCGACACCGATACGGTCGTGGCCAGCGCCAAGGCCTATGTCAGCGCGCTGAACAACCTGATCGTCCGGCGTGCCAAGACACGGCCCGAAGACGCCGAAAAGTTGACATAGTGAAATTCATGGCGCCGTTCGACGTCGCCAAACCGGACATGATGTTCGATTAATGAAATCCGGCGGAATGTCGCAAATGACATTCCGCCGCCCCCTTTCGCAATTTTTCTGCCCGCCCTATAAGGGTTCCGGCCCGTCGCAACCGAGTCGTCGGCCGAATTCAGCACGAAGTGGGGAAGAACATGGCATTGGGTGGGCTGTTTTCGTCAGACATGGCGATCGATCTCGGCACGGCGAACACGCTTGTCTACGTCAAGGGCAAGGGGATCATCCTGAACGAACCGTCGGTCGTGGCGTATCATGTCAAGGACGGTCGCAAGCAGGTACTGGCGGTTGGCGAAGACGCGAAGCTGATGCTGGGCCGGACGCCCGGCTCGATCCAGGCGATCCGTCCGATGCGTGACGGTGTCATCGCCGATTTCGACGTCGCCGAAGAGATGATCAAGCATTTCATCCGCAAGGTGCATCGCCGCACGACATTCTCGAAGCCCAAGATCATTGTCTGCGTTCCCCATGGCGCCACCCCCGTCGAAAAGCGGGCGATCCGCCAATCCGTGCTGTCGGCCGGCGCGCGCCGGGCGGGGCTGATCGCGGAACCCATCGCCGCGGCCATCGGCGCCGGCATGCCGATCACCGACCCTACCGGCTCGATGGTCGTCGATATCGGCGGCGGAACGACCGAAGTCGCCGTGCTCAGCCTTGGCGATATCGTCTATGCCCGATCGGTGCGCGTGGGCGGCGACCGGATGGACGAGGCGATCATTTCCTATCTGCGTCGTCAGCAGAACCTGCTGATCGGCGAAAGCACCGCCGAGCGGATCAAGACGTCGATCGGCACGGCCCGCATGCCTGACGACGGGCGCGGTGCCTCGATGGTCATTCGGGGCAGGGACCTGTTGAACGGCGTGCCCAAGGAGGCCGAGATCAGCCAGGCCCAGATCGCCGAGGCACTGGCCGAGCCGGTGCAGCAGATCTGCGAGGCCGTGATGTCGGCACTGGAAGCCACGCCGCCCGACCTGGCGGCCGATATCGTCGATCGCGGCGTCATGCTGACCGGTGGCGGCGCGCTGCTTGGCGATCTGGACCTTGCCCTGCGCGAACAGACCGGGCTTTCGATCTCGATTGCCGACCAGTGCCTGAACTGTGTCGCGCTGGGAACCGGCAAGGCGCTGGAATATGAAAAGCAGCTGCGCCACGTTATAGACTACGACAGCTGAGCCGCAATGCGGCCAGCGACAGCGGAGAGGACCCTTGGCCCGGGACCGTAGGGGAGACGACATCTACACCCGACCCCTGCGCCGCATCCTGATCGGGGCGCTGGCGCTCATTCTGCTTGGGCTGTTCCTGCTGTGGCGGATCGACTCTCCAAGGGTCGAAAGATTGCGCGTGGCCATCGTTGACCGGGTCGTTCCCAATCTTGACTGGGCGATGGCGCCCATCACGCGGCTTTATGCCATGGCCGAAGGCTTCCGCTCCTATGCCGCACTTTATGAGCAGAACCAGGAACTGCGCCGTGAGCTGCAGCAGATGCGCGCGTGGAAGGAAGCCGCGCTGCAGCTCGAGCAGCAGAACGCCAAGCTGATGGCCCAGAACCAGCTTCGCCTGGACCCCAAGCTGACCTCGGTTTCCGGTGTCGTGATGGCCGACAGCGGCTCGCCCTTTCGGCAGTCGGTCCTGCTGAACGTTGGCGCCAGCGACGGCATTCAGGATGGCTGGGCCACGACCGACGGACTTGGTCTTGTCGGGCGCATTTCCGGCGTGGGGGAAACCACGTCGCGCGTTCTTCTGTTGACCGATGTCGCCAGCCGCATCCCGGTGATCATCCAGCCCAGCGGACAGCGGGCGATCCTGGCCGGCGACAACAGCGCCGCACCGCTGATCGAGTTCGTCGAATCCCTCGAAAAGGTGCGCCCGGGCGATCGTGTCGTCTCGTCGGGCGATGGCGGCGTCTTCCCCGCCGGGCTGCTGGTGGGTCAGGTCGCGCTTGACCGAAACAAGCGTCTGCGCGTTCGTCTGGCGGCCGATTATGAACGGCTGACCTTCCTGCGCGTGTTGCGGTCACGCCCGATCGAACGCATCACCGACCCCGGAGACCTTGTCGTCCCGCCTCAGGTTCCCAGTGCCGCAGGCGCGCCCGCTGGGGCGATTCCGCCGACCGGCAAAGGGGTGGAGGGCGCCGATGGTTGACCCCCGCCTTGCCTCGCGCCTCGCGCACCGCGCCGCCTATCTGGTCCTTGCGGCGGTATTGATCGTCTTGCGTCTGCTTCCGCTCTCGACCCAGCCTTCCGCCTGGCCCCTGCCCGATCTGTTGCTTTGCCTGACTCTGGCTTGGCTCTTGCGACGGCCCGATCACGTACCCGCATTGTCGATCGTCGCCGTACTGCTGATCGAGGATCTTCTGACCCTGCGACCGGTCGGGCTTTGGCCCCTGATCATTCTGTCGGTGACCGAGATCCTTCGCAGTCGCAGTTCGGGATTGAGGGATCTGCCCTTCGTGGTCGAATGGATGGTCGTCGCCGGAGCCGTGTTCCTGGCCGGCCTGATCGACTGGGTGGTTCTCGCACTTGCGCTTGCTCCCCAGGTCGGGCTGGGGCCGACCATGGTGCAGGCCGCGCTGACGGTGATGGCCTATCCGGCCGTCGTGGCGGCTCTTGCTGTTCTGCTTGGGATACGCCGCATTGGCGACACCGATGCCCCGACACGGCGGAGGCTGACATGAAGCGTGCCGAGCGCCAGATCCTGGAAAGCCATCGCCGCATCGGGCGACGCGCGATGATGCTGGGCGGCATCCAGGCCGCGCTGATCGGAACGCTTGCCCTGCGGCTGCAGCATCTGCAGCTGGACCAGGCTGACCAGTTCCGCCTTCTGGCCGAGGAAAACGCCATCAAGGTTCGCCTGATCCCACCGGTGCGCGGCCTGATCCTGGACCGGCGCGGAACCATCGTCGCCGGCAACGAGCAGAACTATCGGGTAACCGTCATCGCGGACGATGCGGGCGATCTGGAGGCGGTCCTCGACCGTCTCGCGCGGCTCATTCCCCTGGACCCCGAGGATCGTGCTCGCACGATCAAGGAGGCTCGGCGCACGCCAACCCTGCCGGTGACGGTCGCCGACCGCCTGACCTGGGAGGAATTCAGCCGGGTTGCCGTCAACTCCCCCGCCCTGCCCGGGATCACGACCGAGGTCGGTCTGTCGCGCAATTATCCCTTCGGACCGGATTTCGCCCATGTCCTTGGCTATGTCGGCCCGGTCAGCGATTACGATCTGTCGCGGATCGAGGATCCCGACCCCCTGTTGCGCATCCCCCGTTTCCAGATCGGCAAGCTGGGCGTGGAGGCCAAGCTGGAGACGCTGCTGCGCGGCAAGGCCGGCTCGCGCCGCGTCGAGGTCAATGCCGCCGGGCGGGTCATGCGCGAACTGGGGCGCAAGGAGGGCGATCCCGGCGCGAATGTCCAGTTGACGATCGACCACCGGCTGCAGAACTTCGTGCAGGCGCGGCTGGGAGACGAAAGCGCCGCGGCTGTCGTGATCGACATACAGACGGGCGATATCGTCGCGATCAATTCCTCGCCCAGTTTCGATCCCAACCTGTTCGTGCGCGGAATTTCTTCGGCCGATTATCGTGCGTTGATGGAAAACGACCACCGCCCTCTGGCCGACAAGACGGTTCAGGGGGCCTACCCGCCGGGATCGACATTCAAGATGATCACGGCCATGGCCGCGCTGGAAGCCGGGGTAATCTCGCCCGGCGAAACGGTCTATTGCCCGGGATACACGACGCTTGGCAACAGGCGGTTTCACTGCTGGCGGCGCGGCGGACATGGAGAGGTCTCGCTGACCAAGAGCCTGGAGCAATCCTGCGACGTCTATTACTATGAGATTGCCCAGCGCGTCGGCATCGAACGCATCGCCGAGATGGCGCGGCGAATGGGGATCGGGACGCGCTTTGACCTTCCGATGTCGGCGATCAGCGAAGGTCTGGCGCCAGATCGCGAATGGAAACGCGCGAAATACGGCACAGACTGGCTGATCGGCGACACGCTGAACACCGCGATCGGCCAGGGTTTCGTGCTGGCCTCGCCGCTTCAGCTGGCCGTGATGACGGCGCGTCTGGCCTCGGGCAAGGCGATCACGCCCCGGCTGGTGCGTGCGATCGACGGCGTCGAGCAGCCCGTCATGCAGCCCGGGGATCTGGGCGTATCGGATGCCGTCTTGCGCGGTGTGCGCAAGGGCATGTTCGAAGTAAGCAATTCCCGCCGCGGCACGGCCTATGCGTCGCGCATCGTGGATGACCAGATGCGCATGGCGGGAAAGACGGGCACCAGCCAGGTTCGCAACATCACGGCGGCCGAGCGTGCACGCGGCGTGACAAGCAACAAGGATTTGCCGTGGCACCGCCGCGACCACGCGCTGTTCGTCTGCTTTGCCCCGTTCGATGCGCCGCGTTACGCGGTTTCGGTGGTCGTCGAGCATGGTGGCAGTGGATCGGCCGCCGCCGCGCCTATCGCGCGTGACATCCTGCTGCAAGCGCTCTATGGCGGCCTCCCGCCTCTCGAAGCCTATCCGGAAAACCAGCGCGCCCAGATCGAGGAGATGCGCGCGCGGCTCAGGCTGTTGCCCGAAGAGCCCGCGCCAAGCGGCGGGAGGTCGCGGGCATGACCTATCTCGAGAATCGCATCCGGCATGTCCCGACGGGCTTTCGCAAGGTCCTGCATCTGAACTGGCCTCTGATCCTGCTTCTTGCCGCGATTTCCTGCGTCGGCTTCCTGATGCTGTGTTCCGTCGCGGGCGGCCGGATCGAAACCTGGGCAGAACCTCAGATGAAGCGGTTTGTCGTGGGCATGATCGGCATGTTCGTCGTGGCCTTCACGCCCATCTGGGTCTGGCGATCGCTTTCGGTTCCGGCCTATTTGGCGTGTCTTCTTTTGCTGATCGCCGTCGAATTCTTCGGCAGCATCGGCATGGGCGCGCAGCGCTGGATCGAGCTGGGCCCGGTCCGGATCCAGCCGTCCGAGCTGATGAAGATCGCCCTGGTCATGCTGCTTGCGGCCTATTACGACTGGCTGGACATCGACAAGGTCTCGCGCCCGCTGTGGGTGGCCATTCCGGCGGCACTGATCCTGCTGCCGACCTTCCTGGTGCTGAAGCAACCCGACCTTGGTACCGCGATCCTGCTGGTCGCCGGGGGCGGTCTGGTCATGTTCCTGGCCGGTGTCAGCCTGTGGTATTTCGGCACGGTACTGGCCCTTGTCGTTGCGCTGGTCTTTGCGGTGATGGAAAGCCGCGGCACCGAATGGCAGCTGCTGAAGGACTATCAGTACAAGCGTATCGATACCTTTCTGGATCCCGGTTCGGACCCTCTTGGCGCGGGTTACAACATCACGCAGGCGCAGATTGCGCTGGGCTCGGGGGGCTGGGCCGGCAAGGGCTACATGCAGGGCACGCAAAGCCGGCTGAACTTTCTGCCCGAAAAGCATACGGACTTCATCTTCACCACGCTGGCCGAGGAATTCGGCTTTGTCGGTGCGATCTCGCTTCTGTCATTGTACGTGCTTGTGCTGATCTTCTGCTATCAATCCGCCCTTGCCACGAAGGATCGCTTTTCCTCGCTGCTGATACTTGGGGTCGGCGGGACGTTCTTCCTGTTCTTCATGGTCAACATGGGGATGGTGACCGGGCTGATGCCCGTCGTGGGGGTGCCGCTGCCGCTGGTTTCGTACGGAGGCACCGCGATGATCATCCTTCTGGGCGCCTTCGGGCTTGTGCAAAGCGCTCATATCCACAGGCCAAGATAGGACATGCGCCCAACCGTTCTCTTTGCCGGACGTCCCGATGACTGGCCCGTCTATGCCCCTGCCCTGCGCGCGGCATTGAAGGCGGCAGAATTGGATGCCGAACTGGTTCACCATGCGGACGACCCCGCGCGGGTCGACTACATCGTCTTTGATCCGAACGGGCCGATCACGGATTTCAGTCCGTTTGTCCGCTGCAAGGCGGTTCTGAACCTTTGGGCGGGGGTGGAGCGGATCGTCACGAACCCGACCCTGTCCCAACCCTTGTGCCGGATGGTCGATGACGGGTTGCGCCAGGGCATGGTGGAATATTGCGTGGCCCATTGCCTGCGCCACCATCTGGACATCGACCGCCATGTCCTGAACCAGGATGGCGTATGGCGAGGGAGCGATCTGCCACCTTTGGCCACGGAACGGACGATCGGCATTCTAGGCCTTGGTCAGCTTGGGGCCGCCGTCGGTCAGGCGCTGGCTGGCCTGGGATTCGACGTCGCGGGCTGGAGCCAGAGCCCGAAGGACATCGCGGGGATCGCCTGTGCCAGCGGGCCCGAGGGTTTGAACCAGGTGCTCGGCCGCGCCGAGATCCTGATCCTGCTGCTGCCGCTGACAGATCGGACCCGTCATATCCTGAATGCAAGAACCCTTGATCTTCTGCCCAGGGGCGCGGTTGTGATCAATCCCGGCCGGGGTGCGCTGATCGACGACACCGCCTTGCTGGAGGCGCTGGGGAACGGCCGCCTGCGTCACGCCACGCTGGACGTGTTCACCACCGAACCCTTGCCACCCGATCACCCCTTTTGGGCGCATCCGCAGGTCACGGTCACGCCGCACATTGCCGCCGTGACACGGCCAGAAAGCGCCGCCCGCGTCATTGCCGAGAACATTCGCAGGGGCGAGAGGGGCGAGCCGTTCCTGCATGTCGTGGACCGTGCCCGGGGGTATTGAGGCCCCTATTTCAGCCGTGGCGGACGCTTTGGGTCCATGCCGGGCGCGGCGGGGCCCAGGATCTGTGCCGTCTCTTCCTTGGGTTCAGGCAGATCGAAGCGCAGTGAAACGGCCTGGAATCGCGGCAGAAGGGGCGAATCCTGCGGCAGGAAGACCACGTCCAGCGTGGCCTGATCGACACCCGAAAAGATGACAGCCTCTGACACCGCCTTGGCCAGGGGCTGCTCGGCCCGCGCGGGTGCGCCCTGAAAAGCCAGCAGATGGCCCGACCGCCCGTCCTTGTAGCGCACCCATACCAGATGCGCGGCGCGCGCAAGGCCGGCGAGGCCCGCAAGCTTGGCATCCAGCGCCTGCAGCAAGCGATCGGGCAGAGCCGACGGCGGCGCGATTTCGGTCGGAATGCCGGTCCGGGCATCCGGCCGCTGATCCAGCATCTGCACCAGCCATTGCAACGCATCGGCCGGCAACAGGGCCTCGGACGGTGCGACGCCGAGATTCAGGCCCAGCCCCACGCCCTCATCGGCCAGCAGCCGCACAAGAACCCGGCCCGGCAGGGCCACATGCGCCGCCGGTGCCCGGGTGAAGTCAACAAGGCGTTCCTCGGTGTCGAAGGCCAGGGCAAAGCGCCCGTCATCAAGCGTCAGTATTCGTGGTTCGGCCCTGTCGTCGACAGCTTCCCGCTCCAGAAGGAGATACATCTCGGCATCCGCCAGGGCTTCGTAGAAGTGCAGGCGTGCCGCATCATCCTCGGGTGCGTCCCCCATCGCCGAATGCGCCCGGTCAAGCCGTGTCTGCGTCATCGTTCAACACCTCGTTCAGCCGCGCCCGCAAGACCGGTAGCAGCTCGGCCTCGAACCACGGGTTCCGTTTCAGCCATGCGGTATTGCGCCATGACGGATGAGGCAAGGGAAAGATCGATGGGGCATGATCCCGCCACGCCGCCACCGTGCGCGCAACCCCTGCCCGCGCGGCCTGCCCAAGATGCCAGCGCTGGGCATGAGCGCCGACGGCGATGATCAGCCGAAGATGCGGCAAGGAATCGATGACCTGGGCCCGCCACAACCGGGCGCAGGCTGCGGGGGGCGGAAGATCGGACCCCGCATCATCATAGCCGGGAAAGCAGAACGCCATCGGCACGATCGCGATGCGCCGCTGGTCATAGAACGTGTCGCTGTCGATCCCCAGCCATTTGCGCAGCCTGTCGCCCGACGGATCCGTGAATGGCCGGCCGCTTTGGTGAACACGCAATCCGGGCGCCTGGCCTGCGATCAGAACACGTGCCGAGGGCTGGAACCAGATCACCGGCCGCGGGGCATGGGCCGTTGCCGTGCGCGCGAACCGATCGGCGCAATGCCGGCAGGACCTGATCCGGGCATGAAGTGAATCGACCTTTTCAGACATGGATGCAGCATGACGGCACGAACCGGCAGGCGCAACGGGACGGCTGTGCACAAGCCGGTGCCCCCGAAAGGAGGCGCTGCGCTGGCGGCCATCCTGGCTGCGGCGTGCGATACCGGCCGGTTGCCCCGACGCGCCCGACGGACTAACCGTTGAAGGCGGCCGCGCAAGGGATGATCGACGGATGTATCGCGTCTGGAATTTCGCAACGAGCCACTCGCTTCTGCTGATCCTCGGCGCGGCGATCGCACTTGCATGGGCCAACATCGACCAAACCGGCTACCAGGACTTCGTCAACCTTGTGATCGCCGATCACTTCTTCATCGGCCATCCGGGCGAGGAAGGCGGTCAGGCCGAGCGGACATTGACGCTGGACTTCCTGGTCAACGATCTTCTGATGTCGTTGTTCTTTGCCGTTGCCGCCAAGGAGGTCTGGGAGGCGGTCATCCTGAAGAACGGCGCGTTGCGCGGGCGCAAGGCGCTGACGCCGCTGATCGCCACCGCGGGCGGCATGTCCGTGCCGGTCGCAATCTATCTGTGTCTGGCCGCGACCCTGGGAATCTTCGATACGGTCAGCCGCGGATGGGCAATTCCAACTGCCACGGATATTGCCTTTTCCTATTTCGTCGGGCGGCTGGTCTTTGGCGCGCGCCACCCCGCGATCCGCTTTCTGCTGTTGCTTGCAATTGCGGACGATGCCGGCGGACTTTTCATTCTGGCGATCTTCTATCCGGGCGACGATCTGACGCCTGCATGGCTGTTGCTGTCGCTGGGGGCTGCGGCGGCGACGTTCGTTCTGTTCAACTGGCTGCCCCGACATATGGACCGGGGGGACCCGCTGCGCCGGTGGCAGACCTGGGTGGCCCGGAAGCTTGACTTCTGGCCCTATCTTGTCGCCGGCTGCGTCAGCTGGTTCGGTTTTCAGCAGGCCGGCGTGCATCCGGCACTTGGACTGTTGCCCATCATCCCGGCAATCCCGCATGCCGATCGCGCTTTCGGATATTTTGCCGAGGCCGAGCGATACCTGACTGACCCGCTCAACCGTATTGCGCATCGCCTGAAGACGCCTGTTCAGATCATCCTGTTCTTCTTTGGCCTTCTGAATGCGGGCGTCCAGCTTGCTGCATTCTCTGAACCAACCTGGCTGGTCTTGTGTGCGCTGATGATCGGCAAGCCTCTGGGCATATTCCTGTTCGGCTGGTTTGCCGCCGAACTGTTGCGGTTTGGTCTGCCCAAGGGAATGCGGCTTGCCGATCTCGCTGTTCTGGGATGCGTCGCGTCAATCGGATTTACGGTCGCGCTGTTCGTGGCAACGGTCGCGTTCCCGGCGGGACCAGTGCAGGACGCCGCGAAGATGGGGGCGCTTCTTTCGCTGTCATCGGGATTGGTGGCGATCCTGGCCGGCAGGGCGTTCCATGTCGAACACGCGGGAAATTGACCGCCGGGCGCGTCAGAAGGCCGTTGCGGCGCATGACCGCTCGGCCTTATTGCGGGCATGATTGCGATGTAACTGCAAAAATTAACGATCAGCCCCTACATTGGGTGTGACAGGTTTGACGTGGCTGTAACGAGCGATGCTGGAATTCGAGAATGTCAGCAAGTCCTTCTGGACGGGCAAGACGCGCAAGGTGATACTCGACCGCGCGACCTTTCGGGTCGAGCTTGGCCGTTCCCTGGGTATTCTTGCGCCCAATGGTACGGGCAAGACCACGTTGATCAACATGATGGCCGGCATCGAAAAGCCCGACGAAGGCGTGATCCGCAAAAGCTGCCGCGTCTCTTTCCCGCTGGGTTTCATGGGGGGCGTCGTACCGAAGCATACCGCCTGCGAAAACGCGCGCTTCATCGCCCGGCTCTATGGCATGGACCCCGATTACGTCGAAGCCTTCAGCCGGTGGCTGTCCGATATCGGCGAGTATTTCGACATGCCGGTTGCGACCTACAGTTCGGGCATGCGGGCGCGGTTCACCTTTTCGCTGTTGCTGGCGATGGATTTCGACATCTATCTGATCGATGAGGGGATGCCCGCCGTCACGGATGCCGAGTTCAACCGAAAGGCCGGCTCCATTCTTGCCGACAGGCTGAAGACCAAGACGGTAGTGATCGTCTCGCACCAGCCGCGGACACTGGAAAAGTTCTGCCGCCAGGCTGCCGTCCTGCGCAATGGCAGACTGCATTTTTTCGACACTCTGGAAGAAGCGAAACGGATGTATGACTACACCACCTAGGGCAAAACGGTTCCGTCTGCGCCCGGAAGAGGGCGCGCTGAAGCGGCGCGCGCAGAACGTGCTGCCCGAGGACGAAGTCGATGACGGCTTTGGTGACCGGGTATTCCCGACCGCCGCGGGCACCGCGGAAGGTACCGACGACCCGGAACTGGCCGCCATCAGGGATGAGGGGCTGAGTGCCCGTCAGCTGCGCACGGCGCGGCGGGTGGCACAGAAGAACGGCCTCTCGTTCACCTCTGATTTCGACGCGGTGCGCCAGTTGCGCAAACGCGGCATCGACCCGTTCCAGCCCTCGGCGCTTCTGAAGATCGTCGACGGCCGCCAATCGACCGACGAGGTCCACCTGCCGCAGAAAGTGCCCGACACGCCCGTTCCCGCCCCCCTGACAGAGGCCGAGCGGGCCTCGGAGATCCTGGAGATCCAGCGCGATATCGTGCGGCGCAGACGGCGGCGGCTGATGATGCTGTTCGCGCGGCTGGCGGTCCTGGTCTTCTTGCCGACGCTGATTGCGGGGATCTATTATTTCCGTATCGCGACGCCACTTTATGCGACGCATAGCGAATTCGTCATTCAGCAATCGGAAAACCCCGCTGCCGGCATCGCGTCGATGTTCCGCGGAACGCAGTTCGCCACTGCGCAGGATTCGATCGCGGTGCAAAGCTATCTGCAATCACGTGACGCGATGATGCGGCTGGACCAGGACCACGGCTTCAGGGCGCATTTCTCGCAACCCTTGATCGATCCGCTGACCCGGCTTGAGCCCGACGCCACGAACGAGGAAGTCTATCGGCTTTACCGAAAGATGGTGAAGATCAGCTATGACCCGACCGAGGGCATCGTGAAGATGGAGGTCGTGGCCGCGGATCCCGAAACCAGCAAGCGTTTTGCCGAGGCCCTGATCGGCTATGCCGAGGAACAGGTCGATCAGCTGTCGGCGCGTCTGCGCGAAAATCAGATGAAGGATGCCCTGGCCGGCTATCAAGAGGCCGAGCGCCGCGTTCTGGAAGCCCAGGCACGAGTCCAGACCTTGCAAGAGGAAATGGGCGTTCTGGACCCGTTGACAGAAAGCAACGCCCTGATGGGGCAGATCAGCAGTTTCGAGATCGAATTGCAGAAAAAGCGGCTGGAGCTGGAACAGCTTCTTGACAACCCGCGCCCCAACCAGGCGCGCGTCGATGGTGTGCGCGGCGATATCGAACGGCTGGAGCGGCTGATCACGCAGCTGCGGTCGCAACTGACACAGGGCGGCGACAGTTCGGCCTCTCTGGCACAGGTGATGGGCCAGCTGCGCATCGCCGAGGCCGAGCTGGAGACGCGGCAGATGCTGCTGGCGCAGGCCGTGCAGCAGCTTGAAACCGCCCGGCTCGAAGCCAATCGGCAGACGCGGTACCTTGAAACATCGGTTTCACCTGTCGCGCCGGACGAACCCGCCTATCCGCGGGCGTTCGAAAACACGCTCTTGGCCTTCCTTCTGTTCAGTGGCATCTACCTGATGCTTTCGATCACTGCCTCGATCCTGCGGGAACAGGCCACCACGTAAGGGAATGGACATGACCGCGATGAAGGATGTGACCATCGGCGGGCTGACCGTCGGCAACGACAGGGCTTTGACACTTATCGCGGGCCCCTGCCAGCTGGAAAGCGCCGATCACGCGCAGATGATCGCCGGGCGTATGGCCGAGGCCTGCGCCGCCGTCGGGGCACAATACGTCTTCAAGGCCAGCTACGACAAGGCGAACCGCACCTCTCTGGACGCGCGACGGGGGCTGGGAATCGAAGCGGGATTGCGGGTTCTCGAGGGCGTCCGCAAGGCGGTCGGGGTCCCGGTTCTGACCGACATCCATGACGCTGAACAGGCCCGGATCGCCGCCGAGGTGGTCGATGTGATCCAGATCCCGGCGTTCCTGTGCCGGCAAACCGATCTTCTGCTGGCAGCCGGCCGCACCGGCTGCGTGGTGAACGTCAAGAAGGGCCAGTTCCTGGCCCCGTGGGACATGACGAAGGTCGTCGAAAAGATCGAAAGCACCGGGAACCGGAACATCCTGCTGACCGAACGTGGCGTCAGCTTTGGCTACAATACGCTGGTGGCCGACATGCGTTCGCTGCCGATCATGGCGCGCACGGGTTACCCCGTGATCATGGACGCCACCCATTCGGTCCAGCAACCCGGAGGCCTCGGGTCGGCCTCGGGCGGGCAGCGGGAGTTCGCCCCGGCAATGGCGCGCGCGGCCGTCAGTCTGGGGATTGCGGGCGTCTTCATCGAAACGCACGAAGATCCCGACCGCGCGCCATCCGACGGGCCGAACATGATCCCGCTGGACCAGATGCCGAAGTTGCTGGAAACCCTGATGGCGCTGGACGCAGTCGCCAAGGTCGATCCTCTTCGGGTCTGAAAGCCCCCCGGTCATCGGGTTCCATTGCAGCCGCCCATTCTGGGCGGCCTTCTTCATGACTTGGGAACCGACCTGCGGCGCCATGCAATCCTGCGCATCCACTTCCCCGGCAAAGGATGCACCCGGAATTATCCACAACTTTCCGTCCAAAAACCTGCCGAATGGGTCTTGCAGCCCGCCGCGCGCTTTTGTATGTCAGCCGCACCGTTGGGGCGTGGCCAAGTGGTAAGGCAGCGGTTTTTGGTACCGTGTACCGTAGGTTCGAATCCTACCGCCCCAGCCATTTTTCTTCCTGACATCTCCAAGATCCCTGAATTCCAGCCATCTGGGCCGTGACGCCGAATTCGGGAGCCCCGCGCGTCAGGTGTGACGCAGGGCACAAGCCCCGGCATTGGACGTTCCCTGCGGATGACAACTTGCCCAATAGGCTGTGCGCTGACGCCACGCGCGATACTCTTGAAGCACGGGGCAATGCTGCGCAGCGACCGCCCCGCATCCCCAGGATTTCTGATCCCTTGCAACGGGATGGCCTGGGACAGGCCTTCCGGATGTCAGCGCGCCGAACAAGCATTTGAAACGAAACAGAACCTCATTGGGCCAGATGAACATCTCGCGGGAACTGGCGCCGGGAGTCTGACGTAAACGAATGCCGCCTTATAGGCCGAAGCTGGCGGTGCCCATCCCTTCGGGAACGGCGCGGGCCCTGGCTGGAATGCGTGCCAGACAATGGACGCACCCCCATGGACCATCACGGAGTGCGGGATATTCTTGTCCGAAAAATGGTCGGAGCGAGAGGATTCGAACCTCCGACCCCCTGCTCCCGAAGCAGGTGCGCTACCAGGCTGCGCTACGCTCCGACCGTGGGGGCGAATTACCCACTTTCCTTCGGTTTTGCAAGGGGGTGATGGTCAAAATCATCGGTCGCGCGATCCCGGCATCAGAACGCGCTGCAACAGGCTGACGCGCGGGGAAATCGTCTCGGCCCGGCTGCGGGTTTGCAGGACCGGCCGGTTGGCAGAAGCGCCCGCGCGCCCCTCACGCCAGACGATGTAGATACCCGAGGCAATAATGATTCCCGCCCCAATGATGGTCGGGGTATCCAGCTTCTCGTCGAAAAGCAGATACCCATAGACCGTCGCCCAAAGGATCTGCGAATACTGCATGGGCGCAACGACAACGGCCTCGCCGGCGCGATAGGCCAGGATGATCAGGAAGGACGCCGTCAGACCGAAGACCGCAATGACGGCCAGAAGTCCAAGATGTTCGATCGGCATCGGCCGGTACACGAATGGCAGCGCCATCCCCATGGCGATGACGTTCCCCACCATCGGAAACAACAAGAGCACGACCGGGCGTTCATCCTTGCCGATTCGACGCACGATGACCGAGGCAAGCGCGCCGCAGAAAGCGGCCAGAAGCGCCGCAGCATGGCCAGGCGACAGTTCCGACTGGCCTGGCCGCATCACGACCAGAACGCCGATCAGCCCCGCGATCACGGCAAGGGTCCGGCGGATGCCGACCTGCTCGCCCAGGATCGGAATCGCCAATATCGTGATCAGCAAAGGGGCCGAAAACAGGATCACATAGACCTGCGCCAACGGCAGCGTCGAAAAGGCATAGAAGGCTGACACACCCGTTACGACGGTGCACGCGGTGCGCAGGATGACCCAACCCGGGTGCCGCGGCTTCAAACTGGACGCCCGGGCATCCGCAAGCAGTATCACCGATACGATCGGGAAGCTCAGCAATGCCGCGAAAAAGACGATCTGAATGGCCGAGTAATGTTCGCCCAGCACCTTCACCACGACGTCATGCGTCGCGAAGATCCCCATGGCGATCAGCGCGGTGACCGCTCCTCTCACGTTGTTGGTGGCGATCTCGGCCATCCTGAATGTCCTCGCTTGGCAACACGCCGCCGATTGATCGCCCCGGAAGATACGATTGGCAAGAGCGGTATTGAGCCTGCGCGCCAACACCCGCATTCTGCCACGACAAGCAAGGACAGAGCAGCGGATGATCACCCGACGCTCGATTTTGGCAGGCATGTCGGCCATGGCAATAGGCGGCTGCGGACGCCGGGAAGAGGTCACACGACGCCCGGCTTCCGGGCGCGGCGACCTGGATGCCCTGATCGCCCGGTATGCCCGGAAATACGATATTCCCGAAAGTCTGATGCATCGCGTCATAAGGCGGGAAAGCAATTACAATCCGAAGGCACGGAACGGGCCCTATTACGGATTGATGCAGATCCACCCTCAGACCGCGCGAACGATGGGCTATCGCGGCGCCCCCGAGGGTCTGCTGGACGCCGAAACGAATCTGAAATACGCGGGCAAATATCTGCGCGGGGCATGGCTCGTCTCGCGAGGCGATCCCGACAAGGCCGTGATGTGGTATTCCCGCGGCTATTATTACGAAGCCAAACGGCTGGGCCTTCTGAAGGAGACCGGCCTGCGCGGCTAGGCGTGGCCGATGGCCTGAACGGATTGTCCCGGGGGCCTGGCACCCGCACCGGGCGGGCCCCAGGTTGTATTGGGGCTCACACGGGCACGGCTGTCGTCTGCCGAACGGTTCGCAACGCGAAGGACGAATGCATCTGCGCCACGCCGGGCAGGCGGGCCAGGTATTGCCGGTGGATGCGTGCGAAATCTTCGGTATCCTGGGCCACGACTTTCAACAGGTAATCAGCCGATCCGGCCATCAAGTGACATTCCAGGATGTCGGGCACCTGCATCACGGCACGCTCGAAAGCCTCAAGCACCTCATCGGTCTGGCCTGACAGCGTGATCTCGACAAAGACGGTCGTCGGCCGCCCCAGCCTGCGCGCATTCACCAGCGCGACATAGCCCGAGATGAAGCCTTCCTCCTCCAGCCGCTGGACGCGGCGGTGACAGGCCGAGGGCGAGAGATTCACCTTCTCGGCCAGCTCGGCATTCGTGATGCGGCCGTGGCGTTGAAGCACGGACAGGATTCGGCGGTCTGTCGCGTCCAGTTCCATATCTGCGCACGATCCTTCTGCATTTCTGACGTTTATTCGAATAATTTGCCGTTTTCTTGTGAAATAGCCAGAGCATTTTCAAAGCAATTCCATCCATTCTCTGGCATTCTGCCGGACATCCATGAATGGGAGGAAGCGATGAAGATCGGTTGCCCGAAAGAGATCAAGCCCCAGGAATTCCGAGTCGGCATGACCCCTGCCACGGCGCAGGAAGCCGTGCGCGCGGGGCATGAGGTTTACATCGAGACCAATGCCGGCCTTGGCGCCGGCTTCCCCGACGAGGATTATGTCGCCGTCGGCGCGAAAATCCTGCCGACCGCGGAAGAGGTATTCGCCACCGCCGAGATGATCGTGAAGGTCAAGGAACCTCAGGCGGTCGAACGAAAGATGTTGCGCAAGGGACAGGTTCTGTTCACCTATCTGCACCTCGCGCCGGACCCCGAGCAAACCCGCGGCCTGCTTGAGTCGGGGGCGACCTGCATCGCCTATGAAACCGTGACCGACGATCGCGGTGGCCTGCCTCTGCTGGCGCCCATGTCCGAGGTCGCGGGCAAGCTGGCGCCTCAGGTGGGTGCGTGGACGCTGCAAAAGGCCAATGGCGGCCGCGGCGTTCTGATGGGCGGCGTGCCCGGCGTAGGCCCGGCACGTGTTCTGGTGATCGGTGGCGGCGTGGTCGGCACCCATGCCGCGCGTGTCGCCGCTGGCATGGGCGCCGATGTGACGGTCATGGACCGCTCGATCCCGCGCCTGCGTTACCTGGACGACGTCTTTGGCGGCCTGTTCAAGACCTCCTATGCCTCGGGTGTAAACCTGATCGACTTGGCGCGCGAGGCCGACATGATCATCGGCGCGGTCCTGATCCCCGGCGCGGCAGCGCCCAAGCTGTTGTCACGCGACCAGCTGAAACTGCTGAAGCCCGGCGCGGTTCTCGTGGACGTGGCCATCGACCAGGGCGGCTGCTTCGAAACCTCGCGCCCCACCACGCATCAGGACCCGATCTACGAGGTGGATGGCATCATGCATTACTGCGTGGCCAACATGCCGGGCGCGGTCGCGCGCACCTCAACCATCGCGCTGACCAATGCGACGATGCCCTTCATGCTGGCCTTGGCCAACAAGGGCTGGCGTCAGGCCTGCGCCGACGATCCCAACCTGCTGAACGGCCTGAACGTGCATGAAGGCAAGCTGACCTACAAGGCTGTGGGCGAGGCCCTGGGCATTCCCACCGTCGATCCGCGCTCGGTCCTGTAATCGCCGAGCCCATCATGAAACGACAAAGCCGGGCCCGATGGCCCGGCTTTTCCTTTCCAGCACGCCGCCCTTACTTGCGGTTCACAAGCGCGTCACGGATCTCGATCAGCAGATCCTTTTCGGACGGGCCCGTATCGACCGAGGGCGCGACATCATCGGGCTTTTCGGCCGCTGCCTTGATGCGATTGACCGCCTTGACCAGCAGGAACACCACCCAGGCGATGATCAGGAAGTTGATCACGGCCATGATGAAGTTGCCATAGTTGAAGCTGGCCGCGTCGGGCCCGTCACCCAGCGGGATCTTCAGGTTGGAAAAGTCGATCCCGCCCGTAAACAGGGAAATGATCGGGTTGATCAGATCCTCGACCAGCGATGAAACGATCGCGGTGAACGCCGCGCCGATGATGATACCCACCGCCATGTCCATGACATTGCCCTTGGCGATGAAGTCCTTGAATTCCTGAAGCATGAAGTGCCTTTCAATTGTCCCTACATCCAATCCGCGCATTCCTGGGGCGCTGGATCAGGCGCGATGATAACATGCTTCAATTCGCTCTTGGTGGGGAAAAGCGCAGCGATTTGCCCACTTGACAGCCGGGCCCAAGCGGACGCCCGAGGCCGCGCCCGCCCTGCTGGACAGGCACGGCCGCCATTCCGGGACATCTTCAGGCGCGCAGGATGCCGCCCGTGGCCTTGGCGACCTTCTCGACGATCCTGGCGCTGACGGCCTCGATATCCTTGTCGGTCAGGGTGCGCTCCCTGGGCTGCAGACGCACCGTGATCGCGACCGATTTCTTGCCCGGTCCCATCTGGGCTTCGGCCTTCTCGCCCGTGAACTGGTCAAAGACCCGGACGCTTTCGATCAGCGCCTTGTCTGCGCCCTGGGCGGCGTTGACGATTGTCAAGGCTTCGACGTCCTGGTCCACCACGAAGGCAAAGTCGCGCTCGACCGCCGGCAGGTCCGACCAATTGGCCGCGGGCCGGGTGGTGCTGCCGGATTTCGGGAACGGCACCTTTTCAATATGGATCGTGAAGGCAACTGCCGGCCCCTTGATGTCCATATCCTTCAGCACACGCGGGTGCAGCTCGCCAAAGGTGCACAAGGCATTCGGCCCCAGCGCGATCACCCCCGCACGGCCCGGATGCCACCAGGGCGCCACCTTGCGGTTGATCTGCGCCCTTGCCGGAGCGCCGATGGCCGACAGGACGGCCTCGGCATCGGCCTTGGCATCGTACAGATCGACGGGACGGCGCGAGCCAAAGGGATCGCGCGGCGCACTTGCCCCGACCAGCAGCCCGGCCGCCATCAGGGCCTGGTCTCCCGGCTCGCCGCCAGTGAAGACGGGGCCGACCTCGAACAGGGCAAGATCCATGAAGCCGCGCGCCTGATTGCGCGCCGCCGCCTGCAGAAGCCCCGGCAGCAGGTCCGGCCGCATATGCGTCATCTGCGAGGAAATCGGGTTTTCGATCCGCGTCTCGTCGCCGCCACCACCGAACATCTCCGCCGACCGGCTGTCGATGAAGCTGTAAGTGACGCACTCATTGTAGCCCAGCGCCGCCAGCGTCCGCCGCGCCACGCGCTCGCGGCGCTGCATCGGCGTCAGGATCGGGCGCGGCACACCGGGATTGGGCCGGTACAATGGCTTGCCTTCAAGCCGCGTCAGCGAGGCGATGCGTGCGACCTCCTCGACCAGATCCGCCTCGCCCTGGATGTCGGGCCGCCAGCTTGGAGGAGCCGCCATGTCGCCATGGAAGGTGAAGCCCAGCTTTTCCAGCGTCTCGCGCTGGGTTCCCTCGGGAATGTCCATTCCCACCAGGCTGACGATCCGGCGCGGGTCGAATCGATAGGCGCGATCATCCCGCGGCACGGCGCCGTCCATGACGATCTCGGACGCCTCGCCGCCGCAGATATCAAGGATCATGCGCGTCGCGGCCTCCAGCCCCGGCAGGGTGAATTCCGGGTCCACGCCGCGTTCGAAGCGATAGCGCGCATCGGAATTGATGCGCAGCGCGCGGCCCGTCGCGGCAATGGTGATCGGATCCCAATAGGCGCTTTCAAGGAATACATTGACCGTATCCTCGGTACAGCCGGTCGCTTCCCCGCCCATGATGCCGGCCAGGCTTTCCACGCCATTGTCGTCGGAAATCGCCATCATGCCGGGTTGCAGGACATAGGTCTTTTCGTCCAGCGCGGCGAATTCCTCGCCGCCCTGCGCGGGGTGAATGCGCAAATGGCCGCGCACCTTGTCTGCATCGAAGACATGCAGCGGACGGTTCTGGTCGAAGGTGAAGAAGTTCGTGATATCGACCAGCGCCGAAATCGGGCGCAGACCGATGGCCTTCAGCCGTTCCTGCAGCCATGCCGGCGATTGCACGTTGCGCACACCGCGGATCAGGCGTCCGGCAAACAGCGGGCATCCCTTTTCACGCAGCGCCGGATCGATCGTGACGCCGATCGGGCTGGGGAAGCTGCCCGCGACGGGCTCGATCGTCTGGGGTTTCAGCGTACCAAGGCCGCGCGCGGCCAGATCGCGGGCAATGCCGCGCACGCCCAGCGCGTCGGGCCGGTTCGGGGTGATCTTGATGTGGATCATCGGATCGACGACGCCCGGACGGTTGCGCGCCAGCCAGTCGATGAATTTCTCGCCCACCTCGCCCGAGGGCAGCTCGATGATGCCGTCATGTTCGTCCGACAGCTCCATCTCACGCTCGGAACACATCATGCCGTGCGATTCCACGCCACGGATCTTGCCCACGCCCAGCGTCAGATCGATGCCGGGGACATAGTCGCCAGGCTTTGCCAGAACGACCGTGATGCCCGCGCGCGCATTCGGCGCCCCACAGACGATCTGTTTTTCGCCCTCGTCCGTCAGCACCCGGCAGACCCGCAGCCTGTCGGCATCGGGATGCTGTTCGGCATGCAGGACACGGGCCAGCGTAAAGGGCGCGAGCTTCTTCGCGCGATCGACGACCTCTTCGACCTCCAGCCCCAGATCGGTCAGCGCCGCAACGATCTCGTCCAGCGTGGCCTCTGTGTCCAGATGGTCCTTCAGCCAGGAGAGGGTGAATTTCATCTTTGTCTCCCACCCGTCATGGAAGCCAGGGACTTGCCTGGCATGTTCGATTTCAGTTGCAGAGGCATCCGCACCACGCCGCGCGTGGCGCGCCCGGTCGTGCCTCTCACCCACTCACTCCCGCATGCAGCGTCGGCACGTTCAGGGCAGAAAACCCGTAATGGCGCAGCCAGCGCAGGTCGGATTCAAAGAAAGCGCGCAGGTCCGGAATGCCGTATTTCAGCATCGCAAGACGGTCGATTCCCAGACCGAAGGCAAAGCCCTGCCATTCGTCGGGATCGATGCCCCCGGCACGCAGCACCTTGGGATGGACCATGCCCGAGCCAAGGATCTCCATCCAGTCGTCGCCTTCGCCGATCTTCAGTTGCCCGCCCTGCCACGAGCAGCGGATATCGACCTCGGCCGAAGGTTCGGTAAACGGGAAGTGGCTGGCACGGAAACGCAGCTCGACCCGGTCGACCTCGAAGAAGGCGCGGCAGAACTCCTCGAGCACCCATTTCAGGTTGGCCATGCTGATGTCGCGGTCGATGGCCAGCCCCTCGACCTGGTGGAACATCGGCGTGTGGGTCTGGTCCATGTCCATGCGATAGACCCGGCCGGGCGCGATCACCCGGATCGGGGCGCCGTGGGTCTGCATCGCGCGGATCTGGACGGGCGAGGTATGCGTGCGCAGGACATGCGGCGGGCGGTCATCGTCCGCCGCGCGGTGCATGAAGAACGTATCATGCTCTTGCCGCGCAGGATGTTCCGGCGGGATGTTCAGCGCATCGAAATTGTACCAGTCGGATTCGATCTGCGGCCCCTCGGCGACCGAAAATCCCATATCGGCAAAGATCGCGGTGATCTCCTCGGTCACCTGACTGATCGGGTGGATCGTCCCCTGACGGCGCGGACGTCCCGGCAGGGTGACATCCAGCCATTCGGATTTCAGACGCTCTTCCAGCGCCGCGTCTTCCATCGCTGCGCGGCGCGCCTTCAGCGCGGCGTCGATCTCGTCCTTCAGGCGATTCAGCGCCGCGCCGGTCCTCTGCCGCTCCTCGGGCGCCATGCGGCCCAGTTCCCGCATCTTCAGGCTGATCTCGCCCTTCTTGCCCAGCGCAGCGACACGGATTTCCTCCAGCGCGGCCGGGTCGGGCGCCTGCGCGATCCGTTCCAGGTAGTTCTGCCTCAGCGCGTCAAGACCGTCCATCTGCCTCTCCGTCAGTTGCGGCATTCCCCTAGCACGGAGCGGCGAAAAAAGGGAAGCCGCCGCGCGGGTCGCGATGCCGTTTTTCATGTTGCCGGACGCGAAAACCCCGCGGCTTGCGGGCCGCGGGGTCATTCGCTGTCCCTTCGATCCGCTGACGGATCAGGCCATGGCGGCCTTGGCCTTGCCGACGATCGCCTCGAAGGCGGCCGGTTCGTGCACGGCCAGATCGGCCAGGACCTTGCGGTCCACCTCGATCCCGGCCTTGGCCAGCGCGTTGATGAAGCGCGAATAGGTCAGATCGGCATCGATCGCGCGAACGGCCGCATTGATCCGCTGGATCCACAGCGAGCGGAAATTGCGCTTGCGCTGCTTGCGGTCGCGCGTGGCGTACTGGTTGGCCTTGTCAACGGCCTGGGTCGCCGTGCGGAAGTTGCGCGAACGGGCGGAGTAGTAGCCCTTGGCCTTCTTGATGACCTTGCGATGACGGGCGTGCGTGACAACGCCGGATTTGACGCGAGCCATGTCTTATCTCCTCAGCGGTCGTAGGGCATGTATTTCTTGACGATCTTGGCGTCGCAATCGGCCAGCACCATGGTGCCGGTCGCCTTGCGGACGAAGTCCGTCGAGCGCTTGATCATGCCGTGCCGCTTGCCGGCGACGCCAGCCTTGACCTTGCCGGAGGCCGTCATCTTGAACCGCTTCTTCGCAGCGGACTTGGTCTTCATCTTGGGCATTTCCATCTCCTGTTCAGAGTTGTCGCGCGACTCGGCAATGCCACGGGCCGGCCTCGCGGGATATATGAGACGCGGCGTATAGCGCCGCCCGCCCGGCTTGGCAAGGGGGCATCATTCCGGATCGGTGCGGAAGATCAGCCTTTCGTCACAGGGCGCAACACGCAGGATGTTCGTCGTGCCCGTCACGTTGAACGGCACGCCGGCGGTGACGACGATCTGGTCCTTTTCGGTCGCGAATTCGTACTCGCGTGCCGCGCGGGCGGCCTGGACGACCGCCATCTTGAACCGCTCGACTTCGGGCGAGCGCACGCAATGCACGCCCCAGGTCAGACACAGCCGACGCAGGGTAGCGACCACCGGGGTCAGCGCAATGATCGGCACGGCGGGCCGCTCGCGCGCGACCAGGCTGGCCGTGGTTCCCGACTGGGTGAAGCAGCAGATCGCGTGAATGTCGGTCGCCTCGGCGATCTCGCGTGCGGCGGCGACGATCCCGTCGGCCACCGTCTCGCGCCGGATGTGGCGCGAAGCCTCGATTTCCTCGCGATAGATCGGATCCGCCTCGACCGAACGGGCAACGCTGTCCATGGTGGTCACGGCTTCGATCGGGTATTTGCCGGCCGCACTTTCCGCCGACAGCATGACCGCATCGGCGCCTTCGTAGATCGCGGTCGCGACGTCCGACACTTCGGCCCGGGTCGGCATCGGGCTGTCGATCATCGATTCCAGCATCTGTGTGGCCACGATCACCGGCTTGGCGGCAGACCGCGCCTTGCGCACCAGCTGCTTCTGGATCGGCGGGACCGAATGCACCGGCAGTTCGACCCCCAGATCGCCGCGCGCGACCATGATCCCGTCCGAGACGGCCAGGATCTGATCGAACGCCTTCACGGCGGCGGGCTTCTCGATCTTCGACAGGATGGCGGCGCGACCGCGCGCAAGTTCGCGCGCCTCGGCCACGTCCTCGGGACGCTGCACGAAGGACAGGGCCAGCCAGTCGACGCCCAGTTCGCAGGCAAATTCCAGATCCGCGCGATCCTTGTCGGACAGGGCGGCAAGGGGCAGAACGACATCGGGCACGTTCACGCCCTTGCGGTTTGAGATCACCCCGCCGGTCGTGACAACGCAATCGGCAAAGTCGGGCCCGCAGGCTTCGACCTTCAGCCGGATCTTGCCGTCATTGACCAGCAGCGTCGCGCCGGGTTTCAGCGCGGCAAAGATTTCCGGGTGTGGCAGGCAGACGCGGGTCGCATCGCCCTCGGCCGGGTCAAGGTCAAAGCGGAACTTCTGACCCTCGGTCAGCTCTTCCTCGCCATTGCGGAAGGTGCCCACGCGCAGCTTCGGGCCTTGCAGGTCCGCCAGAATCGCGATCGGACGCCCGACATCCTGTTCGACCTTGCGAATGATCGCGTGGCGCGCCGCCTGCTCTTCATGCGTGCCATGGCTCATGTTCAGGCGGAACACATCGGCCCCGGCCTCGAACAGCGCGCGGATCGTATCGTAGTCGCTGGAGGACGGGCCGAGCGTTGCCACGATTTTCACATTGCGAAGCCGTCTGATCCCGGCCATGTCTCCGCTCCCGTTATCGCTATCAGGTTGTCTTGCCCTTCTATGGCGCAAATCCCGCGGTTGGGCAACTGGCGCAATCAGCGTGTCTCGGCTATGTAACGCCCGAAATGCAGGATGAATGACAATGACGACGCTCCCCTATCGGATTGTCGGCGAAAATCGCCCTTCGCGCTGGCTGGTCACATGCGATCACGCAACCAACCGCGTACCGGATTGCATCAACGGCGGAGACCTGGGGATCGCTCCGGCGGATATGGAGCGCCACATCGCCTATGACATAGGGGCTGCGGGCGTCACGCGGCGATTGGCGGAAAGACTGAACGCGCCGGCAGTCCTGTCGGATTTCTCGCGTCTGGTCATCGACCCGAACCGCGGCGAGGACGACCCGACGCTGGTCATGAAACTGTATGACGGCACGATCATCCCGGCCAATCGCCATGTCGACGCGGCCGAGACCGAACGTCGTCTGAACGCCTTTCACCGCCCCTATCACGACGCCCTGGAGCGGCTCGCCGCGCGGCGGGACAATACGGTGATCTGCGCGATACACAGCTTCACCCCGCGCCTGAACGGTCGCGCGCACCGGCCCTGGCATGTCGGCATCCTGTATTCGCACCGCGATCCCCGGCTGGCCCTGGCCGTGCTTGCGCGCCTTCGGGCCGAGCCGGACCTGTGCGTGGGCGAGAACGAGCCCTATGGCGGCCATCTGGACGGGGATTCCATCGACCGCCACGCCCTGACGCCGGGCCGGCCGAATGTCCTGATAGAGATTCGCCACGACCTGATCCGGGACGAGGACGGCCAGATCGCCTGGGCCGACCGTCTTGCCCCGATCCTTGAGGCCGCCCTGGCCGATACCCGACTTTGACCCCTGGGGAGGACACGAAATGGACGAACGCACACGTATCGAGATCGAGGCCGCCGCCTTTCGCGCATTGCGCCATCATCTGATGGAAAAGCGCCCGGACGTGCAGAATATCGACCTGATGAACCTTGCCGGATTCTGCCGCAACTGCCTGTCGCGCTGGTACCAGGAAGCCGCGGCCGAACGCGGCATTGCATTGACCAAGGAGGAAGCGCGCGAAATCTTCTATGGCATGCCCTACGAGGAATGGAAGGCGCGCAACCAGACCGAGGCCGATGCCGCAAAACAGGCCGCCTTCGAGAAGGCATTTGCCGAAAACGTCGGAAAGCCCGATCAATCCTGAACGACCGGGCAGGTGACGCTACGGCATGCCCGCAACCCCGCGCGCGGCGCTGCGGCATGTGATAGAATGAAGCGATGAACATCCTGAGCCGACGCATCGAATACAGCCGGGCCGAATTGCTGGCCGACAAGATCGTCCACATTTCGGGCGTGACACTGGCGGCTATCGCGGTGCCTGCGCTGATTGCGACGGCCATCGTCCTGCGCGGCGATTTCGGGGCGGTTCTGGGCGTGACGGTATATGCCCTCTGCCTGCTGGCCATGCTGGGCTTCTCGGCGCTCTATAACACCTGTTTGCACCCGGGCTGGACCTGGCTTCTCAAGCGCCTGGATCACAGCGCGATCTATCTGAAGATCGCGGGAACCTATACGCCTTTCCTGGTACTCTCGGGTCAGGGCATGGGACTGCTCGCCGCGCTGTGGTGCGCCGCGATGGCTGGCGTGGCGTTGAAGATCCTGTCGCCCGACCGCTTCCGCGTGCTTGCGATACTGCTGTACCTGGCAATGGGCTGGGCCGGACTCGCCGCGGGCGGCACGTTCATGGATGCCCTGACGCCGCCCGTACTGACGCTGGTCGTCGTGGGCGGATGCATCTACACCTTTGGCGTCCTGTTCTACCTGGCCGAGGGCCTTCCGTTCCACTATGCCATCTGGCACGTTCTGGTTCTGGCGGCGAGCCTTGTCTTCTACGCCGCCGTGACCGTGCATCTGGTGCAGACGGCGTAGGAACCTGCCTCAGATCGCCGTTTTCAGGCTTTCGTCCAGATAGATATCGCGCAGGCGCCGCGCGACCGGACCGGGCGTTCCGTCGCCAAGACGCACACCGTCGATCTCGACCACCGGCATGACGAAGGCCGAGGCCGAAGTCACGAAGGCCTCATCGGCCGCCTGCGCCTCTTCGATGGTAAAGGGCCGCTCCTCGACCTCCATCTGCGCCTCGCGGGCAAGGCGCAGGACGGCGGCGCGGGTAATTCCGTGCAGGATCTCCTGCGACAAATGGCGCGTGATGATCCGGCCATCCCTGACGATATAGGCGTTGTTCGACGTGCCCTCGGTCACGAAACCGTCCTCGACCATCCAGGCATCGTCGGCCCCGGCCTTTTTCGCCATCATCTTGCCCATCGACGGATACAGCAGCTGCACCGTCTTGATATCGCGGCGGCCCCAGCGGAGGTCGGGGATCGAGATCACCTTCCATCCCGCCCGCGCGGCCGGATTGTCAGCCAGCCCCGGCTTGGACTGGGTGAAAACAACCAGCGTCGGCCGCGCCGTGCCCGGCGCGGGATAGGCAAAGTCGCGGTCGCCCGGATTGCCGCGTGTGACCTGCAGATAGATCAGCCCGTCGTCGACTTCGTTCCGCGTCACCAGATCACGATGGATCTGCAGAAGCTCGTCTTCGCCCGCCGGCGCCTCCATGTCGAGCGCGTCGAGCGACCGCTTGAGCCGCGCCATGTGCCCGGCGAAATCGATCAGCCGACCGCCAAGGACCGTGGTCACCTCGTACACGCCATCGGCCATCAGGAAGCCGCGATCGAAGATCGAAATCTTCGCCTCTTCCTCGGGCACGTAGTCTCCGTTGACATAAACGATGCGGCTCATCGCAGGCTCCCATTCTTCTCGTTCTCTTCCGGCCAGGCAAATGCCCGCGCCCCCTGTCTCACACCTCGTCGGCCGGCACAATCCAGGGCTCGGCCCGCGCCGCCGCTTCCCATTCCTGCCAGGCCGGCAGGCCCTTCATCGCCGCCGTGAGCGCGCGCACCGCCGGATGATCGCTGAGCTCGTAGATCTCGAGCCGGTTGACCACCGGTGCGAACATCGCATCGGCATTGCTGAACGCGCCAAACAGGAACGGCCCGCCCGAAGCCTCAAGGCTCTCGTCCCACAGCTGCTCGATCCGTGCAACATCGTCGCGCACCTCGTCAGACACCGCCAGAGGCGCCGGCGCGCGGCCAAAATTCATCGGGCATTCTCTCCTGAGCGCGCCAAAGCCGGCATGCATCTCGGCCGCCGCGGCCCGCGCCCGGGCGCGCGCATCCGCCGCCTCGGGCCACAGCCCCGGCGCAAGCTCTGCCGCCCATTCCATGATCGCCAGCGATTCGGCAATGACCAGATCGCCCTCGACCAGCACCGGCACCCGCCCCGTGGGCGAAACCGCCTTGATCGCCGGATTGCCGGCCTCGTCGTCGAAGGGGATCAGCTCCTCCTCGAACGCGAGCCCCGCCACCCGCATCGCCAGCCACGGCCGCATCGACCAGGACGAATACTTCTTGTTGCCGATGATCAACCGCATCCCGTTACCCCCAGAGCGCCGCATCCGGAGGATACGCGCGCGCACCGTCATAGCGCAAGGCATGCTCACGGTCGCGCGCGAGCCACAGGGGCCCGTCCAGATCCACCAGATCGGCCCCCTGCGCCACCAGCACCGCGGGCGCCATGGCCAGTGAAGATCCGACCATGCAGCCCACCATGACGCCGAAGCCCATCTTGCGTGCGGCCGTGCGCAGCGCCAGCGCCTCGGTCAGACCGCCGGTCTTGTCCAGCTTGATATTGACCATGTCATACTTGCCGACCAGCCCGGTCAGGCTGGATCGGTCATGGCAACTTTCGTCGGCGCAGACGGGCAAGGGCCGGTCGATCTCGGCCAGGATGTCATCCTGGCCGGCCGGCAGGGGTTGCTCGACCATGCGCACACCAAGCCGCAGCAGATGCGGCGCCAGCTCGGTATAGATTTCGGGCGTCCAGCCCTCGTTGGCATCGACGATGATCTTCGATCGGGGGGCGCCCGCGCGCACGGCCTCAAGACGTGCCATGTCCCCCTCGGAGCCAAGCTTGATCTTCAGGATCGGCCGGTGCGCCTGACGCGCAGCGGCCTGCCGCATGCGCTCGGGCGTGTCCAGCGACAGGGTGAAGGCCGTCGTCACGGGGCCGGGTGCAGGCAGACCGGCGATCTGCCAGACCCGCCGCCCTTCGATCCTGGCCTGCAGATCCCACAATGCGCAATCGACCGCGTTGCGCGCAGCCCCCGGTGGCAAGAGCGTCTGCAACGAATCGCGATCAAGCTCCTCGGGCAGACCGGCGATTGCCTCGGCGACGCTGTCCATGCTTTCACCATAACGCGCATAGGGCACGCATTCGCCCCGACCGCGGGCGTCGCCATCGCGGATCGTCACGGTCAGCACATGCGCGACGTCACGAGAGCCGCGGCTGATCGTGAAGGTCTCGGCCAAAGGAAAACTGTCGCGTGCAATGTCGATCTGCATGTCGGCCCTGTACAAGTCTGCGCCAATACGCGGCGCATGATCCGCATTCCGGGCCGGGGCGCAATGGGGATGGCGCAGTCATGCTGCGGATGCGAAAGGATGCTTGCGCAGCGCGGCGCAATATTCTACCCCTTGGGAAGCCAATGACGAAACATCGTTACCCAGGGAATTTCCATGAGCTTTCGCATCCAGCCCCCCGCCCCGGCCCGCCTGAACCGTTGCCAGCTTTTCGGTCCCGGCTCACGCCCGGCAATCTTCGAAAAGATGGCAAAGTCGGAAGCCGACGTGATCAATCTCGATCTCGAGGACTCGGTCGCCCCGGATGACAAGGATCAGGCGCGGAAGAACGTGATCCAGGCGATCGGCGACATCGACTGGGGCGACAAGTATCTTTCGGTGCGCATCAACGGGCTGGACACACCGTGGTGGTATCGCGACGTGGTCGATCTTCTGGAACAGGCGGGCGAACGGCTGGACCAGATCATGATCCCGAAGGTCGGATGCGCAAGCGACGTCTATGCCGTCGATGCGCTGGTCAGCGCCGTGGAACAGGCGCGGGGCCGATCGAAGCGGATCACGCTGGAGGTCATCATCGAATCGGCGGCGGGCATCTGTCATGTCGAGGAAATCGCCGCTGGCAGCCCCCGACTTCAGGCGATGAGCCTGGGCGCTGCCGATTTCGCGGCCTCGATGGGGATGCAGACCACGGGCATCGGCGGCACCCAGGAAAACTATTACATGCTGCGTGACGGGCAGAAATACTGGTCCGATCCCTGGCACTGGGCGCAGGCGGCCATCGTCGCGGCCTGCCGCACGCACGGGCTGCTGCCGGTCGATGGACCTTTTGGCGACTTCTCGGACGACGAAGGGTTCATCGCCCAGGCCAGACGCTCGGCCACGCTGGGGATGGTCGGAAAATGGGCAATTCATCCGCGTCAGGTCGCACTGGCCAACCAGGTCTTTTCGCCCTCGCCCGAGCAGGTGGCCGAAGCGCGCGAGATCCTGGCCGCGATGGAAAAGGCCAAGACCGAAGGCGCGGGCGCAACGGTCTACAAGGGGCGCCTGGTGGACATCGCCTCGATCCGTCAGGCCGAGGTCATCGTACGGCAGGCGGAAATGATCGGCAGATAGGCAGGCGATTCGCGCCCTCAGAACGGTTGCATTGACTGGCCGGGGCGGTCATATACACCGCTGACCCGGAAGAGAGGGCGCGATGAACTATCTGGATTTCGAAAAGCCTCTGGCCGAGATCGAGGGCAAGGCCGAAGAATTGCGTGCGCTGGCACGCAAGAACGAAGGCATGGATGTGTCCAAGGAGGCCGAAGCGCTGGACCGCAAGGCGGCCGACCTTCTGCGCGACATGTATCGCAACCTGGACCCGTGGCGGAAATGCCAGGTCGCGCGCCATCCAGACCGGCCGCATTGCCGCGACTATATCGAGGCGCTGTTCACCGAATACACCGCACTGGCGGGTGACCGAAACTTCGCCGAGGACAAGGCCGTGATGGGGGGGCTTGCGCGCTTCAACGACCGTCCGGTGGTCGTGATCGGGCAGGAAAAGGGATCGGACACCAAGTCGCGGATCGAGCACAATTTCGGCATGGCCCGCCCCGAGGGCTATCGCAAGGCGATCCGGCTGATGGACCTGGCCGACCGGTTCCGCCTGCCGGTCATCACGCTGGTGGATACGCCCGGCGCCTATCCGGGCAAGGGGGCCGAGGAACGCGGCCAGTCCGAAGCCATTGCCCGCTGCACCGAGAAATGCCTGCAGATCGGCGTGCCGCTGATCTCGGTCGTCATCGGGGAAGGCGGCTCGGGCGGCGCCGTCGCATTGGCCACTGCCAACCGCATCGCGATGCTGGAACATTCGGTCTATTCGGTAATCTCGCCGGAAGGCTGCGCCTCGATCCTGTGGAAGAACGCCGAAAAGATGCGCGAGGCCGCGAATGCCCTGCGCCTGACGGCGCAGGACCTGTCGAAGCTGGGCGTGATCGATCGCGTGATCGAAGAGCCGATCGGCGGCGCGCATCGTCACCGCAAGGAAACGATCGAGCGTGTCGGCCGGGCCATCGCCGAGATGCTGGACGAATTGTCGGGGATGAAACCGGCCGAGCTGGTCAGTGCCCGACGGCAGAAATTCCTGTCGATGGGATCCAAGGGACTGGCAGCCTGACCCCGACATTCGCGGACGGCAAATGAAAACCCCGGGTCGAGGCCCGGGGTTTCATGTTTCAGCGATCTTCGTCCTCGTCCTCGTCGTCGTCGGGCAGGTTGAAGAAGGCGTCCGCATCCGAATAATCGCGCGGATCGGTCTTTTCCTTCGCATCCTCGTCACCGGACAGCGAGAAGTTCTCGAGCCCCGCGATCGAACTTGGCATCTTCGGTTCGGGCGCCATGCCCAGCGACTGTTCGGTCGAAACAAGCTTGCGCCGTTCGTCGTCGGACATGACGGAATCGCGCTTCTTGGCGGCCTTCTGAACCTCGCGGTCCAGCTCGGATTGCTTGCACAGGCCCAGCGCAACCGGATCGATCGGGGTCAGGTTGTTGATGTTCCAGTGCGTCCGGTCACGGATCGACTGGATCGTGGGCTTGGTGGTGCCGACCAGCCGTGCGATCTGGGCATCGGCAAGTTCGGGGTGGAACTTGATCAGCCACAGGATCGCCGCCGGACGATCCTGGCGCTTGGACAAAGGCGTATAACGCGGGCCACGGCGTTTTTCCTCGCCAACGGCGGCGGGGTTGTGCTTCAGCTTCAGCCGGTAGTTCGGATCGGCCTCGCCCTTGCGGATTTCCTCGGCGTCCAGCTGGTTGTTCGCGACCGGGTCGAAGCCCTTGACGCCCGCAGCCACGTCGCCATCGGCGATGCCCTGCACTTCCAGCTCGTGCAGGCCGCAGAACTCCGCGATCTGCCGGAAGCTGAGTGTCGTGTTGTCCACAAGCCAGACGGCCGTCGCCTTTGGCATGAGCGGTCTCGACATCGGGTGTCTCCTTTACATATCTCTCCCGTGGCCGGGAAACGGCCGCGACCTTGCAGGGTCGCATTTCCTCGCTTTCGGGGAATTGGGTGGGTATATAGACCCTCGCATCGACGAAAGGAAGAGAAAATGCGCCTTGCCCTTGCCCTGATCCTGTTTCCGCTGGCCGCCATGGCGCAGCAGCACCGGGCGGGCGATTTCGACTATTACGTCATGGCCCTTTCATGGTCGCCGACATGGTGCGCGATCACCGGCGATAAGCGGGGCGAGGACCAATGCGACCCGCGTCACGACCACAGCTTCATATTGCACGGGCTGTGGCCACAATACGAACGCGGCTGGCCCAGCGATTGCCGCACGCCTGCCCGGGACCCCAGCCGCGCCGAGACGCGCGCCATGGCCGACATCATGGGATCGTCCGGCCTTGCCTGGCACCAATGGCGCAAGCATGGCCGGTGCACGGGTCTGTCGGCCGACGACTATTTCGCACTCTCTCGCAAGGCTTATCAAAGCATCACGATCCCGCCTGTTCTGGACAGGCTGGACCGCGACGTGCGCCTGCCCGCCCAGGTGGTCGAGCAGGCATTCATCGAGGCCAATCCCGGGCTTGACCCGCAGATGATCACCGTGACCTGCGAACAGGGCCGAATCGACGAGGTCCGCATCTGCCTGACCCGCGACCTGACGCCACGCCCCTGCGGGCGCGACGTCGCGAGCGACTGCCGCATGCGCGATGCGCTGATGGAGGCCGTGCGCTGATCCGCGGTCAGGTGTAACCGTCACAATCCCGTCCTTTCTTGCGCTGTCGGCCGCCGCTACACCTGTGCAGAATCTTGCGAGGTCAGGACATGACGATACGGGTTGCGCTGAACGGTTTCGGGCGGATCGGACGGTCGGTCCTGCGCGCCTGGGCGCGCGACAGGGCGCGGTGGCCGATCGAGATCGTCGCGGTCAATGACATCGCCGATCCCGGCATGGCGGCCTATCTGTTCGAATACGACTCGACCTTTGGCCCCTGGGCCGGCGAGGTAAGGCTGGAACCCGGCGCGCTGGTCGTGGATGGCCATGCGCTGCGCCTGAGCCAGAGTCCCGACCTTGGACAGCTGGATCTTTCGGACATAGATGTCGTGATGGAATGCACCGGCCTGGGAGGAGAACGCAGCTTTGCCGAGGCCGGCCTGCGCGCAGGGGCGCGGCGGGTGCTGGTGTCGGGGCCGTCGGACTCGGCGGATGCGACCGTCGTTCTGGGCGCCAACGAGTCCGATCTGCGCCCCGAACACCGGATCGTTTCGAACGCATCCTGCACCACGAACGCACTTGCCCCGCTGGCACGGCTGGTGGACCAGGCATGGGGCATCCAGACCGGCTGGATGACGACCATCCACTGCTATACCGGCAGCCAGCCGACGATCGATGCACCAAGACAGGACGCGGCGCGCAGCCGGGCGGCGGCGCTGTCGATGGTGCCAACGACGACTTCGGCGCAGCGGCTTCTGGGGCGGGTACTGCCGGAACTTTCCAGTCGTATCGAGGCGGCCGCGGTGCGTGTGCCCACCCACTCGGTTTCGGCCATCGATCTGGCCGTCCTGACGCGGGCGCACCCCGACCGCGAGACGGTCAACGAAACCCTTCGTCAGGCCGAAGGTGTCATTGGCTGGACCGACCGGCCGCTGGTGTCCTGTGACCTGCGGGCACGGCCGGAAAGCATCGTGATGGCCCTGCCCGAAACCCGCGTGACCCAAGGCGGAATGCTGCGCCTGTTTGGCTGGTACGACAACGAATGGGGCTTTGCGAACCGGATGCTGGACATGGCCGCCCGGATGGGTGCCCTGCCCCTGTGACATTCAGCCGGGAAGAACCGTCCACGCGACGTCATAGCGATATTCCTGCAGATTGTCGCCCGGACCGATCCGGTCGATCACGGCGAACAACCCTGGCGCGGCCAGCGGCGTCAGAACCCCGTGCCAGGTGCCGCGCAGAAAGTTGATTCCCTGCGCCCCGGTCGTCAGAAAGGCGCGCGGGTCGCCCGGCCGACCGTCGCGATCCGGCGCCACGATGACAAGGAAGGGGTCCGCGCTCATCGGAACGAAGGCCTGACTGCCCAGAGGGTGCCTTTCGACAAGGTCAAACTGGTAGGGCAGCGCACGCGGCCGGGCCTGGAAGATCGAGATCCCCGCGCGCCCATCCACACCGAAGTCCAGCCGCGCCAGGTCGTGGAACCTGTGGCACATGCCCTGATTGATCAGCAGCGAGGGGCCCCGTGCCTCCAGAACATCACCAAAGGGGGCAAATGCGTCGGCCGTCAGCGGCTCGACCCGGATCGTGCTCATCCCGGGCTTCCTGCCCCGAACGCCCCCGGCCCGCGCAGGCGCGGATGGCGGTTCACGTCCTTGTACAGAAGATAGCGGAACGGGTCCGGCCCGGCCGCATAACATGCCTGCGGGCAAAAGGCCCTCAACCACATGTAATCGCCTGCCTCGACCTCGACCCAGTCGCGGTTCAGCCGATAGACGCCCTTGCCCTGCAGGACATACAGACCGTGTTCCATGACATGCGTTTCCTCGAACGGGATGACGCCGCCGGGCTGGAAGGTCACGATATTCACATGCATGTCATGGGCCATGTCCATGGGATCGACAAAGCGCGTCGTGGCCCAGCGCCCCTGCGTTCCCGGCATGGCAACGGGCGCGACATCCTGATCGCGCGTCACGAAACTTGCCGGCGTCGCGATCCCTGGCGCGGGTTCATAGAGCTTTCGAATCCAGTGAAAGCGCAAGGGGACGCCCCCCGAGTTCTGAACTTGCCATGCGCTTGCGGGGGCGAGATAGGCATAGCTGCCGGGTCCCAGATCATGCGCCTGTGCCCCCAGCGTCAGCTGCCCCGCCCCTTCGGTGACGAACAGCACGCCTTCGGCGCCGGCGTCGGGCTCGGGCGTATCCGAGCCACCGCCCGGCGCGACCTCCATCACGTAATGGGCAAAGGTTTCGGCAAACCCTGTCATCGGCCGCGCAATGATCCAGACGCGCGTATCCCGCCACCCCGGCAAGAAGCTGGTCACGATATCCGAGAAGCATCCGCGCGGGATGACGCAATAGGCTTCGGTGAACACGGCGCGTCCGGTCATCAGCGAGTCCTGCGGCGGCAGGCCACCCCTTGGCGCGTAGTAGGACGACGTCATCTTGGCAGCATCTCCTTCAGGCGCAACAGGGCGATACGCTCGACCTGGGCGCAGGCCTCGGCAAATTCGGCTTCGCTGTCCTGGTCCAGCCGACGGCGGAAGGCGGCAAGGATCGATGGCTTGTCGTGATCCCGCACGGCGATGATGAAGGGAAATCCGTGGCGTGCCCGATAGGCGTCATTCAGGCGCGTGAATTCGGCGCGCTCGTCGTCGGTCAGCGCATCAAGACCCGCGCTGGCTTGCTCCTGCGCCGAGTCCGGGGTCAGTCGGCGCGCCTGCGCCAGCTTTCCGGCAAGATCGGGATGCGCATTCAGCACGCCCAGGCGCTGCTCGCGGCTGGCCGAACGGAACACGCGCGCCAGCGCATTGTGCAGCCCGATGGCACTGTCATGGGCCGGGCCCAGCTCCAGTTCCCAGGCCCGCTCGGCAATCCACGGTGAATGTTCGAAAACCCCGCCGAAGCGCGCAACGAAGTCTTCGCGGCTCATTCGGCTTGGGCGGTCAAGGACGACCGGCGGGTGATGTTCCGCCCAGTGGCGCGCAATGTCGATGCGGCGGGCAAACCAGACGCCTGGGCGCGCGGTGGCATATTCGAGGAACCGCTTCAGCCCCGCGATCCGCCCGGGCCGGCCGATCAGGCGGCAATGCAGGCCGATGCTCATCATCTTGGGCGATCCGGCATCGCCTTCGGCCAGAAGCGTGTCCAGCGCGTCGCGCAGATATTGATAGAACTGCTCGCCCGTCACGAAGCCCGGCGAGACGGAAAAACGCATGTCATTGGCTTCCAGCGTATAGGGGATCATCAGCTGGTGCCGCCCGTCGATCTCGATCCAGTGGGGCAGATCATCGTCATAGGCGTCCGAGATCCACTCGAAACCGTGTTCGGCCGCAAGGCGCACCGTGTTCATCGAACAGCGCCCGGTATACCAGCCGGTCGGACGGCTGCCGGTGACCTCGGCATGCAGGCGGATGGCCTCGGCGATCTGGCGGCGTTCTTCCTCTTCTGGCATGTCCCGGTGTTCGATCCACTTCAGGCCGTGGCTGGCAATTTCCCACCCCGCCTCGCGCATCGCGGCCACCTGTTCGGGCGAGCGCGCCAGCGCGGTTGCAACGCCATAGACGGTGACGGGCAGGTCCATGCCGGTGAACAGCCGGTGCAGGCGCCAGAAACCCGCCCGCGCGCCGTAGTCGTATAGCGATTCCATGTTCCAGTGCCGCTGCCCCGGCCAGGGCTGCGCACCCGCGATGTCCGACAGGAAGGCCTCGGAGGCCGGATCGCCATGCAGCAGGCAATTCTCGCCCCCTTCCTCGTAATTCAGGACAAGACTGACCGCGACGCGCGCGCCGTCCGGCCAGCGGGCATCTGGCGGGTTGGGACCATAGCCCGAAAGATCGCGCGGATAGCGTTTCACGGCTGCACCTCCTGCATCTGCCCCAGTCATATCGTCTCTGCCCGCCCGCGATTATCAAAAAATCACAGAAGAAGTGATGACCCCGCCTTTCGGTCGCGCGCGGTCGCCGCAACCGCTATGATCCCGCGGAATATCGGATCGGAGGACGTTCCATGGCATCTGGCTATCTGACGACGCATGTCCTTGATACGGCACGCGGCTGCCCCGCGACTGGCCTGCGCATCACGCTGTGGCGCATCGATGGCGACGGCCGGGAAAAGCTGGCGGAAGTCACGACCAACGACGATGGCCGCACAGACGGACCGATCCTGCCCGCCGCGCAGTTTTCCACGGGCCGCTATGAGCTGATCTTTCACGCGGGCGACTATCTGCGGCGGACCGGGCAGGGGATCGCCGACCCGGCCTTTCTGGAGGACATACCGGTTCGCTTTGGCATCGCCGATGCAACATCGCACTATCACGTGCCGCTGTTGCTGTCGCCCTATGGCTATTCGACCTATCGCGGCAGCTGAGCGTGACGTCACGAAATCTGACCAGATGGTAAGATCGGAAGATTGCCAAGATGCGTGCTTGTCGCTAGCGTGAGCGCCCATTGAATTTCCCTGCAAAACGGACCCGAATGTCGCAGATGGCGGATCATGCCCTTTCCAATACGCCGCGCAATGCGGGCGTTCCTCTCCAGACCGATTGGTTCGAATCCGTATCGGTCAACACCCCCGCGGCCCAGCGCCGCGCGGCCACGCTGACCGCACGGCGCAGCCTGAAGAAGGAATGGCAGGCCGCCTGGCTCGTCAACGCGATCCGGTGCATGGATCTGACCACCCTGTCGGGCGATGATACCGAAGATCGCGTCCGCAGGCTGTGCGCGAAGGCGGCGCATCCGGTCGCCGATCACGTGATGAAGGCGTTGGGGCTGGACCGCCTGACGACGGGCGCGGTCTGCGTCTATCCCACGATGGTGGCGGCCGCCGTTCGCGCGCTCGAAGGCACGGGGATTCCCGTGGCCTCGGTCGCGACGGGCTTTCCGGCCGGCCTGATGCCGCTTGATCTGCGCCTGGCCGAAATTCGCTATGCCGTCGATCAGGGTGCATCCGAAATCGACATCGTCATCACCCGCGCCCATGTGCTGGACGGCAACTGGAGCGCCCTGTACGACGAGATCGCCGCGATGCGCGAGGCCTGCGGGCCAGCCCATCTGAAGGCCATCCTGGCGACGGGCGAGCTGAAGACGCTGCGCAATGTCTACAAGGCCAGCATGGTCGCCTGTCAGGCGGGCGCCGATTTCATCAAGACATCCACGGGAAAAGAAAGCGTGAATGCCACCCTGCCCGTCAGTCTGGTCATGGTCCGGGCGCTGCGCGATTACGGCGAGTGGACGGGCTATCGAATCGGGTTCAAACCCGCGGGCGGGATGAAGACCGCCAAGGACGCGCTGTCCTGGCAGATCCTGATGCGCGAGGAAATGGGGCCGGACTGGCTGCGCCCCGATCTATTCCGACTTGGCGCATCCTCGATGCTGGCCGATATCGAACGGCAGCTCGAACACCATGTCACCGGACGGTATTCGTCCGGCTCTCGCCACGCCATCGCCTGAGGTCAACATGCCCAGCGTCAAGGAAATCCTGGAAACAATGGAATATGGCCCCGCACCGGAAGCCGCCGATCAGGTCATGAACTGGCTGAAGGCCCGCGCGCGCTTTGGTCACTACATTGACGGTGCCTTCACCGAACCCGGCGAGACATTCGATACGGCCAATCCCGCGACGGGCGAGGTTCTGGCGCAGGTATCCCAGGGCAGCGCCGCCGACATCGAACGCGCAGTTGCCGCGGCAAGGGCGGCATTGCCCGCTTGGTCACGTCTGCCCGGGCACGAGCGGGCCAAATGGCTGTATGCGCTGGCCCGGCACATCCAGAAGCGCGAACGCTTCCTTGCGGTGCTGGAAACGCTGGACAACGGCAAGCCGATCCGGGAATCGCGCGATATCGACGTGCCCTTGGCCGCGCGCCACTTCTATCACCATGCCGGCTGGGCCGAGATCCTCGAGGACGAGTTTCCGGGCGCCCAGCCCGTTGGCGTCTGCGGTCAGATCATCCCCTGGAACTTTCCGCTGCTGATGCTGGCCTGGAAGATCGCGCCGGCGCTTGCTGCGGGGAACACGGTCGTGCTGAAGCCGGCCGAGTTCACGCCGCTGACCGCGCTGGCCTTTGCCGAGATCTGTGCCGAGATCGGCCTGCCCCGCGGCGTGGTCAATATCGTTACGGGCGACGGCGCAACGGGCGCGGCGCTGGTCGATGCGCCGGTCGACAAGATCGCGTTCACCGGCTCGACCGAGGTTGGCCGCGCGATCCGCAAGGCGACCGCCGGTCGTGACGTCAAGCTGACGCTGGAACTGGGCGGCAAGTCACCCTTCATCGTCTTTGCCGATGCCGATCTGGACGCCGCCGTCGAAGGCGTGGTCGATTCCATCTGGTTCAATCAGGGACAGGTCTGTTGCGCAGGCAGCCGGATATTGGTGGCCGAGTCGATCGCCCCGGTCTTTCAGAAGCGTCTGGCGACCCGCATGGCGAAGTTGCGCGTGGGCGACCCGCTGGACAAGTGCACCGATATCGGCGCCATCGTGGCGCCGGTCCAGGTACAGCGCATCCGCCGGCTGATTGCCGAGGGAGAAGCACAGGGCGCAAGGCTGCACACCGCGCCCGTCCAGCTGCCCGATCGCGGCTGCTTCCTTGCGCCCGGTTATCTGACCGATGTCGCCCCGGCCAATATCCTGTCTGACACGGAAATCTTCGGCCCCTATGCAACGGTGACGACCTTCCGCACGCCCGACGAGGCCGTGACACTGGCCAACAACAGCCGCTATGGGCTGGCCGCGTCGATCTGGAGCGAAAACGTGAACCTTGCGCTCGATGTCGCATCCAGGGTCAAGGCGGGTGTGGTCTGGGTGAACTCGACCAATGTCTTCGACGCCGGCGCGGGCTTTGGCGGCTACCGCGAAAGCGGCTTTGGGCGCGAGGGCGGTCGCGAAGGCATGCGGGAATACCTGAGCTGGCCCGGCCCGAAGACACGGCCCGAGGCCCAGCCAACCCCGATCGACGCCGCGCCGCATCCTGCGGACAAGCCCGCGCCGATCCGGGCCGAGGCACCGATCGATCGGACGGCAAAACTGTATATCGGCGGCGCTCAGAAGCGTCCCGATTCGGGCTATTCCTACGCCGTCCTTGCCAAGGGCAAGGAGATCGGGCTTGCGGGCCTTGGGAATCGCAAGGATATCCGGAACGCCGTCGAGGCCGCACACAAGGCCACGGGCTGGAGCAAGGCAACCGGCCACAATCGTGCCCAGGTCCTGTACTATCTGGCCGAAAACTTGGCGGCGCGCGCAGAAGGATTTGCCGAACGGCTGAAAGAGATGGGCGTATCCAAGCCCCGCGAGGAGGTCGAAACCGCGATCCGGCGCACCTTCTGGTATGCGGCCCAGGCCGACAAGTTCGACGGGGCCGTCCATTCGACCAAGTCTGCACATGTGACACTGGCAATGCCGGAACCCTTTGGCGTGATGGGGGTCGTCTGCCCGAACGACGCGCCGCTTCTGGGCCTGATCAGCATGGTTCTGCCGGCGATCGCGATGGGCAACCGGGTCGTGGCCGTGCCGGCCCAGTCGATGCCGCTGGCCGCGACGGACTTCTACCAGGTGCTGGAAACCTCGGATGTGCCGGGCGGAGTGGTGAATATCGTGACCGGCGCCAAGGACGAACTGGCGCGCGTGTTGGCCCAGCATGACGACGTGGACGCCCTGTGGTATTGCGGCGACGAAGCAGGCCGGGAAATGGTCGAAAGCGAAAGCGCGGGCAACCTGAAGGTCACATGGACCTTCCCCAACCGCGACTGGCGCGGAAAGGATGGACAGGGGCGCGAATTCCTGCACCGCGCCACGCAGATCAAGAACATCTGGGTTCCCTACGGCGAATGACACGGCTTCTTTTCCCCGCTCCCCTACCCGTCACCCTGCCCATCCAGGGCAGGGGCGAGGAGTTCCCCGTCAGCCGCATCTTTTGCGTCGGACGCAATTACGTGGATCATGCCCGCGAAATGGGCTCCGAGGTAGACCGACAGGCGCCCTTCTACTTCACCAAGTCCCCCCTGCATCTGGTGCATTCGGGTGCAAGTGTACCCTATCCCCCGGGGACCCAGGACCTGCACCACGAAATGGAATTCGTCGTCGCGCTGGGGAAGGGTGGCTTCCGGGTGGATGTCGATCAGGCAACAGATCTTGTGCTGGGTTATGCCGCGGGGCTGGACATGACCCGGCGCGATCTTCAGGCCCATGCCAAGGAGCGGCGCCGCCCTTGGGACACGGGCAAGGATTTCGAGAACGCCGCCGTCGTCGGGCCGATCACGCCACGTACCGAATTCGGCCGGATCGGACCGCAGGGAATTCGCCTGTGGGTCAACGACCGGCTGGCACAATCGGCGCGGCTGGATGACATGGTCTGGTCGGTCCCCGAGCTGATCGCCCACCTGTCCACATTGTACCACCTTCGCCCCGGAGACCTGATCATGACCGGAACGCCTGCCGGTGTCGGCCCCGTCGGCGAGGGGGATCGCCTGCATGGCGAAATCGATGGCCTGGCGCCCGTGGATCTGACGATCGGCGCGGCTGCAACCTAGACGTCCCTATCGCTGTCGCGTCTTTCGCAGCCGGCACAGCGCGCGCAGGTCCAGCCAGGCCACGCCGATACCAAGCGGGATCATCCAGAACCCCAGCACTGGCAGGAAGCCGAATATGCCGCCAACGATCAACAACAGCCCCACGACCACGCGCAGTCCGGGCGGGACAGACCGGTTGATGCGCACCAGCCAGCGGCGGATACGCATGCGCATGGTCTTCTGGCCCTGGCGATCGGCAGGCTGGGTCACGGGCGGTCTCCGATGACGGCGGACCCGCCCGATAAAGTCACTGGCATCCGAAATTGCAAGGGGCAGCACGCCCACCCCTTGCCGATGAATCAGATCTGGCGTTCAACCATCAGCTTCTTGATCTCGGCGATCGCCTTGGCCGGATTCAGACCCTTCGGACAGGTCTTGGTGCAGTTCATGATGGTATGGCACCGATACAGCTTGAAGGGATCCTCCAGCTGATCCAGCCGTTCGCCCGTGGCCTCGTCACGCGAGTCGATGATCCAGCGATAGGCATGAAGCAGCGCGGCGGGCCCAAGATACTTGTCGCCGTTCCACCAGTAACTGGGGCACGCGGTCGAGCAGGATGCACACATCACGCATTCATAAAGACCATCAAGCTTCTTGCGGTCCTCGATCGATTGACGCCATTCCTTTTCCGGCCGGTTCGTCTTGGTCTCCAGCCAGGGCATGATGCTGGCATGCTGGGCATAGAAATGCGTCAGGTCCGGCACCAGGTCCTTGATGACCGGCATGTGGGGCAGCGGATAGATCTTCACGTCGCCCTTGATCTCGTCCAGACCATAGATGCAGGCCAGCGTATTGATCCCGTCGATATTCATCGCGCAGGAGCCGCAGATGCCCTCGCGGCAGGAACGGCGGAAGGTCAGCGTGGGGTCGATCTCGTTCTTGATCTTGATCAACGCATCCAGAACCATCGGGCCGCAACGGTCCATGTCCAGGAAATAGGTGTCGATCCGCGGGTTTTCGCCGCTGTCCGGGTCCCAGCGATAGATCTGGAACTTGCGCACGTTCTTGGCGCCTTCCGGCTTTGGCCAGGTCTTGCCGACCCGGATCTTCGAATTCTTGGGAAGCGTGAACTGGACCATGTCTTATCCCTTCCAATCGGGCAGATCATAGAGCGGCCGGCGCGGCGGCTGGCCGGATTTCTGATAGACGCAGGCGGCATAGGCCTCGGCCGGGTCGCGCCCCTGCAGCCATTCGGTCGACATCTCGATCTCGACGCGCGACGCCGGACCATCCGAACCGACGCCGACGGCAATCGTCCCGCGCGGGCCGGCGGCCAGGCGGGCGCGCTCGAGACATTGCTGCTCGGCACGCTCGACCGGGATCGGGCCACAGGCCGTAAGCGTTGCAATCGCAAGCAGGGCGGCCACGCGCAGCATCTTCAATCCACCTCCAGCGAGGCGCGGATCGTCGATCCGTCGCGAAGGAACTGCAGGGCACGTTCCTGCTGTTCCCGAGTCAGGGTCGCCCAAAGCTCGGCATCCCCGGGCAGCAGGGGATATTGCGTCGGCAGCGGCAGTTTCCCGGGCTCGGCCGGCTGTTCCGTAGACGGCTGAGCGTTTTCCGGCGCGACTTCCTTAAGATAGGCGCCATGATAGCCCGCGCCTCCCGACAGAACCGCGGTTCCCTTTTGCGGAGGTGTATATGCGAGGCGCGCACCCGCTGGTGGCGTATCGTCCTGCACGCAGGCCGATACCGCCACGATCAGCGCAAGGCCGGTCATGGGCGCGATCAGGCGCATCAGTACACCCGCGCCTTGGGAGCGACCTTCTTCGGATCGATCCCGCCCTTTTCCGGCGGCGTCAGCGGCTCGGTATGGACCGGACGATAATCGAGTCGCACCTTGTTGCCCTCGACCCAGGCCAGCGTGTGCTTGCGCCAGTTGACGTCGTCGCGCTCGGGATAGTCCTCGTGCGCATGGGCGCCACGGCTTTCGTGCCGCGCCTCGGCCGAGACGATGGTCGCCAGGGCGTTCGGCATCAGGTTCGTCAGCTCCAGCGTCTCCATCAGGTCACTGTTCCAGATCAGAGACCGGTCGGTGACCTTCAGATCGTCCAGCTTGGCGGCCACGGCGGTCATCTTCTCGACCCCCTCGGCCAGCGTCTTGGACGAACGGAAAACGGCGGCGTCATTCTGCATCGTGCGCTGCATCTCGAGCCGCAGCTCGGCCGTGGGCACGGTGCCATTGGCGTGACGCAGACGGTCGAAGCGGTCGAGGATGCGATCCACTTCCGACTTGTTGACCTCGCGCGGCGGTTCCTTCGGATTCACGACTTCCCCGGCGCGGATCGCGGCGGCGCGTCCGAACACCACGAGGTCGATCAGCGAGTTCGAGCCCAGCCGGTTCGCGCCATGCACGCTGGCGCAGCCCGCCTCGCCCACGGCCATCAGGCCGGGAAACACGCGGTCGGGATCGTCCGGCGTGGGGTTCAGCACCTCGCCCATGTAGTTCGTCGGAATGCCGCCCATGTTGTAATGCACCGTCGGGATGACCGGGATCGGCTCCTTGGTGACATCGACGCCGGCAAAGATGCGGGCACTTTCCGAGATGCCCGGCAGGCGTTCGGCCAGCGTTTCGGGTGGCAGGTGGTTGAGGTGCAGATAGATGTGGTCCTTGTGCTCTCCCACGCCACGGCCCTCGCGGATCTCGATCGTCATGCAGCGGCTGACGACGTCGCGGCTCGCCAGATCCTTGTAGGTCGGCGCATAGCGCTCCATGAAGCGTTCGCCCTCGGAATTGGTGAGGTAGCCGCCCTCGCCGCGCGCGCCTTCCGTGATCAGGCAGCCTGCGCCATAGATGCCGGTCGGATGGAACTGGACGAATTCCATGTCCTGCAGCGGCAAGCCCGCACGCGCCACCATCCCGCCGCCATCGCCGGTGCAGGTATGGGCCGAGGTTGCGCTGAAATAGGCCCGGCCGTAGCCGCCGGTGGCCAGCACGGTCATCTTGGCGTTGAAGACGTGGATCGTGCCGTCATCCAGCTTCCATGCAACGACCCCGGTACAGGCGCCGTCGGTGATGATCAGGTCGATCGCGAAATATTCGATATAGAACTCGGCCTTCTGCTTCAGCGACTGGCCATAGAGCGTGTGCAGGATCGCATGGCCGGTCCGGTCTGCCGCGGCGCAGGTCCGCTGAACCGGGGGGCCTTCGCCGAACTCGGTCGTATGGCCGCCGAAGGGACGCTGGTAGATCTTGCCCTCCTCGGTGCGCGAGAACGGCACGCCGTAATGTTCGAGCTCATAGACGGCCTTTGGAGCCTCGCGGGCGAGATATTCCATCGCGTCCATGTCGCCCAGCCAGTCCGACCCCTTGACGGTGTCGTACATGTGCCACTGCCAGTTGTCGGGGCCCATGTTGCCGAGGCTGGCCGCGATGCCGCCCTGGGCGGCGACGGTATGGCTGCGGGTCGGGAACACCTTGGTGATGCAGGCCGTGCGCAGGCCCTGTTCGGCCATGCCCAGCGTGGCACGCAGGCCCGCGCCGCCGGCGCCGACCACGACCACGTCGAAATTGTGTACTTCGTAGGGATAAGCGGTCATGTCCAGTTCCTCAGAGCGCCAGACGGATCAGCGCGTAAAGTCCAGTCGCCATCAGCGCATAGGACAGGCAGATGGTCGCAACGATCAGCGCCTTGCGCGTCAGGCCGCGGGTATAATCCTCGATCATGATCTGTGCGCCCTGGCGAAAGTGATAGAGGCCGACAAGGATCGTCAGCCCGGCCACGATCGACGGGAAGGGGCGTTCGTAATAGGCCACGACTTCCTCGTGAGGGGCGCCCAGGATGCTGCCGAAGGTGAAGACGAACAACGGGATCAGCACGGCCAGCCCGACGGCGGAAACCTGCATGATCCAGTGGTGCATCGTGCCGGACCGGGCCGAACCCAGACCTTCGGCGCGCTTGCGGTCGGTCAGAAAGTGCATCTTCCGTCTCCTGTCACAGAATGACGAACGTGATCACGGTCAGCAGGACCGATCCGATGATGCAGGTCCAGCCCAGTTTCTCGGCCGTCTCGATATCCAGCCCGCGACCGCTGTCATAGATCAGGTGCCGGATGCCGGCGAGGAAATGATACCAGACGGCCCAGACCGATCCGAAGAATACCAGCTTGCCAAACCAGCTGCGCAACACGCCGTCTGCGACGGCAAAGTAGTCGGGCCCGGTCGCGGCGGCCAGGAACCACCAGACGATCAGAATGGACGCCACGATCAGCGCATTGCCCGTGATCCGTGTCAGGATCGATGTGATCGAGGTCAGCTGCGGGCGGTAGATCTGCAGATGTGGCGACAACGGGCGATTGCCCCGGTTGACATCGGCCATGGTCTTTTCCCCTCGTGCCTTGCCCAGGCGCCATTCGAAACCCGGGACCTGCCAATGTCATAGCGCAAAAGTTCCGCTTGTCACGCCGCGAATGGCAAAAGGGCCGTCAAACGGAAATTGTTAGCGCAAACACGGTGCTATGTGATCACGCAAAAATTTTTTGTGATCACGCGACGGGTGAATTCTCGCGTCCATTCCATGCCTGAACGGCCATCCGAGTCGCCACGCGATCATCGCGGTGCCAGCACCCAGTAGTCCAGATCCAGCAGGACGTCCGGCAGGTATTTGCCATCCTCGCCGCGCAAGGCGAAATCCGGCGCCTCGGCACGGACAGCGACCAGACGCAGGCGCAAGGCCCCCACACCGGGCGCGTCCGTCTCGGCCTTGTCCAGCACCTCGGACCAGGCGCGAATCGTATCGCCGGCAAAGCACGGATTTGCATGGGCGCCCGCGTTGAGCGCCACGATCATCTGCGCATTCGCAAGCCCATTGAAGCTGAGCGCGCGTGCAAGGCTGATGACATGGCCCCCATAGATCAGCCGCCTGCCATCGTCCCGCGCCGTTGCGTCGAAATGCACCTTGGCCGTGTTCTGCCAAAGGCGGGTGGCCAGCATGTGTTCGGCCTCTTCGATCGTGACCGCATCGACGTGATCGATGCGTTCCCCGATCTGATAATCGCCCCAGCGATAGCTCTCTCCGGCAAGACCGAAATCATAGGCCGAGAAATCAAGCCCCTTTGGCACGACAAGATGCGTGGGCGCCACATGGTCGGCAAGTTCGGGAATCGTGACCTTCGGCGCGGGTGCCTCGGCATTCCGCTTGCGCACCATGACCCAGCGAACATAGCTCAGAACGATCTCTTCGTGCTGGTTCAGGCCCTCGGTGCGAACCCAGACGACGCCCGACTTGCCGTTCGAATTTTGCTTCAACCCGATCACGGTCGAGCGCGCGCGCAAGGTATCGCCCGGCCAGACCGGCCGGAGCCACCGACCCTCGGCATAGCCAAGATTGGCCACCGCATTCAGCGAGATATCGGGCACGGTCTTGCCAAAGACGGTATGGAAGGCGATCAGGTCATCCAGCGGCGCCGAAGGAAGGCCGCAGGCGCGTGCAAATTCGTCCGAGGAATGGATGGCGTGCCGGGCCGGATAGAGCGCGTGATAGAGCGCCCGTTCCCCGTGTCCCACGGTGCGCGGCACGGCGTGTTCGATCACTTCGCCCAGGCGGTAATCCTCGAAGAATCGGCCGGGATTCGTCTTCATCCTGTCATGTCTCCCTGTTCCGCCGGCCCGGCCCGGGCGGAACAGCACGGTCTAGCCGTAAGTCCCCAGGAACGGGTTGTAGCCAAGCCAGCTGTGAATTGCCGCGACGATGCCATAGACGACAAGCGCAATGATCGCGGCGACGATATCCTTCCTGACCGGTCCGGGCGCTGGCGGCACCCAGGGATCCCGCGCATTGATGAGCAGCATCGAGACCACGGCCCACAGCCCGACACCGCCGAAAAGGACGATCGACGCCAGATCGCCATTCACAAGAAGATGCGCGATCGACCAGACGACCACCGAAGCCAGCATCGGATGCCGGATGCGGGGCCTCAGGCTGCCCTTGCTGTGCGACAGCGCAAAGAGGAACATCGCGATCAGCATCAGAAGGTTGTTGAGATGCCCCATCCCCGGCAAAGGCGTATAGATCGGAACGAATTCCGCCTGACGGTAGCCGATCACCATCAGGACGATGGCCACGATCGAAGCGACCGTGACAATCAGCTTGCCCGGACCGTCGCCAATCCGCGCGCGAAGGCCTGGCGCCAGTCGCTTGAACAGATGAGACACCCACCACAGCGCCACGCCCGCAATCAGGATCTGCACGAACCGTTCCTCCAACAGGGATGATAGGCATGCAGTTTCCCCTATTTCGCACGCATTGCAATAGCTTGTGCGCGCGCAAGTATCTGACGGGCCGTCACGACGTGCAGGTTCTCGACGATCTTGCCATCGACGACCGCCACCCCCTTGCCTTCGCGCTCGGCCTCCTCGAAGGCCTGGATCTGACGGCGAGCCATTTCGATTTCATCCTCTGACGGGGCGAATTCCTCGTTCGCGATCTCGATCTGCGCGGGGTGGATCACGGTCTTGCCATCGAATCCGAGATCACGGCTCTGTCGGCATTCCGCGCGCAGGCCGTCCTCGTCCCTGAACGCATTGTAAACCCCATCGACGATCACCAGGCCATGCGCGCGCGCGGCCAGAAGGCAGAGCTGCAGGCTCGTCATCAATGGCAACCGGTCCGCGCGGAACCGGCAGCCCAGTTCCTTGGCCAGATCGTTCGTGCCCATCACCATGCCGGCAAGCCGCGGATGCGCGGCGATCTCGGCCGCATTCAGCATGGCCTGTGGCGTTTCCATCATCGCCCAGATCGGCGTGTCGGGCACGCGGCCGGCCACGCTTTCGATATCGGCGGCCGAACCCACCTTTGGAACCAGGATCGCTTCAATGTCCGCATCCGCGAATGCGGCCAGATCGTCCTGCCCCCATGGCGTGTCCAGCCCGTTGATGCGGACGATCCTCGCGCGGGGACCGTAATCCGTCGCGGCAAGCTTCTTGCGCAGCAACCCGCGCGCATTTTCCTTTTCGTCTGCGGCCACGGCATCCTCGAGATCGAAGATGATCGCATCCGCCGGCAGCTCTCGCGCCTTGTCCAGCGCACGTTCGCGCGAACCGGGGATGTACAGAACCGATCGATAGGGGCGCAGGCGGTCATCCGCAGCGGTCATCGAATCCTCCTCGCAATAATCTTTCGCCAAGAAGCACGGTTCTGGCATTTTCGGCAAGGACGAATTTGCCGCAGCGCAGAATTTTACGTCGGGGCATCAGCCGATCTGCATCAGCGCCTGCCAGACCAGCCGTGCCGAAATGCCAAGCAGTGCATATGTGACCAGCCGGAAGAAAAGCGCCTGCGGAATGATGCGCAGCAGCCAGTAGCCCAGAAGGACCGACAGGACGGCCGGGATGAACAGCCATGCCGCGACAGACAGGTTGCCCGGCGACAGCTGTCCAAGCGCAAAATAGGGTATCAGCTTCACGGCATTGACGAAGGCAAAGAAGAAGGTCGTGGTTCCGGCATAGGTCGCCTTGTCCAGCCCCAGCGGCATGACATAGACCTGATAGGGCGGGGCGCCGGAATGACTGACGAAGCTGGTATAACCCGCAAGCGACCCCCAGACGAGCCCGGGCGCGATGCGCGGTTTGCGGCCGACGGCATGGGACGGGCGTCCGAACAGCAGGATCAGCGAATAGCCCAGACCGATCAGCCCCACGATTCCGCCTACCAGCGCCTCGGGCACGTTGGCGGCCGTCAGCCATCCTAGGCCGATCCCCAGAATGGCCGCGGGCGCAAGGATCATCAGCACGCGCCGATCGAAGGCATGGCGGTAGGCGTAGACTCCGAAGACATCCGAAACGACATAGACCGGCAGCAACAGCCCCGCCGCCGCGACCGGCGAGATCGTCAGCGACAGGACCGGCACGGCCAGCATCCCGACGACGGGCAGCCCCCCCTTCGACAAGCCGACCAGCATGGCCGCGATCGTCGCCGCAAACCAGAAACCCTGCCCTTCCACGCGCGCGCCCCCTTCTGAACACGGGGCAGGCTTAGCGTTCCCGTGGGCCATGGCAAGGCCGATCTGCAGCGCCGGATCCGTGCGGGGCGTTAGCGCTGTCACCTCGCGGCGGGCTTGCGCGGCGGCCGCCAAGGGATTACCCAATGCCGCGAACCTTACCCATATGCGGAGAATTCATCATGGCCAGACCCAGGATTGCCCTTATCGGCGCCGGTCAGATCGGCGGAACGCTTGCCCATCTGGCGGCGCTCAAGGAACTTGGCGACATCGTGCTGTTCGACATCGCCGAAGGCACGCCGCAGGGCAAGGCGCTGGACATCGCGCAGTCGGGCCCTGTCGAAGGCTTCGACGCCGTGCTGAAGGGCACGAACGACTATGCCGATATCGCCGGCGCCGATGTATGCATCGTCACCGCGGGCGTGCCGCGCAAACCGGGCATGAGCCGCGACGACCTTCTGGGGATCAACCTCAAGGTCATGAAATCGGTGGGCGAAGGCATCAAGGCCCACGCCCCCAACGCCTTTGTGATCTGCATCACCAACCCGCTGGACGCGATGGTCTGGGCGCTGCAGAAGTTCAGCGGCCTGCCGACCAACAAGGTGGTGGGCATGGCTGGCGTTCTCGACTCGGCACGCTTCCGCCACTTCCTGTCGCTGGAATTCGGCGTGTCGATGCGCGACGTCACGGCATTCGTCCTTGGCGGCCACGGCGATACGATGGTGCCGATGGTGCGTTATTCGACGGTTGCGGGCATTCCCCTGCCCGACCTGGTGAAGATGGGATGGACCACGCAGGAAAAGCTGGACGCGATCGTTCAGCGCACCCGCGACGGCGGGGCCGAGATCGTTGGCCTGCTGAAGACCGGATCGGCCTTCTACGCACCTGCGACCAGCGCCATCGAGATGGCCGAGGCCTATCTGAAGGATCAGAAGCGTGTCCTGCCCTGCGCGGCCTATGTGGATGGCGCCTATGGGCTGAAGGGCCTGTATGTGGGCGTCCCGACCGTGCTGGGTGCCGGCGGGGTCGAGCGCGTGGTCGAGATCGACATGAACGCCGAAGAACGCGCCATGTTCGACAAATCGGTCAATGCCGTGAATACGCTTGTCGAAGCCTGCAAGGGCATCGAGCCGTCGCTCGCCTGACGTGACCGCACACCAGGATCGGGCGCCGCGAAGGGAATCGCGGCGCCCTTTTTGCGCTCCACCCGGCATGGGCCTGCAAGACATGCGTATGTGATCACACCCTTCAAACCTGTGATCACATTGTGCGCTTTTTTGCCCCCTGCCGCGATCGAACCCCAAGAATCCGTTTCGCCGGCGATGATTTCCGTGCATAGAGCGACATGAACCGAACGGATACGGGGACCAGCGATGAATATCCACGAATATCAGGCCAAGGCCCTTCTGCGCAGCTATGGCGCGCCGGTCTCGGATGGCCGCGTCGTGCTGCGGGCCGAAGAGGCCAAGACCGCGGCGGGCGAACTTGATGGCCCGCTTTGGGTCGTCAAGGCGCAGATCCATGCCGGCGGCCGCGGCAAGGGACATTTCAAGGAACCCGAGGCGGGCGACAAGGGCGGTGTGCGCCTGGCCAGATCGGTCGAGGAAGCCGCGATGGAGGCCCGCCGGATGCTGGGCCGCACGCTGGTGACGCATCAGACCGGCCCCGCGGGCAAACAGGTCAACCGTGTCTATATCGAGGACGGGTCGGACATTGCGCGCGAACTTTACCTGGCGCTTCTGATCGACCGCAAGACCTCTCGCGTGGCGTTCGTCTGCTCGACCGAAGGCGGCATGGACATCGAGGAGGTCGCCGAAAAGACCCCCGAGAAAATCCTCAGCTTCTCGGTCGATCCGGCTTCGGGCCTGTCGGATTTCCACGGCCGCCGCGTCGCCTTTGCGCTGGGCCTGGAAGGCGCCCAGATCAAGCAATGCGTCCAGCTTGTCCGCAATCTCTATCGGCTGTTCATCGAAAAGGATGTCGAGCTGCTGGAGATCAACCCGCTGATCGTGACGCCCGAGGGCAACCTGAAATGCCTGGACGCCAAGATGAGCTTTGACGGCAACGCGCTGTATCGGCACCCCGACATCGCCGATCTGCGCGACCCGACCGAGGAAGACCCCAAGGAGCTGGAGGCGTCGAAATACGACCTCAACTACATCGCGCTGGACGGCGAGATCGGCTGCATGGTCAACGGCGCGGGCCTCGCGATGGCGACGATGGACATCATCAAGCTCTACGGAGCGGAGCCCGCCAACTTCCTTGACGTGGGCGGTGGTGCCACCAAGGAGAAGGTGACCGAGGCGTTCAAGATCATCACCTCCGATCCGAACGTGAAGGGCATCCTGGTCAATATCTTTGGCGGCATCATGCGCTGCGACATCATCGCCGAAGGCATCGTCGAGGCGGTCAAGGAAGTGGGCCTGAAGGTTCCCCTGGTCGTCCGGCTGGAAGGGACCAATGTCGAAAAGGGCAAGGAAATCATCGAGAAATCCGGCCTGAACGTGATTGCCGCCGACGATCTGTCGGATGCCGCGCAAAAGATCGTCAAGGCGGTGAAGGGGTAAGAAAATGGCCATTCTCGTCAACAAGGACACCAAAGTCATCTGCCAGGGCATCACCGGCAGCCAGGGCACCTTTCATACCGAACAGGCCATCGCCTATGGCACGAAGATGGTCGGTGGCGTGACCCCGGGCAAGGGCGGGCAAACCCATCTGGGCCTGCCGGTCTTCAACTCGGTGCACGAGGCAAAGGAAAAGACCGAGGCGAACGCGACGGTCATCTATGTGCCCCCGCCCTTTGCGGCCGACTCGATCCTGGAGGCGATCGATGCGGGCATGGAGCTGATCGTCTGCATCACCGAAGGCATCCCGGTGCTGGACATGATGCGCGTCAAGCGGGTGCTGCAGAATTCGGGTTCGATCCTGATCGGCCCGAACTGCCCGGGCGTCATCACGCCGGGCGAATGCAAGATCGGCATCATGCCGGGCCACATCCACAAGCGCGGCAAGGTTGGCGTGGTGTCCCGTTCGGGCACGCTGACCTACGAGGCCGTCAAGCAGACCACGGATGTGGGTCTGGGCCAGTCCACCTGTGTCGGCATCGGCGGCGACCCGATCAAGGGCACCGAGCATATCGATGTTCTGGAATGGTTCCTGGCCGATGACGAAACCGAAGCCATCATCATGATCGGCGAGATCGGCGGGACGGCCGAGGAAGAAGCCGCGCAGTTCCTGAAGGACGAAGCGAAGCGCGGCCGCAAGAAGCCGGTCGCCGGCTTCATCGCCGGGCGCACCGCGCCTCCGGGCCGCCGGATGGGCCATGCGGGCGCCATCGTCTCGGGCGGCCAGGGTGGCGCCGAAGCCAAGATCGAGGCGATGAAATCGGCCGGCATCGTCGTCGCAGACAGCCCCGCCGAGCTGGGCCAGGCCGTGCTGAAGGCCATCGGTTGAGTTTTGCGCCGCCCCGGTCCAGTCTGGGGCGGCGCTTCACCAGGGTGACGGACATGCCGTTCTTTCGGATTGGCGACAGGCTGCACTATTTCGCGCATGTGCCCAAATGTGCCGGCTCGTCCGTCGAGGCCTATCTGCGCGCGCGCTTTGGATCGCTTGCATTCCTGGACAGCTCGCATTTTTCACGGCCTGCCCGGATGCGCTGGTCGCAGACATCGCCGCAACATGTCGCGGTCGAGGACCTGTACCGCCTGATCCCCCCGGAATGGATCGCCTCATCCTTTGCCGTGGTGCGACATCCGGTCTCGCGCCTGATTTCGGCCTTTCGTTTTCAGGCCGAGGTCGAGGCGACGGTCCCCGAGACCTGGAGCGTGAATGACTTTTTCGACGACTGGCTGAACCGATCCGCCAGCGAGCCGTTCGCCTATGACAACCATCTGCGTCCGCAATCCGATCTGGTTCCGCGGGATGCAGTCGTGTTTCGGCTGGAGGACGGCCTGGATGCGGTCGTGGCGCATCTCGACGCGCTTGCCGGCAACGCGGACGGCGAGCGCCACATCCCCCCCGAGAACATCCGCAAGTCGAAAATGTCTTCGGATTCGCCAAGATTACGGCTTCGCCCTGAAACGCTTGCCCGCATCGGCGCATTCTATTCCGAGGATTTTCGCCGTTTCGGGTATTCTCTGGAAGAACATCCCCGGTGGCCAAGGCCCGCGCCGGGGCAATCCGGCTTCGTCGCGCGCATCGCGCGGCGCCTGCGCATGGCGCGTTCATGACACCGCGCCCCGATCAACCCGCGCCGCCCGAAACGGACCCACGGCGCCAGAGATGTCTGTTCACGACAGGAGAGGCCATCGCGGCCGTTTGAGACCATGACAGAACAGTCCCCCAACAAGCAGTTCCACGCATCAAGCTTTCTGCAGGGTGCGAATGCGGAATATGTCGAACAACTCTATGCCCGCTTTGCGCAGGACCCGGATTCGGTCGATGCCAGCTGGGCCGACTTCTTTCGGTCGCTGGGCGATCGCGCGGACGAAGTCCAGCGCGAGGCCCAGGGGGCATCCTGGAAGCGATCCGACTGGCCGCCCGCGCCGAATGACGAACTGACCGCCGCGCTGACCGGCGAATGGCCCGCCGCCGCGGCCGAAGTGAAGGGGGCGGGCGACAAGATCAAGGCGCGCGCCCAGAAGATGGGTGTCGAAGTATCCGACGCCCAGGTACGCCAGGCGGTTCTGGATTCGATCCGCGCCCTGATGCTGATCCGCGCCTATCGGATCCGCGGCCACCTGATCGCCGATCTCGATCCGCTGGGAATGCGGGACAAGACGCTGCACCCCGAACTTGATCCCAGGACCTATGGCTTTACCGAAGCCGACATGGACCGGCCGATCTTCCTGGACAAGGTGCTGGGGCTGGAACACGCCACGATGCGCCAGATCCTGGACATCGTGAAGCGCACCTATTGCGGCACGTTCGCGCTGCAATTCATGCACATTTCCGACCCTGAGCAGGCTGCCTGGCTGAAAGAGCGGATCGAGGGCTACGGCAAGGAAATCACCTTTACCCGCGAAGGGCGCCGGGCGATCCTGAACAAGCTGGTCGAGGCCGAGGGCTTCGAGAAGTTCCTGCATGTCAAGTACATGGGAACCAAGCGCTTCGGCCTTGACGGTGGCGAGGCGCTGATCCCGGCGATGGAGCAGATCATCAAGCGCGGCGGCGCGCTGGGGGTCAAGGAAATCGTCATCGGCATGCCGCATCGCGGGCGCCTGAACATCCTGGCCAACGTGATGGGCAAGCCCTATCGCGCGATCTTCAACGAATTCCAGGGCGGCAGCTTCAAGCCCGAGGATGTCGATGGTTCGGGCGACGTCAAATACCATCTGGGCGCCAGTTCCGACCGAGAATTCGACGGCAACAAGGTGCACCTGTCGCTGACGGCGAACCCCAGCCACCTGGAAGCCGTGAACCCGGTCGTCCTGGGCAAGGCGCGGGCCAAGCAGGACCAGCACGGCGATACCGAGCGCCGGGCGGTTCTGCCCGTGCTGCTGCATGGGGACGCGGCATTTGCCGGCCAGGGCGTCGTGGCCGAGTGCTTTGGCCTGTCGGGGCTGCGTGGTCACCGCACCGGCGGCACGATCCACATCGTGGTCAACAACCAGATCGGCTTCACCACCGCGCCGCATTTCTCGCGCTCGTCGCCCTATCCGACCGACATCGCCCTGATGGTCGAGGCGCCGATCTTCCATGTGAACGGCGACGACCCCGAGGCTGTCGTACATGCCGCCAAGGTCGCCACCGAGTTCCGCCAGAAATTCGGCAAGGACGTGGTGATCGACATGTTCTGCTATCGCCGCTTCGGTCACAACGAAGGCGATGAGCCGATGTTCACCAACCCGGTGATGTACAAGCGGATCAAGGCGCACAAGACGACGCTGCAGCTGTACACCGAACGGCTGGTCAAGGACGGCCTGATCCCCGAGGGCGAGATCGAGGATCTCAAGGCCGCGTTCCAGGCCCATCTGAACGAGGAATTCGAAGCGGCCAAGACCTACAAGCCGAACAAGGCCGACTGGCTGGACGGCCGCTGGTCCGGACTGGATCGCGAGGGCAAGGAATACACGCCGGGCAATACCGCGATCACGCCCGAGGTCATGCAGGCGGTCGGCAAGGCGATCACGACCGTTCCCGAGGGCTTTGACCTTCACAAGACCGTGGCGCGGATCATCGACAACAAGGCCCGCATGTTCGAAACCGGCAAGGGATTCGACTGGGCCACGGCCGAGGCGCTGGCCTTTGGCTCGCTGCTGGTCGAAGGCTTCCCGGTCCGCCTTTCGGGCCAGGACAGCACCCGGGGCACGTTCAGCCAGCGCCATGCGGCCTATGTCGATCAGACGACCGAGGAACGGTATTATCCGCTGAACCATATCCGGCCGGGCCAGAGCCGCTTCGAGGTCATCGACTCGATGCTGTCGGAATACGCGGTGCTTGGCTTCGAATATGGCTATTCGCTGGCCGAGCCGAAGGCACTGGTCATGTGGGAAGCCCAGTTCGGCGATTTCGCCAACGGCGCGCAGATCATGTTCGACCAGTTCATTTCCTCGGGCGAATCGAAATGGCTGCGCATGTCGGGCCTGGTCTGCCTGTTGCCGCACGGCTATGAAGGACAGGGTCCCGAACACAGCTCGGCCCGGCTGGAGCGGTTCCTGCAGCTTTGCGCTCAGGACAACTGGATCGTGGCCAATTGCACGACGCCGGCGAACTATTTCCACATCCTGCGCCGGCAGCTGCACCGCACGTTCCGCAAGCCGCTGATCCTGATGACGCCGAAGTCGCTGCTGCGCCATCCGATGTGCATCAGCGATGCCGAAGACTTCACGACGGGCTCGACCTTCCATCGGGTTCTCTGGGACGATGCCGAAAAGGGCCATTCGGACCTGGAACTGGCTCCGGACGAAAAGATCCGCCGCGTCGTGCTGTGCTCGGGCAAGGTCTATTTCGACCTTCTGGCCGAACGCGACAAGCGCGGGCTGAACGACATCTATCTGCTGCGGCTCGAGCAGTTCTATCCGTTCCCGGCCCAGTCGATGATGAAGGAGCTGTCGCGCTTCCCGAACGCCGATGTGATCTGGTGCCAGGAAGAGCCCAAGAACCAGGGCGCCTGGTTCTTCGTCGAGCCGAATATCGAATGGGTGCTGAACCGCATCGGCAGCAAGGTCAAGCGCCCGGTCTATGTCGGCCGCCATGCCTCGGCATCGCCGGCAACCGGTCTGGCCAGCAAGCACAAGCAGGAACAGGACGCCTTGGTTGACGAGGCGCTGACGATCGGAGGCAAAGCCTGATGAGTGTCGAAGTCAAAGTGCCCACGCTGGGCGAAAGCGTGACCGAGGCGACCGTCGCGACCTGGTTCAAGAAACCCGGGGACATGGTGGCCGCCGACGAGATGCTGTGCGAGCTGGAAACCGACAAGGTCACCGTCGAGGTCCCCAGCCCCGCAGCCGGCCGCCTGGCCGAGATCGTGGTGCCCGAGGGCGAGACGGTCGCCACCGGCGCGCTACTGGCCGTGATCGCCGAAGAGGGCAATGCCGGCCCCGAAGAGATGACCCCGAAAAAGGGCGCGCAGACCGCCCCGCAAGCCGAAGAGAGCAACATGGCCGAGAAAAAAGTTGACGTGATGGTGCCGACGCTTGGCGAAAGCGTGACCGAGGCGACCGTCGCAACCTGGTTCAAAAAGGTCGGCGACCCTGTCGCGGCCGACGAAATGCTGTGCGAGCTGGAAACCGACAAGGTATCGGTCGAGGTTCCCGCGCCCACGTCCGGTGTCCTGGCCGAGATCCTTGCGCCGGAAGGCACCACGGTCGATGCCAAGGCCCGCCTGGCCGTCATCGTCGAGGGGGCGGCGGGCGCCGCTGCAACCGCCCCGGCGGCAGCGACGGAAGAGCCCGCGCCCACGCCGGCTGCCGCGGGCAAGGATGTCGAGCACGCGCCCTCGGCGAAAAAGGCCATGGCCGAGGCCGGGCTGTCGCCCGATCAGGTTCAGGGCACGGGCCGCGACGGCCGCATCATGAAGGAAGACGTCGCCCGCGCGGCTGCCGCTGCCTCTGCCGCGCCGCGCCCCGTTGAACCGGCCCCTGCCCCGCGCGCGCCCGTCCCGGCCGAGGACGCCGCCCGCGAGGAACGCGTGCGCATGACCCGTCTGCGCGCGACCATCGCCCGCCGCCTGAAGGATGCGCAGAACACCGCCGCGATCCTGACCACCTACAACGAGGTGGACATGTCGGGCATCATGGACCTGCGCAACTCCTACAAGGAAGCGTTCGAGAAGAAGCACGGCGTCAAGCTTGGCTTCATGTCCTTCTTCGTGAAGGCCTGCTGCCATGCGCTGAAGGAAGTGCCCGAGGTCAATGCCGAGATCGACGGCAACGACATCGTCTACAAGCATTATGTCCACATGGGCGTGGCCGTGGGCACGCCGCAGGGCCTGGTGGTTCCCGTCGTGCGCGATGCCGATCGGCTTTCCTTTGCCGAGATCGAAAAGAAGATCGCCGAGCTGGGCAAGCGCGCCCGCGAGGGCAAGCTGACCATGGCCGAGATGCAGGGCGGCAGCTTCACCATCTCGAATGGCGGAGTCTATGGCTCGCTCATGTCCTCGCCGATCCTGAATCCCCCGCAGTCCGGCATCCTGGGCATGCACAAGATTCAAGAGCGTCCGGTCGTGGTGAATGGCCAGATCGTGATCCGTCCGATGATGTATCTTGCGCTGTCCTATGACCACCGGATCGTGGACGGCAAGGGCGCGGTGACCTTCCTTGTCCGTGTGAAGGAAGCCCTGGAAGACCCGCGTCGTCTGTTGATGGATCTTTGACAACAAGGCGGCCCGGACCTGTGGTCCGGGCCACGCCGACATGCCGGCAATGGCTTGCCGCCGGCTAATGCCACGCAGGAAGGAATGCCAATGTCCAGTGAACTGAACATCCTTGCGCTATACGGCCTGTACACCGCGTTGGTCCTGATCCTGAAGGTGTCCGGGATGATGAGCCAGCTTGGCATGGGCTATCTGCTGTCATCGCGCGACGAACAGCGCAGCCTGCGCGGCATCACCGGCCGGCTGGATCGCGCGCTGAGCAACTCGATCACCGCAATGACGCTGTTTGCGCCCGCGATCCTGATCCTTGCAGCGAAAGACGCCTTTACGCCGGGGACGCTGACGGCGGCCAAGGCCTTTCTGCTGGCACGGGTCCTGTATGTTCCCGCCTATGGATTTGGCATCATAGGCTTGCGCACCTTGCTGTGGCTGGCAGGATTTGCCGCCACTGTATTCCTTTATCTTGTTGCGCTGGCGGCCTGAGACCCCGCGCCACACACCACCACGAAGGAGAATTCCATGGCAGAGTTCGACGTCATCGTCATCGGTGCGGGCCCCGGTGGCTATGTCTGCGCCATTCGCTGTGCGCAGCTCGGGCTGAAGACGGCCGTCGTCGAAGGACGCGACACCCTGGGCGGCACCTGTCTGAATGTCGGCTGCATCCCGTCCAAGGCGCTGCTGCATGCCTCGCATTCGCTGCACGAGGCCGAGCACAATTTCGCAAAGATGGGTCTGACCGTGGCCAAGCCCAAGGTCGACTGGAAACAGATGCTGGCCTACAAGGACGACGTGATCGGCCAGAACACCAAGGGCATCGAGTTCCTGTTCAAGAAGAACAAGATCACCTGGCTGAAGGGCTGGGGCTCGATCCCGGAACCCGGCAAGGTCAAGGTCGGGGACGAGATCCACGGCGCGAAGAACATCGTCATCGCCAGCGGGTCGGAACCGTCCAGCCTACCGGGCGTCACGGTCGACAACGATGGCGGGGTGATCGTCGATTCCACGGGCGCGCTGGCCCTGCCCAAGGTGCCGAAGTCGATGATCGTGATCGGCGCGGGCGTGATCGGGCTGGAACTTGGCTCGGTCTATGCCCGGCTGGGCACGAAGGTGACCGTGGTCGAGTATCTCGACCACATCACGCCCGGAATGGATACCGAGGTTCAGCGCACGTTCCAGCGCATCCTGTCCAAGCAGGGGCTGGACTTCGTGCTTGGCGCAGCCGTGCAGGAGACCAAGGCGGCGAAGGGCAAGGCCAGCGTCACCTACAAGCTGCGCAAGGACGACAGCGAGGCCACGCTCGAGGCTGACTGCGTGCTGGTTGCCACCGGCCGGCGTCCCTTCACCGCGGGGCTTGGGCTCGAGTCGCTGGGCGTCGAGATGGAGCCGCGCGGCCAGATCCGCATCGACGATCACTGGCGCACCAATGTGCCGGGGATCTATGCGATCGGCGATGCCGTCAAGGGGCCGATGCTGGCCCACAAGGCCGAGGACGAAGGCATGGCCGTGGCCGAGGTCATTGCCGGCCGCCACGGGCATGTCAATTATGGTGTCATCCCGTCGGTGATCTATACCACGCCCGAGGTCGCCGCCGTCGGCAAGACTGAACAGCAGCTGAAGGAAGAGGGGCGCGCCTACAAGGTGGGCAAGTTCAGCTTCATGGGCAACGGACGCGCCAAGGCCGTGTTCCAGGGCGAAGGATTCGTCAAGATCCTTGCCGACAAGGAAACCGATCGGATCCTTGGCGCCCATATCATCGGGCCCGCGGCTGGCGATTTGATTCACGAGATCTGCGTCGCCATGGAATTTGGCGCCTCGGCCGAGGATATCGCGCTGACCTGCCACGCCCATCCGACCTATTCAGAGGCTGTGCGCGAAGCCGCCCTGGCCTGTGGCGATGGCGCGATCCACGCCTGATCGGGATCGCCGGAAGACGTGAAGGGGCGCCCCGCCGGGCGCCCTTTTTCGGTCCTGCGACACAGGCGTGCGCAACAGGCTTGCAAGTTCAGAACCGGCCATTCCGCCCTTGGCCGGAGGATGAACCCTGCCAAGTTCTGGCGCTGCCGACAACAGGCCTTGGCCCGGCGAGCACCTCAGGCGGGTATGCTTGGGAACAAAGGAAAGTGATCCACGCGCCGGGATGTTGATTGCAGCATGATCAGCGCGAACCGTGCATGCCGAAAACAGCCGGCAACTGCACGGCGCTGGCCCCACAGATGCAGGCCAATGGACAAGATCGACACGATGCCCAGGCATTCGCGCACCCGCTTGGGAATCCGGCGGTCATATATGCCGGGACGATGCACCCCCCAAACCAACCAGACACGAAACGGCCCGGACGCCGGCGGCGTGGGAAGACACAAGAATTGGGATGCCAGAAGGCCCTCGCCCCGGGCCCGAACGGCCCTGCTCATGAAACGAAAAGGCAAGCGGGGCGAGCCGCTACTGGGTCAGGTGTCGCAGGCCGTGCGTCACGTCGGTGCGCACCGCAAGCCGCAGCGCGGGTTCATCCCCGGCCTTGAGCGCGGCGATGATCATGCGGTGATGGCGCGGCGCCTCGGTCCGGGTCAGCCGCGCATAGACCGCGCGCATCGTCGGGCCAAGCTGCAGCCATACGGTTTCGGCAATCGCCAGCATCGCCGGGGCCTGCGCGCGCAGATACAGCGTTCGGTGAAACTCCAGGTTGGTCCGTATATAGCCTACGGCATCGCCCTTGACCGCGGCCTCGGCATTGGCCGAATTGATCGACTGCAGCCGTTCAATCAGTGCCAGATGCGCGCGCGGCAGGGCGCGGCTGGCAAGCTCGGTCTCGATCAGGGCACGCAGGGCGGCAAGCTCCTCGATCCGCTCGGGCGAAAGTTCCGGCGTCGTGACCCGGCCCGAGGCCGAAAGGGTCAGCGCGCCTTCGGCCGCGAGCCTTCGCAGCGCCTCGCGCACCGGCGTCATCGATACGCCATAGGTATTGGCAAGTCCGCGCAATGTCAGCGCCTGCCCCGGGGCCAGCTCGCCATGCATGATCTTCTGGCGCAACGACCGGTAGATGCGGTCATGGGCCACCTGGGCAATATCCGTGGGGCGGGTTTGAGTCTGCATGGCAGCAGTGATCACAAATCCGGCGCCAGCGTCAACGCCGCGCCGCGCCTGGCATGTTCATGCGCCGAAATCCACAAGAAGCAATGCGCCGCCGTTCTGCTTCAGCCAGGCGCGGTGCTCGGCATAGTCGGGCATCAGTTCGGCAACGACCGACCAGAAGCGGGGCGAGTGGTCCATGTGGACGAGATGCGCGACCTCATGCGCGGCGACATAGCGCAAGACCGGCAAGGGCGCCATGACAAGACGCCAAGAATACATCAATCGCCCGTCCGATGTGCAGGACCCCCAACGCGACCGGGTATCGCGCAACGTGATGCGGCTGAATTCGCGCCCCAGGCGGGATGCGAAATCGTGGCTGGCAGACCACAGACGCTCACGCGCTGACGCCTTCAGGAAAGCCTTCAGGACCGGGCCGGGCCGCGCTCCTGACGGCAGCAGGATCTTGTCATCCATGACGACCGGCGCGCGCATTGCCCCTTCGGCAACGATCAGCTGCCGGCCTTCAAACGGCAGCGATCCGCCGATGACGACCGGGCGACCTTCCCCCGCCTGCTGCAGCACCCGGCGCAACCATGGCTCTTTCTGCCGGGCGAAGTCGATCGCCTCTTGATCCGTTCCCAGCGCAGGCACCGACAAGGTCACGCGGCCATCAAGGCGGCTGACACGCAGGCTGTAGCGCCTTGCGCGTGCGGATTTGCGCAAGGTGATCGTGATCGGGGGATCGCCGGGAAGGATGTGTCGTGTCATGGTGCCGCCTTTGCGCCAAGATTACCGTTTCGGCCGGAATGGGAAAGCCCCGGTCGCGGCCCACGCCAAAAGCCTTTGACAGCCTGCCCACGTTGTGGCAGTTGGCATCGACTCTCGAACAGACGTGCACGGAAGGAGTGTTCCATGGCCAAGGACGAATGGGGCGTCAAGCGCCTTTGCCCGCATTGCGGCAGCAAATTCTATGACCTGGGCCGCGATCCGATGACCTGCCCGGAATGCGGCCAAAGCTTCACGCTGGAAGATCTGCTGAGCGGTTCGGGCCGGACGGTGGTCACCGATCAGACCGCGCTGAAGGACGACGATCTGGATACGGATCTGGATACCGAGGATCTGGACGCCGATGCCGGCGATGCGGATCTGGACGATGATCTGCTGGAAGACGACGACGATGACACGGTCTCGCTGGACGAGATCGCAGACGTCGCCGATGACGACGAGGACAGTTGACAGCAGCAGCCCGTGCACATTTGCAGGCAGGGGGCGCGGCAATGCCGCGCCCCTTTTCCTTTGCGATCCGCTGCCAAGCGGATCGACACGAATTCCAGCCGAGCGGTTTCGTGGAAAAAAGCGAAATTTTCCGCTTGCACCCCTCGCCAAGCTTGCCTATATCGCGGCTCACACGGGCGGCAACGTCCGAGACCTCGGTGGGGCCATAGCTCAGTTGGGAGAGCGCTTGAATGGCATTCAAGAGGTCAGGGGTTCGACTCCCCTTGGCTCCACCAATTCTCCATATAATATCCCTCAAAAGCACTTGTTTGGGCGAAACTACGTCCGCTCCAGGTCGTGTTTGCTACAGTTTTGCTCCAGCTTTTGCTCCAGAAATCGCTTCGGTAACGGGTCGTGCGGGCCGGTGCTCGGGGTCGTTGTCCTGCCTGCGGCCGCGCCTGTCAGGGCCGATTCGTGGAGACATGGCGAGGGACAGCCGGATCCACGGGCATCTCATCGACAGAGGCGTGGACGGCAGCGTCTCGGGGACCCGCTTCAGGCCAGCTCTCCGGCCTGTGACCGAGCGCCTCACTGCCGCAGCCAGACACCACCTGCCCGGAATCTTTCTGACTACAGGCGCGCGGCTTTCGGGCGTGGATGGCAGTCGGCCGCATGACCGAACCGACCCGAGCGGTGGAATGCCCTGTCGGGTCATCATTGAACACCTCGCCAAGCGAAGCGTCGCTGGTTGACCAACCCTGGCGAGCGAAGGGCGCAACAGCGCAAGAGTCAGGATTTCGTTTTCGCGATACACTTCGGTGCCTTTTGAACTGCCAGGTGTGACAGTCCAGCCGCGCTGTTGGCACCGAACAGCCGGTCCATCACAAGGTCAGTCAGGCTGAAGGCAGGCCCCACGATGCGCCCAGCGGGCCGCAGTGACGGAAACGATGCCGTTTGCTCCTGCCGCGATCGTGCCCGATTCTGGCGCAGTGGCAGTTGCGGGTCAGCGCGGGCCTCGGCGGTCGCAGGTCCGCACCGCGCCCTTCCCGAGAGCCCGTTTTCTCGACTCGACCCTCTGTCAGCGCGGCGGCTTGCCTTCCGCCCCACGAGCCATCGCATCTTCCTCGCGAGCGATGGACCAATCAATCAGGCGGCGCCAGATCGATTCGACAAGCTCCGCATCCAGGCTCTCTTGAACCGCTTTCGCTCGCACATTGCGGACCACCTCTTCGACACGCGCATCGATCCGGGCAGGCCATCCCAGAGCGGGCTTCAGCTCTGCCGCGCGGTCGATATAGCGGACACGGCGGGCCAGCAGGCGCACCAATTCTGCGTCCAGCTTGTCGATCTCGGCCCTGACATCGGCCATCGTCTGGCACTCTTCAGGCTTCATGTGTGCCTCCGGGTTTGTCGTCGCGAACTAGCGCAACTTCCAAGCAACGACAACGCCTGCTCAGCCATCGGCGCGTCCCGTGCTCCACGCGAACCAGACGGCAATCACGGCCAGAAGGATTGCCAGCACGCGCCGCACGACCAACCGCTTATCGGGGTTCTCCAGCAACGGACGCGCCGCGCCGGCCAAGGTCACGATGGCGGCATGAATTGCAGTCGCGACAGCGACGTAAATCATCGACAGCATCACCGTCGCTGCCAGAACGGATCCCTGCGGCGGCACGAACCCGGGCAGAACCGCTATGAAGAACATCGCGGCCTTGGGGTTCAGCAGGTTCGCGATCAGACCTCTGCGAAAATACAGAATGGTCCGGGCACTGTCGGGCAAGGGCTCTTCGGCCCGGTCATCCCGTTGCCACCCCTCCCATGCCAGATACAGCAGAAACGCCACCCCGCCCCATCGCAGCATCTCGTACAGGATGGGCGAAGCCGTGATCAGCGCCGCAAGCCCGAAAGCCGCGCCAAGCCCCACGATCGACAGGCCCAGGGCGACCCCTGCCACGGCGGCATAGCCCAGGCGACGCCCCTCGCCCGCGGCCACGATGGCCAGCCAGCCCATGTTCGGGCCCGGCGTCAGCTCGATCACGATCGACGTGACGATGAATGCCAGCATCGAACCCGCCTGAAGATCGCCCATCGCCCTAGATCCACTTCGCCAAGGGCGGCAGGCTCATCAGGACGGCATTGGCATCATGCCCGGACTCCAGCCCGAATTTCGTACCACGGTCGTAAACCAGATTGTATTCCGCATACAGACCGCGGTGCACCAGTTGCGCCTCCCGGTCGGCCTCGAAGGCCGCAATGGCGGCGCGTCGCCGGACCAGCGGCAGGAAGGCCGGCAAGAAGGCGCGCCCGACATCCTGCGTAAAGGCAAAGTCTGCCTCCCAGTCTCCGGTATTCAGATCGTCATAGAATATCCCGCCAACGCCCCTGGCACGCCCCCGATGCGGAATGAAGAAATATTCGTCCGCCCAGGCCTTGAAACGCGGGTAGTATTCCGCGTCATGCGCGTCGCAGGCGGCCTTCAGCGTCGCGTGGAAATGCCGGGTATCCTCGGGATATTCGATACAGGGGTTCAGATCCGCGCCCCCGCCGAACCACCATGCCCGCGGTGTCCAGAACATGCGGGTGTTCATGTGAACTGCGGGAACATGCGGATTTTGCATATGCGCAACCAGGCTGATGCCGCTGGCCCAGAAACGCGGATCCTCGTCCATTCCGGGAATTCCACGCGCCGCCATCGCCGCCTGTGCACGTTCTCCAAGCCGACCATGAACGGTCGAAACGTTCACCCCGACCTTCTCGAAGACACGTCCGCCACGCATGACGCTCATCAGACCGCCCCCGGCGTCCTCGTCGTCGCTGCCACGACGGCGGGTTTCCGAAACGTCGAAGCGGCCCGGGGCGCGATCGCCACCGGGGCCGACGTCAAGCTCATCTTCCAGCGCCTCGAAGGCCGCCACGATCTCGTCGCGCAATTGGCGGAACCAGTCCGATGCCCGCTGGCGTTCCGCCTCCATCATGTCGGTCATGCCCAACCTCTTGTCACTTCACTGTGTCTGGCTATCACCTCGCGCCCCCTACCGCCAGCAACGCAATTGCCGCAGACGGGCCAGGGGGCTAGACTTGCACCATCCCGACGAATGGACCCGGCCCCATGCGCCCAACGCCCCTGGCCCTGATGCTCGTCCTGGCGCTGTCAGCTTGCGGCACGCCCCAGGAAAGGTGCATCCGCAACGTTTCGGCCGAGCTGCGCAGGCTTGACGCCCTGATCGCCGAAACCGAGGCCAATCTGGCCCGAGGCTATGGCTATGAAACCCGCGAGATCATCCGCCACGAATGGCAGATCTGCACCGACCTGATAGGCGATCCGCCAAAACCGGTGCATCGCATGTGCCTTGAGCCCGTCTGGGATACGGTCCGCCGCCCCATTGCCATCGACCCAGAAGCCGAACAGAGAAAGCTCGAAGGATTGCGCAACCGCCGAGCCGCCCTTGCGCCGGCCGTCGCCGAAGCGATCGCCGAGTGCCGCCTGCGCCATCCGCAGGATCAATAGGCCGGAACGGACACCGCATCGATCAGGCCACGCCCGCCATCCACCGCCAGGATCTGGCCGGTGACGAATCCCGCCCCGTCCGAGGCAAGGAATTGCGCCGCATGCGCCAGTTCGGAAGCCGAGCCGATCCGGCCCATCGGCGTTCCGTCCTCGATGATCTCGCGCCAGTCGGGATTGTCCTTCAGACAGCTTTGCAGGCTTGCGCTCATGATGCTGCCGATGGCGATCCCATTGACGCGTATGCGATGCCCGGCAAGCGCCACGGCCAGGCTCCGCGTCGCCTGTTCCAGCGCGGCCTCGGCGATCGAGCAGGCCAGAAGCTGGGGATGGGCATGTCGCGCGGCAAGCGTGGTGATGTTGATGATCGACCCGATCGGACCGTCCTCGCGCCCGTCCTTTTCTGCCTGTGCAATCATCCTGCGCGCGGCCATCTGGCCCAGCTTGAGCGCCGAGAACAGGTTCCGCTGCATCATGATGTCCAGCGCCGGATCGTCCGGGTCCAGCGGGTCCGATGTCTGGATCTTCCGGCTGGCATTCACGACGATGTCGATCCGATCGAACGCGTCGATCGTGGCGGACAGCAGGTTCGCGATCGCCAGCTTCTTGTCCAGATCGCCCGCGAACCACCGGATCGAACCGCCATCGTCATCAGCATCGGCGCCGATTTCGTCCTTCAGCCGCGCCTCGTCATAATCGGCGAACATGACCTTGGCGCCGCGGTCCACGAAATGCCGGGCGATCGCCCGCCCGACGCCGCAGGAAGCGCCGGTCACGATGGCGGTCTTGCCCGATATGGAAAGTGTCATGGCATCCTGTCCGAATTGTTGCACAGAGCTGTTCAGCGTCTTGCCGCCGCGCCGGACCGGCCGGTCTGCACGATCGGGCGCGCGGCACAGATGATCTTGAAACCCGGCACCCCATCCAGTTCCCGGACGTCGCGGAACAGGCGCGCCAGAACGGGTTCATAGGGCAGGTGCCGATTGGCCACCATGAACAGGCGCCCACCAGGGGTCAGCATCCTTGCAGCCGCCTCGATGAAGACGGCGCCCAGCGATGGGTCCGCGTCGCGCCCCACATGGAACGGGGGATTGGTCACGATCACATCGAATGGCCGCTCGGGCACAAAGGTGGCAACGTCGGCCCAGTGGAAACGCGCCCTGTCGTCCATGACATTTCGGCGCGCGCAATCCAGCGCCGTCGTATCCGCCTCGACCAGGTGCAGCTCGTCCACGTCCGGGCGTTCGAGAATCCGAGACGCCAGCCAGCCCCAGCCCGCGCCCAGATCGGCCACCACGCCGCGCAAGGTTTCGGGCAAGGCCTGTGCCAGGGCCACCGACCCCCGGTCGATCCGATCGGCCGAAAACACCCCCGGCCGTGTCACGAAGCCCGGCGCGGGTTCCAGATCCCGCGCGCCCCAGTCCTGGAAACCTTCGCCCGCGTCAGCCTGGATACGAAGGATGCGGCCATGCGCCTTCGCCAGGACATCTCCCAGCTTCGCGCGCGCGCGCAACTCCTTCTGCATCGTCTCGATACCGTCGGTCTTCTGCCCGTCCACCCACACGGGGCCGCCGGGGCGTACGCGCGCCACTGCCTCGGCCAGCCATGCGCGCCCCTGCTCGCGCGAGCGCGGCAGCAGAACCAGGGCAGCGGCGAAATTCTCGCCCGCCTCGTCCATACGGGTGACGACGTTCCAGCCGCGCGTCACAAGGGCATCATGATCCGGACGAAATCCCTGCACGACGACGCTACGGTCGCGCGGCAGGGCAGACAGATCGTCCTGCCCGCGGGCGCCGATCACAAGCACCCTGCCCTGTTCGGGCAAGGCCCCCGGCGCGCCAAGCGCAAGCGAAATTCTGGGATGTGTCATGTCGGGGCTCTCTGCCCTATTCCCGTTCCATCGTGCATTGCAGCGGATGCTGATGCCGCCGGGCAAAGTCCATCACCTGGGCAACCTTGGTTTCGGCCACCTCGTAAGAAAACACGCCCACGACTGCCAGCCCCTTCTTGTGGACCGTCAACATGACCTCGAAGGCCTGGGCGTGGCTCATGTGGAAGAAGCGTTCCAGCACGTGGACGACGAATTCCATCGGCGTGTAATCGTCGTTCAGCAGGATCACCTTGTACAATGGCGGGCGCTGGGTCTTGGGGCGCGTTTTCGTGACGACGGACGACTCGCTGTCGCCGTCCTCGCCACCCGACATTGTGACCGGCCCGATCCTGAGCGCGTCCTTGACTGACACGAATGTCTCCCTGCGCTGCGGCTTGACGGCAGGCGCCGCCGTTTGCGACTCTGGCCGTCGAAAAATTTCAGGTTCCTTATATAGCGTCTGACGCGCGCGATGAAAGCCTTGGGGCCACCGAAGCTTTCACGACCCGGTTCGATCGCGCGGTTTCATGGCGGATCGAGACGAAATATGCTTGATGTCGACACTGTCGCCTTCGATGCCGACGACACGCTTTGGCACAACGAACGCTTTTTCCGCCTGACCCAGCAGCGTTTCTTCAGGCTGCTGGCCGACCATGCGGACCCCGATCACCTGGCCGAACGGCTTCTGGCGGCCGAAAGACGCAATCTTGGGCGCTATGGCTTCGGCGTCAAGGGATTCACGCTGTCGATGATCGAAACCGCGCTGGAAGTGACCGAAGACCGCGTTCCCGCACGGGTCATCCGCGAGCTCATCGACGCCGGGCGCGAAATGCTCGCCCATCCGATCGAGCTGCTTCCACATGCGCGCGAGACACTGGCCGCCCTGCACGGTAGCTTCCGTATCATGCTGATCACCAAGGGCGACCTGCTGGACCAGGAGCGCAAACTGGCCCAATCCGGGCTGGGCGAGTATTTCGATGCGGTCGAGGTCGTTTCGGAAAAGACCGCCGACATCTATTCACGTCTTTTCGCGCGCCATGCGATTCGCCCCGAACGCGCGGCCATGATCGGCAATTCATTGAAATCCGACGTCATTCCCGTGCTCCAGTTCGGTGGCTGGGGCGTGCATGTGCCGCATGACCTGACCTGGGAACTGGAACGGGCCGACCCGCCACGCGATCACCCCAGGTTCCGTGAATTGTCGCATCTGGGGCAATTGCCCGACCTCTTGCACCCCCCGCTGCCCATATCTGGTTAAGCGTGATCTTGGCCATACAACATATCGGCAGACAAGCCCGCATGTCAGGAAACCGCCACAACCACCCGGACACATTAAGGTTTTCCGATTGCCAAAGCCGTGCTAGCCTTGGGTAAATCACAAAAATCCCGGCAATGATCCGGGGAACGAGGCAGGAATTATGGGACGGGTATCTGCTTGTTTTGGGCAGTGCACGCGATGGACCGTTTGGGCGGTGGTCCTGATCGTCGTGCAATTGGCAATGCCGCTGGCGGCGCTCGCGGCGCCTTATGCGGATTACGTGATTGATGCCCGCACCGGCGAGGTCCTGCACCAGGAGAACGCGAACACGCGTCTGCACCCCGCCTCTCTGACCAAGATGATGACGCTCTATATCGCCTTCGAGGCGATCGAGCATGGCGAGATCACGCTTGATACCAAGGTGACCATCTCGCGCCACGCCGCCTCGCAGCCCCCTTCCAAGCTTGGGCTTCGTCCAGGGCAGCAAATCGCCTTGCGGTACCTGATCCGCGCGGCGGCGATCAAGTCTGCCAATGACGCGGCCACGGCGATCGCCGAAGCGATCGAAGGCAGCGAACCGGCCTTTGCCCGTCGCATGAACCGCATGGCAAAGGCGATGGGCATGACGCGCACCAACTTTGTCAACGCGAACGGCCTGACCGCGAAGGGCCATTTGTCCACCGCCCACGACATGACGATCCTGGGGCGTCACCTGTTCTACGACTATCCCCAGTATTACAACCTGTTCTCGCGCACCTCGGCCGATGCGGGGATTGCCCGCGTCTATCACACGAACCGTCGTTTCCTGGCCAGCTACAAGGGCGCCGACGGAATCAAGACGGGCTACACCTCGGCCGCCGGTTTCAACCTGACCGCCTCGGCCCAGCGGGGCAGCAAGCGCGTGATCGTCACGGTCTTCGGCGGCAAGTCGGTGGCATCGCGAAATGCGCGGGTGGCCGAGCTCATGGATCTTGGCTTCGCGCGCTCGCCCAACCGGGTTGCTGTGCAAAAGCCGCCGCGACCGCCCTATTCCGGCAAGGTCGACGACGACGTCATGGTGGTGGCCGAGGCACGGCCGGGCACGAAAACCTTGCCCGCAGGCAAGGTCATCCGGCTGAATACCGCCGTCAAGGTCAGCCCCCGCCCGCGCCCCCGGCCCGGCCCCGAGACGGCGCCGGAAACCGAAGAGCTGCTCTTGGCCATGCAAGACACGATCGAAGCCGTGCTGACCGAGGCGCAGGACCCACCGGAACCCGAAGAAGCGCTGGCCCGGACCGAGGAACCGGCCGAGCCCGAAACCCTGCCCGCCCAGACGATCGAGATGGCTGCCGCCGCTCCGGCCACGGCCGATCCCGAACCCGGCTTCATTCAGGAAACCGCGCCGCAGCCTGAAACGCTGGCCGCGCTGGCCGAACCGAATGCCGAGATCAGCCCCGAAACGCCGGAAGATCCGGCCGATCCGGTGGCGCAGGCGGTTGCGCTTGCGCTCGCCGATGCAAAGGCGCCGGAAAGCTCGCTGCGCCCGCGGCCTTCACCCTTCAGGATGGCCGCACAAACAGCGCCCGGCACTGAACAGCCGGTCGAGGTTGCCGAAGCCACCAAGGCCGCGCCAGCCGAACCGGACACCGCGCCCGAGCCCACAACCCTTGCCTCTGCGGTCACGGAAGAGCCCGACGCGTCCGCGCCAGCCGAGACGGTCATCGCCACGATCGAACCACAGGCCGAACCGGTCGCAACGGAGGTGCGGGTCCAGCCAATCGCCCCGTCGCGGCCTGCCCCGCTTCGGATCAGGCCAGAACAGGTTGTTCTCGTCAGCTCTGCTTCCCCGGCTTCACGGGATCAGGACGTGCCGCTGGAGGTGGTCACCCGCGTCTCGACCTCGGGGGGGCGGGAATGGGCCGTCTCTGTCGGCCGCTTCCCAAGCAGTTATGAGGCCGAACGTCGCTTGCTGCAGATCGCGTTGACCGAAACCGCGACACTGGACGAATCCCTGCGCAAGGTCGTGAAGCGCAGCGGCGGATACGAAGCGCAGTTCGTCGGCCTGACCCGCGACATGGCCGAACTGGCCTGCCTTCGCCTTCAGGCACGTGCGGTGGAATGCGACGTTCAGGGGCCGTAGGCTGCCAAGCCCGTGATGACCATCAGGGCTTGGGATGATCGTCCCATTCACTGGACAGGATGCGGTGGGCGTCGCCGTCGGGGTCGTCGTATTGGCGGCTCTTCAGCGTCCACAGAAAGCCGACCAGACCAAGCCCGCCCAGAAACAACGACACCGGGATCAGAAAAACAAGCATTTCCATCGGTCGGTCCTCATTTCAGGCGCAAGGCGTTCAGCGACACGGTGATCGAAGACGCCGACATTGCCAGCGCCGCGATCAGGGGCGTGGCCAGACCTGCCAGTGCAACGGGAATGGCGATCACGTTGTAGGCCAAAGCCAGCCCGAAGTTTTCAACGATCCGCCTGCGCGCAAGTCGCGCCAGGCGTATCGCCATGGCCAGAGGGCCCAGGTCCTGACCCAGAACGACGATGTCGGAGGCGACCCGCGCCGCGTCCAGAGCATTCGCCGGCGAGATCGAGACATGCGCCGAGGCCAGCGCGACCGTGTCGTTCAACCCGTCGCCGACCATCAGGACGCGCGCTCCCTCGGCTTGAAGTCGCGCGATGCGCTCGGCCTTGTCATGGGGGCTCTGGCCCGCGGACCATTCCGGGATTCCCAACGATTCCGCCATGCGTCGCACGGGTGCCTCGGCGTCACCCGACAGAAGAATGACGCGATGGCCGCCTGCGCGCAAATCGGCAACGGTCTCGGCCGCGCCCGGGCGCAGGCTGTCCGAGAACCGGATGGCGCGTGTCTGTCCGTCCGGCAGGGCAAGATAGGTCGCCGTTCCCTCGACCACGGGGGCACCAACCCATTCGGCGCGACCCAACCGAACCACGGATCCATTCACGCGCCCTTCGACCCCCTGGCCGGGTATCTCGCGGATGTCTTGCACGGTGTCGGGACGCAACCCCATATCCGCCACGGCGCGCACCAGGGCCCTGGCCAGGGGATGGGCCGAGGCCGAGGCCAGTGCAGCCGCCAGGGACAGATCGCGCGGATCATGTGCCTCCAGGCCGACTGGCTCGGGCGCACCCAGCGTCAGCGTGCCGGTCTTGTCGAAAACCACCGTATCGATCTCGGCCAGCCGTTCCAGCGCTGTTCCGTTCTTGATCAGGAAGCCGTTTCGGAACAGGCGACCCGAAGCCGAGGTCACGACCGCCGGAACGGCCAGTGCCAGCGCGCACGGGCAGGTGATGATCAACACCGCGGCCGCGACGTTGAGCGAATGGCGCAGATCACGCGTCGCGTAGAACCATCCTGCAAACGCGGCCAGGGCCAGAAGATGGACCACCGGCGCATAAGCCCGCGCCATGCGATCGGAAATCGACGTGTATCTGGTCCGCGCGCTTTCCGCCACGGCAACAAGGTCGGCCATCCTGTGCAGCGATGAATCGCGCCCCGCCGCGGTGACGCGCAAGACCAGCGGCCCGGTCAGGTTGACCTCGCCCGCACTGACACGCCCCCCCGGTTCGACGGGAACAGGCAGCGTCTCGCCGGTCAAGAGCGACCGGTCGAGTTCCGAGCTGCCCTCGACCACCTCGCCATCGGCCGGCATGCGTGCGCCGGGGCGCACGAGGACAAGATCACCCGCCTCGAGTTCGGCCACGGGAACCACGGTTTCCGCGCCGCCTATAAGCCGGGTCGCGCGCGGCACCTCCAGCGCCGCAAGTTCCTCGGCCGCCGAACGCGCCGCAGCGCGCGAGCGATAGTCCAGATAGCGCCCTACCAGAAGAAAGAAGCACAGCGAGACGGCGGCATCGAAATAGGCATGCTGCCCGCTTTCCGCCGTCTCATACAGCGAAACGGCGGCGGCCAGGATCAGGGCCAGTGAGATCGGCACATCCATGCCCAGCCGGCGCGCCTTGATCGCTGCCCATGCCGATGAAAAGAACGGCTGCCCCGAAAAGGCCAATGTCGGCAGCGCGATCGCGGCCGAAATCCAGTGGAACAGATCTCGCGTCGCCGATTCCGCCCCCGACCACACCGCGATCGACAGAAGCATGATGTTCATCATCGCGAAACCGGCCACGCCCAGCCGCATCAACAGATCGCGACCGCGGCGGTCGGTTTCGGTCATCGACAGCAGTCCCGGGTCAAGCTCGTGCGCGGGATATCCGATCGCGGCCAGTTTCTCGATCACGGCATCTGGCGTGATCGACGGGTCCGCCTCGACCGACACGCGCTTCAGCGTCAGATTTACCCGCGCGGAATGCACGCCTTGCATCTCGCGCAGCGCGCGCTCGACATCGGTTATACAGGCTGCGCAATGCGCAGTGGGCAGGGAAAAGACCAGCCCCGCCGGGCGTTTCTCGCGCGCCTCGGCCAGCCGTTCGGCAGCAGGCGCCGCGACACAGGCGGGACAGGCAGAAATGCTGCTGGCGGCGTAGCTGTCCGACATCATCCCCTCACGAAGAGATCCAGCCTTTGGCGGAACTTGGTGCCATCCTCGGCATGCGCTTCCAGAAGAAGCATCCACTTGCCCGGCGCCAGATCGGCCCGCGCGACGTAGTCGCCATTGTTCCAGACGAATTCGGGCTGGCGATCCTGTGCCGCCATGGTCGTGCGCCCGACCGTCACGCTGAGATCGCGCACCCGCACGGGCTGGCCGGCGCGATCACGGAAGGACAGCCGCAGCATCCCGTTTTCATACGCGTGCTCCAGGTTCCAGCCCAGCGCCTCTTGTGCGCGCCGTTCAGCGTCGAAGACCTGGCTGGCAACATAGGAGTTCTTGACCTCAAGCCCCGGGAACGTACGGATCGCAAGATAGGCCATCACCACGTTGACGGCGATGATGATGCCAAAGGCCGCAACCGTGATGAACAGGACCTTCCTGCCTGTCAGTTCGCCTTTCATCCTACTCTCCCCGACCGTTGAACACGGTATCAGCATATACCCGCTCGTGCGATGCCGTATCGGCAATCCAGATACGGATCTCGCTGCGTTCCGCGCGCGCCTGGCTCGTACCCGCTGGCGCCTCGACATACAGCCTTTGCGTGCGTGTTTCATCGGCCGGAACGGTGACTTCAAGCCGGTCCTGCCCCTCGAGCGTCAGGCGGTAATGGCCATCGGCGCTGATCGACACCCGAAACGTGCGCTCGTCAGGGTGCTTGTTGCGAATGCGCAGCGTATAGATGTTGCGGATCGAGCCGTCGGCCAGGGTCACGTAGATCGGGTTGCGTTCGGGCGTGACATTTATCTCGATGGGTGAGCGCAGGAACAATGCAACGATCAGGCCCACACCAATGGCCGACCACAGGGTAAAGTACAAAAGCGTGCGCGGGCGGAAGACATGCTTCCAGACGGGAATGGGCGGTTTGCCCTCGCGCTCGCGAACCTCATCGGACAGGGCCATGTAACCGATCAGGCCGCGCGGCTTGCCGATCCGGTCCATCACCTCGTCGCAGGCATCGATGCACAGCGCGCAGGTAATGCATTCCAGCTGTTGGCCATCGCGGATGTCGATCCCCATCGGGCAGACATTCACGCAGGCCTCGCAGTCGATGCAATCGCCGAGGCCCACGCGGTTCTTGCCCTTGCCCCGCGGCTCGCCCCGCCAGGCGCGATAGGCGACGACAAGGGAATCCTCGTCCAGCATGGCTGCCTGGATGCGCGGCCAGGGGCAGGCATAGATGCAGATCTGTTCACGCGCGAACCCGCCGAAGAAGAAGGTCGTGAAGGTCAGGATGCCCATTGTCGTATAGGCAATGGGATGCGCGTTGCCCGTGACCAGATCGCGCGCGAGGGTCGGCGCGTCGGTAAAGTAGAAGACCCAGGCGCCACCCGTGGCCAGCCCGATCAGCAGCCAGATCGTCCACTTGGTCAGCCGAAGCCGCGCCTTGCGCAGGTTCCACTTCTCGTGCCACAGGCGCACCCGCGCGTTGCGGTCGCCCTCGATCCATCTTTCGACAAGGATGAACAGGTCGGTCCAGACCGTCTGCGGGCAGGCATAGCCGCACCAGACGCGCCCCAGCGCCGAAGTGAACAGGAACAGCCCCAGACCCGCCATGATCAGAAGGCCGGCTATGAAATAGAACTCGTCGGGCCAGATTTCGATCATGAAGAAGAAGAAGCGACGATTGGCCAGATCCACCAGAACCGCCTGATCCGGCATATTCGGCCCCCGGTCCCAACGGATCCAAGGGGTGATGTAATATATGCCAAGGGTGACGGCCATGATCAGCCATTTCAACGTGCGGAAACGACCCTTGACCCGGCGGGGAAAGATCGGCTCGCGCGCTGCATACAATGTCTGCGGCTGGGGAGACTCGTTCATCTGGGCGGAATCCTTCTGTTCGCAGCGTGCTTTTCGCAGGAGAACCTCGTAATGGCCTTGACCCAGATCAAGCCGCTGACACATGCGACTTTCTGCCTCGGTACGCCTTTTGTGAAGACCTGGATCGCAAGGCCTGTATCCGCGACCATTCCTGGCCTACACTCCCGTTGGGGCCAGGTGCGGTGAGGGTATGAGCGAAGAAAAAACTGGGCGCAGGGCCAGACTTGCGGCGCTGGCGGGCGCCGGGGTGCTGCTGTTTGGCCTTGGGCTGTTTGCGGGGGTGAAATCGATTCCGCCGGCGCCGCAATTGCGGCAGACCCTGGCAACGATGGGCCAGCTCAAGGTACTGGTCACCGCGGCGCTGTTCAAACGCCCCGATCAGCATCTGGGCCCACGCTTGCACGAAGGCGAAGGGGTGACCATCGCGCGGCCGGACATCATGGCGCCCGGAGTGACCTTCATATCGGGCCTGTTCGGCCAAAGGCTGGGCTTTCGTCTGTTCGGTCGCGACGGGCAGATCCTGTATGATTGGCCCGTGGATTTCTTCCAGATCGCGCCCGACGAGATGGAGCACCGCTACCACGCGCTGATCCATGGCGCCGTGCTGATGGAGAACGGAGACGTCGTCGCCAATCTCGACGGTCGCGGCATGGTGCGGCTGGACGCATGCGGAAAGATCATCTGGCGAAATCATTCACGCAGCCATCACGCGATCTTTCGCGACCATCGCGGCTGGCTGTGGGCTCCTTTGGGGGTTGCCGAACATCGCGCGCCCGACATTGCCGGCATCCCGTTCCGGATGGACCGGCTGGGTGCATTCAATCCCGAAACCGGCGACCAGATCGCCGAGATCGACCTGCTGGACGTGTTGCAAAGATCTGACATGATCGGGCTGATCCAGGACATCTACCGCAGCCCCGAAGACGTGCTGCACCTGAACGACGTCGAAGTCCTGCCGCCCGATCTGGCGGCGAAATTCCCGATGTTCGATTCGGGCGATATTCTCGTCTCGCTGCGCAATCTCAATCAGCTTTGGGTGATCGACGGAACGGAACACCGCATCAAGTGGATCGGCGCAGGGGCGACCATCGGCCAGCACGACCCCGACTTCGAGCCGGACGGGACGATTTCGGTTCTCGACAATCGCCCGCGAACCCCGATTCGCGCGCCGGACGGCTATCCCGGGCCGCATGGCGGCAGCAGGATCCTGTTACTTGACCCCGAACGCGGGGGACATGCGGTTCTGTACCAGGGAGACGACCGAAATCCCTTCTACACGCCCTATCGGGGCAAGCATCAGGTTCTTGAAAACGGCAACGTGCTGATCGCGGAGACCGATGCCGGCAGGGCTTTCGAGGTGACGCCCGGCGGAGATATCACCTGGGAATATCTCAACATCTGGGACGCCACGAACAGCGGGTGGGTGCTGGATATCACCCGCTACCCGACCTCCCATGGCGATTTCGTTCAGGGCCTCGACTGCGCGGCAAAGTGACCCCGCGCCAGATCTTGAACGGTTGCGGCGTTTCCCTATTAAACAAGGCGGCCGAACACTGAACGTGTCGGCCGCAGTGGGAAAAGGCACCGGCGCCCCCAGGAAACGCGCGAACAGGACGGGGCGCCGGCGCTCTCTATCCGGGGGGCAGCGGGGCTGACCCCCCGAATTCCGTCATTCTCCGCCGCCACGGCTGTGGACCCAGGCGGCCACGGCGCGGATCTCGGCTTCGGACAGTTCCGCACCGCCCATGGGTGGCATCACACCAAAGCGGGAATAGGTCACGGTCTGGGTCAGCGTGTCGACATCGCCCCCATACAGCCAGATCGCATCGGTCAGGTTCGGCGCGCCCTGCGTACGATCGCCGGTGCCGTCCTCGCCATGGCAGGCGGCACAATTGTCGGCAAAGATCACCTCGCCCTCGGCCGCCATGGCCGCATCATGCGCCTGCCCGGAAATCTTCAGGACATACTGGACGACCTGGTCGATCTGCTCTTTCTCCAGGAGGCCGTCTGCACCGAAGCGCGGCATTTCGGAATAGCGGGCATCGGGATCTTCCTCGTTCCGGATGCCATGGCTGATCGTATAGTGGATGTCCTCGATCGTGCCGCCCCAGAGCCAGTCGTTGTCCAGCAGGTTGGGATAGCCCTTGTTGCCCGCGGCCCCCGATCCGTGACACTGGGCGCACCATGTGCGGAAGATCGCGCCACCCGCGTTCTGAGTATAGTTCACCAGTTCGGGATCATTGGCGATCTCATTCAGGTCGACCGAAACCAGCCTCGCTTCGATCGGCGCATTGCGCTCTTCGAACTGCCTGATCTCCTCGGCAACCTCAAGGCGCGTATCGTGGCCAAGCAGGCCCTGCGTCGCGCCATTGATCAGCGGCCAGGCGGGATAGGCTATCGTGTAGATCACGCCCCAGATGATCGTGGCATAGAAGGTCCACAGCCACCAGCGTGGCAAGGGGTTGTTGTATTCCTCGATTCCATCCCAGCTGTGGCCGGTCGTCTCGACCGGGGGCTTGGTCGTCTTGGTCGGCTTTCTGCTCATTTCTTTGCCTCCTCGGTCGGGGCGGGGCGATCCTCGTGGCGGAAGGGAATGGTCGCGATCTCGTCATGAACGCGCCGGGATCCGGGCCGGAAAGCCCACAGGATCACCCCGATGAAGATCAGGAACAGCGCCAGAAGCGCCCAGCTGTCGGCGAACTGGCGGGTGATGGTGTACAGGTCCATGCTCCCCTCCTCAGCGCGCCGGGTCCGGTTCGAAGGTCGAGAAATCGACCATCGTGCCCAGAACCTGCAGGTAGGCGATCAGCGCGTCCATCTCGGTGATCCCGGGCTGGCCGTCGAAATTCGCGACGACCGCGCCGGGATAGCGCTCGAGAAGCCCGTCTGTATCGGCCTCGGGATCGGCCTGCGCCAGGAAGTCGGCCCGCGCCAGCTCGATCATTTCCGGCGTATAGGGCACGCCCACCATCGCGTCGGTCTTCAGGCGATCCTCGATATGCTCGGGCTCGATCAACCGATTGGCCAGGAAGCCATATTTCGGCATCACCGATTCCGGCACCACCGATTGCGGGTCGGTCAGGTGATCGACATGCCATTCGTTCGAATAACGGCCGCCGACGCGCGCCAGATCCGGGCCGGTGCGCTTCGATCCCCACTGGAACGGGTGGTCATACATCGACTCGGCCGCAAGGCTGTAGTGACCATAGCGTTCGACCTCGTCCCGCATCGGGCGGATCATCTGGCTGTGGCAGACATAGCAGCCCTCGCGGATATAGATGTCGCGGCCGGTCAGCTCCAGCGGTGTGTAGGGACGAACGCCTTCGACCTTCTCGATCGTGTTCTCGATATAGAAGAGCGGTGCGATTTCTACGATACCGCCGACTGTGACCACCAGGAAGGACGAGATCAGAAGCGCCGTCGCGTTGGTTTCAAGGAACTTGTGCTTGTCCAGAATGCCCATGTCTCCGGCCTCCCTCATTCAGCCGGGACAGCGCTGGAAGCGCGCGCCACGGCGGGCTGCTTCGCAACGGTTGCCCACAGGTTATAGACCATGATCAGCGCACCGGTCAGGTACATCACGCCACCCAGACCGCGCACGACATACATCGGGAACTTGGCCGCGACCGTGTCGGCAAAGGCGTTGACCAGGAAACCCTGGGCATCGACTTCGCGCCACATCAGGCCTTCCATGATGCCAGTGACCCACATCGACGCCGCGTAGAGAACGATACCGATGGTCGCCAACCAGAAATGCCAAGCGACAAGGCGGATCGAGTACAGGCGTTCGCGGTTCCACAGACGCGGCACCAGGAAGTACAGCGCGCCGAAGGTGATCATGCCGTTCCAGCCCAGCGCACCCGAATGCACGTGACCGATGGTCCAGTCGGTATAGTGCGACAGCGAGTTGACCGCCTTGATCGACATCATCGGGCCTTCGAAGGTGGACATGCCATAGAAGCCCACCGAGATCACCATCATGCGGATGATCGGGTCAGTGCGCAGCTTGTCCCACGCGCCCGACAGCGTCATCAGACCGTTGATCATGCCACCCCAAGACGGCATCCACAGGATGACCGAGAACACCATGCCCAGCGTCGATGCCCAGTCAGGCAGCGCCGTGTAGTGCAGGTGATGCGGGCCGGCCCAGATATAAATGAAGATCAGCGCCCAGAAGTGGATGATCGACAGCTTGTAGGAATAGACCGGGCGTTCGGCCTGTTTCGGCACGAAGTAGTACATCATGCCCAGGAAGCCCGCGGTCAGGAAGAAGCCCACCGCGTTGTGGCCGTACCACCATTGCGTCATCGCATCCTGGACGCCGGCAAAGACCTGCACCGACTTGGACCCGAAGATCGAGACCGGGATCGCCAGGTTGTTGACGACATGCAGCATGGCGACGGTCACGATGAAGGACAGGTAGAACCAGTTGGCCACATAGATATGCGGCTCTTTCCGCTTGACGATCGTGCCAAGGAAGACGGCCAGATAGGCGACCCAGACAATCGTCAGCCACCAGTCGACGTACCATTCCGGCTCTGCGTATTCCTTCGACTGGGTGGCACCAAGGATGTAGCCTGTGGCCGCCAGGACGATGAACAGCTGATAACCCCAGAACACGAACCAGGCGAGGTTGCCGCCCCACAGTCGCGCGGCCGAAGTGCGCTGAACGACATAGAATGACGTGCACAGCAGCGCGTTGCCACCGAAGGCGAAGATCACCGCCGAGGTATGCAGCGGGCGCAACCTGCCGAAATTCAGGTATCCTTGGGCCCATTCGAAGTTCAGCCCGGGGAAGGCCAGCTGGAATGCGATGAAGACACCGACCAAAAAGCCCACGACCCCCCAGAATGCCGTGGCGATGACGCCGGCGCGAACCACCCCGTCATTGTATTCGTTCGCGGGTTGCAGCTTTTCTTCGCCGATCCCGCGAAGCACCCACAGGAAGGCGATCGCGGCGGCCAGCATCACCGTCAGCGCGTTCACCGTATATGCAACGTCCCTGCCGTAATTGGCCGCGATCGCGGCCAGAACCGCGATCAGGCCCAATACGGCGAGCTTGATGAAATCCCACATCTCAGCGTTCCCTCGTCATGACGCCACCGCGATTCGCGCGGAATCGGGGCAGCATGATCTTCTGCCTTTTGGCCGTGCCGGTGCGCGGCCGCATTGATCTGCATCAAACCTGCGTGAACCATGGGTTGATCGGAATCAAGGCGACAAATCGGCATCGCCATATATCCTGAAGATGTCACAAGGCTCTGGAAAAGGGAGACATCCGATGGCCTTCAAGTCCATATTGACGATTTCAACGGGACCAACCGGCATAGGGTCCCATATCGATGCCGCGATCGAACTCGCCCGGCGCGAAGACGCCCATCTGGACGTCCTGTGCATTGGTGTCGATGTGACGCAGATCGGTTACTACTATGCCGGCGCCACGGCGATCCTGACGCAAGAGGCCTACAACCAGGCAAAGGCCGATGCCGAGGCCGCCGAGGCCGCCATTCGGGCGCGCCTCAACCCCGAGGACATCCGCTGGGGCGTCGAAACTGCCGTGGCGCAGATCGGCGCGATTTCAGGACCCGTGGCGATGCTTGCCCGCTATAGCGACGTGGTCGTGCTGCCCCAGCCTTATGGCAAAAGCAAGGGCGAGGCACCCGAAGCCGTGCTGGAAGCCGCCCTGTTCGAAGGCCGCGCCCCGGTACTTGTCCTGCCGGAAGGATATGACAGCGCCGATTTCGGCCGCCGCATCGTTCTGGCCTGGAACGAAAGCGACGAGGCGCTCGTGGCCGCGCGCGCGGCCCTGCCTTTGCTGAAGGCCGCAAACCTGGTCGATATCTGCATCATTGACCCGCCGTCGCACGGACCGGAACGCTCCGACCCGGGCGGGATGTTGTCGCAATACCTGGCGCGGCACGGCGTGAATACCGAAGTATCGGTTCTGGCCAAGACGCTGCCGCATACGTCAGAGGTGCTGAACCGGCATGTGCGCGACACGGCGGCCGACATGGTCGTGATGGGCGCCTACGGCCATTCCCGCTTCCGCGAGGCGATCTTCGGTGGCACGACCCGCAACATGCTCGAGCACGCCGAGGTTCCGGTCTTCATGGCCCATTAGGGCAGATCGGCCCTAGCCCGAACGCGGGCGGCGCGGCGTCGGCCGGGCCGCCCTTTTCGTGCTTTCGGCGCGCTCGCGACGGATTCGCGGCGGAACCGACTTGGCGACCTCGGCGTCCTCTTCGCGCAGCTTGCGCCAGCGTTCCAGACGCGCCGGATCGACCTGCCCACTGGCCACGGCCTCCTGAACGGCGCAACCCGGCTCGGGTCCGTGCATGCAGTCCGAGAAGTGGCAATTCCGGGCAGCCTGCAGGATTTCGGGGAATGTCGCGTCGATCGCCTGAGCCATCCCCCCCAGCCGGATCTCGCGCATGCCCGGCGTGTCGATCAGCCACCCGCCGCCGGGCACGGGATACATCCGCCGCGCCGTCGTGGTGTGACGGCCGCGCATGTCCTCTTCACGCACGGCGCCGATCTCGATCCGCAGCCCGGTCAGGGCCGATGCAAGGGTGGACTTGCCCACACCCGACATGCCGATGAACGCCACGGTTTGTCCCGGCCCGCACCATTCGCGCAACCTGCCGGCCACATCGGGCGCCTTCGCATTCACCGCCATGGCAGGCACGCCGGGGGCGATCGCCGCCAGCCTGTCCAGATAACGCCGGGGATCGGGGCACATGTCGGCCTTGGTCAGGACAAGGACGGGGGGCACGCCGCCGGCATTCGCAAGCACAAGATAGCGCTCGATCCGAGCCTCGTTGAATTCCAGCGTGCAGCTGGAAACGATGAACAGGGTATCGACATTGGCGACGATCAGCTGCTCGCGCGTGCCATCACCGGCTGCGCGCCGGAATATCCGCGACCGGCGCGGCAGCACACGCTCGACGCGCTGCGTTTCTGGCGCATAGACGATCCAGTCACCCACGGCCAGCTCTCCCGCGGGCAGGTCGGGCGGCAGAAACAGGGTGACCGCGCCCTGGGGGCCAAGGGCATCGATCCGATCGCGATTGACGCCGATCACACGCGCGGGATGAAGCCGCGCCGCTTCGTCCGTGGACAGATGCGCGGCCAGGTCGTCACCCCATCCCATGTCGATCAGGCTGGGTGGCTGGGCGGTCATGCATCCCCCCGGACAATGTCGCCGCCACGGTCTGCGCCCGATTGTATATGCCTGAAAATCAGAAACCGGCTCCTGAAGCTTGGTCGCGCGCGACTGCGCGATCTGCCATCCTGGCGTCTCCGCTTGCGGAGGGAGGGGTGAGAGGCTGGACAGCGACCCAGACGGGACTCGTTACGGCTGCTTCCTTCCGGACCTGACCGGGTTGGCGAGACGCCTGCCCGCGCCAACCTCTCGCGGCTGGATATAGGCAAGCGCGCCCGGAATGGCAAGAAGCCGCACGGCACGTTGCCCGGGGACCGCCTACAGATGAATCCGCAGACGCAGAAAGCCGTCATCGGTTTCGCCCGCGGGTTCGGCCCGCAAATCCTTGAGATCACCAAGATAGTCCAGCGCGCGCGGCCCCGTTTCATAGATGACCGTCGTCCCCGGCATCGCGGCGAGGCGCCAGTTGCCGTCCGCAGTCGGATTGATCGTTCCCTGTTCGACGATATACCGCACGATGATGTCGCGATTCGTGTCGGGCCCTTCGAACACGATCGTATCACCCTTTGCTCCGGGGAAATCGCCGCCACCCGAGGCGCGGTAATTGTTCGTGGCAATGATGAATTCCTGATCGGGCGCGACCGGTCGTCCGTCATGGGCCAGATCAACGATCCGATTTGCCTCGGGGTTGATCAGCTCCCCCTTGGGCCCGAATTTCGACGGCTGAGAAATGTCGATCTGGTAGGTGACGCCGTCAATCACGTCGAAATTGTAGCTGGGGAAGTCCGGGTTCAGCAGCGGCTTGTCGGACGATCCCGGCGCGATCTGGTTGAAGATGCCAGCCGAACGCTCCAGCCAGTCCTTCAGCTGAGCCCCCGTCACCCGAACCGCGCGGATCGTGTTGGGGTAAAGATAGAGATCGGCCACATTGCGTATGGCGATGGCCCCGGCGGGGACATCGGTGAAATAGTCCGGCCCGCCGCGGCCGCCTGCCTTGAACGGGGCCGCGGCCGAAAGGATGGGCAGGGCTTCATGCTCGGTTCCCTGCATCATCTGCGCGATATACCATTTCTGCGCGTTCGACACGATCTGGACGGACGGATCATCGGTGATCAGCGCGAAATAGCTGTAAAGGGGCGCGGTTGTCTGGCCGACCGGGCGACGCACATAGGCCAGCGTCTCCTCATGCTCCTTGCGGACCGAGTCCAGAACCGCGGGCACGCTTTCGACAAGGGGGGTGATGCTGCGATCCTCGCCGCGCCGATAGATCGGGCGCGCCTCGCATTCGAAATCGACGACCCGCCATTCGTTTCCGTCACGTTCCAGCATCAGGTCGATCAGCCCCATATGCGATCCCCAGAAACCCGCCATCACGGCCGGCTTTCCGGCAATGGTGCCGCGCTTGGGGTCGACCAGTTCTCGGGCTTCGAACGCGGGCGATGGGAATACAAGGTGGCTGTGGCCGGTCAGCACCGCGTCGATTCCCTCTACCCCCGCCAAGGGAACCGAGGCATTTTCCATCCCCGACTGGTGGCGCGCAGACCCGATACCCGAATGCGACAGCGCCACGATCAGGTCGCAGCCTTCCTCGCGCATCTGTGGCACCCAGGCGCGGGCGGCCTCGACGATGTCGCGTGTCGCGACCTTGCCCTCGAGATGGCGGCGATCCCAGTTCATGATCTGCGGCGGCACGAAGCCGATCAGCCCGATCCGGATCGGGTGCCGCTGCCCGGCGCCGTCTGTCAGTTCGCGGTCCAGAATGACATAGGGCGGAACCAGCGTTTCGTCCTGGCGCGGGGTCGCCCCGACCTTGCGGACGACATTTGCCGAAACGATCGGGAAGCGTGCTCCGGCTACGGATTTCACAAGAAAATCCAGTCCGTAATTGAACTCATGATTGCCCAGGGTCGAGGCGTCGAAACCCAGCGCGTTCATCGCCTGAATGACGGGGTGCAGGTCACCTTCGTTCATGCCGCGTTCATAGGCGATGTAATCGCCCATCGGGTTGCCCTGCAGGAAATCCCCATTGTCCAGCAGAATCGCGTTCGTCGATTCGGCCCTGACGGCCTGGATCAGCGCCGCCGTACGGGCCAGGCCGACAGTGTCGCTTTCTCGATCGGCATAATAGTCATAGGGATAGACATGCACATGCAGGTCGGTTGTCTCCATGATCCGCAGATGGGCCTGGTTGACCGACGCGCGGGCCGAGAAGGGGTGCAAGGCGATCAAGGATGCTCCGGCGGCCTGTGCCATGAAGTGTCGGCGGGTAATCGAATTCTGGTTGCTGGCGGTCATGGGGTTCCCCCTGTTCGAAAAGGTCGGATCGGGAAAGACCGTGCCAGAGTAACATGACATTGCTACGACTGTAGGATTTCGTTTGCGCCCAGACCATCAGACCTGCGCACGACACGGGTGAATTTCGCGCATAGGTTGCATTTGCGCAACGGCCGCCGCGGCACCGGGCGTGCCCTTCGCGCAAACGCGACCACCCGGTTGCGGCGCGCGCGGCCACGTGCCAAATGGGCCGTGGAGGCCTGATGCACGAGATTTCGACATTCGCATTCGCCGGTGGTGCGCTGGATCGCGTGGCGGCCCTGCGCGACGATGCCGCCGCCTTTGAACGATGCCTTCGCGGACCGCACGCGCGCATCCTGCCGCTGTGGCGCGGCAAGCCACTTATGGTGGCCGACGCCCTGGGCTGGGTCAAGCCCGGCCATGCCGTTCTGGCGCAAACCGTGGAACCACCGATCCTGCTTGGGCGCGCGGGTGGTGACATCTGTTTCGCGGCGGATGTCTCTGCCTGGTGCCCCGACGATCAGGATCTTCCTCAATCGGGCACATTCTTCGATCCGACCGAACAGCGCCACCCGGCACTGCCGCCGGATCATCGCTTCGTCGAGCTGCGCGCTGTCATGACCCGCCTGACGCCGACCGAGGCCGAGATCGCCGCCACCGCGAAGGCCATCACGGGCTGGCATCGCAGCCATCGCTTCTGTTCTTCCTGCGGGCAGCGCAGCGAGATGATCCAGGCCGGATGGCAGCGGTTGTGCCCGGCCTGTGGCGCGCGGCACTTCCCACGCACCGATCCGGTCGTCATCATGCTTGTGACGGCGGGCAACCGTGCTCTGATCGGACGTTCGCCGGGATGGCCCGACGGAATGTATTCCTGCCTTGCCGGCTTCGTCGAACCGGGCGAAACGATAGAAGCCGCCGTGCGTCGCGAAGTGGCCGAGGAGGCCGGAATCGGCGTCGGGCGGGTGCGCATCCTGGCATCGCAGCCCTGGCCCTGGCCGTCATCCCTGATGATCGGTTGTCATGCGCAGGCTCAGGACGATGCGATCAGCCTGAATGACAACGAACTGGAAGACGCGCGATGGATCACGCGAGAAGAGGCAATGCTTGCCCTTGCCGGCCGTCATCCGGACATTCGCCCGCCCCGCGCCGGGGCCATTGCGGCGCATCTGCTTGCACTATGGGTTGCAGCGCGGGTCGCGTGACAGCAGGATCGGCACGGATGCAGCAGGGGATCGAGAACAGGTGAAATTTTCCACCCGCGAGGATATCGCCGCGCCGATCGATTATGTCTTCGAGCGCCTGACCGACTTTCGCGCCTTTGAACGCGAAGCCCGCCGCCGCGGCATCGATCTGTCACGGACCGACCCGCTGGCAGAAATCGGCCCCGGCTTTACCTGGAGCCTGCGCTTCCCCCTGCGCGGAAAGATGCGCAGGCTGGTCTTCCAGATCGCCGACATCCAGTCGCCAAGCTTGCTGAAACTGGAAGGCCAAAGCTCGGGCTTCAACGTGAATTCCGAGGCGCAGCTGATCGCCCTGTCGCCCAGACGGACACGGCTGATGCTGTCCTTCGAGATCCGACCGCGCAACCTGCCCGCACGGCTCTTGTTGCAAACCGTCCGGCTCAACAAGGCCAATTATTCACGCCGCTTCGCGGGCCGGGTCCAGCGGCATGCGGCCCAGATTGAACTGGACTGGGCCAAGGCCCAGCGCGGCTAGGCCTTCAGTGCCGGCTGGGATCGGCCGGATATACGCCCAGAATGGTCAGGGAAGAGGTAAAATAATCCAGCTCCTCGAGCGCGAGGCGCACGTTGGGATCGTCGGGATGCCCCTCGATATCGGCGTAGAACTGCGTGGCCGAAAAAGACCCGTCGACCATGTAGCTTTCCAGCTTGGTCATGTTCACGCCATTCGTCGCAAAGCCGCCCAGCGCCTTGTACAACGCGGCCGGGATGTTGCGGACACGAAAGACAAAGGTCGTGATCATGCCGTGCTCGCCGCGACGGGTCAGGTCCAGTTCGCGCGCCATGACCAGGAACCGCGTTCGGTTGTGATCGGCATCCTCGATATGGCGGGCCAGGACCTCGAGTCCATAGATCTCGGCCGCCAGTTCCGAGGCAAGCGCCGCGACATGCGGGTCGCCCCGTTCGGCGACGTCGCGCGCCGCGCGCGCATTGTCCGAACTCACCCGCCCCTGGATCCCGTGCCTGCGCAGGAAGCCCGCGCATTGCGGCAGCAGAACGAGGTGAGAGTAGGCCTCGCGAATATCCGCAAGCGTGGCGCCGGGCACGCCCAGCAGGTTGATGTGGACGCGCACGAAGGCTTCGTTCACGATCCGCAGGCCGCTTTCAGGCAACAGGCGGTGAATGTCGGCCACGCGCCCGTAGGTCGTGTTCTCGACCGGCAGCATGGCCAGGTCGGCCTCGCCCGATCGTACGGCCTCGATCACCTCCTCGAAGGTGCGGCAGGGCATCGGCTCCATCTGCGGATAGGTGTCGCGGCAGGCCTGGTGGGAATAGGCGCCGGGCTCGCCCTGAAAGGCGATGCGCCCCGTCTTGGAACTGGGTGAAAGCGTGGTCATCGGGCCCCATCCTGACTGCGCCCGGCAGGCCCGGGCAATTCGCCGCGCTAACTATACCTTGAAAACGGTCAGGGGAAGCGGGTAGATACCGCGCGACGCATAGCCAGAACAGAGGCGCGACATGTTCGACACGATGACAGTTACGAAGGCGGGCGGCGCGCTTTGCGGCTCGCTGCTTGTATTCCTTCTGATCAAGTGGGCCGCTGACGGGCTCTATCACACCGGGCCCGTGGCCCATGGCGGCGAAGAAGTCGCGCAGGCCTACGTGATCGACACCGGCGACACGGGCGGGGCGACCGAAGCGGCCCAGGAAGGCCCGGACTTTGCCACGCTGCTGGCCTCGGCCGATCCCGCCGCGGGCGAGAAGGTCTTCAACAAGTGCAAGGCGTGCCACAAGCTGGACGGCACAAACGCCACCGGGCCGCATCTGGATGGCGTGGTGAACCGCCCCATCGGCTCGGTCGAAGGCTTCGGATATTCCGACGCGATGAAGAACCATGGCGGAACGTGGGATCCCGAAACCCTGTCGCACTTCCTGGAAAACCCCAAGGGCTACATTCCGGGCACGAAGATGTCCTTCGCCGGCCTCAAGAAGCCCGAGGACCGGGCCGACGTGATCGCCTATCTGCAGCAATTCGGCGGCTGACGCCCGGTTTCCGGCCACCATCGGATCATGGCCGCCCCCGCCGGGGCGGCCATTTTTCGTGCCGCCGCGGCACCCTGCCCCCGAAGGCTCACAAATTCGCAACTTGAAGCGCGCGCCATCGGCGTTCTAGGTTTCCACCTGGACCGGACACAATGCGCAGAGGACAGGGCGATGCCGTCACATCAGGTCAAGCAGAACCGTTTCGCGTCTCTTTGTGCCGCCGCTTTCGGCGCGATCTGGGCATTCGCCCAGCCGGGCATGGCGCAGGATGTGACGATCTCGCATGCCTATTCGAATTTCGGCGCCATCAAGTATCCGGCGGATGTCGATCATTTGGACTATGTGAACCCGGACGCGCCGAAGGGCGGGGAGATCTCGATCTGGGCGCAGGGCGGTTTCGACAGCTTCAACCAGTATGCCTCGGACGGAGTCCCCGCGGCGCTGAACACGATCGGCAGCGAATCGATCCTGATCTCGACCGACGACGATCCATATGCGCTGTACTGCTATTTGTGTACGACGCTGGAATACCCGGCGGACCTGTCCTTCGTGACGTTCAACCTGCGCGACGACGTGACCTTTGCCGATGGCACGCCCATGACGGCCGAGGATGTCGCCTTCAGCTTCCAGCTGTTCCAGACCCAAGGCATACTTGAATACCGGCGCGTGGTCGAAGGCTTCATTGACCGGGTCGAGGTCGAAGGCCCCTATCGGATCACCTTCCACTTCACCGACAAGACCCCGATGCGTGACCGCGTGGGCTTTGCGGGGGGCACGCCCGTATTCTCCAAGGCCTGGTTCGAGCGGACCGGAGCACGACTGGATCGTGCGACCAAGGAACCCTTCATGTCCACCGGGCCCTTTGTCCTTGACAGTTTCGACTTCAAGACGCGCGTGATCTATCGGCGCAATCCGAACTTCTGGGGCGCGGACCACCCGTTCAATCGCGGCCGATGGAATTTCGACCGGATCCGGGTCGAGTATTTCGCCGATTCGGATGCCGCCTTCGAGGGTTTCAAGGCTGGCGACTACACCTTCCGCACTGAAAACTCTTCGCAGCAATGGGCGGCGGGCTACGACTTTCAGGCGATGCGCCAGGGCTGGATCAAGCGCGAAGAGATCCCCGACGGAAATGTCGGCACGCGCCTGTCGTGGGTCTTCAACCTCGATCGCCCGAACTGGCAGGATGGCCGCGTGCGCGATGCGATCGCCATGATGTTCAACTATGAATGGGCGCGCCAGACGCTGCAATACGGCCTGTATGAACGGCCCGTTTCGTTCTGGCCGAACACCGATCTGGCGGCCTCGGGCACGCCGGATGAGGGCGAACTTGCCATCCTGAAGCCGCTGGTGGACGAGGGTCTTTTCGATCCGTCGATCCTGACCGAAGAGGCCCGCGTGCCGATCGTGCACGATCCGGCGAACAACCGTCCCTCGCGCCGCATCCTGCGCGAGGCCGCGCGCCTTCTGGAAGAGGCGGGATGGCAGATCGGCGACGATGGCCTGCGCCGCAACGACAGGGATGAGGTGCTGGAGCTGACGATCATCCAGTACAGCCCGATCTACGACAAGTTCATAAACCCCTTCATCGAGAACCTTGCCCTGATCGGCGTGCGCGGCCGGCTGGAGCGGGTCGACATCTCGCAATATGTCGAACGGCGTCGCAAGGGCGATTTCGATCTCGCCAACCAGGGCTTCGACATGGATTTCGAGCCCTCTGGCGGACTTGAGCAATGGTTCGGATCGAAGACGGCCGACGACAGCTCGCGCAATCTGATGCGGCTGCGCCATCCCGGGATCGACCGCCTGATCCAGACCGTCGTGGCGGCCTCGACGCTGGAAGAGCTGAAGACAGCGGTTCACGCGCTGGATCGCGGGCTGCGCAAGATAGGGTTCGACATCCCGCTGTGGTACAACCCCGAAACCTGGGTCGCGTATTACGACTTCTATCGCCACCCCGAGAATCTGCCGCCGCTTTCGGTGGGCGAGCTCGATCTGTGGTGGTATGACGCCGAGGCCGCCGAACGGCTGAAGGCCGCGGGCGCGTTCTAGGACCACACGAACGGAACGGGGCAAAGCGACCTTGGGCGCCTATATCCTTCGCCGGCTCTTGCTGATGATCCCGACGCTGTTCGGGATCATGCTGATCAATTTCGTCCTGACCCAGTTCGTCCCCGGCGGGCCCGTCGAACAGATCATCGCCCGGCTCGAAGGCCAGGGCGACGTGTTTCAGAACATTGCGGGCGGCGGCGACATCGCGCTGGAACAGGAAGCGGCGGGCAATGACCGCTATCTTGGCGCGCGCGGTCTTCCGCCCGAATTCATCGCCGAGCTCGAGCGCCAGTTCGGGCTGGACAAGCCCGCCCATGAACGCTTCCTGAAGATGCTGGGCGACTATCTGACCTTCGATTTCGGCGAAAGTTACTTCCGCAAGATCTCGGTCATCGACCTGGTGATCGAAAAGCTGCCGGTTTCGATCACGCTGGGCCTGTGGTCGACGCTGCTGGCCTATCTGATCTCGATCCCGCTGGGCATTCGCAAGGCCGTCCGGGACGGCTCGCGCTTTGACACATGGACCAGCGGCGTCATCATCGTGGCCTATGCGATACCGGGCTTTCTGTTCGCCGTCCTGCTGATCGTGCTGTTCGCGGGCGGCAGCTATTGGCGCATCTTCCCGCTGCGCGGGCTGGTTTCCGACAATTGGGAGGAACTGACACTGATCGGCAAGGTCCTTGACTATTTCTGGCACATCACCCTGCCGGTCGTGGCCACGACGATCTCCAGCTTCGCCACGCTGACGCTCTTGACCAAGAACAGCTTCCTGGACGAGATCAACAAGCAGTACGTGCTGACCGCCAAGGCCAAGGGTCTGACTGAACGGCGGGTTCTGTATGGGCATGTGTTCCGCAACGCCATGCTGATCGTGATCGCCGGCTTTCCGGGTCTGTTCATCTCGGTCCTGTTCGGCTCCAGCCTGCTGATCGAGACGATCTTCTCGCTCGACGGTCTGGGGCGGCTGGGCTACGAGGCCGCCGTCGCGCGAGATTATCCCGTGGTCTTCGGCACGCTTTACGTCTTTGGCCTTCTGGGGCTTCTTGTCGGTCTGCTGTCGGATCTGACCTATGTGCTGGTCGATCCGCGCATCGACTTCGAAAAGAGGTCGGGATGATACGTCTGTCGCCGCTGAACCAGCGCCGCTGGCGCAACTTCAAGGCCAATCGCCGTGCGTTCTGGTCACTTTGCATCTTTCTGGTGCTGTTCGCGATCTCGCTGATGGCCGAGGTCGTGGCCAACGACAAGCCGATCGTGCTCAGCTATCGCGGGCAGCTACATTTCCCGATCTACCGCTTCTACCCCGAGACCGCCTTCGGGGGCGATTTCCGCACCGAGGCCGTTTATCGCGAGCCCGAGGTGCAATGTCTCATCATCTCGGGCGGGCTGGAATCGTGCTTTGACGACCCCGAAGCGGTTATCGAGGATGCGCAGGACGGGGTCGTCGACGGTCAGCCCATCCAGAAGGGATGGATGATCTGGCCACCGATTCCCTATTCCTATGACACGATCAACAATGTCGGCACGGCGCCTTCGCCGCCGGACAGGGATCACTGGCTGGGCACCGATGATACGTCGCGCGATGTATTGGCGCGCATCATCTATGGCTTCCGCCTGTCCATCCTGTTCGCGCTGATCGTGACATCCGTCTCCAGCCTGATCGGCATCGCCGCGGGCGCGGTACAGGGGTATTTCGGCGGCTGGGTGGATCTGAGCTTCCAGCGCCTGCTTGAAATCTGGGGCTATACACCGGGGCTTTACGTCATCATCATCCTGTTCGCGATCCTTGGGCGCAGCTTCTGGTTGCTGGTCTTCGTGTCGATCCTGTTCGGCTGGCCGGCGCTCGTTGGCGTGGTGCGCGCCGAATTCCTGCGCGCGCGCAACTTCGAATATGTCCGCGCGGCGCGCGCCCTGGGCGTGTCCGACCGCGTGATCATGTTCCGCCACATCCTGCCCAATGCGATGGTGGCCACGCTGACGATGCTGCCCTTCATCGTCACCGGCGCGATCGGCAGTCTGGCCGCGCTGGACTATCTGGGCTATGGCCTGCCCTCGAACCTGCCGTCGCTGGGCGAGCTGTCGTTGCAGGGCAAGTCGAACCTGCAGGCACCCTGGCTGGGCTTTTCGGCCTTTTTCACCTTTGCCATCATGCTATCGCTTCTGGTCTTCATCTTTGAAGGCGTGCGCGACGCGTTCGATCCGCGAAAGACCTTTGCATGAGCGTGCTTCTGGACATTCGCGACCTGCGCGTGGACTTCCACCAGGACGGGCGAGTGATCCCGGCCGTCCGCGGCGTCAGCCTGACGGTCAACCGGGGCGAAACCGTCGCCATCGTCGGCGAGAGCGGCTCTGGCAAGTCCGTCACGGCCCTGTCCACCGTTTCGCTGCTGGGACGCAACGCGCGCGTCTCCGGCTCGGTCCGTTATCAGGGCCGCGAGCTGATCGGCGCGCCCGAAGAAACGTTGCGTCAGGTGCGCGGCAACGACATCAGCTTTGTCTTTCAGGAGCCGATGACATCGCTGAACCCGCTGCACACGATCGAGAAGCAGATCGGCGAGAGCCTTCTGGTGCATCAGGGGCTGAAGGGCGAAGCGGCGCGGGCACGGATCGTCGAGCTGCTGACCAAGGTCGGCATCGACAATCCCGAAAGTCGGCTTGCCGACTATCCCCATCAGCTGTCGGGCGGGCAGCGCCAGAGGGTGATGATCGCCATGGCGCTGGCGAACGGGCCCGAGCTTCTGGTGGCGGATGAACCCACGACCGCGCTGGACGTGACGATCCAGGCCCAGATCCTGGACCTTCTGGCCGAGCTGAAGGATCGCGAGGGGCTGAGCCTGCTGTTCATCAGCCATGACCTTGGCATCGTGCGCCGCATCGCGGATCGCGTCTGCGTGATGAAGGACGGCGAAATCGTCGAACAGGGGCCTGCCGGCGACATCTTCGCCAATCCCCAGCATCCGTATACGCAGAAGCTTCTGGCGGCCGAACCGAAGGGCGGCCCCGATCCCGTACCGGAGGATGCACCGGAAATCCTGTCCGCCCGTGATCTGCGGGTATGGTTCCCGATCCGTCGCGGATTGCTGCGGCGCGTCGTGGGCCATGTCCGCGCGGTCAACGCCGCCACCCTGTCGGTGCGCGAGGGCGAAACCGTGGGGATCGTCGGCGAAAGCGGTTCGGGCAAGACGACGCTGGCGCTTGCCCTGATGCGATTGATCGAAAGCGACGGACCGATCCTGTATCTTGGGCAGGATATCTCGGGCCTTGGGACGCGCGCCCTGCGCCGGTTGCGCCGCGACATGCAGATCGTGTTTCAGGACCCATATGGCAGCCTGAGCCCGCGCATGACGGCCGAGCAGATCATCGCCGAGGGACTGAGCGTTCATGGTGTCGAACCGGGTCAGGACAAGCGCGAACTGGTCCGGCAGATCATGACCGAGGTCGGCCTGGATCCGGCGATGATGGAACGCTACCCGCACGAATTCTCGGGCGGCCAGCGTCAGCGCATCGCCATCGCGCGGGCCATGATCCTGCGCCCCCGCATCGTGGTGCTGGACGAACCGACCTCGGCGCTCGACATGACGGTGCAGGTCCAGATCGTCGATCTGCTGCGCCAGTTGCAGCGCCGCCACCGGCTGGCCTATCTGTTCATCAGCCACGATCTGCGCGTGGTCAGGGCGCTTGCGCACAAGGTCATCGTGATGCGCAAGGGCGACGTGGTCGAATCTGGCCCCGCCCACGCGATATTCGACTCGCCCCAATCGGACTATACGCGCGAGCTGATGCTGGCGGCCTTTGCCCATCACGCCGCCGAATAGGTGCCGGATGAAGATCCTGCTGATCCATCAGAATTTTCCCGGCCAGTTCCTGCATCTGGCGCCGGCGCTGGCCGAACGCGGCCACACGGTCGTGGCCCTGACGGTCGATGGGAACAAGCGCCCGTCTCCCGTGCCCGTCCTGCGCTATCGCGTGCCCAAACCGCCGGAATTCCGCGGCGCGGGCCTGCACTACGCACAGATGGCCGAGCGCGGCGCGACCGTCGCGCGGGCCTGCGCGCGGCTGAGACGGGAAAAGGGCTTTGTCCCGGATGTCGTCTTCGGTCATGGCGGTTGGGGCGAAACGCTCTTCCTGCGCGAAGTCTGGCCCGAAGCGCGGCATCTGACCTATGCCGAATTCTACTATCGCGCACGCGGGGCGGATACGGGCTTCGATCCCGAATTTCCCCGCGATCCGGTCGCGATGGGAATCGGAACCGTCGCACGGCGGACCCATCTTCTGCAGGCGCTGGTCGAAGCCGACGCCGCCGTCGCGCCGACCGCGTGGCAGGCATCGACCTTTCCCCGGGGATTGCGTGATCGCATCCGCGTCATTCACGATGGCATCGACACCGACAGGTTGAAGCCCAACCCCGACGCCCGGTTCAAGCTGCCCGACGGCAGCACCATGCGCGCGAGCGATGAAGTCGTGACCTTCGTCAATCGCAATCTTGAGCCCTATCGCGGCTATCATGTCTTCATGCGGGCCCTGCCCCGCGTATTGAAGGAACGGCCTTCGGCCCAGATTGTCATCGTCGGGGGCGACCGCCAAAGCTATGGCCCCGCGGCGCCGGACGGCAAGAGCTGGAAACAGATCTATCTGGAAGAGGTCCGCGATCGGCTGGACCTGACGCGGGTGCATTTCGTGGGCCAGCTGCCCTACCCGCAATTCGTGGCCCTGATGCAGGTCAGCCGGGCCCATGCCTATCTGACCTATCCGTTCATCCTGTCCTGGTCGATGCTCGAGGCGATGAGCGTCGGCGCGCTGGTCATCGGCTCGCGCACCGCACCGGTGCAGGAGGTCATCCGCGACGGGGAAAACGGGCGCCTCGTCGATTTCTTCGACATCGACGGCTGGTCGCGGGCGCTGATCGAGGCACTGTCCGATCCCGATTCGGCCATGCCCCTTCGGCAGGCGGCGAGGCAGACGATCCTTGATCGCTATGACCTGCGACGGATCTGCCTGCCGCGAATGATCGATTTCGTCGAAGGACGCGATTGAGGCCTCACACGGCCGGGCTGTGCCCCGCGCGGGACAGGTCATAGGCATCGAATCCGCGCGCGATCATGCGGGTCAGCGGACGTCCCTGGGGCGGAATCCGCAGGCCCGTTTCGTCGATCTCGACCATCTCGCCAAAGGTGGCCTGCACGTCCTCGAACATCCGCCACAGGGCATCGCGGGACATGCCGAAATCGCGCGCGATCTCGGCCGCGTCGATGGCAAAATCGCACATCAGCATCTCGATCATCCGGGCGCGCATGCGATCCTCGCCCTGGAAGCGGTGGCCGCGGGCGGTCGCAAAACGGCCCTCTCGCACGGCCTTCGTGTAGGCGGCCGTGGCCGAAACGTTCTGCGCATAGCCCTGCGGGAAACGCGATATCGACGATGCCCCCAGCCCGATCAGCACCTCCGACGCATCGTCGGTATAGCCTTGGAAATTGCGTCGCAGCCGCCGCTCGCGCGCGGCACGCGCCAGCCCATCCTCGGGCAGGGCAAAGTGGTCGATCCCGATCTCCTGATAGCCATCGGCCAGGAACAGGTCACGCGCAGTCTCGAAAAGACGCAGGCGTTCTTCGGGCCGCGGCAGCCGGTCGGACGGGATCATCACCTGCCGCCGCGCCATCCACGGCACATGGGCATAGCCATACAGCGCCACGCGGTCGGGCGAAAGCGACAGCAGCTTCTGTACCGAGGCGGCGATGCGCGGCCCTGTCTGATCGGGCAGCCCGAAGAGAATATCCGTATTCAGCGAGGAAATCCCTCGCGCGCGCAGCATGTCGGCCGCGCGTTTCGTCACCTCGAAGCTCTGGTCGCGGCCGATCAGCGCCTGAATCGCGGGATCGAAATCCTGCACGCCGATCGAGGCCCGGTTCATCCCCGATTCGACAAGCGCATCCACACGCGCCTCGTCGATCTCGTTCGGGTCGATCTCGACCGAGAATTCGGCGTCCTTTCCCATCGGAACGGCGTCAAGGATCGCCGCCGAAAGCTCGCGGATATGGGGCGCGGGCATCATCGTCGGGGTGCCACCGCCCCAGTGCAGCCGCGAAAGGTGGACGCCGGGTGGCAAGTTTCTTCGCAGCAGCTCGATTTCCTGCTTCAGCACGTCCACATAGGCGCGCACGGGATCATCCGTACTGGTGCCCTGGGTGCGGCAGGCGCAGAACCAGCACAGCCTGCGGCAAAAGGGAACGTGGACATACAGCGAAATGCCCGCCCCTTCGGGAATGGCCGCGATCCATTCCTCGAAATCCTGCGGACCGACGGCCTCGGAAAAGTGCGGTGCTGTCGGATAGCTTGTGTATCGCGGCACGCGCGCGTCGAAGAGACCCAGCTTTGCGAGTTGCGATTCCCGTGTCATGCGCCTAGGGTTAGGACGACCCGCGCGCCCGGACATTGACCCAAGTCAAGAAACCATGACCATCCACGAAAAAGTTGACGCACCGATGCAATGCGGGTCCTGCCCGATCCGCCACCGCGCCGTATGCGCCCGGTGCGAGGCCGACGAGCTGGCCGCGCTGGATGCGATCAAGTTCTATCGCAGCTTTCAGGCTGGCCAGACGGTCATCTGGGCGGGCGACCAGATGGATTTCGTGGCCTCGGTCGTCACCGGCGTGGCCACCCTGAACCAGGTGATGGAGGATGGCCGGACCCAGACGGTCGGCCTGCTGTTTCCATCGGATTTCGTCGGGCGGCCGGGGCGGTCGGGATCGCCCTACAACGTCGTGGCCGAGACGGATCTTCTGATGTGCTGCTTCCGCAAGAAGCCCTTCGAAGAGCTGATGGCGCGCACGCCCCATATCGCCCAGCGGCTGCTCGAGATGACCCTGGACGAACTGGATGCGGCGCGCGAATGGATGCTGCTTCTGGGCCGCAAGACCGCGCGCGAGAAGATCGCCAGCCTTCTGGCCATCATCGCCCGGCGCGATGCGGCGCTGCATCTGAACACCCCTTCGGGCCGGATGGTGATCGAATTGCCGCTGACGCGCGAGGCGATGGCTGCCTATCTGGGCCTGACGCTGGAAACCGTCAGCCGACAGATGTCGGCGCTCAAGCGCGAAGGTCTGATCGAACTTTCGGGCAAGCGCACCGTCATCATCCCCGATTACGAAGCCCTGATGATCGAGGCCGGCGAGGATGCCGATGGCGGCCTGCCCGCCTAGGGTCGCCCATCCGGCATTCGGTACCGGTTTACCTTTGGCCAGCAGCGCCGTAACCTGCCGCCCGGTTCAGTCTCCGATACAGGTGCCATGACAGACGCTTCCGCGCCCCGCTACCAGGTTCTTGCCCGAAAGTACCGGCCCGAGACCTTTGCCGACCTTGTCGGCCAGGACGCCATGGTGCGCACGCTGAAGAATGCCTTTGCCGCGAACCGCATCGCGCAGGCCTTCATCATGACCGGCATCCGTGGCACCGGAAAGACGACCACCGCACGCATCATTGCCAAGGGGCTGAACTGCGTCGGCCCGGATGGCACGGGCGGGCCCACGACCGAACCCTGCGGAAAATGCGAACATTGCGTGGCGATCATGGAAGGCCGCCATGTGGACGTGATCGAGATGGACGCCGCCAGCCGCACCGGCGTGGGCGATATCCGCGAGATCATCGAATCGGTGCACTACCGCGCGGCCAGCGCGCGCTACAAGATCTACATCATCGACGAGGTTCACATGCTCTCCACCAGCGCCTTCAACGCGCTGCTGAAGACGCTGGAAGAGCCGCCGGCCCATGTGAAGTTCATCTTTGCCACGACCGAGATCCGCAAGGTTCCGGTCACCGTCCTGTCGCGCTGCCAGCGCTTTGACCTGCGCAGGATCGAACCCGAGGTCATGATGGGCCTGCTGCGGCGCATCGCCGATGCCGAGGGCGCGCAGATCACCGACGAGGCGCTGGCGCTGATCACGCGCGCGGCGGAAGGCTCGGCCCGCGACGCGACCTCGCTACTGGACCAGGCGATCAGCCATGGCGCGGGCGAAACCACCGCCGACCAGGTGCGCGCCATGCTGGGCCTGGCCGATCGGGGGCGGGTTCTGGATCTGTTCGACCTGATTCTGAAGGGAGATGCGGCGGGCGCGTTGAACGAATTGGGCGCCCAGTATGCGGACGGGGCCGATCCGCTTGCCGTCCTGCGCGACCTGGCCGAAATCACCCATTGGGTCAGCGTCATCAAGGTGTCGCCCGAAGCCGCCGACGATCCGACAGTCTCACCCGACGAACGCGCGCGGGGCCTCGCAATGGCCGAATCCCTGCCGATGCGGGTTCTGACGCGGATGTGGCAGATGCTGCTGAAGGCACTGGAGGAAGTCTCGGTCGCGCCAAACGCCATGATGGCGGCCGAAATGGCCGTGATCCGCATGACCCATGTGGCGGACCTGCCCGATCCCGAAAGGCTGATGCGCGCGCTGGCCGATGGCCCACGACCTGGCGCGGCGATCGCCGGTGTTCAGCCCTCATCGACCCCACCTTCGGGGGGCAATGCAAGCGTCAGTCATCACGCATCGCTCCCGACCGGCGCGGACACGCGGGCACATGGCTCATCGGCCCATGGCGCGACACAAGGCGGCGCCGCCACGGCGCTCGCGCAGGCGCCTCAGTCCCTGGCCTCGTATGCGACATTCGCCGATGTGGTCGAGCTGATCCGCGCCCACCGCGACGTGAAACTGCTGCTGGACGTGGAATCTCATCTGCGTCTGGTGCGCTATGCGCCCGGGCGGATCGAGTTCGAACCAACGCCCGACGCGCCGCGCGACCTGGCCGCCACGCTGGCGCAGCGCCTGCAATTGTGGACCGGCGTGCGCTGGGGTGTATCCGTCGTGGCCGAAGGGGGCGCCCCGACGATCCGCGAGGCGCGCGAGGCGCGCGAAGCCAAGGCGCGCGAACAGGCGCGGGAAAACCCGGTCGTGCGCGCGGTGCTCACGGCCTTCCCAAAGGCAAAGATCACCGCCGTGCGCACGCAGGATGAATTGCTGGCAGCTGCCCGCGATGCGGCACTGCCCGAGGTGCCCGACGAATGGGACCCGTTCGAGGAAGAATAGGAGAAGAGCATGTTCAAGGGATTGGGCGGACTTGGCGACATGGCCAAGATGATGAAGGCTGCGCAGGAAATGCAGGGCAAGATGGCCGAACTTCAGGCCAGCCTTGATCAGATGACCGTCATCGGCGAATCCGGCGCCGGCCTGGTCAAGGCGACCTGCACGCTGAAAGGCGAAATCAAGGCACTGGACATCGACCCGTCCATCTTCGACCCGACTCAGAAGGAAGTGGTCGAGGACCTGATCGTCGCCGCGATCAAGGACGCGCAGAAGCGCGCCGCCGAACGCGCCCAGGACGAAATGAAGCGGCTGTACGAAAGCATGGGACTGCCCGCGGACATGAAGCTGCCCTTCTGAGATGACGGCCGCGCGCGACATCGAGGCGCTGATCGAGCTGATGGCCCGCCTGCCAGGGCTTGGGCCCAGATCGGCCCGTCGCGCGGTCCTGCACCTGATCCGCAAGCGCGGTCAGGTCATGGCCCCGCTTGCCCAGGCCATGGCCGATGTCGCCGCACGCGCGCGCGAATGCGCGATCTGCGGGAATATCTGCACCGCGGACATTTGCGACATCTGCGCGGACGACCGCCGCGCCACCGGCGAGATCTGTGTCGTCGAGGATGTGGCCGATCTGTGGGCCATGGAGCGCGGCCAGGCCTATCGCGGCCGCTATCACGTCCTGGGCGGCACATTGTCGGCGCTCGATTCGATCGGGCCCGACGAACTGGGCATACCGCGGCTGGTCGCGCGCGTACGCGAGGAAAACGCGACCGAGGTCATCCTGGCCCTGAACGCCACGGTCGATGGCCAGACGACGGCACATTACATCGCCGACGCATTGCAGGGCACGGGCGTAGCCGTCAGCTCGCTGGCCCAGGGCGTCCCGATCGGGGGCGAGCTTGACTATCTGGACGACGGAACGATCCAGGCCGCCCTGCGCGCACGAAGGCGGCTCTAGAACCGCATGATCGGCAACATCACGGAGAGACAGGAATGATCGCGGACATACCGGGGCTCATGCAGGCGGTGCGGGACCGCTTTGCCCATGTCGAAACCTGCCCGTTCGAGGGCCCGCGAATCTTTTTCGAGAATGCCGGCGGCGCCCTGCACCTGAAATCGGTGATCGAGACGTCAGCCGCCTATGCGGGCTATCCCGACAACCAGGGGCGCGACAACCCCGCCAGCCGCGCGCTGATGGCCGCCATCGAACGCGGTCGCGCCGACATGCGGCTGTTCCTGAACGCCCCCGATGGCGAGGTCTTCGTCGGCGAAAGCGGCACCGAGGTGCTGTTTCGCCTGATTCGCACCGCGGCCCTGGCCGCGGCGGAAGGCGGGCGCATGATCTCGACCACGCTCGAACATCCCGCCTCGCGCAGCGCCATGGCCCGCTGGGCCCAAGCTACCGGACGGCCGCATGTCCTGGTGCCGCACGACGATGCGACGGGCACCGTTTCGGCCGATGCCTGGGAGGACCACCTGGGCCCCGATATCCGGGTCGCGACGATCATCCACACCTCTCCGGTGACGGGGATGGCGGTCGATGTCGGCGCGATTGCCGCGCGAATTCGCGCGCATGCCCCGGATGCCTTCATAATCGTGGACGGGATCCAGCATGCCAGCCATGGAAATATCGACGTGGCCGCGCTGGCGATCGATGGCTACGCCGTCTCTCCCTACAAGGTCTTCTCGCGGCATGGCTATGGCGTGGGTTGGGCTTCCGAACGGCTTACCGCCTGCGAAAAGGAACAGATTCGCGGCGGCCCAGGGCGCAACTGGGAACTTGGCACGCGCGATGCGGGGTCCTATGCGACCTTCTCGGACGTCGTGTCCTATTTCGACTGGCTGGGCAGCCAGTTCACGGACAGCACCGATCGGCGCACGCGAATCCTGGCCGCGGCCGAAGCGATTCACGACCATGAAGGACGCCTGATGCGCGCCATGCTGCACGGCACCGGCAACCTGCGCGGCCTGGCCGAGATGCCGGGCATCACCCTGATCGGCGGCGATCGGGTCGAGGGGCGCGAGGGCGTCGTCTCGCTGACGCTCGACGGCATGCCGGCTGCCGATCTTGTCAGGTTCCTGAACGATCGCGGCATCCGCACCCATACCCGCAAGGCCGACCATTATTCCGGCAACGTGCTTGCACCGCTGGGGATGGATGCCTGCGTGCGCGTCTCGATCTGCCACTACAATACCGAAGGTGAGGTCGCACGATTCCTTGCCGCGATGGAGGAGGCGCGGGCGGCGACAGGCGCCTGACCGCTGGGGGTGCGAATCGATGCCGGTCGCATATGCGGGCGGCATCGACCGGGCAGAACACCCATGCCGGCATGCACCGAACGAATGGCAATGACACGCGTTAGCGCAATTCAGGGCCTTTCCCGGACGCCAGGGTCTTGTCGGGGGTGTTGGTGGCTAGGGGCGGACTTGAACCGCCGACCCCATGATTATGAGTCATGTGCTCTAACCAGCTGAGCTACCTAGCCGCAACGGCGGCGTAGGTATGCCAGACCCCGCCCGCCGTCAAGAGAGAAATCGCACCCTCAGACACCGTAATGGGCGCGGTACCATTCGACGAAGGCACGCATGCCGGTGCGAATGTCGGTCTGGGGCCGATAGCCGGTCAGACGTCGCAGCAGCGAATTGTCCGCCCAGGTGGCGACCACGTCACCCTTCTGCATCCCCATCAGGTTGCGCACGGCCTTGCGGCCCGTGGCCTGCTCGATCGCGGCGATGAAATCGTTCAGCGCGACCTTGTCGCCATTGCCGATATTGACCACCCGCCATGGCGCGACGGGCGAAAGGGAATCGCCTTCCTCGATCGCATCGGGCGATTCGGGACGCACGGGAACCGCGTCGATCAAAAGCCGGATGCCGCGCACGAGATCCTCGACATAGGTGAAGTCGCGATACATCTGGCCATGGCCATAGACGTCGATCGGCTCGCCCGCCAGGATCGCGCGGGTGAATTTGAACGGCGCCATGTCGGGTCGTCCCCACGGACCGTAGACCGTGAAGAACCTGAAACAGGTCGTGGGCAGGCCATAGAGATGCGCCCAGGAATGCGACAGCGACTCGGTGGCTTTCTTGGTCGCGGCATAGATCGACATCTGCGAGTCGGCCTTTTCGGTCTCGCGATAGGGCATTTTCGTGTTCGCGCCATAGACCGACGAGGTCGAGGCCAGAAGCAGATGCCCCACACCGATCTCGCGCGCGGCCTCCATCACGTTGAAGGTGCCCTCGATATTGGCCGACAGATAGCTGCGCGGCGCCTCCAGCGAATAGCGGACGCCTGCCTGGGCCGCGAGGTGAACGACAGCGTCGGGGCGAAACTCGGCGATATCCGCGCGCAGGTGCTCGGCATCCTCCAGCATGAATTCGGCAAAGGAAAAGCCGTCCCGGGGCGTCAGCCGATCCAGGCGCGCGCGTTTCAGCGCCACGTCGTAATAGGCCGTCATGCCGTCCATGCCGCGCACGATGTGGCCTTCGTCCAGCAGCAGCCGGGCAAGATGATAGCCGATGAACCCCGCCGCGCCGGTGATGTAGACACGCATATCGATCCCTCCTTCGCTGGCCCGAGCCATAGCGCCTTCGATGCGGGGGCGAAAGACCGGGCATGGCGCATGGCGTCGATTGGCGCTAGGGGATTGGGCAAAGGAGGTGTCGATGCAGGTGCAGATTCCGCTGACGCGCGACCTTGTGCTGATCGGGGGCGGGCATACCCATGCGCTTGTCCTGCGCATGTGGGGCATGAAACCCCTGCCCGGCGTCCGGCTGACGCTGATCAACCCGACGCCGACCGCGGCCTATTCGGGCATGTTGCCGGGCCTCGTTGCCGGGCATTATCCCCGTTCGGCGTTGCAGATCGATCTGGTCAAGCTGGCGCGTCATGCCGGGGCCAGGCTGATCCTTGGCCGCGCCGAGGGCATCGACCGGGAGTCGAGACGTATTCGCATTTCCGGCCGCGCGCCCGTCGCCTATGACATTGCCTCGATCGACATCGGCATCACCTCGGACATGCCCGGCCTGCCGGGTTTCGCCGAACATGCCGTGCCTGCCAAGCCGCTGGACGCCTTTGCCGATCGGTGGGAGGCGTTCGTCGAGGCGGTCGAAGCCCGCCGCGCGCCCCCCGACGTGGCGGTGATCGGGGCAGGTGTCGCCGGGGTCGAGCTTGCCCTGGCCGCGCGTCACCGGCTGGGAGATCACGCGCGCGTTGCCTTGATCGAGCGCGCCCGGGCGCTGTCCACATTGGGATCTGGAGCGCGCCGTGCGCTTTTGCGCCATCTGCGACAGGCCAATGTCACCTTGCACGAGGCCGCCCGCGCGACCGAAGTCACCGAGGACGGCGTCACCCTGGCCGACGGTCGGCTTGTGCCGGCGCGGTTCGTCATCGGCACCGCGGCCGCGCGGGCCCAGGATTGGCTGGAAACCACCGGCCTTGCCCTGACCAACGGTTTCGTGCGCATCGGCCCGACCCTGCAAAGCGAAACCGACCCCGCGATCTTTGCCGCAGGCGACATCGCCCACATGGTCCATGCACCGCGCCCGAAGGCCGGCGTCTATGCCGTCAGGCAGGCGCCGATCCTGCTGCACAACCTGACCGTGGCCCTGACCGAGAAGGGCCGGATGCGCCGCTATCGACCCCAACGCGACTATCTGAAGCTGATCTCGACCGGCCATCGCGGGGCGGTGGCCGACAAGTGGGGCCTGCCCCTGGACGGCGCATGGCTGTGGCGCTGGAAGGACCGGATCGACCGCGCGTTCATGCGCAAGTTCCAGGACCTGCCGCGCATGGACCCACCCGCCCTGCCCGATCCGGTCGCTTCCGGGGTGGCCGAGGAACTGGGGCGCGGCAAGCCGCTTTGCGGCGGATGCGGGGCCAAGGTGGGCCAGGCCGATCTGCGCGCGGCATTGGCCGACCTGCCCGCCCCCGCGCGCGAGGACGTCCTTTCCCGGCCCGGCGACGACGCCGCGGTCCTCGCCCACGGGGACGGGCGGCAGGTGATCACGACCGACCATGTGCGCGCATTCGTCGAAGACCCCTGGCTGCTTGCCCGCATCACGGCCATTCATGCCATGGGCGATGTCTGGTCGATGGGGGCCCGCCCGCAGGCCGCGCTGGCGCAGATCATCCTGCCGCGGATGAGCCCGCGCCTGCAGGCCGAGACCCTGCGCGAGATCATGGCCGCCGCCGCCGAAACCTTCGGCGCCGAGGGTGCCGACGTCGTGGGCGGGCATACGAGCCTGGGCGCAGAACTGACCATCGGATTTGCCGTGACGGGCCTGACCGAAGGCGAACCGATCCGGCAGGCGGGTGCCCGCCCCGGCGACTGGCTGATCCTGACCAAGCCGATCGGCACCGGGGTGATCCTGGCCGCCGAAATGGCCCGCGAAGCCCCCGGGGAAGTGGTTGCAGCCGCGCTGGCCTCGATGGCCCGTCCGCAGGGACAGGCCGCGCGCATCCTCGCCCCCGTGGCCCATGCCATGACCGACGTGACGGGCTTTGGGCTTGCGGGGCATCTGCTGACCATCTTGCAGGAATCGGGCACGGCCGCGCGCATCTCGCTGGCCCATGTGCCAATCCTGCCGGGCGCCGAGGACCTGGCGCGCGCCGGACACGGATCGACCCTGCTGCCGGCGAACAGGACGGTCGCGGCGCACATGTTCCTGACCGAAGGCCCCCGCGCCGATCTGTTGTTCGATCCGCAGACCGCCGGCGGCCTGCTGGCCGCGATCCCGGCGGATCAGGCCGAAACGGTCCTTGCCGCGCTGCGCGCGAATGGCACGGATGCGGCCGTCATCGGGGCGGTGACCGAAGGCGACCCCTTCATCACGGTCGAGGATTGACCCGTCACCGGCGGGATCAGACACGCGCCAGCATGTCAAACGCCGCACGCGCCACGCGCGCGGCTATCTCGGGCAGGGCATCCGCGCCAAGATCGGCGACCTCGATCACCCGGTCGCGCGTGGATTCGAACCGCGCGCGGTGCTTTTCGTAGCGCGGATCATAGTGGAACTGCATCAACTCGGCCGCCAGCGTGACGTGATCGCGGGCCTCGGCCAGCGCCAGCCAGCGCGCGATACGCTCGGCCGGATGCAGGGGACGCAGCAGCGCGATCACCTCGGCAAGGCGCGCCGCGTCTTCGGTCAGGTCGGCATAGCCGCGCGCCAGGTACCGCGCCCGCGCCTGAAGCGGCGCGGCTAGACGCAGCCGGGGTGCGTTGCACATCGCCTGCCAAAGCCTCTTGGGCAATTGCACCGCGCCGATGCGCGAGCTCTCGGCCTCGACGACGACCGGGCGGGCGGGGTCCAGCGTGGCCAGCGCCATCGCCAACCGCCCCTCGAACGCCTTCTGCGACGGCTGACCGCCCATGCGCGCGCCAAACAGCGAGCCGCGGTGATTGGCCAGACCTTCCAGGTCGATCACCTGCAGCCCGTGCTCCGGCAGCAGGTTCAGGATCTCGGTCTTGGCCGTCCCGGTATTGCCGTCCAGAACCATGACCGGCGCGCGCACCGGCGCATTCTGCAGCTCGTCCACAACCAGCCTGCGCCAGGACTTGTAGCCTCCGTCGATCAGTTCGACCCGCCAGCCCACCTGTGACAGGATCGTGGCGAACGACCCCGAACGCTGCCCCCCGCGCCAGCAATAGACCAGCGGCCGCCAGCCACCGGGCTTGTCGGCCAGCGGACCTTCCAGATGACGCGCGGCATTGCGGGCGACCAGGGCCGCCCCGATCTTGCGCGCCAGAAAGGGCGATTGCTGCTTGTAGATCGTGCCCACACGCGCGCGCTCGGCATCGTCAAGCACCGGCAGGTTGATCGCGCCGGGCAGGTGATCCTCGGCATATTCCGAGGGCGAACGCACGTCGATCACCGCGTCGAAGTCGAACGCGGCAACCTGCGACAGGGATGTCAGAACCAGAGCCATGGCCACCTCATAGCGCCACGGATGGCCGCCGGAAAGACGGTGCGACACCGTTGCGCCAGATCAAGGCGCACGCAGCCCCGGCACGAATATGGTATCAACAGGAGACGCCATGACCGCGACCGTATTCAGAACCAGAGGGCTGACGCGCATCTATGACACCGGCAAGGTGCAGGTGCGCGCGCTGGATGGCGTCGATCTGGACCTGTTCGAATCGGAATTCACGGTGCTTCTGGGGCCTTCGGGATCGGGCAAGTCCACACTCCTGAACATCCTTGGCGGGCTGGACCGGCCAAGCTCGGGCACGGTGATGTTTCGGGATATCGACCTGACAAGGCTGGATGACACTCAGTTGACTGCCTATCGGCGCGACCATGTCGGGTTCGTGTTCCAGTTCTACAATCTGGTCGCCTCGCTGACGGCGCGCGAGAACGTCCAGCTTGTCACCGATGTGGCACGCGACCCGATGCCACCAGAAGACGCCCTGCGCCTGGTCGGGCTGGAAGCGCGGCTTGACCATTTCCCTGCCGAACTGTCGGGCGGCGAGCAGCAGCGCGTTGCCATCGCCCGGGCCATCGCCAAGCGACCGGACGTCCTGCTGTGCGACGAACCGACCGGGGCGCTGGACAGCAAGACCGGCGTTCAGGTGCTCGAGGCGCTGCATATGGTCAACATGCAACTGGGAACGGCAACCATCGTCATCACGCACAACGCCGCGATCCGGCGCATGGCACACCGTGTCGTGCGCTTTCAGGATGGCCGCGTCCTGTCGGTCGAAACGAACGATCACAGGATCGCACCGCAGGAGATCGCATGGTGATGCGCGCGCTGGACAGAAAGCTGTTGCGCGATTTTGCGCGGCTGTGGGCCCAGGCGCTGGCGATTGCGGTTGTACTTGGCTGTGGCGTGGCGGCGCTGGTCACCTCATTCGGGATGTACCAGGCGCTGAATGAAAGCCGGCACGCCTATTACGAACGCAACCGTTTTGCCGATATCTGGGCCAGTGCGCGGCGGGCGCCGATCCATCTCGTGCCGCTGGTCGAATCCATTCCCGGCGTGCGCAGCGTCGAGGCCCGGATCGAGGGCATGGTCACGCTGGACCTTCCCGGCCGGGTGCCGATCGCGGTGGGTCACATCGTGTCGCTGCCGACTTTCGGCCCGCCGGTGCTGAACGTCCCCGTTATGCGGTCCGGCCGCCTGCCCGACCCCGATGCCCGCGACGAGATCGCGGTCAACGAGCCCTTCGCGCGCGCGCACGGCTTTGCCCTCGGAGACCGCATCGTGGCAAACATCAACGGCAAGCGGCGCGTTCTGGTCATCACGGGCACGGTCCTGTCGCCCGAATTCATCTATACGCTGGGTCCCGGCGCGCTGATGCCCGACCGGGAAGGCTTTGCCGTCATCTGGATGCCCGAGCGCGCGGCCCAGGGGGCCTTTGACATGAACGACGCCTTCAACAGCCTGACCGTCGCGCTGCATTCCGGGGCGCGGATCCAGGACGTGATCGCCGCGATCGATCGGCTGCTCGAGCCTTATGGCGGAACCGGGGCGCATGGCCGCGACCGGCAAGAGTCCGACAGCTTCGTCTCGGCCGAGATATCTCAGCTCTGGACCATGACGATCGTGATGCCGCCGATATTCTTCGGCGTCGCGGCCTTTCTGGTGAACATGGTCCTTGGCCGGATCGTGGCGCTGGAGCGGACCGAGATCGGCCTGCTGAAGGCGCTGGGCTATTCGAATGCGACGATCGCGGTGCATTACCTTGCGCTTGCCGCGCTGACCGCGATCGTGGGTGTGGTCCTTGGCTGGATCGTCGGCGCACGGATGGCCGGGGGGCTGGCCCGGCTTTATGCGCGGTTTTTCGATTTTCCCTATCTGATCCTGCGCGCTTCGTGGACCGTTTACGGAATCTCGGGCCTCCTGGCGCTGGCATCGGCCTCGGTCGGCGCGCTGCGCGCGGCGCTGTCCGCGGCACGGCTGCCACCCGCGATCGCGATGCAGCCGCCTGCCCCGCCGTCGTTCCGGCGCACGGCAATCGACCGCGCCTTCGACCACCTGCGCCTGTCCCAGCCGACGATGATGATCGTGCGCTCGATCCTGCGCTGGCCGCTGCGGGCCGCGGTCAGCGTGCTTGGCCTGTCGATGGCGGTCGCCGTGCTGGCAGCCGCAAGCTTCTTCGACGGGGCGCTTGACCGGATGATCTGGCTGACCTTCGACCAGGCCAATCGCCAGGATGCGGCGCTGATCCTTGCCCAGGACCTGCCGGAAGGCGCGATCGATGAAATCGCGGCGCTGCCGGGCGTCCTGCAGGCCGAGGCCCAGCTGGTCGCCCCGGTGATCCTGCGCAACGGGCATCTGTCGAAACATGTCGCGATCGAGGCACGCCGGCCCGATGCGGACCTGTCCCGCACGGTCTCGTCCGGTGGACGGGTGATCGCGCCGCCGCCGGGCGGACTCATCCTTCCTCAACGTCTGGCCGACTATCTTGGCATCGCCCCGGGCGACGCGGTGACGGTCGAATTCCTGACCGGCCGGCGCGAGACATTGCACATGCCCCTGTCGGCAACGATCGAGCAATATGTGGGCATCGGCGCCTATGCCGATTTCGAAACGCTGAATGCCCTGCGCCGTCAGGCACCGTTGATCAGCGTGGCCAATGTCACCCTGGACCCTGACGCGACCGAGGCCTTTCACCGCGCGGTCAAGCAACTGCCCAAAGTCGCCGGCGTCGCCATGCCGACCGATGCGCGCCGCTCGTTCCAGGACACGATCCGCCAGAACATCACGATCACGACGACCGTCTATGTCACGATTGCCGTGCTGATCACCCTGGGCGTGGCGTATAATGGCGCGCGCATCCAGCTGTCCGAGCGCGCGCGCGAACTGGCCAGCCTGCGGATCATCGGATTTTCGCGCGGCGAGGTGTCGTTCATCCTGGTGGGCGAGACGATGCTGCTGGCGCTTCTGGCCCAGCCCCTTGGGTGGCTCTTCGGAATGGGGATTTCATGGGCCTTCGTGCGGGGCGTGAACAGCGACCTGTATCAGGTCCCCTTCGTCGTGCAGCCGGCCCTGTTCGCGCGTGCGTCTCTGATCGCATTGATCTCTGCATTGGCGGCAGCGCTGATCGTCAGGCGCCGTATCGACCGTCTGGACCTGATCGCCGTCATGAAAACGCGGGAGTAAGCCCATGAAGATCAAGCCTCGCAACGTGATTCCGGGCGCTCTGGGCGCGGGCCTGCTTCTTGCGCTGGCCTTCGTGGCTTTCCGTGAAGACCCCGTTGCCGTCGATCTGGCAAGGATCGACCGCGCGCCCATGCGCGTGACGATTGACGCAGAGGCGTATGCCCGGGTCCGCGAACCCTATGAGGTCGCGGCGCCGATCGCGGGCAAGACGCGCCGCGCTCCGGTGCGGGCCGGGGACCGCGTGATTGCCGGCGAAACGGTAGTTGCGGTGGTTGACCCGGCTCCGCCCGCACTTCTGGACGCGCGATCGCGCGAACAGGCCGAGGCCGCCGTGGCCGAGGCCGAGGCGGCGCTGGCCGCGGCACAGGCCCAGTTTCGACAGGCGCAGGAAGAGCTGGCCTTTGCGCGTTCGCAATATGACCGGGCGCGCAGGCTGACCGAACGCGGCGTCATGTCCGAGACGCAGTTCGAGGAAGCCGGCCAGCGCCTTGCGATCCGCATTGCGGCCGAGGAAGCCGCGCGTGCCAATGTCACGATGGCGCGCAGCCGCCTGCAACGCGCCCGGGCGGCACTGATCGAGCCGGGCACTGCCGCCGGCGGACGCGACGCCTGCTGTGTCAATATCCGCGCGCCGGTCACCGGCACGGTCCTGGCCGTGGACATCATCAGCGAACGCCCGGTTGCCGCAGGCACACGCCTGTTGACGATCGGCAAGACGGACGATCTGGAAATCGTCGCAGACCTTCTGTCCGCAGATGCCGTGCGCCTGCCCGAAGGCGCGCGCGCCCTGGTCGAACGATGGGGCGGGCCGGAGCCGCTCGAGGCACGGCTGCGCAAGGTCGAGCCCAGCGCGCATGTCAAGGTTTCGGCCCTCGGCATCGAAGAGCGCCGGGTCGATGCGCTCTTCGATCTGACATCACCGCCCGAATTGTGGCGTGGATTGTCCGACGGCTATGCGCTTTTTTTGCGCATGATCTCGTGGGAATCCGAAAACGCCCTGCAGGTGCCGCTTTCCGCGCTGTTCCGCCGCGACGGCGACTGGGCGGTGTTCCGGCATCGCGACGGGCGGGCAGAGACCGTCCCCGTAAGGATCGGGCATCGCAACGCCACCATGGCCGAAATCCTGTCGGGGCTGGAGCCAGGGGACATGGTCGTGCTGCATCCTTCGGACGCCATTTCCGATGGCACGAGGATCGCGCCCAGGCCCTGACGCGATTTGACATTTGCCGCGGTCGGCCACATCTGGGTGACACAGGCTTCGGGGGAATGTCATGGAGAGTCGGGAAACGGTCTTTGAGATGCAGGGCATGTCATGTGCGTCCTGCATCGGTCGAGTCGAACGGGCGCTGAAATCCGTTCCCGGCGTCCAGGCGGCCGAGGTGAACCTGATGGCGGGCACGGCGCGCGTGCGCCATGGCGCAGAAGTCTCGGCCAATGATCTTGCCCAGGCTCTGGGCAAGGCCGGCTATCCCCCGGCCGAAACCCAGACAAGGCTGCGGATCGAAGGCATGTCCTGCGCATCCTGCGTCGGCCGGGTCGAGCGCGCCCTGAAGGCATTGCCCGGCGTCATCGAGGCCGAGGTGAACCTTGCCACCAACTCGGCCCGTGTCCGGCATCTTGCCGGCGTGGTCTCTGCGCAGGCTCTGGCCGATGCGGTCACGCGCGCGGGCTATCCCGCACAACCCGACAACGAAGACACAACCCGGCCGGCCAAGGATCATCACGCCAAGGATCATTACGGGGACGAGTCCGCCCGGCTGCGCCGATCCTTCCTGATTTCGGCCGCCCTCGCGCTGCCGGTCGTGATACTTGCCATGGGCGGCCACATGGTTCCCGCCTTTCATCACTGGATCGCCGCCACCCTGGGCGAGGCGAACTCCTGGCGCATCCAGTTCATCCTGACGGCCGCCATTCTGCTTGGCCCCGGCGCGATCTTCTTTCGCCACGGGATTCCCGCATTGCTGCGCGGCGCGCCCGAGATGAACTCGCTGGTGGCGATCGGCAGCCTTGCGGCCTTTGCCTATTCCACGATCGCAACCTTTGCACCCGCGCTCTTGCCCGAAGCCGCGCGCGAGGTCTATTTCGAGGCCGCCGCGACCATCGTGACGCTGATCCTTCTTGGGCGGATGCTCGAAGCCCGCGCCAAGGGTCAGGCCGGCGAGGCAATCCGCCGCCTGATCGGGCTGCAGCCGGACTCCGCGCGGGTCGAGCGCAACGGCCGCGTGACCGAGATCCCTGTCGAGGAACTGCGTCCCGGCGACATCGTGCATCTGGCACCCGGCGAGCGCGTCGCCGTCGATGGCGTGATCGTGTCGGGACATGGCTGGATCGACGAAAGCATGCTGACGGGCGAACCCGCCCCCGTGGAAAAGGGCCGGGGTGACACGGTCACGGGCGGCACGGTGAACGGACAATCCGCCCTGGTCTATCGCGTAACCGCGACCGGCGCCGATACCGTTCTGTCGCGCATCATCCGAATGGTCGAACAGGCCCAGGGCGCCAAGCTGCCGGTGCAGGCGCTGGTCGATCGCATCACCATGTGGTTCGTACCGGCCGTCATGGGCGTTTCGGTCGTGACCTTCGCGGTCTGGATGGTCTTCGGCCCCCAGCCGGCCTTGACGCATGCGCTTGTTGCGGCGATCTCGGTCGTGATCATTGCCTGCCCCTGTGCGATGGGGCTGGCCACGCCGGTCTCGATCCTGGTCGGAACGGGGCGAGGCGCCGAGCTTGGCATCCTGTTCCGGCGGGGTGATGCGCTGCAAAGACTGTCGGAGGCACGGCTTGTCGCATTCGACAAGACGGGCACGCTGACACAGGGCAAGCCGGAAGTGACCGACCTGCTTGTTGTCCCGGGCGTGGACGAAGCGGCCGTTTTGCGCCTTGTTGCGGCGGCCGAGGCTAGGTCCGAACATCCCCTTGCCCGCGCGCTGCTTGACCATGCCCGGATGCGTGGCATCGACGCCCCGCCTGCCGAGGACGTCCGGGCCCTGCCGGGCAGGGGCCTGTCTGCTCGCTCAGACGGTCATGCCATCCTGATCGGAAATGCGCGCGCCCTGGCCGAATCCGGGATCGAGATTGCCGCGCTGGAACAGCGGATAGCCGATCTTTCGGCCCGCGCGCGGACGCCGGTTCTGGTGGCGATTGACGGGCAGCTTGCGGCCCTGTTCGGAGTCGCCGACCCGATCAAGCCCGGCGCACGCGCGGCGATCGAGGCGCTCCATGCGCTTGGCCTGACCACGGCGATGGTGTCCGGGGACACGGCATCCACCGCGCGCACGATCGCAAGGGAACTGGGCATCGATCGAGTCGAGGCCGAGGTGCTGCCCGACGGCAAGGTCGCCGTGATAGAGGAGCTGAAATCACAGGGGCTGACGGCCTTTGTCGGCGACGGGATCAACGATGCGCCGGCGCTGGCCGCGGCCGATATCGGCATTGCAATGGGAACGGGCACGGATGTGGCCATCGAGTCAGCCGAGGTCGTCCTGATGACGGGCGATCCCGAAGCCGTGGCCGATGCGGTGCGCCTGTCGCGCGCCACGATGCGCAATATCCGACAGAACCTGATATGGGCCTTTGGCTACAACGTCGCGCTGATCCCGGTCGCGGCGGGGGTACTTTACCCCTTTGGCGGACCGATGCTGTCGCCGATGCTGGCCGCGGGAGCGATGGCCTTGTCTTCGGTCTTCGTGGTGACCAACGCGTTGCGTCTGCGCCGCGCGGGGCCCTGGCGGTCAACGCGGCCGCTCGCGCGTCAGTCGCAGCCCGCGACTGCCTGAAAGCTCTGCGGACCGCGATAGGGACCCAGATCGGACAAAGACAGCGCGTTGCCGTGCAGTCGCGCCCCGACGACCCTGCGCCATCCCGCATCGGCCAACAGGATCGTGGGCTGCCCGTCGCAACGGGCAATCCGGCCTTCGATCACCGATTGGCCAAAGCGATGATTGCTGACGCCGCCGATCTTTGCCACCGGGACCAGTTGACCATCCTGCCACCGCAGAACCTTCAGCACGCGCCCCAGATGCGGCGTTTCGACATAGGCAATCTCGACCCGACCATCCTCATCCAGATCGGCCGCACCCGTCGGCGCCAGCCAGCGAAATCGGCGGCCAATGAACGGTGTTGCCGCCGCGCGGGTCAAACCAGTGTCATTCAGATGCCAGACGGCCAGCCGGGCACCCTGATCGGCATGGCTCTCGACCACGATGATCTCGGCAGAACCGTCGCCATCGAGATCCGACAGGCGCGGGGCGGTGTCCTCGAAGACAAGATCCTCGGGCAGCGTAGCCGTCAGCGCCCGGCCATCGGACAGGCGCACGCGCATTTGGCCGTGTTCGACCGGATCGCCCAGCGCCCCATGTGGATAGCGTGTCGTCGGCGCCGCGTATTCGGCTGCCACGATCCCGACCCGCACCGCGTCATTCGCGGTTGCGACACAGGCGGCCAGGCCAAGACAAAGCGCGAGCAGACCCCCAGGTCTGCCCGCACCTCTGCCCGCCCGCCGCATCAGATCTGCTTTTCGGGCATGTAGACGCGCAGACCGTCCAGCTCGTCGGTGACCTTGATCTGACAGGTCAGGCGCGACCGCACCGGATCGGGCTGCCAGGCGAAATCCAGCATGTCCTCTTCCATCGGGTCTTTCGGAGGCAGGCGATCCACCCATTCGGGATCGACATAGACATGGCAGGTCGAACAGGCACAGGCCCCACCGCAATCGGCCTCGATCCCGGGGATGCCGTTGTCGCGCGCGCCCTCCATTACCGTCAGCCCGTTGGGAACCTCGACGACATGTTCCTTGCCGCCATGTTCGACATAAATGATCTTTGCCATTGCGCGCCCCTGCCTTTGCACATTTCCACAACGCGACATAAGCCAAGCCGCCCGCCATTTCCAGAGGGACGGCACGCTTGCCTGCGCGGCCGGATGTTCTATTATTGTTCTCATGCTGAACGACTATCGCCCCCTGCGCGGCTGGCCGCGCCCGCCTTCCGCGATTCCGCATGACCGCCTGAACGAACCGCCGCGCGGCGCGCGCGTCACGGTCGCCGGGCTGGTTCTGGTGCGGCAACGTCCCGGAACGGCCAAGGGCACCGTGTTCATCACGCTTGAGGACGAGACCGGCGTGGCCAATGTCATCGTCTGGCCCAATGTCTTTCGTCGGTTCCGCCGGGCGGTCGTCACCGGACGTATGCTGCGCGTGACCGGCCGCCTGCAGCGCGATGCCGAGATCGTCCACATCATCGCCGACGAAATCGAGGACATCTCGGACATGCTGGACGACTTGCTGCGCCCGGATATCGCGGATCACGATACCGGCAGGACATGACGCCGCACCATGGTGCGCAGCGCAAAGGACGACCGCAGCGACCGGATACCCGGCACCCGCATCAGGCGCTCTTCAAGAAAGCGGTCGAAATCGGAAAGATCAGCCGCCACCACGCGCATCAGGATGTCGCGCGATCCCGTCATCAGATGGCACTCCATCACCCGGTCAAAGGCCCGCACGGCGCGTTCGAACGCATCGATGGCCTCGCGCGTCTGGGTCTCCAGCTCGACCCAGACGAAGACCGAAACCGGCAGTCCCAGCTGCGCCTGATCGACGCGCGCGCCATAACCCTGGATCAGGCCGTCACGTTCAAGCCGCGCAAGGCGGCGCGCGCAGGGCGTTGGCGACAGGCCGACCTCTGCCGCCAGCTCGGTTATGGACATGCGCCCGTCCCGCTGCAGCGCGGTCAGGATGCGGCGATCAATGGCGTCCATGCATTTTCTCCAAAATTTGCTTCAAAAATGGCGGATACCACCAATATTGAAACAGAATAAGCCGTTATTTGGCGAAAAGCTGCAAACCCATGGTGCTATGTTGGACCAGAACAAGGAGAGCGCCATGCAGACGACCAGGGTTGAGACCAAGGAACATGAAGAAGTCTGGCGCGTCAGCGACCCCGATACGGGCCTGACGGGCTTCATCGCGATCCATTCGACCAGGCTGGGGCCAGCCGCCGGAGGGCTGCGCATGCGCCCATATGCCAGCGAGGCCGAAGCCCTCGAGGACGCTCTGCGCCTCTCGCGCGGGATGACGTTCAAGAATGCCGCGGCCGATTTGCCGCTGGGGGGTGGCAAGGCGGTCATCATCGGCGATCCCGCCCGTGACAAGACGCCCGATCTGCTGCGCGCGATGGGCCGGGCCGTCGATGGGCTGAAAGGCCGCTACTGGACGGCCGAAGACATGGGCATGACCACCCAGGACATGGCGATCATCGCCGAGGTCACACCCTATGTCGCGGGCCGCGCGGACGCGCCGCACGGCTCGGGCGATCCTTCGCCCGTCACGGCGCGGGGCGTGTTCAACGCGATCCGCCGGGCCGCGCGGCATCGTCTGGGCGTCGAAAATCTAAACGGTCTCACGGTTTCGGTCCAGGGGCTGGGCAATGTCGGCTGGCATCTCTGCGCATTGCTGCATGGCGATGGCGCCGATCTGGCCGTCAGCGACATCGACCCAACCCGGGTAGGCCATGCCGTCGCCGAATGGAGCGCCCTGGCAGTCGCACCCGAGGAAATCCACAGCATCGCGGCCCAGATCTTCGCGCCCTGCGCGATCGGGGGCATCCTGAACGAGCGCACGATCCCCGAGCTGGCGGCCGAGGTCGTGGCGGGCGCCGCAAACAACCAGCTGGCGACCCCGCAGGACGGCGACCGGCTGCATCAGCGCGGCATACTCTATGCCCCGGACTTCGTTGCCAATGGCGGCGGCATCATCAATGTCGCGGCCGAGATCCTGGGGATCGAGGATCGCGAAACCTGGGTCGCCCAGAAGCTCGACGCGCTGGACCGCACGATGGAGGCGATCCTGTCGGCCGCCGAGGCCGAGAATGTCAGCCCCAACGCCATTGCCGAGCGCATCGTTGCGGAAAGAATGGCCCGCGCGGCGGCCTGATGCCTTGACCTTGCCGGGCCGCAGTCCGATCTGTGGGGGAAAGCTGCAGGAGAGCGAAGCATGAAACTGTCCATCCCCGACATGAGCTGCGGCCACTGCAAGGCCGTGGTGGAACGCACGATCATCGAAATCGACAGCGGTGCCGACGTGATCGTCGATCTCGACAACCGAACGGTCGAGGTCAAGACCACGGCCGCGCCGCAGGCGCTGGTTCAGGCGCTCGAGGCGCAGGGTTATCCGGCGAAGATCCTCGATTGATCCGCTTGCCCGATTCGGCCCATTGACGCATGATGGGATCGGAACGGGCGGCACGACAGAACCGCCCGCCAAGGGAAAGGGCCTGTCGAGATGAAATACCTGTATCTTGCGACGGCGGTGCTGGCGCTTTCGCCCGCAGCGGCAGATGCCGGCGCGATCGAATCGGCCTGCCAGCGCGCAGGCAAGCCGGTCAGTCGCGCCCTGTGCAGCTGCATCCAGAGCGTGGCCGACCGCACCCTGAGCAGATCGGATCAGAAGCTGGCGGCGAAACTGCTGCGCGATCCGGACAAGGCAGACGAAATCCGCGCATCGCGTCGCAATTCGCACAAGGCGTTCTGGGAACGCTATCGGGCGTTCGGGTCCAGAGCCGAGCAGACCTGCAGCTAGACGGTCAGCCCTGCCCCCGCACCGCCCTGCCCCGCACCGGCCCAAGCGCCGTGACAAGCGCATCCGCCGCACGCTCGATCAGGTCCAGCGCGCCGTCGAAATCGCGCGTGAAATAGGGGTCGGGCACGTCATCCCCGGCGCCCGGCAGCCAGAACAGCATCAGGCGAACCGGCGTCCGTGCGTCTCCCGGCCTCCTGGCCTCGATGTCGGACAGGTTCTGGCGGTCCATCGCCACGATCAGGTCGAATCGCTCGAAATCCGCTGGCGCGAACTGGCGCGCGCGCAGGCCGCCAAGATCGTAGCCGCGCGCCGCGGCGGCCGCGATCATCGGCCCATAGGGTGGCTTTCCCACATGCCAGTTGCCGGTGCCGGCGCTGTCGACCGTCAGGTCCAGCCCCGCCATGCGGGCCTTGGCCGAAACCACGGCCTCGGCCGCGGGCGAGCGACAGATATTGCCCAGGCAGACAAACAGAATACGCTGCATTCCAACCTCTTCCATTCTGGAACCGGGGTGGCAGAATGGACGCGCGATGTCAAAACCTGCTCATGTCTTCATCCTGACCGGCGCGGGGATCTCGGCCGAGAGCGGGCTGCAGACCTTCCGCGACAAGGGTGGCCTTTGGGCGAAATACGACTGGCGCGCGCTGGCCACGCCCGACGCCTTTGCCCGCGATCCGGCGCATGTTCTGGAATTCTACGACCTGCGCCGCCAGGCCGTGCGGCAGGCGCAACCAAACCCGGCCCACGAAGCGATTGCGCGGCTTCAGCAGCGATTTCGCGGCCGTGTCACCCTGGTCACGCAGAATGTGGACGACCTGCATGAACGGGCAGACAGCCCCGAGGTCATTCACATGCATGGCAGCCATCTGACCGCACGGTGCTGCGCATGCGATCACCGGTGGCCCGCGCCAAGCCAATTACGTGTTTCCGACCCCTGCCCCGCCTGCGGTGCGCGCCCCTGCCGCCCCGACGTCGTGTGGTTCGGAGAGATTCCGCATCATCTGGACCAGATCGCAGAGGCACTGGCCGATTGCGACCTCTTTGTCGCGATCGGCACATCCGGCACGGTTCAGCCAGCGGCGAGCCTCGCCCATGCCGCCCGCGCGGCTGGCGCGCACACGCTTGCGCTGAACCTGCAGCGGACCGAGAACAGCAACCTGTTCGATGAAACCCGCCTGGGCCCGGCCAGCAGGATCGTCCCCGAATGGGTCGAGCGGATGCTGGCCTGCTGATTTCAGTCGCGCGCCCGCAGGACGCGCGCGGGGCGCACCGACAGCGGACGCAGCGCGAACAGAAGCCCAGCGACCAGCGTCGTCAGCGCGCCGCCCGCGACGATTCCAAAGGCCGAAACCGGCTCGAATCGATAGTCACCTTCCATGACCAGTTCCATGACGATCGCGCCGGCAAGCGCGCCGAAGATAACCGCCACACCCCCCGCCGCCGCTCCGGTCAGGGCCGACCGCAGGGCAAAACTGCGCAGGATCAGCGCTCGTTCGGCGCCAAGGGTCTTCAGGATTGCAGCCTCGTAGATCCGCGCCCGTCCACCCGCCGCGGCGGCACCGATCAGCACGACCAGCCCGGTCAGAAGCGTGACGCCGGCCGCGATCGCGGTCGCCCGCGCGATGGCCCGCAGGGCCTCGGCAACGCGGTCCACGACGTCGCGCACCCGGATGGCCGTGATGTTCGGCCAGTCGGATGCCAGCTCGCGCAGGATGCGCGCCTCGGCCTCGGGCGCGGCGTGGACGGTCGCGATCCAACTATGCGGCGCGCCCGCCAGGGCCGCGGGGTTCATCGACATCACGAACCCGATCCCACCGGTCGAGAAATCGACCTCGCGGAACGAGGTGATCGTCGCCTCGATGTTGCGGCCAAGGACATTGACCGTGATCCGGTCGCCCAGTTTCAGGCCGATCTCCTCGGCCTCTTCGCGCGCAAAGCTCATCTGCGGAGGGCCGTCGTAATCTTCGGGCCACCATTGGCCCGCGGTCAGGCGCGTGCCGGGGGGCGGTGCGGCCGAATAGGTCAGACCGCGATCCCCGCGCACGACCCAATGGTCGCCCGCGACCTCGCGCGCATCCTGCCCGTTGATCCGGGTGATGACACCCCGCAGCATGGGCGCGGCCTCGACCCTGGTGACCTGGGCGTCACCGGTCAGACGCTGCATGATCGGCCCGATCTGGTCGGGCTGGATGTCGATGAAGAAGTAGCTGGGCGCGACCTCGGGCAGGTCACGGGCAATGGCGCCACGCAGATTGGCGTCGATCTGCCCGATTGCGGCAAGCACCGTCAATCCAAGCCCCAGCGACAGCACCACGGCGCGGGTTTCGTCGCGGGGACTTGCGATCGCGCCCAGGGCAAGGCGCAGGGCCACGCGGCCCCGCGCCACGCGCGCCAGGCGGCGCGCAACCACCCGCAGCCCAAGTGCGGTCAGTGCAAGAACCGCCAAGGCAAGCGCGACACCGCCCAGCGTCCCCAGCGCAAGCCACGTCATGCCCGAAAGAAGCGTCGCCGAAACCACCAGCAGCCCCGCGATTGCGGCCAGAACGGCCGCAAGCCCCCAGCCGGGCCAGCGGCGTCGTTCGGCGCCAAGATCCCGGAACAGGGCAGCCGGCCGAACCTCGCGCGTGCGCGACAGGGGCCACAACGCAAACAGGCCAGCCGACAGGGCCCCGTAGAGTGCGGCCTCGGCCAGCGCGCCTGGGGCAAGGGAAATATCGACAGGAACGGGCAGACGCGCACCGATCAGCGGCCCGAACAGGATCGGCAGACCGGCGCCCAAGGCAAGCCCGGCAAGGATGCCGATGGCCGCCAGTAGCGCAATCTGAAACAGATAGACCGCAAGTATCGTGCCGCCTTCGGCGCCCAGCGCCTTGAGCACCGCGATCGTTTCGGTGCGCGTTTCAAGGTAGGACGTCACCGCCGTCGCGATGCCGACGCCGCCCACGGCAAGTCCGGCCAGCCCAACGAGGACCAAAAAGGCCCCCATGCGCTCGACAAAGCGCAGCATTCCCGGCGCGCCGCGTCGCGCATCGCGCCAGCGCAGACCCGTATCGCGGAATTCCGACTCGGCCCGGGCCTTCAGCGCGTCCAGATCCGCGCCATCGGACAGACGCAGGCGGTAATGCGTGTCAAACAGGCTGCCCGGCACGATCAGGCCGGCCGCGCGCAGGTCGCTTGTCCGCACGATCGTTCGCGGCCCGAAGGCAAAGCCCGCAGCGACCGAATCGGGTTCTCGCAACAGACGGGCGGACAGACGAAAACGTCCGGTACCCAGCATGAAGACATCCCCGACCTCCAGCCCCAGCCGGTCGGCCAGAACCGGGTCCATGACCGCTCCGGGCATGTTGTCGCGCTTGCCCAGCGCGGACTGCAGATCGATGGGTGGGTCCAGCACGACCTGCCCGACCAGCGGATAGGCCGCATCCACGGCCTTGATCTCGGTCAGCGCGCGTTGGGCCAACGCGCCTTCGCCCACGACGACCATCGAACGCAGCTCGACGACCTCGCTGATGGCGCGCGCGTGGCTTTTCATGAAGGCAAGCTCGTCTTCGGTCGCAAAGCGGTAGGTGAAGGACATTTCCGCGTCGCCACCCAGCAGGACCGCGCCCTGCTGGGCCAATGCGCGCTCGATCGCCGCGCGCACGGTGCCCACGCCCGCAATTGCACCGACGCCCAGCATGAGGCAAAGCAGGAAGACGACAAAGCCCGACAATCCGCCGCGTAGCTCGCGCCTTGCAATGCGAAAGGCCAGGCGAAGATCCGCCACGCTCATTCGGCGACCTTCCGGCTGGTTTCGGCACCCGCGATCCGGCCGTCCTGCAGGCGGATGATGCGATCGCATCGATCGGCCAGTTCCGGGGCATGCGTCACCAGGATCAGCGTGGCACCGTGGCGGTCACGCAGGCCGAACAGCAAGTCCATGATCGTGGCGCCGGTCGCGCCGTCCAGATTTCCCGTCGGCTCGTCCGCCAGAAGAATCGCCGGACGCCCGACCACGGCACGGGCCAGTGCCACGCGCTGCTGCTCGCCGCCCGACAGCTGGGCGGGGTAATGATCCATGCGCGCGGAAAGGCCGACGGCGTCCAGCTCCTCGGCCGCGCGGGCGAATGCGTCAGGCGCGCCGGACAGCTCCAGCGGCACCGCGACATTTTCCAGCGCGGTCATGGTCGGAATCAGGTGGAAGGATTGGAAGACGATGCCCATATTCTGCCTGCGGAACCGGGCCAGCGCGTCCTCGTCCATGGCGGTCAGGTCATGGCCCAACGCCAGAATACGGCCCGCGCTTGCCTGTTCCAGCCCGCCCATGAGCATGAGGAGCGACGACTTGCCCGACCCGGAAGGACCGACCAGACCGATACTTTCCCCGCGTCCGACAGAAAGCGAGATGCCCTTGATGATTTCGATTGGCCCGGCATTGCCCGACAGCACCAGCCGCACATCGTTCAGATCAATGATACTGTCCGCCATCCGTTCCTTCCGCCGAAAGTCCACATCTGGTGGATATGGGGCATGGAGGGCGAAAGGCAAGCTGATCGCACTGGTTGCAACCATGTTCGCCGCGCTGCCGGCCTGGGCTGCGCCGGTGAACGTGCTGGCCTTTGGCGACAGCCTGACCGCCGGCTATGGCCTGCCTGCCGAAGACGGTTTCGTGCCCCAGCTGCAGGCCTGGCTGAATGACAAGGGGATCGAGGCTGTCGTGATCAATGGCGGCGTCTCGGGCGATACGACTGCGGGCGGACTGGCGCGGATCGACTGGGCTTTGACGCCGGATGTCGATGCCATGATTCTGGCGCTTGGCGGGAATGATCTTTTGCGCGGACTGCCGCCCGAACAGGCGCGCGCCAACCTGGATGCCATCCTGTCGAAGGCCGATGAACGCGGCCTGCCGATCTTGATCATTCCGGTCGAGGCACCCGCGAATTACGGCCCCGACTACAAGGCGCGCTTCGACGCGATCTGGCAGGACCTCGCTGCATCGCATGGCGCCCTTCTGGGACCGCCCTTCCTGGGGCCAATCACCCGGATCGCGGATCGCTCACGCGCCCTTGCCGAATACATGCAGGCCGACGGCATTCACCCGAATGCAAAAGGCGTCGCGCTGATCGTGCAGGAAGTCGGCCCATACGTGGTCAGGCTGATCGACCGGGCCCGCACGGGCACCGATACTCTGCCACAGGGCGCATTATCGCAATAATCGGAAGTGCCGCAATCGAGAGACTGGCCTGGCAGGGGCAGAGGGACTCGAACCCCCGACCCTCGGTTTTGGAGACCGATGCTCTACCAACTGAGCTATACCCCTGTGGCCGAGCCGTTATCTACGCGCGGCGAACGCGCTTGGCAAGATTGAATTCGTGCCTGTGCGCCAACATGTGCCGCGGCCCTCAGTCACGTGCCGCGGTGGGGCGGACCATGCGCTTCAGCAGGCCATCGCGCAGCACGAATTGATGCCACAAGGCCGCCGCGACGTGGATCGCGACAAGCGCAAGCCCCAGATTGAAAAGGACTTCGTGGATCTCCCCCAGGTCACGAATGCCGCCGAACCAGGCCAGTGCGCCGGTCACGGGCAAGCCCAGCATCACGGCATACAACCCCCAATGCACCGCCGCGGCCGCGCGCTCCATCAGGGCAGAACTGCCTTTGGGCGCAGACGGCGCGCCGCGCGTGGCGCGCAGGCCAAGCCGCCACGCCGCAAGCGCCAATATCGCAATGCCGGATATCACGTGAAGCCAGGCACCAAGCCCCATCGACTCGCCCGTCGCACGCAAGAAGGCCCGCCAGGCATCCTTCATGCCTTCATGGCTTACGAAACTCAGCAGCATCAGGGCCGCGATTGCCCAATGCAGGACGATCTGGGCGCGGCTGTATCCCTCGGCGCTACGCATCTCTTGTTCTCCGTCATTGACCGATCAGGTCCATGAAACGCAGCCAGACCGACTTTCCGTCGCTTCCGGACCACGATCGGCCCGCCAGCGGGGTCAGTGTACGCTGACAGGAGCCATGTCATGCTGGCGCGCAAGGATGAAGGCCAGACGCCGGTCCTTGACCAGTGCCAGCCGTTCGCCGCTTGCATCGTGAACCGCATAGAGCCGGTCCAGACCCATGGCCTGAGCCCGGATCTCCTCGGGCAGTTCGTTGACCGGCACTTCGCGGACATAGACGATCCGTTCGCCGGTTTCAGGTCCGAAATCGTATTTGGTGTTCATGTCGTTACCCCCTTATCCCTTCTTGATCCGTATCGTCTGGACGACCTTCTCGGGCACCGATCGCACAAGATCGATATGCAGAAGGCCGTTTTCCATGGTCGCGCCCGCGACCTCGACACCGTCCGCCAGCACGAAGCTGCGCTGGAAGGCGCGTGAGGCAATACCGCGATGCAGGAACACCCGCCCCGCCTCGCGCTCCTCTGGCTGACGGCCGCGGATCATCAGCTGCCGGTCCTCCAGCGTGATGGTGATGTCATCCTCGCGAAATCCCGCCACGGCCAGCGTGATGCGGAATCCATGTTCCGAGGATTGTTCGATATTGAACGGCGGATAGCCGTCATTGCCGGATTTGGCGGTGCGCTCGACCAGCCGTTCCAGCTGGTCGAAACCCAGCAGGAAGGGATGGGCGGCAAAGGTCAGTTTCGACATTCGGTCATGTCCTCGGTTTCAAGCGACATTTCGCAGGCCCCGCATCCGGCAGCCCACGCGGCAAATATGGGGATCAGGGTCGATTTCGACAAGTCTTGGAATGGCTTGGCACGATAGGCTTTGCCTGCCACGCCCCACAGGTGCTAGGATGCCCGCACATCCGCGGGTTCACGCCCGACCGATCGCGGCCAGAAAGACTGAAAACCCCATGAACGCCCATATCGAGATGGATCCGATCGAAGTCCTGCGCGTCAAGCTGGAGGTCCTGCGCCGCCAGCATCGCGACCTGGACGACGCGATTCACGCGATGGAACAATCGCGGCGCGGCGATCAGCTGGCCCTTCGGCGGTTGAAGAAGCAGAAGCTGCGCCTGAAGGACGAAATCGCGCGGCTGGAAGACCAGCTGACCCCCGACATCATCGCCTGAGACCGCTTGCCCCGCCCCGCCCCGCCGCTATAGTGCCGCATGTTTCCGGCTCGGCCGGGCAGGCAATGAAGCAGCGGGGGCAGGACAATGGGCGTCAGGGTCGGAATCATCATGGGCTCGCAATCGGACTGGCCCACGATGAAGGAGGCGGCGCGAATCCTGAATGACCTGGGCGTGGAATTCGAAACCCGCATCGTGTCGGCCCATCGCACGCCGGACCGCCTGTGGGAATACGGCAAGACCGCCGTCGCGCGCGGCCTGAAGGTCATCATCGCTGGCGCCGGTGGGGCGGCACATCTGCCGGGGATGATGGCGTCGAAGACGCGCGTGCCGGTCATCGGCGTGCCCATCCAGACCCGCGCCCTGAACGGCGTGGACAGTCTGTATTCCATCGTGCAGATGCCGCGCGGCTATCCCGTCGCGACCATGGCGATCGGGGCGGCAGGGGCGGCCAATGCCGGCCTGATGGCAGCCCAGATCCTGGCGCTGGAGGATCCCGGCCTTGCGGCCCGGCTGGACGCTTGGCGCGAAGCGCTCTCGGCCTCGATCCCCGAGGAGCCGCAGGATGACTGAGATGCTGCCGCAGGGGGCGGTCATCGGCATCCTGGGTGGGGGACAGCTGGGCCGGATGCTGTCGGTCGCGGCGGCGCGCCTTGGCTACCGTACCCACATCTTCGAACCGGCGGCCAATCCTCCGGCCGGACATGTGGCCGAACGCGTCACCACCGCGCCCTATGACGACCTTGATGCCCTGCGCGCCTTTGCCAGCGCTGTCGATATAGTGACCTATGAGTTCGAGAACGTCCCGACTTCGGCGCTGGATGCGATCGAGGAAATCCGACCGATCCACCCCAATCGCCGGGCGCTGGCGGTTTCGCAGGACCGCCTGGTCGAAAAGGCCTTCCTGAACGAGATCGGGCTTCGGACCGCGCCCTATGCTGCGGTGGATGACGAGCAGGACCTTGCCGAGGCGATCGAGGAGATCGGTCTGCCCGCGATCCTGAAGACCCGGCGGCTGGGCTATGACGGCAAGGGGCAGGCCCGGCTGACGACACCGGCAGATGCGGCCCACGCTCTGGCGGCGATGGCTGGCGCTTCGGCCATTCTTGAAGGATTCGTCGATTTCACGCACGAGATTTCGGTTATCGCGGCACGAGGTCTGGACGGGTCGGTCGCCGCCTATGACCCGGGGCAGAACGTGCATCACGAGGGCATTTTGCGCACCACGACGGTTCCCGCGGAACTCGGCGCGGCGCAGCGCGCCGATGCCGTGCTGATTGCCGGGCGGATCCTGAACGCACTGAACTATGTCGGGGTGATCGGGGTCGAACTGTTCGTGACCGGATCGGGTCTTGTCGTCAACGAGATCGCGCCGCGCGTTCACAATTCCGGCCACTGGACACAGAATGGCTGCGCGGTCGATCAGTTCGAACAGCATATCCGCGCGATCACGGGCTGGCCCCTTGGCGACGGCCGGCGCCATTCGGACGTGGTGATGGAGAACCTGATCGGCGACGACATCGGACGGATCGGCGACCTTGCGCGCGAACCCGACGTCGCGATCCACCTCTACGGCAAGGCCGAAGCGCGGCCGGGCCGAAAGATGGGACATGTGAATCGCATCCTTCGGCGCGAAAGCTAGGGCAGGAGACGCTCGATCGCCTGCATGTATGTCAGGCCGTGGTCGAACCGGCCGTGACGCAGGAAGTGAAGGACCTGCGCGATCACCAGCGGATTGTTCATCATGAAGGTATGGCTGACGGGCAGGACGATATGATCGGCCATGCCCTCGACCCGTGTGCTGGCCACGCTGACCTTGCCGTCATCGTCCCCCTTGATCAAGGCCGAATAAACGGGGTTCAGCGACCGGTTCCCCGCGATCACGCCCAGTTCGAAGCGCACCGGCGGCAGACGATTGGGCAGGCTGTTCTGCCCGGTACCCAGCTGCAGCCCTGCCGGTCCGTTGATCCAGTAGAAAGGTCGCAGGCCACCCAGCCGGTCCACAAGTTCGGAGCCGTGGTTGGGCGGGGCCAGCATGACCACCCGACCGATCCGCGCCCCCCGGGTCGTCGCGGCCCAGAGCCGCACGAGGATGCCGCCCATCGAGTGGGTGACGAAATTCACCGGCTCGACACCACACAGATTGACCGCGGGCGCGACATGCGCCGCCACAAGCCTTTCGATTCGCGCCTCGGTCGACGGGTAATCGACGTTGATGACGCGGTATCCCTGCCGTCGCAGCGCGCGCTCCATGATCGCCAGGGACGCGTCGCTGCGCGCCAACCCGTGCAGGAGGATGACGCATCGGGCTTGCAGCGGTGTTGCAACCAGCAAGCACAGGATTGTCAGGATCAATCGCATGGCCCAGCCTTAAGCCAGATCGCAGGGCAATGCCACGCTTGCCGCGCACAGGGTGTCGACGTAAGTCAGGGGCATGATGGAATTGGCGCCAAATCGCCCAAGGCTGGCCGTTCGGGCGATCATCCTGCATCGCGGGCGACTCCTGCTGGTCAATGCCTGGCCCAATGGCGAATCCGATCTGTGGTGCGCGCCGGGCGGAGGGGCAGAGCCGGGCGTTTCGCTGCCGGACAATCTGCGGCGCGAGCTGTGCGAGGAATGCGGGCTGCAGATCGATGTGGGCCCGCTTGCATTGGTCAACGAATTCCACGATCCTGCCAGCGGCTTCCACCAGGTCGAACTGTTTTTTCGTTGCACCCTGCTTTCCGACGAATTGCCGCGCGACTGGTGCGATCCTTCAGGCGTCGTCAGCCGGCGGCACTTCTTCACGCGCGCGGAATTGTCCGGCATCCGCCTGAAACCCGGTTCGCTCGCGCGGGTCGCGTTCGATCCGTCGGCCAGCGTGTATTATGACCCATTGGAAACGATGGTACGCTGAGCACCGCCAAGGCTTGCCATCGCCACACCACCAAGAACCAGAAGGGAAGACAGCGCGAAGCGCAGCGTAAGCGTCTCTTCCAAAAAGATCATGCCGCCGGCCATTGCCAGAACGGGAACCGTCAATTGTGCGACCCCTGCGCGCGCGGCGCCGAGCTCTGGCAGCAGTCGATACCACAGGGCATAGGCCAGACCAGAGGTGATCGCCCCCGAGACGACGGCAAGGGCGATTCCCCCCTCTGTGACCGTGATTTCGGGCAGAACGCCCGCGACAAGCGCCAGCAGCAGCACGGGCATGGCGACCGGAACGGACAGGATGAAATTCCAGGCCGTATCGGCGACCGCGTTACCCGCGCCGCGCGCGGCCAGAGAATACACGCCCCAGCCCATGCCACCCAGTGCCATCATTGCCGCATGGGCGGGTGAAACCGGGGCGGCCGAACCGGGTACCAGCAGCCAGGCCAGACCGGCAAAGGCGATGGCCGCACCAATCCAGCAACTTGCGGGCAAGGGCTCTCGCCGCAGGGCGGCGCCCAGAAACATGGTGACCTGAACCATGCCGAACAGGATCAGCGCGCCGACCCCGGCATCCAGCCCAAGATAGGCAAGCGAGAACCCGAACATGTAAACAAGCAGCGACAGCACGCCCACCGTCCGACGCCCGACCGGCCCGGCAGCTGGAAGGCGTCCCCGTATCCGTGCCGCAAACAGCAACACGGCCAATACGACTGCGCCCGAAACCAGCCGGATCATGGCGAAACCAACGGGGTCAGAAAGTCCCGCGCCGATCGCCATGCGGTTCAGAACCGAATTGGCCGCAAGTGGAACCATGGTGAAGGCCGTCAGCCAGAACAGGCGCATCGTGTACTCCGCTGTCACTCATCCGTGCCGGGCGCAAATCCCGGCTCGCATGACGTTCTTTGCGCCTTGCACCTGGGACTGGCAAGCCATCGGGCAAACACGTTTCGGCGACTGGCCTTGCATTCCAGAAAAAAGAAGGCCCCGTTTCCGGGGCCTTCCAAGGGGTCGATCCGTGACCGGATCAGAAGTCCATGCCCCCCATGCCGGCGGGCGCGCCAGCATTGGCTTGCTTGGGCTCGGGCTTCTCGGCGATCAGCGCCTCGGTCGTGATCAGCAGGCCGGCAACCGAACCGGCGTCTTCCAGAGCCGTCCGGGTCACCTTGGCCGGGTCGATCACGCCGAACTTGAACATATCGCCATATTCTTCGGTCTGAGCGTTGAAGCCGAAGGTCGGATCATCGGATTCACGGATCTTGCCGGCGACCACCGCGCCATCCACGCCGGCGTTCTCGGCGATCTGACGCAGCGGAGCTTCCAGGGCGCGGCGGACGATCTCGATGCCGGCATCCTGGTCGCTGTTGGCGCCTTTCAGATCCTTCAGAGCCTTGGCGGCCTGGATCAGGGCGACGCCGCCACCGACGACGATGCCTTCCTGAACGGCCGCACGGGTCGCGTTCAGAGCGTCATCGACACGGTCCTTGCGCTCCTTGACCTCGATCTCGGTCATGCCACCAACGCGGATGACGGCGACACCACCGGCGAGCTTGGCAACCCGCTCCTGCAGCTTCTCGCGGTCATAGTCCGAGGTGGTTTCCTCGATCTGCTGACGGATCTGGGCAACGCGAGCCTCGATTTCCTTCTTGTCGCCAGCGCCGTCCACGATCGTGGTGTCGTCCTTCTTGATGACGACCTTCTTCGCGCGGCCCAGCATGTCGAGCGTCACGTTCTCGAGCTTCATGCCCAGTTCTTCGGACACGACCTGGCCGCCGGTCAGGATGGCGATGTCCTGCAGCATGGCCTTGCGGCGATCACCGAAGCCGGGCGCCTTGACCGCAGCAACCTTCAGGCCGCCGCGAAGCTTGTTGACGACCAGCGTCGCCAGGGCTTCACCCTCGACATCCTCGGCGATGATCAGCAGCGGCTTCTGAGACTGGATCACGGCCTCGAGCAGGGGAACCATCGGCTGCAGCGACGAGAGTTTCTTCTCGTGCAGCAGGATCAGGACGTCCTCAAGCTCGACGGTCATCTTGTCGGGGTTGGTGACGAAGTAGGGCGACAGGTAGCCGCGGTCGAACTGCATGCCTTCGACGACCTCGACCTCGGTCTCCATGCCCTTGTTTTCTTCGACCGTGATGACGCCTTCGTTGCCGACCTTCTGCATCGCCTCGGCGATCATGCGGCCGATTTCGGCTTCACCGTTGGCCGAGATGGTGCCGACCTGGGCGACTTCGGCCTGGTCGGTGACCTTGCGGGCCGCGTTCTTGATGTATTCGACCGCCTTCGACACGGCCAGATCGATGCCGCGCTTCAGGTCCATCGGGTTCATGCCGGCGGCAACCGCCTTCATGCCTTCCTTGACGATGGCCTGGGCCAGAACCGTCGCGGTCGTGGTGCCGTCACCGGCTTCGTCGTTGGTGCGGCTGGCCACTTCCTTGACCATCTGCGCACCCATGTTCTCGAACTTGTCGGCCAGTTCGATTTCCTTGGCCACCGACACACCGTCCTTGGTGATGCGCGGCGAACCGAAGGACTTTTCGATCACGACGTTGCGGCCCTTGGGACCCAGCGTGACCTTCACGGCATCGGCCAGAACGTTCACGCCACGCAGAATGCGATCGCGGGCGTCGGTATCGAATTTGACTTCCTTAGCAGCCATTTTTCCTGCTCCTTTTCATTCTCGGATCGTTCGTGGACGCGCCTCAGGCAGCCTTCGAGGCCGCACCCGAGTTCTCGATGATGCCGAGAATGTCGCTTTCCTTCATGATCAGCATCTCTTCGCCGTCGATGGTCACCTCGGTGCCCGACCACTTGCCGAAGAGGATGCGATCGCCCGGCTTCACCGACATCGGGATCAGTTCGCCCGAGTCCTTGCGGGCGCCTTCACCGACGGCGACAACTTCGCCCTCGGCCGGCTTTTCCTTCGCGGTATCGGGAATGATCAGGCCGCCCTTGGTCTTTTCGTCGCTCTGAACGCGCTTGACCAGCACGCGGTCGTGAAGCGGTTTGAAAGCCATCTGGTAATACTCCCTCATGGGTTCCAGGTTGAAATCTGTTAGCACTCTCTTCCGGTGAGTGCTGACAGCCGTGTAGGTATGTTCGCGCCCTCGTCCTGTCAACACCCGCTCTTCGAAAATTTTTGCCCCGGCAGCATGGCCAGCCCGGGCCGGCCATGAGATGGTAACGCCGCCGTCAGATCTTCAAGACACCCATGGGAAAAATGTTCAGGATCGCCATTTTCCTGCTTTGCCTGCTGACCATGCCGCAGATGGCACAAGCCCGTTGCGAGGGCCGAAACCTGCTGGAGGCCCTGCCGCCCGCCGAACGCGCACAGATCGAGGCCACGATCGACGCGGTACCCTTCGGCCGCGGCAATCGCTGGGTCGCGCGGCGCGGCGATTCCGTCATTCACATCGTGGGGACCTATCACCTGGATGACCCCCGCCACGATCCGGTCGCAAAGCGGCTTGAGGCCGTGATTCCCGTCGTTCGGACCGTTCTTGTCGAGGCCGGCCCGCAGGAAGAGGCCCGCTTGAAGGCCGACATGGCGCGCGACCCGTCGCTGATGTTTGTCACCGACGGCCCCACCCTGCCCGAACGCCTGTCCGAGGACGACTGGCGGCTTCTGTCCTCGGCGATGCAGGCGCGCGGCATCCCGGCCTTTCTGGTTTCCAAGATGCAGCCCTGGTACGTCTCGATGCTGCTGGGCATTCCGTCCTGCGCGATACAGGACATGACTGCGGGCACCGTGAAAGGCCTGGACGGCCGCATCATCGAAATGGCCGGGGCCGCCGGTGTCCCGATCCGCGCGCTTGAACCGCATGACACGATCTTCCGGTTGTTTGCCCAGATGGACGAGGCAGAGAAACTGGACATGCTGCGCGTCACGCTGGCTTTGGACGCGCAGGCCGAGGACTATGCGCGCACCCTGGCCGATACCTATTTCGCCGAAAATGTCCGCGCCGCCTGGGAACTGGGCAAACGCGCAGTGCAGTCGGTCACCGGCGATCCACGCGCAAGGGTCGAGGACGAATTCGCGCGCATGGAGGAGATCCTGATGAACCAGCGAAACCGCGCCTGGATCGACGTGATCGAACAGGCGGCAATGGAAGGACCGACGCTCGTCGCCTTCGGGGCGCTGCACCTGTCGGGCGAACAGGGCGTTCTGAACCTTATGACATTGCGCGGCTGGCAGGTCGAACGCGTTCCGTTCTGATCCGGCGCGCGGGCGTGACAAGTCAAGGCACCGGCCCTATAACCGCGGCCGACCTCCAACCATCAAGTATCGGATGAACCCATGATCAAAGTCTTTGGCCACAAGTCCCCCGACACCGACTCGACCGGCTCGCCCATCATCTGGGCATGGTATCTGAGCGAAGTGAAGGGCAAGCCCGCGATGCCCGTGCTGCTTGGCGAACCGAACACCGAGGCCGCCTTCGTGTTGCAGCGTTGGGGTCTGGACAAGCCGCAGATCATCGCGGATGTCGAGCCGGGCGAGGACTGCGTGGTGGTGGACACCAACAACCCGGCCGAACTGCCCGCCCATATCAACGACGCCAACCTGATCCAGATCATCGACCACCACCTGCTGGCCGGGGGCCTGAAGACCAGGGGGCCGATCGACATCACGATCCGGCCGCTGGCCTGCACCGCGACGATCATGCACGACCTGATGGGCGAAGACGCTGCCCGCATGCCGCAGGCCATCAAGGGGGCGATGCTGTCGTGCATCCTGTCGGACACGCTGGAATTCCGCTCGCCCACGACGACCGATCATGACCGCGCCGTGGCCGAGAAGCTGGCCGCCGAACTGGGCATCGACATCCCCGCCTATGCCGAGGAGATGTTCGCCGCGAAATCCGATGTCTCGGCCTTCTCGGATGCCGAACTGCTGCGGATGGATTCCAAGGAATACACCGTCGACGGCAAGGAACTGCGTGTGTCGGTGCTCGAGACGACCTCGCCGAAGACGATCCTGGATCGCAAGGACGGCCTGATGAAGGCGATGGAAGAGGTCGCGCGCGAAGATGGCGCCGATCAGGTCCTGCTGTTCGTCGTGGACATCCTGCGCGAAGAGGCCACGCTGCTGGTGCCGAACGATCTGGTGCGCCGCATTGCCGAGGCGTCGTTCGGCGTAACGGCCGAAGGCGACACGGTCGTTCTGCCCGGCATTGTCAGCCGCAAGAAGCAGATCATTCCCGCGCTGAAACTCTGAGGCGCGTTCGCGCGTTGACGGGGGCGCCTTCGGGCGCCCCGCTCGTTTGCCCCCGACGCATGAGAGACCCCATGACCCGCATCATCACTGCCCTGTCCGACATTTCTGCCGACTATGACGCCCTGTTCTGCGATCTTTGGGGTTGCGTCCATGACGGGATCCGCGCCTATCCCGCCGCCGTTGACGCTCTGAAGGCGTACCGCGCGCAGGGCGGCGTGGTCGTTCTGGTGACCAATTCGCCCAAGCCGCGCGCCGACGTCGCCACGCAGCTGGATGAATTCGGCGTGCCGCGCGACGCATGGGACACGATCGCGACTTCGGGCGATTCCGCACGCGTCGCGATGTTTCGCGGGGCCGTGGGCAGCAAGGTCTATTTCATCGGCAATCCCGAAACCGACATGGGTTTCTTCGAACCGCCAAGGATCGTCTCGGACCCCGTCCCGATCCAGATCGTCCCGCTGGACGAAGCCGAAGGCATCGTCTGCACCGGGCCACGTGATCCGCTGGAGGACCCTGACGTCTATCGCGCGGAATTCCTGTACGCCAAGACAAAGGGGCTGAAGCTGCTTTGCGCCAATCCCGACATCGTTGTCGATCGCGGCGAACGGCGTGAGTGGTGCGCGGGCGCGTTGGCAAGGCTGTACACGGAAATGGGCGGCGAGAGTCTGTATTTCGGCAAGCCGCATCCCCCGATCTATGATCTGGCGCGCCAGCGTCTGACCCAGGCGACCGGCCGGGTGATCGAGGATTCGCGTATCCTGGCGCTTGGCGATGGGATCGAAACGGATATCCGCGGCGGATCAGGCGAAGGTCTGGACACGCTGTTCATCACCGGCGGCCTGGAAGCCAGCCGCTTTGGCCCGGATGTCGAAAACCCGGATCCGAAACTGCTGCATGACTGGCTGATGACGACAGGCCTGACCCCGACCTATGCGATTGGCAGGCTGCGATAGATCGTTGCCGTCTGGCAATATCATTCCCATGACGCGCCAATTTAGGTAAATTTATTACGCCGCCAGCTTGCGCTGGATGGCGCGATCGCCTATGCTGCACCGCAACAAAGGCGGGAGTCGGGACCATGCTGGACAATCAGCCGCGCGGGTCGATCTGCATCGAGGATCTGGAGATCGGGATGACCCGTTATCTGCAGAAGACGATCACGGATCGCGATATCGAGTTGTTCGCCGAGGTTTCGACCGATCGGAACCCGGTGCATCTGGATGACTCCTATGCGCGCGAAACGATCTTTCAGGGACGGATCGCGCATGGCATGTTGACCGCCGGGCTGATCTCGGCCGTCATCGGGGAACAATTGCCCGGGCATGGCTCGGTCTATCTGGGCCAGTCGCTGAAATTCATGGCCCCCGTGCGCCCGGGCGACACCGTGCATGCCGAGGTCAAGGTCATCGCGATCGACCATGCGCGCCGGCGCGTCACCCTTGAAACCCATTGCGCTGTGGGCGATACGGTCGTGCTGAAGGGCGAGGCGCTGGTTCTGGCGCCCAGCCGCAAGTTCGACTGAGATCGGCGGGGCCTCCCGCCGCAAGGGGGCCGATGCGCACGCATTTTCACTGGACCGGACTGTCGGAAGCCGATCGCGGGGCCTCGGTTGCGATGGGCAATTTCGATGGCGTGCACCTGGGCCATCAGGCGGTGATCGACCAGGCGCGCCGATCCGGCTTGCCCCTGGGCATCGTCACCTTCGAACCGCATCCTCGCGAATATTTCGCGCCCGATTCCCCGCCCTTTCGCCTGATGAACGCCGAAGCGCGCATGCACAGGCTGGAAAAGCTGGGCGTGGACCAGCTGTATCAATTGCCCTTCGACGCCCGGCTTGCGGGGATGGAGGCAGACCGGTTCATCGACGAGGTCCTTGTCGCGGGCCTTGGCATCGCCCATGTCACCGTCGGGGCGGATTTCCGCTTTGGCAAGGGCCGCGGCGGAGATGTCGCGACGCTCCAGAGTGCCGCAAAACGCCACGGCTTTGGCGTGACGGTCGCCCAACTGATCCGCATCGACGGTGTCGAGATTTCCTCGACCGCGATCCGCAAGGCCCTGTCGGACGGCCGCCCGCGCGACGCGGCCCGCATGCTGGGCCATTGGCACCGGATCGAGGGCGAAGTCCTGCATGGCGACAAGCGGGGCCGGGACCTTGGCTTTCCCACGGCCAATATGGGGCTGAACGGCCTGCACCTGCCCCGGCTGGGTGTCTATGCCGTCAAGGTCGACGTCCTGACCGGGCCCCATGCGGGCAGCTACCGCGGCGTTGCCAGCCTCGGGGTGCGGCCGATGTTCGGCAGCAACCAGCCCAATCTGGAGACGTACATCTTCGACTTTTCGGGCGATCTTTACGGCCAACACCTCTCGGTCGCGCTGATCGACTTCCTACGGCCCGAGATGACCTTCGACGGCATCCCCGCCCTCGTCGAACAGATGCGCCGCGACTGCGAAGCGGCTCGCGCCATCCTTGCCTCGGTCTGACCCTCTTTTCTTTTGCGCGCCGCTCGGCCAAGGTCACTGTCCATGAAATATGACATTCCGCGTGACGGGCTCCGGCCCGAATTCTGGAAGCGCCCGCTGACGGATCTGACCCCGCGCGAGTGGGAGGCGCTTTGCGATGGTTGCGGCAAATGCTGCCTGAACAAGCTCGAGGACGCCGAGACGGGAGAGCTTTTCTTCACCCGCGTCGCTTGCCGACTGCTGGACGATCAGACCTGCCGCTGCGGACAATACGAAAACCGCAAGCAATTCGTACCTGAATGCGTCGTCCTGACGCCCAGGACGATCGCCGACATCGCGCATTGGCTCCCATCGACCTGCGCTTACAAGCTGCTGCATGAGGGCCGCAACCTGCCAGACTGGCACCCGTTGATCACTGGTGATCCTGAAAGCGTCCATGCTGCGGGCCAGTCGGTGCGGGGCTGGACGGTGCCCGAATTCGAAGTGCCCGAGGAAGACTGGGAAGACCACATCATCGAGGATCTGTGATGGAATTCGCTTCTGACAACACATCGGGCGCCGCGCCGCAGATCATGCAGGCGCTCATGCGCGCGAATGAAGGTTTTGCCCCGGCCTATGGGCGCGAGCAAGCCATGGAGCGCGTCCGTGCGCTCGTGCGCGAAACATTCGAGGCGCCGCGCGCCGAGGTCTTTCTGGTGGCGAATGGCACGACCGCCAATGCTCTGTCGATCGCCACGTTCTGCCCCCCATGGGGCGCGATTTTCTGCCATGAGCAGGCGCATGTTCAGGTCGATGAATGCGGGGCGCCGGAATTCTTCGTGTCGGGCGGCAAGATGGTCCCCGTTCCTGGCGCTCATGGCAAGATCGACCCTGACGATCTGGCCCGCGCCATTGCGACCGTCCCCCAAGGCGACGTGCATTCTGTGCAGCGCGGGATGGTCACTTTGACGAACGCGACCGAGGCGGGCACCGTCTATTCGCCGGACGAAATCGCAGCACTTTGTGAGGTCGCGCGCGGGTTCTGCCTGCCCGTCCACATGGATGGGGCGCGGCTTGCCAATGCTCTGGTCGCCACTGGCGCAAGCCCGGCCGACATGACCTGGCGCGCAGGAATCGACATTCTGTCACTGGGCGCAACCAAGAACGGCTGCCTTGCCGTCGACGCGGTCGTCCTGTTCGACCCTGAAAAAGCGTGGGAGCTCGAGCTGCGGCGCAAGCGCGCCGGGCACCTCTTCTCGAAACACCGCTTCCTGTCCGCCCAGATCGAGGCCTACCTGACCGATGATCTGTGGCTGGACCTGGCGCGCGCGGCGAATGACCGCGCCGTCGCGCTGGAAGGGGTGCTGGCCGCCCTGCCCGGCGCGCGGATCGTGCATCCGCGACAGGCCAACATGGTGTTCGCCAGCCTCCCGCGCGCGACCCATCGCCGCGCGATGTCGGCAGGGGCGCATTACTACCTGTGGCCGCACTGGGCCAGCCTGGAAGGTCCGTCGGACGAAGCCGTGACGGCGCGATTCGTCTGCTCGTGGAACACGAACGACGCGGATATCGTGGCGCTCGAGCGTGTCATGCGCGGTCAAGGTTGACGCCGACCAGCCCCGCCACCTGGTCGGGATGGGTCAAAGGCGCCATGTGCCCCGCACCCGGAACGGTGGCCACGCCGACATCGGGCAGGCGCGCCGCGATCGCCTCGGCAATCCGCTCCATGACCGGTGGCGAATCGGTTCCCCGGATCAGCAGCACGGGCATCTCGAGACTTTCGAGCGCGTCAGGCTGAAGAATGCCGCCGCTGTCGCGATACAGCGCCGCATCGGCCGCGCGGATCAGGCCGATGCGCCGGGCCATGCGCGCCCGCCGTTCGGCAGGCAGGCTTTCCCATTCCTGACCGGTCCCCCAGGTTTCGATGAACAGCCTTGCCGCCTCCTCGTTCGCGCCTGCCTCCAACGCCCGCACGAAGGGCGCACGCTCTCGCAGATGCGCCTCGAGCTCGGCCGTTCCATCCGCGGCCGCGAACAGAACGGGCTCGATCAATGTCAGCGTGCGGATGGCCTCGGGCGCGGCGATGGCCAGGCGCAAGGCCACGACCGCGCCAAAGGAATGACCGATCAGATCCACCGGGCGTTCGATGAAGCTGGCCGCGATCTGCGCCGACAAGGTCAGCAGGTCTGCGCCTTCTGCGGGATCGGCGGATTGCCCGTGGCCGGGAAGGTCGAACGCCGTCATGCGCAGCCTGTCGGCCAGGCGTTCGGCCACCGGCGCCCAGGCATCCGATCGCGCCAGAGAGGCGTGGATGGCCAGCGCATCGCGTGCGCCATGTCCGAAGGTACGCCAGAAGGTCGGATGACCGGCGCGTTCCTCGACGACGTTGCCGCCCTGCATTACAGCTTGCCCGCCAGATGAAGGTCCAGATCCTCCAGCCGGTCTTGGCCCCAGAACCGTTGCCCGCTGTCGGTGATGAAGAACGGCGCGCCGAAAACGCCCCGCGACACCGCTTCCTCGAGATTCGCGGCATAGGTTTCAGCCGCCATCAGCATGGAACGATCCGCAAGGTCGGGCTCGAAGCCCGCGCGTTCCAGCAACTCGCGGATCACCGCGTCGTCGGCGATGTCGCGCTCTTCGGCCCAGCAGGCGCGCAGGATCGAATGGACCAGCGCACCCAGATCGCCCGGATGGCCCTTTTCGCGCTCGGCCTGGGCGGCAATGATCGCATAGGACGACGGCGCCGGATTGGTCGGCCAGTGACGCGGGTTCAGGTTGATCGGCATGTTCAGCTTGCGCGCCTGGCGGTCGAGCTCCTGCAGGCGGTATTCCTTGCGGCTTTGGTGCCGGTCCTTGGGCGGCACGCCGCCCGTGCGCGCAAACAGCGCGGCGATGTCCACCGGCTTGTAGCTGATCGTCGCGCCGTGGCGCGCGGCGATTTCCTCGATCCGGTTGCCAACAAGATAGGTGAACGGTGAAAGCGTGGACAGATAATAGTCGATATGTGGCATGTGCATCACTCCTTCGGGTTTGCCCGGACGCTACCCCGGTGCTAATCGGGGGGCAATGTCACGAATCCGTCATTTCGTCATCCCTTCCAGCCGACCGACAGGAGCCGTCATGCCGTCCATGTCCGAACCCAAGCTGATCGCGGGCAATTCCAACCGCACCTTGGCCAATGCCATCGCGCGCCGCATGTCGATGCATCGCGGCATGAGCGTGAACCTGGTCGATGCCCGCGTCGAACGCTTCAACGATCAGGAGGTCTTCGTCGAGGTCTTCGAAAACGTCCGGGGCGAGGACATGTACATCATCCAGTCCACCTCGAACCCGGCCAATGACAACCTGATGGAGCTCTTGATCATGACCGACGCGTTGCGCCGGTCTTCGGCCGCGAGGATCACCGCGGTCATCCCCTATTTCGGCTATGCCCGGCAGGACCGCCGTGCCAAGGCACGGACCCCGATCAGCGCCAAGCTGGTGGCCAACCTGATTACCGAGGCCGGCGTGGACCGTGTGCTGACGATGGACCTGCACGCAACGCAGATCCAGGGCTTTTTCGATATCCCGGTGGACAACCTCTATGCCGCGCCGGTCTTCGCGCTGGATGTCGAACATCACTTCCGCAACCGGCTGGACAAGGTGACGGTGGTATCACCGGATGTCGGCGGTGTGGCCCGCGCGCGCGAACTGGCCCAGCGCATCGGCGCCAGCCTTGCCATCGTGGACAAGCGCCGCGTTAAGGCCGGTGAAGTCGCCGAGATGACGGTGATCGGCGACGTCTCGGACCAGATCTGCATCATCGTCGATGACATCTGCGACACGGCAGGAACGCTGTGCAAGGCGGCCGAGGTCCTGATGGAAGCCGGCGCCGCCGAGGTTCATTCCTACATCACGCATGGCGTCCTGTCCGGCCCCGCGGTCGAGCGTATCTCGAACTCGGTCATGAAAAGCCTTGTCATTACCGATTCGATCGAACCGAACGACAAGGTGAAGGCCGCGCCGAACATCCGCATCGTGCCGACGGCCCCCATGTTCGCGCAGGCGATCATGAACATCTGGTCGGGCACTTCGGTATCCTCGCTGTTCGAGGCCGATACCCTGGCCCCGATCTACGAGGGCATGTACGCTCGCTGCTGACCGGCCGAAAATCCATGGAAAGGCGCGGCCCGGTGGCATTCGGGCCGCGCCTTTTTCGTTTGCGATATCTTCACTGCACGGGCCCGGGCCGCCTTCTGGCAATGATCGGTCTTTGCGCGGCCAGCCCCGGCCAGGCTCAGCCGAATCGGTTGTCGCGCGGGAAACCGTGCGGCGGCGCCTTGCCCACGCCTCCGCGTTTGGCCAGCCACGGCGTCATGTCCTCGGTGCGGGTATTGCCGTTCGTCATGGACCAGGACAACCCGCGGGCCATCTCGAAGGTCGTCACGTCGGACAGGCCGCCATCCAGCTCCAGCACGCCCTGACGGCCGCGCGCCATGTTGTATTTCTGCAGCCGCACGCCCTTGCCGCGGCTCATCTCGGGCAGTTCGCTGACCGGGAAGACCAGCAGCTTGCGGTTCTTCGAGACGACAGCGACATGATCGCCTTCGACCGGCTTGCACACCGCCAGAGTCGCCTCTTCGGGCAGGTTCATGACCTGCTTGCCCGCACGCGTCTGCGCCAGTACGTCGTCCGACACCACGACGAACCCCTCGCCGCGCGATGAGGCCACGATCAGCTTCTGCCCCGGTCGATGGATCAGCAGCGCGACGATCTCGGCCTCGTTGGGCAGATCCACCATCAGCCGCACGGGTTCGCCCATCCCACGGCCACCCGGCAGGTTCGCCGCCAGGAGCGTGTAGAACCGGCCGTTCGAGCCAACAACCAGCAACCGGTCGGTGGTTTCAGCGTGAAAGATGAAGCGTCCTTCGTCTCCGTCCTTGAACTTGACGTCGGAATCCAGCGGCTGATGCCCCTTCATCGCGCGGATCCAGCCCATCTTCGAACAGATCACGGTGATCGGTTCACGCTCGATCATCGCCTCCAGGGGCACGTCCTCGACCTCGTCGGCCTCGGCAAAGGTGGTGCGTCGCGCGCCGCCCGGCGCATTCTTGCCGAAGGCTTTCTGGACGTCGCGCAGATCGGCGGCGATGCGCTTCCACTGCAGGCCCTCGTCGGCCATCAGCGCCGCCAGTTCGGCCCTCTCGGCCGTCAGGGCGTCGCGCTCGCGCAAGAGCTCGATTTCCTCGAGCCGGCGCAGCGAGCGCAGCCGCATATTCAGGATCGCCTCGGCCTGGACCTCGCTCAGGCCGTCCTTGCCCGGCGGCAGATCAAGGGGCGACACATAGTCCTTCTCGGACGTGGCACGCGGTGTCTTGCGGCTCCAGTCCTCGGCCATCAGCGCCGCCCGGGGATCGGCATCATAGCGGATGATGTCGATGACCCGATCAAGATTCAGAAAGGCGGTGATGAAGCCCTCGACGACTTCCAGCCGATGATCGATCTTGTCGATCCGGTGCTGCGCGCGGCGCAACAGCACTTCCTGCCGATGGGCAAGGAAGGCACGCAGGACCTCCTTCAGCGAACAGACCTTTGGCACGCGGCCATCGATCAGCACGTTCATGTTCATGCTGAAACGGGTTTCCAGTTCCGAGTTGCGGAACAGCATGCCCATCATCATGTCGGGATCGACATTCTTCGAACGCGGCTCCAGCACGATGCGGATGTCATCGGCGCTCTCGTCGCGCACATCGGCCAGCAGCGGGACCTTCTTGGTCTGGATGATCTCGGCCAGCCGCTCGATCAGCTTGGACTTCTGCACCTGATAGGGGATTTCCGTCACCACGACGACCCAGGTGCCGCGGCCCAGATCCTCGATATGCCAGCGCGCGCGGGTGCGGAAGCTGCCCCGGCCCGTGCGATAGGCCTCGCGGATCGCCTCGGGGCTTTCGACGATCACACCGCCGGTCGGGAAATCGGGTCCCTGGATGTATTCCAGAAGCGTCTCGTCCCGCACGCCGTCCGAATTCTTTGCCCGCGCCAGGTGGATGCAGGCCTCGATCAATTCATCAAGGTTGTGGGGCGGGATGTTCGTGGCCATCCCCACGGCGATGCCGCTTGCGCCATTGGCAAGAAGGTTTGGAAAGGCCGCGGGCAGCACGACCGGCTCTTCCAGCGTGCCGTCATAGTTGGGGCGGAAATCGACCGCGTTCTCGGCCAGCCCTTCCATCAGCGCCTCGGCCGCCGCGGTCAGGCGGGCTTCGGTATAGCGGCTGGCCGCGGCATTGTCGCCATCGACATTGCCGAAATTGCCCTGCCCGTCGACCAGCGGGTAGCGCATGTTGAAGTCCTGCGCCAGACGCACCATCGCGTCATAGATCGCCGCGTCGCCATGGGGGTGGTAGTTCCCCATGACGTCACCCGCGATCTTGGCCGACTTGCGGAATCCGCCGGTCGAGGACAGCTTCAGCTCGCGCATCGCGAACAGGATGCGGCGATGGACGGGTTTCAGCCCGTCGCGCGCATCGGGCAGCGCCCGGTGCATGATCGTGGACAGCGCATAGGTCAGGTAGCGTTCGCCAATCGCCCGGCTCAACGGCTCGGACACGGTGGCGGGCACGATGTTGCGGTCGTCATTCTTGTCGCTCATGGATGTGGTGTAATTCGCCGGCCTGCCACGGTCCAGACGCATTTTGCGCCCCGGCGGGCAGGCGGGGAAATCCGCACAGCCTTTCCCCTGATGCGAGCCCCACCGAAATGGTTGGATGCAGGCCCGGTCAACAAGGAATTTCGGAGCTGGCCATGCTGCGTATCTGGATCTTCGCCGCCTGCATCGCGGGGCTTTACGCCCTTGGCCATACAAGGGTCGAAGACAAGCCTGACACGCCGGGCCCGCGTGCGGTGAATTTCAGCCTGTCGCAGACACGGATCGCCCCCCGCATCCCGTCCTCTGCTTCCTGGCAGGTCGTCCTGCCCGGCATGAACGAAACCGTTTCGGGTTTCAGGGCCGATCCCGTGCATGCGCGCCCCGCGACACCAGGTCCGCATTGGGGGACTGGCGCCGATCTTGCCGCGAATGACGACATCCCGGACGCAACGGCGTACCTTGCCCGCCCCCGGCTTCCGCGCTAGCCAGTTCCCCGGCTTGGTGCAGACTATTCGGGGCGGGCAACATGCGCAGCATTCTGATTACCGGATGCTCTTCGGGCATCGGATACGACGCGGCCCACGGCCTGCGCCGCGCGGGCTGGCGCGTCTTCGCCACCTGCCGCAAGCAGCAGGATTGCGACCGGCTGATTGCCGAAGGGCTGGAAAGTTTCCCGCTGGACTACACGGATGAGAACAGCATCGCAGCCGCGATGGATCAGGTCCTGTCACGCACCGGAGGCACGCTGGACGCGCTGTTCAACAACGGCGCATATGCCTGTCCGGGCGCGGTCGAGGACCTGCCGACAGGCGCCCTGCGCGAGATCTTCGAAACCAACCTCTTTGGCTGGCACGAGCTGACTCGCAGGGTGATCCCCGTGATGCGGGCGCAGGGGCGGGGCCATATCGTCAACTGCTCGTCGGTTCTGGGCCTTGTGCCCATGCCGTGGCGCGGAGCCTATGTGGCGACCAAGTTCGCGCTGGAAGGTCTGACCGAAACCTTGCGGATCGAGATGGCCGACACGCCGATCCGTGTCGTCCTGATCGAACCCGGGCCGATCACCTCGAAGATCCGCGTCAACTCCATCCCGCATTTCGAACGCTGGATCGACTGGCAGAACTCGCCGCGGGCCGAACAATATCGCAGGTCGCTGCTCAAGCGTCTGTATCGCGACACGGACCGGCCGGATCGGTTCGAATTGCCGGCCTCGGCCGTGACGGCCAAGCTGATGCGTGTTCTTGACGACCCCAACCCCGCGCCGCGCTGTTTCGTCACGACCCCCACCTATCTGATGAACGCCGCGCGAAGGCTGCTGCCCACGCGCACGCTGTTGTGGCTGGTCGGCAAGGGCTGAAGGCGCGACCGCGCGTCGCAAGGTGCGTGCTGGAACCGCGGGACAAGGCAGGCTAAAACACCCCAAGCCCGGAGGAATGCGCATGCTCGATGATCCCCTTTTCCTTGTGGCCGCGGCGGCCTGTCTTGTCGTGGTCGTGATCCTGCTGATCGGGATTGGCGGATTTGCCCGGGGCGGCGAATTCAACCGCAAGCACGCCAACCGCATCATGCGTTGGCGCGTCATCGCGCAGGCAATCGCCGTGGCGCTGATCCTGATCTTCGTGCTGTTCTCGGGAAAATAGGTGTCCGATGGTCGTTCTGAACAAGATTTATACCCGTACCGGAGACGGCGGCACGACGGCCCTGGGCGATGGCAATCGCGTCGCCAAATATGCCCCAAGGGTCGAAGCTTACGGGACCGTGGACGAAACGAACTCGGTCATCGGCATCGCCCGGCTGCATGCAGGCGACGAGATGGATCAGGCGCTGGCGCGTATCCAGAATGACCTGTTCGATCTGGGCGCGGATCTGTGCCGGCCCGACATGGCGCGCGACGGCGAGGCAGGCTATCCGGTTCTGCGCATGGCAGAGGCCCAGGTCGCACGCCTGGAAGCGGAAATCGACGCGATGAATGCCCGGCTGGAACCCCTGCGCAGCTTCATCCTGCCGGGCGGATCGCCACTGGCGGCGCATCTGCACCACGCACGCACGGTGGCACGCCGGGCCGAACGGCTTGCCGTGCAGTTGGCCGATGCCGAGCCGATCAACCCGGCCGCGATCAAGTATCTCAACCGCCTGTCCGACTGGCTGTTCGTTGCCGCCCGCATCGCCAATGACGATGGCCGGGCAGATGTGCTGTGGGTGCCCGGCGCGAACCGTTAGCGCCAACAGACCCCACCGGCGCGCAGGACGTGGCGTCGGCGCGTCGCGGCGTGTCGATTTTGCACTGTTTTCGCAGGCGCAGAACGGCTAAGTCACGGATCGGGGAATATTCTTGCCGTCCCGACCGGGCGGCCTGAACCAAGGGAGATTGCCAGCGATGAAGGTTCTTGTGCCTGTAAAGCGGGTGATCGACTACAACGTGAAGGTCCGCGTGCGTGCGGACGGCAGCGGTGTCGATCTCGCCAACGTGAAAATGTCGATGAACCCCTTCGACGAGATTGCCGTCGAAGAGGCGATCCGTCTGAAGGAAAAGGGCGTCGCGGACGAAGTCGTCGTCGTGTCGATCGGCGTCAAGCAGGCGCAGGAAACACTGCGCACCGCGCTGGCCATGGGCGCCGACCGGGCGATCCTTGTCGTGGCGGCCGATGACGTGCACCAGGACATCGAGCCTCTGGCCGTGGCCAAGATCCTGGCCAAGGTCGTCGAAGAGGAAAAGCCGGGCCTTGTGCTGTGCGGCAAGCAGGCGATCGACAATGACATGAACGCGACGGGCCAGATGCTGGCCGCTCTGCTGGGCTGGGCGCAGGCAACCTTCGCGTCGGAACTGAAGGTCGAGGGCGATACGGCGCTGGTCACGCGCGAGGTCGATGGCGGCCTTCAGACCATCAAGGTCAAGCTGCCCGCCGTCGTCACCGTTGACCTGCGGCTGAACGAACCGCGCTATGCCAGCCTGCCGAACATCATGAAGGCCAAGAAGAAGCCGCTGGAGGAAAAGACCGCGGCCGATTACGGCGTCGATGTCACGCCGCGCCTGACGGTCGTCAAGACATCCGAACCGGAAGGTCGAAAGGCAGGCGTGAAGGTGGGCTCGGTCGATGAGCTGATCCAGAAACTCAAGGAAGAAGCGGGGGTGCTCTGATGGCTGTTCTTCTTCTGGGCGAAGTGACCGACGGCCAGCTGGCGGTCGATGCAACGGCCAAGGCGCTGACTGCTGCCAGGAAACTGGGGCCGGTCACGATCCTGTGTGCGGGTGCCAAGGCCGCCGATGCCGCGGCCGAAGCGGCCAAGCTGGAAGGCGTCGAAAAGGTTCTGGTCGCCGAGGACGATTCGCTGGGTCATCGCCTTGCCGAACCGACCGCAGCGCTGATCGTGGCGCTGGCCAAGGATTATACGCACATCGTCGCGCCGGCGACCACCGATGCCAAGAACATCCTGCCGCGCGTCGCGGCACTTCTGGACGTGATGGTGATCTCGGACGTCTCTGGCATCGTTGATGCCGACACGTTCGAACGCCCGATCTATGCCGGCAACGCGATCCAGACGGTGAAATCGTCCGACCCGATCAAGGTGCTGTCGATCCGCACCTCGACCTTTGACCCCACCGGTCAGGGCGGTTCGGCGCCGATCGAGAAGGTCGACGTTCCCGCCGCCACGGGCCTGTCGGAATGGGTCGAAGACAAGGTTGCTGCCTCGGACCGGCCCGAACTGACCAGCGCCAAGATCGTCGTTTCGGGCGGTCGCGGCGTGGGTTCGAAGGAAAACTTCGAGATGATCGAAAAGCTGGCCGACAAGCTGGGCGCCGCGGTTGGCGCCTCGCGCGCGGCGGTCGATTCGGGCTATGCTCCGAACGACTGGCAGGTTGGCCAGACGGGCAAGGTCGTGGCCCCCGATCTCTACATCGCGGTGGGCATCTCGGGCGCGATCCAGCACCTGGCCGGCATGAAGGATTCGAAGGTCATCGTCGCGATCAACAAGGACGAAGAGGCCCCGATCTTCCAGGTTGCCGATTATGGCCTGGTCGCCGACCTGTTCCAGGCCGTGCCCGAGCTGATCGAAAAGCTCTGATACCCTTGGGAAATTGATCGCGGAGCCCGCCCACCCGGCGGGCTCCGTCTGCATTTCTGACGGGACGGTGGAAATTGTCGGATCGCGGGCTTATGCCTTGCGCGCGCCATTGGCCGGTGCCTATGGTCAGGCGCGAAATTCAGGAAAGGTCAAGAGATGGAGATCCAGTCGGTCGGAGTGGTCGGTGCGGGTCAGATGGGCAGCGGTATTGCCCATGTCTTTGCGCTTGCAGGTTTCGATGTCCTGATGACCGATATCAGCCAGCAGGCGCTGGACAAGGCGCTTGCGACGATCGAACGCAACATGGAACGGCAGGTGTCCCGCGGCAAGATCAGTGCCGAGGACAAGGCTGCCGCACTGGGCCGGATCCGCACGACCCAGCGGCTGGCCGATCTGGGCCAGTGCGACCTGATCATCGAGGCCGCGACCGAACGCGAAACGGTCAAGCAGGCGATCTTCGAGGACCTCGTCCCGCATCTGAAGCCCGAGACGATCCTGACGTCGAACACGTCTTCGATCTCGATCACGCGGCTGGCCAGCCGCACCGACCGGCCCGAAAAGTTCATGGGGTTCCACTTCATGAATCCGGTGCCTGTGATGCAGCTTGTCGAACTGATCCGCGGCATTGCGACCAGCGACGAAACCTATCAGACGCTGCTGAAGGTGGTCGAACGTCTGGGCAAGACCGCCGCCAGCGCCGAGGACTTCCCGGCCTTCATCGTCAACCGTATCCTGATGCCCATGATCAACGAGGCGGTCTATACGCTGTATGAAGGCGTGGGCAATGTCGAATCGATCGACAGATCTCTGAAACTGGGGGCCAACCATCCGATGGGGCCGCTTGAGCTTGCCGATTTCATCGGGCTTGACACGTGCCTCGCCATCATGAACGTCCTTCATGAAGGGCTGGCTGACACCAAGTATCGCCCCTGCCCGCTTCTGGTGAAATATGTCGAGGCCGGCTGGCTGGGCCGAAAGACCGGGCGCGGCTTCTATGACTATCGCGGCGAGGTCCCGGTTCCGACCCGTTGATCGGCGTCTGCGCCCAGATCCAGCACGATCTGGCGCAGCCATGCCAGCAACGCGCGCGGGTCGTGCGCACGGGCGCGGATTTCGTCTGGTCCGATCGGATGCCCGATGACAGGCGCCTGTGGCTTGTACAGCGCGCGCCTGATTTCGTGCAGCAACAGCCCCTGCCGCAACGTGGCCGAAATCTTGTCGGCGACGTGATACAGGCGCGTGTTCTGCCCCGGGAAATGAACCGGAAGGACCGACGCGCCCGAGCGTGTCACCATCTTGGCGGTAAACGGGTTCCATTCCGGCTCGACCACCGGCCCGAACATCGTTCGGCTGGTCGCAACCTTGCCCGCGGGGAACAGGATGATCGCGCCGCCCTGCGCCAGATGGGCCATGCAGTCGCGCCGCATCTGCAGGGCCTTGGTCTGGGCATCTTCTTCGTGCGGGAATGGCACGGGCAACATGAAGGCCTCGATCGCGGGGATGCCCGTCAGAAGCGATCGCGTCAGGATCTTGTAGTCCGAACGCACGCGCCCCACCAGTTCGCCAAGCACAAGGCCGTCAACAAGCCCATGCGGGTGATTGGCGACAACCACCAGCGGACCGGTTGCCGGAATGCGCCCTAGCTGCCCGGGTGGGGTCAGGACGTGGATCCCCATGACACGCAGCGCCTCGGTGAAGAACGCCTGGCCATCGGGCACGCCACGCCGTTCGAACTCGCGGACCTTGCGGACAAGATGGGCCTTGCCGGTCATCCATTCGATCGCTCGGATCGTGCCTGCCTTTACCGGGTTTCGAAACGTTCCCGCATAGGACAACCGCCGAATGTCATGGGGCTGGGGGCGGATCTTGTCGTCGCGCATATCGGACATTCGCGGGTTCATCCCGGCGTCGGCGGCTTCAGAAGTCTTCGCCAAAGCGATCGGCCACCAGGGCTTCCAATGCGTCTGCCAGCTTGACGGCTTCGTTCCCGCTGGTGCGGATCTCGATTTCGGTGCCCTTGAAGGCGCCCAGCATCAGAAGCCCCATGATCGAATCGCCCGAAACGGTCATGCCGTCGCGGCTGACCTCGGCCCGTGCGTCATGCGCCTCGACAACCTCGACGAACCGGGCCGAAGCGCGTGCATGCAGCCCCTTTTCGTTTATGATCTTCAGCCGCCGCGCGGTGACCGAGGGCGTCGTCATTTTACCTCCTGGGCTTGCTCGGCACAGACATAGGCATTGATGTATTTGTGCGCGGCTTCCAGCGCCGAGGCAACCGCCTCGGGGACCGGACGATGGCGCGACTTTGCCAGCTTGATCAGCATGGGAAGGTTGGCACCATACAGGATCTGCCGGTTCTTGCCCGAACAGACACCAAGCGACAGGTTGCAGGGCGACCCCCCGAACATGTCGGTAACGACAACCACGCCATCGCCCGTGTCCACCTCGTTGGCCGCGGCGCCGATCTCGGCCTGCTTGGCCGCGCGGTCATGATCCGCGTCGATCGAAATCGCGCGGATGCCTTCCTGTTTTCCCACGACATGCTCGACGGCGGCAAGATATTCGCGCGCCAGTCCACCATGTGCGACGATCACGATCCCGATCACGTCCGTCCACCCTGTACAGCGGCCAAGGCCCCACCTGCCCGGCGTTCCAGTTCCCGGTGCCTCTTAGACACCTGCCACCCCGCCTGCGCAAGCGCCTCGGCCATTCGTTCCGTAACGTAAACAGACCTGTGCTTGCCACCCGTGCAGCCAAAACCGATGGCAAAGTGGCTCTTGCCCTCGGCGACCTGCGCGGGCAACAGCAACAAGAGCAGATCGCGCACCCGCTCGAAGAATTCACCAAAGCGCTCGTCCTGCGCGACATATGCGCCGACCGCTGCGTCGCGCCCGTCCAGCGCGCGCAGATCCTCTTGCCAGTGGGGATTTCGCAGGAACCGGCAATCGAACATCATGTCCAGCCCCCGCGGCACGCCCCGCTTGTAGGAAAATGAATGGATCGAGACCGAAAGGCGCGTCTGTTCGCCCTGGGCGAACCAGTTTCCGATCTCGCGGCGAAGGTCGTGCGGGCTTGAATGCGTCGTGTCGATCACGATTTCGGCGCGCGCACGGATGGGTATCAGCAGGTCGATTTCGCGTGCGATCGCCTCGGCCGGCGGGTCGGTGTCTGCCAACGGGTGTCGCCTTCGGGTCTCGGCATAACGGCGCAGCAGCTCGTCCTGCGAACAATCAAGGTAGAGCACTTCCGGGGCGGCATCGGGATGGCGGGTCAGCCCGTCGATCAGCTCGATCAGCGCCGCGACCGAGAAATCCCTGTTGCGCACGTCGATCCCCAAGGCCACCGGTCGCCCCAGCGGCGGACCGTCGAGCAGCCGGGGAATGAGGCTGAAGGGAAGGTTGTCGATTGCCTCATAACCAAGATCTTCCAGCGCGTGGATCGCTGTCGAACGCCCGGCACCGGACGGCCCCGTAACCAGAACGATGCGCTGAACGCGGTCACGATCGGCGCAGGCCGCGTCGTTCGGGACAGGTGCCCCGTCTGAGCCTTTCGTTGGCGTGGTTGCACTCATCCCTTTTCCCGTCATGCGAAACGACCGCCCTTAACATATTGCAATATTGCGGCCGGAAAATGGGCACTCTCGACCCTGTGAAGCAGGGGCAGGGCAATGCCGAGAAGCGCGGTCCGGCGAAGCGGCGGCAGACGCTCGGCTTCGGCATGCCCCATGTCGATGACACAGGCAAGGCGCGCCGCGTCGATCGTCTCGGCGTGCAGGATGCCGACGCCGCGCGCCTCGATTCGGCCCCGAATCGCCCGCGGCGCACTTGCGACAACGGCGTCGTCGGCACGTACAAGATCGGTGCGGTCATCGCTGACCAGTTTGCAGCCGAGACTCATCAGGGCCAATGCAAGCGTCGATTTGCCCGAGCCAGAGGGGCCGATGATCAGGATGCCGCGCTGGCACCAGGCCACGCAGCTGGCATGAAGATTGACCGCGCCCGCTTGCGACGTCACACCGGCAGGCCCACCACGAAACGCGCACCCAATGGCGGCGAGTTCGGATCGGCATCCGCGGCACGGATATTCTCGGCCCAGATCACGCCGCCATGCGCCTCGACGATCTGTTTGGAGATCGCAAGGCCCAGCCCCGAATGTTCCCCGAACTGGCCCGCCGGGCGCTCGGAATAGAAGCGCTTGAAGATCTTGGTCAGCGCCTCTTCGGGAATGCCCGGGCCGGTATCCTCGACCACGACCAGGACCCGGTTTTCGCGCTTGCGGGCCCAGACACGAACGGCATCACCATCTTCACAGAAAGAGATCGCATTCGAGATCAGGTTGACGAAAACCTGCGCCAGCCGATCCTCCAGACCGGTGATCATGATCGGCGTCTTCGGCAGATCGGTGATGAAGTCCACGCCCTTCTCGCGCGCCTCGTTGCTCATGAAGTCGGTGATGTTGCCCAGCATCTTGAGAAGATCGAATTCCTCCTCTTCCTCGCGCACCAGTTCGCTGTCCAGACGCGACGCGTTCGAGATATCGCTGACCAGCCGGTCCAGCCGGCGAATGTCATGCTCGATCACTTCCAGCAGGCGCTCGCGCTGATCGTCCCGCTTCGCGACGCGCAGCGTGCCAACGGCCGAGCGCAGCGAGGCAAGCGGGTTCTTGATTTCGTGCGCGACGTCGGCCGCGAATTGCTCGTTGGCCTCGATCCGTTCATAGAGAGCCGCGACCATGCCGCGCATGGCGCCTGACAGACGGCCGATCTCGTCGGGTCGGGCAGTCAGATCGGGGATGCGCACGCGGCTGGGACTCATCTTGCGGGCATGACGGTCGCGACCCAGCTCGGCCGCCGCGGCAAGGTCGGACAGCGGATTGGCAATCGTCGAAGCCAGCACAAGGCTGAGCCCGATCGAGACGATGATCGCGATGACGAACATCTGCAGGATCTGCTCGCGCTCGACCCGAACGAGCTGGTCGATCTCGCCCGCGACCGAGGTCACGGCCACCGCGCCGATAACCTTGCCGTCATGCATGATCGGCGTGGCCGCCGTGAACAGGGCCCGGCCCTGAGCGTCCCGACCGCTACGAATATGGGTCTGGCCCGACAGGGCGCCCGGCACGACCTGCCGCGCGAGGTCTTCGGGGCTCATGCCCTGCGCATTGTCGGTCCTTGGTGCCAGCAGCGCGGCGATCCCCTCCCATACGCCGTTCAGGATGTCGGTGATGACGGTCGATCTTTCGTCGATGGCAAGATCCGGAATCGGGGCAGAGGGCGGAGGCGCCATCCCGACCGTCGAGGCGACGAGATTGCCGTTTGCATCGAAGACAAGCAGTTCGGCGCCATCGGCCCGCTCGATCTGCCGGACAGTGCCAAGCGTGTCGATCCCGTCGCTTGCCGCAAGGTTGACCACCGCCCCGCGCGGCAATTGCGCCTCGAAGATATCGGCAATCAGTCGGGCCTCGGTCACAAGGCCCTTCTCTCGCTGCAGGACAAGACTGTCGCGAAACGGATTCAGGTACAGCACGCCCGCGACCAGAACGACCATCGCCATCAGGTTGAAGGTGATGATCTTGCGGGCCAGCGGAGAGCGGTTCAGCGTGATCAGGCCGCGCCGGGACCGGCCTTCCTGCAATTCGGCATCGACATATTCGTCGGGCTGGGTCCAGTCCTCGCCCAGGACGACGTCGGCGCCGCGTCGCTCACCCCTTCGCCGAAGACTGAAACCGGAAATCACGCTCATTCTTCGTTATAGCGGTACCCGATGCCATACAGCGTCTCGATGGCCGAGAAATTCTCGTCCACGCTGCGCATCTTCTTGCGCAGGCGCTTGATATGGCTGTCGATGGTCCGGTCATCCACATAGACCTGGTCGTCATAGGCGACATCCATCAGCTGATCGCGCGTCTTGACGAAGCCGGGTCGCTGGGCCAGCGCCTGCAACAACAGGAATTCCGTCACGGTCAGGGCAACGTCCTTGCCCTTCCATGTCACCGAATGGCGCAGCGGATCCATGGTCAGCGATCCGCGCACCATGATCTTGCTTTCCTCGGTCGTCCCGACCTCGCCGCTGGCGATCGCCTCCTGCCTACGCAGCAGAGCGCGGATGCGTTCCACCAGCAAGCGCTGGGAAAAGGGTTTCTTGACGTAATCGTCCGCGCCCATGCGCAGGCCAAGGACCTCGTCGATCTCGTCATCCTTGGATGTCAGGAAGATGATCGGAATCGACGTTTTTTGCCGCAGGCGCTGCAGCAGGTCCATGCCGTCCATGCGCGGCATCTTGATATCCAGCACAGCCATGTCGGGCATGCGCTTGTTGAACGCCTCCAGCGCCGACTGGCCGTCATTGTAGGTCTCGACCTCGAAGCCCTCGGCCTCGAGCGTCATCGACACCGAGGTGAGAATGTTCCTGTCATCGTCGACCAGTGCAATACGCGCCATGATCGGTTCCCTTGCTGTATCCGGATCGGTAAACAATTCATGGCGATTTTCTGCCGTCGCAACAATCTTGGCAACCACATTATTGCCCGGCTGCGAAACGCGCGAATCAGCGTTCCCCGAAAGTCGCACCGCACCAGCCGCGCCCGAAGGGCGATGCCGCGCACCGAAGCGGCGGTCTCGCTCTGCACTGCCGCATATCGGAAACCCATGTTTGCGCTAAAGGCCAAATGATAACGCTAACCGTGACAAAGCGTTCTGTTCCAATGATTTTCCTGCGTGTTATAGCGAAAGGGCCAACCCATCGGGGGCTGGCGGGCGACATCCCGCATTCGCTGCGGCGCAATCCTTGTGCCGGGGCGGATCGGGTGATGCCCGGAACGGCAACACTTGCGCCAAATGACGGCACCGGGAGCATCTAAATGACGGACGGACGCGTGAACCCCTCGCAAAGGCTGGAGCATCAGGGCATTTCGGGGCTCGGCAACGTCTATTACAACATGATCGAACCCAAGCTGGTCGAAGAAACCATCCGCCGCGGAGAGGCCCGGCTGGGCCGTGGCGGGGCGGTGCTGGTCACGACCGGCGCGCATACGGGCCGTTCGCCCAAGGACAAGTTCGTGGTCCGCACACCATCGGTCGAAGACACGATCTGGTGGGAAAACAATGCCCCCATGGCACCCGATGCCTTTGACCGGCTTCACCGGGACATGCTGGACCACATGAAGGGGCGCGACTACTTCGTGCAGGATCTCTATGCCGGCGCCGACCCGGAACACCGGCTGGATGTCCGGGTCGTGACTGAACTGGCCTGGCACGGGCTGTTCAGCCGCCACCTGCTGCGCCGCCCTGCGCGCGAAGAGCTGGATGATTTCATTCCCGAATTCACCATCATCAACTGCCCCGGCTTCAAGGCCGATCCGGCGCGTCACGGCTGCCGGTCGGAAACCGTGATCGCAATCAATTTCGACCGCAAGCTGATCCTGATCGGCAACACCGCCTATGCCGGCGAGATCAAGAAATCGGTTTTCACCCTTCTCAACTACATCCTGCCGGGCAAGGGCGTGATGTCGATGCATTGCTCGGCCAACCATGCGATCGGGGACCCCGATGACGTGGCGGTGTTCTTCGGCCTGTCCGGCACCGGCAAGACGACGCTGTCGGCCGACCCCTCGCGCATCCTGATCGGCGATGACGAACATGGCTGGTCCGAAAATGGCACCTTCAACTTCGAAGGCGGCTGCTATGCCAAGACGATCAACCTGAACCCCGAGGCCGAGCCCGAGATCTATGCCACGACCACCCGCTTTGCGACCGTGGTCGAGAACATGGTCTATGACCCCGAGACGCTCGAACTCGACTTCGAGGACAATTCGATCACCGACAACATGCGCTGCGCCTATCCGCTGGACTACATCTCTAACGCCTCGCCCACGGCGCGGGGCGGCCAGCCGCGCAACGTCATCATGCTGACCTGCGACGCCTATGGCGTGCTGCCGCCGATCGCGCGGCTGACACCGGCGCAGGCGATGTATCACTTCCTGTCCGGCTTCACCTCGAAGACACCGGGCACCGAGGTCGGCGTGACCGAGCCGATCCCGACCTTCTCGACCTGCTTCGGCGCGCCCTTCATGCCGCGCCGGCCCGAAGTCTATGGCAAGCTGTTGCAGCAGAAGATCGCGGCGACCGGCGCCTCGTGCTGGCTGGTCAATACCGGCTGGACCGGCGGCGCCTATGGCACGGGCCGCAGGATGCCGATCAAGGCGACGCGCGCGCTGCTGTCGGCCGCACTGGACGGGTCGCTGAACGGCGTGGCATTCCGGCGCGATCCGAATTTCGGCTTCGAGGTGCCGGTCAGCGTGCCGGGCGTGGAGGATGCGCTGCTTGATCCGCGCGGCACCTGGGCAGATCCGGTCGCTTATGACGCGCAGGCGCAAAAGCTGGTGCGCATGTTCGCCGACAACTTCGCGCAATATGTCGATCACATCGACGAAGAGGTGCGCGCGGCCGCGATCGGCTGATACGGGTTCCATCGGTGGCCGGGGGGCGTCCGCCGCTGACCCCGGCCGCATTCAAAAAGTCAGGGCGCGCCGGATCAGGTTCACCCCGGTAAGCGCCAGAACGATCAGCGTCCATTTGCGGAATCGCTCGGCATCCAACCGGTCCTGCAGCGCAAAGCCCAGCCACATGCCCAGGCAGGCCGGAACCGTCAGCACGACGGACAACGGCAAGGTCGTGGCATTTGCTACCCCCGAACGCAGATGCGCCGCCAGCAGCATGACCGACCCCAGAAGATAGACGACCCCTTGCACACGAACGCTTTCGCGCTTGTCCGCCGCGCGCGAAATCAGAAGCGCAATGACCGGCGGCCCCCAGACACCGGCAATTCCCCCGAAGAACCCGCCGACAAGCCCCGCCATGATCTCTGCCCGCCCCCCGCGACGGGCGGGGATACGCAGCTGCAGGCCCGCAAGCTGGCTGAGCGCGAAGGCCACGATCGGTACGCCCAGAAGCAGCAGCATCACGGCCTGAGGCAGAATCGGCACCAATTGCGCCGCCACCACGATCGTGCCGCACAGAACGATCAGCAAGGCACGATAGTCCCGAACCGTTCCCCATGCGGCGGAAAGACCCTGGCGCAGGGCCTGTATCAGGTTGGTGACCAAGGCCGGCAGGATCAATCCCGCAAGGGCCTGTTCGGCCGGAAGAAAGGATGCAAGGCCCGAAATCATGATCATCGGCATGGCAAAGCCGACCGCGCCCTTCACCACACCGGCAAAAAGGGCGACGCCACCGGCCGCGACCAGAATCCAGATTTCCGGCAGATACATGGGCAAGACCTCCTGCCCAACGGCTACAATCCGCGCGAAACCTGCGCCAGAGCGAAATTGCGTGCGACATTTTCGAACATTCAAAATTGTCCTAACGAATTATTATTGCGCTGCGACCGCAAAGGGGCTACCACGATGCAGACGCAGAAAGCAGGAGAAGCTCGATGGCGCATGACGGCACGCATGAAGGAAACACCCAGATGACGCGACCGGCCGGAACGCAATTGCCCGACCTTCTGACCCTTGCGCGGCAGGCGGTCGCGCAGATCGATGAGCTGATCACCGGCGCGGCGGGCGATCTGCGTGCGCGCCTTGCGCCGAACGGCCGCATCGATGCCGCCCTTCTGGAGCACGAGCAACACGCGGCGCATTCGCTGTCCTGGCTGGCGACCTATGTCGAATCCCTGCGCCAGATGCTGGCCTGGGCCGAGCGGCTGGAAGCAGCGGGCAAGCTTGGCGAGATCGAATCGCTGATCCTGCAGATTGGCTTTGGCGAATATCTGGCCCAGATCGCCGGCGGCATTCCGATGAGCCAGAACGAATTCGCCCGCCTGTCCGATCTGGGCCTGTCCTGGACGCCCGAAGGCGCGGCCCGCACGCTGATTGAAGGCGGCAACACGCCGGCCGCGCGCGCCCGCCTTGTCGACCTGATGCGCGATGCGCGAGGACGCGCGACATTCGGCGCAACGGGTCTTGATGACGAGCTGGAGATGATCTGCGACCAGTTCCGCCGCTACGCCGACGAACGGATCGTGCCGAATGCCCATGGCTGGCATCTCGCGGACGAGCTGATCCCGATGGAGATCATCGAAGAGCTGGCCGAACTGGGCGTGTTCGGCCTGACCATCCCCGAGGAATATGGCGGGCTGGGCCTGTCGAAGGCGTCGATGGTCGTCGTGTCCGAGGAACTTTCGCGCGGCTATATCGGCGTGGGCAGCCTCGGGACGCGCTCCGAGATCGCGGCAGAGCTGATCCTTTGCGGCGGCACGCCCGAACAGAAGGCCCATTGGCTGCCGCGCATCGCCAGCGGAGAGATCCTGCCAACGGCCGTGTTCACCGAACCCAATACCGGCTCGGATCTGGGGTCACTGCGCACGCGCGCCACGCGCGTCGGCGAGGATTGGGAGATCACCGGCAACAAGACCTGGATCACCCATGCCGCCCGCGCCCATGTGATGACCCTTCTTGCGCGCACCGATCCCGATACGACCGACTGGCGCGGCCTGTCCATGTTCCTGGCCGAAAAGACGCCAGGCACAGAATCCGACCCGTTCCCCGATCCCGGCATCACGGGCGGAGAGATCGAGGTTTTGGGCTATCGCGGCATGAAGGAGTACGAGCTGGCCTTCGACCGGTTCCGCGTGTCCGGGGCGAACCTGTTGGGCGGCCAGACGGGTCAGGGCTTCAAGCAGTTGATGCAGACCTTCGAGGCCGCGCGCATCCAGACCGCGGCGCGCGCCATCGGCGTTGCCCAGTCGGCACTGGAAATCGGTCTGCAATATGCCGAAGAGCGCCAGCAATTCGGCAAGCCCCTGATCGCCTTCCCGCGCGTGGCGGACAAGCTGGCGATGATGGCCGTTGAAATCATGATCGCGCGGCAGCTGACCTATCACAGCGCGTGGGCCAAGGATCATGGCCATCGCTGCGATCTCGAGGCCGGAATGGCCAAGCTTCTGGGCGCGCGCGTGGCCTGGGCCGCGGCCGACAATGCGTTGCAGATCCATGGCGGAAACGGCTTTGCCCTGGAATATCAGATCAGCCGCATCCTGTGCGACGCACGAATCCTGAACATCTTCGAAGGCGCGGCCGAGATACAGGCACAGGTCATTGCCCGGCGCCTGCTGGACAACGCGGCTTAGATGTTTGATCCCACGGTTTGATGTGATCCTTTCGTTGGAATGGAAGGAAGCATTATGGGACAAACTCGTCACAGCAGCGCGACGACAACGCACGCTGTCAGAGCGGCAATACAGGGATCGCATGCCTCGATCGCGGAGTTGAGTCGGGAGCTTGGAATCAATCCCAAGACGGTCGCGAAGTGGCGCAAACGGCAGTCTGTCGAGGATCGAAAGACCGATCCGACGAAGCCACGCTCGACTGTTCTCAGCGAAGAAGAAGAGGCCATGATCGTCGCGTTCCAGCGGCACACGCTTCTGCTCTGGGAGTGTCCTGAACTTTGTGTATCTGGCCCGGCCCATGCGGTTTCAGATATTCAAGCGTCGAAGCGCTCGCCGAACATTATGGCGAACTGGTTTCGGGCTGCAAACCATTTCCGGACGTTCCGACCATCTTTCTAGAATTTGCGGATGGCGAGGCAGATCAGCTTGGTCGCGGCCTCGTCCGTCGGGAAGGAGCCGCGCGTCTTGAAGGATTTGCGGATCACGCGGTTCAGGTTCTCTATGGCATTTGTGGTATAGATGATATTCCGGATCGCCGGATCGAAGCCGAAGAACGGGATCACATCCTGCCAGGCCCGGCGCCAGGCCGGGGCGCTAAAGGCCGGGCGCCCGCTCTCGGGGGCCGCCAAGGCCGAAGGCGTCTCCAAGTCGTTCCTGCGCACCCGCGCGTAGCGCGCCTTCCTCTCGCCAAGGATCCAGGCGGCGATCCTCAAGGGCACCCAGCCGCCGGAGCTCACTCTCGAGTGCCTGACCGCAAAGCCCCTGCCGCTCGACTGGGCCGCGCAGGAGCGGATGTTGGGAGTCTGACGCGCGGCTCCCTGATATCGTCCATCGCTTCCCTGATTGGCTAAGAAGATTCCCTGTTCGTGCAGAGAGATTCCCTGTTCCTGTGCGCAGGGAATTTGGCCGTAGGTCATTGCTCCACCGTGCAGAATCCGCGTGCGCTTGTGGCGAAACCCGCGATTCCGCGCGAAATTCCCTGTAAATCGACCAAGAACAGGGAAATCCCGCCCGAAACCGAACCCCTCTGTCAGGACCTCTGAGACTTCGGGGCAGTTCGGACGTGAAGCAGGTGGGTGAAGCCATCTCTGCGAGGACGGAGTGGGGACAAACCTCGGAAGTAGCAAGGGAAATCCGGCCGAGATCGCGTCGGGGAAAGAGGGCGGATGTAGGTGGCGGAAGCGGTGGGATTCGAACCCACGAACGGGTTTCCCCGTTGCCGGTTTTCAAGACCGGTGCCTTCAACCGCTCGGCCACGCTTCCGTCGGGTCGCGGTTCTACACTGCTCTGCCCCGGTTTGACCAGAGCCTGAGCGCATCCGCCTTGCCGAAATTCGCGCAAAGGCCCTGCGACGGCTTTTCACCGGACAGGCAAGCGGCTAGACTGCGCGCCAACCGTGAACAATCCGTGCGGATGCACGCTTCCGTTCGTGCGGCGGCGCCTCTTTCGAGCGGAACATGGATCATGAAACGCGGCATGCAGTTCGCGGACATTGGGGGCTTTCATGACCGGCCGGGCAGGATCATTCGTGGCTTTGGTGACAGTTGCATTCATTCCGCTTGCGGCGTGCCAGACCAGTTCTGGCAGCAGTTCGGGCCCTGCACTGCAAGCACCGGAAACGGGGCCCATCGTGAAGGAAGTCGAGGCGCCCGAAGTCTTCCAGATGACGGGCAAGGGCCTGTGGGACGGCCGCCCCTCGCTGGGCGGCATCTGGGTTGCGCATTATGACGTCAAGGATCCCGAAAGGGTCATCATCCGGAATATCTCCAACGGCAAATCCGTGACGGGCGCGCTGTTCCGGCGCGAGCGGGTCATGCCAGGCCCCAGCATCCAGATTTCCTCCGACGCGGCCGAGGCCCTGGGCATCCTCGCCGGTCAGCCAACAGAGCTATCCATCGTCGCACTGCGCAAGAAGGAAATCGAGCTGCCACCCCCGCCCGAACCAGCGGCGTCCGATCAATCCCAAGCCGAACCGGCGGGGGCTGATGCTGGCGCGGTGCCTGAAACTCCGCCCGTCGATACGCCCGCTGCATCCGCGCCGACCGCCGAAGCACCAAGGAAATCGTCGGGCGGCTTCTTCGGCCTGTTCCGCAGCAAACCAAAAGCCCCTGCAGCGCCCACCGCAGGCACGACCGCACCCTCTGGCGCAATCGAACAGACACCGCTTGACCCGGTCGAGCCGCAGTCAGCCCCCGCATCCGCGGGCAGCCTTGCACGGCCTCTGATCCAGATCGCGACCTTCACGGCCGAGGAAAATGCCAACAAGGCGGCCGAGAAAGCGCGCAAGGCGGCACTGAATGTTCGCGTGATCCGTGTCGAGGGCTCCGCTCGGCCCTATTGGCGCGTCGTGATCGGCCCGGCCACCAGCATCGAGGAACGCGACGCCATGCTTGCCAAGGCCAAGGAACTGGGCTTTGCCGACGCCTATCCGGTCAGCAGCTAACCAAAGGATCCTGCCCCGATGTTTCGCTTGCTTCTTCCCCTGATCGTCGTGCTGCTTGGCGCGGCACAGGCGCTGGGTTTCGAAACCCGCGCCCGCGCGGCTTGGGTTTATGACATGACGACCGACACGGTGCTTCTGGCCAAGGACGCCGATGTGCCGCTGCCGCCGGCCTCGATGTCCAAGCTGATGACGATAAACATGCTGTTCGAGGCCCTGCGCGACGGGCGCATCAGCCTCGAGGACCGCTTTTCGGTTTCCTCGCGGGCAAAGGCGATGGGCGGTTCGACAATGTTCCTGAATGAAACCGACCGGCCCACCGTCGAGGAACTGATCAAGGGCATCATCGTGCTTTCGGGCAACGATGCCTGCGTCGTCGTGGCCGAGGGCCTGGCCGGGACCGAGGAAAACTTTGCCCGTCAGATGAACGAACGCGCGCGCGCCCTGGGGCTGTCGAATTCGACCTTTGCCAATGCGTCCGGTTGGCCGCACCCCAACCAGAAGATGTCGATGCACGATCTGGGGCGCCTGGCGGTACACCTGATCCGCGACTTCCCGGAATATTACGGCTATTTCTCGCTGACCGAGTTCCCTTTTGACGGCCGCGCGCCGCAGAACCGGTTCAATCGCAATCCGCTCTTGAAGCTGGGAATCGGCGCCGATGGTCTGAAGACCGGCCACACCCAGGAATCGGGCTATGGTCTTGTGGGGTCGGCCGTGCAAAACGGACGGCGGATCGTGTTCGCCATCACCGGGCTCAGCTCCGAACGCGAGCGCGCCGAGGAAGCCGAGCGCATCGTGAACTGGGCCTTTCGCGACTTCGTCCAGAAGACCGTAGCGGAAAAAGGCACCCGCATGGCCGAGGCCGAGGTGTGGCTAGGTGCCGAACGCCGGGTGGGTCTTGTCCTGGAACGCGATCTGACGCTGCTTCTGCCATCGCTTGCTCGCGACAACCTGAAGGCCGAAATCGTCTATGAAAGCCCGGTCGAGGCCCCCATCGCCGAAGGCCAGAAACTGGCCGAGATGCATATCGAACTGCCGGGCATTCCGACCGTCACCATACCCCTGGTCGCGGAAACCGCCGTGGCCAAGGGGGGTGTTGCCAGCCGCCTGCGCACGGCCCTGGGGATTCTGGGTGGTCGCCTGATGACGGAACTGTCCGGTCTGTGGAGCTGAGAAAGGTGACGCGCCGGGGCGGGATGTTCATCACCTTCGAAGGTATCGACGGCTCGGGCAAGTCCACGCAGGCGCGCGCCCTGGCCGAACATCTGCGCCAGCGCGGGCTGGACGTTGTCGCAACGCGCGAACCGGGTGGATCGCCCGGCGCCGAGGAAATCCGGGCACTCCTGCTGCGGGGCAACCCCGATCGGTGGTCCGCCGAGACCGAAATCCTGCTGTTCACGGCTGCCCGACGCGACCATCTGGAACGCCTGATCGAGCCTTCGCTTGCCGCGGGCCGTGTTGTCGTCTGCGACCGCTTTGCCGATTCCACGCGGGTCTATCAGGGCGTGACGCGGGGCGATCTGCGACAGATCGTTGACGAACTGCACCGGCTGATGATCGGGCGCGAACCCGACCTGACCTTCATCATCGACATCGATCCCGAAACGGGCCTGAGCCGGGCGCGCTCACGTCAAGGTGGCGAAGAGCGGTTCGAGGATTTCGGCACCCAGATGCAGGCGCGCATGCGTGCGGGCTTCCTGGATCTCGCGCGGGAGTTTCCCGAACGCTGCCGATTGATCGACGGCAACCGTCCGGCCGATGTGATCGCCGCCGAGATCGCCGCCATCGCCGATGAGGCCCTGGGATGACCACCGACGCGCTTCCCGAACCCGACCGGATCGAGGGCGCGCCGCATCCGCGTGAAACGGCGCGTCTGTTCGGACAACGATCCGCCGAGGAGGCCTTTCTCGACGCCCATCACTCCGGCAGGCTTCACCATGCCTGGCTTCTGACCGGCCCGCGCGGGATCGGCAAGGCCACGCTTGCATGGCGCATCGCGCGTTTCCTTCTGGCAAACGGATCGCCGAGCGATCCCGGCCTGTTCGCCGAGGTCGCGGCGGCAGGCAGTCTTGACGTCGCGCCCGACAATCCCGTGGCGCGGCGCATACTGGCCGGGGCTGAACCAAGGCTGTTCCCGATGCGCCGCGCCTGGGATCCTGACCGCAAGCGCCTGAAATCCGCGATCACCGTCGACGAGGTTCGCAAGCTGGGCGCATTCCTGCATCTGTCGGCCGCGGATGGCGGGCGCCGGGTGGCGATCGTCGATGCCGCGGACGAGATGAACAATGCCGCGGCCAACGCCCTGCTGAAGATGCTTGAAGAGCCGCCGCCAGATGTGACCTTTCTGCTGGTCAGCCATCAGCCGTCGCGGCTCTTGCCGACGATCCGGTCGCGCTGCCGCGAGCTGCGCCTGTCCCCTCTTTCCGCGACCGACCTTGCCGCGGCGATGGAGCAGGCCGGGATTGCACCGCAGGGCGAAGGGGCGCTTGCGGAACTCGCTGCCGGATCGGTGGGCGAAGCAATACGGCTTGTGAACCTCGAAGGTCTGACGCTGTATTCGGCAATCGTCAGCCTGTTCTCGACCTTGCCGCAGCTGGATCGCGGCGCAGCCCTGAAATTCGCGGATATTGCCGCCCAACGGGGTGATGAGGCCCGGATTGACCTGGTCTTCGATCTTCTGACGCTGTTTCTCGCACGCATGGCGCGCGCGGGGACGGGCCGACCCTGCGCCGAGGCCGCGCCGGGCGAGGCCGCGCTGGCCGCGCGCCTTGTCCCTGATGTTGCCGCCGCGCGGCGTTGGGCGGAATTGCAGGCCGAGCTTGGCGCAAGAATTGCCCATGGGCGTGCCGTCAATCTTGATCCGGGCGCGTTGATGCTGGATGCCGTGCTGCGTATCGAACAGGTTGCGCGCGACCGGAATGCCGCGTGACGCGCGGCATTCCCCTTGCCCGAAAAAGGCGGTAAAGGCAGGGGCATGACCACATCTGCACCCATCACCGACAGCCATTGCCACCTGGACTTCCCCGATTTCGCGGGCGAGCTGGACGCCGTGATCGGCCGCGCAAAAGATGCCGGCGTGCATCGCATGGTAACGATCTGCACCCGTCTTGCGGATGAACCGCGTGTGCGCGCCATCGCTGAAGCCCATGACGGCCTATTCTACGCGGCCGGCACCCACCCGATGAGCGTCGCGCGCGAGCCGATGGCAAAGCTGGATGACCTGATCGCCTTGGCCCGCCATCCGAAATTCGTCGGGATCGGAGAAACCGGTCTCGACTATCATTACACCGCCGAAAGCGCCGAAGTGCAGCAGCACTCGCTGCGCATCCATATCGAGGCCGCACGCAGAACGGGCTTGCCGCTGATCATCCACGCGCGCGCGGCCGACGAGGACATGGCGCGGATCTTGACCGAAGAGTGGAAGAACGGCGCCTTCGATTGCGTCATGCACTGCTATTCATCCGGGCCGGAACTGGCGCGCCGGGCGGTCGAGCTGGGCTTCTACCTGTCGATGTCGGGCATCGCCGCCTTTCCGAAAAGTGCCGAGCTGCGCGAAATCTTTGCCGCCGCGCCCCTGGATCGCATCCTGGTCGAGACGGATTCGCCCTATCTGGCCCCCCCGCCCCATCGCGGCAAGCGCAACGAACCGGCGCATGTCGTCCATACGGCCCGCGTCGGCGCGCAGATCTTCGGCCTGGACTACGAGGAATTTGCCGCGCGGACCGAGGAGAATTTCGAACGTCTCTTCCGTCGCGCCGCACAGCCGGAAAGGGCAGGCTGACATGGCGCGCCTCAGGCTCACGATACTGGGTTGTGGCTCGTCCGGGGGCGTGCCCCGCATCGGGGGGCTCTGGGGCGAATGTGACCCGACCAACCCGCGCAACCGGCGGACGCGATGTTCGTTATTGGTCGAGCGTATCTCGGATGAAGGCACGACGCGGGTTCTGATCGACACCTCGCCGGACATGCGCGAGCAATTGCTGCGAGCCGAGGTCGGGTCTCTGGACGCAGTCGTCTACACGCATTCCCATGCCGACCATGTCAACGGGCTGGACGATCTGCGCCAGATCGTCTTCCTGACCGGACGAAGGGTGCAGGTCTGGGCCGACCCGGCCACGCAAGAGGCGCTGATGACGCGGTTCAGCTATGCCTTCGTTCAGCCGGAAGGTTCGTCCTACCCTCCGATCTGCGACATGCACACGATCCGCGGCCCGTTAACCGTGGACGGACCGGGCGGGTCCGTAACACTGGACCCGTTCGAAGTCAGCCATGGCGACATTCCGGCGCTGGGCTTCCGAATTGGCAAGGTCGTCTACCTGCCGGACGTGCTGTCGATCCCCGAGCCGGTCTGGAACAGCCATCTGCGCGATCTGGACTGCTTCATCGTGGATGCGCTTCGACGCAAGCCCCACCCCACCCATGCGCATCTGGCCCTGGCGCTGGAATGGATCGAGAGGGCCAGGCCCAGGCTTGGGGTCCTGACCAACATGCATATCGATCTGGACCACGCCCAGGTCGAAGCGGAAACCCCCGACCATGTCCGCGCAGCGCATGACGGCATGGTGCTGGAATTCGACGGTTAGCCCCGTGGTCTTGCCATTCGAGGCATTGCTGGACGTCACGCTGCCGGTATTCCTGGTCATCGGGTTCGGCTATGCGGCAGTCCGTTCGGGCGTGTTTCCCGATGCAAGCGTCGATGGCTTGATGCGGTTTGCGCAGGGGATCGCAATTCCATTCCTGCTGTTCCGCGCAATATCGACGCTGGATCTGCAGCAGACCTTCCAATGGCCGCTGCTGCTGTCCTTCTATAGCGGCGCCACGGCGGGTTTCGTGGCAGGCATCGCGGGCGCGCGGCTGCTGTTCCGGCGGCCGTGGGCCGATTCCGTCGCGATCGGCTTCTGCTGCCTGTTCTCGAATTCGGTCTTGCTGGGCCTGCCGATCACCGAGCGCGCCTATGGGTCGGGCGCGCTGGCCACGAACTATGCGATCATCGCCATTCACGCGCCCTTTTGCTATGCGCTGGGCATCACGACGATGGAGGTCGTGCGTCATGGCGGGGGCGGGCTGCTGCGCACGATCCGCGCCGTTCTCATGGCCATGGTTCGAAATGCGCTGATGATCGGTATTGCGGCCGGATTTGCGGTCAATCTTGGCGGCATACAATTGCCGGCCGTCCTAACCGAGGCCGTCGATCTGATCGTTCGGGCAGCCCTGCCGGCCGCGCTGTTCGGCCTGGGCGGCATATTGGTGCGCTATCGGCCCGAAGGCGACATGAAGACCGTTCTGTACATCTCGGCCGTCGGCCTGCTGCTGCATCCGGCCATCACCTGGTCATTGGGGGCAAACCTCTCGCTTGACCAGGGCCAGATGCGCTCGGCCGTTGTCACCGCGGCAATGGCGCCGGGCGTGAACGCCTATCTGTTCGCAAACATGTATGGCGTGGCGAAACGTGTCGCGGCCACATCCGTGCTTGTGGCCACCGCCCTGTCGATCCTGACTGCTACCTTCTGGCTATCGATCCTGGGATAGACTGCACGGAAAATCGGGGCGCGATCATCCGCACCCCGTTTCGACCCAAATGGCACATGCGTCAGCTGGGCGTGATGCCCCTCAGTCGCTCGGACCGGCGACGAAGGAACTCGACCGTCGTCAGCAGAAGGATCGAGAAGAACACCAGGACCGTCGCCACGGCCAGTATCGTGGGCGAAATCTGTTCGCGCAGACCGGTGAACATCTGCCACGGCAGGGTTTTCTGCGCGGCCGAACCGACGAACAGAACCACGACCACTTCGTCAAACGAGGTAATGAAGGCAAACAGCGCGCCCGAAATGACGCCCGGCAGGATCAGGGGCATCTGGACCTTGAAGAAGGTCCGCACCGGCCCGGCACCCAGGCTGGCCGCCGCCCGCGTCAACGACCGGTCGAAGCCGACCAGCGTCGCCGTCACGGTGATGATGACGAACGGAATGCCAAGCGCCGCATGGGCCAGAACGACCTTGATATAGCCCACCAGATCGCGCGACATGCCAAGGCTGCCTTCCATCCAGTTGCCAAGCTTCGAATAAAAGAAGAACATGCCGGTGGCCGATATGATCAGCGGCACGATCATCGGCGAAATCAGGATCGCCATGATCGCGCGCCGCCCGGGCACATGGCTCTGGCTAAGCCCGATTGCGGCCAGCGTGCCAAAGGACACGGCCAGGATCGTGGCCAGGGGCGCGATCGTGAAGGAATTCCTCAGCGGCCGCGTCCAGTCGGGATTGGTGAAGAAGTCCTGATAGTGCTTCAGCGAATAGCCCGCGGGATCCAGCGCCAGCATCTCTGGCGTGAAGGTAAAGAAATCCTGCGCGTTGAAGCTGAGCGGGATGACCACCACGATCGGCGCGATCAGGAAGAAGAAGATCAGGCCGCAGATCAGGTGAAAGCTGTTGTGCCACAGCACCTCGCCCATCGTGGCGTAAGAGGGCAGCCCGGCGCGGTACAATCCAAGCCCGACCCAATAGGCAAACCAGCTCAGGATCAGGCCGACAAAGGCGCCGAACACAAACCCGGCGAAACCGGCGATCAGGAACCCCACGACCGCGGTGGCGGCCGCCCCGATCAGCCTGCCGGTCCGGCGCGAGCCGACATGCTGAACAAGGACATAGGCCAGCGCGCCGGCAAACAGCGCACCCAGCAAAAGACCGGTGAACGGGGCGCCATTGGTGGACCCGACCATATATCCCAGCAGGGCTCCGGCCGCGGCATTGACCGGGACGGTAAAGCTCCAGATACCGGGGATCGGCAGGATTCTTTTCTTGGCCATTGTCGTCACCCCAGCTTCACATTGTCGATGCCGACGATCTTGTCATAGGTGTAGTAGAGCACCAGAACGGCCGCGAGCAGGATCGATCCCAGGGCCGCAGCCAGCCCCCAGTTCAGCGATGTCGATATGTGGTAGGCAATCCGGTTCGAGATGAACACGCCCTGCGTGCCACCGACCAGTTCCGGCGTGATGTAATAGCCGATCGCCAGAATGAAGACCAGGATCGAGCCCGCGCCGATACCCGGCACCGATTGCGGGAAATACACACGCCAGAACGCGGTCCAGGGCGTCGCGCCCAGCGATTTCGCGGCACGCAGATAGGTCGGCGGGATCGTTTTCATGACCGAAAACAGCGGCAGGATCATGAAGGGCAACAGGATATGCGTCATCGCGACGATGGTGCCGAACTTGTTGTTGATCATGACCAGCCGGTTGGCATCGTCGATCAGCCCCAGCCAGACCAGCACGTCATTGATGACACCTTGCTGCTGCAACAGGATCTTCCAGGCGGATGTCCGAACCAGCAGAGACGTCCAGAAGGGCAGCAGGACAAGGATCATCAGCAGGTTCGACTTCGAGGAAGGCAGGTTCGCCAACAGCCACGCCACCGGATAGCCCAGTGCCAGACAGCAGAAGGTGATCAGCAGCGACATCCACAATGTGCGCCAGAACAGCTTCAGGTAGATCCGTTCGTTTTCCGGCGCGGGCTCGATCCCGTGCGGGGTCAGTTCCAGATCCACCGCGTTCAGGAAATAGGCCGGCGTATAGCGCGGGCTGTAAAGCTTGATGACCTCCCAGGTGCCGATTTCGCCCCATGCCTTGTCCATCTGGATGAAGGCGTCACGATAGGAATAGGGCTCGAAGGACGAAATCGCGGCCGCGGCCTGCTGAACCAGTGGCGCTGCGGGTCCGTCGATCGCCGCGATGTCTTCAGGGCTGGCCTGCCCAAGGTCCTGCGCCAGTGCCGTGAAGAGCACGGGCCAGGGCTTTTCGGCCGAAACGGCCTTTCTGCCGGTTCCCTGGACGTCGCGCGCAAAGGCCAGATAGACCTCTCCGGTACGCGGCAAGGCATTTGCGGCAGACTTGCGCAGCCTGAAACGCGGCTCGGGTCCCTGGTCACGGCTCCATCCCCGGGCCTGTTCCAGCCACTCGTCCGATCCCATCAGCGCGGCCCAGGTTTCGCCGGATTTCCATGCAGGGTGCAACGCAACGAAGCGTTTCTGGAACTCCTTGCCGATGTCGTCGACCTTGCGGCCGGACTGACGGAACAGGGAGGATATGCCCGGGCTCTCATAATTCAGGCGCGATCCAAGCTTGGTGTGGATCTTCAGCTCGGCGGCGGTCTGCAGATCGACGGCCAGCCCGGCAAAGACCGGCTCTCCGGGCAATTCGCCCGTCTCGGGGTCCCAGCTCTTCAAGGCCCGGACCGTATTGGGCAGCGTGTCGGCAACGATCTGGTTTTCGACCGAACGGAACAGCATGTCCGCGATCGGCGCGATGAACGTGACAAGAATGAAGATCAAGAGCGGCGCAATCAGCATCAGCGCCCGCAGCTTCTGGCGCCTCAGGGCGCGTGCCAGGCTTTTCTTCAGCGGTGTGCCATCTGCGGCCCGCATCGGGCCGGTCTGGGTGGTATCGCTCATCGTTCCCCCACGCAGGTCTTGGGCGCCCAATCACGGCACGGGCGCGAGCTGCCCGTGTCGTGGATCGTCAAGGTGGAGGGAGCCATCATGGCTCCCCCCGGAAAATCCGGTCAGGCCGGATTATTGCGCCAGCCACGACTGGAAGCGCGCATCCAGATCGTCGCGGTGATCCGCCCACCAGGTGTAGTCATAGTAGTGCGGATTGTAGGCGTTGGCCGGATCGGTCGGCATCCACGGCGCCATGTCGATCCCCAGTTCGGCATGCTTGCCGACCAGCGGCGCCGAGGATTTCCGCGCCGGGCCATAGGCGATGTACTTCGCCTGGTCGGCCAGACGCTGCGTATCCGTCGCGAAGCGCAGGAAGTCCATGACGACGGCTTCCTTCTCGGGGTCAAGCCCGGCCGGAACGATCCAGCCGTCGATGTCGAACGACTGCATGTCCCACAGGATCGCGATCGGCTGCTTCTGCTCGACGATGGCCGAGAACAGGCGGCCGTTGAAGGTCGAACCCATGACGACTTCGCCATCGGCCAGAAGTTGCGGCGTTTCGGCGCCGGCGGTCCACCAGACGACCTGATCCTTGATCGTGTCCAGCTTCTTCAGGGCGCGCTCGACACCTTCGTCGGTCGAAAGCACGTCATAGATGTCTTCCTTGGCCACGCCGTCGCAGTAGAGCGCCCATTCCAGGTTGTCGATCGGACGCTTCTGCAGCGCGCGCTTGCCCGGATATTTCTCGAGATCGAAGAGATCGCAGATCGAGCTGGGCGGCGTGTCACCCACCATGTCGGTGCGATAGCCGATCGTCGTCGAATAGACGATCTGCGGCACGAAGCATTCGTTGTTCAGCGTGGCGCCGAAATCTTCCGAGGCAGGCGTGCCATCCGGCGCGGGCGCCAGTTCGTTGTCAAAATCGATCTCGCGGGCCAGACCTTCGTCGCACAGGCGGATAGAATCCGACACGGTGACATCGACCAGATCCCAGGTCAGGTTGCCGGCCTCGTTCATGGCGCGCAGCTTGGCCACGGCTTCGGCCGAGCTTTCGTCCCAGATGATGTTCACGTCCGGATGCATCGCCATGTAGGGCTCGGCATAGGCCTTCAGCTGCGAATTCTGATAGGCCCCGCCCCAGGACACGACCGTCAGGTCGATGGCCGAGGCAGCGCCCGCCGCCACCGTAAGGGCGGTAGAGGCAAGAAGGATCGAAGAAATGCGCATATTTGCGGTCTCCCAGTTGTTTCCCGTTTCTGAAATGTTGACCGGCACCACGGGAACGGCGCCAGGCCAATTCTTGGCGCTCAGGCGTCGAGCGCGCGGCAATCCTGCGGCAGCCAGCCGATCTCGATCTCGGTGCCGGGCTGCAGCCGGACCTGGTCGGGGGCGTTCCGGGTCTTGACGATGAAGTTGTCATTCCCCGCCACACGCAGGCGCGTGCGGAAGATGTCGCCCATATAGATGAACTCCAGAACCTGTGCCTTCAGCGTATGGGCACCGGGCTGCAGACGGGCCTTGTTCGTTTCGACCCTCTCGGGGCGGATCGACACGCGCGTGCGGTCCCCCGGCTTCGAAACGTTCACGGGCCGGGCGTCGATCAGCTCGCCATGATCCAGCTGGACCAGACAGGTATCGCCCTTGATTTCCTTCACCGTGCCCAGCAGCGTGTTGTTCTCTCCGATGAACTGCGCAACGAAGCTGTTCATCGGCTCTTCATACAGGACAGCCGGCGGCGCGAGCTGTTGAATGCGGCCATCGTTGAAGACGGCGATATTGTCCGACATGGTCAGCGCCTCGGTCTGGTCGTGCGTGACATAGACCGTGGTGATGCCCAGCTCGTGCGCAAGGCGCGTGATCTCGAACTGCATGTGTTCGCGCAGCTGCTTGTCCAGCGCGCCCAGCGGTTCGTCCATCAGGACCAGCTCGGGCTCGAAGACCAGCGCGCGCGCCAGAGCGATCCGCTGCTGCTGACCACCCGACAATTGCGCCGGCCGGCGGCCAGCGAAATCGCCCATCTGAACCATGTCCAGGGCGCGTTTGACCTTTTCTTCACGCTCGGACTTGCCGATACCGCGAACCTCCAGCGGGAATGCCAGGTTCTCGGCCACGGTCATGTGCGGGAACAGGGCGTAGTTCTGAAAGACCATCCCGATTCCGCGCTTGTGCGGCGGGATGTTGTTGATCGGGCGGCCTGCCAGGCGGATCTCGCCGCTGGTGGCCGTCTCGAACCCGGCAAGCATCATCAGGCAGGTCGTCTTGCCCGACCCCGACGGACCCAGCATGGTCAGGAATTCGCCCTTGCGGATCGACAGGTTCAGATCTTTGACGACAAGCGTCTCGCCATCATAGCTCTTCTGGACGCGGTCAAACTCGACGAATGCGGCGTCTGCGCCGGTCTTGTCATCGAACAAGTTGGGTCCCCCTGTTGCGTTCTTGTGAAATCTTTACGGACCGAAAATGACTAAACAGAATTGGCCCGCGGATTTCAACCAGTTGTTACGGCGCGTCATCTCTTGCGCATTGGCGCCCATCGCCACGTTTCCACTATTCGGAATCCGACGCTTTGCGCACGAATCCGACGCGGCCCTAGCCTCCCGTCATGTAAGGCATCAACACGACCTCGGCGTCCGGTGGTATCGGCTGGAACCATGCCTCGCGATAGATCACGCCGTTGATTGCCACCGACACGCCGCGCCGGATCTGCGGTTCAAGCCCCGGATAGGCTTCGACCGCCCGGTCCAGAAGCTCCTTGAAGGTCCGGGCGTCAAGTTCGATCTCGGTCCTGCCGCCCGTGGCCTGCCGCAGCGAGCCCCAAAGCAGCACCTTCACCATGGATCAGGCTCCATCCGTCGCCCGCGACCTGCGAATGGCGGCAAGAACACGCGGCGGCGACAGCGGCAGTTCGGTCATCCGAACGCCGGTCGCGCGCGAAACCGCGTTCGAAACGGCGGCAAGCGGCGGCACGATGCCGGTCTCGCCAACGCCGCGGACACCATAGGGATGGCCGGGGTTGGGAATCTCCAGGATCACCGGCTCGATCGGCGGCAGGTCCGAGGCGACCGGCACCCGGTAATCCAGGAACCCCGGATTCTGCAGCCGCCCGTCCGCGCCATAGATGTATTCCTCATTCAACGCCCAGCCGATGCCCTGCGCCGCGCCGCCCTGCATCTGGCCTTCGACATAGTCGGGATGCACCGCCTTGCCCGCGTCCTGGAATACGGTATAGCGCAGAACCCTGGTCGCGCCCGTCTCGGGATCAACCTCGACATCGCAGATGTGAACGCCAAAGCTGACCCCGGCCCCGTCGGCATTGACCTCGTGGTGCCCGGCGATCGGCCCGCCCGTGCGAAAGCTGTTGGCCGCGATCTCGGCCAGTGTCATGGGCGGGAACTTTCCGGCATTCGGCCCTGCCGGGACCGCCGCGCCGTCCTTCCATTCGACGGCCTCGGGATCGATGCCCCAGATCCTGGCCGCGCGTTCGCACATCACGCGGATTGCCGCGCGCGCCGCCTTGATCGTGGCCAGTCCCACGGCAAAGGTCACGCGGCTGCCATCCGTGACATCGTTGTAGCCCAGCGAAGCCGTGTCCGCGACGATGGTGCGCACGCGGTCATAGGGAATTCCCAGCTCTTCGGCCGCCATCAGGCTGATCGAGGCCCGCGACCCGCCGATATCCGGATTGCCCTCGGTCACGCTGACCGTTCCATCGGGGTTGATGTTCAGCGTCACACAGGTATTGCCGCCGAAATTGAACCAGAAGCCGCAGGAAATGCCCCTGCCCTGATTGGGCCCCAGCGGGGCCGCGTAGTGGGGATGGGCCTTCGCGGCCTCCAGCGTCGCGACCAGCCCGATATCGGGGAAGGTCGGCCCGTAGGAAGATTTCGTGCCCTTGCGCGCGGCGTTCTTCAGCCGGACCTCCAGCGGGTCCAGTCCGAAATGCTGGCACAATTCGTCCACCACGCTTTCGACGGCATAGATCGCCACGGGCGCGCCCGGCGCGCGATAGGCTGCCTCCTTGGGGCGGTTGGTCAGCACGTTCCAGCCCTGCGAGCGCACGGCCTGAAGATCATAGCAGGCAAAGGCCGCCTGCGCGCCCATCTCGACGGTGCCGCAGGGAAAGGCGCCGCCGGAATAGTACAGCCTTGCCTCGGCCGCCGTGATCCGCCCGTCACGGGTCATCCCGATGCGGATGCGCGAGCGGCTGTGCACCGTCGGGCCGGTGGCGCGAAACACCTCCTCGCGGCTCATCACGATCTTGACCGGCCGCCCCGCCTTCTTCGACAGCATCAGCGCGACGGGCTCGATGAAGACGGTTGTCTTGCCGCCAAAGCCGCCGCCGATCTCGGACGCGGTCACGCGCAGCTGGCTGGCCTCCATTCCCATGATCGCGGCGCAGACGCTGCGCACCATGTATTGGCCCTGCGTGCAACACCACAGATCGGCCTTGCCATCGGCCGTGACAGCGGCAAGACAGGCATGCGGTTCGATATAGCCCTGATGGGTCGCCGCCGTGCGGAATTCGCGCTCGACGATGTGGTCAGCCGCGGCAAAGCCGGCCTCCAGATCGCCGTGGCCGAACTCGCAATAGCTCGTGACATTCGCGGACATGCCGGGAGGAACGGTTTCCTGCACCCGCCCTTCCTGCACCACCGGCGCATCGGGCTTCATCGCGTCTTCAAGTTCCGTCACATGGGGCAGAACCTCGTATTCCACTCGGATCAGCTTCAGCGCCTTGCGCGCAACGCGCGGGTCCGAGGCAGCAAGCGCGGCCACCGCATGGCCGTCATACAGGACCTTGTCGCGCGCCATGCAATTGTCGCGGATGTCGCGGATGGATTCGTCCTCGACCTCTCCGAAATCCGCCCCGGTCACGATGGCCTTCACGCCATCCAGCTTCAGCGCCTCGGACACGTCGATCGACCGGATCCGGGCATGGGCGTGCGGACTGCGCAGGATTGCCCCCCACAGCATTCCCGGTGCGGTCATGTCGGCGCCATAAAGCGCCCGTCCCGTGACCTTGTCCACGCCATCGGGGCGCGGCACGCGGCGACCGACCTGACGGAATTCGCGGCGATGATATTCGTCGAAGGACATGGTTCAGCCCTCCCTCATTTCGGCGGCAGCAGCCTGAACGGCGCGCACGATCTTGTCATATCCGGTGCAGCGGCAGAGGTTGCCCGCAAGCCAGTAGCGCACCTCCTCGTCACTGGGCGCGGGGTTCCGCTTCAGCAATTCGCGCGCGGCAATCAGGATGCCTGGCGTGCAGATCCCGCATTGCAGCGCGGCGTGGTCGATGAATGCGCGTTGCAACGGATGCAGGGATTCGCCCTCGGCCATGCCCTCGATTGTCTCGATCTCGGCGCCTTCGGCCTCGGCCGCTAGCACAAGGCACGAACAGACCAGACGCCCATTCAGCACCACCGAACAGGCCCCGCAATCGCCCGTGCCGCAGCCCTCCTTCGACCCGGTCAGGCCCAGGCGGTTGCGCAGGGCGTCCAGCAGCGTCTCTTCGGGCGCGCACAGGAATTCGGTCGCATCGCCATTGATGCGGGTCGCTACGTGAATACGGCTCATGACTGTCCTCCCGCCCGTTGCAGGGCAATGCGCGCGGCGCGTTTGGCAAGGGTGCCCGCGACGGACCGGCGGAACTCCACGGTGCCACGCTTGTCATCGATCGGGCGGCAGATCGCGCGGCAGGCCTCGGCCATGCGCTCCAGCACGTCGTCTTCGCCCTGCGTTCCGGTCAGGATCGCGGCAGCCTCCTCGGCCACCAGCACCGTCGGCGCAACCGCGCCCAGAGCCACGCGCGCCCGGACGATCCGGCCATGGGCATCCAGCTCGACGCTGACCGCAGCCGAGGCCACGGCGATGTCCATCTCGGTGCGCGGGATGAAGCGCAGATAGGCATCGCCCGAGCGCCGCGGGCGCGCGGGCAGGAACAGCGAGGTCACGATCTCGCCCTTCTTCAGCGTGGTCTTGCCGGGGCCGGCGGGGATCTCGGCCACGGGACAGTCGCGCGTGCCATCCGGGCCGTGGATGCGGGCAACCGCCTCGGCCGCGACAAGCGCGGGCACTGAATCGGCCGCGGGCGAACCGTTGCACAGATTGCCAACCATGGTGGCACGCCCCTGAACCTGGGTCGAACCGATCAGGTTCGCGGCTTCGACCACACCGGCCCACGAGGCGCGCAAGTCACGATCTTCGCCCAGCGCCGCATTGGGAACCGCGGCGCCGATCCGCCAGCCGCCATCTTCCCGGGTGATCCGGTCAAGGCCGGGAATGCGCTTGATGTCCACGATCAGGTCGGGCTCCACCGCGCCCGAACGCATCTGGACCAGAACATCCGTGCCGCCGGCCAGGATGCGGGTCGGCCCCTTTTCGGCCAGAAGCGCGGCAACGGCGTCATCGGCCGTCCTTGGCGCAAGATATCGCATGTCGAGATCCTCCGTCCGCGGGACGCGCACGCCCCGTTCTTTGCGCCACCATAGCCTCGCCACACGAAAACGAAAGGGGGGTCACAGATCCTTCAACAGGCGCAGCGCATCGTGGACGGCGGCATGAATGTTGCGCGCCGCCACCGCATCACCGATTCGAAACAGCTGGAAGCCCCGATCGGGCAGCGGCTGCGGCAGGCCCGCGACCAGAGCGTCGTAGTCCACCGCGCCGCCATTTCCCGAATGCGGCCTGAGGGCCAGATACAGGTCGTCCAGCGGAGCCGTGCCGTGATTGACCACGACCTGATCGACTTCGCGCGCCTGCCCGAAGGCGCCGTAATCCGACCCCAGCGTCGCGCGCAGTCCGTTCCCCGCGCGTTCGACACGTTCCAGCGTCCGCGTCACGGTGAAAGTGACCTCACGCGGCTGCAATGCCCGCATGTAGGGCACCAGGTTCATGCCCATCACCTCGGGGGCGAAGCTTCGGTCGCGCGTGACCACTTCGACGCGGGCACCGGCATCGGCTGCGATCTCGGCCGCCATCAGCGCCGCATGGTCGCCCGCATCGTCCCAGATCAGCACGTTCGCCCCCGGTCGGACATCGCCCGAAATCAGGTCCCAGGCCGTGACGACCAGATCCCCGCCCGACTGCAGCGCTGGGATCTGCGCCAGACCGCCCGTCGCGACGATGACGACATCGGGGTCCAGCGCCAGAACGTCCTCGGCCTCGACCCAGCAATTGAAGCGAAAGACCACGTCATGAGCGGCACAGCGCGCCATGCGCCAGTCGACGATGCCCTGCATCTCGCGCCGCCTGGGGTTCCGGACGATCAGCCGCACCTGGCCGCCGGGTTCGGGCTGGGCCTCGAGCACGGTCACCGCATGGCCGCGTTCGGCGGCCACGCGCGCGGCCTCCAGCCCGCCCGGCCCCGCTCCCACGACGACGACACGCCGCGCCCGCGCCGCCGGCGCGACCACATGCGGCAGGCTCAGCTCGCGCCCGGTCGCCGCATTGTGGATGCACAGCGCCTCGCCGCCCTGATAGATCCGGTCCAGGCAATAGGTCGCGCCGATACAGGGACGGATGTCATCCTCGCGGCCGGCCATGATGCGCGCCACGATATGCGGCTCGGCGATATGGGCGCGGGTCATGCCAACCATGTCCAGCTGCCCCGTGGCCACCGCGTGACGCGCCGTCGCCACGTCGGGGATGCGCGCGGCATGAAAGGTCGGCAGACCGATTTCGGCCCGGATACGGCCCGCGAAATCCAGATGTGGCGCATGGGCCATGCCCTGGACCGGGATCACGTCGGTCAGGGCGGCATCGGTTTCCACGCGCCCGCGGATCACGTTCAGGAAATCGACCATCCCCGAATCGCGCAGGCGCCGGCCGATTTCCAGCCCGTCCTCGACGCTGATGCCGTTCGGCGCCCGGTCGTCGGCGGTATAGCGCACGCCGACGATGAATTCGGGGCCGACGCGTTCGCGCACGGCGGCCAGCACGTCCAGGCTGAACTTCATCCGCGCGGTCAGATCGCCGTTCCACGGCGCGTCCAGCGCGTTCTGGCGCGGCGACCAGAAGGCATCGATCAGATGGCCATAGGCCTCGATCTCGATCCCGTCGAGACCCGCCGCCTTCATCCGTTCGGCCGCATCGGCATAGTCGCGGATGATGCGGGCGATGTCCCAGTCTTCCAGCACCTTGGGAAAGGCGCGATGGGCCGGCTCGCGCAGCCCCGATGGCGCCACGACCGGCAGCCAGTCGCCCCGGTCCCAGCGCGTGCGCCAGCCCAGATGGGTCAGCTGGATCATGACGGCGCAGCCATGATCGTGACATTCCTCCGCCAGCCGGGCCAGCCAGGGCACGACCTCGTCCTTCCAGGCCAGGACATTGTTGAAGGCCGGCGGGCTGTCGCGGCTGACGATGGCCGACCCGGCCGTCATGGTCAGCGCGACGCCGCCGCGCGCGCGCTCGACGTGATAGGCACGGTATCGATCCTTGGGCAGGCCGTCCTCGGGATAGGCGGGCTCGTGCGCCGTGGTCATGATGCGGTTCTTCAGAACCAGATGTTTCAGCCGATACGGCTGCAGCAACGGATCGCGTGACGTCATGGACTCCTCCCCCTGCCCTTGCGGCAAGGTTAGGCGGGCTTTCGGCCCCGGGTCAGCCTGAAAGCGACATGTCCATGCCGCGAACCCGCCCTAACCGGGCGTCCGGCGGCGGATCAGGTAGATCTGGGCGCCATCCTCTTCGGTCGCGGACATCAATTCGTGCCCCGATTCGGCGCAGAAATGGGGCACATCGACCACGGCGGCCGGGTCGGTCGTGATCAGCCGCAGGACCGCGCCGGGCGCCATCCCGGCCAGACGCTTGCGCGCCTTCAGCACCGGCAGCGGGCACAGAAGGCCCCTCGCGTCGATTTCCTCGTCCCATGTCATGGCGCATCAGTTAGCCAAAGCGGCGCAAACTGTCCATTGCGCGCGGCCGGTCCGTGACATGAAATTGAGCCATACGGGCTCACATCGGCCGGCGCGCTCTGCTAGGCTGTGACGGGACCCGCAGGGGCAGATACAACAGGACACGGATCCAAGACGATGGCACTGGACGGACGCGACGACAAAGGGGGCCGGCGCAAACGCGGGCGTCCGACACCCAAGGGCCGTCAGCTGGACGACGCCGCCTGGGCCGAGATCCGGGCGCTTCTGGGCGACCGGCCGCGGCGGCGCGACCTGCTGATCGAATATCTGCACCTGATCCAGGACGAATACGGCCACCTGTCGGCCCTACATCTGCGCGCGCTGGCCGAAGAGATGAACCTGCCCATGGCCGAGATCTGGGAGGTCGCCTCGTTCTATGCCCATTTCGTCCTCGTGCGCGAAGGCGAGGCACCGCCGCCTGCCCTGACGATCCGCGTCTGCGATTCCCTCTCCTGCGAGCTGGCCGGAGCCGAGGATCTGCGCAAGGCGCTGGAACGCGGGATGGACCCGTCCCAGGTCCGGGTCATACGCGCCCCCTGCATGGGGCGGTGCGACACGGCGCCAGCGGTCGAGATCGGCCATCGCCATGTCGATCACGCCACGCCCGAAGCGATTGCCGAAGTCGTGGCCTCGGGCGATTTCCACCCGCGCATCCCGGATTACCAAGGCTTCGACGCCTACCGCGCCGAGGGCGGCTATCGGGTTCTGCTGGAACTGCGCGCGGGCGGCGACTGGAAGGCGGTGCAGGAAAAGATCCTGTCCGCGGGGCTGCGTGGTCTTGGCGGCGCGGGCTTTCCCTCGGGCAAGAAGTGGGAATTCGTACGCGCCAATCCGGGGCCGCGCTATCTTGCCGTAAATGGCGACGAAGGCGAACCGGGCACGTTCAAGGACCGCTACTATCTCGAGCGCACGCCGCATCTGATGCTGGAAGGCATGCTGATCGCCGCCTGGGCGGTCGAGGCCGAACGCTGCTTCATCTACATGCGCGACGAATATCCCGCCGTGCTGGAGATCCTGCGTCGCGAGATCGCCGCGCTCGAGGCCGCGGGCATCGTTCCGCCCGGCCATGTCGAGCTGCGGCGCGGCGCGGGCGCCTATATCTGCGGCGAGGAAAGCGCGATGCTGGAATCGATCGAGGGCAAGCGCGGCCTGCCGCGGCTGCGCCCGCCCTATGTAGCGCAGGTGGGCCTGTGGGGCCAGCCGACGCTGGTTCACAATGTCGAAACATTGCATTGGGTCGCCCGAATCTGCCGCGAAGGACCCGAGATCCTGAACTCGGTCGAACGGAACGGTCGCCGGGGGCTGCGCAGCTATTCGGTCTCGGGACGCGTGGCGCGCCCGGGCGTCTATCTTCTGCCCGCCGGATCGACGATCCGCGACATCATCGACGCCGCCGGGGGCATGGCACCGGGCCACGAATTCAAGGCCTATCAGCCGGGCGGCCCGTCATCGGGCATCCTGCCGGCCAGCCTGGATGACGTGCCGCTCGACTTCGACACGCTTCAGCCCCATGGCAGCTTCATCGGCTCGGCCGCGGTGGTCGTGCTGTCCGACAAGGACTCGGTCCGCGCGGCCGCGCTGAACATGCTGCGCTTCTTTGAATCCGAAAGCTGCGGTCAGTGCACCCCCTGCCGCGTGGGATGCGAAAAGGCCGTAAAGCTGATGCAGGCCGAAAGCTGGGATCGCGAAACGCTTGGGGATCTGGCCCAGGTGATGGCCGATGCCTCGATCTGCGGGCTGGGTCAGGCGGCGCCCAATCCGATCCTGCTGACAATGAAACACTTCCCGGACGAGGTCTGACATGGCCGACGCGATCACCTTCACCCTTGACGGCCGCAAGGTCACGGCCCGGCCCGGCGAGACGATCTGGCAGGTCGCGAAACGCGAAGGCACGCTGATCCCGCATCTGTGCCATCGTGACCACGAAGGCTATCGCCCCGACGGGAATTGCCGCGCCTGCATGGTCGAAATCGAGGGCGAGCGCGTTCTGGCCCCTTCCTGCTGCCGGGCTCCGGCCGAAGGCATGGTGGTCAGGACCGAAAGCAGCCGCGCCCGCAAGGCGCGCGAGATGGTGATCGAGCTTCTGCTGGCCGACCAGCCCGACCGGGATCACGCGCATGACCGGTCGTCGCATCTGTGGCGCATGGCCGAGGCGACCGGAATCAGCCACAGCCGCTTTCCCGCGATCGAGCCCGAACGCGTCCCCCTGCTGGATGCCAGCCACGTGGCCATGCGCGTCAATCTGGACGCCTGCATCCAGTGCGGGCTGTGCGTGCGCGCCTGCCGCGAGGTGCAGGTCAACGACGTGATCGGCATGGCCGGGCGGGGGCACGATTCCTTCCCCGTCTTCGACTTTGCCGACCCGATGGGCGGATCGACCTGCGTGGCCTGCGGCGAATGCGTCCAGGCCTGCCCGACCGGGGCGCTGATGCCCGCCAGCATCGTGGACGACTCCCAGCACGGCGACAGGGGCGCATATGACCGCACGGTGCGCACGGTCTGTCCCTTCTGCGGGGTCGGCTGCCAGGTGGATCTGAAGATCCGCGACGACCGCATCGCCTGGGTCGAGGGCGCGGACGGCCCGGCCAATGAAGGGAGGCTTTGCGTCAAGGGCCGCTTCGGGTTCGACTATATCCACAGCCCGCAGCGTCTGACGAAGCCGCTGATCCGGCGCGAAGGCGCGCCCAAGGGGCTGAATGTCGATCCGGCCAACCCCCTGACCCATTTCCGCGAGGCGACATGGGAAGAGGCGCTGGATGCGGCCGCCGGCGGATTGCGGCGGATTGCCGATGAACATGGTCCGCGCGCCGTCGCGGGCTTTGGCAGCGCCAAGTGTTCGAATGAAGAGGCCTATCTGTTCCAGCGGCTGATCCGGCAGGGTTTCGGCCATAACAACGTGGACCATTGCACGCGGCTATGCCACGCATCCTCGGTCGCGGCGCTGATCGAGAATATCGGATCGGGCGCGGTCACGGCGACGTTCAACGAGATCGAGAATGCCGACGTGGCCATCGTGATCGGCGCGAACCCGATCGAGAACCACCCCGTGGCGGCAACCTATTTCAAGCAGTTCGCCAAGCGCGGCGGCAAGCTGATCGTGATGGATCCGCGCGGTGTCGGGCTGCGTCGCCATGCGACCCACATGCTGAAATTCCGCCCCGGCACGGATGTCGCGATGCTGAACGCCATCATGGCCGCGATCGTCGAGGAAGGTCTTTACGACCGCCAGTATATCGAGACCTGGACCGAGAACTGGGAGGCCGAGAAGGCGCATCTGGCCCGCTTCTCGCCCGAGGCGATGGCGCCGATCTGCGGTATCCCGGCCGAGACCCTGCGCGCGGTTGCACGCGACTTCGCCACTGCGCGCGCGGGCATGATCTTCTGGGGCATGGGGGTCAGCCAGCACGTGCATGGCACCGACAATGCGCGATGCCTGATCAGTCTTGCCCTGATGTGTGGCCATGTGGGGCGGCCCGGCACCGGCCTGCACCCGCTGCGCGGTCAGAACAACGTCCAGGGCGCCTCGGACGCAGGCCTGATCCCGATGTTCCTGCCCGACTATCAAAGCGTGACGGATGATGCCGCGCGGGCACATTTCGCCGAAATCTGGCAATCGGGCGACTTCTCGGCCGAAAAGGGCCTGACGGTAACCGAGATCCTGGATGCCGTGCATGCCGGCGACATCCGCGCCATGTATATTCTGGGCGAGAACCCTGCCATGTCGGACCCCGACCTGAACCACGCGCGCGCCGCATTGGCCAGCCTCGAACACCTGGTCGTGCAGGACATCTTCCTGACCGAAACCGCGATGTATGCCGATGTGGTGCTGCCCGCCGCGGCCTTCTATGAAAAGTCCGGGACGGTCACCAACACCAACCGCCAGGTCCAGATGGGCCGCCCCGCCGTGCCGCCGCCGGGCGAAGCGCGCGAAGATTGGGCGATCATCGTCGATATCGCCCGCAGGCTGGGGCTGAACTGGTCCTATGCGCATCCGCGTGAGATCTTTGACGAGATGAAGCGCGGGATGAAATCGCTCGACAACATCACCTGGGACCGCCTTGAACGCGAAGGCGCGGTGACCTATCCTTCGCTGTCGCCCGAAGATCCGGGCCAGTCGATCGTCTTCGGCTCGGGCTTCCCCAGACAGGGCGGACGGGCCAGCTTCACCCCCGCCGACATCGTCCCCCCTGCCGAACGGCCGGACGCCGACTTCCCGATGATCCTGACCACGGGGCGTCAGCTGGAACATTGGCACACGGGCGCAATGACGCGCCGCGCCAGCGTTCTGGACGCGGTCGAACCCGAGGCCAATTGCTCGCTGCACCCGGCAACGCTGAAGCGGCTGGGGGTCAGGCCGGGCGAGCGGGTGCGGCTGACGACGCGACGCGGCAGTATCGAGCTGATGGCCCGCGCCGATCGCGCGGTGGCCGAGGACATGGTCTTTCTGCCCTTTGCCTATGTCGAGGCGGCGGCGAATCTGCTGACCAATCCCGCGCTGGATCCTTATGGCAAGATCCCCGAATTCAAGTTCGCCGCCGTGCGCGTCGAGCCTGCCGGCGGATCGTCCGACATTGCGGCAGAGTAGCGATCAGCCAAAGGCCGCAAGGTCAACCGCGTCGACGATGAGGGCAAGATCCCAATAGGCCGACATCTCGGCCTCCCAGCGGGCGCGATCCCCGGCCGCGCCCGCGATGTAGCGTTCGACGCGCAGCCCGAACCGCTCGAAACCCGACCTGGGCAGCGAGGTCAGTATGACCGGCTCGACCCCGCGTTCGATCGCGGCGGCGGCAAGACGCATGGCCACCCGCGCCGGATCGGGAAGATTATCATCCACGCGCACACCGATCCGGGCCGGGCCATCCGGGTCGCGCGACCAAAGTCGCGGGGACGGAGGCACATCGCCCCCCGCCCAGCCTTCCGGCGCGGGCGGAAGATCGTCCGTCACCTCATCCAGAAGCAAGGGCTCGGGCTCGCCGATCCGGGCAATGACCTCCAGCCAGATATCGTTATTCATGCCCACCCCCCCGCTTCGGCATCATCCCCGCAGACAATGCGCGCGGCGTCCCGCGTTCCCGGCGCCGGAAGCGTGACCGATGCCAGCGCCTGGGCCAGGCGGCCCGCCGTTTCACCGCGCAGGAACGTTACAAGCTCGCGCTCGAGCTGCAGGAATTCGTCCGCCCCGACGGTGACGGCCAGGCCGCGATCCGCAGCGGCCCGGGTGCGGCGTTCCTGATCATCCATGAACGGCGCCATCTGCGGAATGAAGATCGCCGGCACGCGGTGGTACAAAAGCTCATGGAACGAATTGTAGCCCGCGGCGGAAACGACGGCATCGGCAATGCGGCAAAGCGCCAGCGCATGGCGTGTCTGAACAACGCGCGTCGATGGCCAGCGTGACAGGCCCGGTGGTACCGCCCCGCCCGGCCAGATGATGGCCAGGTGCAGGCAGCCAGGCTGGCCATCGCACAGGGCGGCGATCAGCTGAAGCTGCGCGGAACGATCCGCCGCAACCCCCGCACCCAGCATCGACACCACCAGCTGATCGAAGCCGCGCCCGAGCTGTCGCGACAGTTCGGACCTTCGGGTCTCGCGTTCGTCCGCACCCATCGGGTCGGCCAAGTCGACGATCGGCCCCACGCGATGAACCCGCTGCAAACCGGTGACGGGGGCGTTCAGTTCGTCGAATGCCTCACTTGGAACGATGACTGCGCGAAAGTCGCTGGCGCGGTCCGCGCTTGCCGGGGTCCCGGCACCCGGCTGGAACAGGCCCCGCCGGATCCATACGGCGTCCAGATCGCGTTCATGGATCACCCGATGCACGGAATCGAACACATAGCCGCCGTCGAAGACCAGACGATCCCCGCGGCGAAGCACACGCCGCAGGCGCAGCCAGGTCAGGATGTCGTTCGCATGCTCCTGCGGCTGTCGGTCACTGCGCTGAACCAGCGGCAGACAAGGAAATCCGCTCTGACGGACAAGATCGACGCAGCTGGGGAACGCCGCAAAGACGGGTTGCTCGCCGCGTTGCACTTCCCCGGCCACCAGGACGGCGCGGCGTGCATGGCCAAGCCCGACCCCGTTGGTCGGGAAGAACAGCGTGCGGCGCGGCTGGTCCGTGACGGAATCCCGTCGTGCGGGCTCAAGGCCCAGCGCGCGCTCCAGATGCTTCAGGTCGCGCCGCACGAGCCAGTCGTCCTGCAGGTTGCGGCGGCCGATCTCGGCCAGGTTTGGCAGGACCAGGCGCCGCAGATGGGCGTCCAGCGCCGCAAGGGCAGCAGGCACGCGCACTATGGGGGCCCCCGCGCCTGCGAGTATCCCCGGACCGGTTGCATCCAGAACGACACCGCCCCGCCCGAGGACCTCGATTGCAAGCGTGGCCATCCGCTCGCCGGGCACGGCATCGCCCAGAAAGGCAACGGCATCCAGCCGGCGCGCCAGCGCGGTGGGCATCAGTTCGGAAAAGTTCAGCACCCGCAAACCGGACCAGGCTGACTGCATGATCTGGGTCTTGGCCTGACCGGGGGCGATCACGACCAGGGAATAGTCCGGCATTGCGTCCATGACCGCCAGATCGGGCAGAAGAATTGACGGATCCTCGAAGCATTCCTGCGTCAGCACAAGCGCCAAGCGTGGCGGCCGGGCCGGATCGCGATGGGCGATCCGGGTGCAGAGTGGCGTCATGGCGCGGTCAGGAAAGCCCGGGCCGATCAGCTCGTTCAGGTCTATGATATCGGGCTCGCGACAGGCGGCGAAGGCAAGCCGGGACTGGGCCGATATGCGCGCCTGAACGTCGCCGAACCGTCCCAGCGCCGTCATCCGCGCGTCAGGCGCAAGATCCAGGGTACGCAGACGCAGAAGAATTTCGTCGGTCAGGGTCTCGGCACCCAGCATCAGAAGATGGTCCAGCGCAAGCCCGGACAGATCGGCCGCAAAGGGCGCGGCTTCGTAGGCGTGATGGCGGCCCAGGTCCGGCGGCAGGGTCCGATCGTCCAGGACTACCCGATGCCCCAGCCGGGACAGCTGATCGGCAACGATCAGCTTGGCATCCATGCCGCGCTCGGAGATCTCGCCGGCCTCGATCAGGATCATGAGACGCGCTCCAGCCGCGTCGGGAACAGATCGGGAAACAGGCGTTCCAGCAAGGCGCGGAACTGACCCGCCCCATGGCGCGCGATGATCTCCTGCCCCTCCGCGACCTGCGCGCGATACAGGCCCGGATCCGCGATCATGCGCGCGATGATGCCATCAACCCCCGCGGGGGTGGTGGCGACAACCGCGCCCTGGAACGTCATGGCCGTCTGCGGGTCGGACAGGACGACCTTGCCCGCCGCCACGCCTTCGGCCAGAACCCGGCCATAGCTTTCGCGCCACATCGGAGAGGTGAAATAGGGCAGAAAGTCGATCATCTCGAAATAGCGCGACAGATCGAGCCCGCCAAAGGGATACAGACGCCAATGGGTGGGCAATTCGGGCAACCGCATCAGCAGATCGGCACCAAGGATGACATTGCTCTCGGCATGAGCCGGAAAGCAAAGCTCGAGATCGCGCAGGGGCGGAAACTTTTCCAGCCCCGGGCGCGAGTGCCGCCCGCGTCGGTCCCTTGGCCGATCGGTTGCAGGCCGCAGCGGCGCGTCGCAGATATTGAACCAGTCTTCGGGCAGCAGGTCCCATCCGGCGGGCAGGTCGTTCGTCCTGGCCCAGCTCTGGATACTGGCACGGTTCACGGCAGAGATGGGCGCCAGCGACTTGCGCGCGCAAAGGCTGGCGCGGTCGATCTGGCCCAGGCATTTGGCAACGTCAAAGGAGGGAGCATCCCCGGGGCGCAGGAAGTTTTCATGCGTCACGACTACAAGATGGCGCGCGATGATCTGAAATCCGGCCTGGTCCTGGAATTTCAGACAGGCGGGATTGTGAAGGATGACCAGATCGCCCCGGATCGTTTCACCCTCTGCGGCCAGCGCGATGCCCAGGCTTGCAAGGCACTCGGCCAGGCGCGGGGAAACCGGCCTGTCGCGGAACATCCGGCTGTGCACCGGATGCACCCGCACTGACGCCATCCCCGCGACGGCGCCCAGTTCGGCGGCAACGGCCGAGGATGTTCCACCAGGAAACCGCGGGTCTATCGCATAGGCGATCCGCGTCTGTCTTGCCGGCCCCTGTGCCATGGCACGTTGCAACATCAATAGATCCGGCGCGCGGCAGCACCGAATGCCGGCGCCGTGACCGAACCCGTCGGCCCGGCAAAGTTGAACCCGGTCGCCCCCCGGCTGATGGCCTGAGTAAAGACGCGCAACTCACGCGCCAGGGAATCGTCGCCTTCCAGGATCTCGGGATGTTCGGCGAGAAAGCGCCACAGCGCGCCATAGTCGCGCTGGATCAGGTAGGTTTCGATCTGGCGCAGCTGCTCGAGCGTATACGCAGCCTGTGCGCTGCCCGAGCCGGCACACATCAACAGGGCGGTCAGAATTGCGATCAGCTTGGGATTGGGCATCGTTCGTCCTCACAAGTTTGAATCAGGGGTTCAGCGCATCGCGAAGCTGCTGCAGGATGCTGCGCCGCAGACGCTGAGCCTCTTGCTGAACAAGGTCGGGCCGCGGGGTTGTGCGTTTCGTGCGGCCCGGCGCACGGCGGATCTGGGGTGCGCCCCGCCCCGCCAGCCAGACCTCGATCGTTCCCTGGGGCGGGCTTGGGGTGAAATCGGTGAAATCACGCAGATCGGCGCCGATGCGCTCGGCAAGGATCCGCGCGGCCTGCGCATCGCCCTGGTGGAAATAGCGGACATTGCTGCGCGAAATGGCAAAGGCAACCTTCGTCGGATCGGGGGGGCGAAAACCCGACTGGGCAAGATTGGTCACGACTTCGGCAATGCGGTCGCCCGAGACGTCCTGCGGCGCGTTCAACAGGACGCGAAGATCTTTCAGGGCAGGCCCGGGCGGCAGAGAGGCCCCGACCTCGGGGAGGTCATCGCGCTCCGGCAAGGACGGGACTACAGGTGGTTGCAACGCCGCCTGACGATCCGCCTGTTGTGCCACATGCGGCACATTGCCCGCGTCCATGTCGCCATGGCCAAGGGAAATGGGCGGCGTCTGGTCCACGCTGACACCGCCTGTCGGGGACATGTCCCGGTCCGGGGGAACGGCAAGTACGGCCACCATCGGAATCAGTGTGGCGGGATCCGAGAATGGCTGAAGCGGGGGCGCATGCGCAGCGGGTTCGGCACGCGGTCGGACCACCTGCATGGCAACCGCAAGCGGCGCGATCAGCGTATCGGGAAGGCTCTGCGGCACGGAGTCGGCCGCCCGGGGCACGAGCAGAACCGGCCGCTCGGCACGCAGGAACGTTTCCCCCGCAAAAACAGAAGAGGCCGACAAAACGGCCACCGCGACCGCAACAGGAAAACGCGCCTTCGCACAGATCCGCCGCGCGGCCGAAGCCGTAATCACTTGGCGCAAGATGATCTTGCCTGACGGCCGGCAAGGCTGCGCGCGACGGCCCCGTGTCAAATTGGGCACGATTGAATAATACATGCTCGCCCTCTTTCGAAATGCCGAAGGGCACGAAGTTCAAATGCGCAAGGAGCGAAAGAATGCGAAATCATGACGAGTTGCCGCCCCAAGCGCATTCAGGATACACGCGAATCGGGAATCTCACAAATGGTCGGGTCCGTGGCGGCCTTGTCGGCGCGCCCCCGATCCCTTACTTCTGAAACGTTCAGTTCAAGATGGCGCCCGGCGGCCAGTGTTGTCGGGATGTGCCGGTTCGCTGCGGACGGGAATTGCGACATGAAACTGCCGATTTATGCTCTCGCCCTTGTCGCGGCGCTGTCAACGCCGCTAAGGGCCGCGCCGCCGCTTGCCGTCGAAATCGTGACCGCCGAGGCATTGCCCGTGGAACGCAGCTATTCGCTGACGGGCGAGGCACGGGCCCGCGACTCGCTGTCGGCGTCGTTCCCCACCGGCGGGCGCATCGCCGAGATCCTGGTCGATGTGGGCGACAAGGTCGATGAAGGCGCCATTCTGGCGCGGCTCGAGTCGGTTCAGCAGGAACAGGCCCTGGTTGCCGCCGAGGCGGGCCTGTCCACGGCAAGGGCCGACTACCGCCAGGCGGTCGAGGATCTGCGCCGTCAGGAGGCACTGCTGGAACGCGGCGCCACGACCCGGATTGCCCGGGATCAGGCCGAGGACGCCCTGCGCATTGCCGAGGGCGCCCTGGCCCAGGCCGAAGCTCAGCTGGATCGCGCGCGCAAGGCCTTGGAGGATACCGTGCTGCGCTCACCGGGTCCTGCGACGGTCACGGCCCGCTGGGCCGAGCCGGGAGAGGTCATCGGCGCAGCCCAACCGGTGCTGGAACTGGCGATCGGGGACGGGATGGAGGCGCGCTTTGACGTGCCCGAAATCATGCTTACCGAAGGTCCCACACCAGGTCCTTCGACCAAATCCGTCATTCTGACCGAGATTGACGGCCCCGAAACCGAATTCACGGGCCATCTGACCGAGGTTTCCCCCGTCATCGATCCGCACACCGGAACGGTCGTCGTGATCGTGGAGATCGACAATCCTCCGCCGACGCTTTCCTATGGAGACCCGGTCCGGGGGACCGTCACGATCACGGGAGACAGCCGCATCGCGATTCCGTGGCAGGCCCTGACGGCCACGGCGGAAGGCCCGGCGGTATGGACCGTGAACCCCGATACCATGCAGGTATCGCTGACCCCGATCACGGTCGAACGCTATGAGAACGGCCTGGTCTATGTCGGTGCCGGATTGCAGGAGGGGGCAATGGTCGTGGGACGCGGAGCGCAGCTTCTTTATCCCGGGCGTCAGGTCACCGCGGCGGAGGCGGGCCAATGAAGGCGATACCGATTTTCCTGGCGGGACTGCTGGCCGCTCAACCCGTGCTGGCGGAACAGACGGCGCCAGCCGATCACCCGCGCCCGGTCGTTTCGGTACTGGCGCAGACGCGCGCCGAATTGCCTTCGGGTTATATCGGTACGGTCGCGGCAAGGATTGTCAGCGATCTTGGCTTTCCGCTGGCCGGAACGCTGGCCGAGCGGCCGGTCGAGATCGGCGATGTCGTCGCCCGGGGCGATCTGATCGCGCGGCTCGATCCCGAAGAGCTGGAGGCCGACCTGCGCTCGGCCGAGGCGGGTGTGATCGTCGCGCGGGCGCAGCTGCGATCGGCCCAGGACGCGGTCGAGCGCGCGCGCAAACTGCTGGAACGCGGTGTCGGGGCAAAGACGCGCCTCGAGGATGCCGAACGCGCCCTGGTCGCGGCGCAGGCACGGATGGACCAGGCGATCGCCACCCGCAACCGGGCGTCGGACCTGCTGAACCTGGCCACGCTGCGCGCGCCGCAGGACGGGGTGGTGACGGCGGTCCTGGTCGAACCGGGCGCTGCCGTCTCGGCGGGCCAGCCTGTTGTCTCGCTTGCGGGCACCGGCGAACGGGAAATCGTCATCGACGTGACCGAACAGGACGCGGCATCCATCGCCAGCGACGCCGAATTCGTCGCGCGCCTTGTCGTCAATCCCGAAATCGAAACCGTGGCAACACTGGATCGGATCGACCCGGTTGCGGCACAGACGACCCGTACGCGCCGCGTACACCTGCGCCTGAGAGAGCCGGACCCGGCATTCCGGCTGGGGGCGCTTGTGCAGGTCAGTGCCCGGGCGCGAGATGAAGGGCGTATCATCCTGCCCCGCACGGCGGTGCTGGAAACCGCCGATGGCGCCGCCGTCTGGGTGGTGGACCGGTCAGATGACCGGGTGCACCTGACCCCGGTCACCATCGCTGCATCGGGCGACGATTTCGTCGTGATCGAGACAGGCCTTGCCCCCGGGGCCGAGGTCGTCACAAAGGGCATCCATTCGCTGAAGGACGGGCAGATCGTCGGCCCGAGTTACCGGAAATGAAACGCTTCAATCTCTCTGACTGGGCGCTGCAGCACCGGTCCTTCGTCTGGTTCCTGATGATCGTCTCGCTGGTCGGCGGGATCATGGCCTATGTGCAGATCGGACGCGAGGAAGATCCCCAGTTCGCCATCAAGACCATGATCATCACCGCCGCCCTGCCCGGCGCGACGGTGCAGGAAACGCTGACCCAGGTCACCGAGCGCATCGAGAAGAAGCTCGAGGAACTGGGCGAGCTGGACCATACGCGATCGGTCACCCGTCCCGGCGTGGCAATCGTCTATGTCGAGCTTCTGCCCACCACCCGGTCGGGCGAGTTGCCGCGCATCTGGCAGAAGGTGCGCAACATGATGGCCGATATCCGGGCGGACTTCCCGGCCGAATTCGCGGGCTTCCAGTTCAACGACAATTTCGGCGACGTGTTCGGCAATCTCTATGCCTTCACCGCCGACGGCTTTACCCCCCGCGAACTGCGCGACGAGGTCGAACGGGTCCGCCGCGCCGTTCAGGCCCTGCCCGATGCCGGCAAGGTCGAGATCTTCGGCACCCGCGACGAGGTGATCTATCTGGAATTCTCGACCGAACGCCTTGCGGCGCTGGGGCTGAACCAGCAGGCGGTACAGGCGACGCTGGCCTCGCAGAACGCGATCCTGCCGTCGGGAGTGATCGAATCTGGCCCCGAACGCATTCTGGTGCGTCTGGGCGGACAGTTCTCGGGCACCGAGAGTCTCGAGCAGATCAACCTGCGCGTCGGCGACCGCTTCTTCCGGCTGGCCGATGTCGCGACCATCCGGCGCGGCTATGAAGACCCGCCGGCCGAGATGTTCCGCTATCGTGGTCAGGATGCGATCGGACTGGCCGTCGGCATGAAGGCCGGCGCGAACATCCTGGAATTCGGCAAGGAACTGGACCGCGTGATGGCCGAGGCTCAGGCCAGCCTGCCCATCGGCATCGAGATCCACCAGATCGCCAATCAGCCCCATGTCGTGGACGAGGCGGTGGGCCATTTCCTGCAGGCCTTGCTGGAGGCCGTGCTGATCGTGCTTGCGGTCAGCTTCGTCAGCCTGGGCGTGCGGGCAGGGCTGGTGGTCAGCATGACGATCCCGATGGTGCTGGGGATCACCTTTGTCATCATGCATTATTCGGGCTTCACGCTGCAGCGGATCTCGCTGGGCGCCCTGATCATCGCGCTGGGCCTTCTGGTCGATGACGCGATGATCGCGATCGAAACCATGATCGCCCGGCTGGAAAAGGGCGAAAGCCTGAACCGCGCGGCCTCCTATGCCTGGACATCGATCGCCTGGCCGATGCTGACCGGAACGCTGGTGACTGTGGCGGGCTTCATCCCGATCGGTCTGAACAACTCGGCGGCGGGCGAGTTCACCTTCTCGCTCTTCGTGGTGATCGCGGTTTCGCTGCTGATCTCGTGGATCGTCGCGGTGCTGTTCGCGCCGCTTCTGGGCGTCACCTTCCTGCCCGAGAAACTGAAACACGCCCATGCCGAGCCGGGCCGCCTGCGCCGCGCCTTCCACCGGGTGCTGCGCTGGGCCATGATTCACCGCTGGGCCACGATCGGCCTGACGGTCGCGGCCTTTGCCCTTTCGGTCTGGGGAATGCGGTTCGTCGAACAGCAATTCTTCCCCAATTCCGACCGGCCCGAATTGCTGGTCGATGTCGCCCTGCCCCAGAACGCCACGATCGACGAGACCTCGGCCCAGATGGCGCGGCTGGAAAGCTACCTGCAGGACAACCCGCATGTCGAATACTGGGCGGCTTATGTCGGGCGCAGCGCACCGCGCTTCCTGCTGGCCTATGATGTACTGACGCCGGGGCCGAATGTCGGGCAGATCGTGATCCAGACCCCTTCGGTCGAGGACCGAAACGCCCTGCAGGCGCAGTTGCGCGACGTCGCGGCGCGCGAATTTCCGGGCGTGGATGTCTTCGTGAAGTTCCTCGAGATCGGGCCGCCCGTCGGCCGCCCCGTGCAATACCGCATCTCGGGGCCGGATATCGACGTGCTTCGCGACCGGGCGCGGGATCTTGCCGCGGTGGTCGCCACCGATCCGCGGCTGCGCGACATCGTGATGGACTGGAACGAACCCGCGCGCGTGATCCGCGTGGACATCCTGCATGACCGGGCGCGTCAGCTGGGCATCGCCACGACCGATATCGCCAACGCGCTGTACACCATCTTCGACGGCGCCACGGTGACCGAGCTGCGCGACGCCACCTATCTGATCGACATCCGCGCCCGCGGGGACGAGCAATCGCGCGGCTCGATCGAAGCGCTGGAAAGTCTGCAACTTGCGACCGGATCCGGGCGGGCGATCCCGCTGCGCTCGGTCGCAACCTTCGGCTACGAGACCGAACAGCCGGTGATCAACCAGCGCAACCGGATGCCCACGATCACCGTCAAGGCCGCGATCGAGGGCAAGGCGCAGCCCGCCACCATCGTCAAGGCGCTGGAGGATGACATCGCGGCCTTCGCGGCCACGCTGCCCTTTGGATACCACGTCGAGGTCGGCGGTTCGGTCGCCGAAAGCGCCAAGAGCCAGGCGCCGATCGCGGCGGTCGTGCCGCTGATGGTGCTGATCATGCTGACGCTGATCATGATCCAGATGCAAAGCTTCCGGCTGACCTTTGTGGTGCTTTGCGTGGCGCCGCTGGGGCTGATCGGCGTGGTCGCGGCACTTGTACCATCCCGCGCGCCTCTGGGCTTTGTCGCGATCCTTGGGGTTCTGGCGCTGGTGGGCATCCTGATCCGCAACTCGGTGATCCTGGTGGACGAAATCGAGGCGCTGAAGGCGAAAGGCGTTGCCACCTGGGATGCCGTGTTTCAGGCGACCGATACCCGCGCGCGCCCGATCCTGCTGACCGCGGCGGCGGCGAGCCTTGCCCTGATCCCGATCTCGCGTCAGATCTTCTGGGGGCCGATGGCCTACGCGATGATGGGTGGCATCATCGCGGGCACGGTGATCACGCTCGTCTTCGCACCCGCGCTGTATGTCGCGGTCTTCCGGGTGCGCCCGCAGGCATGACGCCTAGGTCACACACTCATGAATTGCTAGCGGCGTTTGAGGAATGCTGATTCACTTCTGGGAAAGAGGAGAGCAGCATGTCTCAACGTCGCTACGATCTGACCGACTTCGAATGGTCGATCATCGAGCCGCTTCTGCCGAACAAGCCGCGCGGGGTGCCGCGGGTCGATGACCGGCGTGTCCTGAATGGCATCTATTGGCGACTGCGGACCGGATCGCCCTGGGCCGATATTCCCGAGCGCTACGGCCCCTATACGACCTGCTACAATCGATTTGTGCGATGGACGAAGCTGGGAGTCTGGGATCGGATATTCGAGGCGGTATCCGCAGCTTATGAGGGGTCGGAACAGTCGGTGGACAGTTCTTCCATCCGCGTTCACCAGCACGGGGCCAACGCAAAAAGGGGGGCCAGGCGCCCGCCGGCGCTGGACCGCGAAACCTACAAGCGGCGCAACCGGATCGAACGATTTTTCTCCAAGCTCAAGCACTACCGGGCCATCGCAACCCGATACGAAAAACACGACGCCAATTTCCTCGCCCTCATCAAACTCGCCGCAACACGCTTCTGGTTGCGCGTTCATGAGTCGGTGTCCTGGGCCGACGGAAGACCCGGGGCCCGGGACAGCCGGGCGATCAGGCGCGCGCGGGCTTCGGGCAAGGGGCGATGCAGGTCGCGCAGCAGGCGGTGTTCGAGAAACCAGCCAGTTGTCTGAAGCGCCGCGACCAGCTCGGCATTGTCGCGCGGCACGCCGCCGCGCAGGCAAGGCGGAAGCTGCAGCAGCCGGTCCGCCCATTCGGCCCCGGCCGCCCGTGACACGGCGCGCCCCGATCGCGGACTGACCCAGGCAAGATCCTGGTCGCTGCCCGTGACCGCGCAGGCCGACAGGTCCAGCCCGTAGCCCAGATCGTCAAGCAGCAACATTTCCCACCGCAGATAGGCCGCGCGCCAATCCTGCCCGGCAGCCATCGCATCCAGCAACGCGACCGTCCCGGCATAAAGCCTCCTGTGCGGCTCTCGCTCGGGCAGGGTCACGTGCAGCAAGGCGCAAACCGAATTCAGTCCCGCAAGGGCATCGGCGTCGGACAGGATCGCCGCCCGCGATCGGACAGGTTCGACCGCGAAGGTGCCGATATGCTCCTCCAGCCGGCCGCGCCACGTGACATCGACCTGCGAACCGGGCTGCAGGACACCGGCCATCCTGCGCGATGTCGCCCCGCGCACCACGCCCGCGTGACGCCCGTGGTCATGGGCAAAGACCTCGACGATCGCCGAGTTCTCGCCATGCCGGCGCAAGGTCAGGAGAAGTCCGTGATCCCGCCATTCCATCACATCACCTGTCCGTCCGCCTGCACATTCACGACGTCGCGCGCGCGTTCCGCCACCTCTTGCCCCGCCCGACTTGCTGCGCCACTGTGCAGGCAAAGCACCGGGGAGAGGCCATGACAATATCCGTCTGCATCTTCGACGCCTATGGCACACTTTTCGACGTATCCGCCGCCGCGCGCGAGGCCGCCGCAGAGCCCGGATGCGAATCCCTGGCCAGGCTTTGGCCCACCCTGTCGGATCGCTGGCGCGCCAAGCAACTGGAATACAGCTGGCTGCGCGCGATCATGGGGGAACACACGGATTTCTGGCAGGTGACGCAGGACGCGCTGGACTGGGCGATGGAATCGCTCGACCTTGCGGATAACTCGCTGCGCGCGCGTCTTCTGGATCTTTATCGCCGATTGTCGTCCTATCCCGAAGTGCCCGCGATGCTGACGCGCCTGCGTGACGCAGGCCTGCCCGCCGCCATCCTGTCGAACGGATCGCCTGGCATGCTGGGCGACGCCGTGCAGTCGGCGGGGATCGGCGATCTTCTTGCCGATGTCCTGTCCGTCGAAAGCGTGGGCGTCTTCAAGCCCGACGCGCGTGTCTATGGCCTGGTGATCGACCGGTTCGGATGCCCGCGCGACCAGGTATTGTTCGTGTCGTCGAATGGCTGGGATGCGGCCGGCGCCGCGCATTATGGCTTTCGGACGGCCTGGGTGAACCGCGCGGGCGCCCCCGTCGATCGTCTGCCCGCCCGGCCGGAACATGTCCTGTCCGACCTGTCCACGATCCCCGACCTCGCCCTGACATGACTTTGCATTACTTCACCGCTTCGGACGGCGCGCGTCTTGCCTGGCGCGACGATGGCGCGGGGCCGCCGGTCCTGTGCCTTGCCGGGTTGACCCGTTCGGGGCGCGACTTCGATTTCCTTGTGCCGCATCTGGTACATCGTTTCCGCATGATACGGCCCGATTATCGGGGGCGGGGCGATTCCGAATGGACCGGTGGGGCGACCTATACGGTCGAGCGCGAGGCGCGCGACGTGCTGGAGCTGATGGACCACCTTGGTATCGATCGCGCGGCGATCATCGGCACATCGCGCGGCGGATTGATCGGCATGGCGCTGGCGGCCGGGGCACATGGCCGGATGGCCGGTCTGTGCCTGAACGACATCGGCCCGGTAATCGAACGCGCGGGACTTGAACGCATCAAGGACTATGTCGGCCGCAACCCGGCCGCGCGCAGCCTGGACGAAATTGCCCGGAAACTGCCCGCCGCGATGCCGGAATTCCGCAATGTCCCACCCGAGCGTTGGCGCGCCTTTGCCGAACGGCAATACGAAGAGACGCCACAGGGCTTGCGCATCCGATATGACCCCGAACTGCGCCAATCGTTCCTTCAGGCGTTTTCCGCCCCCCCGGCGGACCTGTGGCCCCTGTTCGATGCCTGCGCGGGCCTGCCGCTGGCATTGATCCGGGGAGCCAATTCCGACCTTCTTTCCCCCGAAACGGTGGCCGCGATGCGCGCGCGCAGGCCCGACATGATCGTGGCAGAGGTGCCCGACCGCGGGCATGTGCCCTTTCTGGACGAACCCGAGGCGCTGGCCGCCATCGATGCCTGGCTGGAGGCAACATGGACATCGGCATGATCGAAGCCGCCGCCGGACGGTTGCAGGGCGTTGCGCTGCGCACGCCGCTGTTGAACTCGCCCTTTCTGGACCGGATCGCGGGCCGGCGGGTTTGGGTCAAGGCGGAATGCCTGCAACATACCGGCTCCTTCAAGCTGCGGGGCGGATGGTCGGCGGTGTCGGCGCTGCCGATACCGCAGCGTGCGCGGGGCGTCATCGCCATATCCTCGGGCAACCATGCCCAGGGCGTGGCCTTTGCCGCCAGCCGTCATGCCGCGCCCTGTGTGATCGTCATGCCCTCGGACGCGCCGCGATTGAAAATCGACAATACCCGCGCCTATGGGGCCGAGGTCGTGCTGTATGACCGTGCAACCGGCGACCGCGAAGCGATCGGCGCGGCTCTGGCCGAAGAGCGCGGCCTGACCATGATCCGCCCCTATGACGAACCGCAGGTCATCGCCGGTCAGGGCACGGTGGGGCTCGAGATCGCCGCGCAGGCAGCCGAGCATGGCGTGAGCCGGGCGCAGGTGCTGGTGCCCTGCGGCGGCGGCGGGCTGACGTCGGGAATCGCGCTTGCGCTGGAGGCACGGGCGCCGGGCCTGAAGGCGCGCCCGGTCGAGCCCGTCGGATTCGACGATGCAAGACGATCGCTTGCCTCTGGCCGGATCGAACGGAACACGCGCACGACCGGGTCGATCTGCGATTCCATCGTGACGCCAGCACCAGGCGAGCTGACCTTTCCGATCATGGCACGATTGTGCGCGCCCGGCCTGGCGATCACCGATGACGAGGCAATGGCCGCGATGGCCCTGGCCTTTGCACGCCTTCACGTCGTGATCGAGCCGGGCGGAGCGGCGGCCCTTGCCGCCGCGCTGTTCCACCCCGACGAGATCGAGGGCGACGACGTCATCGTCGTCGCCTCGGGCGGCAATGTCGATCCCGCGCTGTTCAGTCGCGCGCTCGAACGTTTCGGCTGATCCCCCTTGCCCCGCCCGGAACGTCGGCGCAGCCTGACAAGGACAATCTCATCCCAAGGAAACACCGCATGAACGTCCTGGATCTTGGAGACATCCACCTGCATTGGCGCGAAGACGGCGATCCGCACGGGGCGCCGGTCGTCTTTGCCAACTCGCTGGGTACCGATCTGCGCATGTGGGACCGGCTGATCCCGCATCTGCCGCGTGGACTGCGCCTGATACGGTACGACAAGCGCGGCCACGGCCTGTCGGCCTGTCCGCCCGCGCCCTATTCGATGGGGGCGCTGGTGCGCGATGCCGAACGGCTGCTGGATGCGCTGGAGATCCGCGACTGCGTCTTCGTTGGCCTGTCGGTCGGCGGCCTGATCGCACAGGGTCTGGCGGTCAAGCGTCTTGACCAGGTCCGCGCGATGGTGTTGTCGAACACCGCAGCCAAGATCGGCACCGCACAGATGTGGGCCGACCGCGTTGCCGCGATCCGCCAAGGTGGACTTGAAGCGATCGCGGACGTGACGATGGAACGATGGTTCTCGCGCCGATTCCGGGAAACGCCGGACGTCAAGCTGTATCGCGCCATGCTGACCCGCCAGCCTGCCGAGGGCTATTGCGGGGTTTGCGCCGCGATTTCGGGCACCGACTTCCTGACCCCGACCTCGGCTCTGACATTGCCCACGCTTGCGATCGCCGGGGCCGAGGATGGCGCGACGCCACCCGACATGGTGCGCGAAACCGCCGAACTGATCCGGGGGGCACGGTTCCACCTGATCCGGGGCGCAGGCCACCTGCCCTGCGTGGAAAAGCCCCAGGAATATGCCGCCGTACTGACGGAGTTCCTGACCGCGATCGGCCATGTCTGAACGTCGCCTGTTGCTGGTCCATGGTTCGTGCCATGGCGCCTGGTGCTGGGACCGGGCGATTCCGGAACTGGCAGCGCGCGGGCTGCAGGCGCGCGCGATCGACCTGCCCGCCCATGGCGCCGATCGCACACCCCCGGCGCAGGCCACACTGGATCTGTATGTCGAGTCGATCCTGAAGGCGATCGACGCGCCCGTGACGCTGGTCGGGCATTCCGCGGCGGGCTATCCGGTCACGATTGCCGCGGAACGCGCACCGCATCTGATCGACCGGCTGGTCTATGTCTGTGCCTATGTGCCGCGCCCGGGCCTGTCGATGATCGACATGCGTCGGGCGGGTCCGCGCCAGCCGCTGGCGGGCATCGCCCGCGCCGCGCCGGATGGCGTGACCTACAGCTTTGACCCCACGCATGTGCCCGGACTGTTCTATCACGACTGCCCGCCCGAGGACGCAAGCCGCGCGTTGGAGCTGTTGTGTCCCGAGCCGATCGCCCCGCAGGCCACGCCCTGCCCACCGCTGGATCGCGTGGACCGGGTCCGAAGGCATTACATCCTGTGCGAGCAGGATCGTGTCATCCCGCCCGAATACCAGGCCGACATGGCCGCCGCTTTCGGCTCGCAGGCAGTGACGTGGATGAACACGGGCCATTCGCCCTTTTTTGCCGATCCGCGGGGACTGGCCGAACAGCTTGCCCAGATCACGGCCGCATTATGAGCGTCTCTGGCCCATCGACAGCATCACAGGCCCCCGCGCGGGTCTTCGTCCTGTTGACGGCCATGATCGACTCGATCGGAATCGGCATCATCTTTCCGGTCATGCCCGACCTGATCGCCGAGGTGACGGGCGGACCGCTGTCCGAGGCCGCGCTCTGGGGCGGTCTGCTGGCGACATCCTTTGCCGTGATGCAGTTCCTGTTCGGCCCTGTCGTCGGCAATCTCTCGGACCGGTTCGGCCGCCGCCCCGTCATGTTGTCGGCGCTGGCCGTCATGACGCTGGATTACGTCATCATGGCGCTTGCGGGAACGGTCTGGCTGTTGCTGTTGGGCCGCGTCGTGGCGGGCATGACGGCGGCCACCTATTCGACAGCGACGGCCTACATGGCCGACATCTCCTCGCGCGCGGATCGGGCGCGGAATTTCGGCCTGATCGGCGCCGCATTCGGGATCGGCTTCATCGCGGGGCCTTTTCTTGGCAGCCTTCTTTCAACCTTTGGCACCCGCGCGCCCTTCTGGGGGGCCGCGGCCATTGCCGGCGCGAATCTTTTGTTTGGGCTGATCGTGCTGCCAGAGTCGCTGTCGGCCGCGAAGCGGCGGGCATTGTCGTGGGCGCGGGCGAATCCGCTGGGCGCCTTCCGGGCGATCGGTCGATTGCCCGGACTGGGGCGGCTTCTGATCGTCTTTCTGATCTACAACATCGCGTTGCATGTCTATGAATCCGTCTGGGCCTTTTATGGCAAGGCGCAATTCGGGTGGGAGCCCTTCACGATCGGCCTGTCGCTGGCCTGCTATGGCGTATTCTTCACGCTTGTACAGGCGTTTGGGATCGGCCCCCTGATACGCCTCACGGGCGACCGCCTGGCGGCCCTGATCGGGCTGGCGATCGAAGCGCTGGCCTGCATGGCCTTCTTCATCATCACCTCGGGGGCCGTCGCCATCGCGATGACCGCCTTCGCGGCTCTTGGCTCGGTCGCCGGCCCGGCCATGCAGGGAATGATGTCGAATGCCACTCCCGACGACCAGCAGGGAGAGCTGCAGGGCGTTCTGGCCTCTCTCACCGCGATCGGAATGATCGTATCGCCCGCGATGATGACGGGAACCTTCGCGGCCTTCACGGCCCCGGGCGCGTCATTTCATGCGCCCGGCGCGCCCTTTGGCCTTGCGGCGCTTCTGCTTGTCGCCTGTGTGACAGTCCTTGTCGCAGGGTCGCGCGCCAACCCACCGCGCGCCTCCTAGCCTGAGCCCGAAAGGAGATGCCAATGCCCCGGATCAAGGCCGCAATCTGCCCCGCAGCCGGCAAGGCGCTGGAAGTCGATACCGTCGAACTGCGCGCGCCCCTGCCCGGAGAAGTCGAGGTCACCATCGAGGCCTGCGCGATCTGCCATTCCGACATCTCCTATATCGACGGTGCCTGGGGTGGCGATTTTCCCGCCGTGTTCGGGCACGAGGCGGCAGGCCGGATTTCCGCCGCGCCCGCCGGGGCATCCCTGCCTCTGGGCGCGCGCGTTCTGGTGACATTGATCCGATCTTGCGGTCGATGCGCCCAATGCGCGGCGGGCCATCCGACGCGATGTGCAGCGCCGCCCACGGTTCCCCCCGTCCTGTCGCGCGACGGACAGGTGATCGGACAAGGCATGAACTGCGCGGCATTCGCCGAGCGCGTGGTCGTGCACGAAAGCCAGGTCGTGCCCCTGCCCGAGGGCATTGACCCGGCCAGCGGTTCACTTCTGTCCTGCGGCGTCATCACCGGGCTGGGCGCGGCCATCAACACGGCGCGGGTCCGGCCCGGCGAAGTCGTCGTGGTGATCGGAGCCGGCGGCGTCGGCCTGAACGCGATCCAGGGCGCGCGACTGGCCGGCGCGGCGCGCGTCATCGCCGTGGACCTGAGCCCCGAAAAGCTTGAGATCGCCCGCGAATTCGGCGCGACCGACGGTGTTCTGGCCACCGCGCCGAAGCCTTGGACCGCACTTCGCGCGCTGGTCGGACGGGGGGCCGACGCTGTCCTCGTAGCCGTCGGCGCGATACCGGCCTATGAAACCGCCGGACGCTATCTTGCGCCCGGTGGACGCATCGTTGCCGTCGGCATGCCACCATCCGGCGCGCATGCCTCGTATGAACCCGTGATATTCGCGGCGACTGGCCAGGGCATCATGGGCTCTTTCATGGGCGACGTCGTGCTGGCACGCGACATCCCGTGGATCACCGATCTGGTCCGGCAGGGGCGCATCGCGCTGGATCGGCTGATCTCGGGGCGCTGGCGGCTTGACCAGATCAACGAGGCGATCGCCGACACGCGGTCGGGCGGTGCGCGTCGCAACGTGATCCTGTTCGAAGACAGAAACTGACCCAAGCCAACGGAGACGAACATGCGGCTGAAGGATCTGGAGATTTTCGTCGTCGCGCCACCGCCCCCCGGCTGGGGCGGGCGATACTGGATCTTCGTCAAGCTGACGACCGACGACGGGATCTCGGGATATGGCGAGTGCTATGCGTCTTCGGTCGGGCCAGACGCGATGCGGGCCGTGATCGAGGACGTCTTTGCCCGCCACATGCTGGGCGAATCGCCCGAAAATGTCGAACTGATGTTCCGGCGGGCCTATTCGTCCGGTTTCACCCAGCGGCCCGACCTGACGGTGATGGGCGCCTTTTCGGGGCTCGAGATGGCCTGCTGGGACATTGTCGGCAAGGCGCGCAATCGTCCCGTTCACGCGCTGCTTGGCGGCAAGATCAACGAAAGACTGCGCAGCTATACCTATCTGTATCCCGAGCGCGGAAAGGAAACCGGCCAGTTCTGGGTCGATCCGGACCTGACGGCCGAAGCCGCAGCGCGGTTCGTCGGCATGGGGTTCACCGCAGTCAAGTTCGATCCCGCGGGGCCCTACACGATCCGCGGCGGGCATGACCCTTCGGCCAGCGACATCTCGCGTTCGGTCGCCTTCTGCCGCGCGATCCGCGAGGCCGTGGGCGACCGCGCCGACCTGTTGTTCGGCACGCACGGCCAGTTCAACGTCGCTGGCGCGATCCGGCTTGGCCAGGCGATCGAACCCTTTGGGCCGCTATGGTACGAAGAGCCCATTCCGCCCGACAACCTGCTGGATCTTGCGGCGGTGCAGAATGGCGTCCGGATACCGGTTGCAACGGGTGAACGTCTGTGCACCAAGGCCGAATTCGCCACGGTCCTGCGAACGGGCGGGGCGCGCATCCTGCAACCTGCGCTTGGCCGTGCCGGCGGCATTTGGGAAACAAGGAAGATCGCCGCACTGGCCGAATGCTTTACCGCGCAGATCGCGCCGCATCTCTATGCCGGGCCGGTTGAATGGGCGGCGAATATCCAGCTGGGTGCCTCGATACCGAACCTGCTGATGGTCGAGACGATCGAGACCGGCGGCGAGTTTCACCTGCGGCTGATCCGCAATTCGATTCACTGGGAAGATGGCCATGTCATCGTGCCCGACGCGCCCGGCCTTGGGATCGACTTCGACGAGGACCTGGCCCGGGCCCATCCCTATACCGGAAACCGGCTGCATCTGGAAATGCAGGAAGCGCCCTGCGACTATTCCCGCCCCAACTGGTTCGAAGGCGGCGCGCCGGTGACGGAACGACCGGAATGACGCGCGGAGAATGGCGATCCCGGAAGGACTCGAACCCTCAACCTGCTGATTAGAAGTCAGCTGCTCTATCCAGTTGAGCTACGGGACCGCTGGCTTCCCTTTATCCGCAGCGGGCAGGGCCGTGCAAGGCGGATGTCACCGCCCGCCCGGGGCGTGCAGCGCCATGGTCAGGAAAACCGAATTCGGATCCGGCCGATACGGAGCAAAGGCAGGGCATTCGACGAAACCGGCCCCTTCGTACAGCGCCCGGGCCGCCGCAAAGCCCGGCTGGGCGCCGGTTTCGAGGCTCAGGCGCCGAAAGCCTTTCCGACGTGCATGCCCGATCAGGTGATCCAGCATCAGGCGCGCAAGACCCTGGCCGCGATATTCACGCAGGACATGCATCGACTTGATCTCGGCATGGTCGCCCGACAGGGTCTTGACCGCGCCCATGGCAACCGGCCTGTCCGCGACCCGCATTACGAAGAAGTCGATGCCGGAAGCCGCGAGTTCGTCGGCGCCCAGCATGTGGTTGCTTTCGGGGGGCGTGTCGGCATGCATCTCCTCGGCATGCCGCGTCATCAGCAGGCACAGATCGGATGCGCGCGGATCGTCACGCCTGATTTCCGGCGCCATGAGGCCCGGCTTCGCGCTCACAGGTCTAGTGCGTCCAGGGAATGCGGCGGTTGGTGGCGAAGTTCTCGCCATAGCCGCGCGGCCGCAGGTTGGGCTGCCGCTTGTGCGGCTGCACCACGACATAATCGATGCCGTGGGTGCGGGCATAGGTCTCGGCCGCCTCGCGCGAATCGAAGCGCAGCCGTACCTGGGTCTGGGTTTCGCCGCTCATGGTCCAGCCCATCAAGGGGTCCACGGCCCGCGGTTTGGCCGGCATGAATTCGAGAATCCAGTACTTCGACTTGGCCGTACCCGACTGCATTGCATTGCGGGCGGGCTGATAGATGCGTGCGCGCATGGGTCACACTCCGTCTGGTTCGGGGCCCGTTATCGTGAAACGGGGCCGGACGCGCAAGACCAAAGAGTAGAGGGCAAAGTCGCAAGCAGTCTGGCATCCGGTCGCCGCTCTGGAAAAATTCGAGCGCAAGGTGGGTGGTGGTGGGTGGGTGGTGCCTTTGACCGGATGCCAGCCCTGCTTGCACTTGTCACGTTACAGCAGATCAACGCACGGTTCAACCATAAGTTGATGAATGATCGGAAAACATGTGTGGCTTCGCCCTTGCCCCGATATCGGCCCGAGCCCATGATTGCCCGCCTTGAACCCGCGCCCGAAGCCATCATCTTGTGGGACGAAGGAGTCGTCCATGCCGCACAACAATACCAATCTGCCCACCCGTCGCCCCGAGGTTCTGACGCGGCCCAAGCTGGAGGGCGGAAAGCGATTCGTCCTGCAGACCGAATTCAAGCCCGCCGGCGACCAGCCGCAGGCGATCGAGGAACTGGCCGAAGGGATCCTTTCCGGCGAACGCAACCAGGTCCTGCTGGGCGCCACCGGGACGGGCAAGACCTTTACCATGGCCAAGGTAATCGAGGCCACCCAGCGGCCTGCCATCATCCTTGCCCCCAACAAGACGCTGGCGGCGCAGCTCTATGGCGAGTTCAAGGGATTCTTCCCCGACAACGCGGTAGAGTATTTCGTCAGCTATTACGACTATTACCAGCCCGAGGCCTATGTGCCGCGTTCGGACACCTATATCGAGAAGGAAAGCCAGATCAACGAACAGATCGACCGGATGCGCCACTCGGCGACCCGGGCGCTGCTGGAGCGCGATGACGTCATCATCGTCGCATCTGTCTCGTGCATCTACGGCATCGGCTCGGTCGAGACCTATTCGGCGATGACCCAGGATCTGGAGGTCGGCCAGCTGATCGACCTGCGCCGCTTCCTGTCGGATCTCGTGGCCCAGCAATACCGGCGCGCCGATGCCGGCTTTCAGCGCGGTTGTTTCCGCGTCAAGGGCGACACGGTCGATCTGTGGCCCGCGCACCTCGAAGATCGCGCCTGGCGCTTCAGCTTCTTTGGCGAAGAACTGGAATCGATCACCGAGTTCGACCCGCTGACCGGGCATCGCACCGATACGTTCCGCAAGATCCGCATCTATGCCAACAGCCACTACGTGACACCGCGCCCCACGTTGCAGCAGGCGATCAAGGGCATCCGCGCGGAACTCGCCCAGCGCCTGAAACAGCTGACCGACGAGGGCAAGCTGCTGGAGGCACAGCGCCTGGAGCAGCGCACGAATTTCGACCTGGAGATGCTGGAGGCCACCGGCACCTGCAACGGGATCGAGAACTACTCGCGCTACCTGACCGGCCGCGCCCCGGGCGAGCCGCCGCCCACCCTGTTCGAATTCATCCCCGACAACGCAATCGTCTTTGCCGATGAAAGCCATGTGACCATCCCCCAGATCGGCGGCATGTATCGCGGGGACTACCGGCGCAAGTTCACCCTGGCCGAGCATGGTTTCCGCCTGCCCAGCTGCATGGACAACCGGCCGCTGAAATTCGAGGAATGGGATGCAATGCGCCCGCAATCGATATTCGTCTCGGCCACGCCGGGCAAGTGGGAGCTGGAGCAGACCGGTGGCGTCTTCGTCGAGCAGGTGATCCGCCCCACCGGCCTGCTGGATCCCGAAATCGAGGTCCGGCCGGTCGAGACCCAGGTGGACGATCTTCTGGACGAGATCCGCAAGGTCTCGGCCAAGGGGTACCGGACGCTGGTCACGACGCTGACCAAACGCATGGCCGAGGACCTGACCGAATACCTGCACGAGCAGGGCATCAAGGTCCGCTACATGCATTCCGACATCGACACGATCGAACGCATCGAGATCCTGCGCGACCTGCGGCTGGGCGCCTTTGACGTGCTGATCGGCATCAACCTGCTGCGCGAGGGTCTGGATATTCCCGAATGCGGTCTGGTGGCAATCCTTGACGCCGACAAGGAGGGCTTCCTGCGGTCCGAAACCTCGCTGATCCAGACGGTCGGGCGCGCGGCGCGCAACGCCGAGGGCCGCGTCATCATGTATGCGGACCGCATCACCGGCAGCATGGAACGCGCCATTGCCGAGACGAACCGCCGACGCGAAAAGCAGATCGCCTACAACAAGGCGCATGGCATCACGCCCGCGACGGTGAAGAAGAATGTCGAAGACATCCTGGCCGGCCTTTACCAGGGCGACGTTGACATGGCGCGCGTGACGGCCAAGGTCGAAAAGCCGCTGGTCGGCGCGAATCTCGCCGCCCATTTCGAAGCCCTGCGCACGCAGATGCGCAAGGCCGCCGAGAACCTCGAATTCGAGGAAGCCGCCCGGCTGCGTGACGAGATCAAACGGCTGGAAGCGGTGGAACTGGCCGTCGCCGACGACCCTCTGGCCCGGCAATCCGTGGTGGAAGAAGCCGTCGAGGAATCCGTGAAGGTCCGCGGCCGCTCAACCGCCGGACGCCCGGGGCAACGGGGCGGGAAGAAGCGACGGGGAAGATGATGGAGCAAGGTTCACCATGTCCCGCATCCTGATCCTGATCGGAATCCTGTTCATCCTGGCAGGGCTGCTGTGGCCGCTGATCGGCCGGATCGGGCTTGGCCGGCTGCCCGGCGACATCGTGATCGAGCGGGAGAACTTCACGCTCTACATCCCTGTGACCTCGGCGATCCTCGTTTCGGTCGTCCTGTCGTTGGTCGCGGCGATCCTGCGGGCCTTTCTTGGGCGCTAGGGGGTCTTGACACGCGAACGGACAATCCCAAATCGATATCGGGTTGACGCCCGGACTGCCGGGCGATGACCCGGCCCGTCCGGGCCTTCTTGAAGGATGTTTGTCAGGCAGACCGTTCGAAAGGAGGGGTGTGCGATGAGGGACTTCTTCAAGAAAGCAACCGAACGCTGGCAGGACGGTATCAACCTTCTGCTTGGCGTATGGCTGTTCCTGTCTCCGTGGCTTCTGGGCTTTGCCGATATTTCGGCGGCCTTCTGGAACGCGCTGGTTTTTGGCGCGCTGATCGTTGCCTTGGCCGCGCTGGCGATCGTGGAATACCACGACTGGGAGGAATGGGCCGACATGGCCATCGGCCTCTGGGTCGCGGTATCTCCCTGGGTTCTGGGTTTCGCCGCGCTGACATCGGGTGAAGGCGCGGGCGCCTTCGCGGCCACGTGGAACGCGCTGGTGACCGGCGTGCTGACGCTTGGGCTGGCGGCATGGGCCCTGTTCGGGCGTCCTGGCCAGACCCAGTCGGCCTGACAGGAACGGCCTTCGGGGCCAATGGCCCCATCCTTGGCAGCTGGGCGCGCGAGAATGCCGCGCGCCCTTTTCGTCTTCGGCTGACTCGACTCCCTGCCGGCTGCGCAATAATAATGGAACAAAAACGGAACATTTATGCGCAATCGCCGGATCCTGTCCCTGTGGTTTCCCCGCCTTGGCGCCGAGCGGCTGCTGCGCCAGATGCGCACCCTGCCGCCCGAGGCCTTTGCCATCGTGGGCGAACAGGCGGGCCGCCAGACCCTGACCTCGCTGTCGGTCGGGGCTGAATCGCGGGGGCTGTATCGGGGCCAACCCTTGGCCGAGGCGCGCGCGATCTGCCCTGAACTGGTCACACGCCCCCAGAACTTGCAGGCCGAACGCGCCTTTCTGGCCGCGCTTCGCCGCTGGGCCGGACGCTTCAGCCCCTGGATCGGCGAGGAGCCGCCCGATTCGCTGATCGTCGATCTGACCGGTGCGGCCCATCTCTTCGGCGGCGAGGATGGCGTGCTGCAGACCGTCGAAACCGATTGCGCCAGACTCGGCCTGACCGTTCGGGCCGCGATTGCCGACACCGTCGGCGCGGCATGGGCACTGGCCCGCCATGCCGACATGCCCGCCCCGACAGGCCGCAATGGCGATTCAATCGACCAGGAGGCGCGCGCGACACGTTCGCGCGCGGCACGACGTCATTGGCTGAAGGGCGGCGCGCCCCCCTTGCCGGCTGCCCGCGCCATAACCAGCAGCCGCATTGCCGCGCCGGGCCAGACCCGGCAGGCACTGGCGCCCCTGCCGCTTGCCGCGTTGCGCCTGCCCCCGAATATCGTCGATGGCCTTGCACGGCTGGGCCTGCGCCATGTGGGCGATCTTCTGGGCATGGCGCGCGCACCCCTGGCCCGGCGCTTTGGTCCGGCGCTGATCAGACGGCTGGACCAGGCGCTGGGCCTCGAGCCCGAGCCGATCTCTCCGGCACGGCAGCCGCTGCATTTCGCCGTCCGCCTGACCTTCCCCGATCCGATCGGCCTGCCCGAAGACATCACGGCAGGCCTCGACCGGCTGCTGCCTGCACTGTGCCGGCGCCTGCAGGATCAGGGCCATGGGGCACGGCGGCTGCGGCTGCAACTGTTCCGAACCGACCGCAGCGTTCAGGAACTGACCTTTGGCCTTGCGCGCCCTTCGGCCGATCCCATGCTGATGCGCTCGGTCCTGAATGTACGGATCGCGAGCATCGCGCCGGGTTTCGGAATCGATGTAATGCGGCTCGAAGCCGCCGAAACCGAACCGTACCAGCCGCGCCAGCATCGCGGCCCGCTGGCCGGCACGGACGGCCCCGCCCCCGCCGCACAGGCCGAGGCGATGTCGCTGCTGATCTCGCGCCTGGGCGCGCGGATCGGGATGGAGGCGATCACCCGCCTCGCCCCCGCAGACAGCCATATTCCCGAAAAGTCGGCCCTGATCCTGCCCGCGGCCTGGTCCGAGCCGGCAGACCATTGGCCACACCCGCATGCCCCCCGCCCGGCCGTCCTTTTCCGGCCCGAGCCTGTTCAGGCCGCGGATATCCCCGGCGTACCAAGGCAGTTTCGCTGGCGCCGGCAAGACCTTGTCACGGCCTCGGCCACGGGGCCTGAACGGATCGCGCCGGAATGGTGGCTGGACGATCCCGAATGGCGCTCAGGCACGCGCGATTACTGGCGGGTCGAGACGACAAGCGGGATCAGGCTGTGGCTGTTCTTCGCCCATGGCGCCGATATCGCGGGCGGCTGGTTCTGCCACGGTGTCTTTGCCTGACGGGCGCGCGGACAGCCTTCCCTTGATCAATCGCACCGGGCATCGCTAACATCCTGTCATGACGGCACAGCCCCCGACCCCCATGAATCCCCGCACCGGCGCAAAGGCGCAGGTTGCCTTTGACCGCAAGGAGCTGGGCATCATCCTGGGCCTTTACGGGCGCATGGTCGCGGCGGGGGAATGGCGCGACTACGCGATGTCGTTCCTCAGCGATGTCGCGATCTTTTCGGTCTTTCGCCGCGCGGCGGAACATCCGATCTACCGGATCGAGAAGCGTCCGGACCTACGATTGCGCCAGGGGCAATATTCAGTCGTCGGCGCGGATGGGCGCATCCTGCGGCGTGGCCATGACCTGTCCACCGTTCTGCGAGTCCTTGAACGCAAACTGATCCGCCCGATCGACTGAGCCTCAGGACGACAGGCCGGACAGACGGCGCCGGGAGGTCGGGCGGCCCTCGCCCTGCGCCTCGATCCGCGCGATGGCCTCGTCGATCCCTTCATGCGTGACCGCCATGCGATGGGCATTGGCATGGATCAGAAGCGTCCCGGACACCGCCATTGCGACATGCCCCTTCCAGAAGATCAGATCGCCGCGCGTCATGGGCACATCTTCGGGCAGCGGATCGCCCAGCATCTGCTGCAGATCGCTGTCGCCCGGACAGGCGATCCCGCATGCGGTCAATGCAGCCTGCACAAGTCCCGAACAATCGATCCCCTGGCGGGAATTGCCCCCCCAAAGATATGGGGTACCAAGGAAACTCGCGGCCACCCGGACAGGGTCGTCCGCCCAAGCCCCCAATTCACGCAGATGCTGTGCCGGAACGAACAATCCGTCCAAGCTGCGGGCAAAACCGCCCTCGCGCCCCGTGATCTGCAGCCGCGCGCCCAGACTGATGCAGGCGACCTCACGCCGCTTCATGTCGGGGGACGGGTAAAGATGCGTCGCGGGCGCCGACACCCAATGGGTCGGTCGCCAGGCCGGACCAAGGGCGGATTCGGCGACATAGCCGCAATACCCGTCCCGATCCGAACGGACGAATGCGTGCCCGCCCGCGCGGTCGAGCACCAGAACGCCCTCCCCCCACAAGAGCTGCCGGTCACGCGGTCCGCCGGGCGCGGCCAGCAGATCGGCAACCGGCTGGACGATCCGGGCCTGACTGCCCTCGACATAGGTTTCGGCCGCAACCTTGCCGCGCAGCGAGACATGCGCCACGCGGCCATTCGCCGGCAACAGACGCCGATCCGACGTCACTTCAGCACCTCTGGCAGGGCATCCAGCAAGGCCCGCGCACCCTGCCCAACGCCTCCCCTGGGGCGGGCCGGCGCATCCTTGGGCTGCCAGCCATAGATATCGAAATGAAGATAGCTGCGGCTGTCGCTGACAAACCGGCGCAGGAACAGCGCGGCCGTGATCGACCCCGCCATGCCCCCGGATGGGGCATTGTCCAGGTCGGCAATGCCCGGTTCGATCATTGGTTCGTACGGATCCCAGAACGGCATCCGCCAGACCGGGTCGGCCACCCGGGTGCCCGCCAGTGCCAAGGCATGGGCGCGCGCGTCGTCATCGCAATAGAACGGCGCGAGGTCCGGCCCCACCGCAACACGCGCCGCGCCGGTCAAGGTGGCCATCGACACGATCAGATCGGGCCGTTCCTCATCCGCAAGGGCCAAGGCGTCGGCCAGAACCAGGCGTCCTTCGGCATCGGTATTGTTGACCTCGACCGTCAGCCCCTTGCGGCTTTTCAGGATATCCTGCGGGCGGAAAGAATTGCCCGACACGGCGTTCTCGACCGCCGGCACCAGAACACGCAGGCGGATGGGCAGGTTCAGCGTCATGATCATATGCGCAAGCCCCAGAACGGTGGCGGCGCCGCCCATATCCTTTTTCATCAATCCCATGGACGACCCGGGCTTGAGATTGAGTCCCCCGGTATCAAAGCACACGCCCTTGCCCACAAGCGTCAGCGACGGACCCGACTGGCCCCAGCGCATGTCCAGCAACCGCGGCGCGCGGGGCGACGCGCGCCCAACCGCGTGGATCAGGGGAAAGTTCTGCGCGATCAGCTCCTCGCCCCGGATCGCGCGCGCCTCGGCGTCGTGCCGTCCAGCAAGTGCCATGAAGGCATCTTCAAGCTCGTCCGGGCCCATGTCCGAGGCCGGCGTGTTGATCAGATCGCGCGTCAGGGCTTCGCCCTCGGCGATTGCCAGGATCCGCGCGGCATCGATGCCGTCGGGCGCCTTCAGCCGGGCGATCTGCGCGGGGCGATCGCACGGGCGATAACGGTCGAAACGATACCCGGCCAGCAACCAGCCCAATGCAGCCTCTTCGGCCTGCTTGGGCGTCAGGTCACCGGCCAGATGCCAGTCGCCCTGCGGCAGGCGCGGCGCGGCGGCCGCGACATGGAACCGCCCCCGCTTTCGCGCCGAGGCCGACCCCATGCCGAACACCGCCCCCTGTGGCTGGCCCTCTTCGCCCGGCAGCACGCAAAGCTGCCCCAGGGATCCCGTGAATCCCTGCGCCTTCAGCCAGTTGCGATGCGGCGCGGGGCAGACGGAAAGGAAATCCTCGAGCCGCGATTCCTCGACCAGATGCAACGGCAGGGACGGCGCGGACGGATCGGCAAAGGCAAAGCGCATGGTGTGGGTCTCCTGTCTGGATCTGGCCCCACCCTAGCGCCGCGCGCGTCACCTGCAAGGGGCGCTCAGAGCGTCATGTCCTTCAGATCCCAGACGGCCCGGACCGAACGATCGGCAATGCGCATCAGCCGGGCCACGGTCGCCGCCCGCGCCGCGTCATCGCCGGTTTCCGAAGCCGCGACGACGTCCAGCGCGACGCGCGAAAGCGACTCCATCCCGATCTGATCGGCCATCTTGGACAAGGTCCGGGCCGAGCGGATCAGCGCCGCCACCTGTCCCGTGCGCGACAGGCGGTCGATGTCGTCCAGCCGCGCATCGATGTTTTCCATCGTGCGCAGCATGACGCGTTCCGCGCCGGTTTCGCCCAGCTCTGAATACAGCAGCACCAGCCGATCGGGATTCAGGCAAACCCCTTCGGCGTGGCGCAAGACACGAAGTTCTGCCACCCTTCTACCCCACGTTCATCACCCAAGTTCGTGGTGCCAAGCTGCGGGGAAAGGCTCAAGGTTTTCTTGCGATTGCGCGCAAATACCTCTCGAATTTTCACGGTCTTGCGGCTAATCACGCTGTCGAGAGATCAAAGGTGCACTTCATGCAACACGCACGACCACTGCCCGGTTTCCTCGTCCAGCGCTACCACGGCTGGCGCGCCACGACCTGGAGCGAGAATTCCGCGTGGTATCGTCGCCTGGCCGAGGAAGGCCAGCGCCCGCGCGCAATGGTGATTTCCTGCTGCGACTCGCGCGTTCATGTCACGTCGATCTTCGGGGCCGATCAGGGCGAATTCTTCATCCACCGCAACATTGCCAATCTGGTGCCGCCCCATGCGCCGGACGGTCAGCAGCACGGGACCTCGGCCGCGATCGAATATGCCGTGAACGCGCTGAAGGTCGCCCATCTCATCGTGGTCGGGCATTCGCGCTGCGGCGGCGTTCAGGGATGTCACGACATGTGCTCGGGCAAGGCGCCGGAGCTGGAACAGGCGTCCAGCTTCGTCGGGCGCTGGATGGATCTCTTGCGACCCGGCTATGAGCGCGTGAAGGACCTGCCCGAAGACGAGCAGCTGACCGCCCTGGAAAAGCAGGCGGTGCTGATCAGCCTGGAGAACCTGATGACCTTTCCTTTTGTTGCAAGCGCGGTCGAAAGTGGCGACATGACCCTGCATGGTCTTTGGAACGACATCGGCGAAGGCCGGCTTGAACAATACGACCCGAAGGTCGGCCGCTTCGTGCCGATCTGATCCGGCATCGATTGCATGTGGGCGATAACCATCGCTTAACCATGTTGCGGCAAGGTCGCGGCATGGAACACGCCAAGGCCCTGACCGCCCCGCACTCTCCCCACGACGCCGCGCCATCGTTGCAGATGGCAAGCGATGACGCACGGCGACTGCCTCCTGACGCCGCGCCCCATGCCGCAACCCATCTCGCAAACCCGGTTCGCTGGCGGGAAACTGAATCCATCCGCAAAGCCGCCCACCGGGCAACGGATTGGGTCGATCTCTTCCGGCGGCTCCGGGCGCTGGGCTATGATCTTAGTCCCACGCGCGATGGTGGCCTGATGGTGCGCAGCTGGCCCCGCGGGCGCCCCGTCCTCCGGCTCGAGGAGCTGGGCTTTGACATGGGCGCCCTTGTCATGCGGTTCGGGCAGTCCTGGCCCGGCCCGAACGGGCGCCGCCGCCGTTCGACCATGTCCGTCCCCATGACCCGTGCCGCGATCATGGATCGCGAGGATGTGCGCGCCGAGCCCGGCCATCCGTGATAGAGTGTCACCGATCAACGGAAAGACGGGAGGACGGCCATGATCCGAGCATGCTCCGCGACGCCCCTTCGGGCGATGTCTCTTGCATTCGGGCTGATCCTGGCCGCGGCGCCAGCCCTTGCTGCCGCGACCGGCGGAGACACGGCAACCGTCCTGTCCCCGCTGGCCCAGGCACGGGCCGAGATCGACGCGGGCCGCTACCCGCAGGCCCTGCGCCTGCTGGCCGCGATCGTACGGGATGATCCGCGCAATGCCGACGCGCTGAATCTCATGGGATTTGCCAATCGCAAGATGAAACGGTTCGGCGAGGCAGCGCGATGGTACGACGCCGCACTGAAGGTCGATCCGCGCCATGTCGGGGCGCTGGAATATCAGGGCGAGCTGTTTGTCGAGCTTGGGCAGATGGACCGCGCGCGGCAGAACCTGCTGGTTCTGAAATCGGTTTGCGGAACTTGCGCAGAATACCGCGATCTGGCGGAGGCGATCACGGCGGGCGGCAACAGCTGAACACGAAACGGGGCGCCCGAACGGCGCCCCGCGATCATTTTCCCCGGGATGCAGTCCCTAGCCCTTCTTGAGACAGCGATTTCCCAGAACCTCGGCGATCTGTACCGCGTTCAGGGCTGCCCCCTTGCGCAGGTTGTCGGACACGCACCACAGGTTCAGGCCATTCTCGACGGTCGGGTCCTGACGGATGCGGCTGACGAAGGTCGCATAATCGCCGACACACTCCACGGGCGTGATGTATCCGCCGGGTTCACGCTTGTCGATCACCATGACGCCCGGCGCCTCGCGCAGGATGTCGCGCGCCTCTTCCTCGTCCAGGAAATCCTCGAACTCGATGTTGATCGCCTCGGAATGGCCGACGAAGACCGGCACCCGCACACAGGTCGCCGTGACCTTGATCGCGGGATCCAGGATCTTCTTGGTCTCGACCACCATCTTCCATTCTTCCTTGGTCGAGCCGTCTTCCATGAAGACGTCGATATGGGGAATGACGTTGAAGGCAATCTGCTTGGGGAATTTCTTCGGCGGCACGTCGGCGGTGGGGTTATAGACGGCCTTGGTCTGGTCCCAAAGCTCGTCCATGCCTTCCTTGCCCGCGCCCGACACCGACTGATAGGTGCTGACAACGACCCGCTTGATGCGCGCACGGTCATGCAGGGGCTTCAGCGCCACGACCATCTGCGCGGTCGAACAGTTCGGGTTGGCGATGATGTTCTTCTTCGCATAGCCCTCGACGGCCTCGGCATTCACCTCGGGCACGACCAGCGGCACATCCGGGTCGTACCGGTAAAGCGACGAATTGTCGATCACGACACAACCCTGCGAAGCCGCGATGGGAGCGTATTTCCTGGTGGCTTCGGAGCCGATCGCGAACAGCGCGATATCCCAGCCGGTAAAGTCAAAGCCCTCGATATCCTTGGTCTTCAGCGTCTTGTCCCCGAACGACACTTCGGTGCCCAGCGACCTGCGGCTGGCAAGCGCGACGATCTCGTCGACGGGGAATTCCCGCTCGGCGAGGATGTTCAGCATTTCGCGGCCCACATTCCCCGTGGCGCCGGCGACAACGACCTTGTAGCCCATTGGGGTCTCCTCCAGTTCAGGGACGAGGCCCAATACCGCATCGGCGCGCCTTGTTAAAGACCCCGATCGCCGCGCGCGGCCCTTATTCGTCCAACACGCGCGGGGCGTTGCGCCGACTTCATGCCCCGACCAGCCGCACCCGCCCGTCGCGCGCGATCAGATCCTCGACCATCCTGCGTTCGGCCGCGAAATCGTGCGGCACCTGGTGGGCATCGCGCGACCCGCTGAGCGACTTCGAGGCAAAGAAATCAAATCCGTGCAGGCTGAGCATCCGCAGGCGGCTGCGCATCAGCAGATCGATCATCATGGCCCCGGTCGTGGGCGGCGCGCCCAGACGATCGCGCAGCGTTGTCCAATCCACCAGCGGGTGCAGGTAGAAGCCGGGCGTGTGCGCCACGCGCCAGCTCAGCCTCTTGCGCTTGTGGCTCATCCACAGGATGCGGCGCGGCGCGATACGATCCAGCTCGGCCGGGCGGATCGAGGTTGCAAGCGCCAGCCAGTCGGTGCGCGTGCCGTGCGAGCGGGCCGACGGCATGGGCGCGCGGTTGATGCGGATGACGATATCGGCCGCGTCGATCATCGCGCCCTCTTCCCGCGCGGCCAGGGATCGCGCATTGCCGACAAGCGCCACCGCCCGCCCCTCCAGTTCGTCCATCAGGGACTGCTGCGGCACGGACAGGCGTGCAAGCGGCCCTTCCTGCCGCAGGGTGCGCGCGATCAGGAAGCCCAGCCTTGTCATCTGCCCTCTCCCATCGAATGGGGCAGGGTCGCCGGCGCCTCGCGACTGAAAAGATACAGGACAAGCCCGACCGCAAGAGGGACAAGGAAGAACAGGAACAGCCGCGAAAAGGCCTGGTCGGCCGGACCGGACTCGACCGCCGCCTGATAGACCGGACGCGAGGCGAACTGCATCACGCCCGCCCCGCCGATGCTGAACATGTTCAGAAAGGTCACGCCGCGCCCAACCAGATGCGGCGGAAAGAAGGCCCGACCATGCGCCATGATCGCCGGAAAGGAGGATCCGAACAGACCCAGCCCGGCCAGAGCCAACGCAGCGGGCCACAGCCCGGCCGACGGCGCGACAACAAGGGCAGACAGGCACAGGGCCGCACCAAGATTGCCCATGAAAACCAGACGCTTGCGCGAACCCAGCAGCCGATCCATCGGGCCATAGGCAAAATTCCCCAGCACCATCGCCAGGGCCATCGCCAGCGTCACGTTCCCGATGACGATGGCAGACGCTCCGAAAACCTCCGACAGGTATGGCCCGGCCCAAAGGCCGCGGATCGCCGCGGCCGGGGCGTAATTGACCGCCATCAGCGGCAGGATCGCCCACATGCCCGGCAGCCTGAGGATGTCCAGAAGCGAGCCGCGCGCGCCTTCGGGTGCGACGGCGGGCTCGGGGTCGCGCACAAACGTCCACAGGGCAAGGGAAATCGCGATCGCCACCGCCGCCAGCGCCCAGAGCGCCGCACGCCAGCCCACCGCCTGCACGAACCACGCAAGCGGCGCGGCACCGGCGATATTGCCCAGCGAACCGATCCCGATCACCGCCCCCGCCAGCGCGCCGAAAGCCGCCGGAGGAAAGGTCCGCGCAAAGATGTAATAGGATGCCATCAGCACCGGCGCGCAGCCCATGCCGATCAGCGCCATGGCCACGTGCAGTCCCATCGCCCCCTGCGCCATCGCAAAGACCATGGCCCCGCCACCGCCGCCAAGACCGAGCAGCACAGACGCCGTCAGGCGTGGGCCCAGCCGGTCGAGCGCGGCCCCGACGGGCATCTGCATCGCGGCAAAGGCGATGAACCAGATGCCCGACGAGATTGCCAGATCCCCCGGTTCAAGCCGCAGATCGGCCTGCAGTACCGGGCTGAGAACCGCCAGAAAGGCCCTGTAGAACTGGCTGAGCACATAGGCCGCCACCAGAAAGACCAGTCCCGCTCGCATCGCCTACCTCTTGCATGGGCATGTCTTGCCGGGCAGACCCTGCGCCAGAACGCGCGGTCGCGCAAGGGCTCCACATCGGGCGATGCCTGTGCTCTGATCGCGCCAGTTTGACGGAGCAACACCCGATGCGCAGCTTCATAGCGATCCCCCTGCCCGAAGACCTTGCCGATCGCCTGGCCGATCTGGCGGAGCAGATCGACATGGGCCGGCCGGTGCCCGCCGAAAACATGCATGTCACGCTGGCCTTTCTGGACGACCAATCCGACGCGGCGCTCGAGCGGATTCATGACACGCTGTCGGGCATCGCGGCGCGTCCCTTCGAACTGGTGATCGAAGGCATATCCACCCTGGGCGGGGCAACGCCGCGCATCGTTCATGCCGCCCTGCGACACAGCCCAGAGCTGGCCGATCTGCACCGCCGCATCCGCTCGCGGCTTCACGGGGCGGGCATCATGCTGCCGCGGGAACGCTTTGTCCCGCATGTCACCTTGGCACGCCTGCCCCGCCATCCCGACGCCGAAGAGCTGGCGCGGCTGGCACGCTTCCTGTCCGCGCATGGCACATGGCCCGGCGGCGCGTTCACGGTGCATGGATTTGGCCTGTTCGCGTCTCACCTGCGGCCCGAGGGGCCGCGATACGAGATGCTGGCCGAATATTCGCTGATCTAGCATGAAGCTTCTGACCTTGATCGCCGCGATGGCGCTGGCCCCCGGCCCGGCATTCGCCCATGCGTCCGAGCGCATGGTCATCCAGACGCTGCCGACGGGCTGGTACATGCTGGGCGCTGGCCTGGCCGTTGCGATCACGGCCCTAGCGATACCCTTCCTGCGCCACCTGCCGAAGGTCCGCGCAACATGCCTGTTCGAGCGCCCGCGCCTGCTGCCGCCCGGCGTGACGAACTGGCTGGCATTCGGGTTGTTCTGGGTACTGGTGGCGGTCGGATTATCTGGCACGCCGGACCCCAAGGAAAACCTTCTGCCGCTGACGGTCTGGACCGTGATCTGGGTCGGCATGACGCTGGCCGTCGCCTTGTTGGGGAACCTGTGGCATGACATCGATCCGTGGCGCGCGCCTGTGGGATTGCTGCGCGCTGCCCTTTCACGCTGGCTGCCCCAAAAGGGAATCGGACTTTCGCGGCTGGAGCACTGGCCGGCGGTTCTGGGCTACCTGTCCTTTGCATGGTTCGAGACCGTCTCGCTGGCGCCCTCCGATCCGGCGCATCTGGCACGCGTGGCAGCGTCCTATTACCTACTGGTGCTGATCCTTGCCGTGCTGGAAGGCGAAGACTGGCCGCCACGAGGTGAATTCCTGAACGCCTATTTTGCGCTGGTCTCGCGCGTCGCGCCCTTCTGGGCGGAACCCCGTGGCGACCGACTGCGTATCATGGCCGCGCTACCCGGCTGGCGAATCCCGACCCTGCCGCCGCTATCGGTCTCGGCCATGGCGTTCGTCACGCTTGTCCTGTCGTCGGTCACGTTCGACGGGCTCAGCGAGACATTCCTCTGGGCCGGCTGGATCGGCGTCAATCCGCTGGAATATCCCGGCCGCTCGGCCGTCATGGGGGTGAACACAGCGGGTCTGGTCGCTGTCTGGGCGGCGGCCTCGGCGCTTGTCCTGGGCGCGATTGCGCTCAGCCTCCCCGGGGGCCGATCACGGCATGTCGCCGGCCCCCTGATGCTGTCCCTTTTGCCCATCGCGGCGGGTTATCACATTGCACATTACTTCGTGGCGCTGCTGACGGACGGCCAATACGTTCTTGCCGCGCTGAACGATCCATTCGGCCGGGGCTGGTCGCTGCTGGGTCTACCGGAACACTGGGTCTCGTTCGGGTTCCTTTCGACCCGATCGGGCGTCCTGGCGATCTGGTCCTTCCAGTTCGCGGTCATCCTGGTTGCCCATCTGGCCGCGGTGATCGTGCACCATTCGGTATGGCGCGGGCTGCACCTGCCCCAGACACTGACCGCGCAACTGCCCATGACGGCGCTGATGGTGGCCTATACGATTCTGGGGCTGTGGCTTTTGTCGGCGCAGACCATCGGATGACGCCACAGCAAACTTTTCACAACCGCATCGTCGCGCTACAAGGCTTTCGGGTCCGCAACCTGGGCGGCCCGGCATGAAAGGGCTTGTAACGAATGAAACGTGACGACCTGAAGGTGACGCCGACCCGGCGCGACGTTCTCAAGGGCCTGGGCGCGACCGGCGCGATAGCGCTTGGCGGCCTGTCCGCGCGCTATGCACAGGCGCAGTCGGCCGAACCGATCCGGATCGGGTTCCAGCTGCATCGCACGGGGATCGGGGCATCCTATGGGCGGTGGTATGAACGCACCGCAACCGCGGCATTGAAGGTTCTGAACGACCAGGGCGGGATCAATGGCCGGCCCGTGGAAATCCTGTTCGAGGACGACGGCACCGATCCCCGTCGCGGCGCCGAGGTCGTCGAAAAGCTCGTCATGCAGGCGCGCTGCGACGTGGTGATGGGAACGCTCTTCAGCCATGTGGTGATGGGGTCCGCCCCCCGCGCGGGCGAACTGCGCGTGCCCTATCTCGTGTGTTCGGAAGGGCACCATGTGGCCTCGGGCGCGCTGAACCGCTGGGTGCTTCAGCCGGGCATCACCGATGTCAAGAGCCAGGTCCAGTCCATGGCGCCCTTCGTCACGCAGAACCTGGGCCGCAAGGTCACCATGGTCTTTCCGGACTATGCCTTTGGCCACGATCACCGCGACTTCTTCACCGCTGCGGTGGCCGCACAGGGCGGCGAGGTCATCAAGCATATCGCAATTCCACCGACCGAGACGTCGTTTACCCGCTATTTCCCGCAGATCCCGCGCGAAACCGAGGTTCTTTATCACGTCATGGTCGGCCCGTCGGTTCTGACCTTCGTCAAGGAACTGGGCGAGTTCTATGGCTCGGGCGCGCGTCCGCAGCTCTTCGGTTTCATCGACAGTCTCGAGGCCGTGGCGATCGACTCGCCCGGGCTGGAATTCCTGGAAGGTTCGCATTTCTGGGAAGGCCATCCGCGCTATCGCCAGGACGACGCGGGCGAGCACGAAGACCTCTATCGTGCCGCAGTCGGCGTCGATGCCAACGGTGCGTCGGTCACGGACCCCAGGGACGTGTCCACCTATTCGCACATGTTCTCGGTCTGGGAGACACTGTTCATCCTGAAACGCGCCATGGAAGCGGCCGAATATCGCGGCCCTGCCGATCGTCAGGCCGTGGTCGAGGCGATGGAGGCAATGACCGAGTTCCCCGAAGGTCTGGAACATCCGCAGGGGCCCAAGCTGTTCAATGGCCGCACGCACCAGGCCTTTGGCCTGCAATCGATCAGCCAGGTCCGGAACGGTCGCCTGGTGCGCGTGCATCGCACCGCGATGGAAGATGGCTTCTATCCGGACGAAGTCGATTACACGACCATGAGCTTCTGACCCAACCGCGCCGGACGGGTTCCGCCGCCCGGCGCAAGCCTTCGGGATCGTATCGCGTGGATTTCGGACCGTTTCTGCTGCTGGCCGTGATGGAAGGCCTCGTCTCGGCCGCGGTTCTGGCGCTGACCGCCTCGGGCTTGTCGCTGGTCTTTGGCATCATGCGGGTCGTCAATGTCGCGCATGGGGAATTCTTCATGCTGGGTGCGGTTCTGGCGTGGTTCGTGTCGCAGTTCGTCCCCGGCCCGGCGGCGCTGTCCTTTGCCCTGGCACTGATCCTGTGCCCGCTTGTGGTCGGGTTGCTTGCCGCGATTGCCGACTGGGCGGTGCTCAAGCGGCTGAACTACGAACCCGAAGCGACGATCGTCGCGACGATCGGCATTCTCTACATCCTGCAACAGGCCGCGCTCAGTCTCTTTGGTCCCGACGCCCGACCGGTGCCCGCGCCCGTCGATTTCCGGGTGCAGCTGCCGTGGTTCGGCTATGCCGGCTACAAGCTGGTCGTCGTAGCTGCCGCCGCAATGATCCTGACGCTACTATGGGTCGTTCTGTCACGCTCGCGGGCCGGGCTGATCATGCGCGCCACGCAAGAGGATCGCGACATGGCGCGCGCCTTTGGCATCAATGTCGATCGCGTCTATGCCGGCGTGTTCGCACTTGGCGCGGCCCTGGCGGCGATGGCTGCGGTTCTGGTCGTGCCGATCACCCAGGCGCATTACCTGATGGGCGGTGATCCGCTGCTGTTGTCCTTCATCACCGTCATCATCGGCGGCCTTGGCAGCCTGCGCGGCACCCTGATCGCGGCCATCGTGATCGGGTTGACGGACGGCATCGTCTCGACCTTCTTCGCACCTACCCTGGCGCGTATCGTCGCCACGCTGGCCGTCGCGCTGATCCTTGTCGTCCGGCCTCAGGGCCTTTTTGGACGGACCGCGCCATGACGGCGCGCATCCTGTGGACGCATGTCGGTGCGCTGGCCGCCCTTCTGGCCGCGCATGTCCTGCTGCCGGCCTATCACCACGGCAACCTTGCGCGCATCATGGTGCTGGCGATCTACGCGACGGGCTACAACATCGCCTTTGGCTATACGGGCCTACTGAGCCTTGGCCATGCGCTGTTCTTCGGGGCGGGACTGTATGCTGCGGGCCTCACAGCCTATTACACCGGCCTGCCGGGCTGGCTGGCGCTTCTGGCAGGCCCCGTGGCGGGCGGGGCGGTTGCCCTGGCGCTGGGATCGTTCGCGCTGCGCACGGCCGGGGTGGCCTTCATGATCGTGACGCTGATGTTTGCGCAGGCCTTCCACCTGGCGATCCTCTATCTTGGGCGCTGGACACGGGGCGATGAAGGGCTGGTGATCGCCCGCGCCTCGCGCCAGCTCTTCGGGCTGGACCTGGCCGACGGGTCGGTGCGCTTCCTGGTCGCATGGGCGCTGTTTGCTCTGACCATGGTCGCGGCACTGATCATCGCCCGCAGCGGACTGGGCCGCGTCATGGTCGCCATGCGCGAGAACGAGGAACGCTCGCGCATGCTGGGCTATGATCCCTATATGACGAAACTGATCGCGCTTGGCCTGTCCGGTGCGATGTCGGGCCTTGCGGGCGGGGCTTATGCGCTTCTGTTCGGCTATGTCGGCGCGTCGCTGGCCTCGGTCCAGTATTCGATCCTGCCGCTTCTCTATGTCCTGCTGGGAGGTGCGGGAACCGTCCTTGGGCCGCTGATCGGAACCGTCGCGATGTTCTACCTGATCGATCTGGCCAGCAACGTGACCGACGCCCATCAGCTTGTCACCGGCGCGGCATTGGTGCTGCTGATCCTCTTTGCGCCCCGCGGCATACTGGGATCGATAAGGGACAGGTTCGCCCGATGGATTCCATGACGCTGCTGGAAACGCATGACCTGACCCGGCATTTCGACGGCATCCGCGCCGTCGATGGCGTAGATCTGTCCCTGCGACAGGGAGAGATCCACGCCTTGATCGGACCGAACGGGGCCGGCAAGACGACGCTGGTCAGCCTGCTGTCGGGCCGCATTCGCGCACAGTCCGGCCGCATCCTGTTCCAGGGGCGCGACATCACCGCCATGCCGGCCCATCGCCGCGTGCGGCTGGGCATTGCCTATACGTTCCAGATCACGCAGATCTACCGGGCGCTGACGGTATTTGACAACGTGGCCCTGGCCGTCCAATGGCAACGCCCCGCGAATGCCGCCGCCATGGTGATGGAGGCGTTGGAGCGTGTAGGGCTGCAAGCCGAACGGGACGCGATCGCCGGGACACTCAGCTATGGCCATCAGCGCCTGCTGGAACTTGCGATGGGGCTGGCCCTGAATCCCCGCCTGCTGATCCTTGATGAACCGACGCAGGGCCTGGCCGAGTCCGAGATCGCGCGGTTTGACGCGATCGTGCGGTCAGTGGTGCCGCAGGCGACCGTGCTGCTGATCGAACACAACATGGATGTCGTCATGCGGCTGGCCCAGCGCATCACCGTGCTGGACCTGGGTCGCGTTCTGGCCACCGGGACGCCCGAAGAAATTCGTGCCAACCGGGCCGTGCAGGCGGCCTATCTGGGGGAATGAATGCTGACGCTCGATCGGGTCACATCTGGCTATGACGCGGTGATCGTGTTGCGCGACCTTTCCCTGTCCGTTTCCGGCGGAGAGGTCCTGTGTCTGATGGGCCGCAACGGCGCTGGCAAGACAACGATCCTGCGGACCATCATGGGGCTGGTTCGCCCACGCTCGGGCCAGATCCGGCTGGACGGCCGGCGCCTGGACACGCAGCCCGCCCATGGCATTGCGCGCGCCGGCATCGGCTATGTGCCCCAGGGCCGACGCCTGTTCGGAGATCTGAGCGTAGCGCAGAACCTGACGATCGGCCTGATGGCCCGCGACCGGCCCCAGCGCACAAGGGAAACCGTCCTGCAGCTTTTCCCCCGCCTGCGCGAGCGCCTGAACCAGCCCGCCCGGACGCTTTCGGGCGGCGAACAGCAGATGCTGGCCATCGGCCGCGCGCTGTGCATGGAGCCCAAGGTGCTGTTGCTCGACGAACCCAGCGAGGGGTTGCAACCCTCGATGATCGCGCTGATCCGCGACACGATCGATGCACTCAGGCGCACCGGCGTTGCCACGATCCTGGTAGAGCAACGCGTGGACACAGCCCTGGCCGTGGCGGACCGGATCGGGTTTGTCGCGGGCGGACGGATCGCCGAATGCCATCCGGCAAGCGACCTTGGCCCCGATTCCGAAGCCTTCCATCGGCATGTCGGGGTCTGACCGGATCAGATCCGCGGTCGCCCGCGCCAGGTATCCAGCCAGTTGCGAAAACGCGCCCACAGGCCCCGCGCGTTGCCGCGAACGCGGTCGGCGCGCTCATCCACCCTGTCCCATGCATCGCTGACATCCTCGACGACCGGGTCGATCATCCGCTCGCGGAACTGCAGCCACATGCGGCGCAGCACCAGAAACAGGATGCCCAAAAAGACGAAGAAGAAGATGTTGAACCACGGGATGATGGTCACATCCGGGCCCTCGACCGGCTCGATATCGATGGCGTTGGGAAAGACCGACAGGAACACGATGCGCCATCCATAATGGGTGACGACGACCCATTTGGGATTTTCGGCGGTGGATTTCAGATCCTCGGCCTTGGTCTGCAGATTGGCCGTGTCGAACTTGAAATAGGGCGGCCAGTTCCAGCCCGTATCCTCGTTGCGATAGACCATCGGCTTGCCGTTCGGCTTCACCGCCTGAATGAACTGGACATCGCGATTGATCAGCCCGGTGGACTGGTCATCGGGCGTCGCCCAGAAGATGCGCGTCCAGTCGTTCAGGTCCTGCCGCTCCTGGTAGGTGTTCACGATGCGCACGATGTCGTGCTGTGGCAACGTGTAGTGCAGGAAAGCCCCGACGATCAGCACCGTCAGCGAAATCAGGGTCCATTTAACGTATCTCATTGGCGCCTCAGGTTCGATTCGTCAGGTAGATCAACAGCAGAACGGCCAGAGTGGGCAGGACATAGACCAGCCAGATCAGCTTGTGGCGCAGGCTGCGTTCATATTCCTGCATGCCGCGTTCGATATAGGCATCGCGCGCTTCCGCGTCACCCCCGCCGGGGTGCCGTTCGTCCCATTCCTTCTCCAGCCGTTCACGTTCGACCGATCGCGAATAGATCGACAGAAGGAAATACATCACCGTCATGCCCGCAACGCCCAGAACCGCCAGCCGGATGAAACCGATCATTTGCTCCTCCTGCCCCAGGGGCCTTCGGCGGTGTCGCGCCGCGTACGCTCCCACGGCCCGGGCGTTCGGATGGCCGCACTGTCGATCTGCCAGTCATGCCGGACGGGCATGTCGTCCATCCCCGGCTCTGCGCCGAACAGGGCGCGACGCGCGCCGGCCTTGTCGATCTGGTATTCGCGTTCCAGGTAATCGGCGACGAACTGCTTCTTGGCTTCGGGCCAATCGCGATAAAGCTGGTAGAACAGCTGCTTGTGGCAGATGAACAGCTGGCGCACATCCATCGGCGCAAGCTCGGCCAGGGCCATGTTCACCAGGTCCCGGTCCGGGCCCGGCCGCGCGCGCAGCGTATAGAAATAGGCGGGATGCATGGCCGTGATGCGCGGCCGGGGGCCGCCGGTCTCGACCCAGCGCAGGATCGCGGCGAGCCCGTGAAACTCGGGCGGCAGCCTGTCACCCAGTTCGGCGGCCGCCTTTCGCAGTTCACGCCGCGACCCATGGCCGATATCCAGCCCCAGTTCCGCCGCGACGGACACGACGATGAAATCCATCTTCTGGCGCAGGATGGCCGCCGCATCGACGCCGCGCGCCTCGTGGATGGGCTCGACCAGGTGGTTGATGTCCAGAAGCCGGGCGATCTGGTTCCGGTCGCGCAGATCCTGCACATAGTCGACCGGCAATTCGCCCAGCTTCTCTTTCGGCCCTACCGAGATGACAAAGGGTTCGGCGACGTCGCGGAACAGGTACAGGCCACCGAAATGCGCGGTCCAGAAATTGCCCTGCTCGAACGTGGTCGAGGTCAGCCGCAGGGGCGATCTGGTGACATCTCCGGCCTTTTCGGCCAACTGGATCATCTGCGCGATCAGCACGTCATCGAACCACGCATCCGTTTCGGTGCGGAACCTTTCGACCAGGCGCGACAGTTTTTCCGCCTCGGCCAGATGATTGCCGGTCGTGTCGGCCAGCACGGTGATGCGCCGGATGTCGAACAGCCGCGCGGGGCTGTCGAGGGAATAGACGGTATTGTCCAGCTCCCCCGCCACGGCATCGCGCGCGGTCAGAGAGAAGAGCTGCGGCTCGTTTTCCTCGATGAAGCGGCGCAGGATCCCGCGCGAGGTCGAGAATTTGGCGTTCAGCAGCGGCGCGCGCTTCTGTTCGGTGGTCAGAAGGATGAACTGGCGGTTGCAGCCATCCGGGTTCAGATACAGGTGGTCGTCAAGTTCATCACCGATCTCGGGGCTGTAGCCCGAAATGTCGATGTGAAACTCCTCCAGCGCCGTCTCGCGTCCGGTCAGGGCCTTCATCGCACGGCGATAGCGTTCGACCAGCGCGGGGCTGTCCACCCGCACCAGGTTGCCGAACATCAGGCCCTTTTCGATCAGGCGTTTCAACCTTTGGCCTCCAGGTACCGCCGCTTGGCCTCGTCCATCAGGCGCATCTCGCGCACGGCCTGTGCGATCGCGGCTTCGTCCGCCGTCTCGGCATAGCGGAACTCGCTGTCGGCATAGCGGTTGATTTCCTGCACGACCATGTCAACCGTGATCGGCCGACGAAGCTCCTCGATCATGGCCTTCTTGGTGTCATAGTCCTTGCGCAGGAACAGGTCGGGGTTCTCCATCCATTCGTCAGGCAGTTCGAAATCCATCGAACGGACCTTCACGGCATCGGTGATGTTCTTGATTGCACGACCGGTGAAGCGCGGATCGGCTTCCTGGATCGCCTTCAGATAGGCACCCAGCTTGGCGATCGTGTCCAGTTCGCCCAGCTCCTCGCGCACGCGGTCAAAGACCTGCGCCAGGCGCGGCTCCAGAGGCCGGGAATGCCGCTCGAAGCTTTCGGCGACGGCGACGCGGATCTCCTGCGCGGCAAACAGCTCGTGATCGCCGATCGGGATCTGGTGGTTGCGCCCCAGAAGCAGGGCCAGGATGTCGATGTAATCCTCTCGCGTCTGCGGGCCATCGACCAGGAATCGTGCGCCGGCTCGCTGGCGCAGCGCATCGTCCACGTTCTCGGGGTGGTTCGAGAACATGCCGAACGTGCAATTGCCCCGCACGACCGTGTTCGCGCCGGCAAAAGCCTCCATGAGAACGGCTGTGATCTCCTGCTGGCCGGCGCTGGACTGTCGGTCGCCGCGCTTGCCCGCGATCTGATCGATGTCGTCGATCGTGCCGAACCCGATCACGGCCGGGTCCATCACGTTGTGGATGAATGCCCGCGCGTTCTGCGCCGACTTGCCCTGATAGGAATCCACGTTGTCGATGGACAGGTTCTGGTATCGGAACGGATACCCGGCAACCGCGCAGTAGTCGTTCAACAGCCCGGCCATCATCTGGATCAGGGTCGTCTTGCCTGTGCCGGGCTTGCCATCCCCCATGAAGGTAAAGATGAACCCGCCAAGTTCGGCAAAGGGGTTCATGCGCCGGTCGAAATCATAGGCCATCATCATCTTGGCCAGCCGCATGGCCTGATACTTGGCGATATGGTTGCCGACGACCTCGTGGGGTTTCTTGAAGCTCATGACCAGCGCCGCGCCGCGCGCCTTTCGGGCCGGTTCGAACCCCGAGATCGGCAGATCGTCGGCCTCGACCCGGTAGTTGGCGGCGGTAAACGCCTCGAGCCGCGGGGCGGTTTCGGCCCGCTGGCGCACCTTGTCCATCAACTGCTCGGCAAATGCCAGGATCGTGGCGATCATCGTCGGCTCGTCCTGCGCGAAGGCGCCGATGTCCTGATCAAGTTCCCACAGGACGCCCTGCAGGGCCAGAAGCGCATTGTCGGTCAGCACTTCTTCGACGGGCCCGATCTCGATGGACGTCTCACCCGCCCGCTCGGACAGAAGAAACGCGGTCGCACTGGCAAAGACCCACAGGACAACCAGCGACTCAGCCGCCAGCAATTCGCGGAATTCCGACGCACGCGCATCCGGCAGACGGTTTTCCAGATTGGCCTTCTTCAGCTCGGTCAACCCGGTCCGATCGGCAAAGGTCTGGCCCATTGCCAGGGCAATCGCGATCGCCCGGCGCAGCGCATGCGCCGCTGCGGCCTGCGACGGCGAGATCAGGGGATCGCCGCCATCGGTCGCCCCGATCCGTTCAATCAGCCGGACACCCGCCGGCCGCACGGTCGAGCGGGTGACGAATCCGGGCGTGGTGGACCGAAACCGCCGAGTCTGCGCACCGATCCCCGGCGACCGCTCGTCCGTCTCATGCGCCAGCTTCGGGCGTGCCAATCGCGGGGCATGATCGAACCCCATCAACAGGTCATTGGCGGCCGGGTAATGGACGCGGATCGCCTCTTCCTTCAGTTCCATCTCGTTGCGCTCGGCGGTCATCGTGACTCCGCTTTGATCCGTTTCATTCCAGTTTGCGCCGGTGGCTAGCCATCCAGCACCGCACGTCCCGTCCGATCGACAACAAATTTGCGTATGCGGCGGAAAGACACAGGGTCCTTCTCGACCAGGACCTGATAGGGCCGCTCGGGCAGGATCATGAACTGCCGCGTGCGGGTCGCGCCACTTTCCCCAGCCGCACCGCCATGCGGGTCCAGCCGGAACACCTGGCGCTCGACCGAGGAAAACCAGCCCTTCTCGACTTCGCTGCGTTCGGCCTCGAGATCCTCGATCGTCCAGAACAGCGCCCAGTCCTCGCCCGACGGCGCGCGCGCCTCTTCGAGGATCTCGCGAATGGGACCTGTCTGCAACGTGAAGGCCTGAGAATACATCGGGCCCAGATGGATGCGCCGCAAGTGCTTTGGGTGAAGATCCTCGAAGTCACCATCGAAACCGCGCGCGATGGTGATCAGCTTCAATCCGCCCACCGACTGGGCCAGAAGATGCGCCTGCACCGCGGGCCAGCGTGTTTCGTCCAGAGGCAGCGCCTTGCGCCCCGAATCCTCGACCCGCATCGTGTACAGGACCGGCAGGTTGCGCTGGCTGTCATAGACCGCCCAGTGCACCAGGTATTCCCGCCGCCCGCCGGCCAGATCCCGCATCCAGACGGCACGGGGATGCACCTGCGCAAAGAACAGCCCGCCCCGCGCCAGGGCCTCGTAATACAGCCGTTGCGACATTGCATATTGCAGCCGGGTCGGCACGCGGCGTTCGGACAGGATCTGCCGGATCATCCGATCCTTCAGCTCGTCCGGGCCGGGCATCGTCTCCAGATGCGCGGCCGCCTGCGCGGCATCGTTGGCCATCGTGACCAGTTCCTGAAAGATCGGAAATCCGCTTTCGTGCAGGTCGATCGTCAGATGCTTCTGTCCGACACCGTCAAGCCGGCCGGACACCAGGTATTTCAGGCTCAGCGCATCGAACGTGGCCGCGATGCGCGTCAGGTGGTCCTGGATCGCCTCGGCTTCGGCGGGCGCGAAGACGCCGTCACGCTGCAGCCGGTCCACGACGGCCACAAGGCGGTCGATGATGCCGGCGAACTTGGCGAAATAGCGCCGCGCCGCGATATCGTCATCCAGCGCCTTGTGGTCCGTTGTCAGATCCAGCTCGGACACCTAGCCACCATACAGGTTCTTGTCGTGCTTCTCGACGATCGCGGCAAAGCGGCGGGCAAAGCGTTCGTCCGCCTTCGCCTTCTCTTCCAGCACCTTGCGCGCGAAGACCATCTGATCCTCATGCGCCTCCAGCATCTCGGCCATGCGGCGGTTGGTGGCCGCGCCGATGCCGGCCATGGCGGCCTGGGCCTCCTGGTCGGTCTTGACGCCGATCTCGTTGATGCGGTGGGCGACATCCTGCTGCTGCGCCGTCTTCAGCGACTTGGTCAGCGCATCATACAGGACCACACGCTGGCGCGTATCTGTCTGCAGCTTGTTGATCAGCACCATCTGCGTGGCCGCCTGGTTCTGAAGGCTGTCCACCCAGGTCTTGCCCTTCTCGATATAGCGTTCGAGCGTCTGCGAACGGGCCAGCTTGACCTGTTCATCCTGCACCAGCGCATTGTAGCGCCGGTTCAATTCGGCCAGCTTCGTCTCCAGCTGAGTGCGCCGGGTCGCGTCCTGTTCGACGCTGATTTCGTTTTCCAGCTTGATGATCTCGGGGTCCAGCGCCTTGATCTCGGCGCGCAGGGCCTCGAGCTCGGCCACGGTGGCCTCGCGGTCGGCCAGCGTCTCGGTCAGATTGGCCTCGACACGTGCCTTGTGTTCCTCCAGCACCGCCAGCTGATTTTCCAGAAGCCTGACGATCGTGTCGGACTTGGCGATCAGATCCTGCAGCTTGTCGTCGATCGAGGCCGCGCGCAGGCGCTCCTGCCGCATCGCCTCGGACTTGGCGGGGGCAAAGATGCCGACGAACTTTTCCCATCCCGTCTTGGAACGAAGCTGCTCGAAATCGCGCGAGAATCCCGCGGTCACGTCGTCCAGCCCCATGATCAACTCGGCGATGTTGGCATTCATCATCTCGGCATGGGCATGCACATCGTCCAGCGTGGCGTTTTCGATATCGATCGACAGGTCCTCACCCGTCTTGATCTTTTCACGCGCCGTCTCGACCCAGCTTGTCAGCTCCGAGATCCGGGCCTGAGTCTGGGCAACCTGTTCCTGGCTCTCGCGGATCCGGGTTTCGAAGTCTGACATGAAACATCCCTATGTTAACAGTATTCACAATATGGGAACGGCGAGCGCCCTCGTCCAGCCCCATGACTTGCAGACTTTATGACAAAAGCGGTTGGGCGCGTCACCCATGAAGTGAGCGCGGCGCGACTTGCGGCGGGCCTGAAGGTCCGCGTCAAAGAGGAACGGCGATATTGTCGATCAGCCGCACATCGCCCAGCATCGCGGCGGCCAGCAGGCGCGCGGGTCTGTCCGTCAGCGCATCCAGCGGCTGCAGGGTCTCGGCATCGCGCAGATCGAGATAGTCGATCGATGAAAAACCCGCCTTCAGAATTTCCCTGCGCGCCTGTCCCAGCGCGTCGGCGACCGGCGCACCGTCTGCAATGGTCCGCGCCGCCTGCACCATCTGGGCATAAAGCACCGGCGCAATACGCCGTTCGTCGGGTGTCAGGCGCACATTGCGCGAGGACATGGCCAGGCCGTCTGCCTCGCGGATCGTGGGGCAACCGATGATCTTGACGGGGATGTTCAGATCCCGCGCCAACCGCCGGACCACCTGAAGCTGCTGCCAGTCCTTTTCGCCAAAGAAGGCCCGGCCTGCCTGCGTCATGCCGAACAGCTTGGTCACCACCGTCGCGACGCCGTCGAAATGGCCGGGGCGGAACTGCCCCTCCATCGGCTCGGAGACACCCGCGACCGAAACCTTCGAGGCAAAGCCTTCGGGATAGACCTCGTCGGGTCCGGGCGCGAACATCACGTCCACGCCCTCGGCGTCCAGCAGGGCAAGGTCACGCTCCTCGTCGCGCGGGTACTTGGCCAGGTCGTCGGGGTTGTTGAACTGCATCGGGTTGACGAAAACCGTCACGATCACCCGGTCCGACTGGGCCCGCGCGGCACGGGCCAGGCTGAGATGGCCGTCATGCAAGGCACCCATCGTCGGCACCACGCCCACAAGCGCACCCGCTCGCTTCCAGCCGGCCACCTTGTCGCGCAGCTCGGCCGCAGTCCGGATGATCTGCGTCATTTGCCGCGCCCCTCGCCAAAGACATGGTCGGGGCCCGGGAAGGCGCGCGATCGCACGTCGCGGGCATAGGCCGAAATCGCCTCTTCCGCAGCCTTGCCCAACTCGGCATAGCGCTTGACGAATTTCGGATGGAAATCGGCGAACAGCCCCAGCATGTCATCGACGACCAGAACCTGGCCGTCGCATTCGGCCGAAGCCCCGATGCCGATGGTGGGTATGTCGATCGCGCGCGTGATCTCGTTTGCAAGGCTCTCGGTCACCTTTTCAAGCACCACCGAAAAGGCCCCGGCTTCGGCCACGGCGCGGGCGTCGGCCATGATCCGGGCCGCGTCCTTGCCCCGCCCCTGCACGCGATAGCCGCCAAGCGTGTTCACCGATTGCGGGGTCAGTCCGACATGGGCCATCACCGGGATGCCACGCTGGACGAGGAATTCAATCGTGTCCGCCATGTGGGCGCCACCCTCCAGCTTGACGGCCGAGGCCCCGGTTTCGGCCATCAACCGCGCCGCATTGCGGAAGGCCTGCTCGCGGCTTTCCTCATAAGACCCAAAGGGCATGTCGATGACCATCATCGCACGTCGCAGGCCGCGCGCCACGGCCTTGCCGTGAAGGATCATCATCTCCATCGTCACGCCAAGCGTCGACTCCAGGCCATGAACGACCATCCCGACGCTGTCGCCAACCAGAACGATGTCGCAATGCGCATCGACCAGGCGCGCGATCGGCGTGGAATAGGCCGTCAGCACGACCAGAGGCGTGCCCCCCTTGCGCGCCCGTATGTCGGATGGAACGGGACGTCGGGTTTCGTTGGTCGCACTCATCGCGCTGCCTCCGCTGGAACTTGCGCGCGGACTATAGCTGCGCCGCAGCACCCTTTCCAGCCCGTCCGCGCGCGACGCGGCGGCGCGTCATTCCAGCCGGGTCAGCACACCATCGGGATCGGGCGGCATGCCGTCGGCCGCGACGATGTCGGTCGCGCCATAGATCGTCTCGGGAGAGATGATCTTGGGAGGCAGTTCCACCCCCCTGGGACTGAGCGCCGGCCCCAGCAGTCGCAAGGATTCTTCGGCGCTGCGGACATAGACCGTGGTCGGAATATCGACCAGGTCGTAGAGATGGATGATGTCGTGATTGAACAGACGAATGCAGCCTGCCGATCCCGAATTTCCGATCGATTCCAGATCGTTCGTTCCATGGATGCGATAATGCGTGTCACGCTTGCCGCGATACAGGTACAAGGCCCGCGCGCCAAGCGGGCTGGCAGGGCCGCCGGGGATGCCCCGGGCAAAGGGGCCATAGACCTCGGGCTGGGTGCGCAGCATGTTGGCAGTGGGCTGCCAGCCGGGCCATTCCTTCTTGGCCCGCACGACGGTCGTCGATCTCAGAGACAGGCCCGCGCGGCCGACCGCGATCGGATAGCGCCACGCCGTTCCATCGTCCAGGACGTAGTAGAGGAACTTGGCATGTGGATCGATGACGATCGAATGCGCGGGATCCCCACCTTCATAGATGAAACGCTGGCGCCGGTTGGGCCATTGCAGGTATTGCGGCGGGACCGGGGGAATGATGTGCCCCCCATCCTCGATCAGGCCATAGCCCTCGACCGGCTGGAAACCGAAACGGGTCACGTCATCGAGCGGTTCGGGTGCCTCCATGGGCCGCGCACAAGCCGACGCCAACGCCGCGCATGACAGCGCCAGAAAGTGTCTGCGACCGGATCGTGTCGTGGCCATTTTCCCCCCGCGGCTGGTTCTTCCCCAGCCCTAGCACGGCTGGACCACCATGCAAGCGCGCAGATGACGTGGACGCGGCATCGTTGCGGCAATGCCGCGCCCAGAACGTCAGAGGATGTTGTATTCCGGCCCGTAAGGATAACCCGTCACGTTTTCGGCCCCATCATCCGTGATGATCAGGATATCGTGTTCGCGATATCCGCCCGCGCCGGGCTGGCCTTCGGGGATGGTCAGCATCGGCTCCATCGACACGACCATGCCGGGCTCCAGAACCGTGTCGATATCCTCGCGCAGCTCCAGACCGCCTTCGCGCCCGTAATAGTGGCTGAGGATTCCAAAGGAATGGCCATAACCGAAGGTCCGGTATTGCAAGAGGTCACGTTCCGCCAGGAACGCATTCAGACGCGCCGTGACTTCGGAACAGCCGATGCCCGGACGCAGCAGGCTGATCCCGTATTCGTGCGTCGCCACGTTCTGTTGCCAGATGCGCAGCGAAGCGGCGTCTGGCTGGCCCAGGAACATCGTGCGCTCCAACGCCGTGTAATAGCCCGAGATCATCGGAAAGCAGTTCAATGACAGGATGTCGCCGCGCCCCAGCCGCCGGGACGTGACCGGGTTGTGCGCGCCATCGGTATTGATCCCCGACTGGAACCAGACCCAGGTGTCGCGATACTCGGCCTGCGGAAACCGGCGGGCGATCTCCAGTTCCATGGCATCGCGCCCCGCCATGGCCACGTCCAGTTCGCGCGCGCCTTCGACGATCGCGTCGCGCATCGCATGACCGCCATGATCGGCCACTGCGGCACCCTGTCGGATCAGTTCGATCTCGGCGGCAGACTTGCGCATCCTCTGTCGCATGGTCGGACCCGAGAGATCCACCTTGCGCGAGGGAGACAGAAAGCTCTCCAGCCGCTCGGATTGCGCAAGCGTCAGGTGATCGGCCTCAAAGCCGATCGCGCGGCCCGTTCCGGCGACATGCGCGACCGCGCGCCAGAAATTGTCCCGTTTCCAGTCCGTGTAGGTCAGGGCATCGCCGTAGCTGCGACGCCAGGGCTGACCCGCATCGATACCCGCGGCGATCGTCACCGCCTGCGTTGCGGTCACGACCAGCGCATAGGGCCGCCCGAATGCGCAATACAGAAAGCCCGAATAATAGGCCACGTTGTGCATCGAGGTAAGCACCGCCGCCTCGACACCCTGCGCATCCATGATGGCGCGCAACCCGCCAAGGCGGTTTTCGTATTCCTCGGGCGCAAAGGGCAGCACCTTTTCACCCTGATGAAAGCGATAGAATTCTGGACGTTCCATCCGTCAGACCTCATGTCTCGAGGCCCGATCGCCGGGCCCCGCAAGGTCCCGGCGTACAGGACGGTTGCGGAGCCATCATCAAGGCCCCGCGGGCTGGGGACTGGCCGTGGCATGGCGGCCGTGGATCCCTGCGGCGACGCCATCGCCGCAACCCACCGTGACGATTGCACCCAAGGGCCCCACCGGTCTGGTCAGAAAGCGACACGGGCGAAACGATTGCGCAGGCCCGCCGCGCGGCCTAGCCTGACGGTGCAGCCGTCAAGGAAAGTGGTCACGATGCGCGCGGGTCCAGGGAATTGCATCACCGATATTTCCGGATTGCTTGTCGGCAATGCACAGGATGACGGGCTGCGCTCCGGGGTGACGGTGGTTCTGGGCGAAAGCCCGATGGTCGCGGCCGTCCACGTGATGGGCGGCGCGCCCGGAACGCGGGAAACCGACCTGCTGGCACCCGACAAGCTGGTGCAGGAGATCGACGCCATCGTGCTTTCGGGCGGATCGGCTTTCGGCCTCGACGCGGCCTCGGGCGTGGCGGACGGTCTGGCGCGAAAGGGGCGGGGATTTTCCGTCGGCCACCGGCGCGTGCCGATCGTGCCCGCCGCGATCCTGTTCGATCTGCTCAATGGCGGTGACAAGGATTGGGACGAAAACCCCTATCGCGCCCTTGGGCAACGGGCGCTTGACGCGGCCGGGCATGAGGTCGCGCTGGGATCGGCCGGGGCAGGCACGGGCGCGCTGACCCATGACCTGAAGGGCGGGCTTGGCACGGCTTCGGCCATTCTGGACAGCGGGATCACCGTCGGCGCGCTGGTGGCCGTCAATGCCGTGGGTTCCGTCACGGTCGATGGCGGTCCCCATTTCTGGGCCGCCCCGTGGGAGATCGGTGACGAGTTCGGCGGCCTTGGCCTGCCGCGCAACTTCCAACCGCATGCCGAGCCGGCCATCGAAAAGCGCGCGGGGCAGGCAACGACGATTGCCGTCGTCGCGACCGACGCCGTGCTGACGCGCGCACAGGCCCAGAGGATGGCAATCGCCGCCCATGACGGGCTGGCCCGCGCGATCGTGCCCGCCCATACGCCCGTCGATGGCGACCTGGTCTTTGCCGTGGCGACCGGCGCCCGGCCACTTGGCGACCCGTTGCGCGACACGATGCTGATCGGTCATGCCGCGGCCTGCTGCCTTGCCCGGGCGATTGCACGCGGGGTCTATCTGGCCGCCCCCCGGCCGGGGGACGCGATGCCCTGCTGGCAGACCCGCTTCAGCGCGCCCCCAGAAGCGCATTGAGCAACGGCGAATCCGGGCTTTCCAGCCCCTCGATCACATCGAAATGGTGACGTCCGGCTTCTATCGTGACCGGACAGGCCCAGGCATTTCCCAGCCGCCTTGCCTGATCCAGAAAGGCCGGGCGTTCGTCACCCCCGACCCAGACGTGAACCGCCTTGCCCGGTCGCGGCGGGATCAGCGCCGGGCTTTCTGCCGCAGCCATGGCCGCATCGAGCCCAAGATCGCGGTTCATCGAAGTTTCGATCAGAGGGCGCAGATCGGCGACCGGCGATATCGGCATCACCCGCAGCAGACGCGCATCGATCTCGCCAGGCAGCACGATGTCCGCGCCGACCATGCGCGCCGCCAGGTGACCGCCCGCAGAATGGCCGCAAAGCGCGATGGGTCCTGCAACCTCTGCCGCCATGGCCGGCAGGGCGGTTTCGATCTCGCGCCGGATCTGGCTTATCGAGGCCCTGGGCGCCAGCGTATAGGCGGGCATTGCGACCGCCCAGCCACGTGCCAGCGCGCCCGCGGCCAGATGCGAGAAATCGCGCGGGCCAAAGCGCAGCCAGTATCCCCCGTGGATGAAGATCATCAGCCCCGCGGGCTGATCCTCGGGCAGGAACAGGTCGAACCAGTTCCGCTCGGCCGGGCCGTAGCGGATCGCAAGCCTTGCCCGCTCGCCCAGCCCGGATCGGAACGCCCTTGCCGCCTTTTCCCAACGCGGCGGATAGTCCTTGCCGCCGGGGATGAAATCGGCATTGCTGTAGGCCAGATCGTGTCTCATGCCACGGCCTCCATCCACAGCGGATGGACAATCCGACTGTCCTGTGGCATTTGATCAAATTGCAATTCAAGGGGGGTTACCATGCTCGACACCGCCACCGATCTCCGCTCGCTTCTTTCGGATCCGACCCTGCTGGCCACCAAGGCCTATGTCGCCGGAGAATGGATCGACGCCGATGATGGCGCAACCTTCGAGGTGCGCAATCCCGCCCGTGGCGACGTGATCTGCACGGTTCCCGATCTTGGCCGCGCCGAGACCGCCCGCGCGATCGAAGCCGCAGACCGGGCGCGCCGTGACTGGGCCGCGATGACCGGCAAGGAACGCGCGGCGATCCTGCGCAAGTGGTACGATCTGATGGTCGAGAATGCCGACGACCTGGCGCGTATCCTGACCGCCGAGATGGGCAAGCCCTTTGCCGAGGCGCGCGGCGAGATTCTCTATGGCGCCTCGTTCGTCGAATGGTTCTCGGAGGAGGCCAAGCGGATCTACGGCGAAACCATCCCGGGCCATCAGCGCGACAAGCGCATCACCGTGATCAAGCAGCCGATCGGCGTTGCGGCATCGATCACGCCGTGGAACTTTCCCAACGCCATGATCGCGCGCAAGGTCGCGCCGGCGCTGGCCGTGGGGTGCGGGTTCGTCGCGCGCCCTGCTGCCGAAACGCCGCTGTCGGCGCTGGCGATGGCGGTGCTGGCCGAGCGCGCGGGCGTGCCCGCCGGCGTCTTCTCGGTCGTCACCTCGTCGCGCGCATCCGATATCGGCAAGGAATTCTGCGAAAACCCGATCGTGCGCAAGCTGACCTTCACCGGCTCGACCGAAGTGGGTCGCATCCTGCTGCGCCAGGCGGCCGATCAGATCAAGAAGTGCAGCATGGAGCTGGGCGGCAACGCGCCCTTCATCGTGTTCGACGACGCCGATCTGGATGCAGCCGTCGAAGGCGCCATGATCTCGAAATACCGCAACAACGGCCAGACCTGCGTCTGCGCCAATCGCATCTATGTGCAGGCCGGTGTCTATGACGCCTTTGCCGAAAAGCTGGCACGTGCCGTCGAGCGGCTGAAGGTCGGCGATGGCCTCGAGGACGGCGTGACCACGGGTCCGCTGATCAACGAGGATGCGGTCAAGAAGGTCGAGGAACATATCGCCGACGCGCTTGCCGGCGGCGCCGAGATCGTGACGGGCGGCAAGCGGCATGAACTGGGTGGAACCTTCTTCCAGCCGACCGTGCTGAAGGGCGTGACACACGACATGAAGGTTGCCTCTGAGGAAACCTTTGGCCCCGTCGCCCCGCTGTTCCGGTTCGAGACCGAGGAAGAAGTCATCGCCAAGGCGAATGACACGATCTTCGGCCTTGCAAGCTATTTCTATGCCCGCGACATCGGCCGGATCACCCGCGTGCAGGAGGCGCTGGAATACGGTATGGTCGGGGTCAATACGGGCCTGATCTCGACCGAGGTCGCCCCGTTCGGCGGCGTCAAGCAATCGGGCCTGGGCCGCGAGGGCAGCCGCCACGGGGTCGAGGACTACCTGGAAATGAAATACATCTGCCTGTCGGTCTGATCCGGGACTGACCGAAATGCGGCGCCGCCCGATCGGGCGGCGCCTTTCGTTTGCACGCCTTGCGCCGTGTTATCCGATAGCAGGCCCGCGTTTTTGCCTATCCCATGGCCGTCGGGTCAGATCGGTCGCAGGCAAAGACCGGAGGAACTGAACATGCCGATACTCAAGAAGACCCGCAACGGCCTGATCGCAGCGATCGCCGCGGGCGCCATGATCTCGGCCACGGCCGTGCCGGCCCAGGCCTGGGGCAAGAAGGAACAGAACCTGCTGAAGGGGCTTGCCGCAGCGGCCATCGTCGGCGCCATGATCATGAACAGCCGGCAGGGTCAGGCCCAGACGACCCGGCAAGGCTGGCAGCCCGCGCCGGCCCCGACCTATCGCAGCCCAGCGCCGCGCTATGAAAGCCCAGCCCGCTATGAGCCGCCCGCCACGCCCCGCTATCGCTCGGGCATTCATGACACGGCCGCCGCGCGTGCCTTCAATGCCCTGTCGTTGTCCGAACGCAAGCTGGTCCAGACGCGGCTTGCCGACTGGGACTATTACCACGGCGCGATCGACGGCACGTTCGGCCCGATGACCTACCGGGCGGTAAGCTCTTACGCAACCGACACGACCGGAACCGCCCAGCTTGAGACGACCGCGGGCGCTTTCGGCTTTTACGATTCGATCATTCGCTGACGCAAGAGGGGGCGCCGACAGGACCCGTGCCCCCCTGATCGCGCACGACTCAGGTCAGGCGTCGGCCTGTTCGGGCTTGGGCATTTCTTCCGCGGCCTGCGTAACCGCCTTGGGGGCGTCAGAGCTTGCCTCGATCGCGCGGGGCTCGACCTCGCGCGAGGCTCCGTCGTCGCGCGCAATCTCGATTCGGCGGGGCTTCAACGCCTCGGGCACCTCACGCACCAGGTCGATATGCAGCATCCCGTCGGCGTGGCGTGCGCCCGTCACGCGCACATGATCGGCCAGGGCGAAGCGCCGCTCGAACGCGCGTGTCGCAATTCCGCGATGAAGATAGACCTTGCCTTCATCCTCGGTCGCCTTCCGGGCGGAGACGACCAGAAGGTTGTCGCGCACCTCGACATTCAGCTCATCCGTCGAAAAGCCCGCGACCGCGATCGAAATGCGATAGGCGTTCTCGTCGGTCTTTTCGATATTGTAGGGGGGATAGGATTGCTGGCTGGTGTCGGCGGACAGGACACGATCCATCAGGTCGGCGATCCGGTCAAAACCGACGGTTGCCCGGTAAAGCGGTGTGAAATCATAGCTGCGCATCTCATCCTCCATCGAGCGATGTGTGCAGGCCGCCCGGAATCCGCGACGGCCGGGAAAGCCGGAGGCCCGTTTCGGCGCCTTCCGCGAATTGAGTTGGGACCCGTGGGCCTTCTGTCAAGTGGTCAGGGCCGGACGAACTTCGCGCCCCCGGCAGAGAGGCCCGCAGACGCCGGGCTCACCTTGCGAAACCGCGAGGCCGTGGCGTCGAATGCGGCGCGCAGTTCGGCCAGCGGCGCCCGCATCGCAGTGCCCAGCGCAACCGGCTGGCCATCCATCTCGGCCTTGGCCGATACGACGGACACGATCTGCGGCTGGCCGTTCTGCATCTGGAAGATGGGTGCTCCCGACGATCCAAAATCGACCGAGCAGGTCAGGACAAGGATCCCGGGCTGGCGGCCCAGAACCTTGCAGGCAGGCTCGAGCGATGGCGCTTCGGCCCGGTCGATGGCGTATGAAACGATCCCGACCGTGTCGCCCCGATGCGGGTCGGCCCCGATGGCAAAGGGGCGCACCATGCTGACCCGGACGGGCTGATCGAGCTCCAGGATGGCCAGATCATAGGCCACCCGATCGATCCGGTCCTGGCCTTCGTAGACATAATCGGGATGCGCCACCGCACGGCGGACCTTGCGATAGGCCACCGCGCGGCCCTCGCGCCAGCCTGCAAGGAACGTCATCTCTGACGGATCATGCGGCCGACCCGTCGTGCGGTCATAAAGGCAATGCGCAGCCGTCAGGACCTGGCTGGGCGATATCAGCGTTCCGGTGCAAAAGGCCTTGCCGCCGATATCGATCCGCCCGACGGCCTCCCAGCCACGTCCTTCGTCGAGGGTGCGCAGCCGGACCAGACCGCCCCCCTGCGCGGTGGCCGTCGTGACAAGCAGCACCCATGCCAAAGCCATAGCCAGTATCGACCGCATCCCGTTCGCCCCGGTTCCTGCCAGGAAAGGACTTTTACTGCCCGCTTGCGGCAGGATTATGACCGCCCATCGCCGGGTCCAGCGCCGAAGGCCGTGGTCCACCCGCCGCCCAATCCAGCAATTCCACCGTGTGCACGACCGGGATCTTCGTCCCCGACCCGATCTGCATCATGCAGCCGATATTGCCCGCGGCGATCACCTGGGGCGCGCGCGCCTCGAGCGTCGCCACTTTCCGGCGCTTCAGCTCGTCCGAGATTTCGGGCTGCAGCAGATTGTAGGTTCCGGCCGAACCGCAGCAAAGATGCGAATCGGCGGGTTCGACAACCTCGAAACCCGCGCTGCGCAGCAGGGCCTTGGGCGTGTCCTTGATCCCTTGTCCGTGCTGCAGCGAGCAGGCCGCGTGATAGGCGACGCGCAGGCTTTGGGGCGCCTGCCCCCGATAGCCGAGGCGTTCGAGCAATTCGGTCACGTCGCAGGCAAGCGCCGCGATCTCGGCGGCCTCGGCGGCCAGATCGGTGGTGCGGAACATGTGGCCGTAATCCTTGACCGTCGTGCCGCAGCCGCTGGTATTGATGACGACGGCATCCAGCCCCTCGCCGCGCTTCTCGGCGATCCAGGCGCGGATATTGGCGGCAGCGGAACGATGCGCCTCGTCCTCGCGCCCCATGTGATGGGTCAGCGCCCCGCAGCAGCCCGCCCCGCGCGCCACCACGACCTCGCACCCCATGCGCCGCAGCAGCCGGATCGTGGCGTCGTTGATGTCAGTATTCAGGGCCCGCTGCGCGCAGCCGGTCAGAAGCGCGACCCGCGCACGGCGGGCGCCGATCGCGGGAAAGACCTGTGGATCGTCGTTGCGGCTGACCGGCGGAATGCGCCGCGGCGCCATCCGCAGCATCGCACGCAATCGGGCATCGGGCATCAGCCCGGCAAGGGGCCGGGCGATCTTCGCGCCCAGAAGCGCCAGTCGGAACCGGCCCGGATAAGGAATGATCCGGGCCAGCGTCCAGCGCAGCAGCCGGTCGAACCAGGGGCGCCGATAGGTCCGCTCGATATGAACACGGGCATGATCGACCAGGTGCATGTAATGCACGCCCGACGGGCAGGTCGTCATGCAGGCCAGGCAGGACAGGCAGCGGTCGATATGCCGCACCGTACGTACGTCCGCCGGCCGCCCGGCCTCGAGCATGTCCTTGATCAGGTAGATACGTCCCCGGGGGCTGTCCAGCTCATCCCCCAGAACCTGATAGGTCGGGCAGGTTGCCGTGCAGAAGCCGCAATGCACGCAGGCGCGCAGGATCTCGTTCGCGCGCGCGATGGCGGGGTCCTTCAGCTGCTCGGGCGTGAAATTCGTCTGCATCAGTCCATCACCCCCGGATTGAGGATGCCCCGTGGGTCGAATTTCGCGCGCAGTGCGCGTTCGATCCGGGCGATCGGCTCGGGCTGGGGCTGAAACGGAGGGATGCGGCTGCGTGTCTGTTCACTGGCCCGGATCAGGGTCGCGTGACCGTCGAACCTGCCCAGCCGCTCGCGTGCGTCCTCGCCCTCGGGCAAGACCGCCCAGATCAGTCCGCCGCCCCAGTCGAGCATGTAATCCCCCGCAAGACGCGCTACCAGATCCGGCGCTGCCGATGGCCGGGTCGAGATCCGCCAGATCTCGCCGCCCAGATCCGCAAGCGGCGCGACCCTGGCAACCCTGTCCCACAATCCCGCCACCTCGACCGGGTCGATTTCGGTGCGCACCTCGCCATGGCGCCCGAGAAGGGCCTCAAGCCGGCCGGCGCGGTAGGCGACGGATTTCTCGAACCCTTCGACGCGGATCATGACGCCTTCGCCCGGAACATAGGCCGCCCCTGTCACGTCATAGGGCGAGGATAGCGCGGCGCTCATCGCCGCGACCGCGGCCGTGGCGCCATGAACGTCAACGATGATCGTTGCCGCCAGATCGGGCGCAGGCAGGGTCTTGAACGCAATCTCGGTGATCACCCCCAGCGTGCCCCAGCTGCCGGCCACCAGTCGCGCAAGATCGTAACCGGTGACATTCTTCATCACCCGGCCGCCATTCTTCACGATCTGGCCGGTGCCATCGACAAAGCGCACCCCCAGGATCGCATCGCGGCAGGCGCCGGCCTGTACCCTGCGCGGCCCCGAAACATTGGCCGCCACCATCCCGCCGACCGTTGGCTCGCCCTGGCTGTCCATCAGCAGACGCCAATCCGCAGGTTCGAAGGCAAGGCGCTGGTTCTCGGCCGCAAGCATGCCTTCGAGCGCGGACAAGGCCAGCCCGGCCCGCACGACGATCGTCAGCGCTTCGGGCTCGTACATCACGACGCCGTCAAGCCCCGAGACATCCAGCAGCTCGCCCGCGACGGGCCGCCCCACCGGCCGGGTTCCGCCCCCGCGAATGCGCAACGGCCCCCTGGCGTCGCGGATTGCTTCGGCCAGTTCGTTCTCGGACGTTACCCTCACTTTGCCGCTCCCTCGCTGTTGAAGGCCTGATGAAGTGGCGCGCCCGCGATCAGGCCGCGCGATGCCGGGCGCTGACGGTCAGGGGAAAGACCTTGCCCGGGTTCAGCAGCCAGTCGGGATCGAAGACATCCTTGACGCGCATCTGCGCCTCCATGTCGGCGGGGGAATACTGCACCGGCATCAGATCGCGCTTCTCGATTCCGACGCCATGCTCGCCCGTCAGACAGCCGCCGACCTCGACACACAATTTCAGGATCTCGGCCCCGAGCGCCTCGCATTTCTCCAGATCGCCGGGCTTGTTGGCATCATACAGGATCAGCGGATGCAGGTTGCCATCGCCGGCATGAAAGACATTGGCGACATCCAGGCCGAATTGCCGGGACAACGCGCCGATACGTCCCAGAACCCGCGACAGGCTGGACACAGGGATGGTGCCGTCCAGACACATGTAATCGCTGATCTGCCCCATCGCGCCAAAGGCCGACTTGCGGCCCAGCCAGATGCGCGCGGCCTCGGCCTCGTCGTGGCTTTCCCGGAACTCGACCGGGTCATGGCGTGTCGCGATCTGGCGGATCAGGCCAAGCTGCTCGTCGATCTCGGCATCGCTGCCCTCGACCTCGACGATCAGCAGCGCCTCGCAATCGGGGTATCCGGCATGGGCGAATGCCTCGCATGCACGAATGCAGGGCCGATCCATGAATTCGATCGCCACCGGCAGCACGCCCGCCCGGATGATGTCCGCGACACAAGCCCCGGCCACTTCGTTCGAATCGAAGGCGATCAGGACGGGGCGCGCGCCCTCGGGCTTGGGCAGCACGCGCAGCGTGGCTTCGGTGACGATGCCCAGCTGCCCTTCCGACCCACAGATGACCCCAAGCAGGTCCAGACCGCCCGCATCCATCCATGGGCCGCCGATATCGACCACGGTGCCGTCCATCAACACCATGCGCACACCCAGCAGGTTGTTGGTCGTGACGCCGTATTTCAGGCAATGCGCGCCGCCCGAATTCATCGCGATATTGCCCGCGATCGAACAGGCCAGTTGCGAGGAAGGGTCCGGCGCATAGAAGAATCCCTCGCCCTCGACGGCCGAGGTGACGGACAGGTTCGTGCGCCCGGCCTCGACCCGAATGAACCGGTCGGCGGGGCTGAATTCCAGAACCCGGTTCATGCGCGACAAGCCGATCACCACGGAATCCTCGGTCGGCATCGCCCCTCCGGCAAGTGAGGTCCCCGCTCCGCGCGGCACGACCGGCACCTTCATCCGGTGACACAGCCTGAGCACCTCCGAGACCTCCCTGGTCGATCGCGGCAAAACCACGGCCAGCGGGGGACAGCGATAGGCCGTCAGCGCGTCGCATTCATAGGCACGCAGCTCCACGGGATCTTCGATCACTGAATCCGGGCCAAGTGACGCGCGCAATTGGGCAACGATTTCGGCCTTGCGCCGGACAATCTCGGGGTTGGGTTCGGGAATCTGCATGGTCTCCTCCGGATTGGATAGGAAATATAACCAATTTCCCCAACTGGCAACGTTCAAACGTTTCTCTTCCCCCCGGCCATGTTACCAGTCCCCAACCACTCGGGCACAAAAAAGTGACTCCAGTCCCGCGCAATATCTGGCATGATCCTGCAATGCGAGTCGCGCTGCTGTTCATCCTGCTTGCCTGCCCTGCATTTGCCGACAGCCCGAACATTCTGGCGGCCGAGGCGGCAAGATCGTCGGATGGACGCTGGACGATCAGCGTCACGATCTCTCACCCAGACACGGGATGGGATCACTTCGCCGATGGCTGGGAGGTATTGGACCCGCAAGGCGCACGCCTGGGCCTGCGGCCGCTGGCACATCCGCATGTGAACGAACAGCCCTTTACCCGCAGCCTGAGCGGCGTCGCGATTCCCGCCGGCACTAGCCACGTCGAGATCCGCGCGCGCTGTTCGATGGATGGCTGGTCGGGCTCTCGGTTCCGGCTGGATCTGGACAACGCGGGCGGCTGACCCCACATCCGGAACGAGAGTCAAGTGCAAGACCGGCAGGGAATCGCCAGTCATGCGCAGATCGCGCAATGCAAGAATCTTGTGAGTCGCGCGAATCGTTTCTCGCCGCTAGTTTACGTTACGTAAACAAAAAGAAACCGCCGTCGCCACCTGGGAGGAAGACATGACAACCGAAGCCAGGCGTCGAGATGAAATCGACGCCATCGTGGACGATATCCTGGCCGCGCCCGAACGCGCCGAAGAACTGAAACGCCTGTTGCGTGCGCGTCTTCTCCGGCTCGAGAGTGCCCGAAGAAGACCGCGCCTGCGGCTTGTGAAGGACGATCGCGGAGATCCGGATACGTTCTGGGACAATGTTCCCGTCTGAGACCTGACACGCGGGCAGATCCAACTCCGGGCTGCAAGCCCGGCAGGCAGGATCGCCGCATGCGCGGGCGGCGTTTTCAGCGTCGCCCTTCGCGCAGCCATGCCCCGACGACCAAGGCGGCGGCAATCAGCAGGAAGGCCCAGGCCGGCAAGAGCGGCGCGATCCGCAGATCCAGCGCCTGATAGGCATCCCGCGGCGTGATCCCGATCCAGCCCCGTCCCAATGCTGGCCTGCCGGGTCGTACCTGCCGCAAGGCGGGCAGCCCATCCTCGACAAGGATCGCGCCCCCGTTGGTTGGCCGCACCACGGGCAGCAACTTCTCGGATGTGGCAATGGTTTCCTCGAATTCGCGCGGGGCTGCGGGGGCCAGCGCGACCACGCGCTCGATATCACCATCGCGCAAACGGTAAAGGCCAATCTGGCGCGCATCGATGCGCGCCTCGAACCGCCCCGGCGCGGTTTCGTTCAACGGAAGGGTCGTCTCGGTCCCGTCCGGCGCGGTCACGGTCACTTCGTGCGCCTCGTCGGTCAGGCTGCGGCGCGTGATTGTCAGAGATCCGCCCTCGGCGCGTGCGGTCAGCGACTCCTCCTCCAGTTCGGGCTCTTTCATCATCCAGTGCGCCAGCCGCCGCAGAAGCTCGAGCTGCGGCCCGCCGCCTTCGAAGCCGCGATCCCAAAGCCATGCCTGGTCCGAGGCCAGCAGCGCCACCCGCCCCTCTTCGACCCGATCCAGCACCAGCAGCGGACGCCCGTCGGCGCCTTTCATCACCACATGACCCGATGGCTCGGCCAGATCGATCTGGCGCAACCAGCGCCCCCAGGCCGGGGCGCCCGCACGGCCGTGCTCGCCCCCATCAGGACGGAACTGCTCCAGCCGCTCGGTCACCGGGTGGCGTTGGCCAAGCTCGGTCACCTCGGGCAGATAGCCACCTTCAATGACCCGCCCGGTCGGGCGGGCGGGCAGGATTTCACCCAGGCCGGAATAATACAGGCTCTCGGCCGAGGCGAATTCCGGTCCCGCGGCAACGAGAACCGCGCCCCCCCTGCGCACATAGTCGCGGATATTGTCCAGGTAATGCGCCGGCAATATGCCGCGCAGTCGATACCGGTCGAAGATGATCAGATCGAATTCGTCGATCTTGTCGATGAACAGCTCGCGCGTAGGGAAGGCGATCAGCGACAATTCCGATACCGGCACCCCGTCCTGTTTCTCGGGCGGGCGCAGGATGGTGAAATGGACCAGATCCACCGCGCTGTCGGATTTCAGCAGGTTGCGCCAGGTACGCTCTCCGGCATGAGGCTCGCCCGAAACCAGCAGAACGCGCAGACGGTCGCGCACGCCGTTGATCTGGACAACGGCAATGTTGTTCCGGTCGGTCAGTTCGGAGGGATCGGCAGCGACCTCGATCTGGACCACGTTCTGGCCCGCATGATCCAGAACCAGCGGAAGCGTCAGATCCTCGCCCACCGGGGCGCGCACGCGCAGTGCCTCGCCGCCATCCAGGGCAATCGACACCTCTACCGGGCGACCGGACAGATCAGACGGAACGGCGCCCTGTTCCTCGATCCGCAGCACCAGTTCGACACGCTCACCGATGATGCCATAGGTCGGCGCGGCCAGGATTTTCAACCGCCGATCCCAGTCGCTGCGCGACCCCGTCAGCAGCACATTGACGGGTGCGGGGAAAGGGGGCGCAGCCTGCAGGTCATGCACCTGACCATCGGTCACCAATATCGCGCCCGCCACCCGCGCCCGCGGCTCCTCGGCCAGTGCCTGCGCCAGGGCCGTCATCAGCGCGGTTCCGGTATCGTCCGCGCCATCGCCCACGACGATCTTTCGCAGCTCGGTATTGGGCAGGGCGGCGACCTCGGCCTCGATCCGGGCCACGGCCGCGCGGGTCTGGTCCAGACGATCGGACAGGCCCTGGCTTGCGCTTTCATCCACAACAAGCAGCACGATGTCCGACAAAGGGCGGCGGTTTTCCCTCTGCAGCGAAGGCTGCAGGATCGCGGCCAGCAGGCAGATCGCGGCAAGACCACGCAGCCACCACCCGGCCAGCCCGCGCCAGGCCGAAATCCCCACGACGACCAGCGCCAGCGCAGCCAGCGCGGCGATCAGCGGCCAGGGCAGCGACGGGTTCAGAACGATACGGTCGATCATTGGCCCAGCCTTTCCAGCAGCGCGGGCACATGAACCTGGTCGGATTTGTAGTTCCCCGTCAGCACATGCATGATCAGATTGACCCCAAAGCGATAGGCAAGCTCGCGCTGGCGCTCTCCGCCCAGGCCCCGGCCGACCGGGCGCAGGAAACGTCCGGCTTCATCCACCGCCCAGGCCGCGGCCCAGTCATTGCCGCCAATCACGACGGGCGTGACCCCGTCATTGAGGTTGCGAAAGGGCATGCCATCGGCCTGTTCCGCGTCGTCCGGGGCCGCTTCGACCCATACCGTGCGGCCGGCATGGCGGCCGGGAAAATCGCGCAGAAGATAGAAGCTGCGCGTCAGGACATGGTCGGGAGGGATCGGCTCGAGCGGCGGAATGTCCAACGCCGCCGCAATGGCCTGCAGCCGCCGGCCCTCGGGGGTCGCGGCGCCAAAACCGGCAATATCCGCGTCGCGCGTGTCGAACAGGATCATGCCGCCTGACCGCAAGAAGCGGTTCAGCTTCAGATAGGCCTGCGCCGAGGGCAGCGCCTGATCAGCCGTGATGGGCCAGTACAGGAAGGTAAAGACCGACAGTTCGTCGCGCTCCAGATCGACTGCCATCGGGCTGATCGGCTCGACAGATGTGCGGGCATTCAGAACCCGCGACAAGCCCAGCAGGCCCGCCTGCGCGATGCGATCGACCTCGGCATCGCCCGTCACCACATGCGCCAGGACGACATTCCCCGCCGCGCGTATCAGGCGGTCCTCCTGCTGCGCATGGGCCGGGCGAACCGCAGGCACGAGTAGAGCCAGGACAACCAGCGCAGCCACGCCGCGCGACAGCCGCCCCGACAGGGCCAGCGACGCCAGCGCATCGGCCAGAAGCAGCGTCAGCGCCGCAGCCAGCGCCCAGCCCTTCAGCGGCAGCTCGCGCGACCGCGACATTCCCTCGATGACGGCCCCTGCCGGCCATTCGGCGGGCATCAGCTCACGCCCCTGCGCGATCACGTTCACGGCACGAAGGCTTCGATCCGAACGATACAGCCCCGGCGGCAGGTCGGGGCCGACCGGCTGGCCCAGCCGCTCGCCCGGCACGCCCGGCATGTCGACGGCATCGTTCAGCGCACCAAAGCCATCCAGAACCTTTTCAGGCACCCATGTCGTACCGCTCAGGTCCTCGGGTTCGCCCCCCGTGGGCCGTCCCGCGACCGCAAGCCGGTCAAGCATCTGCACGAACAGACCCGACAATGGCAGGCTGGACCATTCCGCATTCGCGGTCACGTGGAACAGGACGATCTGGCCCTGCCCCACGATGCGCCGGGTCACCAGGGGCGTTCCATCCGACAGGCGTGCGATCGTTGCCTGGGCCAGATCCGGGCCCGGCTGGGCCAGAACCTGGGCGCGCACGGTCACGTCCGACGGAATGGTCAGCCCCGCAAAGGGCGAATCCGCATCGAACGGGGCAAGGCCCCGGGGCTGCCCCCAGCTCATCGTGCCGCCGCTGCTGCGCCCTCCGAGGCGCAAACGCACGGGCAACAGCGGGTCAAGCCTGTCCCGCCCCACATCCGAGGCGGCCAGATGCGGGCCGGCAAAGCGCAACAACAGACCGCCCGAGGCGATCCAGTCCGACAGCGCCTGCGACTCGGCCACCTGTGCGATGTCCGCAAGGATCACGACATCGGGCGCCGCGCGCAGTACGTCGGCAACGGTTCCCTCGATCAGGTCGGCATGGGCGTCCAGAGCCCGGCGAAGGTAGTAATCCGGCGCGAGCAGCTCCAACCCCTCGGCCCGCCCGGAATCCGAAACGATGGCGACCTTCGGGCGACGCAGTGCATCGCCGGCCAGCACCGTCGCGCCCGCACTGGTTTCGCCCGCGATCTGGAACCGTGTCACGCGGTTGCGCAATTCGGGTGGAAGGTCGAACCGGGCCTCGGCCCGGCGCGCATCGGTGTCGAATCGGGCCGTGGTCCGGGCAAGCTCGCGTTCGATACCCGCCGGGTCGAGCCCATGGGCAACGACTTCGGCTTCGGCCTGCTGACCGGACTGCGCGCGCAGCACCGGCAGGACGGCAGCCCCCTGATCGATCTGGGCAGGGCCCAGCGCCCGCATTGCGCGACCACCCAGCGCCACGGTCAGCCGCCCCCGTGCGGCCAGGTCGCGGGCCAGCGGCTCCTGCCCCGCGCGCGCCAGCCCGTCGGACAGCCACAGCGTGTCAAACCGCCCCTCGGGCAGGATCGACGCCAACAGCGCATGGGCATCCGCGGCAGGCTCCCACGGTCTGGGGGAAAGTCCGGGCAGGCGATCGGCCAGATCCTCGGGCTCCTGCCACACGATTTCCGGTGGCGGATCGGTCAGCTGAACCAGGGCGACGGGCCGGCCGTCGCGCCGGGCCTCGGAGATCGCCGTCTCGAGACGCGCCAGCCTTTGCGGCCAGTCCCGCGCATCGCCCCAGCCGCCATCGACCACGACCAGAAGCGGCGCGGACTGGTCCTCGGGCACGGCGTCGGGATTGAGGACGGGCCCGGCAAATCCAAGGATGACCAGCGCCGCCGCGGCCATGCGCAAGAGCAGAAGCCACCAGGGCGTCCGGTCGGTCGTGCTGTCGTCGTCCTTCAGCCCCAGAAGCAGCGCAACCCCCGGGAAACGGCGCCGGATCGGCGCGGGCGGCACCGCACGCAACAGGACCCACAGGACCGGAAGCGCGGCCAGCGCCCACAGAAGCGCGGGCGACAGAAATCCTATCGGCCCCAGCACCAGCATCAGCGCTCCCTCAGCGCCGCATACAGCCACAGCAGCGCGGACTGCGCGGCCTGATCCGTATGGTGGGTGGAAAACACCCAGCCCGCCCGCGCGGCCAGCGCGGTCAGACGCGCGCGCCGTTCCGCCATGCGGTCAAGATAGCGCGCGCGCAGATTGCCCGCCTTCAACGTCTCGTGCCGCAGGGTACCGGCCATGCTTTCGAAGATGGCGCGGCCATCGAAGGGGAAGGATTCCTCGACCGGATCAAGGATCTGCACCATGACACCTCGCACGCCCAGATCGGCGGCACGGGCCAGCGCGGCCTCGACCGGATCGAGGGGCCCCAGGAAGTCCGACAGGAACACCGCCCGCGCGCCGGGCAACAGGGCCAGCGGCGCGGGGGCGCCATAATCCTGAGGGGTCTGGGCCGTGGACAGGACATGCGCAAGGCGCATCAGCTGCACCTCTCCCGCGCGGGGCGGGCTGGCCGGTTCGGACAGCCCCACGCGCTCGCCTGCGCGGATCATCAGGACCGCCAGCGCCAGCGCCAGAAGGCGCGCCCGGGCGCCCTTGGCCGGGCGGTTGCGATCCCCGGCAAACTCCATCGAGCGCGAACCATCGACCCACAGATGCACCGACTGCACCGCCTGCCATTCGCGTTCGCGCACGAAGGTCTGATCGGAGCGCGCCGATCGGCGCCAGTCGATGAAACGCGCCTCGTCACCCGAATGGGCCGGGCGATACTGCCAGAATTCCGACCCCATGCCGGAACGTCGGCGCCCATGTTCGCCCAGCTGCACATTGGCGGCCAGATGGCTGGCCTCGACCAGCAGGGGCGGCAGCGGCGCGGCAAGGCCTTGCGCGGCACGGCGCAGGCCCATGGGCCGCGCGGCGGTATCGCGCAATGCACTCATGCGGCCTCGGCGCGGGTTGCAGACTGGGCGATCTCGTCGATCAGCGCGCCCAGATCCTCGCCCCGTGCGCGGGCGGCAAAGGACAGGGCCATGCGATGGATCAGCACGGGCCGCGCCATGGCCGCCACGTCCTCTGGAACCGGTGCCAGCCGACCACGCAGCAAGGCCCGTGCGCGCACCATCAGCATCAGCGCCTGCGCCGCGCGCGGTCCGGGCCCCCAGCTGACCGAATCGTTGACGCCCTGCGCGGATTCCGGCTGGCCGGGCCGGCAGGCGCGCACCAGGTCAAGGATCATCTCGACCACGCGCTCTCCGACCGGCATCCGTCGCAGGATCCTTTGCGCATCGGTCAGCTCTTCGGCCGTGAAGACCTGCGGGCTTTCCGTCTCCTCGATCCCGGTGGTCGCGATCAGGATGTCACGCTCGGTCGCCCTGTCGGGCCAGGCCACGTCGATCTGAACCAGAAAGCGATCGAGCTGGGCCTCGGGCAAGGGATATGTGCCCTCCTGCTCGATCGGGTTCTGGGTCGCCAGAACGTGGAAGGGGCGCGGCAATGGGCGATGCTGGCCGGCAACGGTGACCTCGCGCTCTTGCATCGCCTGAAGCAAGGCCGATTGCGTGCGCGGGCTGGCGCGGTTGATCTCGTCCGCCATCAGAAGCTGACAGAAGACGGGCCCCTGTATGAAGCGGAAGGCCCGCGTGCCATCGGCGGCGGTTTCCAGCACTTCCGAGCCAAGTATGTCGGCGGGCATCAGGTCGGGCGTGAACTGCACCCGGCCGGTCTGCAGGCCCATGACGCGGCCCAGCGTGTCCACCAACAGCGTCTTGCCCATGCCGGGCAGACCGACCAGCAGCCCATGCCCCCCGCACAGCAGCGCCGACAGGGCCAGGTCGACAACCTGGTCCTGACCGATGAAACGACGTGCAACGGCCTGGCGTGCCGCATCTATCCGGTTGCCCAGCGCCTCGATCTCGGCCACCAGCTTGTCGGGCTCGGCCATGACAAGTCCTCCGTCATTGGTCATAGTGGTAACATAAAGGCAGAAATCGGGGCGGGCACCAATGTCGAAATCGAAGAAGGAACAATTGATCGTGAAGCCGTCCGCGGAAAACCTGGCCAGCGCCGCGCAGAAGGCCGCGAAAAAGGAACCGCCGCCCGTGCATCTTTGGAACCCGCCCTTCTGTGGCGACCTGGACATGGAGATCCGGCGCGACGGCACCTGGTTCTATCTGGGCACCCCCATCGGGCGCGAGGCATTGGTGCGGTTGTTTGCCTCGATCCTGCGCAAGGAGGGCAACGAATACTTCCTCGTCACCCCGGTCGAAAAGGTCCGCATTCGCGTCCAGGACGCACCCTTCGTGGCGGTCGATGCCACCGTTTCGGGCAGCGGGCGCGACCAGACGATCACCTTCTTGACCAATGTCGGCGACGAGGTCACCGCAGGCCCGGAAAACCCGATCCGTGTCGAACGCGACCCGGAAACGGGCGAGCCTTCGCCCTATGTTCACGTTCGGCGGGGGCTGGAGGCGCTGATCGACCGCAAGACCTTCTATCGGCTTGTCGAGATCGGCAGCCACGAGATGCACGAGGGCGAGCGCTGGTTCGGCCTGTGGTCTCGGGGCGTGTTTTTCCCCATCATTCCGTCGGCGGAACTTGGCTGATCGGCCTTCGGGGGCTATCGATACTTCGGCGCACGCCCTGCCATGCGGGACATTACGGATTCGATCTGGTTCGGCCCGCCTATGATTTCCGCCTGTAACTCGGCCTCGATCCGCAGGCCTTCGCCCGGCGGCAGGGACCACGCCCGATCGACCAGCCGCTTGGCCGCGCGCAGGGCATCGGGCGAGGTCTGCATCAGCGTGGCCGCAAGATCGCGCGCCGCCGCCAAAGGGGTATCGTCAATTCGCGTCACAAGACCCATGGCCAGGGCCTCGTCCGCCGAGAGGACGCGCGCGGTCATGATCAGGTCCTTGGCCTGATCGGCCCGCACCAATCGGGGCAAGGACTGGCTGATCCCCATGTCGGGGATCAGGCCCCAACGCGCCTCCATCACCGACAGACGCGCATCGGGTGCACAGATGCGGAAATCCGCGCCCAGCGCAAGCTGCATGCCCGCGCCAAAGACGACGCCCTCGATGGCGGCGATGACGGGCACGTCCAGCTCTGCCCAGGCCGTGACCGGCTTCTGGAAACGGTTGGCGTATTCGCCCGGCAATGGGGTCAGGATGTCGCGCTTCAGCCCGGCGATGTCCCGGGCGAAGGATTGCATGACCGACAGATCAAGCCCCGAAGAAAAACACCCGCCCGCACCATGCAGAATGACAGCACGCAGGCCCGCCCGGCCGGAAAGATCCGCCGCGGCCCTGGCGAGCGCAGCGAACATCTCCATCGTCCAGGCATTCTTGCGGTCCGGCCGGTTCAGCAAGACCTCGGCCAGGCCGCTTTCGTCCATCGTCACGCGCACCACGTCTTCCATGACATCCTCCGCCCCTGACTGGTTGCGGCATGATGGCGCATCGCCGCCGGCGCCAGAAGGGGGCGCGGCGACGCAAGACGCAAGGTCACGGATTTCTCAGACGCCGCCCAGCCCGGCCTCGGCCGCGATCTGCGCACGGCTCTTGCGGGCGCGTTCGGTGGCCGATTTCAGCTGGCCGCAGGCGGCCATGATGTCCTCGCCGCGTGGCGTACGAATGGGCGAGGCATAGCCTGCCTTGTAGATGATGTCGGCGAAAGCCTCGATCCTTTCCCAGTCCGAACGTTCATACGGACAGCCGGGCCATTCGTTGAACGGGATCAGGTTGATCTTGGCCGGGATCCCGGCAATCAGCCGCACAAGCCGACGCGCGTCGTCGTCGCTGTCATTCACGCCTTTCAGCATGACATATTCAAAGGTGATGCGCTCGGAATTCGACAGGCGCGGATATTCGCGCAGGGCGTTCAGAAGCGTTTCGATATTCCATCGCTTGTTGATTGGCACCAGCTTGTCACGGACCTCATCGGTCGTCGCGTGAAAGCTGACGGCCAGCTGACAGCCGATCTCGGTCGCACAGCGGGCGATCTCGGGCACGACGCCGCTGGTGGACAGCGTGATGCGACGGCGCGAGAGCGACAGCCCCTCGCCATCCATGACGACCTTCATCGCGTCGCGAACGTTCTCGAAGTTGTACAGCGGTTCGCCCATGCCCATCAGCACGATGTTCGAGACAAGCCGGGTTTCGTTCTTCGGCGCGCCGGGGACAGGCCATTCGCCCAGGTCATCGCGCGCGACCATGACCTGTCCGACGATCTCGCCCGCCGTCAGGTTGCGCACCAGCCGCTGCGTGCCGGTATGGCAGAAGGTACAGGTCAGCGTGCAACCGACCTGACTGGAAACGCACAGCGTGCCGCGGTTCTCTTCGGGGATATAGACGGCTTCGACCTCGTGCCCGCCGGCGATGCGCAGCAGATACTTGCGCGTCCCGTCGGCCGAAATCTGACGGGTGACGACCTCGGGCACGGCGATCTCGAATCGCTCGGCCAGCATGGCCCGGTAGTCCTTGGCGAGGTTCGTCATCTGCGCGAAGTCGCGCACGCCCCAATGATAGACCCACTGCCAGATCTGGCCCACGCGCATGCGTGCCTGGCGTTCAGGCGTGCCGGCCTGGATCAGGGCCTCGCGCAGCTGATCGCGCGTCAGGCCGACGATGTTGACCTTGCCCGATTCGGGCATCTTGCGGGGAATCGTCACCACATCCGGCTGGATCGGCGTCGTCGCGTTCTTGTCGGTCATTGGCCTTGTCCCGAAAATCGAAGCGCAGGATATAGGGCAAAAGCGCTCTCGCCTCAACCACCGTGGCAAAATCGGCAAGCTGCGAGAGCATTCAGCCCGTTGACCATCACCGCAACGCGCGATAGACAGACGACGCCTTGGATCCGGCGGGTTGGCGGAGAGGTTACGCAGCGGATTGCAAATCCGTGTAGACCGGTTCGATTCCGGTACCCGCCTCCAGGCGCTTTCCCCGGCAAATCAATATCTTCCCACGGCGGGACAGGCGCTGCCATGCGCAGCGGCGCGTCGGCATTCCAGCATCAGCATGCCCGGCGCGGATCACTCCTACCCCTCACCGAACGTCGCCTTGACCGCAGAAGACATAGGGCGACGCGGTCTGGCCGCGTCGCCCCGTGCCTGTCAGACATGCGGATCGGGTTCCAGAAAGGGGTCGGGGTTGAAATCGGACAGCGGTATGTCCTCGGGACCCCAGCTGCGTTCGATCTCGTGCGCGTGAACGTGCCGCGCGCCCGATTCCTTCAATACGCGCAGGGCCGTCTCCTCGGCCTCCTTGTCGGGAGTATCGACCCAAAGCACGATGCCGCCCGATTGCATCGCTTCTGCCAGCTGCCTGGCATGGCGCTCCTCCAGCGCTTCGGCCAGATAGGCCCCAAGGCCAGCGCCCGCAGCGCCGCCCGCCGCAGCCACGGCAAGCGCCAGCGCCGCCGCCCCGCCCGTGGCCACAACGCCAAGGGCGCCACCCAGCCCCAGGGCAAACATCGGCAGGCCGGTGACGGCGGATTCGATCAGCTTGCGCGTCGGTCTGGGAATATAGGCGCGGCGCGGAACCCTTGGATCATCGGCCAGTTTCTCGACCGGCTCCAGCCGCTCGGACAGCTTGTCGCGCACGGTCTGATCGGTCGCCATGACGTTGAAATCGCCGTCCTTGAAACCTTCCTGTGTCAACTTCTCGACGGCTGCGTCAAGGCTGGCAAGGTCGTCAAAGACGGCAGCCACTTCGCGCAGCCTGTATTTGCCAAATTCGGACTCGTTCATCTGCTGCCCTCCTTCACTTGCATCCGCATTACGGGGACGGAAACGCCGTGCGGATCGGCGTTCGGGAGCGTCGATTCAGGCCGCATATGGGTCAAGAATCCAAGGATTCAAGGATCATGGGCCAGGCAGCGCAACCCGATGCACGCATGGGAAAGGCCCGCCCCGTTTCCGGGGCGGGCCGCGATCCCGCAAAAGCGGGATCCGCGCCTTACAGCACCACTTCCTTCGACTTGAAGGAAATACCCTTTACCTCTTTCGGCGCATCCGCGATCTTCCGGATGTCGGCCCAGACATGCTTGTAATCCGGCAAGACCAACTCGTTGACGCCAGGGTTGACGATGTTGCCCTGGGCGCCCATCGGGCTGGCGAAGACCATGAACACATGGCCGCGCTTTGCCGTCGGCGTGGGATAGACCATGCCCTGAGTCGCCCCGTTTCCATTGTAAAGCTCGATCAGATCGCCCGCGACCAGGCCAAGTTCGGCCATGTCCTCGGGGTTCATCTCGACGAACGGATAGGGATAACGGTCCATGACGAACTCGTTCTCCTGGTCAAGGAACCAGTTCTGCCAGAAGATGTTCGCGCGGCCGTTATTGACCCAGAAGCGATGGCTCTTCTTCTCCTCTTCCTTGCCGGCGGCCTGCCAGCCGCGCCACGCGCCGCCGCAGAACAGCGCCTTGCCGTCCTCGCGCCCGTGACGGGTGAACACACCATCTGCATACAGGCGGGGCGTGCCGACAAGCTTGCCATCCTCGAAGCCCACGACCGGCTCCTGAACGCCGTTGTTGCCCATCGCGCGCAGTCGCTCGTAGGTCACTTCGGGATTGGCAGAGTGATAGCCGTCCATGAAGGCGTCTTCTTCGGATTCCCAATCGAAGCCCTTGAACTGGTCGGCATACTCGTTCTTGCCCATTTCACGCAGGACACGCTCCATGTGCTGGGCGATGCCTGCCGCGATCAGGCAGTCGGGCTTGGCCTGGCCCGGTGGGTCCATGTACCGTTCCGACAGCCGCAGACGGCGCTCGCCGTTCATCGAGGCGAGATTCATCTCATTGGATTCGGCCGCCGGCAGGATCACGTGGGCGTTCTGACCGATCTGGCTGTGGATGATGTCCACATCCACCACGAACAATCCGCCCCTGTTCACCGCATCCACGATGGCATCGACCAGTTCCTCGCGCGTCTTGCCGGCCGCGGCGTCGATCGCGTCCTTGACCATGTCCGCGCGCTTCTTGTGGATGCGCTTGAACTCGCTGGCATTGAGCGTGGTCTTGTAATGGTCGCAGGCCCAGATGTGGTGAACCTTTCCGCCGCCATTGATCAGCAGCCGGTCGACATAGGTCGGCGGACGGCCGACATGGGCGTCGGAGGGACGGAAATAGCCTTCCTGGTGACCACCCAGACGACAGACGCCACCGCCTTCGCGACCGATATTGCCGGTGGCCAGAGCGATGTTCACCAGGGCGCCGATCGTGCGATAGTTGTCGTTGCCCCAGATCACGCCCTTTTCATAGGCAGTGACGCATTTGCGGCGCGTGCCATCCTCATGCGGCTTGGCAATCCACTCCGCGGCCTTGACGATGTCCGCAGCGGGCACACCGCAGATCTCGGCCGCCTCGTCCACCGAGATGCGGCACTTCTCGACCGCCATTTCGAAGGATCCCAGCGGCGCGGGATGCGCTTCGTCCTCGCCCACGGCGACATCACCGCGGAACGTGGACTTTTCGATGAAGTCGCGGTCCACCCAGCCCTGATCGGCGATATGGGTGAAGATCGCATTGGCAAGGGCAAGATCCGTGCCTTCGTTGATCGCCAGGTGCAGCACGTTTTCCGGTCCGGCGACCTGTTCGCAATGCTGAACGGTCAGGCTGCGCCGCGGATCGACGATCACGACGCGCGCGCCGTTCTGCATGCCGGGAACCCAGTGGTTGAAGAACAGGTTGGTCTGGGTCTCGGTCGGGTTGCCGCCGATCAGGAAGATCGTGTCGGTCAGCTGATAGTCCTCGTAGGCGTAGTTCAGCTCGTCCACGCCCATGTCTCGCGAGGCGTGCACCTCGGAGTTGTAGGCGGGGCGGTTGTGAATCCGGCAATTCTTGACCTTCATCGAGCCGAAATACAGCTTGCCCGTGCCCCATGTATTCTCATAACCGCCGGCAGAACCGCCATGGTCGAACATCGAGACGACCAGATCGTCCTCGGAGCCCTCGGCAATGATCCGCGCCGTGACGCGCGCGACAAGATCCAGCGCATCATCCCAGGTCGTCGGCTGCCAGGTGCCATAGCGCCACACCAGCGGGTCGGTCAGGCGCTGCTGCTGAGTGCCCGTGACCTCGGAGGGCCGGTTCTCGGCCATGCGCGAGCCCCGGATCGAGGCGAGGCCGCCGTTCACCACGCATTCCTGATCGGGCAGCACCATCAGGTGCACGTCCTGCCCGTTCTGCTTGACGATGTTGTACATCGACGGCGAGGCCCATTCGCCCATCGCGCCCTGCTGCTGGGAAAGGTCGATCCCCAGCGCATTCTGGTCAGGTGCCGTTCCACCCTGCTTGTTGCGCGGCCATGTATACGCCTTGTAGCCGCAACCGACGATGCAATAGTGGCAGGTCACGTTGTGAACCTTGGCATCGGCGGGCGGAATCGGCAAACGATCGATCTGTCGCTTGAAAGCCATCTTGTGGTTCCTCCCTTATGCCAGCACGTTGGACATGCGACCGAAGATCAGGTCGGTGCAGCCCTCGGCATAGATGTCGCCCTTGTCGTCAACGCGCAGGACGAACTGGGGCAGGTTTTCGGTCGCATGACCCCAGATCTGCTGTCCGCCCGCTTCGGCGTCAAAGCGCGAGAAATGGCCGGGGCAGTTCAATGTGCGGTCCTCGCCGCTATAGGACAGGATGTATCCCTTGTGCGGACACAACACCGAAAAGGCGACAATGTCGCCATCGGGGCCGACGCCGCCCTCGACCGGGGTGCCAAGCTTCAGCAGCACCCCCGGACTGTCGGCATCGGGATAGGCGATGTCCATCGGCTCGTTGACCTTGAGGTCCGCCACATTGGCGAGCCGGTTCGAGGGGTATTCGACCTGCGCAAGCGCCGGCGTGGCCCGGGCCTCGCCCGCCCCCACGACCGTCGAGGCCGCAGCCCCTGCCGTGGCCACAAGGCCCCCACGCAGGAACTGGCGGCGGCCAACATCGACCAACCGATTGCATTTCATGGCTGGGTCTCCTCCCTTGTTGTCTGCTCACACAAGTTTAAGGGGGCACCCGGTTTCGCGCGACACCGCGCCTGACGTCTCTGCGATGCGGCAAAAAATTGATTTTCAGAATTAAATTCCCGCGTTCGGATTTCCGAACAGGGCGGCGCGGATCACAGCCCGAATTTCTGCATCTTCTCCCACAACGTCGTTCGCGAGATGCGCAGCAGACGCGCCGCCTCGCCAACCTGTCCGCCTGTGCGCGCCAGAACCGCCGCGATATGCGCCCGCTCGGCGGCCTCGCGGACCTCGGACAGGGGTTTGACGTCGTCGGCTGCAAGCCGTTCGGGAAACAGATCGACGGGCAGGATCAGACTTTCGCGGGACGATTCGATCGCCCGCGTGAGACGCGCGCGCAGCTCCCGGCCGTTTCCCGGCCAGTCATGTGTACGGATGGCCTCGATCGTCGGATCGGCAAGACCGGCCCGACGCCCGTCATTCAGCGCGGCAAACAAGCGCACGGCCAGCCAGACCGCGTCTTCGGGCCGCTCTGACAATGGCGGGATCACGATCGCATGGGCGCATAGCAGATCGAAAAGATCGGCCCGAAATCCGCCATCGGCCACGCGCGCCTCAAGCCCCATTCCCGCGGTCGCGACCAGGCGAAAGGCCGCACCGCGCAACAGCTCGGCCAGCCTGTCCTGCGTGGACAGTGACAGCCGGCCGATGCCAACGATCAACAGCGTGCCTTCACCTGCCCGGCGGGATGCATCATCCATCGCGGCAGGTGATATCTCCTCGCGCAGCGCATCCAGCACGATCAGCGGCGCTGCCCGACGATCCGAAGACTGATGGATCTGCCTGGCAAGGCGCACCTTGCCAAGCCCGGACAATCCCCGGATCATCAGCGGCTGGTCCGTCCGGGCAAGTTCGGCCGCCTGACGGTCAACGGCACGGGCCATTGCACTGATCCCCGTCTGTTCGAACGCCGCCCCGTGATCGCGCGGCTGCATGACCCGCGCCAGTTTTTCCAGAAACCTTCGCATCTCGAAGGGCTTGGTGATGTAATCGGCTGCGCCGGATCGGATCAGCCGCACGGCCTGGGCGACATCGCCCTGACCGGTGATGAACAGGAATGGCGGCGGGGCCGAGGTTCCGATCAACCTCGTGTAAAGCTGCTCGCCCGTGCCATCGGGCAGGCGAATGTCACAAACCACGGCGTCGATCGGGCGGCGCGGCGTGCGAATGGCGGGAAGGGCGCGCGCGATCCGGCGGTGCCATTGCACCTCGGCACCCTCCAGTGTCAGTCTCTGAGCCAGCGAGGCCCCCATGATCTCGTCGTCCTCGACCAGGACGATTCGCCGTTCATGCAGCATCGGCCGCCTGTCCCCCAAGTTCGACGTGCAACCGTATACGGGTGACGCCTTCTCGGCGTTCATGCAAGATGCGGCCGCCAAGCCGCATGGCAAGTTCTCGGGCCAGCCGAAGTCCGACCCCGCCGCCCGGGGCAAGCGGCGCATCCGTCAACAGGCGGTCCAGCGCCGAAGGCGACATGCCCGGCCCGGTATCGGTGATCTCGATATCCAGCCCTTTCGAATCGACACTTGCAGACATGCCGACATGGCCTCCCTGCCCTGCAGCTGCGCTGGCATTGAGGATGAGATTCAACACGATCTGACGGACCGGCCCGGCGGCAACCGCCACGCCGGCGGCCGGAATGCTTGCCGACCAGTCAAGCCGCTGCTGCAGTCGGGCGATCTCGGGCTGAATCAGCGCACGAAGGTCCTCGAAGTCCTCGGGCAGCAGATTTCGGCCGCCATGATCGACCCGGTTGTGATCCAGGGTCACGCGCACCACGTCGCGCAGATGCCGCAGGCCACGATCCAGAAGCTCGGCCGATTGCAGCACGATCTCCGGCCGGTCGGGAAAGCTTCGGATCGTGTCGGTCGCATTCAGAAGCCCGCCCAGGGGGTTGTTGATCTCGTGCGCAAGCGACGACGACAGCCGCCCCAGAGCCACGAATCGCTCGCGTTCCGCAAGACGGCGTTCGGCTTCGGCCTTGGCCGCAATGGCTGCGGTCATGGCATTGTAGGTCTGGGCCAGGCGGGTCAGCTCGTCGTCGCCTTCGGGGATCTCTGCTTGCGGAATCGGGTGCGGCCGCCCCGACGTATCGGCCATTTGCGTGGCGATCGCGCTGAGCGGCCGCAGCATACGCCGCAGCACCACATAGCCGGCCACCGCAAGTACCAGCGTGGCCAGCGCATTGCCCACCACCAGTATCACCAGCGCATGACGGCGCTCGGCGATCAGGTCCGATACGTCCAGCTCGCTGACGATCGTCCCGACCGTCCGGCCCTGATAGACCAACGGCGCTCCCAGTCGCAGGATCGGACTGCTGGAGCCGACTGTCAGGTCGCCGGGCGCCGCGGCGCCCCGCGCCAGATCGGAGATCAAGCTGTCCACGGGCACCTTTCGCGGGTCGGTCGCTGCCAGAACGTGCCCGGTTTCATCCGCAACGACCGTCAGAACCATCCGCTGCCCCTCACTGCCCTTCGAGGCACGGTCAAGCGTGTCATAGATCTCCCAGATGTCGCGCCGCAGGACAAGCGGCCCCAGCGCAACCGAAAGCCCCTCGACATGCATCTGGGCGAGTTCGCGCACGCGGGCATCCTGAACGCGCGTCAGCGCGCGCAGGACCTGTTGCGAAGCGACGACGCCCACCAGCACCATCATCGCCGCGGCCAGAAGCGGCAGGCGCAGGGACAAGGGCAGATGACGCCAAAGCCGCATCTCTCAGCGCTCCAGATCCGCCATGCGCGCGGCAATCCCGTCAAACAGCGAAGGGTCGGCCGGTTCGAACCCGTCAAGCTGAAGGGCAGACAATGCCCGTTGTCCCTCGGGCGTTTCGGCCATGGTCAGCAATGCCTTGCGCAGCGCCTCGACCGGCTCGGCCCCCGCCGATCCGGCCCGCGCGCAGATCGGCGGGAATCCCAGCCATTCCGACCGGGCAATGACCCGCGTGCGCTCTGTCAGGGACGGTTCGATCTTCGCCAGCGCCTCCCAGACATATCCGTCCACGCTGCCCGAGCGCGTCAGCCCGTTCGCCACGGCCCGCACCACGTTGCGATGGCCATAGGTAAAGATCGCGCGGGCAAAGAAGGTTTCGACCCGTTCGCCCATCCGACGAAGATCGGTAACGGTCACGAGATAGCCCGAATTCGAATCCGGGTCCGAAAAGGCATGCAGCGCGCCGCGCAGATCCGGCAACCCGGCGGCCGGATCATCGGCCCCGGCGATCAGATAGGATTGGTAAAGCGACCGCCCACGCCAGACGGGAACGGCTACCAGCTCCAACGCACTTGCGTGCTGCAGATAGGGATAACCGCACAGCCATGCCGCATCCAGTGCGCCTTCCAGCAGCAGTCCGGTGACTTCTTCGTAGGTCCGGCGCTGGACCAGTTCGATTTCGCGCCCCATCAAGCGTGACAGGGCCAGCCGCAGACCATCGATCACCGCCGCGTCGTTGTCCAGGAAAACCGGCGTCAGGCCCAGGCGGAAGATGCCGGCGGCACGCGCGGGCCGCACCGGGCTGACGACCAGGGCCGCCACCGCTGCGCCAAGAACCCGCCGCCGGGTAAAGGTCTCGTCCATCAGCGCGCTCCTCCCCTCGCCTTGGGCCATTCTCGTCTGGACCGCGGCCCACCCGGGTCATCCGCGCGTGTCGACACCCGGGACCGGCAGAATAGCCCGAGGCCTGGCATCGGGCAAAGCGGTTTCCCGGCGCGGCAAGGCGTGCAGCCCGGCGCACGATACCGACCCGCGCGCCTGACACCCGCATCAGGCCCGAAGCCCCCCGAAGCCCCGAATGAATACCCGCGTGACGGCCCAGGATGGCACTTCCCGCACCGCACCCAAACCGATCTGCCCCTGCCAATGCGCATGAATGCCGGGCGAGGCGCGATGGTCGCGCGCAAGCCCCCAGCGATGGCCGCGAAAATCGCGGATGAAATCCGCGGCAAAACCTGCCAAGACTGTGGGCACGATGCCCGGCCGGAAGATCCAGGACAGCCCAGTGCGATGAGTTCACCGCCCAGCTCCTCCCCTTGTCATCTGCCTTCCACGGATGGTCGTTCATGGCCACGATTGGCGCCTCTGGGCGTCGATGGGCTGCTGGTCAGCTTTGGCGATCGGCTTGGGGAAACTGCAAATCGCGCGGCGCTTTCCTTTCGCGCGGCGGTCCAGTCTGCCGGATTGCAAGGGCTGGCCGAAACCGCCGCCAGCCTTGCCTCGGTCTATCTGCGGTTCGACCCGGAAGGATTCGACCCGGCGAAAGCCGAACAGGCCGTTTGCGCCTTACTGGCGTCGCGCGACTGGTACGGCGCCGAGCTGCCCAAGGGGCGGCGTCTTTGGCGTATCCCCTGCATCTTCGATCCGGCCCTTGCCCCGCAGCTGGCCGAGGCCGCGCAGGCGGCCGGCATGACGGTCGAAGCCGCGATCCGGTCGATCACGCGGACCCGCCTGCGCGTGCAGACCATCGGCTTTGCGCCCGGCCAACCCTATCTGGGCGAACTTTCCGCGGAATGGGACATCCCGCGCCAGACCCGGCTGACCGACCGCGTGCCCGTCGGCGCGCTGTGCGTGGCGATCCGGCAGATGGTGCTGTTTTCCGTATCGACTCCGACCGGGTGGCGTCATGTCGGACAGACCGCCTTTCGCGCCTTCCGGCCGGATTCGGATCAGCCATTCGTGCTGCGCGCCGGAGACGAGGTGCTTTTCGTCCCGGCACCAGCCGAAACCTATCCGTCCCTGTGCGAAAGCGGCCCGGACGGAGGCGCCACGGTGGAGCCGATCGCATGAGCGGCCTGCTTGTCCTGCGCGCGGGCCCCGGCATGACCGTCCAGGACATGGGCCGGCCGGGCTACATGGAATTCGGCCTTTCGCGCGGTGGCGCGATGGACAGGCTGGCCCTGCATGAAGGCGCGGCGCTTCTTGGGCATTCGCCCCGGCTGGCGGCCATCGAGATGGCCGGCATTGGCGGCGAGTTCGAAGCCATGCGCGACCTGCGGATCGCCTTGACCGGCGCGCCGATGGCCGCGCGGATCGACGGCGCTGCAGTTGCGTGGAATGCCTGCCACAAGCTGCCACGGGGCGCGCGCCTGACGATCGGTTCCGCAACGAAGGGAGTCTATGGCTATCTGTCCGTGGGCGGGGGGATCGACACCGGGATCTTCCGGGGGTCGCGCTCGGCTCATCTTGCCGCCGGGATCGGCGCGCCGGTCGCGGCGGGCCAGATACTAGCCGTGGGCGATGACCCGACGCCCGACAGGGTGGGTCTTGGCCTGCGCCCGGCCGATCGCCTTGGCGGCGGGACCGTGCGCATGGTCGCCGGACCGCAGACGCATCTTTTCGATTCCGACACGCTGAGGCGCTTTACGGAAGAACCCTTGCGGCGGGACAATCGCGGCAACCGGATGGGGCTGCGTCTGCTGCCCGACGGGCCGGGCTTTGGCAGTGCCGCGGGGCTGACGATCCTGTCGGAAATCGTGATTCCGGGCGACATCCAGATCACGGGCGACGGCACGCCCTATGTCCTGATGGCCGAATGCCAGACGACCGGCGGCTATCCCCGGATCGGAACGGTCCTGCCTGCCGATCTGCCCCGGATCGCGCAGGCTGCGCCGGGGACGGTCCTGCGGTTTGCGCTTGTCGACCGGGCGGCGGCCATCGCCATCGAACGCGCCGAACGCGCGCGGATCGGGAAACTTGCCCGCCAGACATTCCCTTTGCTGCGCGATCCGGCGACAATCCCGGACCTGCTGTCCTATCAGCTGATCAGCGGTGTGACCGCTGGCGATGAACTGGAAGGCGACCGACAATGATCCGTTCCATTGATCTGAACGCCGACATGGGAGAGGGCTTTGGCCCCTGGAAACTGGGCGACGACGATGCCCTTCTGGATATCGTCAGCTCGGCCAATATTGCCTGCGGAATGCATGCGGGCGACTGGGACACGATGGCGCGCACGATGCGCATGGCCGCCGAACGGGGCGTCGGCATCGGCGCGCATCCCGGTTTCGCCGATCTGCAGGGCTTTGGCCGGCGGCGGATCGACATGCCAGTCGCCAGCATCGCCAACCTGGTGGCCTATCAGGTCGGCGCGGCGCGCGGGATCGCGGCGGCCTGTGGCGCACGGCTGCGCCATGTCAAGCTGCACGGGGCGCTGGCCAACATGGCCGCGACCGATGAAACGCTGGCGCAGGCCTGTTTCGAGGCGGCGCTGAAGGCCGCGCCGGGCATCACGATCATGGCCATGGCGGCCACCGCTCAGGCGCGCGCGGCGCAGGAACTGGGCTGCCCGACCGCGTTCGAGATCTTCGCCGATCGCAGCTATGAGGATGACGGCACGCTGATGGACCGCCGTCGGGCCGGGGCCGTCATCCATGACCCCGATCGCGCCGCGGACCGTGTCCTGCAGATGCTGGACACGGGCGCCATCATCACGCATGGCGGCGGGCGCATCCCCTGCCGGATCGACACGATCTGCCTGCACGGGGACACACCCGACGCCTTGCGAATGGCCGAAACGATCGCCGCGCGGCTGACACGGGCCGGTATCGCGATCAGGCCCTTTCCCGAGGCGGTCGGCTGATCAGCGCCTAGCCGCGGCCGCGATAGGGGGCGACGCCCTGGTCGGGAATCCACGCCCCTTCGGGCGCGGATCCCGTCTGCCAGAAGACGTCGATCGGAATCCCGCCACGCGGATACCAATAGGCCCCGATCCGCAGCCAGACCGGGTTCAGCAGATCGACCAGCCGCTTTGCAATCTCGATCGTGCAGTCTTCGTGAAAGGCGCCATGATTGCGAAAGGAATGCAGGAACAGCTTCAGACTCTTGCTTTCGACCAGCCATTCGCCGGGAATGTAGTCGATCACGATATGGGCGAAATCGGGCTGACCCGTCAGCGGACACAGCGAGGTGAATTCCGGCGCGGTGAAGCGCACGACGTAATTCAGGCCCGAATTCGACGCGGGCACCTTTTCAAGGATTGCCTCCTCGGGCGATTTCGGCATCTCGGCCTTGGCACCCAGCTGGGTCAGGCCGGAAACATCGGTCTTTGCCATCTTCTTCTCCCCAAATGGCTTGGGCGGCAGCCTTAAACGGCCTTGCGCAGGGCTTCGACAAGGTCCAGCCGTTCCCAGCTGAAGCCACCATCTGATTCGGGCTCACGGCCGAAATGGCCATAGGCGGCGGTGCGTTCATAGATCGGCCGGTTCAGGCCCAGATGCGTGCGAATGCCGCGTGGGGTCAGGTCCATCACCTGCGGGATCGCCTGTTCGATTCGCGCGGCGTCGATCTCGCCCGTGCCATGGGTGTTCACATAGATCGACAGGGGGTGCGCCACGCCGATCGCATAGGACAGCTGCAGGGTGCAGCGCCGGGCCAGACCGGCCGCCACGATGTTCTTGGCCAGATAGCGTGCCGCATAGGCCGCCGAGCGGTCGACCTTGGTCGGGTCCTTGCCCGAGAACGCCCCGCCCCCATGCGGCGCGGCGCCGCCATAGGTATCGACGATGATCTTTCGCCCCGTCAGGCCGGCATCCCCGTCCGGCCCGCCGATCACGAACTTGCCCGTCGGATTGACATGCCAGACGGTCGCGTCGGTCAACCAGCCTTCGGGAAGGATCTCGCGGACATAGGGTTCGACGATGGCGCGCACGTCCTGCGACGTCAGGTCCGGGTTCAGATGCTGGGTCGAAAGCACCAGCGAGGTCACCTCGACCGGGCGGCCGTCCTCGTAGCGAATCGAAAGCTGCGTCTTGGCGTCGGGGCCCAGGTCCGGGGCCTCGCCGCTCTTGCGCGCCTGCGCAAGACGACGCAGGATCGCGTGGGAATACAGGATCGGGGCGGGCATCAGTTCGGGCGTTTCGTCCACGGCATAGCCGAACATGATCCCCTGATCGCCGGCGCCTTCGCCCCGGGCTTCGTCACCATCGACACCGCGGGCGATATCGGCCGACTGGGCATGCAGGTAGCTGTCCACCTTCATGTTTGCCCAGTGGAAACCATCCTGTTCGTAACCGATGTCGCGCACGCAGGCGCGCGCGATTTCCTCGACCCTCTGGATCACGCTGGCCGGCCCGCGCACCTCGCCACCGATCACGACGCGGTCTGTCGTGGCAAAGGTTTCGCAGGCCACGCGGGCATTGGGATCCTCGGCCAGGAAGGCATCGAGAACCGCATCCGAGATACGGTCGCAGACCTTGTCCGGGTGGCCCTCCGAAACGCTTTCGGAGGTGAAGACGAAGTTGGGACGTGCCATGAAGAGTGCTCCATTGAATGATCCCCGCCACGCCAGGAAGCCGTTGTGGCGGTTCGATGAATGTCTGGTTATCGGCCGAACCGGGTCGGGTCAATGGACCTTTGCGCTGCGCCGCCATGCAAGGGCCGCAAGCAAGAACGCCAGCAACGCGCCCATGGGCCAATCGCCCATGCGCGAATATGGCGTGGGCGGCAGCGCCGCCGGAACAGCAACATCGATCGCGCCGATCGCGCCCAGGGGAAGGGCGTCGATCACCCTGCCCCTGCCGTCAATCGCTGCGCTGATGCCGGTATTGGCCGCACGCAACAAGGGAAGTCCCTGTTCGATCGCGCGCAGCCGGGCCTGTGCCAGGTGCTGATACGGACCGGCGATCTTGCCGAACCAGCCGTCATTGGTGACCTGCAGGATCCAGTCGGGCCGATCACCCGCGGCGCGCACGTCCTGGGGGAACACGGCCTCGTAGCAGATCAGCGGCAAGACCCGGCCGGCGCGGCCCAGATCGATCAGGCGCGGCCCCGGGCCGGGGCTATAGCCATTCCCCTCCTGCGCGGCGAAGGCCGTCAGACCGAACGCGGCCAGCGCATCGCCCAGGGGCACATATTCCCCGAAGGGCACCAGATGCCATTTGTCGTAGACATCGATGACACGCCCCGCACCGTCGGCAAAGGCAAGGCTGTTGTAGAACCGCGCGCCGATCTCGCGCTGGATGCCGACGGCAACGGGCACGCCACCCGTGGCGCCGGCCAGGCGTTCGAAGAACGGCTCGGCCCCGTCCAGCAGGAAGGGCACGGCCGTCTCGGGCCAGACGATCAGGTCCAGGGCCACGGCCGAGGGTTTCGCGCTCAGCGCCATCTGGCGATCGAGGAACAGACGCCACATGTCGGCGCGCCATTTCAGATGCTGCTCGGCATCCGGCTGGACCAGACGAACATGGATCGGTCGATCGCGCGGCACTTCCGGCAAAGCCAGCCGCCACAGGCCAAGAGACCAGCCAAGCGCCAGAACCGCAACGGACGGGATGGTAACGAGCCCGCGCATGGACCAGTCGCGCGCCCCAAGCGGAAGAATCACGACAGCAACCGTGAGCACGCTCAGCCCCACCGGCCCGAACCAGGCCGCAAGCTGCGCCACCGGCGTATCGATCCAGACATGACCGATCAGGGCCCAGGGAAAGCCGGTCAGCACATAGCTGCGCGCCAGATCGGCCAGCCCGAAGCCCAGCACCAATCCCATCGCGCGGCACGCCCGGCCCGGCCAGAGGGCAGACATCCACCCCGCAAAGGCCCAGAACAGCGCCAGACCCGTTGCCGTGAAAACCAGCGCAAAGGGCGCCATCCAACCATAGGTGTCGGGATCGACAAGGAACGGCTCGACGATCCAGAACATCGCAGCGGCAAAATGGCCCACGCCGCCCGCCCAGCCCAGCCAGGCGGCCCGGACCGGGCGCGTCTCGGCCAGGATCAGTACGGCCAGGGCCCCAAGGCCGATCAGAGCCAGCCACCAGGCCCCCCAAGGTGCCTGCCCCATGGCGATGCCTGCGCCACACAGGATTGCGCCCAGCAATCGTGCCGCCGGGGGCCGCGCATCGCGACGAAAAGGGGCGGACAGACGCGCGATCATGGCCGATCAGGCAGAACCCTTGGGCAAACGCACGCGGATGCGCTTGATGCGCCTGGGATCGGCCTCGACGATCTCGAATTCGGCGCCGCTTTCGTGCGGGATCACCTCTCCGCGCGCAGGTACGCGGCCCAGCAGCATGAAGACCAGCCCGCCCAGCGTATCGACCTCGTCCTCTTCGTCCTCGTCGGCAAGGCGCAGGCCGATCTCGGCCTCGAACTCGGACAATGGCGCGCGCGCCTGAACCAGGTACTGGCCGGGCTTTTCAAGCTGCCACATCGCATCGTCGGCGGTGTCGTGCTCGTCCTCGATCTCGCCGATCACGGTCTCGATCAGATCCTCGAGCGTCACCAGCCCGTCCACACCGCCATATTCATCGATGACCAGCGCCATGTGGATGCGGTCGGTCTGCATCTTCTGCAGCAGGACGCCGATCGGCATCGATGGCGGCGCATACAGCAGGGGCCGCAGCATCTTGCGCAACACGAAACGCGGACGCGGATTGGCAAAGCCCTGCTGCAGCGCCAGGTCCTTGAGATGGATCAGCCCCAGCGGCGAATCGAGCGTCCCCTTGAACACCGGCAGACGGGAAAAGCCGCTTTCGCGAAAGGCCTCGACGACCTCTTCAAGCGTCGCAGTCACCGGCACGGCAACGATCTCGGCCTTGGGGATCGCCACGTCGCCCACCCGCATCCGCCGCAGGTTGCCGATGCCGGGAAGAAGCTGGGCGCCCGGATCGCGCGTTTCGTCATGCGATCTCTCGGTGCTTTCGGATTCGGTCGGTTCGGAATGCGTGAAGGCCTCGATCAGGCGGCCGAAAAAACCGCGATGTTCGTGACTTTCGGTTTCGTCATGCGCGTCATGCGCCACGCTAGAGCCGTCAGAGGTTTCGCCCATCGTTCCTTTCCATCCATTCCGGGGCCTTGCGCGACCCCGGCTCAATCCCCTGCGTCATATGGGTTCGCGATCCCCATCTTGGCAAGTATCCGCACTTCGGTCGACTCCATCAATTCGGCGTCGCCATCGCGCACGTGATCGTAACCCAGAAGATGCAACAGCCCGTGGACCAGAAGATGCGTCACATGGTCCTGCATCGTCTTGCCCTGTTCGGCCGCCTCGCGCGCGCAGGTGTCCCACGCGATGGCGATATCGCCCAGCTCCACCCCCATGCCGAATGGGTCGGGCGCGATCGGCGCGGGCAGGGCGCCTTCCTCTTCGGCGCCGCGTTCTTCGGCCGGCCATGACAGGACGTTCGTCGGTCTTGGCTTGCCCCGGAAATCGGCGTTCAACTGCGCGATGCGTGCATCGTCACAGCCAAGCAGGCTGATCTCGACGCCCGCCTCCGGCAGGCCCAGCTCGGCCAGGGCGATGCGCGCGACGCGTTCGGCCAGATCCGGCAGACCCAGCGTCTCCCAGCGCGCGTCCTCGATGACAGTATCAACCAGTGGCTCCATCCTCGGCGTCATACGCCTCGATGATGCGGGCGACAAGCGGATGACGCACGACGTCGCGCGCCGTGAAATAATTGAAGCTGATGCCGTCCACTTTGGACAGGATGCGTTCGGCATCGGCCAGGCCAGAAACCTGCCCCCGCGGCAGATCCACCTGACTGCGATCACCCGTGATCACCATGCGCGACCCTTCGCCCAGCCGCGTCAGGAACATCTTCATCTGCATGGTCGTCGCGTTCTGGGCTTCGTCCAGAACCACAAAGGCGTTCGACAGCGTCCGCCCCCGCATGAAGGCAAGCGGCGCGATTTCGATGCGCTTCTCCTCCATCAGCTTGGCCAGTTGCTTGGCCGGCAGAAAGTCGTTCAGCGCGTCGTAAAGCGGCTGCATGTAGGGATCGACCTTGTCCTTCATGTCTCCGGGCAGAAAGCCCAGACGCTCGCCCGCCTCGACCGCGGGGCGCGACAGGATGATCTTGTCCACATGCCCGCCGATCAGCATGGTCACACCGACGGCAACGGCCAGATAGGTCTTGCCCGTTCCCGCCGGCCCGATACCGAAAGCCATCTCGTGGCGGAAGAGATTGCGCACATAGGCTTTCTGCGCCTCGGTCCGGGGTTCGACATGCTTCTTGCGGGTGCGGATCTCGAACTGGCCCGCGGCGAACATCTCCAGCTGCTGATCCAGGGTGCCGCCCATATCGGGTCCGCCGCCCAGCCGGATCGCGGCATCGACCGCGCCGGCATCGACGGGCCGACCGGTTTCAAGCTTTTCATACAGCGATTGCAGGACCTGCGCGGCCTGGGCGCGGGCATCCGCCGGTCCGACAACGGCGACCTGATTGCCCCGTCGCAGGATATGGACACCCAGCTGATGCTCGATCTGGGCCAGATTGCGGTCAAACTCGCCGCAAAGGTCGATCAGCAATCGGTTGTCGGAAAATTCCAGAAGGGTTTCATGCAGATCCTCTGGATTCGGCGGCGGGGTCAAGGCGCTGATGCCCAAGCAAGTCTCCTTCAGTCAGGCGTCCTGGGCCAATGGTGCCCCCGTCTTGCCTGCAAGGCAAGCCCGTCAGGGCCGCACCGGCCCGGGAAACAGGGAATCCGCCGAAGGTCACACCAGCATGACACCGCGCGTCAGATCAGCTCTCCCGCCAGCGAATGCGGCGCCGATGCGGTGATGCGCACGCGACGGATCTCGCCCACGGCGGCGTCGGTCACGACATGCACCGCATAGAGGTGATCGGACTTGCCGACCATCTGACCCGGCAGGCGACCGGGCTTTTCGAACAGAACCGAAACCTCGCGCCCGACCATGGAATCCTGGGTCTCACGCTGCTGTTCGGACAACAGCGCCTGCAGCTGTTGCAACCGCGCATCCGCGACCTCGGGCGCAACCGGGTCGCGCTCGGCAGCGGGCGTGCCGGGCCGGGCCGAATACTTGAACGAATAGGCCTGGCCATAGCGGACGGTGCGCACCAGATCCATCGTCGCCTGGAAATCCGCGTCCGTCTCGCCCGGGAAACCCACGATGAAATCGCCCGACAGGACGATATCGGGCCGGGCCGCGCGGATCCTTTCGATCAGGCGGACATAGCCTTCGGCCGTGTGCTTGCGGTTCATCGCCTTCAGGATACGGTCCGATCCCGACTGCACCGGCAGATGCAGATAGGGCATGAGCTTGTCCACCTCGCCATGCGCCGCGATCAGGTCGTCGCTCATGTCGTTGGGATGAGAGGTAGTGTAACGGATCCGCTCCAGACCATCGATCTGGGCCAGTTCGCGCACCAGCCGCGCCAGCGTCCAGTCGCCATCGGGACCGGCGCCGTGATAGGCATTGACGTTCTGGCCCAGCAGCGTGATCTCGCGCACGCCCTTGTCCACCAGCGCTTGCGCCTCGCGCAGGATGCGATCGACCGGACGCGACACTTCCGCGCCGCGCGTATAGGGCACAACGCAGAACGAACAGAACTTGTCACAGCCCTCCTGCACGGTCAGGAAGGCGGTCGGGCGGATAGTCCTGGCCGGGCGTTCAGGCAGATGGTCGAACTTGTCCTCGGCCGGAAAGTCGGTATCGACCGGACGCTCGCCGCGTTCGGCCGCGCGCGTCAGCCGCGGCAAGCGGTGATAGCTTTGCGGCCCCACGACAAGATCGACGATCGGCGCGCGACGCATGATCTCTTCGCCCTCGGCCTGGGCGACACAGCCCGCGATGCCGATCTTCAGATCCGGGCGCGCGGCCTTCAGCGGCTTGAAACGGCCCAGTTCCGAATAGACCTTCTCGGCCGCCTTTTCCCGGATATGGCAGGTGTTCAACAGGATCAGGTCGGCCTCTTCGGGCCGGTCGGTCGTGACATAGCCCTCGGCGCCCATGGCTTCGGCCATGCGCTCGCTGTCATAGACATTCATCTGACAGCCATAGGTCTTGATGAAGAGCTTCCTGGTCTGGGTCATGTCATACCTCCGGGGCCGGACCCGCGGCATGTAACGCAAACTGGCCCGCGCTTCAATCGCAACACGCATTGCGCGACCGTCGGTGGCCGTTTGCCGCCCCTTGCATTCGACCGCGGCCTGCCCGACCTTGGCCCCGCCCCGCCGGATGGACGCGCGCAACGATCAGGATCGCAATGACGGGAACAATGTTCGCTTCGCTGGACGATTTCGTGGCCAAGGGGCGTGCCCATCTGGCGCGTGGCCCCGTGGCGTTGGTCTTTGTCGAGGACAGTGTGGAAATTGCCTCGACCCTGCTGCACCTCTCGCGGTCGGGTTTCCGCGCGATCATCGCATTCGTGCCCGCGCCGATCGCGCTGCCCGAGGCCGTGGGGTCGCTTGCCATCCGGGTGACGCACGACACCCTGACGCCACGCGCATGGGTTCACACGGTCAACACCGTCATCGATGCCGCGCCGGCGGGAACCTGGCTGCACTACTGCTTCAACGCGGAATACCTTTTCTACCCTTTCTGCGAGACCCGCAGCGTGGGCGAGCTGCTGACCTTTCATGCCGAGGAGCGGCGCGACGCGATGCTGACCTATGTCATCGATCTCTATGCGCGCGACCTGTCGGCTCACCCCAACGGCGTCAGCCGGGAAGAGGCCATGCTGGATCGCACCGGGTATTACGCGCTGGGGCGAAACGACCCGGTCACGGGCCAGCCGCTGGATCGTCAGCTGGATTTCTTTGGCGGTTTGCGCTGGCGGTTCGAGGAACACATCCCACCCGCCCGCAGGCGCATCAGCCGCATCGCGCTGTTTCGGGCGCAAAAGGGCCTGCGCCTGCAGGCCGACCACACGTTCAACATTCAGGAATACAATACCTATTCCTGCCCGTGGCATCACAACCTGACCGCGGCGATCGCCTCGTTCCGGGTCGCCAAGGCGCTGCGCACCAATCCAGGCTCACGCCATGATATCCACAGCTTTCTTTGGAGCCATTCGGTGCCGTTCGAATGGTCATCGCGTCAGCTGATGGAGCTGGGCCTGATGGAGCCCGGCCAATGGTTCTGAATGCCGCGCCCCGTCGCGCCGGTCAGGTGCGGCGCAGGCGGATGACGACATCGACGCGCGACAACTCGGCCCCGTCGGGCAGGCGCGGAAGACGCGCGATCTCGAGATCCTCGGCGGGTGCATCGACCAGACGGCCTTCGTCCTCCCAGAAGAAATGGGGATGGTCGTCAAGCCGCGTGTCGAAATAGCTGCGCGACCCGTCAACGGAGATCTCGTGGATCAGGCCCGCCTCGCAAAAGGCCCGCAGCGTGTTGTAGACCGTCGCCAGCGAGACCTGTTCACCCGCGGCATGGGCGGCGGCATGCAGGCTTTCGGCCGTGACGTGCCGGTCCTGCCCGTCGCCAACCAGCAGCGCGGCCAACGCCACCCTTTGCCGCGTCGGGCGCAGACCGGCGCGCGAAAGCCACGCCGTGCCCCGACGGGCGGCATCATTACTGATCGCGTCTTTTTCGAATGCGTCGCTCATGTCAATCATATAGGCCGACAACGCTGTCTTTTTCAACAAGCCGGGCGTCGGGACGACATCGCGCTGCAGCCTTGCCCTGTGGCCGAAACGGGTGATAGAGGGGGCAGCAAGTTGGTGGCGAGAGGGACAGGCCATATGGCGAACTATCCGACCCGGTTTGACAAGGAAGACCTGCTGAAATGCGCGCGCGGCGAGTTGTTCGGCCCGGGCAATGCCCAACTGCCCGCGCCGCCGATGCTGATGATCGACCGCATCACCGACATTTCGGCCGATGGCGGCGAACATGGCAAGGGCCACGTCGTCGCCGAATTCGACATCACGCCGGACCTGTGGTTCTTCGAATGCCATTTCCCCGGCAACCCGATCATGCCCGGTTGCCTGGGCCTGGACGGGCTGTGGCAGCTGACCGGCTTCAACCTTGGTTGGCGCGGATGGAAGGGACGTGGCTACGCGCTGGGCGTGGGCGAGGTCAAGCTGACAGGCATGGTCCGGCCCGACCGCAAGCGGCTTACCTATCATGTCGATTTCACCAAGGCGCTGCAGACGCGCCGACTGACGATGGGCGTGGCCGACGGCCGGGTCGAGGCCGACGGCGAGACCATCTATCTGGTCAAGGACATGAAGGTCGCCCTGTCCGAAAGCTGACACAACAGACAGAAGGAGAGCGCAGATGCGCCGCGTCGTAATCACGGGGATCGGGATCGTCTCGCCCATCGGCAACAATGCCGAAGAGGTCGAGGCCAGCCTGCGCGCCGGCCGGTCCGGCATCGTCTTTGCGCCCGAATATGCCGAACATGGCTTCCGCAGCCAGGTCCACGGCAAGCCGCAGATCGTACTGGAAGATCACATCGAAAAGCGCGACCTGCGCTTCATGGGGCCCGGCGCGGCCTACAACTTCATCGCCATGCGCCAGGCCATCGAGGATTCGGGGCTCGAGCCGAACGAGGTCTCGAACGAACGCACGGGCCTGGTGATGGGTTCGGGCGGGCCGTCCACCTCGAACTTCTTCCAGGCGCATCAGATCGTGATGGAAAAGGGCAGCCCCAAGCGGATGGGCCCCTTCATGGTGACGCGCTGCATGTCGTCCACCAACTCGGCCTGCCTTGCGACGCCGTTCAGGATCAAGGGCGTGAACTATTCGATCACCTCCGCCTGTTCGACCAGCGCGCATTGCATCGGCAACGGCGCCGAGCTGATCCAGATGGGCAAGCAGGACATCGTCTTTGCCGGCGGCGGCGAGGAGCTGGACTGGACCCTGTCGTGCCTGTTCGACGCGATGGGCGCGATGAGCTCGAAATACAACGACGCGCCGCAGACCGCCTCGCGCCCCTTCGACCGCAACCGCGACGGATTCGTCATCGCGGGCGGCGCGGGCGTCGTCGTGCTCGAGGAACTGGAACATGCCCGTGCCCGGGGCGCCAAGATCTATGCCGAGCTGACAGGATACGGCGCGACCTCGGACGGGTATGACATGGTTGCCCCGTCGGGCGAGGGCGGCGAACGGTCGATGCGGCTGGCCTTGTCCACCCTGCCAGCCGACCGCAAGATCGACTACATCAACGCGCATGGCACCTCGACGCCCGTCGGCGACACGACCGAGATCGAGGCGATCCGCCGCGTCTTCGGCCGCGGCAGCACGCCGCCGGTATCGTCGACCAAGTCGCTGACCGGCCACAGCCTGGGCGCGACCGGCGTGCACGAGGCGATCTATTCCCTGCTGATGATGCAGGGCAACTTCATCGCGGCTTCGGCCAACGTGTTCGAACTGGACCCCGCCATCGACGAAGGCGAGATCGTCACCGAACTGCGCGAGGGGGTCGAACTGGATTCCGTCCTGTCGAACAGCTTCGGCTTCGGCGGCACCAATGCCACGCTCGTGATGAGCAAGTTCCGGGAGTGAACCGATGGCCGATCTGATGAAGGGCAAGCGCGGGCTGGTCATGGGCGTGGCCAATGACCATTCCATTGCATGGGGCATTGCGCGCGCCTTGGCCGGCGAGGGGGCCGAACTGGCCTTCTCGTATCAGGGCGAAGCCTTCGGCAAGCGCGTCCAGCCGCTGGCCGCATCGGTCGGGTCGGATTTCCTTGTCGATGTCGATGTCACGGACGAGGCAAGCCTCGACGCCTGCTTCGATGCACTCGCACGGCGTTGGGGACGGATCGACTTCCTGGTCCATGCCATCGCCTATTCCGACAAGAGCGAACTGACGGGCCGCTTCATCAACACGACCCGCGACAACTTCAAGCGGTCGCTGGAAATCTCGTGCTTTTCCTTCATCGACGTCGCAAGGCGCGCCAGCGAGCTGATGCCCGAGGGCGGGTCGCTGATCACGCTGACCTATGCGGGATCGAACCGGGTCACGCCGAACTACAACGTCATGGGCGTGGCAAAGGCCGCCCTTGAAAGCGCCACGCGCTATCTGGCCAATGACCTTGGGCCGCAGAAGATCCGCGTGAACGCGATCAGCCCTGGCCCGATGCGGACGCTGGCGGGCGCGGCGATCGGCGGCGCGCGCGCGACCTATCGCCATACCGAACAGAACGCGCCCTTGCGCCAGAATGCCACGCTTGAGGCCATCGGCGGCACGGCGGTCTATCTGTGCTCGGATTACGGTTCATGCACGACGGGCGAGATCATCCATGTCGATGGCGGCTTTCACGTCCTGGGCATGCCGCAGCAGGAAAACCTGTGAGGCCGGCCGGGCCCTCAGTCGGCCAGTTTCTCAATCGGCCAGGCCCTCTTCGTCCAGCAGCGCGCGGCCGTCGCGCGATTCGACCTCGATCGCCCACAGATCGGGATCGAACCGTGCCTGACGGGCGATGGCCTCGTCCACCTCGGCCTCTGCTCCCTCGGCCAGGACGACCCAGGCGCGCGCGCCCGTCATCAGGTCAAAGGACCGGTGGTATAGCCTTGCCCGACCGTCGAGCGTTGCGACCTTGACCACGATCGCGCCCGCCGTCGGGTCCCCCCTGCGCAGCACATAGGCCGGCAGATTGGCGGCCTGAAGCCGCGCCAGATAGGCGCGGACCCAGAAATCCGATGTCAGTCGTGCCGTCACGGGATCCCCGCCATTGGCGACGCCTGTCATCCGTCGCGGCCCTCGTCGTAATCAAGGCCCATTTCGTCGAAACGCTCGCGCTCTTCCTGCCAGTTGGGCCGCACGCGCACCTGAAGGAACAGGTGCACGGGACGGCCGAGGAATTCCATCAGCTCGGCCCGGGCCAGCTGGCCGATCGTCTTGATGGTTTCGCCCCGGTGGCCCAGAACGATGCCCTTGTGGCCATCGCGCGCCACATAGATCACCTGGTCGATACGCACCGAGCCGTCCTTGCGTTCCTGCCAGCTTTCGGTCTCGACCGTCAGCTGATAGGGCAGCTCTTCATGCAGGCGCAGGGTCAGCTTTTCGCGCGTGATCTCGGCCGCGATCATGCGCAGCGGAAGATCGGCGATCTGGTCCTCGGGGTACAGCCACGGCCCTTCGGGCAGCTCGCGCGCCAGCCACGCCTTGAGATCCTGCACGCCGCGCCCCTTCTCGGCCGAGATCATGAAGGTGCGTTCGAACGGGAAGGCTTCGTTCAGTTTCTGCGACAAGGGCAGCAGGGTCTCGGGCTTGACGCGGTCGATCTTGTTGATGGCCAGGACCACGCGTTGATGCGGGGCAAGTCTTTCGCGCAAGGTGTCGATGATTTCCTGTACGCCGGGCGTCAGCCCGCGATGGGCCTCGACCAGCAGGACGACGATCTCGGCATCCGTGGCGCCGCCCCAGGCCGCGGCCACCATGGCACGGTCCAGTCTGCGGCGCGGACGGAACAAGCCCGGCGTATCGACGAAGATGATCTGGCTCTCGCCCTCGATGGCGATGCCGCGAATGCGGGTGCGGGTCGTCTGCACCTTGTGCGTGACGATCGATACCTTCGCCCCCACCATGCGGTTGAGCAGGGTGGACTTGCCCGCATTGGGCTCTCCGATAAGGGCGACGAATCCGGCGCGTGTGGTCATGGTTGTCGATGTTCCCGGCTGATCAGAAGCGGGGTTTACCCCAAAGCCGGCCGCGCGGCCAGCCCGTTCCTGCCCCATCCGCCCACAGGGGCATGCACCGGCTCAGGCGCCCTTCTGTACCTGCGCCAGCAGGGCCTGCGCCGCTGCCTGTTCGGCGGCGCGCTTCGACCGCGCCTCGGCCCGCGCGCTGCGCCCATCCTGCAACTCGGCCTGAATGGTGAAGGTCGGTTCGTGGTCCGGCCCTTCGCGGTTGACGACCTGGTAGCGCGGCGGCGTCATGCCGCGGGCCTGCGCCCATTCCTGCAGCGTCGTCTTGGCATCGCGGGCGTCGCTTTCGACCTGACCGATCCGATCGCCCCAGAGACGCAGAACCATGTCGCGCGCCGCTTCGAAACCCGCATCCAGATACACCGCCGCGATGACGGCCTCCATCGCATCGGCAAGCAGCGCCTCCTTGCGCCGACCGCCCGACATCATCTCGGACCTGCCAAGCTTCAGAACCTCGCCCAGACCGATTTCATGCGCCACGGCGGCGCAGGTTTCCTTGCGCACCAGCGCGTTGAAGCGTGGGGCCAGCTGGCCTTCGGTCGCCTGACGGTCGGCGGCCAGCAATGCCTCGGCCATGACCAGGCCCAGGACACGATCGCCGAGGAACTCCAACCTCTGGTTGTCGGGTCGCGAGGGCGTGGACAGCGAAGCATGGGTCAACGCCCGGGTCAGCAGCTCGGGGCGGCGGAACTGATGCCCCAGCCGGCGGGAAAAGGCGGCAATGTCGGCTGACAGCTTCACCGGTCTATTCCACCGCCTTGAAGAATCTGTCGGGGCGCCATGTCCAGAAGAAGAAAAGCGACCGCCCCGCCGACGAAAACATGATGCGGTCCGCGCGGCCGATCAGGTATTCCGCCGGAAGGAAGCCCACGCCATTCGGCCGGGCAAAGCGACTGTCCTGGCTGTTGTCGCGGTTGTCCCCAAGAAAGAAGTAATGCCCGGGCGGAACGGTAAAGACCGGGGTATTGTCCGCAAAGCTGTCGCGGATGTTCAGCACGTCATAGCTGCGCCCGTTGGGCAGGGTCTCGCGCTTGCGTTCCTTGATGCAGATGCCCCCGATACCCACCGGATCATTGGCACATTGCGGGATGTTGCGCTGAGACCCCTGGGGCTCCTTGATCTCCTCGAACAGGCCGGCATCCTCTTGCGGCAGAGCCTGGCCGTTCAGATAGACGATCCCGTCGCGCAGCTGGATCGTGTCTCCCGGCAGGCCGATCACGCGCTTGATGAAATCGGCGCCCGTTCCGGGGTGACGAAAGACCACGACGTCGCCGCGCTCGGGCTCGCGTGCGAAGATTCGTCCCTCGATCGGACAGATCGCAAAGGGGCAGGAATAGCGGGAATAGCCATAGGCCATCTTGTTGACGAACAGGAAGTCGCCGATCAGCAACGTGTCCTTCATCGAACCGGACGGAATCCAGAAGGGCTGGTAGAACAGCGTGCGAAAGACGCCCGCGATCAACAGCGCCCAGATCACCGTCTTGATCGTCTCGACGATGCCTTCCTTCTTTTCCGCCATGTCAGCCTGCCCCGATCCTTGGTTGCGGTGTTTCATGGGCGCGCCGGACAGGAAAAGTCAAGCACGCGTCGCGTCACATCATGCCCGCATGTCCGAAGCCAGGGGCCGGGCCTCGATCAGCACGAAGGCCTGCGCCCAGGGATGGTCGTCAGTCAGGCTGACATGAACGATCGCCTCGTGCCCGGGCGGAGTCATCTCGGCCAGCCTTCTGGCCGCCCAGCCGGTCAGCCGCATCACCGGCTGCCCCGTCGGCAGGTTCGAGACGGCCATGTCCCGCCACGCGATGCCCATGCGCAACCCGGTGCCCAGCGCCTTCGAGCAGGCTTCCTTGGCGGCCCATCGCTTGGCGTATGTGCCGGCCTCGTCATGGCGCGATGCCGCCTTGCGCTGTTCTTCCTCGGTAAAGACCCGGTTGCGGAACCGGTCGCCATAGCGCTCGAGGACCGAGGCAATGCGGTCGATATTGGCCAGGTCTGTCCCCACCCCCAGGATCATGCCGTTCTTCCCTTCTGCCTTGCGCCCGACGGCCAAGGACTAGCCCCGCTTGCGGCGGGTTTCCAGCTGGCGCACCCGCACGTTGCGCATGATCTCGACCAGCATCGCGGTCAGAAAGCCCATGATCAGCAGACCGTTGGCCGCTGCAAGCCCCCCAAGAAGCCGCCAGTCCACCGGCAAGAGGATGTCGCCAAAGCCCAGCGTCGTGAAGGCGACCAGCGCGAAATAGACCGCCCCCTCCATCGTGGCGAACAGGCCCAGAAGTCGAAACGCGATCGCCCAGATCCAGACCGAGGCCGTGATCACGCCCAGCACCCAGACGACCGCGACCCCAAGCCCGATCGAAAGGCGCAGGCCGTGCGGTTCGCGCAGGAACCAGTCCTGGGCGCGCAGCATGGCGGTCTCGACCGCCCAGAAGGCCAGCCCGGCGACAAATACGGTCAAAAGGATCAGTCCGGTTCCGACGGCAAGCTGCAGGATCATCGTTTTCCCTTTCCCACGATTCAGGATACGGGCAGACCCGCACAAGCAAAAGGGCGCGTGGGCTCTATGGACACCGCGTTCGCGCTGACCTATCTGATGCGGGCCATGGCCGAGAAACTGAACCCCAATTACAAGATCATCGCCGAGAACCGCCGCGCGCGCTTCGACTATTTCATCGAGGACGACCTCGAGGCAGGCATCGTCCTGACCGGCTCCGAGGTCAAGTCGCTGCGATCGGGCCAGTCGAACATCGCCGATTCCTATGCCTCGGTCGAGGATGGCGAGCTATGGCTGATCAACGCCTATATCGCCGCGCTGCCCCATGCGGGCATCTTCAATCACGAAGAACGCCGCAAGCGCAAGCTGCTGGTCAAGAAGCGCGAACTGGCACGCCTGTGGGCGGCGACCGCGCGCGAAGGCATGACGCTCGTGCCCTTGGTGATGTATTTCAACCACAAGGGCATCGTGAAGCTGAAGATCGGCATCGCCAAGGGCAAGAAGAAGGCCGACAAGCGCGAAACCGAGGCCAAGCGCGACTGGAACCGCCAGAAGCAGCGCCTGCTGAAGCAGCACGGATAGGCCAGATCGGCCTTGCGAAGCCCCCTGCCCGCCGGTTAATGCAAGGGCAGACTTGTCCGGCGCCACCACAGGCGCCCGCGCAGCAGGGGGGCCGCCCATGTCCGCTGACGATCCCAGAACGCTGGTCTCGACCGACTGGCTGGCCGCGCATCTGAAGGATCCCGACCTTCGGATACTCGATGCTTCCTGGTATCTGCCCGACATGGGCCGTGATGCCCGCGCGGAATACGAGGCCGCGCATATTCCCGGTGCCCGCTTCTTCGATATCGACGAGATTTCCGATCACCGGTCATCGCTGCCGCACATGGCCCCGCCACCCGAAAAGTTCGTCTCGCGCATGCGGGCGATGGGTGTGGGCGATGGGCACCAGGTGGTGGTCTATGACGGCGCGGGGCTGTTTTCGGCCGCGCGCGTTTGGTGGCTGTTCCGCCTGATGGGCAAGACCGATGTCGCGGTGCTGGACGGCGGTTTCCCCAAATGGCAGGCCGAGGGCCGCCCCGTCGAAGACATGCCTCCGGTCTTGCGTGATCGCCACATGACGGTCAGCCGCCAGGCGCAACTGGTCAAGGATGTCACGCAGGTCGCGGCCGCCTCGAAACTGGGCGATCACGAGATCATCGATGCCCGCAGCCCCGAACGCTTTCGCGGCGATGTGCCCGAACCGCGCCCGGGGCTGCGCGCGGGCCATATTCCCAATTCGCGCAACGTGCATTACCGCACCTTGCTGAATGCCGACGGCACGATGCTGCCGCCGGACGAGCTGCGGCGCGTCTTCGAGGCCGCCGGTGTCGATCTGAACAAGCCCGCGATCACGACCTGCGGGTCGGGCGTGACCGCCGCGATCCTGAACCTTGCGCTGGAACGCATCGGCAAGCGCGACCATGCGCTGTATGACGGATCCTGGGCCGAATGGGGCATGTATGGCGACCTGAAGGTCGCCAAGGGATAGCAGGAGCAGACAGATGCTGGGCAATCTGAAGCCGCAGGCCGTGGACAAGATCCTGATGCTGATGGGCGAATTCCGCGCCGATCCCCGGCGTGACAAGATCGACCTGGGCGTCGGGGTCTATCGCAACGCGCAAGGCGTGACCCCGATCATGCGCGCGGTGCACGCCGCCGAGGAACGTCTGCTGCAAACCGAAACCACGAAGACCTATACCGCCCTGACCGGCGAGCCGGGCTTCAACGCGGCGATGGCCGAACTGGTGCTGGGCCAAGGCTACCCGGCCGATCGCCTGGCCTCGGTCGCCACGCCCGGCGGAACGGGCGCCTGCCGCCAGGCATTCGAGCTGATCCGCATGGCCTCGCCCGATGCCACGATCTGGGTTTCGGACCCGACCTGGCCGAACCACCTGTCGATCCTTCGGCATCTGGGCATGAAGGTCGCCCTGTATCGCTATTTCGATACCGAAACGCGGGGTGTCGATTTCGCCGGCATGACCGAGGATCTTGCGGCCGCACAGGCGGGTGACGTGGTGCTGCTGCATGGCTGCTGTCACAACCCGACCGGTGCGAACCTGAACCTGGACCAGTGGGAACGGATCGCCGACCTTCTTCAGCGCACCGGCGCGACGCCGATGATCGACATCGCCTATCAGGGCTTCGGCGACGGGCTCGAAGAAGATGCCGCGGGCGTGCGTCTTCTGGCCCAGCGCCTGCCCGAAATGCTGATCGCGGCGTCCTGCTCGAAGAATTTCGGCATCTATCGCGAACGCACCGGCGTCCTGATGGCGCTGTCCGATCCCGCCCATCGCGAGGTGACGCAGGGCAACCTGAACTATCTCAACCGCCAGAACTATTCCTTCCCGCCGGATCACGGAGCGCGGATCGTCATGACGATCCTGAACGACCCCGCCCTGCGCGCCGACTGGCAGGCGGAACTCGAAGAGGTCCGGCTGGGCATGCTGGCGCTGCGTCAGCAGCTGGCCGAAGAATTGCGGCGCCTGTCGGGGTCGGACCGCTTCGGATTTATCGCCCAGCATCGCGGCATGTTCTCGCGCCTTGGCGCCACGCCCGAACAGGTCGAGAAGATGAAGAAGGATCACGCGATCTACATGGTGGGCGATTCGCGCATCAACGTCGCGGGACTGAACGAAAGCACCGTCCCCGTTCTTGCCCGCGCGATGATCGAGGCCGGCCTGTAATTCACACCGCCCGGAACCGTGGAAACGGACAGGCCCGGACCAGATGGTCCGGGCCTTCTGCTTGCGTTTATGTAAGGTCAGCAGGGTCAGCCCTTGGCGAATTCGGGATAGGCTTCCATCCCCAGCTCTGCCGTGTCCAGGCCGACGATTTCGGTTTCCTCGTCCACGCGGATGCCCATGACCGCCCGCAGCACCAGCCACACGGCCAGCGAAACGAAGAACACGAAGACGCCGACGATCACGATCGAAGCCAGCTGCCCGGTCAGGGTCGCGTCCGGGTTGGTCAACACGACGGCCAGCGTGCCCCAGATGCCGCAGACCAGGTGGACCGGGATCGCGCCGACCACGTCATCGATCCGCAGCCGGTCCAGAAGCGGCACCGCAAAGACCACCAGCACCCCGCCCACAGCGCCGATCAGCGTCGCCGCGCCCAGCGACGGCGTCAGCGGTTCGGCGGTGATCGAGACCAGCCCCGCCAGTGCGCCGTTCAGCACCATGGTCAGGTCGGGCTTGCCATAGCGAAGCTGCGTCGCGATCAGCGCAGCCAGGGCGCCACCCGCGGCGGCCGTGTTGGTGTTCGCGAAGATCCGGCTGATATCGGCGACATTGGCTGCGGTGTCCATGTAAAGCTGCGATCCGCCGTTGAAGCCGAACCAGCCCAGCCACAGGATGAACATGCCCAGCGTCGCCAGCGCCAGATTCGACCCGGGGAAGGGATTGACCTTGCCATCCTTGTATTTGCCCAGACGCGGCCCCAGCACGATCGCCCCGGCAAGCGCGGCCCAGCCCCCGACCGAGTGCACGACGGTTGAACCGGCAAAGTCGAGGAAGCCGAAATTGGTATCCAGGAACCCACCGCCCCATTTCCACGACGCCTGGATCGGATAGATCAGTCCCGTCAGCACGACCGTGAAGATCAGGAAGGGCCACAGCTTGATCCGCTCGGCCAGCGCGCCCGACACGATCGAGGCGGTCGTGGCGCAGAACATCAGCTGGAAGAAGAAATCCGACCCGACCGAGGCATAGGTAAGATCGGTCTGCGTTTCGGCCAGCCCGACTGGTTCCAGCGATGTCGTGCCAAAGGCGCCAAGCACGTTCTGGATGGTCCAGCCGTCGCCCGGATACATCAAATTGTAGCCGATCAGGTAATAGAGGATCGCCGCGATCGAGAAGAGCGCCACGTTCTTCATCAGCTGCATGGTGACGTTCTTCTGGCGGACAAGCCCTGCCTCGAGCATGGCAAAGCCCGCGCCCATCCACATCACCAGAAAGCCGGTGACCAGGAACATGAAGGTGTTCAGGATATAGCCGATCTCTTCCATCGGCGGCGTCGTGTCCGGCGCCGCATCCTGGGCAAGTGCAGGCACGCCCATCATGGCGCCGATGGCCACCAGACCGGCAAAGGCGGTCAGTTTCATTTGGATCTTCCCCTTGCTTGTCGAGTTGTTCACAGCGCGTCCTCCCCGGTTTCGCCGGTGCGCACGCGCATCGCGTCCTTCAGGTCCAGCACGAAGACCTTGCCGTCGCCGATCTTGCCGGTCTTCGAGACCCGCGCGATCGTGGCGACCACATCCTCGGCCAGCGCGTCCGCGACCGCGATCTCCAGCTTGATCTTCGGAACGAAATTCACCGCGTATTCCGCGCCGCGATAGATCTCGGTATGGCCCGACTGCGTGCCGAAGCCCTTGATCTCGCTTACCATCATTCCCCGCACGCCGATCGCGGTCAGCGCTTCGCGCACCTCGTCCAGCTTGTAGGGCTTGATTGCCGCTATGACGTATTTCACATCCCTCTCCTTCGCTGACGGCCCATCAGGCCTCGCTTCCAGTGGGGATGCCGCGGCGCGGCAAGACAATGTGCGGGGGCCTGAACAGGGCGGGGAATCCGCAATACGCCACCAGATCGGCACATTTTCGTGCAAATGCCTGAAATTTGATCAGCGGCATAACGCGCGGCGGCTTCCGAACGGCTCCACATTCGCCGCGCGACCCTGTATGGTCCGGGCCAAGACCGGCAGATCGGCAGTCAGCAGCGGAACAGGCAGGAATGAACGGAACAGGCGGCAGGAAACGCCCCCTTGTGGCGGAACGGCGGACGAACAGCACATCTTCGAACGCGAAGAAAAAGACCGCCTCGTCGCGCAGATCGACCCGCCGCGCCCGGTCTCAGGGGTCCCGGGCACCATGGCCTGTGCGCGCGGTTACGGGCCTGTTCAGATTCATCGCCCGGGCGATCTGGGCGATCGGCTGGCGCATCGCGGCGATGGTCGGATTGGTGGTGCTGCTGGCGACGCTGTATTTCTATCCGCAGCTTCCGCCGATCGATTCGCTGATTGATGCCCGAACGCGCGGATCGGTCACGATGCTGGACCGCGAGGGGCGCGTCTTTGCCTGGCGCGGCGAAACCTTCGGCGGCACGATCACGGCCGACACGGTCAGCCCGCATCTGAAGAATGCGATCATCGCAACCGAGGACAAGCGCTTCTACCGCCATCTGGGCATCAGCCCGCGCGGCATCCTTGGCGCGATCCGGATCAACCTGGCCGAGGGGCGCGGCCCGTTCGAGGGCAATGGCGGCTCGACCATCACCCAGCAGGTGGCCAAGCTGATCTGCCTCGGCGTGCCTTACGACAAGAGCAAATGGAAATCCGAAGCTGATTACGAAGCCGATTGCCGCCGTTCCAGCCTGTGGCGCAAGATCAAGGAAGTGCCGTTCTCCTTTGCCATGGAGGCCCGCTATGGCAAGGACAACATCCTGACGCTGTATCTGAACCGCGCCTATCTGGGTGCGGGCGCGCGTGGGTTCGAGGCCGCCGCACAGCGTTATTTCGGCAAATCGGCAAACGAGGTGAACCCGGCCGAAGCCGCGATGCTGGCGGGATTGCTGAAGGCGCCGTCCTATTACGCGCCGACCGCCAACCTGAAGCGCGCGCAGGACCGCGCCGCCGTCGTTCTGGGCCTGATGCACGATCAGGGCTACCTGACCGACCGGCAATATCGCGATGCGCTGGCCAATCCCGCCCGTCTTTCCAAGGCCGCGGAACAGCGCACGGGCGGGTATTTCGCGGATTGGGTCGTGGACAGCAGCCCGGCCTTCCTGGGCGACAGCACCACCGAGGACGTGATCGTCTGGACGACCCTGGACCAGAAGATCCAGAAATCCGCCGAGGAGGCCCTGCAAACGGTCTTTGAAACCAGGGTGAAGCCCGGATCACGGGCCGAGGCCGCCATCGTCGTGATGTCCGCCGATGGCGCGGTGCGGGCCATGGTCGGGGGGCGCCAGACCAAGGTATCGGGCGCATTCAACCGCGCCACGCAGGCGCGCCGGCAGGTCGGGTCGACCTTCAAGCCCTTTGTCTATGCCGCCGCGCTGGACATGGGCTATGACATGAATGCCTATGTCGAGGACGCGCCGCTGACGGTCTATGTCAAGGGCTCGGGCGAATGGTCGCCCAAGAACTATGACGGCAAGTATCGCGGCATGATCACCCTGACCGAGGCCCTGGCCAATTCCGTCAATACCGCGACCGTGCGGGTGGGCCAGGCCGTGGGCCTCGAAGCCGTGCGCCAGGTTGCCGCCGATTTCGGGCTGCAATCGGACCTGTCCACCGGCCCGGCGATCCTGCTGGGTGCGTCGGAATCCACGCTTCTGGAGATGACCGGCGCCTATGCGGGCATCCTGAACGGCGGGTCCTCGGTCCGGCCCTATGGCGTGCTGGAACTGCGCCTGCAGGGGGACGAGACGCCCCTGATGGGACAGGACGGTGGCATCGGCGAACGGGTGATCTCGGAACGCGCGGCGCGGCAGCTGACCTACATGATGACCCAGGTGATCGAGCAGGGCACCGGACGGCGCGCGCGACTGAAGGGGCGCGAGGCCGCCGGCAAGACCGGCACGACCTCGGATTACCGCGATGCGTGGTTCATCGGTTTCACGGCGGATTACGTGGTGGGCGTCTGGATGGGCAATGACGACAACACGCCGTTGACGGGCGTGACGGGCGGCGGCCTGCCCGCCGAAATCTGGCGCGAGGTCATGGAACGGATCGAGGCCGATCTGCCGCCACGCCCGCTGCCGATGATCCGGCCCGAGGACCTGCCGCCCCCGGCACTTGCCGAACCCTACAGCGAACAGCCCCGCCGACAGGCCACACCGCGCACGAGCGGCGATCCGATCACCGACCTGTTGCGCGCGATCCTGGGCAACTGACGGCTGCCCGGCGCGACGCGGGGCAAGCGATCAGCCTGCCCGCAGCAGGTCCCGTGCAAGCGCGCCGACATCCCCGCGCCGCCGATCCAGCATCGCGCCGATCTCGGTGCGCTCGGCCGCCAGCATGTTCACGCCTTCGATGATGATGTTGAAGAACAGCCGTTTCCCGTTCTTTTCGAACACGTGCCAATCGACCTGGAACGGGGCTTCGCCGCGCAGATGCGCGACCGAACGCACCTCGTAGAAGCTCTTGAGCGGGTGCGCATCGACGACCTCGATCCGGCCGCCGATGAATTCACGAAACCGCTTGCCGTATTTGCGCGCGATATAGCCCTTGAACGCCTTGATATAGGCTTCGAGATCGGCCTTTGACGCGGTCCGGCCCGCAGGGCCCAGGGCGCTGAGCGCGATGAATCGCGTATCGGCATAGCGCTCGAAGATCCGTTCGAACTCGGCATACATCTGCGTTTCGGACTTGCCCGAAGAGATGACCGCGTTCACCTCGCCGATCGCGCGCTCGATCAGCTCGCGCGCTTCGGCCGTGTTCAATGCAAGGGCCCGCCCCGGCAAGACCGCCGCGAACGCGGCGGCAGACAGCAGGCCAAGGGTCGAACGTCGCGTCAGGTCAGTTGGCATAGGGGTCCTCGTAGGGGTCGATGACATCGGCCTCGATGCCAAGCTCGAAATGGCGGTTCTGCAGATAGATCAGCCGCATCTGCGCATAGCTGTCGGCACTGTCGTAAATGACCGAATCCACCGCATCCCCGTATTTCTGCCGCTTGAGCACCTTTCCGGCCAGCTTGATGCCGGTGATATAGGTGCTTTCAGGCGCTTCGGTAAGAAGCCCCAGCGGGTCGATGACGGCATCGACGACGGTGCCGGCCAGGTCGCGCTCGGTCGTCGGGCCCATCACGGGCAGGACGAGGAATGCCCCTTCGGGCGCGCCCCAGACATGCAGCGTCTCGCCGAAATCCGTTTCCTCGGCATAAAGCCCCATCTCGCTGGCCGGGTCGAAGATGCCGCCGATCCCCAAGGTGGAATTGATGGCGAAGCGCAGCGTGTTCGTCAGCGCGGGCTTCAGGCGGAACTGCAACAGGCTGTTGAGCGCATCCGAGGGCGTGCCAAGGTTCTCGGCGACGTTGATCAGGCCATCGGCAACCGGTTCGGGCAGAAAGGGCTTCTTGTCCTTTCGGCCGCCGCCAAACAGCGTCCGGTCCAGTGCGACGTTTTCCGCATGAACCGCGCGGTTCTGTTCTTCGAACGGATCGTTGAACTCGGCTCCTGGCTGCGGGCGGGTACATCCGGACACCAGCAGGGCCGAGACCATCGCCACAAGACCAAGCCGCCGAACGCGGGTGGTATCGATCAATGAATTGCCAATCATTTTCGCTTTAACTTTCACGCCGGGATGCAACAATGGGGCTGTCACAAGGCTTAAGGGCCAAGCAGGGCAGAGACAAGGGCGCGTGCCATTTTGCCCCGATCGTCGGCGGCAGGGCACAAGCAGGGGGAAATGCGCGGGATGGCGGCCACATGATCCAGCAGGCATTGTTCAAGGGCAAGCGCGAGCTTGCGCGCGCAGTGCGAAAGGATCGGGCGCTGTTTGCAGCGATCGGTCTGTTTTCGGTCTTTGTGAACCTGCTGATGCTGACCGGGCCGATCTTCATGCTTCAGGTCTATGATCGCGTTCTCGGCAGCCGATCGGAAGAAACCCTTGCCGCGCTGTTTGCGCTGGTGATCCTGCTGTTTGCGATGATGGGGATCCTGGATCTGGCGCGCGCGCGGGTGGCGGCGCGGGTGGCCGCGCGGCTTCAGGACCGGCTGGATGCGCGGGTCGAAACCGCCGCACTGCGCCGGGCGGCGGTCGCCCCGAACGATAGCGTTGCGGCCAATGCCGGGCGCGACCTGGAATCGATCCGGCAGTTCCTGTCCTCGCCCGTCTTCCTGGCCCTGTTCGACGCCCCGTGGGCGCCGGTCTTTCTGGCGGCGGTGTTCGTGTTTCACCCGGCGCTGGGCGCCGTTGCGCTGATTGGCGGCGGCGTCCTGATTCTGGCCGCCGTGTTGAACCAGATCGTGACACGCGAACCGGTCCTGGAGGCCGCGCAGGCCCAGCGCGAGGCCGAGCGGATTGCCGACCGCTTTCGCGACGAGGCCGAGACGATCGAAAGCCTGGGCATGCGTGGGTCCAGTCTGCGCCGCTGGCTGCGGGCGCGCCGACAGGCGCTGGCGGATGGGGTTCGCGCCACTGATATCGCGGGCGCATTTTCGGGTTTTGGCAAGACCTTCAGACTGTTCCTGCAATCGGCGATGCTGGCGGCGGGCGCCTTCCTTGTGCTGAAGGGGCAACTCACGCCCGGCGCCATGATCGCGGCGTCGATCCTGATGGGGCGGGCCCTGGCGCCGATCGAACAGGCGATTGGCGGCTGGGCGCTGTTGCAGCGCGCGATCGCGGCGCGCCGACGGCTGAGCGCCCTTCTGGGTGCCGTGCCCGAACCCGAGCCGCGCACGGCCCTGCCGCGCCCACGCGCGGTTCTCGAAGTCAATCAGCTCTCGGTCGTGCCACCAGGACAGACCACGGCGACGCTGCGCATGATCTCGTTCCGGCTTGAACCCGGCCGCGCCTTGGGCGTCATCGGGCCATCCGGCGCGGGCAAATCGACATTGGCGCGGGCTCTGGTCGGCCTCTGGGCGCCCGCCGCGGGTTCGATCCGGCTCGATGGTGCAACGCTCGACCAATTCGATCCCGACGCGCTGGGACGTCATATCGGCTATCTGCCCCAGCGCGTGGCCCTGTTCGACGGCACGATCGCCGAAAACATCGCGCGCCTTGATCCCGATCCGGACCCCGAAGCCGTCATCAAGGCCGCGCAGCGCGCAGCGGCGCACCGGATGATCCTCGAGCTGCCGGACGGATACGACACCCGGATCAGCCAGACGGGCGGCCGCCTGTCGGGCGGCCAGATCCAGCGTATCGGACTGGCGCGGGCGCTCTACGGCGACCCGGTCATACTGATCCTGGACGAACCGAACGCGAATCTCGACAACGAAGGCTCGCTTGCGCTGAACGCGGCCATCCGATCGGTCAAGGAAAGCGAAGGCGCGGTCATCATCATGGCACACCGGCCGGCCGCAATTCAGGAATGCGACCAGCTGATGATTCTTGATTCGGGTATACGCCGCGCGCTGGGCCCGCGGGACGAGGTGCTGAAGGCGATGGTCAGAAACGTGGGCGACATCACGCGCGCCACGGGGCCCGGAGGCGTGACATGAAGGATGCGTTCTCGGTACGCGGGCCGCTGCTTGCGGGCTTTGTGGCGCTTGGCTTTCTGGTCGGCGGGCTGGGTCTCTGGTCGGTCACCACCACGATCGCGGGCGCGGTCGTCGCGCCCGGACGGGTCGAGGTCGAACAGAACCGGCAAGTCATTCAACATCCCGATGGCGGGGTGGTTGCCGAAATCCTGGTGAAGGATGGCGATTACGTCGAAAAGGGCGCACCGCTGCTGCGGCTGGATGGTACGCTTCTGCGATCGGAGCTTGCGATCGTCGAGACCCAGTTCTTCGAAATCCTGGCGCGCCGCGGACGGCTGGAGGCCGAGCGTGACGGCAACACGTCCATCCGCTTTCCATCCGAACTGGTCGAGGCCGCGCAAACCCGCCCCGAGATTGCCCAGCTGATGGCAGGCCAGCAACGCCTGTTCGAAGCGCGCGCAGAGACCGAAGCGAACGAGATCGAGCAATTGCGCCGCCGGCGCGGACAGATCGAGGCCCAGATTGCCGGGATCGCGGCCCAGCGCGCGTCGATCGACACGCAGCTTGGGTTGATCGAAGCCGAACTGGCCGATCTGCAATCGCTTCTGGATCGCGGCCTGACGCAGGTCGGCCGGGTTCTGGCGCTGGAGCGCGAGCGGGCCAATCTGCAAGGCATCGCGGGCGAACTGGATGCCGCTCGCGCCGAGGCCGAAGGGCGCATGACCGAGATCGACATCTCGATCCTCAAGCTTGGGGCCGAACGGCGCGAACAGGCCAACAGCCAGCTGCGCGACCTGGGCTATCGCGAACTTGAACTGGCCGAACGCCGGCGCGCGCTTGTCGAGCAGATCGACAGGCTCGAACTGCGTGCCCCGGTTTCCGGCATCGTCCATGCGATGCAGGTCACGACCCCGCGTTCGGTCATTCGCCCGGCCGATCCCGTCATGTACCTGATCCCACAGGACAGGCCGCTGGTGATCGCAGCGCGCATTTCGCCGATCCATGTGGACGAGGTTCAGCTGGGACAGCCGGTCGTCCTGCGCTTCTCTTCTCTCGACAGCCGCACGACGCCGGAACTGACGGGCCAGGTCGCGCGGCTCTCGGCCGATGCGCTGACCGATCAGGCAACCGGCGTCAGCTATTACCGGGCCGAGGTCGTTCTGGGCCCGGACCAGATTGCGCTTCTTGGCGATCGGGCGATCATTCCCGGCATGCCGGTCGAGGTCTATGTCCGCACGGGCGAACGCACGCCGCTGGCCTATCTGGTCAAACCGCTTGCCGATTACTTCAACCGCGCCTTCCGCGAGGGATGAGTCTTCCGTTTTCGTCATCAACAGGTCGCGCGCGGGCTTTCGCGCAGGACGAAGCATGACTAGGTTGCGCTACACAAGAACAACGGAGCCATGACCATGACCGGAAAGATCGAAGCACGCCTTGCCGAGCTGGGGCTGACATTGCCCGAGGCACCGGCGCCGGCGGCCAATTACGTGCCCTTCGTGCAGGTGGGCAAGCTGGTCTTCGTATCCGGCCAGATCAGCCAGGGCCCCGACGGCCTGATCAAGGGCAAACTGGGCGCCGATCTGGACGTCGAGGCGGGCGCGATGGCGGCGCGGGCCTGCGGTCTGGCGCTGATCGCACAGCTTCGGGCAGCCTGCGATGGCGACCTCGACCGGGTCGCGCGGGTCGTCAAGCTGACGGGATTCGTCAATTCCACCCCCGATTTCACGGACCAGCCCAAGGTCATCAACGGCTGTTCCGACCTGATGGTCGAGGTCTTCGGCGAGTCTGGCCGCCACGCCCGCGCCGCTGTCTCGGCCCCGGCCCTGCCGCTGGGCGTGGCGGTGGAAATCGAGGCCATCTTCGAGCTGCACTGATGCCATATGCCGTCGTCCCCCTGCCGCCCGAATTCCTGCAGGCGCCCATAACCCACCGCGGATTGCACGATCTGGCGGCCGGAATTCCCGAAAATTCCCTGGCGGCCGCGCGCGCCGCGATCGCGGGCGGCTATGGCATCGAATGCGATATCCAGCCCTCTTCCGACGGCGTGCCGATGGTGTTTCACGACTACGACCTGCGTCGGCTGACCGGTCGGGCGGGCCGCACGCGCGGCATGACGGCTGCCGAGCTTCAGGGCCTGCCCCTGCTGGGCGGGAACGAGGGGGTTCCGACCCTTGCCGCATTGCTTGACCTGATCGCAGGCCGCGTGCCCCTGCTGATCGAGATAAAGGACCAGGACGGCGCGATGGGCGAGAATGTCGGTGCGCTGGAGGCCGCCGTGGCCGAAGCGCTGCGCGGTTATCGGGGCCCCGTGGCCGTGATGTCATTCAATCCGAATACGGTCGAGGCCATGGCGCGCGCGGCCCCCGATGTGGCGCGCGGCCTCGTGACTTCGGCCTACCGGCCCGAGAACTGGCCGCTGCTTCCCGCCGCCTCCCGCGACCGGTTGCGCGACATCCCCGATTACGACCGCGTCGGCGCCAGCTTCATCTCGCACGAGGCATCAGATCTGGACAGGCCGCGCGTGGCCGAATTGCGCGACAAGGGCGCACATATCCTGACCTGGACGATTCGGTCGCCCGAAGAAGAAGAAGCCGCCCGGCGCGTCGCGCAGAACGTGACCTTCGAAGGCTACCGCCCCGCGCGGCAGGCTTGACGGAATGCGGGCACCGCCCCAATTGCATTCACAGGGGGCGTGCGATGGACACAGAGGCAATCGAGGTCGTGATGATCCCCGGTCTTGGCGACGTCGCCGAGACTGATTGGGACGCCTGCGCCTGTCCCGAAGCGGCAGAGGGCCGGCCGCGCGATCCATTCACCACCTACCGTTTCCTGTCGGCCCTGGAACGTTCGGGTTCCGTCGGGCCGGGCACGGGCTGGCAACCATGTCATCTGGTTGCGCGCGCAGCGGGTCGCATGGTTGCTGTCATGCCGCTTTACGCCAAGACCCACAGCCAGGGCGAATACATCTTCGATCACGGATGGGCGGATGCGTTCGAACGCGCGGGCGGGAACTATTACCCCAAGCTGCAATCGGCGGTTCCCTTCACCCCGGCCACGGGTCGGCGCCTGCTGACGGCGCCCGGTTGGGAACAGGCCGGACGCGCCGCGTTGCTGCAGGCCATGATTGCCATCGCCGAGCGCAACGGCCTGTCCTCGGCGCATGTCACCTTCTGCACGCAAGAGGAGGCCCGGTTCGGTGCCGACATCGGCCTGCTGCACCGCGTGACGCAGCAATTCCACTGGCAGAATGCGGGCTATGCCGATTTCGACGGGTTTCTTGCAGAACTGTCGTCGCGCAAGCGCAAGGCGATCCGCAAGGAGCGCGCGCAGGCCCAGGCCTTCGGGGGAACGATCCGGCGCCTGACGGGCGATCAGATCAAGGAACATCACTGGGACGCGTTCTGGGCGTTCTATCAGGACACGGGCAGCCGGAAATGGGGCCGCCCCTATCTGACACGCGCCTTCTTTGACGAAGTCCACCGGACCATGCGCGACGACATCCTGCTGGTTCTGGCCGAACGCGAAGGGCGACCCGTTGCGGGCGCTCTGAACTTCATCGGGCGCGACACGCTGTATGGCCGCTACTGGGGGGCGATCGAACACCATCCCTTTCTGCATTTCGAATGCTGCTATTATCAGGCCATCGAACATGCCATCGAACATGGCATGACCCGGGTCGAGGCCGGTGCGCAGGGCGAACACAAGCTGGCGCGCGGCTATCTGCCCCGCCCGGTGCACTCGCTGCACTGGATCGCGCATCCCGGTTTTCGCGAGGCCGTCGCCCGCTATCTTCGGGCCGAACGCGATGCGATCGACCACGAGATCGAAGTGCTGACCGACTATGGCCCGTTCCGCAAGGAGACCGGCCGCGAATAGGATGGAGGAACACATGACCACAATCCTGACCACCGAGGAACGCGAAGCCGCGCTGCCCGATCTGGGCGCAACCGGCTGGGCCGCCGTCGAGGGCCGCGACGCGATCCGCAAGATCTGGAAGTTTCGCAGCTTCTCGGAAGCCTGGGGCTTCATGTCCCGCGTCGCCTTGCAGGCCGAGAAGCTGAACCATCATCCGGAATGGACCAACATCTACAACGTGGTGGATGTCACGCTGACAACCCACGATTGCGGCGGCCTCAGCGCGCTGGACCTGAAGCTGGCGCGCGCGATGGACCGGATCGCGGGCGATGCCGAGGTGCAGAGGGACCACGGCGCGCCGGTCACGTGCCTGTGCCAGGAACATGCCGCGCGAGGCACCGCGCCCGAATGACACCGGGAACCCCTTGACCCCGTGCCGCGTTCCGTTAGGCGGGTTGCGGGACGATCCGCGCCCGCAACACGACGACGAACAACGGTAAGGGGATGGAATGGATCTGCAACTTGGTGATCTTTCGAACTGGCTGACGCAAGAGCGCATCGACCTGGCCATCGCGATGGCCTTGAACGTGGTCTATGCGATCATCATCCTGATCGTGGCGCTTTTCGCATCGGGCTGGGCCCGGCGCCGGATCACGCGCATTCCCGAACGAAATCCCCGGCTTGACCCCACCCTGTTCGGCTTTCTGGGCAGCCTGGCCAAATACGGCATCCTGGCACTGGCCGGCGTGTTCATCCTGAACCGCTTTGGAATCCAGACGGCATCCCTGGTGGCGCTGATCGGTGCCGCGGGCCTGGCAATCGGCCTGGCGCTTCAGGGCACGCTTTCCAACCTTGCCGCGGGGGTGATGCTGATCCTGTTCCGGCCCTTTCGCGTGGGCGACTATGTCGAGATCTCGGGTGTCTCGGGCACGGTCAGGGAGGTCGCATTGTTCTTCACCGAGCTTGCGACCGCGGACAACCTTCAGGTGATCCTGCCAAATGGCGATGTCTGGGCGAACAAGATCGTGAACTATTCTGCCAACCCGACCCGGCGCGTCGATCTGACGATCGGCGTCAGCTATGACACCGATCTGAAGCGGGCCGAAACCGTCCTGCGCGACATCGTCACCGCCGACCCGCGGGTCCATGCGGATCCCGAACCGTTCATCAAGGTCAAGGCCCTGGGCGATTCCTCGGTCGATTTCGCGGTCCGTGCCTGGGTGGATCGCGCCGACTGGTGGGATACGACCTGCGACCTGACGCGGGCGATCAAGGATCGGCTCGACGCCGAAGGGATCGACATTCCCTATCCGACCCGAACCATCCTGATGCCCGGCAATCAGGCCGCGTAGTCTGACTCAGATCGCCTCGAGCAGCGACTCGCCCGCCGAAACCGTGCATTCACCGGGCGAGTCCTCGACCTGCAGCACGCGAACGACACCGTCCTCGGCCATCAGGGCATAACGGCGCGAGCGGTTGATCAGGCCGACGGGCGGCGCGGAGAAGTCCATCCCGATCGCGCGCGTGAACGCCGCCTCGGGATCGGCCAGCATCAGCAGACCGGCCTTCTCGGCCCCGGTCGATTCGGCCCAGGCCTTCATCACGAAGGGGTCGTTGACAGACACGCAGATGATGTCCTCGACGCCCTTTTCGGCGAACTTGTCGCGGGTGCGCATGAAGCTGGGGACATGCGCCGTGGTGCAGGTGCCGGTATAGGCGCCGGGCAGCCCGAAGATCACGACCTTGCGGCCCTTGACCAGGTCGGACAGCTGGACGGTTTCGGGGCCATTGTCCCCCATGCGCATCAATGTGGCATCGGGCAGGCGATCGCCGGGTTTGATTGTCATCTGGATGTCCTTCACATTGCGTTTTCCCAAGCCAACGATATAGCCTCCGCACCAGCTTGGACCAGAGGAGACATCGCATGGGCGACCGGATTGTCATCGTGGGCGCGGGCCAGGCGGGCGCGTCGCTTGCCGCGAAACTGCGCGCGCTGGGACATGACGGGCCGATCACGATGATCGGCGACGAACCCGTTCCGCCCTATCAGCGCCCGCCCCTGTCAAAGGCCTATCTGCTGGGCGAGATGGAGGCCGAGCGGCTGTGGCTGCGCGCGCCTTCCTTCTGGCAGGAAAACGGGATCGAGCTGATCACCGGACACCAGGCGACCGCCATCGATCGCGACCGCCGCGTCGTCCGCGCGGGGGGACGGGAGATCCCCTATGATCAGCTTGCCCTGACCACGGGGGCACGGCCGCGCCGCCTTGCGGCGGAAATCGGCGGCGACCTGCCGGGCGTGCATGTCGTGCGCACGCTGGCGGATGTCGATGCCATGGCGCCCGAGTTTCGCCCCGGACGCCGCGTGCTGATCGTCGGCGGCGGTTATATCGGGCTCGAGGCCGCAGCGGTCGCCTCGAAACTGGGCCTGAAGGTCACGCTGATCGAAATGGCGCCGCGCATCCTCAATCGCGTTGCTTGCAAGCAGACCGCCGACCATTTCCGCGCGCTGCATCAGGCCCATGGCGTGACGATCCGCGAATCGACCACGCTGCAACGACTGGAGGGCGAGGGCCATGTCAGCGCCGCGATCCTCAATGACGGCGAGCGGATCGAGACCGATTTCGTCATCGTCGGCATTGGTATCCTGCCCAATGTCGAGCTGGCGCAGGAGGCCGGCCTGACGATCGAGAACGGCATCTGGACCGATGCCCTGGGGCGCACATCGGACGCGGCGATCTGGTCGGCGGGCGACTGCGCCTCGTTTCCCTGGGCGGGCGGGCGTATCCGGCTGGAAAGCGTGGGCAATGCGATCGACCAGGCGGAATGCGTGGCCATCAACATGCTGGGCGCGAACACGCCCTACCAGGCCCGGCCCTGGTTCTGGTCGGACCAGTATGACGTCAAGCTGCAGATCGCCGGGCTGGGCACCGGCCATGACCGGATCGTGACCCGGCAGGGTGAAGGCGGCGCGGTCAGCTTCTGGTATTTCAGGGGCGACCGCCTGATCGCCATTGATGCCGTCAACGACGCGCGCGCCTACATGATCGGCAAGCGCCTGATCGAGGCGGGAAAGACGGCCGACCCCGACCGGCTGGCCGATCCGGGCTTCGACCTCAAGTCGCTGTTGCGCGCATGAGGATCATCGGCGGAACGCGGCGTGGCCTGAAACTGGCCGATCTTGGGCCGGGCGACGAACAGGCACGGCTGCGCCCGACCTCGGACCGGGTGCGCGAGGCCATCTTCAACCTGCTGACGAACGGCCCCTACGGCAATCCGGTCCATGGCGCGCGCGTGCTGGACCTGTTCGCTGGAACGGGGGCACTGGGGCTCGAAGCCCTGTCGCGCGGGGCGGCGCGCGTGGCCTTCGTCGATGACGGCGCGGTGGCGCGCGCGCTGCTGCGGCGCAATATCGAGAAGATGCAGGCGATGGGTGTCACCGATGTCTGGCGCCGCGACGCAACCCGGATGGGCCCCAATCGCGGCCCGGGCTATGACCTTGTCTTCCTCGACCCGCCCTATGGCCAGGGCTTGGGGGAGCGCGCGGTGGCATCCCTGATCGAGGGCGGCTGGCTTACGCCACAGGCCTTGATCGTGTGGGAGGAAAGCACCCCGCCGGTGCCGCCGGCGGGCATCGAACAGATCGACCAGCGCCGCTATGGCGACACGATCATCACCATATGCAGGGCGGCCGGATGACCCGCCCCTTGCCGCGGCCGGCTGCCGTGCTGTTCGATTGCGACGGCGTGATCGTGGACAGCGAACCGATCACGGATCGGGTGATCGCCCGCAACCTCAGCCGCCATGGCTATCCGGTTACGCCGGACCAGGTTTCGGCCCTTTTCGTCGGCGGCACCATCGCGGGCATCGCCGCTCACGTCCACCGGCAAGGCATTGCCCTGCCCGAGACCTGGGTCGAAGACGTCTATGACGAAATGTTCGCGGCGCTGGCCCGGGGCACGCCCCTGGTCGCGGGGGTTGGGGATGTGTTCGATGCGCTCGATCGCGCGGGCATCCCTTATGCGGTGGGCTCGAACGGACCCCATCGCAAGATGCAGGTCACCCTGGGCCAGCGTCCTGCCATGATGCAACGACTTCAGGGGCGGATCTTTTCGCGTGAGGATGTGGCCCGGCCGAAACCTGCGCCCGATCTTTACCTGCACGCGGCACGCGCGCTGAACGTTCCCCCCGGCGCGTGCATCGTCGTCGAGGACAGTGCGACTGGCGCACGCGCGGCCGCGGCCGCCGGGATGGCGTGCCTGGGCTATGCACCGCACGGGCGGATCGAGCATCTGGCGAGTGAAGGCGCCACGCCGTTTTCCGACATGGCCGACCTGCCGCGGCTTCTTGGCCTGTGACGCGATCAGGCGGCCTTCCACGTCGGATGGAACAGGCCCGCAGGCGATAGCGTGAAGATCTCGCAGCCATCGGCCGTTACGCCCACGGAATGTTCGAACTGGGCCGAAAGCTGCTTGTCGCGCGTGACCGCCGTCCAATCGTCGGACAGAACCTCGGTTTCGGGCCGCCCGAGATTCACCATCGGCTCGATCGTGAAGAACATGCCCTCTTCCAGCACCGGCCCGGTTCCGCGCCGGCCATAGTGCAGCACGTTGGGCGGCGCGTGAAAGACACGGCCAAGCCCGTGGCCGCAGAAGTCGCGCACCACGCTGAAACGCTGGCTTTCGACATAAGACTGGATCGCATGGCCGATATCGCCAAAGGTCGCGCCGGGACGGACGGCCTCGATCCCCTTCATCAGCGCGTCATGGGTCACCTGAATCAGGCGCGCGGCCTTCTTGCTGGGCTTTCCTGCGACATACATGCGGCTGGTATCGCCATACCAGCCATCGACGATCACGGTCACGTCGATATTCAGGATGTCGCCATCGCGCAGCACGTCATCGGCACGCCGCTTCTCGAGATCCTTCGAGATCGTCTCGTCCCGGCTCATCGGGATGGGGGCGCCCGGTATGCCGTGACAGACCACGTGGTTCACCGAAATGCACGAGGCATGCTGATAGCCGCGATAGCCGATCGTGGCCGAACGCACACCCAGCTCCTCGATCCGGTTGCGGATGAAATCGTCCAGCGCGCCGGTCGTGACACCGGGCGCGACCATCGGCGCGACCTCGTCCAGGATCTGGGCGGCGACGCGACCCGCTTCGCGCATTCCGGCAAAATCCTCCGGCTCATGGATGCGGATTCCGTCCTTGGTCACTCGGCCACGGGAAGTCTTCAAGGGTCGCTCCTTTCCTGATCTCGCGGTGTAGATAGTGAACTGCGGGGCCAAAGACCAGAGCCGGGGCTTTCCCGCGCGCCCGCGCCAGCCTAAAGATGCTGGGAAAGACGGGGGAAACCATGCCGAATCCGACAGCCGCAATCCTGATCATCGGGGATGAAATCCTGACCGGCCGCACCCGCGACGCCAACATGCACCACCTGGCGCAAGAGCTGGCCCGCGCGGGCATCGACCTGATCGAGGCCCGCTTTGTACGTGACGACCACGACGCGATCGTGCGCGCGGTCAACGACCTGCGCAAGGCTCATGACCATGTCTTCACCTCGGGCGGGATCGGGCCCACCCATGACGACATCACGGCCGATGCCGTGGCCGCCGCCTTTGGTGTCCCGATCGGGATCCGCGAGGATGCGCGCGCGATCCTGGCCGCCCATTACGACCGCGCCGGGCTGGAATTCAACGCCGCGCGCCAGCGCATGGCGCGCATTCCCGAAGGCGCGACGCTGATCGAAAACCCGATCTCGGCGGCACCCGGCTTCTCGCTGGGCAATGTCCACGTGATGGCGGGCGTGCCGGACATCTTCAAGGCGATGGTCGCATCGCTTCTGCCTCGCCTGACCGGCGGCAAGCCACTGATGTCGCAAAGCTGGCGGGTCGAGCAGGGCGAAGGCGTGATCGCCACGCCCCTGGCCGAACTGGCCGCCGAATTCCCCGATCTGTCCTTTGGCTCCTATCCCTTCATTCAGAACGGGGTCCACGGGTCAAACATCGTCGTGCGCGGCACCGATCCCGCCCGCATCGACGCGGCAATGGCACGGCTGGCCAAACTCTTCCCCAATCCACGCGTATGACCGACCTGTTTGCCGTGACCGAGGCGACATGGCCGGCCGCCGCATTGCACCGGGCCGGTGCCTTTGTCGTGCGCCAAGGGCAGGGCGGCGGCAAGCGTGTCTCTTCGGCCACGCTGGACGGCCCGTGGGATGCGCGGGACATAGCGGCGGCCGAGGCCATGCATGCCCGCCTCGACCAGCCTTCATTGTTCATGATCCGCCCCGGTGAGGAAGCGCTGGACACGGCGCTTGCGGCGCGCGGCTACGTCGTGGTCGATCCTGTCCACATCTTCCACGCCCGGCTCGACGTCGGCGTGCCATTGTGCGGGCCGGTCCCGCCTGTTTCCGCCTTCGAAATCTGGCCGCCTCTTGCGGTCATGCGGGACATCTGGGCCGAAGGCGGCATTGGTCCCGAACGCCAGGCCGTCATGCAGCGGGCAAAGGGCCCGAAGACCGCGATCCTTGCCCGCAGCCGCGACCGCGCCGCGGGCGTGGCCTTTGTCGCAATCCACGACGGAACGGCCATGCTGCACGCATTGCATGTCCTGCCGCAACTTCGTCGGCAAGGATCCGCCGTCAACATCATGCGCAAGGCTGCCCATTGGGCACAAGATCACGGCGCAGGCCAGTTATCTGTCGTCGTCACGCGCGCGAACGCCGCTGCCTGTACATTGTATTCTTCTTTGGGAATGCAGATTGTGGCAGGATATCACTATCGTCTGGGGGGGACGAAAACGGGGATGACGGCACGTTGAAGGACATGGATGCCAAGCCGACGGCGCTTGACCTGCCCATGGTCGAGCCTCTTCCGGTTGAGACCCGGAAGTATTTCGACCTGTGCCAGGAAAAGCTTGGCCTGATCCCGAATGTCCTGAAAGCCTATGCCTTCGACATCGCAAAGCTCAACACCTTCACCACCTTCTACAATGACCTGATGCTGGGCGAAAGTGGCCTGTCCAAGCTGGAACGCGAGATGATCGCGGTCGTCGTTTCCGCGTTGAACCGCTGCTGGTATTGCCAGGTCGCGCACGGGGCCGCGGTGCGGCAGCTGTCAGGCGACCCCGCGCTGGGAGAGGCGCTGGTCATGAACTGGCGGGTTGCGCCGCTCGACGCACGGCAGCGCGCGATGCTGGAATTTGCGGAAAAGCTGACCCAGTCCTCGCACAAGATCGAGGAAAGCGACCGTCAGGCCCTGCGCGATGTCGGGTTTTCGGACCGCGACATCTGGGACATTGCCTCGGTCATCGGCTTTTTCAACATGACAAATCGCATCGCCTCGGCGACCGGGATGCAGCCCAATCCCGAGTATCACGGGGTGGCGCGATGAAACGTCTGCTGACTGCATTGGTTCTGGCGGCACCCGCCCCGGTCATCGCGGCACCCACATTGTCCATGCCGCCCAGCGCCCATGCCACGGCCGAGGAGGTCCGGCCGCTGGAAAGCTATGCGATGCCCATCGGGCCCTGGCATGACGGCAAACTTCCCGCCATCGAGGTACGCGGCGAAGTCACACGCACCGCATGGCGCATTCGCGAAGGTGACACGACGACACTGGCCGTGATGAACCGCCTGCGCGAACAGCTTGTCGCCGAAGGCTTCGAGATCCTGTTCGAATGCGAGTCCGAAGCTTGCGGCGGCTTCGATTTCCGTTATTCGACCGAGATCCTGCCCGAGCCGGACATGCATGTCGATCTGGGCGATTTTCGATATCTGGCAGCGCGCCGCGACGCGGGCGCGACCAAGGACCATTTCAGCCTGCTGGTCAGCCGTTCGGCCGACAGCGCATGGGTCCAGATGATCCGCGTCGGCGCGCCGATTTCCGATCCCACCCCGCTTGCCAGGGCGCGCTTCACGGCCGATGACGCCGCCGCGGATCCAGAAAGATCCGTGACCGACACGCTCGTCGCGCTTGGCAGGGTCGTGCTGGACGATCTGGAATTTGCATCGGGCACAACCTCGCTTCGTCCCGGGGATTATCGCTCGCTTGCCGCGCTTGCCGCCTATCTGAACGAGGATCGCGCCCGCCACGTCACGCTTGTGGGGCACACCGATGCCGATGGCCCGCTTGAGGCCAATGTCGTCATTTCGCGCAAGAGGGCCGAGGCCGTGCGCCGCGCGCTGATCGATCGGTTCGGGGTCAATCCCGACCAGATCGCGACCAACGGCATAGGCTGGCTAAGCCCGATCGCCTCGAACATGACCGAGGAAGGCCGGGCACGGAATCGCCGGGTCGAGGCGTTGCTGACCGCGCCCCGATAGGACATGCCCGTCCTCGATCGAAATCATGCGGCAACGGATTGCCCCGTTGCCGGGACGTTTCACCACAGGTCGGGGCCCTTGTCGGCAAAGGCTTCCGCCAGAAAGTCGATGAAGGCCCGGACCTTGGGCTGCGTGAAGCGCCCGGGCGGATAGACCGCATAGACGCTCAGCGTCTCTTTCGGCAGGCTCGGGATCGCATCTTCCAAAAGGCCCCGCTTCATCGCGTCGGCGTACAGGAAGGACGGCAGATAGGCGATGCCAAGTCCGGCAATCGCCGCCTGCAACAGCGACTGGCCGTCATTCACGGTCAGCCAGCCCTGCGTGCGCACCTGACGCTTTTCCCCCGATGGCGCCGTGATCTTCCAGACATTGCCCGAGGCCTGGTTGGAATAATGCAGCAGCTTGTGTTCGTTCAGATCATCGATCCGCTGCGGGCGTCCAAACTTCTGGAAATAGGACGGTGAGCCGACCATGCGCCGCGTCGTCTCACACAGCTTGCGGGCGCGCAGCGAGGAATCCTCCATTTCGCCCAGCCGGATCGCCATGTCGAAGCCTTCCGAGATCAGTTCGACATAGCGGTTGTTCAGCACCATGTTCAGCGAAATGTCCGGGTATTGGTGCAGGAAACGGCCCAGAATGGGCGACAGCAGACTGACGCCGAAATCTGTCGCCACGGAAATGCGCAAAAGGCCCGAGGGCGCGGCCTGCATCGCGGTGACCAGGGCATCCGCTTCGCCCGCGTCATTCAGAACGCGCCGCGCCCGGTCGTAATAGGCAAGGCCGATCTCGGTCGGGGAGACACGCCGCGTCGTGCGGTTCAAAAGCCGCGCGCCCAGCCGCGCCTCCAGCGAGGAGACATGCTTCGAAACGGCAGACTTGGAAATGCCAAGCTTCTTGGCCGCGTCCGTGAACCCTCCCTGATCAACGACCGCGGCAAAGGCTTCCATCTCTGTCAGTCGGTCCATTGATTTCACCCGTTATATAATGACCGCCGTCATCATGTATCGGGCGCAATTCGGGCAACATTGCGATCTGCGCTGGACAAGACTGGGGTATTGTTCGGCACCAAAATGCCTGAATTCCGTCGTTTCGTTCCAAATCCTTGACAGCGGATCAGATCGTCATGGCCAGCCGCGTGCCCTGGTCGATCGCCCGCTTGGCGTCAAGCTCGGCCGCCACATCGGCCCCGCCGATGACATGCACGGGCTTGCCCATGGCCGCGATCGCGGGTTCCAGCGCGCGCAGGCTCTTCTGCCCGGCGCACAACACGATCGTGTCGGCCTCGATGACCTGGGGATCCTTGCGCTCGGGACCAAAGCTGACATGCAGGCCGGCCTCGTCGATCAGCTCGTAATTCACGCCGCCGATCATGCGCACGCCGCGCGCCTGCAACGAGGCCCGATGGATCCAGCCGGTCGTCTTGCCCAGCCGGCGGCCCAGCTTTTCGGCCTTGCGCTGCAACAGGGTGACCTGACGCGCGGGGCGCGGCGGATGCGGCTGGGTCAGTCCGCCCGGCGCGATCTCGGGGTCCGTGACGCCCCATTCCCGCAGCCATTCCTGCAGGTTCAGCGTCGGGCTTTCGCCTTCGTGGGTCAGGAACTCGGCCACGTCGAAGCCGATGCCACCAGCGCCGATGATCGCGACGCGCTCGCCGACCTCGGCACCGGTAAGCACATCGACATAGCTCAGCACATTGGGGCGATCCTGACCCGGGATTCCCGGATCACGCGGAACGACACCGGTTGCCACGATGACCTCGTCAAAGGGCGCAAGAAGCTCTGCGCCCGCCTCGGTGTTCAGGCGCAGCTCGACGCCGCGCCGGCCCAGCATCGTCGAGAACCAGTCGACCAGCGCGTTGAATTCCTCCTTGCCCGGGATTCGGCGGGCAAGGTTCAGCTGGCCTCCGATCTGGTCGGCTTTCTCGAAAAGCGTGACGCGGTGGCCACGTTCGGCCAGCGCAATCGCCGCAGCCATTCCTGCCGGGCCGGCGCCCACGACGGCCACGGATTTGGGCTTGGCCGCCGGACGCAGGACGATCTCGGTTTCATGGCAGGCGCGCGGATTGACGAGGCAGGTCGAGATCTTGCCTTGGAACGTGTGGTCCAGGCAGGCCTGATTGCAGGCAATGCAGGGCGCGATCTCCTCGGCCCGGCCCTCGGCCGCTTTGAGCACGAAATCGGGGTCGGCGAGGAAAGGACGGGCCATCGACACCAGATCGGCGCAGCCCTCCGCCAGCACCGCCTCGGCCACTTCCGGCATGTTGATTCGGTTCGAGGTGACGACCGGAATATCGACCTTGCCCTTCAGCTTTTTCGTTACCCAGGCAAAGGCTGCGCGGGGCACGCTGGTCGCGATGGTGGGCACGCGGGCCTCGTGCCAGCCGATACCGGTATTCAGCATGGTCGCACCCGCCTCCTCGATCGCGCGGGCAAGACGCATGACTTCGTCCCAGCTCTGCCCCTCGGGCACCAGATCGAGCAGCGAGATCCGATAAATGATGATGAAGTCCCGGCCCAGCGCCTCGCGCGTCCGGCGCACGATCTCGACAGGCAGCCGCATGCGGTTTTCGTAGGCCCCGCCCCAGCGATCTGTGCGCTTGTTGGTCCTGAGGGCAAGGAACTGGTTGATGAAATAGCCTTCGGAGCCCATGATCTCGACCCCGTCATAGCCCGCTTCGCGGGCACGCAGGGCGGCGGTCACGAAATCGCCAATCTGCTTCTCGATGCCTTCCTCGTCCAGTTCCTTGGGCACGAAGGGCGAAATCGGCGACTTGATCGCCGACGGCGCGACGCAGTTCGGCCCATAGGCATAGCGTCCCGCATGCAGGATCTGCATCGCGATCCTTCCGCCCTCGGCATGGACGCGATCGGTCACGACGCGATGATTGGCGATGTCCTGTTCGGTAAACAGGCCGGCCGCCCCGGGAAAGACCGCGCCCTCGGCGTTGGGCGCCATGCCCCCCGTGACCATCAGCGCAACGCCGCCCCGCGCACGGGTGGCATAGAACTCGGCCACCCGGTTCCAGTCCTTCGTCTCTTCCAGATTGGTATGCATCGAGCCCATGATGACCCGGTTGGGCAAAACCACATGCCCCAGATCAAGCGGCGACAGAAGATGCGGATAGGTTGTCATCGATGCCTCCCAGATTTTGGCGCCAAGATGACGCATCAACCCGCCCCGGTCATCATCGACGCTGCGTCAGCAGGCGGGGCAGTCCTGCTTGACCCGATGGCGGCCATTGGCTAGGCGAAGCTGAACGCAACCCAACGCGCAAGGAGCCGCAAGGTGGCCAATCCCTCCATCCTCATTCTTCCCGGCGACGGCATCGGCCCCGAAGTCATGGCCGAGGTCAGGAAAATCATCTCGTGGTTCGACGCAAAGCGCGGCCTGTCCTTCGACGTCAGCGAAGATCTTGTCGGTGGCGCGGCCTATGACGTGCACGGCACGCCGCTGGCCGATTCCACGATGGAAAAGGCGCAATCGGTCGATGCGGTCCTTCTGGGGGCCGTGGGCGGGCCGAAATACGATTCCCTGCCCTTCGAGGTGAAACCCGAACGCGGCCTGCTGCGCCTGCGCAAGGAAATGGATCTTTACGCCAACCTGCGTCCGGCGGTCTGCTTCGATGCGCTGGCCGATTTCTCGTCGCTCAAGCGCGACGTCGTCGCCGGTCTCGACATCATGATCGTGCGCGAGCTGACATCGGGCGTCTATTTCGGCGAACCGCGCGGCATCTTCACCGAGGGCAACGAGCGCGTGGGCATCAACACCCAGCGCTATACCGAATCCGAGATCGCGCGCGTGGCGCGTTCGGCCTTCGAGCTTGCGCGGCGGCGGCGCAACAAGGTCTGCTCGATGGAAAAGGCCAATGTCATGGAATCGGGGATCCTGTGGCGCGAGGTTGTCCAGAAGGTCCATGACGAGGAATATCCAGACGTGGAACTGTCGCACATGTATGCCGACAACGGCGCAATGCAGCTGGTGCGCAACCCCAAACAGTTCGACGTGATCGTGACAGACAACCTGTTCGGCGACATCCTGTCAGACGCCGCCGCCATGCTGACCGGCAGCCTCGGCATGCTGCCCTCGGCCAGCCTGGGCGCGCCGATGGCCAATGGCCGACCCAAGGCACTGTACGAACCCGTCCACGGTTCGGCCCCGGACATCGCCGGCCAGAACAAGGCCAACCCGATCGCCTGCATTCTCAGCTTTGGCATGGCGCTGCGCTATTCCTTTGACCAAGGGGCCGAGGCAGACCGGCTGGAACGCGCGGTCGAAGCGGTCCTGGCCAAGGGCCTGCGCACAGCCGACCTGATGGGGCCGGAAGGCGGCAGCCCGGTCTCGACCAGCGAGATGGGCGACGCGATCGTTCAGGCGCTGGACGAATCGCTGTAAGCCCGCCGGGCAGCTGCAGACATGACCGGGCGCCCCGCGGGGCGCCCTTTCCTGTTGCGACAAAGGAAAACCCCCGGGCCAGAGGCACGGGGGTTCAAATCGTGCGGGTTACCCCGCCAGCGTATTCAGGCGTCAGAGCGCGCCTTCGCGCTGGGCCTTCTTGCGCGCCAGTTTACGGGCGCGGCGAATGGCCTCGGCCTTTTCGCGGGCACGCTTCACCGAGGGTTTCTCGTAATGCTGCCGAAGCTTCATTTCGCGAAAGACCCCCTCGCGCTGAAGTTTCTTCTTCAGAGCACGAAGCGCCTGTTCGACGTTGTTGTCGCGAACGCTGACCTGCATGTGGTTGTCACCACCTTTCCGGGTTAGAGTTGCAATCGATCGCAGGAGCCGTCCCTATAGCAAGAGCCTTGGCACTTGTCCATTCCGCCGCAAGAGGCCAGATTCCACCAGGGACGCAACAGGGGATGACACAGCCATGACGACCGACCCGTCCTTCGAGACAGGCACCGATTCCGCCGACCTGCGCGCCCGGCTTCTGCAGGCTGCGCTGCCTCATGTGGTCTTTGATGGCTGGTCGCAGGCAACCTTCGAAGCCGCCCTGAACGACAGCGGGATCAACCCCGACCTGGCCAGTCTGGCCTGCCCGCGCGGGGCCGTCGATCTGGCCGTGGAATATCACCGGCAGGCGGATGCGCGCATGCGCGATGCGCTGGCGCAGGAAGACCTTTCCGGGATGCGTTTCCGTGATCGGGTCGCCCATGCAATCTGGCTGCGTCTGCAGCTGTGCGACCGCGAGATCGTGCGGCGCGGCGCGGCCCTGTTCGCCCTGCCCCAGAATGCCGCCATTGGTGCGCGGCTGGTCTGGGAGACGGCAGATTCCATCTGGCGCGCGCTTGGCGACCGCTCGGACGACATCAACTGGTACACCAAGCGCGCAACGCTTGCGGCTGTCTGGTCATCGGTCGTGCTGTACTGGCTGGGCGACGACAGCGACGGCCAACAGGCCACGCGCGACTTCATCGACCGCCGGATTGACGACGTCATGCGGATCGAGACGCTCAAGGCAAGGCTGCGTGAAGCGCCGCTTGTGGGCCGGATGCTGTCGGCGCCCCTTCAGATCCTGTCGCGCATTCATGCGCCGTGGGGCACGCCCGAAGATCTGCCCGGCCGCCTGAAGGGAGCATCGAAATGACGCCGCCCGGCAAGATGCGCGCGATCGAGATTTCCCGCCATGGCGGTCCGGAAGTTCTGACACTGGTCGAGCTGCCGGTTCCCCAACCCGGCCCCGGTCAGATCCTGATCGAGATCCACTGGGCCGGCGTGAACCGCCCCGATGCGTTGCAGCGCGCGGGGGCCTATGCGCCTCCGCCATCGGCCTCGCCGCTTCCGGGACTGGAAGCGGCAGGCCGGGTGGCCGCAATCGGGCCCGATGTCAGCCAATGGCAGGTCGGGGATCTGGTCACCGCCCTCTTGCCCGGCGGCGGATATGCCGAATATGCCATCGCGCCCGCGGCCCATGCCCTGCCCATTCCCGCCGGCCTGTCGCTGCGCGAGGCCGCCTGCCTGCCCGAGACCTGCTTTACCGTCTGGACCAACGTCTTCGATCGCGGGCGCCTGCGCGCGGGAGAGCGGTTTCTTGTGCATGGCGGCAGTTCGGGTATTGGCACGACGGCGATCCAGCTGGCCAATGCGATGGGCGCGCGTGTCTTCACGACGGCGGGGACGGCAGAAAAATGCCTTATCTGCGGGGAACTTGGCGCCGAACGCGCGATCAATTACCGCGAGGAAGATTTCGTTGAAATCCTGCGCGCCGAGGGCGGTGCGGACCTGATCCTCGACATGGTGGGGGGCGACTACATTCCGCGCAACATCCGGGCCCTGGCCGATGACGGTCGGCTGGTGATGATCGCGTTCCTTGGGGGACCGAAGGCCGAGTTGAACTTTGCCCAGATCATGGCGCGCAGGCTGACCGTCACCGGATCGACCCTGCGCCCGCAATCGGATCTGGCCAAGGCCCGGATTGCCGAAAGCCTGCGCACCCATGTCTGGCCCCTGATCGAATCGGGCCGGATGCGCCCCGTGATGGATTCCGAATTCCCGCTGGATCAGGCGGCCGAGGCCCATCGGCGGATCGAATCCCCCGAGCACGTCGGCAAGATCGTTCTCAGGGTGCACAAGGATGCAGGCTGAAGCCAACATTCGGCCGCCGCGGATCAAGGCTATGGGCAAACGGCACGCGGCACGCTATGCTGCAACGCAGCAAAAGGTGCGCCCATGACAGGCAAGGTCATCGCAATCGTCCAGCAGAAGGGCGGATCCGGCAAGACCACGCTGGCCGCCAATCTGGGTGTCGCAGCCAGCAAGCGCGGCTTGCAGGTTGCGCTTCTCGATACCGACCCGCAGGGATCGCTGGGCCGGTGGTTCATGACGCGGCGCGAAAGACTGGGCCAGCCCGGGCTGGACTTTTCGACCTCGTCGGCCTGGGGCGTTTCCTATGAATGTGAAAAGCTGAAACGTGTCGCCGATCTGGTGATCGTCGATACGCCGCCCAAGGTCGATGCCGATCTGCGCCCGGCCCTGCGCGAGGCCGATCTGGTGCTGGTGCCCGTCTCGTCATCGCATGTGGATCTGTGGGCGACCGATGGCGTTCTGGACCTGGCGGCGCGGGAAAATCGCGACGCTTGGCTGGTGCTGAACCGCACGCGATCGGGCACGCGTCTGGGTGAACAGGTTGCCCAGGCCGCGGCCGGCCTGAATGCCGGCCTTCTGCAGGCGCATCTGGCCAATCGCGTCGCCTATGCCGAATCCCTGGGCCTGGGCCTTGGGGCGGTCGAAATGGGCCGCGGCGTCGCCGCCGATGAGGTCAGCCGCCTGACCGACGAGGTGCTGCGGCTGCTGGAGGCCTGAGACGGCGCCAGTCACCCGGCATGTCCGCGATCGGCTGTTTGCACTTCGCCCACCCGGGCGCAATACTGGCAACATGCGTCAGCTGCGCAAAAGGGAATCGACATGCCGAAGATCGACGAAAGCTTCACCGGCCAGACAGTCATCACGACGTTCGAAACGATGCCGGGAACGGCGCTGGAACTGATGGATGAACTGAAGGACGCCTATGAGAACTTCATCCGCCATCAACCGGGCTTCATCGCGGCCGGCCTGCACATGAACGACGCGCAGACCCGCATCGCCAATTACAGCCAGTGGCGCGACCGCAAGGACTTTCAGGCCATGCTGCGCACGGCCGAGATGCGCGAACGCAACAAGCGCATCGCCGCGCTCTGCACCCGCTTCGAACCCGTCATGTACGAGGTGTTCGCGACCTACTGATCCGTCCCTGCCAACAGGTCGCGCACCATCGGGGCAACCCGCGTCCCGTACAGTTCGATCGAGCGCATCATGTATTCGTGCGGCAGCGGCCCCGATGAATATTTCATCTCGAACCGGTCCAGACCCAGCGCGCGCACCGTGGCCGCGATCTTGCGCGCGACGGTTTCGGGACTGCCGACATAGAGCGAGCCGCGCTCGATCTCGGCTTCGAACTGGGCACGGGTGACGGGCGACCAGCCTCGTTCACGCCCGATCCGGTCATACAGCGCCCGGTAATGCGGCCAGAGCTGTTCGCGCGCGATCTCGTCGGTATCGGCGACATGACCGGGCGAATGGACCCCGACCGGCCGGTGCGGTCGGTCCAGCTCGGCCTGTGCGCGGCGGTACAGATCCACGTAGGGTCGGAACCGCGACGGCGCCCCCCCGATGATTGCCAGGATCAGCGGCAGATCGTAATGCACCGCCCGCATCACCGATTCGGGCGATCCGCCCACCCCGATCCATACCCGCAGCGGCTGGGCCAGCGGCGGATAGACGGGCTGATCCTTCAGCGGCGGGCGCACCGTGCCCGACCAGGTGACGCGCGGCTGGCGGATCAGACGGGTGAAAAGGTCCAGCTTCTCGTTGAACAGGCGTTCGTAATCCGACAGGTCGAAGCCGAACAACGGAAAGCTTTCGGTGAACGAGCCCCGCCCAAGGATCACTTCGGCCCGGCCGTTCGACAGGGCATTCAGGGTGGAAAACCTCTGGAACAGGCGGACCGGATCGTCCGATGACAGAACTGTCACGGCGGTACCAAGGCGGATGCGCGAGGTCCGCGCGGCGATGGCCCCCAGGACAGGCTCGGGGGCCGAGATGGCAAAGTCGTCCCGATGGTGTTCGCCAAGGCCGATGAAATCCAATCCGACCTGATCGGCCAGAACCGCCTCCTCGACCACGTCCCGGATGACCTGATCGTGCGGCTTCAGACGCCCGTCGGGGGTCTGTGTGACATCGCCGAACGTGTCCAGCGCAAATTCCAGTTCCATCGTTCATCCCCAGAAGGTTGACACCCTGTCTAGCCCATCGGGGATGGGGGACGAAAGGCATGGGAATGCGCGGGGCATGTGCGCCGCTGCACGGTCAGCCGTTTTCGCGCAGAACCTGTCCCGCCAGATAGAGCGACCCGCAGATCAGGATGCGGCTGCCCGGGTCCCTCTGCGCGATGGCGCGCACGGCGTCCAGCACCGATTCGGCCGTCTCGGCATGGATCCCCGCCGCCAAGGCCGCGTCTCGGGTCTGCCCGGCGCTGAGCGTGTTCGGCTCACCGGGAATAGACACGGCCGTCAGGCTGTCGGCGCGGGCCGCGACCGGGCGCAGATAGCCCGCGATATCCTTGGTGTTCAGCATGCCCACGATCAGATGCGTACGCCGTGCGGGCATCCGGGCCAGCGTCTCGGCGACTGCCTGACCGCCCGCGGGATTATGCCCGCCATCCAGCCACAATTCGCATTCGCCCGCTGCATCGACCAGTGGACCGCGTCGCAGGCGCTGCATGCGCGCGGGCCATTCTGCCCGGGTGACGGCTGCCTCGCAGGCCGTTTCGTCGAACCCAAGCTCTCGCAGCGCGGCAATCGCCGCGCCGGCATTCTGAACCTGATGTGGCCCCAGAAGGTTCGGCAGGGGCAGATCCAGCAGCCCGCGTTCATCCTGATAGATCAGGCGGTCATGTTCCTCCCAGACCTGCCAATGCTGGCCATGGACGATCAAAGGCGCCCCGACGCGCGCGGCGGCCTTCTCGATCACCTCCAGCGCCACGGGATCTTGCGGCCCGACGATGCAGGGCACGCCACGTTTCAGGATACCGGCCTTTTCCGCCGCGATCTGGCCCAGCGTGTCGCCCAGATATTGCTGATGATCCAGCGAGATGGGCGTCAGGATCGTCAGACGCGGCCGATCGACGACATTGGTCGCATCCAGCCGCCCGCCCAGCCCGACCTCCAGCAGCGTGTAATCGGCCGGAACGCGGGCAAAGGCCAGAAGCGCCGCGCAGGTCGTGATCTCGAAATAGGTGATCGGCGTCCCGCCATTGGCGTCTTCGCATTCGGCAAGGATCTCGGCCAGATACGCCTCGTCGATCAGTTCCCCGGCAAGACGGATCCGCTCGTGGAAACGTGCCAGATGCGGCGAGGTATAGGCATGCACCCGCAGTCCGGCCGACTCCAGACCCGCGCGGATCATGGCCTGGGTCGATCCCTTGCCATTCGTGCCCGCGATGTGGATCACCGGCGGCAGGGCGCGCTCGGGATGTCCCAATGCGTCCAGCAATCGCCAGACACGATCCAGCGTCAGGTCGATGATCTTCGGATGAAGCGTCATCATGCGCGCAAGGATCGCGTCGGAATGCTCGGTCATGGGCTCTCCGGGGGAAGACAGGCGGTAAACGGGCAGCCGGACGGACCTAGCCGTCCTTCTTGCCGGATTTCTCCGGATTGCCGGATTTTGGCTCGGTCTCTGCGGCAGGCACCTTGTCCGGCGCCGGCAGATCGGCCTTCACGGCGGGCGGCAGGCCCATCATCATGCGGATGATCCGCGTCAGCTCGTCCTTCAGGGCCTTGCGATGCGTGACACGGTCGATCATGCCGTGATCCAGCAGGTATTCCGAACGCTGGAAGCCTTCGGGCAGTTTCTCGCGGATCGTCTGCTCGATGACGCGCGCGCCGGCAAAGCCGATCAGCGCGTTGGGCTCGGCCAGGTGCACATCGCCCAGCATCGCATAGGAGGCCGTGACACCGCCCGTCGTCGGATGGGTCAGCACGACGATATAGGGCAGGCGCGCTTCCTTCAGCATCTCGACCGCGATCGTCGTGCGCGGCATCTGCATCAGCGCCAGAATCCCTTCCTGCATGCGCGCGCCACCCGCGGCGGTGAAGATGACGAAGGGCCGCTTCAGCTTTACCGCCCGTTCGGCGCCGGCAATGATCGCGTTGCCCACATACATCGACATCGACCCGCCCATGAAGGCGAAATCCTGCGCGGCGGCGACGATCGGCGTGCGGTTCATCTCGCCTTCGGCGACCAGCATCGCCTCCTTCTCGCCGGTGGCTTTCTGTGCGGCCTTCAGGCGGTCGGGATATCTTTTCTGGTCCTTGAAATGCAGCGGATCGGCGATCGGCTCGGGGACCTTGATCTCGGTGAAAACGCCATTGTCGAACAGCGCCTCGAAGCGCTTGCGCGGCGAGAATGCCAGGTGATGGTCGCAATTCGTGCAGACATTCAGGTTGTCCGCCAGCTCGCGGTGGAACAGCATCGTCCCGCATTCGGGGCACTTGGTCCACAGGTTCTCGGGCACCTCGCGGCGCGAGAAAAGCGAATTGATCGTGGGCCGGACGAAGTTCGTGATCCAGTTCATCGAGTCTGCCTTGGCATCGCTGCGTCAGGGCATTCAGATAAGCCGCCTCGTCCCGAATTGCAATCAAACCCGCAGGCAGAGCCGCGCCAGAAGCCACGAAACCACCATCAGCCCCAGATCGACGACCAGCGCGGGGCCAGCCGCGGCCGGATCCGACAGGTCGATGGGCAGGATGAACAATGCCAGCCCGTCCATCTGGCCACCCGCGCCGACGACCAGCATCGCAACCGCATTGTTGACGAAATGCAGCGCCATCGCAGCCCCCAGATTCCCCGTCCGCGCCGTCAGATCGCCGGCAAGCAGACCGAAAAGGATGGCCCAGACGGTGATCGCCGATGCATTCGCCCCATACGCGCCCGGCATGTGGTGGCCCAGACCGAACAGAAGCGCGGGCAGTCCCAGCCAGATGAGCGGCGCGCGGAAGCGCGCGGCCAGTTGCGATTGCAGATAGCCCCGGAAGACCAGCTCCTCGCCCCCGGTCTGGATCAGAAGACCGATCAGCGCAAAGGGCAGGAACAGCAGAAATTGCGCAACATCAAGGCCGGGCCGAAGCTCGCCCCCCCACAAGGCCACGGGCAGCATTCCCAGCTGCAACGCGCCAACCGGCACGGCCACGCGCAGGAAGTTGCGCGCAAGGCCGCGCGCCGAAGGGCCGAATAGCGTGCCTGCGCGCCTGCGATGCACCAGGCGCACCGCGGCAATCGGACCCAGCGCCATTCCGATGAACGAATACAGCAGCATCAGCATGGCGCCCGGGGAATCCCCCCGCGCCATGCGGTTGAGGATCGCCCATGCGATCAGCTCTCCATAGCGCGCAGCCAGGAACAGGCTGAGCAGCAGAAGCGGCAGGACATAGCAGAACGCGATCACGACCACGCCCGCGACAAGACGCCACAGTTCGGCCCGGTCGCGTGCCGGGGCGCTGAGGGCTTCCTGTGCCGCCCATGCGGGGATCGGTCGTATCAGCATTGCGCGCGGACGCTAGCGCCACGCGCAATTGTGCGCAATACGGCCCCGCCTGCGGCGCAATCCTTGAAAACCTTTGGCGCGGCGGCCTGGCGGCTTGTGTCGCGCGCACCCCTCGCCTATTCCATTCGGGACGATCCACGTGGAGAAACCGCAGATGACGAACCGCCGCTTTGACAAGTCCAGATTGCCCAGCCGTCACGTCACCGAAGGCCCGGCACGCGCGCCGCATCGGTCGTACTTCTATGCGATGGGGATTTCCGAGGACGAGATCCACCAGCCGTGGGTTGGGGTCGCGACCTGCTGGAACGAGGCCGCGCCCTGCAATATCGCGCTGAACCGTCAGGCCCAGGCCGTCAAGCTGGGCGTCAAGAAGGGCGGGGGCACACCGCGGGAATTCACCACGATCACCGTCACGGACGGCATCGCCATGGGGCACGAGGGCATGCGTTCGTCCCTTGTCTCGCGCGAGGTGATCGCGGATTCGGTCGAGCTGACGATGCGCGGCCATTGCTATGACGCGCTGGTCGGCCTTGCCGGTTGCGACAAGTCCCTGCCGGGCATGATGATGGCGATGGTGCGGCTGAACGTGCCTTCGGTCTTCATCTATGGCGGCTCGATCCTGCCGGGGCGGCTGCATGGCCAGGACGTGACCGTGCAGGATGTCTTCGAGGCCGTGGGCAAGCACCAGGCCGGCACCTATTCGGATGCGGAACTCGCCATCCTTGAACGTGTCGCCTGCCCTTCGGCAGGTGCCTGCGGCGGGCAGTTCACCGCCAACACGATGGCCTGCGTTTCCGAGGCCATCGGCCTTGCCCTGATGAACTCGTCCGGCGCGCCCGCCCCCTATGAAAGCCGCGACCAGTATGCCGAGGCCTCGGGCGAGGCGGTCATGAACCTGATCGAGAAGAACATCCGTGCCCGCGACGTGGTCACGCGCAAGTCGCTGGAGAATGCCGCGCGCGTCGTGGCCTGCACCGGCGGATCGACCAATGCCGGCCTGCACCTGCCGGCCATCGCGCATGAGGCGGGCATCGACTTTGACCTGTTCGATGTCTGCGACATCTTCCGCGACACGCCCTATTTCGTCGACCTGAAGCCCGGCGGGAAATATGTCGCCAAGGACCTGTACGAGGCCGGCGGCGTGCCCGTCGTGATGAAGGAGCTGCGCAAGATCGGCCTGATCCACGAAGATTGCATGACGGCTTCGGGCCGCACGATGGGCGAAGAGCTGGACCGGATCGAGCGCGAGGCCGATGGCCGCGTCATCTATCCCGCCGCCACGCCGATCACCCCGACCGGTGGTGTCGTCGGCCTGCGCGGCAACCTGGCCCCCGACGGTGCGATCGTGAAGGTCGCCGGCATGGCGCCCGAGGAACAGGTCTTCACCGGCCCGGCCCGCGTCTTCGAATGCGAAGAGGACGCCTTCGAAGCCGTCAAGAACCGCGCCTACAAGGAAGGCGAGGTCATCGTCATCCGCAACGAAGGCCCGGCCGGCGGGCCCGGCATGCGCGAAATGCTGGCCACCACGGCCGCCCTTTCGGGCCAGGGCATGGGCAAGAAGGTCGCGCTGATCACCGATGGCCGCTTCTCGGGCGCCACGCGCGGTTTCTGCGTTGGCCATGTTGGCCCCGAAGCCGCGCATGGCGGACCGATCGCGCTGATCCGCGATGGCGACATCATCACGATCGACGCGATCAAGGGCGAATTGTCGGTCGCGTTGTCGGACGAGGAACTGGCCCGGCGCAAGGCCGAATGGAAAGGCCCGCGCGAGACGCAGTATGCCTCCGGGGCGCTGTGGAAATACGCCCAGCTCGTGGGCGGCGCACGCTGGGGCGCGGTCACCCATCCCGGCGCCAAGGCCGAGCGGCATGTCTACATGGATCAGTAGGGCACTGATCGTTCTGGCCGCGGGCGGACTGCTCGCGGCCTGCCAGCCGGGCGCGACGGGCGGCCAGGCCACGCGCTCTATTGCCGTCATGGGCGGGGCCCTGACCATCGCCGGCCCGGCGGGGTATTGCATCGACCGAACCGCCAGCCGCAGCGGCCCCGATGGAGCATTCGTGCTGCTGGGCAGTTGCGCCTCGCTTGGTCGCTCATTGTCATTCGGGTCTCCGCGCTACCCCGCGGTCCTGACGGTTTCGATACTGCCCGGTGCGCCCGAGGCCGCCACTTTCGCCCAGAGTTTTGATGCGATCGATGCGTTCTTCCGCTCTGAAGCCGGTCGGCGGGCGCTTGCGCGTTCGGGGGAGGCCGCGAAGGTCGCGGTTCTTCAGTCCGAAAAACGCGGAGATGTCCTGTTTCTGCGTGTGCGCGACCAATCCCAGGACGAAGGCCGCAGGGTCGAACCCGAATACTGGCGCGCGATCTTTGCCTTGCGGGGCCAGATCGTCACGGCCTCGGCCCTGAGCGTGCCCGAAAGACCGGTGCCGCAGACGGCCAAGCGGCGCATCCTGGAAGAGCTGATCGCGCGGCTGGTCGCCGCAAATCCCGTCGCCAAAGACATCGGAAGCGCCGACTTGAGTCCCGAAGAGTCAAATGGTTAACACCTTGCGGTCAGAATGACCCCGCCAAGCAACGAAAGACGCCGCATGTCACGACGCCTGGGCAGATTGATCGAGCGTGTGCGCCTGCGCCAAAGCGCAAGCGCGGTGGATCGCATCGTCGCGCGCCTGCGTACCGCCGATATGCCCGATCTTCGCGACCTGCGGGGTGAAATCCGCAGGCAGCATGTCCGCCTGACCGCCGCTCTGCGCCAAGCCGATCTGCGCCTTGGTCGGGCACGCGTCGCAAATCCGCCGCGACCGCCCCTGTCTGACTGGGCGTGGCGTCCCGATCCGTTCCATGCCGATCTTCAGCTGCCGGTGCTGGTTTCGCCCGACAGCGGGGCCGTCCTGGCCGAGGGGATACGGGTGTTCCATGATGGCCGCAATGTCGAATGCGCCCTGCGTCAGTCTGGAACCGCCCGAAGGTCCGCTGCTGCACCCTTCGGGCTGGCACTTGACATGTTCGGCTTCGATGGCTCGTACATCTCGATCAGTATCGACTTGCCGCATTCGGGGCTGAAGGGTCTGTCACGACGCCATGTCGTGCGGCTGGAAACCGTCATGCGGTCGGAAACCGCAATCGGTGCTTCAGCGCGGCTGAACGTGCGGCACGGACCGAATACCGATCATCAATTGCGCGACATCGCCTTTGACAATGACCATGGGATGGCCGAATTCGACCTTGGCTATACGGAAATCGATGAGGCTCGCATCGAAAAGGCCTGGATCGACCTGATCCTGTCGCGCCCCGCCATGACGCGGATCGAAATCATGGACCTCGTCCTGAGCCGCTATCCGCGCGCCGAAATCTGAGGAGAGTTGATGACCCGCATCCTCTGGTCCCGCATCCAGGACGGCCACTGGGAGGCCGAGCTGGAAAGCCAGAACACTGACCCCCCGATCGTTGAACTGGTTCACCAGGGCGAGAGCATCGCCGAGGCACCAGCCCAGGCAGCAGAGGGACAGGACAAATGGCGTGTTCGCCTGGAGCTGCCCGCGCACTTGATGTCTGACCGGGTCCAGACTTGCCTTGTGCGTCTTCGGGGCCAGCCAGAGCCGCTGTGCCGTTTTGCCGTCCTTGCCGGCGACGCGCTGGAGGGCGACATTTTCGCCGAGCTGGAGGCCCTGAGGGCGGAACTCGACCTGCTTGGCCGCGCCTTTCGTCGCCATTGCCGCGAGACGGGCGCATCGTGAATCAGGGCATATCGACGTCGACCCAGACAAGCCGATGGCGCGAGGCATCTTGCGCGGCCCGATGGCCGGGTTGTTCCGGATCGGGCCAGAAGACGCCCGCATCGCGAATTGTCAGATCGCTTGACGGCAGGACATAGTCCACCCGCAAATTTCCCGGCCCCGTATCGTCGGGCCAATCCACGGTGTCGAGCGCCGGATTCCCATGATGAAGATCATTGGCGCCGCCCTGCATGCGCGCAGCGCGCGCCGCCCCCGTGGAAACCGGCGCGGGATCGACAAGCGTCGGATTTGACAAAAGGGCATTCAGGGCATCCCGGCGCCCCTCGCCATCGACAGGATCAAGGTTGAAGTTGCCCAGTATCACAAGTGGCGGTTTGGGCGCGCGATGCGACAGCCTGCCCTCCAGCAGGTGACGCCAAAGGGCGATCTCGTCCCGGTTGCGGCGGGCGTTGCGGTCCTCGGGACCGTCGAATACCGGCGGCGTGGCCCGGAATGCCAGAAGCGAAAGCCGCGTGCCCGAGGGAAGCACCACCGGCACGACCCAATGCCCAGTCGAGGATACGGGAAGCACCCCGAGCGCCTCACGCGGCAGGTCCGCTTCGTCGATCAGAGCCCCGGGCAGATCTGCCCACCGCAGCGACGAAAGGTCCAGCACGCTTTCGTGATCGATGGGGTGGCGCGACAGGATCGCCATTCCGCCAGCCCCGGCAAACCGCCCCCAGCCGCGCGCGTCGCCCGGTCCACCGATCCTGCCGTCACCATCAAGGTCCAGCCCGGTCTGCCAACCGCTGTTCGGACGCAGGGCGAACAGATGCGGGTAGTCGACACCGCGCGCGGCTATTCTGTCCCGAAGCGACCGCAGCGCAACAAGGTCGAGATCGTAGTCAAAGCCGGTCAGCAGCAACACATCCGGCCGGACGGTGGCAATCACCTCGGCCACCGCCTCGGTCTGGCTATCCTTGCCCGATGATATGTCGCGCAGCAGCAACCCCGGACCGCGCCGCGTCATCTCGACCTCGAATGTCGCCAATCGCAGGGTCTCGGCCACTGCCGGCGTCAGGAACAGCAGAAATAGGCTGGCGGCCAGGCCAGGAAGACGCGCCATCACGCGGCGGCAAGCCCGTGTTCCCTCTTGCGCGCGCTTCCCCTGCGTTTCTGTTCGATCATCCGGGCGACCCTGGCCAGGGCAACGCCCCTCATGAACAGCGACGCCGGCAGGAATGCCCAGGCGGCCATCGTCCAGACAAGCGTGTGCGGATTTTCAAGCGTGACCGGGCTAAACGCCATCGAGGCCATCTTGACGGCGGCGGGAACAAGGAACGGCAGCAAGAAGCCCAGCGCGATATTGACCCGCGCGTCGCGTGAAAGGCGTTCGACGACATCGCCGCCGGTCGTCGGGTCGAAAGTCGGCAGATTGACCCACACATTGAACGTACCGATGCGTTGCGGCCAGCCCATGATCCGCATCGTGACCGTGAAGAAAATGACCGTCGAAAGCGAGATGACATACGCCATCCCCGCCGCCGAACGGACAAGGATCAGATGCTTCAGGCTCATATCTTCAGGCAGCATGAGGACAACGAGCCGCACCGGGCTGTAGGGCACGTCGATCATCTGCCCGACGCGATCGCCAAGCACGATCAGGAAATTCGTCAGCGTCGAGGGATGCGTCTGACCCCGCACCATCGCCGACAGAACCAGGATCGTGATCAGCAACGACAGATAGCGGATACGGTTGAAGGGCGGCGCATCGCGAAACTCGATCAGGCCGGGATAGGATGAAACGTATTCGAAAAAGGTCAGTGCGCCCGCGAAGATCGCGATCAGCGCGACCATCTGGGTCGTGTCGGATGTGGTGCCCGGAATCATCAGCGATGGCGTTGCGATCAACACAACGATCAGCATGGCACGCACCAAGGCTCCCGTAACCTGCGACACCAACTTTACATCCCCTGTCCGACCGGATCTGTCACCGGCTTGCCGACAACCCTTCATCAGCGCCCATTCCGGTCGGGCCTGGCCGCCTCGGCGGCTCTCTGCCATATCATGCCCGGAATCATGCGCGAATTCTTGCCATCGCATCAATCTTGGACATCGTTTACACCGCGTCATTGCGGCGTTTTCATGGAAGAAGTGGTGCGTCTTTGCATCAATTCGACGCGCATCGCGCCGAAAAATGGGCGATTCGAACGTATCGGGGCCCGCAAATCCGCGGGCCCCGGTCATTTCATGGCAAAATTGTGGCGTGATCGTCAATCACACCCAGGGACGCGATCGCGCGATTTCCTGCTCATAGGCGTCAATACGCGCGACCTTGTTCAGCGTCAGCCCGATATCGTCCAGACCGTTCAGAAGACAGTGCTTGCGGAACGGATCGATCTCGAACTCGAAGACCTGTCCGTCCGAAGTGGTCACCGTCTGTGCCTCCAGATCGACGGTCATGCGCGCGTTTTCGCCCTTTTCGGCATCGGCCATCAGCGCGTCCACGACCTCTTGCGGCATCACGATTGGCAGGATGCCGTTCTTGAAGCAGTTGTTGTAGAAGATGTCGGCAAAGCTGGTCGAGACGATGCAGCGGATCCCGAAATCCAGCAGCGCCCAGGGCGCATGTTCACGCGAGGAGCCACAGCCGAAATTGTCGCCCGCGATCAGGATCTGGGCATTCCGGTAGGCCGGCTTGTTCAGAACGAAATCGGGGTTTTCGCTGCCATCGGGGTTATAGCGCATCTCGTCGAAGAGATGGACGCCCAGGCCCGTGCGCTTGATCGTCTTCAGGTACTGCTTGGGGATGATCATGTCGGTGTCGATATTGACCAGCGGCATCGGCGCCGCGATCCCCGTCAGCTTGGTGAACTTTTCCATTCGGTCATTCCCTTTCAAAGCCCGTTGGGCCAGAGGCCCGCCCTGCAAGGCGGGCCGCCATGCGTCAGACGGTTTGCGACATCAGCTCGCGCACATCGGTCAGACGGCCGGTCACGGCGGCGGCGGCGGCCATTGCCGGGCTCATCAGATGCGTGCGTCCACCACGGCCCATGCGGCCCTCGAAATTGCGGTTCGACGTGGCCGCACAGCGCTCGCCCGGGGCAAGCTGGTCGGGATTCATGCCCAGACACATCGAACATCCGGCCAGGCGCCATTCGAAACCGGCATCGATGAAGATCTGCGCGATCCCCTCTTCCTCGGCCTGCTTGCGCACCAGTCCCGAGCCGGGCACGACCATCGCGCGCACGCCCGGCGCCACCTTGCGCCCCTTCAGGATCTCGGCCGCGGCGCGCAGATCCTCGATACGGCCATTCGTGCATGAGCCGATGAACACGGCATCGATCTTGATGTCGGTCAGCTTGGTTCCGGGCTTCAGCCCCATGTATTCCAGCGAGCGCCGCGCCGCCGCGACCTTGCCGCCCGAGAAGCTTTCGGGGTCGGGCACCTCGCCGGTGATGGGCAGTACGTCTTCGGGACTGGTGCCCCAGGTCACGACGGGGGCGATATCCTCGGCGCGCAGCGTCACGATCTTGTCCCAATGGGCATCGGGATCGGATTTCAGCGTCCGCCACCATTCCAGCGCAGCTTCCCACTGCTCGCCCTTGGGCGCATGGGGACGACCCTTGATGTATTCAAAGGTCTTTTCGTCCGGCGCGATCAGACCGGCGCGCGCGCCGCCCTCGATGGCCATGTTGCACACCGTCATGCGGCCTTCCATCGACAGGCTCTCGATCGCCTCGCCGCAATATTCGATGACATGGCCGGTGCCGCCCGCCGTTCCGGTATGGCCGATGATGGACAGCGTGATGTCCTTGGCCGTGACGCCGGGCGCCAGCTTGCCCGTGATCTCGACCTTCATGTTCTTCGACTTTTTCTGGATCAGCGTCTGAGTGGCCAGGACATGCTCGACCTCGGACGTGCCGATGCCGTGCGCCAGCGCGCCAAAGGCCCCATGGGTCGCCGTGTGGCTGTCGCCGCAGACCACCGTCATGCCCGGCAGGGTCCAGCCCTGTTCGGGGCCGACGATGTGAACGATGCCCTGACGGATGTCGTTGACCGGATAGTAGTTGATGCCGAATTCGCGCGCGTTGCGATCCAGTTCCTCGACCTGGATCCGGCTTTCGGGATTCTCGATCCCGTTCACGCGGTCGGCCGTGGTCGGCACGTTGTGATCGGGAACCGCGATCGTTCTTTCCGGGCAGCGCACCTTGCGGCCCGCCATGCGCAGACCCTCGAATGCCTGAGGGCTGGTAACCTCGTGCACCAGATGGCGGTCGATATACAGCAGACAGGTGCCGTCTTCGGCCTCGTCCACGACATGGGCGTCCCAGATCTTGTCATACAGCGTCTTGGGGGACATCGGTCCTCTCCTGAATTCTTGGATTTCATGTTGGGCGTGCCGCCAATGGCCGCCTGAAGCGCAGCCTGGCGGACAGGCGGGCGACACGGGGTCGCCGGGCCGATGATCAAAGTCGGGCCAGCACCGTCAGCGTCGCGCCAAAGAACCGCCAAGGCAGGCGCGCGCGGTCATCCATGTCGAAGATCGGTTTCATGCGGGATCAGATACACCCTGCCCCCGAGTCGGGCAAGCCGCAATGCCGGGCACAAAGCCGATTGCCCTTCGCGCAAGATTGCCCTTCGCGCAAGATGCTTGCGCGCGCAAGGCGCGCAGGGCATCAAGATCAAAGGCACCGCGTTCGCCCGGGCAAGGCGGACCACATACGCAGTCCGGCCGGCATCTGCGCCACAGGCCGCATGTGGAGGATGGAATGAACGGTGATCTCGGCACGCTGGCCCGGTCGCTCGAAGGCCTGATCGCGTGGATCAGGATCAACGCGCGCGTCCTGGTCCAGCCGGCCCAGACGCTGCAGCTGGGCGTGATCGTTCTGTGCATCGTGCTGTCCTGGCTGTTTGCGGCATGGGCCCGGCCGCGCGTCGATGCCTGGATCCGCGGGCTTGAGAACCGCCCCAAGTGGCAGCTGCGCTGGCTGGTTGTCCTGCGGAACCGGATGGGGCTGGCGATATTTGCGATTCTGGCGTGGATTGCGGCGGGAACCTTTGCGCAGCTCTATACCTTTCCGTCACGGCGCTACCTGATCGTGCTGGCCGCAACGATCGCGACGGCATGGTTCTTCATCCGGATCGCCGCACAGGTCGTGCGCAACCGTTTCCTGCGCCAGATCGTGATCTGGGGCCTGACCGCCTATGCCACGCTGTATTACCTTGGGCTGCTGGATGAAACGGCCAAGGCGCTGGACGGCATCGCGATCGAGTTCGGCGATTTCCGCCTGACGCTTCTGGCCATCATCAAGGCGGTGATCGTCACGGGCCTGTTGTTCTACGGCGCGCGCCTGATCGCCCAGACGGCCAGCCAGAGAATATCGACGAACCAGGACATCAGCCCGTCGATGCGGGTGCTGACGGTCAAGTTCCTGCAGGTGTCGCTGTATTCCGCGGCGTTCTTCATCGGGTTGAAGGCGGTCGGCTTTGACCTGACCGGTCTTGCGGTTCTCTCGGGCGCCATCGGCGTGGGCCTTGGCTTTGGTCTGCAGAAGGTCGTGTCGAACCTCGTCTCGGGCATCATCATCCTGATGGACAAGTCGGTGAAGCCCGGCGATGTGATCTCGCTGGGCGACACGTTCGGCTGGATCGCCAGCCTTGGCGCGCGCTATGTCTCGGTCGTCACGCGCGACGGCAAGGAATACCTGATCCCGAACGAGGATCTGATCACCGGGCAGGTCGTCAACTGGTCGCATTCGAACGAATTCGTGCGCATCGACCTGCATTTCGGCACGTCCTATCACGACGACCCGCACGTGGTGCGCAAGCTGGCGGTCGAGGCCGCCCATAGCGTCGATCGCGTGCTGAAGTCGCGCCCGGCGGTTTGCCATATCACCGGCTTCGGCGATTCATCGGTCGATTACATCCTGCGCTTCTGGATCCGCGATCCGGTCGAGGGCCTGACCAACGTCAAGGGCAACGTCTATCTGGCGCTGTGGGACACGTTCAAGGAAAACGGCATTTCGATCCCGTTCCCGCAGCGCGAGGTCAAGATCCTCGGCGGGACCATGCCCAGCCCTGCTCGCGAACAGACAGGCCAGCCCGATCCTTCCAGCCGGGGCGGGGACAGTTCCGCCGGCGGCGCATGAAATCGGCCCGCCCGACATTGAGATTTGCGCACCGCGATGCTAGATTTGTCACAGGTCCAGCGCCGGGGCCCTTTGGCGGCGCATCATTCGGAGGGTCATGTCCTGTTGCATGGTGAGAATTTGGCCGGCTCGGCGGCCGGCGGGTCGGCTCGGATGAAATCCGACACCGACATCATCCCCAGCGATCAATTGCTCGCCCTGGTTCTTTCCTCTCTTGACGACGACAAGGCCGAAGACGTGGTGACGATCGATCTCCGCGGGCGTTCCTCGATTGCGGATTACATGGTCATCTGCTCGGGACGGTCGTCGCGCCAGGTCGCATCCATTTCGGAAAAGCTGATCGAACGGCTGAAGGCCGAGTTCCGGCTGTCCAGCCGGGTCGAGGGCAAGGAACAGGGCGACTGGGTTCTGATCGATGCGGGCGAAGTCGTCGTTCATGTCTTCCGGCCGGAAGTGCGCGACTTCTATCAGCTGGAAAAGATGTGGATGCCCGCGGGCGCCAGATCGGGCGAGCCGACTCCGCGCCGGAACTGATGCGCATCCATCTGTGCGTCGTCGGCCGCCTGAAGGGCGGGCCTGAAAAGGCTCTGATCGACGATTACATCAAGCGCTTCGAACGCACGGGGCGGGCCTTGGGGCTTGGCCCCGTTTCCATTCACGAAGTCGAGGATCGCAAGGGCGGCGGCATGCAGGCCGAGGTCGAGCTGCTGCGCCGCGCAATCCCGACGGGCGCCGTCGTCGCGGTGATGGACGAACGTGGGCAGATGCTGTCCTCCCCCGATCTGGCGGGCCAGCTGGCGCGTTGGCGCGATGGCGGGCGTCAGGATCTGGCGCTGCTGATCGGCGGCGCGGACGGCCTGTCTCCCGAATTGCGCGCACAGGCCGATATGGCGATCTCGTTCGGACCGATGGTCTGGCCGCACATGCTGGCGCGGGTCATGCTGTGCGAACAGCTTTACCGCGCGGCGACGATTCTTGCCGGCACGCCCTATCACCGCGCCTGAGGGCGGTTGTGCCATCGCCATGCCGGGCGTAGAACCACGACAGGCAAACACGAAGGCACTCACGATGACCAGCCGAAAACCCGTTGTCCTTTGCATCCTGGATGGTTGGGGGCTGAACCCCGACACGAATGGCAATGCCGTGGCCCTGGCCCGCACGCCGAATTTCGACCGGCTCATGCAGACCTGCCCGAACGCGCGCCTTGTCACGCATGGCCGCGATGTGGGCCTGCCGGCCGGGCAGATGGGCAATTCCGAGGTCGGCCACACCAATATCGGCGCGGGCCGCATCGTCGCGATGGATCTGGGGCAGATCGACCTGGCGATCGAGGATGGCAGCTTTTTTTCCAACGAACAGATTCTTGCCTTCATACAGACACTCAAGGCCGATGGCGGCACCGCGCACCTGATGGGCGTGATCTCGGATGGCGGGGTGCACGGACATATTGACCACGTCATCGCCGCGGCGCGGATGGTGGCCGAGGCCGGCGTACCGGTCGTCATCCATGCCGTGACCGATGGCCGCGACGTGCCACCCAAATCCGCCGATCGGTTCATCGAGGATCTCGTCAACCGCCTGCCCGAAGGCGCCCGCGTCGGCACCGTCTGCGGCCGTTACTATGCCATGGACCGCGACAACCGCTGGGATCGGATCGAAAAGGCCTATCGCGCCATGGTGCAGGCCGAGGGGCTGAAGGCCGAAACCGCTCAGAAGGCTGTCCAACAGGCCTATGAGCGTGGCGAGACCGACGAATTCATCCTGCCCACCGTGATCGGCGACTATGCCGGGGCAAGGGATGGCGACGGCTTTTTCTGCCTGAATTTCCGGGCCGATCGTGCGCGCGAGATCCTGCTTGCCGTGGGCGAGGACGATTTCGACGCCTTCGACCGCGGCAGGCGCCCGCACTGGGCCGTGCTTCTTGGCATGGTGGACTATTCGAAGACGCATGACGCCTTCATGGCGGCGGCCTACCCGAAAAAGCCGGTGGTGAACACGCTGGGCGCCTGGGTGGCACGCCACGGCCTGCGCCAGTTCCGACTGGCCGAGACCGAGAAATACCCCCATGTCACCTTCTTCCTGAATGGCGGCAAGGAAGTGCCCGAAGAGGGTGAGGATCGCCACATGGTACCCTCGCCCAAGGTTGCGACCTATGATCTGCAGCCCGAAATGTCGGCGCCCGAAGTCACCGAAAGGCTGGTCGAGGCGATCGGCAAGGAATATGACCTGATCGTGGTGAACTATGCCAATCCCGACATGGTGGGCCATTCCGGCGTGCTGGAGGCCGCGATCAAGGCGGTCGAGACGGTGGATGCCGGGCTTGGCCTGGCGTTGGAGGCGCTCGAGAAGGCTGGCGGAGCGATGATCGTCACGGCCGATCACGGCAATTGCGAGGTGATGATCGACCCCGAGACGGGCGGCCCGCACACGGCGCACACGACCAATCCGGTGCCGGTCATCCTGGTCGGGGGGCCTTCGGGCGCGCGCCTGCGAAACGGGCGCCTGGCCGATCTGGCGCCCACCGTTCTGGAGCTGATGGGGCTGGATCTGCCGCCCGAAATGACAGGTCGGTCGCTGATCGAACGGCAATGACGCGAATTGCGCGACTTGTCGCCCTGATCCTGGCGGCCGTCATGGCCGCCCCGGTGGCCGCCGCCCAGGACCCAGCTGCCCTGACAGCCGAACAGGCGGCCGAAGACCTGCGCGCGGCGATCGCTGCTCTGGACCAGGCTCAGGGCGCGCAGGACCGGATCCAGGCGTTGACGCGCACGATCCGCGCCTACGAGGCCGGCCTGTCCGGCCTGCGCGACGCGTTGCGCCGCACCCATGCGCGCGAACGGCAGATTCTGGCGGAATTCGATGGCAGCCGCGGGCGACTGGGACGCGTGGTTGCGGCCATGGCGTTGATGGAGCGCGACGACGAGCCCGTGATGCTGCTTCATCCCGATGGCGCACTTGCGACGGTACGCGCGGGTCTGATGATGGAGTCGGTCGCGCCAGTGCTTGCCGATCAGGCCCGCACGATCGCCGCGCGGCTGCACGAGCTGAAACGGCTGCGCATCTTGCAACAGGACACGGCCGACATCCTGCAGCGAGGATTGGAGGCGGTTCAAGCCGCCCGTGCGTCGCTGTCCCAGGCCGTGCAGGACCGGACCGATCTGCCCGAGCGTTTTCTGGAAGATCCCGAAGAACTGACCGCGTTGGTGAACAGCGCCGACAGCCTCGAGATGCTGGCCGATGGCATTGCCGAACTGGAAACGGATATCGGCGCGCCGATGGGGGATTTCGAAAGCGCCAGGGGAACCCTGCCGATGCCCGTGCGCGGCCGCATCCTGCGCCACGCGGGCGAGGCCGATGCCGCGGGCGTCGTCCGCCCCGGTATCGTCGTCGAAACCGATCCCGGCGCGCTGGTCACGCTGCCCTGGGATGCGGTGGTGCGCTATGCCGGCCCGCTGCTGGACTACGAAAACGTGATGATCGTCGAGCCCGCGCCGGGCTATCTTCTGATCCTGGCGGGTCTGGGGCAGGTCTTTGGCCGCGTGGGGGATGTTCTGGAGGCAGGGATGCCCGTCGGTTTCATGCCGGGACAGGACGCCGCGTCGCCTGCGGGTGCAAAAGCGGCTAGCGTCTGGACAACGGAAACGCTTTACATTGAGCTGCGGCAGGGCGACACCCCGATCGACCCCGCCGCGTGGTTCGCCGAGACAAGGGAAGAGTGAACGATGAGGAAATTCCTGATGGCCGCCTTTGGCGGCGCAATCGCCGGGCTGGTCCTGTCGACGCAGGTCGCCGGGCCGCTTGTGGCGCAGGAGGCCGAAAAGCCCTCGGTCTATGAGCAGCTCGACCTGTTCGGCGACATCTTCGAACGCATTCGCAAGAACTATGTCGAGGAAGTCGACGAAGGCAAGCTGATCGAATCCGCGATCAACGGCATGTTGACCTCGCTGGATCCCCATTCCAGCTATCTGCCGCCCGATGCGTTCGACGACATGCAGGTGCAGACGCGCGGGGAGTTCGGCGGCCTGGGGATCGAGGTCACGCAGGAGGATGGCTGGGTCAAGGTCGTCTCGCCGATCGACGGCACCCCGGCTGCCGAGGCCGGCATCCAGTCGGGCGATTACATCACCCATGTCGACGGCGAAAGCCTTCTGGGCCTGACGCTGGACGAGGCCGTGGACCGCATGCGCGGCCCGGTCGGTTCCGAAATCGTGATCACCATCGTCCGGGAAGGCATTGCCGAACCCTTTGACGTCAAGATCGTGCGCGACATCATCAAGCTGACCGCCGCGCGCGGCCGGCTGGTGGGCGGTGACACGGTCGTCCTGCGCGTGACCACCTTCAACGACAATACCTATGACAACATGGTCGATGCCCTGAACAAGGCGGTCGAGGAAGCCGGCGGCATGGACAAGGTCAAGGGCATCGTCCTTGACCTGCGCAACAATCCCGGCGGCCTGCTGACCCAGGCGATCAAGGTATCGGATGCCTTCCTCGAGAAGGGCGAGATCGTCTCGACCCGTGGCCGCAACCCGCAGGACAGCGAGCGTTTCAACGCCACGCCGGGCGACATCGCCGAAGGCAAGCCCATGGTCGTGCTGATCAACGGCGGCTCGGCCTCGGCCTCCGAGATCGTCACGGGCGCGCTGCAGGATCATCGCCGCGCGCTGGTCGTGGGTACCCGGTCCTTTGGCAAGGGTTCGGTCCAGACGGTGATCCCGCTGCGCGGAGCGGGCGCGATGCGCCTGACCACAGCGCGCTATTACACGCCTTCGGGCCGGTCGATCCAGGCCCTTGGCATCGCGCCCGACATCATCGTCGAACAGCCCCCGCGGGCGCCCGAGACCGAGGAGGACGATGCCACGAGCAATGCCCGCCGGGGTCGTTCGGAGGCTGATCTGCGCGGCGCGATCTCGAACGACACGCTGACCGAGGACGAACAGCGCATGCGCGAAGAAGAGCTGAAGAAGGCCGAGGAAGCCGCCCAGCTGCGCAAGGAGGATTACCAGCTGGCCTATGCGGTCGATGTCCTGCGCGGTCTGGCAGCAATCGCGGGTGCACAATGAGCGTAACGAAGACCGCGCCGGTCGATCCGGCGCGGCTGCCCTATCGCCCCTGCGTTGGCGTCGTGCTGATCAACGGGGATGGCCGGATCTTTGCCGGTCAACGGATCGACAGCGACACTCCCGCCTGGCAGATGCCTCAGGGCGGTATCGACGCAGATGAAAAGCCCCGCCGCGCCGCGCTGCGCGAGTTGCGCGAGGAAACCGGCATCACCGAAGATCTGGTGAAATATGTCGACCGGACGCGCGGCTGGCTGACATATGACCTGCCGCCGGATCTGGTTGGAAAGGTCTGGGGCGGGCGCTATCGCGGGCAGAAGCAACGCTGGTTCCTGTTCCGCTATCTGGGCCGGGACGACCAGATCAACATTGCGACAGAGCATCCGGAGTTTTCGCAATGGCGCTGGCTGACGGCGGGCGAGCTTCTGGATTCGATCGTCCCCTTCAAGCGTCACGTCTATGAACAGGTGATCGACGCCTTTCGTCCCCATCTTGCGCCTTGACCACGGTTCCGCCTGGGGGCTGTCCGGGGCGTGACAGAAGGGGCGGAATGCGATATGCGATCACGAAACTCTTTGAAGGAGCAGATCAGATGGCCGAGCACAGCCACGGAAACATGGACATCCGCGAACACGAAAAGACCTTCCACGGATTCATCCGCTTTCTGACCTGGGGGGCGGTGGCGGTGATCGTCGTGCTGGTTTTCCTTGCCCTGACCAACGCCTGATCGGCCGCCGGACGTGTCTGTTCTGAAGCGACTCTGGGTCGCCCTTGTCTTGCCTCTTGCGCTGGCGGCGTGCGGGGCCGAGCCGGTCTGGGCACCGGATGAAGCCGTCCAGCGCGCGCGCTATGTCTCGGGCGAGCCCCCTTCGATCACGCTTTACACCGTCGTGCGCAAGCGCGGCGGCGAAGGCGCGCATTCGGGCCTGATGATCGATGCCAGCCAACGGGTTCTGTTCGACCCGGCGGGCACCTGGCACCACCCATGGGTGCCTGAACGCAATGACCTGCATTATGGCATCACCGAACAGATGCGCAAATTCTATATCGATTACCACGCGCGCGAGACCTACGACGTGGTCGAACAGAAGGTCTATGTCAGCCCCGAAGTCGCCGAGGCTGCCCTGCGTCGCGCGGAAAGCTATGGCGCGGCGCCCAAGGCCTTCTGCGGCCGTTCGGTCAGCGACGTCCTGAGCGGGCTGCCGGGATTCGAATCGATCCCGCGAACGTTCTTCCCCAACACCTTGCGCAAGGCGTTCTCGGAACTGCCGGGCGTGCAGACCCGCACTTACGAGGATGGCGACCCGGACAACAACCACGGGGTACTGCTGGTCCAGAAGTCACAGGCAGCCGAACTGGCCGCGGCGGGCGCGGGCGGAAGCTAGTCGAAGGTTCCGATCGCGCGCGCGATCAGCATGAAGGCCCGGGCCGTGCGCGTTTGCGACAGGGTGATCAGGTCCCGGTCGCTGGCTCTGGGCTCAAGCTCGCCTAGCGCCTGATCGAACTGGCGCAGGAAATGATGCGCCACGTCGCGAAAGATCGCGTCCTTGCGCAGGCGCGCCGAAACCTTTTCCAGAAGCTCCTTGTCGCGAATCCCGCCAAGATCGGCGACCGACCGGCCCCGTTCTCCATTGGCGAAGCGGCGCCACAATTCCGGCCGCGCGGGATCAGCCCGCATGTCGTCCATATAGAGGCCATCCTGACTGAGAAGCGTCAGGACGTCGTGCGCGGCACGAATCAGGCGCGCCGCGCGCGGATCGTCCAAGGCCCGGCGCAGCGCGCGAAAGCCTTCGGCATCGTCCCCGCTTTCGGGAAAATTGAGCGCCACAATGAAGTCGTCCAGGGCAATCGGCGCGGCCGGGGCGTCTGGCCCCCTCAGCGCCAGGCTTTTCTGGTGACCCTCGGGGGCCGCCTGGCTGGCCGCCGGCGAAGCGGCGGATTTCGGGGGCATCGGTGCCTGCCCAGAGACTCTGGGCTTGGCGGGCGCTGACGGCGAACTGGGTGAACCCTGCATGCTTCGCCCCGGGACCGGGCGCAGCGAGTGCGTCTGCATCTGCTCCAGCCAGGCATGACGCATGGCATCCAGCGCCGCCTGAAGCCGCGCGGCTTCGTCGCGCATCTCACGCGCGGTCCGCAAGGTCAGCGCCGCGGTCCAGATCAGGACAATCGGCACGACGATCGTCACGATGACCATGACCAGCGTGCCGCTGGTGGGCCATTGCCCACCCGACACCCACAGGAAACCGCCCGACATCACAAGCCACAGCAGGCTGAGCGCCGCGGCGATGAGTTCCGCCGCGCCCCGCCTGCGCGCCGATGGCGGGCGCGCGTTCAGAGCCAAATCAACCCGATGGGCCGGGCCTGGTTGCGATGCCCTTGGTTTCTCGGCCATTTCGGCCTCCCGTGGCACGGGGTCAGAGATACTCGACCTTCACGATCTCGTAGCTTTTCTCGCCTCCCGGCGTACGGACTTCGACGCTGTCGCCTTCGTCCTTGCCGATCAGGGCCCGCGCAAGCGGAGAGCGGATGTTCAGAAGGCCGCGTTCGATATCGGCTTCGGCCTCGCCCACGATCTGGTAGGTGCGCTCTTCCTCGGTGTCTTCGTCGATCAGCGTCACGGTGGCGCCGAACTTGATCGACCCCGAAAGCTTGGCCGGATCAATCACATCGGCGCGCGAAAGGATCGATTCAAGCTCCTTGATTCGGCCCTCGATGAAACTCTGACGTTCGCGCGCGGCGTGGTATTCCGCATTCTCCGACAGATCGCCATGTTCGCGCGCCTCGGCAATTGCCTTGATGACGGCGGGGCGATCGACCGTCTTGAGGGTCCTGAGCTCTTCGTCAAGCGCGGCATAGCCCGCGCGGGTCATCGGTATCTTTTCCATCTTGTCCTGCCAGATTGGCCCCAAAATTGCCGTCTTTTTACGTTCAGTTCGTGTAAATCCGGGTTGGGCGCAGAGGTCAATAGCCGGTCGGGCAGTCCGAGCCGGAGGGTCAGTCATGTGAGGGATCGGTCTGCCGGTCAGATGGGAACAGAGCTCTAAAAAAATGTCATTCAGAAAGTTCTTCGTCTTTGTTGTTGCGTATTGTGTCGTTGCTTCCGCATTGATCATGTGGCTCCGCAGCCCTAGCATGGAAACGCTTGCACTTGCTGCGGCCAAAACCGAGCAGTACGGGTCCATCATGTTGGCAAGTAGTATCCGACTTGCGCCCCTCGGCCTCATGTTCCTGATTTTTTTGCGTCGTGGCGACCTATCCTATCGGCTAACGAATGCTGCCTTTGCAATTGCCGGCGCCATTCTGTTCCAGACAGCCTTCTCGATGACGAAAACGCTTATCCCGTCAATTGTTCCCTTCTACGCGGATCCAATCTTGGCAAGCGTGGATGAATGGCTGCATGGTGGCGAGTCGGCTTGGCAGTTGGCGCATCGGTGGGCTGCCGGGATCGACATGACCAGGTTCGTACCGGTGTACCTGCACGTTTGGACCATTCCGGCCGTAGCTCTTCCCCTGACAATTGCACTGACTGACACGGACGAGCGACGCATTGGTCGGTTCTTGTCATTGTATGTGCTGTGCTGGATCGGCCTTGGCAATTTGCTTGCGTTGGCGGGATCCTCCGTTGGTCCGGTCTTTTATGATTCCGCCTATGGAACCGATCGTTTCGGCCATCTTGCCGCGGCACTAGAGGACACCGGCATGACATCCTCGCTCATCGGCATGACGCAATACTATCTGTGGGACAGCTATGTGACGGGGAATCTGGCGTTCGGGTCGGGCATTTCGGCATTTCCCAGTGTCCATGTGGGCGTAGCCACCGTGACGGCGCTGTATCTGTTCGAGCGCAACAAGGTTCTGGTTCTGCCGGGAATTCTTTTCCTGGCGGCTATCATGTTCCTGTCGGTATATTCAGGTTACCACTATGCGATCGACGGATATGTCTCGATAATCATGATCGTCGGCGCTTGGGCATATCTGGTGCGGGCGAGAGAGAACCGCCCCGAACAGGTTCGCCTTGTTGTCTCTGCCTGAAGACTGATCAGCCCGCTCTTTGCACGGAACTGGCTTACGCAGCGCGTTGGATCGGAATGACGAGACACATTTCCGCCATTCCGTTTCTCTCGGCGCGCGGCGTCATTGTTGCGCCGGTGGCGGGGCTCGGCTAACGATCTTGCGCAGGAACAAAGCGTGCGCCCCCGGCATCGCCGGGGCGGGCCGCAACCAACCGGGAAGGAAACCGAATGGCCGAGATCGAACGCGAATCGATGGAATACGACGTCGTGATCGTCGGCGCCGGGCCCGCTGGGCTGTCGGCCGCGATCCGTCTGAAGCAGCTGGACCCCGACCTGAGCGTTGTCGTTCTGGAAAAGGGCTCCGAGGTCGGGGCGCATATCCTGTCGGGCGCGGTTCTGGACACGGCCGGACTGGATGCGTTGATCCCCGACTGGAAGGAAAAGGGGGCCCCGATCACGGTCGAGGTCAAGGAAGACAATTTCTATATCCTTGGCGAGGCCGGCGCATTGCGTATCCCGAACTGGCCAATGCCGCCCCTGATGTCGAATCACGGCAAGTACATCGTCTCGATGGCGAATGTCTGCCGCTGGATGGCGGCGCAGGCCGAGGAGCTGGGCGTCGAGGTCTTCCCGGGCATGGCCTGTTCGCAGATCGTCTGGGGCGAGAACGGCGAAGTTCGCGGTGTCGTCGCGGGCGAAATGGGCCTGCAATCCGATGGCACGCCGGGGCCGCATTATGAACCGGGGATGGAGCTTCTGGGCAAGTATGTCTTCCTCGCCGAAGGCGTACGCGGCTCGTTGACCAAGGAAGTCATGGCGCGCTTCGATCTGTCGAAGGGCCATTGCCCCCAGAAGTTCGGCCTTGGAATGAAGGAAATCTGGGAGATCGACCCCGAGAAGCACCGCCCCGGCACGGTCACGCACACGATGGGCTGGCCGCTGGGCAAGAATGCGGGCGGGGGGTCGTTCATCTATCACCTGGACAACAACCAGGTCTATGTGGGCTTCGTGGTGCACCTGAACTACGAGAACCCGCACCTTTATCCCTACATGGAATTCCAGCGCTTCAAGCACCACCCGATGGTGGCCGAGCTTCTGAAGGGCGGCAAACGCGTGGCCTATGGCGCGCGCGCGATCAGCGAAGGCGGCTGGCAGTCGATCCCGAAGGTCGTGGCGCCCGGCGTGGCGATCCTGGGCTGTTCGGCGGGACTGGTGAACGTGCCGCGCATCAAGGGCAACCACAATGCGATGTGGTCGGGCATCCACGCCGCCGAGGCCGCCCATGCCGCGATCAAGGCGGGCCGCGCCAGCGACGAACTCAGCGATTACGAAACCGCGCTGCGGACCGGTCCGGTGGGACGCGATCTGAAAAAGGTGCGGAACGTCAAGCCGATGTGGTCGCGTTGGGGCATGGTCCCCTCGCTGGTCCTTGGGGGCCTGGACATGTGGACGAACCAGCTGTTCGGCCTGTCGCTCTTTGGCACATTGCGCCACGGCAAGTCGGATGCCGAATCCACTGGCAAGGCCAGGGACTTCCCCAAGATCACCTATCCCAAGCCCGACGGCGTCATCAGCTTCGACCGGCTGACCAACGTGGCCTTCAGCTTCACCAACCACGAGGAAAGCCAGCCCTGCCACCTGAAGCTGAAGGACCCCGAAATCCCGATCAAGGTCAACCTGCCCGAATACGACGAACCGGCGCAGCGCTATTGCCCCGCGGGTGTCTATGAAGTGGTCGAGAAGGACGGAAAGCCCACCTTCGTGATCAATTTCCAGAACTGCGTGCATTGCAAGACCTGCGACATCAAGGACCCCAGCCAGAACATCAACTGGACGACGCCTCAGGGCGGCGACGGTCCGAATTACCCCAACATGTAAAATGGGCTTCCTTGGGGGGCGGCCGATCGCCGCCCCTCATTGCGTCCGGAACGGGCAGGCACTAGGTTCGCACCGGGCAGCCACGAAGGAGCCATCCGTGACCAATCTGCGATCCTTGACGCTCATGGCCGCACTTGGCCTTGGCGGGGCCTTGACCGGAATCGGCCTTGCCGGTCAGGGTGCAGCACAGGGTCTGGCCGGCCCCTATCTGGCCGGGCAGATCGCCAGCCACGATTACGATTACACCGCGGCAGCCAGCTATTTCTCACGCGCGCTGATCGCGGACCCGACGAATCCGCAACTTCTGGAAAGCGCCGTGATCGCCATGATCGGCGCGGGTGATGTCGAACGCGCGCTTGTGCCCGCGCGGACCCTTGCCGATCTGGGCGTTCGCAGCCAGTTCGCCGATCTGGTCATCCTGGCCGATCTGGCACGCAAGGGTGATTTCGATGCGGCGCTGAAGGCGTTGGATGCGGGACGCAGCGCGGGTCCTGTCGTGGATGGACTTTACCGCGCCTGGTCCCTGGTGGGCGCAGGCCGCATGTCCGAGGCATCCGAGGCCTTCGACGCGGTCATCAACAGCGACGGCACGCGGGATTTCGGTCTGTATCACAAGGCGCTGGCGCTGGCGCTGGTCGGCGATTTCGAAGGCGCCGACGCGATCATGTCTGGCGACGCCGCCGGGCCACTTCGCGCAACGCGCCGCGGCGTGATCGCCCATGCTCAGATCCTGAGCCAGCTCGAACGCAACGCGGATGCGATCGACTTGCTTGACGCCGTCTTCGGGGCCGAGCCGGATGCCGAAATCGCCGCCCTGCGCGGCGATCTGGAAAGCGGTCAGACGCTGGCCTTCACGGTGATCGAAAGCGCCTCGGACGGCATTGCCGAGGTCTTTCTGACATTCGCGGGCGCGCTGGCCGGGGAATCGACGAACCATGTGACGCTGTCTTATGCACGCATGGCCGAATTCATCGCGCCGGACTATGCGGATGCCACGCTGCTATGCGCCGAAATTCTCGAGCGTCAGGGCCGCCATGACCTGGCGATTGCAAGCTACAAGCGCATCCCGCCCGATTCGCCCGCCTATATTGCCGCGCAGCTGGGTCTTGCACAGGCGCTGATCGACAGCGGCCAGACGGATGAGGCGATCTCGCTTCTGGCCGATCTTGCCCAAGCCAATCCGGATCGGGCCGATATCTGGGTGTCCCTTGGCGACATTTACCGCCGCGAAGAACGCTATGGCGAAGCCGCCGAGGCCTATGACCGGGCCATTGCGACATTCAAGGCCGACGCACCGGGCCAGTGGGCCGTCTATTACGCACGCGGGATCGCGCATGAACGCCTGAAGCAATGGGAAAAGGCCGAGGCGGACTTTCGCAAGGCGCTCGAGCTGAACCCGGATCAACCCTCGGTTTTGAACTATCTGGGCTATTCGTATCTCGAACGGAAAGAGAATTACGAGGAAGCGCTGCAGATGATCCAGAAGGCCGTCGAGCAGCGGCCCGACAATGGCGCGATCGTCGATTCACTTGGCTGGGCCCTGTTCCGTCTTGGGCGCTATGACGAAGCCGTCGAGCAGATGGAACGCGCGGTCGAGCTGATGCCCGTCGATCCTGTCGTCAATGACCACCTTGGCGATGTGTACTGGGCGGTCGGGCGCAAGCGCGAGGCCGAGTTCCAGTGGAAGCGCGCCCTGTCCTTTGGCCCCGAGACCGAGGAAGAGGCCGCGCGCATCCGGCGGAAGCTGGAAGTGGGGCTGGACGCGGTCCTGGCCGAAGAGGGCAGCGAGCCCCTGCATTCGAATGATGCCGATTGAAACACTTGCCCCGGCCAAGGTGAATCTTGCGCTGCACGTGACGGGGCGACGCGCGGATGGCTACCACCTGCTGGACAGCGTCGTGGTGTTCGCGGGAATCGGGGATCGCGTGCGGGCAAGACCGGCGGATGGTCTGAGGCTGAGAATCGACGGCCCCGAAGGCGCCGCGCTTCAACCCGACGCATCCAACCTTGTGCTTCGCGCGGCGCGGCTCATGGATCCGGCAGGGCGCGCCGATCTGGAATTGCACAAGCGGCTTCCCGTTGCTTCGGGGATCGGCGGCGGTTCGGCGGATGCCGCCGCGACATTGCGCGTGCTCGGCGCGTTGTGGAATCGTCCGCTGCCGCCCGTCGATGTGATCCTGAAACTTGGCGCCGATATTCCCGTCTGCCTTGCGGGTCAGCCCGCCCGGATGCGCGGCATCGGCGAGGACATCCTGCCCCTGCCCCCGCTGCCCGAAAACGCCGCGCTGGTGCTGGTCAATCCGCGTGTACCGGTCGCGACCCCCGCCGTGTTCGGGGGCCTCGCGCGGCGGGACAACGCGCCGCTTGACCCCTTGCCAGGCAGGTTTCCCGATGTCCGAAGCCTGGCCATATGGCTGGGCGCACAGCGCAATGACCTGCAGGACGCCGCCTGCGCCCTGTGTCCGGCCATCACGCAGGTATTGGCCGCATTGCAAAGCACTGACTGCCTGCTGGCCAGAATGTCGGGTTCGGGCGCGACCTGCTTTGGCCTTTACGAAACGCAGGCGCATGCACAGGCCGCTGCCGTTTCGTTGCGGCGCTCTGCCCCCGAATGGTGGATCCAGGCCGCGCCCGTTCTACGCGAACAGCCACCGGTCGAGCGCGACCTCAACCATCGTTGATGTCGCGCTCCCAGATCTTGACCTGCCCGGGCCGCACGCCGACATAGCGGCGCAGCAGCCACCACGCGGCCAGAGAGGCAAGCGCAAATACCACAAGCAGGACCGACAGCGATCCGCCCAGGATATCCAGCCACAACAGCACACCCGTCAGTGCGGCGCCGATCGCGAATCCCAGCAGGATGAAGCCCGGGATCAGCACCTCGAGGATTGCCAGCACGACACCCGCGATCATCCAGATCCACCATTCCTGCCACAGCATCAGCCGCGCCCCTTGAACATGCGGAAGGCGTCGCCAAAGGCCTCGAGCGCATTGGCGGGCACAACGATGGTCTGCTTGCCCTCGCCCTGTCCGACGGCGGTCAAGGCCTCGACCTGCTTCAAGGCCACCTGGTACTGCGCGGCCTCGACACCGTGTTCACGAATCGCCTTGGCCACGATCTCGGTGGCATAGGCTTCCGCCTCGGCCTGGATGCGGCGTGCCTTGGCCTCCTGCTCGGCGGCATAAAGTTCGGCATCGGCCGCGAGCTCGACCGCGCGGCGCTTGCCCTCGGCCTCGGTCACAAGCGCGCGACGCGCCCGCTCGGCATTCAGCTGCTGCAACATGGCCGCGCGGGTGGCCTCATCCAGGTTGACGTCAAGAATCTCGGCCCGCGTCACCTCGATGCCCCAGTCATCGACCATGGCCGCGACCTGTTCACGCACCTTGGCGATCAGCTCGGCGCGATTCGATTGGACCTGATCCAGCTCCATCTTGCCGATCTCGCTGCGAACGATGCCCGCGACCGTGGTCGCGATGGCCCCATCGACATCGCGGATACGGTAGACCGTCTTTTCCGGTTCGATGATGCGGTAGAAAACGCTGGTTTCGACCTTGACCAGAACGTTGTCGGCCGTGATCGCATCCTGCATCGCATTGGGCAATTGCCGCTCGAGGATCGAGATCTTGTGCGCGACTCGATCAAGGAAGGGCACGATGAAATTGATGCCCGGCCCCAGGACGGCGCGCAGCCGGCCGAATCGTTCGACCACATGCTTTTCGGACTGGGGCACGATCCTGACGCCCAGAACGATACAGATGATGATGAAGACGGCGAGTCCGATCAGAACGCCGTTACCGCCGATGATTTCGCTGATGAGGTTGCCCTGCATATGCCCTGATCCCGATGTTTCCAAGGCGACTATGCAGACAAATCGGCCGATCGAAAAGCCATCAGGCGCATGTCAGCGCCGCGGCCACAACTTCCGTTTCGTCGATGTTCGAAGAAATGGTGCCGGTGAAGGGACTCGAACCCCCGACCCACGCATTACGAATGCGTTGCTCTACCAGCTGAGCTACACCGGCACTGTCCAGACCCGAGGTTTTCACCCCGCCCCGCGGCCCGAGATCGGACCTGGGGAAACCGCCCGCCACCGAAGTGGCCTTCGCAGCCTGGTGGCGGGCTATTAGCATCATCCGTCGGCGGTGTGTAGTCCTAATTTTCGGGTTTCTGGCCAAGATCTTCGCCAAGGACCAGAACATCCTCGGCCGGGTCGGTCCGGGTGCCGTCCTGCTTGTCCGATTCGCCGCCCGGATTGCCCACGATCAATGGCAGCATCGCCGTTTCGTTCGGGATGGTGACAGGCTCGCCCGGCGGTTCGCGCCGGCTCAGCGTATCGAACCCGCCGCAATTGCTGCAAACCGGTGCCCATTCCGCATGGACGGTATTGCACTTGTCGCAGACCCATTGCGGCCCGCGGCTGGCGGTCAGGGCGCGCGTCAGCCAGCCGCGCACCAATGCCTCGTCCTCGCCCAGTCCGCGCGCGATGGCGGCCATCAGGGTCAGGCTGCGCGCGGTGGGGTGGGTTTCGGCCAGATCGCCCAGCGCGCGACGGGCGGCGGGAAAGTCCTCGGCCGCGATCAGAAGCTCGGCACGCAAGAGGCGGGACTCCTCGTGATCGGGCGCGGCAGAGAGCAGCTTCTCGAACCGCTTCAGACGCGCGTCAGGCGTTTCGTCAGGGACGATTCGGGCATAGGCCGCGGCCAGGTCGGGATGCGGCTGGGCAGCCCATGCCTTGCGCAGGATGCGTTCGGCATATTTCGGCTTGCCCTGCTGCAGATAGGCCTCGGCGGCCATGACGGCTGCCGGCACCAGGTCGGGCGAGCGGCGATTCGCCTCGATCGCCGCTTCGCGCGCCTCGATCGGCGCATCTTCCGAAAAGACCTCTTTCGCCTCTTGCAGGGCAAGGACCGCGTCGCGCCGGTTATAGACATCACGCGGCAACTGGCCATGGCGCAGCTTTTCGCCCAGGACCTTTCGCGCCCCCTTCCAGTCGCCCTTCTGGGTCTGAAGGCGCAGCAGCGTGTCCTGCACCTCTTCCTGGCGCGGGTTCATCGAGAACGCCTTTTCCGCCAGCTTCAGCGCGGCATCGGTATCGCCCTCGGCCAGTTTCTGGCGCAAGAGCCCCCGCACGCCGACAAAGCGCGTGCGGTCATTGGACAACAGCCTCTTGTAGGCCTCGGCCGCCTGCCGGGGATCGTGGGCCACCTCGGCGGCCTGCGCGACGACCAGATCGGTCAGTTCCGGCTTTTGCAGATACTTTTCGGCCTTGCGGGCATGGGACAATGCCGCCCGCCCATCGCCCGAGGCAATGGCAACCAGCGCATCCGACAGGGCGCGGAACCCCTTGCGCTCGCGATTGCGGTCGAAATAGCGCGAGATCGCCGTTTCGTCGCCGTTCAGAAACCGGATGACCGCGCTGACCAGACCGGCCAGCTTGAGCAGCAGCCACATGGCCAGCAAGAGCACCAGAACCAGGATCACCGCCTGAACCGGACCAAGCACGAACTCGACCGTGCCAACCGAGATGCGCAGCCCCGCACCCGTATCGGCCAGCCACGTCGCACCCAACGTCACCCCGCTGACAAGGGCAATGAAGATCAGGATCTTGATAAAGGACCAGATCATGATGCCCTCCTTCAGTACTGGGCCGCGATTGCGGCAATGGCGGATTGGGCCTCAAGACGGCGCTGCGCAAGACCCACCCATTCGGACATGGCCTCTTGCCCAGCCTTCGGCAGGGTGGCGATCTCGTCCAGCGCGGTTTGCAGGTCGCCGGCGCGAAGCGCGGCTTCGGCGCGCGACAGGATTGCATCGGGGTCGTCCCCCTCGCGTGGGGCAAGCGAGCGTGCCCCGGTCTGGGCCCGCGCGAAAGCCTTCAGCCGCGCCCAGATGTCCCCATCGGCCGTTTCACGCAACGATGCGGCAAGCGCGGCCCGGGCCGCGGGGGCAAAGGATTCGCGCAGGGCTGTCAGCGTGGGCACGCCCTGGGCCTGATCGCTCAGCGCGGGCGGGATCTCGACACCCGCGCGCGCAAGGTCATCCAGCGCCGGCTGCAAGGGATGCCCGGCTTCAAGCGCGGCCTGCAGACGCGCCAGCCCGGCGCGGATCGTCGCGCGCCGCGCCTGTTCTTCGGCCTCGGCCCGCTGCCGCGCGGCCTCTTCCTCGACCGCGCGCATCCGTGCCTCGGCATCGGCGGCAATCGCCGAAAGACGCTCCTCGGCGGCGCGGATCTCGGCCTCTCTCGATTGCATCTCGGCGCGCAGCGCTTCGATCTCGCGCCCGAACGCCTCCAGCGCGGATTGCGATGCCGCTCCGCCAGAGGTCGGGCGTTTCTCGACCGCGCTCAGTCGCGTGTCGATCTCACCCAGTGTCTTCGCAAGCTCTTCGACCCGCGTCTCAAGACCGCCGACGCGGTCGGATATAGCCGCTACCTGCGCCGTCAGGTCCCGCGAAAGGGTATCGACCCGATCTGCCACCTGTTGGGCCGACGGGGCGGCGCGCAGGACTTCGACGGTGCCCCCAAGTTCCTCGATCCGGGCCGTGGCCTGGTCAAGCCGCGACTGAAGGGCCGTCACCGTGTCGCTGCTGCTCCATTCGGGCATCCAGCGGGGCAGGGCATAGACGGCCAGGCCGAAGCCCAGCCCGGCCGCAACCACACCGCCGAAGACCGGACCCCAGAACCCGCTGCGCCTTGGCGCGGGCTGTTCTTCGGGTGCGGGTGCGGGCGCGGCGGCCGGGGCGGTCTCGTCTTCGGAGGCCTGGTCCTGCGCATGCATGGGCCGCTCGCCGGTTTCGGGGCCAGTTCCGGGGAATGCCTCGGCGGCCGTTTCCGCGTCTGCATCCTGCTGCGGCCGGTCGTACGTGGCGTCCGGCTGGCCGGTATTCGGGTCCTGGGCCTCACCCAGCACCAAAGGGGTCTTGGGAGTCGCCTCGTCGGGCTTCCGGGTTGCCTCGTTACCGTCGGCGCCGGTCGTGGTGTCTTTCCTGTCCGCCACGCGGTCGGTCCTTTCACAATCCTTGCAATATCGAAGCGCGCCCAAGGGCACGCGCCCGGCTTGCACCGGTCGGCATGACTGTAGTCGTCTGGTCGGCCCGGCTCAAGCGGCGTTACCCGCGCCGATCAGTCGCGCCATTGCCCGCATCATTCCATCCGCGTCAGGCGAATCGGCCAGTGCCCATTGGCAGACGGGCAGATCCGCACCCGCCTGGCGGGCGGCCTCGCTGATGGCGACAGCATGGATCGGCGCGCGGGCCTGAGCGAATTCCCGCACCGCCAACCGGGCCGAGCGCGGCGAAAAGAGCGGCAGAAGAACCGGATCGGGTCCGCCGACAAGGTCCAGCGCTTCTTGCGTCGCGGGCAGCGGCCGCTGGTTATAGACGATTGCCGGAAGGACCGGGATCCCCAAGGGGGCAAGGGCCTGTTCCAGATCGCGCGCCACATGGCGCCCGCGCGGATAGAGCAGCGGCCCCCTCACCCCGACGTCCTGCAGAATACGCACAAGGCCCGCGGCATCCCCCGGCGCCCCGGCCTGAACGTCGAAGCCGCTGGCCCGCGCGGCCGCGGCGGTGCGCGGGCCAACGCACCATGCGGGCAATCCCGCCGGAAGCCTCGATCCGCTCAGGGCCGCGACGGCATGCTGGGACGTGAACAGGACCCCGCCGACATCGCCCGGAACGGTCGCCGGCAGATGGACGATCTCGATCAGCGGAGAGATGACCACCGGCCAGTCCCGCCCGAACGTCTCGCGGAAGTCGCGCGCGAAACGCACGGACTGGGGCCGCGGCCGGGTCAGAAGCAGCGTCGGTCGGAACGTGCCCACATGCCCCCCCGGGATTGTGCCATACGTCTTGCGGTGTTACCTGCCAAGGCAGAACCAGGCAACAGCACAGGCCACTTTCGTTCGGCCAACACATGACAAACCCGCGAACCATGCCCGATCCCGCCGCCGATACGATCACGGTCCTTGGCCTTGAAAGCAGCTGTGACGACACGGCGGCCGCTGTCGTGCGGCTCGGCCCCGACGGGCCACGAATCCTGTCCTCGGTCGTCCAGGGCCAGACCGCGCTGCATGCCGAATTCGGCGGGGTCGTGCCCGAGATCGCCGCACGCGCCCATGTCGAACGGATCGACCTGTGCGTCGAGCAGGCGCTCGCCAGCGCGGGAACGGATCTGTCCGGCATCGATGCGATTGCCGTGACCGCGGGTCCGGGACTGATCGGGGGCGTTCTGGCCGGCGTGATGTGCGCAAAGGGAATCGCCGCAGGAGCCGGCCTGCCATTGATCGGCGTCAATCACCTTGCGGGTCATGCCCTGACCCCGCGGCTGACCGACGGGCTGGAATTCCCCTATCTGATGCTGCTCGTCTCGGGCGGGCATTGCCAGTTCCTGATCGTCCATTCGCCCACCCGGTTCGAACGTCTGGGCGGGACGATCGACGACGCGCCCGGCGAGGCTTTCGACAAGACCGCCAAGCTTCTTGGCCTGCCCCAGCCCGGCGGCCCCTCGGTCGAAGCCGAAGCCCGAGGCGGCGATCCGGCGCGCTTTGCCTTTCCCCGGCCGCTTCTGGACCGGCCCGGCTGTGACATGTCCTTTTCGGGGCTGAAGACCGCCCTTCTGCGCGCGCGCGACCAGGCGGTCGCCGAACAGGGCGGCCTGACCCGGCATGACAGGGCCGATCTGTGCGCCAGCTTCCAGGCCGCCGTGGCGGACGTGCTGGTCGAAAAATCCCGCCGCGCGACCGAAACCTACCTGCAGGCCCGCCCCGACGATCCGGTTCTGGCCGTGGCGGGTGGCGTTGCCGCCAACGCGACCATCCGGAATGCGCTTGAGGACTTGTGCAAGGCGCGCGGGCTGCGTTTCGTCGCGCCCCCACTGAACCTGTGTACGGACAATGCCGCGATGATCGCCTGGGCAGGGATCGAACGCTACCGGCTTGGGCTGGTCGATGGGCTGGACCTGTCGGCCCGGCCGCGCTGGCCTCTGGATGAGCATGCGCCGGCGCTTCTGGGTTCGGGAAAGAAGGGGGCCAAGGCATGAAGCTGTCGGTTCTGGGCGCGGGCGCCTTCGGCACGGCCCTCGCCATCGCGTTGGCGGGCGACGGCCGCGGGGTCGTCCTGTGGACACGCGATGCCGCCCATGCCCGGGAAATGCGCTCCCTGCGCAGAAACGACCGGCGCCTGCCGGGGGCCGAGATACCCGTTAGCGTGGAAATCACCGCCGATATGGCGGTTGCCGCCATGTGCGAGGCCGTCCTGATCGCCGTCCCGATGCAGCAGATGGCGGGCCTTCTGGCCGCGCATGCCGCCCTTCTGGACGGTCGCGCCCTGATCGGCTGCGCCAAGGGGATCGACCTGCGAACGGGGCGCGGATCGACCGCGATCATTTCGGCGGCCTGCCCGGCGGCGACCGCCGCGGTCCTCACGGGCCCGAGCTTTGCCGCCGATATCGCGCGCGGACTTCCGACCGCGCTGACGCTGGCCTGTGCCGATGATGCGGGTGCCAGAACCCTGCAGGCCGCCCTGTCGACCCAAAGCCTGCGAATCTACCGGACGACCGACACGATCGGGGCCGAACTGGGCGGCGCGCTTAAGAACGTCGTCGCGATCGCGGCCGGGGTCGTGATCGGCGCGGGACTGGGGGAAAGCGCCCGCGCCGCGCTGATGACACGCGGCTTTGCCGAGATGAACCGTCTGGCACGGGCACTTGGCGCGCGTGCCGAAACGCTTGCCGGCCTGTCCGGTCTGGGTGATCTGGTCCTGACCTGCACATCGACCCAGTCGCGGAACTTCCGGTACGGAATCGCCCTGGGCTCGGGGACGGATTTCGACCGTTCCACGACGGTCGAGGGTTCCGCCACGGCGCGCGCGGTTCTGCCGCTTGCCCGATCCCATCGCATCGAGATGCCGGTCGCCGAGATGGTGGCCGCACTGGTCGAACGGCGCATCACCGTCCAACAGGCAGCCGATATGCTGCTCTCGCGCCCCCTGAAGGAGGAATGAAATGCCGCTTTTTGCCGTCATCTGCCGTGACAAGCCGGGCCACCTGCAGACCCGGCTGGATACCCGCGCCGACCACCTGGCCCATATCGAACGTTCCGGGATCGTCCGCATGGCCGGACCGCTGATCGAAGACGGCCAGATGTGCGGATCGCTGGTGATCCTCGATACCGACAGCCTCGCCTCGGCCCGCGCATGGGCCGAGGCCGATCCCTATGCCCATGCGGGATTGTTCGAAAGCGTTCAGGTCACGGAATGGAAGAAGGTGATGGGCTGATGGCATACTGGTTGTTCAAGTCCGAACCCGATGTCTGGAGCTGGGAACAGCAGGTCGCCCGCGGCGATGCGGGCGAGGAATGGAACGGCGTGCGCAACTACCAGGCGCGCAACAACATGCGCGCAATGAAGGTGGGCGATCTGGGCTTCTTCTATCATTCGAACAAGGGCAAGGAGATCGTCGGAATCGTCGAGGTCTGCGCGCCGGCCCATCCCGACAGCACGACCGACGATCCGCGCTGGGAATGCGTGGACATCCGCGCCGTCCGGCCCCTGCCCCGGCCGGTCAGCCTTGACGAGATCAAGGCCGACCCGCGTCTGTCCGAGATGGTTCTGGTCAAGAACTCGCGCCTTTCCGTGCAACCCGTGACCGCGGAGGAATGGAAGATCATCTGCGAACTGGGCGGGCTGACGTCGGCGCCCGAAGGCCGTGACGGGGCGATGGACGGCTGACGCCTGACACGTCATCATGACCGCAGGCCGTCATGACCGAAGGGGAGGATGCCATGGCCTTGCTGACCGTCATCATCGCCGCTGCGGCTTGCTGGTTTCTGGGGGCGATCTACTACATGGCACTGGCCAGACAATGGGTCAGGGCCTCGGGCATTCCGGTTGGTCCGGATGGGCGTCCGAAGGGCAGCATACGCCCCGCGCCCTTCATCCTGTCTGCATTGTGCCTGATCGTGGTCGCCGGAATGATGCGGCATGTCCTGGCCATGTCCGGCATCACGACCCTTGGTTCGGGATTTGTATCCGGCGCAGGCATCGGACTGTTCTTCATTGCGCCCTGGATCGCGATCAACAACGCCTATGCCTTGCGCCCGACGCTGTTGACGTTGATCGACGGCGGATATGCGGTCGCGGGCTGCGCGCTCATGGGTGCTGTGATCGGAGCGATGCTATGAACCGATCGTCCGACATTGGACCACGGCGTCCGAGCAACGAAAAGGGCTCCGGCCAGGCCGGCCGGAACCCCGTCATTCCCATGCGCACTCACCCGGCGCAGGCTGTTCGAACCCGTTTGGCAACAGCAGCCCCGTCAAGATCGTGATATCCGCCGCGCCAAGGGCGCCACGTCATATACACACGGGATCCTGTTCGGGTTCGAGACATACGGCACCTGCCGCCGATGTCACTTGTAAACGGATTCGCGCCCGAAATGCTTGGTCAGCATGTAATAAATCACGGCGCGGTACTTGTTGCGTTCGGACCGTCCGTATTTCTCGATCACGGCGTTGATCGCATCCATCAATTGCGGTCCGTCACTCAGGCCCAGCTTCTTGATCAGGAAGTTCTTCTTGACGCGCTCCAGCTCCTCGGGGTCAGACGACGCGACCGTTTCGGCATCGGCATTGTAGATCGACGGGCCACAGCCAATCGTCACCTTGGTCAGCAGATCCATATCCGGCTCGACGCCGCATTTGTTGCGCAGATCTTCGGCATATTTCTGGATCTTTTCCTGACGCTTGCTCATGGGCGATTCCTCCTCTGTCCCGTCAATCATTCACGACGCACCGCCTTAACCGCGGGCACGGCTGCAGCTTAGGCCAAGCCGGCGCATGGTCAAAAGGGAAATCTGAACCCGATTTCCCCTTTTGTGCAGACGAGCAAACAAAAGCCCCCGCCCGCACGGGCGGGGCCTGTCAAGCCACCCGGTTGATCCGGTCAGTAGCGATAATGTTCGGGCTTGAAGGGGCCTTCGGGGGAAACCCCGATATACTCGGCCTGGTCGGGGCGCAGCCTGGTCAGCTTGGCGCCGACCTTGGCCAGGTGCAGGCGCGCGACCTTTTCATCCAGATGCTTGGGCAGGATATAGACGCCCGGCGCGTATTGATCGCCCTTGGTCCACAGCTCGATCTGGGCCAGAACCTGGTTGGTGAAGCTGGCAGACATCACGAAGCTGGGATGCCCCGTCGCATTCCCGAGGTTCAGCAGGCGTCCTTCGGACAAGAGGATGATCCGGTTGCCCGAGGGCATCTCGATCATGTCCACCTGGTCCTTGATGCGCGTCCACTTGTGATTGCGCAGCGCCGAGACCTGAATTTCATTGTCGAAATGGCCGATATTGCCGACGATGGCCATGTCCTTCATCTCGCGCATGTGCTCGATCCGGATCACGTCCTTGTTGCCGGTCGCCGTGATGAAGATATCGGCATCGCGCACGACGTCCTCGAGCGTGACCACCTCGAACCCGTCCATCGCCGCCTGCAGCGCGCAGATCGGATCGACCTCGGTCACCTTGACGCGCGCGCCTGCGCCGGCCAGCGATGCGGCCGAGCCCTTGCCCACATCCCCATAGCCGCACACGACCGCGACCTTGCCCGCGATCATCGTGTCGGTCGCGCGGCGGATGCCGTCCACCAGGCTTTCCTTGCAGCCATAGCGGTTGTCGAATTTCGACTTGGTCACACTGTCGTTGACGTTGATCGCGGGGAACGGCAGCAATCCCTGCTTGTGCAGATCATACAGACGGTGCACGCCGGTCGTCGTTTCCTCGGACACACCGCGGATCGCGTCGCGCTGGGCGGTGAACCAGCCCGGGCTTTCGGCCAGACGCTTGCGGATCTGGTTGAACAGGGCGACCTCTTCCTCGCTGGTCGGCGTGGCGATCAGGTCGGTCTCGCCATTTTCGACCCGCGCGCCCAGCAGGATGTAGAGCGTCGCGTCCCCGCCATCGTCGAGGATCATGTTCGCGGTTCCCTCGGGGAACTGGAAGATCCGGTCGGTATAGGACCAGTATTCTTCCAGCGTTTCGCCCTTGATGGCGAAGACCGGGACCCCGGTCGCCGCGATCGCCGCCGCCGCATGGTCCTGGGTCGAGAAGATGTTGCACGACGCCCAGCGCACCTCGGCGCCCAGCGCCGTCAGGGTCTCGATCAGGACGGCAGTCTGAACCGTCATGTGCAGGCTGCCCGCGATCCGCGCCCCCTTCAGCGGCTTGGATTGGCCGAATTCCTCGCGCAGGGCCATCAGCCCCGGCATTTCGGTTTCCGCGATGGTCAATTCCTTGCGGCCGAAATCGGCCAGAGAGATGTCCTTGACGATGTAATCCTGCGGCATGTGGCCGGTCTCCTGCATATATCCCGTGTTGAAGGCGGGATAACACCTGTGCCCGTTCTGGGCAATCGGGCCGGGTTTCGCTGAAGCGGGGATCGGGGTAAAGGCTGATCCGGGCACAGAGAGGAAATGCAATGCCAGCAAAACCACCACGCGCTTGGCAAAGGATGCTGTCGGGACGCAGGCTGGACCTGCTGGACCCGACGCCGGTCGATATCGAGATCGAGGACATCGCCCATGGCCTTGCCTTTGTGGCGCGCTGGAACGGGCAGACGGTGGGCGACTGGCCGTATTCGGTGGCGGAACATTCCCTTCTGGTCGAGGACCTGTTCGGACGGATCATGCCGCGGGCCGATGCGCGCTGGCGCTTGGCGGCGCTGCTGCACGACGCGCCCGAATACGTGATCGGCGACATGATCAGCCCGGTGAAGGCTGCCGTCGGCCCCGATTACGGCGGGCTGGAGCGGCGGCTGGCCGCGGCCATCCACATTCGCTTTGGTCTGCCGACAGAACTGCCGGTCACGGTGAAACGCAAGATCAAGGCGGCGGACCGTATCTCGGCCTGGGCCGAGGCGACCCAGATCGCCGGATTTTCGCGGGCCGAGGCCGACCGCTTCTTTGGCGCGCCGGACCCCGCCATCGTTCAGGACCTGACGATCCGTCCACGCGCCCCCGCCGAAGTCCGCGAGGCGTTCCTTGCCCGTCATGCCGAGCTTCTGGCCGCCTGCGCGGGCTAGTGCTGTGCCTCGCCCGAATGCTTGACGGTAAAGAAGAAGTCGGGCGGCAGGTCCGGCGCCAGCGCGATCTCGTCGGGGATGACATGCGGCCCGGCATTGAACACGGCCGAACCGAAATGTCTTTGCCGACGGCACAGGTTCCGCATCCGTTGGCTGCATAGCTGGTCGTAGAAGGCGCGATAGTTTTCCTGTGCCAGCAGCTCGCTTATCTTTGCGCGATGGCAGGCGACGGAATATTCGTGCGCGGCGCGGATTTCGGGATCGGCCATCAGCCGGTCGTATTCGGCGCGCAGCCGGGGCAGCATCCGCAGGATCGAGCGATCCTCCTCGGCATTGTGGTTCATGCGGAACCAGTAATTCAGACCCTGGTCGCGATCGACATGGTTGACCCGCCCCCGGTCACGCTTGACCAGGAAGCTTTCGACCGAACGCACGGCATAGTGATTCAGCTGCACCCAGTCATAGCCGAACGTATCGATCGTCGATCGCCAGCCGTTCCGGAACATCTCGCGCGGCATCGGGCGGCCGGACCCGTTCAGCCAGCGCACCTGATCCCACAGGTCCGGGCGCAGTCCCTTGGGCCGGTGAACCCCCATCTTCTTGTAAATGTCGATGTTGCGAAACAGCGTCTTGAACCCCCACGCCTGGTGCGGTTTGCGCACGATTTCCGGCGCGCAGCGGGTGAATTGCTCGATCACGAAACGATCCTGATAGGCGACGATGTCGGCATTTCCGAACAGCCGCCATGTCATGCTGATCATGTTGGCATCGCCCATGGCCCGGTACAGCGCCGACAAGGTTCCATCGCCGAGCCGCACGTTGATGAACTCGTCCACGTCCATGCAGATGGCCCAGTCGCAATCGCGGATGACCGGTTCCGATTCGGCTGCCTGCAGCGCGGCGTGCTGAGGTTTCAGCGCGCCTCCGGGGCGCCACGGATTGATCCGATGCTGAACGATCCCCTTGCGCTGCAGCAGATCCAGCATCAGGTCCGTGCCGTCGCTGCAATCGTTGGTGTAGATCAGGAAATCGTCCACGCCGATGGCGCGATGGTAGGCGATCCATTCCAGGATGAAGGGGCCTTCGTTCTTCATGGTGGTGACGATCGCGGTGCGCTGCGCGGCCTGCGCCGCGCGCGGCGCGGGACGGGGGGCGTTCACCGGCGCGCGGACCGGCTTGTGGTCGAATATCTCGGTCGCCATGCGCACCAGGCCTTCGTCCTCGATCAGCGAGGTCTTCGGCACCAGCCGCGCCGTGGGCCAGCCGGGTACGCGCAATGCCATCGCGCGAAAGAATGGCAGGAAATCCCCCGGGGTCGGGCTGGCATGCGCGACCCGGACCAATCGCCAGATCCGCTCCAACCCGGCCTTCTGTGGCGCAACGCCCCAACGCGCAAATCCCCTTCGCTGGTCGAACTGGCGGCAGATATGATCGGCCATTCGCGCGTCCTGCCCTGCCCGCACACGCCAGGGATAGACACGCCGTCCAACCAGGCCGATCACGCCCTGGGGCGCATCAAGCGCCCTTTGAAAAGCCCCTGACGCGTCGGGCGCCAGATAATCGCTGACATCCAGGGCCAGGACGGCGCGCGCCTGCGAGAGGAACCGCCACTTCGCGATCTCGTAAACAAGAGGTTCGCCCAGCGGCGCGCGCCAGGGGTCGGGTTCGGGTGGCGTCATGCGGTCCTTGCCGGGCGCGTCGGGCGCCAGGAATGGATGCGACTCCGGCCCCATGCCCGGCTTGCCCAGTGGCAGGGGCGACTCCAGCACGATCACGCGCAGCGGCATATCCCCCAGCGCCCGGGACAGCGCCGCGGCAAGACCGTCATCCGGGGCGCGATTCAATATGACCGCGCCCTGGGCCCCGTGATGGTAATGATGATAGGACAGCCATTCCGCGATCTGAGCCGGAGTTTCGGCAATACGCTGGCCCAGCAGGCAATTCAGACCGGCAAGAAACGCGGGTTCGGCACGGCCCGGCTCCAGCGGGATTTCCTCGCCGGATGACAGGGGAAGCGCAAAGCCTGCCTCCAACACAGCCACCATTGCGCCCGCCACCGGATGAATCCCGACAATGCCGGGCCCGGCCGGATCAATCGCATCTGCAGCTGTACCCGCCCCCAGGAACACGCGGGTTCGACCATCAAGCGACGTCACACAGTCCAGAAGACGCGCGACGTCAAGGCGGCCAAGATCGCGGCCCGCCATTCGGCGTGCGATGACGCTTGAAGCCGGCTGGTCGTTTTCGGTTCGGGTCGTCAAGCGCTGCGCCCTGCCACATCGGTTCCCTGACATCAGGCGCTAGCACGGAAGCGTCACAGCGTCAAAGAAGCGCAGCCGGAACGGCATGAGCCATATTCCGAGCCCCGCACCCGAAACGGCACAGGGGCCGGGATGGCGTCAGATCTCCAGATCGTCCAACGTCTTGCCCTGCGCCAGAGCCTCTTCGACCCAGCGCGGCCGACGGCCACGCCCTGTCCAGGTGCGGCTGGGATCGTTCGGGTCGCGGTATTTCGGCTTCACCTTGCGCCGCTTTTTCCCGATGAGGTCCGCCACCTCTTCCAGCTTCATGCCCAGCTCACGCGCCTTTTCTTCAAGAATGGCCAAAGCCTCGCGCTTCTTGCGCTCCTCGAAAGTGCTGATGTGGTGTTCGACGTTCTTTTTCAGCTTGCGCAGCTCATCCAGCGAAAACTTGCTCAGATCGATTTCCATGGACCCATGACCTTTCGTATATTCATGGACGAAAAATAACACGTTTCAAAAGAATTGAAACAGGAATTGCAGCAACGTATTCGACAGGAAATATTTCACGCGACAATTGAATATATCGCGATCAATCAACCAGGTTATTCAGCCGCGGCAATCATCTGGGGCTGCGCTTTGCCAGAATGCGCTGCAATGTTCGCCGGTGCATGTTCAATCGGCGCGCGGTTTCCGAGATATTCCGATTGCACTGTTCGTATACCCTCTGGATATGCTCCCAGCGAACCCGGTCGGCGGACATGGGATTTTCCGGGGGCGGCGGCAGGATTTCGCCGCGCGACAGCAATGCCTTGGCAATCTCGTCCGCATCGGCGGGCTTGGCCAAGTAATCTACGGCGCCCAGCTTTACCGCCGCGACAGCCGTCGCAATTGCCCCATACCCCGTCAGAACGACGATCCGGCAATCGGCGCGCCTTTCGCGCAGGGCCTCGACCACGTCCAGACCGCTGCCATCGCCCAGACGCAAATCGACCACGGCAAATGCGGGGGGGGCCATTTCCGCCTTTGCCTTGCCCTCGGCGACACTCATCGCGGTCTGCGGCTCGAAGCCGCGCTTTTCCATCGCACGCGCAAGGCGGTTTACGAATGGCGCGTCGTCGTCAACCAGAAGCAGTGTCCGGTCCCTTTCGGCGCCCAGTTCGTCGTCTGTCATCTGGAATCCCCAATTTTTAACCGTTCTAAATTCTAGGGTCGCGAAGGTCAATTTCAAGCCTTGCAGCCTTGGGCGACACCATCCGCAGATGCTTGGACAAGCCCCTTCAAAGCGGATATTCAGAAGCCTGAAAGGGATTGCGGGGATTTGACGTGACCAGCGACAAGCCAAGAGAGACACGCCGGGCGCTGACCTTGCGCGACGTTTCCGAAGCCTCGGGCGTGTCCGAGATGACTGTCAGCCGCGTTCTGCGCAACAGTGGCGATGTCTCGGCCTCGACGCGCGAACGGGTTCTGGAGGCCGCACGTCGCCTGGGCTATGTGCCCAACAAGATCGCGGGCGCCCTTGCCTCGCAGCGCGTGAACCTGGTCGCGGTGATCGTGCCGTCCCTGTCCAACCTGGTCTTCCCGGACGTCCTGTCGGGCATCTCGGCCGAGCTCGAGGAAACCGGCCTGCAACCGGTCTTTGGCGTTTCGAATTACTCCGCCGAACGCGAGGAGGCGGTCCTTTACGAAATGCTGTCCTGGCGCCCAACGGGTGTGATCCTGGCCGGGCTGGAACATACCGACGCGGCACGGGCCATGCTGCGCAATGCGGGCATCCCGATCGTCGAGATCATGGATGTCGATGGCGAACCGGTCGACTCGGTGGTCGGGATTTCGCACAGGCGCGCGGGTCTGGCCATGGCACGGACGATCGTGAAGGCCGGATACCGGCGCATTGCCTTCCTGGGCACCAAGATGCCGCATGACCATCGCGCCCGAAAGCGCATGGAAGGCTTCGAGGCCGGCCTTGCCGAAGCAGGGCTGGAGCTGGTCGATCGCGAATTCTATTCGGGCGGGTCGGCGCTCAAGAAGGGGCGCGAAATGACCGAAGCCGTGCTCTCGCGCAACCCGGATCTGGATTTCCTGTATTACTCGAACGACATGATCGGTGCCGGCGGGCTGTTGTGGTGCCTCGAACAGGGTATCGACGTCCCGGGCCGCCTCGGCCTTGCAGGGTTCAACGGCGTCGATCTGCTGGAAGGTCTGCCCAAGCGCCTGGCGACCATGGATGCCTGCCGACACAAGATCGGGCGGATCGCTGCGCGCATCGTCTCGGGCCGCTCCGAAAGCGGGCAGATCGGCGGCGAACGGATCGAACTGACACCTCAGATCCAGCTGGGTGACACGATCCGGCAGGCCTGATGCGCCGTTTCAGGCGCGGCGCAGGATATAGATGTCCATGATCCAGCCATGCTGCGCGCGCGCCTCTTGGCGCGTGCGGACGATCTGGTCCGCGATCTCGGCCAACGGGCCAGAGAGGATGATCTCGTCCTCCATTCCCAGATATGCACCCCACCAGATGGTGACCCCGGTCGGATCGATCGTGCGAAAGGAACATTCGCCATCCAGCATGATCGCCAGGGTATCGACCCCGTCGGGCCAGCCTTCGTCGCGCAGGCGCCGCCCCGTCGTCACCAGGAAAGGCGCGCCGATCTGGTTGATGGGGATGGCATGGGCGGCGGTCAGCGCCTGAAGCGAGGTGATGCCCGGAATCACCCGCACCCGCAGCGCGCGCCCTCGCCCCACCCGCTCGGCGATGCGCAGCGTGCTGTCATAGAGCGACGGGTCCCCCCAGACCAGCAGGGCGACGCGCCCCGACCTGCCCAGCGCGGCGTCAATCTCCTGGCCCCAGATACGGGCAATCGCGTCATGCCAGGATTCGACCCGCGCACGGTAGTCTTCGATGGACGGATCGCGTTCGGGCAGGTCGAATTCGACGATGCGGGTGGCGGGATTTGTCACGACCTCGCGGCAAATGGCGCGGCGCAGCTCGGCCAGATCGGCCTTTGTCTCGCCCTTGCGGGGGACAAGGATCAGATCGGCCGCGTTCAGGGCCTTGATGGCCTGCAGGGTCAGATGGTCAGGATTGCCCGTCCCGATCCCGACAAGCACAAGCTCGATCATCCGTCCCCCATGGATTGGACGCGCCCCGGCGCTGAACCGGGGCGCGCGATGTTGATGTCTAGGCGGACTCGCGCTGCCAGAGGGATCCGGCAAGCCAGCCCAGCACCGTCCAGACGACGAGGCCGACGCCCAGAACGCGCGCCGCGAATTCCGCGGCCACTTCTGGCGGGGCAACACCGTAATATTCGTCCAGATGCGGCGCGCCGATCACATGCGGCGCGGCAAGCAGCGCCCCGGCAAGCACCCACCAGACGACACCGCGCCCATAGGCCAGCAGGGCGATACCGCCCGCGGTGGCGATCACCGTGCCAAGCCACCAGGCCTGCCGCGCCCCAAGATCCGCCGCGACGGACCCGGGCAATTCCGGCGCAAGCCCCATCGCGGGGGCAAGCTGGAACGACACGAATCCCGCAATCCCCCAAAGGATTGCCTCGGCGGTGCCGATCCGGCGGCCGAAATGTTCGGCCAGCGCGAATCCGGCGACAAGGATCAGCCCATAGCCTGCATAGATCAGGCCGGTAAACAGCACGGTCAGCCCGTTGCGGACGATGGTCGATGTCTCTTCCCCGTCGCCTCCGCCATGGTCATGCCCGCTATGGTCGTGCGCGCCATGGTCATGCCCAGCCTGCATCCCGGCGTCGTCCGGTTCGCCATGGGCCTGGAAATGCACGCGCGCGCCCGATTCATATTCCTCACCCAGAAGGATCAGCTCCTGGATGAACGCGAAATGCAGCAGGGCGCCAAGCAGCCCCGCCGCAAATCCGGCGACCACGCCGCCGGTCAGCAATTTTCGGATCATGTCCTGTGGCCAGACGCTCAGTGGCAGGGGAAGCCAGTGGCGTGGCGCATGTCATGCGCCGCATCGTGCAGCGTGGCCGACTGGGCGTGGCCCGCGACGAACAGCACGGTCGCGCCGATCAGCGCAACGAAAAGAATGGACATCAGGCCCGTGGCCGAGGCGGCATTCGTCGTGGAAATCGTCTTCATGTCTGTCTCCTGCTGCCGTCACACCCGACGGCGTTCAAGTTTCCTTCGCACGGCCGGTCTCCTGACTCGCGGGTCACTGCGCATCTTCCGCCTTCCCGGGATCGGACCATCCGACACCCAGTGGCATCCTGGAAGACCGCTCGCCGCACACAGTCGCGGGGGCGGTTGGGGCTTCGGGTGCCGCCTTTGGTCCACCCTTCCCCATTCCCGTTTCAGTCCGGACGCTTTGCGCCCTGTGGACACCGTACACGGCTAGATGGCAGCGGAACAGCCCTTCGGTCAAGCCACGATTGCGCCCGATCGCGATTGAATTGCGACGCGGGACATGGCGTCTGCCCGTTCAGTCGGTATCCGCCAGCGGGCCCAGCAGGATCAGGGCCGGCCCGTCGCCGCCTTCGCGCGCGATGATCTCCTCCATCGTGCCCAGCGTGCCGCGCACGATCTTTTGCGCCGGGGTCGAAACGCTTTCGGCCAGCAGGGCCGGTGTCTGCGGCGACATGCCGGCCCCGATCAGAAGCCGGGCGAGTTCGGCAAAGGTCCGCTTGCCCATGAAGACGACCGTCGTCGCCGTCGGGTCGGCCAAGGCGGCCAGATTCAGGTCCTGCGGCAGGGCGCCGGTCACGTCATGGCCGGTGACGAACTGCACCCGCCGCGCCGTCAGCCGCCGGGTCAGCGGGATGCGGGCTGCCGCGGCCGCGGCCATGGCCGAAGGCACGCCGGGCACGATCTCGAAATCGATCCCGGCCGCGCGCAGTGCCAGGATTTCCTCCTCCAGCCGGCCGAAAAGACCCGAATCGCCCGATTTCAGCCGCACGACGCGCGCGCCCGTTCCGGCGTAATCGATCAGCAGCCGGTTCACATGCTCCTGCCGCGCCGAGGGACGGCCCGCGCGCTTGCCCACGCTGACCAGCTCGGCGTCGGGCCGCGCATGCGACAGGATCGGCCCCGATGACAGGTCGTCGTACAGGACCACATCGGCCGCTCGCAGCCGGTCCACGGCCTTCAGCGTCAGCAGCTCCGGGTCGCCCGGCCCCGACGAGACGAAACTGACGAACCCGCTCATGTCGCCTCCGCGATCAGATGAAAGAACGTGCCCGTGACCAACCCCCGGCGCGAACCCGTCTCGGGCACCGGGTCGCCATTGGCGTCGGCCACCTCGGCCAGCGGCATATCGGGTTGCTCGACGATTGTCGAATAGTGGAATTCATGCCCGCGAAGGCGCGCACCCGCCGCAAGTCCGGGCACCGGCGCGTGAAGCCGGGCCAGCCGATAGCCAAGATGCATCTTGCGCTTCTGGTACGAGGTGACAAGCCCCAGAAGTCCCGCCATCCGATGCGCGCGGCCTTCGCGATCCACGATCGCCGCGCCCAGCGCCATGTATCCCCCGCATTCGCCGTGAACGGGCCGGGTCTGAGCAAAACGCCGCAGACCTTCGCGGAACCGATCGGCCGCTGCCAGTCGCGGCCCGTGCAGCTCGGGATAGCCTCCGGGCAGCCAGCAGCAATCTGCGCTGTCGTCGGGCGGCTCGTCGGCAAGCGGCGAAAAGGGCAGGATCTCGGCCCCTGCGCGGCGCCATCCCTCGATCAGATGGGGATAGACGAACGAAAACGCCTCGTCCCGCGCCAGCGCGATGCGCTGACCGGGCGGTGGGGCGGCCATCCTCCAGTCGCCCGAAATCCGCGCGGGTCGCGCAAGCGCGCGCAGGGCACCAAGATCGACATGGGCGGCGACAAAGGCGCCGGCCTCTGCCACGATGCGGTCCAGTTCGGGCGTCTCCTCGGCCTGCACCAGCCCCAGATGACGCTCGGGCATCTCGATTCCCGGATTGCGCGGCAGGGCGCCCAGCAGGCGAAGCCCCGCCTGCGCCATGCCGTGACGAACCAGCGCCTCGTGTCGCGGGCTGGCGACGCGGTTCAGGACGACCCCGGCAATCTGGACATCTTCGCGAAAACGGGCAAATCCGCTGGCGGTGGCCGCCGCAGACTGGGCCTGGCCCGACACGTCCAGAACCAGCACCACCGGCCACCCGGTCAGCGCGGCGATATCGGCGCTCGCCCCGGTGCCCGTTTCCCCCGAACGCGCCACGCCATCGAACAAGCCCATGGACCCTTCGGCCAGGACCAGGTCCGCCCCCTCGGCCTGCGCAACAAGACCCGCGATTGCGTCACGCCCCATCGCCCAGCTTTCAAGATTGTACGAGACCCGCCCCGATGCCGCACGGTGAAAGGCGGGGTCAATATAGTCCGGCCCGTTCTTGAACGGCTGCACCGTGACCCCGTGCGCCCGGAACGCCGCCAGAAGCCCCAGCATCAGCGTGGTCTTGCCCGTGCCCGAGGCCGGGGCCGAAATGATGAGGCCCGGAACCGTCACGCCTTGCCCTCGGGGTCGGTGGCGGTTTCCGGAAAACGTGGATCGGTGCCGCGCGGTCGATAGCGCCGGTCGTAATCCTGCGCATAGAGGCGGCTTTCGTCGAAATCCTCAGCCCCGATCGAGCGGCCCACAAGGATCAGCGCGGTGCGCTCCATCTCGGCCCCGACGGCGGTTTCCAGCGTGCCCAGCGTGGCACGGACGATCCGCTGGTCGGGCCAGCTGGCGCGCCAGACCACGGCCACGGGACAATCGGCCCCGTAATGCGGCACCAGTTCGGCCACCACGCGATCCAGAACGTGAACCGACAGGTGAATGGCCAGAACGGCGCCCGTGCGCGCGAAATTCTCCAAGGTCTCGCCCGCGGGCATCGCCGTCGCTCGGCCCGAGGTTCGGGTCAGGACGACCGACTGCACGACGCCGGGCAAGGTCAGCTCGGCGCCAAGCGCGGCGGCGGCGGCGGCAAAGCTCGGCACGCCCGGTGTCACGTCATAGGGGATGCCCAGCGCGCGCAGGCGTCGCAGCTGTTCGCCCATGGCCGACCAGACCGACAGATCGCCCGAATGCAGGCGGGCGACATCCTTGCCCTCGGCATGGGCGGCGGCGATCTCGTCGATGATCTGGTCCAGCGACATGGGCGCGGTATTCACGATCCGCGCATCCGGCGGACAATGGGCCAGAACGGCTTCGGGGATCAGCGATCCCGCATACAGGCAGACCGGGCAGGCCGCGATCAGGTCGCGCGCCCTCAGCGTCAGAAGATCCGGCGCGCCAGGGCCCGCGCCGATGAAATGTACCGTCATTCGTCCATCCTTTCCGCGATAGCGGCCGTAGCCAGGCCGTCATGCGATACAACGCGCGGGCCGACAAGGCGTGCGCCCGGGCCTGCGCCCACCAGGGCAAGCGCCTCGGCCACCGAGCCCGTTCCGAACCGTGCCTCGATCCGGGACGAGCGGCTGAGCGTCACGATGCCTGCCAGGCTCTCGCGCGGCACCAGCCGAACCTGCATTCCGGCGCGGGCGGAAAACGCCCGCAGGGCCGGATGGCCCGCCTTGTCGGCAAGAACCGCAAGACAGGCGACATCGCCGCCCGCCCGCGCCAGTGCATCGGCGATCGAATCGGCGCGCGCATTTGCGCGCAGTCCAATGCCGGCCACCCTCACTTGATGATGCTCCATTGCACGACCGGCCGCGCGGGAACCCAGCCCCGCATCCGGCCCAGGGGCGCGGCCTCTTCGATGCCGATGCGAACCAGCGTGCCGCCCATCCGGGCATGCAGCCCGGCAACCAGTGATTCGGTTTCCAGCGTCACGGTATTGACGACCAGGCGCGCGTGATCGGGCATGGCAGACCAAAGCCGGTCAAATGCCACCCCGTCCAGCCCGCCGCCCACAAAGACCGCGTCCGGTCGGGGCAGCGCGTCCAGACAATCCGGCCAGTCGCCCTGATGCACGGACATGCGATGGCCCAGGCCAAAGGCATCGGCATTGGCCCGGATATTTTCGGCACGATCCTGTCGGGACTCCACCGAATGCGCCGTCGCTGCCGGCGCGGCAAGGCACCATTCCACCGACACAGACCCCGAGCCTGCGCCCAGATCCCACAGGCATTCTCCGGGCCGCGGCGCAAGCGCCGCGATCGTCAGCGCCCGCACATGACGCTTGGTGATCTGGCCATCATGAACAAAGAGATCCTCGGGCAGGCCGGGCGACCGCGGCAAGCCCGGCGCACCCTCGGCTTCGATCGCCACTGCAACAGGGGCATGGATGTCGGACAGATCGAACCGCGCCGCGCGGGCCTGGCGGATGCGTTCGCGCGGGCCGCCCAGGGCCTCGAGCACCCACAGGCGCGAGTCGCCGAATCCCGCGCCAGTCAGCCAGTCGGCCAATTCGGCGACCGCCGCACCATCGCGCAACAGACAGATCAGCCGCAGCCCGCGGGCCAGAACCGGACGCAGGCGCGACAGCGGTGCCGCATGCAGACCCAGGCACAGCGTCTCTTCCAGCCGCCAACCCAGGCGCGCCGCGGCCCAGGAAAAGGTCGATGGCGCGGGATGGCAGACCCATTCGCCGGGGCGCAGATGCCGCACTAGCGATCCGCCCGCCCCGAACCAGAATGGGTCGCCGGACGCCAGAACGACCACCTTCCGACCTCGATGATCCAGAACCGGGGCAATGGAAAAGGGCACCGGCCAAGCATGGCCCTGCGCATCCGTGCCGATCAGCTTGCCGATCAGCTCCAGGTGCCGTGGCCCGCCAAAGATGACCTCGGCCCCGGCTATCGCATCACGGCTTGCCTGCGACAGGCCCGCTGGTCCATCTTCGCCCAGACCGACGATCGTCAGCCATGGATCAGACATGACGCGCATCCTTCTTCTGGGCGGCACAGGCGAGGCCAGCCAGATGGCCCGGGCGCTGGCAGAGCGCGGCGCTGATGCGATCTATTCCTATGCCGGCCGCACCGAAAAGCCAGTGGCACAGCCCTTGCCGACGCGCGTTGGCGGATTCGGCGGTCCCGCCGGGCTTGCGGAATGGATACGGGCCCATGGCATTACCCATGTCATCGACGCCACGCATCCCTTTGCCGCGCGGATCAGCCGCAATGCCATCGCTGCCTGCGCGGCGACGGGGGCAGAGCTCATCGCGCTGGAACGCGCGCCATGGGTCGCCCGTGCGGGGGACCGCTGGATCCACGTGCCCGATATCGACGGCGCGGTCGCGGCCCTGCCCGAGTCCCCGGCGCGCGTGTTCCTGGCCATCGGGCGCCAGAACCTCGCACCCTTTGCCGCGCGGCCACAGCATCACTACCTGCTGCGGCTCGTGGACGAACCATCGGCCCCGCTGCCGTTGCCCCGGGCCAAGGCCGTGATCGCGCGCGGCCCGTTCACGATCGAAGGGGACATGGCGCTGTTGCGGGACCATCGCATCGGCTGGATCGTGGCCAAGAATGCCGGCGGCGCGGGCGCGCGCGCCAAGTTGGATGCGGCGCGCGCGCTTGGCCTGCCGGTCGTGATGATCGACCGCCCAGCGCTTCCACCGCGTCCCGTTGCGCGCAGCATTGCCGAAGTGATGGATTGGCTCGCTCATTCCGCGCGCCTCGGCGTATAGACCCAGCGACCGACGCGCCGGGTGGCGGGGTTTCCGACGATCACCACCGTGCGCATGTCGGCCATCTCGGGCCGCGCCGCGCCCAGCGTGGTCGTCAGCAGTTCCTCTTCCGGCGTCGAGACGGCGCGGGCGAACGAAATCAGCCGGTCGGACCCGCATTCCTCGCGCAGGATCTCCAGCGCGCGCGAAAACTGGTGCGGCCGCGATTTCGAGCGCGGGTTGTAGAAGGCCATGGCAAACCCGGCCCGCGCGGCAAGGCGCAGGCGCTCTTCGATCAGGGCCCAGGGTTTCAGGTTGTCCGACAGGTTGATCGCGCAGAAATCATGCCCCAGCGGGGCGCCCAGCCGCGCCGATGCCGCCAGCATCGCGGTGATGCCGGGCAGGACCCGGATGTCGAACGCTGCTGGGTCCGGCCTGCGCTCCAGCGCCTCGAAAACGGCGGCCGCCATGGCAAAGACACCGGGATCGCCCGAGGACACCACGACCACGCGGCGCCCCGATCCGGCCAGGTCCAGCGCAAAATCCGCGCGGTCAAGCTCGACGCGGTTGTCGGACGGATGCAGCGTCAGCCCCTCGCGCGGCGGAATGCGGGCGACATAGGGGATGTAGCCCACGACATCAGTGGCCTGGTCAAGTGCGGCGCGGACCTCGGGCGTGACCAAGGCTTCGTCCCCCGGACCCAGCCCGGCTATCGCAAGCCAGCCGCTCATGGCCGTCGCCCCTGGCCATGCACGATCACGATCGAGAAATAGGGCGTGACGTCATCTGCCTCGGCCAGCCGCTGCACGCGCTGACCGGGCATGGTGCCGCGCTCGACGATCCAGGCCTGTTCGAGCCGTCCTGCCGCCTGCAGCGCACGGCGCAGCTTGGGCAGGTTGCGGCCGATCTTCATGACGACCAGGGCATCGGTCCCGCGCGCCCGCGCCGCAAGCTCTGCCTCGGGCAGGGTGGCCGTCAGCACGGTCAGCACATCGTCGCCCCAGGTGATCGGGATGCCCGTCGCGGTCCAGCAGCCCGACATGCCGGTAATGCCGGGCACGACCTCGACCGCCGCGCGGCCCTGCAGGCGCGCATGCAAATGCATGAACGAGCCATAGAAGAACGGATCGCCTTCGCACAGGACGACGACTTCCTGGGCCTTCGCAAGGTCCGCCAGCCGAGCCGCCCAGGTGTCATAGAACCCCGCCAGCAGGGACCGATATTCCGGTGAATCGAACGGGATCTCGGTCGTGACCGGGTATTCCATCGGGTATTCGATGGCCTGCGGGTCCAGCCGGCCCTCGACGATCTGGCGCGCCTGTCCGGGATGGCCGGCCTTGCGGAAATAGGCGACGTGGCGCGCGGTGCGTACCAGCCTGTCGGCGCGCACGCTCATCAGATCGGGATCACCGGGGCCAAGCCCCACGCAGATCACCTTGCCCGTCGCCATGATCATTCCTTCCGGCTGGCCAGCGCGTTGACCGCGGCGACCGTGACCGCCGAACCGCCCAGCCGCCCTTCGACGATCATGGCGGGCGCGGGCAGGTCGGCCATCAGCGCGGCCTTGGATTCGGCCGCGCCGACAAAGCCCACCGGACAGCCGATGATCGCGGCGGGGCGCGGGCAGGCCGGGTCTTCCAGCATGTTCAACAGATGGAAAAGCGCCGTCGGGGCATTACCAATGGCGACCACCGCGCCGTCGAGATGCGGCCGCCACAATTCCAGCGCCGCGGCCGAGCGCGTGGTGCCCATCTGCGCCGCCAGGTCCGGCACGCGCGGGTCATGCAGGGTGCAGATCACCGCATTGTCGGCCGGCAGACGCGGGCGGGTGATACCCTCTGACACCATGCGGGCATCGCACAGGATCGGCGCGCCGTCTTGCAGCGCTTGCCGCGCGATACGCGCCATTCCCGGCGAGAAACGCACAAACCTTTCCAGTCCGACCATGCCGGCGGCATGGATCATGCGTACCACGACCGGCTCTTCGTCGGGATCGAAGCGGTCCAGATCGGCCTCGGCCCGGATCGTTGCGAAGCTTTCGCGATAGATGGCCGCGCCATCGGTCTCATAGCTGTAGGGCATGGTCATTCCCCAGGGATCAGATCGGCGGGCGTGATTGCACCGCCATCAAGGTCTTGCCGGTATGGGGCGTCTCCCGCCCGGCCATTCAGGATCAGGTCATAGCGCCCGGGCGCGGTGGCCACCAGAACCGCACGCGCTGGCCCCGGATGGGCGCAGCCCTTGGCGCAGCCCGAAACATGCAGCCCGAATCCATCGGGAAGCCCCGCCGCCAGCCTGCGCGCGATGCCGCGGGTATCGCCCCGCGCCTGCGGGCATCCCGGCGCGCCGGTGCAAGCCGACACCGATTGCGGCAGCGCGCCCGCGCGGGTGATCAGGCCGGCCATGTCCGGCATGTCGCGCGCGCCCTCGACCAGCAGCATGCGCCACGGCGTCATTCGCATTGCCCCGTGCTGGGCAAGGGCATCCAGCGCGGCGGCCGTGATCTGGCCGAACTCGGCCCCCACCAGCCATCCGCCGGCAACCGGGCCGGTCCGGACTTCGGTTCGGCCCGTGGGCTCCGGAACGGCCTGATCGCGAAAGGCGGCGGGCAGGCGCGCGCGCCGCTCTTCGGCCGGCAGGTCGGCCCAGAGACACACCATGCGCCCGCGGCCGTCGCGGACACCGCCCGAGGCCACGAACCAGCGCGCCAGCGCCAGCGCCAGATCGGCCGCCTCCTCCGCGGTGGCTGCCGTGGCACCCATGGCAAAGCCATCGCCATGGACCAGCCAACCGCCCGAATGGGGGCGAATACGGATATCGGCCGAAACGGCGGCCAGTGCCTGCGGTGCCTCCGGGCTGTCGATGGCAAAGCCGAACTTGGCTGGCAGGTCCGGCGCATCGGACGCGACCAGCCGCGCGGTCAGCGCCCGAGCAAGATCCCGCGTGCCGCAATGCTCGGTCCAGAATGGAGAGATGACGACGTTCCGCCGCGTCTCGGCCGCGATCGACGGATCGACCAGCCCAAGCGCGCGCAACCCCTCGATCAGGGCCGGATGGCCATCCGCGCTGACGCCGCGGATCTGCAGGTTGGCCCGCAGCGACAGGTCTATCCGCCCGTTTCCGTGGCGCGCGGCCAGATCGGCCAACCCCGCCGCCTGGTCCGTCGTCAACCGTCCAAGAGGCGGCCGGACCCGCACAACCAGACCGTCGCCGGACGGCATCGGCCGCAATGCACCCGGGCACCAGCCCTGGATGAGGGGCGTGCTCATAGCTCGGCCTCCATCGCGGTCGAGTTGCGCCGGCTGCGCCAGAGCCCGGCTTCGCGCAGGGCGGCAAAGCGGTCGCGCATGGCCTGCAGGGCCTGCGGGTTTTCCTGCTTCATGAAGTCCACAACCTCGTCCCGCCCAAGGGTTGCGGCGAAATACAGATCGAACAGGTGATCGGGCACCGCGCGGGTCAGATGCGCGAAGGCCGCCAGGTGGTCGAGCGTCGCGGCAATCTCGGCGGCGCCGCGGAAACCGTGACGCATCATGCCCTCGGCCCAGCCGGGATTGGCCGCGCGGGCGCGCACCGTGCGGGCGATTTCCTCGGCCAGGGTGCGGGCGCGCGGATTGTCGGGCCGGGTCGCATCCAGATGATAGAGTGCGGGCGCATTGCCCCCAAGCCGCGCCACGGCCGCGGCAAAACCGCCCTCATGCGCGGCATAGTCCGAAGCCAGAAGCAGGTCCGTCTCGGGCATGTCCTGCACATGCACGAACCCGTCGGCCGCGCGGATGCGCTGCTCCAGCTCGGCGCGGGCACGGGTCGTGCCGCCCTGCGCATCGATCGCCCATTCCGATCCGGCCAGCCAGGCCTCGCCGGCGGCCTGCCGGCCCGCATCCGAGAGATCCTCGATCGCTTCTCCCATGGCCAGACCGTACCGGCCGGGCCGGGGGCCAAAGACGCGCGGGATACGTAGCCGATAGGGGTTGTCCGCGCTGTCCTCGTCGCGCTGCGCCAGCGCCTCGGCGGCGGATTCGAACATCTGCGCCAGACCGGGAAAGACGTCGCGGAACAGGCCCGAGACGCGCAGGGTCACATCAACCCGCGGACGGCGCAACAACGCCAGCGGAATGATCTCGAAGCCGGATACCCGTTCGGAACCCTCGTCCCATTTCGGGGCGAGGCCAGCAAGATGCAGCGCCATCGCAAATTCCTCGCCCGCCGTGCGCATCGTGGCCGAGCCCCACAGATCGACGACCAAAGCGCGCGGCCAGTCGCCATGATCCTGCAGGTGACGCCGCACCAGCTCTTCGGCCAGCTTCACGCCTTGGGCATGGGCGGCCCGGGTGGGAAGCGCACGCGGATCGGTCGTGAACAGGTTGCGGCCCGTGGGCAGCACGTCGCGCCGCCCCCGATGCGGCGAACCCGACGCGCCCGCCGCGACGCGCCGCCCCGACAGCGCGTCGATCAGGCCGCGCGCCTCGGCCTCGGCGCATTCGCCGGTGGCAAAGACATGCAGCCCGTCGCCGTACTGGCTTTCCTTGAGGTCGCAGACGAAACGGTCGATGCGCGTGATCGCCTCGGCCGGCGAGGCGTCGGGCGCAAGGCCCAGATCGGCCTCGATCCCCCGGCCGCGCGCCTCGTCGCGGATCGCGTCGATCAGCCGGTCGCGCCGGGCGGGGTCCAGCCCGTCGGCGGTGGAATATTCGTCCAGCAGGCGCTCGAGATGCAACAGCTCTTCCGGCATGCCGCCCTGCGCCAGCGGGGGCGGCATGTGGCCGATCGTCACGGCGCCGATCCGCCGCTTGGCCTGCGCGGCCTCGCCCGGATCGTTGACGATGAAGGGATAGATCACCGGCAGCGGCCCGGTCAGGACCTCGGGCCAGCAGGCGCCGGACAGCGCGACCGCCTTGCCCGGCAGCCATTCCAGCGTGCCATGCGCGCCCACATGGATCAGCGCATGCAGACCCTGCGCGCGCAGCCACAGGTAGAAGGCCACGTAGCCATGCCGCGGCGTCCGCGACAGGTCGTGATATTCGTCCGCGCGGGTCCTGACCTCGCCGCGTTCGGGTTGCAACGCGATCAGGGCGGCACCGCGGCGCAGCGCCGCGAAACGGAAGGCCCCGTCCCGCACGGCGGGATCGTGCTCGGGCGCGCCCCAGGCCGCGAAGAGGTCCTCGCGCAGCTTTCCGGGCAGGTCATCCAGGGCGGCAAGGTAATCCGCGACCGGCCAGTCGATCATGGCCCCGGTCAGGGCAGGCCCGAGGCCGGCGCCCGGTGTCACGTCGTGCCCGACATCACGCAGGACGTCCAGGATGCGCTCGGACGAGGCCAGCGCGTCCAGCCCGACCGCATGGGCCAGTTGCCACTCCTTGCCGGGATAGGTGGACAGGACGACGGCCAGCCTGCGATCGGCGGGCCGCGTCGTGGCAAGGCGATGCCATGCGGCGACACGGTCCACCACCGCGCGCACGCGCTCGGGATCGGCCCGGTGGGCGAAACGCGAGAATTGCAGGTCGGGATCGCGCCTGCCCGGACTCTTGAAACTGACGACTCCTGCGAAGATGCGCCCGTCCACCTCGGGCAGGACGACATGCATCGCCAGATCGGCAGGCGACAGGCCGCGTTCGGCTTCGGCCCAGTCCCGGCGTCGGGCGGTGGACAGCGCCACCTGGAAGACCGGACAGCCCGGCGCATCCAGCGGCGAATCCGATCCGTCGCCGCCGCGCGCCGAAAACGCGGTCGCATTGACGATCGCCGCGGGCCGCAGGCGGGTCAGCTCGCCGCGCAGCCAGTCAGCCGCGGCGGGCTGCTTCAGGCTGGGCGCAAAGGCGCCGATGGCCGCGAAACCGCGCGCCTCCAGCTCGGCGATCAACGCATCCACCGGGTCGGTATCGGCAGCCACCAGGTAGGAGCGATAGAACGTCACCACGACCAGGGGCCGACCATCGGCCTGGGGCGCAGGCACGACGCCCTGGCCGGGCCGGTACCAGCCATGCGGCGGCACGGATTTCTGCCCCGGCACCGGCGGCGCATAAAGACCGGCCGCCAGCGCCAGTTGTTGCAGGGCGGCCTGGGCCGCGACGGCGCCGCCTTCGTCGCACAGGGCCTGAAGCCGCCGCAATGTCGAAACCGGCAATGTCGAGAGCGCGTCGAGCCGCGGATCCTCGCGCCCGTCGGCGGGCAGGACGGCCAGCGCGATTCCCTGCCTGCGGGCCAGGTCCTGCACCTGCGCCAGACCATAGGGCCAGTAGCTTTCGCCACCGATCAGCCGGATCAGGATGCCCTTGGCGCCCGAAAGCGTGCGCTCGACATAGGTATCGACCGAAAGCGGATGGCGCAGCGCCACCAGATTGGCCAATCTCAGCGACGGCAAGGCGTCGCGGCCACGATTCCAGCCCGCCGCGAACGCGCCCAGATCGCTGTCCGAAAACGACAGCACCACCAGATCGGCCGGGTCCTGGCCCAGATCGATGGGCGTGTCGGTCTCTTCCAGACCGTGGCTTTCGCGGAAGACGACATGCATCGCGGATCAGGCCCTTTCGGCAATTGCCTGCATCAGGGCCGCGCGGATCGGCTCGGGTTCGATCCGGTCGTGTTCGGCGATCACGACCAGCCGCGTGGCGCGTGGCTGGTCGCCCCAGGGGCGGTCATACTGGTGGCGCACACGTTCGCCCACCGCCTGCAACAGCATCCGCATCGGCTTGCCGCGCACCGCGACATGTCCCTTGACGCGCAGGATGTCGCGTTCACGCGCCAGCCGCGCCACCGCATCGGCAAGCGCCTGCGGATCGTCGATTTCCGGCAGATCCACGACGATCGAATCGAAATCGTCATGTTCGTGATCATCGGCCCCGTCGTGATGCGACGGACGCTGGTCCAGATCGTCCTCGGCCGCGGCGTTCAGACCCAGAATCACGCGCGGATCTATGCGCCCCTCCTCGACCGGGATGATGGGCAGCTTGCGGGGCGCTTCGGCCTCGATGACGGCGCGGGCGCGGGCCAGTCCCGCCTCGCCGGCAAGATCGGCCTTGGTCAGTAGCACGATGTCGGCGCAGGCGATCTGGTCCTCGAAGACCTCGGACAGGGGCGTCTCGTGATCCAGGCTGTCATCGGCGGCGCGCTGCGCCTCGACCGCATCGACATCGGGCGCGAAGCGACCGGCCGCCACGGCCTCGGCATCGGCCAGCGCGATCACCCCGTCGACCGTGATGCGCGACCGGATCGCCGGCCAGTCGAAGGCCTTGAGCAACGGCTTGGGCAGCGCCAGCCCCGAGGTTTCGATCAGGATATGGTCGGGCCGCTGCGGCAGCGCCATCAGCGCCTCGATCGTGGGAATGAAATCGTCGGCCACGGTGCAGCAGATACAGCCATTGGCCAGCTCGACGATGTTTTCCGCGGGGCAATTCTCGTCGGCGCAGGATTTCAGGATCTCGCCATCGACCCCGACCGTGCCGAATTCGTTGACCAGCACGGCCAGCCGCCTGCCCTGCGGGTTCTGCATCAGGTGGCGGATCAGCGTCGTCTTGCCCGAGCCGAGGAAGCCGGTAATCACGGTGACGGGGATCTTGTTCAGGTCGGTCATGTCAGCTCTCCATGGGCGGGATACGGGCAAGCGACTGCTTGCGAAAGATGACGGGGCGTTCGCGCCAGGGCACCAGTCCGTCGGGCGTTGCGGCATAGGCCGCCACACCGGACAGGATGTCGGCCACGTGATGATCGGGGTCCAGCCCGCGATAGACATAGGACCAACGGCCAGGTCCGGTCAGCGCGATATTGCAACCGTGGTCGCAGGCGGACAGGCATTCGGCCGGCACGATGCGGACGCCGTCGGGGGCGCCGGCCTGCCGCAAGGCGTGATACAGCCGCTGGCCCGGCGTGGCCTGGCCTTCCGGGACGGGGCGGCCCGCCTTGCAGGTGGTGCAGACATGCAGCGTCACGGTCATTTGGCGCACCTTTCGTGTTCCGCGGAAAGGGGCCAGCCGAGGGCGGCGCGAACCACCTTCGGATCGCGGAACCCCCCGTCCGCCTCCTCGTTTCGCGCTGGCAGGTCTCCCGGCTTGCGGATCCCGGGGCCTTGGGCCCCTTCGGCCCTCCCGCCTTCCCGGCTGACGCCAGTGGCCTTTGGGGGACCTCTCCGGTCACGGTCGCGGGGGCGGCTGCGCCTGGGCCGGGGGTTCCCCGGCCTGTCGCATTCCCTCTTCGCCCATCCTTCGATGGGAACCAGCGCCGCTTCACCTGTGGCATGGCGACGGCACTTGTCAAGCGCAGCTCTTCGGGACCGCCCGGCCGTGACGAAAACGCGCGCCGGAACGTCGTGTCCCGTTCCGCCCGACCGTGAATCGCGGCTGGACAGAAGCGCCGGGGCGGTTGACGCGACGGATCGCGGCGGGCTGATTCGCGTTGCCCGCGGAACGGCCGCTGGAACCATTGCCGGGGATCGCCTACAACCGGCGCAACGACACAATGGAGCCGATCGATGACCACGCGCGACGATGTCACCCGACATGCCCAGAAGATGGCCAAGAAGAAGGCCGCCCGCGACAAGATCATGGCGACCAAATCGGGCGAGAAGGGCCTGATCATCGTCCATACCGGCGCGGGCAAGGGCAAGAGCTCGGCCGGGTTCGGCATGATCCTGCGCTGCATCGCGCATGAAATGCCCAGCGCCGTCGTGCAATTCATCAAGGGGGCCTGGGACACGGGCGAGCGCCGGCTGATCGAGACGCATTTCGGTCATCTGTGCCAGTTCCACGCGATGGGCGAAGGCTTCACCTGGGAGACACAGGACAAGGAACGCGACATCGCGGCGGCCCGCCGCGGCTGGGAAAAGGCCAAGGAGCTGATCCGCGATCCGGAAATCCGCATGGTTCTTCTGGACGAGATCAACATCGCCCTGCGCTATGACTATCTGCCGATCGACGAGGTCATCGCCTTCCTGCAAGAGGAAAAGCCGCCGATGACGCATGTCGTCCTGACCGGCCGCAACGCCAGGCCCGAATTGATCGAGATTGCCGATCTCGTCACCGAAATGACGCTGGTGAAACACCCGTTCCGCGCCGGCATCAAGGCCCAGAAGGGCGTCGAATTCTAGGCTTGCAGGGGCGCGCGATGACGGCCGTGATGATCCAGGGCTGCGGCTCGAACGTGGGCAAGTCGCTGCTGGTGGCGGGTCTGTGCCGCGCCGCGCGTCGCCGGGGCCTTTCGGTCGCGCCCTTCAAGCCGCAGAACATGTCGAACAATGCCGCAGTGACCCTGGACGGCGGAGAGATCGGGCGCGCTCAGGCGCTTCAGGCGCTGGCCTGTGGGCTGCAGCCGCATACCGACATGAACCCGGTCCTGTTGAAGCCGGAAACCGATACGGGGGCGCAGGTCGTCGTCCAGGGCAGGCGCGTGGCGACCGTGCGTGCGCGGGACTATGCCCGGCTGAAGCCGCAGCTGCTGCAGCCGGTTCTGGACAGCTTTCAGCGCCTGCGCGATGCCCATGATCTGGTGATCGTCGAAGGCGCGGGTAGTCCGGCCGAGGTCAATCTGCGCGCGGACGACATTGCCAACATGGGGTTTGCCCGCGCCGCGAATGTCCCGGTGATCCTGGTCGGCGACATCGATCGGGGCGGCGTGATCGCGCAGATCGTGGGCACTCAGGCCGTTCTGGATGACGGGGATGCCGCGATGGTGCGTGGCTTCATCATCAACAAGTTTCGCGGCGATCCCCGGCTGTTCGACGATGGCTATCGCCTGATCGAAGACCGTACCGGCTGGCGCGGGCTGGGGGTTGTGCCGTTTTTTCCCGAAGCTTCCAGGCTTCCGGCCGAGGATGCGCTGGACCTGACACGGGGCGGCGGAGGTGGGCCGGTGCGCATCGCCTGTCTCGCCCTTTCGCGCATCGCGAATTTCGACGATCTCGACCCGCTGCGGATCGAACCCTGCGTCGATCTGGTGATGGTGCGGCAGGGAGAGGCGATTCCCGGCGACCGTGATCTGGTCATCATCCCCGGCAGCAAGTCCACCCGTGGCGACCTGGACTTCCTGCGCGCCCAAGGCTGGGACATCGACCTGCGCGCCCATATCCGCCGGGGAGGACAGGTCCTGGGGATCTGCGGCGGCTACCAGATGCTGGGGCGGACCATCGCCGACCCCGAGGGGATCGAGGGCCCGGCCGGCGAAAGCCCGGGGCTGGGCCTGCTGGATGTCCGGACGGTCATGACGGCGGACAAGCGCCTGACCCGCACCGACGCGGTCCACGCTCCGACCGGACAGAAGATGCAGGGCTACGAAATCCATATCGGCCGGACCGAAGGCCCGGATTGCGCCCGACCCTTTGCGCTGGTCGACGGCCGCCCCGAAGGCGCCATCTCGCCCGACGGGCGCGTCATGGGCAGCTATCTGCACGGGATCTTCGGCTCGGACGGCTTCCGCGCGGCCTTCCTGTCGCGTTTCGGGGGCTCGGCCGGTATCGATTACGGGTTCGAGGTGAGGCGCGTCCTGGACTTGCTGGCCGATCATGTCGAGGCAAATCTGGACGTGGATCGCCTGCTGGGCATCGCCAACTGACAAGGGCGCGACGCCACGAAAGTCCCCGTCGGCACAGGACGTGACACCCGCCCTGGTACGAAAACGCCAAGGCCCGAAACCGTCGGGTTTCGGGCCTTGGCGTTGTATGGTGCCCAGGAGAGGACTCGAACCTCCACGCCTTGCGGCACTGGTACCTGAAACCAGCGCGTCTACCAATTCCGCCACCTGGGCTGGTGTCGTGGGGGGCGATTTACAGACGGCGCGCAGGCGTGTCAACGGGTCTTTTGACGAAAAATCCGGATACGCCGATCGCGCCTTGTTTGACAGGGAACAAGGCGCTAATCAGGGCCCAGGCTTCAGATTGACGGAGATGCCTCCATGTCCAAGCTCGTCACGATCTATGGCGGTTCGGGATTCGTCGGGCGCTATGTCGCACGGCGCCTGGCCAAGGAAGGCTGGCGCATCCGCGTCGCCGTCCGGCATCCGAACCAGGCGCTGTTCGTCAAGCCCTATGGCGCGGTCGGCCAGGTCGAGCCCGTCTTCTGTAACATCCGCGACGATGAATCGGTGCGCGCGGTCATGGCGGGCGCGGATGCCGTGGTCAATTGCGTCGGCACGTTCGATGCGCGCGGGCGCAACAACTTCCAGTCCGTCCATGTCGAAGGCGCGGGCCGCATTGCCCGGATCGCGGCCGAGTCGGGCGTGAAGACCCTGGTTCATCTTTCCGCACTGGGCGCAGATCCGAATTCCGAAAGCGCCTATGGACGTTCCAAGGCCGAAGGCGAGGCGGCGATCCTTGCCAGCTTCCCGGACGCCATGATCCTGCGGCCTTCGGTGGTCTTCGGGCCCGAAGACCAGTTCTTCAATCGCTTTGCATCGATGGCCCGATTCGGACCGATCCTGCCGCTTGTCGGCGCCCAGACGCGCTTTCAGCCCGTCTATGTGGATGACGTCGCCCGCGCGGCGGTGGAGGGCGTCAACGGCCGCGCGACCGGCATCTATGAACTGGGCGGTCCCGACGTCGGCACCCTGCGGCACTTCATCGAGGAGATGCTGCAGATCATCCGTCGCCGCCGACTGATCGTGAACCTGCCCTTCTGGATGGCCAATATCATGGCAACCACGCTGGATGTCGGATCGATCCTGACCGGCGGTCTGTTTAGGAACCGCATCCTGACGCGCGACCAGCTGCGAATGCTGCGCCACGACAACGTGGTGTCCGAAGGCGCGCGCGGCCTTGCCGATCTGGGGATCGACCCGACACCGACCGAGGCCATCCTGCCAGACTATCTGTGGCGATTCCGCCCCTCGGGCCAGTACGACGCCATCAAGGCATCGGCCCGCAACCTGCGGCGCGAGCGCAAGGCCTGATCGCCGTTTGACCTGATGCCGCTTACGTGAAACCCTCCGCCCCGGTGGTATGTCCGGTTCTGACCGGGGAAAGGGTGTTTCATGAGTGCGCGGCTCTTGCTGCATATTGGCTATCACAAGACGGCCACATCATGGATGCAGCAGCGATTGTTCGTGCCCGAGCACGGATATGTTCAGATCGCGCGCCATCGGGAAGTCTGGGACCTTGTCGTCGCGCCGCATGGGCTGGTCTTCGACCCCGGGCCGATGCGCCGCAAGATCGCCGAAGGCATGGCCAGCCTGCCGGCGGGCAAGGTGCCCGTGATCTCGTCCGAGATATTGTCGGGGCATCCCTTCTATGGCGGGATCGGCAGCGACATTCTGGCGCAACGGCTGAAACAGATCGCGCCGGACGCCCGAATCCTCATCTCGATCCGTTCGCAGATGAGCATCTTGAAATCCGTCTACATGCAGTATCTTTCGCGCGGCGGCACCTGCAGCCCCGAGACATTCTTTTCAGGCGACCCGGAGCTGGGATTCCACGGCTTCCGCCCGGAACATTTCGAGTATCACCGCCTGGTCGGCCTGTATCAGGACCTTTTCGGCCGCGAGAACGTCCACGTTCTGACGCAAGAGGGTCTGGCCCGGGACATGGACGCAACCGCGGCGCGGCTTGCCGAATTCGCGGGCAACAAGGAATTCCCGGGCATCCTGCCAACCCATCGCGCGGTCTATGCGCCAAGCTATCCCGAATATGCCGTGCCCCTGTTGCGCAGGTTGAACAAGCTTCAGCGCAGCGTTCTGAACCCTGCCCCACTGATCCGGATCGGGACGACGCCGAACGGCCCTTATCGGCTGGTCGGCTTCGCGATGCGGCACTGGCCGTTTTCCTCACTGCTGCGCAACTACCGGCCCGTCTCGGATCACGTCTGGCGCATGTTCGTCGGGCGTTTCGATGACAGCAACCGGCAGCTTGACCGGCTGTTGCAGCACAGGGTGGACCTGAGCGACTTCGGCATACCGTTTCAGGAGAACCGAGACGTGGCAGAACCTCTTCCTTCTACCAGAGGGTGAAGGATCACCTTGCCGTGGCGACCGGCCTTCTCTAGGCTGCGCGCCGATGCCAGACAGCCATGGTGGATTCCCGACATGACCGATTCGCTCTTCAGTGCCCTGTTCCTGGGCCTGCTCGAAGGCCTGACCGAATTCATTCCCGTGTCCTCGACCGGGCATCTCTTGCTGGCCGGGCATTTCATGGGGTTCGAAAGCGCCGGAAAGACCTTCGAGGTCGTCATCCAGCTGGGGGCTGTCCTTGCGGTTCTGGGCGTCTATGCGGCGCGGATCGGTCGCACCCTGCGCGACCTGCCGCACGATCCACAGGCACGGCGGTTCGCGGGTTCGGTCCTGCTGGCCTTTCTGCCCGCCGTGGTTGTGGGTGTGCTGGCACATGACGTCATAAAGGCGGTCCTGTTCGAAAGCCCGCGCCTGATTGCAACCATGCTGATTCTCGGGGGGATCGTCCTGGTCGTCGTGGATCGCCTGCCGCTGGTTGCACGCCATCACGATGCCGAGCGCTTTCCGCTTCCCATGGCCTTTGGCATCGGCGTCATTCAGTGCCTCGCCATGATCCCCGGGGTATCGCGATCGGGCGCGACGATCGTTGGCGCCCTCTTTCTGGGCGCGGACAAACGCGCAGCGGCCGAGTTTTCCTTTTTTCTTTCGATGCCCACCATGGCGGGCGCTTTTGCCTATGACCTGTACGCAAATCGCGACGTCCTGGACTGGTCGGCCATGAACCAGATCGCCGTCGGCTTCGTTGCGGCCTTTGTCGCGGCCATTTTGGTCGTCCGCTGGCTGCTCGGCTATGTCAGCCGGCACGGCTATGCGCTTTTCGGATGGTGGCGAATCATCGTCGGCATTGCGGCCCTTGTGGCCCTTTCCGTGGCGGGTTGAGACCTTAGGTAACCCATACTGACCTATAATTTCGCAAAACAGGCTTGCCCTGGCCATTCAAAGCGAAGAAAAATGCAATATAGGTCAATACTGCTGACTTTTAATTTGCGCAGACAAGCGGTAGCAAGACGGCAACCCATTCCCAGCCAAGAGGTTCGCCGTGGCCAAGGACCGCATGCTGAAATTCGTGACGGTGGCAAAGCAGATGCCCACCAAGCGCGATGCCGCCGAGCGCAAGCACGACTTTCACGAGATCTATCGCGAATTCGCCGCGGACAAGGCCGCCGAACAGGCCGGCCGCTGCAGCCAGTGCGGCGTGCCCTATTGCCAGTCGCATTGTCCGCTGCACAACAACATCCCCGACTGGCTGCGCATGACCGCCGAGGGGCGCCTGCAAGAAGCCTATCAGCTTAGCCAATCGACCAACACCTTCCCCGAGATCTGCGGCCGGATCTGCCCGCAGGACCGTCTGTGCGAAGGCAATTGCGTGATCGAGCAATCTGGCCACGGGACCGTCACGATCGGCGCGATCGAAAAATACATCACCGACACCGCCTGGCAGGAAGGCTGGGTCGAGCCGATCCGCCCCGCGCAGGAACGCGGCGAAAGCGTCGCCATCATCGGCGCAGGCCCGGCGGGCCTTGCCGCGGCGGACGCGTTGCGCCGGGCCGGCGTCCAGGTGACGGTTTATGATCGCCATGACCGCGCCGGCGGCCTGCTGACCTACGGCATCCCCGGCTTCAAGCTGGAAAAGGAGGTCGTCATGCGCCGGATCCGCCAGCTGGAGGAGGGCGGTGTGCAGTTCGAACTGAACTGCAATGTCGGCCAAGACATCTCGTTCGACGCGATCCGCGGCAAACATGACGCCGTCATCATCGCGACCGGCGTCTACAAGAGCCGCGACCTGAACGTCCCCAACGCCACCGCCCCGGGCATCGTCCGGGCGATCGATTACCTGACGGCATCGAACCGCAAGTCCTTTGGCGACGAGGTGCCGGAATTCGACTCGGGCGAACTGAACGCCGAAGGCAAACGGGTCGTCGTGATCGGCGGTGGCGATACCGCGATGGACTGCGTGCGCACCGCGATCCGCCAGGGCGCGAAATCGGTCAAGTGCCTGTATCGCCGCGACCGCGCCAACATGCCTGGCAGCCAGCGTGAGGTCGAAAACGCCGAGGAGGAGGGCGTCGAATTCGTCTGGCTGACCGCGCCGCGCGGATTTGTCGCCGAGGAGCGAGTCGAAGGCGTGATGGTCAGCCAGATGCGGCTGGGCGCGCCCGATGCCACCGGCCGGCGCAGCCCCGAAGTGATCGAGGGCGCCGATTACGTCGAGCCCGCCGATCTCGTTATCAAGGCCCTGGGCTTCGAGCCCGAGGATCTGCCGCGTCTTTGGGGGGTCGAAGGGCTGGACGTCACGCGCTGGGGCACGATCCGCGCCGACTTCCGCACCCATGCGACCAGCCTGCCGGGCGTCTTTGCCGTCGGCGACATCGTGCGCGGCGCCAGCCTTGTGGTCTGGGCAATCCGCGACGGGCGCGAAGTGGCCGAAAGCGTGCTGGACTATCTGGCCGATGCCCCGGCCATCGCGGCCGAATAGGGGCCGCGGATGGCAAGGCGAATCGTTTCACTGCTTGCGCTTCTGGCGCTGTCGACGCCTGCGGGGGCCGGCGCCCGCTTTTCGCCGCCTGCCGGCTGCGAGGTCTATGCGACCATCCAGATGCGCGGCTGCCAGGTGTCGAACCATTACCGGTGCGCGGCCGACGCACCGGGCGATCAATGGGCCATCTACCTTGATGGCAACGGGCCCTTCTTTCTCAACCGGATCGATGCCGAGACCCGCTGGATCATCAGCCACGATCTGGTCACCGGCGCGGCAGAGCGGCTGAGCAAGGAAATCGACCCGGCCTCGTTCACCACCCTCATCGAGACGGGGCGCGACGACTATGACTTCCAGACCGAAACCACGGCGGGCGTGACACGCCGCTATGTCGGTTTCGACCGGCTGACGGGGGAAAGCGTGACCATCGGTGGCGTGACCTTCGAGCGCACCGAATTCGACCTGACGGCACGCGACGCCGATGGCAACCTGCTTTGGCACCGACGGGGCCGGCAGCTGATCCAGCGCGACTGGCGGCTGTTCCTGGCCGATCAGGAAACCTTCGAGACGCCACTGGGCGGCGCGGACCTCATCGTCAGCACCCCGGTGACGATCGCCTTGCCCGGCGAGGATGGCTTTCTGGCCGCCGAGCCGATCCACGAATGCAACATGCTGATGACCCGCGCCGCGCCGCCCGCCGGCGGTGCCCGGGTCCTGCAATGAACGACACGCGCGCCCCAGGTCCAGATCCATGGCCGGCGCAAGAAAGAGGAGACGACCGATGACGCGGTTCGACGAGAACTGGGCAGCCGCCGAGGAGGCCAAGCGCAAGTGGATGAGCGAGCATTCGCTCTATCGCGCCGATGACGAGCACGCCTCCTGCGGCGTGGGCCTTGTCGTGGCGCTGAACGGAAAGCCCAGCCGCAAGGTCGTCGAAAACGGCATCGATGCGCTCAAGGCCGTGTGGCACCGGGGCGCCGTCGATGCCGACGGCAAGACCGGCGACGGGGCCGGCATCCATGTGCAGATCCCGGTGCGCTTCTTCTACGACCAGATCCGCCGCACGGGGCACGAACCCGATCCGAATTCGCTGATCGCCGTCGGTCAGGTCTTTCTGCCGCGCACCGATTTCGGCGCGCAGGAAACCTGCCGGACCATCGTGGAAACCGAAGTGCTGCGCATGGGCCATTACATCTATGGCTGGCGGCATGTCCCGGTGAACACCCATGTGCTGGGCGAGAAGGCCAATGCCACGCGGCCAGAGATCGAGCAGATCCTGATCCGGAACGCCAAGGGGATCGACGAGGAAAGCTTCGAACGCGAACTCTACATCATCCGCCGTCGGATCGAGAAGGCCGCGCATGCCGCCGGGATTTCGGGCCTGTATTTCTGCTCGCTCTCCTGCCGGTCAATCATCTACAAGGGCATGATGCTGGCCGAACAGGTCGCGGAATTCTATCCCGACCTGAAGGACGAACGTTTCGAATCGGCCTTTGCCATCTATCACCAGCGCTATTCGACCAACACCTTCCCGCAATGGTGGCTGGCCCAGCCCTTCCGCATGCTTGCCCATAATGGCGAGATCAACACGCTGAAGGGCAACCTGAACTGGCTGAAGAGCCACGAGATCCGGATGGCATCCTCGACCTTTGGCGACCTTGCGGGCGACATCAAGCCGATCGTGCCGCAAGGCTCGTCGGACTCGGCCGCGCTCGATGCCGTTTTCGAGGTCCTTGTGCGCGCGGGACGCAGCGCACCCATGGCCAAGACCATGCTGGTGCCCGAGGCCTGGTCGAAGACCGCAACCGAAATGCCGAAGGCGTGGCGCGACATGTATGCCTATTGCAACGCGGTGATGGAGCCCTGGGACGGTCCCGCCGCGCTGGCCATGACCGATGGCCGCTGGGTCTGCGGCGGGCTGGACCGCAACGGCCTGCGCCCCATGCGGTATGTCGTGACCGGCGATGGGCTTCTGATCGCGGGCTCCGAGGTCGGAATGGTGCCGGCGGACGAATCCTCGGTGCGCGAGAAGGGCGCCCTGGGTCCGGGCCAGATGATCGCCGTCGACATGACCGAGGGCAAGCTGTACCACGACGCCGAGATCAAGGACCGCCTGGCGGCAAGCCAGCCTTTCGGCGACTGGCTGGAAAAGGTCGTGGACCTGAACGAGATCATGCGGGACGTGCCCGAAAAGGCCCTGCATGAAGGCGAGGCGCTGCGGCGGCGCCAGATCGGCGCGGGTTATACGCTGGAGGATCTGGAACAGGTCCTGGCCCCGATGGCCGAGGATGGCAAGGAAATGATCGCCTCGATGGGCGACGACACGCCGCTGGCGGTTCTGTCCAGCAAATATCGGCCGTTGTCCCACTTCTTCCGCCAGAACTTCAGCCAGGTCACCAACCCGCCGATCGACAGCCTGCGTGAGACGCGGGTGATGAGCCTCAAGACGCGGTTCGGCAACCTCAAGAACGTCCTGGACGAATCCAGCGCCCAGACCGAGATCCTGGTGCTGGAGAGCCCCTTTGTCGCCAATGCCGAATTCGACGAAATGGTGCGCCAGTTCGGCGACAATGTCGCCATCATCGACTGCACCTTCCCAGCAGGGTCGGAATCCGACGCCCTGCGCCAGGGGCTGGAGCGCATTCGCGCCGAAGCCGAGGACGCCGTGCGCTCGGGCGCGGGGCATTTGGTGCTGACTGATCAGCACCAGGGGCCGGACCGCGTGCCCATGCCGATGATCCTGGCGACCAGCGCCGTGCATTCGTGGCTGACGCGCAAGGGCCTGCGGACCTTCTGTTCGCTGAACGTCCGGTCGGCCGAATGCATCGATCCGCATTACTTCGCGGTGCTGATCGGTTGCGGCGCCACCACGGTGAACCCCTATCTGGCGCTTGACTCGATTGCCGACCGCATCCGCCGCGGCCTGCTGGAAACTAGCCTTGAGGACGCGGTGCGGCGCTATCGCGCGGCGATCGATTCCGGTCTGCTGAAGATCATGGCCAAGATGGGGATCTCGGTCGTGTCGTCCTATCGCGGCGGCCTGAACTTCGAAGCCGTGGGCCTGTCGCGCGCCATGGTTGCCGAGTATTTCCCCGGCATGCATTCGCGCATCTCGGGCATCGGCGTATCGGGGATCCAGCGCAAGCTCGAGGAAATCCACGCCCAGGCGTGGAACGGGCCGGCCAATGTCCTGCCGGTCGGTGGTTTCTTCAAGTTGCGCCGGTCCGGCGAGAAGCACGCCTGGGAGGCGCAGACGATGCACTTGCTGCAATCGGCCTGCGACAGGGCGTCCTATGACCTGTGGAAACAGTATTCCGCCGCGATGCGGGCAAATCCGCCGATCCATATCCGCGACCTGCTGGACATCAAGCCGCTGGGCCGGCCCGTGCCGATCGAGGAGGTCGAATCCATCACCTCGATCCGCAAGCGCTTCGTCACGCCGGGCATGAGCCTTGGCGCATTGTCGCCCGAAGCCCACATGACGCTGAACATCGCCATGAACCGCATCGGCGCCAAGTCCGACAGCGGCGAAGGCGGCGAGGATCCGGCGCATTCCCACCCGCTGCCCAATGGCGACAATCCCTGTGCCAAGATCAAGCAGGTCGCCTCGGGCCGGTTCGGCGTCACGGCGGAATACCTGAATGCCTGCGAGGAGCTGGAGATCAAGATCGCGCAGGGCGCCAAGCCCGGCGAAGGCGGCCAGCTGCCCGGCATCAAGGTGACAAAGCTGATCGCGCGGCTGCGCCATTCGACGCCGGGCGTGACGCTGATCTCGCCCCCGCCGCACCACGATATCTATTCGATCGAGGATCTGGCGCAGCTGATCTATGACCTCAAGCAGATCAACCCGCGCGCCAAGGTGACGGTCAAGCTGGTCGCGGCCAGCGGCGTGGGCACGATCGCGGCGGGCGTGGCCAAGGCCAAGGCCGATGTCATCCTGATTTCGGGCCATAATGGCGGCACGGGCGCCAGCCCCGGCACGTCGATCAAGTATGCGGGCCTGCCCTGGGAAATGGGTCTGACCGAGGCGCATCAGGTTCTGGCGATGAACAAGCTGCGTGACCGTGTCACGCTGCGCACCGATGGCGGTCTGCGCACCGGCCGCGACATCGTCATCGCCGCCATGATGGGCGCCGAGGAATTCGGCATCGGCACCGCCGCGCTGATCGCGATGGGCTGCATCATGGTGCGCCAGTGCCAGTCCAATACCTGCCCCGTGGGCGTCTGCACCCAGGACGAAAGGCTGCGCGCCAAGTTCACCGGCACGGCCGACAAGGTGGTCAACCTGATCACCTTCTACGCCCAGGAAGTGCGCGAGATCCTGGCCTCGATCGGTGCTCGCAGCCTGGACGAGGTGATCGGCCGGGCCGATCTTCTCAGCCAGGTCAGCCGCGGCTCGCCGCATCTGGACGATCTGGACCTGAACCCGCTGCTGATCACCGTCGATGGCGCGGACAAGATCGTCTATGACCGCACCAAGCCGCGCAATGCGGTGCCCGACACGCTGGATGCCGAGATCATCCGCGACGGCGCGCGCTTCTTCGAGGACGGCGAGAAGATGCAGCTGTCCTATGCCGTGCGCAACACGCACCGGACGATCGGCGCGCGCGCCTCGTCCCTGATCGTGCAGAAGTTCGGGATGCGCAACAACCTGCAGCCCGACCACCTGACCGTCAAGCTGACGGGCTCGGCCGGGCAGTCTCTGGGCGCCTTCGCTGCCCCGGGTCTGAAGATCGAGGTATCGGGCGATGCCAATGATTATGTCGGCAAGGGCCTGTCGGGCGGCATCATCGTCGTGCGTCCTCCGATGGTCTCGCCTCTTGAGGCCTCGGAAAACACGATCATCGGCAACACGGTCCTGTACGGTGCGACCGATGGCTATCTGTTCGCGGCTGGCCGCGCGGGCGAACGCTTTGCGGTGCGCAATTCGGGCGCGAAGGTGGTGGTCGAGGGCTGCGGCTCGAACGGCTGCGAATACATGACGGGTGGTGTCGCCGTGATCCTGGGACGGATCGGCGCGAATTTCGGCGCGGGCATGACGGGCGGCATGGCCTATGTCTATGACCCCGAGGGTACGGCCGAGTCGCTGATGAACATGGAAACGCTGGTCACCTGCCGCGTCAGCCATCCCCATTGGGAAGCCGAGCTGAAGGGTCTGATCGAGCGCCATGTCGCCGAGACCGGCAGCCGCAAGGCGCAGGAAATCCTGCGCCACTGGGCGACCGAGCGCGACCACTTCGTCCAGGTCTGCCCGAAGGAGATGCTGCCCCACCTGGCCGCGCCGCTGACGGACGAAGCTGCCGCGATGCCGGCCGAGTAGGCTCGACGACACATCTTGAATACGGGGCTGGCTATCGGGCCAGCCCCGCTTCCGAATGCCGGACCGTTGAATCGTCAGGATTGCGCCGAAAAATTCGACCGAACGGGTCCTTGCTATCCAGACGAGTGAAAATTTTTCGGTAATCGCCCGGGATGCCAACCAACTATCTTGACCAGTTCTATCAACTAGACCCTGCTTTTCCCCCGCCGCCCGGCACGGCTGTAGCGTTCGTCAAGCTGACATTGACGGATCAGAACGACGACGACGATCTTGATCGTTTCAATGGGGACAGTCTCGACGGTATCGATATTACACGGTCCTGGCCCGGCGACACCGTGACGATCAACGTGCCTGGTATCGGCAACATCACCTATACTGGCACGACGTTCTATCTGGCTGACGGACGCAGATTCTTCACGCCGACCGATGGTCAGGTTCTCAGGAACGGGACATTCGTCTCCTCGACCTATGTAACGACACAGGGACCGCTTCTCGTCTCTCAACTCGGCCCGCCCTGTTTCACCGCTGGCACTTTGATCGATACGCCCGCCGGGCCGGTCCCGGTCGAGGACCTGCGTCCGGGCGACATGGTGATGACGCTTGATCACGGCGCCAGACCCCTGCATTGGGTCGGCCGCCGTACCGTTGCAGGTTCTGGCAAGTTCGCGCCCATCACGATCGAACCGGGCATTTTCGACAATGACATCCCGCTGGTTGTTTCACCCGAACACCGGATCCTGTATCGCGGATGACAGGTGCAGCTTTGGTTCGCCGAAGACGAGACGCTGGTCGCTGCACGACACCTCGTCGGCCTGCCTGGCATCAGGAGCAAGCAGATGCAGCGGGTCACCTATTATCACCTATTGTTCGAACGGCACGAAATCGCCCGCTCGAACGGCGCGTGGAGCGAAAGTCTTCATCCGGGTGGCTGGCTGATCGAACAGGATGAATCGTTGCGGACTGAAATCGCAGCGCTTTTTCCCGAAATCCTGTGTTCCGAAACGCAGGCACTTCCCGCGGCGCGGCGCGTCCTGACGGCGCGCGAAGCAAGCATCCTGCGCGATCTGCCTGAACGCTTTGCGGGCACAGGTTTCCCCGCCAATCGTCTGGCAATGCCTTGACCTTGGCCCGAAGGGCATGGTTGATCACGCCCGATGACGAAGGCCAAGAGCAAAACGCAGGCGAAATCGCGATCGGCGACTCGGAGGAAATCCAAGGGCCGGACCGCATCCAGCGCGACCCCCGGATGGACCTGGGGCCGCATCCTGCGTCTTGCGCGCAACGTGATGCTGGGCCTGATCGGCGCGGTTCTGGCGCTGGTCGTGCTGTTTTCCTTCGTCAATCCGGTGATGACGCCCTACATGATCGCCGAAAGCTGGCGCCAGGGCGGAATCCAGCGTGCGTGGGTCGATCTGGACGATGTCTCGCCCGAACTGGCCCGATCGGTCGTCGCGGCCGAGGACGCGAATTTCTGCCGCCATTGGGGGTTTGATCTGAAGGCCATCCGCGCCGCGATCGAGGAAGGCTCGGGACGCGGGGCCTCGACGATCAGCCAGCAGGTGGTCAAGAACGTGTTCCTTTGGCAGGGACGGTCCTGGCCGCGAAAGGCGCTGGAGGCGCTGCTGACGCCGGTGGTCGAAGCCGTCTGGACCAAGAGGCGTATTCTCGAGGTCTATCTGAACGTGGCCGAAACCGGCCCTGGTATCTTTGGTGTCGAGGCCGCGGCGCGGCACTATTTCGGGCGTTCGGCCGCCGAACTGACCCCAAGGCAGGCCGCGCTGATCGCCGCGATCCTGCCCGATCCGAAGGGTCGCAACCCGGCCCGGCCGTCCAATTTTTTGCGCGCGCGCGCCACATCGATCCTTGAAGGGGCGGCAACGATCCGCGCCGATGGGCGCGCTGATTGTTTCCAGCATTGAACCAGCCTTGGGGCGGCTTTATCACGGGCTGCATTCAAAAGCGTAACAGGGCTGTGCGATGACCCGTCTGTACCACTTTCCGCTTTCCCCCTTCTGTCGAAAGGTGCGCCTGACCCTGGCCGAAAAGAGGATCGAGGTCGAACTGGTCGAAGAACGGTACTGGGAACAGGACCCGGAATTCCTGCGCCGCAACCCCGCGGGCAAGGTGCCGATCTTGCGCATGAACGGGCGCAACATGGCCGAAAGCCAAGCGATCTGCGAATATCTTGACGAAATCGCGCCCGAACCCCGGCTGATGCCGCGCGACCCCGAGGCCCGATACGAGGTGCGCCGCCTCTGCGCCTGGTTCGACGACACGTTTCATGACGAGGTGACCTCGAAGCTGGTCTATGAGCGCGTCAACAAGAAGGTGATGAAGCTGGGCTATCCCGATTCGCGCAACGTCAAGGCGGGGGCGATGCGAATCAAGTTCCATCTGGACTACATGGACTGGCTGCTGGAACAGCGCCGCTGGCTGGCAGGAAACGAAATGACGCTGGCCGATTTCACGGCGGCCGCGCATCTGTCCTGTCTGGACTATATCTCGGATGTCGACTGGAACCGCAGCCAGAATGTGCGCGACTGGTATGCCAAGATCAAGTCACGCCCGGCCTTCCGTTCGATCCTGGCCGACCAGGTTCCCGGTTTTCCGCCGCCGCCGCACTACGCCGATCTGGATTTCTGACCCCGGCGGCCGGGGCCCAAGAGGATTGCCAATGGATGCCCGCGCCTTCCGCAACCGGCTGACAGCCAAGGCTCTGGAAGAGGGCTTCTCGCAGGTCGGCTATTGCGCGCCCGACGCCATTCCCGATGCCCCCGCGCGCCTTGCCAGCTTTCTGGAACAGGGGCGCCACGGCCAGATGCACTGGATGGCCGAACGGACAGGCTGGCGCGCAAATCCCGCGGCGCTCTGGCCCGAGGCGCGCACCATCGTGATGCTGGCTGAATCCTATACGCCAGACCATGACCCGTTGGCCGTATTGCAGCACAGGGATCGCGCCGCGATCTCGTGCTATGCACAGGGGCGGGACTATCACGACCTGGTCAAGAAGCGGCTCAAGCGCGTCGGCCGCTGGTTGATCGAACAGGCCGCAAAGGAAGGCGTCGAGGCGCAGATCAAGGTCTTCGTCGACACCGCCCCGGTCATGGAGAAGCCGCTGGGCCAGGCGGCGGGCCTGGGCTGGCAGGGCAAGCATACCAATCTGGTGGGGCGCCAGCTGGGCAGCTGGTTCTTTCTGGGGGCGATCTTTACCACGCTGGATCTGCCGAAGGACCAGCCCGAAACCGACCATTGCGGGAACTGCCGCCGCTGTCTGGACATTTGCCCGACGGCGGCCTTCCCCGCGCCCTATCAGCTGGATGCGCGACGCTGCATTTCATACCTGACCATCGAGCATCGCGGACCGGTGGCCGAGGATCTTCGCCCGGCCTTGGGCAACAGGATCTATGGCTGCGACGACTGCCTTGCTGTCTGTCCATGGAACAAGTTCGCACAGAAAGCGCGCGAGATCGGCTATGCCGCCCGGGTCGGCGCGCCGGAACTGGCCGAACTGGCCGCATTGGACGATGCCGCCTTTCGTGCGCGGTTTTCCGGTTCACCGATCAAGCGCATCGGGCGCGACCGGTTCGTGCGCAACGTGGCCTATGCCATCGGCAATTCCGGCCGGTCCGAACTGGCCCGCTCGCTGATGCCTTTGCTGAACGACCCCGACCCGGCCGTCGCGGATGCGGCGCGATGGGCGCTGGACCGCCTGCAAGGCCGGCAAGGTCCGGCCGACCGGCCCGCCGGGGGTGGAAATCAGACCGATTCGGCCCCATCATGATTCGTGGTCGGGCAATCCGGCCACAGCAATGGGAGGATCCGATGACACGACATATCGCTGACCGCAGAGAGCCGGACCATGGCGGGCGGGTAAAGCATTACGTGGCACTGGATCGTGCCATCGCACCGGAAGGCTCGCATCCTGCCTCGCGGCGTCTGGCCCGTCGCCCAAGGCAGGAATCCCAGCCGCCGCGGATACGGCATTTCCTGCGCATCGAACGGGGCATCACGGCCTGATGCCCTGCCCCGGCGCGACGGGCGCCGGGGAATTCGCGCTCAGGCGCGCTGATCGCGGACAATCCGCGCCACACCCAGAAGATCCAGAACCTTCGCTTCGATATGCGGGGCGTTCATTCCTGCCACGTCGTACATTTCGCGCGGGCTGGCCTGATCGATAAAGGTATCGGGCAGGAACATCGACCGGAACTTCAGCCCCGTATCGAAAATCCCCTCTTCGGCCAGAAGCTGTGCGACATGGCTGCCGAAGCCGCCGATCGCGCCTTCCTCGACGGTGATCAGCGCCTCGTGGTGGCGGGCCAGCTGCAGGACCAGCTCGCGGTCCAACGGCTTGGCAAAGCGCGCATCCGCCACGGTGACCGTTATCCCCCGCGCGGCCAGGTTTTCCCGCGCCTTCATCACCTCGGCCAGCCGCGTGCCGAAGGACAGGATGGCCACCTGCGACCCTTCGGCGATCAGCCTTCCGCGCCCGATTTCCAGCGGCCGGCCGCGCTCGGGCATCTCGACCCCCACCCCTTCTCCGCGCGGATAGCGGAAGGCGCTGGGCCGGTCGTCGATGGCGGCGGCCGTGGCGACCATGTGAACCAGCTCGGCCTCGTCGGCCGCGGCCATCACCACCATGCCGGGCAGGTTCGACAGAAAGGCGATGTCGAAGGCCCCGGCATGGGTCGCGCCATCGGCGCCGACCAGCCCGGCCCGGTCGATGGCAAAGCGCACCGGCAGGCGCTGGATCGCCACGTCATGCACGACCTGGTCATAGCCGCGCTGCAGGAAGGTCGAATAGATCGCGCAGAAGGGCTTCATGCCCGCGGCCGCCAGCCCCGCCGAGAAGGTCACGGCATGCTGCTCGGCAATGGCCACGTCGAAGCAGCGGCGCGGGAAACGCTCGGCAAACAGGTTCAGGCCCGTCCCGTCGGGCATCGCCGCCGTGATGGCGACGATCCTGTCATCCTCTTCGGCCTCGCGGATCAGGGCGCGCGCAAAGACCTTGGTATAGCTTGGCGCGTTCGACGGGGCCGATTTCTGCTTGCCGGTCACCACATCGAACTTGCCGGTCGCATGGCCGCGATCGGCCGCGCGTTCGGCCGGGGCATAACCCTTGCCCTTCTTGGTGAGCACGTGGATCAGCGTCGGCCCGGTGGCGCGCGCCTTGACCGTGCGCAACACCGGCAGAAGCTGGTCCAGATCGTGCCCGTCGATCGGGCCGACATAGGTAAAGCCCAGCTCCTCGAACAGCGTGCCGCCGACGGTCATGCCCTTCAGCATCTCCTTGGCGCGGCGGGCCCCTTCCTGGAAGGGTTCGGGCAGCAGGCTGATCGCGCCCTTCGCGGCGGCCTTCAGCTCCTGATAGGGCGCTCCGGCATACAGGCGGGCCAGATAGGCCGACATCGCCCCGACCGGCGGGGCGATCGACATCTCGTTGTCGTTCAGGATGACGATCAGGCGCTTCTTCAGGTGACCCGCATTGTTCATCGCCTCATAGGCCATGCCCGCGCTGATCGCGCCATCTCCGATCACCGCGATCGCGTCGCCCAGGCCCCCTTCGCAGGTCCCGCCCAGATCGCGCGCCACCGCAAAGCCCAGCGCCGCCGAGATCGAGGTCGAGGAATGCGCCGCCCCGAACGGGTCATAGGGGCTTTCCGATCGCTTGGTGAATCCCGACAGGCCGTCCTTCTGCCGCAGGGTGCGGATCCGGTCGCGCCGCCCGGTCAGGATCTTGTGCGGGTAGCATTGATGCCCGACATCCCAGATGATCTTGTCCCGCGGCGCGTCAAAGACCGCATGCAGCGCCACGGTCAGCTCGACGACGCCCAGCCCGGCGCCCAGATGGCCGCCCGTTTCGGATACCGCGCTGATCGTCTCGGCGCGCAGTTCATCGGCCAGCTGGCGCAGCTCGCGATCCGAAAGCGACTTGAGGTCGGCCGGAACCTTGACGCGGTCCAGAAGCGGGGTATTCGGTCTGTCGGTCATCGCTGGCCCCTGTTCAGGTTTCGCGACTGATAACGAAACGTGCCGCTTCTCTCAAGTTGTCTGCCCGCTGGCCATAGGGCGCAAGGGCCGCGATTGCATGTTCGACAAGCTCTTCGGCACGCTGGCGCGCACCATCGACGCCCAGAAGCGAAACGAAGGTCGCCTTGCCCGCAGCCGCATCCTTGCCCAGCTTCTTGCCGGCCTTGGCCGGATCGCCCTGCACGTCCAGCAGATCATCCGCTATCTGAAAGGCCAGCCCGATCGCGCGGGCGTAATCTCGCAACGGCCGGTCATCGGCACCCGCGAGGATCGCGCCGGCAATGGCCGAGAATTCGATCAGGGCGCCGGTCTTGGCGGCCTGAAGGCGGGTGATCTGGTCCATGTCCAGCGGCTGATCGGCGCTTTCGGCCGCGATATCCAGCGCCTGCCCCAGAACCATCCCGCGCGCCCCTGCCGCTTGCGCCAGTGCCGCGACCAGATCGATCCGGCGCGCGCCAAGGACCGGGTCACAGCACAATTCGAATGCCAGCGTCTGCAGCGCGTCACCGGCCAGCACGGCTGTCGCCTCGTCCCATTTCACATGGACCGTCGGCTGTCCGCGGCGCAGATCGTCATCATCCATGCAGGGCAGGTCGTCATGGACCAGCGAATAGGCGTGCAACGCCTCGACCGCGGCGGCGGCTGGCATGGCCTCGTCCTCGGGGATGTCGTGCAGGCGCGCGCCTTCCAGGACAAGGAGGGCCCGCAACCGCTTGCCCCCGCGCAGCGCATAGCGCATCGCCTGGATGACGGGCAGGTCCGGATCGGTGGCCAGCGCCTCGTCCAGCGCCGCCTGCACCCGTTCCTGGACCCGGCGCAGCCGGTCAGCGAACACCTCTTACAGCCCCTCGACCGGTTCGATCCCCGCGGGTTTGCCATCGGGGCCCAGCGTGATGCGGGCGACCTTTTCCTCGGCTTCCTTCAGCTTGCGCTCGCAATGGGCCTTCAGCTTCGCGCCGCGTTCATACAGCTTGATCGACTCCTCCAGCGGCACATCGCCCTGCTCGAGCTTGCGGACGACCTCTTCCAGTTGCTTCATGGCGTCTTCAAAGCTCAGCGCGTCGATCTCGCTCATTCATCCCGCTCCATCAGAACCCGAACATGCGCCGCGCAAGAGGCGCCCAGCGCGCGCAGATCATAGCCACCCTCCAGGCAGGATACCAGCCGCCCCGAACAGGCGTCTTGCGCCAGATCGCAGATCGCGCCCGTCAGCCAGGCAAAGTCGTCCTCGGTCCACATCAGATCCGCCAGGGGGTCATCGCGATGGGCATCGAACCCGGCCGAAACGAGGATCAGGTCAGGCCCGAAATCGCGCACGCGGGCAAGAGCCGCCGCCCAGGCCTCGCGCATCTCGGCCCCGCCCGAACCGGCTCGCAGCGGCAGATTGACGATCTGGTCATGCGCACCCCGCTCGGATACCGCCCCGGTGCCGGGATACAGGGGCATTTCGTGCGAGGAAACGAACATCGCGCGGGGCTCGTCCCATAGGACGTCCTGGGTTCCGTTGCCGTGATGGACATCGAAATCCAGAACCGCGACCCGCGACAATCCATGCGCCTGCAGCGCATGCCTGGCCGCGATCGCCACGTTGGAAAACAGGCAAAAGCCCATGGGCCGGTTTCGTTCGGCGTGGTGCCCCGGCGGCCGCATCGCGACAAAGGCCTTGCGTGGCGGGCCCTCCAGCACCGCATCCACCGCGGCGCAGACGGCGCCGACCGCGTGCAGGGCGGCCTCGAATGAACCGGGCGAGACATAGGTATCTTCATCCAGATGCGCCCAGCCGACATCGGGGATGGCGGCGCGCACGGCCTCCAGATGCGCGGGATCATGCGCGATCAGCACCTTCTCGGGCGCGGCGCGCGGGGCCGCGCGATGCTCCAGACCCGCGAATTCGGGCGCGGCCAGTGCCTGCCGAACCGCATGCAGCCGCGCGACCTGCTCGGGGTGACCGGGCGGGTTCACATGCGCATCCGCCGACGGGTGCGTGTATAGAAGCGTCATCTCCTCCCCCTGTCCAATCGCGCCGTCCAGACGACCCTGATCCTGCCCCGGCACGACGGAAGCCAGAGGCGGGCAACGCCTTCACAGGCGGAATGGCTATTCGGGCGACAGCATGTAGCCCGATCCGCGCACGGTCTGAAGATAGCGCGGCTGTCGGGGGTCCGTCTCCAGCTTTCTGCGCAGACGCGTGATCTGGACGTCCACCGCGCGTTCCTGCGCCTGGCCGGTTTCGCCGCGTCCTGTCACGCGCCCCAGTTCCTCGACCAGCTGGCTGCGGCTCAGCGGCTGATCGGGCCTGGCGGCGAAGATGCGCATCAGGGCGGCCTCGGTCGCCGTCAGGCGGATCGGGGAATCGCCGCGCCAGAGCTCGCCGCGTTCGACATCATAGCGCACGGGGCCAAGGCTCAGCATCTTGGGGCGCGCGGGCTCGGCGATGCTGGGCGTGCGCCGCAGGATCGCGTTGATGCGCAGGACCAGTTCGCGCGGCTCGAACGGCTTTGGCAGATAGTCGTCCGCCCCGGCCTCGAGCCCGGAAATGCGATCATCGGCCTCACCCTTTGCGGTCAGCAGCAGGATCGGGGTCGCAAGCCGTGTCCGCAGGTCGCGGGTCAGGCTGATCCCGTCCTCGCCCGGCATCATGACGTCCAGCACGATCAGGTCGAATTCCAGGCCATCGAGAAGGCGGCGCGCATGGGCGCCGTCGCGCGCGGTCGTCACCAGAAAGCCGTTCCGCACAAGGAACTTGCGCAACAGACTGCGCAGCCGTTCGTCATCGTCGACGACCAGTAGGTGAATGTCGCCCGCCTGGGTCATGCCTCTTCGTCCCGCAAGGCCAGATAGTGACGCCGCAATTCCGGATCCATCATCGCCTCCAGTACCTGCCGAAACCCCGCCACCGCGGCCGGGCCGGCCGCGCGATAGGCCGCGCGCATCCGCGCGCGCTGGGCCTCGGACAATTCGCGCTCCAGCTCCTTGCCACGTTCGGTCAGGTACAGATTGCGCTCGCGCTTGTCACGCTTGCCCACGCGCACTTCGACAAGCCCATCCGAGATCAGCGTGCGCAAGACCCGGTTCAGCGACTGCTTGGTCACGCCAAGCACGGCCAGCAGGGTGCTGACGGTCAGTCCGGGCTGGCGATTGATGAAATGCAGCGCCCGGTGATGGGCCCGGCCATATTCGTATTTCTCGAGGATGCGGTCGGGATCGGCCGTGAAGGCGCGATAGGCGAAGAACATCGCCTCGATCCCCTTGCGCAGCTGTTCGTCCGTCAGGAACAGCAGGCTTTCGCCGCCCTGTGCCTCCTGTCCCGGTCCGTCCATTTCCCTGCTCCCGTCCACGTTTCCATCGCGGTGGATTTTATGTCAGCGATGTTGACTTTCCAAGTTCGAACTGTTAGCGATTCCGCGATTTGGCGCAATATTATGTCCGAACCGGACCGATCGGACGAAACTATCGGAAATCCACCGCGCCTTCAGGAGGACAAGATGGCAGGGTCATATGACGACCGCGACGGCAAGATCTGGATGGATGGCAAGCTGGTCGAATGGCGCGATGCAAAGGTGCACATCCTGACCCATGCCATGCACTATGCGTCGTCCGTGTTCGAGGGCGAGCGCGCCTATGGCGGTCGGATCTTCCTCAGCCGCAAGCATTCCGAACGGTTGCATTTCTCGGCCTCCTGCCTTGATTTCGAAATCCCCTGGACGGTCGATCAGATCGAGGCCGCCAAGGAAGAGGTGCTGAAGGCCAATGGTCTGTCCGATGCCTATGTCCGGGCCATCGCATGGCGCGGTTCGGGCGAAGACATGGGCGTGGCGGCCCGGCGCAATCCCGTCCGGCTGGCCATCGCGGCATGGGAATGGGGCAGCTATTACGGCGATGCCAAGTTCAAGGGTGCAAAGCTCGACATCGCCAAGTGGAAGCGCCCCAGCCCCGAGACGATCCCCGTGCACGCCAAGGCGGCGGGGCTTTACATGATCTGCACCATCTCCAAGCACCAGGCCGAGAACAAGGGCTGCTCGGACGCGCTGTTCATGGATTACCGCGGCTATGTGGCCGAGGCCACCGGCGCCAACATCTTCTTCGTCAAGGATGGCGAGGTGCACACGCCGCTGCCCGATTGCTTCCTGAACGGGCTGACCCGCCAGACCGTGATCGGCATGCTCAAGGACATGGGCGTCACCGTGCATGAACGCCACATCCTGCCCGAGGAACTGGAGGGTTTCGAGCAATGCTGGCTGACGGGCACCGCGGCCGAAGTCACGCCGGTCGGCCAGATCGGCAGCTACAATTTCGAGGTGGGCGAGCTGACGCGGAAGGTCGCGCAGGAATACGAAAAACTGGTCCGGTCCTGACCACAGGCCAGCGCCGGAATCGTCACGACGTTCCGGCGCGGCCCGATCCTTCGGCTTCCAGAAGCGCTGTCAGGCCTGCGCGATAGTCGGGATACAGCAACCGGACGCCCAGTTCGTCCTTGATCCGGTCGTTCTTCACGCGCTTGGATTCGGCATAGAAACTTCGCGCCATCGGGGACATCTCGGCCTCATCGAAGGGCACTTCGGGGGGCGGCGGCAGGTCCAGAAGCTGCGCGGCATGGGTCAGGACGTCCTCGGGCGGCGACGGTTCGTCATCGGCAACGTTGTAGATTGCCCCGGGCCGCGGCCGCGCGATCGAGGCCGCCAGCACATTGGCGATGTCCTCCACGTGGATGCGGCTGAAATACTGGTTGGGCCGGATGATCCGCCGCGCCGTGCCCTTGCGCACCTTCTCGAACGGGCCGCGTCCCGGGCCATAGATGCCCGCCAGACGAAATATGTGCAGCGGAAGACCCGCGCGCGCGGCAAGGTCCTGCCATTGCCTTTCGGCCAACACGCGCAGCTTGCCGCGGCGCGTCGAGGGATTCAGCGGCGTTTCCTCGTCGACCCAACCGCCCTGATGGTCACCATAGACCCCGGTGGTTGACAGATAGCCCACCCATTCCAGATGCGGCGCGGCCTGCGCAATCCGCGAGCCCAGGGCCCGGAAGACCGGATCGCCCGCCTCGTCGGGCGCGATCGACAGCAGGACATGCGTCGCCGCATCCAGCGCGTCCTGCAGATCCTCGCCGGGCCAGATGCGCGCCTCTACCCCAAGCCGGGCCAGTTCGGCGGCCTTCTCGGGCGAACGCGTCGTGCCGATGATGCGCCAGCCATCCAGCCTGCGGCCCAGCGCACGGGCGGAATAGCCGTGTCCAAACGAAAGCAATGTCCTTGTCATGGTTCGCCTTCTTGCACCCCGCCCTGCGACAGGCAAGCCCGGTCGCGCGCGGGGCTCAGGGCCGGGCCTTGCCCGCCCGTCTTGGGGCCTCGCGCGGGATCGGCAGGTATTCCACCCCGCCCGCAGTCCGGATCGGTTGCGGATACAGCGTCATCAGGGTCATCACGTCATCGGGCATGTCGGTGGACACCGGCAAGCCCAGCGCCTTGGCCTCGGCCGCGGGGATCGGATAGTCATGCGTCCATGTGCCCATCGCCAGCTGCTCGGCGACGGCGCGCGCCTTGTCCTGCGGCAGATGCACGGCCAGAAGATCGGTTGCCGCCCTCACCACCTGATCCATCGCCTTCTGGCCCACATCCGCCAGGATCAGCGTCTCGTCGTCAAGTTCGGCCACCGGCTTGGCCTTGACCGCCGCAAGGATCGAGGCCGCCGGGAACTGGCCCAGCTGGGGATCGATCGGGCCCAGGACGGAATGCTCGCACATCACGATCTCGTCGGCGGCCAGCGCGATCAGCGTGCCGCCCGACATCGCGTAATGCGGCACGAAGACCGTGACCTTTCCGCGATGCGCCTCGACCGCGCGGGCGATCTGCAGGGCCGCGAGGACCAGGCCGCCGGGCGTGTGCAGCACGATGTCCAGCGGCATGTCCTTGTCGGTCATGCGGATCGCGCGCAGGACATCCTCGCTGTCCTGAATGTCGATATAGCGCATCACCGGAAAGCCCAGGACGCGCATCGTCTCTTGCCGATGAACCATCAGGATCACCCGGCTGCCGCGCGCCTTTTCAAGCCGCGAGATCATCGACAGCCGCCGCATGTCGGTGATGCGGCGCGCGACAAGAGGCTGCAGCATCGAAAGGATGAAGAACAGCCAGATCGCGTCGGACATGCTCATCGGGAACCGTCCCCCGCAAGGGCGCGGTCCACATGACCCAGCGCACGTTCGGGCGCGATCCGGTCGCGCAGGCGCGCCTTCAGCTCGCGGATATCGGGAAAGCCCCCGTCTCGCTTGCGGTCCCAGATCAGCTCGTCCCCAAGACGGATCTGGAAGACCCCGCCGGTGCCCGGGATCAGCGCGACCTCGCCCACATCGTCGGCAAAGGTCGAAAGGATCTCCTGCGCCATCCATCCCGCGCGCAACAGCCAGTTGCAGCCGGTGCAATAGGTGATCGAAACCCGGGGGCCAGCCATTCGCGCCTCTCAGCCGCCATACGCATTGAGATCCGAGGATAGGGGCTGACCCATCGCTTGCCAAGCGCTGCCCACCATGCGCGGCGCAAATACCTGCCGAACGGAAGTCTTGGTGATTCGGGCCAAAATCTGGCATGGTCTTCGCATTAGGTGCAAAGGTGGGCTATTGATCATGTTTTCATTTCTTCGCTCGGGACGTGTCCTGCGTCCCGCTGTTGCGTTTGCTGGCGCCCTGATCGCGCCGTCGATGGCTGCGGCCTATATCGGTCCGGGCGTGGGTGCGGGGGCGATCGCGGCGGTGCTCGGCGTGATCGGGTCAGTCCTGCTGGCCGTCGTCGCGGTTCTGTACTACCCGATCAAGCGCATGCTGAAAGGGCGCAAGGGCAGCGCCCGCGCCGAGGCCAAGAAACCGGCCGAGTAGGATGGAATGGGTCCTGCTGATCGTCGCGGCCGTTCTTGCAAGTGAACTGATCCTGCGTCTTCCGGTTCTTGCCGAGATCCGGCGGGTTGCGGATTTCTCGCGCCGCGCCGGTCATGTGCTGCGCTCCTCGCGCATTTCGGATCATTGGAAGGAATGGGTGCTGCCGCGCTATGCCTGGCGCATCGGGCGCGGCTCGGTCCTGTTCCTTGCGATGCTGATGATCGCCCTGGCGCCGGTCGCGATGGTCGGCCTGCTGTATCCCGGCGGGCTTGCGGCCTGGAGCGTGGCGCTGATGCGTCCCGTGGCCATGGCGACGCTGTGCATCGTATCGCTGGGCTATATCTGGCTGCGCATCCGGGTGACCCATGCCTGAAGGGACCGCGGCGCGGGGCGCGCAGGCACCGACCTCGTCGGGGTATTCCGCGCTTGACCGGATGCTGCACCGCCTTGCGCTGGCCTCGCCCGCGCGGGCCGAGATGCTGCATGACATCGAGCGCGCGGCATTCCTGAAGAGCGCGCCGCCGGATTCGGGCAACCACGTCTTCGTCACCGGTCTTGCCCGCGCCGGGACCACCATCCTGATGCGCGAGATCCATGCCACGGGCGCGTTCGGGTCGCTGACCTATGCCGACATGCCCTTTGTCCTGGCGCCGAATCTCTGGGCGCGCCTGCGCAGATCAAGCGCCCGCCCCGCGCATCGGGCCGAGCGCGCCCATGGCGACGGCATCGAGGTCGGCACCGACAGCCCCGAGGCGCTGGACGAGGTATTCTGGCGCGTCTTCGACGGGCGGGCCTATATCCGGCCCGACGGGCTTGTGCCGCATGCCCCCGGGCCCGACCTGATTCACGCTTATTCCGACCTGGTCCGCCTGATCCTGCGTCGCACCGGCAAGAGCCGCTATGTCTGCAAGAACAACAACCTGATCCTTCGGCTTCCGGCCCTGGCATCCGCCATGCCCAGGGCGCATTTCCTGATCCCGCTGCGCCACCCGCTTGACCATGCGGCGAGTCTCTTGCGGCAACATCGGCGATTTGCCCGGGCCGACGCCTTCACGCGCGACTACATGACATGGCTTGGTCATCACGAATTCGGAGCAACCCACCGCCCGTTCGTCTTTGGTCGCGCACCACGCGGGAACCCCGAGCATCTCGACTACTGGCTGGACCTGTGGATCCTTGCGCATCGGTCGCTGGCAGAGGTCGAACGGGCGCAGGACAGTGTCCTGTTCGTTCCGCATGAGCGGCTGGCCTCCGATCCCGGCCTGTGGCAACGCCTGGCCCGAAGGATCGAGGCAACCCCCGGCCCCGCGCGCGAGCTTCGCCCCCGCTCCGGCCAGCCCGGAGAGACGGGCCGCGCGCTTCCCCATGACCCCGCACTTGCCGAAACGGCCGAGGCGCTTCACGACGCATTGCTGCAACGCGCCATCGCCTGAGCGGTCGCGCCCCGGCATGCGGTCGCTTGCGAGACCGCGCAAGTTCTGGCACCAATCCACGACCCCGCGCGTCCACACGCGCCTTTCGAACGACAGGAGCCCTTGCCGATGCACGCTGACGGCCAGCTTCCCGTGCTGACACCGCCGACCACCCCGGCCGAGGCCTTCATGGATGCCACGGCGGCCGTGGACCGGCTCGAACAACTCTATTCCCAGGCCACCGCGTTCCTGGTCGAACAATTCTCGCGGGTCGTGCGTGGCGGCAAGCCCGACACCCGAATCCGCGCCTTCTATCCCGAAGTGCGCATCACCACGACCAGCCATGCCAAGGCCGACAGCCGGCTCAGCTTCGGCCATGTCCCGGTGCCCGGCACCTACTCGGCCACGATCACCCGGCCGGACCTGTTCCGCAACTACCTCATCCAGCAGCTTTCCCTGCTGATCCGCAACCACGGTGTCCCGATCACGGTGGGCCCGTCCGGCACGCCGATCCCGGTCCACTTCGCGGTAGCGAACAATCCCGACATCACGGTGCCGCAGGAAGGCGTGCTGGACTTCCCGCTGCGCGACGTCTTCGACGTGCCGGATCTGTCCACGACCAACGATGACATCGTGAACGGAACGGCGGCCCCGAATCCCGATGGATCGGGGCATCTTGCGCCATTCACCGCCCAGCGTGTGGATTATTCGCTGGCCCGGCTGGCGCATTACACCGCCACCGCGCCCGAGCATTTCCAGAACCACGTCCTGTTCACGAACTATCAGTTCTACGTGGACGAGTTCGAGGCCTTCGCCCGCCGCGCGCTGGCCGATCCGAATTCGGGCTACACGTCCTTTGTCGCGCCCGGCAACCACGAGATCACCACCCCGGACGGCGAGATTCCGCTGCTTCCGCGCATGCCGCAGATGCCGTCCTACCATCTCAAGCGCGAGGGCGGGCAGGGCATCACGCTGGTCAATATCGGCGTGGGACCGTCGAACGCCAAGACCGCGACCGACCATATCGCCGTCCTGCGCCCCCATGCCTGGCTGATGGTCGGCCATTGCGCCGGCCTGCGCAACAGCCAGTCGCTGGGCGATTTCGTTCTGGCCCATGCCTATCTGCGCGAGGACAAGGTCCTGGACGACGACCTGCCTGTCTGGGTCCCGATCCCCGCCCTGGCCGAGATCCAGATCGCCCTGCAGGAGGCCGTGGCCGAGGTCGCCAAGGTCGAGGGCTTCGAACTCAAGCGCATCATGCGCACGGGCACCGTCGCCACGGTGGACAACCGCAACTGGGAGCTGCGGGACCAGGCCGGACCGGTGCACCGGCTCAGCCTGTCCCGGGCGATCGCGCTGGACATGGAAAGCGCGACCATCGCCGCGAACGGGTTCCGCTTCCGCGTTCCCTATGGCACGCTTCTGTGCGTGTCCGACAAGCCGCTGCACGGCGAACTGAAGCTGCCCGGCATGGCCACCGAATTCTATCGCCAGCAGGTCGGCCGGCACCTTCTGATCGGGATTCGCGCGATGGAACGGCTGCGCGAAATGCCGCTGGAACGCATTCACAGCCGCAAGCTGCGCAGCTTCGAGGAGACGGCCTTCCTCTGATCCAGCACACTTGCAAAAAAACGTGCCGAAAAGGGCAAAAATGCTTGCCTAGACCCACGAAAACTTGTGTAGCAACACAATATCACGCCTGAATGTGAACAATGACCCCAACGGACGGGGCACAGTGAGGGAGACAGACATGTCCAAACCGATGACCAAGACCCAGCTCGTGGCGGCACTGGCCGAAGAAATGGGCGCAGACAAGAAGACCGCCTCGGCCGCGCTGGACGCGATCACCGCGGTCATCACGCGCGAAGTTGCCTCGGGCGGGGCAGTGACGATTCCGGGCATCGGCAAGTTCCAGTGCCGCGAGCGGCCCGAGCGCCAGGTCCGCAACCCGGCCACGGGCGAAACCATGACCAAGCCGGCCGACAAGGTCGTCAAGGTTTCGATCGCAAAGGCCCTGAAGGACAGCATCAACGGCTGACCGGTCTGCCGGCTGCCACCGGCAGGAAAGGGCCGCCCCGGCAACGGGCGGCCCTTCTTCATTCCAGCCTCGCTTGAAGGTGACGACCAATGGATCTGCGCGCGGTAGTGATGGGGCTGTCCTTTGCCCTGATGTGGTCCTCGGCCTTCACCTCGGCGCGCATGATCGTGGCCGATGCCCCGCCATTGGCCGCGCTGTCACTGCGCTTTCTGATCTCGGGGCTGATCGGCGTGGCAATTGCCCGCGCGATCGGCCAGAGCTGGCATCTGACCCGTCCGCAATTGCGCGGCGTCCTGATCTTCGGCCTGTGCCAGAATGCGATCTATCTGGGCCTGAACTTCGTCGCGATGCAATGGGTCGAGGCCTCGGTCGCCGCGATCATTGCCTCGACCATGCCGCTTCTGGTGGCGGTCCTTGGCTGGCTTGCGCTGGGACAGCGGCTGCGCCCTCTTGGCGTCGGGGGGCTAGTCCTGGGCTTTGCGGGTGTCGCCCTGATCATGGGGGGGCGCGTGTCCGGCGCCGTCGATCCGGCCGGCGTGGCGCTGTGCGTGGTCGCGGCGCTTGCGCTGGCCGTCGCGACGCTGGCCGTGCGCGGGGCGGCATCGGGCGGCAACGTGCTGATGAGCGTGGGCCTGCAGATGTTCGTCGGAGCCGCAATTCTGGGCCTTGCCTCGGTCGTGACCGAAACTTGGCAGGTCAACTGGTCGGCCCGGCTGATCGGCGCCTTTGCCTATACCACCCTTGTTCCGGGACTTCTGGCGACCTGGGTCTGGTTCCGGCTGGTCGATCGCGTAGGCGCGGTACGTGCCGCGACGTGGCACTTTCTGAACCCCTTTTTCGGTGTGCTGGTCGCCGCGGTTCTGTTGGGCGAAAGACTGACCCTGACCGACATGATCGGTGTTGCGATCATCGCGGCGGGCATCCTGGCGGTTCAGGTCTCGCGGCTGGAGCCGGGAAAGGCGTCGCTGTCGGCTCGGGCCTGAGGCCCGATGACACCGCGCCGCCCGCCCGTCTGCGCCCGGTCCAGCAGCAGATGATCCAGGATCACGCAGGCCATCATGGCCTCGCCCACCGGCACGGCGCGAATGCCGACACAGGGGTCATGACGGCCCTTGGTGACGATCTCGGTCTCTTCGCCCGTCACGGTGATCGTGCGGCGCGGCGTCAGGATCGACGAGGTCGGCTTGACGGCAAAGCGCACGACCACGTCCTGTCCGGTTGAAATACCGCCCAGGATGCCGCCGGCATGGTTCGATCCATAGACCGGCCCTCCGTCGGGGCCCATCGTGATTTCGTCGGCATTCTCGATGCCGGTCAGCTCGGCCGCGCCCATGCCCGCGCCGATCTCGACCCCCTTGACCGCGTTGATCGACATCATCGCGGCGGCAAGATCGGTATCCAGCTTGCCATAGACGGGCGCGCCCAGTCCGGGCGGCACGCCCTGCGCCACGACCTCGATCACCGCGCCGACGGAATTGCCGGACTTGCGCAGCTCGTCCAGATGCGCGGCCCAGATCGCGGCCGCATTGGCATCGGGGCACCAGAAGGGGTTGCGCTCGATCTCGGCCATGTCGAACCGGTCGCGGTCGGCCTTGAGCCGCCCCATCTGCACCATGTAGCCGGTGATCTTCAGATCCGGCAACAGATGACGCAGCACGGCCCGCGCGACGCCCCCCGCGGCAACCCGCGCCGCAGTCTCGCGCGCCGAGGACCGGCCGCCGCCGCGCGGGTCGCGGATGCCGTATTTCTGCCAATAGGTGATGTCGGCATGGCCGGGGCGAAAGCGCGCCGCGATCTGGGAATAATCCTTGGACCGCTGGTCGGTATTCTCGATCATCAGCTGGATCGGTGTCCCGGTCGTGCGGCCCTCGAAGACGCCCGACAGGATGCGAACCGCATCGGGTTCGCGCCGCTGCGTGGTGAACCGGTTCTGGCCGGGCTTTCGGCGGTCCAGCCAATGCTGCAGCATGGCCTCGTCGATCTCGACGCCCGGCGGGCAGCCATCGACGACCGCACCCAGCGCGGGCCCATGGCTTTCGCCCCAGGTCGTCACACGAAACAGATGTCCGAAGGTGTTCAGGCTCATGCGCGCTCCCCTTTCCGTGGGGCATAGCCGAGCGCGCGCCCGCGCTCAAGCCTTGGCGGCGGACAGGCGCCCCTTGCGACCGTCCCTGCGGCGGGCTAACCTTGCGCGTGGACCTCGGGGTGTCCCGGCACGGCGCCGGGACTGAGACGCGAACGCGAACCCGTCGAACCTGAACCGGCTAGCACCGGCGGAGGGAAAGGTCAGGCCGAATGGCCGGATCCATCTCCGCCCGCAACCAGCGGAGGACGCGAGATGAGACCTTCTTCTGACACGGTTGGCGGGACTGGCGCAGGAAATGCGCCCCGCGGGGCGCGAACATTCTTGCGCGGACCGGCCGACCCGGCTTGCGGCGCGGGTTTGCCAGGGGCGCGATCGCAACCGAGAGCCATTCATCATCACCACAGCGAGATCGTCCCATGACACGCCATTTCCTTCTTGCCGGCCTTGCCTTTGGCCTGTCCGCCCTTGGCGCGGCGGCCCAGGATCGCCCGGTCCTGACCGTCTATACCTATGACAGCTTCGTGTCCGACTGGGGGCCCGGCCCGCAGATCGAAGCCGCCTTTGAAGAGACCTGCAATTGCGATCTGCGTTTCGAGGCCGCGGGCGACGGCGCCGCGCTTCTGTCGCGCATATTGCTGGAAGGCGAGGGTTCGGAAGCCGACATCGTCCTGGGTCTGGACACCAACCTGACCGCGCAGGCCGCGCAAAGCGGCTTGTTCGCGCCGCATGGCCATGACGACGTGGCACTGGACCTGCCGATCGAATGGAACGACCCGATCTTCCTGCCCTATGACTGGGGCTGGTTCGCCTTTGTCTTCGACCGCAACCGCGTGGCGCAACCGCCCGTAAGCTTCGAAGACCTCGCCCGCTCGGACCTGAAGATCGTCATCCAGGACCCGCGCTCCTCGACCCCGGGACTGGGCCTTCTGTTGTGGGTCAAGGCGGCCTATGGCGAACGCGCCGGAGAAATCTGGCAGGCTCTGGCCGACAATATCGTGACCGTCACTCCGGGCTGGTCCGAAGCCTATGGTCTGTTTCTCGAGGGCGAGGCCGACATGGTGCTGTCCTACACGACCTCGCCAGCCTATCACCTGATCGCCGAGGGCGACGACAGCAAGGCCGCGGCCCCGTTCGAGGAAGGCCACTACATGCAGGTCGAGGTCGCGGCCAGACTGGCCCGGACCGATCAGCCCGAACTGGCCGATGCCTTCCTGGATTTCATGCTGTCGGACGCCTTCCAGTCGGTCATCCCCGAAACCAACTGGATGTATCCCGCACGGCGGCCCGAATCAGGCCTGCCCGAGGGATTTTCGACTCTCATCCAGCCCGCGCGCAGCCTGCTTCCGTCACCCGACGAGGCCGCCGCAATCCGCGATGAGGCCCTTGCCGAATGGCAAGCCGCGCTCAGCCGATAGAGCCCTGGATCAGGGCCGCCGCAAGCATTGCCGCGGCCCTGGTCGCCATCTTGACGCTTGGCACGCTGGCCGCCGTCGCGCGGCGGGCCGAAGGCCTTGGCGGGCTGGGATCCGCCGATTGGGCGGCATTGCGCTTCACGATCATGCAGGCGGGCCTGTCAGCGGCGCTGAGCGTGGCACTGGCCGTTCCGGTCGCCCGCGCCCTTGCCCGGCGGCGATTCCCCCTGCGAAGGCTCTTGATCACGGCCCTTGGGGCGCCATTCATCCTGCCCGTCATCGTCGCCGTTCTGGGCATTCTGGCTGTCTTTGGCCGATCGGGTATCGTGAACGACATCCTGGCGAGCGTCGGCTTGCAACGCATCTCGATCTACGGGCTTTGGGGGGTGGTCCTGGCCAATGTGTTCTTCAACCTGCCCTTTGCCGTCCGCCTGTTCCTGCAGGGCTGGGCCGAGATCCCGGCCGAGCGTTTTCGCCTGGCCGCAAGCCTGGGATTTTCGCCGCGCGATGTCGCCCGTCACCTGGAATGGCCGATGCTGCGGTCGCGCGCGCCGGGAGCCTTTGCGACGATCTTCCTGATCTGCCTGACCAGCTTTGCGATCGCGCTGACCCTGGGGGGCGGGCCGCGGGCGACGACGATCGAACTTGCCATCTATCAGGCCTTCCGTTTCGATTTCGATCTTGGGCGGGCCGCGACTCTGGCCGCGCTGCAATTGGCGCTCTGTGCGCTGACGGCGCTTGCCGCGGCGCGGTTCACCCTGCCCAGCGGGCATGGCGCGGGCCTGGATCGGACCGTCTGGCGCTGGGACGCCGATCGGTGGCTGTCGCGGATCACCGACGGTCTGGTGATCGTCGCCGCGGTCGCGTTCCTGTTGACGCCGCTCGGGGCGGTCATCGCGCGCGGACTGCCCGCGCTGGGAGATCTGCCCGCGCCGGTATGGAAGGCTGCCGGACGGTCTCTGGCCGTCGCCCTGATCTCGACCGGGCTGACGGTGGCCATGGCGCTGCCCATGGCACTGGCGCTTGCCGCACGGCGCCCCCCACGCGGGCTCGAGACCATCGGGATGCTGCCGCTCGCGACATCCTCTCTGGTGATCGGGACGGGATTGTTCCTGATGCTGCGGCCGGTTGTCTCGCCGTCCGATCTGGCTCTGCCGGTGACGGTCGCGGTGAATGCCGTCATGGCGCTGCCGTTCTGCCTGCGGGTGCTTGTTCCCCCGGCGCGCGAGCTGGCGGGCGGGTTCGGTCGGCTGGCCGATTCCCTTGACATGCGCGGCTGGGCGCGGCTGCAACACCTGACCCTGCCGCGCCTGCGCGCGCCGCTGGGGTTCGCCGCGGGGCTGACCGCCGCGCTGTCGATGGGAGATCTGGGCGTGATCGCGCTGTTTGCCGATCAGGACAGCGCGACATTGCCGCTGCAGCTGTACCGCCTGATGGGGGCCTATCGCATGGATCAGGCCGCAGGCGCCGCCGTCCTGTTGCTGGCGCTGTCTTTTGCCCTGTTCTGTCTGTTCGATCGAGGAGCGCGTGGCCATGCTTGAGCTGGACCAGATCGAAATCGAACAGGACGGCTTTCGGCTATGCGCTGACCTGGCTGTCCCGCGCGGCCAGAAGACGGCGGTCATCGGTCCTTCGGGGGCGGGAAAATCCACACTGCTGTCTGCCATTGCCGGGTTCATCGCGCCTTGCGCGGGCCGGATCCTGTGGGAGGGGCGCGATATCACGGGACTGCCGCCGGGACAGCGCCCCATGTCGATCCTCTTTCAGGACCAGAACCTGTTCCCGCATCTTTCGGTCGCGCGGAACGTCGCTCTTGGTCTGCGGCCGGACCTGAAACTGTCGCGCCTGGAATGGGATCGCGTGGACGAGGCGCTGCGCCGGGTGGGACTGACCGGGCTTCAGGACCGAAAGCCCGGCACTTTGTCGGGCGGACAGCAAAGCCGTGTCGCCCTGGCCCGCGCGCTGATCCAGGCACGACCCCTGATGCTGCTGGATGAACCCTTTTCGGCGCTGGGACCCGCCCTGAAAACCGAGATGCTGGACCTTGTCGCCGGGATTGCCGATGAAACCGAAGCAAGCGTTCTGATGGTCAGCCACGATCCGGCGGATGCGCTGCGGTTTGCCAGCCACACGATCCTTGTCGCCGATGGGCGCGCCCTGCCACCGCGGGATACCGGGGAATTGCTGAACGATCCGCCGCCCGCGCTTGCGGCCTATCTTGGGAAATGAAAACGCGCCCCGGTCGGGGGCGCGTTCCGTTATTGTCATGTCAGCCCGGGCTCAGGCCTTTTTCTTGCCCTTGTGCGGTGCCCACAGCTTCTTGTTCGTCAGATACAGAAGCACCGTCAGCAGGCCCAGGAACAGAACGGCGGTAAAGCCCGCGCGCTTGCGTTCCATCATCTTGGGTTCGGCGGCCCAGGTCAGGAAGGCCGCCACGTCCTTGGCCATGTGATGCAGGTCGTTGGGGCTGCCATCGGCGAATTCCACCTGGCCATCGGCCAGCGGCGGGGCCATCGCGATCAGCCCCCCGGCGAACGCCTTGTTTTCGTAGAAGGTCGTGCCGGCCTGTTCGACCTCTTCACCGGTATAGCCGGTCAGGATCGAATAGATGTACTCTGGTCCGCCGATACCGCGGATCAGCTGATTGATGCCCGTGCCGTAAGGGCCATGGAAGCCCGCGCGCGCCTTGGCCATCAGGCTGAGATCGGGCGCATTCTCCAGCGACGAGGGCGGGAAGTGATCGTTCGGCGTGGCCTCGCGCTCTTCCCCGGTTTCCTTGTCGATGACGGTGAACTGCCTGGCATAGGCCCGAACCTGGTCTTCGGGCAGGTGCGGTCCGCCTTCGTCGGCCAACGTCCGGATCGGAACGTATTTCAGCCCGTGGCAGGCCGAGCAGACCTCGGTATAGATCTGAAGGCCGCGCTGCAGCTGATGTTCGTCGAACTTCCCGAACGGGCCTTCGAACGAAAAGGCCACGTCCTCGGTATGGCCGCCTTCGGCACCAAGCGCCGCCCCGGACAGGGCAACAACCGACACGGCTGCGACAGCAAGTTTTCTCAGCATCTCGATCATTCCTTTCCGGATCACTCGGCCGGGGTGCCCTGGGCGCCGTAATGCGCGTTGAAGTCTTCCTCGATCGTCGCGGGCTGGGGCAGCGGCTTCTCGATGACCCCCAGGATCGGCAGGATCACCAGGAAGTACACGAACCAGTACGTCGCCCCGATCAGCGAGATCCAGGTATAGATCCCTTCGGCCGGCATGGCGCCCACCCACATCAGGACGATGAAATCGACCACCAGCAGGAAGAACCACCACTTGAACATCGGGCGATAGCGGCCCGAACGCACCCGCGAGGTATCCAGCCACGGCGCCAGCGCCATGACCGCGATCGCGCCGAACATCGCAAGGACCCCGAAGAACTTGGCGTCAACGATGCCGAAGGTCAGCCAGTTCACCAGGATGACGATCCAGACATCCGAGGTGAAGGCGCGCAGGATCGCGTAGAACGGCAGGAAGTACCATTCGGGCACGATATGCGCGGGCGTCGCCAGCGGGTTGGCCTCGATATAGTTGTCGGGATGGCCCAGATAGTTCGGCATGAAGCCGACCACGGCAAAGAACACGGTCAGGACCACGCCCAGCGCGAAGAGATCCTTCATCACGAAGTAGGGCCAGAACGGCAGGGTGTCCTTCCTGGCCTCTTCCTTGCTGGTGCGGCGCACCTCCACCCCGGTCGGGTTGTTGTTGCCCGTGGTGTGGAAGGCCCAGATATGCAGAACAACCAGCGCCGCGATCACGAAGGGCAGCAGGTAGTGCAGCGCGAAGAAGCGGTTCAGCGTGGCATTGTCCACCGCCGGCCCGCCCAGCAGCCAGGTCTGGATCGCGTCGCCGATGCCCGGAATGGCACCGAACAGGCCCGTGATGACCGTCGCGCCCCAGAACGACATCTGCCCCCAGGGCAGGACGTAGCCCATGAAGGCCGTGCCCATCATCGCCAGCAGGATCAGGATCCCGATGATCCAGGTGACTTCGCGCGGCTCCTTGTACGAGCCGTAGTACAGCCCCCGGAAGATGTGCAGATAGACGGCAACGAAGAACAGTGATGCGCCGTTGGCATGCAGATAGCGCAGCAGGTGGCCGCCATTCACGTCACGCATGATATGTTCGACGCTGGCGAAGGCCAGATCGACATGCGGGGTATAGTGCATTGCCAGGGCGATGCCCGTCGCGATCTGCAGAACCAGACAGAAGGTCAGGACGATGCCCCAGATCCACATCCAGTTCAGGTTCTTCGGCGTCGGGATCATCAGCGTGTCGTAAGCCAGCGCGACGATCGGCAGCCGCCGGTGCAGCCATTTCTCGAACGCCGACTTCGGCTCGTAGTGGTCGTGCGGAATACCAGCCATTGTCAGCCCCCTCAGCCGAGTTTGATCGTGTTTTCGTCAATGAAGGCCGCGACCGGAACGTGCAGGTTCTGCGGCGCGGGGCCCTTGCGGATACGGCCCGACGGATCGTAGTGCGAGCCATGGCAGGGGCAGAACCACCCGCCGAAATCGCCCGCGCCATCGCCAAGCGGCACGCAGCCCAGATGGGTGCACACACCCATCTCGACCAGCCATTCGGGGCGTTCGGGATCGATCAGGCGGTTTTCGTCGGTTGCCGGCGCGTCGGCGGGCAGGTTGGCGTTGCGGGCCAGCGGATCGACCAGATCCGACAGCTCGACGGCGCGCGCGGCCTCAATCTCTTCCTGCGTGCGGCGCCGGATGAAGACGGGCTTGCCGCGCCACTTGACCGTCAGCTGGGTGCCGACCTCGACACCGGAAATATCGACAAAGATCGAGCTGAGCGCCTGAACGTCAGCCGAGGGGTTCATCTGATCGACAAGGGTCCAGACGGCGGCGCCAGTGGCGACCGTGCCCGCCCCAGCCGTGGCATAATAGAGGAAATCCCTCCGGGTGCCTGCGTGTTCTTCTGCGTGGGACACGAGATCTTCTCCCTTCTGCGACCGTCATTCCGGCCGTGCAACGAACGGGCCGCAGTTTCCCGCAGCCTTTCCCGCGCGGTTATTAGCCGTCATTTCCCGGCCAGTCCAGCGGACAATCGGGCGCAGCAATGCGCAATGTGACGCGCCTGCACCAGCGGTCGGGCTGCGCCGGGGCTTCAGACCGTCAGGCGCGCGCCGTCATGGCCACCGATCGTGGCGGTGACGATCGCGCCTTCGGGCTGGTCGCTGGCGAAGGCAACCTCGGTGAACTGTTCGGTACGCCCGATTCGCGGCCCCTCGGTCAGAATGCGATGGGTACGGCCGATCTGTGCGTCCAGGTGACGCTGAAGCGCCGCCTGCCCCGCGGCGCGCAGCCGCGCGGCGCGTTCGCGGATCAGCGCCTTGGCGACCTGCGGCATCCGCGCTGCGGGTGTTCCCTTGCGCGGGCTGAAGGGGAAGACATGCAGGAAGATCAGGCCGCATTCCTCGACCAGCCGCAGGGAGTTTTCGAACATCGCCTCGGTTTCGGTGGGAAAGCCCGCGATGATGTCGGCGCCAAAGACGATGTCGGGGCGCAACCGCCGCGCCTCCTCGCAGAAACGGATCGCGTCGTCGCGCAGATGGCGGCGCTTCATCCGCTTCAGGATCAGGTCGTCGCCATGCTGCAGCGACAGGTGCAGGTGCGGCATCAGGCGCGGTTCGGTGGCGATGGCCAGCATCAGGTTTTCGTCGGCCTCGATCGAGTCGATCGAGGAAATGCGCAGGCGCGCCAGATCCGGCACAAGCCGCAGGATGCGCATGACCAGATCGCCCAGGCGCGGGCTTCCGGGCAGATCCGCGCCCCAGCTGGTCAGGTCCACGCCGGTCAGCACGACTTCCTGAAAGCCGCGATCGACCAGCCGCCGGATCTGCTCGACCACCACGCCGGCGGGAACCGAACGGGAATTGCCACGACCATACGGAATGATGCAGAAGGTGCAGCGGTGATCGCAGCCGTTCTGGACCTGCACATAGGCCCGGTGCCGGCCGAACCCGTCGATCAGGTGACCGGCGGTTTCCTTCACCGACATGATGTCGTCGACCATGATCTTCTCGGTCTGGCCGATCAGATCGGGAGCCGAAAGCGTGTTCCATGTTTCGGGCCGCATCTTTTCGGCATTGCCGACGACGCGGGTCACCTCGGGCATGGCGGCAAAGGTGTCGGGCTCGGTCTGGGCCGCACAGCCGGTGACGATGACCGGAACGCCGGGATTCTCGCGGGCAAGCCGGCGAATCTCCTGCTTGGCCTTGCGCACGGCCTCGGCGGTGACGGCGCAGGTATTGACCACGACCGCGCCATCCAGCCCGGCCTGCTGGGCCAGTTCCTTCATCGCCTCGGTTTCATAGGCGTTCAGGCGGCAACCAAGGGTCGAGAAGATCGGCGCGCTCATTCCACCTGCTCCATGAATTCGGCCGTCAGCCGGCCGTCAAAGACATGGGCGGTGGGCCCGGCCATCCAGACGCCATCATCGCGCCAGTCGATCTCGAGCCGCCCACCGTCGAGGTCCAGCACCACGCGCCGTCCTGTCAGACCGCGCAGATGCGCCGCGACCGCCGTGGCACAGGCCCCCGATCCGCAGGCCAGGGTGATCCCGGTGCCACGTTCCCACACGCGCATGCGCAGATGGTTCGGGCCAAGAAGGCTGGCGAATTCCACATTGGTGGCCTGAGGAAACAGCGGGTGGCGCTCGATCCCGGGACCCTCATCGGCAGGATCGATCGCGTCCGCATCCTCGACAAAGAAGACGCAATGCGGATTGCCCATGCCGATGGCGGCGGGGTCGCCAGCGATCGGCAGATGCAGCAGATCGACCTCGTGCGACAGGGGCACCTTGCGCCAGTCGAGGATCGGGTCGCCCATATTGACCTCGACCAGACCATCCACGCGGCGGCGCGCGGACAATTCGCCACGCTCGGTGACAAAGCACACCTGCCCCGCGCCTGTCTCGCGCAGGATCATGTCGGCCACGCAGCGCGAGGCATTGCCGCAAGCCCCCGCGCGCGAGCCGTCGGAATTCCAGAACTCCAGCGCGTAATCGGCGTCCGCGGCATCCAGGATCTCGGCCAGCTGGTCGAAGCCCACGCCGCGATGGCGGTCGCCCAGCGCACGCGCAAGCCCGGTCGTGACCACGCTGCCGCGCCCACGCGAGTCGATGATAACAAAGTCGTTCCCCGCGCCATGCATCTTGCGAAAGGTCAGGCCGGGGCTGTGTCCTGCGTCTGTCATGCGCGCCATATACGCCCCGGATCGGAAATTTGCCAGAGAGACCGATTTTGGCCTTGACCACCCCGCCGTGGATTCATAAAGAGGCGCCCGTGGCGGGCCCGTAGCTCAGTTGGTAGAGCAACTGACTTTTAATCAGTGGGTCACAGGTTCGAATCCTGTCGGGCTCACCACTGTTTCCCCAAATGACGGCATGTTGCGCGCCCGGCGCTGACGCGCTATTGCGCCCCTGATCTGACAAGGGGGCCATGGATGGCACATCACCTGCATATCGGCGACCTGCCTGACGGGCTTGATCTTGGGCCGGTCGTCGCGATCGACACCGAAACCATGGGTCTGGACCCACGCCGCGACCGGCTTTGCGTCGTACAGCTGTCCTCGGGCAATGGCGAGGCGCATCTGGTCCAGATCGCGCGCGGCCAGACCCGCGCCCCGAATCTCGAGCGTCTGCTGACCGATCCCGGCGTGCTGAAGCTGTTTCACTTCGCGCGGTTCGACATCGCCGCGCTGAAGAACGCCTTTGGCGTGACGACTGCCCCGGTCTATTGCACCAAGATCGCCTCGAAGCTCGTGCGCACCTATACGGACCGGCACGGGCTGAAATTCCTGCTGCAGGAGCTGTTGGGAATCGACATCTCGAAACAGCAGCAGATGTCGGACTGGGGCGCCGAGACGCTGAGCGAGGCCCAGATCGACTATGCCGCGTCGGACGTGCTGTATCTGCACCGCCTGAAGGCCGAGCTGGATGCCCGCCTGGAGCGTGAAGGTCGCACCGGGCTTGCGCAGGCCTGCTTCGACTTCCTGCCGACGCGTGCGACCCTGGATCTTCTGGGATGGGATGATGCCCGTGACATCTTCATGCACTGAGCCCTCTGGCGACCGCGAAAGGTTCCTTGCCACCGCGCGCCGGGTGATCGAGATCGAGGCGCGCGGCCTGGCGGCTCTGGCCGACAGCCTTGGCGACAGCTTCTCGGCCGCGATCGACCTGATCCTGAAGGCGCGGGGCCGCGTGATCGTCTCGGGCATGGGCAAGTCGGGACATGTCGGGCGCAAGATCGCGGCGACGCTTGCTTCGACCGGCACGCCCGCGCAGTTCGTGCATCCGGCCGAGGCCAGCCATGGCGATTTGGGCATGGTGACCGAATCGGACGTGGCGCTGGTCCTGTCCAATTCGGGCGAGACGCCCGAACTGTCCGACATCATCGCCCATACGCGGCGCTTCTCGATCCCGCTGATCGGCGTCGCCAGCCGGCCCGAATCGACCCTTCTGCGGCAATCCGACGTGGCAATCGTCCTGCCGCGCGCCGAAGAGGCTTGTGGCCAGGGGATCGTACCCACGACCTCGACCACGATGACGCTTGCCCTGGGCGACGCGATCGCCGTGGCGCTGATGGAGCATCGCCGCTTCACGCCCGAACATTTCCGCACCTTCCATCCGGGCGGCAAGCTGGGCGCGCGGCTATTGAAGGTCGCCGATCTGATGCATGTCGGCGAGGCGCTGCCGCTGGTCGGCGAAGCCACTCCGATGACCGACACGCTGGTCGAAATGAGCCGCAAGGGCTTTGGCGTGGTGGGTGTGACCAATACCGAGGGCCGGCTGGTGGGGATCATCACCGATGGCGACCTTCGGCGTCACATGCAGGGCCTGCTGGAACGCAGCGCGGCCGAAGTGATGACCCGCGATCCGCGCACCGTCGCGCCCGATGCGGTTGCCGAGACGGCTGTCGCGATCATGCGCGAACGACGGATCACCTGCCTTTTCGTCGTTTCGCCCGATGGACCGGGCCGGCCCGAGGGCTTGCTGCACATTCACGACTGTCTGCGCGCGGGCGTGGTGTAACGCCATGGCACGGCCGGACAATCCGCATTCCCGGCTGGTATTCTGGCTGAAGATCGCCCTGCCCCTGGTGGCGCTGGCGCTTCTATCCTCGATGTTCCTGCTGGCGCGCAGCCCGCAGCGCGGAACCCCGCCACCAGTTTCGCCCGAGGAGCTGGCCGCGCTGATCCGCGAGCAGCGCCTGCGCAATCCCGAATATGCCGGCGTGACCAAGGACGGCGCCGCCCTGCGCGTCTCGGCCGATCTGGCGCGGGCGCCGGGCGGTGGCGGTGCCGGCCAGTCAGCGCCGTCCGAGGCCAGCGCCGAAGGTGTTGCGGCCGATTACGCGCTTCCCGATGGACGGCACATCACCATCCTGGCGGGGCAGGCCCTGATGGACCGCGCCGACAGGGTCCTGCGCATGGCCGAAGGCGTCGAGATCGTGACCAGCACGGCCTGGCGGCTGACCACCCAGACGCTTCAGGCCGCGCTGGACCGCACGCGGCTGGTCTCGGACGGATTGGTCCAGGCCGAAGCCCCGTTCGGCACCCTGACGGGAGGAAGAATGGAGATCCGGCGCGAAGGCGAGACATATCTTCTGGTCTTCACCGACGGGGTGAAGCTGATATACCAACCTCGTAAACAGGAGTGATCATGCCCCGCCCTCGCCTTGCCGTCGCGCTTGCCTTGACCCTTGTCGTCCTGACGGGGATCGCGGGCGCGTTGCATGCGCAGGGCACGGCAATATCGTTCGGCGGATTGCGGGCGGATACCAGCCAGCCCGTCGAGGTCACCGCCGACAGCCTGACCGTCGATCAGGGCACCGGCACGGCGGTCTTTTCCGGCAATGTGATCGTCTCGCAGGGCGCAATGCGCCTGTCCGCGCAGACTTTGCGCGTGGAATATGCCACGGGGGACCAGAGCCGCATCGAGCGGCTGGTCGCCTCCGGCGGGGTCACCCTGGCCGCCGGCGCAGACGCGGCCGAAGCGCGCGAGGCCACATATGAGGTGGCGCGGGGGACCGTGGAGCTCGTGGGCGACGTGCTGCTGACCCAGGGGCAAAGCACGATCGCGGGTCAGCGTCTGGTCGTCGATCTGGCCACCGGCACCGGCCGGATGGAGGGACGCGTGCGCACCATCCTGGTTCCGGGGGGGCAGTGATGCCGGGCCTGCCCGACCTGGTCGCAAGGGATGGCGGCGCCGGACTGTCGGTGCGCAACCTGCGCAAGTCCTATCGGCGCCGACCGGTCATCCGCGATGTCTCGATCGAGCTGGCGCGCGGCGAGGTCGTGGCGCTGCTTGGCCCGAACGGATCGGGCAAGACGACGTGCTTTTACAACATCGCCGGGCTCATCCGCCCCGATGCCGGCCAGGTGCTGATCGACGGGATGGATGTCACGCTGCTGCCCATGTATCGCCGGGCGCGGCTGGGCATCGGATATCTGCCGCAGGAAGTGTCGATCTTTCGAGGCCTTTCGGTCGAAGACAACATCATGGCGATTCTTGAAATCGTCGAAAGCGACATCCACAAGCGGCGCGAACGGCTTGAGGAACTGCTGTCGGATTTCTCGATCACCCATCTGCGCCGCGCTCCGGCGCTGGCGCTGTCGGGCGGCGAACGCAGGCGGGTCGAGATTGCCCGCTGCCTGGCCTCGAACCCGAAATACCTGTTGCTGGACGAACCCTTTGCCGGGGTCGATCCGATCTCGGTCAGCGAAATCCGCGATCTGGTGCACGATCTGAAATCGCGGGGCATCGGCGTGCTGATCACCGACCACAATGTGCGCGAGACGCTGGAAATCGTCGATCGAGCCTATATCCTGCATGATGGCCGCGTTCTGATGAGCGGCACCGCAGACGAGGTCGTGCGCGATGACAATGTCCGACGCGTCTATCTTGGCCAGAACTTCCGCATTTCGTGACACGCGCCGAGGCGCTGCCAGAGGCCGGGGATGAGCCTTGCCCCGCGGACACGGCAGACCCTGACGACGCGGCTTGCGCTCAGCCCCGGAATGCGCCGCTCGCTTGCCCTGCTGCGCCTGCCCCTGCCCGATCTGCACGAAGACCTGGCCCACGAGGCCGAAACGAACCCGTTTCTGGCCTTTCGCCCCGGTCGCCTTCCGGGTGCCGCGCTCGACGCCGCCCTTGCCACGACGGCCGCGGGGGAATCGATCGCGCAAAGCCTGGCCCATCAGATTCGGATGCAGGGCCTGGACCGGACCACCGAAGCCGTGGCCCTGTTCCTGGTCGAGGAGCTGCGCGAAGACGGCTATCTGGATGTGGAACTTGACGAGATCGCCGAACGGTTCGGCCTGGAGCATGCGGTTCTTGATCGCGCGGTGGCAGCCCTGCAGGCATGCGAGCCGACCGGGATCGGCGCCCGCTCGGCCGAGGAATTCATGGCGCTATCGCTGCGCGAGACCGGGATATCGCCGGATCTGGCGCAGCGGCTTTGCCAGCGGCTGACCGAGCTGGCCGAAGGCCGCTGGTCCGCCTTGCGCCGCGACACCGGCCTGCCGGTGCGCGAACTGGAGCGAATCGCCGATTTTCTGAGATCCCTGCCGTCGGCGCCGCTGCAGGCCGAGGGCGACCCCGCATTGCCGATGATCCCGGAAATCGCAATCCAGCGCAGCCCCGACGGCCTGCTGTCGGTCCGGCCGGTGGCCGAGGCGTGGCCCGCGGTTCGCGTGCGGCGCCTGCCGGATGAGGCCCAATCGAACGCCGATCTGGTCGCCCTGCACCGGCGGGCGGTCGAAATCGCATCGGCGCTTTCGGCGCGATCGGCGACGCTGATTCGGATCGGCGAGCTGATCGCGCACGAGCAGGCCGAATTCTTCATCGGCGGGTTCGAGCGCATCAAACCGATGACGCGACGCGATGTCGCCTCCGCCCTGTCGCTGCACCCATCGACGGTCGGACGGGCGATCGCGGGCAAGGCCCTGGAGTTCGAGGGACGCGTGTTCGCGCTTGCAACCTTCTTTTCCCGATCGGTGCCGGGCAACGACACCGGCAACGGCCCGGCGCCTTCGGCATTCGATGTCCAGCGGCGCATCCGTCAGCTGATTGCCGCCGAATCCCCCGACGCCCCCCTTGCGGACGAGACGATCCGCGCCCAGTTGAAGAATGAAGGCGTTGACATGGCACGTCGAACTGTCGCCAAATATCGCAAATGCATGCGCATACCCTCATCCCACGGGCGACGGCGCCCAAAAGGCACCCCAAACGGGGCTGTGGCGGACTGCAGGCATTTGAAAAACCAAAAGAATCCGTAAAGCATACCCATCGGCGGCCCTGCCGCTGAACCGGGTGTGCAAAACTCACAGGAGGTGTCATGCGATACAAGATCAGTGGCCGGCAAATCGAGATCGGCGAAGCGCTTCAGACCCATGTGAAGAGCGAACTGACCGAGACGCTGGAGAAATATTCCCTGCGTCCGACGGATGGCACCGTGATCTTTTCGCGCGATGCGCATTACTTCGTCTGCGAGGCAACGGTGCACCTGTCCACCGGGCTGAACGTCTCGGCCAAGGGCCGCGCGACCGAGATCTATGCCGCTTTCGAGGATTGCCGCGAAAAGATGGACAAGCAGCTGCGCCGCTACAAGCGTCGCCTGCGGGACCACCACCGCGAACGCGCACAGCCGGTTGAATTTGCCGAAGCCTCCATGTATGTGCTCGCCGCGAATGGAGAAGCGGCCGAGGCCGAGCCCGAGGACTTGCAGCCCATCATCATCGCCGAGACGGAAACGCGGATTCCTTCGCTTTCGGTCGGCGAGGCGGTGATGCAGATGGAACTGGCAGGGGCGCCGCTTCTTGTGTTTCGGGACGAAAAGACCGGTGGCGTGGGTGTCGTCCACCGCCGGGAAGATGGGAACATTGGCTGGATCGACACCTCGGCCAACAGATAGGGCACCGGTTGAACGGTGCATGAACGGTTAGGACAGATGGACATATCCAGTTTCCTGGACCCGGCGGCTGTTCGGGTCCTGTCTCAGGCCAGCAGCAAGAAGCGGCTTTTTCACGAGCTCGCCGAAACGGCGCACACGGTCTATGGCATCGACAGTGCAGAGGCCGTGGACGCCCTGCAGGAACGTGAAAGCCTTGGGCCGACGGGTGTCGGGCATGGCGTTGCCTTGCCGCATGCGCGGCTGGAAAACCTCGATCGTGTCGTGGGTGTGTTCATCAAGCTCGAGAAACCGCTGGATTTCGACTCGATCGATCGCCAGCCGGTCGATCTGATCTTTGGCCTGTTCGCGCCGAAGGATTCGGGGGTCGAGCACCTCAAGGCCCTGGCAACGGTATCGCGCACGCTGCGCGACGAAGCCATCTGCGCCAAGCTGCGCGCCAATGACGCACCGGCAACGCTGCATGCGATCATGACCGAATCGCAGGCCAGCAAGGCTGCCTGATCGCTGCCCCAACCAAATCGGACGGGCGCCGGCCAAGGCCGGCGCCCGATCGATTTGCGCTGGCCGCTAAAGCCGCCAGCGGCCGAAGCCAAGGACCAGGTAATCCCTGGGCCAGGCTGCGCGGGCGGCGTCCTCGATCTCTTCGTCGGCCACAGCCTTGGCGGGATGGGGTGCCAGCTGCTCGAGAGCCGCAGGCGGTTCGCCCGGCCTGACGCCGACACTGCGCGCCAGCTGAGCAAGGTTGCGGTGCAGCTCCTCCTCTCGGCAGACCAGATCGGGAGGGGCGAATTGCGAAAATCCCTGGATCACGCCGATCTGGCTGGCCCAGAGCAGGTCCTGACGAACGGCCGTCTGGCCATTCAGGTTGGCCTTCACGAAGCGCAGGAAGGCCAGCAGCATCGCGCGCCATTCGTCCGGCGCAATCGGCGCATCCCGCGCATCCTCTTCGGGCAGCGCCACGTCGTGGTGGGACCGCAAGATCGCGCGGATGTCGGCCAGATCGTCGCGCCGCAGCAATGCGGCAAGGCATTCATTCGCGCGCGTGACGGGATGACGCAGGACGGTGAAGAATCTGTGACGCGGATTGCGCCGCAGCCAGGTCCGCAGGGTCTTTTGCGAGAATCCTTCGACAAGCCCGGGTTCATCCCCCAGCCCTGCAAGCCAGTCGCGCAGCGGTCGATCGCAGTTGGGCAGGATCGGCATGAAGACCAGCCCCGCCCCGCGCGCCGCCACGTGACGCGGCACGCCGGGGCCCCGGCGCGGTTCGAAATTCGGGGTGCGCGACAGATTGGCCCAGTCGATTTCCTTCAGCGCGGCGCGCATCTCGCCGGGGTTTCGGACCTTGTCTTCGGGCGGCTCGGGGTTCTGTCGGATCATTCCGGGCGCAAGCGTAGCGACACGCGACTCGACCCCAAGAAAGGACAGCAGGCCATTTATCACGTCGACTTCCAGCGCGTCTTCGTAATCCAGGTAAAAGGCCGTCTGTCCCGTCACCTGCAATGCCCGAAGAACGCGCAGCTGGAATTCCTGCCGTTCCCGCAGGAAGGCCTCGAACTCGGCCGGCTTGAAGGGTGGTTTCCATTCGATCCGGTCACGCACGTCGCTCAGCCGCCAGCGATTGGTGTTATAGGCGATCTTCAGGCTGACATAGGAATCCACCGGGTTGCGGGTCAGCACGATCTTTGCGCAGCGCGGATCGTTCAGAAAGCTGTCCACGACCCGGGGATCGTGGTCGAAGAAGAACCGGAACCCGTTCAGGCCCGGCGCATTGCGGATCCGGTCAAGCAGGGCAAGCGGGTTCTTGATTCGCTCGGGCATGGTCATGCCCAGAAGCCGTCTGGCGCCCGGCCTTCCAAGATGATCCGGGTTGAAGGCTTCGCCGTGGCAATGGATGTCCTCGACCTGCTCCAGCGTCGCCTCCAGCAGGTTGGAACCGGTGCGCATCTCGGCGAGAATCACGAAATAGTCGAAGCGCTGCATTGGGCCTTCCTATTGCACGATCCTGGGGCGATCGGACGTTCTGCCAACCGGATGCGGGCGGACGGCAGGGAAATCGCCGATCAGCTTTGGCTGCATCCCGGCATTCTTCAGCCGTTGCAGGAATTCGGGCAGCCCCCCCAGATCGACCATGCGCGGCACTTCGGTCACGGCGGGAAAACCGCGCGGCAGGATCTCGTCCAGGATTTCCTGCAAGGGTTCGATCGGGTTTTCGACCATGTCTGCCAGCGACCAGATGCGCACCCGCGCCTTGACATACATCGACCGCAAGATGTCCACATGGTGGCTTTCGATGCGTTGAAGACGCGCCGCCTCGGCCTTGATCGTGGCGAAATCATCCTCGCGCTGCATCAGCGGAATCACCCAGGCACCGGTGATGACCGAAATCTGCGCGTTCGCATCCGTGGCCATGAACCAGTTGCAGGCCTGATTGTCGCGCGGGCTGAACTGGAAACACTGACGTTCGCCACGATTGTTCCATATCAGGTTGGTCAGAAAGGCGCGCGGGTTGTAGTCGCGCAAGGCGGCAGAATCGCTCAGACAGCCCTTGAATATGCGTGCGCCACCGGCGAACTCGGCCCGGCCGGGGGCAAAGAGGTGGCCGTGGACACGATGCCCCGTAACCTTTGTCAGCCAGCTGTCGAAATCCTCGAACAGATCCGAGAACCCGTGAAAGACCGAATATGGACCGGCGGTCTTGCCGTTCTCATGGTCCTGTCTGGGAAAACGGCTTTGCATGTACAGGCCCGGTCGGCCGCGCATCCGACGTTCGACCGCGCGTGAAAACAGCCTGTCGATCCGCCCGGGATCCGGATCGGCGCGCGTCCGTCCGCTTGGGTCAGCGGAAAGAAATGCCTGGTACAGCCGATCCGCGCCGGGCCAGATCTTGCGCGCAAAGAAGCAGTCCGACCTGCGAAGAAGCTGCAGGTGGTCGTCATAGAAGATGTGCGGCCGGCCGTTGACGTCGAACTTGGACAGCGTCAGCGAACGGCTTTCGATCCTGTCGGACCAGCGCCGCGCCATGGTCTGGAAATAGCTTTCATCGGGAATCCAGACCCAGCGGAAAAACCTGTCGATCCGCGTCCGATCGGGGTCATCCAGGATCGCAGACAAGGTCCTGCGCGTCAGGCACCACCACTGGCTGCCCAGATGGGGCACGATCCCGTCCGGCAAGCGGCGGCGGACGCCCAGTCTTCTTTGCAGGCTGACAGACAGATCGAACAGCTTTCGCTGCGACCGCCAGTTGAAGGGGAAGTACAGCGAAAACCGCTCGGCCTCGAGCCCGCCGACCGTCCAGTTCACGTCCGGCGTCGTGACGCTCTCGATGAAGTCGGTATCGGGTCGCGCATCGAGATAGTCGATCAGCTCGGCAACCGGACGAAGCGGCAGGCAGGCCCCCGAGCACAGATAGACATGGCGCACCGATGGGTGACGGTCGAGCATCTGCCGCGCGGCCGATCGTGTCGCCGAGACAAGACCGAACGACCCCCATTCGCACGCATGCCGCGGGGAAAAGCTGACGCAGTCCAGATCCGACAGCTCTGCGACCAGCCGCGAAAATCGTGGTGCGGGCACGCGGGCATCTACATGGATCACGATCGGGCAGCCTGCCTGCGCCAGATGGCGCGCAACCTGCGCCGCCCGGTGGAGTGCCGTGTGGCACAACATCACGAAGCCCAGCCGCGCATCGCATGTCGCAGTCATGCCCAGCTGCCCTTGGACATTAGGCCCATCAGTTCCAGCTGGCGCCAGCCGACATATTTCTGGGACCATTCGCACCACAGCATCTGCCGGTCGTGCAGGGCATCGGCATAGGCCTGATATTCGCGGCTGTCCGCGAAATGCTCGCCCCGTTCAAGCTCTTCGGTCACCTTGCGGCCGTAATCGGCCACGAACTTCGCGTGCAACAGGCAGCCCGAAGGCTTCTCGCCGCCCGAATCGTCATAGGTCAGGTTCAGGCCGCACGGCAGCAACATATGCGTCGAGCTGGCATAGCAATAGGGCCAGCGCCAGCGAACCAGAGGTATCTTGTTCAGCGATGGGGCCTGTTCCGGCCGATCCGGGAACATCACGCGCGCCCGCGGCCCGCCCTGGATCCACAGGTTCCGGTAAAGCGGATTGACAGAGATCATGTAATTGCCGCCATCGAACCAGCAGGCCGTCCTGAACGGATCCTCGCCCGGCTGGTACGCGACATCTCCCAGGGGGCGGTCGGGATACATGTCCAGCAGCATGGCCGGATAGGCGCGCAGCCGGCAATCGTCCAGCCAGTCGGTCAGCGCACGCAGCGGGCGCGTGTCACAGAAGGGGTAGACCAAGAACTCGTCCGCATCGACGGTCAGAACCCAATGGCCCGTGGCGTGGCGCATCAGGATCCAGTTCAGCCAGTCCATGCCGAAGCGCGCCTCGCGATAGCTGGACCGGGTCTGCCACAGCGACACGTCGTCCTGCCGCGCCAGAAGCTCGACCGAGCCATCATCCGAGCCGTTGTCGACCACCAGGAAATGCGCGACCCCCAGCTTGCGATAATAGTCCAGGAACCATGGCAGGATCCGCGCTTCATTGCGCAAAGTCGTCGCCAGCAGAATGTCGCCGGGGCGGATGCGTCCGGTCCGATCGGCAAGCGGGGTCAGGTCGCGGCGCCTGCGGAACGCGCGCCAGCGCAGACGCTTGCGCCTCAGCCGCAATCGGTATCGATCCCAGATGCCCAAGATGCTCCTTCACCGCGGCGGAACGGGCCAGCCGACCCGCCGGTTCACTATCGCGTTCCTCTTCCCCAAGGCACAATATGCCCTGCGGCTGCCGTGGTAAACACTTGGAAATTCAGGCGCTGTAGCCCGGTCCTTGATGCCAGCGCCACGCATCCTCGATCATCGCGGCCAGATTGGACCGCGCCGGCTTCCAGCCCAGCTCGCGCGCCGCGCGCTCGGAGCCGCAGACAAGGCTGACGGCGTCGCCTGCCCGGCGCGGCCCGTATGTCACCGGAACGTCTCGGCCCGTGACCAGCTTGGCCTGTTCGATCACCTCGCGCACGGTGAAGCCCTGGCCCGTACCCAGGCAGAACACGCGGCTGCCGCGCCCCTCGCGCAGCCAGCCGAGCCCGGCGACATGGGCATCGATCAGGTCGGACACGTGGACATAGTCGCGCACGCAGGTTCCGTCGCGCGTCGGGTAATCGGTGCCAAAGACCGTCAGGGCGGGTCGGCGTCCGTCGATCGCATCCAGGATCAACGGGATCAGGTGCGTTTCGGGACGGTGGAATTCGCCGATCTCGGCCTCGAGATCGGCGCCGGCCACGTTGAAATAGCGGAAGATCACGCTGTTGAGGCCATGGGATGCGCCGAAATCGCCCAACATCTGTTCGATGGCCAGCTTCGACTTGCCATAGGCATTGAGCGGCCGCTGGACCGAATCCTCGTCGAGCAGCACGCCATCCTGATCGCCATAGGTCGCACAGGTCGAGGAAAAGACGAAGTCGCGGCACTCGGCCGCCAGCGCGGCCTCGATCAGGTTCAGTGCGCCGGTCACGTTCTGGCGCCAATAGGTCGCGGGGTCACGCATCGCGTCGCCGACAAGGCTGAGCGCTGCAAAATGCATCACCGCAACCGGTTTCCAGCGGGCAAAGACCTGGTCCAGACGGGCGCGGTCCATCAGATCGCCCTCTTCCAGCGGCCCGAAGCGCACGGCATCACGCCATCCGGTCGAGAGATTGTCGAAGGTCACGGGCACGTACCCGGCCCGCGCCAGCGCCTTGCAGGCATGCGAGCCGATATAACCCGCGCCACCGGTAACCAGGACATGATCAACCATCGGACTCTACTCTGCGGCGTTGCGCATCGAGGTAATGCCGACGAGGAAGCTCATCAGCTCGTCCCGCAGCTCGGGCCGGGCCAGTCCGAAGGCCACGGTCGCCTGCAGGAAGCCGGCCTTGGAGCCGCAATCGAACCGCTGACCGTCGAATCGCAGGCCAAAGACCTTTCCGCCGCGGCGGATCTCCTCGGAAATCGCGTCGGTCAGCTGGATCTCGCCGCCCGCGCCGCTCTTGATGCGGTTCAGGTGCTGCAGCACCCTGGGTGTCAGGATATAGCGTCCGATCACGGCGAGGTTCGATGGCGCATCTTCGACGGCGGGCTTTTCCACCATGCCCTTGACCGAAACCAGCGTGCCCGAGTCGCTCTCGACATCCAGGATGCCATAGGACGGGCTCTTTTCCGGCGGGACCTCCATCGCGGCCACCATGCAACCGCCGGTCTCGCCATGCGCCTCGACCATCTGTTGCAGGCAGGGCTTTTCGGCCGCGATCACATCGTCGGGCAGGATCACGGCAAAGGGCTCGTTCCCGATCAGGCGCCGCGCGCACCACACCGCATGGCCAAGGCCCAGCGCCTTGTGCTGCCGGATATAGGCAATCGCCCCCGATTCCATGTTCGTCGTGCGCAGGACATCCAGAAGGTCCTGCTTGCCGTTGCGCTTGAGATGCGCCTCGAGTTCGTTGGCGTGATCGAAATAATCTTCAAGCGCGCTCTTTCCGCGCGAGGTCACGAAGATGAATTCCCGGATGCCGGCCGCGCGCGCCTCGTCGATGGCGTACTGGATCAGCGGGCGATCGACCAGGGTCATGATCTCCTTCGGGATCGACTTGGTCGCGGGCAGGAACCGCGTTCCCAGACCCGCGACGGGAAAGACCGCCTTGGTGACCTTGCGTTTCATCGACTTGCAATCCTTTACTCGAATACGTCAACTGGCCGCTTCCAACCGGCCCATCGGAATTTGAACCTCACATCCGCCCGAAAGCAGGCCGGACAAGTATCGCGACACAGCATAGACCGCCAAATGGGCGAAATGGAGTCGCAAATCCACCGGCCGGTTCATCCCCTATTCAAGCCCCATCTCGGCCAGCATGGATTCGATCCGGGGGACGTCTTCGGGGTTGTTCAGCTCCCAGAAGACGCGGCCGCGGGACTCGACCTCGACACACAGCACATGGCGGCCCTGCTCGAGGAAACGCAACTGCTCCAGCCCCTCGAGCTCCTCCAGCGGCCCGACGGGCCACGATGGATACGCTGCCAGCGCGTCCGGCCGATAGGCATAGACGCCGACATGGTGGAAGACCGGCGTCGGCGCGTCGTCCGCATAGGTCCGGCCGGTGAAGGGAATGACTTCCTTCGAGAAATACAACGCCCGCCCGCCGGCGCCAAACACCGCGGTCGTGCCACCGACACGGCCCGCGCGCCGGTCCTCGAGAAAGCCGTTCAGCGCGCGCCCGTCGCAGCGCAGGACCGGCGTTGCCAGTTCGGCCTGCGGATTGGCGCGCAATCCAGCGATCAGATCCTCGACGAACCAGTGCGGGGTCAGCGGCGCATCCCCCTGCAGGTTGACGACGATATCGTAACCGCCGCCCAGCGTCGCATGGGCCTCGGCACAGCGTTCGGTTCCGTTCCGGCAATCCGGGCTGGTCATGACGACCTCGCCGCCAAATGCCGCGACATGGTCGCGGATCCGCGCGTCATCGGTGGCCACGACGACCCGATCCACACCGGACACCGCGCGGGCGGCCTCCCAGCTGCGCCGGATCAGGCTGCGCGCCTCGCCCCCGGCGCCACGCAGTTCGACAAGCGGCTTGCCTGGATAGCGGCTGGACGCATGGCGCGCGGGGATGACGATGAGAACACTCATCACTTCACCAGCAGGACGCCCGGCGCATAGGCAATGAAGAACGGGTTCTCGAAACCCGGCTTGCCATAGGTCAGCGGCGTGTGGTCATCAAAGCGAACGACCTCGCCGCCCGCGCCGCGCAGCACCGCATCGCCAGCGGCCGTATCCCATTCCATCGTCCGGCCGAGCCGCGGATAAAGATCCGCCTCGCCCGTGGCGACCAGGCAGAATTTCAGGCTCGAGCCCGCGCTCTTCATGTCCTTGACGGCATAACGCGCGATATAATCGTCCGTCGCCTGGTCGCGGTGCGACTTGGATGCCACCACCATCAGCGCGCGGTTGTCGGGGACCGACACGGAAATCGGCACCTGTTCGCCAGGGGTATCCAGATCGAACGGGCCCCTTTCTTCCACCGACCGACCGTCGGGCAGTGTATAGAACAGCCGCCCCTTGGCAGGCGCATAGACCACGCCGCGAACAGGCAGGCAGTTTTCGACATAGGCGATATTGACCGTGAAGTCGCCTCGGCGCTGGACGAATTCCTTGGTACCATCCAGAGGATCGACGATCAGGAAGGTCGAGACATCCTGGTCATGACTTTCGGCCTGTTCCTCTGTCACCAGCGGAAGCGAGGGGAAGGCCTCGGAAAGTCCCTCGGAAATCAGCGCATCGGCAGCCTCGTCGGCTTCGGTCACGGGGCTGGCGTCGGCCTTGGCGCGCACCTCGAAATCGGGTGAGTCGTAGATCTGCATGATCCGCTCGCCCGCCTGCAGGGCAAGGCGGCGCATCACATGAAACAGGCGATCGTGGTCCAAAATTGCTGCTCCCCGGACTGCGATTGATCGGTCAGGACGACAACCTTATGATGCGACGGCAAGGAAACGGCAAGCTTTGCCGTTCATGATTGGCCAACCGGCGCCAGAACAGCCGGAAATGGAGCGACGGGAAGGCATGTTCTCGACCGAAACCCCCAGATCGCGCGGCGCGGCAGCGTGGCAGATCGCCGAACTGATTTACCACAACACCGTGCGAACGATACGCAAGGGGCATCGCCACGCGCTGATGGCGCTGGCGATGACGGTGCTGCAGACGCTGATCATGCTGGCCGCCTTTTACCTGATGTTCAGCCTGTTCGGCATGCGCAGCATGGCGCTGCGGGGCGATTTCATCGTCTATCTGCTGTCGGGCATCTTCGTGTTCATGATCAACATCAAGACGGTCGGCGCGGTTGCCGGCGCCGAGGGACCGACATCGGCGATGATGCTGCATGCGCCGATGAACACGGCGATCGCGATCTTCTCGGCGGCGCTTGCCTCGCTCTATACCCAGATCCTGTCGGTCATCCTGATCCTGCTGGCCTATGATCTGGCCTTCGGGCGCGTGGATATCGACGATCCGATCGGCACGCTGGGGGTGATGATCCTGGCCTGGGCCAACGGTGTCGCCGTGGGGATGGTCCTGCTGGCGCTGAAGCCGTGGTTTCCCAACCTCACGAGCATTCTGAGTACCGTGTACAAGCGGATGAACATGTTCTTTTCGGGCAAGATGTTCGTGGCCAACCAGCTTGGCTTCACGATGTTCTACATGTTCGCGTGGAACCCGCTGTTTCACATCATCGACCAGGCACGTGGATACGCGTTTCTCAACTACACACCGATGAAGACATCCCTGTCCTATCCGATCTGGGTCAGCTTCACGCTGTTCACGATCGGCCTGCTGGGCGAATGGTACACGCGGCAACACGCCTCGGTCAGCTGGGGCAAGGCGCGCTGATCCGCGACCGCCGGGCCCGCAGCCTAATCCACCACCCGCAGCGTCAGGTTGATCCTTCCGCCTTCGCGCAACAGCGCCGATGTGCCGGGCGCGACCCGGTCAATGCCATGGTAGGCCAGCCGCGCCGCGCCACCAAGGATCAGCACATCGCCCGAACGCAGCCAGAAGCTTTCGGTCCGGTCCCCGCGTTGGGTGCCGCCAATGCGGAACCGCGCATCGTCGCCCAGGCTGATCGACAGGACGGGCCAGGAAAAGTCGGCCTCGTCCCGGTCCTGGTGCAGGCCCATCCGCGCGTCGGGACCATAGAAATTGACCAGACAGCAATCCGGGTCGCGTTCGCGACTGACCAGCGCGCGCCAGACGGCCAACACGCTGTCAGGGATGGCTGGCCACGCCCGGCCATCCGGGTGGCGATCGACATAGCGATACCCGCGCCTGTCGGAATACCAGCCATAACGGCCGGCCGAGGTCATGCGCACCGACATCTCCTTGCCCCAGCGCGTCACGGGCGAAAAGAGCGGCGCCGCCGCCACGAGCGCGCGCAGATCTTTGACCATGCGCAACTGTTCCTCGTGCGACAGATAGCCGGCGTGCAACTCGGCTCCGCGGATGATGGCCGAAGGCCTTGGGCGTTCCGGGATCTCCCGGGGCGGGGTCGTCCTGTCTTGCATTATCACTTGCCTTCCGTAGCGCGCCGATGCTTGCAGGGCCAATGGGGGCTACTTATATACCGCACGAACCCGGTCGGGGCAGGTCAAGCCCGGGCCGCAACATTGGGATCGGGGCTGGGGGCCTCATCAGGACCTGGCTCCACATCATCGCCGAAGGAAAGGTACAAAAAATGGCTAAAGTGATCGGGATTGACCTTGGGACCACGAACTCGTGCGTCGCCATCATGGACGGTGCGCAGCCGCGCGTGATCGAAAACGCGGAGGGCGCGCGTACGACGCCCTCGGTTGTGGCCTTCACGGACAATGAAATCCTGGTCGGCCAGCCGGCCAAGCGGCAGGCGGTCACCAACCCCACGAACACGATCTATGCCGTCAAGCGCCTGATCGGCCGGCGCATCGACGACCCCGAAGTCGAAAAGGACAAGAAGCTTGTCCCCTACAAGATCGTGGACGGCGGCAACGGCGATGCCTGGGTCGAGGTGAAGGGCGAAAAGTACAGCCCCGCCCAGATCAGCGCCATGATCCTGCAGAAGATGAAGGAGACGGCCGAAAACTATCTGGGTGAAAAGGTCACCCAGGCGGTCATCACCGTCCCGGCCTATTTCAACGACGCCCAGCGTCAGGCCACCAAGGATGCCGGCAAGATCGCCGGGCTTGAAGTCCTGCGCATCATCAACGAGCCGACCGCCGCGGCGCTGGCCTATGGCCTGGACAAGAAAGAGGCCAAGACGATCGCCGTCTATGACCTTGGCGGTGGTACCTTCGACATCACGATCCTCGAGATCGACGACGGCCTGTTCGAGGTGAAGTCCACCAACGGCGACACCTTCCTGGGTGGCGAGGACTTCGACATGCGCATCGTCAACTACCTGGTTGACGAATTCAAGAAAGAGCATGGCGTCGATCTCAGCCTGGACAAGATGGCGCTGCAGCGGCTGAAGGAAGCCGCCGAGAAGGCCAAGATCGAGCTGTCCTCGGCCACGCAGACCGAGATCAACCAGCCGTTCATCAGCATGGACAAGAACACCGGGCAGCCGCTGCACCTGGTGATGAAGCTGACGCGCGCCAAGCTGGAAAGCCTGGTCAGTGACCTGATCAAGCGGTCGCTCAAGCCCTGCGAGGCCGCGCTGAAGGATGCCGGTCTGACGAAGGCCGATATCGACGAGGTCGTGCTGGTCGGCGGCATGACGCGGATGCCCAAGGTGATCGAGGAAGTGACCAACTTCTTCGGCAAGGAACCGCACAAGGGCGTGAACCCCGACGAGGTCGTGGCGCTGGGTGCGGCGATCCAGGCTGGTGTGCTGCAGGGCGACGTCAAGGACGTCGTGCTGCTGGACGTGACGCCGCTGAGTCTGGGTATCGAGACGCTGGGCGGCGTCTTCACCCGGCTGATCGACCGCAACACCACGATCCCGACGAAGAAGAGCCAGATCTTCTCGACCGCCGAGGACAACCAGTCGGCCGTGACGATCCGCGTCTTCCAGGGCGAACGCGAGATGGCGGCGGACAACAAGCTGCTTGGCCAGTTCAATCTGGAAGGCATCCCGCCGGCACCGCGCGGCGTGCCGCAGATCGAGGTCACCTTCGATATCGACGCCAACGGCATCGTGCATGTCTCGGCCAAGGACAAGGCCACCGGCAAGGAGCAGCGGATCACGATCCAGGCTTCCGGCGGCCTGTCGGATGAAGACATCCAGCGCATGATCAAGGAAGCCGAGGCGAATGCCGAGGCCGACCGCAAGCGGCGCGAACTGGTCGAAGCCAAGAACCAGGCCGAAAGCCTGATTCATTCGACCCGCAAGGCGATCGAGGAACATGGCGACAAGGTCGACAGCTCGACCGTCGAGGCGATCGAACTGGCCATCGGCGCGCTGGAAGAGGCGCTGAAGACCGAGGACGCCGGCAAGATCAAGGCCGGTATCCAGAACGTCACCGAAGCGTCGATGAAGCTGGGCGAGGCCATCTACAAGGCCAGCCAGGCCGAGGCCGAAAAGGCCGGATCGACGGATGACAATCCGCGTGACGTCGATGACGAGATCGTCGATGCCGAGTTCGAGGATCTCGACGGCGACAAGCGCAAGTAAGGCGACCGGAACCAACGGGCCGGCCCGACCGGATGGGTCGGGTCGGCCTGCGCGTTCCCATGGGGGTGACGAATGGCGAAACGCGACTATTACGAAGTTCTGGGCGTCTCGCGCGGCGCAACAGCCGAAGAGATCAAGAAGGCCTATCGCAAGAAGGCGAAGGAACTTCATCCCGATCGCAACCAGGACAATCCGGATGCCGAGGCGCTCTTCAAGGAGGTCAACGAGGCCTATGACGTCCTGAAGGACGAAACCAAGCGGGCTGCCTATGACCGCTTTGGCCATGCGGCCTTCGAGGGCGGAATGGGGGGCGGCGGCAGTGGCTATGGTCGGCAAGCGCATCACGCCGACTTCGCCTCGGCCTTCTCGGACGTGTTCGAGGACCTGTTCGGCGACTTCATGGGCGGCGGCGGGTCGCGCAACCGCGCACAACGCGGAAATGACCTGCGATACAATCTGCGCGTGACGCTGGAAGAGGCCTATCGCGGCACGCAGAAGGCGATCACGGTGCCCAGTTCCGTGCCGTGCACCGAATGCAACGGAACGGGGGCTGAAGGCGGGGCCGAACCGACGACCTGCCCGACCTGTTCGGGCATGGGCAAGGTGCGTGCCAGCCAGGGCTTCTTCACCATCGAACGGACCTGCCCGACCTGTGGCGGGATGGGCCAGACGATCAAGAATCCCTGTCGCGCCTGCCATGGCACGGGCCGGATCGAACGCCAGCGCCAATTGTCGGTGAACATCCCGCCCGGCGTCGAGACGGGCACCCGGATCCGTCTTGCGGGCGAGGGCGAGGCCGGCCTGCGCGGCGGGCCGCCCGGCGATCTCTACATCTTCATCGAGGTCAAGGATCACCCGATCTTCCAGCGCGACGGGGTGAACCTGTATTGCCGCGTGCCGGTGCCAATGACCACCGCCGCCCTTGGTGGCGAGGTCGAGGTACCGACGATCGACGGGGGACGCGTCAAGGTGAAGATCCCCGCCGGCACCCAGACCGGGCGCCAGATGCGGCTGCGTGGCAAGGGCATGCCGGCCCTTCGCGGCGGTGGCGTCGGCGACATGTTCATCGAAGTCGCGGTCGAGACGCCGGTAAACCTGACCGCGCGTCAGAAGGAATTGCTGCACGAGTTCGAGAAGCTCAGCAAGGACAACAACCCCGAAGGCTCGTCCTTCTTCTCGAAGGTGCGCAGCTTCTGGGACGGCATGAAGGGCTGAGCGCCCTGATACGGACAGGCGGTTCGGGGGGCGCGGTTTCCGCGCCCCTTTATCGTGCCGGGCCCGACCGGCATGCCCCGGCGCGCGCGTTAATCATTCCTAAACCATGGCGCGGAATTCTGCCGCCATGACCAGAACGCCCGCTTTCCATGAAGCGCCGATGCCGCTGTTCGACAGCGACGAGGCCGAACTTGCACCGCTGCCCTCGGGCCGCCTGCCGTCCTACATCAAGGACCACCGCCGCCGCCTGCGCGAACGGTTCATGCGTGGCGGGGCCGAGGCGATGCCGGACTACGAATTGCTGGAACTGGTCCTGTTTCGCGCCATCCCCCGGCAGGACGTCAAGCCGCTGGCCCGCCGCCTGCTGGATCGCTTTGGCGATTTCAACCGCGTGCTCTCGGCCTCTCCGGCGCGGCTGCGCGAGGTCAAGGGCGTCGGCGAATCGGTCGTGCAGGAACTGAAGATCGTCGAGGCCGCCGCGCATCGGCTGGCCCGGGCGCGGGTCATCCACCGCCCGGTGCTGTCGTCGTGGGACGCGCTTCTGGATTATTGCCGCACATCGATGGCGCATCGCGAAATCGAACAGTTCCGCGTGCTCTATCTGGACCGGAAAAACGTTCTGATCGCCGACGAAGAACAGGCCCGCGGCACGGTCGATCACGTGCCCGTCTATCCGCGCGAGGTCGTCAAGCGCGCGCTGGAACTGAACGCATCGGCGCTGATCCTTGTGCACAATCACCCTTCGGGCGATCCCACGCCATCCGAGGCCGACATCGCCGTGACCGCCCAGATCCGGCAGGCCGCCGCGATCATGGGGATCGTGCTGCACGACCATCTGGTGATCGGCAAGTCGCGCGAGGTCAGTTTCCGCAGCGAAGGGTTGCTGTAGGACCGCAGGTCGCAGCTTCCCGGGGGCTTGCCCCGTTGCGACCCCCTGCGATCTGTGGCAAGTGTGGACCAGTCAAGCAACAGATCGATGAGCTCTGCCGATGGCCGATTTTGCCTTGCGCCGTGAGATGATGGTGGACAGCCAGGTGCGCCCCAACGACGTGACGAAGTTCCCGATCATCGCGGCGATGCTGGAGGTGCCCAAGGAGGACTTCGTTCCCGCCCGGCTGCGCGAGGCCGCCTATGTCGGCACGAATATCGAACTGGGCAATGGCCGCGTGATCCTTGAACCGCGCAGCTTTGCCAAGATGCTGGATGCGCTGGACATCCAGCCCGAGGAAGTGGTTCTGGATCTGGGCTGCGCCTATGGCTATTCCTCGGCTGTCATCGCGCGGCTGGCCGATGCCGTGGTCGCGGTCGAGGAAGACCCCGAGATGGCCCGCGAAGCCGAGGCGCGTCTGTCGGCTGCGGGGGTGGACAATGTCGCCGTGATCGAGGGCAAGCTTGCCGAGGGTGCGGCCAAGCATGGCCCCTATGACGTCATCGTCGTCGAAGGCGCGGCCGAAACCGTGCCGCAGGTGATCCTCGATCAACTCAAGGAAGGCGGGCGTATCGGCTGCATCTTCATGGAACATGCGCTGGGGACATGCCGCATCGGCATCAAGACCGACGGCAAGGTGGCCTGGCGATTCGGCTTCAACGCGGCCGCGCCGGTGCTTCCGGGCTTTGAAAGGGACCGCGCATTCGCCCTGTGACGCACCAACGGGTCGACGAGCACGCAGGCAAGGGAGATCTCGACATGTTTCTGAAGGCGGCAAGATCCGTGATCGCCTCGTGCCTGATGGCCGTGGGCGTGTTCGGGGCGGTTCCGGCACAGGCGGAAACCCTGGCCGACGCGCTGGCCTCGGCCTATCGCAACTCGAACCTGATCGAGCAGAACCGGGCGGTTCTTCGCGCCGCGGACGAAGACGTCGCGGGCGCGGTCGCCAAACTGCGCCCGGTGTTGCAATGGGTTGCCGACTGGGACTGGACGGATACGCCGGCGGGCCGGTCCTCGACCGCCTCGCTTGCCCTTCAGGCCCAGATGACGCTGTTCGACTTCGGTCGCAATCAGCTGGGCATCCAGATTGCCGAACAGGCGGTTCTGGCGACGCGCCAGGCTTTGGTCAGCGTCGAACAGGACGTTCTGCTGTCGGCCGTATCGGCCTATTTCGGCCTGCGCAGCGCGCTTGAAAATGTCGCGATCAACGAAAACTCGGTCCGTGTACTAAACGAAACGCTGCGTGCCACGCGGGATCAGTTCGAGGTGGGCGAAGTCACCCGCACCGATGTCGCGCTGGCCGAGGCACGTCTTGCCGCCGCGCGGGCCGCGCTGGCGGCTGCGCGCGGGCAGCTGGCCGTTGCGCGCGAATCCTACAAGGCCGCGACCGGGCATTATCCAGGTCCTCTGGCGGGTGCGCCAAAGCCGCCTGCGCTGCCTGCCACGCTGGCCGAAGCGCAGAGGATCGCGCAGCGTTCCCATCCGGCAATCCTGCAGGCCCAGTATCAGGCAAAGGGCGCCGATCTTGGCGTCTCTCTTGCCGCCGCCCAGCGTCGTCCCAATCTGACCGGCACCGCCGGCGTCAGCCTGACCGAAGGCGGCACCGAGGCCGCCGCGCTTGGTCTCAGCCTCAGCCAGACGATCTATTCCGGTGGGGCGCTTGCCTCGGCACAGCGCAAGGCCGTTGCCAACCGCGAAGCCGCGCGGGCCGCTTTGCTGCAGACCAGCGTCAACGTTTCCCAGAACGTCGCCGCCACATGGGCGGATATCGAGGTCGCGCGCGCCCAGATCAAAGCGACCGAGCAACAGGTACAGGCGGCCCAGATCGCCTATGACGGCGTGCGCGAGGAGGCCAAGCTGGGCGCCCGGACCACGCTGGACGTTCTGGACGCCGAACAATCGCTTCTGGATGCGCGTGCCAACCGGATCCAGGCCCAGGCCAACCTGCAGGTTGCCTATTATTCGCTTCTGGCCTCGATGGGGCTTCTGACGGCCGAGAATCTTGGCCTGAACGTCCCGATCTATGACGCGGAAGCGTATTACAACGCAGTCCGGTCCGCACCGGCGACTTCGATTCAGGGGGACAGCCTGGACCGTGTTCTGAAGGCGATCGGCAAGAACTGATCGCGTCCTGGTTGTGAAGCCACGGCGCAAGGACTAGACTGTCAGGCGGAAAGGGAAGGTCACCATCATGTCTGACACCACCTCACATGCGGATATTCAGGACGTTCTGGCCTCTATCCGGCGCCTGATCTCCGAAGATGGAGGCCAGATGACGGCGGTCGAGGTCCGACAAGGCAATGACAGGCTGGTTCTGGGCCCGGCGCAACGCGTCGATGTAAGCCCCAAGCGCCCGGACAGCCACGAGGCCTCCAGCTCGGTCGATGCCGCGATCGCGGAACTCGAGCAGGCGGTAGCGAGCGGCGCGCTGCAGCTTCTGTCATCGGAAACGTCGCCCGAGAGCCGCGCGCCCGCCACCGCGCAGGACAGGCAAGACGCGCGTGAAGACACGCACAGGCTGACCTTGTCCGATCCCACCCCCATGTCGGACAGTCGGCACGCATCCGCGCAAGGTGAAGATCCAGGTGCCCCGCGGCCCGACGACACCACGCATCACTTCGACCCGGAAGACGAGGCCGATGCCGCGCTTCTGCGCGAAATCGTGGCCGACCTTGTGCGGCAGGAATTGCAAGGGCCTCTGGGGCAGAAGATCACGCGCAGCGTGCGGATGCTGGTTCACCGTGAGGTCAATCGCATCCTGGCCGCGCGCGGGCTGGAGTAAGGGCTTCAACGCAGCGAGCGGCTGGCTTCGGCCCGAACGGATCTCACCGTCTGATCAGTTGCCGGGAACACGCACCCCCTGAAACACAAATCGCGCCCGAAGGGGCGCGACTTGTTGCATCGAAGTCCGGCCGTTCTCAGGCGGCTTCGGCTTCCTCGGCAGCCTGGCGGCGCTCACTCTCCTCGCGGGACAGGGCGACCGACGTCCGCACCCCGCGGCGGACGAATTCCATCAGCCCCTGCACGACGCGTTCATTCGGGTCGATGCCGGCGCACATCAGCACTTCGCGGCCATCGCGCGAACGCGCCCAGCGGGCGATCTGCTCGGGTCCGTTGCCGTATTTCTTGTCATCGGCGATCGCGTCATCCAGGGCAGCCAGAACGACCGCCGCAAACAGTTTGCGTGCCCGCTGGCCCTGCTCATAGTTGAACGCGTTGCCGTCCACGTAATCGCGCATGTTCCTGTTTCCGTTCTTATTGGTCTTGTGTTTCGGGCGTTCTGCTGTCTATGCCTTTCATGGCCGATTCGGTATTGCCCATTCAGAATACCAGCCATGCGCCTACCGCATGGCGACCTATTACGTCGCCGCGCGTCTGTCGGCTTGTCATGGCACGATCTGCCTTATATAGATGCCGGCCAATTCCTTTCAACCTTTGAAACAAGGTCGATCCGATGCCCAAGATCAACGGAAACGAGATCCGTCCCGGCAACGTTCTGGAACATGATGGCGGCCTGTGGGTCGTCATGAAGGTCAGCCATGTCAAGCCCGGCAAGGGCGGCGCCTTTGCCCAGGTCGAGATGAAGAATATCCGCGATGGCCGCAAGCTGAACGAACGCTTCCGCTCGGAAGACCGGGTCGAGCGCGTCCGCCTGGACCAGAAGGACCAGCAATTCCTGTACGAAAGCGACGGCATGCTGGTCTTCATGGACAACGAAACCTTCGAGCAGATCGAGCTGCCGGCCGACCTGCTGGGCGAACGCCGCCCGTTCCTGCAGGATGGCATGGTCGCCACCGTCGAATATCACGGCGAAGAGCCCCTGTCGGTCCAGCTGCCGCAGAAAGTCGTCTGCAAGGTGGTCGAGACCGAGCCCGTCGTGAAGGGCCAGACCGCGGCCAACAGCTACAAGCCCGCCGTCCTGGACAACGGGGTGCGCATCACGGTTCCGCCCTTCATCGACGCGGGCGAAGACATCGTGGTGAACACCGAAACCATGGAATATGTCGAGCGCGCCTGACAGCCGCCGATCAGGGCCGTAACGCAGGGCCGTCCCGTCGGGGCGGCCCGTTTCCTTTCACGCGGAGGTGTCGGGCCGAACGATCGCCTCTCCGGCCTGCATCCGGTCGCGCGCCCGATCGTGGCGCAGATAGGCGATGCCGAGGCCGCCAGACTGCGTGAACAGCCGCCCCACGACCTTGCCGTCGGCCTGGATCTCGGTTCCGATCGGCGCCGCGCCCTCGACACGGACACGGACCAGCCCCTTGCGCAACTCCGTCTTGTGCTTCATCCGCGCGGTCACTTCCTGCCCGACATAACAGCCCTTGCGGAAATCCACGCCGTTCAGCCGCTCGAACCCGGCCTCCAGGATATACGTCTCGTCGGGGATCAGCTCGATCCCGGTTTCGGGTATGCAATGCCGGACGCGGATCGCGTCCCAGTCCGTTTGCGCTGCCGCACCCGCGATGCCATAGGCCCGCCAGCCCAGCGCCGGGTGGCGCGGATCGGCCAGCGCACCTTCGGGCGCCTGCCCCAGCCCCCGGGCGACCGGCATGTCCAGACGCTCCAGCGCCACCTTGGCCCGCAGGCGATACATGCCCAGCCGACGCAAGAGGCCGTCGGCCAGGTCGGCCTTCACATCGATCAGGATTCGGTCCTTCTGCGGGACCAGCAGGAAATCGGCCAGATACTTGCCCTGCGGGGTGAGCAACGCGGCATAGACAAGGCCATCCTTCAGGCGCCGCACGTCATTGGTGACAAGCCCCTGAAGAAAAATTTCGCGATCGTCCCCGGACACCGCGATGATCGCGCGGTCGGCGGCTCTCTCTGCGGCAGAGGTCATGTCGCATGCTCCCTTGTTCACGCGCGCGCCGCAGCCAGGGCATCGGGCAGGGCGCGCGCCAGAAGCTCCAGATCCTCGGCCCGGCCACAGCTGATGCGGATGCACCGGTCCAGCGGCGCGACCGAGGGCATCCGGACGAAGATATCGCGCGCAATCAGTTCGGCAAGGACCCGGCGCGCGAAATCCCCGTCGCCGCCGCAATCGATGGCGACGAAATTCGTGGCCGAAGGAACAGGGGTCAGACCGTTTTGTCGCGCGATGCGGGCAATCGCGTCGCGCGCGGCGGCGACCTCCTTCACGACCCGATCCAGAGATGCGCGGTCGCCAAGGGCAGCCAGGGCGCCCGCCTGTGCGATACGCGATACCCCGAAATGGTTGCGGATGCGGTCAAAGGCCGCGATGACGTCCGCCGCGCCCAGCGCATAGCCGATCCGCGCGCCCGCCATGCCATGAGCCTTCGAGAAGGTCCGCAGGCGCAGCACACGCGGGTCCGATATGTCGATCGCCGGAACGGCCCCGGCCGGCGCGAATTCGACATAGGCCTCGTCCAGAAGGAACAGCACGTCCTCTGGCAGCTCGGCGATCATCCGTCCGATCGTTGCGGCATCATGCCAAGTGCCCATCGGATTGTCGGGATTGGCCAGATAGACGAGGCGCGCGCCATGCTCCCACGCCGCCGCGACCAGAGCCTCGGGGTCCTCGTGATCGTCGCGATAGGGCACCTGGACCAGGCGGCCGCCATGGCCCGCGACATGGTAGTTCAGCGTGGGATAGCCACCAAGCGAGGTCACCACCGGATCGCCCGGCGCCACGACCAGCCGCACGGCAAGACCCAGGATCCCGTCGATGCCTTCGCCGACCAGCACGTTTTCGGGCGCAACCCCGTGTTGGCTGGCAATCGCGGCACGCAGATCGTGGCATTCGGGATCGCCATACATCCACGCATCGCGCGCGGCGCGCGCCATGGCCTCGACCGCCGCCGGCGAAGGACCAAAGACGTTCTCGTTCGCGCCAAGGCGTGCGCGGAAGGGGCGGCCCCGCTGGCGTTCCTGCGTCTCGGGGCCGACGAAGGGGACGATCGCGGGCAGACCCGCCACGATTTCGGTCAGGCGTGGTCCCTTCATGCGATCCCCCGTGCCGGTCAGGCAGCCTCTTCCAGCCGCTTCAGCGCCGCGCGCAGCTTGGCGGCCTCGTCCTCGCCCAGTTGCAGGCGCTCGCGGGTTTCCTCGACGACGTCTTCTGGCGCGCTTGCCACGAATTTGGGGTTGGACAGGCGCGCGCTCAGCCCGCGCAGGTCCTTCTCCAGCTTCTCCAGCGTCTTCTGCAGCCGGGCACGTTCGGCCGCGATGTCGATCACGCCTTCCAGCGGGATGGCAAAGCTGCCGCCCTCGACCGCGACGGTGATCGACCCTTTCGGCGCGGCGCCTTCGGTCAATCCCTCGATGCGCGCCAGACGGTTGATCATGGGTTCATTGCGACGGAACGCCTCGCGCCCCTTTTCATCCAGCTCCAGCATGATCAGCGGCAGGCGCAAGCCAACGGGCACCCGCATCTGCGCGCGGGCCGAGCGGATCTCCTCGATCAGGCTGATGACCCAGTTCATCTCGCGGTCGGCCTCGGCGTCGATCAGCTCGGCGCCCCATTCGGGCCAGTCGGCATGAACCAGCATCTTCCCGCGCTCGCCGGTCAGGGCCCACAGCTCTTCGGTGATGAAGGGCATGAAGGGGTGCAGCATGACATAGCACTGGTCCAGCACCCAGGCCATCGTGGCCCGGGTTTCGGCGCCATGTTCCCCGTCCATCAGCGGCTTGGCGAATTCGACATACCAGTCACAGACCTTGCCCCAGACAAAGGCGTAAAGCGTGTTCGCCGCGTCGTTGAAGCGGAAGGCGTCCAGCGATTCATCCACCGCCATGCGGGCGCGGGCGACCTCGCCGATGATCCAGCGGTTGACATTGTGCCGGACATTCGCGGGCGGGGTGGCGGCATCGCCCCCGACATCGCGGCGCAGCGCGCCGTTCATCTCGGCAAAGCGGGTGGCGTTCCACAGCTTGGTGGTAAAGTTGCGATAGCCCGCGATGCGGTCCTTCGACAGTTTCAGGTCACGCCCCATCGCGGCCATCGCGGCCAGCGTGAAGCGCACCGCATCCGCGCCGTATTCCTCGATCAGGTCCAGCGGGTCCAGCACGTTGCCCAGCGACTTGGACATCTTCTTGCCCTTCTCGTCGCGGACAAGGGCATGGACATAGACCGTATGGAACGGCACCTGGCCCACCACCGCCAGCTGCATCATCATCATCCGGGCGACCCAGAAGAAGATGATGTCGAAGCCGGTGATCAGGACATCGGTCGGGAAGTATTTCTTCAGCTCCTCGGTCTCTTCGGGCCAGCCCAGCGTGCCGATCGGCCACAGGCCCGACGAGAACCAGGTGTCAAGGACATCCGGGTCGCGCGTCAGGCGCGCGTCCGGGCCCGCCATCCTGCGGGCCTCTTCCTCGTTCGGCGCGCAGTACTGGTTGCCCTGTTCGTCATACCAGACCGGGATCTGGTGTCCCCACCACAGCTGGCGCGAGATGCACCACGGCTCGATGTTTTCCAGCCAGTGGAAATAGGTCTTGGCGTCGCGCTCGGGCAGGATGCGGGTATAGCCCGCCTTTTCGTCGAAGGTGCCGGATTCGTGCGCCTCCATGCCGCGGCGGACGGCCTCCAGCGCGGGGCCGACGATCTTCGCCGTGTCCACGAACCACTGGTCGGTCAGCATCGGCTCGATGACGACCTTCGAGCGGTCGCCGAAGGGCTGCATGATCGGCCTGGTCTCGACCAGCGGCACACGCTCCAGATGCTCGGCGCCCGTCTCGGGGTCGATCGATTTCTTCAGAACGGTAACGGCCAGGCCCTCGGCCGTGATCTGTTCGACCACGCGCTTGCGCGCCTCATAGCGATCAAGCCCGCGCAGATCGTCCGGCACAAGGTTCAGCGCGTCGATCTCGGATTCCGACAGCGTGATTTCACCCCGGGCCAGCTTCTGCGCGATCTCCGCGGCCTCGGCATAGGGCAGGCCATCGCTGCGCATATGCGCCCGCGTATCCATCAGGCGATACATCGGGATGTTGTGACGGCGCGCCACGGCGTAGTCGTTGAAGTCATGCGCGCCGGTGATCTTCACCGCGCCCGAGCCGAAATCCGGGTCGGGATACTCGTCGGCGATGATCGGGATCAGGCGGCGATGTTCCTTCGGTCCGACCGGGATCTCGCAATACTTGCCGATTAAAGGCTTGTAGCGTTCGTCATCGGGATGCACCGCGACCGCGCCGTCACCCAGCATGGTTTCGGGGCGTGTCGTCGCGATCGAGATATAGTCCCGCACTTCGCGCAGGATGATGTTACCCTCCGCGTCCTTCTCGACATATTCATAGGTCTCGCCACCGGCCAGCGGGTACCTGAAGTGCCACATATGGCCCTGGACCTCGATGTTCTCGACCTCGAGATCCGAAATGGCGGTTTCGAAATGCGGGTCCCAGTTGACCAGCCGCTTGCCGCGATAGATCAGGCCCTTGTTGTACAGATCGACAAAGACCTTGATGACCGCGTCGTGGAAATTGCCCTCTTCGCCGGCGGGGGCGCCGGGCGCGCCGGACATGGTAAAGGCATTGCGCGACCAGTCGCAGGACGCGCCCAGCCGCTTGAGCTGGTTGATGATCGTCCCGCCCGACTTGGCCTTCCACTCCCAGACCTTGGCGATGAATTCCTCGCGCGTGAAGTCGCGGCGCGACTTGCCTTCCTTGGCCAGCTCGCGCTCGACCACCATCTGGGTCGCGATGCCGGCATGGTCCTGACCGGGCTGCCACAGCGTGTCATGGCCCCGCATCCGGTGCCAGCGCACCAGGATGTCCTGCAGCGTGTTGTTGAAGGCATGGCCCATGTGCAGGCTGCCCGTCACGTTTGGCGGCGGGATCATGATGCAGAACTTGGGCGCGCCGGGTCGCGCATTCGCCCCGGCCCGGAAGGCACCGGCCTTTTCCCAGGCCTCGTAAAGGCGCGCCTCGGCCTCGGCGGCGTTGAAGGTCTTTTCCATCGGCATGGTCGCATCCCTCTTTCCTTGCGCCTCCCTTAGCGAAAGGGCGGCCAAAGGAAAAGGGGCGCGGTCGGGATCAGATGGCCCGGTCCAGCTTTGTCGACAGGTGGATCAGGCTTTCCGAGGACCGCACGCCGGTCATCTCGCCGATCTGGTCCAGAACCGTGTCCAGCGCGGCGGTAGATGGCGCGGCCACCTGCAGCAGCAGATCGACCCGGCCCGAGGTCGTGTGAATGCTTTCCACCTCGGGGATCGATTTCAGCCGCGTCAGCACGTTGGCCTGCGCGCGCGGCTCGATGGTCAGAAGAACGGTCGCGCGGATCCGCCCCTGGCGACCCGTCTCGCCCAGCTTGACGGTATAGCCGGCGATCACGCCATTGGATTCCAGGCGCTCCAGACGGGCCTGGATCGTCGAGCGCGCGACCTTCAGCCGCCGCGCCAGTGTTGCCACAGACATGCGGGCATCTGCGCCCAATTGGGCAAGGATCGCGCGATCAAGATCGTCCATCTGGCAACACCGACAATTTGATGCCACGTTTCGTCATTCTGACGACACCGTCAAGCAGATTTGCACTTCTCTTTGCGCCGAAAGTGCCCCATATGGCGCGCACTTCGTTCAGGCAAAGGGCGGCTCATACGCACCTTACCTGGTTTGGTCAAATGCGTAAGCGCTTTCCAACCGGTGAGGCCGGGGCAGAGGTGGCTGCGCCTTGTTGGCAAGGGGGACTCTGCCGATGGGGCTTTCCAAGACGATCTGGGCGAATCCGTCCGAATTCCTGTGCGCCGAAAAGCCGGTCGATCCGGTGATGTTCTTCGCGCCCTCCGTCCTGCAGGCAACCGCGCGCCGGTTCATCGACGGTTTCCCGGGCCTTGTCACCTATGCGGTCAAGTCCAACCCCGAGGAAGAGGTCATCCAGAATCTGGTTGCCGCCGGCATTCAGGGCTTTGACGTGGCTTCGCCGGCCGAGATCGACCTGATCCGGCGGCTGGCGCCGGGCGCGGCACTGCACTACAACAACCCGGTTCGCGCGCGTCACGAGATCGCGCATGCCGTGGCGCAAGGCGTGCGATCCTACTCGGTCGACAGCCGGTCCGAATTGCGCAAGCTGATCGAGATCGTCCCCGCCGAAGGCGTCGAGATCTCGGTCCGTTTCAAGCTGCCGGTATCCGGTGCGGCCTACAATTTCGGCGCCAAGTTCGGCGCGACCCGCGAAATGGCGGTGGGGCTGCTGCGCGACGTGGCCGCGGCCGGCTTCATTCCGTCGCTGACCTTCCATCCCGGCACGCAATGCACCGATCCGGCGGCATGGGATGCCTATCTGCGCGCGGCGGCCGAGATCTGCCGCACCGCCGGGGTCAAGGCGCAGCGCCTGAATGTCGGCGGCGGTTTCCCGTCGCACCGGCTGGTCGGCGAACTGCCCCGCCTGGACGAAATCTTTGCCCTGATCGGCCGCGTGGCGCACGAGGCCTTCGACGGCGCGCCCCCCGCGCTGGTCTGCGAACCGGGCCGCGCGCTGGTGGCGGAATCGTTCAGCCTGGCAACGCGCATCAAGGGATTGCGCGACGACGAGCATGTGTTCCTGAACGATGGCACCTACGGCAATCTGGACGAGTTGCCGATCGCCGGCATCATCGACCGGATCACGGTCATGTCGCCCGAAGGCGAGATCCGCAACGCCGCCCCGCGCGAACGGGTGATCTTCGGGCCAACCTGCGACAGCGTCGATCGCCTGCCCGGCGAGGTTGCCCTGCCCGGCGACATCGCCGAGGGCGATTTCGTGATCTTCGCCGGGATGGGCGCCTATTCGGTGGCGACGAATACTCGCTTCAACGGCTTCGGCAATTCGACGATCGCCACGGTTCTTCAACTGACCCCTTGATCCCGATCTGTGGGAACCTTTCGGACGGGGCGGCCTGCCGGGGGCCGCCCCTTTCGCATAACCTTGCGCGCCGGCAAGCCGCGCCATCCGCCCCGACCGGCCCCGCCCTGCAAGGCCGCACACGCAATCGTTCCACCTTGTTGCGCAAACGCGACTGGCAGCCGCCCAGCTTCGCGCGCTAGGATGGACGCATGGAGAGGGAGAGGGACCCAACCCACGACGACAGCGCGCCCCGTTCGCTGATCGATCGGGTCAAGAGACTGTTCCGTTTCGCCGGACGTGTCGAAACCCGGGGTGCCGCGCGCGGTCGCGGGCCCGTCGATCACGTCATACTGCTGGACGGAACCCTGTCTTCGCTGGACCCGGGCCACGAGACGAATATCGGCCGCATCTACCGCCTGCTGCAGGAATGCCAGTCGGGGCGCCTGTCCATCTATTACGAATCGGGCGTCCAGATGCGCCTGTGGCGGCACCTTCCCGATGTTGCGATGGGACGCGGGATCAACCGCCAGATCCGGCGCGCCTATGGCTGGCTGGCCTCCCGCTATCACCCGGGCGACAGGATCTTCCTTCTGGGATATTCACGCGGCGCCTTCGCGGTGCGCTCGCTGGCGGGAATCATCGACCGGGTGGGGCTGTTGCGCGCAGAACACGCAACCGAACGCAACGTCCATCTGGCATGGCGCTATTACCAGCAGGCCGAATCCAGCCGCTTCGTGGATGCCTTCCGCCGCCGCTACTGCCATGATCACGTCGAGATCGAGATGATCGGGGTCTTCGATACGGTCAAGGCGCTGGGTGTCCGTCTGCCCTTCCTGTGGATGTGGACCGAGCCGCAGCACGAATTCCACAGCCACGCCCTGTCGCCCTGTGTGCGGCATGGCTATCACGCGCTCGCGCTTGACGAAAACCGTGCCGCCTTTGACCCGATCATGTGGGAAACCACCAATGGGGATTGGCAGGGCCGGATCGAACAGGTCTGGTTCCGCGGGTCGCACGGCGATGTCGGCGGCCAGCTTTCCGGGTTCGAGGACGCCCGCCCGTTGGCCAATATCCCGCTGGTCTGGATGCTGGAACGACTGGAACGCCACGGCCTGCCCCTGCCCGAGGATTGGCGCGAGCGGATCCATTGCGATCCAGGCGCACCATCGGTCGGCACATGGCGCGGCTGGGGAAAGCTGTTCCTGTTGCGCGCGCGCAGGCAGGTCGGGCGCGACCCCTCGGAAAGCATTCACCCGACCGCCCAGGGTGCCGATGAAGCCGCCGCCCGCGGCTGGCTTGGGGAACGGACGCGCCGAAGGGCATGACGCCCGCAGGCCGGGCGCCCCGATCAGGCGACGTTCTGCAACGACACCTGCGGCGCGATGCCCAGCGCATGACAGATCTCGCGGGTCATCTGCGGGCGGTTGAGCGTGTAGAAGTGCAGATCCCCGACGCCGCCGCGCAGGAGGTCGTCGCACAATTCGGTGATCACCGCGGTCGCCAGAAGATCGACGCGGCCGTCGCGCTCGGCCTTTTCGAAGGCGGCCTCCAGCCAGCCCGGAACATTGGCGCCGCAACGCGCCGCGAAACGGCGCGCGCCCTGCCACGAGACGATCGGCAGGATTCCCGGAATGATGGGTGCATCGATACCCGCCTTCTCGCAGGCATCGCGGAACCGGAAAAAGCTTTCGGCCTCGAAGAAGAACTGTGTGATCGCCGAGGAAGCCCCCGCCTCGATCTTGCGTTTCAGCCAGGCGACATTGGCCGCCATGTCGGGCGCGTCGGGATGCGATTCGGGATAGGCGCCCACGCGGATCGTGAACAGCCCCGTTTCGGCCAGCGCCTCGATCAGCTCGACCGACGAGGCAAAGCCTTCGGGATGGGGGGTGAAGCGCTCGGCCCCCTGGGGCGCGTCACCGCGCAGGGCGACGATCTCCTGCACGCCGGATTCGGCATAGGCGCGGGCGATGCGCAGCGTCTCCTCGCGCGTGGCATCCACGCAGGTCAGATGCGCGGCGACGTTCAGCCCGTAATGCGAACGGATCGCCGACACGGCCTCGTGCGTCAATTGCCGCGTCGTGCCCCCCGCGCCATAGGTGACCGAAACGAATTTCGGCCCCAGGGGCGCAAGCATCTGCACGGCTTCCCACAGCTGGAAGGATGCCTCGAGATCGCGGGGCGGGAAGAATTCGAACGAGATGCGGGGCGTGGTCATCGCTGTGTCCTCTTGGCTCTTGCCCAATCCTGACACTGGCATAAAAATGAAGCAAATTCATAATTCTCAACATCAACATGAATATGGTGACTATATCCGATGCATCTTGAGTTGCGACATCTGCGCACGATCAAGGCGATTCACGACGCCGGAGGGCTGGCCCGCGCGGCCGACATGCTGAACATCACGCAATCGGCCTTGTCGCACCAGGTCAAGGCGATCGAGGATCAGGCGGGGATGGAACTGTTCGTGCGCCGGACCCGCCCGCTGCGCCTGTCGGCCGCCGGAATGCGCCTGCTGCGCGCGGCCGAACGAATCCTGCCCGAGATGGACGCATTGGCCGAGGAATTCCGCGCCCTGCGCTCGGGCCGCTCGGGGCGGCTGCACATTGCGATCGAATGCCACGCCTGTTTCGACTGGCTGTTTCCCGTGCTCGAACAGTTCCGCCGCGCATGGCCCGAGGTGGACGTGGACATCCGGCCTGGCCTTGCGTTCGAGGCCATGGATGCGCTGCTGCGCGAACAGGTCGATCTGGTCATTTCCTCGGACCCCGAGGAGCTGGACGGCGTCACCTTTCACCCGCTGTTCGACTACGAACCGACTTTTGTCGCCGCGCGCGATCATCCCCTGGCCGCCAAGCCCTTTGTCGAGGCCGAGGATTTCCGCGATCAGGTGCTGATCACCTATCCGGTGGACCGTTCGCGGCTGGACGTCTTTACCCAGCTTCTGACCCCTGCACGGGTCGAACCGCGCGCGATCCGCCAGGTCGAACTGACGGCGGTGATCCTGATGCTGGTGGCCTCGGGGCGGGGCGTGTCGGTCCTGCCCGACTGGGTGCTGCGCGACGTGCGATACCAGCCCGATTACGTGACCCGCCGCGTCACCGAGACGGGCCTGACGCGGCGCATGCATGCCGCGATCCGCAGCGAGGAATCCACGCGCCCCTACATGGCCCATTTCCTGCGCCTCGCGCGGACCGAGCCGGTCAAGCTGCAGAAAAGGCTCGTCGAGCCGGGGCCGGCATGATGACGCATCCGTTCCTCGACCATCCCCGCCCCATCGGCTTTGCCCATCGCGGCGGGGCGCTCGAGGCCGAGGAAAACACGATGGCGGCATTCGAACATGCGGTGGCGCTTGGCTTCACCCATGTCGAAACCGATGTCCAGGCGACGCGCGACAATGTGGCCGTGATCTTTCACGACGACACGCTGCACCGCATGACCGGCCATCCCGGCAGGGTCGAGGATCTGACCTGGCGCGAATTGTCCGCCCTGCGCACCCATGGGGGGCAGGCCATTCCACGGCTGGACGATCTGCTGGCTGCCTGGCCCGACCTTTTCATCAATCTGGAAGCCAAGTCCGACGCCGCGGTCGAGCCGATGGCACATGCGATCCGCCGGGTGAATGCGCTTCACCGGGTCTGCATCGGATCGTTCGACGCCGCGCGCACGGCACGCGCCCGTCGGCTTCTGGGCCCCGATCTGTGCTGGTCGCCCGCGCATGGCGGTGTGGCCGCATTGTGGCTGGACGGCTGGGGCCTGCCGATCCCGAGACCCGAATTTCCCGTCATCCAGGTGCCGACGCATCATCGCGGCATCCCGATCGTGACGGCACGCACGCTGCGGGCGGCCCATAGGCGCGGCATCCAGGTCCATGTCTGGACGGTCGATGACGCCACGGAAATCGTCAGGCTGATCGATCTGGGCGTCGATGGAATCATGAGCGACCGGCCCAGCCTGCTGGCCCGCATCCTGTCGCAACGGCGCGGCTGAACGGCCTTGCGCCGCTTGCAATGCGGAATTGCCCTTCACAACAAGGCCCGGCGCGCGTATAGCCGCCCCTTGATTTCAGAAAGAGCGGAACGATGCTGGGCAGTGCCAATCTCAACCTGATGATCAAGGCCGCGCGCAAGGCCGGACGCAGTCTCGTGAAGGATTTCCGCGAGGTCGAGAACCTGCAGGTCTCGGTCAAGGGGGCGGGCGACTTCGTCAGCCGCGCCGATCTGGCGGCCGAACGCATCATTCGCGAGGAACTGACCCGCGCGCGTCCGACCTATGGCTGGCTGGGCGAGGAATCGGGCGAAACGCCGGGCGAGGACCCGACCCGCCGCTGGATCGTCGATCCGCTGGACGGCACGACGAACTTCCTGCACGGCCTGCCCCATTGGGCCGTCTCGATCGCGCTGGAACACAAGGGCGAAATCGTCGCGGGCGTCATCTTCGACCCGGCCAAGGACGAGATGTTCTATGCCGAAAAGGGCGCGGGCGCGTGGATGAACGAAAGCCGCATCCGGGTGTCGGGCCGTCGGTCCCTTTCGGACGCGCTGCTGGCCACCGGCGTTCCCTTTGGCACCAAGCGTACCCTGCCCGCCACGATGCGCGACCTGGCGCGGCTGATGCCGGCTACGGCTGGCGTGCGGCGCTGGGGCGCGGCCTCTCTGGATCTGGCCTATGTCGCGGCGGGCCGGCTGGATGGCTACTGGGAGCGCGAGCTCAGCCCCTGGGACATGGCCGCGGGCCTGATCATCGTGCGCGAGGCCGGCGGCATGGTCGATGCCGTGCGCGAAGGCCACAAGATCTTCGAGTCGGGCAGCGTCATCGCCGCGAATGCGGACATCTTCGACGCCTTTGCGGGGCTGTTGCGCAAACCCGAATAGGTCACCCCCGGTCGGAGGGATGAAAAACCCCATCGACCCAGGGCACATCGCCCAAATCGCGCGGATTGACACCCTCCAGACAGGCGGCGTTCACGCCGTATTCGTTCGGGTTCGAACGTCTGCGGTGATGGGTGTAGATACCGCAGATGCTGCAGAACCAGTGCTGCGCGGTATGGGTGTTCCAGGTGTACAGCGTCAGCACCTCCTGCCCCTTGACCACGCGCAGCCCGTCCAGCGGCGCGCTGACCGCGATTGCGCCGCGGCGCGCGCAGAAGGAACAATCACAGCGCCGGGCCGAGGCAAGGCCCTCGGCGACAAGCGTCACTTCAAGCTCGACCGCGCCGCAATGGCAGCTTGCCCGATGCGGGCGATTCAGGCGAGGCAGGCTCATCGCCGTCTCCTTCGGATGCGCGGGATCGAGGTGTGGGGATACTCGATCTCGGGATGCGGCGGCAGACCATGCGTCTGGCGCCAGAAAACCTGAGCGCCACGCGCGAACCATACGGGAATCGTCAAGGCGATGCCGGCAAGGAACCCGCCCGCATGGGCCCAATAGGCCACGCCACCGCCATCCGCGGGGGTCGAAACCCCGGACAGGATCTGCATCGCGAACCACAGGCCCAGCATCACCCAGGCGGGCACGGTGAAGATCCGCACGAAGACGAAGAAGATCAGCATCACATCGACGCGCGCGCGGGGAAACAGCAGCAGATAGCCCCCCATCACGCCCCCGATCGCGCCCGAGGCTCCGACCGTCGGCACGACCGACAGGGGGGCCGCGGCGACATGCGCCAGCGCCGCCACGACCCCGCAGGCCAGGTAGAACAGAAGGAAACCCAGATGCCCCATCTGGTCCTCCATGTTGTCGCCGAAGATCCACAGGAACAGCATGTTGCCGGCCAGATGCAGCAGGCCCGCATGCAGGAACATCGAGGTGAAGATGCCATGGACCTCGCCCGCCTGCGTCACGGCGGCCGGGATCATCGCCCAGTCGCGCCAGAAGGCCATCAGCAGGCGTTCATCGCCCATATAGGGCAACTGCATCAGGTAGATCACGACATTCGCCGCGATCAGCCCATAGACGACCCAAGGCGTCGACCCCGAAGGGTTATGATCGCGGATCGGAAACATGGGGCCACGTTTTCCGATCCGCGATGCGTCGTCAAGCCTCGCCGGCCTCGGCCAGAAGCCGCGCATTGCCGCCCGAGGCGGTCGTGTCCACGCAGACATGGCGTTCGTGCATGACATGACCGATATCGGGCCGGCCCGTGATCAGCGGCAGGATCGGGCCATCGCGCCGCGCCAGCGCCTGACCATAGGCGGCGGCGCGGTCCCGATCGCCCCACCAGATGACGCCCGAAAAGCCATTCAGGCCCAGCAGTGCGTCCGGATCAAGCGCACCGGGCACCGCGATCGCCAGCCCGCCCAGCGCGCGGACGGATTCGACCTGGGCCTGCGCCGCGGCCTTGCCGGGGCCAAGGCAAAGAAGCGGCGGCCGCTGGATCAGGCTCAGCCGGTTCGATTCGCCAGTCGGTCCCGGCATGTCGATGCGCGCCTTGACGCCGGGCGCGGGCGCGGCATCCAGCGCGGCCTGGATCAACGCGGGATCGGCCCGACCGTCAGGTTCAGACGCGGCGATCTTCGGCTCTGCGGGGCGCTGGAAGCGGGGCAGATAGTGCGGCCCGCCCGCCTTGGGACCCGTGCCCGACAGCCCCTCGCCGCCAAAGGGCTGGCTGCCCACGACGGCGCCGATCTGGTTGCGGTTGACATACATGTTGCCGACATGCAGCGCCTCGGTCACCTCCTGCACGCGGCTGTCGATCCGGGTATGCAGGCCAAAGGTCAGGCCATAGCCGGTGGCGTTGATCGCCTCGATCACGCGGGGCAGGTCATCGGCATCATAGGTGGCCAGATGCAGGACCGGGCCAAAGATCTCGCGCTTGAGATCCGAAATGCCGTTGACCCGGATCACGCAGGGCGCAACGAAATGCCCGGCCTTTGGCGCCGACAGCTGGCGCAGCAGGCGGCCCTCCTTGCGCGCGCGTTCGACATGGGCGCGGATCGTTGCTTCGGCCTCGGCATCGATCACCGGGCCGATATCGGTGGACAACTGCCACGGATCGCCGAGCGACAGTTCCTCCATCGCGCCATAAAGCATCTCGACAAAGCGATCGGCGATGTCGTCCTGCACATAAAGACAGCGCAGGGCCGAGCAGCGCTGACCGGCCGACTGGAAGGCCGAGATCACGATATCGCGCACCGCCTGTTCGGGCAAAGCGGTGGAATCGACGATCATCGCATTCAGACCGCCCGTTTCGGCGATCAGCGGCGCGCCGGGCGCCAGGTGCTGCGCCATTGCGCGGCGGATGATCTGCGCGGTTTCGGTCGATCCGGTGAAGCACACGCCGCCAACGCGCGCGTCCGAGGTCAGCTGCGCGCCCACCCGCGCGCCGTCGCCGGGCAGAAGCTGCAGCGCCGTCGCGGGCACGCCCGCCCTGTGCAGCAGATCCACCGCCAGCGCCGCGATCAGGGGCGTCTGTTCGGCGGGCTTGGCCAGCACCGAATTGCCCGCAGCCAGGGCCGCGGCGATCTGTCCGGTAAAGATCGCAAGCGGGAAGTTCCAAGGGCTGATGCAGACGAACTTGCCCAACGGCTCGCCCGGATGCTTCTGCGCCTGGGCGGCGTAATAGCGCAGGAAATCCACCGCCTCGCGCAGTTCGGCCACCGCGTCGGGCAGGGTCTTGCCGGCCTCACGCGCCAGCAGCGCAAAGATCGGGCCGAAATTCTGTTCATAGAGATCGGCCGCGCGGTTCAGGATCGCGGCACGCTCGTCGACCGGGGCCTGCCAGATCTGCGCGGCATCCAGCGCTTGGTCCACGTCCTCGGCCGCGGCTTCGGTGACGCGGCCCACCTCCTGTCCCGATGCCGGGTTCAGGACCGGCTGTTCGGGCCCGCCGGTCACCTTGCCCGCGATGATCGGCCCGGCGCGGAACGGCGTCTCGAGATAGGGGGCGCGCGCCGCGTCGATCCGGCGCAGCGTCGGTTCGTCGGTCAGGTCGAAACCGGCGGAGTTGACCCGTTCGGGCGCGAACAGATCCGGGCCCTTGCGGATCAAGGGGTTCGAGACCTGCGGCAGTTTCGCCTCGATCGCGGCAAAGGGGCAGGCTGCCACCTTTTCGGGCGGAATCTCGTCATTGACGATCTGGTTCACGAACGAGGAATTCGCGCCGTTTTCCAGCAGCCGGCGCACCAGATAGGCCAGAAGGTCGCGATGCGCGCCGACCGGGGCATAGATCCGGCACCGCGTCCCGTGACGGCGATGGACGATGTCGTGCAGGCGCTCTCCCATGCCGTGCAGGCGCTGGAACTCGAACGGCCGGTCGCCCGCCATGTCCAGGATCGCAGCCACCGTATGCGCGTTGTGGGTGGCAAACTGGGGATAGATCCGGTCGGTCATGCCCAGCAGCTTGCGCGCATTGGCGATATAGCTGACATCGGTCGCCTCCTTTCGGGTGAAGACCGGGAAATCGGCAAGGCCCAGAACCTGCGCCCGCTTGATTTCGGCGTCCCAGTAGGCGCCCTTGACCAGGCGCACCATGATGCGCCGGTCCAGCCGTTCGGCCAGGGCATGCAGCCAGTCGATCACCGCGCCCGCCCGCCGGCCATAGGCCTGGACGACCACGCCAAATCCGTCCCAGCCGGACAGTTCGGGGTCCGACAGGACGGCCTCGATCACCTTCAGCGAGATCGTCAGCCGGTCGGCCTCTTCGGCGTCGATGTTGAAGCCGATACCCGCCCGCGCCGCCGCGCGCGCCAGATCCCGCAGGACCGGCACCAGCTCGGCCATCACGCGGGCCTCCTGTGCCACCTCGTAGCGCGGATGCAGCGCCGACAGCTTGACCGAGATGCCCGGATTGTCACGGATGTCCTTGCTGCTTGCGGCCTCGGCAATCGCGGCGATCGCCTTGGCATAGGCCTGTGCATAGCGCTCGGCATCCTCGGCCGTGCGCGCGGCCTCGCCCAGCATGTCGTAGGAATAGGTGTAGCCCTGAGCCTCGGCCTTGCGGGCGCGCTCCATCGCGGCATGGATCGTCTCGCCCAGAACGAACTGGCGGCCCATCTCCTTCATCGCCTGGCGCACGGCGCGGCGGATCACCGGCTCGCCCAGCCGCTTGACCGCGGCGCGCAGATGGCTGGCCACGCCCGGGCCGCGCTCATCCTCCAGAACCTTGCCGGTCAGCATCAGCGCCCAGGTCGAGGCATTGACCAGCGACGAGGCCGATCGGCCCAGGTGGCGCCCCCAATCCGATGGCGCGATCTTGTCCTCGATCAGCGCGTCCATCGTCTCGGCATCGGGCACGCGCAGTAGGGCCTCGGCCAGGCACATCAGGGCGATACCCTCGTCGGTGGACAGGCCGTATTCGGCCAGGAAGACCTCCATCAGGCCCGGACGCGACTGCGCGCGGATCTCGCGCACAAGCTGCGCGCCCTGTTCGGCGATGCGGGCACGCGCCCCGGCCGACAGGGCCGCGGTCGCGATCAGATCCTGCAATAGCGGCGCCTCGGGCGCCAGTGTGCCGGTTTCGATCCTCTGCCAAAGATCCTGCATGGTCCCCTCCTGCGAATTTGGGCCATTCTACTGCTTGTCAGGAAGGCAGGTTTCCTGATTATTGTCATTGTGAAGTCCATTTGAACCGATTTTGGAACAATCTGCATGCCAAATGAACTTCCCGAACTGGATCGGTTCGACCATGCGATCCTGCGCGCGCTGTCGCAGGACGGACGGATGAGCGTGACCGAACTTGCGCGGCGAATCGGATTGACCAAGACGCCCACCCAGGCACGGCTGAAACGGTTGGAACAGGCCGGCGTGATCGCGGGCTATCGCGCGGTGCTCAGCCCGATCCGCATGGGGCTTGCCCATGTCGCCTTTGTCGAGGTGCGCCTGTCGGATACCCGCGAAGCCGCCCTGCAGGCGTTCAACCGCGCGGTCCTTGCGATTCCCGAGATCGAGGAATGCCACATGATGGCGGCCAGCTTCGATTACCTGATGAAGGTGCGGACACGCGACATTCACGAATTCCGTCGGGTTCTGGGCGAACAGATATCAAACCTGCCCCATGTCGCCTCGACCTCGACCTTCGTCGCGATGGAGGCCGTCAAGGAAACCGGGCTGTAGCATCCGCTTGCGCACCGGGCCGAAACGGCTATGGTCGCGGCCGCGTCGCGGGCGTGGTGGAATGGTAGACACAGGCGACTTAAAATCGCCAGGGCCTGGCCCGTGCGGGTTCAAGTCCCGCCGCCCGCACCATCGGCCGAATCCGGCGCCCTGCGGCCGCGCCGGCCCGGACGGCGGCCCTCCAGAACACCCGATTCAAGGATGATTTCAGAGACCTGGTGCTCGCGCCGATAGGCCATGACATGAACGCCCGCGACGCCGGGGATCTGACGGATCCGCTGGATCAGTTCGATGCAGATGCGCTTGCCTTCCTCGGCGGGTTTGGCGGCCTTCTCCATCCGCTCGATCAGGGCGTCGGGAATGTGGATGCCCGGTACGCTCGACCGCATCCAGCGCGCCGCCTTTGCCGAGGCAAGCGGGCCCACGCCCGCCAGTATGAAGACGCGCCGGTCCAGACCCAGATCGCGCACCCGTGCCATGAAGGCTTCGAACAGCGGGATGTCGTAGACATAGTTGGTCTGGATGAACTCGGCCCCTGCCTCGACCTTCTTGGCCAGCCGCTCGGGCCGCCAGTCCAGCGGCGGGATGCAGGGATTTTCCGCCGCGCCAAGGAACATCTGCGGCGGGCGGGTGATCCTGCGGCCCGACAGGAACATGCCCTGATCGCGCATGGTGCGGATCGTGCGCAAAAGCGTCAGCGAATCGAAGTCGAAGACCGGCTTGGCGCCCGGCTGGTCGCCCACCCCGACACCGTCGCCGGTCAGGCACAGCACGTTCGACACGCCCATCGCGGCGGCCCCCAGCACATCGCCCTGAATGGCGATCCGGTTCCGGTCGCGGCACGAGATCTGATACACGGTCGAGTATCCCGCCCGGGTCAGCAGCGCGCTGATCCCGATCGAGGACATGTGGCAATTCGCGCCCGAGGCATCGGTGGCGTTGATCGCGTCGGCCACCTCTGCCAGCGGGCGCGCGGCCTCGAAGACATCGGCCGGATCGGCGCTGTCGGGCGGGTTCAACTCGGCCGTGACGGCAAAGCGGCCGGCACGCAGCACGCGCTCGAGCCGCGAATGCGAGACATGGCCGGGCGGCGGGGGCGCATATGCAGGGGACGGGTCGGACTGGCTCATCTGCGCCGCTCCTCGCGATTCACGGCCGCGGGCGGTTCGGGCGCCAGGGGGGCGGTGGCCGGTTCGCTGGCGCGGGCTTCGGGAAAGGCGCGGGCGACGGCTTCGCGTGCAGCGGTCCCGCGGGCCGCGGCGCGGGCCGCGCGCCGCTCGGCCGCCTTTTCGCGGCTGACACGCAGCCAAGAGGACGACCCCGCAAGGGTTCGGTCCACCGGTGGCAGGACTTCGTGAATGCGCGCGCCGCCCTTCATGCGTTGTGCCCCTTCCCAGGCCAGGACCCAGACGCAGCGCATTTGTGGGCGCACTTCGCAGTACCCGCCCGGTCGCACCCCGCCGCAGGGGCCATTGCGCAATTCCTTGGGACAATTCATCGGGCATGACATGCCCGTCGAGGACAGCGCGCACTGGCCGCACATGCGGCAGTCGAACAGAAAGCCCTTGACCACGCTTTCAACCGCGGCAACGGGCCGTTCGACCCGATCATAGCCAATGCGCGCAAACAGGGGATCAAGCGCGATCATCACCCGCTCGACGGCGGCATAGATCCGCTCGAAGGCACGCGCATGGCGGACGGCGAACAGACGCATGCGATACATGGGGTCCCTCCCCTGGTCAGGCCATCAGCATATGACGGCACGGCCGCTTTCGGCCAGCGGCGATTTCGTGCCCTCGCACAAGGCCGCGCCGCGGCCTATGATGGCGCCATGCCAATACTGTGCCGCGATTGCCTGAAGGTCTTCGAGACGGGCCGGCGTTGTCCGGCCTGCCTTTCGGCGCGTATCCTGTCGCATCCCGAGCTTCTGTCCCTGTCCATCGCGCATGTGGACTGCGACGCCTTCTATGCCAGCGTCGAGAAGCGCGACGATCCTTCGCTGCGCGACAGGCCGGTGATCGTCGGTGGCGGGCAACGGGGCGTCGTCTCGACCTGCTGCTATCTTGCGCGAATCCGGGGCGTGCGGTCCGCGATGCCGATGTTCCAGGCGCTGCGGCTGTGTCCCGATGCAGTGGTCCTGCGCCCGCGCCCGTCGCGCTATGCCGAGATCTCGCGGCAGATCCGCGCGATGATGGAGGACTTGACCCCTTTGGTCGAACCATTGTCGCTGGACGAGGCCTTTCTGGACCTGTCGGGCACGCAGCGACTGCATGGCGCGCCGCCCGCGGTCATGCTGGTGCGTCTTGCGGGGCGCATCGAACGCGAACTGGGCCTGACCGTGTCCGTCGGGCTGTCGCACAACAAGTTCCTGGCCAAGGTCGCCTCGGATCTGGACAAGCCCCGCGGATTTTCGGTCATCGGACGGGCAGAGACACAGGACTTTCTGCGCGCAAGGCCCGTTTCGACGATCTGGGGCGTCGGCGCCGCGACCCGGGCCGAGCTCGAGGCCGCAGGCATCCGCACCATCGACGACCTGCTGCGCTGGGATCGCAAGGACCTGCATCGCCGCTTTGGCGCGATGGGCGACCGGCTGTGGACCCTGGCGCGTGGGCACGACAGCCGCCGCGTCAGCCCGAACGCGCCTCCCAGATCGATTTCGGCCGAAACGACCTTTGCCCAGGACATCCGCGATGTCGATCTGCTGGAAGGCCATCTGTGGCGTCTGGTCGAGAAGGTCGCCGATCGCGCCAAGGCCCGGAACCTGGGTGGCCGCACCGTGACGGTCAAGCTGAAGCGCACGAACTTCGTCACCCTTACACGCCGCCATGCCCTGCGTGATGCCACGCAGATCGCCGACCGCATCTGGGCCGAGGCACGCGGCCTGCTTGCCGCGACGATCGATCAGGCGCCCTTCAGGCTGATCGGCGTCGGGCTCAACGATCTGGTGCCTGCCGAACAGGCTGACCGCGCGGGCGATCTGCTGGACCCCCAGGCCGCGCGGAGGGCGCGAGCCGAACGCGCCGCCGATGCGATTCGCGCAAGATTCGGCAGCCAAGCGATCATCAAGGGACGCTCTCTGCGCTGAGCTACTCGGCGGCGATGGGACGCGCGGCCGTGCCGCCGTGTCGCACGATATCGGCAAGCTGCCTCAAGGCCACGTTGAGCCGCCGGCGGAAAGCGTCGAACCCGGCATGGGGGGCGATCAGCGTTTCATCCATGTAGAGCGCCCGGTCGATCTCGATCTGGACGGCATGGATGCCCCGAACCGGACGGCCATAGGCCTGTATCGTGTAGGCGCCGGCAAAGGGTGAATTGCGCGTGGTGCAGAAACCGGCCGATTCGAAGGCCTGTTCGATCTGCGCGATGACCCGCGGGCTGGCCGACGATCCATAGCGATCGCCGATCACGATCTCGGGCCGTCGCCCGCCCCGGATGGAAAAGCCCGAAATCGCGTCATGCGGCATCGAATGCATGTCGATCAGGACCGATTCGCCGAATGCCTGATGCGCCGTGCGCACCAGGTCGCGCAGACAGGCATGATAGGGGTCCCAGACCGCCTGCAGCCGCTTCTCGGCCTCGTCGCGCCGGATCTTTCCGCGATAGATCGCGCGGCTGCCTGCCACGACGCGGGGGATGACCCCAAGCCCGGCCGCCACGCGCGGATTGTGCGGCCGGTGATCCAGATCTGCAATCAGGGCGGGGTCAAGTTCGTCGCGCGCGCGGTTCAGATCGACATAGGCCCGGGGCATGCGCGCCAGCAGCAGCGGTGCGCCGAAATCCGGCACATCGGCCAGCAGCAGATCCAGAAAGGCATCTTCGGACGACCGAATCGCGCGTTCGTCCAGCATGGTGCGCCGCAGCAGGTCGGCCGGATAGTCGCGCCCCGAATGCGGCGAGGCAAAAACCACCCCCGAGGCAAGGCGTCTGGGCAGAATAAGATCAAAGGGCGCGTTCGGCATGCAAGACTTTCCCGATGTTCGCACTATAGCGCGACGAAAACCTGTGCCAAACCCCCTTGAAAGCCCCCCCGAGTCCTTTTATACGACCGGGGCCGAAGCGGTTCGGCCCGCTACTGAAAGTGGCGCGCGGGACTCGTCGACGGATCGGGCGGTTAGCTCAGCGGTAGAGCACTACGTTGACATCGTAGTGGTCACTGGTTCGATCCCAGTACCGCCCACCATCCGCCCCCCTTGCGGGGGCGCCAATGTTTCAAGGGCGCGACGCGCGCCGCGAATAGGAGAAGGCCGATGAAGGTCAAGAACTCGCTCCGCTCGCTGAAGTTGCGCCATCGCGACTGTCAGATCGTGCGCCGCAAGGGCCGCGTCTATGTGATCAACAAGACGCAGCGCCGCTACAAGGCGCGTCAGGGCTGAGACGCGGAAAGCGAATTTTCGTCAAAGAGGCCGCCGGACATCCGGCGGCCTCTTTCCTTTCAGTGCCGACAGATCACAGCGAATCGATCAGAAGTCGGGCCACGGTCTGCTGGTTCAGATAGCCCGTCACCGGCAGGCCGCGCGCGGTCTGATAGCGGCGAATCGCGCGCCTTGTATCCTTGTCGAAATTCCCGTCCACGCGACCGGGCTTCAGGCCCAGCGCATCAAGCCTCTGCTCGATCAGGCGACGGATGCCGGCATTGAGCCCCAGCGCGTTCTCGACCTTCTGGGCCTGCTCGATCTCGGCCTTGTTGCGGTTGTCGTCCTCGGCCTCGGCCAGCCGGGCGCGCGCCTGGTCGGCAAAGGCGCCGTTGGGATATGCGGCCAGATATTCGCGCCACGCGGCCGGCGTCCCGATCGATTCGGCACGATCCCACGCGGCGCGGTCGGCGGCCTGCGCCTCGGCGCGGCGGCGTTCCTCGAATACGGCCAGACGTTCCTGGGCCAGCTCCGCGAACAGCCCGTCGGGGTAGCGCTTTAGATAGGCCCGCAGGCCGGCCTCGTCGCCCGCGGCGCCGGTCTGTTCCCAATAGAGCCTGTCCTGACGCTCCTGCTCGGCCTGGCGCTTGGCGGCTTCGGCCTCCAGCTCGGCCGCGCGGCGCTCGGCCTGGGCCGCCAGCTGGGTGCGCTGATCGGCTGTCAGATAGCCGGTCGCTTCGTGCCCGTTCTGCGCCTGCCAGGTCGCGATCGCCCGGCGCGAGCCCGGGCCGAAGATGCCGTCGATTCCCTTCGGATCGATGTCGAGGATCGAGAGATCCCGCTGAACCTGGCGGCGCTGGTCGCGCGTCAGCTTCATTGCCTCTTCGGCCGCGCGGGCCCGCGCCACCGGATCGTTGGCCTCCTCGATCGCACGTCGGGCCTCGGCGGCATGGGGGCCGTCGGGGTAACGCCGCAGATAGGATTCATAGGCGGCGACGGTGCCGATTTCCCGGGTGCTTTGCCACAGGGTGCGCTCGGCCTGATCCATCTCGGCCCGGCGTTCGTCCGCCGTAGCGCCCTGGGCCTGTTGCGGGGTATCCTTGGGCGGCAGGAACGGCGCCAATGCGCCTAGATAGCCCATGACCGCCAGGTCCTGAGCCCTTGCCCGATCGGCAATCTGCGCGTGGCTCTGCCCGGGCTGTAGCAGCTCGCCCGCGGTGAAGTCGGCAATTTCGGCCGCATCGCCCGAAATGACCATCACCCCTTGCGGCACTTCGACGGGTCCGATTCCCGGGACAAGCCCCCGGCCCAGCGGAATCTTCCGATCCTCGGTTCCCAGGATGACGATCGCGCCGCCGGGGCGTTCGGCCGCGATCCGCAAGACCGTGTCCACTGCCAGGCCCTGAGCATCGACACGCGACAGATCGGGCCGATCGGCCTCGGCGCCCAGCAGCCAAGTCCGTTCGCCGGAATGCGCGAAATGACCTGCCAGCAGAATCACGCTGCGCCCCGGCCCGGACATGTCGGACAGATGCTGGGCCAGCAGGGCGCGCATCTTGTCCGTCGTCATGTCGCCGCCAAGACGCAGACGAAAACCAGCCTTCTCCAATGCCTCGGCCGCAAGGCGCGAATCATCCGCGGCGCGGATGTCGTCGGCGTTGCGGTAATTCTCGTTCCCGATGACCAGGGCGGCGTCCTGCGCCATTCCCTGGCCCGCGACCAACCCGATCGCGATGGCAAGCGCGCTTGCGCGTCCCGATGACTTCAGCATGAACGATCTCCCTGTGCGATCCGTTGTGACGCCATGTTGGCATGCAGCTCAACGTTATGCGATCACCGCGGGTTCCCCCACGGGTCAGATCGCGGACAGGGCAATGACAAGACCCACGCCGATCAGCAGACCCCCTGCGCCGGCATTCATCCACCACAGGGCGCGTGGCGAACGCAGAAGATCGCGCGCCCGGCCGACCATGTGCGACAGCGCCAGATTCCCCATCAGCGGCACCAGCGCCGAAACCCCCGCGATTGCGGCCGCATCCGCAAGGCTTACGCTGCGCAGGTCAAAAAAGCCCGGTAGGACACCCATGTAGAACAGAACCGCTTTCGGATTGCCCAGGATCGCCCCGACCCCGGCCGCAAAGCCCGCCCAGCGACCGGGTCGGGTCAGGCGGCTGTCTGCCCCCACGGGTCGTCCCGCGTGGCGGATCAGCGCGGCGCCCATGACACCAAAGACGATGGCCGCCACGATCCGAAGCACCCACATGAAGACATCGACCTGATCGACGATCCAGGCCAGCCCGTAGATCGCGACCAGAGGCCACAACAGATCGCCCAGGGTCACGCCCACCGCAAGCGGCCAGGCCGAGGCGAAACCGCCCGCCAGCGCCCGCGCCGTCAATGCAACCCAGACCGGGCCAGGCGTGAGCCACAGCAGGCCCACCGTAAGCGCATAGGCCAGAAGTGCGCCGACAGACAGCGTCATGCTGCGCGCGCCCAACCGCCAGACAGGATCAATGTCACGATCACGCCCTTTCCGTTATCTCCGAGACGCCCCCCTTCTCGGTCACCTCGCACAGCTGCGCTCGGTCCGCAAGCGGTGCGAACAGCTCTCTGCCCGTTCCGGTCAGGAATGCCTGGGCACCCAGATCGCAGATCCGATCATACAGCGCGGCCCGACGATCGGCGTCAAGATGGGCCGCGACCTCGTCCATGAGCAGGATCGGCGGCGCGCCGATATCCTGCACCAGCGCACGGGCATTGGCCAGAACGACCGAGATCAACAGCGCCTTCTGCTCGCCCGTCGAGGCCTGCGCGGCGGGCAGGTCCTTGGCGGAATAGGTCGCCTCGAGATCCACGCGATGCGGCCCGACCAGCGTCCGACCGGCCGCCATGTCGCGCGCGCGTCCCCGTGAAAGGGCCCGGGCCAAGTCCTCGGCCGTTTCGGGCATGTCCTCGCCATCCGGTCCGATGATCCGCAGGTCTGCCGCGGGAAAGGCGTCGTCCAGCTCCTGTTGCGCCGCCATGACCCGGGCCAGCGCCATGCGCCGGCTGGCAGCGATCGCCGCGCCGGCCTCGGCCATCCGCGCCTCCAGCGCCTCGTACCAGCGCGCATCGCGCACCTCGTCCTTCAGCAGGCGGTTGCGCTGGCGCATCGCCTTTTCATAGGCCAGCGAAGAATCCGCGTGAGTCGGATCGAAGCTGAGTGTCATGCGGTCAAGAAATCGTCGCCGCCCTTCGGCGCCTTCGGTCCAAAGCCGGTCCATCGCCGGAACAAGCCAGAGTAGCCGCACGATCCGCCCCAGCGCCGCCTGCGCCGCGGGCTTGCCATCGATCAGGACGCTGCGCCCCGCCCCGCCTTCGGCAAAGGTCTCGATCTCGTGCAGGCCGTGGGGCGTATCCAGATCGGCGCGCAGCTTCCAACCCAGCGATTCGGGCCGTCGGGCCAGCTCATCGACCGAGGCGCGCCGCAGGCCACGGCCCGGCGACAGCAGAGACACGGCCTCCAGGATGTTCGTCTTGCCGGCACCGTTGGGGCCGAAAATGGCAACGGGTCTGCCATCAAGGCGCATCTGGGTGCTGCGATGCGACCGGAAATGCGCCAGTTTCAGATGGGTGATGGCAAGCCGCGCCAACACAGCCCCCTTTGCCCGCGGCCCGGCCCGGGCGCGCCCGGACCCGGTCAGACGCGCATCGGCATCACGACATACAGTGCGGAAGTGTCGTTGCCTTCGCGCACCAGCGTCGGGTCGCCGGCCGAGTTGAACAGGAACACGGCATTCTCGCGGTCGATCTGACTGGCGATCTCCAGAAGGTATTTCGCGTTGAAGCCGATCTCGAGCCGTTCATCGGCATAGGCGACGGACAATTCATCCTCGGCCGCGCCCGAATCGGGGGCGTTCACGGACAGGATCAGACGGTCTTCCTCCATCTGCAGCTTGACCGCACGCGAACGCTCGGACGACACGGTGGCCACACGGTCGACCGCACGCGCAAATTCCGCGGCATCGACCTCCAGCCGACGCGAATTGGTGGTCGGAATGACGCGGCTGTAATCGGGGAACGTGCCGTCGATGACCTTCGAGGTCAGCGTGATCGCGGGGGCGGCAAAGCGTACCTTGGTTTCGCTGACCGATACGGCGATTTCACTGTCGTCATCGTCCAGAAGCTTGCGCAGCTCGCCCACGGTCTTGCGCGGTACGATCACGCCGGGCATCGATTCCGCGCCCGCCGGCAGCGGCGCGTCGATCCTGGCCAAGCGATGGCCATCGGTCGCGACGCAGCGCAGGACCTTGCCACCATCCTCGCCCTCGGCGACATGCATGTAGACGCCGTTCAGGTAATAGCGGGTCTCTTCGGTCGAGATCGCGAATTTCGACTTGTCGAACAGCCGTCGCAGCACGGGCGCGGGGGCTGCGAAATTGGCCGTGTATTCGGAAGACGCCATGACCGGGAAGTCTTCCTTTGGCAGCGTCGCCAGAGAGAAGGTCGACCGCCCCGCCTGAACCGTCAGCCGCCCGGCTGCCGGATCGTCGGTAATCGAGACCAGCGCGCCGTCCGGCAGCTTGCGCACGATTTCGTGCAGCAGCTGGGCCGAAACCGTGGTGGCGCCGGCCTTCTCGACCTGGGCCGGGGCACGATCGACCACTTCGATGTCCAGGTCCGTGGCACGGAAGCTGACCGTGTCGCCCTCGGCCTCGATCAGGACGTTGGCCAGGATCGGAATCGTGTTTCGGCGTTCCACGACCGACTGGGCCTGGCCCACCGCCTTCAGAAGCGTTGCGCGCTCGATGCTGAATTTCATGTCTGCCCCTCCGAGGTCGCCGGGAGCGGAAAGTTAGCGACTTTCCCAGCAGGCTCAAGACTTTTCGGGAAACCCGGCCGCCCGATCACCGGTCGAGCAGGCGGCGCAGCAGGTCCACGTCCTCGGCCAACTGGCTGTCACTGGCGATCAGTTCCTCGACCTTGCGGATCCCGTGCAGGATCGTGGTGTGGTCGCGGCCACCAAAGCGGCGCCCGATATCGGGCAGGGACCGCGTCGTCAGCGTCTTTGCCAGATACATCGCCACCTGGCGGGGCCGGGCGATCGTTCGCGACCGCTTGGGCCCGACCAGATCCGACAGGCGGATGCCGTAATGTTCCGCGACCTTGCGCTGGATGTCCTCGACCGTGATCTTGCGATCCGAAGCCCGCAGGATGTCGGCCAGGCAGTCCTGCGCCATCTCCAGCGTGATCTCGCGCCCCACCAGCGTGGCAAAGGCGAACAGGCGCGTCAGCGCGCCTTCCAGCACGCGCACATTGGTCGTGATCCGCTGGGCCAGGAATTCCAGAACGCCCGGCGCGATCGACAGGTCGGGATACTGGGCGCGGTGGCTTTCGACCTTTTGCTGCAGGATGCCAAGGCGCAGCTCATAGTCGGTGGGGTGCAGATCGACCACCAGACCCCATTGCAGGCGGCTCTTGATACGCTCTTCCAGATCCTTGATCTCGCCCGGTGCGCGATCGGCGGAAATGACGATCTGCTTGCCCTGATCGACCAGCGCGTTGAACGTGTGGAAGAATTCCTCCTGCGTCGAATCCTTGCCCGCGATGAACTGGACGTCGTCCACCATCAGGACATCGACCGAACGGAACATTTCCTTGAAGTCCATGATCTGGCGTTCGCGCAGGGCCTGCACGAAGCGATACATGAACTGCTCGGCCGACAGATACAGAACGCGGGCCTCGGGGCGGCGCACGCTCATCTCGTTGGCGATGGCGTGCATCAGATGCGTCTTGCCCAGGCCGACTCCGCCATACAGGAACAGCGGGTTGAAGCTGACCGGGCCACCCTCGGCCACGCGGCGGGCGGCGGCATGGGCCAGCTCATTCGGCTTGCCGACGACAAAGGTTTCGAAGGTCAGACGCGGATCCAGCGGCGCGCCCGGCAGGTCCGCATCGCTTGCGGCCCGGCGATTCGAAGCATCCGACGCATTGTCCGCCGCTTGAACCGGCTGCGGCGCGCCCGACCCGGCCGGCCTTGCCGACGCCGCGCTGGACACGACGAACTCGACACGCTCCACGCGTTCGCCCGCACTTTCGAAATGCCGCCGGATCTGCTCGGAGAAATTGCGCGAAACCCAGTCGCGCATGAAGCGCGTCGGCGTCTCGATCCGGGCGATACCGTCCTGCAGCCCCGTCAGGCGCAGGGGTTCGATCCACGCGGCAAAATTGTTCTTTCCAATGGATTTGAGAAGCTCTTCACGGACCTGCCCCCACGAGTCACCATTCATCACGATCTGCCCATGTCCTTTACAACGCCCGCACCCCAACGGGCGACCATCCCACACGCGACCCGTCGTGCGGAAAACACGTCTCCGTTGGCCCGATGCGGATGCCCGGTCCCGGTGTTCCGTTTTCCAACCCTTATGCCGGGACAAAGCGGCACAGGCGAAACACCCGATTCGCGGGTATTCCCTTCCTTTCCACGGACCGGGCCGAGCGGTCATCGACCGCGCGGTTTCGGCCGCAGTGGCCAGAGACTGGCCACATGCCGGAGGTTGTCAGGCAGGTCCGCCCCGACCCCCGTGGTTACCGCATGTCCCCCCAAGGCGACGTGAATCGCGAGGCCAAGCTAGCAAGCCCGCCGCACCGGTCGCAACAGAACTTCGCGCTTGACTCGGATACCGGCGGAACGAATCCCGAGTCGCGTGTTTTTTGGCCACATCGGCACCAGACGGGCACCCACGAAAGTCCGCACAGAAAAAGGGCGCGACCGAAATCGCGCCCTTTTTTCAATGACTTGGGATTTGCGTCAGGCTTCCAGAGCCTTCACGCGCTGCGCCAGGCGCGACATCTTGCGCGCGGCGGTGTTCTTGTGAAGGACGCCTTTGGTCACACCGCGGAACAGTTCGGGCTGAGCGGCACGCAGGGCGGCCGTCGCCAGCTCGCGGTTGCCCGAGGCGATCGCCTCTTCGACCTTGCGCAGGAAGGTGCGGATCCGCGAACGACGCGCCTTGTTCACGGCTTGACGACGCTCGTTCTGGCGGGCGCGCTTCTTGGACTGGGGCGTGTTGGCCATGTTTCGGTTTCCGGTTTCGCTTCGGGTAAATCTGAAGCCGCGCTTCTAGGGCCGACTCGACTGGAAGTCAACACCGTGACGCGCGAAATCCGCGCTATCGGTCGCGGAACTGGGCCTGGCGCTTTTCAAGGAAGGCACGCATCCCCTCTTTCTGGTCCTCGGTCGCAAACAGGGCATGGAACAGCCGCCGCTCGAACAGGATACCTTCGGCCAGCGTCGTCTCGAAGCTGCGGTTGACGGCCTCTTTCGCCGCGCTGACCGCAATGGCGGATTTCTCGGCGATCTTGCGGGCCGCGGCCAGGGCTTCCGGGATCAGGTTTGCTGCCGGCACGACGCGGCTGACCAGGCCGCACCGCTCTGCCTCTTGGGCATCCATGAAACGCCCCGTCAGATGCATGTCCATCGCCTTGGACTTGCCGACGAAGCGGGTCAGCCTCTGGGTTCCGCCGATCCCGGCGATCACGCCCAGATTGATCTCGGGCTGGCCGAATTTCGCAGTGTCGGCGGCAATGATGAAGTCGCACATCATCGCCAGTTCGCATCCGCCGCCCAGCGCATAGCCCGCGACCGCCGCGATGATCGGCTTGCGGCAACGCAGGAATCGGTCGGTCTCTTCGGCGAACATGTTCTGCGTGAACACGTCGACAAAGGACTTTTCGGCCATTTCCTTGATATCGGCTCCGGCGGCAAAGGCCTTTTCCGAACCGGTCAGGACGATGCAGCGCACCTTGTCGTTGGCGTCGAGCGATTCGACCGCATCGGCCAGTTCCGACATCAGCTGGGAATTCAGCGCATTCAGCGCATCGGGCCGGTTCAGCCGGACCAGCGCCACGTCGTCTTCGATCTCGACGATCAGGGTTTCATAGGCCATGGATCTGTCCCTTGAATTACAGGCACCGAGTCCTAGCAGCCCTGTCGCATGGATCAAGTCATCTCTGGCAGGCCGGGCAGAAGAAGGTGGAACGCCCCGACTGGACGATGCGGCGAATCGTGCCCGAACAACCCGGTGTGGGACAGGCGGCGCCTTCGCGTCCATAGGCGCGAAAGCTGTGCTGGAAATAGCCCAGCTCGCCATCGGCCCGACGATAGTCGCGCAAGCTCGACCCACCCGCCTCGATCGCCTCGGCCAGGACCGCGCGAATCGCCGGCACCAGCGCGGCGACCCTATGCCGGGCGATCGCCCGCATCCGGCGCCGCGGATCGATCCCCGCGCGGTGCAGGACCTCGCAGGCATAGATATTGCCCAGCCCCGCGACCACGCGCTGGTCGAGAAGGGCCGCCTTGACCGGGGTCGCGCGCCCCGACAGGCGATCGATCAGATAGTCTTCGTGAAACGCGTTGCCAAAGGGTTCGGGGCCAAGATCGCGCAACAGCCTGTGGTCGTCCGCCCGGTCGGTCGCGAACAGGTCCATCGCCCCGAAGCGGCGCGGGTCGTTGAAGGTGATCCGGACATCCCCTTCCACATGCAGGACGACATGGTCGTGCCGGTCGCGCGGCCGGTGATCGTGGACGAATGCGCCCGGCGCATGGCCCGAGATCAGCATCCGCCCCGACATTCCCAGATGAATCAGCAATGTCTCGCCGCCCGACAGATCGGCCAGCAGGTATTTCGAACGCCGCCGCAGGCCAAGCACGCGCCGGCCCGACAGGCGCGCGGCCATGTCGCGGGGCAAGGGAAAGCGCAGGTCCGGACGGTTGACCTCGGCCCGCAGGATCGTCCGGCCTTCCATCACCGGGGCCAGCCCGCGACGAACCGTTTCGACTTCGGGCAGTTCGGGCATGTCATCCGATCCTTCTGGTCGCATTGTCTTGGCGCACAGGGCCTCTATAAGGGGGGCAGGCGCAGAAACGGCAAGGTCCATGAGCGACAATACCACCCGTACGACCCATTTCGGCTTTCGCGACGTGCCGGAAGAGGAAAAGGCCAGCCTGGTTCACGGCGTCTTCACGCGCGTGGCCAGCCGCTATGACCTTATGAATGACCTGATGAGCGCGGGCATCCACCGGCTGTGGAAGGACGCGATGATGGACTGGCTGGCGCCACGTCCCGGCCAGCACCTGCTGGACGTGGCGGGCGGGACCGGCGACATCGCCTTTCGCTTTCTGCGCCGGGCCCCGCAGACCCGCGCGACCGTCGTGGACATGACCGAATCGATGTTGATCGAGGGCCGCCGCCGGGCCGAGGCCGACCAGCTGGGCGAGCGACTGGACTGGGTCGTGGGCGATGCCATGGCGCTGCCCTTTGCCGACAACAGCTTTGACCGCTACACGATCAGCTTTGGCATCCGCAATGTCACGCGAATCGAGGATGCCCTGGCCGAAGCGTATCGCGTGCTCAGACCCGGCGGGCGGTTGATGGTGCTGGAATTCAGCCAGGTGCCCGTGCCGGGCCTGCAATGGCTCTACGATCTCTATTCCTTCAACGTGATCCCGGCGATGGGACAGGTCGTGACCGGAGACCGCGACAGCTATCAATACCTGGTCGAATCGATCCGCCGCTTTCCCGATCAGGACACGTTTGCCGACATGATCCGCGCGGCGGGATTCGAACAGGTGAAATACCGCAACCTGACGATGGGCGTGGCGGCCCTTCACTCTGGCTGGAAGATCTGACCCTTGCGCGGACCTCACAATATCTGGCGGCTGATCCGGACAGGCGCGACCTTCGAACGCACGGGCGCCATGCGCGTGGCGCTGGAAGGTCTGGAGGCGCCGCCCCGCCTGCGGCTTCTGGTGCGCGTGCTGGCATGGCCCTTCCGCTGGCTTGGCTATCGCGGCGATCCGGCGCTGCCCCCGGTGACGCGGGCCCTGACGGCGCTTGGCCCGGCCTACATCAAGTTCGGCCAGGTCATGTCCACCCGCCCCGATGTCGTGGGCGAAGAGCTCGCGAACCAGCTGCGGGTGCTTCAGGACAAGCTGCCGCCCTTTCCGATGGAACAGGCCAGGGCCACCATTGCCGAAGAGCTGGGCCAGCCGGTCGAGACGCTCTTTTCGGAGTTCTCCGAGCCCGTGGCGGCGGCGTCGATCGCGCAGGTGCATCGCGCCCGGATCGCCGCGACGGGCCAGGAGGTCGCGGTCAAGATCCTGCGGCCCGGGATCGAACGCGCCTTCCGGCGCGACATCGACGCCTTCCACTTTGCCGCCGCGCTGATCGAGGCCCTGCTGCCCGGCACGCGCCGGCTTCGGCCGACCGACGTGGTCCGCCATTTCGAAGGCGTCGTGATGGGCGAACTCGACCTGCGGCTCGAGGCGGCCTCGGCTTCGGAATTCGCCGCGAATACCGCAGGGGACGAAGGCTTTCAGGTGCCCGAACCGGTATGGCACCTGTCCTCGCGCCGGGTGATGACGCTGGGCTGGGCCGAGGGCATCCCGCTGGGCGATGTCGAGGCCATTCGCGCCGCCGGTCACGACTGCGTGGCGCTGTCGCAGCGGGTGCTGCAGCTCTTCCTCAGCCACGCCCTGCGGGATGGCTATTTCCATGCCGACATGCATCAGGGCAACCTCAAGGTGGCAGCGAATGGCGACCTGATCGCCTATGATTTCGGCATCATGGGCCATATCGACGAATATACCCGCCGGGTCTATGCCGAGATCCTGATGGGCTTCATCCGGCGCGATTATCGCCGCGTGGCCGAAGTCCATTTCGAGGCAGGCTATGTCCCGCCCGACAAAGACGTGGACGAATTCGCCCGCGCCCTGCGCGCCGTAGGCGAACCGATCTTCGGCATGGATGCCAGCCAGATCTCGATGGCGCGGCTTCTGGCCTATCTGTTCGAGGTGACGGAGCGGTTTGGCATGCAGACGCGCACCGAACTGATCCTGCTGCAGCGAACCATGGTCGTGGTCGAAGGCGTCGCCCGATCGCTGAACCCCAACATCAACATGTGGCAGACCGCCCGGCCCGTGGTCGAGCGCTATATCCGCGAAAATGTCGGGCCAAAGGCGCTGGCGCGCGACCTGATCCGTACCGCCAGGGTGCTGGGCCGATTCGGGCCGCGCCTGCCGGACCTTGCCGAGTCGCTGCTGCGGCGCGAGGCCGAGGCCGAACCCGCGCCGATCAGGCACGGCCGCCTGCGCGGCGGGTTGACCTTCCTGGCGGGCGCGGCCATCGGCGCGGCGGCGCTGACGCTGGTCGCGGCGCTCTGACGCGGGCGCTCAGGCGGGAAAGCCCGGCGCGCGCCGCATCTCGCCTGCATGAAGGCCGCGCCAGCTGCGCAGCTCGACATCCAGGAACTTGCGCACCACGGGATGGGCCGGATCCAGCACGCCCAGATGGACCAGCAGCGCCGTCATGGCTGCTTCCGAGGCACGCGTGCCGCCGTCCACGATCTTCAGCGCAACCGCGCGTCCGATCTCGGGCAGGATGGCCACATAGACCGCTTCGGCCCCCGTCTTGATCGCGCCGCGTCCGCCGATCGCGCGCATCAATTCGGTGCAGGCGCGGCCCTCGCCCGCCACCAGGACGGGATTTGCCCCCATGGCGCGAACAAGCCGATGCGCAGCCCTTTCCCGCGCATCCCCCGTCTCGCGCGCGGCCGCGAAGAAGGCCATGGCGCGCGCCAGCCCATGGACCGTGGTCGCGAAATTCGGGGCCGAACAGCCGTCGATCCCCCAGCCGGGCGACGGAAGCCCCGTGAGCTCCTCGAACACCGCGCGTACGGCCTGCTGCATCGGATGGTCGGGTTCGACATATTCCGGGCCCGCCTTGATGTGGCGGCTGTAGGTCAGGAAACCGGCATGCTTGCCCGAGCAATTGTTGTGCAGCTGGCAGGGTTGCCGGCCCGAACAGACAAGGGAATTCTTCGTTTCATTGTCCCAGGGCAGATGCGTGCCGCAGCGCAGATCCGATTCGGACAGGCCGATCGCGGCCAGCCATCTCTCCACCGTCTGGGTGTGGATCGCCGCGCCGCTGTGACTTGCGCAGGCCAGGGCCAGATGGGCATCCGTCAGCCCATGCCGATCCGCCGCGCCGCTTTCGACCAGCGGCAGGGCCTGGACCATCTTGCACGACGAACGCGGATAGATCACGGCATCCAGGTCGCCCCAGGCCTGCACGACCTGTCCGGTTTCGTCACAGATCACCGCATGGCCCATATGGACGCTTTCCAGCAATCCGCCCCGCCACAGTTCGATCATTGGCACTGCTGGCATCTCTTGCCCCTGTCTTGCACATCACCGTTGCGCGATTTTCCGCCACGGGGGCTTTTACCCCGGCTGGCCGATAAGCTATGCAGTGCATAACGATGAACCGAAATCACCGCCACGGATTTTTCCGGCCCATGCCGGGCCAGGCGGGCACGAGGCAGACAGCGGGAGGCTGAGGCAGATGATCCTTCGCATCGCACAGGCCATGGCAGCAGCGGCACTGATCACGGCGCAGGCCGCACCGGCAACGGCGCAGGTTTCCACCAACCGTGTCGCCGCGCAAACGGCATGGAGCGTCTTTGTCGAGAACGACCCCAAGGAATGCTGGGGCGTTTCGGCCCCGACGGAAACGGTCAACACGCGGGACGGCAAGCCCGTCTCGGTGCGGCGCGGGGACATCCTGCTGTTCGTCACCTACCGCCCCGGCGCAAGCGAGGGCGAGGTCACCTTTACCGGGGGCTATCCCTTCGCCAAGGGATCGACGGTCAGCGTCGAGATCGGCGGACAGAAGTTCGCGCTGATCACGCACGAGGACAATCCCGAATGGGCCTGGTCGGCCTCGCCCGAGGAAGACGCCAAGATCATCGCCGCCCTGCGCGCGGGCTCCGAGGCCGTCATCACGGCCCGCTCGAGCCGTGGAACGCAGACGAAAGACACGTTTTCCCTGATGGGCGTCAGCGCCGCGCTGGACGAGGCCAGGAAGCGCTGCGCCAACTGACGGCCACTTGCGGGACGGCACCGGGCTGTCCGCAGCATATCCTGGCCTGTCCTGGGACGGGGTGCAGACATAGGTCCGTCTTCTGATCGGCAGGGATGCCGCCCTCTGCCACGCGCCGTCGTTCGGAATTCGGCATTCATGCGCAACAGGGCGGAACTTGCCGCCGCAGGGTTCCCCCGCAGCCGGGGGAACGCCAGTTCGGGAATTCGCCGGCGCGAAATCAGAAGTCGAGATTCTCGACGCTCAGGGCATTCTGCTGGATGAATTCGCGACGCGGCTCGACGACATCGCCCATCAGCTTGGTGAAGATGTCGTCGGCCTCGGCCACATCCGCGATGCGGACCTGGTTCAGAACCCGTGCGGCCGGGTCCAGCGTGGTTTCCCACAGCTGCTCGGGATTCATCTCGCCCAGACCCTTGTAGCGCTGCAGGGTCAGGCCCTTTTCGCCTTCCGAGATGATCGCGGACAGAAGCTCGGTCGGGCCGTGGATCGGCTGTTCGCGGTCCTTGCGGATCAACCGCGCGATGCCGCCATAGACATCCTGCAAGGCCCGGGTATGGCTGGCCAGACGCCGGGCTTCGCCCGAACGCAGGATCTGGCCGTCGAAGACGCGCACCTCCTCGACCCCGCGCAGCATGCGCGAAAAGCGCAGCCCATGGTCCTGGGTGGGGCGGCCCTGCCAGCCGCGTTCGTATTCGGCCGCGATCTCGTCCAGACGGCGGGCGACCTCGTCGGCGACGCCCTGCGCATCCGCATCCAGACGGCCCGGCAGCAGCGCGCCGGCAATCGCCATCTGTTCAAGGATGTGAGACGGGTAATGCGTGGGAAAGGCCGACAGGCTCTTGCGCACGACGCGCGCCTCATCCACCACGCGCTGCAGATCCTGCCCCACGATCTCCTCGCCCGAGGCAAGGCGCAGCATGGCGCCTTCGATTCCCTGCGCGATCAGGTAATCCTCGAGCGCCGCCTGATCCTTCAGATAGACCTCGGACTTGCCGCGGGCCACCTTGTAGAGCGGCGGTTCGGCGATATAGAGATGCCCGTTCTCGATCAGCTCGGGCATCTGGCGGAAGAAAAAGGTCAGAAGCAGCGTGCGAATATGGGCGCCATCCACGTCCGCATCGGTCATGATGATGATCTTGTGATAGCGCAGCTTCTTCAGATCGAACTCATCCCGCCCGATGCCCGTGCCCAGCGCGGTGATCAGCGTGCCGATCTGGTCGGAGGACAGCATGCGGTCGAACCGCGCGCGCTCGACGTTCAGGATCTTGCCGCGCAGTGGCAGGACGGCCTGATTGCGCCGCTCGCGGCCCTGCTTTGCCGATCCGCCGGCCGAGTCACCCTCGACGATGAACAACTCTGACAGCGCGGGGTCCTTCTCCTGGCAATCGGCCAGCTTGCCGGGCAGCGAGGCCACGTCCATCGCCGTCTTGCGCCGGGTCAGCTCGCGCGCCTTGCGGGCGGCCTCGCGCGCCAGCGCGGCCTCGATGATCTTGCTGACGATGATGCGGGCCTCGTTGGGATGCTCCTCGAACCATTCGTTCAGTTTTTCGCCAACCAGGCTTTCGACCGCCGGGCGCACCTCGGAGCTGACCAGCTTGTCCTTCGTCTGGGACGAAAACTTGGGGTCGGGCACCTTGACCGACAGCACGCAGGTCAGGCCTTCGCGCGCATCGTCACCGGTGAAATCGACCTTCTCGCGCTTGGCGATGCCCGATTCCTGGGCGTATTTCTGCAACGTTCGGGTCAGCGCGGCCCGCAGACCGGCCAGATGTGTGCCCCCGTCGCGCTGCGGGATGTTGTTGGTGAATGGCAGGACGGTTTCGTGATAGCTGTCGTTCCACCACATCGCGACTTCGACGCCGATGCCGTTGCGTTCGCCCGCAATGTAGATCGGCTCGTCGAACAGCGGATTCTTGTGACGATCAAGATACTTGACGAATTCCTTGACGCCGCCCTCATAGCACAGCTCGGTGCGCTGCAGCTCGGCGCCGCGATTGTCCTCGAGGATGATGCGCACGCCGGAATTCAGGAAGGCCAGTTCGCGCAGGCGTGTCTCCAGCGTCTTGTAATTGTAGTCGAGGTTCAGGAACGTGCCGTCAGGGTGGTTCACCTTCGAGGACGCAAGAAAGCGCACCTCGGTCCCGGTCTCGCCCGGCGCCGCGTCACCCACCACGCGCAGCGGCTCGACCGTCTCGCCGCGTTCAAAGCGCGCAAAATATTCCTTGCCGCCCCGCCAGATGCGCAGCTCCAGCCAGTCCGACAGCGCGTTGACGACCGAAACGCCCACGCCGTGCAGACCGCCCGAGACCTTGTAGCTGTTCTGGTCGAACTTTCCCCCGGCATGCAGCTGGGTCATGATGACCTCGGCCGCCGAGACGCCCTCTGTCGGGTGGATCTCGACCGGGATGCCACGCCCGTTGTCGCGCACCGAAACCGAATTGTCGGCATGAATGCGCACGCGGACGAAATCCGCGTGCCCGGCCAGCGCCTCGTCGATGCCGTTGTCCACGACCTCATAGACCATGTGGTGCAGACCCGACCCGTCATCGGTATCGCCGATATACATGCCGGGTCGCTTGCGCACGGCCTCCAGGCCCTTGAGAACCTTGATGGAATCGGCCCCGTATTCGGCCGCTTTCTGGGCTTGTTCGCTCATTCCCGCCTGTCCTTGCTTCTTGCCGCTTCTTATAGGCCCTTGGGTGGGTATTGTCACGCGGATGACACAAGATTTGGGGGTATGTCGTCGCTGCTGCGCGAGGTCGGGGGCTGACCCGCGCATCGCGCTCTGCTATGGGCCTGACCATGACAGACAGCACCTATGCACCGCCCGACACGCCGCTGACGATCCTGCATGCCGATCACGCCATCGTCGTGGTCGACAAGCCTTCGGGACTGCTTTCGGTTCCGGGCCGGGGCGAGGATCTGTCCGACTGCCTGATCACGCGCCTGCAAGGCGTCTATCCCGAGGCGCTTCTGGTGCACCGGCTGGACCGGGACACGTCCGGCGTGATGGTCTTCGCCCTTACACGCCACGCGCAGCGCCTCCTTTCGGCGCAGTTCGAGGCGCGCAAGACCAAAAAGATCTATCGCGCGCGCCTTTGGGGCCATCTGACCCCGCGCGAGGGGCGCGTGGACCTGCCGCTGATCGTGGACTGGCCCAACCGGCCCCGGCAGCATGTCGATCACGTCAACGGCAAGCCTTCTGTGACGGACTGGAAGGTCATCGCGCATGATCCCGATGGCACGACCCGCGTGCGCCTGTTCCCGTTGACCGGACGCAGCCACCAGTTGCGCGTTCACATGCGGGAACTGGGGCACCCGATCCTGGGCGACGATCTGTATGCCGAAGGTCCGGCGCGCGACTTTCCCCGCCTGATGCTGCACGCCGAAACCCTGCGCTTCACGCATCCCGAGACGGGCAAGGGCGTCAGCTTTTCCTCGCCGGTCCCGTTCTGATGCTGCGGCGCAGGCACCGAAAGGACGACCTGCGATCCGAAGCGCTGTATTCCCCTTGCGGCACATGGCGCTATCGGCTCACGCGGCGATGGGGCGCGGGGCGACTTGTGACCTTCATCCTGCTGAATCCGTCGACCGCGACGGAAAGGGCGGATGATCCAACGCTGGCCCGCTGTGTTTCTCGGGCGCGGGCGCTGGAAGCGGGCGGGGTCTGCGTGGTCAATCTGTTCGCCTTGCGCGCAACCGACCCGCGCGCATTGCGCCAGCATCCCGACCCGATCGGACCCAAGACCGACGGCGTCCTGCTGCGCGCGGCGCGCCAGGCAGGCATGCTGATTTGCGGCTGGGGCAATCATGGGGCATTGCGGGGCCGCGACGCGCAGGTCCGGTCGATGCTGCAAGCAATCGGTGTCCCGCTGTTTCACCTTGGGCTGACGGCCAACGGCCAGCCGCGCCATCCCCTTTATGTCCGGCTGGAGACTGCCCCCATCCTGTGGCACGATTCATCCGAGAATTGCAGCCAGCGCCACGAAAATTTCTAGAATTGAATCTATCCTCTGGCGGTTTGCGGCATCTTAATCATTTCGCACACAGATTGGTGCCGTGGGAAATTCGCCGCGCCAAGGCATCCGGCGCGGCGCGAAATGGTGGGGATGACGACAATGCTGATGCTGGCCGGGCTCATGGGCGTCATGGGCCTTCTGGCGGCAGGAGCCGCGATGGAACTGGCGGGCGTTTTCGACAGTCGCGAAGACGACGACGATGACACCGCGCCCGAAGACGAAGTGCAGACCCGCACCATCGACCAGACCGATGAAAAGGGGATCGAAGGCACGCCGCTGGCCGACATCCTGGTCGGCACGCCGGAAGGCGACATCATGGGTGGCGGCGGCGGCGACGACCAGATCGGCGGCGCGGATGGCGCGGACGTGATCGAAGGCGGCGACGGGCGCGACGACCTGCATGGGCAGGCCGGAAACGACGTGCTCTTCGGCGATGAGGGTGACGACAGCCTGCATGGCGAGGATGGCGACGACACCCTGTCCGGCGGGGCGGGCGACGACGTCCTTCTGGGGCATGAGGGCGACGACAAGCTCGACGGCGGGGCGGACGACGACCGGCTGATCGGTGGCGGCGGGCGGGACCAGCTGGATGGCGGGACGGGCAATGATGGTCTGTCCGGCGCGCTGGGCGATGACACGCTGACCGGCGGGGCAGGACAGGACACCCTGATGGGCGATGACGGCGATGACCTTCTGGATGGTCGCGATCCCGACAATGCGACGCGCGACTTTCTCAACGGCGGGGCGGGCGACGACACGCTGCTTGCGGCGGGCGATGACTGGGCCAGCGGTGGCGAAGGCCACGACCTGTTCGCCCTGGTCGACTGGGCCGGAAGCCCCGATGCCCCGACCGTGATCGCCGACTACAACCCGCAGGAAGACCGCATCGTCCTGCTTTACGATCCGCAAACCCATCCCGACCCCGAGGTAACGGTCGAGCACGACGCCGCGGATCCCGAGACCGCGCGGGTCCTGATCAATGGCGATTTGGTGGCCAAGGTCCTGAACGCGGCGGGTCTCGGATCCGGCGACATCGGCCTTGTGGCAGAAGGGCATGATCCCGACTAGGCCCCTTTTCTTTCGCGCCGAATCCGACTATACGCCCGCATCCGCCGGGCACATTCCCGGCGGATCATCTCCCGGGCCTTGCTGGACGACATCCCGGCTTGCGCCCCTGACACCGAAACGAAAGGAGACCCCGATGTCGATTACCGCCGAAGAAAAAGCCCGTGTCATGAAGGAATTCGCGACCAAGGAGGGCGACACCGGTTCGCCCGAGGTCCAGGTCGCCATCCTGTCCTCGCGCATCGCGACGCTGACCGAGCACTTCAAGACGCACAAGAAGGACAACCATTCGCGGCGTGGCCTGCTGAAACTGGTTGCCCAGCGCCGCAAGCTGCTTGACTACCTCAAGCGCAAGGACGAAGCGCGCTATGCCAAGCTGATCGAGCGTCTGGGCCTGCGCCGCTGAGCCCGACCGACAGCCCGAACACGAAACGGCCGCCGATCCATTTCGGCGGCCGTTTTCTTTGTCCCTGCGCGCCGGTCACAGGCCCAGCACGTCCAGCATGTCATATTCGCCGGGCTTCTTGTCCTGACCCCACAGCGCCGCACGCAGGGCACCGCGCGCAAAGATCGCCCGGTCCGTCGCCACATGGCGCAGCACGATCCGCTCGCCATCCGCCGCGAAGATCACGTCATGTTCGCCCACGACATCGCCGCCGCGAATCGCGGCAAAGCCGATATGGCCGCGCTGGCGTGGCCCGGTAATGCCCTCACGCGCGGGATCGCGCAGATCCTGCAGCGGCTTGCCCCGTCCCTCGGCCGCGGCCTCGCCCAGCATCAGCGCCGTACCCGAGGGTGCATCGACCTTGTGGCGATGATGCGCCTCGACGATCTCGATGTCCCAGTCCTCGTCCAGTGCGGCGGCAACCTTTCGCGTCAACTGCACCAGCAGGTTGACGCCCAGGCTCATGTTTCCGGCGCGGATGATCACCGCGTGACGCGCCGCGGCACGAATCCGGGCCAGATCGTCGTCGGACAATCCCGTGGTGCCGATCACGTGAACGGCACGGGCCTGGGCGGCAAGCGCCGCAAATTCCACGGTCGCGGCCGGCGCCGTGAAGTCGATCACCGCCTGCGCACGAGCGAATGCCTGCAACGGATCGTCCGTCACGGTCACGCCGATCGGCGCACCGCCCATGGCCTCGCCCAAGTCGCGGCCGATCCAGTCGTGTCCCGCCCGCTCGACCGCGCCGACAAGACGGGCACGACCCGATTCGCGGATCACCCGCACCAGCATCTGCCCCATGCGGCCCGAAACGCCGGTCACCACGATCCCGGGGGTGTCTTCGCTCATGCCCATCTGATCCTCCGCCTGTTTTCACAGGGGGTTTAGCGTGCCAGCCTTGCAATGGCAAAGGCCGTTGCGGGCGCCGCGCGGCTGGATTAAATCAGTCCCATGGCTGCCAATAACTCCTTTCGCGGTTCGGGCCCCTCGCAGCGCCAATTGCGCGTGGGTGAGCTTATCCGCCGCACATTGTCCGAAATCCTGCAACGTGGCGAAGTCCGCAACGATACGCTGCGCGCGATGTCCATCACGGTGGGCGAGGTTCGCGTCTCGCCCGACCTGCATTATGCCACCGTCTATGTCCTGCCCCTGGGCGGCAAGGACGCCGACGAGGCCATGGTCGCGCTGAACCGGTCAAAAGGCGAATTGCGCCACCATATCGGCAAGGCGATCAAGCTGCGCTTCGTGCCCGAGCTGCGCTTCATGCTGGACGAAACCTTTGACCGGATGGAGGCAATGCGCCGCCTTCTGGCCGATGAACGTGTCCAGCGCGACATCGCCAAACGCGACGATGACGACGAACCGGGCGAGTCGCCGGACGATGATTCGGATCGCGGCTAGGCTCGCGCTGCTTTGGGTCTGCCTTGCGGTGCCGGCCTGGGCCCAGACCTGCCGGCAAACGTCCCATGATGGCCAGTCCTATGCCGTGTGCGAAGTCCATGCGGGCGACGATCTGCGTCTTTTCCTGACGGATGAGGCCGGCGCGACGATCGGCACGTTCGATCGGCTGCGCGCGATGGTCGCGGGCCAGGGCAAACGCGTCGTCATGGCGATGAATGCGGGCATGTATCACCCCGATCGTCGCCCTGTCGGGCTGTACCTGGAAAACGGCCAGATCGGCGGCCGGCTGGTCACACGCCCGGGGCCGGGCAATTTCGGGATGCAGCCGAATGGCGTCTTCTGCATCGCGCGCGACGGCTTTGCCGTGATCGAAACGCTGGCATATGACCGTGTCCGCCCCGAATGCCGCTATGCCTCGCAATCCGGCCCGATGCTGGTGATCGATGGCCGACTGCACCCGCGCTTTCTGCCGGATTCGTCCTCGCGCTTCATCCGCAACGGGGTGGGCGTTTCGGCCGATGGGCAGACCGCGTGGCTGGCGATCTCGGACCGGCCGGTCACGTTCCACGAATTCGCGCGCCTGTTCCGCGACGCCCTTGGCGCGCGCGACGCGCTGTATTTCGACGGCCGGATCTCGCGGCTTTATGCGCCCGAGCTTGGCCGCGACGATTTCGGCTTTCCCATGGGGCCGATCGTGGCGCTGATCGCGCCGGCTGACGATGGCCAGACGACTGGCAACCGTTGACGCGGCTTCATCCATTCGCTAGCAGGCTGCCTTCCCTGCAAGGAGGCAGAGCATGGCACGCAAGAAGGGTCGCGACATTTCCGGTTGGCTGGTCGTGGACAAGCCCGCGGGCATGACCTCGACGGCTGTTGTGAACAAGGTGCGCTGGGCGCTTGGGGCGAAAAAGGCGGGCCATGCCGGCACGCTGGACCCCGCCGCGACGGGCATCCTGCCCATCGCCGTGGGCGAGGCAACCAAGACCGTGCCCTATGTGACCGATTCGCTGAAATGTTACCGCTTTGCCGTCCGGCTGGGCGTGCAGACCAATACCGACGATGCCGAGGGCGAAGTCATCGCGACCTCGGAAATCCGCCCGACCGATCAGGAAATCGAACAGGCGCTTGATGCGTTCCGGGGCGAGATCATGCAGGTCCCGCCGCAATTCTCGGCCGTCAAGGTGGATGGCGAGCGCGCCTATGCGCTGGCCCGCGCGGGCGAGGATCTGGAACTGGCCGCCCGCCCCCTGTGGGTGGAAAGCCTGACCATGACGGCCCGGCCCGACGCCGATACCGTCGAGCTCGAGATGGTCTGCGGCAAGGGCGGCTATGTCCGCTCGGTCGCGCGCGACCTGGGGCGTGCGTTGGGCTGCCTTGGCCATGTCCTGTGGCTGCGCCGGGAATGGACCGGGCCGTTCGATGCCGAGGACGCCGTGACCATCGAGACGATCGAGGATTTGGCCCGCACGCCCGAACTCGACGATCATCTGCTGCCGCTCGAGGCCGGGCTCGCCGACCTGCCCGAACTGCGAACCACGGCCGAAGGGGCCGTCCGGCTGCGCAACGGCAATCCCGGCATGGTTCTGGCCTCGGATGTCGAATGGGGCGACGAGGCCTGGGCCAGCTGGCAGGGCCGGCCCATCGCCGTGGGCGTCTACAAGTCGGGCGAGCTGCACCCCACGCGGGTCTTCAACCTGCCCGACGCATGAGATGCGGGGGCGGGGCCAACGCGCTCGCGCCCCTCAGATCCCCGCGCTGCTGTCCCAGCCCGAGATCGCCTTGACCTCGAGGAACTCCTCGATTCCCCAGACCCCGCCTTCGCGCGCGCGGCCCGAAGCCTTGACACCACCAAAGGGCGAGCCCGCGCCACGCGGCTGGCCGTTCATCTCGACCATGCCGGATTTCAGGCGCAGGGCTAGCCGGTTGCGCCGCGCGCCGTCCTCGCTCTGGACGTAATTCGTCAGGCCATAGGGCGTGTCATTGGCGATCCGCACGGCCTCTTCCTCGTCGGTGAAGGGAATGATGCACAGGACCGGACCAAAGATTTCCTCGCGCTCGATCGTCATTCCGGGGCGGACATCGGCAAAGACGGTGGGGCGCACGTAGTAGCCGCGATTCATGCCCTCGGGCAGGCCGGGGCCGCCTGCCACCAGGCGCGCGCCTTCCTCGATCCCCTTCTGGATATAGGACTGTATCTGGTCCCATTGCCGCTTGTTGACGACCGGGCCGATATGGCGTCCGGGCTCGCTGGCCGGTCCGACCTTGATGCCGCGCGCGATTTCGGCGGCTTCCTCGACCACGCGGTCATAGATCGAGCGTTCGACCAGCATCCGCGAGGGTGCGTTGCAGCTCTGGCCCGAATTGTTCATCATGTGCAGCACGCCGCGCTTGACCGCCTTGTCGTCGGCATCGGCAAAGATCAGGTTCGCGCCCTTTCCGCCCAGCTCCAGCGCGACGCGTTTCAGTGTCTCGGCCGCCGCGCGGCTGATCGCGCGGCCCGCGCGGGTCGAACCGGTGAACGAGATCATCTGCACGACGGGATGCTCGGACAACCTTGTGCCGACCCCCGCGCCATCGCCGTTGACCAGGTTGAACACGCCCGGCGGCACCCCTGCATCGTGCAGCATCTCGGCAAAGATCATCGCGTTCAGCGGCGCTTCCTCGGACGGTTTCAGCACACAGGTGCAGCCCGCCAGAAGCGCCGGAATGACCTTCAGCGCGATCTGGTTGATCGGCCAGTTCCACGGTGTGATCAGCCCCACCACCCCGATCGGCTCCAGCACGATCCGGTCATCGGGGGCGTGCGGGCCAAGCGGCCGGATCCATTCGATCTGGTCAAAGGCCGTCAGAAAGTTCTTCAGATGCCACGGCAGGCAGGGCGCCTGCTGGTCGCGGGCCATGTCGATGGGGGCGCCCATCTCCATGCTGATCGCCTGGGCCAGTTCCTCTTTCCGGCGCTCGTACTGGTCAAGGATCGCGGCGACGATCCGGCGCCGTTCGGCCGGCGGCGTGGCCGACCATTCGGGCAGCGCCGCCTGCGCGGCGGCAACGGCCGCGTCGGCATCGGCAGCCGATCCCAGAGAGATCACCGCGCAGGGCTCCTCGGTCGAAGGGTCGATCACCGGGCAGTCGCGCCCCCCGATCGGCGCGACCCAGCGCCCGTTGATATAGAATTCGCGACGTTCGATCATGGCGCACCTCATTGTCTGTCGCGGGCAGGGTGTCAGGGGCCGGCCGATTTGCCAAGGCCCCAGATTGCCGGGGTGACAGGGCGGCGTGTCGCGACTTTTGACAGGTGCAATTCCCGCGCGGAATGCTTATCTCTGCGGCGTCACCTCAGACAACCGGACAAGGAGATTCCGATGGGCATCCGCATCAACGAAACCGTCCCCGATTTCACCGCTCAGACCGATCAGGGCGTGATCCAGTTCCATGAATGGATCGGCGACAGCTGGGCGATCCTGTTCTCGCACCCCAAGGACTTCACGCCCGTCTGCACCACCGAATTCGGCGCCGTGGCCCAGCTGGCCGAGGAATGGAAGAAGCGCAACACCAAGGTCATCGGCCTGTCGGTCGATGGCGTCGAAGAACACAAGCGCTGGAAGCGCGACATCGAATCCGTCGCCAAGGCCTATCCGGGCTTCCCGATCATCGCCGACGATGACCTGCACGTGTCCAAGGCCTTCGACATGCTGCCCGCCGACGCCTATCTGCCCGAAAACGCGACCCCGGCCGACACGGCCACGGTGCGCGCGGTCTTCATCATCGGGCCGGACAAGAAGCTGAAATTGTCGATGCTGTATCCGATGAATGTCGGCCGCAATTTTGCCGAGGTCCTGCGCGCGCTGGACGCCCTGCAGGCGGCCGAGGCCAACAACGTGGCCATGCCAGCCAACTGGACCCAGGGCCAGGACGTGATCGTTCCGCTGTCGGTCGATGACGAGACGGCCGAAAAGAAATACGGCAAGATCAACAAGGTCCTGCCCTATCTGCGCTACGCCAAGTTGCCCGGCTGAACCGGCGCGGGGGCAAGCCAAAACGGCCCGGCGGCATCAGCCCGCCGGGCCTTTTTCTGTCCCGCGGTCAAGGAAAGAAAAAGGCCCCGGCAATGATGCCGGGGCCGATCCCAGGGAAAGGCGCCTTATTCCGAGGCGTCTTCCTTTTCCTTCTTCTCGGGCACGATTTCCTCGCCAGTTTCCTGGTCGACCATCTTCATGCCCAGGCGGACCTTGCCGCGATCGTCAAAGCCCAGCAGCTTGACCTTCACTTCCTGGCCTTCCTTCAGCACTTCCGAAGGATGGTTCAGGCGGCGATTGGTGATCTGGCTGACATGGACCAGACCGTCGCGCTTGCCAAAGAAGTTCACGAAGGCGCCGAAATCGACCAGCTTGACGACCTTGCCGGTATAGATCTTGCCTTCCTCCGGCTCGGCCACGATCGAATGGATCATGTCATAGGCCTTCTTGATCGCCTCGGCATTCGACGAGGCAATCTTGATGACACCATCGTCGTTGATGTCGATCTTGGCGCCCGAAGTCTCGACGATCTCGCGGATGACCTTGCCGCCCGAACCGATGACCTCGCGGATCTTGTCGACCGGGATCTGCATCGTCTCGATCCGCGGGGCATGGGCCGAGAATTCCGACCGGCCCTGCGACAGGGCCTTGGACATTTCGCCCAGGATATGCAGACGGCCGTCCTTGGCCTGGGCCAGGGCCTGCTCCATGATCTCGGGCGTGATGCCCGCGACCTTGATATCCATCTGCAGGCTGGTGATGCCGTTTTGCGTACCGGCAACCTTGAAGTCCATGTCGCCCAGGTGGTCTTCGTCCCCCAGGATGTCGGTCAAGACCGCCCAACGGCCGTCTTCCTCGAGGATCAGGCCCATGGCGACGCCGGCGACCGGCGATTTCAGCGGAACACCCGCATCCATCATCGACAGGGAACTGCCGCAGACCGTGGCCATCGAGGACGAGCCGTTCGATTCCGTGATCTCGGACACGATACGGATCGTGTAGGGGAAGTCCGTCGGCGCGGGCAGCACCGCCTGAAGTGCACGCCATGCCAGCTTGCCATGGCCGATCTCGCGTCGGCCCGGAGGTCCAAAACGGCCGACCTCGCCCACCGAATAGGGCGGGAAGTTGTAATGCAGCATGAAGTTTTCACGGAAGTTCCCGTGCAGCGCGTCGATGATCTGCTCATCCTCGCCGGTGCCCAGCGTCGTCACGACCAGCGCCTGGGTCTCGCCGCGGGTGAACAGCGCCGAGCCATGCGTGCGCGGCAGAATGCCGACTTCGGCCGAGATCGGCCGCACCGTCCTGGTGTCGCGCCCGTCGATCCGGGCCCCGCCATTGATGATATCGCCACGCAGGATGGACGATTCCAGCTTCTTCAGCGCCGAGCCCAGATTCTCGTCGGCCAGTTCCTCCTCGGTCAGCGCGGCCTTGATAGCCTCGCGCGCGGCCGAGATCGCGGCCTGCCGTTCCTGCTTGTCGCGGATGGCAAAGGCGGCGCGCATCTGCGCTTCGCCGGCGGCCTTGACCTTTTCGTACAGCGCCGAGTAGTCCGGCGGGGTGAAGTCGAACGGCTCCTTGGCGCATTCCTCGGCGAAATCGACGATCATGTCGATGACCGGCTGCATCTTCTCGTGGCCGAACTTGACCGCGCCCAGCATCTCGGCTTCCGACAGCTCATAGGCTTCGGACTCGACCATCATCACCGCATCCTTGGTCCCGGCGACGACCAGATCCAGCCGCTGTTCGGGATTGGCGCGCAGATTGGCCATGTCCGAAACTTCGGGGTTCAGGATGTATTCGCCGTTGGCATAGCCCACGCGGGCCGCGCCGATCGGGCCGCGGAAAGGCACGCCCGAAATCGTCAGCGCCGCACTGGCGGCGATCATGGCGACGATATCGGGGTCGTTGACCAGGTCGTGGCTCAGGACGGTGCAGATGACCAGGACCTCGTTCTTGAAGCCCTCGACGAAGAGCGGCCGGATCGGCCGGTCGATCAGGCGCGAGGTCAGCACTTCCTTTTCGCTGGGGCGGCCTTCGCGCTTGAAGAAGCCGCCGGGCACCTTGCCCGCGGCATAGAATTTCTCTTGGTAGTGAACGGTCAGGGGAAAGAAATCCTGACCCGGCTTGGGTTCCTTGGCAAAGGTGACATTCGCCATCACCGAGGTTTCGCCAAGCGTTGCAACGACCGAACCATCGGCCTGCCGGGCAATCTTGCCCGTTTCCAGAGTGAGCGTTTCACGGCCCCACTGGATCGATCTTTTCGTCACGTTAAACATCTATTTCGGTTCCTCTGAGGAGCATCCGGCCCTCCGGTGCTCCCATACTTGTGGCGGCCCCATTGCCGCCGCCCCCAATCCTATGCATGCCCCGGGGGCCCAGGTTCACGTCTCAGATGGCCGCGCAATACCGCAGATCGCGCCTTTTGGGAAGCGCGATCTGACATGCTGCGTCACCAACGGCACCAAAGACCGCTCAGAAATCGACGGCGATGCCCTTGCGCTCCCAGTCGCCATAGCGGACGGGCTCCGGGCCCTCGCGGCCGCCCAGTTCCGGCGGCAGGTTCAGGGCGCGCGCCTGCGCGCGGCGCGCCTCGGCCTCGGCAAGGGCGCGGCGCGCGGCGGGGGGAAGTTCGTCACGTTCCGATTGCGGTCCGGGGTCGGTATTGTCCGTGTTGCGCGTCTCGTCGCTCATCGGCGCTTTCCTTGTCTGCGGCACGGCCATGATATAGGGCCAGATCAGACGCCGTCCAACCCGCCTGCGCGGCGACGGCAAGACGGGGGCACGATGGGCAGGATTTCGCAACAGATGGTCCGTTCGGCGCGACAGGGCGCGCTGCGGCTCGTGCTTGGCGTGACAGAGGCGCCCGACGGACAGGGTCGGTCGATCGCCGACCAGATTGCCTCGGGCCTGTTGGCGCCCCTGTCGCCACCAGACCGCGCGCGGGCCCAGCGCCTTGCGCTTGCAACGCTGCGCAATGTCGCGCGCGCCGAACACGTCCTGCGCCCGCGGCTGCGCAAGCCGCCGCCGCCGGTGATCCGCGCCCTTCTGCGTCTGTCCGTGGTCGAGATGCTTGCCGAAGGCGCGCCGTCGCACGCCGTCGTGAACGACGCCGTCGCGCTGACGCGCGAGATGGGCGCTGCCGGCATGGCCGGCATGGTGAACGCCGTGCTGCGCGCGGCAGCTGCGACACCGCAGGCTGACTGGGACGCCCTGCCGCCCCAGCCGCTGCCCAACTGGCTGCGCGGGCGGTTGATGTCAGCCTATGGCAAGAAGGCCGTTCAGGCGATCGAGGCGGCACATGCGCGCGGCGCGGATCTCGACCTGACGCCGCGTGATGGCGATGCCACGACGCTGGCCGCGACCCTGGGTGCCGAGGCTCTGCCCACCGGCTCGGTTCGCATCCGTGGCGCGGCGCAGGTCTCGCAGCTTCCGGGCTACGAGCAGGGCGGCTGGTGGGTCCAGGACGCCGCCGCCGCGATCCCCGCCCGGGTGCTGGCCGCACGGCCCGGGGAACGCGTGCTCGACCTTTGCGCCGCGCCGGGGGGCAAGACGCTGCAGCTTGCCGCGACGGGCGCAAGCGTCACCGCGCTGGACATCTCGGACCAGAGGATGGATCGGCTGCGCCAGAACCTGACCCGCTGTGGGCTCTCGGCCGAATGCGTCGTCGCCGACGCGCTGGACTGGCAGCCAGACCAGCCCTTCGACGCGGTGCTTCTGGATGCGCCATGTTCGGCGACCGGCACGATCCGCCGCCATCCCGACCTGCCCTTCATCCGCGACGGCAAGTCGATCGCACAGATCGCCGATCTGCAGGACCGGCTGATCGATCGTGCGCTTGGCTTCCTGCGGCCCGGCGGGCGGCTTGTCTTCGCGACCTGTTCGCTGCTGCCCGAGGAAGGCGAATCCCGGCTCGCGGCCGCGCTCGAACGCCACCCCGGGCTGCGGGCAAACCGCGAGGCCCTTGACCTGCCGGGAATTGCGCCGCAATGGATCACGGCAGATGGCGGCCTGCGCCTGCGTCCGGATTACTGGCCGGAACGGGGCGGAATGGATGGGTTCTTCGTGGCCCGGCTGGATCTTCCGGGCGCATGAGGCAAGAGCGGGAGCGGCGGATGGCGCGGCGACAGGCGAACGGGCGGGTCAGGATCGGTATCGCGAACCGGTTTCATGCGCGCCTTGCGGCCCTGTCGGGCGCAACGCCTGAACTGACCCGCCCGCCCGAACCCCGGGACATCGGATCGATCCCGCGCGGACGCGATCTGGCGCGCGGACGGTTCCGCATGGCCGGCCACATGATCGACAGCGATCCCGAACGGATCTGGGACCAGCCTCCACCCGACAGATACTTCGCCCACGAACTGCACGGTTTCGGCTGGCTCGACGACCTTGCCGCCGCGGCCGATGCCGCCGCGCGTGAAACGGCCGCGCGGGCGGTCATGGCATGGATCGCGCGGTTCGGCCGCGGCAGCGGCCCGGGCTGGACCCCGGCGGTAACGGGCCGCCGGGTGATGCGCTGGATCGACCATTCCGCCATGATCCTGGACAAGGCGACGCCCGGCCAAAGCGCCGCCTTCCGCCGCAGCCTGGCCCAGCAAACGGTCTTCCTGTCGCGCCGCGCGCGCTCGGCGCCACCCGGCCTGCCCCGGCTGACCGCGCTTTGCGCGCTCATCCATGCCGGCCTGTCGCTCAGCGGCATGGATCGGCATGTTGCCCGGGCCGCCGATGCCGTGGGGCAGGACTGCGCGCGCCAGATCGACGCCGAGGGCGGCATCGCCAGCCGCAACCCCGAAGAGCTTCTGAACGCCTTTGCCCTTCTGACCCGTGCGGCGACGGATCTGCGCGAAGCGGGCTTCACGCCTGCCACACAGCATCTTTCCGCGATCGAACGCATCGCGCCCACCCTGCGCGCCCTGCGTCATGCCGATGGCGCGCTTGCCCGCTTTCATGGCGGCGGAAGCGGGGCCGAGGGACGGCTGGACCTTGCCCTGTCGCTGGCCGGCGGACGCGCGATGACGGCGCGTGGCCTTGCCATGGGCTATGCCCGCCTGGCCGCCGGTCGCAGCACGGTGATCGTCGATGCGGCGCGGCCGCCGATGGGGCGGCAATCGGTCAATGCCCATGCCTCGACGCTTGCGCTGGAACTCACCTCGGGGCGTCGGCCGCTGATCGTCAATTGCGGATCGGGCGCGCGGTTCGGCGCCGATTGGCGGCGGGCGGCACGGGCGACGGCCGCGCATTCGACTTTGGCGATCGAGGGCTATTCGTCGTCCCGCCTTGCGGCGGGCGCGCGCGCCGAACTGGCCGAGATCCCCGATCAGGTCTGGGCGCAGCCCGAATCCGACCCGCAGGGGCAGACCCTGACTGCCGGGCACAATGGCTATGTCCCGACCCATGGCCTGACCCATGTGCGCACGCTGCACCTTGCCGGCGATGGCCGCACACTGACCGGCGAGGACACCCTGGGCGCCATGAGCGTCGCCGACCGCCGCCGCTTCGAGACCGTGATGGAACGGATCGGCCATCGCGGCGTGCCCTTTGCGCTGCATTTCCACCTGCACCCGGATGTCGAGGCCACGGCGGATGCCTCGGGCCTGCGCGTCACGCTGCGCCTGAAATCGGGTGAAACCTGGATCTTCAGCCATGACGGCACGGCCGAAATGTCGCTTCGGCCCTCGGTCTATCTGGACGAACGCCTGCCCGAACCGCGCGCCAGCCGGCAGATCGTCCTTTCGGGAACGCTGCAGGACTACGCGATGACGCTGGGCTGGACGCTGGCCAAGTCGCAGGATACCCCGACCGCCATCCGCGACATCCTGCGCGATGACGACCCCGACCCATTCGCTTGACGACAGGAGCCCCAACCGTGACCGACACCGCCCATACCCCGATCCGCCGCGCCCTGATTTCGGTATCCGACAAGACCGGCCTGATCGATTTCGCCCGTGCACTGGCCGAACGCGGCGTCGAACTCCTGTCCACCGGCGGCACGGCCCGCAGCCTGCGCGAGGCCGGTCTGGCGGTGCGCGACGTGTCCGAACTCACCGGATTCCCCGAGATGATGGATGGCCGGGTCAAGACCCTGCACCCCAAGGTCCATGGCGCCCTGCTGGCGCTGCGCGACAATCCCGACCATGTCGCCGCGATGCAGGCGCATGACATCGCGCCGATCGATCTCTTGGTCGTGAACCTCTATCCGTTCGAATCCACCGTGGCTTCGGGCGCAGACTATGACACCTGCGTCGAGAACATCGACATCGGCGGGCCCGCGATGATGCGCGCGGCGGCAAAGAACCACGCCCATGTCGCGGTCGTCGTCGATCCCCAGGACTATGCCGCGCTGCTGCAGGACATGGATCAGCATGGCGGCGCGACCTGCCCGAAATTCCGCCGCAAGCTGGCCCAGCGCGCCTATGCCCGCACCGCCGCCTATGATGCGGCGGTGTCGAACTGGCTGGCCGAAGCGGCCGGCGATTTCGCCCCGCGCCGCCGCGCCTTTGCCGGCACGATGGCCCAGGCCCTGCGCTATGGCGAGAACCCGCATCAGCGCGCGGCCTTCTATGTCGATGGCTCGAACCGCCCCGGGGTTGCCACCGCGCGCCAGTGGCAGGGCAAGGAACTGTCCTACAACAACATCAACGACACCGATGCGGCCTTCGAGCTGGTCGCCGAGTTCGACCCGGCCGAAGGCCCGGCCTGCGCGATCATCAAGCACGCCAATCCCTGCGGCGTGGCGCGCGGCAACAGCCTGGTCGAGGCCTATCGGCGCGCCTATGACTGCGACCGCGTATCGGCCTTTGGCGGGATCGTCGCGCTGAACGGCACGCTGGACGGCGAAACCGCCCGCGCCATCACCGAGATCTTCACCGAGGTCGTGATCGCCCCGGATGCCACCGAAGAGGCACGCGAGGTCTTTGCCGCCAGGAAGAACCTGCGCCTGCTGACGACCGGCGCGCTGCCCGATCCGCGCGCGCCGGGCCTGGCCTTCCGGCAGGTCTCTGGCGGATTCCTGGTGCAGGACCGCGACAATGGCATGATCGACCCGGCCGACCTGAAGGTCGTGACGAAACGCGCCCCGACCGAAACCGAGATGGCCGATCTGTTGTTTTCCTGGAAGGTGGCCAAGCACGTCAAGTCGAATGCCATCGTTTACGTCAAGGGCGGCGCAACGGTCGGCATCGGCGCGGGCCAGATGAGCCGCGTGGATTCGACCCGGATCGCGGCGCGCAAATCGGCCGACATGGCGCAGGCCCTGGGCCTGCCCGAACCCACGGTCCGGGGCTCGGTCGTCGCGTCCGATGCCTTCTTCCCCTTCGCCGACGGGCTGCTGGCCGCGGCCGAGGCCGGCGCGACCGCGATCATCCAGCCCGGCGGCTCGATGCGCGACGACGAGGTGATCGCGGCGGCCGACGCGGCCGGGCTGGCGATGGTCTTCACCGGCCAGCGGCATTTCCGGCATTGAGGCCGCAATGAAGGTCAACCGCGCGTTCTGGTGGAGCATGGCGGCCACCCTGGCCGCCGACCAGGTGTCGAAGTTCCTTGTCGTGCACTGGCTGGACCTGTGGTCACGCCAGGTGATCGCGGTCATCCCTGGCTGGCTGAAGTTCCACATGGCCTGGAACCAGGGCATCAATTTCGGCCTGTTGTCGGGATCGAGCGAGATCACGCGCTGGACATTGATCGGGGTCGCGATCGCGGTCAGCATATGGGTCTTTTCGTGGGCACGGCGCGAGCCGCACAACCGCGTGGTGCAGCTTTCGGCCGGCCTGCTGATCGGGGGCGCGCTTGGCAATGTGATCGACCGCATCGCCTATGGCGCGGTGGCCGATTTCCTGAACGTCTCGATTCCCGGCATCCGCAATCCGTGGTCGTTCAATATCGCGGATATCGCCATCTTCGTCGGCGCATTCGGCCTGGTGCTGTTTTCGGGGCGCAACAAGACCCCGTGACGCGCAGGCGCACATCGGCTAAACGAGATCAGGAACGGCACGGGGAGACTTCTGATGGCGGCACGATCGGTTCTGGGCGCAATCGCGACGCTTGGCGTGGTGGCTCTGGTGTCGGGCTGCGGCACGTTCGGCGGCGGCGAAAACGACCCCCGGCTGATGAACATCCGATCGGCCAGCCGGTCGCCGGACGAATTCGCGATCCTGCCGACCAAGCCGCTGCAGATGCCCCAGGATCTGGCCGCGCTGCCTGAACCGACGCCGGGCGGGTCCAACCTGGTCGATCCCACGCCCGAGGCCGACGCCGTCGCGGCGCTGGGCGGCAACCCGGCGCTGTTGCAGCGCGACACGATCCCCGCCGCATCGGGCAGCCTGATCGCCCATGTCACGCGCTTTGGCGTGGCGCAGGACATCCGCGCGACGCTGGCGGCCGAGGATCTGGATTATCGCCGCAGGAATGACGGCCGGCTGCTCGAACGGCTGTTCGACGTGAACGTCTATTTCCGCGCCTATGCGCCGATGACGCTGGACCCCTATGCCGAGCTGGAGCGTTGGCGCCGCGCGGGGCTGCGCACCGTCTCGGCCCCGCCGCGCGAACTGACGCAAGAGTGACCGTCGCGCCGCGCCGATCCGCTTGACCGTGGCGTTCCGTCCGCTACCTCTGGTTCCATCGCAGGAGGAGACGATGCGGCATCGGAAAGACAATTCTCTCTGGGCGCGACTTGCCCGACCCGCAATATGCGCCGCGTTTCTGTCTGCCGCGTCGGGACTCGCCGCTGCGATCCCCGCGCGTGCCGAAACGACCATGCCGGCACAGGCGGACATTCAGGCCCAAGCCGCGGAACGGGTCACGGATTTCACGCTGGACAACGGCCTGCAGGTCGTCGTGATCGAGGATCACCGGGCGCCGGTCGTGGTGCAGATGGTCTGGTACCGCGCCGGCGCGGCGGATGAGCGCCCGGGCCTGTCCGGTGTCGCGCATTATCTGGAACACCTGATGTTCAAGGGCACCGACACCGTGCCCTCGGGCGAATTTTCCCGCATCGTCCAGGCCAATGGCGGCTCGGACAACGCCTTCACCTCGTGGGACTTCACGGCCTATTACCAGCGCATCGCGGCCGACAGGCTGGATCTGGTCATGCGGATGGAGGCCGACCGCATGCGCAACCTGCGTCTGACCGATGACGACTGGCGCACCGAACGTGAGGTCGTGATCGAGGAACGCAACCAGCGCACCGACAGCGACCCCGGCGCGCTGTTTTCCGAACAGCGCCGCGCGGCGCAATATCTCAACCACCCCTATGGCCGTCCCGTCATCGGCTGGCGGCACGAGATGGAAGCCCTGACGCGCGAGGACGCGCTGGCCTGGTACCGGACCTATTACGCGCCCAACAACGCGGTGCTGATCGTGGCGGGCGACGTGACCCCGGACAAGGTGCGCGAACTGGCCGAACGCTATTACGGCCCGCTGGAGCCCAGCCCCGACATAGCCCCCCGCGTGCGGCCTCAGGAACCGCCTCAGCTTGCCGAGCGGCACATGACCTTCATCGATCCGCGCGTGCGACAGCCCTATGTGGTGCGCAGCTATCTTGCGCCCGAACGTGACCCGGGCGATCAGCGCCAGGCCGCCGCGCTGACGATTCTCGCCGATCTTCTGGGCGGCGACGGCCAGACCTCGTATCTTGCGCGCAAGCTGCAATTCGAAAGGACGGTCGCCGTGCATTCCTCGGCCGGCTATGACGGCACCGCGCTGGACGACACGATGTTCACCCTGGCCGTCGTTCCCGCTCAGGGCATCAGTCTTGCCGAGGCCGAGGCCGCGCTGGATACCGCGCTGCAGGACTTCCTGGACGAAGGCATCGCCCCCGAGGACTTCGCGCGCGTCAAGACGCGCATCCATGCCGCGCAGATCTATGCCCGCGATGACGTGATGGGACTGGCGCGCCGCTATGGCGAGGCCCTGACGACCGGCCTGACCCTGCAGGACGTGCGCGACTGGCCCGCGATACTCGACGCCGTGACCGAAGAGGACGTGATGCAGGCCGCCCGGCAGGTTCTGGACCGCCGTCATGCCGTCACGGGCTGGCTGATGGCCCCGCAGGGCGCGACCCAGCAGGAGATGACGCAATGATCCGCCTTGCCCTTCGCCTGTGCGCGGCGCTGACGCTTGCGCTTTCCGCGGCCCTGCCCGCCCGCGCGATCGACATCCGCGAAGTGACCTCGCCCGGCGGCATCCGTGCCTGGCTGGTCGAGGAACATTCCATTCCCTTCACCGCGCTCGAGATCCGCTTTCGCGGCGGCACCAGCCTGGACCCGGCCGACAAGCGCGGCGTGACGCTGCTGATGGCCTCGCTGCTGGAGGAAGGCGCGGGCGACTTCGACAGCCAGGGCTTCGCGCGGGCGCGCGACGATCTGGCCGCCGAGTTCCGCTTTGACGCGGGACGCGATTCCGTCTCGGTCTCGGCCCGGATGCTCAGCGAGAACCGCGATCAGGCGGCCGAGCTCTTGCGCCTTGCCCTGACGCAGCCCCGTTTCGATCCCGACGCGATCGAACGTGTTCGCGGCCAGATGCTGTCGATCATCCGTTCCGAACAATCCGACCCGAATGCCATCGCATGGCGCGAATTCGACGCGCTGGCCTTTGGCGATCATCCCTATGGCAGTTCGCCGAACGGCACCGAGGACAGCGTCGCGGCAATCACGCGCGACGATCTGGTGGCGATCCATCGCGGGGCGCTGGCGCGCGACCGGCTGTATGTATCGGCCGTCGGCGACATCACGGCCGAAGAGCTGGGCCCGCTTCTGGACCGGATCCTGGGGGATCTGCCCGAAACCGGCGCGCCTCTGCCCCCACATGTCGAACCCGCGCTGAGCGGAGGCGTCAGCATCGTCGAATTTCCCGTTCCCCAATCGGTCGTCGTCTTCGGCCAGAAGGGGATCAGGCGCGACGATCCCGATTTCTTTGCTGCCTATGTGCTGAACCACATCCTTGGCGGATCGGGCTTTGGCGCCCGCCTGATGGAGGAAGTGCGTGAACGCCGCGGCCTGACCTATGGAATCTATACCTGGCTGGCCCCGATGGACCTGGCCGAATTGTGGCAGGGCCAGTTCGCCTCGGCCAACGAAAAGGTCGCCGAGGCGATCGGCGTGGTGCGCGAGGAATGGGCCCGCATCGCCGCAGAAGGCGTGAGCGAGGACGAATTGCAGGCCGCCAAGACCTATCTGACCGGCTCTTACCCTCTGCGCTTTGACGGCAACGGGCCGATCGCCGCGATCCTTGTCGGAATGCAGATGGAGGGGCTTCCGATCAGCTATGTCAACGAGCGCAATGGATACATCGAGTCCGTGACGGCCGAGGATATCCGCCGCGTGGCCGCGCGGCTGATGCAACCCGACGGCCTGCGCTTCGTCGTCGTCGGCCAGCCCCGGGGACTGGATGTTTCCAACTGACGGGACGGGCAGCGGGCATCTGGCCGAATCGGCGCACGGCATGCTAGGTCTGGTGGCATGACCGTGATCGACCCCAAGATAAGCCAGAACCGCCCGGTAATCCGCCAGCTGGACGAAGCCGCGATCAACCGCATCGCCGCGGGCGAGGTCGTCGAACGCCCTGCCTCGGCCGTCAAGGAACTGGTCGAGAACGCGCTGGATGCGGGCGCGCGACGGATCGAGATCGCGCAGGCCGATGGCGGCAAGACGCTGATCCGCGTCACCGACGATGGCTGCGGCATGACGGCTCAGGACCTGCCGCTTGCGCTGTCGCGTCATGCGACCTCGAAGATCGACGAGTCGGACCTGCTGAACATCCGCAGCTTCGGTTTTCGCGGCGAGGCTCTGCCGTCGCTGGGCGCGGTCGGGCGGCTGCGCATCACCTCGCGGGCCGAAGGCCACGACGCGGCGATGATCGAGGTCGATGGGGGCCGGATGGGGCCCGTCCGCCCTGCGGCGCTGTCGCGCGGCACGGTGGTGGAACTGCGCGATCTGTTCCACGCCACGCCCGCGCGACTGAAATTCCTGCGCTCGGACCGGGCCGAGGCGATGGCCATAAAGGATGTCGTCCTGCGGCTGGCCATGGCCGAACCGCGCGTGGGATTCGTGCTGCGCGACGTTTCGGGCGGGGGCGAAGGCCGCGTGATCCTGCGTGCCGATGCCGAGCAGGGAGAGCTGTTCGATGCGTTGTCGCGCAGGCTGCGGGTTCTTCTGGGCCGCGACTTCGTCGAAAACGCCATTCCGATCGAGGCCGAGCGCGAAGGCCTGCGCCTGACCGGGCTGGCGGCGCTGCCAACCTATTCGCGCGGGGCGGCGGTCGAACAATTCCTGTTCGTCAATGGCCGGCCCGTGCGCGACAAGCTGCTGACCGGTGCGTTGCGGGCGGCCTATTCCGACGTTCTGCCCCGCGACCGGCACCCCGCGGCGGCCCTGTTCATTGCCTGCCCGCCCGAATCCGTCGATGTCAATGTCCACCCCGCCAAGGCCGAGGTGCGGTTCCGCGATCCCGGACTTGCCCGGGGCCTGCTGGTATCGGCCCTGCGCCACGCGCTGGCCGAGGCCGGCCATCGCAGCGCGACCACGGTCGCGGGCATGACGCTGGGCGCGATGCGGCCCGAACCGGTGTCAGCCGACGCTCCGCCGCGCATCTACCAGATGGATCGCCCCTCGGCGCGGGCGCTTCAGGCCAGCCGTCTGGCCTTTGCCCCCGGCGCGGCGCCGTCCCAGCCGCCGACGACGCCGCATCTTGCCCCGGAACTGGCCGAGGCAAGTGCCCGGTTCGACGCCCCGCTACCCGACACCGACCAGGACGCGCCCGATCCCGCAACCGCCTGCCCGCTGGGCGCGGCGCGGGCGCAGATCCACGAAAACTATATCATCGCCCAGACGGCGACCGGCATGGTGATCGTCGACCAGCATGCCGCGCATGAACGGCTGGTTTATGAACGGCTGAAGCGCCAGCGCGCCGAACATGGCGTGGCCGCGCAGGCCCTGCTGATCCCCGAGGTGGTCGAGCTTGACCCCACCGATGCCGCGCTGATCCTTGATCACGCCGAAACGCTGGCCAGCCTGGGGCTGAATGTCGAACCCTTTGGCGGCGGCGCGATCGCGGTGCGTGAAACCCCCGCAATCCTTGGCGAGGTCGATGCCGCCGCCCTGATCCGCGACATCCTGGACGAACTGCGCGACGAAGGCGACAGCCGGACTTTGGAGGCGCGGATCGACGCGGTCCTGTCGCGCATGGCCTGCCACGGCTCGGTCCGTTCGGGCCGCCGGATGCGTGTCGAGGAAATGAACGCGCTGTTGCGCGAGATGGAGCGCACGCCGCTGTCGGGCCAGTGCAACCACGGCCGGCCGACCTATGTCGAGCTGCGCCTGTCCGATATCGAACGGCTGTTCGGACGCACATGATCCAGCCCGGCGACCTGTCGATCCTGCTTGACGATCCGCGCATCCTCTGGGCCGCCGCGGGCCTGGGGCTGATGCTGATCCTGCTGGTGATGGCAGTGCTGCGCGCGGCGCGGGCGGAACGCATGGCGCGACCCCTGATCGACATTCTGGGCCGGCTGGATTCGCAGATCGGCGCGCTGAATGCCGCGCAGGAGCGCCTGGCCGGCGGCCTGACCCATGTGGCCGAAGCCCAGGCCGCCCAGCAGGCACAGGTTCTGCAACTGATGGAAACCCGGCTGGCCGAGGCGACGCGCGCCATGACCGACAGCCTGCACGGCAATGCCGCGCGCACCGCCCGCAGCCTCGGCGCGCTGCAAGAGCGGCTGGAGGTGATCGACCGCGCCCAGTCCAAGCTCGAGAAACTGTCCAGCGAGGTGCTCAGCCTGCAGGACATCCTGTCGAACAAGCAGACGCGCGGCGCCTTTGGCGAGATCCAGCTGCACGACATCGTGCACAAGGCCCTGCCGCCCGATTCCTTCACCATGCAGGCGACCTTGTCGAACGGCCGGCGCGCCGATTGCCTGATCCACCTGCCCAATCCGCCGGGCCCGATCGTGGTGGACGCGAAATTCCCGCTCGAGGCCTATGAAAAGCTGCGCCGGGCCAGGAACGAATCCGAACGGATCGAGGCCCAGCGCGAGATGCGCATCAGCCTGCGCAACCATATCCGCGCGATTGCCGAACGCTATATCATCGAGGGCGAAACCGCCGACGGCGCGATCCTGTTCCTGCCATCCGAAGCCGTCTATGCCGAACTGCACGCCAATTTCCCCGAACTGGTGCGCGAAGGCTTTGCCGCGCGGGTCTGGATCGTCTCGCCCACGACCTGCATGGCCACGCTGAACACGATGCGCGCGGTGCTCAAGGATGCGCGAATGCGCGAACAGGCGGGCGCGATCCGCGCCGCCTTGCGGCAGCTGCATCGCGACATCGAACTTGTGGTCGAACGGGCGGGCAAGCTGTCCACCCATTTCGATCAGGCCCGCGCCGATCTGGACGGTATCGCCACCGCGGCCGAACGGGCCGGACGACGCGCCGCGCGGCTGGATGCCTTCGATTTCGAGGGCGAGGACGCGCCCGGCCGCCAGCTTCAGCGCACGCCCTGAAGGTGATCGACCCGGCGCATGACCTGGGCCTGGCTGCCCAGCCGGTCGAGCCATCGCAGATACAGCCGCGGGTCCGAGGGCGCGCCCTGCACCCCGGCTGGAAGGGCGCGTTCCGCCACGGCCTCGACCGCCAGCGCCACCGTGCCAGATACCAGCCTTGCCATGGCTGATCCGCGCAGATCGCCGCGCGCGTCCAGAACCCATGAGCGGTGCCAGACCGGCCTTCCGCCCGCTTCGGCTATCAGCTCGACCTGCATCACCACGCGGTCGGGCTCGTCCGGCCCAAGCGGATAAAGCTGCCAAAGCTGCCCGGCCAGTTCCTGAAGGCGCGCATCAGAGGGGTTTGCGCGCAGCTCTTCAAGGATCTCGGCCCAGGCCTCGGCCCAGCCCGTCAGGCGCAGCGTGCCGCGCTCGAATTCGCGGATCTCGCCCGCGCCGCGCAGCCCGTAGCTGTCCAGATAGGGCAGAGAATCGCGGTTGGGATAGACCTCGAAGCTTTCCGGCGGGGTCAGCGGCAGGGTGACCTGCCGCAGCGCGTCCCACGGGTGGGCAACGCTCAGCTCGACGCCCGCGCGGATCGACCGGGCCGGCGCCATCAGCGCGCGCAACACCCCCAGCGGCGACCATGAGAACTTGTAGCGGAACGCATTCGGGATCGCCGGGACGCCGCCGCAATACGACCGGAAGACCAGCCGGTTGTCGCGTGAATAGACCGGGGCGGCCCGATAGGCCGCGATCAGGTCATGCGCCATCAGATGATCGATCCCGGGATCGAGCCCGACCTCGCAGACGATGCGCAGCCCCTTCTCCAGCGCCGCCGCGTTCAGCCCGCGCAGGGCATCGGTCATGTAGCTTGAACAGACGAAATGCGCGCCCTGTTCCACGCATTGGCGGGCAAGCGGTTCATGCAGGGCGGCGGGCAGCATCGAGACCACGATGTCGCCGGGCTTCAGCGCCGCGGCAAAGCGTTCGGGCTGCATCGGATGGATGTCGTCGGTCAGATCCCCCACGGCCTCGCGCGCCGGATCGACGGGCAGGTTCCAGACCGTGACGGGATGACCGTCCTCGATCAGCCGCCGCAATCCGGGCCGCGAGGACAGTCCGGTGCCGCACCAGTGAATTCGCATGAGGCTGCTCCATCATCCTGAATCGCCGGCGATCTGACCGCAGCCGCGCCGCGCGGGCAAGCCCCCTCAGCCCCAGCGGACCTCGCCCAGAAAGACATAGCCCGCGCCATAGATCGTCTTGATCAGGCGCGGATTGCGCGGGTCCTCGCCCAGCTTCGTCCGCAGGCGCGAGATGCGCACATCCATCGCGCGGTCAAAGCTTTCGCCCGCCGCGCCGCCCAGGCTTTCCTGCATCTGGGCGCGCGAGATCACCCGCCGGGGGCTTTCCAGGAACAGGCGCAGAACCTCTCCCTCGGCATGGCTGAAGGGCACTTCGCGGCCCTGGTGGTCGATCAGCATGTAGCGGTCGAAATCGGCCGTCCATCCGGCAAAGCGCGCGATGCGGGCGCGGCCATGATCCTGTCTGGGGCGGCGCAGGCGGGCGCGGATTCGCGCCACGACCTCGGCCGGGTCAAAGGGCTTGATGATGTAGTCGTCCGCCCCCAGCTCGAGCCCCATCACCCGGTCCTGCACCTGCGCCCGGCCCGAGATGATGATGATCGCCGCGCCCGATTCCAGCGCGAGGCGATGCACCAGCGCCAGGCCGTCGCGGTCCGGCAGGCCAAGATCGACAAGACAGACATCGGGCGTCGTGCGTTTCAGCGCGGCCTCGAATTCACGCGCGCGGCCAAAGGCCATGATGCGGAACCCGGCCTCTTCCAGCGCATCGACCAGCATCCGGCGGATCTCGGGCTCGTCGTCCAGCAATGCGACCAGCGGACGGGTGTCGTCGTCCAGGCCGGTCCGGGCAGTGTCGCTCATGCGGCCATCTCCTGGCTGATCGCCGCCGCAAGCGCGGCAGCGTCGAAGGGTTTGGTCAGCACCGTGATCTCGCCCGCCTGCGCGCGAAGGGGATCGCCCGGCGGCAGCGCCGTCATCAGCACCACGCGGGCCGCGTGGCCGCGCTGCTTAAGCCTGCGGGCCAGATCGATCCCGCTGCCCCGGCCGGCAAGATTGATGTCGGACAGGACGAGGTCAAGACCCGGCAGGGCGGCCAGATCCTCGGCCTCGGCATGCGTCGCGGCCTCGACCACCGAATGGCCCTGCGCGCGCAGCATTTCTCGGATCGTGGCGCGGATGTCGTCGTCATCCTCGACCAGAAGGACCAGAAGCGGGCGCATGGCCTCGGCCGGCGCGCGGCGCAAGGGCAGGCGCAACGTGACCAGGGCGCCCCCTTCGGGCCGGTTCGCCAGCCGAACGGTTCCCCCCATCAGGCGCGCATGGTCATAGACCATCGACAGGCCCAGCCCCGATCCGCCGCCGCCCTTGGTGGTGAAGAACGGATCCAGACCGCGTTCCAGCGCCTCGGGCGAAAAGCCGGGGCCGGTATCGGCCACGGTGATCTCCAGCCAGGTCTCGCCCATGGCGCGCGCGGTGATGGTGATGCGGCCGCCGCCCGGTCCGACCGCGTCGCGCGCGTTCAGCACCAGGTTCAGCAGCGCATCCTGCAGGGACCCCGGATCCAGCATCAGCGCGCCCGGCGGCACGAAGCACAGGATGTCGAGACCCACGCCTTCGGGCAGCGAAGGTTCGGCCATGATGCGCAGTTCCTCGAGCAGGGCGGGCAGGTCGGTCGGCGCGGGGCGGATCTCGCGCGGGCCCGAGATCGCCGCGATCCTGTCCAGAAGCGCCCCGCCGCGCCGCGCCGCCGACAGCGTGGCCTGGGCAAGGTCCGACGCCTCCGGTGGCAGGTCGCGGACGCGCAGCAGCCGCCCCTGCAGGCCCAGGATGATCGTCAGCAGGTTCGCGAAGTCATGCGCCAGCCCCGAGGTCAGCTTGGCCGCCAGCTCGCGCTTGGCCGTCTGGGTCAGCGCGGCGCGGGCCTGCGCTTCCTCGGTCACGTCCATGGACAGGATATAGACGCCCTGCACGGCGCCCTGAACATCGCGATCGGGCGTCAGCGCGATGCGGATGCGGCGGCCCGATTCGTCATGCGTGATCTCGAAGACATTGGCCTGTCCGGCCAGCGCCCGCATCAGGCCCGGACGGATGCGTTCGAAAGTGGGCCGACCCAGCGCCTCGGCCACCGACAGCCCGATGATGTCGGATCGGCTGCCCGGCATCACGGCCGACAGGCGGCGGTTCGAATAGGTATAGCGCAGGTCGCGGCCCACATGCGCGATATGGGCCGGCATCATTTCGGTCACCAGCCGCGTGCGCGCCTCCATCTCGGTCAGTTCACGCTTGGCTTCCTCCAGCGCGGCATTCATCGCGGCAAGTTCCCGGTTCGCCTGGGCCAGCCGTTCGGCATGGGCCAGGACCTGTTCGGAAAGTTCGGCCGACCGGGCGCGCAACAGGGCCTCCTGGGCCTTGATCTCGGTGATGTCGGTATAGACGGTGACCCAGCCGCCCTGCTGCAACGGTGACCCTTCGACCGAGATGGTCCGCCCGTTGGGCCGGGTACGTTCCATGTAATGCGGTCGGAATGCGCGGGCCTGCTCGACGCGCATGCGGACCGCGGCCTCGACATCCTCGACCCTGCCATATTCACCGCGCTGGACCAGATAGCGGATCGTGTCCTCGAACCGCGCGCCGGGACTGGCGAATTCCTCGGGCAGGTCGAACATCTCGCGGAAGCGGCGATTGCACACCGCCAGACGCAGGTCGCGGTCATAGATCGACAGCGCCTGCTGGATCAGGTTCAGCCCCGCCTGGGTCAGGCGCGCGCGGCTGTCCTCTCGCTCCATGTCGGTTTCTCCTCCCCGAACATGGCTAGCACCGCCATGGGGCGGCGGAAAAGGGGCAAGCGGCCCGGTTACAATTCGTTACAATTGCGCAAAAGTCACGAAACCTTTGACGGCAAGCTGAAGCGGGCGGCAGTCTGACGCCCGATCCGCAGCACCCGGGACGGGGAATCCCGGGCCATGCGGGCAGACGCAGCCGCGATGGCGCGACCGCGCAGGGGGAGGAAACCTTGGCAGAACAGACCCGACCCGAGGATCTGCAGTCGATCCCGGCCTTGCTGGAACGTAATGCCCGACGCTGGGGGGCGCTGCCCGCCTATCGCGAGAAGGAATTCGGCATCTGGCAAAGCTGGACCTGGGCCGAAACCGCCGACGAGGTCCGCGCGCTGGCTCTGGGGCTTCTGGTTCTGGGTGTCGAACGTGGCGACCGCGTCGCGATCATCGGACGCAACCGCCCGGCGATGTACTGGTCGATGGTGGCGGCGCAGATGTGCGGCGCGATCCCCGTGCCCCTGTACCAGGACGCGGTTGCCGAGGAGATGGCCTATGTCCTGGACCATTGCGGCGCGCGCTTTGTCGTCGCGGGCGACCAGGAGCAGGTCGACAAGGTGCTGGAGATCCAGGACCGCGTGAAGGGCATTCGCCACATCGCCTATCTCGATGGGCGGGGCATGCGCAAATACGACCACACGCACATGACTTCGCTGGCCGACATCGCGCGCGAGGGGCGCGCGGCGGAAACGCGGCTGGGCGAGGAACTCGACCGGCGCAAGGCCGAGCTGACCTTCGACCATACATGCGTGATGCTGTATACCAGCGGCACGACGGGCAAGCCCAAGGGCGTGGTCCTGTCCAACCGCAACATCATCGTCACGTCGAAGAATTCCGCGGAATTCGACCATCTGACCCATAACGAGGAGATCCTTGCCTACCTGCCCATGGCCTGGGTTGGCGATTTCATCTTCTCGGTCGGGCAGGCCTACTGGACCGGGTTCACGGTGAACTGCCCCGAAAGCCCGGCAACCATGATGTCCGACCTGCGCGAGATCGGCCCTACCTACTTCTTTGCGCCGCCGCGCATCTTCGAAACCGTCCTGACCAACGTGATGATCCGCATGGAGGATGCGGGACGGATCAAGAAGTGGCTGTTCGATCACTTCATGGAAGTGGCCCGCAGGGTCGGCCCGGCGATCCTTGATGGCCGACCCGTCGGCCTTGGCGATCGGCTGCGCTATGCGCTTGGCGACATCCTGATCTATGGCCCGCTGAAGAACACGCTGGGCTTTTCGCGCATCCGCGTTGGCTATACCGCCGGCGAGGCGATCGGCCCCGAGATCTTCGACTTCTATCGCAGCCTGGGCATCAACCTGAAACAGCTCTACGGCCAGACCGAGGCATCGGTCTTCATCACCCAGCAGCCGGACGGACAGGTGCGTTCCGATACGGTCGGCGTACCCAGCCCCGGCGTCGAAATCCGCATCGCCGAGAATGGCGAGGTGTTCTATCGCTCGCCCGGCGTCTTTGTCGAATATTACAAGAACCCCGAATCCACGGCCTCGACCAAGGATGCCGAAGGCTGGGTGGCCACGGGCGATGCGGGCTTCTTCGATCCCGAGACGGGACAGCTGCGCATCATCGACCGGGCCAAGGACGTGGGCAAGATGGCCGACGGGTCACTGTTCGCGCCGAAATATGTCGAGAACAAGCTGAAATTCTATCCCAACATCCTTGAGGCCGTGGTCTTTGGCGCGGGTCGCGACAGGTGCTGTGCCTTCATCAACATCGACCTGACCGCCGTGGGCAACTGGGCCGAACGCAACAACATCGCCTATTCCAGCTATCAGGAGCTGAGCCAGCACCCCAAGGTCGGCGACATGATCCAAGCCCATGTCGAGGAGGTGAACCGCGCCCTGGCCGCGGATCCGATGCTGTCGGGCTGCCAGATCCATCGCTTCCTTGTGCTGCACAAGGAACTGGACGCCGATGACGGCGAGATGACGCGCACCCGCAAGGTCCGCCGGCGGATCGTCGAACAGAAATACGCCGACCTGATCGACGCGCTCTATGGCGGCAAGGACAGCGTCCATACCGAAACCGAGGTGACCTACGAAGACGGTCGCAAGGGCAAGATCAGCGCCACGCTGACGATCCGCGACGCCGCCGTGGTCCCGGTCAGCACGAAGGCGGCAGCGGAATGAGGTTTGCCCGGATGTCGAGCCCCGCAAGCCCCGCCCGCCTCAGGAGAATGCGCGCATGACGGACATGACCGAAGGCTACACCACCGCAGACGGCCGCCGGATCGGCCCGGTCCTGATGGACCTGCGCAACATCACGCTGCGCTTTGGCGGGGTCGAGGCGATCAAGAACATCTCCTTCGACATCCGCGAAGGCGAGATCCGCGCCATCATCGGGCCGAACGGTGCGGGCAAGAGCTCCATGCTGAACGTGATCTCGGGATTCTATCACCCGCAAGAGGGCGAGGTCTGGTTCCGCGGCCGCAAGCGCCCGCCGATGAAGCCCTACGAGGTCGCCCGTCAGGGCATCGCGCGCACCTTCCAGAACATCGCGCTGTTCGAAGGCATGAGCGTTCTGGACAACATCATGACCGGCCGGCTGACCCTGATGAAGACCGGCATGCTGTCGCAGGCCGTCTGGTGGGGCCGCGCCCAGCGCGAGGAGGTCGCCCATCGCGAGAAGGTCGAACGCATCATCGACTTTCTTGAAATCCAGTCGATCCGCAAGACGCCCGTCGGCCGCCTGCCCTATGGCCTGAAGAAGCGCGTCGAACTGGCGCGGGCGCTGGCCGCCGAACCAAAGCTTCTGCTGCTGGACGAACCGATGGCCGGCATGAATGTCGAGGAAAAGGAGGACATGTGCCGCTTCATCCTCGACGTGAACGACGAGTTCGGGACGACCATCGCGCTGATCGAACACGACATGGGCGTGGTCATGGACCTGTCCGACCGCGTGGTCGTGATGGATTACGGCAAGAAGATCGGCGACGGCACGCCCGACGAGATCCGCAACAACCAGGACGTCATCGACGCCTATCTGGGGGTAAGCCATGATTGAGCCGCGCGCCAAGCACCCCGCCCTGGAAAGGAGCCGCCATGCCTGAACAGATGTTGTTTGCCACCGAGGCCGCGCTGAACGGCCTGATGGCGGGGGTGATGTATTCGCTGGTCGCGCTGGGCTTCGTGCTGATCTTCAAGGCCAGCGGCATCTTCAATTATGCCCAGGGGGTGATGGCGCTTTTTGCCGCACTGACCCTGGTGGGTATCCAGACCGGGCAGATACCGTTTTCCCACCTGATCAACGCGATCTTCGGCACTGATCTGCACCATTTCGGATGGGAGCTGCCCGCGATCGTCGCGATCGTCCTGACCGGTCTGGTGATGATCCTGCTTGCGGTGCTGATCGAGCGCATCGTGCTGAAGCACCTGATCAATCAGGAACCGATCATCCTGTTCATGGCGACGATCGGTCTTGCCTATTTCCTCGAGGGCTTTGGCGACCTGATGTGGGGCTCGGACATCAAGAAGCTGGATGTCGGCCTGCCGCAGGGGATCAACGAAACCATCGACCGCGTCACCTATGACGCCTTCGGCTATGGCTTCTTCATCGACAATCTGGACATCGTGGCGACCGTGGTTGCCGGGCTGCTGGTGCTGACGCTGTCGCTGTTTTCGCAATATACCAAGTATGGACGCGCGCTGCGGGCGGTGGCCGACGACCACCAGGCCGCGCTTTCGGTCGGCATCAGCCTGCGCTTCATCTGGATCCTTGTCTGGTCGATCGCCGGCATCGTGGCGCTGGTCGCCGGCATCATGTGGGGCGCGAAATCGGGCGTGCAGTTCTCGCTGTCGCTGATCGCGCTGAAGGCCCTGCCCGTCCTGATGCTTGGGGGCTTTACCTCGATCCCCGGTGCCATCGTGGGCGGGTTGATCATCGGAATGGGCGAAAAGCTGTTCGAGTTCTTCGTAGGTCCCATGATCGGCGGCGCGACCGAGAACTGGTTCGCCTATGTGCTGGCGCTGGTCTTCCTTGTCTTCCGGCCGCAGGGCCTGTTCGGCGAACGCATCATCGAGAGGGTCTGATCAATGCCGAAACTGGTCGCCACGCTGAATGTCATCGCCTGGTCGGGGTTCTGGGCCTTCGGCTATCTTGCGCTGACCGGCCCGGCCGATTCCAGCACGCTGGTTGCCCTGATCCTGGCCGCCCTGGGCGCGGGCGCGGGCCTGCTTTGCTATCTCTGGCTGGCGCGCCATTGCGAGACCACGGGCTATGCCCGCCCGGCCCGGCGGGTCTTGCCCGAACATCTGCGCAACCGTCAGGACCAGTCCGGGGAGATGACGGAATGAACCGGTTTCGCCACGCCACATGCGGCCGGATGCGGACCACAGCCAGGACGGGCAGCGGACAGCTTTCGGTCAGAGAGGGGTAAGAGATGTTCTATCGCGAGGCAGGTGACTTCAAGACGTCCTATGTCGAGGACAGCCAGACCTTTCCCCTGCGGCTGGACAGGCGGGCCTATTATGTACTGCTGGCCGTGGCCTTCGGCGTGGTGCCGCTGTTCATCAACGATTATTGGGCGAACGCCGTTTTCGTGCCTTTCCTGATCTATGCGATCGCGGCGCTGGGGCTGAACATCCTGACGGGCTATTGCGGGCAGGTCAGCCTGGGGACCGGGGGCTTCATGGCGGTCGGGGCCTATTCGGTCTACAAGCTGATGACGGCCTTTCCGGATGTCTCGATCGTGATCCATATCCTGCTGGCCGGGCTGATCACGGCGGGCGTCGGGCTGCTGTTCGGGCTGCCGTCGCTGCGCATCAAGGGTTTCTATCTTGCCGTGGCGACGCTTGCCGCGCAGTTCTTCCTTGTCTGGCTGTTCAACAAGGTGCCGTGGTTCTACAATTACTCGGCCTCGGGCCAGATCTCGGCGCCCGAGCGCACGGTCCTTGGCCATGCGGTGACCGGGCCCAACACGACGGCCGCGGCGAAATACCTGATCTGCCTGACATTGCTGTTCGCGCTGGCCTGGCTGGCGCGCAACCTGACCCGCGGCGCCTTCGGACGCAAGTGGATGGCCATTCGCGACATGGACATCGCTGCCGAAATCATCGGCGTCAATCCCCTGACCGCCAAGCTGTCGGCCTTTGCGGTGTCGTCCTTCTATATCGGCGTGGCCGGGGCGCTGCTGTTCTCGGTCTATCTGGGCGCGGCCGAAGTGGGCGAGGCCTTCGGCATCCAGAAATCGTTCCTGGTGCTGTTCATGGTGATCATCGGCGGCCTTGGCTCGATCTTCGGCAGCTTTGCGGGGGCGGCCTTCATGGTGCTGCTGCCCGTCCTTCTCAAGAACGTGCTGGTGGGCCAGCTGGGCTGGGCGACGGACCTTGCCGCCCATATCGAGCTGATGATCGTCGGCGGCCTGATCGTCACCTTCCTGATCGTCGAGCCGCACGGCCTGGCCCAGCTGTGGCGCCTGACCAAGGAAAAACTCCGGCTGTGGCCCTTCCCGCACTAGGATGGCCCGGCCCAACGACAAGACCGGCCGACAAGCCGGCGCAAGGACTCAATTCATGGGAGGAAGACCAATGAAGAAGACCCTGACGGCGATCGCCCTGGCCATCGGCCTTGCGACGCCCGCCATGGCGGATCTGATGATCCCCAACCTCAGCTATCGGACCGGCCCCTATGCCGCGAATGGTGTGCCCTATGCAGATGGCTTCACCGACTATTTCACGCTTCTGAACGAACGTGACGGTGGCATCGGCGGCGAAAAGGTCGTCGTGACCGAATGCGAAACGGCTTACAACACCGAAAAGGGTGTCGAATGCTACGAGGCCACCAAGGGCCAGGGGGCGCTGGTCTACAACCCGCTGTCCACCGGCATTACCTATCAGCTGATTCCGAAGGTGACGGCCGACAACATCCCGCTGTACACGCCCGGCTATGGCCGGACCTCGGCCGCCAATGGCAAGGTCTTTGCCAATGTCTTCAACTATCCGGCCAATTACTGGGACGGGGCCTCGATCATCATCAAGGACATCCTGAACCGCAATGGCGGCGACATCTCGGGCAAGAAGATCGCGCTGGTCTATCACAACTCGGCCTATGGCAAGGAGCCGATCCGCACGCTCGAGGAGCTGGCCAAGAAGCATGGCTTCGAACTGACGCTGCTGCCCGTCGATCACCCGGGTCAGGAACAGAAGTCGCAATGGCTGCAGATCCGGCGCGAGCGGCCCGACTATGTCATCATGTATGGCTGGGGCGTGATGAACGCCGTCGCCATTCAGGAGGCCGTCAACATCCGCTATCCGATGGACCAGTTCTACGGCATCTGGTGGTCGGGGTCGGAAAACGACGTGCTGCCGGCAGGCGAGGGCGCGAATGGCTACCGGATGATCTCGTTCCATGGCACCGGGTCCGACTATCCGGTCTATCAGGACCTCAAGAAATACGTCTATGACGCCGGCAAGGCGGCGGGCGACGGATCGAACCCGGGCAACGTGCTGTATTCGCGCGGCATGTATGCCGCGATGGTGATTGCCGAGGCCATCCGCACCGCCCAGGAACTGGCCGGTCATTCGAACGTGACCCCGGCCGAGGTCCGCGACGGCTTCGAGGCCCTGAACCTGACCGAAGAGCGTCTGGCCGAGCTTGGCCTGCCGGGCTTCTCGCAGCCGATCCAGGCCTCGTGCGAGGATCACGGCGGCCCGGGCACGGCCATGATCTTCCAGTGGGATGCCGCGGCCAAGAAGTGGAACCCGGCTTCCGACTGGCTGGCATCGGATTCCGAAATCATCGACCCGCTGATTGCCGAAGACTCCGCCGCCTTCGCGGCCGAAAACGGCATCGCCGAGCGCTGCAACTGACCTGACCCGCCCCGGCCCGCATTGCCGGGCCGGGGTATCCGCACAACACAAGGCCCGGAGAACACCGATGCTGGACGCCGGACGGACCGAGACCCTGCTTGAGGTCAACAATATCGAGGTGATCTACAACCACGTGATCCTCGTGCTGAAGGGGGTCAGCCTGACCGTGCCCAAGGGCGGCATCACCGCGCTTCTGGGCGGAAACGGCGCGGGCAAGACGACGACGCTGAAGGCGATCTCCAGCCTGCTGCGATCGGAACGCGGCGAGGTGACGAAGGGCTCGATCCTGTATCGCGGGCAGCGCGTGCAGGACCTGGACCCGGCCGAACTGGTGCGCATGGGCGTCATCCAGGTGATGGAGGGCCGCCACTGCTTCGAGCACCTGACCATCGAGGAAAACCTGCTGACCGGCGCCTATACCCGCAGCGACAAGGGCCAGATCGCCGCCGATCTGGAGATGGTCTATTCCTATTTCCCGCGCCTGAAGGAACGCCGCCGCAGCCAGGCGGGCTACACTTCGGGCGGCGAACAGCAGATGTGCGCCATCGGCCGCGCCCTGATGAGCCGGCCCGAGACGATCCTTCTGGACGAACCCAGCATGGGCCTTGCCCCACAGCTGGTCGAGCAGATCTTCGAGATCGTCAGGGCCGTGAACGAGAACGAGGGCGTGACCTTCCTGCTGGCCGAACAGAACACCAATGTCGCGCTGCGCTACGCGCATTACGGCTACATCCTGGAATCGGGACGCGTCGTGATGGACGGCCCCGCGGCCGAGCTGCGCGAGAACCCCGACGTCAAGGAATTCTACCTTGGCATGTCCGACAAGGGCCGCAAGAGCTATCGCGAGGTGCGCAGCTATCGGCGCCGCAAACGGTGGCTGGGATGATGAAGGATCGCACCGTGACCCATTACGACGCATTGGAAACCCGTTCGACGGACGAACGCGCGGCAGATCAACTGGCGGCGCTGAACCGGCAGCTGGCCCTGCATGGGCTGGACCCGTTGTCGGATCTGTCGGAACTGGCCCGGCTGCCCGTCCTGCGCAAGTCCGAGCTGTCGGCCCGGCAGAAGGCCAATCCACCCTTCGGCGGCCTGCCCGTGTCGAACGTCGCACATGTCTTCCAGTCGCCCGGACCGATCTATGAACCCGGCGGGATCGGGCATGACTGGTGGCGCATGGGCCGCTTCCTGCATGCGGCGGGAATAGGGGCGGACGATATCGTCCAGAACTGCTTTGGCTATCATCTGACCCCGGCCGGGATGATCTTTGAGAATGGCTGCCGCGCGGTGGGCGCGACGGTCGTTCCCGCGGGAACCGGCCAGACCGATCTGCAGGTGCGCGCCGCGGCCGATATCGGCTCGACCGCCTATGCGGGCACGCCGGATTATCTGAAGGTGATCCTTGATCGGGCCGAGGAGATGGGCGAACGCCTGCGCATCACCAAGGCCGCCGTCGGCGGGGGCGCGTTGTTCCCCAGCCTGCGCCAGCATTACGCCGATCGCGGGATCACGTGCCTGCAATGCTATGCCACCGCCGATCTGGGCAATATCGCCTATGAAAGCCCCGCGATGGAGGGGATGATCGTGGACGAAGGCGTGATCGTCGAGATCGTCCGCCCCGGCACCGGCGATCCGGTGCCCGAAGGCGAGGTGGGCGAAGTCGTGGTGACCACGCTGAACCCGGATTATCCGCTGATCCGCTTTGCCACGGGCGATCTGTCGGCCGTCCTGCCGGGGCAAAGCCCCTGTGGGCGCACCAACATGCGCATCAAGGGCTGGATGGGCCGGGCCGACCAGACGACCAAGATCAAGGGCATGTTCGTGCGCCCCGAACAGGTCGCGGATCTGTGCGCCCGCCACCCCGAGATCCGGCGCGCCCGGATCATCGCCACGCGCGAGGGCGAAATGGACCAGATGACAGTCCAGATCGAGACCGAGAGCGGCGATCCGGCACGCTATGAATCGTCGGTCACCGCCATTCTGAAGCTGCGCGGCCGGGTCGAGATCGTTCCGCCCGGCAGCCTGCCCAATGATGGCAAGGTGATTGACGATCAGCGCCGCTACGAGTGACCACCCGCCCCCCGCGGGCGGGAACGGTCCTCAGGCATTGAACAGGAAGTGCAGGACGTCGCCGTCCTTGACCTCATAGCTCTTGCCCTCGACGCGCAGCTTGCCCGCCTCGCGCGCGCCGGCTTCGCCGCCGCAGGCGATATAATCGTCATAGGAAATCGTCTCGGCGCGAATGAAGCCGCGTTCGAAATCGCCATGGATGACACCCGCGGCCTGTGGCGCGAGCGTACCCTTGCGGATCGTCCAGGCGCGCGCCTCCTTGGGGCCCACGGTGAAATATGTCTGAAGGCCCAGAAGCTGATAGCCCGCGCGGATCAACCGGTCGAGACCCGGCTCGTCGAGCCCCATCTCGGCCAGGAACATCCTGGCGTCCTCGGGCTCCATCTGCGCCAGCTCTTCCTCGATCCGGGCCGAGATCACGACGACGCCCGCGCCCTCTTCGCGCGCCATCTGCGCGACCTTTTCGGACAACGCATTGCCGGTCGCGGCCGAGGCTTCCTCGACGTTGCAGACATACAGGACCGGCTTGGCGGTCAGAAGCTGCAGCATCTTCCATGCCTTGCGGTCTTCCTCGGGCACCTCGACCGTGCGGGCGGGACGTCCGGCCTCCAGCGCCTCGAGCGCGCGGCGCATCAGCCGTTCCTGCGCCTGCGCATCCTTGTCGCCCGACTTCAGCTTGCGCGCGATATTGGCCAGACGACGTTCCAGGCTTTCCATGTCGGCGATCATCAGCTCGGTATTGATCACCTCGGCGTCCGAGATCGGATCGATCCGGCCCTCGACATGGGTGATGTCGTCATCCTCGAAGCAGCGCAGGACATGGGCGATGGCATCGACCTCGCGGATATTGGCCAGGAACTGGTTGCCCAGACCCTCGCCCTTCGAGGCGCCACGGACCAGCCCCGCGATGTCGACAAAGGTCATGCGCGTGGGGATGATCTGTTTCGACCCCGCGATTTCGGCCAGACGGTTCAGGCGTTCGTCCGGAACGGCGACGTCGCCGACATTCGGTTCGATCGTGCAGAAGGGAAAGTTCGCCGCCTGCGCCGCGGCGGTGCGCGTCAGCGCGTTGAAAAGCGTCGACTTGCCGACATTCGGCAGTCCGACGATGCCCATGCGGAAACCCATGCTTGCCCTCCATTGATCGATCCGGGGCATGTATGGGCGCAACGGGGGCGCGGTCAAGGCCCGCGGGGCGGCCAGGCCGGGTATCGCACACCACATTTCCTGTTGCGCGGTTCTGGGGCATTGATTTTCCGTCCGCCATTCTGCAAGACCGGAATGCAGTTCAGGGAGCCCCGTTCATGACCAGGATCGACCGCACGTTCGCCGCGCTTCGCGAAAAGGGAAAGAAAGCCTTTGTCGCCTATATCATGGCGGGCGACCCGGACCGGCAGACATCCATGCAGATCATGCGCGGCCTGCCGCGCGCCGGCGTGGACATCATCGAACTGGGGATCCCCTTCACCGACCCGATGGCCGACGGCCCGACGATCCAGCTGGCCGGACAGCGCGCGCTGGAAGCGGGCCAGACGCTGAACAAGACGCTGGAGATGGTGGCCGAATTCCGCAAAGACGACAACACCACCCCGGTTGTCCTGATGGGGTATTACAACCCGATCTACAACCATGGCGTGGATCGTTTTCTGGAAGACGCCCGCGCGGCCGGGGTCGATGGGCTGATCGTCGTTGATCTGCCGCCCGAAGAGGACGAGGAATTGTGCATCCCCGCCCAGAAGGCCGGGCTGAACTTCATCCGTCTGGCGACGCCCACCACGGATGACTGCCGCCTGCCGAAGGTGCTGCAGAACACGTCCGGCTTCGTGTATTATGTCTCGATCACCGGGATCACGGGAGCCGCTGCGGCGCGGGCCGAGGATGTCGCCCCCGAAGTCGCGCGGATCAAGTCGCAGACCGATATTCCCGTCGTGGTCGGCTTTGGCATCCGCACGCCGGACACGGCCCGCGAGATCGCCTCGGTCGCCGATGGCGCGGTCGTGGGCTCGGCCATCGTCAAGCAGGTCGAAGAGGGTCGCTCGGTCGAGGAGATCCTTGAATTCGTGCGCAGCCTGGCCGAAGGCGCGCATCGGGCCTGAATGTCCTAGCCCAGGGAAACATCCAGCACCATCATCAGGACAAGCCCCGCGATCAGGCCGGCGGTCGCCCTGTTCTGGTGTCCGTTCCGGTGTGTCTCGGGCATGATCTCGTGGCTGATGATGTAGAGCATCGCTCCGGCGGCAAAGGTCAGGCCCCATGGCAGAAGACTGCCCGATACCGTGATCGCGGCGGCCCCGAGAAACGCGCCCACGGGTTCGACTGCGCCGGTCATGCTTGCGACAAGGAAAGCCCGCCGCCGGTCATAGCCGCGGCCGATCAGCGCGACGGCAACGGCCAGCCCTTCGGGCATGTCCTGCAGCGATATGCCCGTCATCACCGAGATCCCGTTGGTCAGGTCACCGCCACCAAAGGCCACGCCGATCGACAGGCCTTCGGGGAAATTGTGGATCGTGATCGCGATGACAAACAGCCAGATCCGCGCCAGCGCGGCCTGTTCGGCCCCGCCTTCGCTTCCGCTGTAGAAGTGTTCATGGGGCAGGGTCGCGTTCAGCCATGCAACGAATCCCGCGCCCAGCGCGATGCCCGCAGAGGCGATCAGCGAGGCCAGAACGACCGATCCGGTCTGCAGCTCGGCCGCATCGATCCCCGGAAGGATCAGCGAGAAGAACGACGCCGAAAGCATGACGCCCGCGGCAAATCCCAGCATCGTGTCGGCCGTGCGCGAGGACATGCCCCGCCCCACCAGCACCGGAGCCGCGCCCGCAGTCGTGGCGATCCACGCGACCAGTCCCCCCAGCGTGCCCCACAAGATTTCCTGCATCCTGCCCGTCCCCTGCCGCCAAATGCGCTTGCATTTCGAATTGTCCCTGGCCGCAGTCAATGGCGTCGCGGCCCGGTTCGCAATGGAAAATATTTGAAGCGCATGCGACAAATTGGTAAGAACTTCTGACCGCAGATCGAGGACATCCATGGCCACCATCACCTGTATCGACGATCTGAAGCAGCTCTACCGCCGACGCGTACCGCGCATGTTCTACGATTACGCGGAATCTGGCAGCTGGACCGAGCAGACCTTCCGCGAAAATGTCAGCGACTTTTCCCGGATCCACCTGCGCCAGCGCGTTGCTGTGGACATGACGAACCGGTCCACGGCAACGACAATGCTGGGGCAGGATGTGGCGATGCCAGTTGCATTGGCGCCGGTCGGCCTGACGGGGATGCAGAGCGCGGATGGCGAGATCAAGGCGGCGCGCGCTGCCGAACGGTTCGGCGTGCCCTTTACATTGTCCACCATGTCGATCTGTTCGATCGAGGACGTGGCCGAGCATGTCAGCAAGCCCTTCTGGTTCCAGATCTATGCGCTGAACGACGACGACTTCAACCGGCGCATCATCGACCGCGCAAAGGCGGCTGGCTGTTCGGCGCTGGTGATCACGGTCGACCTGCAGATCCTGGGTCAGCGGCACAAGGACCTGAAGAACGGCCTGTCCGCACCGCCGAAATTCACGCTGCCCGTATTGCTGGATCTGGCCACCAAATGGCGCTGGGGATTCGAGATGCTGGGCACGAAGCGGCGCTTCTTCGGCAATATCGTGGGCCATGTCGAAGGCGTGTCGGACCCCTCGTCGCTGTCGGCCTGGACGGCCGAGAAATTCGACCCCGCGCTGAACTGGGACCGTATCCGTCGCCTGATGGACATGTGGGGTGGCAAGGTCGTACTGAAGGGCGTCCTGGATGTCGAGGATGCCGAACGTGCCGCGGAAATCGGCGCCGATGCAATCGTCGTGTCAAACCATGGTGGGCGGCAGCTCGACGGGGCACCGTCGTCCATCCGCATGCTGCGCCCGATCGTCGATGCCGTCGGCAACAAGACCGAGGTCTGGATGGACAGCGGCATCCGCTCGGGCCAGGACGTGCTGAAGGCCGTGGCCATGGGTGCGCGGGGCGTGATGATCGGACGGGCCTATGTCTATGGCCTGGGCGCAATGGGCGAAGCGGGCGTGACGCGCGCCCTGGAAATCATCCACAAGGAGCTGGACACGACGATGGCCCTGTGCGGCGAACGGCGCGTGACCGAGCTTGGACGCCACAACCTGTTAGTGCCGCGCGGCTTCAGCGACGGGTGGGAATGACCCAAGCGCGGTTCGACACGACCGGCTTCAGCGGTCCAGTTCGGCCAGCAGGGACGCCAGATCGGCAAGCGTGACCGACCCCAGCGCCGCCGCGTGATGCGACAGCACGTCGCGCAGATCGGATAACAGCGCCCTGCGCGCCGCGTCCTGATCCGGACTCAGCGGCGTGGATACCGTCCCCGCGGCAGGATCGGAGGCGTCTGCGTTGTCTTCGACCGCGATCGCACCGCCTTCGGCCAGCTGCGGATCGGCGGTGCCGTTCTCGGCAAGATAACGCGACAGAAGCTGCTCTCGCCGCCTCGACACCCGCCGCAGGATCGATTCCAGCGTCGTTACAAGCTCGGCCGCGCCGCTTGCCTCCCATGCCAAGGGATTGTCGGCGCGTTGCGCGGCAAGCGCCGTCTTGAGCGAGGCAAAGATCCGCGCCGCGAACAGGCCGTTCGTTTCCCGCGCAAGGCGGGCTTCGATCTTGGCCACGTCCTCTTCGCTGCGCAGCTTGTCGGCCCGCGTGACCAGAAGGATCGAATTCTGCCTCAGCCTTGCGGGCATCTCGGCCCACATGGCGCGCTCGCTCTCGCGCCAGGCCTGGGCGGCATGGGTACACCAGATCACGCCCGAGGCCGCGGCCAGGATGTCCAGATGATCCTGCGCGGCCAGGTTCGGATCGGAAATGCCGGGCATGTCGATCAGGTCACAGCGGCCAAGGATGTCAGCCTGGGAAAACACCCGGATCACGCGGGTATCCTCGACCGGAACGTCGGACAGGCGGTTCAGATCCACGGGATGGCGGCGCCCCTTGCGATCGATCCTGTAGGGCTCGGCCGAACCGTAGCGCAGCCAGACCGGCGGCAGATGCGTCGCCGTGACCTTGACCGGCATCATGTCCTGCCCGACCAGCAGGTTCAGCAATGTTGACTTGCCCGACGAAAATTCGCCCATCAGGGCGATGACGGGCTTGCGCCGGCTCCACTGCCTGAGTCGCTCCAGCTTGTCCGGATCGACCGTACGGGGGGGCCTTGGCCGGATCACGTCTTCCTTGACCATCCTGCGTCCTCCGGCCGGTTTCAGGCAGCGCTACGCCCGGACTTCGCGTCCGAGGCGGCCAGAACCGAACCTGGCGGCGCGTCCATCGGCTGCAGGGTGATCTGCGGTTCCGTCTTGCCGCGGGCGACACGCAGGATCGTGGCGATCTGCTGGCGCGTGAAATCGTCAAGGATCGCACGCATCTCGATCATGACTTCGTTGAACTGCACGGTCTCGAGATCGCTTACAATGGTCGCGACTTCGGCCCGGATCAGATCGGCATAGTCCCGCGCCATCGCGTCTTCGTCCTTGCGGTGCAACCACCAGCGTTTCCACCACGGCACGCCCAGATCGACCGCGATGGTCTGGCCGATGGCGGTCGGGGCGGGGATTTCCGGCACCTGCGGAGGCTCGATCGTTAGCTCTCCCTCGGCAAGGCCCAGGTAATCGCGCCAGATGCCCGACAGGGTTTCCGCCGTCTCGCGATAGATCTCCTCGACCTCGATCGTGGCGGCATGGGAAAAGCGCATGTAGGTGGATTTCAGGACGAAACGCAGGCCCGAGGTCCCGAACGACCAGGTATCGTGGCGGCCGGTCCGGCGCACATGGTCGATCAGGGCGCGGGTCGCGCGTTCGACATAATTTTCCTGCACCCGATGCAGACGCTGGCGCAGCGTTGCGATCAACCGGTCCAGCGCGGTGTCCAGCCGCGCGCGCTGGGCATCGGCGGCGGCCTGCAGGCGGGCGCCCAGCTCGGCGATCTCTTCCTCGGTCGCCTGTTCGCGCGCGGCCTGCGCTGCGCGAATCTCTGCAAGGATGTTGCCAAGATCGGCATTGACCCCTTCGATCATGCGACGCGCCGGCCGATCCAGGATACGGCGGTAGACGGCCGCCATCAGCTCGGGCACGCCGGACAGGCGCCACGTGAAGCCCGAGGCGTCGCGCACGGCGCCCTGGCCCGCGACGCTGGCCCAGTCGTAAAGCGCGGCGCGCTCGGCCTCGTTCATCTGTCCAAGGCCGCCATTCAGCGCGATCTCGGCCCAGCGCGCGGAACCGAAGACCAGCTCGACCGATCGGCCACCATCCGTCTTCGCCAGGGTCGCGAGGATGCTGGCGCGGATTTCCGGCACCTGTTCGGACGGGCGCTCCAGCTCATCGATGCGGTTCACGAACAGGACGACCTGGCGATCCTCCAACGCCGAGATCATGCGCATCAGGGCCATGTCGGCCGTGGACAGGGCCTCGTGTGCGGACAGCACGACGATGCAGACATCGGTACGCGCCAGCGATCGCAATGTGATCTGTTCGCGCACCAGGAATGTGTCGTTCACGCCCGGCGTGTCGCGCAGGCTCATACGGCCCGGCAAATGGGGATGATCGACATACAGATCGGCCGAGCGCGTGATGTCGGCAAAGCGGCTGCGCCGGCCTTTCGAATCCGTCGCCGGATCGCCCATGCTGACATAGCGTTCGACAAGATCACGTTCGCAATAGCTGTATTTGTGGATCTTGCCCAACAGCGCTTCGAAGCCCGATCCGAACCGCGCCTGCGCTTGCCGTCGCATCTGGTCGACCTGGGCGCGCAGACGCGCGGCTTCATCCTCGGCGCCGGCGCGCATGGCCAGTTTGCCCAGATGGCCGCCATCACGGGTCAACGCGTCCCATTCCTTGCGATCGAAAAGGGTAAAGGCGGCCCGCGTGCGCCCGTCGGGGTGACGGCCGTTCAGATGCAGCGTGGTGACGACCGAGGTCAGCGGGTTCACGTCCGAAGGCAGCAGACCCGGCGTCCCGGACAGGACATTGGCCAACGCCGTCTTGCCGGCCTTGACCTGACCGACCAGCGCGACCGATGGCGAGAACGAGTCGATGCGCCGGATCAGCGCATTCAGCCGATCGGCGAGGGATGCATCAGTATTCTGCGCCAGTTCAGCCGCCTGGCTGCGGATATCATCCAGCTTTTCCTGGAACGGCGCATAGAGATCGGCACAAAGGGAAAAGGGATTGGCGTCCCCCGATGAAACCCCTGGATTGTCAATTCGTTCGTCCATACCCGACAGAAACCCCAATACCTTGCATCACATCACAAGTCATTGCCGCGTCAGCAAGAACGCGGATGTCCGAACCGGACGACCTGTTGAGAAACCTGCGCGGCCTGCGCCTGTGCGCGGACCGAGAACGGAACGGCGCGAGGAAATTTCGACGCCGAAAGATTTGAACACCACCATCGCACCCTTGCCGAACACCCAATCCGGCTACACAGAACTATAGCATTCGATATTTCATTGATTCTTGGCCAAACTGTGTCAGCGACAAGAAAATTTCTTCATACACCTGCCTTGGTTCGCAAATCTGTCAATCATTTTCAATCATGAATTGCGCGACGCGCAACAAAGACCAACGTGGCCGTGCATTTTTCAAACAATCGGGGCGTGTCTTTCTTGATTGTCTTCGTCCGCGTTGATCCCGGCGGGTCGCTTCTTCACGCGGTGGGGCCCGCCGGTGGCGCAAGGTGGAAAACGGCAGCTTTCCCGTCACCCGTGTCAGGATTGGGCCGCAGCACGAGCCGGGGCGCGTCTTGTCGGTCGGCGGCCAACGAAAACGGAGTTGTGCCGCCTGCATCGTTTCCCGGCGGCGCGCTCACCCCTGTCTGAGCGACATCTGCGCCTCGTCCCGCCATTGCCGTGGCGAGCGGCCATAGCTGCGCTTGAACTCGCGGCTGAACTGCGAGGCGCTGGCAAAGCCCGCCTGCCAGGCGGCTTCGCTGACCGTCTTGCCCTCGGCTATCTTCATTGCGGCGTGATTGAGCCGCATCGCCTTGACGAACTGGATCGGTGACATGCGCGTTGCCTCCTTGAACCTGCGGTGAAAGACGGGACGGCTCATGCCGGCCCGCGCCGCCAGCTCATCAACGCTGACCGGGGCATTCAGGTGGCTGGACAGATGGTCGATGACGCGCGCGATTGCGTTGTCCACGCCAAAGGCGCGTCGCGCCGCGTGGCCGGCCTCCCCCATCAGCACCGCATAGTGAAGCTCGCGCAGGCGCGCCGGTCCCAGCACGGCCGCATCGACAGGGTCGTCAAGCAGTTCAAGCAGCCGCAGCAGCGCATCTGCAAAGCGCGAATCCCAACGCGCCAGCGCAAGTGCCTGCGGACGCGTGCCGTCGGGCCTCGGGCGGACGCGCGACGCTGTTTCGACCTCGATGACCAGATCGCGCATCACCCGCGGCTCCAGCGCGATCATGACACCCAACAGGGGATCCTCGGGCGACGCCCGGGGCGAGCCGGCCTCGACCGGCAGGGTCATCGGGCACAGCAGGTAGTGGCTGCTGTCATAGACATGATGCTGACCATCCAGAACGGCGTCCTTGGTGCCACCGACGATGGCCACGATGGTCGGGTCATAGACCGCGGGAATGCAGGGCACGGGCTCGGTCACATGGAAAAGCTGCACGCCACGCAAGGCGGTATCCTTCAGCCCCGGGCCGGGCAGGTGGCGCTTGATGATCTCTTTGATCTGGGCTTGTGGCATGACGGAAGGCTGGCAGGGAAATTGGTGCGTTTCAAGCCAAACGATACGATTAGGCAAGAAATTGAGATCATTGCGCCTGTTTTGGTCCGATTATGAGATCTAAATGACAGCCCAAGCCGCCGGCCAAGGCGGTTTCATCAACCGGGCTGAAAGGAATTTGACGATGGCAGACACGACATTCGGACCAGCGGGCTGGACGCCCGAGCGTCTAGGCGATCTTTCGGGCAAGACCTATGTGATCACTGGCGCCAACTCGGGAACCGGATTCCAGGCGACGCGCATCCTGCTGTCCAAGGGGGCGCGGGTGGTGATGCTGAACCGCTCGCCCGGAAAATCCCAGGTGGCCATTGAAGCCCTGAAGAAGGAGTTCGGAGATCGCGCAGATATCGCCTTCATCCGCATGGACCTGGCCTCGCTTGCCAGCGTGCGCGCGGCAGCACAGGAGGTGCTGCGCACCGTGCCCCGGATCGATGCGCTGATCAACAACGCCGCCATCGCCCAGGTGCCGACGCGCCAACTGACCGAAGACGGTTTCGAAAGCCAGCTTGGCACCAACCATTTCGGCCATTTCCTGCTGAACGGCCTGCTGTTCGAACGGATCGAGGACTCGCTCGGCCGGATCGTCGTGGTCGCCAGCCTGGGCTACAATCTGGGGCTGAGGACGATCAATTTCGACGATCTGAACTGGGATCGCGGCTACCGCCCCAACACCGCCTATTCCCAAAGCAAGCTGGCGCAGATGATGTTCGCCTATGAACTGCAGGACCGGCTGGCTGCCGCCGGCAGGACCGGCGTGAAAGTCTATGTCTGTCACCCCGGATCATCGGCCACATCGCTGATCTCCGCCAGCGGCGGTCGGATGACGCGCCTTGCCTGGTGGCTGATGACCAAGACGCCGCTGGTGCAGAGCGCCGAGCGGGGCGCCTGGCCCGAGGTGATGTGCGCCACCGAGAACGGTCTGGAACAGCGCGCGCTTTACGGCCCCACCGGCTGCCTGCAGATGGTGGGCCCCGTCGGCCGCGGCACCCTGAATCCGCATGCCTACGACAAGCCGGTGATGCAGCGGCTGTGGGATGTCTCGGAAAAGGCGGTCGGCTTTCGCTGGACGCTCTGACGGCCCCGATGTCGCAACCCGGAAGCGGACGCGACCTCACGTTTGAGTGATTGCTCAAATTAATTGTTGAGCAATCACTCAAGTTTCATTACGTCCTCTTTTCGCAAGCCGGATGACCCCGGCCCGCCCAAGGAAAGCAACAGCGAAAAGAGGACGATCCCATGGTCGATTTCCCCATCCACACGATCGAAACCGCCCCCGAGGCCGCCAAGCCGCTGCTTGAAGCCTCGCTGAAGGCCAATGGCCGCATCCCCGGCCTGCACGGCACCATGGCCGACGCGCCCGGCCTGCTTGAGGCCTATCAGGTGGCGCACAAGGCGTTCCTGAACACCAGCCTGACCAAGGAAGAAAAGACCGTGGTCTGGCAGACGGTCAATGTCGAGCATGAATGCCACTACTGCGTGCCCGCTCATACCGGCATCGCCAAGATGATGGGCGTGGACGACGCGATCACCGAGGCGCTGCGCAACGAGACGCCGCTGCCCGACCCCAAGCTGGAGGCGCTGCGCGACTTCACGCTGAAGGTGGTGCGCAACCGCGGCTTCGTGGACGAGGCCGACACCCAGGCCTTCCTCGATGCGGGCTATACCACGACCAATATCCTGGAAGTCATCCTTGGCGTTGCACAGAAGGTGATGTCGAACTACGTCAATCACTTCGCCAAGACGCCCGTGGACAAGGTGTTCGAGAAATACGCCTGGGAACGCAAGAAACCCGCAGCTGCGGAATGATCCAGGGCGGGCGGCCGTGTCCGGCCGCCCCTTCTTTCGGAAAGTCGCATGAACAACGCCCCTACCCTTCGCATCGACATCGTCTCGGACGTGATGTGCCCCTGGTGCATCATCGGCTATCTGCAGCTTGCCCGCGCGCTGCAGCAGACCGGCACGGCGGCCGAAATCCACTGGCATCCGTTCGAGCTGAACCCCGACATGCCGCCCGAGGGCCAGAACCTGCGCGAGCATGTCGCCGAAAAATACGGCGCCACCGCCGCGCAGTCCGAGGCCAGCCGAAGGCAGATGGCCGCGCTGGGCGCCGATCTGGGCTTTGCGTTCCGGTTTGGGGAGGACAGCCGCATCTGGAACAGCTTTGCCGCGCATCAACTGCTGCACTGGGCCAATCTGCAGGGCCGCCAGCATGATCTGAAGATGGCGATGTTCCGGGCGCATTTCACGCAAGGCCGCAACATGGCTGACGCGCAGGTTCTGGCCGACATCGCGGGCGAGATCGGGCTTGATCGCGACGAGGCCCGGGCCGTGCTGCGCGACGGGCGCTTTGCCGAAGAGGTGCGCGCGCATGAGGCCTTCTGGCTGAAACAGGGCATTCGCGGCGTACCCTCGATGGTGTTCGACCGCCAATACCTTGTCACCGGCGCGCAGGGGGTGGAAAACTACGCGGACATTCTAAGGCAGATTGCGGCAAGGGGGGCCTGAGCGATGGCGCGCGCAGCCAGCTATGATCGGGACGCGGCGCTGGAAGCCGCCATGACGCTGTTCTGGCGCAAGGGCTATCATGCGACCTCGCTCAAGGATCTGGAAGCCGCGCTGAAGATGAAGCCCGGCAGCATCTATGCCGCATTCGACAGCAAGGAAAACCTGTATCTGCTGGCGCTCGAGCGGTATTTCCAGCGCTCGCGCGATGCCTTTCGGACGGCGCTGGCGCGTGCCGAATCTCCGCTTGGCGCGCTGGCCGCGCATCTGCGCGCCTATGCCGATCTGCCGCCCGAGGATGCCGCGCGCCAGGCCTGCATGCTGACGCGAACGCTGGTCGACACGCGCGCCACCGATCCCGCGATCGCGCAGGCAACGCAGGCCTATCTGGACGAGATGGCCGCCGAGTTCACCCGCGCCTTCCAGGCCGCCCGCGACCGGGGCGAGATCGCCCCTGACAGTGATCCCGCGCGACTTGCCCGCCGCTTTCAGGCCTATGTCACCGCGCTGCGTGTCGAATTGCATCGCGGCGCCCCCGACCGCGTGATCCGCGATCTGGCCGAGGACATGGCGCGCGAGATCGAGGCGCTGCGGGTCTGAACGCAAGGCAGATCGGCTGGGGGGGCTGCCGCCGGTCAGATGTCAAACCAGGGCGCGGCAAGCGACTCAATGGCCGCCATCACCCCGGCAACATGACGCGAATCGTTGCCGGCGATGCCGAAGCCTTCTTTCACCATCTTCGTGGCCAACAGCGAACCGGGATTCACGGCGATGAAGACGTGACCGCCAGGATGGGCGCGCACGAAATTGCCGTGCAGCTTTCCAGCGACCTGCGGCGGCACGCTCAAATCTTCGGGAAGAAGGCCAACGAACTCAAAGACGACGGGCATCACGTCGCCGTCGCAATCCATGAACGCGGCCCTTGCCGCCGAAGTTTTGGCGCTGAACTTGGCCGAAACCGCCGTCTTGTTCTGCCCCTTATATGCGGTCACGTCCAAGGACCGCAGCCGGGCGCAAGAGGTATGCCGCGCGTCCTACGCCGTCGCCGCCTGACGCAGGTTCCCTTAAGTGCCCAGGGCAACTGACCCCGGTTTGCGTTTACCGCCGCAGCCGGGGTTTCTTTTTACTCTGACACTTCGTCGTAGGTATGATTCGCACGGTTCGGCACGGCACGAACAAGCCGGGCATTCGGATACCTTGCGGCCAAAGCATTGCGTATTCTCTGCGCAGTTTCCTCGCGCGTCTTCGGCCCCAAGATCACGCGGTCAACGGCGTCAGGCGGAAAGTCCAGCAGATGAATTGGGTCGGCGGGATCACCAACCGTTCTATCGACCTGATCTTCCTTCACATATAGCCGCCACTCGCGCTCGTATTCCCATGCCGTAGTTTTCGAAATAAGAGCGGCTTGAATATCTGCCAAGGGCTCTTCAACCTTACTGTCGAAGTAAGTCACCTTTTGCAAACGGGTTTTCTGTCCGTCCTTTCGACGCTGAAACCATTCATGCTCGGTGTCAAAGGCGACTACAAAACCGCTGTTGTTGTCGGCGTAGTGTGCCCACATCGGAGCCACATCCATACGCTCGGACAGCGAAAAACAAAGCAATTCACGGCCCAACCTTTCGAGTAGACCTTCAATGTACTTGGGGTCGTTGAGCATTGGGACAAGCATAGTGTCAACGGCAGACTGCATCTCAGCGCGCAGCGTCGCAAGAAGGTTCTGCCCTGTCTGTTGTTCGACAAGTCTTATTGCAACGTCTGGGGGCAGGAAACCAAGCCCATATTTCTTTAGTTCCTCCGCAATCATCTTGCGCACGTTTGCCTCGGATAATGTAGTGTCCATCTGCTCCGATAGCATCGCAATGAACTTAGGGCCCGCCAGCTTCTCGAACGTCGAACGTACCTCAAAGGTATCGTTTGTGTTCATAAGAGGCGTAAACCGCACTGTGCCGCCCTCAAGAACGCTTCCGACACGCTCAGCGGACAGATACTTGTAAAGATAGCGCGGCGGTGGCGGCAGATTGTCGAAATCGTCTAAGCTAAAAGTATTCATGTTACGCACTTTCTACGCCATCTATCGCGGCATTCATACCGCAACAGATCGGGTAAAACAGCGCCTCAAAGCCCTGAAAATCGCATGGGTGGTTCATGGGCAGGATTGGCTATGCGACAATTTATCCAGTGAAATCAATGGGTAATGGCGGAGACGAAGGGATTCGAACCCTCGAGACGGTTTCCCGCCTACTCCCTTAGCAGGGGAGCGCCTTCGACCACTCGGCCACGTCTCCGCCTGCCCGTTTACAAGGGGAAAATCGGATGGGCAAGCGGAAAGCTGCGCCCGCGCCTTGCCGCGATCGCCTTGATGCAGAATCGTCTTTCCTTCCTGCGGATTCGGCGATATACGCCCGGGCTCATGGGCATGCACCCTTGGAGGATGCCCACAACATGATAGGAGAGACCAATGGCTGGTGAGATCCCGGATCTTATCGCCGAGGTGCGGACGGGGACAGGCAAGGGGGCCGCTCGTCAAGCTCGTCGTGAGGGCTACGTACCCGGCATCGTTTATGGCGGCAGCAAGGACCCGCTGCCCATTCAGATCAAGTACAACACGCTGCTGAAGCGCCTCAAGCAGGGCCGCTTCCTGTCGACCCTCTTCAACCTGAAGGTCGAGGGCCAGGACGACGTCCGCGTGATCTGCCGCGGCGTTCAGCGCGACAAGGTCAAGGACCTGCCCACGCATGTCGACTTCATGCGGCTGCGGGCCAACTCGCGCATCAACCTGTTCATCCACGTCGAATTCATCAACCATGACAAGGCGCCGGGCCTCAAGCGCGGCGGCACGCTGGTCGTGGTTCGCCCCGAGGTCGAGCTCGAGGTCAACGCCTCGAACATCCCCGACCACATCACCGTGGATCTTGCCGGCCGTCAGATCGGCGATGTCATTCACATCAACGATGTGGAACTGCCCAAGGGCGTGAAGCCGACGATCGACCGCAACTTCGTCATCGCCAACATCTCGGCGCCGTCGGGCCTGCTCTCGGCCGAAGCCGCAGAGGAAGAAGCCGAAGCCGAGACCGAGGAATAAGCCCGGTCCCGGGCACGGGAACAGACGCGGGGCCCTTGGGTCCCGCGTTTTCCGTTCCACCTGCCGGTTGCACCGGGCGGGCCCAGGGCCTAGCCTTTGCAACGGAAAGAGGTCGTCATGCGTCTTGTCGTAGGCTTGGGCAATCCCGGATCGAAATACGCCCGTAACAGGCACAATATCGGCTTCATGGCCGTCGATCGCATCGCTGCCGACCACGGATTTTCGCCCTGGAGATCGCGGTTCCAGGGCCAGATCGCGGAAGGCCGGCTGGGCGACGAAAAGGTCGTTCTGCTGAAGCCCGAAACCTTCATGAACCTCTCCGGCCAGTCCGTCGGCGAGGCGATGCGCTATTTCAAGCTGACCCCGCAGGACGTGATCGTCCTGCATGACGAACTGGATCTCGCGCCGGGCAAGTGCCGCGTGAAGACCGGCGGCGGCCATGCCGGCCATAACGGATTGCGCTCGATCCACCAGCATATCGGCGATGCCTATCATCGCGTTCGGCTGGGAATCGGCCATCCCGGCCACAAGGACCGTGTGGCTGCCTATGTGCTGTCGGATTTCTCCAAGGCCGACGAAGAATGGCTGGATGACCTGCTGCGCGGAATCTCGGATGGCGCGCCGGCCCTCGCGCAGGGCGATTTCGGGCGTTTCCAGAACGCCGTCGCGTTGCGCATGTCTCCATCTCGATCGTCCCGCAGCCCCCGGATGGCGCCAGAAAAGACCGATCCGAGGCCGTCCGAACACCGGAACGCGCAGAACGATCGGTCGCCATTGCAGAAGCTGATCGACCGCTTTCGCTGACAGGCCTGACGCCTGGCGCGCCCCGTGATAGGATCGTCTTGGCAGCAAGAGGTGGGGCATGGAAAAGGACCCGGCGATCAATGTCCTTGGTGGACCGCTCGAGCCTTGCTCGCGCGAGCCGCTGACGGGTTCCTTTCGTGACGGCCATTGCAATACCTGCGCGCAGGATCGCGGCAGCCACACGGTTTGCGCGATCATGACCGCCGAATTCCTGGCCTATTCGAAATATGTCGGCAACAACCTGACCACACCGCGGCCGGAATACCAGTTCCCCGGCCTCAAGCCCGGGGATAGCTGGTGCCTGTGCGCTGCCCGCTTCCTGCAAGCCCATGACGAGGGCTGCGCCCCGAAGTTGCGGCTTGCCGCGACCCATATCCGCGCGGCCGATATCGTGCCGCTGAAGGTCTTGCAGCTATATGCCGCCGATTGACCGTTCCTTGTCCAAGGCCCGGCCTATTTCGCGGTAACTTCTGCCGACGTCGTCTTCACGCTGATCAGCCGATATGACGGCGGGGCATCTTCACCCTTCAGCAAGGCTTCGTAGACGCCCCAATTCTGCATCACGTGGCCCGTGGCAAAGGCGATCGCCAGCACGCTGGCCACGTTCACCACGGCGCGACGGATCTTTCTGACCCTGTTCTGCATTGCCTATGCCTTTCGTCCCATCCCTGAGGGAAGGATAGCAATCAATCGGGGCAATGCCATGGCAAAACGCCATCACCATTTAGGTGGACGGGCAGGATCTGCCGCGAAATGTTCCGCCCCTGGCGCGATCCGCCACAATCCTGCCCCAAACTGCCCGCTGCGCGACCGCCGAGCGCGACTCAGGCCAGACGCCCGTGGCAATGCTTGAACTTCGAGCCCGAGCCGCAGGGACAAGGGTCATTCCGGCCGGGATCACCCCAGGTCGATGGGTCGTTTTCATCAAAACCCTCGACCAGCGGAACAGCGGCGGCGCCTGCGGTTTCCGGTACGCGCGCGGTTGCCGCGGGGCTGTCGGCCTGCGACGCCATCGCGGCGCGCTGCGCCTCCATCTGGGCCATCATCGCCTGCTGTTCTTCCTCGGTCAGCGGACGGATATGGGCCAGCTTCTGCGTCACATCGTTGCGCAGACCGTCCAGCATGTGCTCGAACAGGGTAAAGGCCTCGCTCTTGAACTCGTTCAGCGGGTCGCGCTGCGCATAGCCGCGGAAGCCCACGACCGAACGCAGATGCTCCAGCCGGACCAGATGTTCGCGCCACTTTTCGTCGATCGTCTGCAGCAGGATCTGACGCTCGATCTGCTGCATCGTGTCGCCGCCGAATGCGCGGGCCTTGTCCTCCATCTGCGTGTCCGAGGCCTGCTGGATACGCTCCAGCATGACTTCTTGATCCACGCCGTCTTCGGACGCCCAGTCGGCGATGGGCAGGTCCAGCGCCAGCTTCTCGCGCAGTGCCTGCGCAAGTCCCGCGCTGTCCCATTGGTCGGCATAGGTCTTTGGCGGCAGATGATGATCGACCAGGTCCTCGATGACCTGGTGGCGCATGTCCCGCACGATCTCGCCGATATCCTCGGCTTCCATGATCTCGCGCCGCTGCTTGAAGATGACCTTGCGCTGGTCATTCATCACGTCATCGTATTTCAGCAGCTGCTTGCGGATGTCGAAGTTGCGCGCCTCGACCTTGGCCTGCGCACGTTCCAGCGACTTGTTCACCCACGGGTGGATGATCGCCTCGCCTTCCTTCATCCCCAGCTTGGACAACACCGCCTCCAGCCTGTCCGACCCGAAGATGCGCATCAGGTCATCTTCCAGCGACAGGTAGAAGACCGAACGGCCCGGATCGCCTTGACGGCCCGAGCGGCCACGCAGCTGGTTGTCGATGCGGCGGCTTTCGTGCCGCTCGGTAGCAAGGACGAACAGGCCCCCGGCGGCCTTGACGGCCTCTTCATCGGCCTTGTGTTCGGCCTCGATCCGGGCGCGGACTTCGTCGGGATGGGCGTCGGGATCGGCGGCCAGCGCCTCCATCACCTTGAATTCGACATTTCCGCCCAGCTTGATGTCGGTACCCCGACCGGCCATGTTCGTCGCGATCGTCACCGCGCCCAGCCGTCCGGCCTCGGCCACGATCTGGGCCTCTTTCTCGTGCTGTCGCGCGTTCAGGACGTTGTGCGGGATGCCGGCCTTGGTCAGCATCTGGCTCAGCATCTCGGATTTCTCGATCGAGGTCGTGCCGACCAGCACCGGCTGGCCCTTCTCATGGGCCTCCTTGATGCGCTTGACGATGGCGTCGTATTTCTCGCGCGCCGTGCGATAGACCTGATCGTGTTCGTCGATGCGGGCAATGGGGCGGTTGGTTGGCACTTCGACCACGCCCAGCCCGTAGATTTCCATGAATTCCTCGGCCTCGGTCGCGGCGGTGCCGGTCATGCCGGCCAGCTTTTCGTAAAGCCGGAAGTAGTTCTGGAACGTGACGCTGGCCAGCGTCACGTTTTCGGGCTGGATCTTCACACCTTCCTTGGCCTCGATCGCCTGATGCAGGCCGTCCGACAGACGGCGCCCCGGCATCATTCGCCCGGTAAATTCGTCGATCAGGACGATCTCGTCATTGCGCACGATATAGTGCTGGTCACGGAAGAACAGCTTGTGCGCACGCAGCGCCTGTGCCGCATGATGCACGATCGTGGTCGATTCCGGGTCGTACAGCGTCTGGCCTTCGGGCAGGATGCCGGCCTCCCACAGCCGCTTTTCCAGGTATTCGTTGCCCTCGTCGGTGAAGGTCGCGTTGCGCGCCTTTTCGTCGATCTTGTAGTGTTCCTCGGTCAGTTCGGGAATGAACTTGTCCAGCGCGATATACAGATCGGACCGGTCCTGGCTGGGGCCCGAGATGATCAGCGGCGTGCGCGCCTCGTCGATCAGGATCGAGTCGACCTCGTCCACGATCGCATAGTGATGGCCGCGCTGCACCATTTCCTCGACGCTCATGCGCATGTTGTCGCGCAGGTAATCGAAGCCCAGCTCGTTGTTCGTGGCATAGGTGATGTCGGCCTGGTAGGCGGCGCGCTTTTCGGTGGTATCCTGGAACGGATACACAACGCCCGTCGTCATCCCCAGCGCGGCATAGACCTTGCCCATCCATTCGGCATCGCGCTTGGCCAGATAGTCGTTGACGGTGACGACATGCACGCCCTTGCCGGTCAGCGCGTTCAGATAGGCCGGAAAGGTCGCGACCAGGGTCTTGCCCTCACCGGTCTTCATCTCGGCGATGTTGCCCTGGTGCAGGAAGATGCCCCCCATCAGCTGGACGTCGAAGGCCCGCAGGCCCAGCGCCCGGCGCGCGGCCTCGCGGCAATTGGCAAAGGCCTCGGGCAGGACGCTGTCCAGGCTTTCGCCCTTCTGCACGCGCTCGCGCAGTTCGTTGGTCTTCTGCTTCAGGCCGTCGTCGGACAGCTTCTGGAATTCGGGCTCCAGCGCGTTGATCTTCTCGACCAGCGGGCGAACCGATTTGACCTTGCGGTCGTTCGGGGTCCCAAAGACCTTCTTGGCGAGTGTTCCGAGGCCCAGCATGTTTTCTCCGCTTGGGTACTGAATGAATGCGCGGCTTTCGCCTGCCGTTGTAATCGCGGCCTTGCCGCGAACCCTTGCTACGCCTAGAACGGCTGCGGAGTAAAGGCGCGGCGGGCCTTTCCACGCTCTGCGATGTAAGTCTCCGCCGCGCGATAGTCAACTTTGCCCGATTGGGGCAGAACAGGAGTCGCGTCTCATGCTGAAATCCGTCCATCTTGCCGCGGTCGTTGCGCTGTCGCTGGCCATGCCGGGCCTGGCGCGCGCCGAACAGCCCGCGCTGGACACGGTCGTTGCCACGGTCAACGGCAAGCCGATCACCCTGGGTCACATGATCGCGATGCGTGACGCCCTGCCGCCGCAATATCTGCAGCTGGACGATGAAACGCTGTTCAACGGCATCCTCGACCAGATCATCCAGCAGGAAGCGATCGCCTCGACGGTCGATGGCAAGCTGACCCGGCAGGACGAGCTGATGCTGGAAAACCAGCGGCGCGGTTACCTCGCCTCGATCGTGATCGACAGGGCCGCCCGCGCCGCCGTGACCGAAGAGGCCGTCCAGAAGCTGTTCGACGAACGCTATGGGTCGCAGGAACCGGGCAAGGAATACCACGCCGCCCACATCCTTGTGAAAACCGAGGACGAGGCAAAGGCGATCAAGGCCGAGCTCGACAAGGGCGCCGACTTCGCCACGCTGGCCCAGGAAAAGTCGATCGGCCCGTCGGGCCCGAATGGTGGCGATCTGGGCTGGTTCGGCGCCGGCATGATGGTCAAGCCCTTCGAGGACGCGGTCATGGCGCTGGAGCCGGGCCAGGTTTCCGACCCCGTGCAGACCCAGTTCGGCTGGCACGTCATCAAGCTGGAAGAGGTCCGCGACGCCAAGCCGGTGACGCTGGACGATGTGCGGCCCGAGCTGGAAAAGGAGCTGGAGCAGCAGGCGGTCGAAAAGGCGCTTGACGAACTGACCGCCGGCGCCACGATCGAGAAATCGGCCGACGGGATCGACCCGGCCGTGATCCGCAACGCCGAGTTCCCGAAAGACTGATCCAGACCCGCACAGGCAGGGGGCATGACATGGCGACCAAATCGGAACTGAAGGCCAAGACGAAACGGCTGAAGGAAAAGGTCCGGGCCTTGCGCGAGCGTCTCGACAACGCGGCGGGCGACCCGGTCGCGCCCCCACCAAAGGCCCCCAGGCCCGAAAAGAAGGTCTCGCCGCTGGCGCCCAGGGGTGGATTCCCGGCGCTGCCACGGATCGAGGGCGTCGAATTCGCCACGGTCGAGGCCAATGTGCGCTATCGCGGCCGCAAGGACGTGATGCTGGTCCGGCTGGCGCCCGGCACGGCGATTGCCGGGGCCTTCACCCGCTCGGCCACGCGGGCGGCCTGCGTGCTGGATTGCGAATCCAAGCTGAAACTGCCGCAGCCCGCGGATGCGGGCGCGGCGATCATCGTCAATTCGGGCAATGCCAATGCCTTTACCGGCCGACTGGGGGTCGAAGCGGTCGAGGCCGTGACCCAGGCCGTGGCGCGCGCGCTGTCCATTCCGGCGGAACGGGTCTTTTCGTCTTCGACCGGCGTGATCGGCGAACCGCTGCCGCATGAACGCATCACCGCGAAACTGCCCGAACTGGTGGCCCGTCTGGCGCCCGACGCGATCGAGGACGCCGCCCGCGCAATCATGACCACCGACACCTTCCCCAAGGGCGCGAGCGCCGAGATTTCGGGCGATGGCGGCCCGATCCGCATTGCCGGCATCGCCAAGGGTTCGGGCATGATCGCGCCCGACATGGCGACCATGCTGGTCTATGTCTTTACAGATGCGAAGATCCCTGCCCCGCTGCTGCAACAGATCGTCTCGCGCCACGTGGATGATACGTTCAACGCCATCACCGTGGACAGCGACACCTCGACCTCGGACGCGCTGATCGTTGCCGCCACCGGGCGGTCCCAGGCCGCGCCGATCACGGATCTCGACTCGGCCATGGGGCGCGCCTTCGCGGACGCGCTGCACGCCGTCATGCTGGACCTGGCCCAGCAGGTCGTGCGCGATGGCGAGGGCGCCACGAAATTCGTCGAGATCCAGGTCACCGGGGCCGCGGACCGGCAGGATGCGCATCGCGTCGCGATGGCGATTGCCAATTCGCCGCTGGTCAAGACCGCGATCGCGGGCGAAGACGCCAACTGGGGCCGCATCGTCATGGCGATCGGCAAGTCGGGTGCGCGCGTGGACCGCGATCGCATCTCGATCCGGTTCGGCGACATCCTTGTCGCCGAAAACGGCTGGCGGGTGCCCGACTATTCCGAAGAAGCGGCCTCGGCCTACATGAAGAACGACGAACTGGTGATCGGCGTCGATCTGGGTGTCGGCGACGGCGCGCGCACCGTCTGGACCTGTGATCTGACGCATGGATACATCGACATCAATGGCAGCTACCGTTCCTGATCCGCGCCGGCTGGTCCTTGTCGCGGCGGTTGCGCTGATCGACGTCGATGGACGCGTCCTGCTGACCCAGCGTCCGCCGGGCAAGTCGATGGCGGGCCTGTGGGAATTTCCCGGTGGCAAGATCGAACAGGGGGAAACGCCCGAAGCCGCCCTGATCCGCGAGCTGGAAGAGGAGCTGGGCATCCAGACCTGGTCCAGCTGTCTGGCGCCCCTGACTTTCGCCAGCCACGCCTATGACGACTTCCATCTGCTGATGCCGCTGTTCGCCTGCCGGAAATGGCAGGGGGTACCCGCGCCGCGCGAGGGCCAGCAGCTTGCCTGGGTCCGCGCGCGCGATCTGCGCAACTATCCCATGCCGCCGGCGGATCTGCCCCTGATCCCGATCCTGCGCGACTGGCTGTAGCAACGGGCGGCCTGCGCAAACAACGCACGGGCCTTCGATACTGCAGAACCGGGGCACATGGACCCGCGGGTCGGACGGTCAGCCAGACCTCCGCGTCCCTGTCTGCCGCCCGGGTCAGGGCGGCGTGTTGCCGCAGATCCATGACGCGTAACGCAACCTCCACGGCACCGAAGCCGCTTGGACGGCATACCAGCCGAAAAGGAAAAGGGCAGGGCCGTGAAGCCCTGCCCATTTGTCGTCATGCGTGACGGACGTTCAGTCCAGCGCGCGCTCGACTTCCTCGCGCTCGAAGATCTCGATGATGTCGCCCTTGCGGATGTCATCGTAATTCTCGAACGCCATGCCGCATTCCTGGCCGGACTGGACTTCCTTGACCTCGTCCTTGAAGCGCTTGAGCGTCTTGAGCGTGCCTTCGTGGATCACCACGTTGTCGCGCAGCAGACGCACGCCGGCGGAACGCCGCGCCACGCCCTCGGTGACCAGGCAGCCGGCAACCTTGCCCACGCCCGACACCTTGAAGACCTCGCGGATCTCGGCATAGCCGATGAAGTTCTCGCGCACCTCGGCCTTCAGCAGGCCCGATGCCGCCTTCTTCACGTCATCGACCAGGTCATAGATGACCGAGTAATACCGGATCTCGACGCCCTTCTGGTTCGCCGCCTGACGCGCGGGCGCATTGGCACGCACGTTGAAGCCCAGGATCGGCGCGCCCGATGCCTCGGCCAGGCCGACATCGGTTTCGGTGATCGCGCCGACCCCCGAATGCAGCACGCGCACACGCACCTCGTCATTGCCGATCTTCTCAAGCGCCTGGGCAATCGCCTCGGCCGAGCCCTGAACGTCGGCCTTCACCAGGACCGGCAGTTCGGCGACATTGGCATCGGCCTTGGCCTTGGCCATCAGCTGTTCCAGCGTCTTGGCCGCACCCGCGGCCGCGCGCTTGTCGCGGGCAGCTTCCTGGCGGTACTCGGCGATCTCGCGGGCCTGGGCCTCGGTCTCGACGACGTTCAGGATGTCGCCCGCCTCGGGCGTGCCGTGCAGACCCAGAACCTCGACCGGAACCGATGGCCCGGCCTCGTTCACGCGGTCGCCGTGATCGTTGATCAGGGCGCGCACCTTGCCCCATTGTTCGCCGACGACAAAGACATCACCGCGCCGCAGGGTACCGTTCTGTACCAGAACCGTGGCAACCGGGCCGCGGCCGACATCCAGCTTGGCCTCGATCACCGCGCCACGCGCACGGCGGTTCGGGTTGGCCTTCAGCTCCAGGATCTCTGCCTGCAGCGCGATGGCTTCCAGCAGCTCGTCCAGCCCCTTGCCGGTCTTGGCCGAAACCTCGACATCCTGCACGTCGCCGCCCATCTTCTCGACCACGACTTCGTGCTGCAGCAGTTCCGTGCGCACCTTCTGCGGGTTGGCATCGGGCTTGTCGCACTTGTTGATCGCCACGATCATCGGGACACCTGCGGCCTTGGCGTGATTGATCGCCTCGACCGTCTGCGGCATGACCGAGTCGTCGGCCGCCACGACCAGAACGACGATATCCGTCACCTGCGCACCGCGGGCGCGCATCGAGGTGAAGGCCGCGTGGCCGGGCGTATCCAGGAAGGTCAGCACCGCACCCGAATCCGTCTTCACCTGATAGGCGCCGATATGCTGCGTGATCCCGCCGGCCTCGCCCGAAACGACGTTGGTCTTGCGGATCGCATCCAGCAGCGAGGTCTTGCCGTGATCGACATGGCCCATGATCGTGATGACCGGCGGACGCGGACGCAGGTCCTCGGGCCGGTCCTCTTCCTGCTCGATCACCTGTTCGACATCGGCATCCGACACGCGCACGGCCTTGTGGCCGAATTCCTCGATGATGATCTCGGCGGTTTCGGCATCGATGGTCTGGTTGACATTGACCATCATGCCCATCTTCATCAGCGCCTTGATCACGTCGGCGGCACGCTCGGCCATGCGGTTGGCCAGTTCCGACACGACGATCTGGTCGGGCAGCTGCACCTCGCGCGAGACCTTTTCGGCACGAACCGTCTGGCCCATCGCCTTCTGCCGGGCCTTTTCCTGCTTGCGCTTCATCGCGGCAAGCGAACGCTGACGCCCGCCCTCGCCCGCAAGCGCTTCCGACAGGGTCAGCTTGCCCGAACGGCGGCCGTCCTCGCGCCCGCCCTTGCGCGTGTCGCGCTCGCGATCGGCGCGTTCGCGGTCGCTCTTGCGCGGGCCACCGACCGGCACGCCCTTGGTGGCGACGCGCGCCGCCGCGGCCTGGGCCGCAGCCTGGTCGTCCTCGGGCCGTGTGCGAGCGGCTTGCTTGTCCTTCTCCTTTGCCGGGGCAGGCTTTTCGGCCTCTTCCTTGGCAAGGCGTTCTTCCTCGGCCTTCTCGCGCAGGGCTTCCTCGCGCTCGCGCTCCTCGCGCTCACGCGCCTCGGCCTCGGCGCGGCGGCGTTCGCGCTCTTCCTCGCGCTTGCGCTCTTCTTCTTCACGCTTGCGCGCTTCTTCGGCCTCGTTGGCCTTGGCCGCCGCCAGCGCCTTCAGGCGACGCTCCATCTCTTCTTCAGAGATGCCCGCCGGACGCCGGGAAGGATCGCCAAGCCTTGCCGGCTTGGCCTTGTTGTCGGCCGCGGCCCCAGACGCGGCCGCCGCGCCGGGCTTCGGCACCACGACGCGCTTGCGCTTGGTCTCGACGACAACGCTCTTGGTCCGGCCATGGCTGAAGCTCTGCTTCACCTGACCCGGACGCGCGCCACCAAGACCCAGGGGTTTCTTACCGTCTTTGTCGCTCATGCCGATTTCGTTTCCTTCCCGGCGGATCGTCCGCCGTCAATACCTCTGAGGCCCGCCAGCCTCGTCGCTTCCTGTACAATACGCGGCGCAAGACCACCAGCGCCGACCGCGCCATGTACCACGAATTCACGCCCGAATGCCAGACCCAGCTCGGCCGCGCTGAGGCAGCCGAACCATCTGGCGCCCTCGGGCGTCCACAACTTGCCCTTGCCCCGTTCCGACCCATCTGTTGCCTGGAACAGGACCTTGACGCGGCCGGTCGCAAGCCAGTCCTTGACCTTCTCGAACCCGGCCACCGCCTCGCCGGCCTTTCGGGCCAGTGCGATCAGCTCGATCAGCCGGCGGACGAGCAGCCCTTCGACCATATCTTCAAGATTGTCCGGCACGTCCACCCGGGCCCGGGCGGCGCGCGCAAACAGGCCCTTGCGGGCGGCGGTCCGCAGCGCCTCGCGGTCCGCGCAGACCCAGATGCCGCGCCCGGGCAGCCGGCCCGCGACATCGGGGATCACCGCGCCGTCGGGAGAGACGACAAAGCGGATCAGCCCCGATTTCGGCTGCGATTCGCCCGTGACGATGCAGCGCCGCTCGGGCTCGGTCCTGTTCCTTTCGCGTCCGCCTCGGGCCATCGGCCTGTCTCCGCCGGACCCGGTCAGGCCTCGGCGGCCCCCTCGTCGTCGCCCTCGTCGCTCTCGTCCGCCTCAAGCTCGGCCGGATCGACCCAGCCAAGCTGGACGCGGGCATTCATGATCAGGTGCTGGGCCTCTTCAAGGCTCATGTCGAACTTCTCGAGAATGCCCTCATCCTTGACCCGCTCGCCATTCACGGTGGTCCAGCCGCCGGCCAGTTCCCAGTCTGCGCAGGTGGCGAAGTCCTCGATCGTCTTGATGCCTTCCTTGGCCAGCGCCTCGACCATCTGCGGGGTCAGCCCCTCGAACTCGATCAGGCTGTCCTCGGCACCAAGCGCCCGCGCATTCTCGATCGCCTTGCGGTTCTGCTCTTCCAGGACATCGCGGGCCCGGGCCTGCAATTCGCGAGCCGTATCATCGTCCACGCCTTCGATCGACATCAGCTCGTCGATGTCGATATAGGCGACCTCTTCAAGGCTGGTGAAGCCCTCGGACACCAGAAGCTGGGCAAAGAATTCGTCCAGGTCCAGCGTATCCATGAACAGCTTCGTGCGCTCGGCGAATTCGGCCTGGCGACGGCGGCTTTCCTCTTCCTCGGTCAGGATGTCGATGTCCAGACCCGTCAGCTGGCTGGCCAGGCGCACGTTCTGGCCGCGGCGGCCGATGGCCAGGCTCAGCTGGTCGTCGGGCACGACGACCTCGATCTTGCCGGCTTCCTCGTCGATGACGACCTTGGAAACTTCCGCGGGCTGCAGCGCGTTGACCAGGAAGGTCGCCTGATCCTCGTTCCACGGGATGATGTCGATCTTCTCGCCCTGCAGCTCGTTGACGACGGCCTGCACGCGGCTGCCGCGCATGCCGACGCAGGCGCCGACCGGGTCGATCGCGTTGTCATGGCTGATCACCGCGATCTTCGCGCGCGAACCGGGATCGCGGGCCACGGCCTTGATCTCGATGATGCCGTCATAGATCTCGGGCACTTCCATCTTGAACAGCTCGGCCATGAATTCCGGCGCGGTGCGCGACAGGAAGATCTGTGGCCCACGGGTCTCGCGGCGAACGTCCTTGATATAGGCGCGAATGCGGTCACCGGGGCGATAGCTCTCGCGTCCGATCTTCTCGTTGCGGCGCAGGATGGCCTCGCCACGGCCGACATCGACGATGATGTTGCCGTATTCCTCGCGCTTGACGATGCCGTTGATGATGGTGCCCTTGCGGTCCTTGAATTCCTCGTACTGGCGCTCGCGCTCGGCTTCGCGGACCTTCTGCAGGATCACCTGCTTGGCCGACTGGGCGGCGATGCGGCCCAGCTCGACCGGGGGGATGACCTCGTGGAATTCGTCGCCCGGCAGCGGACCTTCGGCGCTGGCCGGATCGATCCGCTGGCCGTCGCGCAGCCAGAATTCCTCGCGCCCGGCGCGTGGCGGGACGAACAGCGACCGGGCCTGGTCGACGGTCATCTGTGCCTGGTAGTTCTCCAGATCCTCATCGGCCACGACGGTGCGCACGCGGGTAAAGGTGGCTCTCCCGGTCTTGCGGTCGATCCGCACCCGGATGTCCATTTCAGATCCATAGCGCGACTTCGCCGCACGGGCGAGGCTTTCCTCCATGGCCTGCACGACCAGGTCAGGATCGATCATCTTTTCGCGTGCGACCGCCTCGGCGGTTTGCAGCAGCTCAAGCTGGTTGGCAGAGGTGATCGCCATTCATTCCTCCTCGGAACTGTCGTCTTCTTCGATATGGTCGAAAGCAGATTCGTCAACGGACTCGGTCGCCTTCTTCTGCCGCAGCATTTCGGCGATCAGTTCGTCGTTCAGGACCAGCTTGGCGTCTGCAAGCCAGTCAAATTTCAACCCGATCGTGCCTTCGTCGATCTCGATCAGGACCTCGTCGCCCTCGACGCCGGCAAGGCGGCCCTTGAAGCGCTTGCGGCCGTCGATCAGCTCGGCCGTTTCCAGCCGCGCCTCGAAGCCGGTCCACATCTCGAAATCCTTCAGCCGGGTCAGCGGCCGGTCGATGCCGGGCGAGGACACCTCGAGCGTGTAGGATTCCTCGATCGGGTCCTCGACATCCAGAACAGCCGAAACCGCAACCGAGATGCGCCCGCAATCCTCGACATCGATGCCGCCTTCGGGGCGGTCGGCCATGATCTGCAGGGTCTTGGTGTTGCCGCCCATCAGGCGGATCCGGACCAGCTCGAATCCCAGCCCCTCGATCGTGGGCGTCACGATCTCGGCCAGGCGGCGGTCGATGGGTGTCTTGGCGATGAGATCTGACATCGGTCCTTCAGGCATCAAAAAACGGGCCCAGCGGCCCGTCACGCGTTTCCGGTGGGGCGCGGGTTTGGACCCCGCGCACCGCGCTGTTGAATGCCATATAGGCCAGATCGCCCGCTTTCGCAAGCCCCGGCGTTCGGACAGGCGATGCGGGGCGAAAGCTCAGCCCGCCGGGTTGTTGCGCCAGATCTGGAAATTCAGCGCACCCGCAAGGCTCAGCCAGCCCAGATAGGGCAGCAGAAGCAGCCCCGCCAGCCGGTCCAGCCGCCAGAACACGGGCACCATGACCGCAACCACGATCCACAATGCGACCATCACGACCAGCGCCACGTCGATGCGATGGGCGCCGAAAAAGGTCGGCGTCCAAAAAGTGTTCAACGCGATCTGCAACGCCCACAGCGACAGCGCCAGCCCGACCCCCTGAATCGCCGGACCCGTCAGCGTGGCGATGCGTGCGCCGGACAGGGCGATCAGGACATAAAGCGTGGTCCATGCCACGGGAAAGGCCCAGCGCGGCGGGGTCCATGCCGGCCTGTTCAGCGCATCATACCAGGCGCCGGGCGAAAAGATCATGCCCGTCGTCGCCGCCGCCGCGCATGCCGCCAGAAGAACCAGAAACGCCGTCATGAGTTTATCCCTGCTTGTATCGAAACCCGGAAGCCCGGGCCACGCGAAGGTTCCGCCGGATCATCCGCGCAGGCGGTCCATCGTTCGCACCAGTTCGGCCGATATGCCGGGTTCGGACAGCGCATGCCCGGCCACCGGGATCATGCGCAGATCCGCGCGCGGCCCTGCCTGCGCCAGCGCCCAGGCCGAAATCGGCGGGCAGATCATGTCATAGCGGCCCTGAACGATCGTCGCCGGAATATGCCGTATGCGCGGCAGATCGCGCAGGATCTGACCATCGCATTCCAGAAAGCCGCGGTTGATGAAGTAATGGTTCTCGAGGCGCGCAAAGGCGCGGGCATAGTCCGGTGGCGCCTCGCCCGCGTGAAGATCCGCATCGACACTGGCCAGGGCGTTCTCCCACCCCGTCCAGGCCCGGGCAAAGCGCGTCTCGGTGCCCATGTCGCCACAGAACAGTCGCAGATTGTAGGCCGCGATCAGGTCATGCCGTTCGTCCTCGGGCACCATGCCGGCAAAGGCATGCCAGCGTTCGGGATAGAACGCCCCGGCACCGCCGCCATAGAACCAGTCCAGTTCGCCCTGGGTCATCAGGAACACGCCGCGCAGGACCAGATGCGTCACCCTTTCGGGATGGGCCTGCGCATACAGCAAGGCCAGCGTCGCGCCCCAACTGCCGCCGAAGACGATCCAGGATCTGATCCCCAGCAGGCTGCGGATGCGCTCGATATCGTCGATCAGATGCCAGGTCGTGTTGGCCTCGATGCTGGCATGCGGACGCGAGCGGCCACAGCCGCGCTGATCGAACAGGATGATGCGATAATGTGCCGGGTCGAAATAGCGCCGCATTGCGGGCGAACACCCCCCGCCCGGGCCGCCATGCAGCACGACCACCGGCTGCCCGTCGGGATGGCCCGATTGCTCGACATACAGGCGATGGCCGTCGCCCACGTCGATCATGCGCTGGTCGAAGGGTTCGACCTGCGGATAAAGCAGCTGACCTGCGCGTTTTTGCCCTGCGAAACGATCCATGATCCCATTATATAGCGCAAAGCGTCCCGCCCGCCATGGGCCACAAAGCCGGAGACACAGGAATGGCCGAAACCGCCAGCAGCGTTGAGCCCAACGAGATTGCCAAGTTCGAGGCCATGGCGGCCGAATGGTGGGATCCGAACGGAAAGTTCCGGCCGCTGCACATGATGAACCCCGTGCGCCTGGACTATATCACCCGGCAGATCGCGGCCCAGTTCGAACGCGACCTGTCGCGCAAATTGCCATTTTTCGGGCTGCGCATCCTGGATATCGGCTGCGGCGGCGGGCTCTTGTCGGAACCGATGGCGCGTCTTGGGGCCGAAGTCGTGGGCGTCGATGCGGCCGAACGCAATATCCCCGTGGCCCGGATCCATGCCCGGGAACAGGGTCTGGACATCGATTATCGCCATGGCACGGCCGAAGAGCTGGCCGCGGGGGGCGAAGTCTTCGACGTCGTCCTGGCGATGGAGATCATCGAACATGTCGCCAATCCCGGCCAGTTCGTCGCGACCTGCAAGTCGCTTCTGAAGCCCGGCGGGCTGATGATCGGATCGACCATCAACCGCAATCCGAAAAGCTTTGTCATGGCAATCGTCGGCGCGGAATGGGTCATGCGCTGGCTGCCCAGGGGCACGCATGAATGGTCGAAATTCATAACGCCCGACGAGTTCTTCGACTTCTACCGCGCTGCCGGCCTGCGCCCCGTCGACCGCAAGGGTTTCGTCTTCAACCCGATCGGCTGGAGCTGGTCGATCTCGGACCGGGACCTGTCGGTGAACTACGTGACCGCGGCCGTGAACGAAAACGGTGCGGCGTGATCAGACCCGGGGCGCGGCCTTGCGCGCGCCGGGCTTCGGCGTGTCGTCGAGCCGCGCGCGCAACTCGCGCAGCACCGGCAGGACCGAACGCACCTTCTCGGGGCCCAGCGCCCGAATGACATCGGCCACGACCGGCGCCATGGACGCCACGGCCGCATCGCGCGCGGCCCGGCCCGCGGGGCTGATCGTCACCTGCTTGCGCCGCGCATCATCCCAGTCGGGGAAGATGTGGACATAGCCCGCGCGCTCCAGCTTGGCCAGCGTGTTCGACATCGCCCCGCGCGTGACATGGAACGCCTCGGCAAGCTGCGCGGGTGTCCTTTCGGCATTGACATGGGCCAGGTGGTTGAGAACCGCGAAATGGCTGATCTCCATTCCCTTGGGCAAGGCACGGCCGATCAGGTTGCGCGCCAGCTGATCGGCCATGAAGACCTCGGAGAACAGCGCCACGGCCAGGTTTTCCGTCTCGGCTGTCATCACGGGCCCTCGAAGTCGCGGTCATGGAACAGGGCGGGCACGCGGGCGCGCGCGCGATCGACCGCCTGAAGGTCAAGATCGATCACGGATACCCCGATATCGGTCCCGGCGTCCAACAGCACCTCGCCCCACGGCCCGACGGCCATGGAATGGCCGTGGCTGCGCCGGTTGCGACCGGTGCGATCGGCGTGTAGCCCGCACTGGGCCGGGGCCAGCACGAAAGCGCCGCATTCGATCGCCCGCGCCCGCAACAGAATCTCCCAATGTGCGGCGCCGGTCGTGTCGTTGAAGGCCGCGGGCACGGTCAGGATCCGCGCGCCCGCCTGCGCCAGCCGGCGATAGAGATGGGGAAACCGCACGTCATAACAGATCGTCATCCCGATCCCCCCAAAGGGCGTGTTGGCCATGACCGCGCGATTGCCGGGCCGATATGCAGAGGATTCCCGATAAGTTTCGGTTTCCGAGATCTGCACATCGAACATGTGTATCTTGTCATAACGCGCATTGATCGCCCCGTCCGGTCCGATCAGGAACGACCGGTTGACGAACGGCGCGTCCCCCTGCGCGGTATCCTGTGCCTTCAGCGCCAGCGATCCGACCAGCAGCCAGATGCCCAGCTCTGCGGCCTGTCTGCACAGGGCGGCCAGCGTCGGATCGTCGTCTTCGTGCCGAAGGATCGCGGCCTGGTGCGCCCGGTCCGACGACAGGCAATTCGTTGCCTCGGGCGTCAGGACAAGTTCGGCCCCCTCCACCGCGGCCTGCGCGATCAGGCCCTGCGTGACGGGCAGGTTGACCGCCGGATCGTCGCCGACCGAAAGCTGGATCAGGCCCACCCGCATGGCCTAGCCCGCCAGCAGGGCGTCAAGCTTGCCCGCGCGTTCCAGCGCATGCAGATCGTCACTGCCACCCACATGGCGACCATTGATGAAGATCTGTGGCACGGTATGACGCCCGTTCGCCCGGCGCATCATCTCCTGACGCAGCTCGGACGCGCGCGATACGTCCACGTCTTCAAAGCTGACGCCCTTTTTCTGCAGCAGCCGCTTGGCGGCGATGCAATAGGGGCACCACGGGGTGGAATAGATCTCGACGCGCGGCATGCCTGGCCTCTGGCTGAAGTCGGAAAGACTATAGGCATCTAGGCATCCTTCGCAACGCGTGCCAGTACCAGAACGAAAACAGCCGACGCTCCGCCCTTCAGGCAGGCATGTGTCGCCACACCAAGGGTAGCCCCGGTCGTCATCACATCATCGATCAGCAAGACGGGGCGGCCGGCAACCAGATCGCGGCGCCGGACGTTGATGTCGATCGCGCCGCGAAGATTGGCAAAACGCTCTTCGCGGCCACGATGGTCCTGCGACGCGGTGCGCCGCACGCGGCGCAACAGGTCCGGACACTGGTCAAGCCCAAGCCCGCGCGCGACGGCGCGTGCCAGCAGCGCCGACTGGTTGTAGCGCCGCCGAATCAACCGGGTCCAGTGCAGCGGCACGGGCGCGACGATCATGCCGGGAACGACCAGCGGCTGCGCCGCCCGCGCCATCCACCCGGCCATCGGACGCACCAGGTCCAGCCGGTCGGCATGTTTCAGCGCCAGCACCATGTCACGCACGGCGCCGTCATAGACCATGGCCGCCCTGCCCCGTTGCCATGGCGGCGGGGCCGTCAGACACGCGTCGCAATATTCGGCGTCGCCCATCTGCCGCCCCGGAAGCGGCGCGCCACAAAGATCGCAGGCCAGGCCCGCGATGAAGGGCGTTCGCAGCCAGCAGGCCGCGCACAACGCATGAGCATCGGCCACGGCCGCGCCGCAACAGACGCATTGCGGCGGAAAAAGCAGGTCCAACACGCTTTGCATTCCCCGCCGAAGATGCCTAGTTTCCCCGATCATGACCGAACCGCCGAAGCTGACAGATACCGCCGCGCTGATGCGAAACCGCGCCAGGGCCATGCGCCAGGGGGCCGAACTGTTCCTGCACGAAGACGCCGCGGACGAGATTCAGGAAAGGCTTTCCGAGGTTAACAGGCGGTTTACGAAACCGGCCATCGTCACCGGAATGGCCGCACCCTGGGCCGAACGCTTTCCCGACGCACGTATCGTCGCCGACAGCGAGGTCCTGGACCTTGAACCGGGCGCGCACGATCTGGTGATCCACGCGCTTTGCCTGCACTGGTCGAACGATCCGGTCGGGCAACTTGTCCAGTGCCGGCACGCGCTGCGGCCCGACGGCCTGTTCCTGGGCGTCCTGTTCGGCGGCCGTACCCTGTGGGAACTGCGCGCCGCCCTGGCCGAGGCCGAATCGCGCCTGACCGGCGGGCTGTCGCCGCGGGTCCTGCCGATGGCGGAGATCCGCGATCTGGGCGCATTGCTGCAACGCGCGGGCTTTGCCCTGCCGGTGGCCGACGCGGTCAAGCGCACCGTGACCTATCGCACGGCCTTTCACCTGATCGCGGATCTGCGCGCGATGGGAGAGGGCAACGCCCTGGCCCAGCGCAACCGGCGCGTCCCGCGGCGTGATCTGTTCCCCGAGGCCGCCCGTATCTATGCCCGGAACTTCCCGGCGGCAGACGGCCGCATCGCCGCGACCTTCGAAATGATTTATCTGACCGGATGGGCGCCGGACGAAAGTCAGCCAAAGCCTCTGCGCCCCGGATCGGCCCAGGCCCGGCTGGCCGATGCGCTGGGGGCGCGGGAATTTCCGCTGAAACCGGATGGCGGGACGCCGGAAACGTGAAACGACATGGCAGCGCCAATGCTCGAAACGAAGGAACGCAAGGGAAACGGATGAACATCGAGATGGACAAGCCCGGAGAGGGCCGCCTGAAACACGCACCCGCAGATCACCCACCGGTCGCCCGGCCAAAGATCGGGATCCTGGTCGCCAATCTGGGCACGCCGGACCATTACAGCTATTGGCCCATGCGCCGCTATCTCAGTGAATTCCTCTCGGACCGGCGGGTGATCGACTATCCGGCGTGGAAGTGGCAGCCCATCCTGCAGCTGTTCGTGCTGACCAAGCGCCCCTTCAGTTCGGGTGCGAACTACAAGTCGATCTGGAACCACGAATTGAACGAAAGCCCGCTGATGACGATCACCAAGGCGCAGGTCGCCAAGCTGCGCGCGGAAGTGTCGCGGCGCCATGGCGACGGCATCATGGTCGATTACTGCATGCGCTATGGAAATCCTTCGACCGAAAGCGTGGTGCGGCGGATGGTCGAGGCCGGCTGCGAAAAGATCGTCTTCTTCCCGCTCTATCCTCAATATGCGGGTCCGACCTCGGCGACGGCGAACGATCAGTTCTTCCGCGCCCTGATGAAGGAAACGCGCCAGCCCGCCGTGCGCGTCGTGCCCGAATATTTCGAACACCCGCTGTATATCGAAGCCCTGGCGCAGTCGGTCGAACGCGCCTATGCGGGCCTCGAGCATCGCCCCGATGTGTTGGTCGCATCCTATCACGGGATGCCGAAGCGCTATCTGATGCAGGGCGACCCCTATCACTGCCAGTGCCAGAAGACCTCGCGCCTGCTGCGCGAGCGTCTGGGATGGGCCGAGGACAGCATCCACACCACCTTCCAGTCGGTCTTCGGCCCCGAGGAATGGCTGCGCCCCTATACGGTCGAACACGTGCAGGAACTGGCCCGCGCCGGAAAGAAGCGGATTGCGGTCATCTCGCCCGCCTTCTCGGCCGATTGCATCGAAACCCTCGAGGAGATCCAGGGCGAGATCCGCGAGGCCTTCGAACATGCCGGCGGCGAGGAGTTCACCTATATCCCGTGCCTGAACGACGACGATGCCCATATCGCCGCCCTGATGGCGGTCCTGGAACAGAACCTGGCCGGTTGGGTGGCGACGAACGGGGCGTGATAGCTGGGTTCGTCGGCAAGAAAAAAGGCGGTGGGAAACCCACCGCCTTTCGTCAATTCGGACAGACCCGAATCAGTTGCTGGCAGCAGCCGCGGCGACGACCAGCAGCGCCAGACCGGCAACGACCAGGCCCGGAGCCGACGAGGACGAAGCCTCTTCCACGATCGGGGCCGGTTCCATGATCGGTTCAGCCATGCCACCGGCAAAGGCCGAGGTCGCGGCAAGCGAAAGCGTGGCGGCGAGAGCGAATTTCTTCATGTCTTGTCTCCTCGTTGTCACGCGCCGAATCACTTTCGGCGCGCTGAATGGTGTTTGCGTTATGGCGCCATTGGGGCATATCGCACGCAATACGCAAGAGAAATTGCGCAGACCGCGGAAAAGTTCCCGGGAATTTGTCAGATCAGCAGCACCTGCGTTCCGACCCGGGTCAGCTCGTACAGTTCGGCGATGTGTTCGTTGTACAGGCCGATGCAACCGTTGGAGGATCGGCGGCCGATCTTGCGCGTGTCATGCGTGCCGTGGATCCGGTAATACTGCCACGACAGGTACAGCGCATGGGTGCCCAGCGGATTGTCCGGCCCCGGCGGCACATAATCAGGCCATTCCGGGTTGCGCTTCTTCATCTCGGGCGTCGGACGCCATTCCGGGCCCACGACCTTCCTGACGATCTCGGTCCGGCCGCGGCGGGTAAGATCCTCGGTCAATGGCACGCTGGTCGGATACAGGCGATAGATCGTCTCGTCCTCGGACCAGAAATGCAGCGCGCGCGAGGTGATGTCGACCAGGATCGCGCCGTTCTTCAGGCTGGCAAAATAGGGCTGCCATTGCAGCGACCGGAAACTCGAGATGTTGCGCCGCGTCACGCCGCCGATGGCGGATTCCATCTCGGTCGTGCCATCGCCGGTCTGCGCGATTGCCGGCGCCGCAAGCGTCACACCCAGCGCCGCGGCGCCCTTCATCAGGCCTCTGCGGCTCAGCCGGTCGGTCATCCTGTCGTCGTTCATGCTCGTAACCTCGGTCCGCGGGCGGGTCCCGCGCCCATCCTTTCCTCAGACAGCCGTTACCATAGGCGCAATCCGCGCGCGGCTCAATTGTACCGGGCAAGATGCCGCGGGCGAAGGCGGTATTTGATCGCATCGCCCCAAGCCGCTATTGAGACAGTCGGACCAATCCCGGGGAACGCCAAGAATGTCGATTTTCGCGCGCCTGTCGCTTGTCATACTGCTGGGGCTTGCCGCCTGCGCCCCGGCGCCCGTCCAGCTGGGGGCTGATGGCCGCCCCCTGCCAAAGGTCTATCGCATCGAACCCGGCGACGAGGCACGTGTCACCTATGCCATGGTGGACGGAATCAACACGCTGCGCCGCGCGCGTGGGTTGGCGCCCCTGACGCTGAATGCGCAGCTTACCGCGGCGGCCGCGACCCATTCGCGCGACATGGCCGTCCAGAACCGGCCGTGGCATTTCGGCTCTGACGGCTCCTCGCCCATATTGCGGGTCAAGCGCACCGGATATCCCGGACGGATGCTGGGCGAGAACATCTCTGAAACCTACGAGACCGAACTGGAAACGCTGGCCGCCTGGATGGCACAGCCCGACACCCGCGACGTGATCCTGGATCCGGCCGCGCGCGATGTGGGCTTTGCCTGGTATCAGGAGCCCAGCGGCAAGATCTGGTGGACCCTGGTCACGGGCGGCTGAGCGGGCCGGTTGAGCGGGCCGGTCACGGATAGATGTGAACCGGCGTGCCCAGGCGCACCATCGCGTAGATCTCCTCGATCTCGTCATCGGTGACGGCGATGCAGCCCGCGGTCCAGTCCGGCGACTTGCCGTTCTTCTGGCCAGCCTCGCCGTGAATGAAGATATCCCCGCCCGGGCTGCGGCCCTGCGCCCGCGCAAAGGCGATATCCCGCGCATTGGGATAGGATATGCCCAGCGACAGGTGATAGCGGCTGTTCGGATTGCGCCGGTCGATGAAATAGACGCCTTCGGGCGTGCGCATGTCGCCCTCGAACTGCTTGGGCCCCACCGGGTTGCCGCCCAGCCCGATCCGGTATTTCCGCAGCGCCTTGTTGCCATGCAGCAGATACATCACGCGCTTTTCCTTGAAGATCACGATGCGCGTCACTTCCGGCCCGTCATAGTGCCGGAACTTCGACTCGCCACACGCGCCCAGCGCCGCCAGCGCCGCCACCAGAAAGGCCCGTCGCCCGAAAATCATGCCTGTCATCCTGCCTGCCCGATCGTTCTGTTTTGCCCATGTCTAGCACGATCGGGGGTGTTGGAAAACGGCCTCAGTCGCGGACCAGACGCGCCACCAGCTCGACATGCGGCGACCAGCGGAACTGGTCCACGACCTGAACCCAGTCGATGCGGAAACCGGCATCGGCCAGGATGCGCGCGTCTCGGGCAAAGGTGACGGGATTGCATGACACCGCCGCGATGACGGCGATGCCAGAGCGCGCCAGCTCGCGACTCTGCGCCTCGGCCCCCGCGCGCGGCGGGTCGATGACGACGGCATCGAACCGGCCAAGTTCATCGGGCAGCAACGGGCGGCGGAACAGGTCGCGCGTCTCGACCCGCAGCTGGTGCAGACCGGGCGTGGCGCGCCATGCCGATTGCAGCGCGGCGATCATGTCCGCGTCGCCTTCGACCGCAAGGATATCGGCCCCGCGCGCAAGCGGCAGCGCAAAGGTCCCCACGCCACAGAACAGGTCGGCAACGCGCCGCGCGGGCCCCACGGCCTCGGTCACGGCCTGAACCAGCGCGGCCTCGGCCTCCGCGCTGGCCTGAAGAAACGCGCCCGGCGGCGGAACGACCACCGCATCGCCCATGCGGAAAGCGGCCGGGCGACGCGCGGCGACGGGCTCGCCGTTCCAGGACAGCCGCGCCAGGTCGGCCTGCTCGGCAAAGGCCGCCAGGCTGGCGAACAGATCGCGCTCCAGAGGCTTGCCGCCCCGCACCGACAGATCCACGCCCGCATCGCTGCGCGTCAGGGTCAGGTCCAGCTCGGCCTTGCGCGAGGCCCCCAGCACGACCAGTTCCTCCAGCCTGGGGATCAGCGCGACCAGGTCGGGATGCAGCAGGCGGCAGTCGGGCACCGGCACGATCGTGTCCGAGGCGCGCGCATGAAAGCCGATGATCGCGCCCTTTTTCGTGCGCCGTCCGGCCAGCGTCGCCCGCCTGCGGCTGTTGGCGGGAACGGTCACGGTCGGCCGCAAGGCAGCCTCCAGCCCCTGAGCTGCAAGCGCCGCGCGCACGACATCGGCCTTCCATTGCGCCACGAAACCGTCATCGGCATGCATCAGCGCGCAGCCGCCACAGGCGCGGTAATGCGGACAGTCCGGGCGGACGCGGTGCGGCGACGGGCGCAGGATCTTCGGCGCCTCGATCCGCCCGTCGCGACATTCGCCTTCGATCTCTTCGCCGGGCAGTGTCATCGGCACGAAGACCGGAGCGCCATCGGGGCCGCGTGCGATGCCCTCGCCGCGGTGCCCAAGACGTTCGATCGTGACCTTCATTCCGCCGCCTCGTCCATGCAGATGAACCCGCCCGATTGCCGCGCCCAATAGCGGGCGTACAGCCCGCCGCGCGCCAGCAATTCGGCATGTGTCCCTTCCTCGACGATCCGGCCGGCGTCAAGGACGACGATGCGGTCCATCTCGGCGATGGTGGACAGGCGGTGGGCGATGGCCAGCACGGTCTTGCCCTGCATCACGCGATGTAGCGCCTCCTGCACCTGGGCCTCGACCTCGGAATCCAGCGCCGAGGTCGCCTCGTCCAGCACCAGGATCGGCGCGTTCTTCAGAAAGGCGCGAGCAAGCGCGATGCGCTGGCGCTGACCTCCCGACAGCTTGACCCCGCGATCGCCCAGATGCGCGTCATAGCCCACCCGGCCCTTGTGGTCGCGCAGGGCGCGGATGAAGTCGTCCGCCTCGGCCGCGCGTGCGGCGGCGATCACCTCATCCTCGGTCGCGTCGGGCCGGCCATACAGGATGTTGTCGCGGGCCGAGCGGTTGAACATCGCGGTTTCCTGCGTGACCATCGCGATCTGACGGCGCAGGCTTTCCTGCGTCACGTCGCGCACATCGTGCCCGTCGATCAGGATGCGGCCTTCCTCGGCGTCATAGAGCCGCAGAAGCAGCGCGACCAGCGTCGATTTCCCCGCCCCCGAGGCGCCGACGATTCCGATCTTCTCGCCCGGGGCGACGTGCAGCGTGACATGCGACAGCCCGCCCGAGGCGCGTCCATAGGCAAAGCTGACATCCTCGAAACGGATATCGCCGCGCACGCGCTCCAGCGTGATCGCATCGGGCGCATCGGTCAGCTGGTGCGGCGGCGTCAGGGTGCGCATCCCGTCCTCGACCTCGCCGATCGAGGAATAGATGGACATCAGCGTGAAGCTGACCCAGCCGGTCATCTGGGCGATGCGGATCGACACCGCCCCGGCCGCGGCGATATCGCCCGGGCTGGCCGCGCCGCGGGTCCACAGCCACAGCGTTCCGCCGATCAGGGCAACCGGCAGCAGGCCCGAAAGCGTCATCAGCGAATAGCGGAACATCGCCGAAAGCACGCCGAAATCGACCGCCCGTTCGCGAAAGCCCGCCATGGCCCGCAGGGCGGCCTTGTCCTCGTGCTCGGCATGGGCAAACAGCTTGACGGTCTTGATGTTGGTGATCGTGTCCACGACCTGCCCCGTGACCAGCGCCCGCGCGCCCGCGCGCTCGGCCGAGCGCGCGCGGATTCGGGGCAGGAAGGCGCGGATCAGCAGGACATACAGCACCACCCAGACCGCCATGACCGCCGCCATGCGCGCGTCAATCGCGATCAGGAATGCCACCGAGCCGATCAGCGACGCCAGCGCGAATGAAATGGTATTGATCGTTTCGCTGGCCACATCCGTCACCGCGCGGGCGGTCTGCATCTGCTTTTGCGCGATCCGGCCGGCAAAGTCGTTGTCGAAGAAGGTCACCGCCTGGCCCATCGTCCAGCGATGCAGTCGCGACAGGACCAGCGGCAGGACATTGGGTTGCACGACGATCGAGTTCGATGCCGAGGACAGGCCGAACGCGACCGGCCGCACCAGCATCATGAACAGCACAAAGCCCAGAAGGAACGGCCAGTGATCGGTCACGATCCGCTCGGGCTGGTTCAGGCCCGCCAGATCGACGACCGCGCCCAGATACCAGGCCGTGACGACCTCCATGACACCGGCCAGGGCCGACAGAGCCGCCGCGCCGATCAGCGGCGCCCATGCCCCGGACAGGCACCACATGAAGAACGCGCCAAGGCTGCGCGGCGGCGGCCCATCGGCCGGGCGGAAGGCGTCGATCAGGTCGGCGATGCGCATGGGCAGGTCTCCGGGACGGGCGGTCGTGACACGCGCGCGGCGCGGGGGCCGCCCCAACAAGGTAACGCGTGTCGCCGGGGCGGCAAGGGCACGCCGATCAGTGGCGCAGGATCTCGACCACCGACAGGACGATCAGCAGGGCCATGACGATGTTGAACGCGCGCAGGCGGCGTTCGCTGGTCAGCCAGCGCGCGATGGCCTGGCCCGCCAGCGTCCAGACGGTTGCCGAACAGAAGCCAAGGCCCAGGAACACGACCGCCACGGTCACCGCCGACAGGACCGGCGCCTGGGGCAGCACGAATTGCGACGTCGCCGCGACCGCCATCGACCATGCCTTGGGATTGATCCATTGAAAGCCCAGCGCCTCGACCAGGCGCATCGGGCGCGCCGGCCCCTGCCCCGACCCCAGTCCGCCCGATGTCGCGATCTTCCACGCGATCCACAGCAACAGCGCCGCACCGCCCCAGCGCAGACCTTCGCGCAGCAGCACCGATGTCTGGAACAGCCCGGCCAGCGTCAGCCCGACGACCAGCATCATCAGCGGAAATCCGGCCGCAACCCCCACCAGATGCGGCAGCGTTCGGCGCAGGCCGAAATTCGCCCCGGAAGCGGCCAGCATGGCGTTGTTCGGCCCCGGCGTGAACAGGGTCGCAACGGCAAGCGCGAACAAGGCGGGCAGCATCTGGGCGGGCATGGTGGCGATATCCTCTCAGGCGCGCAGCAAAGCGGTTTGGCGCGCCGGACTCAAGGCAGCAATTGTTCCCGCGACAATGAAAATCCCGAACGGATCCAGCGTTCCTCGGCCTCTTTCAGCCGCGCGCCAAGTTCGGCGCCCTGATAGCGCGGCATCAGGTCCGCGGCGCGCAGTGGAAAGACCGCGGCCGCCCCGCGTGCGATCTCGTCTTCCCAGCCGGGGGGCAAGGGCGCACCCGTCATCGCCGATCGCAACAGAATGGCGTCGCGCGCGATCTGCGCCCCGTGACGATAGGCCAGCTCGGCCGGTCCGGCGCCGCTTTCGACGGCGGATTTCAGGCTGTGCAGGTGGCGCGCCTCGGCGCGCGAAAGGCGCAGGGCTTCCTCCTCGTCCGATCCGCCCAGGGCGGCCAGGCGGCGACGCCAGTCCGGCGCATAGGGTGGTTCGAGATGCACAAGCGGCGCAACGAAGCGGCTGGTCGCGCCGGGCAGGATGCGATGAAGAACGCCCGCACTCTCCATCCCGGCCAGGGCGGGGGCCGGGTCGGGCGCGTCCAGAAGCCGGCGCATCTCGTGCCCGATCCGTTCGCGCGACAGGCGCGTGATTCCGTCGGCATTGGCGGCACAGGCGGCCAGCGCATCGGGGTCCATGCCGGCCTGCGGGTCGCCATAATGGGCGTGAAAGCGAAAGAAGCGCAGGATGCGCAGGTAATCCTCGCGAATCCGCGCTTCGGGGTCACCGACGAACCGCACCCTTCGGGCCAGAAGGTCGGGCAGGCCGCCCAGCGGGTCGATCACCTGCCCGTCGGCATCGGCATAAAGCGCGTTCATCGTGAAATCGCGCCGCGCGGCGTCGTCCTCGATCCGGTACGAGAAAGCCACGACCGCGCGGCGGCCATCGGTGGTCACGTCGCGCCGAAAGGTCGTGACCTCGTGCGGGATGCCGTTGTGGATCACCGTCACGGTGCCGTGGTCGAGCCCCGTCGGCACCACCTTGAATCCCGCATCGCGGGCAAGCTCGGCCACGCGCTGGGGGCGGGCGTCGGTCGCGATGTCCACATCGGCGATGGGGACGCCCAGGATCGCGTTGCGCACGCATCCCCCGACGACATAGGCCTGATGCCCGGCGCCATTCAGCAGGCGCAGGATCCGCTGGGTGCCTTCTTCCTCGATCCAGTCGCCCGAAAGCTTCATCGCGTCCCCTGCCCGTCGACCATCGCCTCGGCCAATGCGCGCAGCATACGCGCGGTTGCGCCCCAGATGTAATAGGGCCCCCAGGGCACGACCCAGTAATGCCGCCGTTGCCCGCGCCAGCGCCTGCCCTCGACGCGATAACGCGCGGGATCGGCCAGGTGGGCCAGCGGGACAAGAAAGACCTCGTCAACCTCGCCGGCCTCGGGGACCGGGTCGAAGGGCCGCAGGACGCGCCCGAAGACGGGTGTCACGGCATAGCCGGTCACGGTCTCGTGCGCGGGCCATGTGCCCAGGATCTCGACCGCGTCTGCAGGCAGGCCGATTTCCTCGCGCGCCTCGCGCAGGGCGGCGGCGGCCGGACCGGCATCGCCCGCATCGATCTTGCCGCCCGGAAAGGCGATCTGGCCCGGGTGATGCTTCAGCCGCGATGACCGCTTGGTCAGCACGATCGCGGGCCCCCGCGCGGTGTCGGCCAGCGCGACCAGAACGGCCGCCGGCCGCAGCCGGCGGTTTTCGGGCAGGACGAAGCCCGGGTTCAGGTCATGGTCCGAAGTCGGCCCCGCAGGGCGGCCGACAGCCCGCAGAAAGGCCGCGACCAGGGCCTTGTCCGCGGTGTCATTCGCCATCGTCCGGCGTCCGCGTCGCCTCGAACCCCAGGGTCGCCGGGTCGAATTCGTAATGCGCGCCGCAGAATTGGCAATCCGCCGTGACGATGCCCTCATCGGTCGTCATGTGCGAGATGTCCTTGGCCGAATAGATCGACAGGCTGGTGCGCACCTTCTCGGGCGAACACGAGCAGCCAAAGCGCACGGACTGGGCGTCGAAGACGCGCGGGCCTTCCTCGTGGAACAGGCGCACCAGAAGATCGGTGGGCGAAACCTTCGGCCCGATCAGTTCGTCCTCCTGGATGGTGGACAGCAGGATGTTGGTGCGGTTCCAGTTCTCGCTCTCTTCGCCCTTGAGAATGTCGTTGGCGGTCATCAGACCCTGCTCGCCGCTGGCACCGCCGGACGCGCCCGACCCGGAGGACGCGGGCATCACCTGCAACATGACGCCACCCGCGCGCCAGATGTCGCGCCCCTCGGCCCTTTCGCGCCGCCAGGCCAGCATGAAGCGTGTCGGGAGCTGCTCGGACTGGGCGAAATAGCTTTCGGCGCAGGCCGCCAGAGAGCCGCCCGACAGCGGCGTGATCCCCTGATAGGGCAGCGTGCCCGCGCCCTGGTCGATCAGCACCGCGAAATAGCCCTGACCGATCTGATCGAAGGCCGGACCTTCGGGATCCAGCCGATCGGGGTCGTACGAGGCCCAGGCGCGAATCCGCGCCGGCTCGCCTTCGGCTGATGGCGCGTAATAATCCGTTGCGATGATGCGGATCGGCCCGTCGCCACGCACCTGCAGCGACAGCTTCCAGCGCAGCTTGATCGCCTGACCGATCAGCGCGGTCAGCAGCGCGGCTTCGGCCACCAGCGCCTCGACGGGGGCGGGATAGTCATGCTGGGACAGGATCTGGTCCAGTGTGCCGTCAAGCCGCGCGACGCGGCCGCGAATGTCCGAGCGGTCCAGCTGGAACGGCAATATCGTGTCGTCCCACGCGATCTGAGAAAGGGTCGTCATCGGGGTCTTCCTTTGCGGGCCTTGCCCTGCCATACAGGGCAAATATGGGAACGACAACCGACGGGCCAAGCCCCCGGCGGCAGATCGGGCGGGAATGACGGCGTGATACCCAGATTTGGCGAGCCAATCCGCCGCGACCGGCGCTATCGCATCCGGCACGGCGCCTATGCCGTCATCCTGCGTGGCCCGGAGGTTCTGCTGACCCGCCAGGACGGCCCAAGGCCCGAGTTCCAGCTGCCGGGCGGAGGACTGGACCCGGGCGAGCCGCCCCTGCGGGCGCTGCATCGCGAAGTCGCCGAGGAAACGGGCTGGCGCATCGCGGCGCCGCGGCGCCTGGGGGCGTTCCGACGCTTCGTCTACATGCCCGAATATGAAAGATGGGCCGAAAAGCTGTGTACGGTCTATCTGGCGCGTCCGCTGGCGCGTCTGGGCCCCCCTACCGAGGCGGGTCATGACGCGTTCTGGCTTCCCGCCCCGGTCGCGGTCGATCTTCTGGGCAATGACGGCGACCAGTTCTACCTGCGCCTGGCCATGCGTCAGCTGGGGCTGGGCCCACGATAATCGAACAGGATTGCCGAAACGTCGTCGGCGGGCTCGGCGCCGGCATGGCGCACCACGCCCCGCATCAGGGCGTCCAGCATGGCCTGCCCCTTCAGGCCGCGCGTATCCCGCATCAGCGCCGCAAGCCCATCATCGCTCAGCTGGACGTGTGACCGGTTCTCGGCCTCGGTGATCCCGTCGGACACGATCAAGAGACGATCATCGGGCTGCATCTGCAGTTCCACGTCCTGCCAGGCGCCATCCGGTATCAGCCCGATCGGCAGGCCGCCGGCCCCGATCGGGCGGACCGAGCCGTCCGGCCGCTGGATCATCGGATGCGGATGCCCCGCCTGCACAAGGCGGACCCGACCGCGTGACAGATCCACGATCGCATAGACCATCGTGAAATAGATGTCGGTGCGGATTTCCTCCAGCAGGATGGCGTTCAGCCGCGCGGCGACCTCGGCCGGAGGCCGGGGCTGGATCGTTCCATCCGGCATGCGGGTCATGGCGACATTCCCGTCCGACGCCACGCCGTGGAAAAACCCCGCCAGCCGCGCGGTCATCAGGGCCGAGGTAATGCCGTGCCCCGACACGTCGATCGAGAACAATCCGACCCGGTCTCTGTCGATCGTGAAAAAGCCGACCAGATCGCCCCCCACATGCCCCGCGGGCCGCAGCATCAGCGTCACCTCGCCCGCGTCGAAGTCGCGATGCGTTTCGCGCAGCAGGCTTTGCTGCAGCTTGCGTGCCTCGGCCAGGTCGCGGTTGATCATGTCGTGCATGCGGCGCAGCTCATCGAATGCCCTGGATACCAGGCGGTTCTTTTCGGTCAGCTCGCGTTCCATGCGCAGGATGCGATCACCGGCAAGGATACGGGCACGCAGCTCATCCCCGGTGATGGGCTTGATCAGGAAATCGTCGGCGCCTTTTTCGAGCCCCAGGACGATCTCTTCCTTTTCGGCCTTCGATGTCAGAAGGATGAAATAGACATAGCGATCGCTGACAAGCCGCCGAATGGCCTGGCACAGTTCGATCCCCGACATGCCGTCCATCATCCAGTCCGAGATCACCAGGTCGGGCGGTTCGGATTCGGCCAGCCGCAATGCCTGCTCGGCCGTTTCGGCCTGGATGACATGATGCCCGGACCGGACGAGCTGCGATTCAAGGATGCGCCGCTGGACGCGGCTGTCATCGACAACCAGAATCCGGCGGCCCTGCGGCTGCGAGGACCGGGCCATGGCCGGGATTTCGGAAATCTTCGAGGCGACCTGCACGACAAAAACCCATACGAAACACGGGCCAGAAAAGCGCAGGGAAATTAACATGTGCTGAATGCACGTCTTAACCGTTGCGCAAGACCCGCCGGGCTAGGTTTGCCACGAAGCCCCGGGGCGGCAGCAATCAGCCCCCCGAATGCACAACGGAAGGCATCGATGATCGATTGGGATCACATAGACCAGCTGCGGCAAGAGCTGGGGCGAAATGAATTCTTGCATGTCGTCACGCTTTTCCTGGACGAAGTGCAAGAGGCGTTCGACCGGCTGAAACGTGCAACCGATGCCGGACAATTGCGCAGCGACCTGCACTTTCTGAAGGGCGCGGCGCTGAACCTGGGATTTCGCGACCTCGCGGCGAAATGCCGAACGGACGAAGCCATGCTTGCGGCGGGTCGATCCGACGCGGTCGATCTTGCGTCGATCATCGACTGCTTCACGCGCTCGCGCAGCGCTTTCCTTTCGGGCCTGGACCAGCGGGGTGAAACGTTGCCGGGCGCGCCCGCGCCGGGCCGATAGCCGCGCCTGTCTTCAGATCAGGAACTCGGCCAGGGTCTCGTCCTCGGTGATGTCGCGCCAGGCGATGGCGGATTCGTCCAGTCTCTGGCGCAGGGCATCGAAATTGGCCGGATCCTTCGTCTCGATCCCGATCAGGACCGAGCCGAAATTGCGCGCCGACTTCTTGAGGTATTCGAATCGCGCGATGTCGTCATCGGGGCCCAGAAGGTTCAGGAATTCCCGCAGCGCGCCCGGCCGCTGCGGCATCCGCAGAATGAAATACTTCTTCAGCCCTGAATAGCGCTGTGCCCTTTCCTTGACCTCGGGCAGACGCTCGAAATCGAAATTGCCGCCAGAGGTGACGCAGACCACCGTCTTGCCCGCGATCTGGCTGGCCAGATCGGGCAGCGCGTCCACGGCAAGGGCGCCAGCAGGTTCCAGCACGATGCCCTCGACATTCAGCATGTCCAGCATCGTCACGCAGATCCGGTCTTCGGGCGCGGCCAGGACATGGGCGGGATCGACATGGCGCAGGCGCTCGAAAGGACGATCGCCGATGCGCGCAACCGCCGCCCCATCGACGAAGCTGTTCACGCGCGGCAGGGTCACGGGCTGGCCAGCCCGCAGCGCGGCGGCCAGACTTGCCCCGCCCGCCGGCTCGACATAGCGCAAGGCCGTCTGCGGCGCGGCCTCGCGCAGATAGGTCGTGACACCGGCGGCCAGCCCCCCGCCGCCCACCGGAACGACCACCATGTCCGGCGCGCGGCCCAGCTGTTCCAGGATCTCGACCGCGACCGAGGCCTGACCCTCGATCACGTCCGGATCGTCGAAGGGCGACAGGAAATGCGCGCCCGCCTCGGCACAGAAAGCCTGCGCCGCGGCCAGGGTCTGGTCGAAATAGTCACCGGTCAACCGGATCTCGATACAGTCGCCGCCAAAGATCCGGGTCTTGTCGATCTTCTGCTGAGGCGTCGTCACGGGCATGAAGATCGTGCCACGCACGCCGAAATGGCGGCAGGCATAGGCCATGCCCTGGGCGTGGTTGCCCGCGCTGGCGCAGACGAAATGGCCATGGCTGGGATCCTCGGCCAGGATGCGGCGCATGGCCGTGAACGCGCCGCGCAGCTTGTAGCTGCGCACGGGCGTCAGATCCTCGCGCTTCAGCCAGACATCGACGCCCAGACGCGCCGACAGGTGATCGTTGCGTTGCAGAGGCGTTGGCGGAAAGACATCCCGCAGGGCGCGGGTCGTGGCTTCGGCTGCATTTCGAAAATCGGTCATGTCCCGCTTGATGAACCAGCTTTCCCGCCCTTGCAAGCGTCACGGGGCCGGGCGCGACCGCGCGCCGCGCCGGAACCCGCGCAATCCTTGCCCAGCGCACGAAAAACGGCTATCGCGCATGGGATTGACCACTGCGTCCTCCATGCACAGGAAGGTTCCATGTCCGCGCCAAAGAAAGTCGTTCTGGCCTATTCCGGTGGCCTCGATACCTCGATCATCCTGAAATGGCTGCAAACCGAATATGGCTGCGAGGTGGTGACCTTCACCGCCGATCTGGGCCAGGGCGAAGAGCTGGAGCCCGCCCGCAAGAAGGCCGAGATGCTGGGGATCAAGCCCGAGAACATCTATATCGAGGACCTGCGCGAGGAATTCGTGCGCGACTTCGTCTTTCCGATGTTCCGCGCCAATGCGGTCTATGAGGGGCTGTATCTGCTGGGCACCTCGATCGCGCGGCCACTGATTTCCAAGAGGCTGGTCGAGATCGCGCATGAAACCGGGGCCGATGCCATCGCCCATGGCGCCACGGGCAAGGGCAACGACCAGGTGCGGTTCGAACTCAGCGCCTATGCGCTGGACCCGCATATCAAGGTCATCGCGCCGTGGCGGGAATGGGACCTGACCAGCCGAACGAAGCTGCTGGAATTTGCCGAGGCGCACCAGATCCCGATCGCCAGGGACAAGCGCGGCGAGGCGCCCTTCTCGGTCGATGCGAACCTTCTGCATACCTCGTCCGAGGGCAAGGTTCTGGAAAATCCCGCCGAAGAGGCGCCCGATTACGTGCTGCAGCGCACCACGCGGCCCGAGGACGCGCCGGATACGCCCGAATATGTCGAGATCACCTTCGAACGTGGCGACGCGGTCGCGATCGATGGCGAACGGATGAGCCCGGCAACGCTGCTGACTCGCCTGAACGAACTGGGTGGCAAGCATGGCGTCGGCATCCTGGACCTGGTGGAAAACCGCTTTGTCGGGATGAAGTCGCGCGGCGTCTATGAAACGCCCGGCGGAACCATCCTGCTGGAGGCGCATCGCGGGATCGAGCAGATCACGCTGGATGCGGGCGCGGGCCACCTGAAGGACAGCCTGATGCCGCGCTATGCGGAACTGATCTACAACGGCTTCTGGTTCAGCCCCGAACGCGAGATGCTGCAGGCCGCGATCGACAAGAGCCAGGAACATGTCACCGGCACCGTGCGCGTGAAGCTTTACAAGGGCTCGGCCCGCACCGTGGCACGCTGGTCGGATCATTCGCTGTATTCCGAAAAGCACGTCACCTTCGAGGAAGATGCCGGCGCCTATGACCAGAAGGATGCCGCGGGCTTCATCCGGCTGAACGCCTTGCGGCTGAAGCTGATCGCCGCGCGGAACGCCCGCGTGAAGGGCTGATCGACCGCCCGATCATTAGGCCGGGCCAGTCCCGGCCCCTTTTTCTGGCCGCGTCCGGAACGATTTCGTGATCTCACGCGGATGTCGGTTGTCCTTTCGATGCGTTTGCCCTCGTTCTGGTCGGGAAACCAGCATGAGGATGTCCGATGGTGCGTCTTGTCCTTTCCTGTCTGCTTCTGCTTGCCGCGGGCCCTGTACTGGCCCGGCAGGACACGGCCATCGTTGCGGGCGGTTGCTTCTGGTGCGTCGAAGCCGATTTCGAATCGGTCCCGGGGGTGATCGAGGTCGTCTCGGGCTATACCGGCGGGCGCGTCGAGAACCCCAGTTACAAACAGGTCAGCGCCGGCGGCACCGGACATTACGAAGCCGTCGAGATCGTCTTTGACCCCGGACGGATCAGCCTCGAGACGCTGTTCGACCTGTTCTTCCGCTCGATCGACCCGACGGATGACGGCGGACAATTCTGCGATCGCGGCGAAAGCTATCGTACGGCGATCTTCGTTCGAAACGAGACGCAGGCGCGGGCCGCGCGGGCCGCGAAGGCACGGGCCGAGGCCGCCCTTGGCCGAAAGGTCGTCACGCCAATCCTGCCCGCCGCGCGCTTCTGGCCAGCCGAGTCCTATCACCAGGATTACTACAAGGGACGGAATCTTGTCCTGACCCGGCGCGGACCGATGTCACAGGCCAAGGCCTACAAGTTCTACCGCGAATCCTGCGGCCGCGACGCACGGGTGCGCGCGCTTTGGGGCGATCAGGCGGTCTTCGCGCAGTAGGCCCGGAAAACCGCCCACCCGTCTGACCCGGTCACTGCCCCAGGCGACAGGCCGCGATTGCGGCCATGTTGACGATGTCGTTCACCGTCGATCCGGTCGAACAGATCTGGATCGGGCGATCGACGCCGGTCAGGATCGGGCCGATGATCGTGGCGCCCGCCATTTCCTGCAGCAGCTTGACCGAGATCGAGGCCGAATGCCGCGCCGGCACGACCAGAACATTGGCCGGGCCGGTCAGGCGGCAGAACGGATAATGCGCCATCTGATCCATGTTCAGCGCGACATCCACGGTCATCTCGCCGTCATACTCGAAATCGACGCCGCGCGCGTCCAGCACCTGCGGCGCGCGGTGCATCTTGGTCGCGCGTTCGGACACCGGATAGCCGAAGGTCGAAAACGACAGGAAGGCCACCCGTGGCTCGATCCCCATGCCGCGCGCCACGGCCGCGCCGCGTTCGGCGATATCGGCCAGATCCTCTTCGTCGGGCCATTCATGCACCAGCGTATCGCCTATGAAGACGATCCGCCCGCGCAGCAGGACCGCGGTAATGCCCACCGCGCCATCCTCGGCCGTGACGTCAAAGACATGGTTGATGAGGCTCAGAACATGGGCCGATTTGCGCGTCGCCCCCGTCACCATGGCATCGCCATGGCCATGGGCCAGCATCAGGGCCGAAAAGACATGCCGGTCACGCGCGGCCAGTCGGTGGATGTCGGCGCGGTCAAAGCCCTTGCGCTGCAGGCGGGCATAGAGAAAGTCCTTGTAGGTGGCCAGATGCGGGGTATTGGCCGCGTTGACGACTTCCAGTTCGTCCACCGCATCGGCCAGACCCTCGGCGGCCAGCTTCTCGGCCACGTCCGGCTCGCGCCCCACGACGATCGCGCGTCCCATGCCCGAACGCTGATAGGCAACGGCCGCGCGCAGGACGCGCGGATCGTCGCCTTCGGCAAAGATCATCGTGGCCTGTGCGGCGCGCGCCCGCGCATGGATGCCCTGCAGGATGGAAGCCGTCGGATCCATCCGCGACTTCAGGCTCAGCTCATAGGCCTCCATGTCGATGATGGGTCGACGCGCCACGCCGGTTTCCATTCCGGCGCGCGCTACTGCGGGCGGCACGACGTGGATCAGGCGCGGATCAAAGGGCGTGGGGATGATGTAGTCACGGCCAAAGGTCAGCTTGCGCCCATAGGCCAAAGCGACTTCCTCGGGCACGGGCTGGCGCGCAAGGCTGGCCAGGGCCTCGGCGCAGGCGATCTTCATTTCGTCATTGATGGCGCGCGCGTGAATGTCCAGCGCTCCGCGAAACAGATAGGGAAAGCCCAGGACATTGTTGACCTGGTTCGGATAGTCCGACCGCCCGGTCGCCACGATCGCGTCGGGGCGGATGGCATGGGCCTCTTCGGGCGTGATCTCGGGATCGGGATTGGCCATGGCGAAGATGATCGGATCGGGCGCCATGCTGGCGACCATTTCGGGCGTCACCGCCCCCTTGACCGAAACGCCAAGAAAGACGTCGGCACCGCGCATCGCCTCTTCCAGCGTGCGCAGGTCGGTCCTGACCGCATGGGCGGATTTCCACTGGTTCATGCCCTCGGACCGGCCCTGCCAGATCACGCCCTTGGTATCGCAGACGATGCAATTGTCGTGCCGCGCGCCCATCGCCTTGAGAAGCTCGATACAGGCGATGCCGGCCGCGCCCGCGCCGTTCAGGACGATCCGGACGTCCTCGATCTTCTTGCCCGTCAGGTGCAGGGCGTTGATCAGACCGGCCGCGCAGATCACCGCCGTGCCGTGCTGGTCGTCATGGAACACCGGGATGTCCATGATCTCCTTCAGGCGGCTTTCGATGATGAAGCATTCGGGGGCCTTGATGTCCTCGAGATTGATGCCGCCGAAGCTGGGCCCCATCAGGCGCACGGCATTGATGAATTCCTCGGGGTCTTCGGTGTCCAGCTCGATATCGATGGCATTGACGTCGGCAAAGCGCTTGAACAGCACCGCCTTGCCTTCCATCACGGGTTTCGATGCCAGCGCGCCGAGATTTCCCATGCCAAGGATCGCCGTGCCGTTCGACACGACGGCGACCATGTTGCCCTTGACCGTGTAGTCATAGGCCGTGCCGGGATCCTGCGCGATCGCCTCGACCGGAACCGCAACGCCGGGGCTGTAGGCCAGCGACAGGTCGCGCTGGGTGACCATCGGCTTGCTGGCGTTGATCTCGTATTTGCCGGGCGTGGGGCTGTGGTGATAGGCCAGCGCCTCTTCCCGGGTGATGCGGTTCCTGTTGGACATCGTCTTTCCCCTGTCTTTTCCGCCGTCATAGCGCCCCCCTTGCATCGTGCCAATCAAAAGGATTGCCCCCTTTTTCGCCGCGCCCCGCATTGCTAGGGTCCGCGCGCAGCCAATGGGGGAAAACGTGGGCGAAAAGGACGCAGGCGTCACGCCGATGATGGCGCAATATCTGGAGATCAAGGGGCGCTATCCGGATGCGCTTCTGTTCTACCGGATGGGCGACTTCTACGAGATGTTCTTCGAGGATGCCGAGCAGGCGGCCGTCGCGCTGGACATCGCGCTGACGAAGCGTGGCCAGCATATGGGGCGCGACATCCCGATGTGCGGCGTGCCCGTCCATTCGGCCGAGGGCTATCTGCTGACGCTGATCCGCAAGGGCTTTCGCGTGGCGATCGCCGAGCAGATGGAAGACCCCGCCGAGGCGAAGAAGCGCGGCTCGAAGGCCGTGGTGCGGCGCGACGTGGTGCGGCTGGTCACGCCCGGAACGCTGACCGAGGACTCCCTGCTGGAGGCGCGGCGCAACAACTTCCTGGCGGCCTGGGCGGAAATACGCGACTCGGGCGCGCTGGCCATCGCCGACATCTCGACCGGGGAATTTCACGTGATGCCCTGCCCGCGCGTGCGGCTCTTGCCGGAACTGGCGCGCCTCGCCCCGCGCGAGCTGCTGGTCAGCGAAAGCCACGAGGCCGAGATCGCGCCCCTGGCCGAGGAAATCGGCGCGGCGCTGACGCCGCTGGCGCGCGCCTCGTTCGACAGCACGGGGGCCGAACGGCGATTGTGCGACCTTTACGGCATAGCCACGCTTGACGCCTTTGGCAGCTTCGCGCGCGCCGAGATTTCGGCGATGGGCGCGATCGTCGAGTATCTGGACCTGACCCAGAGGGGCAAGCTGCCCCTGTTGCGGCAGCCCACGCGGGAAACGCCCGGGGGCGTGGTGCAGATCGACGCGGCGACGCGGCGGAACCTCGAAATCACCCAGGCCCTGTCGGGTGGGCGAGAAGGGTCGCTGGTGGCCGCCATCGACCGGACCGTCACGGCCGCGGGCGGGCGGCTTCTGGAACGGCGGCTGGCCGCGCCGTCGCGCGACCTGGACGAGATCCACGCGCGGCTGGCAGCGGTCCGGCACCTGGTCGAGGATCCGGGCCTGTGCGATGCGCTGCGCGAGGAGCTGCGCAAGGCCCCGGACATGGACCGGGCGCTGTCCCGGCTGGCGCTGGAACGCGGCGGCCCGCGCGATCTGGCGGCGATCCGCGCCGGGCTGGAGCGTGCGCGGGCGGTGGCCGATCTGTTGACGGGCGATGTGCCCGAACGGCTGTCCCTGGCCGCGCGGGATCTGGCCGGACATGACGCGCTGGTCGCGCGCCTGCGCGCCGCCCTGGTCGAGGAGCCGCCGCTTTCGGCCCGCGACGGCGGTTTCATCGCGCCGGGACTGGATGCCGAGCTGGACGAGGTTCGCCAGCTTCGCGACGAGGGCCGGGGCGTGATCGCCCGCCTTCAGGCGCGCTATGTCGAACAGACCGGCATCCAGAGCCTGAAGATCCGCCACAACAACGTTCTGGGCTATTTCGTCGAGACCACGGCAACCCATGCCGACAGGATGCTGGCTCCGCCGCTCAGCGAAACCTTCATTCACCGCCAGACGACCGCGAACCAGCTGCGCTTCACCACGCTGGAACTGTCCGAGCTGGAAACGCGCATCCTGAATGCCGGCAACCGCGCGATCGAGATCGAGCGTCGCCTGTTCGAGGATCTGCGTCAGGTTGTCCTGGACAATGCGGCAGCGATCTCGCAGGCGGCGCGGGCGCTGGCCGAGATCGACCTGTTCGCGGCCTTCGCGGACCTGGCGCGCGGCGAGGATTGGTGCGAGCCCAGGGTGGATGACAGCCGCGCCTTCGATGTCGAGGGCGGACGCCACCCGGTCGTCGAACGCGCCCTGCGACGCGCGGGCGAAAGCTTCGTGGCCAATGATTGCGCCCTCTCGCAGGGCGAGACACCCGCGATCTGGCTGATCACCGGGCCGAACATGGCGGGCAAGTCCACGTTTCTGCGGCAGAACGCGCTGATCGCGCTTCTGGCGCAGGCGGGCAGTTTCGTTCCGGCCCGGCGCGCGCATCTGGGGCTGGTCAGCCAGCTGTTCAGCCGGGTGGGCGCGGCCGATGACCTTGCCCGCGGGCGATCGACCTTCATGGTCGAGATGGTCGAGACCGCCGCCATCCTGAACCAGGCCGATGATCGCGCGCTGGTCATCCTGGACGAGATCGGACGGGGGACGGCGACCTGGGACGGATTGTCGATCGCATGGGCCGTCCTGGAGCACCTGCACGACGTGAATCGCTGCCGCGCATTGTTCGCGACGCATTACCACGAACTGACCTCGCTGGCGCACAAGCTGGAAGGGGTCGAGAACGCCACGGTCGCCGTGCGCGAATGGGAAGGCGAGGTCGTCTTCCTGCACGAGGTCGTGAAAGGCGCGGCGGACCGGTCCTATGGCGTGCAGGTCGCGCGGCTGGCGGGTCTGCCGCCGGCGGTCGTCGAGCGGGCCCGGGTCGTTCTGGAGGCGCTGGAGAAGGGCGAACGCGAAGGCGGGGCCCGGCGCACGGCGCTGATCGACGACCTGCCCCTGTTCAGCGCGGCCCCGGCCGCTTCGCCCCCCGCGCGCGGCCCGTCCGCCGTCGAGGCAAGACTTGCCGAACTGCATCCCGACGAGATGACGCCCCTGCAGGCGCTGACGGCGCTGTACGAGCTGAAGGCGCTCGTCCGGAAATGACGCGGGGGCCCGCGGGCCCCCGTTTCACGTGAAACGCTGTTCGGATTAGCCCTGATCCGGCTGGCCCTTCTGATCGGCCTGCTGGCCGTTCGCCGGGGTCGAGCTGACGCCCACCTGCGCCGGTCGCAACAGACGTTCGTGCATCACGAAGCCTTCGGTCATGACCTGGATGATCTCTCCGGCCCGGGTGCCGGGCACGGGCGCCTCGAACATGGCCTGGTGGACCTGCGGGTCGAACATGTCGCCCACCTGCGGCGTGATCCGTTCAATCCCGTGACGGCCAAGCACCGAGGCCAGCTCCTTCAGCGTCAGCTCGACTCCTTCGATCAGCGCCCGGGCCTGTTCGCGCACGCTGTCATCGGCCGCGTCAAGCGCCCGCTTGAGATTGTCATAGACCGGCAGGATGTCGCGGGCCAGCTTGGCACCGCCATACTGCTCGGCTTCGCGCCGGTCGCGTTCGCCGCGCTTGCGGATATTCTCGGCCTCGGCCAGCGCGCGCATGTAGCGGTCGCGGAATTCGTCGCGCTCGGCCCGCAATGCCTCGATCTCGTCGGCGACGGTTTCGGTCTCGATCGCCTCTTCGCCGATCTGTGCCTGATCTTCTGCCAATTCGTCTTTCTTCATCTCGCTCATGTCTGGTCCTTCCGCTCGCCGGACAATAGTCGCCCGACCAGCTGCGCCGTATAGTCAACGATGGGCACGATACGGCCATAGTTCAGCCGCGTCGGGCCAATGACGCCGACGGCGCCAATGATCTTCCGATCCGCGTTCATATATGGAGAAACGACCAAAGAGGAACCCGAAAGTGAGAACAACTTGTTCTCGCTGCCGATGAAGATGCGCACGCCTTCGCCTTGCTCGGCATGTTCAAGGAACTCGGCAATGTCGCGCTTGCGCTCCAGATCGTCGAACAGGGCGCGGATACGGTCCAGGTCGGCCTCGTCGGCATGATCCAGCAGGTTCGACTGACCGCGCACGATCAGACGCTCGCGGGTATCGCCGGCCCCCTCCCACATGGCGATTCCTGCCTCGATCAGGCCCTGCGCCGCCTGGTCGATCTCCTGCCGGCGGCGCGCGATCTCCTTGCGCATGTGATCGCGCAATTCCGACAGGGTGCGGCCCTCGGCCAGCGCATTGACGAAATTCGCAGCCTCGCGCATCGCCGACGGGGTCAGGCCGGGCGGTGGCGTGAAGATGCGGTTCTCGACATGCCCATCGGAAAAGACAAGGACGACCAGCGCCCGGTCGTGCGCCAGGCTGACGAAATCGATATGGCGCACCTCGGCGTCATGCTTTGGCGCCAGGACAAGGCTGGCGGAATGGGTGATACCCGACAGCGCCTGTCCCACGCGGTCAAGCAGGGAGTTCACGCCCGGTTCGTTGCCGCCGGTGGTCGCGTCGATCGCCTGCCGGTCCTCGACCGCAAGCGTCGAGACCTCCATCAAGCCGTCGACGAACATCCGCAGGCCCAGTTGCGTCGGCACCCGACCGGCCGAGGTATGCGGACTGTCCAGCAGCCCCAACATCTCGAGATCCTGCATGACATTACGGATCGTCGCGGGCGAGATCTTTTCGCTCATCGTACGCGAGACCGTGCGCGAGCCGACCGGATCGCCGGTGTCGAGATAGGTCTCGACCACGCGGCGAAAGACCTCGCGCGAACGGTCGTTCATTTCGGCCAGAATTCGTGCGGTGTCTTCCATGGCTCTGCCTCTCAGGGTCATGACAGATATGGAGCCCCGCGCGGAAACGTCAATCGGGCTTGCCCTATGGGGCTGCGCGACTGTAACTGACGTGGAACAATTCAAGCGAGGAAAAACAATGCGTCCTTCTGGCCGGAAACTGGACGAAATGCGTCCGATCTCGATCGAAACCGGGGTGACGAAACATGCCGAGGGTTCGTGCCTGATCAAGGTCGGCGATACGCATGTCCTGTGCACCGCGACGATCGAGGAAAAGGCGCCATCGTTCCTGAAGGGCTCGGGACTGGGCTGGGTCACGGCGGAATACGGGATGCTGCCCCGCGCCACGAATACGCGCAACCGGCGCGAGGCGGCGGCTGGGAAGCAATCGGGCCGCACGCAGGAGATCCAGCGCCTGATCGGTCGTGCCTTGCGCGCCGGTGTCGATCGGGTCGCGCTCGGCGAACGTCAGATCGTGGTCGATTGCGACGTGATCCAGGCCGATGGCGGAACGCGCTGTGCTGCGATTACCGGGGGCTGGGTTGCCCTGCGGCTGGCGGTGAACAAGCTGTTGAAGACCGGCGCGGTCACGTCGGACCCGATCGTCGATCACGTCGCAGCGGTGTCCTGCGGGATCTATGCCGGTCAGCCGATCCTGGATCTGGATTATGCCGAGGACAGCGAAGCTGGCACTGATGGCAATTTCGTTCTGACGGGCGCAAAGCGCCTGATCGAGGTGCAGATGTCGGCGGAAGGCGCGACCTTTTCGCGCGACGAGATGGGCCAGCTTCTGGACCTTGCCGAGGCGGGAATCGCGCAGCTCGTCGAGGCGCAGAAGGCAGCGATCTGATGCGACGCTTCACCGAAGACCGGTTGCTGATCGCGACGCACAATGCGGGCAAGCTGGAAGAGTTTCGTGCCCTTCTGGCGCCCTTTGGCATCACTTGCATCGGTGCGGCAGAGCTGAATCTGCCGGTCCCGGAGGAAACCGAGGACACGTTCGTCGGAAATGCCCGCATCAAGGCGCATGCGGCCGCTCGCGCGACTGGGATGCCGGCGCTTGCCGATGACAGCGGAATCGAGGTCGACGCCCTTGGCGGCGCCCCGGGCGTGCACACGGCGGACTGGGCGGAAACGCCGCATGGGCGCGATTTCATGATGGCGATGACCCGGACATGGCAGGAGCTGGAGAAGATCGGCGCCCCCTTCCCCCGGCGCGCGCGCTTTCGTGCCACCCTCGTCCTGGCTTGGCCGGACGGGCATGAGGAGATCTTTGAAGGCAAGGTCGAGGGGCAGCTTGTCTGGCCCGTTCGCGGCCGCCTGGGCCATGGCTATGACCCGATGTTCCAGCCCGACGGCCATGAGCAGACCTTTGCCGAGATGGTGCCCGAGGAGAAGAACCGGATCAGCCACCGCGCCGATGCACTGGGCAAGCTTGTCCGCATCTTCGAAAGCCCAAGGCGATGATCCGCAATCGGATCGCCGGTGGTTCGCCCTTCGAGGACCGTTTGGGATATTCCCGTGCGGTCGTGCAGGGCGATTGGTGTTTCGTTGCCGGGACGACGGGTGCGGACCCAGAGAGCGGGGATTTTCCCGCATCCGCGCGCGTGCAGGCACGCAACGCACTGGACCGGATTGCCAAGGCACTGACCGAGGCCGGTTTTGCGATGCAGGACGTGGTTCGAGCAACATATATCCTGTCCGATCGGTCCCATATTGACGACGTCGCGCCTGAACTTCGCGCAACATTCGGCGCGATCAGGCCCGCGGCAACGATGATCGTCGCGGGACTGATCGATCCGGCCATGAAGATCGAGATCGAGGTGACGGCATTTCAGGGATGAACGAAGATTGGCGTCACGGCGGTTTCGGTCTGTACCTGCACTGGCCGTTCTGCGCCTCGAAATGTCCGTATTGCGATTTCAACAGCCACGTCGCGGCGCACATCGATCAGTCGCGCTGGAAGGCGGCGTATCTTTCCGAGATCGATCGTCTTGCCGAGGAAACCGGACCGCGGGTTCTGAACACGGTGTTCCTTGGCGGTGGTACGCCGTCACTGATGGATCCGGAACTGGTTGATGCGATCCTTGGGCGCATTCGGGCGCGATGGCCCGTGGCGAACGATCTGGAAGTGACTCTGGAGGCCAATCCGGGATCGGTCGAAGCGGGGCGGTTCCGGGCCTATGCGCAGGCGGGCGTGAATCGGGTTTCGTTGGGAATCCAGGCGCTCAACGACGAGGATCTGCGGCGACTGGGCCGGCTTCACAGCGCAAGCGAGGCGCGCGGGGCGTTCGAGATCGCGAGGTCGGCCTTCGCGCGTGTGAGTTTCGATCTGATCTATGCGCGGCAATACCAGGATCTGGCCGCATGGGAGCAGGAACTGAGAGAAGCGGCCTTGATGGCGGTCGATCATCTGTCGGTCTATCAGCTGACGATCGAAGAGGGTACAGCCTTTGGGGCGCGTCATGCGGCCGGAGGGTTGAAAGGCTTGCCGGATGACGAGCTTTCGGCAGATATGTATCTGAAAACAAACGAACTTCTTGAAGAACTTGGCATGCCGGCCTACGAGATATCAAACCATGCCCGACCGGGCGCAGAGAGCCGGCACAACCTGATATACTGGCGCTATGGGGATTATGGCGGCATCGGCCCCGGGGCGCATGGGCGGTTGACGATCGATGGCACGCGGTATGGAACGGACACGCCGTTGCAGCCGGATCGATGGCTGAACCAGGTCGAGACGACCGGATCGGGTGAACGTTCCAGGCAGCCAATCCCGGATTTGGATCAGGCGGGCGAATATCTGATGATGGGCCTTCGCCTGATCGAGGGGATCGACATGGACCGCTTTGCGCGTCTTTCCGGACAGCCATTGTCCGGGTCCAAAATCGATCGTCTGGTCGATCTGGGCATGGTCGAAGTCGAAGGGTCGCGCCTGCGCGCAACCCGAAGTGGCAGGCCGGTTCTGAATGCATTGATACGGGAATTGCTGCCGTGATGCGCCCGGTCTGGACGGTCGGCGGCCTTGTGGCGCTCGCACTGGGTCTGGCCGGGATCGCCCTGCCCCTGCTGCCGACCGTGCCCTTCCTGCTGCTGGCGGCCCTTTGCTTTGCGCGGGGGTCAGAATATCTGCATGACTGGCTGCTGACGCACCCCCGTCTGGGCCCGCCGATCCACGACTGGCAAGAACGCGGGGCCGTTTCGCGGCGCGCCAAATGGGCTGCGACGCTGTTCATGTTGATCGCCATTGCAGTGCCCGCGGCGATTGGCGTCGCGCTGTGGATCACGATCGTGCAAGGCGCCACGCTTGGCGCCGTCGCGCTGTTTCTGTGGTCCCGGCCAGAGCCCTAGCGCGTCTGGCCCAGGATCTGGCAAAGCTGGTCCAGCTCATCCAGTGTGCGATAGGTGATCGTGACCTGTCCGCCCTGCTCTCCCTTGTGGTCGATGACGACCTTCATCCGGAGATTGGCCGAAAGATCCTGCTCGAGCATTCGGGTATCGGCATCTTTCTCGGGCCTGGGTCGAGCCGAACGATCGGGCGCGGGGCGTGTCTTGGCCAGCCGCTCGGTCTCGCGCACGGAAAGACCCTTGGCGATGACCTGACGCGCCAGGCCGACGGGATCGTCCGCGGTGATCAGGGCACGCGCATGACCCGCGGAGAGTTTGCCCTCTTTCAGCCAAGCCTGGACCTCTTCGGGAAGGTTCAGAAGGCGCAGAAGGTTGGCAATGTGGCTGCGGCTCTTCGACAGGGCTTCGGCCAGCTTTTCCTGCGTGTGACCAAAGCGATCCATCAGCTGCCGATACCCCAGAGCCTCTTCGATCGGGTTCAGGTCGGCCCGCTGGATGTTTTCGATGATCGCGACTTCCAGCACTTCGGTATCGCTGAAGTCGCGCACGATCGCGGGAACTTCGTGCAGCTGTGCCATCTGGGCGGCCCGCCACCGCCGCTCGCCCGCGACGATTTCGTAATTGTCCGGATTTCTGGGGCTCTTGCGAACGATCAGTGGCTGGATGATCCCCTTTTCACGGATCGACGCGGCCAATTCCTCAAGCGATTCAGGCGAAAAATGTCGCCGCGGCTGATCCGGGTTCGGCTCGAGCCGTTCGATCGGAATGCGCAGGTCGGCGCGACGGGAAGCGGATTTTCCCAAATCGTCGTCCCGATCGAGATTCACATCCGCCATCAGCGCCGACAGACCACGGCCCAATCCCCTGCGTTCGTTCTTTGCCATGTCGTCCCCAATCACTCCTGCAATTCCTTCAGCCGGGCCTTGTTCTGCTCGATCACTTCGCGCGCCAAGGCTCGGTAGGCCATGCTGCCTTTCGACATGCTGTCGTAGGTCAGCACCGGCATACCATATGATGGGGCTTCGGACAGGCGAACATTTCGTGGAATGACCGTTTTGTACACAAGTTCGCCCAGATTGGCGCGCGCATCGGCCTCGACCTGACTGGAAAGGTTGTTGCGGCCATCATACATCGTCAGGACAACTCCCTCGATCCGAAGGTCCGGGTTGACCGATTGACGCACCTGGCGAACCGTCAGCATGAGTTGCGACAGCCCTTCCAGCGCATAGAATTCCGATTGCAGCGGAACCAGGACCGAATCGGCGGCGACCATGGCGTTGACCGTCAGCAGGCTCAGCGATGGCGGACAGTCGATAAGGATGAAATCAAAATCCATCGCATCGATGGCCGGCTGGCGCAGGGCATCCCGCAGCATTGAACTGCGTTTTTCATTTGAAACCAACTGGATATCTGCCGAGGCCAGATCAGCATTGGCCGGAAATATCAGCAATCCCTCGACATCCGTCTGGTGTAGAACCTCGGCAGGATCCGCCCCTTCGATCAAAAGGTCATAGGTCGTCTTGTCACGATCTGCAGGATCAATACCGACACCGGTCGAGGCATTTCCCTGTGGGTCGAGATCGACCAGCAGAACCTTCAGCCCCTGCTCGGCCAAGGCCGCCGCAAGGTTGATCGCCGTCGTCGTCTTGCCGACGCCACCCTTCTGGTTGGCAATCGCAATGATGCGTGCTCGCGGCAGACTGGTCGGGTCAGACACGAGAAATACCTCCGATTTTCAGAATGGTGGCGTCCGGTTCGGTGACGCTGGGCTGGTTCTGATATGAAAACCGCCATTTTTCAAGCGCCTGCCTCAGCTCTTCCTGCCAGCGTGCGCCCTTGGGAAAAACAGCGACCCCGTCAGGTGCCATATGGCGTTGGGCAAATTCAAGTAGCTTGGGAAGAGGCGCCAGGGCCCGGGCGCTGAGCACGTCGGCCCCAAGGGGCGCGATATTCTCAATCCGCTGCGCTTCGATTCGCAGGTCCAGCCCAAGTTCGCGCGCCACTGTCGCGAGGAATGCTGACTTTCTGAGATCAGCCTCGACCAACGTCACTTTGAGATCAGGACGTTCGTCCACGGCCAGAATTGCAACGATCATGCCAGGCAATCCCGCGCCACTGCCCAGATCGACCCAGTTTCCGGTCGCGTCGGGAACACTATCGAAGACCTGAATCGAATCGCGAATGTGGCGCTCTTGAATCTCGGTGATGGTCGAACGGCCGATCAGGTTTATCCGAGAGGTCCACTTGCGCAAAAGATCTTCGTAACGACGAAGGCGTTCGAATGTTTCACGTGAAACATCCCGTCCCCTGATCTGACAATGGATCGCGGTCATCCCGCTGCCTGTCGTCTTTCAGCCTTGCGCAAGGCGGCAAGGATCAGCGTCAGTGCCGCCGGCGTCATGCCCTCGACCCGAGCCGCCTGGGCCAGGGTTTCGGGTCGAGCGCGTCCAAGCTTTTCTTTCAGCTCGTTTGAAAGCCCCGACAATGCGCCATAATCGAAATCGGCGGGAATTTCGTGGGATTCATCCCGCTGAAGAGCCTCGATATCCGCCCGCTGGCGCTCGATATAGGTTGCATAAGTCGCGTCGCGCTTCAGTTGAGCGGCAATCTGGGGGTCAATTTCCGAAAGTTCCGCCTTGGCTTGTTGCAATTGGACCATGTCGACATCCGGGAATCCAAGCAAAACATAGCCATTCCGACGCTGGCCATCCTGTGAGACGTTGATGCCGATCTGTGCAGCCTCGCGTGGCGTCAGGTTGAAACTCTCAAGCAGTTCGCGCCCGCGCTCCAGCGCCTCCATCTTTTGTTCGAAACGGCGTTTGCGTTCGTCCGATACGCCGCCAAGCGAGATCGCGATCGGGGTCAATCGCTGATCTGCATTATCCGCACGCAGCGAGAGCCGAAATTCCGCGCGCGAGGTAAACATGCGGTACGGCTCTGATACACCCCGTGTCACGAGATCGTCGATCATTACGCCGATATAGCTGTCCGATCTGGAGAAAATGACGGGCGCGCGTTCCAGCGCAGACAGTGCCGCGTTCATTCCCGCAACAAGGCCCTGTGCTGCGGCCTCTTCATATCCTGTGGTGCCATTGACCTGACCCGCAAGATACAGACCCGACTGGGCGCGCAACTCCAGCGTGGACCTCAGCGAACGGGGATCAACATAATCATATTCGATCGCATAACCAGGCTGCAGGATCCGCACGTCCTCCAGCCCCACGATCGAGCGGACGTAAGACTCCTGCACCTCCACGGGCAGCGAAGTGGAAATTCCGTTGGGATACACGGTGTCGTCGTCCAGGCCTTCGGGTTCAAGAAAGACCTGGTGCGATGTCTTGTCGGCGAACCGGACGATCTTGTCTTCTATGGATGGACAATATCGTGGGCCGACGCCTTCGATATGTCCCCCATACATCGCTGACCGCGAAAGGTTGGCGCGGATGATTTCGTGGGTTCTTTCATTCGTGTAGGTAATTCCGCAGGAAATCTGACGCTGAAACGGTCGGTCATGCAGAAACGAAAAAAGGACCGGGTCATCGTCCGCTGGCTGAAATTCCAGCCGATCCCAGTCGATCGTCCGCCCGTCCAGGCGCGGCGGCGTCCCCGTCTTCAGCCGACCCAATGTCAGCCCCATATCCGAGATACGCTCTGCCAGCCTGACCGACGGCTTGTCGCCCATCCGGCCTCCGGGACGCTTCTCGTCGCCAATATGAATGATGCCACGCAGGAAAGTGCCCGTGGTCAGGATAACCGCATGGGATTCAATTTCTGAACCATCCTGCAGGATGACGCCAGAAACGCGGCCCTCCCGGAACAGAAGGTCCGTGGTTTCGCCCTCGATGATCGTCAGATTGGGTTGTGCTTCGCTTATCGCAAGCATGGTTTCACGGTAAATCCGGCGGTCAGCCTGGGTCCGCGGCCCCTGAACTGCCGGCCCCTTTCGCCTGTTCAACAGACGGAACTGAATGCCAGCATGGTCAGCGACGCGGCCCATGACACCATCCATGGCGTCGATCTCGCGCACCAGGTGGCCCTTTCCCAGGCCACCGATAGCCGGATTGCAGGACATCACACCAATCGTGTCACGCCGTAGCGTCACAAGCGCAGTGCGCGCACCCAGACGCGCCGCAGCATGCGCCGCTTCGGTTCCGGCATGTCCGCCTCCGACGACGACGACATCGAAATGTTTCACGTGAAACACTCCTTACTTCCCTATGCAAAAGCTGGAGAAAATCTCATCCAGCAGATGCTCGACATCCACACGCCCGACAAGCGAATCCAACGCCCGTATTGCGCGACGCAATTCGTCTGCAGCCAGCTCTATCCGCTCAGAGCCCCTCACTACCTCAAATCGCGCCGATTCCATAGCCCCCAAAGCGGTCACGATTGCGCTTCTGTGACGTTCGCGCACAACAACACCGGCGCCGGCAATTCTCCGCCCAAGGCGCGCGGCAATCAGATCGACGAGTTCCGCAATACCCTGTCCGGTCTTGCCCGAAATCGCCAGATGCCCCTCGGGCGCAATGCCCAGATCCGCCTTTCCATAGGCCACGATGTCATCTGTAAGCGGCTCCAGCATCGGAAGATCGTCGCTATCAAGCAGGAAAACCCGCAGATCCGCCGCGCGCGCCCTCTGCAGGGCACGTTCGATACCGATGCCTTCAACTGCGTCGTCGGTTTCGCGCAATCCCGCCGTGTCCAGCAATGTGACCGCAAGCCCGCCGATTTCCATACGGACCTCGATCACGTCCCGTGTAGTGCCTGCGATCTCAGACGTAATTGCCGCCTCGCGGCCCGCCAACGCATTGAGAAGAGTAGATTTTCCGGAATTCGGCCGCCCAACGATCGCCACCTCGAAACCTTCGCGAATCCGCTCGGCGGCGCCGTAACCCGACAATTCCCGCCGAAGGTCCGTTTCGACGCGATCGATGAGCGCCAGAACCTCCGGCGTCACATCCTCGGGAACGTCCTCGTCGGCAAAATCGATCGTTGCTTCCAGCAACGCCGCCGCCCGCACCAGATCCCGGCGCCAGGCTTCCGCCCGCTCCCCCGTCGCGCCTGACAGAACCCGCAAGGCCTGCTTTCTCTGCGCTTCGGTTTCCGCATCGATCAGATCGGCAAGGCCTTCGACCTGGGCCAGATCAAGCCGCCCGTTTTCCAGCGCCCGCCGCGTGAACTCACCCGGTTCCGCCATGCGCAGGCCGGGAATTTCCGACAAGACCCGCAGAACGGCCGACACGGTCGCAACCGCGCCGTGCAGATGCAGCTCAGCCGCCTGTTCCCCGGTAAAGCTCTTGCCCTTCTCGAAGGTCAGAACCAACGCCTCATCCAGAACGTCGCCCTGCCATGTCAGACGCCGCAGGCTGGCACGGCGCGGCATTGGCACCGACCCCGCCAACCGTTCGACCGCCTGCCACGACGCGGGACCGGACAGACGAACTACGGCAACGCCTGCTCGTCCCCTGGCAGATGCCAGGGCAAAGATCGTGTCCATCCGCCTCTCCTCCGTCCCGGAAAGGATATCAGGTATTCATGGAGTCGAAGAACTCGGCGTTCGTCTTCGTCTGCTTCAGCTTCGACAGCAGGAACTCGATCGCATCCGTGGTGCCCATCGGGTTCAGGATACGACGCAGGACATACATCTTCTGCAGGTCGCCCTTCGGCACCAGCAGCTCTTCCTTGCGCGTGCCCGACTTCAGAATGTCGATCGCCGGGAAGACGCGCTTGTCGGCGACCTTGCGGTCAAGAACGATTTCGCTGTTACCCGTGCCCTTGAATTCCTCGAAGATGACCTCGTCCATCCGCGAGCCCGTGTCGATCAGCGCCGTCGCGATGATCGTCAGCGACCCGCCCTCTTCGATATTTCGCGCCGCGCCGAAGAACCGCTTTGGTCTTTGCAGCGCATTCGCATCGACACCACCGGTCAGAACCTTGCCTGAAGAGGGCACAACGGTGTTGTAGGCACGCCCAAGTCTTGTGATCGAATCAAGAAGAATCACAACATCTCGTTTATGCTCGACCAGGCGCTTTGCCTTTTCGATCACCATCTCGGCCACGGCAACGTGTCGGGTCGCAGGTTCGTCGAAGGTCGAGGAAATGACCTCGCCTTTCACGCTGCGCTGCATGTCGGTCACTTCTTCCGGACGCTCGTCGATCAGCAGGACGATCAGGTAGCATTCCGGATGATTGATCTCGATCGACCGCGCGATGTTCTGCAACAGCACGGTCTTGCCCGTCCGCGGTGGCGCCACGATCAGCGCCCGCTGCCCCTTGCCGATCGGAGCCACCAGGTCGATGATCCGGCCCGAGCGGTCCTTCAGCGTCGGATCCTCGATCTCCATGCGCAGCCGCTCATCGGGATATAGCGGCGTCAGGTTATCGAAGGCCACCTTGTGGCGCGCCTTGTCGGGATCCTCGAAGTTGATCTTGTTGACCTTGGTCAGCGCGAAATAGCGTTCGTTGTCGTCCGGCGCCCGGATCACGCCCTCGACCGTGTCCCCGGTGCGCAGAGAGTACTGCCGGATCATGTCCGGGCTGACATAAATGTCGTCCGGCCCTGGCAGATAGTTCGCCTCGGGCGAACGCAGGAAGCCGAACCCGTCCTGCAGGACTTCCAGCACGCCGTCTCCGCTGATCTCCCAGCCCTCCTCGGCGCGTTCCCGCAGGATCTGGAACATCATCTCGCCCTTGCGCATGGTCGAGGCGTTCTCGATCTCCAGCTCCTCGGCCATGGCCAGCAGGTCGGCGGGGCTCTTCGCCTTCAGTTCCGAAAGGTTCAGGCGTTCTTGGGTCATCGGGTCAACCACGGTCTATGCGCCCGAAGGCGGGTGTCAGATCTCGATCGGGGAGAAACCCTTGGCCGGACGGCCAGGATCAGAACCTCAATAAACCGCGCTCCGTGCCGAGTCAATTCGGCGGTCAGAACTTCACGATGACTGAGAACACGATCACCAGCAGGAAAAGCGTCGGCAATTCGTTCATGATGCGATAGGTCCGACCGCTGCGCGTGTTCGCGCCGCTTGCGAACTCCTTGCGCCGGTATCCCAGCCAGTGATGGAACCAGGTCATGCCCAGCACCCCGGCGGCCTTTGTCCATGGCCAGACCTCGGACCAGTCCACAATCCCCGGCGTAAAGACCAGCATCAGGCCAAAGACCCATGTGGCGATCATTGCCGGGTTCATGATCAGCCGCAGCAGCTTGCGTTCCATTTCCTGGAACAGCTTGTCTCCTTCCGACCCGACCGCGACCCGCTCGGCATGATAGACAAACAGCCGTGGCAGATAGAACAGCCCGGCCATCCAGGCGATCACCGACACGACATGCATCGCCTTTGTCCACGGATAAAGATTCGCCAGCAGATCGCCCATGCAGGTACCTCACATCACGGCCTCATCTAATTCAAATCCTTATAGAGAAAGAAGGATCTTGATGCAGTAGGCCCTGTGGGCAATGTGGATAACACATTTCCCCACATCCTTGTCCACAAGGGATCGATCTGTGGAAAAGTCTGGGGAAAGAGTCGCGAAAATACCCTGAAATCTTATTTTTATTATTTACTATCAATATCTTAACAAATAACGCGAATGTGGGTATTTGTTGATACTGAACCGCAGACACGTCCTGTGGATCAGCGAATTATCCACAGGACGGTGATTTCGGAATTCACAGAGGTACGAATCGTCCTGGAACTTTCCCGAAAGGCCCGACTTGCCCACAGCGCCCCGATCTGCGCATGTTTTGCACCGCATCAGACACAGGTTTCCGCCCCTTTTGTCCACAGGGCTATCCACATGACCGATACGAATGCTCAGCTGGTCCTTGCGTCGGGTTCGGCCATCCGTGCCCAGCTTCTGCGCAATGCCGGGCTTGCCATCGAAACGCATCCCGCCCACATCGACGAAGAGGCCATCCGCGCCGCGCTTCAGCATGAAAACGCCACGCCGCGCGACATCGCCGACGCCCTGGCGGAACTGAAGGCCCGCAAGATTTCGGACAAGTTTCCTGGCGCACTGGTTCTCGGCTGCGACCAGGTCCTGGATCTGGATGGACAGGTGCTGTCCAAGCCCGAAGATCCGGAAGATGCGCGGGCTCAACTGCTGGCCCTGCGCGGGCGCACCCATCGCCTGCTGTCGGCCGCCGTTGTCGCGCGCGACGGAACGCCGATATGGCGCCATGTCGGTCAGGTCCGACTGACGATGCGCGACTTCTCGGATGCCTATCTTGACGATTACCTGGCCCGCAACTGGCAAAGCATCCGCGACAGCGTCGGTTGCTACAAGCTCGAGGAAGAGGGAGTGCGGCTTTTTTCCCGCATTGACGGAGATTACTTCACCGTCCTTGGCCTGCCCTTGATCGAACTCTTGACCTGGCTGTCCGTTCGCGGCGACATCGCCTCATGACCGAGATCGATCGTATTCCCCTTGCTGGCGTCATCGGGTCCCCGATTGCCCATTCGCGTTCGCCCCGGCTGCATGCGCATTGGCTCAAACGCCTTGGCCTGCCCGGATATTATATTCCCATGGATGTCGCGCAGGCCGACCTGCGCCAGGTCATCCAGACGCTTCCCAAGGCCGGCTTCGTCGGTGCGAATGTCACCATTCCGCACAAGGAAAGCGTTCTGGCGCTTGCAGATTTCGTGACCGACCGCGCAGCGCTGATTGGCGCGGCGAACACCCTGATCTTCCGTCCCGACGGCAAGATCCATGCCGACAACACCGACGGCTACGGCTTCCTTGCCAATCTTCGTCAGAACGCCCCGAATTGGGATCCGGCATCGGGCCCTGCGGCGGTCTTTGGCGCGGGGGGTGCGGCGCGCGCGGTGATCGTTTCCTTGATCGAGGCTGGCGCGCCCGAGATCCGTATAGCAAACCGCACGCGGACGCGCGCCGAAACCCTGCGCCAGGAATTCGGCGCCAAGATCGTGATCGAGGATTGGGTCCGCGCGGGCGACATTCTGGAAGACGCCGTGACGGTGGTAAACACCACCGCCCTGGGGATGGCGGGCAAGCCCGACCTTTCGATACCGCTTGACGCGCTTTCTCCAAAGGCCGTGGTAAACGATCTGGTCTACACGCCGCTGAAGACCACGTTCCTGAAACAGGCCGAAGAGCGTGGCTGTACCGTGGTCGATGGCCTCGGCATGCTGCTGCACCAGGCCGTCCCGGGCTTTGAACGCTGGTTCGGCGAACGCCCCGAAGTGGACGAGGCCGCGCGCGCCGCCGTGCTGGAGGAGTGATGCCCCGCCCTTTCCTTCTGGGCCTGACGGGGTCCATCGGCATGGGCAAATCCACCACGGCACGCATGTTTGCCCAGATGGGCGTGCCGGTATGGGACGCCGACGCCGCGGTACATCGCCTGTATGCACGGGGCGGTGCGGCTGTCCCGGCAATTGCGGAAATCTGTCCCCAGGCCATCGTTGACGGCGCGGTCGATCGCAATATCCTGCGCGACTGGATCATGTCCCACCCCCATGGATTGGCCCGGATCGAGGCTGCCGTTCACCCGCTTGTCGCCCAGGACCGCAAGGAATTCATCGACCGTGCAGCGCGCGAAGGCGCCGATCTGGTGGTTCTGGATATTCCCCTTCTGTTTGAAACCGGCGCGGATGCCATGATGGATGCCACGCTTGTCGTGACAGCCCCGGCGGAGGAACAGCGCCGCCGCGTTCTGGCACGGCCCGGCATGACCCCAGAAAGGCTGGAAGCGATCCTTTCCCGGCAGATGCCCGATGCCGAGAAACGCGCCCGTGCAACCCATGTCATCGAGACGCGCAGCCTTGATCAGACCCGCGCTGCCGTGCAAGAGCTTGTCGAAAGCATCAGGGCCCGACATGCGTGAGATCGTTCTGGATACCGAAACCACCGGTTTCGAACCCGAGGAAGGTCATCGGATCGTCGAGATCGGCGCGATAGAGCTGCTCAACCACCTGCCCACCGGCCGGTTCTATCACCAGTACATCAACCCCGAACGTCCGATGCCGAAAGAGGCGTTCGAGGTTCACGGCCTTGGCGACGATTTCCTGCGCGACAAGCCGCGCTTTGCCGAGATCGCTCAGGATTTCCTGGACTTTATCGGCCCCGATTCCCGGCTGGTCATTCACAATGCCAGCTTCGACATGAAATTCATCAATGCCGAACTGTCCTGGGTCAATCTGCCGCCGATTCCGATGGATCGCGCGATCGATACCCTGACGATGGCCCGACGCAAGTTTCCCGGCGCGCCGGCCACGCTGGATGCCCTGTGCCGGCGCTTCGGGATCGACAACTCGGCGCGGGAAAAGCACGGCGCCCTGCTCGACTCCGAACTTCTTGCCGAAGTCTATCTGGAACTGATCGGCGGCCGGCAGCCCGATCTGGTCCTGGGCGTCGGGGTCCAGGCCGACGCCGGTCCGGTGCGGCAGGACACCTGGCGCCCGCGTCCGCGACCCAGACCCTTGCCCGAACGCCTGACCGAAGCCGAACGCCAGGCCCATCAGGCCTTTGTCGAAAGCCTTGGCGAAAACGCGATCTGGCGACGCTTTACTACGGCTTCATAGCCCTGTCGCGCGCAGAACGGCGAGGATCGTGCGCCAGATGATCCCCAGGTCGGTTCGCAGACTGACCCTGTCGGCATAAAGGCGATCCGCCCGGACACGCTTGGCAAAGATCGTGTCGTTGCGCGGTCCAACCTGCCACAGGCCCGTCAGGCCGGGCCGCATTGCATAATAGGCGGCGGCACCCGGCTGCGCATCATAAAGGTCGCGTTGTTCGGGCAGAAAGGGACGCGGTCCCACAAGGCTCATCTGCCCCAGCGCCACGTTCAGCAGCTGTGGAAGTTCATCCAGGCTGGTCCGCCGCAACAGGCCGCCGATCCGGGTGACACGCGGGTCATTGCGCAGCTTCTGATTGCGCTTCCATTCATCCGCCAAAACCGGATCGTCCTGCAATATGCGGGTCAACGAACGGTCCGCATCCCGGCGCATGGTCCGGATCTTCCACATCCTGAACAATCGGCCATTCTGACCGACACGCATCTGTCCATAGATGGGGTTGCCGACCGACAGGGCCGCAAGGCCAAGGCACAGCAGCATGACCGGCAGCGCCACCGGCAGCATTGCAAGGACCAACACCAGATCCAGCGCCCTCTTGCCCCATCTTTCATATTGCCCGCGGGGCGAATGGCTGCGGGATGCAAGACGGTCGGAAAATTCGAAGTACGGGGCAGCCATCTCAGACTCCATGCCGGTTGTGCCGGGCCCACCCCTTCCCGGATCACCGTCAAGCTGGCCAAGTTTGGTTACCGATTGGTTAAGCGTGACAGCGCGTAACAGTCTTTTCACCAAACCGAAACGATCGCACGGCATAAAAAAGGACGCCCGGGCCGACACCCGGGCGCTCCATCCTCGGCCTGCCGGATCGCTCAGACGAAGCGGTTCCACAGGTTCTCCAGCCGCTCCTGGCGGCCAGACCGCGGCTGCGGATCGATCCCTTCGGATTCCACCCGTGCGGCAATCTCGTCCAGCGAGGACTTCAGCATCGCCTGCGCTTCGGGCCGGTCCCAGCCGGCATAGCGATCGGCCCGCGCCCGTTCCAGCGACCCGTCCTCCAGCAGCGCAGCCGCCGCCTTCAGCGCCCGCGCGCAGACATCCATCGCGCCCACATGCGCCAGGATCAGGTCCTCGGGGTCCAGGCTTTGCCGCCGCAGCTTGGCGTCGAAATTCGTACCCCCGGTCGTGAACCCGCCTGCCTTCAGGATCTCGTAATAGGCGCGCGCCATTTCCGGAACGTTGTCGGGAAACTGATCGGTGTCCCAGCCCGACTGGTAATCATTGCGGTTCATGTCGATCGACCCGAAGATCCCCAGACTTGCCGCCGTGGCGATCTCGTGTTCGAAGGAATGGCCGGCCAGGATCGCGTGGCCCTGCTCGATATTCACCTTGACCTCGTTCTCGAGCCCGAATTCCTTGAGAAATCCATAGACCGTGGCGACGTCGTAATCGTACTGGTGCTTGCTGGGCTCCTGCGGCTTGGGCTCGATCAGGATCGTGCCCTTGAAGCCGATCCTGTGCTTGTATTCGACCACCATCGACAGGAAGCGGCCGTAATGCTGCCGTTCGCGCGCAAGATCGGTGTTCAGCAGGGTCTCATAGCCTTCGCGACCGCCCCAAAGGACATAGTTTTCACCACCCAATTTGTGGGTTGCGTCCATGCAGGTCTTCACCGTGGCCGCGGCATAGGCAAAGAGATCCGGATCGGGGTTCGTCGCCGCGCCGGCCATGAACCTGCGATGCGAGAACAGGTTCGCCGTTCCCCACAACAGCCGCGTGCGGCTGGTTTCCATCTTGCGGGCGAAGTAATCGACGATTTCTTCCAGATTCCGCCGGCTTTCGGCAAAGCTCGCCCCTTCGGGCCGCACATCCGCATCGTGGAAACAGAAGAACGGCACGTTCAGGATGTCGAACATCTCGAAGGCAACGTCCGCTTTCAGACGCGCCAGATCCATGCTGTCGCCGAACCATGGCCGTTCAAAGGTCTGGCCGCCGAACGGGTCATTGCCCGGCCACGCAAACGAATGCCAATAGGCCACGGCAAAGCGCAGATGGTCCTCCATCCGCTTGCCCAGGACGATTTCGTCCGGGTTGTAATGGCGAAAGGCGAATTCGTTGTCGCTGTCGGGCCCCTCGTGGCGGATGGCCGGGATACCCTTGAAAAAGTCGGTCATGTCAGTCCCCTGATGGCATCACGGGCCGCGCGGTAACGCGCATGGCCCTCGTCGAAAGCGGCTGAAAGGCTGGAGTTCGGCTCGATCACGCGCGCGATCCGGGGTGGTGTCGCGATTTCGGCCCCCGCGCCGGTCGCGGCCATGATGGCCAGCCGGGCTGCGCCGAAGGCGCCGCCATAATCACCCGCCACAGGAACCGAGACAGGCGTATCCAGCGCCGTCGCGATCGCAGCCAGCCAGTAGTCGGACCGCGACCCGCCACCGACCGCGATCAGCCGGTCGATGCGCGTGCCGGTTGCCGCCAGCGCGTCGCGGCAATCGCGCAGCGCAAAGGCCACGCCTTCCAGGACCGCGCGCGTCGCGGCCCTGCGGTCGGTGGCATGTTCCAGCCCGATGAAGGCGCCCCGGATCGCGGCGTCGTTCAGCGGGGTGCGCTCTCCGCCCAGATAGGGCAGGAAACGCGTCTTGCCCGGCGGCTGAAGCTCGCCCAGACCGGCGGTCAGTTCGGCCGCGTCCCTACCCGCCAGCCGCGCGAACCAGTTGAGCGCATCCGTCGCCGCAAGGATCACGCCCATCTGGTGCCAGGTCCCCGGAACGGCGTGACAGAAGGTATGCACCGCGGTTTCCGGTGCCGGGCGGTAGCCGTCATTTGCGGCAAACAGCACGCCCGAGGTGCCAAGGCTGACGAATGCCTGCCCCGCCCCCACCACGCCCACGCCGATGCCCGAGGCCGCGTTGTCCCCGGCCCCGCCAGCCACGATCACGTCGGGCCGCAGGCCAAAGCGATCGGCCAGTTCCCGGCGGATCTGGCCCGATGGCTCGGACCCTTCGACCAGCCGCGGCATCGCGGATCTGTCCAGACCCGTTTCGCGCAGCAACGTGTCCGACCAGTCGCGCGCGCCGGTATCCAGCCAGCTTGTCCCGGCCGCATCCGACATCTCGGCCACGTGGTCCCCCGTCAGCCACAGGCGCAGGTAATCCTTGGGCAACAGAACCTTCGCGACGCGGGCAAAGATGTCGGGTTCGTTTTCCCGGACCCAGACCAGTTTCGGCGCGGTGAAGCCGGGAAAGACGATATTGCCGGTGATCGCACGAAAGCGCGGATCCGCGTCCAGCCGCGCAGCCTGTTCATGGGCGCGGGTGTCGTTCCACAGGATGCAGGGCCGCAGAACATTGTCCGCGCCATCCAGCAAGGTGGCCCCGTGCATCTGGCCCGACAGGCCGATGGCGCGCAAAGCCGCGCGGATCGGGGCAGGGATTTCCCGGATGACCTGCTCGGCCGCGGCGATCCAGTCGGCCGGGGATTGCTCTGACCAGCCGTCATGGGGGCGCGAGACCGTCAGCGCGGCCGTGGCCTCGGCCTGGATCTGCTGATCCTCGTCGATGACCACGGCCTTCAGGCCCGAAGTACCCAGATCGAGCCCCAGAAACATCAGGCAACCTTTTCGGGCTTCTTGCCCAGGATGATCATACCCAGGATGTCTTCGTCGGTGACCTCGTTCACGTTCACCGTTCCGACAAGCTGGCCGTTCTTCATCACGCTGGCGCGGTCGCACAGATGCATCACGTTGTGGATGTCGTGCTCGATCAGGAAGATGCCCAGCCCCTGGGCCTTCAGTTCCTGGATCAGCTCGGCCACCATCTGCGTCTCGTGCGGGCCAAGCGCGGCGGTCGGTTCGTCCATGATCAGTATGCGCGCGTTGAAATAGACCGCCCGCGCGATCGCGACGGATTGCCTCTGACCGCCCGACAGGGCCGAAACCGGCACGTTGAACTTGCGGAAGTTCGGGTTCAGCCGTGCCATGATCTTGCGGGTCTCGGCCTCCATCCGGGCGTCGTCCAGCAGACCCGAAGGCGTCAGCAGCTCGCGACCCAGGAAGAGGTTCGCGGCCGCGTCCAGATTGTCGGCCAGGGCCAGCGTCTGATAGATCGTCTCGATATTGTAGCGCCGCGCGTCGCGGGGATTCTCGATCGTGGCCTTTTCGCCGTTGATCCAGATCTCGCCCGAATCCGGCTGGTAGGCGCCCGAAAGGCACTTGATCAGCGTGGACTTGCCGGCGCCGTTGTGGCCCAGAAGCCCGACGACCTCGCCCGGATACAGATCGACGGTCACATGATCGACGGCCTTGATGCCGCCGAAAGACACCGAGATGTCGCGCATCTCGACCAGCGGGGTTCCCCTGTTCGTCGTCATCTCTGCCCCCCTCATTTCGACTTGCTGCGATAGACCTTGTCCAGCCACACGGCCAGGACCAGGACAGAGCCCACGACGACCTGCTGAATCGCGGCATCAAAGCCGATCAGCACCATCCCCGTCTGCAGCGACTGCATGACCAGCGCGCCGATGATCGCGCCATAGATCGTGCCGACACCGCCGCCCAGCGAGGTGCCGCCGATGACCGCCGCGGCAATGACGTAAAGTTCGTCCAGCGTGCCCAGGGCGTTCGTCGCCGAATTCAGTCGCGCCGAGGCGACCGCCGCCGACAGGCCACACAGGAAGCCCATCAGCGCAAAGATCTTGACCGTCATCCATCGGGTGTTGATGCCCGCAAGCTCGGCCGCTTCGGGATTGCCACCGATGGCAAAGACATAGCGGCCAAAGCGGGTGCGCGTCATCAGGAAGGTCATCACGATGCCCACCGCGATCAGGATCAGCACCGGAATCGCGAAACCGTGGCTGATGAACAGGCCCTCGGCCGGGATCTCGATCCCGTTGCGTTCGGCATATTGCCGGACGATGCCGCGCGGCCAGGGATAGGCATTGACCAGCAACACCGCGCCGATGACCAGCGCGCAGCCCAGTGCGGCCAGGAACAGCTCGGCCCAGACCGGGCGCAGCGGAAATTCGAACTTGCGACGCTGGGCGCGGCCGTGAAGGATCAGCCAGATGATGCCGGCACAGGCCAGAAGGCCCACGATCCAGCTGCCCGTGGCGCCGATCGCGCCATAGGGTCCGCCACCCAGCAGCGCAAAGGTCGAATCGACCGGCGAGATCGTCTCGCCCCGCGCCACGAGGAACGCGGCGCCGCGCCACACCAGAAGGCCGCCCAGCGTCACGATGAAGGCCGGAATGCCGCCATAGGCGATCAGGAACCCATGCAGCGCGCCGATCGCGGTGCCGACGGCCATGCCGCACAGAACGGCGATGATCCAGATCGCGGGATGTCCCAGCCCCAGATATTTCGGCAGGAAATAGACCTGCACGACGCCCATCACGATGGCGCAGAAGCCCAGGATCGACCCGACCGACAGATCGATATGCCGTGTCACGATGACCAGGACCATGCCGCAGGCCATGATGCCCACGCTTGCGGTCTGCACCGAAAGGTTCCACAGGTTGCGCGGAGTCAGGAACGCGCCATAGCCGTTCACCAGCTGACCATAGAGGTGAAAGCCCACCCAGATCAGCACCAGGGCACCGACCATCCCCAGAAGCCGGGTGTCAAGCTCGGTCGCGCGTAGAAAGCGGGTCACCGGCCCCTCGGTCGCTTCGGGGCTGCGTTTCGTTGTCGTCGATTGGGTCATGTCCTCATCCACAAGGGCAGAGAGCGTGACGCGCCGCGCGCGTCTCACCATCGGGATTGAAGAGGGTCAGGGTCCGTCCCTGACCGGTTCGGTCGGGGCACCGCCCGAAAGGCGGCGCCCCTTGCCAGTGTCACGTGCCGATCAGCAGCCGTCGACGCCTTCCATCGCGCCTTCGCAGGCCTGCTCTTTCGAGATATGGCCGGCCTCGATGACGACGCTCAGGTTGTCCTTGGTGATCGGGGTCGGCGCAAGGAAGATGGCGTTCATCTCGACGCCCTTCTCGCCACCCGACCATTTCACGGCGCCTTCGATCTGGTCCATGGGCGTGCCCTTGGCCAGTTCCAGCGCGATCTCGGCCGCCTTCTTGCCCAGCTGACGCGAATCCTTCCAGACCGAAACGGTCTGCAGGCCGCGCGCCACGCGGTTCAGCGCGGCAAGGTCGCCATCCTGACCGCCCACCGGGACCGTGCCCGCCAGACCCTGCGCCTGCAGCGCGGCGATCACGCCGCCGGCCATGCCGTCGTTCTCGGCCAGGACCGCGTCGATCTGGTTGTTGTTGGCGGTCAGACACTGCTCCATGTTCTTCTGGGCATTGTCCGGCTTCCAGCCATCGGTGAAGGTTTCGCAGACGACCTTGATCTTGCCCGCCTCGACATCGGGACCGATCACCTCCATCATGCCTTCCAGCAGGAACAGGGCGTTCGGGTCACCCTTGTCGCCCTTGATGATGGCATAGTTGCCCTCGGGCTGGGCTTCCTTGACCTTCTCGGCGATGATCCGGCCCACGCCCTTGTTGTCGAAGGTCAGATAGAAGGCACGCGGATCCTCGATCAGGCGGTCGTAACCGATGACGGGAATGCCTTCGTTGGCGGCCATCTCGATGGCGGGCGCGATCGCGTCCTTGTCCATCGCCAGGATGATCAGCGCATCGGCACCCTGGGCGACCAGGGCCTCGATATCGGTCAGCTGCTTGGCGGCCGAGGCCTGGGCGTCAGCCGAGATATAGGTCGCGCCGGCCGCTTCCAGCGCCTCCTTGATGGCCTTTTCGTCGGTCTTCCAGCGCTCTTCCTGGAAGTTCGACCAGCTCACGCCCACGGTCTGGGCCATGACGGATGTGCTGAAACCGACCGTCAGGGCGACGGCCGCGAGAATGGATTTATGCATGTTCACCTCCCAAAGTCGGGCATGATGCCCGGCCGGCACTTTTGCCGAACGTCGAACAGGCTGGCGCGATTAATTTCACTTGTCAAATTAAAAAATGCCTTCCACACTGGCAAGAACACAAATTTCCTTCGCTGCAAAGCAGCAAATGGGAATGAACTGCACCGTCCACAGTCAATTTCGTACGTGACTACAGTGGTTTTGTTAGGCGGGCTAAATAATGGCGACGATCGAGAGCAGGTCGAACCTGAAGACGCGCATGGTCCAGCCGGGCTGCGGCCCGCTGATACCCCCCTTGACGATCGGCGCCCGTCCGCTGCGTCAGCAGGTATTCGAACGCGTGCGCGCGGCTGGCTCGATCCCCCGCGTCCAGGTGGCCAAGGAGCTGGGCATCAGCCCGGCGACGGTGACAACCCTGACATCCGAGCTGATCGAAATGGGGCTTTTGGAAGAGGTGGACGTGCCCCGCGAAAGCGATTCCGGCCGCGGCCGCCCCGCCGTGGCCCTGGGGGTGCGGCCGGGAACACGGCCGGTGGCCGGGCTGAAACTCTCGGACCGGGAAAACACCGCGGTCATTGTCGATTTCGCCGGTAACCTGATCGCCGACCTGGCGATTCCGCGCCGTCCGGGCGCATTGGGGATCGAAGACATCCTGCGAGACACGCGCCTGCTGCTCGAAGGTGTCTGCGCGCGCGCGGGAATATCGGTCCATGAGCTGCAGGCCGTCGGGCTGGGCGTTCCCGGCTTTGTCGATGCGACAGATGGCATTGTCTATTGGTCACCGATCCTTGCCGCGCGCCATGTTCCCCTGGCGCGACTGCTGAGCGATCACCTGAATGTCGCGGTGCATGTCGACAACGACGCCAACCTGGTGACGCTGGCCGAGCTGTGGTTCGGCGCGGGGCGGGCGCTTTCGGACTTCGCGGTGGTGACCATCGAACACGGCGTTGGCATGGGCTATGTCCTGAACCACCGCATCTATCGCGGCGCGCGGGGTCTGGGCATGGAGCTGGGCCATACCAAGGTGCAGATCGATGGCGCGCTGTGCCGCTGTGGCCAGCGCGGCTGTCTTGAGGCCTATGTCGCCGACTACGCGCTGGTGCGCGAGGCGACGACCGCGCTGAATTGGACCGATACCCAGATGCAGTCGGTGACCGTGCTGCTGGAAACGCTTTACGACCATGCCAAGGCCGGCAATGGCGCCGCGCGGTCGATCTTCCGGCGCGCCGGGCGGTTCCTTGCGCTGGGCCTTGCCAATGTCGTCAACCTGTTCGATCCCGAACTGATCATCCTGTCAGGCGAACGGATGCGCTACGATTATCTTTACGCAAAGGACACCCTGGCCGAGATCGAGGCATTGTCGCTGGACACAGGCCGCCCCGCCCCGCGGATCGAGATCCATGCCTGGGGCGATCTTCTCTGGGCGCATGGGGCCGCGGCGCTGGCCCTGTCGGCGGTCACCGATGCCCTGCTGGGCCCCGCGCGCGAGGCCGCGGCATGATCCGGGCCCTGCTTGTCCTCGCCGCCCTGTCCGGCGCCGCCCCGGCCCTTGCGGCCGATCCGGTGTTCATCGACCGGGCCGACGGCCTGCCGGTGCGCCATGTCTATGGCGGCGGTTGGGAACATTTCGTCGGCGGCGGCGTGGCGGTGCTTGACTGCAACCGAGACGCCCGTCCCGATCTTTTCGTCGCCGGGGGCGAAAACCCCGCGCGGCTGCTCATCAATGAAACCGATGGCCCCGGCGCGCCGATCCGCTTTCGCGACGGCCCGATCGCGGCCGTGACCGGCGTGACCGGCGCCTATCCTCTGGACATCGACTCGGACGGCTGGCTGGACCTGGCCGTCCTGCGAGTCGGCCCGGACCGATTGCTGCGCGGCGGGCCCGATTGCACCTTTTCCGACGCGACGGCCGAATGGGGCTTGGCCCCGCGCGACGCGTGGACGACGGCCTTTGCCGCAACCTGGGAGCGCGGACAGGACTGGCCCACGCTGGTCTTCGGCCATTACGTCGACCGCGCCAATCCCGAAGGCCCCTTCGGAGCTTGCGACAGCCATGACCTGTATCGCCCGCAAGGCCGCCGCTATGGCACGGCCCGGGAAATCCGTCCCGGATACTGCACCTTGTCGATGCTGATTTCGGACTGGCGCCGCGTGGGCGAGCCGGAGCTGCGGATCTCGAATGACCGTCACTACTATATACGCGGCGGTTACGAGCAGATGTTCCGGCTGAACCCCCTGGCCGAGCGGACCGAGGACTGGCCGCACATCTCGCTGTGGGGCATGGGGATTGCCAGCCAGGACATCACGGGCGATGGCCTGCCCGAGGTCATGATGACCTCGATGGGCGATCAGCTGTTGCAGATCAATACCGGCGCGGGCTTTGTCAATGCGCCCTATTCGATCGGGACCTATGCCTCGATCCCCTTCGTCGGCGACGACGGACGCCCCTCGACCGGCTGGCATGCCGAATTCGGCGATATCGACAATGACGGGCGGGCCGACCTGTTCATCGCCAAGGGCAATGTCGATCAGATGCCGTCCAATGCGATCCACGATCCCAACAACCTGCTGATGCAGAATGCCGATGGCACGTTCCGCGAGACCGCGCATCTTGCGGGCATCGCCACGGGCGAACGGTCGCGCGGGGCGGCGCTGACGGATCTTGACGGGGATGGACGGCTGGACATCGTGGTGGTCAATCGCCGCGCCCCGATGGAGATCTGGCAGAACGCGACGCCCGATACCGGCCACTGGCTGGCGGTCGCACCGGAATTCGGGGCCAATACCCATGCCGTGGGCGCCTGGATCGAGCTGCGGGCGAATGGCCGCGTGCAGACGCGCGAGGTGACCGTCGGCGGGGGCCATGCGGGCGGCCAGGCCGGGCCCGTTCATTTCGGTATTGGCCCCGCGACCGAGGCAGAGATCCGCGTCGTCTGGCCCGATGGCAGCGTCCTGGACTGGACCCGGGTGCCGGCCGACCGCGTCATTCGGGTCACGCCCGGCGGCGTGCGTCCCGATCCGGCCTGAACCGGGGCTTCAGCGTTCGACCGGCAACCCGCTTGGCACCGAGTCCGGCACGCCCAGCCGACCCTTCAGGGCGGTTTCGTCGCTCAGCGCGTCCAGAAAGGCGATCAGGTCGTCGATCTCGGCTTGCGACAGGCGCACCCCCGGACGTGCCGCCGCCTCGATCGCCGCGACCTCGGCGGGATCGTCCAGGATCGCCCAGTCGTCCTTTTCGCTTTGCATCGCGGGCAGGACCGCCTGGGCCCGGTCATAGCCGCCCAGACCCTGCGCGGGATCGGCGTGATGGGCCAGAAACTTGCGCATGTCCGACCATGCGCCCGCATGGCCCCATGGCCCGGTATGCATCACGTTGCGCAATGACGGCGTGCGGAAGGCATAGGCATCCTCGGGCCGGTTCGAAACCCGCATCCGGCCGATATCGCGTGAATGCCGTTCGAACCGTTCCGCCTTGCCGGGGCCAAGCTGCGGCTCGCCCATCGCGTGGAAGCCGTGATCGGTCTGGAACGGCCCCGCGTGGCAGGTGGCGCATCCCCCCCGGCCGTAGAACAGCTCCATCCCGCGCCGGGCCGCCTTGGGCAGGTCGCCTTGCCCGCGCAGATAGCGGTCAAAGGCGGAATCGTCGCTGCGCCATTCAAGGGCCATGAAGGCCGCGATCGCGTTCGAGATGTCGGTGAAGGCGATCGGCCGGCCTTCGCCGATGTCGGGATAGACCCGTGCGAACATCGCGGCATAGGCCGGGATCGAAGCGACCCGGGCCGAGATCAGGTCCCATGCGCCGCCCTTGCCGGTGATGCGCCCGCTGCGCACGGCCTTGGCGATCTCGTTTTCCTGGTAGTGTCCCGCCATCTCGTCCGGCGAAAGGACCGGGAACATCGTCTGGGCCGACAGCACGCTGTCGAAACCTGTCACCATCTCGTCTTCCAGCGGCGTGCGCAGGCCCGACGGCCGCATGGGATCCGCTTCGATCCGGCCGTCATGGAACAGGCGGGTAAATTCGCGTGCTCCCAGATTGAACAGGGCCGGCGCGTTGCGCGGGATGCGCAGCTCGGGCGGGTTCGCGGGATCGACATGCCGGTCGGGGCCAAGTCCGATGCCACCTTCGCCCATGCCCAGCGACAGCCCGTCCGACGTGCCGAATTTCGGGTGGTGGCAGGTCGCGCAAGAGATGTTGCGGTTGCCAGACAGGATCGGATCATAGAACAAGAGCTGACCCAGCCGTGCCTCGTCGGGATCGACGGGCACGTAATCGGCATCGGTTACCGGGCGCGGCAGGTTGCCTGGGTCGGCCATCACCGGCGTCAGGTGCAGCGCGGCAGCCAGGGTCGCGGCAAAGGGAACGTAACGCAGGGCATTCGCCATGAAGGAACCCGTATCAGGAAATTCGGCCCGCACAGCTAAGCCGATCCGGCCGGCCATGAAAAGCCGTCTTGGCCTTGCATTCGCGTGGCGAGTTGCCTGCGCCGTGATGCGCCTGTCGGACGAACGGCATCTGGGCCTGATCGCGGCCGGGGTGGCCTTCTACGCGATCCTTGCGCTGTTTCCGGCCATGGCCGCGACGATCTCGATCTGGTCGCTGTTTGCCGATCCGCTGATCGTGCGCGACACGGTCGATGCCGTTCACGAACTGATTCCCGACGAAGCCTATCGCATCATTCAGACACAGCTGAACACGCTGCTGGCCACGACGGGCACCAGCCTGACATGGACGACGGTGATCTCTCTTTCGATCGCGCTCTATTCGGTCCAGTCGGGCGTTTCGGCCCTGATCACCGGGCTGAACGCGATCCGCGGCACCAGGCGCCGGGCCGGGATTGCGCGCTATCTGGTTTCGATCGTGCTGACGGCCAGCGTCATCGCGATGTCCGTGATGGCGCTGGCGATGATCGTCGCGGTGCCGATCGCGCTGAACTTCCTGCCGCTGGGACCGATCATGGCGGTCATCCTGTCGATCCTGCCCTGGGCGGTCATGTTCGCGCTGCTCGTCCTGGTTCTGGGGTTGTTCTATCGCTGGGGGCCGAACGTGCCCGACCGGCACGGATGGTTCACGCCCGGCGCGATTCTCGCGGCATTCCTCTGGGCGGTCGCCTCGGTCGCATTCTCGGCCTACCTGGCCAATTTCGGTGCCTATAACCGGATCTATGGGTCGATCGGGGCGGTCGTGGCAATGATGATGTGGCTGTATATCTCGGCCTATATCGTGCTGCTTGGCGCGGCGGTGAATGCCGAAATCCGGCTGTTGCGCCGGCGGGACCGGGAAGGTCAGTAATCCCGTTCCCAGAAGACGCCGATACCGGTATTGCCTTCGGAATCCAGCCGCCCGCGCATCTTGACCCCGGGACGCACGTCCAGGTTCAGGTTGATCTCGGCCTTGCCGTCCGATCCGACCGAGACATCGGAATAGACACGGTCGGTCAGATACTTGCCCGCGCGCACCGATGCCGACCCGTCCTGGGCCGTCGTGATGTCAAGATCGTCCAGGCCCACGCTTTCCCGCAGGCGCGCGACGATCCCGCCGCCGCCGCGCCCCGCCAGTTCGGCCACCGCCGAGGCAAGCTGTGCGGCCTGCAGCGGCGAAAGATTCGTCAAACCGCGTCCGAACAGGATCTGAGAGACGACCTCTTCCTCGGGCAATTCGGGCGAGGACAGGAAGCTGATCTCGGGCGATGAGGCCGGCCCCTCGATCAGGATCGTGGCGGTGATCTCGTCGGTCTGCGTGGTCGCGGCAAACCGGATCCAGGGCTCCAGCGCGCCCTGCAGCTGGACCAGCCCTTCGTCGATGGTGAAGCGCTTGCCCAGAAGGTCCAGCCGTCCACGGATCAGGTTGAATTGTCCCGACGGAACGATATCGGCCGTGGTGCCCGAAACGCGCAGCGATCCGCCCAGCTCGGCATCCAGACCTCTGCCGCGCACGAAGATGCGGTCGGGGGCGGAAATGGCCAGGTCCAGGCCATAGGACACGCGGTTGCGCTCTTCGCCGTTGTCGCGGATCAGCCGCGCGCGCCTGCGCGTCTGCCGGACCTCGGGCGGTTCCGAGACATGAGCAATGCCGCGCAGGACCGGGTCCGTCGCGACCCCGGCCGAAGCGATCAGGATCTCGGTCCTTCCCAGCCGGACCTGACCGCCGATCGAGGCCCCGCCACGGAACGGCCCGGTGATCGAGACATCGCCCGTCACGGTGGTTTCATACAGGTCGGGATCGGCCAGGCGGGCATCGCGCAGGCTGATGGTCAGATCGCCCACGAACGGAGAGGTCAGCGCGATCGGACCGGTGATCGCCACCTCGCCCCCGCCGCGCACCTTCGCATTGCCCGCGATCCGCGCCTGCGCATCGGCCAGATCGGCGGTTGCCGACAATTGCCGCAATTCGATCCCGAACAGGGGCGCGACAAGGCGTGCATCGTTCAGCGCGACGCGACCGGTCAGCGCAGACAGGCTTGGCGCCCCGGACAGGCGCAGATCGAAGGACAGCGGCCCCTCGATGTTGCGCGGCTGGATGAAGGGATTCAGCATCGCCGATTGTGCCCCGCCCGCGATGGCCAGATCGGCGGTGCTGCCGTCTTCGGCAACCGTTCCCGAGATGCGCGCATCGGTTCCGCCCGGACCGGTTGCCGCGATATCCACGTCGTATCCGTCGCCCGGCAGGGCAGCCACGCGCCCCTCGGCGGTGACGGGCCCCGGAAAGCCCGGGGCGAACAGCGCAAGATCGGAAAGACGCGCAGACAGATCCAGGCTGCGCTGATCGCCCTCGCCCCGACCGGCCGCCTGCAGCCGGATCTGCGGGTTCGTCACGTCTAGGCGTTCGGGCCAGATCACCCGTCCCTCTTGCAGCACCGCGATGTCGAGTTCGGTTCGCCCGCGCAACAGCTTGTCGATCGCCTGCCGGCCCGCGGCCAGGTCCTGGGCCTGACCGTTCAGCGTGATCCGCCGTTTCGCGCCCGTCTCTGTCAGGCGTGCCGAGACCTGCATGGCCCCGCCATATTGCGGCCCCAGAACCGACAGGTCGCTGAACTCCATCCGGGCGGTCAGGTCGCTGGCGCCGGTGCGGATGACGCCCGAGCCCTGCATCGCGAGGCTGCCGGCAACGACATCCAGCGCCTTGACGGTGATCCCGGTTTCATCGCGCGACATGTCGGTTTCGATCACCGACTGGCCGGCCAGCAGCCGGTCGGCCTCGGGGATGCCGATGGTCAGGTCGCGTCCCTCGACCCGGGCCGTGGCGTCGAAGCTGCCCGCCAGAACGGCCGTGCGCCCCTGAAGGCTGACCTTCGCAGCCCCACCAAGTTCGCGCCCGGCAATGCCCGACAGACGTGCCATGTCGGCAAGATCGGCCGCGATGCGACCGGACAGTTCGGGCCCCGTTTCGGTCGCCGCGATCGAAACCCCGCCTGCGGCCGACAGGCCGTCGCCCGTGATCTCGATCACCGGGATGCGCAGTGGCGTACCCTTCAGCCAGTGGAACACGGCCTTGCCCGCGACCGCTTGGCCCAGCGCGCGGGCAAGGGCGGGATCCGTGGGCGCAACCCCGGTCGCGGCAAAGCGGATCGTCCCGCCCATGCGGGTCAGGCGCACGCCTTCGGTCCCGGCGGGGGCAATACGGCCCGACCCTGCCAGACGGATCTCGTCGATCGCGATTTCGGGGCGGCGCAGGCCCAGCATCTCGCCCTGCAGGCTCCAGCCGTCATCACGGCGCGCGGCATAGCGCACCACAAGATCGGCACCTTTCAGCCAGGTCCGGGGGCCCGAGATCGGCAACAGGATCTCGCCCCCTTCTGGCCGGCCCATGCGCAGGGTCAGAACCGCGCGTTCGGGTGCGCCGCCCGGTGCCAGGGCCAGGCTGCCCGTGACGTCGATCCCGCGCGAATCCAGAACCAGTCTGGACAGTTCGAAACGGCCCGTGTCTTCTCTCTTGCCTTCGGCCTCCAGCGTGATCTCGTTTCCGAAGAAGTCGCGATAATCCGGCAGGAACAGCGGCGCGATATCGCCCGACAGGCTGGCGGCAAAGGCCTGGGCGTGCCGTCCCTTTTCGTCTTCCTGACCGCGCAGGGTGATCGTTCCCGCCAGCCTTGGCTGGTTGTCCGACGACAGGCTGAGATCGGCCCGGAAATCGTCCGTGGGTCCCGTCCCGTGCAGGGCAAGTTCAAGGGCCGGCGCGCCGGGCAGACCAAGGGTCGTCGAGACAATGCCGCCCGCTCCCTCGCGCAGCAGAAGGTCGATCATCGCACGGCGGGTTTCGTTGGCATAAGAGGCATTCAGCGCCAGACGACCGGTTTCCCCGTCGATCCGTTCGACGACAAGTCTGGTCTCGCCCTCGCCGCCGCCCAGTTGCATCGACCCTTCGAGCCGCGCCACGACCCTGCGGCCAAGGATCGGTTCGCCCAGCGCGACCCGTTCGGCGCGCAAGGTTCCGATCTTCACGGAAACCGGAAGTTCGGGCAGGCTGAAGCCTTGGGCCTCGGGTGCCGGGCCGTCCGAAACCGGCTTGCGTGGCAGCAGGATCTCGGCCGCCGTCATTTCCTCGACCTCGATACGGCCGGAAAGAAGGGCGCTGCGATTCCACGAAATTGCGCCATCGCGAATCGTCAGCCATACGCCCTGGGCGTCGGCGATCGTCATTTCGCTGAACGTCGCGCGCGAGGACAGGGCGCCGGCAAAGCCCTCGATGCGGACCTGCCGGCCCGCGCCCGACAGATTGTCCTCGATCAGTCCGGTCAGGAAGCCGCGGTCGTCCTCTTGCGCCGCCAGCGCCAGCGGCGTCAGGACAAGGATCAGAAGTGCCACCAGCAGCCGCATCAGAATGCCTGCCCTATGCCGACATAGATCTGGACGCCATCGCCGGTATCGCCCGAAACCGGCAGACCCAGGTCCAGCCGGATCGGCCCGATCCCGGTATCGTAGCGCAGGCCAAGCCCGGCGCCGGCATGCCAGTCGCTGTTGCCGCCCCAAAGCGTGTCATCGCTGATCAGCCCCGCATCGTAGAAGGCGACCGCCCCGATACGCTCGGTCAGCCTGGCGCGCATCTCGCCCGAGATCCCGGCAAAGCTGAGTCCGCCCGACTGGATCGTGACGCTGGCCGACCGCTGACGCGTCACGCCAAGCGATTGATAGGGCTGGCCCCGGACCGTGCCGCCGCCGCCCGAAAAGAACAGGTAATCGGGCAGGGTATCGTCCAGCCCCGATCCAAGAATCGTGCCCAGCTGCAGCCGGGCGGCCAGCACGAAGCGATCCTCCTCGCCAAAGCCGCGATAGGCGCGCCCGTCGAGCATCATCTGCGCGCCCGAGCCCGTCGTCTGAAGCCCCAGATAGGGCGTGAGCCTGCCTGCAAGGTAGAAGCCCGTGGCAGGATCGGTGACGCTGTCGCGCCGATCCCATGTCAGCGACATGGGCAGCGCGACAAGGCTGTAATCGGTCGTGCCGGCTGCGTCGGTCGCGCGCGAGCGGATATAGGACAGCCCGGCCTCGGCCGACAGCGTGTCGGACAGCGGGCGCGTCAGCCCCAGCCCCAGCTCGAACGTATCCACGCGCTGATCGACGATATCGGTCCGTTCGGCGCGGGCCAGCGCAAAGGCACCGGCATCGGTCACGGGCGTCGCGGGCCGGTCGATGCGCGCCGAGACGCTGTATCCCGGATCGACCCCTTGCGTGCCGATCTGGTCGATCGCCGCTTCGATGCGCAGCCGTTCCGCCCCGCCCAGCAGGTTGCGATGCAGCCAGTATCCCGACAACGACACGCCATCCGAGGTCGAGGCTTCGGCCCCGATGCCGAACCGGCGCGGGGCTTCCTCGACCAGCGTCAGGCGAAAATCCAGCGTGCCGTCGGGATCGGGCTGTTCGGCCTCGGCCAGCGCAACCGAGCGGAACACGCCCGTCCGCCGCAGCCGCGCGGCGACCTTGTCGGCCTTTTCGGGGTCGAACACCTCTCCGGCCGGGAAACCGGCGATCTTGCGGATCCGGTCGATCCGCATCCGTTCCTGCCCCTCGATCGTCAACTGGCCAAAGCGCAGCCTTGGTCCGGGATCAAGGATGATGGTCGAGGCCAGCGTCCTGTCGCGGTGATCGGCAATGATCTTCTGATCGGCGACGCGGGCCTTGGCATGGCCCAGGTTGCGCCAGCCTTTGACACCGGCATCGGCGGCCTCGACGATCGCGGTGGAATAGGCCGGCAGCGTGTCGCGATAGGCGGGCGGCAGATCGGTGCCGGGCGCATAGGGTCGCATCCGCGCGGCCGAGAAGGTGAACAACGGCCCCGGCCGGACCGTGATCTCGATGCGGTCGATCCGATCAGGCGCCTCGAGCGGTGGAATGTCGGCCGCTTCGCGCCCGTCGATCAGGATCGAGATGACACCGCCGTAATGCCCGGCCGCATAGAGCACACCCAGAAGCCGGCCGTAATCGGCGCGTGTCGCGGCGATCAGGCTTTGGGCGTCGGTGCGCTTTTCGTTGACCATCTGCAACGTGACAGAGGCCGCGCGCAGCCTTTCGGCCAGCGCATCCTCGGCCCCCGGCGCCACCAGTTTCGCCGATTGCAGCGCGCGCAGGGGCGTGGGCGCGACCATGGCCGCACCGATGCCCAATGCCAGTCCAAGTGCAATTCCTGCCGTCCTGCGCATTCCCGTCCCCGTCGGTTGCGATCACAATGCAACTTTCCCCGGAAAGTTCCAGCACTGGAATTGGCCACAGGCATCAGCTTGCCGGTGAATGGCACAATCGTGATCGGATCACGGCGCGAAAGGCCCGCCCGGCCATGCCGCGCAAGGCGGGGACAAACATCTTGCACGGATGATCGCTTGCGTGACAGGCTCGGCAGGCCCCGACCGCGAATCGCGGCGGGTCGAAGAAGGGCTGTCTGGAACGCCCCGCAACATCGTCTGGGAGGACATACATGACTTTCGCATTTCCGAAGGTGCTGGTTGCCAGTGCCGTCATCGCCCTGGGGATCGGGACCCAGGCCATGGCCACCGAGTGCATCGCGCCGGCCAATCCGGGCGGTGGATGGGACTTCACCTGCCGTCAGGTCGGCAAGATCCTGTATGACCTGAAGCTGGTCGATCAGCCGGTGCAGGTGACCAACATGGCCGGTGGCGGCGGCGGGCTGGCGTTCAACTATGTCGTCAACGAACGTAACACCGACCCTGACCTGATCGTGGCGGCCTCGTCGGCCACGACCACGCGGCTTGCGCAAAAGGCCTATGGCGATGCACGGGCCGATCAGGTGCGTTTCGTCGGCGCGATCGGCGCCGATCCGGGGGTGATCGTGGTTGCCGCCGACAGCCCCTATCAGACGCTGACCGACCTGGTCGAGGCGATCAAGGCCGATCCCGGTTCGGTCGCCTTTGCGGGCGGCTCGGCCGCGGGCGGGTTCGACCACATGAAGCCCTTGCAGATCCTCAAGGCTGCCGGCTTCACCGACATTACCAAGGTGAAATATATCGGTGTCGATGGCGGGGCCGATGCCATCACCCAGACGGTCGGCGGCTTTACCCAGGCCATGACGGGCGACATGTCCGAGGTCGTGGGCTTCCTGAAATCGGGCGATATCCGCGTGCTTGCCGTTCTCAGCGAAGAGCGCGTCCCCGGCTTCGAGGACATCCCCACCGCCCGGGAACAGGGCTATGACGTCGTCGCGGTCAACTGGCGCGGCTTCTACGTGCCCGGCGGGATCACCGACGAGCAGTTCAACACCTGGGCGGACCGGCTGCGCGCCGTGGCCGACAGCGACGAATGGAAGAAGGCCATGGCCGACAACGGGCTGGCGCCCTTCACCAAGGTCGGACCCGACTTCCAGAACTGGGTGAACGACGTCATCGCCCAAACCGAGGAACTGTCCCGCGAGATCGGGGTGATCCAGTGATCCGAAGCGACCGGCTTTTCGGGCTGGTCGCGGTTCTGGCGGCGCTCGCGTATATCGCGAGCGCCTGGAACCTGCCCCCCGGCAACATGTTCGACGCGTTGGGGCCGCGCGCCTTTCCGATCATCGTCGGCTGCGGCGTGCTGATCTCGGCGCTGGCCATGATCCTGCGCCCCGATCCCGAGCCCGACTGGCCCGGCCTGCCGACGCTGGCCTCGCTGGCGCTGGCGACGGTCGTGCTTGTCGGCTATGCCTATGCGCTGAAGCCGCTGGGCTTCCTGCTGCCCACGGCGATCGCCGCCGGTATCCTCAGCTGGCAGATCTCGGGCCGGCCCGGCCTTGCCGCGGCGACCGGCATCGGCCTGTCGGTGGGGCTGTTCGTCATCTTCAGATACGCGCTGGGCCTGGGCCTGTTCGCCCTGCCGCGCGCGCTTGCGGGATAGGGGCGGACCTGAATGGACATCCTGTCGAACCTTGCTCTGGGCTTTTCCGTCGCGCTGTCGCCGTGGACGCTGTTCCTGGCGGTGATCGGCTGCTTTCTGGGCACGATCATCGGCGCCCTGCCGGGGCTTGGCCCGTCGAACGGCGTGGCGATCCTGATTCCGATCACCTTCTCGCTGGGCCTTGATGCGACGGCGGCGCTGGTGCTGCTGACCTCGGTCTATTACGGGGCGATGTATGGCGGGCGGATCAGCTCGATCCTGCTGAACATCCCCGGCGACGAGCCGGCGATGATGACCACGCTGGACGGCTATCCGATGGCCAGGGCCGGCCGCGCGGGCGAGGCGCTGGTGATCTCGGGCGTGGCCTCGTTCGTCGGCGCGTTTCTTGCCACGGTGGCGCTGGCGCTGGTGGCGCCCTATCTGGCGCGCATCGCCTATCGTTTCGGCCCGGCCGAGTATTTCGCGCTCTACGCTCTGGCCTTCGCGACGCTGGGGGGCATGACGTCGAACAACCAGGCCAAGGCGGCGCTGGCCTCGTTCATCGGGCTTGCGCTGGCGCTGATCGGGCTGGACAACAATTCGGGCTTCACCCGCTTCACCGGCGGCAACCTGCATCTGGCCGATGGGATCGACTTTCTGGTGGCGATCGTCGGCCTGTTTGCCGTGTCCGAGGTGTTCTTCTTCATCGAAAGCCACGGCCGCGAAAGCGCGCTGGGCGTGCGGCTGGGCAAGCTGGTGATCCCGTGGGGCGAGATCTGGTCCACCCGCTGGACGATGCTGCGATCCTCGGTGGTGGGTTTCATCGCCGGCGTGCTGCCCGGCGCGGGGGCGTCGCTGGGGTCGTTCATGACCTACATGATGGAAAAGGGCATCGCAGGCGAAAAGGGCGGCTTCGGCACGGGCGTGGCCAAGGGTGTGGCCGCGCCGGAAGCGGGCAACAATGCCGCGGCGGGCGGCGCGCTGGTTCCGATGCTGACGCTGGGCGTGCCGGGATCGGGCACGACGGCGGTGCTGCTGGCGGTGCTGATGACGCTGAACATCACCCCCGGTCCGACGCTGTTTGCCGACCGGCCCGAGGTCGTCTGGGGCCTGATCGCGGCGCTTCTGATCGCCAATTTCGTGCTGCTGTTGATGAACGTGCCCATGGTGCGGATCTTCGTGCGCGTGCTGACCGTGCCGCCGGCGATCCTGCTGCCGGGGGTGACGATGATTTCTTTCGTCGGGATCTATTCGCTGTCGGGCAGTTATTTCGACCTGCTGCTGATGGTCGGCTTTGGCGTGATGGGCTATGTCTTTCGCAAGATGGACATTCCCACCGTGCCGGTGATCCTGGGCATCCTTCTGGGCTATCAGATGGAAAACAACCTGCGTCATGCCATGACCCTGTCGGGCGGCGACTGGACCTATCTGTTCTCGTCCCCCATCGCCATCGGCCTGTGGGTGGCGGCGATCCTGGGCTTTGTCGCGCCGATGTTCCTGCGTCGCTTCCTGCGCCGTCCCAGCGTGGCCGAGGCCGACCGGATCGTGGACTGACACATGGCCCATGTCCGCGTCCTGATCCCGACCGGAGCGCTGGGCCTCGGCTATGACCGCGCGGCGCTGGCGCGCGGGGTCGCGGCCCGGCCCGACATCATTGCCGTCGATGGCGGTTCGACCGATTCCGGCCCGGCCTATCTGGGCCGGGGCGTGTCGAAATATTCCCGCGCCACGACGCGTGCCGAGTGGCGCGAACTGATGCTGGCGCGGGCCGAGGCCGGCGTGCCGCTGGTCATTGGCACGGCGGGCACTTGCGGGACGGACTCGACGGTGGATTGGCTCTTCGACATCACCGCGGAACTGGCCGCCGAGCTGGGCCAGAAGCTGAAGGTCGCGCGGCTCTATTCCGGCCAAGACCCCGCGCAGGTCGCCCGCGCCCTTGGCGCGGGGCGCGTGACCGCCCTGCCCGGCGCGCCCGAAATCGATACGGCGCTGATCGAATCCTGCACCAATATCGTCGCGCTGGCCGGGGTCGAGCAGATCGGCGCCGCGCTGCAAACCGGCGCCGATATCGTCATCGCGGGCCGGACGACGGATACCGCGATCATCGCGGCCCTGCCCATCCTGCGCGGCTGCCATGCCGGTGCGGCCTGGCATGGGGCCAAGATCGGCGAATGCGGGGCGCTGGCGACGACGCATCCGGCCTCGGGGTCGATCCTGGTCGATTTCGACGAGAGCGGCTTTACCATCACGCCCCTTGGGGCCGAGGCCCGGGCCACGCCGCAGACCGTGTCGGCCCACATGCTGTATGAGAATTCCGATCCATTCCTTCTGCACGAGCCGGGCGGCGTTCTGGACGTGCGCGATGCGCGCTATGCCGCGCTGGACGACCGGCGGGTGCGGGTCGAAGGCTCGGTCTGGCGTCCCGGCCCCTATACGGTCAAGCTCGAGGGCGCGCGGATCGCAGGACACCAGACGATCAGCCTGACCCTGTTGCGCGACCGCCGCTATGTCACCCATGCGCGCGAATGGGCTGCCGATATCGCCGCGCGCGCCAGCGACGATACCGAACAGCGGCTGGGCCTTGCCCGCGACGAATTCGACATCCAGATGCGTCTGATCGGGCTGGATGCCACGCTGGGCGAGCTGGAGCACCGCATCGGCGACCCGGTCGAGATCGGCGTGCTGGCCATCGTCACCGCGCCCGCGCCCGAACAGGCCGCCGAGATCGCCAAGATCCTGAACCCTTATCTGCTGCACCATGCGCTGAGCGCCGAAGAACCGATGCCGACCTTCGCCTTTCCCTTCTCTCCGGCCGAAGTGCCGCGCGGCCCGTTGTACGAGTTCTGCCTGCACCATGTCCTGGCGCTGGACGACCCGATGGCCGCCTTCCGGCTATGCATTGACGAGGTGGGACATGGCTGAAATCGGACAGATCGCCCGAAAGGTCCGGTCGAAGAATGCCGGCCCCTTCTGGCTGACGATCGACATCTTCTGTGGCGATCGTGCCGCCTATGACCGGATCCGGCTGGGGCTGGCGACCGAGGCCGTCGCGCGGGCCTTTCACATGCCGCACGACATGATCAAGCGGTTCGAGATCGCGGACCTGAATGTCGTCAAGTTTTCGCTGCCGCGCCCGTCGGTTCAGGGAACGCGCGCGGACCGCGACATGCACGGCGCCGCATGGGCGGTGCTGGTCGAGGAAATGGACATTCCTTGACGCTCAGCCCGCGATCACGTCGCGGTGGCGCGCCATGTAGATGCGCAGCCAGGGCGTGAAACGTTCGGGATTGGCGGCGATTTCGGCCTCGAGCTGATCCAGCGTCAGCCAGCGCAGCTCCATCACCTCGTCCGGGTCCGGCCTTGGCATGGCGCGCGGCGGAAGATCGGCGCGGAAGATCTCGACAACCTCGTGCTCGATCATGTCCGGGCCCACCTCGGCGCGATACTCGACCCGGCCAAGATGCTGTGGCGACAGACCGGCCAGGCCCAGTTCCTGGCCCATGCGGCGAATGGCGCAATCGCGGGGGTCTTCGCCCCAAAGCGGATGGGTGCAGCAGCTGTTCGCCCATAGGCCGGGCGTGTGGTACTTGGACATGGCGCGACGCTGGATCAGCGTGCGCGGCCCATCCATCACGAAGACCGAAACCGCCGGGTGCCGCAGGCCCCGGCGGTGGGCTTCCAGCTTGTCCACCGGGTGCAGACGCCCGTCGATCCAGGCGGGGATCGTCTGCGCCGGTGTCACGACGGCTGCTGACCCGGGGTCTGGCCGCCCTGGCCGGATTGCTGCGCCTGCGCGCGCCGCGCCAGTTCCTGACGGTACAGGGCCAGGAAATCGACGGTATCAATGTTCAGCGGCGCAAAGCCGCCATCGCGCGTGACGTCCGACACGATGCGGCGGATGAAGGGGAACAGCATCCGCGGGCATTCGATCAGCAGGAAGGGATGCAGCTGCGCCTCGGGCACGCCCTCGATATGGAAGACCCCGCCATATTCCAGCTCGAGCAGGAAGAGCGGCGAATTGTCGGTCTTGTTGTTCGAGGTGATCTTGAACTTCGTGATGACCTCGTACTGGTGCTCGGCCGCGCGCTTGCGGGCATCCAGGCTGACCTGAACCTTGACGTCGGGCTGGATCTCGGGGCTGGACGCGCCCTTTTGCGCCAGGATGTTTTCAAAGGACATGTCGCGGATGAACTGCGCCAGCACGTTCATCTTGACCTGGGGCGCCTGTTGTCCGCCCTGATCCTGCGGCGTTGCCGCGCCATTGCCGTTCTCGGCCATTTCTTCTCTCCCAAAAGTCGTTCTTGCCGGGTCTTAGCACCGCGCGGCCATGGCCTCAATGCCGCGCGGGGCCGCCATGGCGCTTAGCGCGGCCTGGTGGGGGCGCCGGGATGCCCGCCGGACCGGCCGTTGCCAGGGTCGATTTCCGTGAAATCGCCGTCGATCACGTCGGGACCGCCCGGATGGCGAAACGGATCGCGCGCGGCGCCCCCGCCCAGGGTGAAGCTTTCGACCTGCACATGGCGCGCAAGATAGCGCAGCACGGCGGTCCGCACCGCCGGGATCAGGAGCGCAAGCCCGACCGCGTCGGTGAAGAAGCCCGGTGTCAGCAGCAGCGCGCCCGCAAGCAGGATCAGCGCGCCATGCGCGATCGGCCGCGTCGGATCGTCCAGCTCGTTCAGCGACCGGCGCAGCTCGGCCAGCGCGATGCGGCCCTGCATCCGGACCAGGATGCTGCCCGCGATCGCCGTCAGCAGCACGATCGCCAGCGTCGGCCACAGCCCGATGAAGCCGCCCACCTTGATGAACAGGGCGATCTCGATCAACGGTACCGCGATGAAGGCGACAAGAAGCCACATGGTTCGTCCTTTCCTGGCCCAGCCTGCACGGCCCAGTCTGCACGGGCCCGGCCCGTGTGGACTTGACCCCGTCGCTGGCATACATAAGTGGGGAGATACGAATTACCAACCCGAAGACCCCAATTGCACGCGCGCAGCGCGCTGATCGGAAAGGCCCGACCGGATGAACAACAACGTGATCTCGATACTCGTTCTGGCCGGAATCGCGATCTTTCTGATCCTGAAGCTGCGTTCGGTGCTGGGGTCGCGCGAAGGGTTCGAAAAGCCCCCGCTGCCGCCTTCGGCCAATCCGGGCCGTCGCGCCCAGCTGGAGGTGATCGAGGGCGGCGTCGATCGCGATATCGTCGATCACGTGCCCGAAGGCAGCGATTCGGCACGCGCATTGGCGGCGATGAAGAAGGTCGAGCCGTCCTTTACCGTCGCCGAGTTCCTCTCGGGCGCGCGCGCGGCCTATGAAATGATCCTGATGGCCTTCGAACGCGGCACGCTGGAGGAAGTGCGCCCCTTCATGTCGCCCGAGGTTTACGAGGTGCTCGAAGAGGTCGTGGCCGCCCGCAACGCGCGCGGCCTGACGGTGACGGCCGAGTTTCTGGGCATCCGCGAGGTGACGTTGCTGCGGGCCGAGTTCGATCCCCAGACCCGGGATGCCGAGCTGACCGTGCGCTTTACCGCCGAGCTGATCTCGGCCGCCCGCAATGCGGCGGGCGAAGTGATCGAGGGCGACCCGAAGAAGCCGCGCCGCCAGCGCGATGTCTGGACCTTCGCGCGCAAGATGGGATCGCCCGATCCCAACTGGCTGCTGGTCGCCACCGGCGAGTGATGCGGCGGCGGGCGGTTCCTGCATTCCGCGCGCTGGCCGCTTCGGTCCAGGGAGGCAGGGTATGAGCCGCCGCCGCGGATTGACGCCAGAGGAACGTGAATTGTGGTCGCGCGTGGCCGCAAGCACGCGTCCGATGCCGCGCAAGCCCGGCTCGAAACCGGCCCCCGAAGTCAAGCCGAAGCGTCCCGCCGCGCGGTTCGACACGCCGGATGCGACCCGTCCGGCAGTCGAATTGCCGCCCGACTTCCGCATCGGCGGGCGCGCAGCGGAAAAGGGATGGAACGCCGATCCCGCGCCGGCCCTGACAGATCACCTGGCCGCCCAGCCCGTGCGCATGGATCGCCGTCTGCATCGCCAGATGACGCGCGGCAAGTTGCGCCCCGAGGCACGCATCGACCTGCACGGCATGACGGTGGCCGAGGCCCAGGCGGAACTGACCCGCTTTGTGCTGAATGCCCACGGGGCGGGCCGGCGCATGGTCCTGGTGATCACCGGCAAGGGCAAGATGCGCGACGAAGGCGGCCCGATTCCGCAACGCCTGGGCATTCTGCGCCATCACCTGCCGATGTGGTTGCACCGCCCGCCGCTGGCTTCGGTCGTGTTGCAGGTCAGCACCGCCCATGCCCGTCATGGCGGGACCGGGGCGTTCTATGTCTATCTGCGCAGACCTCAGGGTGGCGACTGAGCCGCGATCGGCGTCAGGATCACCGCGGTGGCGTTCTGGACCGTCAGGACCACGCCCGGCAGAAGTCCCGTGCGGCCGGACCTTTCCCGCGCAAGGGCCGCATTTATGTCGCCGATCCGCGACAGGATGCCGATCAGCGCGGGCGATTCCCCCAGCGCGAAGTGGCCGAGGCCTCTGGAAAAGGCCGTGATGTCCAGGATGGTGACCTTCAGGTCGGCAAGCGCATCGACATCGGTCAGGTTGCCCAGACGCATCGACTCGCCCGTCAGGCGGGCCGACAGGGCCAGTGCCCGGTCGCGTTGCGATGTGAAGATCAGGAATGGCTGCGGCAGTTCTCCGATCCGCCGGGCCTGGGCGCGGAACAGATCGACATCCAGGTCGGGCGAGATCAGTACCACCCCGCCGATCCGGGCCATGAGTGCCCGCTTGTCCTGCAGCGCAATCTGGCGCAGCGTTTCCATGGTCAGCAGCGAACCCATGGAATGCGCAACGATCAGGATGCGGCCCGCGCCCGCCGCGGCGACCTGTTCGATCAGCTCTTCCAGCCCGTCGCGGGCGTAAAGCGCGCTGTCGCGGTCATAGGCATAGGCCAGCGGATAGCCGCGCGATGGCCATGCGTAATGCACCAGGACGCCGGGCGAGCCAAGATCATGCGCAAGCTGGGCCAGCCGATAGGCGCCCTCGGCAAAGGTCGTGTTGAAGCCGTGAACGAAGATGACCGCTTCGCGCTGTCCGCGCGGCCGCCTGGCCAGCCGCGCGGACAGATCGCGGCGAAAGGATGCGGCGGAGGCATAGGGGATTTCGGCGGTCGTGACGAATTCGCGCCGCGGATCGGGTCTGGCGCCGACCGGGGTCCAGCGGATTTCGCCCGGCTGACGTTCGGGCGGAACCGAGATGTCCAGCCGGACATACCGCGTCCTGGGGCTGCGCAGGCGCGAATAGGGTTCATTCGATTGTGGGTCCGGCGCGCGCGTCGTGCCGACGAGCACGGTTTCGACCTTGCCGATGCTGGCGGCCTGGGGGTCGATGACGATTCGCCCGCGCTGGGCGCAGCCCGACGCCACCAGCATCATCAGGATCAGGATCGTGATGCGCGCCATGGGCCCCGCCCCGGACAGGTTTCGCGACAGGATTACACCGCGAACCGTCCCTGCGCCAAGCCGTTACAGGACATAGCGGCTGAGATCGGCCGAACGCGACAGATCGCCGATGTTGCGTTCCACGAATTCGGCATCCACCGTCACGGAATCGCCCGACCGGTCCGGCGCGGAGTAGGAAAGTTCCTCGAAGACCCGTTCCATGATCGTGTAAAGCCGCCGCGCGCCGATATTCTCGATGCTGCGGTTGACCTCGGCGGCGATCCGGGCGATCGCGGCGATGCCGTCCGGGGCAAAGGTGACATTCACCTGCTCGGTCGCCATCAGCGCGGCATATTGCCGTGTCAGCGCATTGTCCGTTTCGGTCAGGATGCGCACGAAATCCTCTTCGGTCAGGGCGCGCAGTTCCACCCGGATCGGCAGACGGCCCTGCAGCTCGGGCAGAAGGTCCGAGGGCTTGGCGATGTGGAAGGCGCCCGAGGCGATGAACAGGATATGGTCGGTCCTGACCGGCCCGTATTTCGTCGAGACGGTCGTGCCCTCGATCAGCGGCAGCAGGTCGCGCTGCACACCCTCGCGGCTGACATCGGCGCCGCGCGTCTCTGCCCGGGCACAGACCTTGTCGATCTCGTCGATGAAGACGATCCCGTTTTCCTGCACGGCCTCCAGCGCGGCCTGCCGGACCTGTTCGTCGTCCAGCAGCTTGTCGGCCTCTTCCTCGATCAAGAGATCGTGGCTCTGGGCCACGGTCATCTTCTTGCGTACGCGGCGGCCGCCGAAGGCGCGGCCCAGGATGTCGCCCAGGTTCAGGACGCCCATTCCCGGCTGGCCGGGCAGTTCCAGCGGCATGGCGGGCGCGCTGTCGGCGACCTCGATCTCGATCACCGTGTCGTCCAGTTCGCCATTGCGCAGCCGCGATCTGAACATCTCGCGCGTCTGTTCGCGGGCGTCGGTTCCGGCCAGCGCCTCGATCACGCGATCCTCGGCGGCGCGATGGGCGCGGGCCTTGACCTGTTCGCGCATCCGCGCGCGCGTCTCGATCATCGCGGTTTCCATCAGGTCGCGGATGATCTGTTCGACATCGCGGCCGACATAGCCGACCTCGGTGAACTTGGTCGCCTCGACCTTGATGAAGGGCGCGCGGGCCAGCTTTGCCAGCCGCCGCGAGATCTCGGTCTTGCCGACGCCGGTCGGCCCGATCATCAGGATGTTCTTGGGATAGACCTCTTCGCGCAGTTCCGGCGGCAATTGCTTGCGCCGCCAGCGGTTGCGCAGCGCGACCGCCACGGCGCGCTTGGCATCCTTCTGGCCGATGATGAAACGGTCCAGCTCGCTGACGATTTCACGGGGGGTAAGGTCGGTCATGGGGTCTCCGCAAAGGGGGGCAGGCGGTCCTTGCCCGGAAAGTCGGGCAGCGCGCGCATCAGCGCGGCGCGCAGCTGCACCCACCACGTTCCAAGGACGGTAAAGAACAGGCCAAGCATGATCAGGACGACGGCGAATTCGGAGGCACTGCCCGTGCCATCGCCGGCCACCGTCCACCAAATCAATGCGCCGATATACACGATTCCCGCGGTCAGGATCGATCGGCGATCGACGATCAGCGCCACCATCGCGAAGAAGGCCAAGGCCAGCGCGGTGGCCAGCAGGCTGCCCGCGCCGCCGTCATAAAGCCCGCCCGCGATCGCATTGACCAGCGTGGTGCCGGCCAGAAGGTGCAGCCAGAAGGCGGTCGCCGAATGCCTGCCCTGGCGATAGGGGTCCTTCATGTCGAACCACATCGCGGCGGCAAAGGCGATGACACCGAAGATCACGGCCGCCAGCGTCATGTCGGCGCGCGGCAGCAATGCCCGGGCCCAGTCCGTGATCGAGGACGGATCGTTCACCGGTCCCGTCCCGATGGTCAGCGCACTGATCGCGCCAAAGCCCGCAAGGCCAAGAATGAACATCGCGAATGGCAGGCGGAATTGCGCGAACCACAGCCCCACGGCCCCGGCGGTCAGCGCCGAAGACAGGAAGGCCACCGCGCGCCAGCTCAGCCCCAGATCGGCCAGCACCATGAGAGACGAGACATGCACACCCGCGGCATAAGCCGTGACCAGCACCATCGAGGGCAGGTTCATGCGGCGCCGAAGCGTGAAATACCGTGCCATCCACCACGAGGCGGCGGCCAGAATCGCCGGGATCACGATCAGCATGATCCCGCCGCCGATCGCGATCAGCAATATCGCAATACCCGCCAGCAGGATCGTCAGGCCCAGCGCCACGAAGATCTCGGCAAAGCCGCGGAAGAATTCAAAGGGTTCGTCCTCGGCGGGCATGGCGGCGCGCTGGCCGTGACGGCGCGCCGCCAGTGCGGTCAGATGCGCGGCCTGCGCCTCGGTCAGGATGCCGGCGGCCACGGCGGCGCGCAGGTCTTCGGGGGCGATGTTCGGCTCAGCCATGGATGGTTTCCACCGTCAGGTTGCCGTTCGTGTAGACACAGATATCGGCCGCGATCGCCATTGCCTTGCGGGCGATCTCTTCGGCGTCCATGTCGGTTTCCATCAATCCGCGCGCCGCGGCCAGGGCGAAATTCCCGCCCGATCCGATCGCGGCCACGTCATGTTCGGGCTCCAGCACGTCGCCCGCCCCGGTCACGACCAGGAGCTCGCGCCCATCGGTCACGATCAGCATCGCCTCGAGCTTTTGAAGATACTTGTCGGTGCGCCAGTCCTTGGCCAGTTCCACGCAGGCCCGCGTCAACTGGCCGGGCGCGGCTTCCAGCTTCTTTTCCAGCCGCTCCAGCAGTGTGAAGGCATCGGCCGTCGATCCGGCAAATCCCACGACGACCTCGCGCCCGCCGGGGGTCAGGCGCCGCACCTTGCGCGCCGTGCCCTTGATGACGGTCTGGCCCAGGCTGACCTGCCCGTCGCCCGCGACGACGACCTTGCCGCCGCGCCTGACTGCCAGGATCGTCGTTCCGTGCCAGCCGGGAAAGCTGTCTTGCGCCATGCTCGTCCTCCGCGCCGATGTTCCGTCCCAGATATGGGGCCAAGCCTGCCGTTGCAAGAAGCGGGCCGCAAGACGGGGTGTCGGTTTCTCTTGTCCCGTGCCGCTGGGACGGTATCGTTTCGGGGGCAGAGCCGGGGGAACGCGATGAAGGTCAATGGCCGCCATTACCGCACGATCTGGACCGAGGACGACGCCGTCGTGATCCTGGACCAGACCCTGTTTCCCCATCGGTTCGAGACACGCCGGCTGACCACGGCCGAGGATGCCGCCGAGGCGATCCGCGTCATGCGCGTGCGCGGCGCGCCGCTGATCGGCGCGACGGCGGCCTATGGGCTGGCCCTTGCGCTGCGGGCCGATCCGTCGGACATGGGTCTTTTGGCCGCGCGCGAGATGCTGGCCGCGACGCGGCCGACGGCGATCAACCTTGTCTGGGCGCTCGACCGCGTGATCGCGCGCATCTCTCCGCTGCCCCTGGCCCGGCGCGCCAGCGCCGCGTGGGACGAGGCCGGGCGCATCTGCGACGAGGATGTCGCGATCAATGCCACGATCGGCGATCACGGTCTGGGCCTGATCCGGGCGGTCGCGGCCCGCAAGCGCGGTGCCCCGGTCAACATCCTGACCCATTGCAACGCGGGATGGCTGGCAACGGTCGACTGGGGCACGGCGACCGCGCCGATCTACAAGGCGCATGATGCCGGAATCCCGGTCCATGTCTGGGTCGACGAGACGCGACCGCGCAATCAGGGCGCCTTTCTGACCGCGTGGGAACTGGGCCAGCATGGCGTGCCGCATACGGTGATCGTGGACAATGCCGGCGGGCATCTGATGCAGCGCGGGCAGGTGGACATGGTCATCGTCGGGACCGACCGGACCACCGCGCAGGGGGATGTGTGCAACAAGATCGGAACCTATCTGAAGGCGCTGGCCGCAGCCGACAATGGCGTGCCCTTTTATGTAGCCCTGCCCACGCCGACGATCGACCATTCGGTGCGCGACGGGCTGGCAGAGATACCGATCGAGGAACGCTCGCCGGACGAGGTGCGGCGCATCGCCGGCCGCGCGGGCGATGACGTGATCGAGATCGAGCTGACCCCGCCCGGCACGCCCGCCGCCAACCCGGCCTTCGATGTGACGCCCGCGCGTCTCGTCTCGGCGCTGATCACCGAACGGGGGATCATGGCGCCTACGGCCGAGGCCATCGCGGCCCTGCGTATGGCCCCCTGAGAAGAAAGGCGCCCGCAACGGGCGCCCCTTGGAAGACTTGCCGAAAACTCCGGCATTGGAACGTGTCACGCGGGAATGGTTCCCAATTCGTGCAAACAGCCGTGCGGGTCGCGTGAACGCAGAAGAATGCGACGCGCTTCAAAGCGCCGAGTCGATCCAGCTTTTCAGCGCGGCCTTGGGCGCGGCGCCGACCTTGTTGGACACGACCTCGCCGTTCTTGAACAGGAACAGCGCCGGAATGCCGCGCACGCCCATCTGGGCCGGGGAGTTCGGGTTTTCGTCCACGTTGACCTTCACGATCTTGACGCGGCCGGCATATTCCTCGGACAGCTCTTCCAGGGCCGGGCCGATCTGCTTGCAGGGGCCGCACCATTCGGCCCAGAAATCCACCACGACGGGGATGTCGGACTTGCGGACTTCGGCGTCGAAAGTGGCGTCGGTGACGGGAACGGTAGCCATGTCAGCTCTCCTTGGGTCTTGGGTTGCGGGCGAAGGTAGGCGCGCGCCCGTGCGGCGTCAAGGGATGGGGGTGCCGGCCAGAGCCTGCCTCACGATATCGGGGTCAAGCGGCATCAGCTGCCCGGTTCGGGTCCACAGGATCGCGGTTTCGACCTGCCGGCCGGGCCAGATCCGTTCCAGCATTGCGGCATAGGCGCCCATCTGGCGCAGGATTCCCTGGGGGACCGTATCGGGCCGGTCGGGCACGACGGCGTTGGACTTGAAGTCCACGGCCAGGACCCGCTCGGGCATGACCAGCAGCCGGTCGATCGTTCCATGGAACAGGCGATTGCCGAATTGCGGAAGCCGCGCGCACAGTTCGACCTCGGCCAGTGCGTCGGACGACAACAGCGGCGCCATCTCGGGCAGGTCCAGGACGCGGCGCGCTTCGGCGAGGATCTCGGCCGTCTCTTCTTCGGTCAGATCCGGGCCAATCAGGGCCGCGGCGACATCGGGCCAGTCCGCCTCGGGCCAGTCGGGCAGATGCTCGAGCAGGCGATGCAGAGCGGTGCCGCGCCGCTTCGCCGTCTCCTCGTCCCGTCCGTCCTCGCCCGACAGCGCCTTGGCGCCTTCCAGCGCTGACGGTGATACCGGCTCCTCTGGCTGAACGGGCGCGGGGGCGGGAGTGCCGGCCCAGTCCGGCAGGGGCGCGCGGGTCGGGCCGTCGGCGGCTGATGCCGCGGGCATCGCGGGCACCGGCCAGCTGCCGTGTTCGTGACGCAGGACCGGGTCGGGCTCGCCCGCGCCGGGGCTTGCATCGGGGTCGGGCGGCGGCAGATCGGTTTCGGCCCGGGCGGCGCCGGCGCGTTCGACCCCATCTGCCACCAGCGAATACCAGCTGTCCGCGCCCTGCCCCACCTCGCCCGCGCCGCAGACGATCAGCCAGACCCGCGCGCGGGTCATGGCGACATAGAGCAGCCGCATCCTCTCTTCGCGCTGACGACGCAGGACCTCTTCGCGCGCGTCGATCAACGGTTGCGGGCTGTCCTGCGACCGAAGCTTCCACATCGGCAGGCCGTCCAGATCGAGGATCTGGTCCCTGACATCCTCGCGCGGTTTGGCGGTATCGGGCAGGATGACGATCGGGGCCTCCAGCCCCTTGGCGCCATGGACGGTCATCACCCGCAGCGCGCGCGATGCGGAATCGAGCTGGCGCTTGATCTCGACCTCGCCCGTCTGCATCCAGACCAGGAAACCCGTCAGGCTGGGCACCTCGGCCTGTTCATAGGCCAGCGCCTGCGACAGAAGCGCGTCGATCCCTTCCTCGGCCTCTGGTCCCAGCCGCGCGATCAGGCGGCGGCGGCCGTCATGGCGGGTCAGGATGCGTTCGAGGATCTCGAAGGGCCGCAGGAAGTCGGCCCGGTCGCGCAGGTCGCGCAGCATGGCGACGGTGCCGGGGAAGTCCTGCTGCCGGTCGCGCAGGGCCTGCCACAGATAGGCGCCCTTGCCGCGTTCATGGGCCAGATCGTAAAGCTGCGCCTCGGTCAGGCCCAGGAGCGGCGAGCGCAGCGCCTCGGCCAGCGACAGGTCATCTTCGGGCGTGGCCAGAAACCGCATGACCGCGAGCAGGTCGCGCACCGCCAGCTCGCCGCCGATGCGCAGCCGGTCGGCGCCGGCCACCGCAAGACCGCAGGCCTTGCAGGCGCGGATCAGTTCGTGGAACAGGTCCGAACGGCGCTGGACAAGGATCAGAAAGTCGCCCTCATGCACCGGGCGCGCGGTGCCGTCCTCCTGCGGGATCTGCGTGCCTGCATCGATCAGGCCGCGGATATGGGCCGCGATGCGACGGGCCAGCCGCACCGTGTGGTGATCCTGGGGCAGGATGTCGGTCGGGTCGAACCATTCCTTTTCCTCGGGCTTCTCGGCCGTCGGGATGGCCGGCCACAGGTCCACGCGGCCCGGCATGTCCGAGCGAAAGGCGATATGGCGGAACTCTCCGCCCAGACCCGCCCGCACGCGGTCGTCGAACGTGTTGTCCACGACATCCAGCACCGCGCGGGACGACCGGAAGGAATGCAGAAGTTCCATCTGGTGGAACGGCACCCGGGCGGCCGCGTGCTTGCGCGCGAAATGCTCGCGCATGCGGTCAAAGGCGGCCAGATCGGCGCCCTGGAAGGAATAGATCGATTGCTTCTTGTCCCCGACGACAAAGATCGTGCGTACGACGTCGCGCGCGCCCTGGCCGGCGGTGAATTCCTCGGCCAGCCTTTCGATGACCTGCCATTGCTCGGGACTTGTGTCCTGTGCCTCGTCCACCAGGATGTGGTCGATGCCGCCATCCAGCCGGAACAGGACCCAGGCGGCGACCGAGGGGTCGGACAGCAGCGCCGCGGCCCGCGCGATCAGGTCGTCGAAATCGACCCAGCCGGCCTGCGTCTTGCGCGCCTGGTAACGGTCGAGGAAAAGCCGCGCAAAGCGGTGCAGCGCCTCGGCGCGTTCCAGCGCCATCAGCCCCAGACGCAAGGGCCGGCCCCGTTCGATGCGCCGCATCAGATCCTCGAGCGGGCCCATCAGCCCCGCGGCCCCTTCCCGGACCGCCTTGGTGGGAAAGGCGCCGATCTTGGCGGTAAAGGGCTCCTTCGCGCCCTTGCCGGTCAGAAGGACCGTCTCCAGCACCGCCATGGCCTCGATGCCCGGCAAGGTGCCGATGATCGGGGCAAGCCGTTCGCCCGCCTTGCGGTCGTTCGTCCCGCTGGCAAGCAGCATGGGCACCAGTTGGCCAAGCAGTTCCGCTTCGCCGCCCAGGAACACGTCGCCTAGCAAGGCCTCGCGGTCCAAGTCCGGCGGCAGGCCCAACCGCGCCGCGATGCGGGCGCGGTCGGCCGGTTCGGCGAAAGCGGGCGCATTGCGGCAGATCTCGTCCAGAAGCGCGGCCGGATCGTCGCCCGAAAGATTGGCCGCGACGGCGTCGAAGACCTCCCGCTCGGGGCCCGAGGCGATCTCTTCCAGGATGTCCTGCCGGATCAGCCGGGCGCTGCGGTCGTCCAGTTCCCGGAAGGCGGGCGAGATCCCGGCCTCGATCGGAAAGCGCCGCAAGAGCGAGGCGCAGAAGGAATGGATGGTCTGGATCTTCAGCCCGCCCGGCGTTTCGATCGCGCGTGCGAACAGCCGGCGGGCACGGGCCAGCGTGTCGGCGTCGATCGCTTGCTCGACGCCCAGCGCGTGCAGCGCCTCGCGCAGCTTCTGTTCGGGCAGCATCGCCCATTCGCCCAGCCGCTTGAACAGGCGGTTCTGCATCTCGCTGGCGGCGGCCTTGGTATAGGTCAGGCACAGGATGCGGCCCGGATCGGTGCCATCGAGCAAGAGCCGCGCCACCCGGTCGGTCAGAACCCGGGTCTTGCCCGAACCCGCATTGGCCGACAGCCAGGTGGACTGGCCCGGCTGGGCCGCGCGGACCTGTGCCTCGGTCGCGTCGTCGCGTCTCATGTCTGGCCGGTCTCCTCTTGCGGTCCGACATCGATGGGGGTCGGCCGGTCGCTCATCTGCCATTCTCCGAAGCGCGCAAGGTGATCGTAGTCGCCCACGCGGCGCGACTCGAAGACGGCGCGGCGCGCGACATAGCCGGTTTCGCGCTGCATCCAGCGGCGGATCAGCTTGATCAGCCCCTGCCATTCCTCTTCGATCTGGCCGTCTTCCATCTCGGCCGGACTTTCGCGCCCTTCACCGCCGATCTGGATATAGGAAATGCCTTCGACCTTGCGCGGCCCAAGGGCTGAAAATCCCCCGCGTTCGACCATCGCTGCTTCGAGGATCAGCTGCTTTTCGAAGGCGCGCTGCTGGGCCGGGCTGGGCGGCTTGCCGGTCTTGTAGTCGTAGATATGGACCCGGCCATTCGCCAGAAGGTCGATCCGGTCGGGCCGCGCCCGAAGTGTGAAATCCAGGTCCGGCAGGGCGACGCTGCCCTCCTGCTCGATCAGGGCGGGGCTGCCCTTTCCGCGGCGCTCGATCTCCTCGGCGATGAAGGTGTCGGCCAGGCGTGCGATGCGTGCCCGCCAGATGCGCCGGGCGCTGGGCCACGGGACGCCCCGTTCCAGAACTTCGTCGGTCAGCCGCAGCAGGCGCGCGCGGGCCTCGTGGGGATCACCGCCGTCCCAGTCGCGGATGAAGCATTCGACCAGTTCGTGCAGAACCTCGCCACGCAGGCGGGCATCGGGTTCGGGCCGCAACGGGTCCAGCGGCCGCAGGCGCAGGATCTCGCGCGCATAGACGGCGTAAGGGTCGCGGATCAGCCGGGTGATCCCCGTCACGGGCAAGGTCCGCGGACGTGCCGAGACAGGCGGGCGGGGCGCGGGCCGCGGTTCGGGCGGCCGGCGCGGCGCATCCTCGATCGCCTGGGCAAGCCGCAGATATCGCGTGCCGCGTGCGCGCATCTCCTCCAATGCCGCGGGGCCGCCCTGATCGGGCAGGCCGCCCAGAAGGTTGGTCAGCCGCGCCAGCCAGCGCGACGGCACGGTTTCGGCTTCGGAATCCCGGATCGCGCGCGACAGGACCACGCGCGGCGCGCAGGCGGCGATCTGGAAATCATGCGCCGACAGCCCGACCTGCCGTTCGGGTGACAACAGCCCCACCCTGTGGCGCATCTGGCGCGACAACCAGGGGTCGGGAGCCGGAAGCGCGGGCCAGATCCCGTCGTTCAGCCCGCCAAGGATGACTAGTTCCGCCGACTGCGCGCGCGCCTCCAGCGTGCCCAGGATCTGGATGTGGGGATGCACGGCCTCGGCATGGCGCACGCTGCGGGGCCGCAACAGACCGGCCAGCAGATCGGCATAGTCGCCGGGGGACATGGCCGGGCCATGCGCGGCCTCGCGCATCAGGTCCTGCATCACGGTCTGTGCTTCGCGTCCGGCCTCGGTGCGCCACAATTCGCTGGCCTCGACGCTGCCGCCCGGGCCGGAGGCAAGGGCTTCGGTCACGGCAAGGTGGTCCGCGATCCACGCGTCAAGGGTGCGATGGCCGCTGCGGTCGAACCCTTCCAGAACCTTGCCCAGCCACGCGGCCCAGGCAGTTCGGTCGGGGTCCTCCTTGCGCTGCGCCCAGGCAAGCAGGGCCTGTGGGGTTGGAAAGGCCGGTCCGTAGCGGCGCAGATCCAGTTCCAGATCGCGCGAAAAGCGCAGATGGTCGCCCCGCCCCTGCCCGCCGGTCGCGGTCAAGGGATGCTTGAGCAGGACGACCAGCGTCTCGGCCGTCATCTGGCGCCCGAAAAGCTGCGCGGTGTGGCGCAGAAGGCGCCCGGGCGCGCTTTGCACCAAGGGTTGGCCAGCGCTGTCGTCGGGGCGGATGTCCCAGCGGTCCAGCGCCGCGCTGACCCGGCGCGCAAGGTTGCGGTCGGGCGTGATCAGGGCCGCGCGCTGCCCGTGCTCGGACGCTTCGCGCAGGATCAGGGCAATGGCCAGCGCCTCTTGCCGCTCGCCCTGCGCCTCGATCAGCGTCAATTCGCGCGTGGCCGGGTGAACGGGGCCCAGCGCGGGGGCTTCGGCCATCCAGCGGTCGGTCACCGGCGCGGGTCGCAATGCCAGCGAAATCAGACGGTTGCGCAGCGGGTCCGGCGGCGGCGTGTCGGTCCAGGGCCGGACAGCCCGGGGGGAAATTCCCAAAGCACGGGCCAGCGCCAGAAAGCGGTATTGCGGGTGGTCTTCATCCGGCATCGCGCCGGATTCCAGCGCGTCCCACGCATCGGGCGGCATGTCGAAATCGAAGCCCGGCAGGACGACCGCGCCCTGCGGCAACCGGGCCACCATCTGCATGAACAAGGCCGTGGCCCCGCGCGAGCCGGTGGACCCTGCCACGATCACCGGGTCCCGCGGCGGGTTCTCGGCCCAGCGCCGGGCAAGCGCGTCGGCCACGGCACGCTGCCGGCCTTCGGCATCAAGAGGCGTTTCGGGCGGGAACAATTGCCCGGCGATGCGCAGAAAGGTCAGGCTGCGCGCCCAGTGTTCGGCGTGATCCTGCACCAGATCGGGCGATTCCAGCGCGTCGGGCGTGACACCCTCGCCCTGCATTTCGGACATCAGAGCGGCAAGGCTGTCGGCCAGGTCGAAGACGGCCGCACCGGGGGCGAAATCGGGCTGGTGCTCGATGAGCGCCGCGATCAGCCGGGCAAGTTCCAGCCGGCGCCGAAGGGGTGGCATCGGGGCGGGCAGGCCCGGTACGGGCATCTGGGCCAGATCCGTGACCAGCCGCAGTCGCGGCAACAGCCTTGCCCCGCGCAGATCGAAGGCCCGGCGCACCGCGCGCATCATCCGCGCGCTGTTGAGATACAGCGTCACCCGCGCCATGGACTCGGGCGGGCGGTCGGCCATGCGCGTGATCAGGCCATCGACAAGCGCGGCCGCGAAATCCGCGCCCGGGGGGCAGGCAAACAGGCGTGGTGCTTCATTTGGTTGGAACATCGCCCTGCCCTTTCAGCATCGCTTCGGCAATCGGTATGCAATCGGGCCGGCCGACATCGCACCAGCCGCCACGGTGCAGGCAGCCAAAGACGGTGCCGCGCGCCAGCATGTCATCCCACAGCCGGTTCAGCGAGAAGACGTCTTCGGCAATGGCGGGCAGCGTCTCGGTGCGGATGATCTGTGCGCCGGTATAGACAAGGCCCGGGCCCCGGCGCAGCCGCCCGTCGGGGCCAAGGTCGAAATCCCCCTGCCCGGCGTGACCCAGCGCGTTGTCGCGCGGGATCAGCAGCAGCAGCGCCTCCATCCGGGCGGGGTCCCAGGCCGCGCGCAGCTGCGCCAGGGGGTTGGCGCCGGTCCAGACGGCATCGGTGTTCAGCGTGAAGACCGGCCCCGGCCCCAGCAGAGGCAGGGCCTGCCGCAGCCCGCCGCCGGTTTCCAGCAGCCTTTCGCTTTCGTCCGACAGCGCGATGTCCGCCCGCCCGGCCAGATGGGCGCGCAGCTGGTCGGCGCGGTAGTGCAGGTTGACGACGATCCGTCCGATCCCAGCGGCATCGACGAGCCCCAGCGCGTGATCGATCAGCGCCCGGCCCGCGACGGGGACCAGGGGTTTGGGCCGGTCGGCGGTCAACGGCCCCATCCGCGTGCCCAGGCCCGCGGCAAAGAGCATCACGGCGTGCGGGGTCTGGGGCATGTCGTTCTCAGCCTGTCAAGGCGGTCCATGGTGGGGGCGTTCAGGCCGGCCAGGACGGCGCGGTTCAGCGGTGCCAGCGCGGGATGGCGCAGATTGGCCTGCAGATGGGCCCAGACGCGCGGCATCATGTCCAGATACCGCGTCTTGCCATGGACCATCGCCAGCCGTGCAAAGACGCCCAGGATGCGCAGCGCCCGGGCCGCGCCAAGGCAGGCGATCTGGCGGTCGAGCGTGGACTCGTCCATGCCCGTCCGGCGGCACCAATGGCGCCGCAGGGCGGCACCGGTATCTTCGCCCACGTCGCGCCGGGCGTCCTGCAGCAGCGAAACGAGGTCATAGACGGGATGTGCGGCGACGGCGTCCTGAAAGTCCAGCAGACCGATCCGCGCAAGGCCCGCGCGACGGGGAAGCCACAGCAGGTTGTCGGCATTCACGTCGCGCAGGCTGACCACGCGGGTTTCGTCCAGAATCGTCGCGCAAAGCCGTGTGACGATGGCCGGAATATCCGCCACTGCCGATGGGTCACCGCCCAAGCCGCGAACATGATGATCGGCCAGGATCGCCACCAGATCGCCAAGCCCGCCGGCGTCCAGCGGCGCGACGAATTCGGGCACCGAGCGGGTGCCGAGGTCGAGCAGCAGGTCACAGGCCGAAAGGTAGATTTCGGTCTCGCGCGCGGGATCGGCATTGACGACCCGCGAAAGAAGGTCGTCGCCCAGATCCTCGACCAGCATCAGGCCAGCGGCGTGGTCTTCGGCCAGGATGTCGGGCGCGGAGTAGCCGTGGCCGCGCAGCCAGAGCGCCATGCGCGCGAACCGCGCCGTGCTTTCCCCCAGCTCGGGCGGGGCATCCATGAGGATCGCGCGGCGCGTGCCCAGGGTCAGCCGCTCATAGCGGCGCGACGAGGCATCACCCGCAAGCGGTGTGCGGCATGCGCCGGACCAGCCCGCGCGGTTCAGGAAATCCGCGATCAGCGGGGCACGTCGGGTCATGCCATGGGCCCCGGCTGCGCGAGTTGTCGAAGGATCGGGGCCCAGCGGCGATCCGTTGCCCGCAGGCTTGCCTTGCGACTATCGTTGTCCTGCGACGGCGCAAGGTCCAGCCACAGCGCATTCTCTGGTGCAAGATCCTCCAGCCGGTCGGGCCATTCGACAAGGCAGATGGCGGCCTCGAAGGCCTCTTCCAGGCCCAGCTCGACGATCTCGTCCGGGCCCGTCAGGCGATACAGATCGGCATGCCAGATCTCGACTTCGCCCGCGTCATAGACCTGGACGATCGTGTAGGTCGGCGAGGGAACGTCCTCGACACGGCCCAGTTCGGCAAGCCGCGCCTGGATCAGGCTGCGGCAGAAATGCGACTTGCCCGCGCCGATCGGACCGGACAGCAGGATCGTGTCGCCCGCGCGCAGATGCGGCGCGATGCGCCGCGCCAGATCAGCGGTCGCCTCGGCGTCTGCAAGCCTCAGCGTCAGCGACAGGTCGCTGGCATTGTCCCCGCTTGGGTCGTCCTTGGGCATGTCGGGCGCGCTCATGGCGTGACTTTTACCGCCCGCGCGGCCCGGCGCAAGGGCGCCCGTCTAAAGCGCGACCGGAACCGGCAGCGGCGCGCGGATCGGCGTCAGGTCGAAGAGCGCCGGTCGGACAGGGTCGAATTCGACCAGCGTCGCACCGCCGGCCAGCGGCGAGACGCGGCACGCGACGCGCTCGCCCGATGTCAGGACGATGTCGGCGTCCCAGTCGGTGCGTTCCTCGAGATTGGCGATATAGTCGCGGATCTCGCCAAAGATCGGCGAGGGGCGCGCGTGTTTCTGCCACAGGCGCAGGGAATCGGTGATCGTGACGGGCGATACCCGGTCGGTGGTCTGCGTCCCCCACAGCGCGTCATAGGCGGCATTCGACAACAGCATCGTCCCGGCCGGTGAAAAGACGGCGATCGCGCTGCGCAGGCTGTTGACGACGGACTGGCCCATCTCGATTTCGGCGCGGAAATGACGCGTCAGGGTCATCTCGGCGCTGATGTCCTCGAACAGAAAGGCGACCGCGCCATCCGGATGAGGCCGCCCGGTCACCCGCCAGGTCTCGCCCGAGGGCAGCGTCCAGGTTTCCTCGTGACAGCCCGACGCCGCGGCTTCGGCCAGTTCGGTCATGCGCGCACGCCAGTCGTGCCAGTCTCGCGGTTCGGGAACGACACGCGCCTCGCGCAGGCGGTCCCAGAAGGCGCCAAGCGTCGGCCGGGCCGAGAGGAAGTCCACCTCGACCGAGGTCAGATCGACGAGCGCGGGGTTGAACAGGGTCAGCCGCCGCTGACGATCGAAGATGGCAAGACCGATCGGCAGATCGGCAAAGGTCTTGGTCAGCGTCTGGATGAAATCGCGCAAGGATGTCTCGGCCCGAACCGCGGCGTCGGCCGGCAAGGCATAATGCACCTGCGACTCGCCGTCGGGTCGGGAATGGCATTCGAACCACCGTGCCGAACCCTGACCGGTGGGCTTCAGCATCCGCCGCCGCGGCTGGTCGGCGTCATGCGGACCGGGAAAGAGAACGGGGATGGGCCAGCTCAGCGACTCGGGAACGGTATTGCCCTGCTGGGCGGCAAGTTTCAGGTATGCGTCGTTTGCCCAGGTCACGGAACCATCGGGCGCGGTGCGCCAGATGGGGATCGGCGCCGACCCCATCATGCCGCGCAACAGGTCCAGCTCTTCCTCCTGGGCGCGCAGGCAAAGCGGGTCCGGCAAGACGGGCGAAAGCTTCGACGCATCCCACAGGCAAAGGCGCAGGCGGCCCGCCAGCCATTCCGCCCGCAGATGCAGGGCGCCATGCCGGTCGTGCAGCATGACCGATCCGGTCCGGGGCAGGGTTTCCAGCGCGTCGTCGAGGCCCGCGATCCGGTCGCGCAGGAACGCCAGAACCCGGTCCCTTTTGCTGCCCGGTCCGGGCAGCCCATCAACCAGCCGCCGCGCGGCGCGTGTCGCGTCGATCAGGTCATGTCCGTCGAAAAGAAGAATCTCGGCGGTCGGATCCCCGGTGACGGGACTGCCCAGGTCCGTATGGCGGCGATGTCCCGCGAGGCGCGACCAGATCAACAGCGCCGAAATGGCGGCGAATGTCGAGGAAGCCGCAATTCCGGCCAGCTGAATCCACGGTAGAGCCATGTCAAACCGTCCCTCTTGGCCACGGCGGGGTCATGGCCCGCCGCGCATTTCACCTTCCCATGGCGAATCACTTAGAAATTTAATGTGTCTTTAACGGCTCAACTTTAGGGCGAGCAAGCGGCAGATTCATTCCGCGATGGGTCTGTTTTCGCCAAGGGCACCCAGATCGGTGGCCTCGATGACGCGGCGTGGCCAGGTGACGGTCACGATTGCGCCGCTGCGATCGGGGCGCTCGCTTTCGGTCAGGAAGGGATCCGAGCCATTGGCGAAGCGCAGCCGCGCGCCGGTATGTTCCAGCAGTGTCTTGGCGATGAACAGGCCCAGCCCCATCCCTTCATAACCTGGGCGGTGTAGGCCGTCCTCGCGCCGCAGGCGCAGATCCGGCTCGCCGATCCGGTCAAGGATCTGGACGGGATAGCCCGCGCCATCGTCCGCAATGGTGACGGTAATCGTGTCGGATGACCAGGACGATTCGACCCATACCCGGTGGCGCGCGAAATCGACCGCGTTCTGGATCAGGTTGCGCAGGCCATGGATGATTTCCGGGCGGCGCAGGATCACCGGTTGGCGGCGCGCGCTTTCGCCGCTTTCGCCCAGGTCGAAGATGATCTCCTTGCCGCGATCGGCATGCGGTTCGGCCGCCTCGCGGATGACGGCCGACAGGGGCGCGCGGCGCAGATGCAGGTCATCCTTGCCCGCCCGGCCCATCGAACGAAGGATGTCGCGGCAGCGGTCGGCCTGTTGAGCGATCAGCGCGGCGTCCTGGGCCAGTTCCGGATCATCGGCCAGCTCGCGCGCCAGTTCGGTGCTGACCAGCTTGATCGTGGCCAGGGGCGTTCCCAGCTCATGCGCGGTCGCGGCGACCACGCCGCCCAGGTCGGTCAGCTTCTGTTCACGCGCAAGGGCCATCTGGGTGGCCAGAAGGGCCCGGTTCATCACCTGGATTTCCGACGCGACGCGCCGCGCATAAAGCGCCTGAAAGACGATGCCGATCACTAGGGCCAGCCAGAAGCCGAACTGAAAGAGCGGCGGAACCGCAAGCGGGGTGCCGTCCTGCAGCCGCAGTGGCAGGTGGACGAACGCAATGGCCGTGACCAGAAGGATTGCCGAGCCGCCGACGATCATCGCCGCCCGGCTGCCAAGCGCGGTCGCGGCGATCGTCGCCGGCGCAAGGATCAACAGCGCGAACGGGTTGGACAATCCTCCGGTCAGGCCCAGCAGGACGCCCAGCTGCACCGTGTCGAACAGAAGGGCGGCCATGGCTTCGCGTTCGCTCAGCCGCTTGTTGCGCGGGTAGAGATAGATCGTGGCAAGGTTGACGAATACCGCTGCGCCGACCACGGACAGGACGGCCGGCAAGTTCAGGCTGACGCCGTAGAAGCGCGCGGCCACGAGGATCGCAACGGATTGGCCGCAGATCGCCGCCCAGCGCAGCATCACCAGAGTGCGCAGGCGCACCCAGTCGCTGATCCGCGGTGTCATCTGGACCGGCTGTGCGAGAGATGGCTGTAGCTGCTTGTCCATGACGGTCCTGTTGTCGCATCCCCCGCAAGGATCATTGATACCGGCGCCGGGATGGGCGATCAATGCGCCCGGATCCAATGGATGAGTCGCCATGAAGAAAAACGTCATCATCGCGGTCGCGGCGGCTTCGGCCGTGGCGATCGGCCTGATCGCCACCTATGCGGTTTCGCGCAAGGGCGTGTCGGACCCCTTCGCCGAATGCCGGACCAGCCGCGTGGCGGGCGGGGTCGAGATCGGCGGCCCCTTCACGCTGACCGATGAGAACGGCCGCACCGTGACCGATGCCGACGTCCTGTCCAAACCCAGCCTGGTCTATTTCGGCTATACCTTCTGCCCCGACGTCTGTCCCACCGACACGGTGCGCAATGCCGAGGCCGTGGATGTGCTGGAAGAGATGGGATACGAGGTCACGCCGGTCTTCATCTCGGTCGATCCCTATCGCGACACGCCCAAAGTTCTGAAGGAATGGACCGATTACATCCATCCGCGCATGATCGGCCTGACCGGAACGCCCGAGCAGATCGCCGAAGTCGCGCGCGCCTACCGGACCTATTACAAGGTGCCCGAGGATCGGTCGGACGAATATTACCTGGTCGATCACATGACCCAGACCTATCTGATGCTGCCTGGCCATGGCTTCGTCGAGTTCTTCGACCGCGCTATCTCGGCCGAGGAAATGGCAAGCCGCGTCGCCTGCTTTCTTGAAAAGTCCTGACCGGGTCGTGGGCCTCGCGCTTGCCAAAAGGACGAGGCCTCTCTATCCGTTGTCCGACACCGTGCGGCCCCGTAGCTCAGAGGATAGAGCGACCGCCTCCTAAGCGGTAGGTCACAGGTTCGAATCCTGTCGGGGCCGCCACTTTCAAATAAGTGCCTGCCAAAGCAACCAGAATTATGCGCAAAAGAACGAATTAGTGCGCGCAAGGCGGTAGGCCAGATGATGCGGCAGCCTGCTTTCAACGAATAATATGACGTAAAAGCAATGGCTTGCTGGCATTCATCCTGCGCCCAACTTGCCCGCCATCCGCTCCCTGTCACCCCCTGATTTGACACATCGCCCCGGATCGCGTCACTGGAGGCAATCAGGTTCCGGAACCTTTCACACCCATCAGCCCGCCCGCCCCGGCGGTGTGGACACCCGCGCGGCAAGCCCTGTCGCGCCACGAAAGGATTCTGCGATGCCCCGTGCCACGACCACGATTCCATTCCATGCTCTGCGGTTCGAAGACGACCTGCCGACACTGCACGAAGTCGAGCGGCGCCTGAAAACATTCCTGCGCGCCCTCCGCAGGCAACGCCAGGCCGCCCAGACCGGTGACGATGAGGGCGATCGTGACAAGATGGATCAGTTCTTCGACTATCTGAATGAGGCCGAACGGCGGAAAATCCGGCGTCGCGCGCACCGCTACGTGCAGCGGCTGGACGCCCTGTCCGGCCTGTCTCATCTCAGCGAGGAGAACCGCGCCAAGCTGACACCCTTGCGGGGCGGGCTGCCGGTCACCCGCGTCACCACCGAACACGAGGCCGACGAGATCGCCGCCGCGCTGCATGCCGAGATGCCCTGGATGGCGCCCGCCACCGAAGCCGTCTGGCACGGGCTGCGGGCCTCGGCACGCGAGGGCCTGCCCGGTGTCCGGTTCACCCCTCTGGTCCTGATCGGCCCGCCCGGCATCGGAAAGAGCTTCTGGGCCCGGCGACTGGCCCATCATCTGGAGGTCCCTGCCGCCAAGATTGACGCAACGGGGGAGCCTGCCTCCTTCGCGCTCACCGGATCCCAGCGCGGCTGGGGCAGCGCTCATGCGGGCAAGCTGGTCAACACGGTCTTGAACCACCGGCATGCCGGACCGCTGGTGATCATCGACGAGATCGAGAAGGCCGACGAGGTCCACTCCAACAAAGGCGCGCGCCATACGCTGACGGATGCGCTCCTGCCGCTGCTGGAGCGGATGACGGCGGCGACCTGGGAATGCCCGTTCTTCCAGGTCAAGATGGACATGTCCTGGGTCAACTGGGTGATGACGGCGAACAGCCGGCAGGGCCTGCCGGACCCGTTTCAGAGCCGCTGCGTGGTGCTGGATCTGCCGGATCTGACCACGGGGCAGCTAAGGGATTTCGCCATGACCGAAGCCGCGCGGCGTGGCCTTCCCGCGCCTGCTGTCGAGGCACTCGCTGTACTCTTCGAGACCGGCGCATTGTCCCACTGCCGCCTGAATCTGCGCACGGTCGCCCGAATGCTCGACCGTGCCGAGATGCTCTCCAACCGTCCCATGTTGCATTGAGGACGCGTGGGATAGGCTGTCAGGCGCTCAAGTTTCGCATTGCCGGCGCGACATCTTCCAGACGGTAGATCGGGCCGAGATACTCTCCGCCGGGTCGAAACCGCGGGATGCCGGCCTTGCGCAGGCGCAGCGCCACCTCGCGGCTGCTTTCGCCCAGCGTGGTGGACAGCAGCTTGTGCGTCGTGAACCGCGCGTGGAACACCGTCGCGTCTTCCGGGGTGACGTAGCGGTCGTGCCGGCGAGTCTGCGGGTTGTATAGGACCGTCACACTGGCGTGACCGTGTTCGACAAGCCGTCGGAACGCGCCATTTTTGGCCAGCCCGACCTCTCTGGCGAAGTCCGACATGGTCTGATGCGCAGGTTTTGGGGGCCGAATGACCGCATCCACATCCTCCTTGCGCACGAAGATGGCGGCATAGCCTTCGAGATCTGACCGTCGGCCTGTTTCAATCTGGCCAGCGCGGATCGCCGCGATGACCACATCGATCCCCACCCGGGCGCGCAGCGCGGCCCGGTGGACATGCTCCCAATCGGTGTCCGTCTCCGCAATCGACTCCGCCCCGTGCGACAGATCGGCAAGCAGCCGCTCTGCATCCGCCGGATCCCAAGCGCGCCGCGTCGCCTTCGGCGGAAAGCGCGGGTTCAGTACGCCCGCCATGGCCAATGCCTCCAACTGCTGGTCTCCACAACCCAGACGCCGCGCCAGTTCTTTGGGTCCGACCAGCCGCCCGATCATTGCAAAAAGGGGTTCCAGCGCCTCTGCCGGAAAGGTCAGGCGCGCATCGGGGCGCGGGTCGTCGGCCTGCACCACGCCTTCGGCGACCAGAAGCCGCCGCATCAGGGCGGGCGAGACCCGGGCGTCCTCGGCCGCGGTTACGACGGAATGGCGCAGGCGCTTATCCAGGGAAACGCCAAGAACCTTCGTCCCGGCGGCCACCGGCCAGACATCTAGCACCACCTCGCGCAGCATGTCACGAAACGGGTCGTATCTGGGATCTTCCAGCGCGCTGTTGGAGAGCCAGTCATGCAGGCGCCCGAAGGCCTTGCGGGATTCGTCATTCGGTCCAGAGGCGCGGTCGGCCAGCTGGCGAAAGGCATCCCGGATGGCCTCCGGTCCCTGCTGCGCCACCTCGAACCCCACCGCGCGCGCCGGGCCGTCTGCGGAAAACCCAGCCGGTACGATCTGTCGGCGCATGACTTCACCCCCCAGCAGCTGGCAGATCTGTGCCGCGACGTCGATCGGGAACTGTGCCAGCCACGTTGAGTCCGTGCCCGAGGACAGACGTGTGTCGAGCCATTGGTCATATGCCGTGACCTCTGTTGTTTCCGCAGCCAAGCGCCTGTCCATCAGATCGGGCAAAAGCCGCCTCAACCGGGTGGAGAAGTCAAATCGGAAAGCTTGTCGTGTCTCCGTCCACAGCGGCGCAAGCGCCATCCGGTGCCGGATGCATACCGCCACATGCCGGAACTGCCAGTCTCCGCGGATGACCATCCCGTCCGTCGGTGCATGGTCCGGCAGGTCGGCGTCTTCGCGCAGGCATTCGGGGCAGCCGCGTATCGTCGGGTTCACGACCGCGCGCGAGACGATCTGTTCGTTCCGGAATTGCATGCGCACCCCGGCAACCGGCCGCGGTGACCAGGAAACAAGCTGCGTTGCCTCGTCAGGTGACAGTTCGAACAAGGCACCAACCTCGCTCACCGCATCCGGATCCAACGCAATCAAGGCCTTCTGCGACAGCCCGAGTTCCGAGGTGAACTCCCACAACCCCAGCCCCCGCATCGCCGCCGCACGCGACAGGTACGACAGAAGCGTCTCGCGATCCCGAGGCGTCGGGCGAACAGCTATGGCAGGCAGGCGTGTGGTCATTGCCCCAGCAACTTAGCCACTTGTTCTGCGGATCATAGGCCGGATGGGGCAGAATTCGCTCCGTGCCACGGTGAAAGATGTGGATTGGCATTGATCTTGTCCTGTCGCGGGAAGCCTTTTTCGGGCCAAAACGGTTGCGCGGTCGGCCGCGTGACACTTCCCTTTGCCCAACCTTTCGAATCCATCCCCCTCCGCCACTTGCCCCAGCGAAAGCATTCTCCACTTTTGGTCATCTCCGAAATTTCTTTTTGTTTTCGAGGGTTGTAGCAGTTTGGCTATTCACCTCGGAACGCAAGAAATCACCCAAACCCGTTCTCTCCGCCCCATATTCTCTGAACCTGATGACTGCGCCGATTTGGTGAAATTCTTGTAAGGCATTAAAATTACGTAAATTTTCATGATATGAGTCTGAACACTTCGACCCCAGTGGCACCCGGCGTGATGGAACAGAAATCGAACTTTCGCCACCGCTTGCAGCCGCTCTTGCGCCGGAACTGTCCGTCCCCGGTGGGACGACCGTTTCATGAAGTTGCCGTTCGCCGCACGCCAACTGAACTCACTCTATGCGGGACTTTCCTGCCGTTCGCCGCAGACGCTCAGTTTTTGCCGCACTTGCGAGGGTCTCGGCCCGTCGGGCGGAAACCAGACTTTCGCTGCGCTAAGTTCTGGGGCATGCTACATGGGCAATAGCTGCCGTTCGGCAGATGGCGGGGTGTGGAAACTTTGAGTGTCGCGCCAGCAAGTCTTTGTAGGATTGGCCTCTGAGTCGACACACGCAAGGTTCTTTGCCTCGTGCATTAGGTTTACAAATTATTTCCAGACAAGACCCGCATATGGTTTCACGCACCAATGATACGTAGCGAGCTGTCTTTTACGAGTCGCAGCGCGTCATTATCAAAGGTACCCCGTGCAAGGACCCGGTAGCCAACGGTAAGGGCGACCAGCGATTTTGCCGCACTTCCCGCATCGATTGATGCGTCAATTCGTTGTACTTTTTTGCCCTTCTCGATCACCCTGAGAAAGAAATCCTCTAAAGCGCTAAGCGCCCTATCCACGACGGCCTGTATATCCTCGCTATGATTGGGGAACTCCAATGCTGCGTGGATGATCAGGTTACCCTTCTGCTCGCGCTCGGTCACGCTTTGATGAACGACCGTGTCGAAAAGCGACAGGATCGCATCGATCGGATCGGGTTTGGCTTCGAGCTGCGCCAAAGTCTGTGCCTGACGTTCTTCAACAAAGCGGGTCAGGACGGATTTGAATAAATCGTGTTTGTTGCCAAATGTGGCGTAAAGGCTGCCACGGTTCACGCCCATGGCCTTTACAAGATCGGCAACCGACGTCGCCTCGTACCCCTTGACGGAAAAAACCTCGGCAGCCTTGTCGAGAGTGGCGTCAATTTCAAAACTCTTTTCCCAAGGCATCATCGTGGTCCTCTGTGCGCGCAAAAGCGGTTTGTGCAGCGTCTGCTCTGGCAATCTATCCATGGTTCTCGACCGCGGCGCAAGAGTGTTGACCAATCGTTCCAAACTGATTATGTGGTTTTGAACGATCATTCCATATCGAGTCGCACCCGCCGTTTGAGTTCGAGAGGTATCCAATGGACCAACTGTTAAAAGAGCTATCACTCATCGGCGGTGTCGCCGCTGTGACTCTCATTTCTTATCTTGTGATGCGACGGTCAGGCGCGTCGGGGGCTGCCAATGCCAACCGCTTGCTCAGCGGCCTGCTGGGTGCGTTCCTGTTGTTGGGTGGCGTCGCCAAATTCTTTCTGCCCTTCACCGACATGTTTGCGCAGCAAATTGCGCTGAGCCGGCTACCATTTCCGGCGCTATCCGCTTTTGCAGGTCAGGCCGGAGAGATTACCGCCGGGATCATTCTGCTTGGGTATTTTATCGGATGGCAGCGGTTGCAGGGGCCTATCAGCGATCTGATTTTCGCCCTCACAACACTGCTCGTCGTGATCATCATGCTGGTTGCCGTCTACGTGCATCTGCATCCAGACGTCCCAGCCGAAGTGCTTCCATTTCAATCCAAACCACCCGTTCTGACGGTCATCATCATGGCACTTGCGATTCTGAACGGATGGCTGCGCCGTAAAACACGTCTGTCCTGACACCCCAACTTGAAAGGGCCGCTATGCCTACTTCCCACCCCACCCATCGTTCAGTTCCGCAGAAAATCGCTATCGTCGCAGCCGTCATGGGCAGTGTTGCCGGGACGCTTACTGGTATCATGACCTGGGCCAATACTGGTTTTTCGGAAATCTTTTTGCCCAATTGGGGGATCTCCTTTCTGAAGGCTGTGTTCGTCCTGTTGCCTTTCGCGTTCTTGCTCATGGGGCTGTTTGACAAACTGTTGTCCCGGATCATGCCGGGGCTGGCCCCAATGAAACTGCGGATCGTGCTTGGGCTTATCATGGCGGTGATCATGCAGTCTCTTATGGCAGTGATCACCGCCGGAACCGAAGCAGGCTTCGGTGATATGACGGTTGTGAGAGAGCTTTGGCTTAATGCCTTTATCACGGCGTTTCCTGTTGGGCTCGTCCTGGCCTTGGTGCTGACGACAACTGTGCGCCCTTGGCTCATGGCCATGTTGCGCGCTTGATGCGTTAATACGGCCCGCCACTGACTTTGGTGGTGGGCTCTCTATTGTTAGGGGGCGCTATGCGCGCAACAACACCTTTAAGCACAAAGCCTGGGCTTCATTATGCCTGGGTCGTTGCTTTTGCCGGGGCTTCAGCAATGATCTGCGGCCTTGGTCTTGCGCGGTTTGCTTTCGGAATGATGTTGCCATCTATGTCAACATCGCTCGGCCTGTCATACGGGCAAGGCGGGGTTCTCGGCTTTGCCAATATGGTGGGCTATCTGGTTGCTGTTTTGCTGGCCCCAATCATCTTACCCCGGCTTGGCACCAGACTGACCGTTACATTCAGCCTGATCTTAATTGCCCTTTCCATGTTTGGGATGGCGCTGACCCAAAGCTTTGCGACACTCTGCGCCCTGTATATCATCACAGGAATTGGCAGCGGCGGCGTTGTGCTGCCCTCAATGAGCGTCATGTCGCATTGGTTTCTCCCATCGCACCGGGGACTTGCGGCGGGCCTTGTGATGTCTGGACCGGGTTTCGGCATCATCTTGAGCGGCTTTGTCGTTCCAAGGTTGGTGCCGACCGTCGGGCTACAATCATGGCAGGTTGGCTGGATCATCTTTGCTGCGATCTCTACGGCTATCGCGATGCTGGCTTTCGCTTTGCTACGCAACCACCCTGTCCAAAAAGCACAGGAACCTTTCGGGCGCGCCCAAGACCACAGCACCGCGCGCGATGCGTTGATTGGGCGGGCGAAGCTGAGCTTGCTGATGAGTATGGGCCTGATCTTTGCCATCTACGGCGCGGTTTACATGCTCTATGTCACCTTCATCGTAACAAGCATGGTCGACGCATACGGGCTTAATCCGACGGCGGCGGGTACAGCTTGGTCTTCTTTCGGGTTTCTGAGTATCTTTTCGGGCGTATTGTTCGGCGTCATCTCTGACAGGGTTGGACGACGGCGCGGGCTGGCGATGGCCTTTGCGGTGCTGGCTTTGTCATTTCTTCTGGTGGGCACCGGGACGGACGTAACAGCTCTCTATCTCTCAATCCTTCTGTTTGGGCTGGCGGCCTGGAGTATCCCTGTGATCATGGCTGCCTCGGCCGGAGATTTTTTCGGCACTGCTGGGGCAGCCAATGCGCTGGCGGCGCTGACATTTGCCTTTTCAGGCGGGCAAGCCGCAGGACCAGTTATCGCAGGTTTTTTTGCTGAGCGTAGTGGTGATTTCGGCGCAAGCTACGTCATTTCGGGCATCGCTGCCGCCTTGGCAATCGCTATGAGCCTGCGTTTGAAAACCCCTGACCGGGGAAGCTGATCAAAGCTTGTACAGGGCAAGCCTCCATACCTATTGGGTAAATCCTGCACCAAGTTCGCGCAGTATCCCGCGCAGCCATTGCTGGGCCGGGTGGTTTCCAAGGCGCTTGTGCCAAACCATGTGAACACTGCGCATGGCTTGAGGTGTTTCCAGCGGACAGGGAGAGACGAGTGTACCAACGTTTCGCTCAAACTCGCGCGCGACGCTGGCCGGACAGGTCAGGATAAGATCGGTCGTCTCCAAAATGAGCGGTGCCGGGCCATAGGTTGGCATCGTATAAACAACGCGGCGCGTGCGACCGCGATCCGCCATTGCATCGTCGATCCAGTTTCGACGTTTCCCTGTTGCGCTGACAAGCAGATGTTCCACGGATGCATATCGGTCCAATGTCGGTGGTTTTCCGACCATCGGGTGGCCTTTGCGCATCGTGCAGACCCATTTCTCTTCGAACAAGGGCTCAGATGCGAACCGTTCGGGCGGGTCCGGCCACGCCAGCAGCGCCAGATCGGCGCTCTGGTTATCCAGATATTCCCCGTAGTGAATGCTGGGGGATATGGCTTGCAATGAAACGCCCGGTGCCTCTTGTCGGACGCGGCTGAGCAATTTTGGGAAGAGGGTGATCGTCGCATAATCAGGCGTGGCAATCGTGAACAGCCGTGTTGCCGTCGCTGGATCAAACGATGCACCATCCAGCGCCATCTGAATTTCATTCAAGGCCGAGCTAATCGGCCCGCTGAGTTCAAGCGCCCAAGCGGTGGGGCGCATGCCCTCGGGCGTCCTGATGAACAACTCATCCCCCAGCCGATCGCGTAGGCGCGTCAGCGCGTTGGAAAATGCTGGTTGCGACAGGCCAATGGTGCGCGCAGCTCGGGTGACATTGCGCTCACGCATAAGCGCATCAAAGGCGACCAACAGGTTCAGATCCAGAGAACGTAAATTCATTTTGTGAATATAGAATGTTTTATCATTCAATTTCAATATGGAAGGCGCATGCCCCATATTCGGGTGGAGCGCAGCAAACTGCTGTACCATCTGAAAGGAAACGAAATGGGCAAGCTTACCGGAAAGACCGCCGTCATCACCGGCGGCAACAGCGGGATCGGTCTGAGCACCGCCAAGACATTCATCGATGAAGGCGCGCAAGTCGTGATCTTTGGTCGCGATCAGAAGTCACTGGATGATGCTGTAGAAACCTTAGGTGATAACGCCATCGGTGTGCAGGGCAATGTTACGCAAGATTCTGACCTAAAACGCCTTTTCGCCGCAACCAAAGACCGCTTTGGCAAGGTGGACATCCTGTTCGCCAATGCCGGTGTCGCGGATTTCGCGCCTGTGGCACAAGCGGGTGAGGACCACTTTGACAAAGTTTTCGATGTGAACGTAAAAGGCGTTTTTAAGACTGTTCAGCACAGTATTGACGCGCTGAATGACGGCGCGTCGGTGGTGCTGACCACATCAGTGTCGAATACCAAAGGTATGGCAGGTATGTCAGCCTATGCGGCAAGCAAAGCGGCAGTGCGGTCTTTTGCGCGCAGCTTCTCGGGTGAACTGGTGGCACGCGGTATCCGCGTCAACGCAATCTCGCCTGGCCCTGTAGCCACACCGATCTATGCCCGTGCAGGCATGTCAGAAGCCGAGATTGACGCAATGGGCGAAGGCATGGCCGATCAGATCCCGCTCAAACGCTTTGCCGAACCTCGCGAGATCGCGACCGCAGCCCTGTTTCTTGCGTCCAGCGACTCCTCCTACGTGGTCGGCACCGAGCTGGTCGTCGATGGCGGTTGGACGCAGGTCTGAAATCTCCCCGACTGGTGGCGGTGGCTTCAACATCCCCCGAAGCACCGTCACCATTTTTTACACCCTACCAAACCAGACAAACCTAAAAAGGAAACAATGATGACTGACTTTACACTTCACGACGAGAATACAGCCCCTGAAGGCAGCAAAGAATTGTTGGCGAAATCCAAAGCAGCCTACGGCATGATCCCCGGCTTGCACGCCGTCATGGCCGAAGCGCCGGGCCTGTTGGAGGCCTATCAGCAAGTCCATGAGCTGTTCGTGAACTCGAGCTTCGACAAGGACGAACTGACCGTCGTCTGGCAGACCATCAATGTTGAAAACGCCTGCCACTACTGTGTTCCTGCCCACACTGGCATCGCCAAGAGCATGGGTGTCGATGACGCGATCACAAATGCGCTACGCGACAAGACCGCACTGCCCAATGCACGGCTGGAAGCGCTGCGGGACTTCACGCTGGCTCTGGGGCGCGAGCGTGGAAATCTGGAGGACGCAACCGTGCAGACCTTCCTTGATGCAGGCTTTACCAAGCGCAACATCCTTGAGGTGATCCTGGGCTATAGCCAGAAGATCATGTCGAATTACACCAATCATATCGCAGATACGCCGGTCGATAAGCCATTCCAGAAATTCGCTTGGACACCCTCTGCATGAACCTTCCCGGGGTTGCGATGCACAGTTTTGCAGCCCCGGATTTCGATTTTGGTTGCTCCATCCGACTCTGATGATGTGACCGCTCACCTTGGCACATCGATGCCGTCGGGGAGCGGTCACATCATCAGAGCCTTGTTGCGCGGTAAAGTTATCAAGCAACGCGACTACAAAACTCCCCCATTCAAACATTTGTAGTAAATGAGCGAATTGCCCCCCCGGTCGCCGACTTGCGGTTAAAGCAAAACGCTGCGGTGCGCATTAAGGGCCGCTCTGGGGAAGCTGCAGCACGGCGTAGAGAGCCTTCGCCAACGGCGGTTTAGGGCCGGCCCTGCCGAAACCTTCGTTCTGCGACCGCGAAATGCCGTCTTGGCGGCACGAGGTAGTTTGGGCTCTCACCGGTCGATCGCCGCGTCGAGCACGAACGGCCGCTTCAGCCATTTTGCCCGAAGTGGTCTGGCTGGGCAGCCCAATCTGTCGGGAACGGCTCCAACACCCGCGCCAGCGTGACCTCCGGCCCCCGCTTTCCATCCAGGATCGCCTCGACGATGTCGGGCGCGAGCAGTGTCAGGCGCAGGACGCGGGTCATGTAGGAGGGCGCGATGCCCTCGCGCTCCGCCAGTTCGGCGATGGTGGCGTACTCGCCCGATTCCAGCATCTTCTTCCATCGGAACGCGCGGGCGAGCGCCTTGACCATCGTGTTGTCGGTTCGGCGTTGGACCGGCGCGCCCTCGGGCAACTGCACCTCCTTCCGCCCGCCGCGCTTCGTGACGCGGAATGGCACATGCAGGGTGATGGTCTCGGGCGTGGGTTTCATGCGGCTGCCTCCGTGTCACCTGCCAGCATCTCCCGCGCTAGGCAGCGCAGCCCATCGACGCGCAGCCGGATGTCGAGCCCCTCGGTGCCGATGTCGATCCGCTCGATGAGCAGCGCCGCGATGCGCGCCTGCTCGGCAGGGAAAAGCTCGTCCCACAATGGGTCAATCTGCTGGAGTGCGGAACGCGCGTCGTCCTCGGTGAGGTCGTCGGTGTGGGTGCGGGCGGCCTTCCACGTGCCCGCCACGATCTCGGGCTGGCGGAACACGGCGCGAAGCTGGTCGATGACGGCCGCCTCGATCTCCCCTGCTGGCACGCGGCCGACCGGACACGAACCAGCACCGTGCTTCAGCACGGTCTGACTCACATAGTAGCGGTAGAGTTTGCCGCCTTTGCGGGTGTGGGTCGGCGAGAAGGCCGCGCCGTCGGGGCCAAACAGCAGTCCCTTGAGCAACGCCGGTGTATCGGCGCGGGTGCGCGCGGCGCGCTTGCGCGGGCTTTCCCGAAGGATGGCGTGCACGCGGTCCCATGTTGCGCGGTCGATGATGGCATCGTGCTCTCCGGGGTAGCTTTTGCCCTTGTGGACCGCCTCGCCGATATAGGCGCGGTTGTTCAGCATCCGGTAGAGGAACTTCTTGTCGATCCGGTTGCCGCGCGGCGTGCGGATGCCTTTGGCCTCCAATTCCCGCGCCAGTTCCGTGCCTGATCCGATCTCGAGGAACCTGGCAAAGATCCAGCGGACGTGCTCGGCGCGTTCCTCGTCGATAACCAGCTTGCGGTTTTCCACCCGGTAGCCGTAGGGCGAAACACCACCCATCCACATGCCCTTCCGGCGAGAGGCGGCGACCTTGTCGCGGATCCGCTCGGCCGTCACCTCGCGTTCGAACTGGGCAAAGGACAGCAGGATGTTCAGCGTCAGCCGCCCCATCGACGTGGTGGTGTTGAAGGACTGGGTGACGGAGACGAAGGTCACGTCATTGCGGTCGAAGACCTCGACCAGCTTGGCGAAGTCCGCCAGCGAGCGGCTGAGGCGGTCGATCTTGTAAACCACCACCACATCGACCAGCCCGTCCTCGATGTCGGCAATCAGCCGCTGCAGGCCGGGCCTCTCCAGCGTGCCGCCCGAGACGCCGCCATCATCATACCGGTCGCGGACCAGCACCCAGCCCTCGGAGCGCTGGCTGGCGATATAGGCTTCGCAGGCCTCTCGCTGCGCGTCGAGCGAGTTGAACTCCTGCTCCAGCCCTTCTTCCGAGGACTTGCGAGTATAGATGGCGCAGCGGCGCTTGATCTTGACTTCGGTCATGCGCGCCTCCGCGATTTCAGGCCGAAGAACACCCAGCCGTTCCAGCGGGTGCCGGTGATGGCGCGGGCGATGGCCGACAGCGACTTGTAGGGCCGCCCCTGCCATTCGAAGCCGTCGGCGGTGACGGTAACGACATGCTCGACGCCCTGCCATTCGCGGATCAGGCGCGTGCCGGCGATGGGCATCGTGTCGGCGCGGACGCGGCTTTTCTTGCGATCGCCGCCGTCGAGGTCTTCTCCCAGCCGCTCCAGCCGCCGGATCGTTTCCAGCTTCAGCCCGCCATAGGCCAGCTCCTGGATGCGATAGGCCAGCCGGCTTTCGAGGTAGCGCCGGTTGAAGGGTGGCGGCTCGCTGTCGAACAGCTCGCGCCACTGCGCCTTCAGGTCCGGCGTCGAGGTGGTCTTCAGCGCGACCAGGCGCGCGGGGATGGTATCGGGCTTGTTCATGCATCTCTCCTGCGAGTTGGAGTTGCATGACGGCATTGGTCGGGCGGATAGTGTAGGCAACGTTCTCCAGTCTTGTCAGATACTTCGCCCACCTCCCGCATCTGCAACCGAACCAGCCCGAGCGCCAGAAGGCCGCACAGCTCGGTGCGGCGCTCTGCGGGCGTCATCTGGTCGGGCGGCAGGGGGTTGGGGCGTTTCATGGGATTGCGGCGTGCCTTTCCTGGTGCGTCACAGAGGAAAAGCCACCTCCCGAGCCTCAAAGGGACACCCACACCTGCGACAGGAACAGAGAAGGAACAAAAAAGACTTGCCCGCAGGCTGCGACTCCGCAATCTTCCCAAATTGTATCCCTACTGAGCAGCAATTGATTGAGGTGTGTTCATGCCGCGCAAGTCTCTTCCTTTGGGCCCCGAGACCCTTGGTCTGATCGAAGATGCGCGGATCGATCTACTGCGTGCTGCGCTCGCCGTTCGGGACGATGACAGCGAGCCAGAATTCGACCTGCCGGAGGATATGCCCGATCTTGAAGACGAGGACGCCGTTCACGCGTTTCGGGAGCAGGCGATCAAGATTCTCTCAGAATTTGACCCGGATGAACTTCGCCCGACCGAAACCCGATCACGCCGCATTCGCGCCCTCGCCAGCGGCAAGGGCGTCACGTCGCTGGAAACCATCGTGGCCCAAAAGCTGGATCACGAACGGGCGGCGGAATTCGAGGATCAGCCAGATCCGCTCTGCAGGAGCATCTGGGTGTTCCTCAATGCCCGCGAGACCTTCGAGGATGCGGAGAGCTTCCACTTCGCCCGACAGTTTCGCGACCACCGCAAGCTCTATGATGCCTTCGAGGTGGATCTCGAAAACGCGGCGCCGCTCAATGCGGCATCCATCGACGAGACGGCACTGTCGGACAGGATCAAGAAGGCCCTCGAGCTCAAGCCGGCGATCTCCTGCACCGTCCGTGCGCTCGACCTGCCAAAGACCGATGCTCACCCGGCGTCAATCATGCTGATCGTGCGCCATGGGGGGCCGCTCTCCAGCGTCTACAATCATCGCCACGACGGCCGGCGCGCGGCGATCTACTATCGCCCACCCAACGAGGCGACGCTGATCTACACGCCGTCGCTACAGCAGATCGAGGTCTGCGCGGACAGCCCGCTGGTTCGCCAGCAGGTCAGCGACACCTTCGCCGAGGTCGCGCTCAACCATGATATCTCGCAGAAGCCGCTGACCTGGAAGCGCTACAATCTCACCCGCTTCCGATCGTCGCTGGCGCTCGAACGGCCCGCCCTCGACGGGTACGACATCAGCAGCGCACGCGTCCTGGAAGCGGAGGTGCGCCTCGGTCATTGGCGGCGCAAGCTGCTGCTGAAAGTCACCATTGACGACGACATCGAGGAGGTCGCCGACCAGTATCTTGGCGCGCGCAACGTGTTCCGGCGCGCCGAGCGTTTCAGCCGGATTGGCATCGCGGTGGTCTACAGTCGGGCCGGGGACGCGACCGAGCGGACGCTCAACATCACGATCTCGGGCACGAAGAGCTGCAATCTCCAGAGCCACAAGGATCCGGAAGAGCGCAGCCTCGGGTTTATGTTGCTTCAGGAGTGGGGCATCCTCAGCGCCTTCCGACAGATCGACCCGACAGACCTGCGGGCGATGTTTGCCGAGTTGATCAAGCTGCACGACCGCGTCGAGGATGAGGTAACGGGACAGTACCTGCGCGAGCTCGGTCTCGATGCTCAACGGCTGATCGAAGGTGGGCTGCTCGAGCGGCGCGACCGCCAGGACGTCGTGCTGATCGAAGATTGCGACATCGATGGTGAGGGGGCGGTGAAACCGTCCGAGAAGCCAGGGATGGTCCGCGCCGAAGGGCCGTTCGGCGAGGAAGCCGGCGACGTGCCCGCCGACGATCTCGACAAGTATTCGATCAACGAGGAATGGCTTCACGAGACGATCCTGCGGTTGCTGAAACCGCTGCTGACGCGGCGCGGGGCGCAACAGAACCTCGACCCGGACCTGACCTTGCTTGGTGCGATGGAGATCGGCGGCGCTGAGGTTCCTCTGTATTTCGCGCGGCGGCTGAACGACCTGAAGACCGTCGAACGGCTGGACCTGGCGATGCGTGCGCGCAACCAGGCCGGCGTCGGCATCGTGCTGTCGGCCAGCGAGGACATGCCCTCCCATCTCGGGCCGAACGTCGTGGTGTCGTTGCTGTCGAACATTGCGCCGGCAGAGGAGGAATTCGCGGTCGTGCGCGACGGGCTCGAGCTGGCGTTCCGCAGCAATTTCGCGCTCGCGCGCGGCGGTGCGACACCACAAGTGCTCCGTTCCGGCAAGCAGTCGGCGACTGTGCACATCCCGGGGAAGGATCCGCTGAACCTAACGGGCGCGGAGCAGATCTCGATCTTCGAGCGCCTGGTGGCAGCCAGCAAAGCCGGCAGCCCGGACGTGCAGGTCAAGCAGTTGATGGACGGGCTTGGCTCACGCAGCCCCCAGCAGGCCTTCCGGTCGAAAACCTGGGAAAGTATCTTGAACGTCTACATCGCCAAGGGCGAGAAGCGCGGATACTGGCGCCTGGTCACTGAGCAGTCCCCATCAGTGAATGCTCCGGAGGGCAAGGTCGAAGAGCCCGTCTGACAACGGTCTAACATGCGATGGGGGACGGTCTGACAAACCGCTGATTATTGGAAAGGCTCCACAACAGAGGAGCATTTCCATGCCGACTCCCGACTTCCAGCGCGGATACGCGCACCCGACCGGCCGGGCTTGCCGCGCGGCTGGCGATTCCGATCACCCCGACACTGAATGGCGCTGCACGCGCTGCGACAAGCTGCTCGGCGTCCGCCGGGGCGGCCAGCTGCACCTGCGCTTTGCCCGTGGCCACGAATATTTCGTGAGCCTGCCCGCGGTCGCCACCTGCCGCGGCTGCGGCACGCTGAACAAGGCCCCGTCGTCCGCGATCTGACGCGGGCGCCCCCTCTCATCTTGCAACCGAAGAGACGCGCGACGTCCTGACCTGGCCACGAGAAGGCGCCCGACGCCTGGCCGAAAGGCAGACGTCCGATGTCCTTCGAATGGCACGAGATCCACGACAGCCTCGTGATGACGACCAACACCCTGCGTTTCCAGAAGTCCTTCCAGTCGCTCCGGCGCGGCAACCCGGCGCTTGCCGATTTCGTCGATCCAGCCGCGCTGCTCGATGTGCTGCACGGAGCGGTTGATCCGGCCGAGCGCAAGAACCGCATCCTGAGGGCTCTGACGAGTGCGGCCCAGGTCGATGATCCAGCATCCGAGTGCGCCCTGACACTGTTGCTGCTCGCGCTCTGGCCCGGCCTCGACGCGGTCCGGCGGCGGTTGTTGTGGCGCAAGACAGGGAGCCCGGATGACGTCTCGTCGGACGTGCTCGCGCGCGCCACGGAGACCCTGCGCGGTCTCGACTTGCGCCGGGTCAGCCGGATCGCCGCGACAGTGCTGAGGAATGTCGAGCGCGATGCCCTGCGCGCTCATTGCCGCGAGACCGCCCGGTGGAGATCCGTTGGAGACGTCGATCCCGACGCGGTCGGATCGACCTGCGGAGCCGAGGCGATTTTCCTTCGCCGGGACGTCGAACAGCTGATCGGCCGCGATGGCGACCTGGTCCTGCGGGTGGCGGTCGATGGCTTCACGCAAAGCGAGATCGCCGGAACGCTCGGCCTGTCCGAGGCGGCGGCGCGCAAACGCTATCAGCGCGCCAAACGGCGTCTGCGGGAGGCCTTCGATGAATTCGTCTGAGGCGATGTCCCGTTTCGCAGGCCCGGGTGGCTTTTCTCGATCGAATGGCCCGGAACCGTCTCGGGCCGCCACCAAGGATGACCCGATGAAGTTACACGATCAGGCTTTGACAGGCGAACTGGTCCGCATCCCGGGGCTCTTCCGCCGCTGGGAGTTGCCTGAGGTCCTGAAGAGCCACCGCACCTATCGCATCGAAAAGGCCGGCGCCCATCAGGACGGAACGCCCCTTGTCGCGATCTACGTGAATGCCCCGGACCCGGCCGGGACGCCTGCCGGGACCGATGCGTAGAGGCAGGACATGGAAGTGACACGCATGCTCCACACCACGTTCACGCCCGTGACCCGCGCCGCGCGCCCGCTCACGGATATCGAGTTCTGCGCCTGGGTGGGCCAGGCCGCGCCGGGGGACCGGCTGGAATACCACCGGGGCTTTCTCGGGATCGACGCGATGCCGGGCATGTCGACCCTGCCCGACAGGGATCGCCAGTGCCTCGCGGGGCTCGCTTCCGCCGCCTTCCAAGCCTGCGAGGCAGGCCTTGTGCATCTCGTGCAGCAGCGCCTCGGCCCCGACCGCTTCGCCTATCTCGCCATCGCCCGGCCGAAGGCACGGACGACGTCCATGCCGCTCGACCGGCTGCTCGCAGAGCCGGAGGCCGCCTGATGCGCCGCTTTCTCGATCAGTTTGCCAATCATGGAGATCCGTTCATGCCTTACCCCGACAATGGGCCCACAGCCGACGATCTCGTTCGTCTCGACGCGGCCGAGATCGCCCGGCTTCCCGTCGACCTTCTCGCCATCCTGCAGCGCGAGGTGGACGAGCGCCTGAAGCAGGCGAAGGCAGCCAAGGCCCGCCTGGATGGCGCTCTGACCATTCGCTACGCGACCCGCGCCGAGGAAGAGCGCCGGGCGCGGGGCAAGGACACCGGCGCGGTTCGCTTTGACGATGGCGACTTTACCGTGGTCGCGGACCTGCCCAAGCGGGTGGATTGGGATCAGGAGCAGCTCGCCGCGATGGTCGCGCGCATCCGCGCTGCGGGCGACGACCCCAGCCAGTATGTCGACGTCACCTACAAGGTGCCCGAGCGCAAATACGCCGCCTGGCCCGAGGCGATCCGCGCCGGGTTCGAGCCGGCCCGCACCATGCGGCCGGGCAAGCCCGCCTTCCACATCATCCCGCAATCGGAGAAGTCCTGATGCGACAGAACGATCTCAAACGCCTGCGCGAACACAGGTACGAACTGAGGGCTCTGCCCGACACCCTGACGCAGCCGGGCGTAACGCTCCACGCCACGCCGATCGCCGAAGCTACGCTCGACGATCTCGCCATCACCATCATGGACCTTGACGCCGAGGTGAACGCCCTGACCGAGCGGCTGCGGGCACTGCGCAGGCTCTACGAGCTTGCCCGCGAGGGTGGTGCGCGTGGGCGCGACCTGGCGCTGAAAGCAGCTGCGAGGGGGCTCAAATGACGCTCAGGATCATCACCGCCGAGGAGCGGCTGCGCGAGGCGCAAGGCAAGACTACCGTGGCGCTGTTTGGCCCGAGCGGCGTCGGCAAGACCACGCTCTTGACGACGCTTCCCGCCGAGGAGACCGTCTGCCTCGATCTCGAGGCCGGGCTCAAGTCGGTGCAGGACTGGCGCGGCGACAGCCTGCCGATCCGCCGCTATTCCGACGCCGTCGATATTGCCTGCCTGATCGGTGGCCCCAATCCGGCTGCGCAGCCTGACGAGCACTTCTCGGAGGCGCATCATGCGCATCTGCGGAACCACCATCCCGAACTCGCCGCGCGGCTCGATACCAAGCGCATCGTGTTCGTCGACAGCATTACCGACCTGACGCGGCAGGCGATGGCCTGGGCCCGGACCCGCCCAGAGGCGATCTCCGAGCGCACCGGCAAACCGGACACCCGCGGCGCCTACGGGCTCCTCGCCCGCGAGGTGATAGGGCTTCTGAAGCACCTTCAGCATGCGCCCGGCCGAACCGTGATCTTCGTCGGCATTCTGGAGCGGATCACCGACGAGATGAACCGGACAATCTGGCAGCCGCAGATGGAAGGCGGCAAGGCCGCGCGCGAACTGCCCGGCATCGTCGACCAGGTGATGACCCTCGGCCTCTTCACCCCCGAGACCGGCCCCGATGGCGCTACCGCCTGGCGGCACGACCCCGAGAAAGGCGAGACGCGCCGCCTCGTCTGCCGCTCCGGCAATCCCTGGGGCCTGCCCGCGAAGGATCGCTCGGGGCGACTCGACCTGACCGAGCCCGCCGATCTCGGCGCGCTCCTCTCCAAGATCAACGACACAGCGAAAGGATGAACGAGATGACCTTCGACATGAACGACGTGGCGCCGCAGCAGTCCGGCGACCTGATCCCCGACGGCACCTTTGCCAAGGTGACCATGTCTATCCGCAAGGGCGGCCGGGACGGGATGAGCGAGGTGGACCGTGGGCTGCTGAAGCCTTCCAACCAACCGGGCAGCGACGTGCTGATGCTCGATGCCGAGTTCACCGTGGTCGAGGGGCCGTATGCTCGGCGCAAGTTCTGGCAGAACTTCACCGTGCAGGGCGGCAAGCTTGACGAACAGGGCCAGTCGATCGGCTGGAAGATTTCCAAGTCGACATTTCGTGCCATGATCGACAGCGCGCTTGGGCTGAACCCCGAGGACATGAGCGAGGAGGCGAAGGCCAAGCGCGTGCTGCGCGGGCTCGCCGATCTCGACGGGATCACCTTCGTCGCGAAGATCCAGATCGAGCCGAACCGCAATCCCGCCTACAAGGACGCCAACAAGCTTGACCATGTCGTGCTGCCCACCGCGCCCGAGTGGCAGAAGGTGATGGCCGGCGAACCGGTTCCCGCGCAGCCCTCGAACAGGACCCGGCCGGCCGCCGCGTCCGCGCAGCCCGCAACTCCCGCCTGGGGGCAGTCGCAGCCCGCCGCGGCGCCGGCCGCGCCCGCGTGGTCCTCGCCGTCCGCCCAGCCCGCCGCCCAACCTGCCGCCGAGTCCGCCGCGCCGAAGACAGCCGGCGGCCCGGCCTGGCTCAACCCGTGAGTCCGGACGAATGGCAGGCGCATGTCACCACGGAGGCGGCCCTTGCAATGGGGCGCTGGCTCGAGGCGCGGGGGCGGCTCGACCGCCCCATCGCGAGCCTCACCCGGCGCGATCTGGAATGCATGGCGTCGAACGCCATCAGTCGCTTCATCGTGCTGGCCTCCGAGCGCCGAACCGCCGCGCCGGACGAGGAGGAGCGGAACGCGCTCGACCTGCTTCTGATGGGGTGACCCGCGCCGAACTCGGCAGCCGCGTGCCCTGCGCGCTCTGCGGCCGGGAGGCCCGGGGCTTTGGCTACTGCCACGGCCTGCGCCGGGACCGCCATCCGTACCACCGCTTCTGTTCCATGGCCTGCCTTACGGCGGGCTCGGCCAATGCAAGAAGGAACCACGGAATGATCGACAAGACCGACATGGAAACCCGCGCGATCCGCGATGCGCGCCGGGAACTGGCCGAGGCGCTGACGGAGATGGGGCTGATGGAGCCCTTCTTCGACCGATCCGCCGAGGACATCGACCGCCTGATCGAGGCCTGCGTCGACGGATTCCAGGCGTCGATGCAGCGCCAGTCCGACGCCGGCGACGTGCCGTTCTGAGGGGGTGCTGATGCTGGTCGACCTCAATCACCGCTCGGGCTTCGTCTACGGCCGCGCCGCGGACTCCCTGCCGCCGCTCGGGGCCCGGATCAACACGCTGCTCGACGACGCCCTCCTAGCCGACCGCGATGGGCAACGGCCCCGCGACTATCTCGGGGCCAGCCGGATCGGCGAGCCCTGCGCGCGTCGCCTCGTCTACGAGGTAACCCACACACCGCCCGACCGCGGCAAGGAACTCGAGGGGCGGAGCCTGCGCATCTTCGCCGCAGGCCATGTCTTCGAGGATCTCTCAATCCGCTGGCTGCGGCTGGCCGGGTTCGACCTGCGGACGCAGACGCGCGAGGGTGGCCAGTTCGGCTTCGAGACCGCCGGAGGAAAGATCCGGGGTCATGTCGATGGCATCATCGTCGACGGCCCGGAGGTGGGCCTCGCCTGGCCGGTGCTCTGGGAGCACAAGGCATTGAAGGCGTCGTCCTGGTCGGACACGGTCAAGAAGGGCGTCCGGCTCTCCAAGCCCGTCTATTTCGGGCAGATGCAGATCTACATGGCCTATATGGACCTCGGGTCGGCGCTCTTCACCGCGCTGAACAAGGACAGCTGCGAATTCTACCACGAGCACGTCCCCTTCGATCCGGCGACCGCGCAGGAGCTTTCCGACAAGGCGGTGGCCGTGCTGCGCGCTGCGGAAACGGGAGATCTGTTGCCGCGGATCGCGACAAGCCCCGACTTCTATCTCTGCCGGTTCTGCCCGTTCTCGGCACGCTGCTGGGAGGCCCAGTCATGACCATAAGGCTTTCCGAAATGCAAAGCCGCGCCATCGCGGCCATCCGCGAATGGTACGAGACCCGTCGCCACGAGCAGCAGGTGTTTCGGGTGTTCGGCTATGCCGGCACCGGCAAGACCACGACCACCGCGCAGGCGATCGAGGCGCTGGGGCTGGAGCCGATGACACCCGGCGCATCGGGCGGCGTGCTCTTCGGCGCCTTCACCGGCAAGGCCGCGCTCGTGATGACGCGCAAGGGCACGCCGGCACAGACCATCCACAGCCTGATCTACCGCGTCTCCGAGGCGACGCCCGAGGAGATCGAGCGGGTCCATGCGGATCTTGCAGATCTGATCTCGAAGCTCCCTGGGATGGGTCCGGCCGAACGCGACTTTGCAGCAACGCGGATCGCCCAACTCGAGATGCGGCTCGAGGACATCCACCAGCCCAAGTTCCTGATCAACGAGCAATCGATCCTGCGCGACGCCGACCTCCTCGTGCTCGATGAGGTGTCGATGGTGGGCGAGGATCTGGGGCGCGACCTTCTCGCCTTCGGCAAGCCGATCCTGGTGCTGGGCGATCCGGGCCAATTGCCCCCCGTGAAGGGCACGGGATTCTTCACCGAGGCGGCGCCCGACGTGATGCTGACCGAGGTGCACCGGCAGGCCCGGGACAGCGCGATCCTGCGGCTCGCGACGCTGGCGCGGGAGGGCGCGCCGATCCCGATGGGCGCGCATGACGACCACGTCTGGAAGATGCCACGCCAAGACGTCGGCCCGGAGCAGATGCTGCGCGGCGGCCAGGTGATCTGCGGCACCAACGCGACGCGGCGCTGGCTGAACACCGCCATGAAGTGCGCGGCCGGGTTCGAGGCCGACTACCCGACCGGCAGCGGCGAGAAGATCATCTGCCTCAAGAACCGTCACGATCTCGGACTGATCAACGGCATGTTCCTGACGTTGAGCGACGTGCGCCAGGACCCCGACGACGCCTTCGCCTTCAGCGCCGTGGTCGAGACAGAAGACGGCGAGACCATCGCCGGGCGGCAGAGCTTCTGGCGCGGCGAGTATGCGGACCACATCGCCTATGACCCCGAGCGCGGGCGGCGCGAATGGCAGATAAGGCGCGGCCTGATCGAGACCAGCTGGGGCTACGCCATCACCTGCCACAAGGCGCAGGGCAGCCAGTTCCCCACGGTCGTCGTCGTGGATGACGGGTTCGGCCACACGGCCGCCGATCGCAACCGGTGGCTCTACACCGCCATCACCCGCGCGGAATGGGGGCTCGTGATCCTGTCATGACCACCAGCATCAACAACACGATCGCGCCTGGCGCACGCATCCACCGCTGGACCGTGGTCGCGGCGGCCGAACCGCTCGCAACCCGGTCAGGGCGGACCCGCCCGAGGTGGGCGTGTCGCTGCGCTTGCGGAACGGAGAGGACGGTTCTGCAGCAGAGTCTTCAACGCGCGCTTCGCTCGGATACCGGTGGAAGCCGCTCCTGCGGGTGCCTGGCGATCGCGCGCGCGACGCGTCACGGCCATGCCGCCGAGTCCCGGCCGACCGGCGAATACATGGCGTGGCTGGCGGCGAAGAAGCGCTGCGGCAATCCGCGGAACGCCTCCTATGGCGCTTATGGCGGCCGTGGCATCCGGATGTGCCGCCGATGGGCCGAGAGCTTCGAAGCCTTCCTCGAGGATCTCGGGCCCAAACCGCACCCGGAATGGAGCCTCGAACGGATCTCTTCCGACGGCGGTTACGAGCCGGGAAACTGCCGCTGGGCGCCGCCGATCGTGCAGTCCCGCAACAGACGCAGCACACGCTGGTTCGTCTTCGAGGGACAGGTCTGCACCATCGGCGAAGTGGCTCGCTTCCTCGGGATCACCCGAGACCAGGCCCGCGCGCTCGAGCGGGAAGGACGGCTGTCGCTCCGCCCTGCCGAAGCCGGACCGTTGAGCGCGCACGATCTAGCGGCGGAGATCACGCTCGATCTCAACGCGGTCGCGCCGGCCGCCGACAGCGCATCGCGGGAGGGTGGATGCCATGCTTGACCTCAACGACACTCTCCCGCCCGAACCCGAGGCGCCGCGCTTTGATCTCGACCTGATCGTCGAGCGTCTGCGCGAGACGGCCGCGCATTGGGTGCCCGACCTCTTTCCGCGCGGCCGCCGCTCCGGCGACGAATGGCGGCTCGCCAATATCCGGGGCGACGCACCCCGGAACACCGGCTCCTGCGTCATCACCCTGCGCGGGCCCCATGCCGGCGACTGGATCGACTTCGACGGTAATGAGGGAGGCGGGCCGATCAGCGCCATCGAGGCGGCGACCGGGCTTGAAGGCCGTGCGCTGATCGCGCGGGCCGCAGAAGTCGCGGGCGTCTCCCCGGGCGCGCCAGTGCGGCAGACGCCAGCGACGCCGCCGCCACCCAAGCGGGACGCCAGCCTCGAGATTGTCCACATCCTGTCCTCAGCCGAACCGCTCGCCGGCACCCCGGCCGCGGGCTATCTCGCGGGCCGCGGTCTGGCCGTCCCGGCCGAGGCCGATCTGCTGTTTCACCCCGATCTGGCGCATTACGAAACGAAGACCGGCTACCCGGCACTCATCGGCCAGGTCCGGGACCGGAACGGCGACGTCATCGGGCTGCACCGGACATGGCTCGCGGCAGACCCTGACGGCGGTATCCGCAAGGCGCCGCTCGACAAGGCGAAGAAGATGCTCGGCCGCGTTGCCGGCGGGGCCGTGCGGCTCGCACCCATCGGCGACGGCGACAGGCTGGCGCTGTCGGAAGGAATCGAGACCGGCCTCGCGGCCATGACGGCCTGTCCCGACTTGCCGGTCTGGGCGACGCTCTCGACCTCAGGGCTCGAACAGGTCGAACTGCCCCCGGCCGCCCAGCGCATCGTGATCCTCGCCGACAACGACGCTTCGGGCGCCGGAATGCGCGCCGCCGATGCTGCCGCGCGCCGGCTGCGCGCGCAGGGGCGCGACGTCGCCATCGCCCTGCCGCCCGAGGAAGGACAGGACTTCAACGATCTGCTGCTGAGCGACGGTTCCGCCGGAGTGGCGCGCGTGATCGCCGCCGCGGAGAGCGTCGTCGAGGCCGAGACAGCGATGCAGATCGGGCAGCACCGGCCACTCAACTACCAAGGCTCGGGCGACAGGCTTCCGACACTCCGCGCCGACGAGGGCGATCTGGCGCGGGCGAACGAGCAGGTCTGGAGCCTGCTCATGGCCTCGAACCGCTGCCCCTGGCTCTTCCGCCTTGCAGGCCAGCCCACATGGGTCGTGCCCGACGACGAGGGCCGTCCCGTCGCCACGGCCCTCAATGAGGAGAAGCTGCGCCACATGCTGGCGCGGCTCGCCCGTTGGGTGCGCGTGAACGCCAAGGGCGAGCAGATCCCGGCGCCACCACCCTTGCCCGTGGTCAAGTCGGTCCTTGCCACGCCCGACCCGGCACTGCCCGTGCTGACCGGTATCGTGAACACACCGGTCTTCGGTAGAGGCGGCACGCTGATCACCATGCCGGGCTATCATCCCGATGCGCGGCTGCTCTACGTCCCGGCGCCGGGCTTTGCCGTGCCGGACATCCCCACCAGGCCGGCCCCGTCCGAGATCGCCGCGGCGCGCACGCTCATCTGCGAGGACCTGCTTGGCGACTTCCCCTTCACCGGTGAGGCTGAACGAGCCCATGCAGTGGCGCTCCTGCTGCTCGGTTTCCTGCGGGGCATGATCGACGGGCCGACCCCGCTGCACCTGATCGAGAAACCCACGCCCGGGACCGGCGCCACGCTTATGGTCGACGCGATCGCCACGATCCTCACGGGCACTGGCGCCAGCGTCATGACCGAAGGACGTGACGACGAGGAATGGCGCAAGCGCGTCACCGCCAAGCTGCGTCAGATCCCCGCGATAATCCTGATCGACAACCTGCGCGCCAAGCTTGACAGCTCGGCCGTGGCCGCAGCACTCACCGCGCCCTTCTGGGAAGACCGCATCCTCGGCGCATCGGAAATGGCGCGGCTGCCGATCCGCTGCCTCTGGATCGCGACCGGCAACAACCCCGAGTTCTCCAACGAGATGGCGCGACGCCTGGTGCGCATCCGACTCGATGCCAATGTCGAGCAACCATGGCAGCGCTCGGGCTTCCGTCACCCGGACCTGATGGTGTGGGTGCGGGCCAACCGCGCACGGCTGGTCGCGGCCTGCCTGACGCTCTGCCAGGCGTGGATCGCCGCCGGCAAACCGCGGGGTACGAGGACCATCGGCTCCTTCGAGAACTGGGCGCAGATCGTCGGCGGTGTCCTTGAGACCGCCGGCATCCCCGGCTTCCTCGGCAACCTCGACGAGATGATGGCGGCCTCCGACAGCGAGGGCGCGGGCTGGAGCGCCTTCATCGCCGCCTGGTGGGACAGGTTCGGCACGGCCGAGGTGGGCGTGGCCGACCTGTTCGACGTGGCCCTGTTCTGCGATCCGGCGCCCCCGATCACCGGCCACACGGACCGTGCACAGAAGACCAGCTTCGGGATCGCCATCAAGAAAATGCGAGACCGCGTGTTCCGGGTGGGCGACCTGACGGTCAGGCTGGTTCAGGCGGGCACGTTTCGGCGGGCGGTCAGGTGGCAGCTGAAGGTCGCGGAGCAACCGTCGCGTCCGCAGTCGGGCTCGCGAGGGACCGATACGTGTGAACCTCGGGGCGCGAGTGTGAACCTCCAGAACCGAGGCTCACACGATCAAGCCATTGATCTGGCTGGCAAATGTGAACCTTGTGAACCTTGTGAACCTCTCCCAACCCTTACGCACGCGCGCGCACACACGCGTGCGAAGAGGGATGCCGGAAAAGGTTCACAAGGTTCGCGAGGTTCACAAATCCCCGTGAATTCAGAGCCTTGGCAGTGTGAACCTCCGTGTGAACCTCCTGCGGCAGGTTCCCGAGGTTCACCCGTCCCGGACTGGCTGCGGGAGATCGATCCATGAACCGCGTAGACCTCCAACCCACCCAATCCGACGACGGCGGCCGGTACCGCCAAGCATCAACCGCCGTCGCCTTCCACCCGAGCAGCCAACCAGAAAAGGAGACCACCCATGGCTGATACGACTCTGCTCGGCACCGAGCCGGGCGCAACCCTGAATCCACCATCCCGCACCATCCTCGCCCTCGATCTCGGCACCACCACCGGCTGGGCACTACGCAGCCATGATGGTTTGATCACCACCGGCACGGCCAGCTTTCGCCCCGGCCGCTTCGATGGGGGCGGCATGCGGTATCTGCGTTTCACCAACTGGCTGAGCGAGATCGACCGGTTGTCCGGGCCGGTGGAGGCGATCTGGTTCGAGGAAGTCCGCCGCCACGCAGGCACCGACGCGAGCCACATCTACGGCGGGCTGATGGCCACGCTGACCGCATGGGCCGAGCTGCGCGGCGTGCCCTACGACGGCGTCCCGGTCGGCACGATCAAGCGTCATGCCGCGGGCAAGGGCAACGCCGACAAGGCCGCCATGGTCGCCGCCGTCCGCGCCCGCGGCTTCAGCCCGGCCGACGACAACGAGGCCGACGTCATCGCGATCCTGCTCTGGGCTATCGAGACGAAGGGAGGTGTCGCATGAGATGGCATCCTCACGGCTACGGCGGCCGACGCCGGGATCCCGAACAGGTCAAGCGCGAGGGCTGGCGGGAACAGGGCGTCCTCGCGGTCTCCGCCGATGACGACCGCCTCACCTGGCCCGAGCGTGAACTGGTCCGACAGCTCGGCGAGAAGCTCTACGGCCCGCGCCCTTCCGACAGGGAGGCGCGCCATGGCTGATCGCGAATGGACCGCCGACTGCGTCGCCGATCATTTCGAGGAGGCGTTCCGCACGCTGCGCAAGTTGCCGCCGGTGAAGGCGCAGGGCTACTTCAACACTTGGCCCGACATCGTGCGGACCAGCCGCGAGATCGCGGCGATGGAACCCCAGCCGATGCGGGTGTGGCCCTCGGCCGCCGCGATCACCCGGCTCGAGCAGACCTTCGACTGGGTGCTCTGGATCAGCGTGGAGGAGCGCAAGCTGGTCTGGTCGCGCGCGGCCCGTGTGCCGTGGAAGCAGATCAGCGGTGAGCTCGGTTGCGACCGCACGACCGCATGGCGGCGTTGGCAGCTGGCGTTGACCAAGATCGCCGCGCGCCTGAATGCGCAGTGACTCCAATGTGTTGCAACACTTTTTCCTTCGACATCTGCAACAGATCCATGCTATTCCGAAGGCAAGATGGGGAGAGTGCGCTGGAAAGCTCGCTCTCCCCTCTGCGTTGACGGGGGCCACCTGGACCCCGGTATCCAGCGAGGGTCCGGCCGGGGTCCAGCCCACGGCAGTTTCCGGTTCCTTCCTGGGCGTTTTCGTATGCTGGCGGGCTTGGCGCGCAATATCGCCAGCGACAGGGCCGATTTTTTGGGAAGCCACCCGGAATCCAGGTCCACCTCAAAGCGCCTGAAACATTAGCAAATTCAAACGCATGTCCGGAAACGCTGGGTGGATACCCTGCGGATGCCGGAGTCCGGCCGGACTCCGGTGGACTCCGCGCAGCCGGACTCCACCACCACTCACGGAACGCCACCCATGACGCTGAGCTTCGCTCCCGAGCGGATCGAAACCTGGCCGCTGACCAGGCTCCAGCCCTACGCGAAGAACGCGAAGGTGCACGGGGCCGACCAAGTCGCGAAGATCGCCGCCAGCATGGCCGAGTTCGGCTGGACCGTGCCTTGCCTCGTGGGCGACGACGGGGAGTTGATCGCCGGCCACGGCCGGGTACTGGCCGCGACGCAGCTCGGGCTGACCGAGGCACCGGTGATCGTGCTCGGTCATCTGACCGAGGCGCAGCGGCGGGCCTATCGTCTGGCCGACAACAAATTGACCGAACTTGGCGACTGGAACGAAGCCGTTCTTTCGGCGGAACTGCAGGATCTGCTGGCCGACGATTACGACCTGTCGCTGGTCGGCTTCTCCGATGGCGAACTCGACAAATTGCTGGCCTTCGTGCCGGAGGGGGACGGTGAAGAAGAAGTTGGCGCCGGGGGCTCCGTGCCGCCGGTGACCATCCCCGAGCCGCCGCGCAATCCGGTATCGCGCACCGGCGATCTGTGGATCCTCGGCGATCACCGGCTGCTCTGCGGGGACAGCACGAACCATGAGGACGTCCGCCGCCTGATGAACGGCGAGCGCGCGGTGCTGTTCGCCACCGACCCGCCGTATCTCGTCGACTACGACGGCTCGAACCATCCGACCCGGAACAAGGACTGGTCGCAATCCTACGGCGTCACCTGGGACGACAGTTCGCAGGGCGCGGAGCTCTACGACGACTTCATCGCCGCGGCTGTCGCCGAGGCGATCACCGAGGATGCCGC
>NZ_PRDS01000002.1 GCF_002927635.1 Albidovulum inexpectatum
CGCATCCCGCGACCCGCGCTTCTTTGCTGTCGGTGATTGTCCCATGGAACGCTCCTCCTTTCCCTGAATTGCACGGAAAGAAGATTAAGTGAACATGCCGACAAGTCTCGCAAGCTTGCGGTGGGCGCCTGATCTGCCAGCGTGGGCATGGCCCGTCTGGACCTTGGGCGGGTCTGGACGTAACAGTACCGCCAGTGGCCAGATTTGGGGGCGGGCATGTCCAGGACCGGTCGGGAAGGCGAAGACGAAACAACGGCAGTGGATAAGGGCCCGGCGAATGGGGATCCTTCCATGCGCCCCGTCGAAATGCTTTCGGAAGACGAGGCGCGCGCCGAATGGCAGCGCCTGGCCGGGGCCGTAACGCGGGCTGACGAGGCTTATTATCGCAATGATGCGCCAGAGATCTCGGACGCGGAATACGATGCGCTGAAGCTTCGCCTTCGCGCCATCGAAGAGCGTTTTCCGGCGTTGGCGCGGCCCGACAGCCCAACCCAGCGCGTCGGCGCCGCGCCGGCCGAAGGCTTTGCCAAGGTGCGGCATGTCGTGCGGATGCTCAGCCTCGAAAACGCCTTCAGCGAAGAGGATGTACGCGACTTTGATGCAAGGATCAGGCGCTATCTGAACCTCGGCCCGGATGCGCATCTGGGCTACACGGCTGAACCGAAGATCGACGGATTGTCGCTATCGCTGCGCTACGAAGATGGTTTGCTGGTTCAGGCCGCGACCCGTGGCGATGGCGAAACGGGCGAGAACGTCACCGAAAACGCGCGCACGATCCGCGAGATTCCGCAGCGTCTGTCAGGTGCGCCGCGGGTTCTGGAGGTCCGTGGCGAAGTCTATATGAGCCACGCGGATTTCGCCGCGCTGAACGAACGTCAGGCCGAAACCGGGGGCAAGACCTTTGCCAACCCGCGCAATGCGGCGGCGGGGTCTTTGCGCCAGCTCGACCCCGGGGTCACGGCTCAACGGCCGCTGCGATTCTTTGCCTATGCGTGGGGAGAGGTGTCGGAACCTCTTGGCCGGACGCAGATGCAGGCCGTCCGCCGGCTGGCCGAGCTGGGGTTCCAGGTCAATCCGTTGACGCGCGAATGCGACGGGGTCGAGGAGTTGCTGAACGCCTATGCCGAGATTGAACAAAAGCGCGCGACCCTTGGCTATGACATCGACGGCGTCGTCTACAAGGTCAACGACCTGGCCCTGCAAGAGCGATTGGGGTTCCGCTCGACAACGCCCCGCTGGGCCATCGCGCACAAGTTTCCCGCCGAAACCGCCTGGACGCGGCTCGAGCGGATCGAGATCCAGGTCGGCCGCACCGGCGCGCTCAGCCCCGTCGCCCGGCTTGCGCCGGTCACGGTGGGCGGCGTTGTCGTCTCGAACGCGACGCTGCACAACGAAGACTATATTGCCGGGCGGGACGCGCAGGGCAATCCGATCCGCGGCGGCAAGGACATTCGCGAAGGTGACTGGGTCAAGGTCTATCGCGCCGGCGACGTGATCCCCAAGATTGCCGATGTCGATCTGTCGAAAAGACCCGCCGGGTCAAAGCCCTATCGCTTCCCCGACCGATGCCCGGTCTGCGGCTCTCCCGCGATCCGCGAGGAGGGGGATTCGGTGCGGCGCTGTACGGGTGGTCTGATCTGCCCCGCGCAGGCGGTCGAGAAGCTCAAGCATTTCGTCAGCCGCCCGGCCTTTGATATCGAGGGGCTTGGGGCAAAGCAGGTCGAGCTGTTCTATCGGCTGAACTGGATCGCGGAACCTGCCGACATATTCACGCTCGCGCGGCGCGACGCCGAGCGGCACAAGATGCTGTCCGCGCCACAGGAATTTCTGGGTGCGGAGCGCAGCGTCGAACGGGTCGATGCCCTGGTGGCCGAATACCGCGAGTTGCTCGAGCCGCTGGGCTACCAGATTGTCGGCTTTGCGCAGATCGGCCCCGCGCTTGCGGAACTGGACGGCAAGCCCCTGGCCCGAATCCGGGGATGGGGCGAAACATCGGTCCGCAACCTGTTCGAAGCAATCGAACGACGGCGAGAGATACCGTTCTCGCGGCTGATCTTCGCGCTTGGCATTCGCCATGTCGGCGAGGTCGCCGCTCAGGAACTGGCCCGGCACTTCCGTGACTGGCAGACGCTGACCGCCTGCGTGGATGCGGCCCGTCCGGCGGCTGAGGCCCATCGCCGCGCGCAAGAGGCAGAGGAACAGGAGCGCCGTGTTGCACAGGCAGAAGGCCGCCGTCCGCGCCTGGCAGAGGCACGCGAGCGCGCGCGTGCTGAAAGCGTGGTTCCCGCAGAGGCCGATGCGGCCTGGGCCGAACTGACAGGAATCGACGGGATCGGCCCGGTCCTTGCCTTGTCGCTTTCCGACGCCTTCTCGAACCCGCCAGAGCGCGCAGCCTTTGACAGGCTGGTGGCCGAGTTGCGACGGATCGTGCCCCCAGAGGCGGTCGCCAAGGATTCGCCCGTTGCCGGCAAGACGATCGTCTTTACCGGCACGCTGGAAAAGATGACGCGCGATGAAGCCAAGGCCCGCGCCAAGGCGCTTGGGGCAAAGGTCACGGATTCGGTTTCCCGGAAAACCGATCTTGTCGTCGCCGGGCCGGGCGCGGGGTCGAAGGCAAGAAAGGCGGCCGAACTGGGCATCGAGATCATCGACGAGGATGCCTGGTTGGCCCTGATCGGTTCATGAGCAGGCCCGAGATCCTGTTCCCCCTGTTTGGCGATCTCCGCGGTCTGCCCGGAATCGGCGACAAGCTGGCCGAAAACTTTGCCGCGGCCGGGATCACGCGCCCAAGGGACCTGATCTTCACGTTGCCCGGAGCGGTGATCGACCGCCGCAAGGTGCGCACCATCAAGGGCGCTGCCCTGCCGGCGACCCTGACGGTCGAGGTCGAAATCGGCGCGCATGTCCCGCCAAGCCGCAAGGGAGGCCCGACGCGGATCATGGTGCGCGACGCTGAATGCGATTTCCAGCTCGTGTTCTTTCATGCCAAGGGCGATTGGCTGCAACGGCAATTGCCCAGTGGCGAACGGCGTATCGTATCGGGCAGGGTCGAGCTGTTCGATGGAGTGCCGCAAATGGTGCACCCCGATCATGTCCTGCCCATCGACCGCGTCGGCGATCTGCCTGACTTCGAGCCGGTCTATCCCTTGTCCGCCGGCATAACCCAGCGCGTCATGCAAAAGGCGGTGCGTGCGGCGCTTGGCCGATTGCCCGATCTGGCGGAATGGATCGACCCCGAGCTGAAGGCGCAACGTGGCTGGCCCGGCTGGGCCGAGGCAATGCGCCGGGCCCATGCCCCGCAGGGGACGGCCGAGACGCAGCCGGACTTTCCCGTGCGACAGAGACTGGCCTATGATGAACTCTTTGCCCACCAATTGACGCTTGCCCTGGCGCGGGCGTCGGTTCGTCGGCAGAAGGGCCGGCCAAGCCGTGGCGATGGCGCGCTGCGCGCCAAGGTGCTGGCCGCCTTGCCTTACAAGCCCACCGGGGCGCAGATCCGGGCGGTGCAGGAAATCGCCGAAGACATGGCGTCCGACAGGCGGATGAACAGACTTCTGCAGGGCGATGTCGGTGCGGGCAAGACGCTGGTCGCGTTCCTTGCGCTGCTGATCGCGGTCGAGGCGGGCGGGCAGGGCGCGATGATGGCGCCAACCGAGATCCTTGCGCGCCAGCATCTTCAGGCTCTGCGCCCCCTGGCCGAGGCCGCCGGCGTCCGCATCGAGATTCTGACCGGCCGAGACAAGGCGGGCGAGCGCGCAGCCAAGCTGAAGGCTCTGGCCGAGGGCGAGATCGATATCCTTGTCGGGACGCATGCCATCTTTCAGAAGGACGTGGTCTTTGCCGATCTGCGTCTGGCGGTTGTCGATGAACAGCATCGCTTCGGCGTGGCCCAGAGGCTTGAGCTGGCTGCCAAGGGGCTGCGCGCCGATGTTCTGGTGATGACCGCAACCCCGATACCACGTTCCCTTGCACTGGCCCAGTATGGCGACATGGACGTGTCGGTGCTGGATGAAAAGCCGGCCGGCAGAAAGCCCGTCCGCACGGCCCTGGTTTCGGCACAAAGATACGACGAGGTCGTGGCCCATCTGGCCCGCGCAGTCCAGCAGGGCCGACAGGCCTATTGGGTTTGCCCGCTGGTCGAGGAGAGCGAGCGTGTCGATCTGACAGCAGCCGAGGAGCGGTTCAGGAAGCTTCGCGCAACCTTGGGCGAAGGTGTGGTCGGGCTGGTGCATGGCCAGATGCCCGCAGCCGAGAAGGACGCCGCGATGGCCGACTTCGCGGCGGGACGCACCCGCGTTCTGGTCGCCACGACGGTCATCGAGGTCGGTGTGGATGTCCCGAATGCCTCGATCATGGTGATCGAACGGGCCGAGATATTCGGCCTTGCACAGCTTCACCAGCTGCGTGGCAGGGTGGGGCGTGGCAGCGCCGAATCCACCTGTCTGCTGATGTATCAGCCCCCCCTTTCCGACACCGCTGCACGACGTCTGCAGATCCTGCGGGATACGGAAGATGGTTTCCGCATCGCCGAAGAGGATCTGGCGATGCGGGGCGCGGGCGATCTGATCGGCACGGCCCAGTCGGGCCTGCCGCGTTTCCGGATCGCCGATATCGAACGCCAGGCGGGCCTGATGGCCACGGCACAAATGGATGCGCGCAAGCTTCTGTCGGACGATCCGCAGCTGCAAGGTCCGCGCGGGCAGGCGGCGCGCGTGCTTCTGTGGCTGACCGAGCAGGACCGCGCGATCCGGCTGATATCTGTCGGTTAGCGCGGCGTTCCCGTTTGTTCTCACTTGTTCTCAAAAAGTTCTTTACTTGTTAACCAGCATGTGAGAACAAAGTGGCAACACAAGCGGTTCCAGGAGGTGCAAAATGAAGACCGATCTGAAATCCGTCCTGATGCGCGCGCGCCCGAACCTGGTGCAGGACGCGCTGGGCCTTGGGGCGCTGGTTCTGATGCTGTTCGTCGGGCTGCACCTGCCGCAGATTTTCTAGACCCCGTTCGATCTGCCTGCCTGCGATCGGCTGGCGCTCCGCCCGTCCTGTCCCCAACAGGTCCGCTGTCCCCCAAGACTTTGGCCACGGGCGGCTGTCGCTCGATCGCAACTTGCCGCCGCCTCTGGACCAGAGCGCGGCGGTCTTTTTTTGGGGGTCAGGCGGCGCGTTCGGCCTGTTCCATCGCCTCGGCCGTGGCCTCCAGCGCAAGAAGGATCGAGGCATGACGGTTTCGATAATCGCGCGCGGGCAACAGCGCTTCGTAACCAACGAATGGGGGCGAGGGGACGGGACCGTTTTCCTTGAGCATGGCGCGCAATTCGTCCCGGGCGCGCTCGACTTCGTCGCGCGTGCGTCCGATCATGACCGCGCCTGACAGGGCGGCCGATGCCTGGCCAAGCGCGCAGGCGCGCACGTCCTGGCCATATTCGACGATCCGCCCGTCACGCACCACGACATCGACCGTCACGGTCGAACCGCAAAGCGGCGAGCGTTTGCGCACCGTGGCCGTCGGGTTTTCCAGCCTGCGCGCGTGCGGAATGTTCGCCGCCAGTGCCAGGATCCTTTGCGAATAAAGCTTGATCAGGTCGGTGTCGCTCATGCCATGCCCCCGGCGCTTCGGGCTTTCGTTCCTCGCCCGCAAATTCTAGATAGGCCCAAAGGCCATCTTTGCAAAGGTACCAGACATGCCATTCGACCCTTCGACCTTGCGATTTGACGCCCATGGTCTGATCCCGGCGATCGCACAGGACCATCAGAGCGGCGAGGTGCTGATGATGGCGTGGATGAACGCAGAATCCATCCGCGAAACCTTGCGCACGGGGCGGGTGACATATTGGTCGCGCTCGCGGCAGAAACTCTGGGCCAAGGGCGAAAGCTCGGGCCATATACAGCGTTTGGTCGAGCTGCGGATAGATTGTGATCGCGACTGCCTTCTGTTGCTGGTCGATCAGTCCGGGCCCGCCTGCCACACCAACCGTCAAAGCTGCTTCTACACCGCCCTGCGTGGGGGCGAAGAGGTCGAGATCCTGTCACCCGTTGCGTGACGTGGGCAGCCTCACCATCTTGCGGATGTCGCTGGGCGTGGCGCCGTCCTCGCGATACTTCGCGATGGCCCGGGCGTCGTCGCGCTTGGCAAGGCGCTTGCCGTTTTCGTCGCGGATCAGGCGGTGGTGATGATAGAGCGGCGTCGACAGGCCGAACAGGCGTTGCAGCAGGACATGGATGCGCGTTGCCTCGAACAGGTCCGCGCCGCGAACCACATGCGTGATGCCCTGGAAAGCGTCATCCAGCACGACCGCAAGGTGATAGGACGACCCCATCTCGCGCCGCGCCAGAACGACGTCCCCCACGCGATCGATCAGCTCTTGCGCGGCAAAGGCGATCTGGCCAACTGACGTTCCTTCGCCGCCACCGGTTTCGATAAAGCTCAATCTGTCGCCAGACGCCAGGCCAAGCGAAGCCAGCGCGGCACGCATGTCAAGCCGCAGGGCCACATTGCGCGGCCGGGGCCGGTCGCGCCATGGACGGTTGGCGGCAGGCCGGCAGGTTCCCGGATAGACGATGCCATCCGGCCCCATCGGCGGCTCGCCTTCATTCGGTGCGCCAGCAGCGGCCGCAATGTCGCGGCGATTGCAGCTGCAGGGATACAGAAGGCCACGCGACCAAAGATCGTCCAGGGCGGTGTCATAGGCAGCCTGCCGATCGGATTGGCGCAGGATCGGGCCGTCCCATGTCAGCCCCAGCCACGATAGGTCGCGTTGGATCTGTCTTTCCCATTCGGGGCGTGATCGGCTGCGGTCGATGTCTTCGATCCGCAGCAGGAACTGGCCGCCCGCCGCACGCGCCATGTCATGGGCCAATATCGCCGAATAGGCATGGCCCAGATGAAGCGGCCCGGTCGGCGAGGGCGCAAAGCGCGTGCGCATCAGCCCTGACGTGCCAGCCATTCGGAGAATGCGGCCTTGGCCCTGTCGGTATAGGCCTTGTAGCGTTCCTTGCGCCCCTTGCGGCCGCCGCGCGCGTCGATCGGGGGAAACAGGCCGAAATTGACATTCATCGGCTGGAACGTCCTTGCATCGGCCCCGCCGGTTATGTGGTTCACCAACGCACCCATGGCCGTTTCGGGCGGCGGGGGCGGAAGATCCCGTCCCAGGATCTCGGCCGCGGCCATGCGTCCGGCCAGCAGCCCCATCGCCGCGCTTTCAACATAGCCTTCGACCCCGGTGATCTGGCCGGCAAAGCGGATATTCGGCCGCGATTTCAGTCTCAGCCGGTCATCCAGAAGCGTCGGAGAATTGATGAACGTATTGCGATGAATTCCGCCAAGACGTGCAAACCGCGCGTTTTCAAGTCCCGGAATCATCCGAAAAACATCGACTTGCGCGCCATACTTCATCTTTGTCTGGAAGCCGACCATGTTGTAGAGCGTGCCCAGCGCATTGTCGCGCCGCAACTGCACCACCGCATAGGGCTTTTCGTCCGGGCGGTGCGGGTTGGTCAGGCCCACGGGCTTCATCGGCCCATGACGCAGGGTTTCGCGCCCGCGTTCGGCCATGACCTCGATCGGCAGGCAGCCATCGAAATAGGGGGTGTTCTCGACCTCGCCTTCGTGGAATTCGGTCTTTTCCGCCGCCAGAAGCGCGTCGATGAAGGCGTCGTATTGCTCGCGCGTCATCGGGCAATTCAGATAGGCTTTCCGCTCTTCCTCGGTTTCGCCCTTGTCATAGCGCGACTGCGCCCAGACCACCGACATGTCGATGGAATCGGCATGGACGATCGGCGCGATCGCATCGAAGAAGGCCAGCGATCTGGCCCCGGTGACGGCGCGGATGGATTCGGCCAGCGTGCCCGAGGTGAGTGGACCCGTGGCGATGATCCACATGCCCTCGTCGGGCAGTTCGGTGATCTCTTCGGTGCTGATCGTGACATTGGGGTGCTGGCGCAGCGCGTTCGTCACGGCCTCGGCAAAAGGCTCGCGGTCAACAGCCAGTGCTCCGCCCGCAGGCAGACGATGGCGATCGGCCATGCGCATGATCAACCCGTTCGCCGTGCGCATTTCCCAGTGCAGAAGGCCGACGGCATTCTGTTCGTCATCGTCCGAGCGGAACGAATTGGAACATACCATCTCGGCCAGGTTGCCTGTCCGATGTGCGAATGTGCCGACCTTCGGGCGCATCTCATGGATCACGACGGGCACGCCCGCCCCGGCGGCCTGCCAGGCGGCTTCGGAACCGGCCATGCCGCCGCCAACGATATGCAATGTCTGTGTCATGGCGCTGATGTAGCTGTGGCAGACGACAAAGAAAAGGGGGCGCTCGGCCAGTGTGCCGATCGCCCCCCTGCATTATGGCGCCGTCTTCAGCCGTGTTGCAGCCTGCCCCGCGCTAGTGCCGCATCGACCGACCACGTCCCGGGGCCCTGCAGCGCCAGAAGCAGGAAGCCGCCGCCAAGTCCCAGATTCTTCATCAGCATGGTCATCTGCATCTGATCGGCCGGGTCGAAGTGATACAGCAGGCCAGCCAGAACGCTGAACCCGCCCAGTGCCAGCGCCGCGGGCCGCGTGAGAAGGCCGATCAGCACGGCCACTCCGCCCAGGATTTCCAGCGCAATGACCGGCCAGGCAAGGAATGCCGGCACGCCGCCGGATTCCATGAAGGCGGCAAAGCCCTGGACATTGCCCAGCTTGCCCATGCCGGCGGTGATGAACAGGATGGCGAGCAGGATCCGCGCCACGAGAATTCCGATGTCTTTCATTTCCATGTCTCCGTGCATTCGGGATGCGACCGGCATACCCTGTGCGGATGTGCGGATATAGAGCGAATGGGAAACATAATTTGTGCGAAATTGCAGAATCCTTGGCGCGGGCCGGTGTCCATTCGACAACGCCCCGCCAGGGCGGGGCGTCGCATGATGTTGCTTTCCAAGACGGTCCTCAGGCCTGATCGGCGTCGGGTTCGTCCTGGCCCTGATCCGCGATGCGCGCGACGGACACGACTTCCTCGTCTCCCGTGACGTCGATGACTTTCACACCTCCCGCCGTGCGTGAGCGGAAGCTGATCCCGTCGACCGGGCAGCGGATCGAGCGGCCCGTCGTCGTCGCGACCATGATCTGGTCGTCCAGCTCGACGGGGAAGGAGGCAACCAGCGGCCCGCCGCGCAGCCCCTTGTCGATCGCCATGACACCCTGACCGCCGCGGCCGCGCACCGGATAGTCGTGGCTGGAGGTCAGCTTGCCCTGGCCCCGCGCGGTGACGGTCAGGATCAGATCCTCGGCCGCCGACATCTCGGCATAGCGTTCCGGCGACAGCTGGCCAGCGGTCACGGTTTCCTCGTCATCTTCGGCCGACTCGTCCTCGGTGACACCGGCCATCAATCGGCGCTGTTTGAGATAGGCGGCGCGTTCCTCGGGCGTGGCCTCGAAATGGCGGATGATCGACATCGAGACGACCCGGTCGCCTTCGGCCAGCCGGATGCCGCGCACGCCGGTCGAGTCACGGCCCTTGAAGACGCGCACCTCGGTCGTCGGGAACCGGATCGCACGGCCTTGGGCGGTGACCAGCATCACATCGTCGGATTCCATGCAGATGCGTGCATTCACCAGGCTGACGCCCTCGGGCAGTTTCATCGCGATCTTGCCGTTCGACTTGACGTTGGTGAAGTCGGACAGGGCATTGCGCCGCACGCTGCCATCCGATGTCGCAAAGAAGATCTGCAGGTTGTCCCAGTCTTCCTCGGGCGCATCGACGGGCATGATCGCGGCCACCGAGACGCCCTGCGGTATCGGCAGGATGTTGACGATGGCCTTGCCCTTGGAGGTGCGGCCGCCCTGCGGCAGGCGCCAGCACTTCAGCTTGTAGACCATGCCGTCGGTCGTGAAGAACAGAAGCTGCGTATGGGTGTTGGCGACGAACAGGGTGGTGACGATGTCGTCTTCCTTGGTCGCCATGCCGGAAATGCCCTTTCCGCCGCGACGTTGCGCGCGGAACTCGGCCAGCGGTGTACGCTTGATCCAGCCACCCGAGGTCACGGTGACGACCATGTCCTCGCGTTCGATCAGGTCCTCGTCGTCCAGATCGCCCGCCCAGTCCACGATCTCGGTCCGGCGGGGCACGGCAAAGAGATCTTTCACCTCGCGCAGTTCGTCGGCGATGATGGCCATGATCCGCTCACGCGAACGCAGGATGTCCAGGTAGTCGCGGATCTTCGCGGCCAGATCCTGCAATTCGTCGGTGACTTCCTGCACGCCCATCGCCGTCAGCCGCTGCAGGCGCAGGTCCAGGATCGCGCGGGCCTGGATTTCGGACAAGTTGTAGGTGCCGTCGTCATTGATCGTATGCGTCGGGTCGTCGATCAGGCGGATATATTCGGCGATGTCGTGGGCGGGCCAGCGGCGGGTCATCAGCCGCTCGCGCGCCTCGGCCGGGTCCCGGGAGGACCGGATCGTGGCCACGACCTCATCGACATTCGACACCGCAACCGCCAGTCCGCACAGCACGTGGCTGCGTTCACGCGCCTTGCGCAGTTCATAGGCCGTGCGGCGGGCGACGACTTCTTCGCGGAAGGCGATGAAATGGGTCAGGAAGTCGCGCAGGCTCAGCGTTTCGGGACGGCCGCCGTTCAGCGCCAGCATGTTGCAGCCGAACGAGGTCTGCATCGGCGTGAATCGGTACAGCTGGTTCAGCACGACCTCGGGCGTCGCGTCGCGCTTCAGTTCGATCACGACGCGCACGCCGACCCGGTCGGATTCGTCCTGGATATGGGCGATCCCCTCGATCTTCTTTTCGCGGACCAGTTCGGCGATCTTCTCGATCATCGTGGCCTTGTTGACCTGATAGGGGATCTCGTCCACGACGATGGCATAGCGATCCTTGCGCAGCTCCTCGATATGCGTGCGCGCGCGGATGATCACGCTGCCGCGCCCTTCCAGATAGGCCTTGCGCGCACCCGATCGCCCAAGGATCAGGGCGCCGGTCGGAAAATCGGGACCCGGGATGATCTGCATCAGTTCTTCCGACGAAAGGTCGGGGTTTTCGATCAGGGCCAGCGTGCCGTCGATGACCTCGCCCAGATTGTGCGGCGGGATGTTGGTCGCCATGCCGACGGCGATGCCGCCCGCACCGTTGACCAGCATGTTGGGAAAGCGCGCGGGCAGGACGGTGGGCTCACGGTCCTTGCCGTCATAGTTGTCCTGGAAATCGACCGTTTCCTTGTCGATATCGGCCAGCAGATAGGCCGCGGGTCTGGCCATGCGCACCTCGGTGTAGCGCATCGCCGCGGCATTGTCGCCGTCCATCGAGCCGAAATTGCCCTGGCCGTCCAGCAGCGGCAGCGACATCGAGAAGGGCTGGGCCATGCGGACCAGCGCGTCGTAGATCGCCGCGTCGCCGTGGGGGTGATACTTACCCATCACGTCGCCGACCGGGCGGGCCGACTTGCGATAGGGCTTGTCATGCGTGTTGCCGGTTTCGTGCATCGCATACAGGATGCGACGATGCACCGGCTTCAGCCCGTCGCGCAGATCGGGGATCGCGCGGCTTACGATCACGCTCATCGCGTAATCGAGATAGGCGGTCTTCATCTCCTCGGCGATATCGACGGTGGGGCCGTCATATGCGGGCCGAGGCGGCAGATCGTCTTCCTTTTCAGGGGTTTCTGGCGTGTCGTTCACGAATGCTCGCCCTTGTCTTGATTGGCGCCGTCGGGCGCTAGATCTTGTTGCGCGCGACTATAGCCCAGCCAGGGCTTGGGGTGCAATGCCGCCCCGGCATGGTTGCGGTCAAAACCCGCGCGGATGCGGTAACATATTGTTTTCGTTGCGCGACGCCTGCTCTGATGTAGCATTGAAGTCAGGAGGAAGTGACGGAGGCAATGATGAAGGCGGAAACGCGTCCCAAGGAAGTCGAGCTGATGCTGAAGGGGTACGGGCTGACGACGGCGCAGATCTTCTATCGCATGCCGGATTACAGGAATGTTCTGAACACGTTCATCTGGCAGGAATACGACCTGGCACCGGACTATCCCGAACTGTTCCGCTTCATCGAATTCTGGCAGGAAAAGATCGAAGGCCCCCTGCATTCGGTTGTCTTCACGCACCGCAAGCTGATCGCGCCTGGTGAATGGCAGAACGTGGTGGGCGAATTCCACCTGCACTGAAACGGCGTTGACGGCCCTTGCGCAGCCGGGGGCGTCACGGCATCCTGCGCGCCGAAACAACGATCGTGACGGGGGACAGGATGAAAGCGCGCGTGACCTGGGTGGAAGATCGGACCTTTACGGGGCAGGTCGAGTCAGGCCACCAGATCGTGCTGGGTGCGGCCCATGGCGACAGCCCCAAGCCCGGCCCCAGCCCGATGGAGCTTGTGCTGATCGGCACGGGTGGCTGCGCCAGCTACGATGTCGTGCACATCCTTGAAAAGGCACGTCAGCCGGTCGAGCGCGTGACCTGCGAGCTGGAAGCCGATCGGGCCGAAAGCGACCCCAAGGTCTTTACCCGCATTCACATGAAATTCGTGGTTCGTGGCCGTGGCCTTGACCCCGCGCGGGTCGAACGCGCCGTCGCGCTTTCGGCCGAGAAATACTGTTCCGCCTCGGCCATGATGGCCAGGACCGCCAAGGTCACCCACAGCGTCGAGGTCATCGACACCACGGCCTGATCGGTTCTTCAGGCGTCGATGGGCTCGATCAGTTCGGGCCCGTCATTGCGCACCGAGCCCACGGCGCGGGTGACGGGATGCCATGCAAGGCCCGGAAGACCAAGACGGGGCAGGGCAGACGCATCGGCCCCGTCCAGCCAGTCAAGCGCGCGATCGGGTGACAGGATCACGGGCATCCGGTTGTGGATGCTGCTCATCGGCTCTGGCGCGGTCTCGGTCAGGATCGTGCAGGTCAGCCCTTCGAAGTCCGGCAGGCGGACCGAGCTCCACAATCCGGCCAGAAGCAGGGCCGGGGCATTGCCGGCCGGGCTGATGTAAAGGGGCTGCCTTTCGGTGCCGCGCTTTTGCCATTCGTAATAGCCGGAAACCGGAATCACGCAGCGCGCGCGGCGCCATGCGTCGCGAAAGGTCGGGCTTGTGGCCGCAGTCTCGACCCGCGCGTTGAAGGTCGTGGCCTTGAACTCTGACAGTGTGCCGCGATGCCAGTGCGGGATGAACCACCAGCGCGCGAGGTCCAGGCGCGCGGTGCCATCCGGCCGCCGCAGGATCGGAAGGTCCGATGTCGGCGGCACGTTCCAGCGCGAAGGAATCTCGGGCGTTCCGGCCGGCGGCTTGCCCAGTTCGAGCCATTCGAACAATTCGCGGCTGGAAAGCCCGGCCAGATTCACCCTTCCGCACATGGCGCTCTCCTTCCCTTGCCCCAGACTGGGCCGGGGCGGGACAGGATGCAACCGCGATCAGCCTTCGGCGCGGGCCTGACGCTTGCGTTCGTGCGGGTCGAGATAGCGCTTGCGCAGACGGATCGCCTTTGGCGTGACTTCGACCAGTTCGTCGTCGTCGATATAGGCGATCGCCTCCTCGAGGCTCATCCGCACGGGCGGGGTCAGGCGCACATTCTCGTCCGATCCGGCGGCGCGGATATTGGTCAGCTTCTTGCCCTTCAGCGGGTTGACCTCCAGATCGCCGGGTCGGCTGTTTTCTCCGATGATCATGCCGACATAGACCTGCTCTTGCGGCCCGATGAACAGGCGTCCGCGTTCTTCCAGGTTCCACAGCGCATAGGCCACCGAGACGCCATTTTCCATCGAGATCAGCACGCCCTGCCGGCGACCTTCGATCGGCCCCTTGTAGGGTGCCCAGGAATGGAAGATCCGGTTCAGGACGCCGGTGCCACGCGTATCGGTCAGGAACTGGCCGTGATAGCCGATCAGCCCGCGCGAAGGGACCAGAGCGACGATGCGGGTCTTGCCCGCGCCCGCGGGCTTCATTTCCACCAACTCGCCCTTGCGCTGTCCGGTCAGCTTGTCGATCACCGCTCCGGTGAACTCGTCATCGACGTCGATGATGACTTCCTCGATCGGCTCCAGCCGTTCGCCATTCTCTTCGCGGAAGATCACGCGCGGGCGCGAGATCGACAATTCGAACCCCTCGCGGCGCATGTTTTCGATCAGCACGCCCATCTGCAATTCGCCGCGGCCCGAGACGATGAAGGATTCGCCGCCCGGCGTGTCCTCGACCCGGATCGCGACGTTCGATTCCGCCTCGCGCATCAGGCGTTCCCGAATGACGCGGCTCTGCACCTTGGACCCGTCGCGCCCGGCCAGGGGGCTGTCATTGATGCCGAAGGTCACGCTGATCGTCGGCGGGTCGATCGGCTGGGCGGGCAGGGGCGTCTCGACCTCGGGCGCGCACAGCGTGTCGGCCACCGTGGCGCGAGTCATGCCCGCGACGGTGACGATGTCGCCCGCGACGGCTTCGTCGATCGGCTGCTGCGAAAGACCCCGGAAGGCGAGGATCTTGGTGGCCCGGAACTGTTCGATCCGCTCGCCCGTGCGCGACAGCGCCTTGACGGTGTCGCCCACGCGCAGGCGGCCGGATTCGACGCGCCCGGTCAGGATGCGGCCGATGAACGGGTCGGCCGAAAGCGTCGTCGCCAGCATGCGGAAGGGCTCGTCCACGCGCGACAGCTGGGCGGGCATGGGAACATGGCGCAGGATCAGGTCGAACAGCGCCGACAGGTCCTTGCGCGGACCTTCCAGCGACTCGTCGGCCCAGCCTGCGCGGCCCGAGGCATAGAGATGCGGAAAGTCCAGCTGTTCGTCGCTGGCGCCAAGGGCCACGAACAGATCAAAGACCTCGTTCAGCGCGCGTTCGGGTTCGGCATCGGGCTTGTCCACCTTGTTCAGTACGACGATGGGTTTCAGGCCCAGCGCCAGCGCCTTTTGCGTGACGAACTTGGTCTGGGGCATCGGCCCTTCGGCGGCATCGACCAGAAGCACGACGCCATCGACCATGCTCAGGATCCGTTCAACCTCGCCGCCGAAATCGGCATGGCCCGGGGTGTCCACGATATTGATGCGCGCGCCGTTCCATTCGACGCTGGTGCATTTTGCAAGAATCGTGATGCCACGCTCACGTTCGATGTCGTTGGAATCCATGGCGCGTTCCGCGACGGCCTGGTTTTCCCGGAACGCACCGGATTGTTTCAACAGCTGATCGACAAGGGTTGTCTTGCCGTGGTCGACATGCGCGATGATCGCGATGTTGCGAAGGTCCATGGGTTTGCCTTTTTGCGTCTTTGGCGCACCCGATACACAAGGCCGTGGCGAAAGGCCAGATGCAGCATGCCCCGCGCCGGGGGCGCGGGGCACCGGATCATTCCAGTTCGATGGTTCCGGGCGGTTTGGACGTGACGTCATACATGACGCGGTTGATGCCTGGCACCTCGTTGATGATGCGCGTCGCGGTTTCGCCCAGGAAGTCGTGGCTGAACGGATAGTAATCCGCGGTCATGCCATCGACCGAGGTCACGGCGCGCAGCGCAAGCGCATAGTCATAGGTGCGCCCGTCACCCATCACGCCGACCGTGCGCACCGGCAGGATGGCGGCAAATGCCTGCCAGATCTCGTCATAAAGACCATGCTTGCGGATCTGGTCGATATAGATCGCATCGGCCTTGCGCAGGATGTCCAGCTTTTCGCGCGTGATCTCGCCGGGACAGCGGATCGCCAGACCCGGGCCGGGGAAGGGATGGCGGCGGATGAAGCTTTCGGGCAGACCCAGTTCGCGGCCAAGCGCGCGGACCTCGTCCTTGAACAGCTCGCGCAGCGGTTCGACCAGCTTCAGCCCCATCTTTTCGGGCAGCCCGCCGACATTGTGATGGCTCTTGATCGTGACCGAAGGCCCGCCCGAGAAGCTGACCGATTCGATCACATCCGGATACAGCGTGCCCTGCGCCAGGAACTCGGCCCCCTCGATCTTGGCGGCCTCGCGCTGGAAGACGTCGATGAAGAGCTTCCCGATCGTCTTGCGCTTCACCTCGGGGTCCGAAACGCCCTCGAGCGCGCTCAGGAACAGCTCGGATTCATCGGCGTGGATGAGCGGGATGTTGTAGTGGTCGCGGAACATCGAGACCACTTCCTCGGCCTCGCCCAGCCGCAGCAGTCCGTGATCGACGAAGACACAGGTCAGCTGATCTCCGATCGCCTGATGGATCAGCACCGCCGTGACCGAGGAGTCGACTCCGCCCGACAATCCGCAGATCACGCGCTTGTCACCGACCTGGGCGCGGATCTTCTCGATCGCGTCCTCGCGGAATGACGCCATCGTCCAGTCGCCCACGAATCCCGCGATGCGCACGAAATTCTCGAGCAGTTTCGTTCCCTTCGGCGTGTGGTGCACCTCGGGGTGGAACTGCACGGCAAAGAAGCGGCGTGCGGGGTCGGCCGTGATCGCATAGGGCGCGCCGGGCGAGGTGGCCAGAACCTGGAACCCCGGCGCCAGTTTCGACACGTGATCACCGTGGCTCATCCAGACCTGCTCGCGCCCATCCTCGGTGAACCAGCCGTCAAGAATTTCGTGGCGATGTTCTGTCGGGGTCACGAAGGCGCGGCCGAATTCGGCGGTGCCATGGCCGCGTTCCACCCTGCCGCCCAGGCAATGCATCATCACCTGCTGGCCATAGCAGATGCCCAGGATCGGCACGCCCAGTTCGAAGACCGAGGCCGGCGGCATGGGCGCCCCTTCGGCAAAGACCGAGGCCGGGCCGCCCGAGAAGATGACGGCCTGCGGCGCGAAGCTTTTCAGAAAGGCGTCGTCCACCCGGTTGAAGGGGTGGATTTCGCAATAGACCTTCAGCTCGCGCAGGCGGCGGGCGATCAGCTGCGTGACCTGGCTGCCAAAGTCGATGATGAGGAGGCGTTGATGCGCATGTGTCATGGGCGCGGAATATTGCCTGATTTGCGTTTCTGCAAGCGCCTTGGTCGCGCAATGCGCCGGGCGTCCGTATTTTTCACGCCAGCAGTCCCAGCGTCCGGCGAAACGATTGCTCGGTCAGGCGCGCGGCCTTGTCCCAGCCGAACTGGCCTGCCCGGGCAAAGGCATTGCGCCGCAAAGTTGCGCCAAGGCCGGGCTCGGACAGCAGACGGATGGCCTGTGCCGCAAGGGCGTGCGGATCGGTCGGGTCGAAGAACAGGCCGGCATCGCCCACGACCTCGGGCAGGCTGCCCCGATCGGATGCCAGAACGGGCGTGCCGCAGGACATGGCTTCCAGAGCGGGCAGACCGAAGCCTTCCCACAGCGATGGCATGACAAGCGCGTCGGCGATGGCCAAAAGACCGGCCATGTCGGGGTCCGAAAGCTCGCCCGCAAAGACAATGCGGTCCGAGCTGCGCGCGTCACGGCGGGCGGCGTCCTGCAGATCCGCGATATTGTCCCAAAATCGTGCGCCGGTCGTCCGGCCGACGATGACCAGCCGCGTGCGTGGCGCATGCGAAAGGATTTCCGGCATGGCCCGGATCAGGCTGACGACATTCTTGTGCCGGTTGAACCCGCCGACATAGACCAGCAGACGATCCCGGGGATCGATACCATGGTGGCGCCTGATGTCCTCGGCCCGCCGAGGATCGTCGAGGGGCGCGAAGACAGGCTGGGCGCCTTCGGTCGTCACGTCGATCCGGTCCCGTGGAACAGAAAGCATCCGGGCGATATCGCGGGCCGAGCTTTCCGAAACGGTCAGGATTCGCCGGGCCTGCCGGCGCGCAAGCCAGCCCTTGGCACGCCACAGCAGGTGGTTGCGCCGGGTGGGAAACACCAGGTCCGGGAAACGTTCGGGAATCGTGTCATGGATGCAGACCAGCGCCGGGATCCTGCCAAGAACGGGAAAGAAGGAATAGCTTGCCGGAAAGAACAGCAGGTCGGGCCGCAGTCGGGCCGCACGACGTGCCAATGTCAGCAGGTCGGCCCCGCGCCGCGCCGAATCCCCCGAGGCGGACTCCGCCATGCTGTGAGACGCGCCAGCCACGACGACATCGATACCGTCGGGCAGGGGGCGTTCAGGCGGGCGGTCGCAGATCAGGGTATAGCGAAATCCGGCATCCCGCGCGGCAAGGGCACCGACCAGACTGCGGGTGAAGCGCCCAAAGCCCCGTTCGTTGTCCCAGCTTTGCCCATCCAGCCCGACATGGATCATGCGCCACCCCCTTGCCACGAACCAAGTCGTAACCCGCTGTTGCGCCTGCGTCACCCGGTTTGGTCGGCCTTGGCGCTTTCATTGCCGCGCCGCTCGTGTAGGCTGAAGCCGTATTTGACCCCAAAGGCCTTGTTTCGATGACGGATACCCGCCCGCTTCATGTGCTCGAAATGCAGACCCAGTTTGGCGTGGGCGGGATCACCCGCCATGTCCTGTCGCTGACGGACTGGCTGCGCGGGCAGGGGCACCGCGTCACGCTTGGCGGCTCGCCCGCTGCATGGGCCGGTCCGGACGATCAGCCCGATTACCTGGATCTGCCGACCCGCGCGGTTTCGGGCGAGGGGGGCGGGATGCCCAGGCGGATGGTGGCGGTCGCCCGATCGGTCTGGCGCCTGCGCGCCTGGCTGAAGGCCAATCCGGTCGATGTGATCCACGCCCATGAATCCGCGCCCGCCCTGGTCGCCAACCTTGCCCGCAAGGGCCTGGGCGTTCCGCTGATCGTGACCTATCACGGCTCTGAACCCGAACGCATCGCGGCCTTTGGCCGGATCGCGCGCGGGGCCGATCTGGTCATCACGCCGTCATACAATTCGGCGGCGGATTTGCAGCGGATCGGCGGCGTGGATCCGACGCGGCTCACGGTTCTGGGGCTGGGCGTGCCCGCGGCCCCGTGCGACCCGCCGCAAGAGGTCGCTGCGTTGCGCCAAAGGCTGCTTGCAGGCGGTGATCGGTTGGTGATGACCCTTGCACGTCTGGAGCGGCAAAAGGGTATCGATGTGCTGATCAGGGTTGCCGCGCGTCTGGCGGGGTCGCACCCCGGCTGGCGTTTCGCCGTGGCCGGAGACGGCGTGGACGAGGCGCGGTTGAAGACCCAGGCCCGCGAGGCGGGAGTCGCGGACCGGGTCATCTTTCTGGGTCGGGTCGAGAGGCCACACCTGTATCTTCGCGCGGCCGACCTGTTCCTGCTGACCTCACGTTGGGAAGCCCTGCCGTTCACCATCGTCGAGGCGTTCCAGGCCGGCATTCCGGCGGTTGCGACGGCCTGTTCCGGCGTCGTCGAGCTGATCGACGACACTGTTGGCGCGGTCGTGCCGATCGGCGATGTCGAGGCGATCGCCCAGGCCGTCCGCCGTATCCTTGCGGACGAGACGCTGCGATCGGACATGGCCCGGCGCGCCCTGCAGCGGGCCGCCGAGCCGCGTTTCGACCCCGATTGGGTCCATGCCCAGTTCGTTCAGACCTATCGCAGGCTGGCCGATGGGCGGGCAGGGGCGTGGAATCCCGACCCCTGAAGCATCATAGCTCCTCGATGATCGCGTTTTCGGGCAGACGGGACTTGGGCAGAAAGCGATTGTAATCCGCCTTTGGGTCGGAATAGCCCAAAGCCACCGCCAGGCGGCTGCGATAGCCCTTTTCGCGCAGCCCGAACTCGGCGTCCAGAATTTCGGTATCCACGCCTTCCATGGGCGTTGCATCAATGCCAAGCGCGGCAACACCCAGCAGGAAATGGCCCAGGTTCAGATACAGCTGCCGGGTCATCCATTCCTCGCCGTCGCCGATCTGGTCCTGGTGGACGCCGACAAAGAAGCTGCGCCCGGCATGCATCTGCTGCTTGCGGTCATCGTCGCCGCCAAACCGGCCGTCGGCCTCTTCCTGGGCAAGGATGCGCTTCAGATAGGTTTCGTCGGCATGCACAAGGCTGGCGAATACCACGACATGCGAGGCCGTCCGGATCGGCACGGTATTGAATGGATACCGTTCCTCGGCCGCCCTGGCGACACGCGCCTTGGCCTCATCCGTGGCGGCGATCACGAAATGCCACGGCTGCAGATTGACCGAAGACGGTGCAAGGCGAAGCAGCGCGCGAACCTTTTCCATGTCCGCGTCAGAGATGCGCCGATCGGGCAAATAGGCTTTCGCGGTATGGCGCTGGCGGGCGAAATCGGTGATATGGATGGTCATCACTGTCTCCTTGTTTCTGCGCAGAAGGAGTTAGGGGCTGCGCGGAAAATCTGCAGCCCGTTCAATGCAATGCGGCCATGCGCGAAGGGAATGCCTGAATGACGCCGACGGTTCTTTGGCGCGAAGATCTGGACGCGGTTGCCTTCGACGTGCCCGGCCACGATGCGTCATGCGTGATGCACCGGCGTGCCTTTCGCGTCATCATGCCGACACCCGACCCGCAATCCTGCATCGATTTCGTGTTGCGCAATGCCGACGCCTTTCTTCTGGCCGCGCGCGCCAAGATCAAGCGCGAGGCGCTGCCGAAGGGTCGGAACCTGCATATCAACAGCCGCGATCTGCGGCGCGCTCTGGATGCTCTGGGCCGGGGCGACGGGTAGCACAAGGCTTGCGCGCAGGCCCGGCCGATTGTCTTCCAGCACCAGCCTGCCGCCATGGGCGCGCGCGATCGCATCGACCAAAGCCAGGCCAAGGCCATTGCCGGGCGTGGCGCGACTGCGCTCCAGCCGGTAAAGCCGCCGCGTGACCCTGGGCCGCTCGGCTTCGGGAATGCCCGGCCCGTGATCGGCAACGACCAAGGCGATTTCCGACGCACCTTGTTGCAACCTTATCTCGATCGGCGTTCCCTGCGGCGTGTGGCGCAGGGCGTTCTCGATCAGGTTCGAAAGCGCCTGCGAGATCAACGTCCTGTGGGCATGCACGACCACGGCGCCTTCGGGCAGGGCGGCGGTCAGGACATGCCCGCCATCTTCGGCGCTTGGGGCGTAGAGTTCGGCCAGTTCCCTGCAAAGCGCGACCAGATCGACCGGTTCGAATGCGTCCCGCGCGCTGCCGCCTTCGATCTGCGCGATCTGCAGCAGGGCGCGAAACATGGCGATGGCGCTGTCGGCTTCATCCTGCGCGCGACGGGCAAGATCGTGGGCCGGGGCGTCTTCGGGCAGCTGAGCGGCCAGATCCTGCAGGGTAACGCTCAACCGCTGCAGCGGTGTGCGCAGGTCATGGGCAATGTCCGCCGATACCTGGCGCAGGGCCTCGGTCGCGGATTGCTGGGCCTCGGCCATGCGGTTGATCTGGGCTGCGATTCGGGTCAGGTCGTCGGCGTCTTGCAGATCGGCGTTGTTCACGGGCAAGCGGGCGGCCAGATCGCCGCGGGTCAGGGCGTCCAGCACCGACTCGATCCGCGCCACGCGCCGTTCCGCCCGCCGTGCCAGCCAGACACCCGCGCCCAGCGACAGCGCCGCGCTGGGCACCAGGCTGAGCGCCAGCAGCCAAAGGAAGGTGCGCCGCAGTTCGGCCAGGGGCGTTCGGCTTTCGGCAATCACAAGGATGCCGCCGGCCAGGGGTTGCACCAGCGGCAGATAGCCGTCGGGCGACAGCGGGCGACCTTCGGGCTGGGCGCTGATCTCGACCCCGTCGCGGGCCAGACGTGCCTGCGCGTTGCCCGTCACCCGTCCGTCCGGAGCAATATAGGCAAAGACCCGGCGCGCGGGGTCGGCGGCTGCGGCCTCGGCGGCGACAAGTATTTCGGCCGCGCGCGGGGATGCCACGACCTCGAAGCCCGCTAGGTGCTGGCGCAGATCGGCCTGCATGCGATCCACGAGTTCCGCGCGCAGCGACAGATAGGCAAGGCCCAGGGTCACGAGGTGGACAACGGCAAAGACCGCGACCAGCGCAAGCGCCAGCCGGACCGGCGTCGAGCGCAGCGCCCGCGAGAATGCCTTGCCTGCCCGCTCAGCCATCGATCCGGTATCCCGCGCCGCGCACGGTCTGGATCAGCTCGCGGTCGAATGGCTTGTCCACCTTGGCCCGCAGGCGGCTGACCTGCGTTTCGACCACGTTCGTCTGGGGGTCGAAATGCAGGTTCCACACGGACTCCAGAAGCATCGTGCGCGTCACGACGCGACCCTTGTTCCGCAACAGGTATTCCAGCAGCGCAAATTCCCGCGGCAACAGGTCGATGCGTTGTCCCGCCCGTGTGACCTTGCGCGCGACCAGATCCATCTCCAGGTCGGCCGCGCGCAGCACGGTCTCGCGCATCGGCTGGCCGGCCCGGCGCCGGGCCAGGGCCGCGACGCGCGCGGACAATTCGCCAAAGACAAACGGCTTGACCAGGTAGTCGTCGCCGCCCGCGCGCAGCCCTTCGATCCGGTCGTCCACGCCGCCCAGCGCCGTCAGGAACAGCGCCGGAGTTTCGACCCTTGCCGAACGCAGCGCCCGGATCAGGGACAACCCATCCAGCCCCGGCAACATGCGGTCCACGATCAGCACATCATAGCTGCCGTTCATCGCCTGCACCAACCCTTCGCGCCCGTCGGCAAGATGATCGACGACGTGGCCTTCCTCGCTCAGCCCGCGCCGAACCCAGTCGGCCGTGGTCTTGTCGTCCTCGATCAGCAGGATCTTCATCATCCGTCCCGTCATTGCGCCCAAGCGCTAGGCCAATTCGTGCCGCGCCGCCACCGAGATGGAGAAAGATTGCAGATTTTCAATCCTGCCGAAGGGGCCGTGCAATCGGGACAGCCTATCTGCTGAGCCGAGGCAAATTTCACTGCAGGAGGCAGGTATGAAGGAACTGATGAAACATCGTATCTCGGCACTGGCCGTGGCGGCGATGCTGGGCGCGGGCATGATCGGGGCGGTCTCGCCCATCGCCGCGGTCCCGGCCTTTGCCGAAGCCGCGTCCGAAGGCTATGTCGATCTGGTCGAACAGGTTGCGCCCGCGGTCGTCTATATCGAGGTCACGCAGCGCGCCGATGTCGCGCAATTGCCCGATACTGCGCCGATCGAGGAATTCATGCGCCGCTTTGGCATGCCGGCCCCGATGCCGGGCATCCCGGGTCAGATCGGGCGCGAGATACGCGGAGTCGGAACGGGCTTCATCATCTCGCCCGACGGGCAGATCGTGACGAACGCCCATGTGGTAGACGGCGCGGACGAGGTGAAGGTGACGCTTGGCGATGGCCGCAGTTTCCAGGCCAGGATCGTCGGTGCCGATCCGGCGACGGACATCGCGCTGTTGCGCATCGATGCGGGTGAAGAGCTGCCGACAGTCCGGTTCGGCAATTCCGACGAACTCAAGGTCGGTCAGCCCGTGGTTGCCATCGGCAACCCGTTCGGTCTGGGCAATTCGGTGACGGCCGGCATCGTCTCGGCGCTTGGGCGCGACATCAATTCGGGGCCGTTCGACAACTACATCCAGACGGATGCTGCCATCAACAAGGGCAATTCGGGTGGCCCGCTGTTCAACACGCGGGGTGAAGTCGTGGGAATCAACACCGCGATCTTTTCGCCCAGCGGCGGTTCGGTCGGGATCGGCTTTGCGGTTCCCGCCGAAACGGCCAAAAAGGTTGTCGCTGATCTGGCGGACGATGGCATGGTCGAGCGCGGCTGGCTGGGCGTCCAGATCCAGCCTGTCACCGAGGACATCGCCGCCGCGCTGGGCTTTGACCGGCCGAAGGGCGTGCTGATTGCGAATGTTGATCGCGACACGCCGGCGGACAAGGCCGGCATCATGCGCGGCGACATCGTCATGGCGGTCGACGGCGAAAAGGTCGATTCTCCGCGCGACCTGACACGCGCCATCGCCACCAGCGCACCGGGCAGCAAGGTCAGGATCGAACTGCTGCGTGCGGGCGTCGAAAAGACGGTGGAAGTCACCTTGGGCAAGCGGCCCGAACAGGCGTCGTGACCGCCTGACACCATGGGCTGACATGATTGGGCGACATGCCCCATCCATCCGGGCGGAATGCGTGGCATTCCGCCCTTTTCGTGCCTTGACGCGATAATCGTCCTGTGCCGAACGGGCCGCTTCGGCTATCCTGTCCGCAAAACACATGGGCAAACGGGCAGGACATGAACATTACACGACGCGCCTTCGGGCTTGGGCTGACGGTTGCGGGCCTTTCGGCCTGTTCTGGCGGCGGAGCGGTCAATCGGGCTGCGGATTACACCCGCAATCGTGGCTACGAGGCATGGCTGGAAGCATTTGCCGCCCGCGCGCGGCCCGAAGGAATAGACGATCGAACCCTGCATTCGGCCCTTTCGCAGGCGACCTACCTTCCCGACGTGGTCGCGCTTGACCGCAATCAGGCCGAATTCACCCGGACGCTTGAAGATTATCTGGCCACGGCCGTCTCGGACGAGCGGGTGGAAAAGGGCCGTGCGGCGCATGCGCGGCATCGCCGTACGCTTGACGCGATCGAGCGGCGGTTCGGGGTAAGCGCGCATATTGTCACGGCGGTCTGGGGGCTGGAAAGTTTCTATGGCGCCCGGCGGGGCGACATTCCCGTGATCTCATCGACCTCGACACTGGCCTATGACGGGCGGCGCGGTGCCTTTTTCGAACGTCAACTGATCGCGGCGCTGCGGATCCTGCAGGCGGGCGATACCAATGCCGCGGGCCTGCGTGGCAGCTGGGCCGGGGCCATGGGGCATACGCAGTTCATGCCGACCTCCTACCTCGCCTATGCCGTTGACTTTACCGGCGACGGACGGCGCGACATCTGGGGCGACGACCCGACCGATGCGCTGGCCTCGACCGCCGCCTATCTGGCCCGCAGCGGCTGGCGCACGGGCCTGCCCTGGGGGGGCGAAGAGGGCACGATTGCCGTTCAGGGACGCAGGATCGAACCGCAGCCCGGCGGCCCGGGCTTTGTCGTGACGGCGAATTTCGACGCGATCAAGCGCTACAACAATTCCGATTTCTACGCGATCGCCGTCGGACATCTCGCCGATCGGATCGCGGGGGCAGGGCCGCTGCGCGGGTCTTTTCCGCCGGACGAATTCGGACTGACCCGCGCGGAACGCATCGCCCTGCAACGCAGGCTTGCCCAGCTTGGGCACGATGTCGGCAAGCCCGACGGCCTGATCGGGGACCGTACGCGCGCGGCGATCTCTGCCTGGCAACGCAAGAACGGCTGGCCTGTCACCGGCCAGCCGTCAAAGGCCTTGCTGCGCGCCCTGGGATAGGCGTCACTTGTGACGGATCGTCGTGCCCGTCCATGCCGGCGGGTCCGAGGCGGGAAAGCTTTCCTCGTCGGCCTCCAGCACGGGGTCGAAGCTGTCCGCGTTCAGGTCGCGCGCGCCCTCGGCTTCGACGCCTCGGTACAGATCGTGGGCCGAGCCCGGTCGCGGCAGCCCGCCGATCCACGAGGCACCGGGGGCATCCGCGCCACGATACAGACGATGCGCCGATCGTCCCGCCCAAGGGTTGCGCCGGCGCGGCGGGTCCTCGCGCACGATATAGCGCCAGTTCTGGCGTTCGGCGAAATCCACCGCGCTTGTCCGGTCGGGAAAACGCAGGCGGATCGTACGATAGGGGTCGGTGCCTTGGCGCCAGCCCATCAGCGGGTCGATGCCGCCGTCGGACCAGGGCTCGAATTCCAGGATCCACTCGTCGCGCCTTGGTCCCGATTGGGTCGCCGAGCGCGAGGGCCTGTAGATGATCGCCATGGGCACGTCGTCCGACACCAGATCGGTGCCCGGAATGCGTGGACGATATGGCGGTCTGTTATGGCCTTGGCTCATCGTTCCACCTCCTTTCCAAGCTGCGGACAGGCGCCCGTCACGATAGCGCTTTCTGGATCCGGTCGCGATCCTCGATCGGCTGGGGCACGCGGATCGTGGCGGCCAGCGTGACGCGGATCGCCTCGACCGTGCAGCGGTCTTCGGGCAGATCGGCTTCGCTCAGGCGCTGGCGCAGGAAGTCATGCGCCGCGTCCGCGATGCGCTTGACCTCGTCTTCTTCGATATCCAGGAAGGCCGCCACCTGCTGGGGCGTGTCTCCCTCGATATCCAGCCGTTCGACGACCTTGCGCCACAGCGCCGGCATGTCGGCCATCGCCCGGTGCAGCTGGACCGAGGTCTCGTGTTCGACAAGCGTGGTCTCGGGGTCTTCGCTTTCGGGATCTGCGATCAGTTCCTCGAGCAGCAAAGCGTCATCGGGCTGATAGAATTCGAACATCTCCTGATCGGACTCGGTCGGGTCCTGCGCGGGCTCGCGAGGTGCCTCTTCCAGAGGTTCGGCATCTTCGGGTACCGCACGACGCGCGGCGCGGGCTTCCTCCAGGATCGTCCGGTGCGCGATCTTCATCAGCCAGTCGCCGACCGAGAATTCGGTCGGGCGATCCTCGAAGGTTTCCAGGCCGTTGAGTATCACGGCATCGACAAGACCGCGCACCGTCAGACGACCCGCCGGGACGCGGCCTGACGCTTCCAGGTAGGTCAGTTCGCGCCGTACCGCATCGTAGACGGCGTCCAGGTGCTCCTCGATCAAGTCGAAATACAGCGCGCGGCGCTGGGCCTCGGCCGCGTCGCGGGCAGGCGGAAGCAGCTCGCCCAGCCGGGCCCGACGCGCCGGGCGTTTGAATTCGGGTTCGTGGCGCAGATGCGCCAGATGGCGTTCAAGCCGCTTGCGCAGATCGGCAAAAGCCTTGCGCAGAACGGGCTCGACTTCAAAGCCCTCCTCCTGCGCCGCGATGACGCCCGAGGGCAGCTGCAGGCGCAGGCTGGCATGGATCCGCTTCTTGCCGCGGGTCTGGGTCACGGTCGCTTCCAGCCGCACCAGCTCGGGGCGGAAACGTTCAAGTCGCGGTTCGATCTGACGGATTTCTTCGGCGATGACTTCGGGCGCGCGCAGCTCGCCATGGGAATCGAGATTGCGGAATGCCGTGATGGTCTTCATCTCGAGTCCTCCTTTCATTCGACAATTCCGGGGTATCCGGATGCGGGGACCCCGCATCCGGCAACGATGTTGATCGGGCCGTCAGACGATCAGGCCGAGGCCGGAGCGTCCGAGCCCTTTTCCTTTTCCGAGGACTCCTCGGCCTTCGGTGCTTCCTTGCGCTCGAGCTTTTCGAAGACGATCTTCTGATCGTCACCCGACCAGCGCACGCGGACCTTGTCGCCATCCTCGATGCGGCCCGAGAGCATCTCGCGGGCAAGCTCGGTCTCCAGCTCGTGCCGGATCAGGCGGCGCAGCTCGCGGGCACCGAATTCGGGCCGGAAGCCGACGGCGGCGAAGTGATCGACCACGCTTTCGTCGAATTCCAGCTCGACACCCTGGCCCATGGCCGTCCGCTTGACGCGGTTCAGCTGCAGCTCGACGATCTGACGGATCTCCTGCTTGTTCAGCGAATGGAAGACGATGATCTCGTCGATCCGGTTGATGAACTCGGGCCGGAAATGGCCACGCAGGACCTCCATCAACTCGGCCTTCTGCTTGGCCTCGTCGAACTCCTTGGTGCCGCGCTTGGTCAGGTTTCGCTGGATGATGTCCGAGCCGAGGTTCGAGGTCGCGATGATGATGGTGTTCGAGAAGTCCACCACGCGCCCCTTGCCATCGGTCAGACGGCCATCGTCAAAGACCTGCAACAGGATGTTGTAGACATCCGGATGGGCCTTTTCGATCTCGTCCAGCAGCACCACCGAGTAGGGCCGGCGACGGACCTTCTCGGTCAGCTGGCCGCCTTCCTCATAGCCGACATAGCCCGGGGGCGCACCGACCAGGCGCGCGACAGCGTGACGCTCGCCATATTCGGACATGTCGATGCGGATCAGCGCATCCTCGTCGCCAAAGATGACCTCGGCCAGCGTCTTGGCCAGCTCGGTCTTGCCGACGCCCGTGGGCCCAAGGAACAGGAAGGTCGCGGTGGGACCGCTGCCTTCGCGCAGGCCGGCGCGGGCCAGCCGGACGGCGTCGGCCACGGCCCGGATGGCCTCTTCCTGACCGATCACGCGTTCATGCAGCTTCTCTTCCAGCTTCAGCAGCTTGTCCTTTTCCTCGGTCGTCAGTTCGGTCACGGGCACGCCGGTGATCTTGCTGACGATCTGGGCGACATGGTCGGCGCGCACTTCGGCCGTGGCCGAGGCACGGTCGCGCTTCCAGCTTTCCAGAAGCTCGTCCAGCTCCTTCTGCTTGGCTTCAAGCTCGCGCTTCAGCTCGGCCGCACGGTCGAACTGCTTGCGCGCCGAGGCATAGTCCAGCTCGCGCTTGATCTGCTCGACCTCGGCCTCCAGCTCCTGCACGTCCACCGGACGCGCCGTGGCGCTGATCTTCACCCGGGCGGCAGCCTGGTCGATCAGGTCGATCGCCTTGTCGGGCATGAAGCGGCCGGTGATATAGCGATCGGCAAGTTCGGCCGCGGCGACGATCGCCTCGTCCGTGATCTGCACCTTGTGGTGGCTTTCCAGCGAGTCGCGCAGGCCGCGCAGGATCATGATGGTCTGCGCCACCGTGGGTTCCTCGACATAGACCGGCTGGAAACGGCGCTCGAGCGCGGCATCCTTCTCGATATATTTCTGATACTCGCTCAGCGTCGTCGCACCGATCAGGTTCAGCTCGCCGCGCGCCAGCGCTGGCTTGAAGACGTTGGCAATGTCCAGCCCGCCTTCGCCGCCACCCTGGCCGGCCCCCACGATCGTGTGGATCTCGTCGATGAACAGGATCAGGGTGTCCTTGTGATCCTGGATTTCCTTCAGGATCTTCTGGACGCGTTCCTCGAATTCACCGCGATATTTCGACCCGGCCACCATCGAGTTGATGTTCAGCTCGACCAGGCGCTTGCCGCGCAGGGCCTCGGGCACCTCGCCCGCGACGATCCGCTGTGCCAGGCCTTCGACGATGGCGGTCTTGCCGACGCCGGGTTCGCCGATCAGGACCGGGTTGTTCTTCTTGCGGCGGGCAAGAACCTCGATCGTGGTTTCGATCTCGCGGGCGCGGCCGATGACCGGGTCCAGCTTGCCTTCCCGTGCCAGTTTGGTCAGGTCGCGGCTGTACTGGTCAAGGTCGGGCGTGTCCGAAGGCGGTTCGACGCGGCCTTCCTCGGCGCCGCGGCCCACGACCTTGGTGACCTGCTGACGCAGGGCTTGCGGTGTCAGGCCCAGCTTGCGCAGCATCTCGGCCGCCAGACCTTCGCCTTCCTCGGCCAGACCGATCAGCAGGTGTTCGGGGCCGACATAGGAATGGCCAAGCTCGTTCGATGCGATGAAGGCGCGGTTCAGCGCGTCCTTCAGGCGCGGGCTGACACCGATCTCGGTGCCTTCGGGCAGCGGGTCGCCCTTCTTGGAGTCCGCCTCGATCTGACGGCGCAGATCGTCGGCATCCAGCTTGACCTGCGACAGCAGGGTGCGCACGACGTCCGACTTGGTCAGCGCATGCAGCAGATGTTCGGTGTCCACCTCGCGGCGGCCGAATTCATGCGCTTTCTGAGCCGCATCCTGCAACAGCTTGTTTGCCTGCTCGCTCAGCCGGTCGGCGATGTTCACGCCACCCGATCGGCGGCCATGCGCGCGGCGCGGGGCTTCGTCGCCAAAGGCCGCGTCGACCACATCGTCATCGCGTGCGATGTCGTCGCCGATGCGCGGTGCCCGCCGGTCGAAGATGCTGCCGATTCCGCTGTCGCCGAAGAATTCATCAAACAGCGAACTGCGGCCGAAAAGCGATTCCAGCGGCGAGGTGCTGCGCCCGGACCGGCGCACCATTTCGCGGTAATGCTGGTCGCAAAGTTCCATGTTCTGGACCTTGCCGTTGATCGAGGCGCGTACGCGCGCCGTGGCGGGACGTCCGCAGACATCACATTTTCCGTTCGCCATGGTTTTGTCTCCTTGTGATTATTCGTTTTCGATACTTGTCGGTTTTCCCGGTGCCGCCTTGATCCATGTCATGCGGCGGCCTCGGGTGTCTCTTTTCTGACCCTTTGCGCGATCTTCTGCAGATCGGCGTCATCCAGGGTTTCGCGCTCCAGCAGGTCGCGCGCGCTTTCTTCCAGCAGGTCGCGATTGGCCGAAAGGATCGCGATCGTCCGGTCAAAGACCTTGTCGATCAGGGCCTTGACGGCTGCGTCCATCCGTTCGGCCGTGGCCTCGGAATAGCGCCGGTTCAGCCAGCTGGACTGATCGCCCGTGCCCAGGAAGCCCGGCCGGTCGGTGTCATAGCTGACATGGCCCAGATCGGGATCCATGCCATAGCGGGCGACCATCGCGCGGGCGATATCGGTTGCCTTGACCAGGTCGTCGGCCGCGCCGGTGGACAGGTGGCCATAGATGATCTTTTCGGCCGCGCGACCACCCAGAAGGACCGCGATCTTGTTTTCTAGCTCTTCGCGCGTCATCAGAAAGCGGTCTTCCGTCGGCCGCTGGATCGTGTAGCCCAGCGCCCCGATCCCGCGCGGAATGATCGAGACCTTGTGCACCGGGTCCACGCCGGGCAGGGCCATCGCGACCAGGGCGTGCCCCATCTCGTGATGGGCGACGATCTCGCGCTCGCGCGGGTTCAGGACGCGGTTCTTCTTCTCCAGGCCCGCGATGATGCGTTCGACGGCATTGTTGAAGTCGTCCATCGTCACCGCATCGGCGCCACGGCGGGTGGCCAGCAGGGCGGCCTCGTTCACCAGGTTCGCCAGATCCGCGCCGGAAAAGCCGGGCGTCAGGGCTGCGACCTTTTCGGCATCGACATCCGCGGCCAGCTTCACCTTCTTCATGTGAACCTTGAGGATGGCGATGCGGCCTTTCTTGTCCGGCTTGTCCACCAGGACCTGCCGGTCGAAGCGGCCCGCGCGCAGCAGGGCGGGGTCCAGGATCTCGGGCCGGTTGGTCGCGCCCAGAAGGACGATGCCCACCGACGGGTCAAAGCCGTCGAGCTCGGTCAGAAGCTGGTTCAGCGTCTGCTCGCGCTCATCGTTGCCGCCAATCGGGCCGCCAGCGGTGCGGGCGCGACCCAGCGCATCCAGTTCGTCGATGAAGATGATGGCGGGTGCCGCCTTGCGGGCCTGTTCGAACAGATCGCGGACACGGGCGGCGCCGACGCCGACGAACATCTCGACGAATTCGGAACCCGAAATCGACAGGAAGGTCACGCCTGCCTCGCCCGCGACGGCGCGCGCAAGAAGCGTCTTGCCCGTGCCCGGCGGGCCCACAAGCAGGACGCCCTTGGGAATGCGCGCGCCGAGACGGCCGTATTCGGCGGGGTTCTTGAGAAACTCGACGATCTCCTGCAGTTCGGCCTTGGCCTCGTCCACGCCGGCGACATCGTCAAAGGTCACGCCGGTTTCCTTTTCGACATAGACCTTGGCTCGGCTCTTGCCGATCTGCATGAAGCCGCCAAAGCCCTGCCTTTCGGCAAACTTGCGGAAGAACAGCATCCACAGGGCAAAGAAGACGAAGGCCGGTACAACCCACGACAACAGGTTCGACAGCCAGGTATTTTCCGGCACACCGGTGATTTCGACGCCCTTGCGGTCGATCCGTTCCAGGATGGCGGGATCGACGATCGTGGTCACGAACTGGCTCTTGCCGTCAACCGGCGTGGTAAAGGTGCCCACGATCCGGTCGGTGCCCACGGCGACCGACTGGATGCGGCCGTCGTCAAGATACTGCTCGAACTGGCTGTAGCTGATCGGGGCAACTGTCTTCCAGCTGGCAATGATATCCTGGATGAAGATCACGGCCATGAAGGCCAGAACCCAGTACCAGATGTTAAATTCCGTCTTCTTTTCCATCGCTGTCCCCCTTTTTTCGCCCCGGCAGGCGCGTTACCGAGATGTGACCCAAAAACCACAATTCAAGAGTGCGTGATCAAAAAAGTTCGCATTATGAGACTCTTTCGGGACCGACGCCCCGCGCAGCCCGGATTTGCCTTTGCGCCATGCGCAGATTAGAACGCGGATGAAACGTCGTGATGAAGGCAGGGCATATGGGACTTTCGCCTCGGCACCGGCTCCTGAACCTCGTGCAATCGGCGCTGCTGATTGGCGGAATGGCGATCCTTGCCTGGGTCATCGTGTCGGCCATCGCGGGGCCCGAGATGACGCTGGCCATCGTCGGCGGATCTGTTCTGGGCCTGCTGTTCCTGCCGGCGCTGCCAAAGCGTGTTCTGCTGAACGCATATGGCGCGCGGCCGCTGGGACGGCACGACTTTCCCGAAGGCGTCCAGATGGTCGAGAGGCTTGCGCAAAGGGCCGGGCTGCCAGCGGTGCCCGCCCTGTATTACGTGCCAAGCCAGATGCCGAACGCCTTTGCCCTTGGCACGCCCGAGGACAGCGCGATCTGCGTGACCGATGGCTTGCTGCGCATCTTGAACCGCAGGGAACTTGCCGGCGTTCTGGCCCACGAAGTTGCACATATCGTCAACCGCGACCTGTGGATCATGGGACTTGCCGATGCAATGTCGCGCGCGGTGTCGGTCGCCTCGTGGATGGGGCAGATGATCCTGCTGCTGAACCTGCCGCTGATCATGGTGGGCGTGGCGCATGTGCCATGGATCGTGCCGGTTGTGCTGATCTTTTCGCCAACCTTGATGGCCCTGCTGCAGCTGGCCCTGTCGCGCACGCGCGAATATGACGCCGATCGCGGCGCGGTCGAGCTGACCGGCGATCCCGAGGGGCTGGCCTCGGCGCTGAAGAAGCTTGAGCGGCGTCTGGGCCGCTTCTGGGAAGAGATGTTCCTTCCAGGCCGCCGCATCCCCGAACCCTCGCTGCTGCGCACCCATCCCCCGACCGAAGAACGCATCAGGCGGTTGCGCGAAATGGCGGCCGAGCTTGCGGGTCGCGATGGGGGCGACTGGCCTGCGGCGCCCTTGTCGATCGACCTTGCGCAGCCGCCGCGCCCGCCGCGTTTCGGCCCGTGGGGCGTCTATCGCTAGGACCTCTTGAAAGCGGCGATCACGCTTCCTTTATCGGATGTGAAACGCCCGACAGGGGTTTCGACAGACAGGCGACAGGTTCGGCTTTGCAGCGGACCAACGGCCATCGCCATAGGGGAGGCCGGGAGTCGCAGATGCTTGCCGTCGCGGATGCGGCGGGACCTGACGCATGTCCGTCCACCATGGGCGTTCGCGACCGCGCGATGGCGCGGAACGAAAGACGCAACGGATGGAGGCATGTCATGTTCTACCCTTCCTTTCCACGGCGCAGCGATCCGTTCGATCTGATGCAGGCGATGCTGCGCGACATGGACGATCTGTTTGGCCTTCGCGCCGAAACCGCAACCTTTCCCGCAGTGAATGTCTGGCAGGGTGATGAGGCCATCGCCATCACCGCCGAGATCCCGGGCGTGGACATTGCCGACCTGGATATCTCGGTAAAGGACAACGTCCTGACGATCTCGGGCGAACGCAAGCCGCCTGAACTGCCCGAAGGTGCGCGCTGGCACCGCAGCGAACGCAGCTATGGGCGCTTTGCCCGTTCCATCCGGCTGCCCTTTGCGGCCAGCGATGATCGCGTCGAGGCACGGCTGACCAATGGTGTCCTGCGTATCGTCGTGGCGCGGCCCGAGGAGGACAAGCCCCGGCGGATCGAGATCAAGGCGGCCTGAGAGAAGGGAGAAGGAAAGATGAGCACTGAAGTCACCCGCAAGTCGAATGGCGCGGACGAAGCCGTCAAGCGTGTGTATCGGCCCCTGACCGATATCGTCGAAACCGAAGATGGCGTCACGCTGATGGTCGAGATGCCCGGCGTTGCGCCCGATGACGTGGACGTGACGCTGGAGAAACGGGTTCTGACGATCCGTGGCCGCGTTCATCCCGTTCGTTCGGACAAGCTGCGGCTTGCCTATGCCGAATATGGTGAAGGCGATTTCGAGCGTTCCTTCACCTTGTCCGAGGATTTCGACCCCGAACGTATCGAGGCAAAACTGTCGAACGGGGTGCTGACCCTGACCCTGCCGCGCGCGGCCGAAACGACCCCGCGCAAGATCTCGGTCAAGGCGGCGTGAGCAAGGAAAGGAGGCCAGTCATGCAGATCAAGGATCTCATTCCCTGGGCGCGCAAGGACGAAGCCGGCGATGCGAAGGGTTCGGATCAGAACCCGATCGCGGCGCTTCAGCGCGAGATGAACCAGGTGTTCGAAAACTTCATGAACCGCTTTGGCAAGGGCCTGGGCCAGCTTGACTGGCCCTGGGGCAACAGCGAGGCCAAGTCCGACGTCGTCCAGACAGACGGCGCGGTCGAAGTCTCGATCGAGCTGCCTGGGATGGACATGAAGGACATCGAGGTCACGGTCACCGACGACATGCTGACCGTGAAAGGCGAAAAGAAGATCGAGCGTCAGGAAGAGAAGAAGGGCTATTACCTGTCCGAGCGGAGCTATGGCGCGATCTATCGCACCATCCCGCTGCCGCCCGGGGTCGATGGCGAAAAGGCCGAGGCGACGTTCAAGAACGGCGTTCTGACCATTCGTCTGCCCCAGACGCCCGAAGCCCAGGCCCGGGTCAAGCATATCGAGGTCAAGGGCGCCTGATCCGGAGACGGCTTGCAAGGAAATGAAGGAACGCGGCGGATATGTTTGATCCGCCGCGTTTTTTCTTGGCTTGCCGGCTGGTTAGCCCAGCGCGTAGCCCGCGCCGCGCACGGTGCGGATCGGGTCGTCCCCGCCATGCGCCATCAGCGACTTGCGCAGTCGGCCGACATGGACGTCCACGGTCCGGGTATCGACATAGATGTCGCGGCCCCAGACGCGATCCAGCAACTGCTCGCGGCTGAAGACGCGGCCGGGCTTTTCCATCAGTGTGGACAACAGCCGGAACTCGGTCGGACCCAGCTTGAGCTCATGCCCGGCGCGAAAGACCTTGTGGCTTTCGGCATCCAGCACGATGTCGCCGAATTCCAGCCTCTCGCCGGCGGCAGCCGGTCGCGAGCGGCGCAGCTGGCTCTTGACCCGCGCCATCAGCTCGAGCACCGAATAGGGCTTGACCACATAGTCATCGGCGCCGGTCTCAAGGCCGCGGACCTTGTCGACCTCTTCGCTGCGGGCCGAGATCATGATGACCGGTATGTGCCGCAAGGCGTTCTGCATCTTGATCTGACGGCAGACCTCGATGCCGGACATGCCGGGCAACATCCAGTCAAGCAGGACCACGTCCGGCTCTTGTTCGCGGACGATCAGGATCGCCTCGTTGCCGTCGGCCGCAGAGATGACGTCATAGCCTTCGGCCTCGAGATTGTAGGTCAGAACCTCGCGTTGGGCGGGTTCGTCCTCGACCACCAGAACCGTCGGATGGGGATTGGCCATGTCACTCGTCGCTTGGCTTGAACGTGATCGATGTGCCGTCCTTCTTGGGGCGGTCGTCTTCGGGCAGGGCGCCGGTCACCACATAGATGGTCTGTTCGGCGATGCCGGTGGCATGGTCGCCGACGCGTTCGATGTTCTTGGCGATGAAATGCAGATGCATCCCCGCGGCGATGCTGCGCGGATCCTCCATCATGTGGGTCAGCAGCGATCGGAACAGCGTGTTGTACATGTCGTCGGCTTCCAGATCGCGCTCGATCACGGCTTCGGCCAGCGAGGCATCCTTGCGGATATAGGCATCCAGGGCATCCGACAGCATCGACAGCACGAATGTGGCCATCCGGCGCAGGGCCGGGACGGTGCCCTCGATCTGGGCGTTCTCGGCCAGCACGATCGAGCGTTTGGCGATGTTCTTGGCATAATCGCCGCAGCGTTCCAGGTGGGCCGAGATCTCGATCACCGAAAGAACCAGGCGCAGGTCGCTTGCCGTGGGCGAACGAAGGGCAAGAATGCGCGCGGCGTCGTGCTTTACCTTCAGGTCGAGCTCATCGACCGAGCGGTCGGACTTGCGAACCTTCTGGGCAAGCTCGGTGTCGCCGGTCTCAAGCGCCTTGATCGCGCCGCGCAAGGCTTCCTCGACCAGGCCGCCCATTTTCATCACCGTGGCCTGGATCCCCTCCAGGTCGCGGTCGAAAGCCGAAACGATGTGTTCCTTGGTCATGGTCCTATCCGATCCGTCCGGTGATGTAGGATTCCGTGCGCGGGTCGCGCGGGTTGGTAAAGATTTCGCCGGTGTCGCCGAACTCGACCAGCTGGCCCAGATGGAAAAAGGCCGTCTTCTGGCTGACCCGGGCGGCCTGCTGCATCGAGTGGGTGACGATGACGACCGAGTAGTTCGCCCGCAATTCGTCGATCAGCTCCTCGACCTGGGCGGTTGCGATCGGGTCGAGTGCCGAACAGGGTTCGTCCATCAGAAGGACTTCGGGCGAGGTGGCGATGGCGCGTGCGATGCACAGGCGCTGTTGCTGGCCGCCCGACAGCCCCGTGCCGGGCGCGTCCAGCCGGTCCTTCACCTCGTTCCACAAGGCGGCGCGGCGCAGCGAGCTTTCCACGATGTCGTCCAGCTCGGCCTTGTTCGCAGCCATGCCGTGAATTCGCGGCCCATAGGCCACGTTGTCATAGATCGACTTGGGGAACGGGTTGGGTTTCTGGAACACCATGCCCACCTGGGCACGCAGCTGGACGGGGTCGATGCGCGGATCATAGATGTCCTGCCCGTCAAGCAGGATGGTTCCCTGGACCCGCGCGATGTCGATCGTGTCGTTCATGCGGTTCAGGCAGCGCAGGAAGGTCGACTTGCCGCACCCCGAAGGGCCGATGAACGCCGTGACGGTCTTGTCGGCGATGTCCACGGTCACGTCCTTGATCGCGTGGGTCTCTCCATAGAAGACGTTGACGTTCTTCGCCGAGATCTTGGGTTCCGTCATGGTCGGGTTCCGATCGGTTTGATGCATGTCTTTCATTGTTGTCCCCATGGCGGCCATGTCTACCATTTCCGCTCGAAGCGCTGGCGCAGATAGATCGCGATCGCGTTCATCACGACAAGGAAGCCCAGAAGGACCAGGATCGCGGCCGAGGTCCGGCTGACGAAGCCGCGCTCGGGGCTGTCGGCCCAGATGAAGATCTGTGTGGGCAGGGCCGTGGCGCTGTCGAAGGGCGAGGCGGGGGCCGAGGTGATGAAGGCGTTCATGCCGATCAACAGCAGTGGCGCCGTCTCGCCCAGGGCCTGGGCCAGCCCGATGATCGTGCCGGTCAGGATGCCCGGCATGGCCAGCGGCAGAACGTGGTGGAACACGACCTGCTGGCGCGAGGCACCAATGCCCAGGGCGGCCTCGCGGATCGAAGGCGGTACGGCCTTGAGCGCCGCGCGCGTGGCGATGATGATAGTGGGCATCGTCATCAGGGCTAGCGTCATGCCGCCGACGAAGGGCGCCGAGCGCGGCAGGCCGAACCAGCCGATGAAGACGGCCAGCGCAAGAAGGCCGAAGACGACCGAGGGCACGGCGGCCAGGTTGTTGATGTTGACCTCGATAAAATCGCTGAAGCGATTGCGGGGGGCGAATTCCTCGAGGTAAATCGCCGCGCCGATCCCCAGCGGAAAGGCGATCACGAAGCAGGTCAGCAGCGCCCAGAACGACCCCATCAGCGCGCCTTTCAGGCCCGCAAGTTCGGGAAACCGCGAATCGGCATTCGTGAACAGCCCCCAGTTGAAGGGGCGCGAGACCACGCCCGCCGCGACCAATTGGTCGAACATGGCGATTTCGTCGTCCTTCAGGCGGCGGTTGATCTCGGGCGTTTGCCGGTCGATCAACCCCTTGGCAAGCTGGTCATAGGGGTCGGAAACCGGCACGGTCAGGCTGACCGTCTGGCCGATCAGGCCGGGATCGGCCACGACCATGTCACGCAGGGTGAACTGGGCCCCGTTCGACAGGATGCCCTCGACCTTCTTGCGTGTCTTGCGATCCTTCAGGTCGACGCCGGGCAGCAGCTCGGCCAGCGCCGCCGTCAACACGTCATCGAAGCCCCCGCGCGGAAGGCGTTCGGCCCTGATTTCGGCAGGATCGACATAGACCTGCAATGTCACATGGGTCTGGCGGAACGCCTGCCAGCCAGTCGAGACAAGCGACGCGATCAGGATGAACAGCACCAGAAAGGCCGTGCCGATCGCGGCAATGCCGGCGGCCTGCAGCAGGCGCTGCTTGCGGCGCCGGCGCGGCAGCGAGGCCGCAACGATCTCGGCCGTTCCGCGTTCGCGGCGCGGGGCGTTCGGGCTTGGCGCGGACAGGTCGGTCATTGTCGGATCCTAGTCGTAGATTTCGCGATACTTGCGCACGATGCGTAGCGCGAGAACATTGATCAGCAGGGTCACGATGAACAGCATCATCCCCAGCGCAAAGGCTGCCAGCGTCTTGGGATTGTCAAACGACGTGTCGCCGATCAGCAGCGTGACGATCTGGACGGTGATCGTGGTCACGCTGTCCAGCGGGTTGATCGTCAGCTTGGCAATCAGGCCCGCCGCCATCACCACGATCATGGTTTCGCCGATCGCCCGGCTGACGGCCAGAAGCACGCCGCCCACGATGCCCGGAATGGCGGCGGGGAACAGCACGTTCAGCATGGTCTCGGCACGCGTCGCCCCAAGCGCCAGCGCCCCGTCGCGCAACGCCCTTGGCACGGCGGACAGGGCGTCGTCTGCAAAGGACGAGATGAACGGGATCAGCATGACGCCCATGACGCCGCCTGCGGCCAGAGCCGTGTTGGGCGATACCGGAATGCCCAGGCTGGCCCCGAAACTGCGGATCGCCGGCGCAACGACGAGGATGGCGAAGAAGCCATAGACCACGGTCGGCACGCCGGCCAGGATCTCCAGCACCGGCTTGGCGACGGCCCTAAGGCGCGGCGAGGCGAATTCGTTCAGATAGATCGCGGTGAACAGGCCCACGGGAACGGCAAAGGTCAGCGCAACCACCGTGATGACCAGCGTGCCGACCAGTACCGGCACCCATCCAAAGGCGCCTTCGGCAGCAATCTGGCCTTCGCGGATCGGGATCTGGGGCTCCCAGTTCAGACCGAACAGAAACTCGGTCAGCGGGACCATGGACAGGAATTTCGACGTTTCGAAGACCAGCGCCAGGACGATGCCGATCGTGGTGAAGATGGCGACAAGCGAACAGAAGATCATCAGCCCCGACACGATCCGTTCAACCGCGTCGCGGGCACGGAAACCTGCCGAGACGCGGCGGCGGGTCACGAACAGGATCACGGCGGACAGCAGCGCCGAGACGGCAACCATGAGCCAGCCCGACAGGTTGCGCAGATCGTTCAGACGGTCGGCCGCGGCCAACTTCCACTCTTCCGGCGTGCCAAAGACGCGGCCCGAGGCGATCGACTTGATCTCGCTCAGGATCAGGCTGCGTTCGTTGACATCCAGATTGGCGATCGCCTCATCGGGCAGGCCCGACAGCACGATGCGGTCGATCACCGGGCCTTGCAGCAGCAGCCAGGCAAGGATCACCACCAGCACGGGCACCAGGACCGACAGCGCGGCGAACAGACCGTGATAGGTGGTCAAAGAATGTAGCCTTTCGCCGCGCGCGCGGATCTCGCGCGCCGCACGGCGGTTCAGCCAATACCCGGTCAGAGTGGCGGCCAATAGAACGATGAAGGCGGCTGAGGTCATGTCCGTCCCGTTTTCAGCAAAACCCCCGGGCCATTACAGCCCGGGGAAGGGGTCACGCAAGGCGTGTCTTCACGATTTGGGCGCTTCCATCGGCTTGCCGCTCAGGACGGCATCCTGCAGCTCCATCCGGCGTTCATCCGACAGCGGCACCAGGCCGCGCTCGGACAGGTAGCCGCCCGGCTCCAGCGCGTCGTCCGACATGTATTCCTCGATGAATTCCTCGAGATTGGGGATCACGCCGCGATGCGCGTTCTTGATGTAGATGAACAGCGGCCGCGAAATCGGATAGGACTTGTCGGCGATCGTGTCGGCGCTGGGCTCGACGCCCTCGATCTTGACGCCCTTCAGCTTGTCCAGGTTTTCGTACAGGAACGAGTAGCCGAAGATGCCCAGCGCGTGCGGGTCGGCCTCGAGCCGCTGAACGATCAGGTTGTCGTTCTCGCCGGCTTCGACGAACGGGCCGTCGGTGCGCATGCGCGAGCAGTTCTCCTCGACCCATTTCGAATCGAATCCGCCGTTCTTGACATAGTCGAGCTCTTCGCAGCCGGCATGCATGGCCAGTTCGACAAAGGCATCGCGCGTGCCCGAGGTCGGCGGCGGGCCATAGGCCAGGATGTCGACGTCCGGCAGATCCGGATTGATCTCGGACCACTTCCTGTAGGGGTTGTCGACCCATTCGCCGTTGACCGGCACCTGCGCGGCCAGAGCCAGGTAGACTTCGCCCAGCGTCAGGTCCCAGTCGAAGTCGTTGTCGCGGCTGATCGCCAGCGAAAGACCGTCAAAGCCGATCAGCGCCTCGCTGATATCGGTCACGCCATTCTGCTGGCACAGGTCATATTCCGATTTCTTCATGGCGCGGCTGGCGCCGGTGATGTCGGGGAACTGTTCGCCCACGCCTTCGCAGAAGATCTTCATGCCGCCGCCCGTGCCGGTCGATTCCACGATCGGCGAGGGCGCGCCGGTATTGTTGACGAACTGCTCGGCCACGGCCTGGGTATAGGGGAAAACCGTCGACGAGCCGACGATGCGGATCTGATCGCGCGCGGCCGCGGCGGTGGCCGAAACGGCCAGGACCGCGAGGAACGAGGTCGAAAGCTTGGCGTAGGACATGGATGCTCCTGTTTCGTGGCTGTGGGCCGGTCCATCCGGCCTCGAGCAGCGGTCTAGGCGCGTTACGTGAACCGTATGCAAAAGTTTGATGACAGTTTTGTGACAGTCGCGGCGCTGCCGGGCCGGGGGGCATGGCCCAAAGCCCGGAAACCGTCAAAGGCGGCTTAAAGACTTCACGAATACGCCCGTCCGGTGTAACTGGGCCGTCTGTGCCGATATCGCCGGAGCCACGAGGATGCAGAACGACAGGATTCGCCGCGCCGCGCGCCTTTCCGTCGCGCCGATGATGGATTGGACCGACCGGCATTGCCGCTATTTCCACCGGCAGATCAGCCGGCACAGCCTGCTTTACACCGAAATGGTCACAGCGGCCGCCGTCATCCACGGAGATCGCGACCGTCTTCTGGGCTTCGATTCGGCCGAACATCCCGTCGCGCTGCAGCTTGGCGGTTCGGACCCCGATGAACTGGCCCGGGCGGTACGGATCGCCGCCGGTTACGGGTATGACGAGATAAACCTGAATGTCGGTTGTCCTTCGGACCGGGTGCAATCGGGATGCTTTGGTGCGGTCCTGATGACAAGGCCGCGCCTCGTGGCCGAATGCGTGGCCGCGATGATCGCCGAAAGCCCCGTCGAGGTGACGGTCAAATGCCGCATCGGCGTGGACGATCAGGACCCCGAGCGGGTTCTGCCCGAATTCCTGGACCTCGTCGCCGACGCAGGCGTCCGCCGCTTCACGATCCATGCCCGCAAGGCCTGGCTGCAAGGGCTTAGCCCCAAAGAGAACCGCGAGATCCCGCCTCTGGACTATCCGCTGGTGCTGCGCATGAAACGGGAACGTCCCGATCTGCACATCTCGATCAATGGCGGCATTGCATCGATCGATCAGGCCGAGGAGTTCCTGGCGCTGGGGGTGGATGGCGTGATGATCGGCCGCGCGGCCTATCACGATCCGTATTCCATCCTGGCGCCGGCGGATGCGCGCATCTTTGGTGGTGAGCCATGCCCCGGCCGGGTGGAGGTCGTCGAACGCATGAGACCCTATATCGAGGCCCATCTGCGCGATGGCGGCCGCCTTCACCAGATCACGCGCCACATGCTGGGCCTCTTTCATGGCTGCGCGGGCGCGCGCGGATGGCGTCGCATCCTGTCCGAGCGGGCCACGCGCCCCGATGCGGGGCTTGATGTGCTTGATGCCGCGCTGGCGCAGGTTTCCGATCTCGCGGCCTGATCGGGTCTGGCAAAGGCGCCGCGCACCGTTTAGCAAGATCGCGCCAAAGCCGGAGAGGAAACCATGCCGCCCATGATGGATCTGCTTGCAATGCTTGCCTTGCTGATGGCGATCGGTGCCTTTGCGGGCGTGATCGCCGGGTTGTTGGGCGTCGGCGGCGGAATCATCCTGGTGCCGGGCTTCTTCTATGCGTTCACATGGCTGGGATATGGCGGACCGGACCTGATGCAGGTCTGCCTGGCCACATCTCTGGCAACGATCATCGTGACCTCGGCCCGATCGGTCCTGTCGCATAACCGCAAGGGCGCGGTCGAATGGCAGATCCTGCGAAGCTGGGCGCCCGGTATCGCCGTTGGTGCCGTGATCGGCGTGCTGGCCGTGGCGGCGCTTCGTACGCCGGTATTGCAGGCGATCTTCGGTTGCCTGGCGCTGAGCATCGCGGCCTATATGGCCTTTGGGCGCAATGACTGGCGGCTGGGCGCAGAAATGCCTCGGGGGATCAAGCGGGCCATACTGTCACCCATAGTCGGATTCCTGTCCGTCTTGATGGGCATTGGCGGCGGCAGTTTTGGTGTCCCGCTCATGAGCCTGCACGGCGTTCCGATCCATCGCGCGGTCGCCACCGCGGCCGGGTTCGGGGTTCTCATCGCCGTGCCGTCGGTGGCTGTCTTTCTGGTGACACCGGCGCAAAGCGCGCCGCCTCTGACCATTGGGTCGGTGAACCTGCCGGCATTCCTGATCGTGATTGCCATGACGCTGATGACGGCACCGCTTGGGGTCCGCCTGGCCCATGCCATGGACCCCAAACCGTTGAAACGGGTCTTTGCCCTTTTCCTGGCCGTCGTCGCGCTGAACATGTTGCGCAAGGCCGCCGGCTGGTAGCAGGACGCCGCCGGAGCCCGGGCCCCGGAAGCGCGCATCCGTCACGCGGCCTTGGCCTTGGCCCGCAGCAACATGCCATACAGATCGCGCGGATCGTCGGGGTCGGCGATCATGTCCAGCGGCTCGCTGAAGGGCAGGGTCTTGAGCTGTTCATGGACATAGCGCAGGGCCGAGAAATCCTCGATCGCGAAGCCGACGCTGTCGAACAGCGTGATCTGGCTGGCGCTGGTCCGTCCCGGTGCCTTGCCGGCAATGACCTGCCACAGCTCGGTCACGGGGTGGTCGGGGTCAAGCTGCTGGATTTCGCCTTCGACCCGTGTCTGGGGCGGGTATTCGACAAAGATCGTGCTGCGCAGCAGGATGTCGCGATGCAGTTCCGTCTTGCCCGGGCAGTCGCCGCCGACCGCGTTGATATGCACGCCGGGGCCGACCATGTTGTCGGTCAGGATCGTGGCATATTGCTTGTCGGCGGTGCAGGTCGTGATGATCTGGGCGCCCTCGATCGCTTCTTCGGATGACCGGCAGGCCACGACCTTCAGGCCCGAGCCCGAAAGGTTGCGCACGCATTTCTCGGTCGCCGCCGGATCGATGTCATAAAGGCGCACTTCCTGGATGCCGCACAGGGCCTTGAAGGCCAGCGCCTGGAATTCGGCCTGGGCACCATTGCCGATCATCGCCATCACGCGCGCATCGCGCGGCGCCAGGTGGCGCGCGGCCAGGGCCGACATTGCCGCGGTGCGCAGCGCGGTCAGGATCGTCATTTCGGTCAGCAGAAGCGGATAGCCGGTATCAACATCGGCAAGCACACCGAAGGCCGTGACGGTCTGCAGCCCCTCGCGCGTGTTCTTCGGGTGCCCGTTGACATATTTGAAGCCATACATCTCGCCATCGGAGGTGGGCATCAGTTCGATCACGCCCACGGGCGAATGCGAGGCGATGCGCGGCGTCTTGTCAAAGCTTTCCCAGCGCAGGAAGTCGGCCTCGATATAGCCGGCAAGTTCGGTCAGGACGCGTTCGATCCCAAGATGAAGAACCAGCTTCATCATGTTGTCGACGCTGACGAAAGGAACGATGTTCAGTGCTTTCATGGCGGTCATCCAAAGCTGCGGGTGGGGCGATCGAAAACCTTGCGGCCCATCAGCGAGCCGACCAGCTCCACCATCAGTTTCGCGGTCTTGCCCCGCTCATCCAGGAACGGGTTGAGTTCGACGAGGTCGAGCGACGTCACCAGACCGGATTCGTGCAGGTGCTCCATCACCAGATGGGCTTCGCGGAAGGTCGTGCCGCCCGGGACGGTCGTGCCCACGGCAGGCGCGATTCCCGGGTCCAGGAAATCCACGTCCAGCGAGACATGCAGCAGACCGTTTTCGGCGCGCACCTTGTCCAGGAATTCGCGCAGCGGCGCCACGATCCCGCGTTCATCCAGAACGCGCATGTCGCACACCGTCATGTCGGTCTGCAGCAGGGCCTCATGTTCGGGCGCATCGACCGAGCGGATGCCGTAAAGGCAGATCCGTCGCGTCGGAACCGGCGCGGGAAAGGGCGGGAAGGCGTCGAAACCGGGACGCCCGGCGATATAGGCCACCGGTGTGCCGTGCAGGTTGCCCGACTGCGTGGTCAGAGGCGTGTGATAGTCGGAATGCGCATCCAGCCACAACACGAAGAGCGGGCGGCCGATCTGTTCCGCATGCGCCGCAACGCCCGCGACCGAGCCGAGCGAAAGCGAATGGTCGCCCCCCATGAAGATCGGGAAACCCTTTTGCATCGCGTGGCGGCCCTGTTCTGCCAGGGCGCGCGTCCATGCAACGGTCTCGGCCAGGTGGTGGACGACGGGGTTCGGGCTGCTGACCGGGTCAGGAACGGGGATCGAAAGGTCTCCCCAATCCTCGACCGGATGGCCAAGTTCGACCAGGCTTTGCGCAAGACCGGCCACGCGATAGGCGGCGGGCCCCATCAGGCAGCCGGCGCGTTTTTGTCCGGTGTCGATCGGCGCACCGATCAGGATGCAGGTCGGTTTCATGATTATTGTCCTTTCTGCATGGATCGGCGCCATGCTATGTCGTTTTGCGGCACGAACAAGCAAATCCTTGTTCAAATCGTGCATGGTGTTGGGCAAAGTGAAAAGAAGAGATGACCGAACTGGATGAGATCGACCATTCCCTGATCGCGGCCCTGCGGCGCGACGGGCGGGCGTCGCTGTCCGAACTTGCCGCGCGTCTGGGGGTGGCGCGCGCAACGGTGCGGGCGCGGCTGGAACGACTGCAGGCGCGGGGCGAGATACAGGGGTTCACGGTCGTGACCCGCGGGGACGTGACCCAGGCCCCGGTGCGCGGGCTGATGATGATCGGGATCGAGGGGCGGGGCGCCGAGCGCATCACGGCCCGGCTGCTGGGCATGCCCGAGGTTCAGGCCGTTCATACGACCAACGGGCGGTGGGACCTGATCGCCGAGATCGGGGCGCGAACGCTGGAAGAGTTCGACGCCGTGCTGGCGCGCATTCGCAATATCGAGGGCGTGACCTCGTCCGAAACCAACCTGATGCTGACCACGCGGCGGGCGGGACGACGCTAGGCTTTCGCGCCCCGGCGCGCGGCCATGATCCACACGGCCATCAGCGCAAAGGACAGGATCGCGTTCCAGCTGGCCATCGACAAGCCAAACAGCGACCAGGCGACTTCGTCACAGCGGATCAGCGGGGCCTCCATGATCTGGCGCATCAGGTCCTCGGCCGAACCGGACAGGTTGCCGGACGATGTGCAGGTCGAAGGACCTTCCCACCAGCGCAGCTCGACCCCGGTGTGATAGATGCCGATTGCGCCGGTCAGGCCCGCGGAAAGCGCACCAATCCAGGTCAGGAACCGGGCATTCGTCGCGAAGAAGGCAAGACCGGCCACGATCGCCGCCGCATGCGGCCAGCGCTGCCACAGGCACAGCTTGCACGGCGCATAGCCAAGGGCTTGAAACAGGAAGGCGCCGGCCAGCAGGGCGGCGGAACCGCCGGCGGCAATCAGCACGAGTCCCTTGCGTGTCACAGATACCTCACCAATGCAAAGCCACCCAGAAGGATCGCGACGAACAGCGTGAACATCAGGCCAAGGCGACGTTCGATGAAATCGCGGATCGGAGGGCCAAACTTCCACAACAGACCCGCGACCACGAAGAAACGCAGGCCGCGCGCCACGATGGCCGATACGACGAAGACAGGCAACGAAAGCCCCGTCCATCCCGAGACGATCGTGATGACCTTGAACGGAAAGGGCGTGACACCCGCGATCAGGACGGCCCAGGCACCATAGGCATTGAACCGGTCGGCGAAGAGATCCGCAGCCTCGGTCTTGCCATAAAATTCAAGGATCGGCCGACCGAGGCTGTCCCACATCGCCCAGCCGATGAAATAGCCGAACAAGCCGCCCAGGACGGACGTCACCAGCGCGACGGTCGCGATCAGCCATGCCCGCGAGGGCCGCGCAATGATCATGGGGATCATCAGCACGTCGGGCGGTATTGGGAAAAAGCTGCTTTCGATGAAGGACACCGCCCCAAGCGCCCAGAGCGCATGGGGGTGATCCGCGAGCCGGATCGTCCAGTCATATAATGCGCGGATCATTGCCGCCCCTTCATGCCCAACGCAAACTGGCCTTCTTAGGGCACGACCTGCGACAAGGGTCAAGAAGCTGCGGAACGATTCGGGTTGGAAACGGGTTCGTTTGCGTGACACTCATGGCCCTGAATGGCCCTGAATGGCCGGCAGCAGACGGGAGACACGGGATGAAATGGCGGGGGCGGCGTGGCAGCCGAAATGTCGAGGACAGAAGGCGTGCATCGGCCGGCAGGGCGGTTGGCGGGCTTGGGCTGGGCGGCGTTCTCGCCGTTCTGGCCATCGGCTATTTCCTTGGCGTCGACGTCACGCCGTTGCTGCAGCAAGGAGGATCGATCGGAGGCGGCAGCTCGGCCACGATCACGCAGGCCGACGAGGAGCGGGCCGAGTTCGTGTCGGTCGTCCTGGCGGACACCGAACAGATCTGGTCCGACATTTTCGCCGACCAGTTGGGGCGGCAGTATCGCCCGGCGACACTGGTTCTGTTCAAGGGTGTCACGCAGTCGCCCTGCGGCGGTGCCTCGGGGGCGACGGGGCCATTCTATTGCCCGGCCGACCGCAAGGCCTATCTGGATACCGATTTCTTTGTCACGCTTTCGCGGAAACTGGGTGCAAAGGGAGATTTTGCAGCCGCCTATGTCGTGGCGCATGAGATCGCACATCACGTGCAGAACGAGCTGGGCATCCTTGAACAGGTCAACGAAATGCGAAAGCGCGTGGACAAGGCGCAGTCGAATGCGCTTTCGGTCAGGGTCGAGCTCCAGGCGGATTGTCTTTCGGGTGTCTGGGCCCATCACGCCGCCGGTCGCCTAGGCACCGTTGAGCGTGGGGACATCGCCGAGGCCATGAACGCGGCGCGGCAGATTGGTGATGACACGTTGCAGCGCAATGCCGGACGGACCCCGATGCCCCATACCTTTACCCATGGCACCTCGGAGCAGCGGCAGCGGTGGTTCGCACGTGGCTTTTCCTCGGGTAACGTGGCCGACTGCGATACATTCGGGACAAGCAGCCTGTGATGCCGTGAAGCCGCTTGTCATGGCGCGCGCCGCGCGATAGATGAGGCACCGGGCCCGAGTGGCGGAATGGTAGACGCAGCGGATTCAAAATCCGCCGCCGCAAGGCATGCGAGTTCGAGTCTCGCCTCGGGCACCACATCCGAACGACAATGTGATTCGCCGTCGTGGGGGAATTTTCCCGGCCAGTCGCTTGCCGACGCCCAACCTGTGGCTGTGACAGTTTCCTGCGAAGTGCAGCTGGGTTGAATGTGGCGCGCTGCAGGGCTCAATGCCAAATAGTTTTCAGTTTGGCGACAATAGCCTGTCGAAAAAGACAGGTCTTTCTTTGGAATGGTGAAGTGGTGCGATGGCTTGGTCTGCCATTCTATTGATAAAACGTATAAAAAGTCGGCGCGCCTTCTTGGTGTGCATTGGTCGATCCACCCTCACATTGTGGCATTGTCCACGTATATGGGGGTAATAATCCATCCAATTGCTACATTCGCGGTTCTATTCGCTTCCGTGCGGCAAGCGACATGGCTAGGATCAAACCATGCGTCCGATGGCGCATGAGTGGTGGTGGTCGTCAGAGCCCTCTCGGTCCCGAAGCGGATCGGGAGGCTCTGTACATCAGGTGAGAAAATGCAGCCCGTCCGCGGTCTGAACCGTTCGAGCATGCTGTCGATCTCCGAATGCGCACAGGCGAAACGGAAACGACGTAAGGTCATTTGCTCGCGCCATATTCCAGTCCGATTTGCGCGATAACGTGTTCTCAACTTGTTCCAGTAAAGGTGGCGTGGACAATTCACTGATGCCGCAACCGAATCCTGGCTATGTGGTTGACTATTTGGGTGTTGAAAAAATATGAAAGACGCGGGTGTTGGTAGTTTGATTTCTGTTGGGTGTGTGATGCTTGAACGAAATACCGCAGTCATGCGCGAGGTGCCCCGCACCCCGTGTTTCACTGCGGGTACGATGATTGCGACCGATCGCGGATCGATCCGGATTGAAGACCTTCGCGTAGGCGACCGCGTTCTGACGCGCGACAGGGGCTACAGGCCGATCCGTTGGATAGGCGCGCGAAGGTTCGATTGCGATGCTCTTGTCGAACATCCGGAACTGCGCCCGATCCTGATTCCTGCCGGCGCGCTTGGCCAGGGTGTCCCGGCGACGGATCTGATCGTCAGTCCGCAGCACCGGATCCTGCTGTCCGGAAACGCCGCGAAACAGCTTTCGGACGAAACCGAGATCCTTGTTGCCGCGGTTGATGCGATGCAGGCGATCGGCGCAAGGCGGGCCGATCTGGATGAGGTCGTATATTACCACATCCTTTTCGACGGGCATGAGATCATTCTGTCGAATGGTTGCTGGTCTGAAAGCTTTCATCCGTGCAGGGATGCCATCGCCGGGCTTCATGACGCGCAGCGGCAAGAAATTCTGGCGATATTCCCCGAACTTGCGAATCCGGCCTTCGCTGACAAATTTTCACCCGCGCGCCTGTGCTGGACCCCGTCCAACATGCGTCACGAGACAGGGAAGGCGGCCTGACCCTCTGTCGGCCGGTCTGCTACGGCTTCATTTCCGTGTCGCTGGGCTTTGCGGTCATGCCTGATCCTGCCTGCGGGAAAACCATCGCTTGAAGTCATCCTCGGTGTCCAGATCCGTGGTTGCATGACGGCCGGGCAGGGGAACCAGCAGCACGTTTTCGCCCTGCAGGACGCGTGCGGCGCCACAATCGCCCGCCAGAACCGAAATTTCCTGGAACAGCCGCCGCGGAAGGATCACCGGATGACCCGGCCGGCCGGTTTCCTCGGCGCCTCGCACGGGTCGATTGGGATTCGACGCGAATGCGGAAATGACGCGACGCAGGTCCTGTGTGGTCAGCTCCGGCATGTCCGGCAAATGAACCATCAGCCCTTCGGCCGATCCGGCGATGGCGACACCCGCGCGCAGGCTGGCGGACATGCCATCCTGGAAGTCATTGATCTGCACAACGCGCACATCCAGCCCGGCCAGTGCAGCGCGTCTTGTTGCCATATGAGGACCTGCCGCCGGAAGCGTCACGATCACCTCGGCCCCCGTAGCCCGCGCCGCGGCTGCCGCGCGCGCCAACAATGGACGGCCATCGATTTCCACCGTCAGCTTGTCATGGCCATGCATGCGGCTCGACTTGCCTGCCGCCGGAATCAGGATAACCACATCTGGCATTCGTACTCACCACCATGCAGGACGCGCCGCCCTCTCAACCGATTATCGGCTTGTGCCGCGGCGCCGTAAAGACTTTGGCAGCGCCGTGTCCTCGGCAGGGGGACAGGAGGCTGAAAGACAGCGAACAGACGATCTTGCCTTGCTTGCGCGGATCGTGACTTCCCGTCCGCTTGACTGTGTTCCCGAGCCCCGCTGCCCATGAGTGCCAAATTGTTGCCTGTCCGTGCCCTTCGCGGGTTCTGTCCGCCGTGGCACAACGAGTATCACGCCGACGCCGGCTTCCATAGGCTGCAATGCGATATGCCCGCATACGGTATCTCCATCCCGCCCGTAGCCCCCGAACCTGCGCTGGCAGCGAAAGACCGTGGAACCGCTTGACGCTTTCCGCGCCGTCCTTGGCCTGTTCGAGGCGAAGGCGATGGCCAAGCCGGAGCCCGATCCGTTGTGTATCCACGCCATGCGACGAAGAAGCTTGGCGTTCGTGATTTCATCGCCCTCGGGTGGGCGGAGACGTTCCCCCCGTCATTCGGCAGGGATGAGGAAATTGACCTCCGATCTGTGATCGCCCCCCAAAATCACGGGCCTGGCTGCGGCGGCTGGCCTCGAACCGCCGGTTCCCGATCGGGCGCTGTCGATTGTTCCAAAGGTTTGCGCGCGGGCCGAGGCGCGCGTCCGTAATGGGTGGCGCATTTTCCCTTCGTGCAAGCCGCTTATGATGTTGCCGGTCCCTTTCTACAAGCTGACAGGACATATCCGGAGATCGGAGGCTGGGGTGCGGATTTCTTCAAACGTTTGGCGCGCGCTTGCGCTGGCTGGTGTGTTTGCTGTGCTGGTACTTGCGCGGCCCCTGTTGCCCGTCGATGAGACGCGCTATCTGGATGTGGCATGGGAAATGCACCTGTCGGGCGATCCGTTTCATCTGACCCGCAATTTCGATCTCTACACACACAAGCCGCCGCTGTTGTTCTGGCTGATCAACCTGGTCTGGATGCTGACCGGTATGGCCGAGTTTCCCGCAAGGATGGTCGCGCCGCTGATCGGGGTCGTGTCTGTTGCCTCGGCGGCGCGTCTGGCGCGACAGCTCTGGCCCGATGATCCTGGCATCGATCGCCGGGTCTGGATCATCCTTTCCAGCCTTTCGGTGTTCCTGATCTATGCCAGCGCGAAAATGTTCGACACGATGCTGATGCTGGCCTCGGTCCTGGGCGTCGGACTGATCTGGCGTATCGGGCAGGGCGATCACCGGGTGCGAAACTGGGCCTTGATTGGACTTGTTCTGGGGGCCGGAGTGCTGGCAAAGGGACCCGTGATATTCGTTCACATCCTGCCCGCGGTCGTGCTGATGCCTTTGTGGGCCACGCGCCGCCCCGGTGCGACGGCATTTGCCCTTGGCCTGACGGTTTCCTTCCTGATCACCGCGGCTGTCGTGGCGCTTTGGCTCGTCCCGGCCTTGTGGACCGGGTCGCCCGAATATCGCGAAGAGCTCTTGTGGCGCCAGACGGCCGATCGCGTGGCGGGCGGCATGGCCCATGATCGCCCTGTGTGGTTCTTCCTCGCGACCCTTCCGATATTGCTGTTTCCGTGGGGCTGGTCACCGCGAATGTGGCGCGCGATCGGTGGCCTGCGCCATGACAACGCATCGCGGCTGCTGATGATCTGGGCCGCGGCCGCCCTGGTGATCTTTTCGGTGATTTCATCCAAGCAGGCGCATTACCTGCTGCCCGAACTTGGGGCTTTTGCCCTGCTGGTGGCGCGGGCATGGGGGCAGACCGAGGCGGGTCGCAATCCCGCCCCGCTTGGGCTGCTCGCGGTTTCCCTGGTGGGATTTGCGGCGGCTTTCGGCGCGATCAAGACACACCAGCCGGATCTTCTGACCCCGGAATGGGCTTTCGTGGCCTTCGGCATCGTGTGTCTGTCTGTTGCCACCCTGTCGTGGCGAATGGGCGGTCTGCGCGGCATGGCGGTCTCGGGTTTGGGTCTTGTGCTGGCCGCGCATGGCCTGATCCTCGGCAGCAGGCTGTACCCTGCCTACGATCCCAAGCCTGTCGCCGCAAGAATGGCCGCGCATGATGGGCCAATTGCCGTTGCGGGGATCGATTACAATGCCGAGTTCAACTTTTCGGCGCGGCTGACAAGACCGGTAGAAGTTTTGCGCGCCCCGGATGCAAAGGATTGGCTGTCGCAACACCCCGATGGCATGCTGGTCGGCCCCATGAAAAAGATGAGCATCGAAGCCGCGCCCCAGGACCGGATCTGGTTTGACCAGATCGAATTCGGCCTGTGGCGCGGCGATGTCGTCAGCGCTCGGGTATCAGGCCCCGCGGGCTGAAGCGCAGGACCAGCAGCAGGACCAGGCCCATCGTCAATAGCCGCATATGGGCCGCGCTTTCCTGAAGATGGGTCTTCAGGGCGCCGTCCGCCATGCCCGAGGTGATCAGCCCCATCAGGGCATGGCCCCAGGGTTCGACCTTGATCCACAGGAACCAGATCAGGAAACCGCCCAGGATTGCACCCCAGTTGTTGCCCGATCCGCCCACGATCACCATCACCCAGATCAGGAAGGTAAAGCGCAGCGGGTTGTAGGTACCCGGCGTCAGCTGGCTGTCCAGGGTGACCATCATGGCCCCCGCAAGGCCGCAGATGGCCGAGCCGATGACGAAGATCTGCAGGTGGCGGCGTGTGACATCCTTGCCCATGGCCTCGGCCGCGATCTCGTTGTCGCGGATCGCACGCATCATGCGCCCCCAGGGCGAACGAAGCGACAGCTCGGCCCCCCAGATCAAGACCAGAAGAACGGTCGCGAACAGGGCCGCATAGAGCAGCTTGACCACGATGGTCGATGCGGTCATCGGGTCCGTCCCCATGCTGGCGGCGAATTCAAGAAAGCCCGGATCCTGTTGCAGATCCACCTCGTACGGTACGGGGCGGGGAATGCCGATGACGTTCTTCACGCCGCGGGCCAGCCAGTCTTCGTTCTTCATCACGGCAATGATGATCTCTCCGATCCCCAGCGTCGCGATCGCCAGGTAATCCGAGCGAAGGCCAAGCGCGGTCTTGCCGATCGCCCAGGCGGCCCCGGCCGCGAACAATGCGCCGACAGGCCAGGCCAGAAGAACCGGAAGCCCAAGACCTCCGATATTTCCGTATTTCGAGGGCTCGAAGGATTCGACGAATTCAACGGCCGGGTCGAGCAGCGCGCGATAGGCGAAATAGCCGGCGATCAGGGTGACCGTCATCGCCAGCGCCCGGATGCGCCCCTTCAGGCGACGGTTCAGGAAGATCGCGGCCGCTATCACGCCAGCACCAACCATTAGCGCAAAGAAAATTCTGTAGGCGCCATCGGTTGTCCAGACTTCGCGCACCGGTGGCATCGCGACAAGCACGGGGGCCAGGCCGCCGATCGCAACGAAACCGACGACACCAACGTTGAACAATCCGGCATAGCCCCATTGCATGTTCACGCCCAGGGCAAGGATGGCCGAGATAAGCCCCATGTTCAGGATGCCAAGGGCGGTGTTCCAGCTCGCCGTCATGCCCTCGATCACGATCAGGCCGAATACGGCGGCAAACAGCAGGATATTGCGCAGGTTCATACCGCTTTCCCCTTGAATAGCCCCGTGGGCTTGAACAGCAGAACGACGACCAGCAACGCGAAGGAGACGGCGAACTTGTAGTCGGTGGACAGGATCTGCAGCAGCCCGTCAGGCGCAAGCGACTCGGGCAGTACATAGGTCGCAACCTTCTTCCAGGCATAGGTCAGGCCGACCTCGGAAAAGGCAATCAGGAAGCCGCCCGCGATCGCGCCCAGCGGATTGCCAAGGCCGCCCACGATCGCCGAGGCAAAGACCGGAAGCAGAAGCTGGAAATAGTTGAACGGCTTGAAGGCCTTGTCGAGGCCGTAGAGCGTGCCCGCGATGACGGCAAGACCCGCCGCGATGATCCATGTCACGGCGACCACGCGTTCGGGATTGATCCCGGACAGCAGGGCCAGATCCTCGTTGTCGGAATAGGCGCGCATCGACTTGCCGGTACGTGTGCGGTTGAGGAACCAGAACAGCGCCGCCACCACGATGACGGCGGTCACGATTGTCAGCGCCTGCGAGGTCTTGAAGGCCAGACCTTCCTTCAGGCCGGTCATCTTGCGGAACTCGGTGGCGTTGATCAGAAAGCGCGCGCCGTCCTCGAAGCGGATTTCGTCGACGCCGATCATGAAGCGGGTCACGCCGTTCATGACAAACATCACCCCCATCGACACGATGACAAGAATGACGGGCGCCGCCTTCTGCCGGCGATAAAAACGATAGACGACGCGGTCGGTCGCAAGGACCAGCGCGGCCGTCGCCGCGATTCCGAAGGGCAGGGCCAACAGCGCCGTGGGCAGTGGACCCAGACCGATCCCCGCCGCCTGCATCGCCCAGGTGACCAGGATCACGATTGCCGTGCCAAAGGCCATCGTGTCGCCATGGGCGAAGTTGGAAAACCGCAGGATGCCATAGATCAACGTGACACCCAGCGCCCCAAGCGCGAGCTGCGCGCCATAGGATGCGGCCGGAATGACCACGAAGTTCAACAGCACGACGATCGCGTTCAGAAGATCCATCAGCCCCCCGCTTTCTCTCTTGTTACCCGGATGCCGTGTTTGGCGCTGATTAGCACAAAACCGCCAGCCTGCAACCGCTGGCGGTCGTTTCGACGGCCATGGAAAGCAATATCAGTTCTCCAGAACGCGGCATTCGCCGCGACGATTGCCCTGACGGCTGCCCGATGCGGAATAATCGTACCGGCCTTCCTGGACATTCACCGCGTATTGGAAGGTAAAGCCATCGCCGATATGCAGGAACGTCACCGCGCCTTCCAGACCCGGCAGCACCATCGCCTCGAACTCCTGATCGCCAAGGACGATGCGGCCCTTGTTTTCCCCGTCGAACAGGATCAGATGGGCGCCCATTTCCGGCTTGGCCGGGTCCGGCGTTCCACATTCGATCGCCAGATCGCCCGCTTGCGCGAATGCGGGGCACAGGACAAGGGCCAATGTCGCAAGATGTTTCATGTCTGCCTGGTCCGATGTGATTGAGCGTAAGTTGCTTTGAGTGCTTTCAGCTAATTGGGGCCGAATGCGGCAGAAGCTTGGCCCCGGATCGTGCGGCCGTTTTCGCGCATGTCCCGATGCCCCGTCTCGAGCGTTGAGCGGTTTGCAAATCAGCCACCAAGGAACGTCCGCCGCACCTCGGGATCGGCCAGCAATTCCTGACCCGTCCCGGTATAGCGGTTCGCGCCCTGGACCAGGACATAGCCCATGTCGGCGATCTCCAGCGCCTGGCGGGCATTTTGCTCGACCATCAGGATCGAAATGCCGGTGCGCGCAACTTCGATGATGCGATCGAAGAGTTCGTCCATCACGATCGGCGATACGCCGGCCGTCGGTTCATCAAGCATCAGCAGCTTTGGCCGCGTCATCAGGGCGCGACCCACGGCCACCTGCTGGCGCTGACCGCCGGAAAGCTCGCCCGCGGGCTGGCGACGCTTTTCCTTCAGGACCGGGAACAGATCGTAGACCTGCTCCATCGTTTCGCGGAAATCGTCCCGACGAAGAAAGGCGCCCATTTCGAGGTTCTCCTCGACGCTCATGGACGGAAAGACGTTGTTGACCTGGGGAACGAATCCCATGCCATGCGCCACGCGATCCTGCGGCGACAGATGCGTGATGTCCTTGCCGTCCAGAACGACCCGCCCCTGGCGCAGCTTCAGCATGCCGAAGACCGCCTTCATCGCGGTGGACTTGCCTGCGCCATTCGGCCCCACGATGACCGCGATCTGGCCCTTTTCGACCTTCAGCGTGCAGCCGTGCAGGATATCGGCGGCGCCATAACCGCCGGTCATGTTCTCGGCCAGGAGGAACGGCGTGCCCGGCGCGGGGTGCGCCTCATGGCCGGTCTCGGGGTCGATGATCTCGGATCCGCCGGGGCGGGTGATCGACCGATCCTTGTTGCCGCGATCTTCCTGCCAGGGGTTCTGCGTCGAGCTCATGCCTGCGCCTCTGCCTTGACCTTGTTCTTCAGACCGCGGCCCAGATAGGCCTCGATCACCGCTTCGTTCTTCATGATCTCGTCGGGATGACCCTCGGCCAGCACCTTGCCCTCGGCCATCACGATGACCGGGTCGCACAGGCGACCGATGAAATCCATGTCGTGTTCGATCACGCAGAACGTATAGCCACGTTCGCGATTCAGACGCACGATCGCATCGCCGATCGTGTTCAGCAGCGTGCGGTTCACGCCGGCTCCGACCTCGTCCAGGAAGACGACCTTGGCATCGACCATCATCGTGCGGCCAAGCTCCAGAAGCTTCTTCTGCCCCCCCGAAAGGTTTCCCGCCTTTTCGTCGGCAAGATGGGCGATCGTCAGGAACTCCAGAACCTCGTCCGCCTTGGCGCGCAGGGCTTCTTCCTCTTGCCGGATGCGGCGACGGTGAAACCACGTGTTCCACAGGGATTCGCCCGATTGGCCGGCGGGAACCATCATCAGGTTCTCGCGCACGGTCAGCGAGGAAAATTCATGCGCAATCTGGAAAGTTCGCAGCAGCCCCTTGTGAAAAAGCTCATGCGGGGGCAACCCCGTGATGTCCTCGCCATCCATGATGACGCGGCCCGAAGTCGGTTTGTAGACACCCGCGATCACGTTGAACAGGGTGGATTTACCCGCCCCGTTTGGACCGATCAGACCGGTGATCGAGCCTTTCTCGATCTTCAGCGACGCGCCATCCACTGCGCGAAAGCTGCCAAAGTGCTTGTGCAGATTCTCGACGACGATCATTCCTGTCCCCCGCTTTGGGGCGTTCAACTCGCTTCCAGATGACGTTTTGTCAAACGAAAAGTCAGCCCGGATTGCCCGGACTGACCTTTTTTTGTTCGATTATGACCGATCAGCGATAGCCGACGGTCGTGATCTTGCCGTCCTTGAATTCGTATTCGCGATACGAACCTGCCGCCTCGCCCGGTCCGATCAGCTCGACCGCCGAGGCGCCGACATAGTCGATGTCCTGACCGGCGGCCAGAAGCTCCAGCGCCTTGCCCAGCTCGCCCGGATAGATCGGCTCGCCCGGAGCGTTGGCGACGTCCATCACCTTGTCCTTGAAGTCCTTCGATTCGGTCGAACCGGCGGCCTGCATGGCCAGCATGATCAGCGCGGCGGCGTCATAGCTCTCGGGCGCGTAAGAGGCGGTGCCGTCCAGGCCATTCGCCGCGGCGAGTTCCAGGAAGGTCGATCCGCCGGGGCTGTCGGTGCCCGGAACCGTGCCGAACGAGCCATCCAGCATCGAGCCGAACTTCTCTTCCAGCACGGTGCCATACATGCCGTCGGGCAGAACGAAGGTCGAGAAGGCGCCGGTGTCCAGCGCGGCCTGGATGATGCCCGAGCCACCCTGATCGACATAACCCGCAACGATCAGCGCGTCACCGCCGGCCGATGCCAGCGCGCCGATCTCGGCCGAATAGTCGGCCTTGCCGTCCTCGTGGGCGGCGGAAATCGTGACCGTCCCGCCCATGGCTTCGACAGCCGCGGCGATCGCGTCGGCCAGGCCCTTGCCGTAGTCGTTGTTGGTGTACGAGATCGCGACCGAGTTGATGCCACGATCCTTCAGCACCTCGGCGATGATTTCGCCCTGACGGGCATCCGAAGGCGCGGTGCGGAAGAACAGCCCGTCATCTTCGACCGTGGTCAGGCCCGGCGAAGTTGCCGAGGGCGAGATCATGACGATGCCGTTCGGCTTGGCGACGTTGGCAAGGATCGCCCCCGTCACGCCCGAGCAGTCGGCGCCCATGATCGCCTTGACGCCATCGGTCGTGATCAGCCGTTCGGCGGCAGCCTGCGCGGCGGCAGCGTCGATGCAGGTCGAGTCGGCGCGCACCGGCGTGACGGTCGATCCGCCCATGAACTTGCCGGAATCGTTGACTTCCTTGATGGCAAGTTCCGCGCCCGCGGCCATCGCCGGCGTGATGGATTCCAGCGGGCCGGTGAAGCCCAGGATGATGCCGATCTTCACGTCCTCGGCCATGCCGGCACCGGCGCTCAGCGCGATCAGCGCGGTTGCGGTCAGCAGCTTTTTCATTCGTTGTTCTCCCTTGTTGGAACAATTGCGGCTGGCACGTTAGAGCGCGGCCGCGGAAAAGAAAAGTGTCAAGCGCTGCACACGTGTCCTAGACCGAAAGGCGGGGGTTGGGGGTTCCCGAACCTTGCGTGCCACGTTCGCGATAGGGGGTCGTCTGGTAATGCGCCCGATAGCATTTCGAGAAATGCGAGGGCGAGGCAAAGCCGCAGGCCAATGCGACATTGATGACGCTCATGTCCGTCTGCATCAGCAGGTTGCGCGCCTTCTGCAGGCGAAGCTCCATGTAATATCGCTTCGGGCTGCGGTTCAGGTAGCGCCGAAACAGGCGTTCCAGCTGGCGAGTGGACATGCCCACGCGCTCGGCCAGATCGGCGGGGCTGATCGGGTCCTCGATATTCTGCTCCATCATCTTGATGACCTGGGCCAGCTTCGGGTGCCGCACCCCGATTCGGGTGGGAATCGACAGCCGCTGGGTGTCCTGGTCGGTCCGGATCGAGGAATAGATCAGCTGATCGGCAACGGTATTGGCGACATCTTCACCGTGATCGCGGGCGATGATCTTCAGCATCATGTCGATCGAGGCTGTCCCGCCGGCCGTTGTCATGCGGTTGCCATCGATCACGAAGACGGATTTCGACAAGATCACATCGGGAAATTCCTCGGCAAAGCTGTCCTGGTTTTCCCAATGGATCGTGGCGCGTTTGCCGTCCAGAAGCCCGGCTTTGGCAAGCGTGTAGCCGGCCGTGCAAAGACCGCCGATCGTGACACCCCGCCGCGCCTCGCGACGCAGCCAGTTCAGGACAGCCTTGGTCGTGGCGCGCTGAACATCGACCCCGCCGCATACCAGGACGGTGTCGTCGCGCTCAAGCTCGTCCAGCCCCATGTCCAGCCGGAATGCCGCGCCATTGGAGCATTTGACCTCTTCGCCCCCTTCGCCGGCGAGTTTCCAGACATATGCCTGCCGGCCCAGCACCCGGTTTGCCAGGCGCAGGGGTTCGATCGCGCAGGCAAATGACAGCATCGTGAATTGGTCGAGAAGAAGGAAGACGAAGCGCCGCGAACCCGCTTCGCGTTCGGTGCTTCGGTCGGTCGAGGACAAGCCGGCCATTGCCGTTCTACCCTGTGCAGCGTGTTATTCTTGCCGGCGCATCGCGGGAATGAACCGCGTGCAAGTGCCCGGTGCGACATTGTGACGTCGCCTACGGCACTCAACACGAAATCGATGCCCCCCGCAAGCGGCGGAAAATGCTGTCGATACGGTTTGCAACCATGCGCAAGGCTGGCTTATAACCGCGCCGTTAACGTTATCGGCGAAGGCAAGGAGATAGATATGCAGAAGGGCTGGACGAAATCCGGTTGGCGCGAGAAGCCTCGGGTGCAGATGCCCGACTATCCCGACCTCGACGCCGTGCGCGCGGTCGAGGCACGGCTGGCGCAGTTGCCGCCGCTGGTCTTTGCCGGTGAGACGCGCAAGCTCAAGCGCGCCCTGGGCGAGGTGGCCGAGGGTCGCGCCTTCCTGCTGCAGGGCGGGGATTGCGCCGAAAGCTTCTCGGAATTCTCGGCGGACAATATCCGCGACACCTTCAAGGTGCTTCTGCAGATGGCGGTCGTCCTGACCTGGGGTGCCAAGCTGCCGGTCGTCAAGATCGGCCGCATGGCCGGACAATTCGCCAAGCCGCGTTCGGCGCCGACCGAAGTGGTCAACGGCGTCGAGCTTCCCAGCTATCGCGGTGACATCATCAACGGGTTCGAGCCCACACCCGAAGCGCGCGTGCCCGATCCGAACAGGATGCTGCAGGCCTATACCCAGGCCGCTGCCACGCTGAACCTGCTGCGGGCATTTTCGACCGGCGGTTTCGCCGACATGCACCGGGTCCAGAGCTGGATCTCGGGCTTCACGGCGGAAGACGAGGCCAAACGCTATCGCGAGATCGCCGAGCGTATCGAGGATGCGCTGGACTTCATGGCGGCGGCCGGAGTGACCTCGGACACGGTCCATGCGCTTCAGACGGTCGATTTCTACACCAGCCACGAGGCCCTTCTGCTGGAATACGAAGAGGCGCTGTGCCGAATCGATTCGACCAGCGGTTTGCCCGTGGCGGGCTCGGGGCACATGATCTGGATCGGCGACCGGACCCGCCAGCCCGATGGCGCGCATGTCGAATTCTGCCGGGGCGTGCAGAACCCGATCGGCCTGAAATGCGGCCCCTCGCTGACCACCGATGACCTGAAGGTTCTGATCGAGAAACTGAACCCCGAGAACGAACCGGGTCGGCTGACGCTGATCGCGCGTTTTGGCGCGGGCAAGGTCGGCGATCACCTGCCGCGATTGATCCGCGCCGTGCAGGAGATGGGCGCCAAGGTCGTCTGGACCTGCGACCCGATGCACGGGAACACGATCAAATCGTCCAGCGGCTACAAGACCCGGCCATTCGAATCGGTCCTGCGCGAGGTGCGCGAGTTCTTCGACATCCACAAGGCCGAAGGCTCGATCCCCGGCGGCGTGCATTTCGAGATGACCGGCAAGGACGTGACCGAATGCACCGGCGGCGTGCGCGCCGTGACCGAGGAGGATCTCTCGGACCGGTATCACACCGCCTGCGACCCGCGCCTGAATGCCAGCCAGGCGCTGGAACTGGCCTTCCTTGTCGCCGAGGAGCTGCGGGACCGTCGGCAGATGCAAAAGGCGGCGGGCCTGTAAGGCACCGCCGCCGTCACTCGCTACCAACTACAACTCTGCGGGCGGCCACCTTGGCCGCCCGAATTCCTTTCAATCGCGCGACACGATCAGGCGCAGATGACCGCGCCGCCGGATGGATTGGTCGTGTTTCCTGCCTTCGAACGCCGCGGGCGGCTCGGCAAAACCCACCTGTCTTGGGGGTTCGGAAACTTCGGGCAAGTCATAGATCCCTTGCCGAGGCACCGCGGGAATTGCGCCGGAAATGGCGACCAGGTCCTGAGCCACGATCCCGAACCGACGCGGCGGACGGCCGATCGGTCCGTCCGTGACCAAGGCCCCCAGAACCCATTCGATCGTGCCCTGACTGCCGCGCAATGGCAGCAGGATCATTCGGGCCATCAATTCCGCAACAGAGGGTCCGCCTGGAGAGACAAGCCGCAACTCTGCCGTCGCGGGACCAGCCACGACAGCGCGCAGCACTGCGGCGCAATCATTGCGAAAGGCAGGATCGAAGATCGCATCGGCCTTCATGCCCCGCACGTCCATGCCCATCAGGTCGCGCACAAGACCGCCCGCGCGCCGGAAACGCGCCTGATCGACGGTCTTGCAATCCACGATGAACGCATGGTCCTGCGCCTGGCCCAGGCCGCGCGCTTCGATCGTGCTGCGCAGGGGCGCGGCGTGCCCGTCACGGCACGATTGCCACAGGTTGCGCAGCTCCTCCAGATTGGTGAATTCCGGTGTCACGATCGTCTCGATGCCTTGGCCATGCTTGCTTGGCCGGTGGGTCCGGATGTCTGGTCCAGCGCGATTGACGCCTTTCCGCGTCATCCTGAGCCCCGGTGCGTTGTTAAAGGTGCAACGGTTTGTTAACCCTGCCGGTCAGATCCTTACCGAAACGTTAATACAAGATCTCGCACTCGCGCAAAGGGATAATTAATTGATGGTTAATCAGCAGCAGGACGTTTTGTCGCGCAAGCCGGGCCTGCATTCCATGACGGGCTTTGCCACGCGCAGTGGCGCGGACCAGGGACATGAGTGGGTCTGGGAAATCCGGTCGGTGAATGGCAAGGCGCTGGACCTTCGCTTGCGGCTGCCCGATTGGATCGAGGGGCTCGAACCCGCCGCGCGCGCGATCGTGGCGCGGCGCGTGGCGCGTGGCTCGGTCACGCTCAGCCTGAAGATCGCCCGCCAGCCCGGCGCCGCGACCCTTCGGATCAATCCCGATGCGCTGAAGGCCGTGCTGGACGCGCTGCGCGTGGTTCGTGACGAGGCGCGCGCGGCAGGGGTGGAAACGGCGCCCGTCGACCCGGTTTCGGTCCTCTCGATGCGCGGTGTTGCCGAGGAATCCGCCGAAGACATCGACACGGCGCCGTTGCGCAATGCGTTGCTGGCCGATCTTGAACCCCTGCTGGAAGACTTCCTGCATGCCCGCGCGCAAGAGGGTTCACGGCTTCAGGAAGCCATCGCCTTGCGCCTGGACCAGATCGAGGCATTGATTGCCGAGGCCCGAATTGCCGTGGAAAATCGACGCGAGGATCAGGCACGATCGCTGGGAGACAATCTGGCGCGCGTGATGGCCGGCGCGGCCGATGCCGACCCGGGCCGCGTGGCGCAGGAACTGGCACTTCTGGTCGTCAAATCCGATGTCAGCGAAGAGCTGGACCGCCTGCAGGCGCATGTTGCCGCCGCGCGCGCCCTGTTGTCCGAAGACGGACCTGTGGGACGCAAGTTCGACTTTCTGATGCAGGAATTCATGCGCGAGGCGAACACGTTGTGTTCCAAGGCAGGGCATGCCGAGCTGACCCGGATCGGGCTTGACCTGAAGACCGTGATCGATCAGATGCGGGAGCAGGTTCAGAACGTGGAATGATCATGCAGCGTACGGGTTTGCTCATCATCCTGTCCTCGCCTTCGGGCGCGGGGAAATCCACGTTGGCAAGGCGGTTGATGGCGTGGGACCCGACGATGAAGTTCTCGGTCTCCGCAACCACGCGCCCGCCGCGTCCGGGTGAGGTGGACGGGCGGGAATACTTCTTCCGCTCGCGCGAGGAATTTCTCGCCATGGTCAGGGCCGGCGAGATGCTGGAACATGCCGAAGTCTTCGGCAATCTTTATGGAACACCCAAGGCGCCCGTCGAAGAGGCCATGCGCGAGGGTCGCGACACGCTGTTCGACATCGACTGGCAGGGCGGCCAGCAGATCCGCAACTCGGTACTGGGCAAGAATGTCGTTTCGATCTTCATCCTGCCGCCGTCGATCGCCGAGCTGGAACGGCGCTTGCGTACGCGCGGACAGGACCCCGAAGAGGTCATCCAGGCCCGGATGGCCAAGTCCGAGGCGGAAATCAGCCATTGGGCGGAATATGATTATGTCCTGATCAACGACGATCTGGACCGGACCGAGGACGACCTGAAAACCATCATCCGGGCCGAGAGGATGCGTCGCGAACGCCTTCCGGGGCTTTCGGAATTCGTGCGATCGCTGAACAAGGAGTTCGAAAGCCGATGATCTGGGAACTGGATGGAATCGCACCCGAAGTCGACGAAACGGTATGGATCGCCCACGACGCCAACGTGATCGGGCGCGTGGTCCTGAAGGCCGGGGCCAGCGTCTGGTTCGGTTCGACCCTGCGCGGCGACAATGAGCCCATCACGGTGGGTGAGGTCACCAACATCCAGGAAAACTGCGTTCTTCATACCGACATGGGATTCCCCCTGACGATCGGTCCCCGTTGCACGATCGGTCACAAGGCCATGCTGCATGGCTGCACGATTGGCGCGGGCAGCCTGATCGGCATGGGCGCCACCGTGCTGAACGGCGCGCGAATCGGCAACGGATGCCTGATCGGGGCGGGTGCCCTGATCACCGAAGGCAAGGAAATTCCCGATGGCAGCCTGGTCATGGGTGCCCCCGGACGCATCGTTCGCGAGCTGGACGAAGCCGCCCGCGCGGCCATCTTGCAATCGGCCGCGCATTATCGCGCCAATGCCGACCGCTTCCGCAAGGGCTTGCGGGCGATCTAGGCTGCCGCAAGGAGCGGCAGGGTCACAAGCTGAACCGTAAGCTCGGGCAGGGCAGTGGTCAGCTCTTCGCGGACGATTTCCGGGTTTGGCAGAGGAGGCGTCAGCACGGCCAGGGTGCCGCGATAGCCAATCTCGGCAAGGAACGCGCCCAGCTCGCAGATGTCAAGAACGGGTCCGAACAGGGGCGCGACAACCATGTCGGGGCGGGTATCGGCGATCGTTCGGGCGCTCAATTCCGCGGCATGCGCTTGCAGGACTTGCGTCCCGTTCTGGCGCCTGAGCCGCGCCAAGACGGATGGGGGCACGTCGCAGGCGATCACCCGGCTTTCGGTATCCGCGACGGTGTGATCCATCTTCGCGATCGCGCCCTGGGTCTGAATCTCTGCCATCCGTTGCCCCCTCGATTCATGCAAACGTCACGTCTAGACGCTTGGAATGGCGAAATGAAGGCAGCAATTGCAATCTGCCCATGGCGCGCCCAGTCTGCGCGCGCCGGGACCTGCTGGAGGGACGAATGCGGATCGAGGAAATTGGCCAGATCATGCATGCGGTGCCGACCGCGTTGCTGCTGATCGACCAGGAAGAGCGTGTGCGCGCGGCCAACGAAGCCGCCGATCGCCTGTTGGGAAATGTCAATGTCGGCCGGCGCGTTTCGGCCACGATCCGGCATCCCGAATTCCTGGGGGCCGTCGAATCCTGTCTTCGGGAAGGCACGCGCCAAACCCGGCGTATCGTCCGGACCGAAGGCTGGCACGACACGCATCTGGCCGTGACGATCACCGCGCTGGACCTGACGGGCGAGCGGCTGGCGATGGCGGCCTTCGAGGATGTCACGCCGCTGGAACAGGCGGGCGCGATGCGGCGCGATTTCGTGGCCAATGTCAGTCATGAATTGCGCACGCCATTGACGGCCCTGATCGGCTTCATCGAAACCCTGCGGGGACCCGCGCGCGACGATGCGGCCGCAAGGGACCGCTTTCTGGCGGTCATGGAACGCGAAGCGGGCCGGATGATCCGGCTGGTGGGCGATCTTCTGTCCCTCAGCCGGGTCGAGTCGATGGAACGCAGCCGTCCGTCCAGCCGTGTCGATCTGATTCCGATCCTTCGCACCGTCGTCTCTGCCCAGTCCGAACTGGCGCAATCGGCACAGGTGACGATCCGCGCAGATCTGCCCGACGGGTCCGTCTGGGTTGTCGGCGATGCCGACCAGCTGACGCAGGTGTTTCACAACCTGGTCGAGAATGCGGTCAAATATGGAGGCTCCGGCGGCGAGGTTCGCATCGAAATCGGGCGGATCGAACGCGATCCCATATTGCGCGGTCCGGCAATCTCGGTCAGCGTCAGCGACCGCGGCGAAGGGATCGACCCCATCCACATCCCAAGGCTGACCGAGCGATTCTATCGCGTGGATACCCATCGCAGCCGCGAGAAGGGCGGCACGGGGCTGGGTCTTGCGATCGTCAAGCATATCGTGAACCGCCACCGGGGACGCCTGCGGATCGACAGCGCCCCGGGCAAGGGAAGCCGTTTCACCGTGATCCTGCCCGAACAGATGGTCTGATCTGGCCGCCGGCCGCGATTTCGCGGCGTGGCAGCAGATGGGTGATGCCCGTTCCGCCCGCCCGCGCCAGTTCCGGATCCAGTGACATCGGCACGTATTCGCCGCGACGCCAAAGGACGCTCAGATCATCGTAATGTGGCGACAAAGGGTGCCCGGACTGGCCAGTCGAGATGATGAAAACCGATGAATCGGGGTCCGCGAAGTCATAAACGCCACGATAGCCGGCCCCGTTGACGTTCAGGAACGGGTCTGCGCCCATCCCGGCCGTGCGCCCCATGTTCAACGTAAAGTCGCCGCCGCTGGTCGATTGCCGGATATTGACGAACCAGCCCAGCACGGGGATGCGCCCAAGTACCAGGTGGTCGTGCGCGGCCTCGTGCACATCGCCCCAGCGCCAGCTTTCCAGGTTGCGCCCAAAGCGCTCGGTCAGCTGCAACAATGCCTCGTCCAGCGCCACGCGGGCAATTTCGGTGCAAGTCTCGACCCGGGAAGAGCGAATGACATCGCACCAATGCCCTGCGCCGTCGATGTCGCGATAGACGCGTTCTATGAACAGTGGCTCGACATGGGTAAAGGCCGAGGCGAGCGGGCCCAGCTCGTCCCGGATCAGCCGGTCCTGAAGAACCCGCATCCAGGCGGCATAGATCAGCGGCTCGGGAAGGTGCTCGTTCATCTCGCCATCCCATTCGGCCAGCAGCTCCAGCGCGCGTTGCCGCATCCGTTCGGGTGTGCCTTCGGGGGCGGGTTCACCCGTGAACCACAGATCGGCCGCAACCAGCGGCAAAAGCGTGCGCGCCGCGGGCGAAACGGTATCCAGCTGGGCCGCGATGAAGCTTTCACGGGTGTGGACCTCGCGTTCCTGAAGCAGGCGGGTCAGGCGCTGGATCCGCTGGCTGTCGCCCCAGGTGAAGCTGACGTGATTGGGAAAGGGGCGGTCGACGACCTTGTTGTTGGTATTGGCGACGATGCCGCCCGTCGGATCGACAAAGCGGGGGTTCGACGCGAACGGCAATACCCCGCGCCAGCGATTTTCCGGCATCCAGCCCAACGCGGGCAATCTGCCCTGGCCGCGCATCTGCGGGTTGCGATCGGGCAGAGCGCCGAACATGACCAGCGCGACCCGCTCTTGATCGGCCATGGTGACATTGACGATCGGGGCAACGTGATCCTTGCCGGCCGCGATTGCCTCGTCGATGCTGCCGGCCTGCATCAGCCGCATGGCGGCGCTCATCGACGGGTCATGCGGGGTCAGCGCGGTCCAGCTGAGGCTGGCGACATGATCCGGCGGCGTCACGGCGGCAAGCCCAAGAAGACTGCCCGGAAGGATGGGGCCATTGTCCGACCATTGCAGCGATAGGGTTACCGGCCGCGCATCCTTGATCTGCAGGATGGATTTGCGGGTTTCGAACGGTTTCCACCCCTCGGGCGAGCGGTAGCGGCCCGGGTCTGCGGGGTCGAGCTCTTCCAGCAGGATGTCCTGATCGTCCGCCCAGGCCGCACCGATGCCCCAGCCAAACCGGGAATTGCGCCCGGCAATGACGATCGGCATACCGGGAATCGTCGCCCCGATGACACCGCCGGACTCAAGCTCGATGCGGGCAAGGTAGAACAGCGAAGGCGCGGCAAAATCGACATGCGGGTCATTCGCCAGCAAGGCCCCGCCCGCAGCCGAGCGGGACGGGGCAGCGGCCCAGGCATTCGAGGCGCCCGCATTCCACGTTCCGGGCATAGGCGCCAGGGGATCCTCGTCCCCCGCGACCGCCGCATATGTCCGGGGGACGCCCGGCACCAGACTGGCATAGGGCGGCAGGCTGGCAACGCCGGGTCCGGGAATGTCGGGCATCAGATCGCGCGCCCAGTCCGGGGACAGCAACGACAGCCGCGCGCGCAGCACGTCGCTGCGCGCCTGTGCGGTGCTTCGGAAGGCGATGAGCTTCAGGATGGCCAGCGAGTCGGCCGGCTGCCAGAAAGCGATCTCGTTCGAGAACAGGAAGAACTCGGGCGCTCCGCGGCCGCGCGCCTCGGCATTCACGGTTTCGATCCACGCATTCACGCCGCGCGCATAGGCCCGCAATGCGGCCTTGGTCTTGTCGTCTTGCGCGTCAAGGGACTGCGCCGCAAGCCGGTACAGATCCAGCCTGCGCATCAGTTCGTCGCTTTCGACCGTTCGCTGGCCGAAGACCTCGCTGAGCCGTCCCTGGACGGTGCGGCGCAGCATCGTCATCTGCCACAGCCGATCCTGGGCATGGGCAAATCCCAGGCCAAAGAACACGTCCTCGTCGCTTTGGCCAAAGATATGCGGCACGTTCGCGGTGTCGCGCACGATCTCGACCGGGGCCGAGATACCATCGATCGTGATGGTTTCGTTGTAGTCTGGCAGCGAACGCGCGGCGAAATACCATGCAAGGGTCAACGCCGCCGCGCCGAGCACGACAATGCCAACGAAGATGCGCAAAAGCCAGCGAAAGACGGTCTGCATTGTCGGGCGCGGTGTCTCGGTCGGGCGTGGTCGGTTGTGCTGCCAGGCAGCTGGCGAAATGGCGGTCATGAATCTGGCGCATTGGGTTCGAACCACTGTCAGGTTGACCGTCTGCGCTGACAGGGTAACTAGGACAGATCGCGTGGCTTCGCAATGATCGAGGGAGGATACGATGGCGAAAGTGGCATTCCTGGGCCTGGGGGTCATGGGCTTTCCCATGGCTGGCCATCTGGCCGCCAAGGGGCATGATGTGACGGTCTATAACCGCACCGAGGCAAAGGCCCGCGCCTGGGTGGAGCGCCATGGCGGCGCATATGCCGCGACGCCGGCCGAAGCGGCCCGCGGGGCCGATTTCGTCATGGCCTGCGTGGGAAATGATTACGACCTGCGCGCCGTCTGCCTGGGCGATCATGGCGCGTTTTCGGGCATGGAGAAGGGCGCGATCTTTGTCGATCACACGACGGTTTCGGCCAGGGTCACGCGCGAGCTGGCCGAAATCGCGCATGCACGCGGTCTGGGCTATGTCGATGCGCCGGTGTCCGGCGGCCAGGCGGGGGCCGAAGGCGGGGTGCTATCGGTCATGTGCGGCGGCGACGAGCAAAGCTATGCGCGGGCAGAGCCGGTCATCGCCGCCTATGCCAGGATCTGCCGCCGGCTTGGGGATGTCGGATCGGGCCAGATGGCGAAGATGGTGAACCAGATCTGCATCGCCGGGCTTGTGCAGGCGCTGTCCGAAGGGCTGCATTTTGCCGAAAAGGCGGGGCTTGATATCGAACGGCTGGTCGAGGTCATCAGCCAGGGCGCGGCCGGATCATGGCAAATGGTCAACCGTCACAAGACCATGGCCGAAGGGAAGTTCGATTTCGGCTTTGCCGTGGACTGGATGCGCAAGGATCTGGACATCTGTCTGCGCACGGGGGACGAGCTGGGCGTAAGCCTGCCCGTGACGGCGCTGGTCGATCAATTCTACAAGGATGTCCAGTCGATGGGCGGCGGGCGCTGGGACACGTCCAGCCTGATCGCGCGGCTGCGCAAGTTCGATTGATGCAAGTCGGGCGGGGGATCCCCGCCCGCAGCATTGTCAGGGAATGATCCGGGTGTATTTCGTTCCGGTCAGGCGCGCGCCCGCGATGAAACCCGCCTGGCCATAGACCAGCGCGATGATCGGCGCCGAGGCCGTGGCCGTATCAAGCCCCAGCGAGCCGCCCTGATCGGGCAGGGCATAGGCGATGTTGGCACCAGCAACCCAACCCGGCGACGCGCGGAATTCCGCAAGCGCCTCGGGCGTCATGAAGAACAGGGCATGGGCGTATTGCTGCGCGCCAAGCTGAAGACCGACACTGGCCTGGGTTGCCGAATAATAGTCAACCGTGACGTCATTGATCCGCAGCGCGCCCTGGCCGTATCCGCCGCCAAAGGTCAGCAGACCGGCCTCGGTCACAAGCGGCATGTAGAGCACGCCCACGGCCTTTTCCATCAGTTCGCGCGTGCCCGGATAGGTATTCAGCAGATAGTCGCGCGCGGCGTCCACCCGTGCATCCAGTCGCGCAGCCCCCTGGCTGCCAAGGCCATTGGCGCAGGCAGACACTCCAAGAAGAGCCGCCCCACAGATCATCGCTTTGCGTCGGGAAATTCCGCTCATCTCACTGCTCCGTTTTTGCCGGTTCGGTTTCCGCCCGTACCGATCTTGCCCCTTACCAATATGGCACGGCGCCCATGCTGTCACCATCGCAGATCCGCAAGCGCGCCGTTCAGGCCCTTTCGGCCAGAATACGCGCAACGCGTGGCGCGAAATAGGTCAGGATGCCGTCGCACCCTGCGCGCCGGAAGGCCAGAAGGCTTTCCAGAATGACCTCATCGCGCAGCCAGCCATTCGCGATGGCGCCCGAAATCATCGCGTATTCGCCCGACACCTGGTAGGCGAATGTCGGAACGCCGAAGGCCTCTTTCACCGCGCGGCAGATATCCAGATACGGCATGCCCGGCTTGACCATGACCATGTCGGCGCCTTCGTCGATATCGCGCGCGACCAGGCGCAGGGCCTCGTCCCGATTGGCCGGGTCCATCTGATAGGTCTTCTTGTCGCCAACCAGCCGACCCGATGCGCCGACGGCATCGCGGAACGGACCATAGAAGGCGCTGGCATATTTGGCGGCATAGCTGAGGATCGCAACGTCCTGATGGCCGGCCGATTCAAGCGCGCGACGGATGGCCCCGATCCGTCCATCCATCATGTCGGACGGGCCAAGGATGTCGGCCCCTGACTCGGCTTGCGCCAAGGCCATGCGGACCAGCGCCTCGACCGTTTCGTCGTTCAGGATGACGCCGTCGCGCACCAACCCGTCGTGGCCGTTGGCATTATAGGGGTCAAGCGCGATATCCGTCATCACGGCGATATCGGGCACCTCGGCCTTGATCGCGCGGATCGTCCGGTTGATCAGGTTGTCGGGGTTCCAGGCCTCCTCGCAACCCTCGGTGCGCAGCGCCGGATCGGTATAGGGAAACAGGCACAGGGCAGGGATGCCCAGTTCGGCAGCTTCGGCCGCAGCGCGCACCGCGCCGTCGATCGTGACGCGCGTCACGCCGGGCATCGACGCCACCGGAGCGTCCGCGCCGGGCACATCCGTCACGAAGATCGGCCAGATCAGGTCGTTCACGCCAAGGCGCGTTTCCGCAATCAGATCGCGCAGCGCGGCGGTACGGCGGGTCCTGCGCGGTCGGGACAGCGGGAAGGGCGCATAGGCGCGGGGAATGCGAGTCATCTTCATGCTCCGTCCGTTCCTGCCCCGATCAAGCCACGGGGCCTGCAACGACGCGTTACATGGATCGGACGTCATCTCAAGGGTGGAATCGCCCTGCGCTCGCGGATAGCATCGCGCCAGATCGGAACGCACAAGGCAGGCGGAGCGCACGTGGACCTGAAAACGCAGATCTTCGATCTGATCGATCTTCGATCGTTTTCGAACCTTTGGTACTGGATCGCGCTGGCGGTGACATGGTCCACGACGTCGCACTGGATCCTTGGGGTTCCATTCGACATGGTCGTGCGCGCGCGGCGGCTGGGCGGGCAGGCCACCCAGGATCTCGAGACACTGGTTCGCATCCATATCGGGCGGATCACCTATATCGTGGATGAGGCCGGAACGCTGCTTTCGGCAATGATCGGCTTCATCCTCAGCGTGCTGGCCACCACGGGTTTCGTCTATGGGGCCGAGTTTTCCCAGGCCGTCTTCCTGATCGCGGCGCCGCTGACGATCGTTGCCGTCATCAGCGTGCGTGCCGCGCGCGCGATCCAGGCGCGGGGCTTGCGCGGCGAAGGCCTGATGCGACACCTTTCCGTCCTGCGGCTGGGCATCCAGATCATCGGCATGATCTCGATCTTCATCACGGCCTTCTGGGGCATGTTGCAGAACTACAATGTCTCGATCCTGCCCGGTTGACACCGCCGCAGGGCGCGCTAGGTCAGCCCGATGATCGCCAAGAACCATATTGTCCTGTCCGGCGCGCCCGAGGGCCTGGATGGCCGCCTTCTGGCGCGCGAGCTTGAACGCGGAGCACCCGTCATCCACGTGGCCCGCGATGACAAGCGCATGGAGGCGATGCGCGCCGCGCTGGCCTTCTTTGCGCCAGAAGCCGTCGTGCTGACCTTCCCGGCCTGGGATTGTCAGCCCTATGACCGCGTTTCCCCCGCGACCGAGATCTCGGCCGCGCGGATGGCGACGCTGGCAACGCTGGCGCGGGGGCTGAAGGGTCCCTTTGTCCTGCTGACCACGCTGAATGCCGCGGCCCAGCGCATTCCCGCGCGCGACGTCGTGGCGCAATCCAGTTTCGTCGCGCGCGTCGGAACCCGGATCGACGAGGCCGCGCTGCGCGATTTCCTGGTGCGCATGGGCTTCAGCCAGAGCCCGACCGTGACGGAACCGGGCGATTATGCGATCCGCGGCGGCATCATCGACATCTTTCCGCCGGGACAGGCCAATCCGGTGCGGCTGGACCTTTTCGGCGATGTCCTGGATGGGGCGCGGCGCTTCGATCCCGAAACACAGCGCACAACCGAACGGCTGGACCGGGTCGAACTTGCGCCCGTCTCCGAGGTCATCCTGGACGAGGCCGCGATCACGCGATTCCGCCAGAACTATCGCATCGAATTCGGCGCCGCGGGCAGCGACGACCCGATGTACGAGGCCGTCAGCGCGGGCCGCAAGCATCAGGGGATGGAACATTGGCTACCGTTCTTTCACGAACGGCTCGAGACGATCTTCGACTATGTGCCCGACGCCTCGATCATGCTGGATGACGAGGTCGAGGCCCGCCGGCTTGCGCGGTGGGAGACGATCGCCGATCAGTACGACGTCCGGCGCGAGGCCATGAGCCGTCGCGATCGGGTGGACAGCGTCTACAAGCCCTGTCCGCCCCAGCTTCTGTATCTGGACGATGCCGCGTGGACGCAGGCCCTGGCCCAACGCAGGACGATCCACCTTTCCGTCCTGCCGCGCCCCACGGGGCCGGGCGTTCTGGACGCGGGCGGGCGGATCGGGCGTGACTTTGCACCCGAGCGGCAGATGGAAAACGTCAACCTCTTCGCGGCGCTTGCGGGGCATGTGAAGGCAAGGCGGGCGCAGGGGCAGGTGGTCATCGCCTCGTGGTCCGAAGGCGCGCGCGAACGTCTGAAGGGGCTGCTGGAGGATGAGGGCGTCGTTGGCGCGACCCCTGTCGACGACATCCGCGCCGTGCCGCAGGGCAAGGGCGGGCTGTATCTGGCGGTCTGGCCGCTGGAACGGGGTTTCGAGACGGATGGGCTGACGGTCATCTCGGAACAGGATGTCCTGGGTGAACGCCTGGTGCGCCGGGGCCGCAAGCGCAAGCGGGCCGAGAATTTCCTGACCGAGGCCCAGTCCTTGTCCCCCGGCGACCTTGTCGTCCATGTCGAACATGGCGTCGGCCGGTATCTGGGGCTGGAAACCATCACGGCCGCCGGCGCTCCGCACGATTGTGTGGCGCTGGAATATGCCGGTGGCGACCGTCTGTATCTGCCGGTCGAGAATATCGAGCTGCTCAGCCGCTATGGCCACGAGGAAGGCTTGCTGGACAAGTTGGGCGGTGGCGCCTGGCAGGCCAGGAAGGCGCGGCTGAAGCAGCGGCTGCGCGAGGTCGCCGACCGGCTGATCCGCATCGCCGCCGAACGGTTGCTGCGCAAGGCGCCCGTGCTGGAGGTCCCGCACCACGAATATGACGCCTTTGCCGCGCGCTTTCCCTATGAGGAAACCGAGGACCAGCTGAACGCCATCGATGACGTTCTGAACGATCTGGCCGCCGGCAGGCCGATGGACCGTCTGGTCGTGGGCGATGTCGGCTTTGGCAAGACCGAGGTGGCGATGCGCGCGGCCTTTGTCGCGGCCAGCGCGGGGGTTCAGGTCGCGGTGATCGCGCCGACGACACTGCTGGCGCGCCAGCATTACAAGACCTTCGCAGAACGCTTCCGGGGAACGCCGATCACGGTCCGGCCGCTGTCGCGTTTTGTTTCCCAACGCGAGGCACAGGCGACGCGGCAGGGGCTGGCGGACGGGACGGTCGATATCGTCATCGGCACCCATGCCGTGCTGTCCAGACAGGTCAAGTTCCGCAATCTCGGCCTGCTGATCATCGACGAGGAACAGCATTTCGGTGTCGCTCACAAGGAACGGCTGAAGGAAATGCGCTCGGAGATCCATGTCCTGACCCTGACGGCAACGCCCATTCCACGGACGCTGCAATTGTCCCTGACGGGGGTCCGGGATCTGTCGATCATCGGAACGCCCCCGGTGGATCGCCTGGCAATCCGCACCTATGTCAGCGAGTTTGACGCCGTGACGATCCGCGAGGCCCTCTTGCGCGAGCGCTATCGCGGCGGGCAGTCCTTCTATGTCGTTCCGCGGGTGTCGGACCTGGCCGAGATCGAGGAATTCCTGCAGACCCATGTGCCCGAGGTCAGCTATGTCGTTGCGCATGGCCAGATGGCCGCGGGGGAACTCGACGACCGCATGAATGCCTTCTATGACGGCAAGTATGACGTGTTGCTGGCCACGACGATCGTCGAAAGCGGGCTGGATATTCCGACCGCGAACACGATGATCGTGCATAGGGCCGACATGTTCGGCCTTGCGCAGCTTTATCAGATCAGGGGGCGTGTCGGCCGGTCGAAGGTGCGGGCCTATTGCTATCTGACCACGCGCCCGCGCATACCGCTGACGCCCGGCGCGCAGAAGCGGCTGCGGGCCCTGGTTGCGCTGGACAGTCTGGGGGCGGGCTTCACGCTGGCCAGTCAGGATCTGGATCTCCGGGGCGCCGGCAACATCCTGGGCGAAGAGCAATCCGGCCATATCAACGAGGTGGGCTACGAGCTCTACCAGCAGATGCTGGAAGAGACGATCGCCCGGATCAGGGCGGGCGACATCGACGCGCCGATCGAGGATGACGGCCAATGGTCGCCGCAGATCAATCTTGGCGTGGCGGTGATGATTCCCGAAAGCTACGTCCCTGATCTGGATGTGCGGCTGGGTCTCTATCGCCGCCTGTCCGGCCTGACCGCGAAGGTCGAGCTGGAAGGCTTTGCCGCCGAGCTGATCGACCGTTTTGGCCCCTTGCCGAAAGAGGTCAACACGCTGCTTCTGGTCATGCGGATCAAGGCGATGTGCCGCAAGGCCCATATCCGGCGACTGGATGCCGGGCCCAAGGGCGCGACGATCCAGTTCCACATGGACCGCTTCCCGAACCCCGCCGGGCTGGTCGAGTTCCTTCAGGCGCAGAACGGCCTTGCGCGCATCAAGGACAATCGACTGATCGTGCGCCGCGACTGGAAGAAGGATTCCGACAAGATCAAGGGCGCCTATGCGATCGCGCGCGACCTTGCCGAAAAGGTCCGCGAAGCCGACCGCGCTCCGAAGAAGGCGGCCAAGACCACCTGACCGGCGACCGCCCCCGCGCTCAGGCGGGGCGGTCAGGGACGAACGCCATCAGGATTCGTGCAAGCGCCGTGCAGATGAACACGCCGGCCATCATGGGAACGGGCGTGCCATTGAAGGCCAGCCCGATCGGAATGGCCACCACGACCGACATCACCGTCGCCATGGCCGCGACCAGCGACGCCGCCATGCCCGCGATATGGCCCATCGGCTCCATCGCAAGGGCGTTCAGGTTGCCGATCGTCAGTCCGATCATGAAAAAGACGCTGACCGTCCAGTAAAGATACAGCCAGAAGGCAATGGACTGCGGCACAAGGCCCAGAGCGAAAAGCGCCATAACAAGCGCCGAGTTGACGGCCTGGAAAGCGAACATGCCCGAAGCCAGCCTGCGCATGCCCAGATGCGGCACAAGACGACCGTTCACGATGCTGCCGGTGCCTGCCAGAAGGGCGATCAGCGCGAACCACTTCGGAAAGGACTCGGCCCGGCCGAAGGTCTGGTCGAAGACCTGCTGGGTCGAGGACAGAGTCGCAAAGAGGCATCCGAAGGCCAGGGTCTGGGCCGCCGTGACCGTGACGACAAGCCTGTTCGTCAACACTTCGCGCGCCGCTTCCAGCAGGGGCGCGAGACGCAGCGACCGGCGGCGTTCGGGGGGAAGGGTCTCGGGCTGCCGGATCGTGAACCACGTCATGCTGATCACCGCGAACAGGATGAACGCGATGAAGATTGCCCGCCAGCCGGAATGTGAAATGATCCACGAGCCCGCCAGCGGGGCAACCGCGGGCACGAGCGAAAAGATGGTCATGACGAACGAGACAAGCCTTGCCATCTCGCGTCCGGAATAGAGATCGCGCACCAGCGCGATGCCTGCGATGCGCGGCCCCGCCACGCCTAGACCCTGCAGCAGTCGGGCGGCCAGCATCAGCTCCAGTGTCGGTGCCGTCCATGCCAGCGCCGCGCCAATGCAATACAGCCCCGCGCCGCCCAGGATCACGGTCCGTCGGCCAATGCTGTCGGACAAGGGGCCGGTCACGAAGGTTCCGATCCCCATGCCCAGTACGAAGAAGGTAATGATCAGCTGGGCGCGGTTCGGCGCATCGGGGCTCAGCTCGGCTGCGATGCTGGGCATTGCCGGCAGCATCGCGTCGATGGAAAAGGCCGTCAACGCGAAGATCATCGCAAGCATGGCGACAAATTCGGCGACGGGCAGTCGGGAGGGCCGGGGCTCTGCGGCGGATAGCGTCATTGCAGGTCTCCATCGCTGGCCGCGCCGGACCCGTCCGCGATCTGGCGGTTGATCTCTTCGATGATCTGACTCCAGGTTTCGGTCGGCTGCGCGCCCTGCAGGACATGGGTGTTGTCAATGATGAAGGTCGGAACGCCGCGAACCCCACGCGCCCGCGCATGGGCATCGCGGGCGCGGATCTCGGCGACGTCGGCATCGCTGTCGAGCAGCCGGCGGACGAGGTCGCGTTCCATGCCGATGCTTTCGGCGATGTCGCACAGCACCGCCCGGTCCCCGATGTCACGCCCCTCGTGCCACATCGCGCGGAAGAGCGACGAAACGGCGGCGGCCTGGCGGCCCTCGATCCCGGCCCAATGGATCAGCCGGTGGGCGTCAAGCGTATTGGGCTGCCGCTTGACGCGGTCGAGATTCAGTTCGACGCCGGCGGTTTCGGCGTACTGGATCAGCGGCATGTAGGCGCGCACCGCGCCTTCCTTGCCCCCGAACTTGGTTTCCAGATATTCGCGCCGATCCATGCCGCCCGCGGGCATGTCGGGGTTCAGCTGGAACGGATGCCATTCGATCGCGAAGGGATGGTCGGGATGGGCCTCGAGAGCCCGGTCAAGGAATACCTTGCCAAGATAGCACCAGGGACAGGCGACGTCGGAGATTATGTCAAGCTTGATCAAGGGACTGCCTTCCATTCTTCGCGCAAGGTTCGACGGCTGACCTTGCCATTCGGGGTGGTGGGTATCGTGTCGCGCCGGATCAGGATCCGGGGCTGCTTGAAGGGAGCGAGCATTTCCGCCGCATGGGCCTTCAGCGCGTCCTCGCTGGCCGATCCGCTGTAGAACAGGCCGATGACCGTAGTATCGTGCGCAACGGACAGTTCGACCGCGGCGCAGGCCGTGACCTCGGGGTCGGACGCGAAGGCGGCTTCGATCTCTTCGGGCGCGATGCGGAAGCCCCCCGCGGTGATCATGTCATCGGCGCGGCCAAGCACGGTGATTGCGCCATCCTCGGCCATGATCGCGGTGTCGCCGGTCGGGAACCAGTCCTGATCCACGGGATCAATGCCATCCGTGGTTGCGCGGCCAAGAAACAGCCCGGGGTCAGCGCGGTGCACGGCAAGAAGGCCCGGGACGCCGCGCGTGACAGGCGCACCGTCCTCGCCAAGGACCGCGACATGCCGCCCGTTCTGGGCATATCCGGTGGCTCCATCCGGGGCAGGGCGGGACGGAGAGGATGAAATGAAGGTCGAGCATTCTGAAAGCCCCATCGCCTCGTGCAATTCGGTGCCCGTCGTTAGCCGCCATGCCTGGCGCAGATCCGGGCTCAGCCGCTCTCCGGCCGACAGGGCATGCCGCAGACGCGGCAGGCGCAAATCGGGATTCAGTCTCAGCAATCGCCTGTAAACCCCCGGAACCGAAGCAAGGATCGTCGCGTCGAAACGGCGGGCAAGAAGCGCGAGGGTCTCGATCCCGACGCCGTGGGCCGGTATCAGGGCGCAGGCTCCCACGGTCCATGGATCGATCAGCCCGACACCCAGCGTGTAGGTCCAGTTCAGCGCGCCCGAATGCAGAACCCGATCGCCCGGCTGGATGTCATGCCATCCGCCAAACATGGTCTGGCGGGCCCAGACGGCGCGATGGGCATGCGCGACGGCCTGCGGTTGCCCCGACGTGCCGGAAGTGAAGACGATATAGGCCAACCGGTTCGGATCACCCATCTGCCAGTCTGCCGGGGGCAGCGTCTCGTAGCCAAGAACCCGGTCCGAGGGCAGGACGGGGCAGGGCAGGCTGTCGGGCATCGCAAGGGCCTTGTCCGCCACGATGAGCGCGGGGCCGATCGTGTCGATCAGGCGTTGGAATTCCGCCGCTGTCAGCGCCGCGGCCGTCGGAACGGGCACAAGACCCGCCGCGATCGCCCCAAGAAATGCCAAGGGGAACGCCACGCCGTTCCCAAGCCTGAGAACGACACGGTCACCCGGTCGAAGGCCGCATTGCAAAAGACCATGACCCACGCCGCGCACGGCTTGAACCAGACGGCCATAGCTCCATCGTTCCGCGCCGGTCGGGCGCAGGATTTGAAGCGCGATGCGGTCGGGCATTTCCGCCCCACGTTCCAGCACATGCCGCGCGAGATTGAAGCTGGCAGGTGGCGGTGGAAGGGGATGATGATCGGTCACCGAAAGCATGGCCATTCGCTACGCCTGTCTGCCGGGCGTTGCAAGCGCGGGCAGAATATCGTTTATGCAGGGTGCACTCTGCCGAGATGAACAGATGAGCGATATCGAGCAGGCCGGAATCATCAGTATCGCCCGCGCATCCGGCGCCGGAGCCGAGCGCGCAGAGCCATTGAACCTGGGCGAGCGCGTGCGACAGCTGCGCAAGGAGCGGGGCTGGACACTGGAACAGGCCGCGCGCGAGGCAGGGCTGGCGCGATCGACCCTGTCAAAGATCGAAAACGGCCAGATGTCGCCGACCTATGACGCGCTGAAGAAGCTGGCACAGGGATTGTCGATCAGCGTGCCGCAATTGTTCACGCCGCCGTCGAAGATGCAGGTATCGGGACGCATGGCCCTTACCCGCGCCAACGAAGGCCAGGCCCACGTCACCACGACCTATGAACATCGCCTGCTGGCCGGGGCGCTGAGATCAAAGCAGATGCTGCCCTACACGGCGCGTATCCGGGCCCGCAGCCTGGACGAATTCGATGGATGGGTTCGCCATGATGGCGAGGAATTCCTGTATGTCCTGACCGGCATCATCCGTCTGTATACGGAATTTTATGAACCCGTGGATTTACGTCGTGGCGACAGTGTCTATTACGACGCGACAATGGGACACAACGTGATCTCGCTTAGCCCCGAGGATGCGACAATCCTTTGGGTGACCAGCCTGATGTGATCTATCGCTCCGGCGCCAGGGTGTTGGAAGGACGGGAATACATGCGCATTACGACCAGACCGATCGAGGGCCAGAAACCGGGAACTTCGGGGCTGCGGAAGAAAACCCGGATATTCGAGCAAAGCCCGTATCTGGAGAATTTCGTTCAGGCGATCATCGATGCCAGCGGGGGCGCGGCAGGACGAAGCTATGTCGTGGGCGGCGATGGCAGATATTTCTGTGATCGCGCGGTGCAGGTGATCCTGAAGATGCTGGCCGCGAATGGCGCGCATCGCGTCATCGTCGGGCAGGGCGGTTTGCTGTCGACGCCGGCCGCCTCGCATCTGATCCGGCTGCATGGGGCGGACGGCGGCTTCATCCTTTCAGCGTCTCACAATCCCGGAGGGCCCGACGGTGATTTCGGCGTGAAGTTCAACATTGCGAACGGCGGACCGGCGCCGGAATCGCTGACCGCGAAAATCCACGACCGAACGCAAGAGATCGATTCCTATTGCATTGCCGATCTGCCGGACCTGGACCTGATGCGTCCGGGCAAGACGGGTCTGGGCGGAATGTCGGTCGATATCATCGACCCGGTCGCCGATTATGCAGACCTGATGCAGTGCCTGTTCGACTTCGATGCGATCCGGGCGATGTTTGCCTCTGGCATTCGCATGGCGTTCGACGCAATGCATGCGATCACCGGACCCTATGCGCGCGAGATATTCGAGAATCGTCTTGGCGCGGGGCCGGGCGTGGTGATGAATGCCCGACCCTTGCCCGATTTCGGCGGCGGTCACCCGGACCCGAACCCGGCCCATGCCAAGGACCTGATGGACAGGATGAGCGGACCGGATGCGCCCGATTTCGGCGCCGCATCCGACGGGGATGGCGACCGGAACATGATCCTTGGCCGCGGGATCTATGTGTCGCCTTCGGACAGCCTTGCCGTGCTTGCGGCAAATGCGCATCTGGTGCCGGCAATGGCGGGTGGGCTGCGCGGCGTGGCGCGATCCATGCCGACATCGCGCGCCGTCGATCATGTTGCCCGCGCATTGGGCATCGAATGCCACGAGACGCCCACGGGCTGGAAATTCTTCGGCAATCTTCTGGACGCGGGCCGCGTGCGTCTGTGCGGAGAGGAAAGTTTTGGCACCGGCGGCGACCATGTCCGGGAGAAGGACGGCCTGTGGGCGGTACTGTTCTGGCTGAACATCCTCGCCGCCCGACGCCAGAGCGTGACCGAGATCATGCGAGATCATTGGCAAAGGTTCGGCCGCACCTGGTATTCCCGGCATGATTACGAAGGTCTGGACGTCGATCTTGCCAACCGGATCATGGACCGATTGCGGTCACTGCTGCCACGCCTGGCAGGGCAGACCTTCGGCGCAATGACGGTCGTCGAGGCCGACGAGTTCGCCTATACCGACCCGGTCGACGGGTCGGTTTCGTCCGGCCAGGGAAACCGGATCACGTTGACCGGGGGCGCGCGCATCGTCCTGCGTCTTTCCGGCACAGGGACCGAAGGCGCAATCCTGCGCCTGTATCTCGAACGGCATGAGGATACACCCGAAAACCTGGACCAGCCGGTGCAAGAGGCATTGGCGAACGTGATCGCGGCGGCCGAGGACATCGCCCAGATCCGCGCGATATCGGGCCGATCGGCGCCCGATGTCGTGACCTGACCCATGCGACCGGTCCTGATCGGAATCGATGGCGGCGGCAGCGGATCGCGCGCGGCATGCCTTTTGCCCGACGGACATCGGACAGAGGTCACCGGAGGGCCGGCCAATGTCTCGCTGCGCGAAGAGGCGCTGAACAATATCAAGGCGCTTCTTGTCGCACTTTGCACCAAAGCGGGGCTGCAAAGGGAACAGCTTGCCGAGGCCAAATGTCATATCGGGCTCGCGGGCGTTCTGGAGGATCAGGGCGCCAAAGACATTGCCGTTGCTCTTGGTCTGCCCAAGGCGACGATGTCGGATGATCAGATCACGACGATCACGGGCGCGCTGGCAGACGGCGATGGGATCGTGGTCGCGATCGGCACAGGCTCATTCCTGGGTCGGAAACAGGGCGAACACATCCGGCGCATAGGTGGATGGGGGCTTGCCCTGGGGGATGAGGCCTCGGGTGCCTGGATGGGACGGCGCGCCCTGTCGCTGGCACTGAAGTCATGTGATGGACTCGCGCCCGTGACGGCCTTTGCGCGTCGCATTCTTGATCGGTTCGATGGTGCTGCTGGAGTAGTCAGGTTCTCGCTTCGCGCGGCGCCGTCCGATTACGCGGCGCTGGCGCCCGAAATCCTTCAGGCGGCCGGGCAGGGAGATGACATGGCGCTGTCGATCCTGCGCGACGGGGTCGGCTATTTGCAGGCGGGAATTGCAGTGCTCGACGATACGGGCACTTGTCCGGTCTGCCTTGCTGGCGGGTTGGGCCCGCATTACGCCGGTTTCCTGCCGCACGATCTGAAAGAACGTCTGATCCCGGCAGCCGGTACCGCCCTTGACGGCGCGCTGCTGATGGCCGCCCGAAATGCGGAATTTGATCCATGACGGCCGTCCTTTATACCGGAGCGCGCATTTTCGACGGCTGGCGGTTGTATCCCGCATCGGTTCTGGTCGACTCCGGGCGGATCGCTGCCATTGTCGGGCCCGACAAGAAGTTGCCGCACGCCACCCATGTGGATCTGGATGGCGGAATCCTTGCCCCAGGGCTGGTGGACCTGCAGGTCAACGGGGGCGGTGGAATATTGCTGAACGACGCCCCGAGCGTCGAAACCCTGCGTCGGATGGTTGCGGCCCACGAACGGCTTGGCGTCGCACAGATCCTGCCTACGCTGATCACGGACAGTGTTGAAAAGGCCTTTCAGGCCGTTGATTCTGTTGAACAATATCTGATTCAAGGCGGGCAGGGCATTCTGGGCCTGCACCTGGAAGGGCCGCATCTGAATCCCGTGCGCAAAGGCGCGCATGACGCCGGCCTTGTCCGGCCCATGACCGATGAGGATGAAGGCTTCCTGATCCGGTCCGCCGCGCGACTGCCATGCCTGATGGTGACGCTTGCGCCCGAAATCGTTCCGATCGAACGGATCGCGCGGCTGGCTTCCGCGGGCGTGATCGTGTCGCTGGGCCATTCCGACTGTGACCTGCGGACCGCACGCGATGCAATCGATGCAGGCGCGCGTGTCGTGACCCATCTTTTCAACGCAATGAGCCAGATGGGCGCGCGGTCACCGGGCCTGGTCGGGGCTGCGCTGACCGATGGCCGCGTCCATGCCGGCCTGATCGCGGATGGTGTTCATGTCGATCCCGCCACGATCCGCGTTGCGTTTTCAGCCAAGGCAGGCCCGGGCGGGCTCTTCCTTGTTTCGGATTCGATGGCCGTCGCGGGAACGGATCTGATGGCATTCAAGCTGAATGGCCGCGATATCCGGCGCGACAATGGCCGATTGACGCTTGCGGATGGCACTCTGGCGGGCGCGGATCTGGATTTGCCGCGCGCGATGCGCATCATGGTCAACCAGGTCGGCGTTCCCGTGCAGCATGCCTTGGCGATGGCAACAAGACTGCCCGCCGAGGTGATCGGCGCGCGCGCCGGATGCCTCATGGCAGGCCTGTCGGCCGACATCATCCATCTGTCGGATGATTTGCATCTGCGATGCGTCTTGCGCGCAGGGCAGCCCTTGCAGAGTATCAATCCAGATATCCGATAATCAGTATTATGTTAAATATACATGTACCACGGCTGGCCAAAAGAACGATCAACGGCTAGATGTGGCGCGAAACCCACCCATCCAAGGTAACACGCGCATGAGCTTCGACCGCAAGATCAAGATTGCCCCGTCCATCCTGTCGGCCGACTTTGCCGATTTCGGTCGCGAAATTCGTGCAATCGAGGCTCAGGGCGCCGACTGGGTACATGTGGACGTGATGGATGGTCACTTCGTTCCGAACCTGACCTTCGGGCCGGCGATGTGCAAGGCAATCCGCCCGCATATCCGCACGATCATGGACGTGCATCTGATGATTGCGCCCGTAGATCCCTGGATTGAGGCCTTCGCCGACGCCGGCGCGGATATCATCACGGCACATCTCGAGGCCGGTCCGCATGTCCACAGAACGCTGCAAGCCATCAAGGCAACGGGGAAAAAGGCCGGTCTGGCGTTGAACCCGGGAACGCCCGCCGAGGCCGCCGCCGAACTGCTGGACATGGTCGATCTTGTTTGCGTCATGACCGTCAATCCGGGCTTCGGCGGGCAGAAATTCATCCATTCGCAGATTGCCAAGATCGAGCGGCTGCGCGCGATGATCGGGGACCGACCGGTTCATATCGAGATCGATGGCGGCATCACAGCCGAGACGGCGCCCTTGGTCGCGCGTGCCGGAGCTGATGTTCTGGTCGCCGGGTCCGGTGTGTTTTCGGGCGGATCGGTGCAGAACCCCGAAATCTATGGCCGAAACATCGCTGCGATCCGCAAGGCGGCCGAGGCCGCACAACTTTCACCCGAAACTTGAGGATGGAGGTCTAAATGGCCGTTTCTACGCCAATTTGTGACTTTGGATGGAAGGCTGTCGATTTCGAGCTTCCCGGGACGGATGGCCGCATGTGGAGATTGGCGGACATTCGCGGCCCCAAGGGCACGTTGATCATGTTCATCTGCAACCATTGCCCCTATGTGCAGGCGGTCATGGGCCGCATCCTGCGGGACGCACGGGAATTGCAGGAACTGGGGATCGGCGTCGCGGCGATTTCGTCAAACGATGCGACCACCTATCCGCAGGACAGTTTCGAGGAGATGAAGAAGGAAGCCGAACGGCATGGCTTCACCTTCCCCTATCTTTACGACGAAAGCCAGGACGTTGCCCGCGCCTATGGGGCTGTTTGTACGCCTGATTTCTTTGGCTTCAACGCCGATCTGGAGCTGCAATATCGTGGGCGGCTCGATGCGTCCGGACGCCAACCGGCGGGCCCGGATGTGCGCCGCGAATTGTTCGAGGCGATGAAGCAGATTGCCGAAACCGGCAAGGGGCCGCAGGATCAGATTCCGTCGATGGGCTGCTCGATCAAGTGGAAGCAGGGGTAATCCCCCTGCCCCCTATGGTCGCAGTTCAGACGATTGCCTTTTCGGCAAAGGGCGTGTTCGACAAAATGCGCTCGGGACTCAGGGGGGACAGATCGATGCTTTGATAGGCGCCCGTCGTGATCAGCTCGGCCAACGCGCGTCCGACTGCGGGAGCCTGCTGCAAGCCATGGCCCGAATAGCCCGTGGCGAGATAGAAGTTCCTCAGGTCCGGCCATCGACCCACGATCGCGTTCTGGTCCAGCCGGTTATAATCGTAATGCCCGGCCCATGCGCGTTTTACCTTGACCGCATCGAAACGCTCGGACCGCTGATACAATCTGGGCCACAGAAGGGTCTCGAACAAATGAAGGTCGGGGTCCCAGTCATCAGGCGCGCAGGGGCCGTCATCCTCGGGCACGATCGCCGCGATCCAGTGGTCGCCCTCGGGGCGCAGATAAAAGCCCAGATGATCCACGATCAACGGCGCGTCGGGATAGCGCGCCCTGGGAGCATCAATCACGAAAACCGTCCGCTTGCGGTGTTCGACAGGAATGCTGACGCCCGCGCTTGCGCAAAGCGCGGGCGAACCTGTCCCTGCCGCGCAAATTACCGTGCCGCACGCGATCTGTCCGGAAGAATTCGTGGTGACGGCGATGATCCGGTCGCCCTTTCGCACGAATCCAGTCGCCTGATCCTGCAAGAACGCGACGCCCAAAGCCCGTGCTGCCCGGCGCAGCCCCCAGAGCAGACCCATATTGTCGAACCATCCTTCGTCCCGTGCGCCATGGCTGCCCGCGGTGACGTCTTCAAGGTTCATCCACGGATATCGTTCGGCAAGTTCAACGCGAGAGAGAACGCGCGTATCTGCCCCCTGCCCGTTCTGTACCGCCGCCAAGTCGCGCATGGCGCGCGCCATGTGATCGCTGCCCGCCAGGAAAAGATAGCCGTTTTCACGAAAGCCAAGGTCAGAGACCCCGGATTCCACCCCGACATGGTTCGCGAAGTTGCGAATGAAATCGACGCCGAAGCGAGAAATCTGGACATTGACCGGATTGGAAAACTGGCTGCGGATCGACGCAACGGACAGCGCCGTGGCCGCGCGCGCGAAGGAATGATCACGGTCGATGACCAGGATGTCGAGCTTCGGACAAAGCCGCTTGAGCCACCAGGCTGCCGAAGCGCCGCTGGCAGCCCCGCCGACAATGACGATGTCCCAGTTCTTCATGGCCGGCCTGCCCCCTGTTGCCGTTTCGAATTGATAGCAACCCTGACGCGAAATGTAAGTGCGGGCTCGACACAGGGGCGTAGACATGGCATTTCGTAATTGGGGATTGATTTATGTTTATATCCGGCCATCAGGCCCATCGCTGATCCTCGATCGGCTAGATGCGGCAGGGTCTGGTGACGCGCGGGAATGGTGGATTTCCAGGCGAAGGACATGGCGGAGCATACGGATCTTGTTGGCCACCTCGAGGCAGTGTTCGAAGCGGACTCGATAGAAGAGATCTGGGGGCTTCATGTCCGCAAGATGGCCGAATATGGCTTTGATCGGCTGCTCTACGGCTTTACCAAGTTCCGGACGGCGAACTCCTTCGGCAGTGAAGACGACCTGCTGATGCTGTCGAACCATGATCCGACATATATCGACGAATTCGTGCGCAGCGGGCTGTATCTGCATGCGCCGATGGTCCGTTGGGCTGTCGAGAATGTCGGGCCGGGCTCATGGCGGATGATCCACGAGATCGTGAAGTCCGGGATGATGACGTCCACCGAACAGAAGATCCTGGAGCTGAACCAGCGTTACGGGGTCGTCGCTGGCTACTCCATCAGCTTCAGGGATCTGTCGTTGCGCGCAAAGGGCGCAATCGGGCTGTGCGCCCGCCCCGGCATGACGCAAGAGGATGTCGAGGTGGTCTGGGCCCGGCACGGCCGTGAGATCACGATCATCAACGACGTGACCCATCTGCGAATCGCCTCGATGCCGTTTGCTTCATCGCGCCGGGCACTCACGCCACGTCAGCGCGAGGTTCTGGAATGGGTTGCCGATGGCAAGACGATGCAGGACATCGCCCAGATAATGGGGCTGACCCCTGCAACCGTGGAAAAGCATCTGCGCCTGGCGCGGGAAGCCCTGGATGTCGAGACAACCGCACAGGCGGTGCTGAAGGCATCCTTCCAGAACCAGATTTTCATCATTCCGCACTGAACCGCCACGACAGGCGATTCGAGACCGGTTTGAGCGCCAATTGCGAAATCCCCAACCGATTTAGGCCTTATTGTTTACGAAAATGGCATCAATCCCTGTCGAGACCTATACTTTTCGTCAGGTCAGGAAATCCTGACTTCCTTTACGTTACGTAAATAAGCAATACTGTAATCGTTCCGTGAGTGGTGGCATTAGCCAGGAACACCCCTCCTCGACCAACCCGCGATTTCGGGGGGACGGGAGGGCCGGGAAACCGGACGCTGGGACAGTCGGTTGTATTTTTCCAACCGACTGGCTTGGCAGAAAACGCGCCCTGTCCTCATCCCCAACAGGTGCTGGCGCGATTTCAGGCGGTGCAGTTTCAAACGAACTGCACCGCCTTCTTTGTTCTTCCAAAAGAAAGACCGGGTCAGCAAATGACCCGGTCTGCCGTTGTCGATTTCAACCCGCCTCAGGCGCCCAGGGTCTTGGCGACCTCGGCGGCGAAGTCCTCTTCCTTCTTCTCGATGCCTTCGCCGACCATCATGCGGACATATCCGGTGATCTCGACGCCGGCTTCCTTCGCGGCCTGCTCGACGGTGACGTCCGGGTTCACCACGAATTGCTGACCCAGCAGCGTGTTTTCCGCGATGAACTTTCGCATCCGGCCGGGGATGATGTTGTTGTGGATCACCGCATCCGGCTTGGGCTTGGCCGCATTGGCGTTTTCTTCCAGCGCTTTCTGGGTCTGAACGGTGCGCTCACGCTCCAGCAGCTCGGGGTCCAGATCCGCCTCGGACAAGGCAAGCGGAGCGGTTGCCGCGATGTGCATGGCGATCTGCTTGCCGATAGAGTCGGCCTTGTCCTTGTCGCCTTTCAGCGCGACCAGAACGCCGATCTTGCCGATTCCGTCGGCAACGGCATTGTGGACATAGGAAATGATGGTTTCGCCTTCCAGCTGGGCGACACGGCGCAGGGTCATGTTCTCGCCGATGCGCGCGATCGCATCGGTCAGGATCTCGGCCACCGTCTTGCCGCCAAGCGGGGCGGTCTTGAGGGAGTCAACCGATTCGCCATGGTCCAGTGCCACATCGGTGATGTCGCGAACCATCTGCTGGAAGTCCGCGTTCTTGGCGACGAAGTCGGTTTCCGAGTTGATCTCGATCGCGACGCCGCGACCATCGCGAACGGCAACGCCGACCAGGCCTTCGGCCGCGACGCGGTCGGCCTTCTTGGCAGCCTTGGCAAGCCCCTTGGTACGCAGCCAGTCGATGGCGGCTTCCATGTCGCCATTGGTTTCGGTCAGCGCCTTCTTGGCGTCCATCATGCCTGCGCCGGTCTTTTCGCGCAGTTCTTTCACCATTTGTGCGGTGATGGCCATGTCTGGCTCTCCTTCGAAGATTTCAACGGATCAGGCGGGGTCCTGCCCCGCCCGAAGACAATTCTGTAACGCAAGCGGCCGGCAGCCGATCTGCGGGCTGCCGACCCTGACGGTCAGGCCTGAGCGGCTTCTTCGTTGGCGGCTTCCTCGGCCGGCGCTTCTTCCAGGGCGCCAAGGTCGATGCCCGCAGCACCCAGCTGCGCCTGCATGCCGTCCAGCGCGGCCCGCGCCACGAGGTCGCAATACAACTGGATCGCGCGCGACGCGTCGTCGTTGCCGGGGATCACATAGTCGATACCCTCAGGCGAGCAGTTCGTGTCAACCACGGCAACAACCGGAATGCCCAGCTTGTTGGCTTCGGCCACGGCCAGGTCTTCCTTGTTCACGTCGATGACGAACAGCAAGTCCGGCAGACCGCCCATGTCGCGGATGCCGCCAAGGCTGGCCTGCAGCTTGGCCTGCTCACGCTCCATCTGAAGACGTTCTTTCTTGGTCAGGCCTTCGGCGCCGCCGGCCAGGATCTCGTCGATCTGCTTCAGGCGGCCGATCGATTGCGAAACGGTCTTCCAGTTGGTCAGCGTGCCGCCCAGCCAGCGATGGTTCATGTAATACTGGGCGCATTTCTCGGCAGCCTCGGCGATGGGCTTTTGCGCCTGGCGCTTGGTGCCGACGAACAGCACGCGGCCGCCCTTGGCCACGACGTCACGAACCGCCTGCAGCGCGGCGTCCAGCATGGGAACCGTCTGCGTCAGGTCGATGATGTGGATACCGTTGCGTTCCCCATAGATGTACGGGGCCATGCGCGGGTTCCAGCGCTGGGTCTGGTGGCCATAGTGAACGCCAGCTTCCAGAAGCTGACGCAGAGTGAATTCCGGGAGCGCCATATGTCGTTTCCTTTCCGGTTTCTACCTTGGCGGAGCGTTTCAGGGACCCTGTCCCAACCGGCGGACCGCAGGGGATGTCTCACCCCTTGGCCCAGACTCCGCCTGTGAAGTGGCGCCGCTTTACGTCGGAACCGCCAAAAAGGCAAGTCCCCTTGATCCGCCCTCTTGCGCGGCCGCCCGTTTATGGGCACAGGGGCGCAATGACGAACAAACCCGACATTCTTTGCATAGGTTCTGTCCTGTGGGACATCATCGGGCGCACGCCGGCCCATATGGGCGCGGGCGCCGATGTGCCGGGACGGATCAGCCGCCTGCCCGGTGGTGTCGCGATGAACATCGCGATGACCCTGGTTCGTTTCGGTCTGCGGCCTGCCCTGTTGACGGCCATCGGCCGCGATCCCGAAGGCGATGAGCTGATCCATGCCTGCGAGCGAATGGGGATGGACACCGCTCATGTCTATCGCTCGGATGATCTGCCGACCGATCGCTACATGGCGATCGAGGGCGGAAATGGTCTTGTCGCGGCAATCGCCGATGCGCATTCGCTGGAAGCCGCGGGTGACAAGATTCTGCGCCCTCTTGGCAATGGGGCACTGGGCGATCCGGCCAGACCATGGCGCGGACTGATCGCGCTTGACGGCAATCTGACTACGGCACTTCTGTCCGATATCGCGCGATCGCCGCTTTTCGCGATGGCCGACCTTCGTATCGCCCCCGCCTCGCCGGGCAAGGCAGAGAGGTTGCTGCCATTGCTGCCGCTGAAGAACGCGACGATCTATGTCAATCTGGAAGAGGCCGGAATTCTTTGTCACCGCCGGTTCGACACCGCCCCCGAGGCGGCCGAGGCGCTGGTCGCGGCCGGCGCCGCCCGGGTTCTGGTGACGAATGGCGGACGCACGACGGCCGAGGCCACCGCCGATGGCGTGATTGCGGCCGATCCCCGTCCCGTCCTTGTAACCCGCGTGACTGGTGCGGGGGATACCTTCATGGCCGCGCATATCGCGGCCGAGCATCGCGGCCGCAATCGTGAGCAGGCTTTGCGCGACGCGCTGGACGCGGCTGCGACCTACGTATCAGGAGACATCACCACATGACCGACCTGCCCCTGACATTTTCGCCCGAGGTCGATCAGGCGATGCGCAATGGCGCGCCCGTCGTGGCGCTGGAATCCACCATCATCACCCATGGCATGCCCTGGCCGCAGAACATGGAAACCGCGCTGAAGGTCGAATCCGAGATCCGGTCTCACGGCGCGACGCCGGCGACCATCGCCGTGATGGGCGGTCGCATCCATATCGGCCTGACCGAATCCGAGCTGCAGACCCTGGCCCAGGCTCAGGGCGTGCGCAAACTGTCGCGCGCGGACCTTGCCGCCTGTCTGGCAAGCGGCGAGGTTGGCGCCACCACCGTTGCCGCGACGATGATCGCCGCGCACCTGGCCGGGATCGAGGTCTTCGCGACCGGCGGCATCGGCGGTGTCCACCGTGGTGCCGAACACAGCTTCGACATCTCGGCCGACCTGCATGAGCTGGCGCGCACCCCGGTCAGCGTTGTCGCGGCAGGCGCCAAGGCAATACTGGACCTTCCGAAGACGCTGGAGGTCCTGGAAACCCTGGGCGTTCCGGTCATCGCATTCGGTCAGGACGCGTTCCCGGCCTTCTGGTCGCGCAGCTCCGGGCTGAACGCACCCCTGCGCATGGATGACCCCGCCCGGATCGCGGCTGCGCATCGGATGCGCAAGACGCTGGGCCTGGGCGGCGGCCAGCTGATCGCCAATCCGATCCCGCCCGAGGATGAAATCCCGCGCGAAGAAATCGTGCCGGTGATCGAAACCGCACTGACCGAAGCCGAGGCCGCCGGCATCTCGGCCAAGGATGTGACGCCGTTCCTGCTTGGGCGGATCTTCGATCTGACCGATGGTCGTTCACTGGACGCCAATATTGCCCTGGTCCTGAACAACGCGCGGCTGGGCGCGGCCATCGCGCGTTGTCTGGCGGACGGACAAGCCCGTCTGCCCATTGATGAAACCTGTCCGAATTCATAGATTGCGTTCGGCATCGGGGAGGGCCGGATGACGTCCAATCAGGACCACGACGAAAACAGCACGCCGCATCCCCTGCGTCGGCGGGGGCTTGTTGCGCGACTGCGGGCCAATTTCTTCACGGGTCTGGTCGTCGTTGCGCCGATCGGGCTGACCTTGTGGCTGATCTGGACCGTGACCGGCTGGATCGACAGCTGGGTGTTGCCGCTTATTCCGGCGCCCTACAAACCCGATCAGATCCTGCGAACACTTTTCGGCATCGATTACGCGGTCAACCTGCGCGGGCTTGGTGTGGTCGTCTTTCTGGCCTTCACCGTCTTCGTGGGCTGGATCGCAAAGGGGATCATGGGGCGGTCCCTGATTTCCCTTGGCGAAAGCATCGTGGATCGGATGCCGATCGTCCGGTCGATCTACAATGGCGTCAAGCAGGTCGCCGAAACCGTTCTTTCCCAGACCGAGGCCAAGTTCGACAAGGCCTGTCTGATCGAATACCCGCGCAAGGGGATCTGGGCGGTCGGCTTCGTCTCGACGCGGGCCAAGGGTGAAATCCTTGCCCGCCTGCCGGATGACGAGGTCATGACGGTCTTCCTTCCCACAACGCCCAACCCGACATCGGGATTTCTGCTTTACGTGCCAAAGCAGGACGTAATTTTCCTCGACATGTCAGTCGAGGATGCGGCCAAGCTGGTGATCTCGGCCGGGCTTGTCTATCCGAATGGCAAGCCCCGTTCCGCCCCGGCGGCCAGCGACGAGGCGTAACTGCGCCCGTGGTTGCACATTGATTTCACAGATTTACCCGATTTGAGGTGCAGTCTGATCGCGTATTTTGCGGGGTGCAGCATGTTCCAGTGGCGCGACGACAGGCAGATCAGCGCATTCGACCGGTCGATTGTCTTTCTTGTTCAGGCTCTGACGGGGCTGGCCTTTCTGGGCCTTTCCATGCGTTATTTCGCTGGCCTGTTTCCTTGGCGCGCGGTCGACTCATGGGCCCCGCGGGACTGGGCCTTGGCACAATCGGGCATCCTGGCGTTTGGCGCGGCGCTTCTGTTCCTCTTGCCCGCCTTGTTTGATCGGCTGCTCTACCTCTGTCGTGGCGGTCGCTTGCGTCTCTTGATCGCGATCGGTTTTGTCCTGCTCTTGCCCTTCCTGGCCGAGTTCGCGCTATGGCTTGGCATGGGCCCTGAATCTCCGATTGGCGGGCAGATGCGTCCCGAAACGCTGCTGTGGGCATTCGCCGCCTATGCGCCGGCATATGTTTATGCCTTTGTCGTTCCCGGGCGTGCGTTCGACCGCGTGCGCCCAATCGTTCCCGAACATGTCTTCATTGTCCCGGGCAAGCCCGCACGGCTGCGGCGCGACTACGGCGCAATGGATCTTGCGCGGGCTGGCATGCTTGGGCTGATCATCCTGTTCTGGGCCGTGGGAATCGCGGGGTTGTATTTCCTGAACTGGCTGCCCGAGCCCGAACTTGTATCCACCACGGAACGATACTGGTTCGTCAGCGCATCTGTGGCGTTGCTTGCGTCGCTGTTTGCCTTCAGCGGTCCGCTGGCGGGCTCTGACGAAAGCACCTTTCGAACGATTGCACGACGGGGTCTTCTGGTTCTGACAGCCGCGATCATGACCTATTCGCTGGCCGCGCCGACACTGACGCGCGGTCTGCCGTGGCTGCATTCCCAATTGCCCGCGGCGGGCGCCGAAGCGTCGCGCATCGAGGTGACGGTGATGGGCCGCAAGGGCACGGGCCGCGGGCGGGCCTGCGATCGCGCGGCAATCGTCACCGTCGCGGGAGCTGGCGAGCGCCCGGTCGTCCTGTGTTCCTTGCCGGGCAATATCTGGCAGGGCTTGCAGCCCGGCGACAAGCTTCTGCTGTCGGGGGTGCGCACGCCGTGGGGCATGCGCTTCGACTCCATTCAGGACCTCTAGCGTTCAGAGCGCCGTCCAGCCGCCATCAACCGAAATCGTCGTGCCCGTGATCTGGTTTGCCGCGGGCGAGCACAGGAAGACCGTCGTCCCGCCGATTTCTTCCACGGTTGCAAACTGGCGCGAGGGCTGACGCAGCAACATGACCTCGCGGATGACGGTTTCGCGGTCCATGTTGTGCACCTTCATCTGGTTGGGAATCTGGGATTCGACCAGGGGCGTCAGCACATAGCCGGGGCAGATCGCGTTGCAGGTGATCCCCTGCCCGGCCGTCTCCAGCGCAACGGTCTTGGTCAGTCCGACGATCCCGTGCTTGGCCGAAACATAGGCCGACTTGAAGGGCGAAGCCGTCAGGCCATGTGCCGAGGATATGTTGACGATCCGTCCCCAACCCTTCTCGCGCATGCCCGGCAGGGCCGCCGCGATCGTGTGGAAGGCCGAGGTCAGGTTGATCGCGATGATCCGATCCCATTTTTCGGTCGGAAATTCCTCGATCGGGGCGACATGCTGGATACCGGCATTGTTGACCAGGATATCGCAGCCTCCCGCCTGTTCGATCAGGGCGCGACATTCTTCGCCATTGGCCATGTCCGCCTTGATATAGCGCGCGTTGACACCGAATTCGCGCCCGATATCGGATGCCAGCGCGTGATCTTCTTCCCTGTCGGTGAACGAATTCAACACAACGTCCGCGCCCGCGCGGGCCAGTTCCCGGGCGATTCCCAGCCCGATGCCCGAGTTCGACCCGGTTACGATGGCGCGCTTGCCCTTCAGATTCATGCCAGTCTTCCCGTCTTCATGAATTGCTCCGCGGCAAGACTACATGCCGCACGCGCGAAATACACAGGAAAATCGGGGCCGGGTTTCCAGTCACGCACTTCGCCCCATGCGATTCGCGTGGCGATTCCGTCACCTCCCAGGCCACGTCTGCAAGCAGCTTGAAAGATGCCGCATTGCCAATAAAAAAACGCCCGCGCAAGGCGGGCGTCAAGTTATTGAGGCAGGTTTCATACAGGCAAGAAACCTATCGAGCAGTAAGCTCTTTATACTGCAAAGACTTGCCGATGGCCAAGCTAAAAGTTTGAAATGGCGGCAAAGCCCGTCTAGCGTCGGGTCGAACCGTGAATGACATCCAAACAGGGGCAGCCGAATGACATCCGGGATCAGGAAGACCCTTCTGAAATGCGCCATGGCGCTTGCGCTTTGCGGGGCGATGACGGGCGTGCAGGCCGAACCGCAGCATGGCATAGCCATGTACGGAAAGCCCGCCCTGCCCCCCGATTTTGTGTCCCTGCCCTATGCGAACCCGGATGCGCCCAAGGGTGGACGGATCATCTTTGGCGAACCCGGCGGCTTCGATTCGCTCAATCCCTATATTCTCAAAGGCAACGCGCCCTGGGGGCTGGGCCTGCACACGGTCGAGACGCTGATGGCCCGTTCGATCGACGAACCCTTCACGCTGTACGGCCTGCTGGCCGAGACGGTTGAAACCGATGATTCGCGCTCCTGGGTCGAATTCACCCTGCGGCCCGAGGCTCGGTTTTCGGATGGCAGCCCTGTCACGATCGAAGACGTGATGTGGAGCTATGAAACGCTGGGAACAAAGGGACATCCGCGTTATCGCACGGCCTGGCTGAAGGTCGCCAGGATGGAACAGACCGGTCCGCGCTCGGTTCGCTTTACCTTCACCGAACCCGACCGTGAGCTTGCGCTGCTGATGGGGATGCGCCCCATCCTGAAAAAGGCCCAGTGGGAGGGCAAGGTTTTCGAGGATGCAGCCCTGGAAGTTCCGATCGGATCGGGCCCCTATGTCGTGGACAGTTTCGAGCCCGGCCGATACATCACCTTCCGCCGCAATCCCGACTATTGGGGCCAGGATCTGCCGATCAACCGTGGCCGCAACAATTTCGACGAAATCCGCTATGACTATTTCGGCGATGGCGATGTCGTCTTCCAGGCCTTCACGGCGGGCGAGACGACAACCTATCGCGAAACGAACGCCCAGAAATGGGCCACCCAGTACGACTTCGCCGCCATCCGCACCGGCGAGGTCGTCAAATCCGAGATCCCGCATCACCGTCCTTCGGGCATCGCCGGACTGGTGATGAACACGCGCAACCCCATCTTTGCCGACTGGCGCGTGCGCGAGGCAATGATCCTTGCCTTCAATTTCGAGTTCATCAACACAACGCTGAACGGCGGAACCGAACCCCGCATCACGTCCTATTTCTCGAACTCGGTTCTGGGCATGGATCATGGCCCGGCACAGGGCAAGGTGCTGGAGCTACTGGCCCCCTTTGCCGACCAGCTGCCGCCCGGCACGATCGAAGGCTACAACCTGCCGGTCGGAAAACCGGACCGCGCCATAGATCGGGGCAACCTGCGCAAAGCTGCCCGCTTGTTGCAAGAGGCAGGTTGGCAGGTTCAGGGCGGTCGTCTGGTGAATGACAAGGGCGAACCGTTCACCTTTGAAATCCTGCTGACCTCGGGTGCGACCGAAACCCATTCGATCGTGGACATCTACCTGAAGTCGCTGGAATCGCTTGGCATCTTCCCGCAGGTCACGATCGTCGACAGTGCCCAGTACAAGGAGCGCACGAACGAATACCAGTTCGACATGACATGGTACACCCGTGCGCTGTCCCTTAGCCCCGGCAACGAACAGTTCCTGTACTGGGGATCGAAGGGTGTCACGGAACCCGGCAGCCGCAACTGGATGGGCATGAATTCGCCCGCGGCCGAAGCGATGATCCGGACGATGCTGGAAAGCCGCAGCCAGGAGGATTTCATCGCCGCCACGAAGGCTCTGGATCGGATCCTGACGGCTGGACGCTATGTCATACCGGTCTGGTTCTCGAATGTCTCGCGCATCGCGCATTCGTCGCGGCTTCACTATCCTGATCGCATTCCGCTATACGGCGACTGGCCGGGTTTCCAGCCCGAGGTCTGGTGGTATGAGGAATGACATGATGCGGATCATTGTCTTGATCGCGGCCCTGCTTGGCCTGTCGGCCTGCAACACCGTTGCGGGTATCGGCGACGACGTGTCAGGGGCCGCACGTCGGGTCCAAAGCTGGATCTAGGCGTCCGCCCCCGATTTTGCCTTTCGTCCCGGCACGATCGGGGGCAAACTGAAAGCCGCACAGGAACAAGTGAGGCACGCCATGAAATGGCAGCATGTTCAGGAAAACTGGCCCGCCTTCTTCGAGGCGATCATCGACCGTTGGCCGGCCGCGGATGAGGCCGATCTGGAAGAGATCGACGGCGACCAGCGTGCTTTCATCCGCTATATCGCCAAGCTGACCGAACAGGACCCCGCCGATGCGCGCGACGAGATTCGCGAATGGCTGACGGGTGAGTTGCCCTCGGACGTTGTCATGGATCCGATCCACGACAATCACTCGATCCACCTGTCCGGCAAGTTCCTGCCCGAGGGCGAGGACGAGCTGGACGACGACTCCCGCTATGGCGACGGCGATTGAACAGCGGCCCTACAGCCTTTCGAATTCGGCCTTTTGCCGCGGCGTCCATCGGATGGTGATGCGATAGCCCGACCGTGTCTGATCTTCGCCGAGGATCGAGACATGTTCATGCAACCATGCACGGCGGCGCCCATCCGCAAAGGGCAGTTCCAGCACCGTCTCCTCGCGCCCTCGCTCCAGCTCGTCGGCGATGGCGGACAGCAAGGGATCCATGCCCGCCCCCGTGAGTGCCGAGACGGCAAAGACGCCGGGTTTGCGGCCGTCCTGTCCGGCAAGCGCCTCGCGCAAGGGCGGGGCCAGAAGGTCGATCTTGTTCCAGACCTCGATCACCGGCACGTCGGCCCCGACCCCCAGCGAATCCAGGATGTCGCGCACGTCCTGTGCCTGCTCTTCGGTTTCGGGGTGGGCGATGTCGCGCACATGCAGGATCAGATCGGCCTCCAGCACCTCCTCCAGAGTGGCCCGGAAAGCGGCGACAAGCTGCGGTGGAAGGTCGGAAATGAAACCCACGGTATCGGACAGGATGACCCGATGCCCGGTCGGCAGTTCAACCCCCCGCATCGTCGGGTCCAGCGTTGCAAACAGCATGTCGCGGGCCAGAACCTCGGCCCCGGTCAGGCGATTGAACAGCGTGGACTTGCCGGCATTCGTATAGCCGACCAAAGCGACCACCGGGAACGGCACCTTGCGGCGCGCCGCGCGATGCAACTCGCGCGTCTTGACGACCTTTTCCAGCTGCCGACGGATCTTGACGACTTCCTCGTCGATGGCGCGGCGGTCGGCTTCCTTCTGCGTCTCGCCCGGTCCGCCCACGAAACCCAGGCCGCCTCGCTGACGCTCGAGATGAGTCCATGCACGCACCAGCCGGGTGCGCTGATAGCTTAGCGCGGCCAGTTCCACCTGCAGCACACCCTCTCGGGTGCGCGCGCGATCCGCGAAGATTTCGAGGATCAAACCGGTGCGATCCAGGATCTTCAGCCCCCATTCCCGCTCGAGATTGCGCTGCTGGATCGGGCTCAACGGGCCATCCACCAGGACGAGCTCGATCCCGTCGCGCTGGAAGATCGTCTTCAGCTCGGCGATCCGGCCCGAGCCGAACAGCGTACCTGGCTGCACCTTGGAAATCCGCACGACTTCGGAACCGACGACCGTCAGATGCGGCAAGGCTGCGGCCAGCGCGACGGCCTCTTCCAGCGCGAGTTCGGGCGCGCGCCGGGGCCTGTGGCTGTTGCGGATATCGGGATGCAGAACATAGGCGCGCGTCCTGGCCTCGCGCGTCGCGTGTTCCTTTCTGTGATCGGTCGAAATCAGTCTTCGCCCTCGTAAAGCGAGATCGGCTGTCCGGGCATCACGGTCGAAATCGCGTGCTTGTAGACAAGCTGCGACTGGCCGTCACGGCGCAGAAGCACGCAAAAGTTGTCGAACCAGGTGATGACACCCTGCAGCTTGACGCCGTTGATCAGGAAAATGGTCACGGGAACCTTGCCCTTGCGGACATGGTTCAGAAAGGCATCTTGCAAATTTTGTCGGTCGGCAGCCATGTTTGTGTTCGCCTTTATCTTTGCATTGTTATGCGATTTCGTGCGCGCAACACGCACCGCCCCTCGGCGCTGCACCGGGAACTTGCGACGAGTATGCGAAGAAACCCGACAGTTTCCAGTGCAAAAATGATCACGAACGCGAATTTGCATCCTCTAGTTGCGCCAGAAATCCGGGTTCAGCAAGGCGACGATGGCCAGAGTCTCCAGCCGTCCCAGCACCATTGCGGCTGCCAGGATCGTGCGCGCGGGACCATCGAGCGCGGCCCAGGACAAAGGCTCGGCGGCCGTGACGCCGGCCAGTGGCCCTGTCGTGGACAGCGCGGCGACGGCAAATGTCGTGGACTGGACAAAGTTCAGACCGGCAAGCGACAGCGCCAGCATCGTCACCGCGATCGACAGGGCAAACAGCATGAAGAAGATCCAGGCCATCCGCGCGCCTTGCCGCCGCAAGCGGCGTGCCAGAACGCCCCCGCCCCCGATCGAGTTGGGATGGATCAGCCGCTCGACCTCGCGTTCGCCGTGCAGAAAGATCGCATATACGCGCAACAGCTTGACCCCGCCCGCGGTCGTGGCAACGCCGCCCCCGATCACCGCAAGACCAGCCAGCACAAGCCCCGGCGTCTCAAGCCCCGACCAGTTGCGCGCGGTCATCCAATGCGCCGATTCAAATCCGGTGGTGGTCAGAAAGGACAGAACGGTGAACAGCGTTCCCCACAACGCGCCGAACGCCGCGCGGATGTCGCCGACATCGTCCACAGAAAGCGCCCCGAACCAGTGCCGAAGAAACAGCAGCGCCGGCACGGCCGTACATAGCAGGATCGCCATGCGCATCTCGGGGTCTTCGCGCAGCGAGCCGGGGGCGACATGCCGGTGTCCCGTCGGGATCAGGCGGCGCGAAACGGCCAGGGCCATGAAGGCCAGGATCAGTGCCTCGCCCAGGACACCGGATCGCGCCTCGTCAAGGCCACCCAGCGGCGTTATTCCGGATGTCGACAAGACAGACATCGCATGGCAGGCGGCAACCAGGGCCGTCTCGCCCGCCATTACCAGACCGATCATCAATGCAAGAGTCAGCCCCAGATAGGCGGGCAGCAGGTCCGCCGCATGCGCGACCAGCTGCTCGCTTGCCGTCTTTTGCCGGGCCCAGTGATCGCTGCCCGCTTCGCTGAAGCGGGGCCGCACATCCCGCAACACTTCGAACCCGCCAAGATTCATGGGCGCCAGAATGGCGACAGCCGTGACAAGGACGAAGAAGCCCCCCATCCAGCCGACCATGGCGCGCCACAAATGCAGGCTGGGTTCCAGCCGGTCAGGCGCATAAAGCGAGGCGCCCGTCGTCGTGAGGGACGAAATCATCTCCCACCAGGCCGAGGTGAAATGCGTGTCGGGGATGGCTTCGGAAAACGGCACGGCCAGAATCAGGGGCAACCCGGCATAGGCGCCCAGCAGGGTCAGAAGCTGATCGCGCGCCGGTTGCCTGGGCCGGTTCCCGACCGAGGCAATCGCGATCATCGCGGTCAGGATCAGGAAGATCAGGGCCGAATACAGGAACGCCCGAGACACCGAATAGTCGCGCAGAAGAAAGGCATGGATGGCCGGCACCAGCATCGCCAATGCGCTGCCACCCATCAGGATGATCATGACCGGAATACGTGACAGCCGTATCATCGATCAGAAGAAGTCGATCGAGACCTGCAGAAGCCGTTCGACCTCTGGCACGTCGCTGGCCATGGAGAACAGCGCGACCACGTCGCCCTCCTCGATACGCAGGTGGCCGTGAGGTTTCAGGACCTTGTCGCCCTTCATCACGGCACCGACCAGCACACCTTCCGGAAACTCGATGTCCCGGACAAGCTTGCCCGAAATCGGCGAGGTTCCCATCACCTGCGCCTCGATCATCTCGGCCTCGGCATCGCCGATGGAATAGATCGCGCGGACACGGCCATGACGCACATGACGAAGGATCGAGGACACCGTGGTGGCGCGGGGATTGATATAGGCATCGATGTTCAACGCCGGCATCAGCGGGGCCAAAGTCGGGTCGTTGATCAACGCGATGCCCAGCTTGCATCCCGCCTGCTTGGCCCGAACCGTGGCCAGGATATTCGTCTTGTCATCATCCGTCACCGCCAGAACGGCATCCGCGCGGTCGATATTGGCTTCGGTCAGAAGGTCCATGTCCATGCCGTCGCCGTTCAGCACGATCGTGCGTTCCAGGGCGTCAGCCGCCTGCTCGGCCCGCTCTCTGTTGCGCTCGATCATCTTGACGCGCACCCGTTCCGTCCGGGCCTCCAGCGCGCGCGCAACGGCAAGGCCGACATTGCCGCCGCCGATGATGACGACCCTCTCCTGCTTGCGCGTCGTCTTGCCAAAGATTTCAAGCGTGCGGGGAACGTCCTCGGTATGGGTGAAGACATAGATCTGGTCGCCCGCGAACAGCTGGTCGCCCGGCTCGGGCGCGAACAGCCGCCCTTCGCGGCGGACGCCGACGACGATTGCGCGCAATGTCGAAAACAGGTCGGTCAGCTGACGCAAGGGCGTATTCAGGACCGGACAGTTTTCGTCAAGCGCGATCCCCAGCAATTGGGCCTTGCCGCCGAAAAAGCTTTCGGTGTCGAAGGTGGAAGGCGCAGCCAGGCGTTGCAACGCGGCCTCGGCCACTTCGCGTTCCGGGCTGATGACGACATCGATCGGCAGGTGGTCACGACGGTAAAGATCGGAATAGATGGCATCGGTATAGGACTGCGCGCGAAGGCGCGCGATCTTGCGCGTGATGCCGAATATCGAATGGGCCACCTGGCAGGTGACCATGTTCACCTCGTCCGAATAGGTGGCCGCGATGATCATGTCGGCATCCCGCGCGCCGGCCTTTTCCAGAACGTCGGGATAGGATGCAAAGCCCGCCACGCCCTGAACGTCCAGAGACTCGGTCGCGCGGCGTACCAGCTCGGGGTTGTTGTCGACCACGGTGACGTCGTTGCGTTCGCCCGACAGATGGCGCGCGATCTGCCAGCCAACCTGGCCCGCGCCGCAGATGATGACCTTCATGGGTCGCTCCTGACTGTCCCTTGGCCTTGGTGTAGGCCCAGCAGGGCCCGGGGTCAACGTGGCGCGAAACCCGACCCACGGCATGGCGGCGATTGCGCCCCGCGCGGCGATCGTCATACTGGCCTCGACCCGTGCAACCAAGGCAGAACCGCATGACCGACACGACTTCGACCGCAAGGATCGAGATCCCATTCGTGGGACAGATCACCGACTATCTTCAGAATGGCGCGCCGCCAGAGATCGCCCGCGCCATCCGGTCGGCCGACAGGGACGACATCATCTCGCCGGGCTATCCCTATTCGCGGCGCATGAAGCGCAAGGATTATGACCGGCGGATAGAGGCCTTGCAGATCGAACTGGTCAAGATGCTGCGTGACCTGCGTGAGACGGGCAAGCGGCTGTGCGTTCTGTTCGAGGGCCGCGATGCCGCCGGCAAGGGCGGCACGATCGGGCGGATGCGGCAGAACCTGAACCCGCGTTCGGCCTATGTCGTCGCCCTGCCCAAGCCCACGGAAAAGGAAGTCGGCCAATGGTATTTCCAACGCTATGTGGACTGGCTGCCCGGCGCGGGTGAAATCGCCCTCTTTGACCGATCGTGGTACAACAGGGGCGTCGTTGAACATGTCTTCGGCTTTTGCACACCGGCACAGCGCGAGCTGTTCTTTGCCCAGGTTCCCGATTTCGAACGGATGCTGGTCGATGATGGAATCATCCTGGTCAAGCTCTGGCTGTCAGTCGGCCGGGCCGAACAGCTGCGCCGGTTCCTGGACCGCGAGCGCGATCCGCTGAAGCAGTGGAAGCTCAGCTGGATCGATGTCGAAGGGCTGAAGAAGTGGGACGCATACACGGCAGCGATTGCCGAAACCATCGAGCGCAGCCACACCGATCATGCCCCCTGGACGATCATACGCGCCGACGACAAGCGGCGTGCCCGGCTGGCGGCGATCCAGACCGTGCTTGGCCAGATCGACTATATCGGCAAGGATCGTCAGGCGATCGGCAAGATCGACGGCAAGATCTGTGGCGGGCCGGACCTTCTGGATGTCTAAGAAGGGATATCACCACGGCAACCTGCGCAGCGCATTGGTGGATGCCACCCTTGCCCTGATCGAAAGACAGGGGCCGCAGGGCTTTTCCCTGTCGGATGCCGCGCGTTCGGTCGGCGTGACGCCGGCCGCTGTCTATCGGCACTTTGCCGGCCGGGACGATCTGATCGCCGAATGCGCGCGCCAGGGATTCGATCTGTTCGCCGAGGAGATGCGCCGCGCCTGGAATGACGGGCGCCCCAATCCCCTGCGCGCGTTCGAGGCCGTGGCGCTTGCCTATCTGGACTTTGCCCGCGACCATCCGGGCCATTACATGGCCATGTTCGAAAGCGGAATCAGCCTGTCGCTCAATCCCGATCTTGCCCGCGCGCATGAACGCGCCCTTGCGGTCTTTGCGCGCGCCGCCGAGCCGCTGATCGAGCGACTGCCCGGCGACCGGCGCCCGCCGGCCGCGATGTTCGCCGCCCATGTCTGGGCCCTGTCGCACGGCATCGTCGAGCTTTTCGCGCGCCCCGGACCGGGCAGCCGCGCGCCCTTTCCGCCCGATGCGCTGCTGGAGGCCGGAATCGGCATCTATCTGCGTGGCCTGGGCCTTGTTCCCGGCGACCCGGACTAGACGCGACACAACGCCCCTTGCCTTGGCACCGGGCGCGCATTAGCCCTTCGGCAAATCGATGACAGGTGAACGAATGACCGCCACGACCACGGCATCCGATGACCGTCGCGCCAGACGCAATGTCGTGGTGCTTATCCTGGCCCAGGCACTGCTGGGCGCGCAGATGCCGATGATCTTCACGGTCGGGGGGCTGGCGGGACAGATGCTTGCCCCCAATCCCTGCCTTGCCACCCTGCCGATCTCGATGACCGTGATGGGCTCGATGCTGTCCGCCGCGCCGATGTCGTCCTTCATGGCGCGCCACGGGCGCCGGGCGGGATTCTGGCTGGGCGCGCTGGGCGGCGCTGCGGGCGGGGCCATTGCCGCCGCGGGGCTCTACCGGGGGTCCTTTGCCCTGTTCCTCGTCGGGTCGCTCATGACAGGGATCTACATGTCGGCCCAGGGCTTCTATCGCTTTGCCGCGGCCGATACGGCGTCCGAGTCGTTTCGCCCCAAGGCAATCTCGTGGGTGATGGCCGGGGGGCTGGTGTCCGCCATCATCGGGCCGCAGCTTGTCAAGGTGACGGGTTCGGCCCTGCCCGCGGCCTTCCTTGGAACCTATCTGGCGGTGGTGGTGCTGAACCTTGTCGGCATGGGGCTGTTCCTGTTCCTGGACATCCCCCGCCCTGGGGCAATGGGCACGCAGTCCAGCCCTGCCCGATCGCGGATCGAGATGCTGCGCGATCCCGCCATTTCGGTTGCGATCATCTGCGCGATGGTTTCCTACGCGCTGATGAACCTTGTGATGACCTCGACCCCGCTTGCGGTCGTCGGCTGCGGGTATTCGCAGAACGATGCGGCGGATATCGTGTCGGCCCATGTGCTTGCCATGTTCGTGCCCTCGTTCTTCACGGGGCATCTGATCGCGCGGTTCGGCGCGCCGCTGATCACGGGGACGGGCCTTGCCCTGCTGGCCGGGGCGGGCGCCGTGGCATTGACCGGGGTCGAGCTGGAGCAGTTCTTTGCCGCCCTGGTCCTTCTTGGCCTTGGCTGGAATTTCGGGTTCATCGGCGCAACCAGCATGCTGGCCGGGGCCCATCGGCCCGAGGAGCGCGGAGCCATCCAGGGGCTGAACGACCTCATCGTCTTTGGCGGTGTCACGGTCGCCTCGCTGGCCTCGGGCGGATTGATGAACTGCGCCGGGACCAGTGTCCTGGCCGGTTGGCAGGCCGTGAACCTTGCGATGATACCGTTTTTGGTGCTTGCGGGCGGCGCGCTGATCTGGCTGGTCCTGCGCCCGCGCGAGGAAAAAGCCTAGACACGCCCGCGCAGGACGCGCCACAACAGCGCCAGACGGCGGGCGAATTCCGACGTTTCCGCCCGTCCCTGCCCGACCCGCGCGGGGTCCCTGACGATGCCCTTCAGCACTTGCCGTGCCGGCGATACGGTCCAAAGCGCTGGCCTGACTTCCGTCGGAAACCTGACGCGACGCGCCTTCTCCAGCCGGGTCAAACCCTCGGCCGCGAGTCCGGCGATGGCGCTTGCGCTGTCATCCGGCAGCGGCTGACGACCGCGCGCGACCAGATGCGGAACCGCCCGCAGATAGGCGGCGATCGCCCCGCCCATGGCGGCGTCACGGATCGCGGGCTCCAACCGTTCCTCTGCGCCAAGAGCCAGTGCCGCCGCCCACATCAGGTTGCCGGCCGTTGCATCCAGATAGGCCAGAAGATCGTCCCTGCCCTCGAACGGGTCGGGCCAGCAGTCGCGCCGACGTGCTTCGGCCAGATCGATCATCGCGCGGGAAACACGCGGATCGCGCGCAAGGACAGGGCCGACCGCCATGACCACCGGCGGGCCAGAGACATTCCGCCCCTCGGCCAATGCGGAAACGGTATCGATCCACCACTGAAGCCGCATTTCGGCGACCATCGGCTCGGCCGAACTCCACGGCGCGCGTGCGATTTCGAGGTTCAGCGCATATAGCGGGAACAGGATGTCCCGCGCCGCTGGGGGCGCGGCCATCGTCGCGGCATGCCGATCGGGGTCGCCCCTTTGAACGATTTCAGCACAGTCGGTCACGCTCATGCCGGGGCAACCCCGTCCCGGACAAGCTTCCACAGGATCGCCTCGACGAGCGCCTCGAAGCTTGCGTCAACGATGTTCGCGCTGACGCCCACCGTGGACCAGCGCTGGCCCGCGCCATCCTCGCTGTCGATGATGACGCGCGTGACGGCCTCGGTCCCGCCCTGGGTGATGCGCACCTTGAAGTCCACCAGCTTCATGTCGTCGATCGAGGCCTGATAGGGCCCCAGATCCTTGGCCAGGGCCTTGGCCAGCGCGTTGACCGGACCGCGGTCAGAGCCGGTTTCGTCCAGGGATTCCGAAACCGACAGCATCTTTTCGTCGCCGATCTTCACGACGACGACGGCCTCGGACAACGTGACCATCTGATTGTACTTGTTCTTGCGCCGCTCGACGGTCACGCGATAGCGCTTGACCTCGAAATAGTCGGGCAACAGCCCAAGCGCGCGCCGGGCCAGCAGCTCGAACGAGGCCTGCGCGCCGTCATAGGCATAGCCCTGATCTTCACGCTCCTTGATCTGTCGCAGGATCTGGCCCAGGCGCGGATCGTCTGGCGCAACTTCGATCCCGGCGGCGGCAAGGCGTGCGCGCAGGTTGGACAGGCCCGCCTGGTTCGACATGGGAATCAGACGCTGGTTGCCGACAAGGGCCGGATCGACATGTTCGTAAGTCGAAGGGTCTTTCAGAATCGCGCTGGCATGCAGGCCCGCCTTGTGCACGAAGGCCGAGGCCCCGACATAGGGCGCGCTGCGCAGCGGTACGCGGTTCAGGATGTCGTCAAGCATCCGGCTGGCGCGGGTCAGACCGCGCAGGGCATCATGCGTAACGCCCGTTTCGAACCGGCTGGCATAGGGTTCCTTCAAAAGAAGCGTCGGAATCAGGGTCGTGAGATTGGCATTGCCACAGCGTTCCCCAAGGCCATTCAACGTGCCCTGGATCTGGCGCGCGCCCGCATCCACCGCCGCAAGCGTACCCGCCACGGCATTGCCCGTGTCGTCATGGCAATGAATGCCCAGCCGGTCACCGGGAATGCCCGCCGCGATCACCTCGGCAGTGATGCGGCCGATCTCGGCCGGCAGCGTGCCGCCATTGGTGTCACACAGAACGATCCAGCGCGCGCCAGCGTCGAACGCAGCCCGCAAACAGGACAGCGCATAGTCCGGATTTGCCTTCCATCCGTCGAAGAAATGCTCGGCATCGAACAGCGCCTCGCGTCCACGGGACACGGCATGGGCGACCGAGCTGCGGATCGCTTCCAGGTTTTCCTCAAGGCTCTGCCCCAAGGCGGTGGTGACATGGAAATCATGCGCCTTCCCGACCAGGCACACGGCCGGTGTCTGGGCGTTCAGAACCGCGGCCAGCACGTCATCGTTTTCGGCCGATCGTCCGGCCCGGCGCGTCATGCCAAAGGCCGTGAAGGTCGCCCGCGTTTGTGGACGTGCATCGAAGAAATCGCTGTCTGTCGGGTTCGCGCCCGGCCAGCCGCCTTCGATGTAATCGATGCCCAGATCGTCCAGCGTACGCGCAATCTGGATCTTTTCGGCAACCGAGAACTGAACGCCCTGTGTCTGCTGGCCGTCTCTCAGGGTCGTATCATAAAGGTAGAGCCGTTCCTTCATCCCACGCACTTTCTCAGGCCAGATCCTGCAGCTTCCCGGCGTCGAAATCCGGCCCCGGAACCAATTCGACCCCCGCGCGCGACATGCGCACCTCGACGCCGGCCGCCACAAGGGCGGACTTCATCCTGTCAACTTCCGAGAAATCTTTTGTCTCCATCGCCTTGCGACGCATTTCTGCCAATCGTTGTGCAAGCGGTGCAAGATCCACCTTCGGAGCCAGCCAGTCAGGCCGATCCTGCGTCAGCAGCCCCATCAACCGGGCAGAGGATTTCAGCAGCGCCGCCTGACCGGCATTGGCCAGCGCGTGCAGCTCGGCGATCGCGCCGGCGGTGTTCAGATCGTCCGCCAGTGCCGCGACGACTTCCGGCGCGGGTTCGGGTGCGGGCTCGATGTCATCGACCAGCGAATGCCAGCGTCGCAGGACGGCTTCCGCCGCGCGGGCCTTTTCGGCCGTCCAGTCCATGGGGCGGGAATAATGCGTCTGCAGGAAGACAAGGCGGATCACTTCGCCCGGCACGCCCTGATCCAGCAGGTCACGTACGGTAAAGAAGTTGCCAAGGCTCTTGGACATCTTCCTGCCTTCGACCTGCAGCATTTCATTGTGCATCCAGTACCGGGCGAAACCGCCTTCGGGATGGGCGCAGCGGCTTTGCGCGATTTCGTTTTCGTGATGCGGGAATTGCAGGTCGATGCCCCCGCCGTGGATGTCGAAACTGTCGCCCAGCAATTCATGCGCCATGGCCGAGCATTCGATATGCCATCCGGGCCGGCCCCTGCCCCAGGGGCTGTTCCATCCCGGCAGATCGTCGCTCGACGGTTTCCACAGCACGAAATCCAGCGGATCTTCCTTGAACGGCGCGATCTCGACCCGTGCGCCCGCGATCATGTCATCGACAGAACGCCCCGAAAGGCGTCCATATTCCCTGTAGCTTCGCACGCGGAACAGGACATGGCCGTCGCGCTCATAGGCATGTCCGCCGGCGACCAGCTGTTCGATCATCGCGATCATGGCGCCGATCCACTCGGTCGCGCGCGGCTCCTGTGTCGGGCGCAGGGCGCCGAGCGCGTCCATGTCGGCATGATACCATTCGATCGTGCAGTCGGTCAGATCGCGGATGATCTCTTCCAGCGGGCGCGCGTCTCCGGCTGCACGCAGTTCGGCCGCGCGCGCGTTGATCTTGTCATCCACGTCGGTGAAGTTGCGGACATAGGTGACGTGATCCGCCCCGAAGACGTGGCGCAGCAGACGAAACAGCGTGTCGAACACGATCACGGGCCGCGCATTGCCCAGATGCGCGCGGTCATAGACGGTCGGTCCGCAGACATACATTCGGACGTTGGAAGCGTCCAAAGGCTCGAACAGTTCCTTGCTGCGGGTTCTGGTATTGGTCAGCCGGATCGAGGTCATGCCATCTGTCCCTTCGCGCCCCATCGCGCCTGCGGGCTTGCTGTCTCGCATCAATCGGGAAACAGGAACGGCCCGCCTGACGTTCGTCAGCCGCCAATGCACGGAATGAGGATGCGGATCGTTTCCATGCCGCCTTGGTTAGCGGCAAATCCCATGATGCGCAAAGGGAAAAGTGCCACCTTTGGCGTCGCAGTCCCGATGCATGCCGGGCGCGCCGGATCGCCGCCCCAGACACCAAGGGGCGGCCATCTCGCCGCCCCTTGAGCCACGTTTCGTTTGTGAGCCTTTTCGGCCGGGTCAGCCGCCCAGGCTGCTGAACGTCTCGCGCGCATCGGCGCCGATGCCGAAGATCGCCCTGATCGTCTTTTCGACATGCTCGGTGATCTGGCTCTTCTGAGTCTGGCCTTGGGCGCGCGCCTGCGCCATGCGTGCCCCGGTCAGAGCCGGGAACGACGCCTCGACATATTCGGGCCCAAAGAGGATCTCGCCACTTTTGGCATCGCGCACGGCCAGCGTGAATTCGATGTCATGCACACCCGAAGGCGCGCGCGTTTCTGCGATGAAGGTCAGCGCGTGGAAACGTGCCATCGTCACTTCGACCACCACCTCGCGGTCGCCATTCAGATCGGCAACACCTTTGCTAATTGCGTCGCGCATGATCTTGGCGACCTGCTCATACCGGTCGCCAGGCGGATCTTCGCGCCAAACGATATCCGCCCTTGGGAAAAAGATCTCTTCTTCGGAAACGACAAGCGTACGCGGCACATCAACCTTCACGTCGACGACCTTCCATTCGGACGTGACCTCGGGCGGTGCCGACACGAGATAGGCCGTCCGATGAATGCCGCCACTGCATCCGGCAAGCGCCGCCACGACCATCAGGCCGGCCAGCAGCCTCTTGAAACCATACGCAAACATCTACCACCACTCCTTTCCTTGTAACGGATCCGGGCGCTTCCGAATCCATGCGCCAAACTTCATACCCAAGAATGTGGCGCCAATTCGTTCACAAATCGTCGTCGCCGCCACGTCACTTGACAATGTCGACCGCCGCGAAAGGGCGGATGTTTCGCGCTATGTAGCAACAAATCCCATTTCAAACAACGCCCGGGGCGAAACGATATTGCCGCGGGCGGGGGCTTGCGGATCGGTTGCTTCGCGGCGCGGTTTGCCCCAAGCTTGACGCCCATCACAGTTGCAGGAGTTTTCGTGATTCAACGCCTGTTTGGCATCCTTGCCGCCCTGTTCGCATTGCTTGTCTTCGGCCCGGCCGTCGGGGCGCCGTATCCGCAGCCCGTGGATACCTACATGAACGATTTCGCAGGCCTCATCGAGCCTGACGCGGCGCAAGCCCTTCGCGGGTCGCTTGCCGCGCTCGAGCGCGAAACGGGCATCCAGATGGCAGTTCTGACGATACGGGCAAGGTCCGATTATGACCCTTCGACCTCGATCGCCGACTTTGCGCAGCGCGTTTTCAATGGATGGGGCATAGGAGATCCCCAGACAAACGACGGCATTCTTCTTCTGGTTTCCAGTCAGGACCGCGAAATCCGTATTCATCTGGGCGCAGCCTATGATCAGGCCTATGACGTCATCGCCCAGGACATAGTCAGCAACGTGATCGCACCGCGATTCCGCGAAGAGCAATTTTCCGAAGGCATCGAGGATGGCATCATGCAGACCATCGACCGGATCGCCTTGCGCCTGGTCAGCGAAAGCCCCCATGACGGCACGGGCGGCGGCTTTCTTGATCGCATAGATCACTGGATCTTCGGTGCAATCGCGGGAATCGTCGGCTATGGCCTGTTCGGCCGGAAGATCCGGAACGCCGCCGCGCGGCTTCGGCGCTGCCCCGGCTGCGGAACGCGCGGATTGCGGCGGGTGACGGTACGTCTGCCCGAAGGCGGGCGCAGGCTGCGCACCTATTGCAGGAATTGCGACTATCGCGACGATCGGATGCTGCGCGAAAAAAGGGACGAACATGTCCGCCACCGGCGCAGGACGAACAGCTCGGGCGGCTTTGGCGGTGGCAGATCCTCGGGGGGCGGTGCGTCGGGCAAGTGGTGACATGCGGCGCATCGGCGCCGCATGTCGGTGTTGCTGAACGATCAGAAGCGGAAGCTGGCGCGAATCGTCGCGGTCGTCGCATCGATATCCACGCCCGAGCCGTCGAAATTGTCGAACTGATGGGTCAGGACTTCGCCGCCGACCGTCCAGCTGTCGGTCAGGCGGTAATCGGCCCCGATGCCCACGAACCAGCCATCGTCCGACAGGTTCGATCCGCCGACATCCGCCCGAGCGTATGCGGCACCGGCGGTACCGTAAAGCAGCGTCTGACCCAGATCGGCACCTGCGCGCAGCTTCAGCCGGGTGACCGAATCCAGCGATCCCGCGCCATTGCCCAGGTCGATATCGGCGATATCGTGGTCGATTCCCGCGCCGACGACCCAGTTGCCGAAATCCCAGTCATAGCCGGCATGAACACCGCCCAGAATGCCATCGCCATCCAGACCGGTCGCAGAGATGTCGCCATATCCCAGCTGTCCACCGACATAGGCTCCGGTCCAGTCCGATCCGGTCGAGACCGGCTCGACCGGCATCACGACGGGCGCGGGCTCTTCGGTCGGGGCGCTCAAACCACCTGCCATCGCAGGCGCGGCCACCACCGAGGCCAGGGCGATACCGCCGGCAATCTTGATCACCTTCTTCATGACTGTCTTCCTTGTTCCAAGATTCACGTTTCATCCAGAGCGATCGCCCACCGCATCCGCTTTCGGTTCAGCGGGTCGCGGCGAAAGCATCCGTCGCTCGCTGGCTCAATTGTGCATCGCGACGAAGGTTCCAACCCCGCCTCACGAAATGCTGAGCGGGGGCTGCCGGGCATGGCGGATTTTTTCCTGCGATATCGGCCGGCATGGCGAGGATTGGCCGATCATCTGGCCGCACGCGATCGTGAACGACGGAAGTGGCACATGTGCGCGTCTGACAAGGTTGGTCTTTGCCCGCGACCGTGGCACGCTGATCTTGACCCAGCGCAAGGACACCCCTCCGTGCCGAATCGCCCGAACTACTCCTGCCTGCTTGATGCCGAGATTCGCGCCTTCGTCGCGCGATGCGGGCGCAGCCGGGCGGTCCCCGACGGCGGCATCGCGGCCGAGCGCGCAGCCTATCGTGCCCTGGCGCGGGATCTCGACCCAGGACGCCCCAAGGGGCTGGCTTCATCGGATCGCAGCTTTGGCGGCGTTTCCTGTCGGCTGTACAATCCCGCGCGGATCCGGGAGACGCCAATCATTCTGTACCTGCATGGCGGAGGCTTCGTCGTCGGCGATCTGGATACCCACGATTCGATCTGTGCCGAGCTGTCGCATCGGGCCGGGGCAAGGCTGGTCGCGGTCGATTACCGCCTGGCGCCAGAGCACCCCCACCCGGCGCAACTTGTCGATACCATCGCGGCGGCCAGGGCAGTTTGCCGCGAACTGGCTGCGCCGATCATCCCCTGCGGTGACAGCGCCGGGGGGACGCTGGCCGCGGCGCTGACGCATGCGACGCGCGGATCCGGGCTGCGGGTTCCGGGGCAGGTTCTGATCTACCCCGCCCTGGGCCGTCAGACCGACCGTGACAGCCATATCAGACATTCCGACGCGCCGATGCTGACCCGCGCGGACATGGCGCGATATATCGCGCTCAGGTTTTCGGGTCGGCCCTCACCTGTGCCCGACCCGACGGCCTGGCCTCTCGAAGATCCCGACTGCACAGCCCTTCCCCCGACCCATGTCTTTTCGGCGGAATGCGACCCGCTGGCCAGCGATGCGCGGGACTACGCGGCGCGCTTGCGACGGCACGGCAGCCCAGTCCGACTGGTCGAGGAGCGCGGGCTGGTGCATGGTTATCTGCGTGCCCGGAATGTCTCGCGTCGCGCCGGGGCCGCCTTTGATCGCATCGTCGCGGCACTGGTCACCGTCGCGCGGTCCGCCGGAACATGATCTTCCTTGTCGCAAAGCGGCGATGGCCGTCGGTTCCCGGCAAACCGAGGGCCGCGGTCCGACAGAACCTGCAGCGGGCAAATCGCAACACGCATGGGGGAATGCATGTCATCACGTCCGAATATCCTGATCATCATGGTCGATCAGTTGAACGGAACGCTGTTCCCCGACGGCCCGGCGGATTGGCTGCATGTGCCGACGCTGAAAGCCCTGGCAGAACGTTCGGTGCGATTTGCGAATACCTACACGGCTTCGCCCCTGTGCGCGCCGGGGCGGGCATCCTTCATGACCGGGCAATTGCCCTCACGAACCGGGGTCTATGACAATGCCGCCGAGTTCTGCTCGGCCATTCCGACATTCGCCCACCATCTGCGGCGCGCGGGCTGGCACACCTGCCTGTCGGGCAAGATGCATTTCGTCGGCCCCGACCAGCTGCACGGCTTCGAAGAGCGCCTGACGACCGACATCTACCCGGCGGATTTCGGCTGGACGCCCGATTACCGCAAGCCCGGCCAGCGGATCGACTGGTGGTACCACAACATGGGCAGCGTCACGAATGCCGGCGTGGCCGAGATCACGAACCAGATGGAATATGACGACGAGGTCGCCTTTCACGCGATGCAGAAGATCTATGATATTGCGCGCGGGGGCGACGCGCGCCCGTGGTGCCTGACGGTCAGCTTCACGCATCCCCACGACCCCTATGTCGCGCGCCGCCGGTTCTGGGATCTCTACGAAGACTGCGACCACCTGCTGCCCGAGGTTCCGGCAATGCCCTACGAGGCGCATGACCCCCATGCGCAGCGCATCTTCGACGCGAATGACTGGCGCAATTACGACGTGACCGAAGAGCATGTACGGCGCGCCCGCAGGGCCTATTTCGCGAACATTTCCTATCTGGACGACAAGATCGCCCAGATCATGGACGTCCTGCGCGCCACCCGGCAGGACGCGATCGTGGTCTTTGTCTCGGACCACGGCGACATGCTGGGCGAACGTGAGCTGTGGTACAAGATGAACTTCTACGAAGGGTCGGCCCGGGTGCCGTTGATGATCGCCGCGCCGGGGATTGCACCGGGGCGGATCGCAACGCCGGTCTCGACGATCGACGTCGCGCCGACGCTGTGCGATCTTGTCGGCGTCAGCATGGATGAGGTTCTGCCATGGACGGATGGCGAAAGCCTGTTGCCGCTGATGCAGGGCGCGACCCGCGAAAGCCCGGTCTTCATGGAATACGCGGCCGAGGCTTCCTATGCGCCGCTTGTCTCGATCCGTCACGGACGCTGGAAGTACAACCGCTGTGCGCTCGACCCCGACCAGCTCTTCGATCTCGCGGCCGATCCGCATGAGTTGAACAACCTGGCCGACGATCCCGCCCATGCCGAAACGCTGGCGCATCTGCGCGCGATGTCCGAAGCACGCTGGGTTCTCGACCGCTTCGATGCCGAGGTGCGCGAAAGCCAGGCGCGCCGGCTGATCGTCTATGAGGCACTTCGCAACGGCGCCTATTTCCCCTGGGATTACCAGCCGCTGCAGAAGGCGTCGGAACGCTACATGCGCAATCACATGGACCTGAACGTTCTGGAGGAAAGCAAGCGCTTCCCCCGGGGCGAATAGGCCGTTCAGCCGCTGCGTTGGCCGACGTGGCGGCCAACGCCTTCGGGTCGCGGAAGGCTTGCATGGGCCTGCGCAATCGGCATCAGCCGATCCAGTATCGCGGCGGCGGCCGGACAGGAGCGGCCCGCCTTCATGTCGACATGCAGCAGCATCTGCTCCAGCGTGGCGAGGACATCCTCGCCCCGCGAGATGCGAATGAAGACATGCAGCCGCTTTTCGTCGGCATGCAGAACCTGAAGACTGCCCGTCAACCGGTCGCCAAGCTTGCCTTCGCCCAGGTGCATGATGTGCGTCTCGACCGTGTAATAGCTATGGCCGCCAGCGACATAATCCATGTCGGCCCCGATGAACCGAAGGAATGCGTCGGTCGTTTCCGATGCCGCGAACAGATAGCGGCTTTCGGTCATGTGGCTGTTATAGTCGATCCAGCCCGGCAGAACCTGCATTCGCGCCATGACAAGCGGTTGGTCGAGATCGCCCACCATCGCATCCAAAACACCGGACCTGCGCCTTTCGTCATGATCGCGCAGCACCTTGCCCGCCCCCCAGTTGCGGTCCTTCAAGGCCCGCAGGATGCCGACCAGGTTCGAGTCGCGAATGCGCTCAAGCTCGCGGATCGAATGATGGCCCGATTGCCGGTCGGACTGGCCCGCGATCAGATCGACCAATGCGTCATCGAAGTCCGGCACCTCCGTCAGCCGCGTCCATGGCCATTTCAGCGCCGGCCCGAACTGTGCCAGGAAATGGCGCATCCCCGCCTCGCCCCCCGCGATGCGGTAGGTCTCGAACAACCCCATCTGGGCCCAACGCAGGCCAAACGCCATGCGGATCGCATCGTCGATTTCGGCGGTCGTGGCGATGCCGTCGCGCACCAGCCACAGCGCCTCGCGCCAGACGGCCTCGAGCAGCCTGTCGGCGATATGCGCGTCGATCTCCTTCCGGATATGCAACGGATACATCCCCACGTCGCGCAGGGTTTCCTGAACGCGATTTACAAGCTCCGGTTCATTGGCCGGGCTGGTCACGATCTCGACAAGCGGAAGCAGATAGACGGGGTTGAAGGGATGCGCGACGAACACGGCGCCCGGGTTGATCGCACCTTCCTGCAATTGTGACGGACGAAAGCCCGAGGTCGAGGAGCCCACGGGCACATTCGGCGCGACAGCCTGGATACGGGCCAGCACATCGCGCTTGAATTCCAATCGCTCGGGGACCGATTCCTGAATGTAGTCAGCGTCTTGAACGGCATCCTCGATGCTGGATGCAAATGTCAGGCGGCCCTCTTCGGGTATCGGCAGGTCCGACAGGGCCGGAAGGCTGCGCCGCGCATTGTCCAGGACCGCGTGGATCTTGCGTTCGGACTCGGGGTCGGGATCAAGCACCGCGACGTCCCAGCCGTTCAGCAGAAAGCGCGCGGCCCAGCCCCCGCCGATCACGCCACCGCCGATGATTGCCGCCTTGCGTGCCATGATGCCCTCTTCCTATGCAGCCATCGGAGGACGTTTGACCAGCTGCAGGCGCTCGCGCACCTCGGCCGGGCCGATCACGCGCGCGCCCATCCGTTCGATGATGCCAATGGCGCGATCGACAAGCTGGGCATTCGTCGCCAGAACGCCCTTGTCCAGAAACAGGTTGTCCTCCAGCCCCACGCGGACATTGCCCCCCGCCAGCACCGCGGCGGCGACATAGGGCATCTGATGACGGCCAAGGGAAAAGGCCGAGAAATGCCATCCTTGCGGGACGTTGTTCACCATGGCCATGAAGGTGTTCAGGTCGTCCGGCGCGCCCCACGGCACCCCCATGCACAATTGCACCAATACAGGTTCCGGAATCACGCCTTCGCGCACCAGTTCACGCGCCATCCACAGATGGCCGGTATCGAAGGCTTCGATCTCGATCCGCACGCCGGCCTCGGTCATGCGGCGCGCCATGTCGCGCAGCATTCCGGGCGTGTTGACCATCACGTAATCGGCCTCGGCAAAGTTCATCGTGCCGCAATCGAGCGTGCAGATCTCGGGTCGGCATTCGACGACATGGGCGACACGTTCGGCGGCCCCGGCCATGTCGGATCGTTCCGACATCCGGTCCATGGCCTCGGTCCCGTCAAAGAACAGATCGCCCCCCATCCCCGCGGTCAGGTTCAGCACGACGTCAACGTCGGCATCCCGGATGCGTTCGGTCACTTCGCGATACAGCTCGCGCCGGCGCGACGGTGCGCCGGTATCGGGGTCGCGCACATGGCAGTGAACGATGGCGGCCCCTGCCCGCGCCGCCTCGATCGCCGAGTCCGCGATTTCCCGTGGCGAGCGTGGCACATGCGGGCTGCGATCCTGGGTTCCGCCGGAACCGGTGACGGCACAGGTCACAAAGACTTCACGATTCATCCGAAGCGGCATCGATACCTCCCTGTTGTCGGCAGGCTAGCCCGGCCAAACTGCAGTCGTCAGCAGAAAACCGAAGCCTTTCGCATCGTTTTCGTCCATCAATCCGCGCGGGATCTCGCCCCACCACAACCCAAGGGTGCAATTCCACCCCGGAACCCGGTTTTTGCACCATTTCATGGCCTTCGGCGCTACAATTGCGGCATTGCGACTCGGAATTTGCCCGGCCCCGTTTTCAAGATTTCAGGACCTTTTTGCCATGAAGAAGATCTCGATCGTTTCGCCCTGTTTCAACGAAGAGGACAATGTCGAAACATGCTACCGCACGGTGCGGGAAATATTCGAACGCGACCTGCCCGGCTACGAGCGCGAGCATATCTTTGTCGACAATGCCTCGACCGATCGGACGGTTGAAATCCTGCGCCGGATCGCGGCCGAGGATCCTTGCGTCAAGGTCATCGTGAACTCCCGAAATTTCGGCGTCTATCGGTCCACCTTCAACGGATTGCGCCATGCGACGGGTGACGCGACGCTTTGCATGCTGCCCGTGGATCTGCAGGACCCGCCCGAGCTGTTGCCCGAATTCGTCAAGCTTTGGGAAAGCGGTTACGACGTTGTCGCCGGCGCGCGATCGACGCGCGAGGAAGGCTTTTTCCTGCGGACCGCGCGCAAGGCCTTTTACCGCATCGTCAATGCACTGTCGGATTTCGAACTGTCGCCCGACGTCGGTGAATTCCAGCTGATCGACCGAAAGGTGCTGGACGCCGTCCTGGCCCATGACGACAATTATCCCTATATAAGGGGGATCATCGCCTCGGTCGGATTTCGCAAGGTCATCATTCCCTATACCTGGCGTGCGCGAAAACGCGGCATGTCCAAGCACAGCATGATGATGCTGACCGACCAGGCTCTGAACGCGATCTTTGCCTTTACCCGTGCACCGCTGCGATTCTGCAGCCTTGCCGGATTCGGGATTGCGATATTTTCCATCCTGTTTTCCATCGTCTCGGTCGTCCTGTGGTTCCTGGGCGTGGGCGACGCTCCGCGAGGAACGACGACCATCATCGTGGCGCTGTTCTTCCTGTCCGGCGTGCAGCTGTTGTTCATAGGTTTGATGGGCGAATACATCACCGCGATCCACAATCAGGTTCGCGGCGGCCCCTGCGTGATCGAGAAGGAACTGATCAACATCCCCAAACTTGCCAGCGTCGGACCCGAACGCGGCAGGGTCACGAAATTCCCCGGAAGAAAAACCTGACGACATGGCATCGGGGCGAACCAGGTCGCGTCCAGGCGGAATTCTTGCCATGCTGGCGGGGTGCGCCATCGTGGCCCTTGCCGTCGCAGCTCCCGTATCCGTTCCCGCCGCCGATCGCTGGGCGCTGTCGGTCCTGGGCGTTGCGCTGCTGTGCCTTGGATTTTGCGTCAGACATGAGGCTGCGGCCTTCGGTGCGATCGGCGCCGCGCTTGTCCTGGGGTGGGGCGCGCAGCTTTACCTGACCGAACCGCTTTGGTTCCCGGCCCTGCGACTGCGCCCGCTGGACGCACGTGACATCGGGATGATGGCAATCCTTTCGCTCGAGACAGCCCTTGCCATAACGCTGTTCCTGCGGCTGGGGCTTGCATCGGCGTTTCGTCATGCCGCTCAGCGTCTGGGCTGGCGCCGAATGGCTGTCGCTGCCGCCGTGATTTTTCTCTCCTCTGCCCCCGTCATAGGGTATCTCGACCGCGATGCGCAGGGCGCGTGGATTGCGCATCTGATCGTCACGTCCGGCCTGATGGCCGTGCATGGCATACTTTTCACAGCCCTCTTCCACGTCGCGCCACCGCTGAGCGGCAGTCACAGGTTGCGTCCCATCGGCCTTGCCGCTTGCGCGTCGATCAGCGCATTGCTGTTGTCGGCCCTGGCGTTCCAGACCATTCCCCATGTCGAGGACGAGGTCGCCTATCTGTTTCAGGCGCGCACATTTTCACAGGGGGCCTTGTGGGCGCCGGTGCCGCCCGAGCCGGCCCGCGCGGGTCTGGACTATTATCTTCTCGAGATCGGCGGGGACCGGTGGTATTCGACAACCCTGCCCGGCTGGCCTGCGGCCCTGGCACTGGGCCTGCTTCTGGGTGTCGAGTGGCTGCTCAATCCGCTGCTGATCGGGGCCAGTGTCTTGCTTGGTCACGCGGTCGTGCGGCGGATGTCCAATACCGAAACCGCGGACCGCACGGCAATTCTGATGGCCCTTTCACCATGGATGCTTGCCGCCGGCGCCAGCCTGATGCCACATGCGCTTGCGCTTGCCCTTTCGCTGCTGTCATGGTGGCTGATCCTGCGCGCGGATGAACGACCTGGCAAAAGCCTGCCCCTGCTGCTGCTTGCAGGCGGCTCCATGGGGTGGATCTTTTCCACGCGTCCCCTGGATGGGGTGATACTTGGTGGATCGACCGGGCTTTGGCTGTTGCTGACAGCCAGGCGCGATCAGGGGATCAGGCGCGCCCTCGCCTATGGCGCAGGCTGCGTTGCCATCGGAAGCCTCTTGCTGCTCTACAATGCCGCAATGACGGGGTCGCCCCTGACGCTGCCGCTGTCCGCCTATCTCGATCGACATTGGAGCCCGGGTGCAAACGCGTTCGGGTTCGGAGCGGATATCGGGCCGCCCGGGAAATGGGGGGCGCTGGATCTGTGGCGCGGGCATGGCCCGGTCGAGGCCGCGATCAACACGCTGAACCTGATCTTCAGCCTTCAGTTCGAACTATTCGGCTGGCCCATTGGCTCGCTGTTGCCAATCCTGGGTTTCCTGCTCTGGGCAGACCGTCGCAGCGGTTTCGACCGGGCCATGATGGTGCTTCTTGCCGCGGTCATCGGCGTCATGTCGCTCTATTGGTTTGCCGAAAGCTATTACTTCGGCCCCAGGTACTGGTTCCCGGCCGCTCTTCCCGTCCTGTATCTGTCCGCGCGGGGGATCGGCACCTTGCTCGACCGTCTCGATGTGAACCAGGACGGGCGCGTCTCGTCCGGCTTGTGGTTTCTGTGCGCCACGGGACTTCTGGTATTCCTGCCCTGGCGCGCGGTCATGAAATACCACGAATATGGCGATTTCCACACGGCCTATCGTGACGCCCAAGAAGCTGGCCTGTTCGGCGACGCCGTGGTCGTCTTCGAGAAGGCGGGAAATGAAGGATCGGCCATCATGCTGAACGATCCCTTTCTGCGCGACGGTCCGATCCTGATCATGGCTGGGCCAGAGACCGACGACGCGGCCTTGTCACGGGCCTTTCCCGGCCGCGAGATCGTCCATTTCAGCCCCGATTGGCAAAGCACCGACCCATCGGGAAGAAACCGGCCGCGCTATGTCAGTCGCAACGCCAATCGGTGACCGTGAAATAGGACGGATCGAAGCTCTCGGCATCGTGGAGCCATGTCACGCGATCGTCGTCATGGCGGTTCACGTATTCCCAGACGATACGGCCGGACGAATCCACCTGAAATGCCCGGCCCTCTTGTGCCGCGGTGATCAGGATACCACCATCGGGCAGCATCTGATGGGTCGAGCGTTCCGGTGAAAAGAATCTCTGGCCGTCCCGGCCACCGTAAAGCAATTCGGCACCGCCCGTTTCCGGATCCAGCCGCCAGATCCGGCTTCCCCCACCGCGCGAGCCGTCAGGCGTATCGTCGCTGTGGTTGTCGAACACCGTAATGGTGCCGCCTGGTTGAAAATCCGGGTCATGCTGACGAATGAACGGACCGATGCGGAACCACTTGATCGTGCGGACGTCCGGGTCGGTCACCACGATCATGTTGCGGTTGCGCAGGGAGAGCATCAGATCTCCGGCCTCGAACATCGGGAAGTCCGGCGCAAGCTCTGAACTCAGCTCCTCGACCTCGTTCATGTGAAACTCACCGCCGGTCCGCGTGCGGAAGAACCCGGTCGAGGTGATCAGCGCCTCCATGTCGTTTTCGATGAACAGCTCGGTCAGCGCGCGCTCGAACACCTTGTTCCCGGCAGCGTCATACTTGAAGACCAGATCCTCCCAATAGGGACCGGCAAACGGCCAGGGAATTTCGGCATTCGGCCTGTCGATGTATCGCCCCCCCGAAATGACGATGCCGCCATCCATCAGCCAGTTCGGCGAGTGGTGGTTGACGATTCCGGGCGTCGTCCAGACCGTTTTGCCGCACCGATCCAGCCGTGCCATCCCGCCGCTTTCGAAACTGAACACGATATCGCCGTCGGGCGTGATGATCGTGCCATGCGTAATCGCGTTCCAATCCGTCGCGGGGGGATCACGAAAGAACGACAGGTCGGGGAACAGGGCATGGGCGCTCAACTCCCAATCGGTCAGCACGGTGCCGTCGCGCCGGATCAGCCTTGCGCGATTGTTGCCGTCAAGGAACCCGGACAGCAGGATCAGGTCTTCCCGATCTGCCGAAGGTTCATTCACGGTGACGCCACTGCCCGGCCTTGTTGCCGGTCGCAGGAAGTGAACCGGCTCTTGCCCCAGAAGATTCGGCAATTCCTCGACGACCGTTCGGCCCTGATCAAGAATACCCCAGACGGCGCGGTGCAGGCGGGTTTCCTTGACTGCCGAATACTGCCCCGCGACGAACGCGCCAGCCACGACAAGCGCCGCGCCCGCCACGATCGAGATTGCCTTGCCGCGTTCCATCACGCCCCTTTCAAATGCCCAGAATCCGGCGCGCCAGATGGATCAGGTCATGAACCCGCCTGTCCCCGCTCAGGCGCCGACCGTGACCGTAGATGATGCTGCGCGGCGTTTCGTAGATTGCAGCGCCCGTATCCACCGGCGGCGGGTTCGCGGCGGTCTGGCGCCATGCCTTTGGGTTCAGAACGAACATGCCATAGCCCAGATGGGTCGCGATCGGTTCTCCGTCCGCGGGCGTTGCGCGCTCCAGAGGCTTGAGAACATAGTTGATCTGCTGGCCTTCGGGTTTCGGAAACTCGGAATAGAACCACCACACCAAGGGTGCGCCATAGAAGCGCTGGGCCGGATCATCCTCGCCATAGGTGATCGGAAAAAGCTCTGCCAGAAGCACATGGGCAACGTCCACGGCCTGTATCGAAAAGCCCCGGAAACGTTCGCCGTCCGCGCGTTGCGCTGTTTCGAAGATCGGTCCTTCGGTCACGATCTGCTGGCCGATGTCGCGTTCGAAGCCGTGCAGGCGCATTTCCTTTGGCCACGACAGATACAGCGACAGCAACAGCCCCGCGAACACCAGGACGCGCAGGGGCGCCGCCCAGCCCTTGCGCGCGAACAGATCGGACCGCCACATGACGATCAGTGGCGGGATCATGGCCGGAATGAAATGGTGCAGCAGCACCCGCCACGCCTGAAAATAGAAGAACAGGAAGAACGCGACGGAAACCAGCGTCAGGCTGCGCGCAAGCCTGTCCTGCCATGGCCACAGCAGAAGGAACAAGGCTGGCACGATCCCGACCGGGACGATCCAGAATCCGATCTTCCAGAAGTCGAACGCCGTGAAGAAGCGCAGGCGGTCGATGATGTTCGACGCGCCAAATTCATCACCAGGAAACGGCAGACCCAGCGCGGCGATCAGCCGCGGTGCAAGAACCGAAATGGCGGCCGCCAAGGCCAGCGTGCCAAGCGCCGTGCCAAGCCGTTGCCAGGGCACGGGCCGCCAGGTCAGCATTGCCGCGACCGGCCACAGCACCAGCCAAAGCCCTCCGGTGGGGATGACCAGATGCGTCATGATGCCCGTTGCCACCATCAGGCCGGGCCGGTTTTCGACAAAGGCCAGCACATAGCCCAGGAACACGACCACAGCCAGGGTTTCACGCGCTGCCGGCATGGGCGAGTCGCCGAAATAGACGTGGTAGCCCCCCGAATAGACGACCGAAAGCGTGTAGATCAGCAATGCCGCGACAAGTGCCACATGGTCGATGGCCGGCAGCCCGGTTTCCCGGCCGGAACGGATCAAACGGCACAGCACCGGGTAGAGCAGCGCCAGATACATCAGCAGAGGCGCGCGCACGGAATATTCCCATTCCCCCCACAGCCTGACGAACCAGCTTTCGGGAAAGACGAACAGGACCATGGTCAGGCCGGGCGCGTTGCGGATGGGGCCGGCCTCGGGCGGCCAGAACGGCCACAGCCTGGCAATGTGAAGCCGCGCGAACTGCAACGAGCCCGATCCGTCGCCGGTGAAGTTTTCCCAATAGAACTTGGGCGCGAACAGGCAGATGCACAGCCAGAACAGGACCAGAGCGCCGATCAGGTCGCCGCGATCGGTTTCGTCGAAACGCAGCTTGAACTCGGCGCCCGCACCAAGCCACAAGGCGCCGGCCACAAGGCAAGAGACGTTCAGGAATGCCATCAGAAGGGCGAAGTCCTGCCCCCGGACAACATGCCCAGTTGCCAGTTGAAACAGGCTGATCCCGGTCACGTTCAGGACGATCGCCCAACCCAGAGCGCTGAGCAGCCACGTGGCCAAGGTCTTGTCACGTCCCCAGACCGCGGCAACGATCAAGCCGGGTCCCAGAAGAAAGACGCAGGCCGCAAGCGTTGCAAGCGGAGTCAGTAGATACAGCTGCAGCGCATGTGCCGGCAGGAAATACGGGTTGTTCCCCAATCCCAGCGGCCAGTTCCAAAGCGTTTCACGCACGATCGCGATACCCGGAAAGGTCACGAGTCCGGCGATCAGGATCACCAGGCCGAGCGGCCACAATCCGGGGCGATCCCCTTGGCTGCCGGATGTATCAAGAAAACTCATCGCGCCCTCGGCGTGTCACGAAAGGCAGCCGTCCCGTCAATGCAAACGACACCAGAAGATAGGCCAGGACCGCTATGGGCAGCACAAGAACCGCCTGAGCCGCAATCGGGTGCAGACCCAGTGCCAACAATGCACTCAGGCATCCCGCGTTGACGACATATATTGCGCCATAGCTGGCCACATAGAACGGAAGCCGGTCCAGACCGGTCGTGTCGAAAACCAGCCGCGCATGGGTGCCGAAATTCCACAGCACTCCCAGGCACCACGACAGGGCCAGGGCAAGCTGAGGCGCAAGCGCCAGCCAGATCAATAGCGCATAGACGCCAAATCCGAACGCAGTATTCACAACGCCAACAAGGAGAAACCGAACAAGGCGGCCAAGATCCGATCTGCCTGAAAGCCCGCTCATGCAAGTCCTTCCTCTCTCAGAGCTGCCGCAAGGCCGGATTCCAGGTCGTATCGCGGCTCGAAGCCCGTCGCATCACGCAGGCGGGCAATGTCGGCCTCGATCACGTCCGGGTCTCCGGGTGGGCGCGGTCTTTCACCAAGATGCACCAGATGGTCGCATCCCGCCAGCCGCGCCGCGGTCAGGACCAGTTCGCGAACCTCGATCGCCCTGCCCGAGCCGATATTCACCGCGCCCTCGACGGAAGATTGCAGAAGCTGTGTCAGAGCCAGCGCCAGATCATCGACATGCAGGTAATCCCGGCGCTGCCGACCGTCGCTGCAGGCAATCGTTGCGCCCGCGCGAAAGCCCCGGACAAGATCCCCCAACAAACGCCCCTCGGCTTCCCCGGCTCCATAGACGAAGAAGGGACGTGCCCAGGCAAGCGATACCCCCAGCGCATCCGCAGCCCCCATCGCCGCAAGTCCCGTCGCGGCCTTTGCCGCCCCATAGACCGAGGCTGGTCTCAGGGGTGAATCTTCGGAAAACCTTCCGCCCAATGCCCAATCGTATTCTGCGCAGCTGCCGACAAGCACCGCCCGCTTGCCGCCGTTCGCCGCAAAAGCCTGCAACAGGCGCAGCGTCGCAATGACCCAGTTCAGGTTTGCAACATCGTTCATCCGATGCGGCCCATCGGCCCACGCCAGATGCAGAAGTGTATCGGCCTGCGCCATTTCGGCCGCGGCCTCGGGATCGCGCAGAAGATGGCCACGCAACGCCGTGTCCCCGCTGCGCGACAATCCGACCACGTCATAACCCAGCCGCTGCAGCGGCCGCATCACGGCCCGACCGATCAGGCCGGACGCGCCCGTGACAAGTATGCGCCGCGAGGTCATGTCCAGACCCGAATTTCAGGGATCGCGGTCACGATCCTCATCCCGCCTGCACGCAGATCGGATAGCTGATCCATGATCTCTTCGCGCAGGTTCCACGGCAGGATCAGAAGATCGTCGGGCGGGTCGGCCCGAAGATGCTCGACGCCGTGCACCGGGATCTGGCTGCCTGGCAACAAGGTGTTCTGCTTGGCCGGGTTTCGATCGACGCAATAGGCAATGTCCCGACGGTCAACCCGGCAGAAGTTCAGCAACGTGTTTCCCTTCGCTGCCGCTCCATAGGCCGCGACACGCCGCCCTTCGGACCTTGCCTGGTCCAGATAGGCGCGCAGGCCTTCTCGCACCGCATGGGCGCGGTCGGCAAAACCGCGATAGCCTTCGGGCGTATCAAGCCGCGCTGCCTGTTCCTGGGCCCGGACCGCGGAAACGCCCGGCATTTCCGGGAAGGAGGCCTCACCGCGGCAGGCGAATACGCGCAGGCTGCCGCCATGGGTGGAAAGTTCCTGCACGTCGAAAACACGCAGGCCGTGGGCAGAGAAAATCCGCTCGACCGCAAGCAGAGACAGGTAGGAATAATGTTCGTGATAGATCGTATCGAACTGCACCTCTTGCAGCATGCGCAACAGATGGGGGAACTCGACGGTATAGACCGCATCGCCCCGTAGCAGCGTCGCGATGCCGGATACGAAGTCGTTGATGTCGGGTACATGCGCCAGCACGTTCGCCGAACAGATCAGGTCCGGGCGCAAGCCATCCCGATGCAGTCGTTGCGCCAGTTTCTGTCCGAAGAATTCCACGATCGTCGGAACGCCGTTTTCTTTCGCCGCGCGCGCCACCGAGGCCGACGGTTCGATCCCCAGGACCGGCATTCCGGCACGCACGAAATTGCGCAGCAGATACCCGTCATTCGAGGCAATCTCGATCACCAGGCTGTCGGGTCCAAGGCCAAGCCTGTCGATCATGCTTTCGGCATAATGCCGTGCATGTTCCAGCCAGCTTGATGAGAAAGACGAGAAATAGGCATAGTTTTCGTTGAAGATTTCCCCGGGCGGCACATCGCGATCGACCTGCACCAGCCAGCAGCTTTCGCAAACCCTGACATGCAGGGGATACCGCGGTTCGGGCTCATCGGCGCGGTCAAGCGGAACATAGGAATTCGCGACCGCCGACATGCCAAGATCGACAAGGCTCAGTGACAGTGGCGCCCCGCAATGACGGCAGGGATGCGTGACTTCGGGCTGCGGTGCATTCATCGACCCGGCCCCCTACCAGATTTTCCACGGAGCATTGCCGCTTTGCCACAGCGCCTCGAGCTGCTGCTTCTCTCGCAACGTGTCCATCGGCTGCCAGAAGCCGCGATGCTCCCACGCCATCAGCTCACCTTCGCGGGCAAGCTGCATCAGGGGTGCGCGTTCCCAGATCGTTGAATCGTCCTCAAGGTACTTCTCGACCCCGGGCGAAAGCACGAAGAACCCGCCATTGATGACCCCTCCGTCTCCCTTCGGCTTTTCCGAGAATTCGGTGACATGCCCTTCATCGAGTTCCAGCCGCCCGAAGCGCGCAGCGGGCGGGACGGCCGTGACCGTCGCCAACTTGCCATGCGCGCGGTGAAACGCGATCAGCGAGGCAATGTCCACATCTCCCAGCCCATCGCCATAGGTCATGCAGAAGGCTTCCTCGTCACGCAGCAAAGGCATGACGCGCCGCAGGCGGCCGCCCGTCATGCTGTCCTGTCCCGTGTCGATAAGGGTCACGCGCCAGGGCTCGGATCCGTTCTGAAGCACTTCGGCCTTGCCGCTGCGCAGGTCGAACGTGATGTCCGCGCCGTACATGTGGTAATTGGCGAAGTATTCCTTGATGACATTGCCCTTGTAGCCGCAGCAGACGATGAAGTCATTGATACCGTGGGCGGAATAGATCTTCATGATGTGCCAGATGATCGGTCGCCCGCCGATTTCGACCATCGGCTTTGGAACACGCACGGTTTCTTCGGCCAGACGCGTGCCAAGACCGCCCGCCAGAATGACACATTTCATCAATGCATCTCCTTTCAAAAATACGGGACCTGAACGACCGAAAATGCGGCCTGTCCCTGCACCGATCACCCTGCCAGGGCCAAAACGGCCGCCGACAAAATACCACCCTAGATACCGAGGTAGCACAAAGCCGCCGATCGCGCTACTTCTATGCAAAGGGCCGCGCCCAAGGGGGGATCTTCATGCGCATTCTGATCATCGGGCACAGGGGCTATGTCGGTCCCGTCGCGGCGCGGCATCTGGCCGGGGCGATACCGGGTGCCGAACTTCACGGGCTGGATGCCGAATGGTTCGTCGGCGCCGAAAGCGGGCAGATTCCCGATGATGTCTTCGTCAGTCAGCGGCGCGGCGATATCCGCGATCTGCATGCGCGCGATCTGGAGGGCTTCGATGCGGTCGTTGCCCTGGCCGCCGTCTCGAATGACCCGATCGGCAAGGAATTCGAGGCCGCAACCGAGGCGATCAATGCCAACGGGGTGCTGAATGCGGCGCGCGCGGCGCGTCAGGCCCGCGTGCGCCATTTCGTCTTTGCCAGCTCCTGCTCGATGTATGGGGCCGGATCGGACAGCTTTCGCCGCGAGGACGACCAGCTGAATCCCTTAACCGCCTATGCCCGATCGAAAGTCGCCGCCGAGCAAGGCTTGCAGGACCTCGCAACCGAGGATTTCCGTGTGACCGCCCTGCGCTTTGCGACGGCCTGCGGCGCAAGCCCGATGCTGCGCCTTGACCTCGTGCTGAACGACTTTGTCGCGACGGCGATCACAACCGGCCGGATCGAGGTCCTCTCGGACGGCAGCCCATGGCGCCCGCTGATCCATGTCGATGACATGGCGCGCGCGATCGAATGGGCGCTGGTGCGCGATGGCGAACCCCATGTAGCGGTCAATGTCGGCTCGCAGAGCTGGACGTGGCAGATTGGCCAGCTTGCGCGGGACGTGGGCGCGGCCCTGGGCGGTGTGGCTGTCGACATCAATCGCGACGCCGCGCCGGACAACCGTTCCTATCGGGTCGATTTCACGCGCTTTTCAGAACTTGCCCCGGACCATCAGCCGCAAAAGGACTTTGGCGAGGCCGTCGCGGAGCTGGCCAGCCAGGTTCGGGCACTGTCGCTTTCCGATACGGGGGTGCGGGGGTCGCGGTTCATACGACTGAATGTCTTGCGCGACCATGTGCAAGCCGGAAGGCTTGACAAGGACTTGCGCTGGGCCGGCTAGGATGCATGTTCCATCGTTAGGAAATTCGCCACGATCATGGTATTGGTTCCAGATTGTTGAACGAATTTCCGGGCGACGCATTGGATGCACAGATTCCTGTTCCGCCAGATCCCGCTGTGGGTCATTCTCTTGCTGTTGCCCGCATTGGTTCCGGCCGCGGTCGTGTTCGGCGCAATGGTTCTTGATGGCGCAGACGACGGTCATCGCTTTGGCAAGGCGTCGGGCATTGCGCTGACCCTGGCCGAGGTTCCCGATACGATGCGCGCGCTGATGCGCGGCGACGACCCGATGGAGGCCTTTGTCTCCGACAGATTTGGCGACAAGCCCCCGGGATGGAGCCTGGACAAGGCCGTGCAGCTGCCCGGATTCGTGCTCTTGTCGCGCCATGACGGCGACCTTGGCCGCCACGTGATCGAACTTGTTTCCCTGGGCGACGGCAAGGTCCGCCACCGCTGGGTTCCCGATGCCGAGACATTTCTGCGCGATGCACCGCGCAGCTCGCGCATTGCGGAATACACGAACTGGACCAACCACCGGTACCGCGCGATCCATCCCATTCTGACCGACGACGCCCTGTTGGTGATCAAGGACCACCAGTCCTTCATGGTCGCGCTGGATGCCTGTTCACGCCCGGTCTGGGTGCAATTCAATGAGCTTGTTCACCACTCGACCGAAACCGATGGCCAGGGCGGCTTCTGGGTTCCGGGCTATGTGGAGCCTTCCGAAATCAAAGGCGCTCCCGCCGATTTCGTGGAAGATGCCATTCTTCACCTGGGGCCGGGCGGCGAGGTTCTGGACAAGCGATCTCTTGCAAGGATCCTGATGCGCAATGTACTGGAACATGCCCTCTTCACGGCCGGCAGGTACCAGAAGGATCCGATACACCTGAATGACATCCAGCCCGTGCTGGCGGATGGCCCCCATTGGCGCAAGGGCGATCTGTTCCTCAGTGCGCGCCATCTGTCGATGGTGATGCTGTATCGTCCGTCAGAGGACAGGATTATCTGGATGCAACAGGGGCCGTGGCTGGCACAGCATGACGTCGATATCCTGGATGACCATCGCATCGCCATCTTCAACAATCGGGCCTATGATCGCGGAACAGGCGCGCGCGTGCACGGGACCAACCAGATTACCGTCCACGATTTCGACTCGGGCGAAACCTACAACCCATGGGCCCAGGCAATGGAACGCCCGGATATCAAGACCTTGTTCGAAGGTCTTTTCACGGTCCTTCTCAATGACATGCTCATGGTCGAAGAGGAAAATTCCGGCCGCGTGCTGATCGTGACGCGCCAGGGCGACATCGTCGCCGAATACGTCAACAAGAACTCCGACGGCAGGATCTACCGTCTGGGCTGGAGCCGCTATCTCGACCCCGAACAGGGCAAGGCCTTTCTGGACAAGATCGCACACACGGATTGCGCCACGCCGCTTGCTTCAGCCCAACCGCGCTAGCGCCGGAAAGGTCTCGAGCAGCCAATACGAGAACTGGCTGAACCCACCCGTCAACATCAACAGACCGATCGTCCACAGAAGCAACCCCATGATCCGCTCGATCCGGTCCATATGCCGCTTGAAGAAGGCCATGACACCCGACATTGACGGGAAGAATGCGGCGACCAGAAGGAACGGAATGCCAAGCCCCAGGGCATAGACCGCCAGTAAGGCGGTGCCGCGTGTCATCGAGTCCGACTGGGCGGCAAGCGACAGGATCATCCCCAGCTGCGGCCCGATGCATGGGGTCCAGCCAAAGGCAAAGGCAAGGCCCAGGATATAAGCACCGATTGCCGATCCGCCGCGGTCGCCGGCATCCATGCGCGCCTCGCGGTCCAGAAACGGGATGCGGATCACGCCAAGAAAATGCGCGCCAAAGACCATGACGACCAGCCCCGCGCCGAGGTTGAACCAGTCCTGGTTCTGCAGGAAGAATCGACCGAATGCCGAAGCCGCGAAACCAAGAAACAGGAAGACCGTCGAAAGGCCCAGAACGAAGAATGCCGCAATCAGCATGCTGCGGCCGCGCGCCGAACGCCGGGCCGCCATTTCGGATATGCTGATCCCGCTCATATAGGCCAGGTATGGCGGCACGATCGGCAGGACACAGGGGCTGAGGAACGACAACAGCCCCGCGACCAGCGCAATCAGCGCCGCGATCAGGAAGCCGCCGTCTGCAATGGCTGTTTCGAACATGTCGCCGGATTAGCGCAACTTTTCGCGCCCGTCACGCGGTCTTTCGTCGCGGCAGATGACAAGCGCGCGAGCGTCAGATGCCCGGCTCGATCGCGCGGGGGGATCCAAAGGCGCCCGTTGCACTGATCGTACGCAGGCGTTCGAGATTGACGATCGTGGACAGCATGATCCGGTCTTCGCTCCACGCGCCGGGCTTCTGGATCGCCAGCGCGACGACCAGCGTCAGGATCGCCAGGGGTGCAGACAGCAGGGCGAAGGCCAGTCTTGGATGACGTTCCGCCCTGCCCTCCATGACCCGAAGGATACGCCGGCGCAGCAGAATGGCCGCCCGACAGGCAAGGCGACCGCGCAGCGGGCGAACCAGAGCAACGGCGGGAAGTTCCACCGCCATGATCCCGCGCGGGCGCAGTCCGTCATTGCAGACACGCAGCAGACAATCGCAATAATCGGCAACCGCATAGCCGCGGCGGGACAGCAGGGCGCGATCGCAAGCTGCTTCGCGCAGCTCCTCGACGTGGCGCTTCCACAGGTGAAACGCGGGATTCCAGAACAGGAACGGCTGCACCAGGCTGATCGCCAGTTCCCATTCGACATCGCCCTGGCGCAGGTGCTGCAGCTCGTGGCTCAATGCCATGCGAAGATCCCCGTCCCGCCCCAGCATTGCCGTAGGCAACACGATCACCCGCCTGCGCAGCGTCCTGGCTGAAAACGGCACGCGGATCGTGTCGGACAGCCGCAGATCCACGGCACCAAAGCTGCGCCAGCAGTAGCTGCCCTTCAGGACGGTGTGCAGGCGCGAAACCGCACAAAAAAGCCGCGCACACATCAGCGCCATGCCCGCAACAAGGGCCGCGCCAAGCATCTGCCCGACCGGACCGGAAAGCGTTTGCGCCAATCCGTCGTGGAAACCGACCACACGCTCCATCGCCGAAGGCTGCATCCTGATATTGCCCTGCAGGTACTGCGCCAGCATGAAATCCGACAGGTTCAGCGAGCGGATGTCGGCGATCCCCCTGCGGCCCAGGGCATGCAAGCCAGAGGCGAGCGCGGGTGCCGCCACGGCCAGCAGGAACAGCAGGCGCGACAAATGCAGCCGCGCCGTCAGAACGTGCCCAAGCCCAATGGCGTCCATCACGCGCGACAGTGACAACCAGGCCAGGCAGACCACAAGGAACACGACATTCAGTTCCAGATAGGCGCCGATGATTCCGCTAGCGTCCGTCATCGCTCAACCTCTTGTCTAGAAGGGCGCGGATTTCGTCCAATGCCTCTTCGGACAGGTCATATGTATCGACCAGCCGCGCCACGAGCGCCGCGGGGGAACGGTCGAACAGCTTTTCGGACAGGTCGCGCAGGGAACGTGCCTGGTAATTGTCCTTGGACAGAAGTGGCCGATAGACCAGGCTCTTGCCCTGGCGGCTGCTTTCGACAAATCCCTTCTGCTCGAGGATACGAAGGATTGTCGCGGCCGAGGTATATGCAAGCTTGCGTTCAGGCGCGAGCGCCTGCTGGACATCGCGCACGGTGCCCTCGCCCAGCTCCCAAAGACGGGTCATGAATTCCAGCTCGACCTCGGTCAGCAGTCGCGTCTTTTGGTTCGTCATGCTTGTCACTTCCCGGAACCGCCCGATCCTTGCCCACGCATGCTACTGCGCAAGGCTCCCTGGGCCAAACAAAACCGTCACACCTTCCAGAAGCAGAACACCCCCCAGGCGATCGAAAGCGCCAGCGGCCACCACAGCGGCATGCCCACCAGCCACAGCCAGCCCATGAAGATATAGACGGTTCCCAGAAGGGTCAGGAACAGCCTGTCTCCGCGCGTCGTGACAAGACCCAGCGCGCCAAGGCGCTCGCCACCGCCGGGACGCAGGATCTCGATCACCGTCAGAACCCCCATGGCCGAGAAGATGCCAATGAACACGGCCAGGGTCGCCGGCGTCCAGGCCATCCAGAACCCCGGCCACAGGGGCGCCGTCCACGAAAATCCCTGGTCCTGGGGTTGCGCGACCTGACCCCAGCCCTGGGTCTGGGCCATCGCGACGGCAGGCAGGAATGCGGCCAGCAGAATCAGCTTTCGCATGGGTCAGACCCTCCCCAGGGCAAAGCCCTTGGCAATGTAGTTTCGCACGAACCAGATCACGATCGCGCCCGGAATGATGGTCAGCGTGCCGGCGGCGGCCAGAAGACCCAGCTCGTACCCCGCGGACGAGGCCGTCCGCGTCATCGTCGCCGCGATCGGCTTGGCATAGACCGCGGTCAGGGTCTTGGCCAGAAGCAGCTCGACCCAGCTGAACATGAAGCAGAAGAAGGCCGCCACGCCCACCCCCGACTTGATGGTGGGCAGGAAGATCCGCGCAAAGAAGCGCGGGAAGGAATAGCCATCGACGAAGGCGGTCTCATCCAGTTCCTTCGGCACGCCACGCATGAAGCCTTCCAGGATCCACACGGCCAGCGGAATGTTGAACAGGCAATGCGCCAATGCCACCGCAAGATGGGTGTCGAACAGCCCGATCGCCGAATAGAGCTGGAAGAACGGCAGCGCAAAGACCGCCGCGGGCGCCATCCGGTTGGTCAGCAGCCAGAAGAACAGGTGCTTGTCGCCCAGAAAGCGCCAGCGCGAGAAGGCATAGGCCGCCGGTAGCGCCACCGTGACGGAAATCACCGTGTTCAGAGTGACATAGATGATCGAATTGATGTATCCCCAGTACCAGGTCGGATCGGTCAGGATGGTCCGGTAGGACGCAAGTGTCCATCTTTGCGGGAACAGCGAAAAGCCGCCCAGGATCTCTTGCGTCGTCTTGAAGCTCATCGCGACCAGCCAGTAGACCGGCAGCATCAGGAAGATGATGTAGAGTATCGGAATGATGGCGCGTTTTTTCATCGCGGGCTCCCTCAATGCGTGTCGTGGCGTGTCATCAGGGTGTAGAACAGCCAGGACACCAGCAGAGTGATCGAGAAGTAGATCAGGCTCATCGCGGCTGCCGGACCAAGATCGAACTGGCCAAGCGCCATCTTCACCAGATCGATGGAGAGAAGCGTCGTGGAATTGCCCGGACCGCCGCCCGTCAGGACAAAGGGTTCGGTGTAGATGTTGAAGCTGTCCATGAAGCGCAGAAGAACCGCGATCGTCAGCACATGCTTCATCTTCGGCAGCTGGATATGCCGGAAGACGGCCCAGTTCGACGCGCCATCGATGCGCGCCGCCTGGTAATAGGCATCGGGGATCGAAACCAGCCCCGCATAGCACAGCAGCACCACCAGCGAGGTCCAGTGCCAGACATCCATCACGATGATGGTGATCCACGCGGCGACCGGATCTCGGGTCATGTTATAGTCGATGCCCAGGACGTGATTCAGGAAGTATCCCAGCAGGCCGATATCGGGCAGCGCAAAGATGTTCCACATCGCGCCCACCACGTTCCACGGGATCAGCATCGGCAGCGCCATCGTGACAAGGCAGACCGGTACCCAGAACCCCTTGCGGGGCATGGCCAGCGCGATCGCGATGCCCAAGGGAACCTCGATCAGCAGGATGGTCACGGTGAACAGGACCTGCCGCCCCAACGCCGCGTGGAACCGCTCGGACCGCAGGATGTCCTGGAACCAGCCCAGCCCGTGCCAGAAGAACTGGTTGTTGCCAAAGGTTTCCTGGACCGAGTAGTTGACCACGGTCATCATCGGCACCAATGCGTTGAAGGCGACCAGGATGACCACGGGCAGCACGAACAGCCAGCCCTTCTGATTGACCTTGCGCATCAGGCATTCCCCCCTTGGCGTGTGGTTGCGATCCGTCCGTCGCGGTAAAGTCGGGTCTGATCGGGCCGGAATGCCAGATGGACCGCATCGCCCACGGCGGTTGGGTCGCTCTGAACCATGGCCGCGACCCTTGTCTTGTCCGACCCTTCCACGATTGCCTCGACGATCCAGTATCTGCCCATGTCCATGACCTTGCGCACGCGGCCCGGCAGCCCCGCTTCGGCCAGCGAGACATGTTCGGGTCGAATGCCGATCTCGTGCCTGCCTTCGCCGGGCGTGATGGGCCCTTCAAGTTCGATCCTGTGCCCCGCGAACCATGCGGCGCCATCGCGCAATTCGGCGGGCAGGACATTCATCCCCGGCGAGCCGATGAAATGCCCGACAAATGTATGGGCCGGACGCTCGAACAGCTCGACCGGCGTGCCGATCTGGACGACCTCTCCTTCCTGCATGACCACGACCTGGTCGGCAAAGGTCAGCGCCTCGGTCTGGTCATGCGTGACATAGATCATCGTCACGCCGACCTTCTGATGCAGCTCCTTCAGCTTGGATCTCAGCTTCCATTTCAGATGCGGATCGATGACGGTCAGGGGTTCGTCGAACATGATGACATTGACGTCCTCGCGTACCAGTCCCCGCCCCATCGAGATCTTCTGCTTGTTGTCGGGCGACAGGTTCGCCGCACGCATCTTCAGCATGGATGTCAGTTCCAGCATCTCGGCGATCTCGTGCACCCGCGACGTGACCCGGGATTCCTCGATGCCGCGATTGCGCAGTGGAAAGGCCAGGTTGTCGAACACGCTCATCGTGTCATAGATGACCGGGAACTGGAAAACCTGCGCGATATTGCGCCGGTCCGGCGGCAGTGCGGTGACATCCCTGCCGTCGAACAGCACCCGCCCCTGCGAAGGCACCAGAAGCCCCGAGATGATGTTCAGCAGCGTGGACTTGCCGCACCCAGACGGCCCCAGCAGCGCATATGCGCCGCCATCCTGCCATTCGACATCCAGAGACTTCAGCGCATAGTCCTGCGGCCCCTTCGGATCGGGCATGTAGCTGTGCCGCAACCCATCCAGTGTGATCTTGGCCATCTTTCCCCCTTCAGGCCACGAACGCGCCATCGGGCGCGAAATAGAAGCAATGCGTCGGATCCATGTGGAATGTGTGATCCTCGCCGACGCGATAGGGATGGACGCCGGGCGAAAGCGACACCCAGACATCTTCCCCCATCTGGAAATGCGCGGTGGATTCCGAGCCCGACAGCTCGGTGATCTGTACGGTTCCGGTTAGCGCGACGTCATCATCGCCGATCGGCATGGGGCTGACATGGTGCGGCCGGATCGCGACGATGTAATCGCCGTCGCGCAGCGCGGCCGCCGCCCCGGTTGCCGGCCAAGACGGCCCGTGCGACAGATGCATCCGGTCGCCCCGCTTGCTGACCCGCGCGGTGTTGATCGGCGGGTCCGAAAACACCCGGGCCGAGATCAGTGAATTGGGCTTGCGGTAGATTTCGCCTGTCGGGCCGAATTGCGTCACATGGCCGTCATGCATCAGGGCGGTGGCCCCGCCCAGCATCAGCGCCTCGGCCGGTTCGGACGTGGCATAGACGACCACGGCGCCGCGGCCGGCGAACAGTTCCGGCAGCTGGTCGCGCAATTCCTCGCGCAGCTTGTAGTCCAGGTTGGCAAGCGGTTCGTCCAGGAACACGGCCTCGGCGTCCTTGGCGATGGCCCGCGCCAGAGCCGTTCGCTGCTGCTGTCCGCCGGACAGTTCGTGCGGACGACGATTCAGCATCGGCCGCAGTTGCAGCAGGTCGGCCGCCTCTTCGACCCGGGCCGCGATCTCGGCCTTGGGCAATCCCGCCACCCGCAGGGGCGAGGCGATGTTTTCGAAAACGGTCATGTGCGGGTAGTTGACGAAGAACTGGTGCACCAGGCTGATATTGCGCCTTTGCGGGCTCATGCCGGTGACATCCTTGCCGTCCATCAGGATCTGCCCCGAAGACACGGCGTCCAGCCCTGCCATCAGCTTGATCAGAGAGCTCTTGCCGGACCCCGTCTCGCCCAGCAGGACGTTGAACCGCCCGCGTTCCAGCTTCAGAGTCGTTTCCTTGATATGCGTCACCTGCCCGACACGCTTGGTGACCGCCCTGAGTTCGAGCGCCATTGCTCCTCCACCCCTGTGGCTGCTTGCGGCTTCGTTTCTGTTGCCCGGTTGGATTGCCCGGCCGCCATGCGCCTGGGCGAGCTGTCCGGGCCTGAGCGGCCCGGACGATTGGTTTCAGGCTCAGTTCTGGTTCCAGCGCGCGACGATCTCTTCGTACGGGATCGTTTCGCCCTGGGGCTTTTCGTTTTCCAGCTTGGCCTTCGGCGCGCCCGGACGTGCCAGCCATTCGGCCGGGTCGATCTCGGGGTTCAGGCGCGGACCGCAACCGCCATAGACACCCGCGCTTTCGTCGGCCGCCTGCATCCGGGCCATGGTGTCATCCATTTCCTGGGCAAGCGCGTCCATCGCCTCTTGCGGGGTCGCGGTTCCGGCGGTCACGTTTCCGATCTGCTGCCACCAGATCTGGGCCAGCTTCGGATAATCGGGCACGTTGATCCCGGTCGGCGACCACCGCACACGGTCGGGCGAACGATAGAACTCGATCAGACCGCCAAGCTTGGGCGCACGTTCGGTGAAGCTTTCATGCCGAACGGTCGAGTCGCGGATGAAGGTCAGCCCCACATGCGACTTCTTGGTGTCCACGGTCTTCGAGGTCACGAACTGGGCATAAAGCCACGCGGCCTTGGCGCGGTCCATCGGGGTGGATTTCAGGAACGTCCACGAACCTGCGTCCTGATAGCCGATTTTCTGCCCTTCCTCCCAGTACGGGCCATGAGGGCTTGGCGCCATGCGCCACAGCGGCATGCCGTTTTCATCGACCGTGTTGTTGCCTTCCGAACGCGGCTTGACCATGTCGGCGGTAAAGGCCGTGTACCAGAAGATCTGCTGGGCGACATTGCCCTGGGCCAATGCGGGCAGCGACTGATAGAAATCCAGGTTCGCCGCACCCGGAGGCGCATAGTTGCGCAGCCATTCATCCCACTTGCGGATGGCATAAACCGCTGCCGGACCGTTTGCAGCACCGCCGCGGCTGGTCTTCGACCCCACGGGGTTGCAGGTGCCGGCCTCCATGCGGATGCCCCATTCGTCGACGGGAACGCCGTTCGGTTCGCCCTTGTCGCCCGCGCCGGCCATCGACAGCCACGCATCGGTCATCCGCCAGCCAAGGTCGGGCGCACGCTTGCCGTAGTCCATGTGGCCATAGACACGAACGCCGTCGATTTCCTTCACGTGGTTGGTGAAGAAGTCGGCGATGTCCTCATAGGCCGACCAGTTGACCGGCACGCCCAGATCATAGCCATAGATTTCCTTGAACTTGGCCTGCAGATCCTCGCGATCGAACCAATCCTTGCGGAACCAGTAGAGGTTCGCGAATTGCTGGTCCGGCAGCTGATAGAGCTTGCCATCGGGGCCGGTGGTGAAGCTGATCCCGATGAAGTCTTCCAGATCCAGCCCTGGATTGGTGACATCGGCCCATTCGCCCGCCATCATGTCGGTCAGGTTGTAGGCCTGCTGCAGGCGCGCATGCGTACCGATGAGGTCCGAGTCGTTGACATAGCCGTCATACAGGTTCCGGTTCGTCTGCATCTGCGTCTGAACGGCCTGAACGACCTCGCCTTCGCCCAGCAGCTGGTGATTGACCTTGATGCCGGTGATTTCGAAGAACGCCTTGGTCAGAACCTCGGATTCATAGGCATGGGTCGGAATGGTTTCCGACAAGACATTGATTTCCATGCCCTTGAACGGCTCTGCCGCCTTGATGAACCATTCCATCTCGGCCAGCTGCTCTTCCTTGGACAGGACGGACGGCTGGAATTCCGTCTCGATCCATCGTTGCGCGGCCGCAAGATCGGCCCATGCCGACCCGGCCCCCGCAATGACCGCAGACGCGGCCACCGCGGAGAGAAGATACCTCCGCATCCTTTTCTCCTCCCTGAGTTTTTTGACCGGATCTACCGGCCATACCGATATTCCGCCCAACTTGGCCGAGTTGTCAAACTAAAACTTTAGTAGTTAAAGAACGACCATTAAAATCTTGATTTGACAAATTATTATAATCCACCCGCGCATACCTGATGGCCACGCTTGCCACCCCTGCAAGGGGCGAACAGCCAGCCGGAAACCGGCCGTTTCGGCGAAAATCTGCCTGTCAGATTCTTGCCCGAATCTCTCCGCATTAACGTCCCGGAAATGCCCGCGCCGCATGGTCTTGTGCCGATACGGGATGACAGGGACAGGGCACCAACCATGCTGCGCACGACGCTGACGGCTTTTGCAGCCGCACTTGCACTGGGCATCGGCTTGACGGCTCAGGCCGCACCGAAACCGCGCGCCGTTTACCTTGAGCCTCGCAAGGCCATACCCGCGCCCGCAGGCGCCGTCCGCCTGTGCCAACAGCTGTCCTGGGCGTGCCAGAAGGATGCAACCGGACCGGCGCGCAACGAATCGATCATGACACTGGCCCGGCAGATCAACCGCAAGATTAACCGCCGCGTCCGTGCCATCGAAGATTCCCGCCAATATGGCCAGGAGGAAGTCTGGGCCCTGCCAACAGCCCGCGGCGGCGATTGCGAGGATTTCGCGCTGCTCAAGAAGCGCGAACTGATCAAGGCAGGTGTGCGCGCGCAGGACTTGCTGATCGCCACCGCCCTTGACCGCCAGCGCGGCTCTCATGCAGTGCTGATCCTGAGAACCGCGCAGGGTGACATGGTTCTGGACAACCTGACAGACCGCATCCTGCGCTGGGATCAGACGGGCTACAGCTTCATCGCCATGCAGAACCCCGACCGCCCCTCGACCTGGGTTGCCGTTCTGGCCGGCGGCATCTTCAGCTGACCCGGCCCGCGCGAACGCTCTTGGCAATCGCCGCACCGGCACGCGCCGACAAGGCCATGATCGTCAGTCCGGGATTCTGGAACGGGTTGGTCGGAAACGAAGCCGAGTCCGTGACCCAGACGTTCGGCGCGTCATACAACCTGTTGTCGGGATCGGTCACATGCCGGGCGGGATCCTGCCCCATGCAGGCTCCGCCGGTTTCATGGACCGACGAACCGGGAACCAACGCGCCATCCGGCGTAAAGACGAAACGCCCCGCCAGCCGATAGGTCAGCCGCGCCACCAGACCCTCCTGCCCCATCAGATCGTCGGGCAAACCGAAGGTTTGCGCCAGATCGCGCAACGTGCGGATCATGTCGCGGATCATGGCCCGTTCGTTTTCGGAATGTCGCAGGGTCACGCGGGCAACGGGAATTCCCCATGCGTCGCGGCGGCCTGGATCAAGTTCGACACGGTTGTCGGCATTCGGCAGGACCTCTCCGATCGCCATGAAGAACCAGCCGGGCGGGATCCGCCCCACCGAACCCAACAGCGAATAGCCGCGCAGGAAGCCGCAATTGTCGACGCGCCCCACATTTCTGAACGACGGCATGTAAATGCCGGATTGAGCGCCAAAATCATAAGGATCATGGTCTGGCCCAAGGCCTTCGATATCCGGCCATGTTCCGGCGCGAAAGACCAGCAGATGATCCGACAGATACCTGCCCAGATTGCCCGAGGAATTGCCCAGTCCTTGCGGGTGTCGCTCTCCGGCCGAATTCAGAAGGATCCGAACCGACTCGACCGTCGAGGCGGCGACCGCCACATGCCGTGCAGCCACGAAATGGCGGCTGCGGTCCGTTGCATCGACGAATGTCACGCCAGTGGCCAGGCCGGTGGCGGGGTCGGTCTCGATCCGTTCGACAACCGCATCGGACCGCAGGGAAAAACGTCCGGTAGCCGTGGCCGCCTTCAGCGTTGGCGGTATGCGGTCAGGCATGTGATGGATCACGCGGCACGTCGTGACCGGGCGATCGGGCCAGATTTCGCGGATTCGGGCCACCAGTTCGGTCTCGGACCGGGTCAGCCGGTGGGGGCCGGAATAATGCCCGTCGGGCAGATTGGGAATGCCGGCACGTTCGCCGGTCACGCCCAGGAACTCCTCGACCCGCGAATACCATGGGTCAAGATCGGCATGGCGGATGGGCCAGCAGTCGCCGAAACCGTCAATCTCGGCGGCCTTCAGGTCCAGATCGGACATGCGCAGCGCGTTGCGCCCCCACAGATGCAACCTGCCGCCGACCTGTCTTGCTCGGAACCAGTTGAATGCCGCGCCACGGGCTGTCGAATACGGGTTCCTTCGGTCATTCACGAACAGATGCGCCGTCAGGGGCGTGAACGACATGCAGCGCGCCTGAACATATTGGCCGCGAAGCGCCGCCAGAACGCGCACCAGGGGCGAGACGCGCCCCCCATCGGGCTTGTCCGGCATCGGGAAATCGCGCTTTGCATCCAGCTGCCGCCCGGCCTCCAGCATCAGCACGCGCGCGCCGCGTTCGGCGGCCTCCTTGGCCACCCAGCCGCCCGAAGCGCCCGAACCGATCACGATCAGATCCCAGGGGTCTTTGTTCATGGCCGCCTCGTGACATAGCCGCAGACCTCGCCCAGCGTCCACGCGGTCGTCAGCGCCACCACATGCGGCAGCGCCCGCAAATAGCGCCAGCCCCGGCCCTTGCGCGCCTGGGTCATCCCATGCCGCAGCCACAGCAGCGGCGGTATCAGAGGCGATCCAAGTATCAGCCGCCAGCGCTCGCCCCCTCCGATCGTCATGGTGCGGATATGACCGAACAGCCTGCCCCAATGAAACCGTTCGGCCAGAAGATAGCCCAGGCTGACCGGCGGGCGGCCGTGATCGACGACCATCTCGGCCGAAAGCCACAGGCGTTCGCCCTTCTTGCGCAGGTATCCGTGCAGGATCGGCTCGTGATAGCGCTCGGTCCACAATGGGCGCATTTCCTTGAGCGCGGCACGGGAATAGCTGACATTGACATCGGAAACCCACTCGGCCGGGCCGCTTTCAAAGGGCAGGCCATAGCGCCCGAAATCGGTAACATAGAAGGCCCAGTTCAAAAGACTTGCAGGCTCGCGGCATTCGATCGCCCCCCCCACGACCGGACAGCCCGTCTCGGCATGCAGCCGAACGATCTGGCGCGCCCAATCCGGCCGGGGCCGCCCGCGATCCTCGAGGATTGCAATGATCCGACCGCGCGCGGCCGCAAGCCCCCGCGCGCGGCGACGATCGTAAAGCTCATGCAGCCCGGCCTCGGTCGATACCGGATGGATGGTGTCGATCCGCCCAAGGTCGAGAAAGTTCACATCGGGGAATTCCTGTTCTAACGCGGGGACTTCCGGGCGCGTGGCATCATACGGAACGATGATCTCCAGACTGGGCGGGTCCTCGAACCGCATCAAGGATTGCAGAAAGGCGCGCAGTTCCTCGCCGCCATCAATGATCGTGGCTACGATCGACAGTTCCGGAGCCTCTGCCATCATTGCCCCCCAAGCGCGGGCAGCTTCACGGGCGCGCCGGTCCTGTGGCTTTCAGGGATCGCGGCTGCGACTTCGACCGCCCGAAGCGCAGCATCGCCATCGGCGATGCGCAAACCTTCGCGCCGACCGTCGATCAGGTCGAGAAACTCGCCAAGCTCGCGGGCAAAGGAATCCTGCGCCGTGACCTTCCAGGACCAGATCCTTTCGCGGATCTGCGTCCCGCGAAATCGGTTGCGGCGCATCCGCGGGCGACCACCCGGCCGGTCCATCGTCAGCAACAGCGTTTCCATCGGGGCATAGGCGGCCCGCGCCATGCCGCGACTGCCATGGATTTCGACCACGCTGCGATAGCCACGCCATTCGATCCATGTCGCTTGGTAGATGGCCGCCAGCCCGCCGGGCGCGCGCAAGATGGCCATTGCGTTGTCCTCCGATCCTTCGACCTGCCAGACCCTGTTGGTCGCCACGCCATAGACTTCGGTGATGTCGCCCATCAGGTGCCGGGCCATGTCGGTCATGTGGATACCCACGTCCCAAAGGGCACCGCCGCCTGACTTGTCGGCCCGGTATTCCCAGTCATGCGCGAATTTCGGCAGCCCTTCATGCCCGCCGAATACACGCAGGTGGTCGGGTTCGCCGATGGTCCCGTCCCGCAAGACATCGTGCAGGAAGGCAAAGGCCGGATAATACCGCATGTTGAAGCCGCCCCCCAGTTGCAACCCCTTTTCCCGGGCGGCCTGGTGGATGCGCCGCGCGCCCTCGACCGTGTTATGAAGCGGCTTCTCGGACAGAACGTGAAGTCCACGCGCGAAGGCCGCCATGCACAGCGGCTCGCGGACATGGGCGGGCGTCGAGATCACGACCGCATCCATCGACACATCCAGAAACCTATCCAGATCCGAAAATGCGGGCGCACCCTGGGCCCGGGCCGTGGCTCCATCGACATCCAGATCCATCACCGCGGCAAGTTCGGCGCGTGGCTCATCCAGGATCGATTTCACCCGCATGGCGCCGATCTTGCCGGCCGCGCCGATGACCCCAAGGCGCACCCTGCCCACCATGTTACCCCTTTCGCCCCTGATGCGGGCCAAATTTGCGAACCAATGGCGGCAGGGTGCATCGAATTCCGGCGCCTCGCAACCGATCCCGTTTGTTTCGTGTCCCCGGCGCGACTATCCTGCCCGAATTGATGGAGGAAAGGCCGCATGAATTCACACCTGGCCGGGAAAAGGGTCGTCGTTACCGGAGCCAGCGGCTTCATCGGAAGGCGGCTGGTTCAGCGTCTCGTCCAGGACGGCGCCGAGGTCACCGCATTGGTGCGCAGCCCCTCGGCCGCGGCCAGCGTGCCAGATGGCGCCCGGTCTGGACTGGTGTCGCTGCTGGATACGGCCAGCCTGGCGCGCGCGATGGACCGCGCGGACGTGCTCTTCCATCTGGCCTATGACGTGCGCGCATCGGCGGATGAAAACCTTCGGGCGTTTGATGCGACCATCGATGCCGCAATCCGGGCCGGAATCGGCCGCATCGTCCACACCTCTTCGATCGTCGTCCAGGACGACTGGCCCGAACGCGACTGTACGGAAAGCGGGACCACGTCAACAAGGGGCGGCAGCCCCTATCGACAGGCAAAGATCGCAATGGAGGAACGGCTGGCGCAGGTCCCCCTGCCAGCAGCGATCCTGCGACCGACGATTGTCTGGGGCCCGGGGTCAGCCCTGTGGACCGACGGCTTTGCCCGGGCCCTGCTTGGCGGCGGTGTGGTGCTGCCCGACCCGATCGGCCTGTGCAACGGCGTCTTCGTCGATGACCTCGTCCAGGCCTTTCTGCTGGCCGCCGGATTGCCCGATCTGACGCACGAGACATTCATCATATCGGGGCCCCAGCCGTTTTCCTGGGCCGTTCTCGTCGATGGCTATGCGCGCATTCTTGAAACGCCGCCGGCCATCCGTGTCCCGGCTGACGAGATCGCGCGCACTCTGGGCCCCGAACCCGACGAAAGCGACACGCGGCCATCGGCGGCCGCGCGCATCAGCGCGCTGGGCAGACGGGTCCTTGGCCATCGCAGGTTCGAGACGATGGTCGCGGCCATTCGTGATCGCGTCGGCAGGCAGCGAGCGCTTTATCCCAACCACCACCTGTTTCGCGAATACATGGGGCACGGCACCTGCCATATCGACCACGCGCGCAACCGTCTGGGATACAGGCCGGAATACGACCTGGCACGCGGCCTGACGGCCTGCGAGCCGCATCTGCGCGCGTTAAAACGTCGCGTCACGCCTGCGGGGCAATCTCGATCAGCGTGATCTCGGGCACAACCCCAAGACGTACGGGCAGGATCGAGCAGCCGATACCACCGGAAACGATGAGATCGCGCACGCCCTCGCGCACATGGCCATAGGCATATCTGTTGCCAAAGCGCGAGGGAACGACGGGCGAATACCCGAACAGGCGTACCTGGCCACCATGGGTATGCCCGGACAAGGTCAGGCAAAAGCGGTCGGGAACATCCGGAAAGATGTCGGGTTCATGCGCAAGCAGGATCGCAGGCGCGTCATCGGTGATCTGGGCCAGCGTCCCCGGCATGTCATGCAGGCCGCGAAATTCCATGTCGCCAATACCGATCGCCAACTGGTCTTCAAGCCCCGCCAGCCAGAACGCGCCGGATGCAGAACCCGCGCCCAAGCGGACGGCCCGGTTCTGCAACACGGGAATTCCGGCCGCGCGCAGGGTTTCGGCGATTGCGGATGGACCGCCCCCGCGCGCCTGTGCAGCACGGTCATGCCACCAGTCATGGTTTCCAAGGATGGCATGCACCCCCATCGGGGCCTGCAATCGCGCCAGAACCTGCGCGGTTTGCTCGAATGGCGGCCGACGCGTCACCATCGGGTGCCAAGCCTCGAAATCGCCAAGGATCACGATCGCATCCGCACCCAGTGCGTTCGTGCGCGACACGATCCGGCGCAGACGCCGCAGCGAGACATGGGGTTCCCCGACATGCAGATCGGCCAGTGCCGCGATCCGCAGCGGCCCGCCGGACCAGCCGGGCGGCGCAATCCTGTGGCGCTTGACGCGCAGACGCAGGGCGGGCTCGATCACGAAGCCGTAGGTCGCACCAATCAGCACGGCCAGGGCCGTTCCGGCCAGCCCCTTGAGGACGCCTCGCCGTGTGATCATGCCCGCATTCCCCTGCCCTTGCCCGCACAGAGTGCCGACAGGCGCGATGCGCGTCAATGTCGCGGGCGCAACAAGAAGGGCGGCCCGATGCCGGACCGCCCCGATGGTTTGGCGCTGCCTGGTGCTTACAGCCGGGCCGCGACCGCTTCCCAGTTCACCAGCTTGTCCAGGAAGTTCTGCAGATAGGCAGGACGGCGGTTGCGATAGTCGATGTAGTAGCTGTGCTCCCACACGTCGCAGCCCAGAAGAGCGGTCTGACCAAAGCACAGCGGGTTCACGCCGTTTTCGGTCTTGGTGACCTTCAGGCTGCCGTCCTTGTCCTTGACCAGCCAGCACCAGCCCGAGCCGAACTGCGCCGCGCCGGCCGCCGAGAATTCTTCCTTGAACTTCTCGACGCTGCCAAAGGATTCCTTCAGCGCCTTTTCCAGCTCGCCAGGCATCTTCTTGTTCTCGCCGGGCGCCATCCACTGCCAGAACTGGGTGTGGTTCCAGTGCTGGCTGACATTGTTGAAGATGCCGTTCTGGGCGACCGCGCCGGGCTGATAGTTTCCGACGATGATCTCTTCGATGCTTTTCGATTCCCACTCGGTGCCGGCGACCAGCTTGTTGCCGTTGTCGACATAGGCCTTGTGGTGCAGATCGTGGTGGTATTCCAGCGTCTCCTTCGACATGCCCAGGCTTTCAAGGGCGTCATGCGGATAGGGAAGATCGGGAAGTGTAAAGGCCATCGTCTTTCTCCTTGTTCGCGGCAAGAGTGAACTGAACACTTATAAGAGGTTTGCGGTTCCCAAGGTCAAGGGCAGCCGTGGGAGAAACCCGCCGATTTGCGGGCGTGACGCACAAGCCCGGGAATGATAATCAGGCAAAATGCTGCGTCTGTGCCTGATGATCGTTCTTCTGGTGTGTGCCACACCCACGCTTGCCGGTGCGTCGCCGCTTGCTGGCACCCACGGGTGGCAGTGTGCGCAACACCGGCAAACGCATGGGGCCTGCGCCCCGGCACCCTGCGGACCGGGCCAGACCTGTCCATCGATGGCGCAGTGTGCCAATGCCGTCTTGCCCGCGCTGCCCCTTGGCCTGCCCGAACGGATGACCGGCGTGACCCTGAGGTTAGGCGCGCCGACCGATCTGCGCCCGTTGGCCGGACCCGAAACCGACAAACCACCCCCGCGATCCTGATCCTCTGCCCATTCGCCCAGAAGCCGGACGACGGTGCCGGACACGTCTTGACGACTGAAGAGGATCAAATGAAACGAACCCAGATCATGGCCATCGCCGGTGCCGTAGCGGCGATCGGCATCATTGCCCTGTATGCGACCACGACACGTGTCGATACGGCAAAAGACAACGTCGCGAAGGCCTCTCCGGCCATGCCCGGAGAGGCGCTGGTCCGCGTGACCGTACCAAACCTGACCGAGGATGAGAGGATCGGCGAGGCCGCCTTCAACGCCCGCTGCGCGCAGTGTCACGGACCGAATGCCGCCGGACGTAACGGCGTTGCGCCGCCGCTCGTGCACAAGATCTATGAGCCCGGCCACCACGCCGACATGGCGTTCTTCATGGCGGCGCAGAACGGTGTGCGCGCGCATCACTGGCCGTTTGGCGACATGCCGCCCGTGCCCGGCATCACCCGCGCCGAGATTGCCAGCATCGTCGCCTATGTCCGGGCGCTGCAACGCGCCAATGGAATCGAATGAAACCGGGGGCCATACGGCCCCCGCACCGCATCACTCGAACAGTTCCGACCCGGGACGCGACGAAACCTCGAGAAGCCCCATCACATAGGCCGCGACCGACCGGAAGGAAACCAGCGTGAATTCCTCGGGCCCCGACTTCCAGAAGGCGGCTGCGACCTGTGCTGCACGGGTGCGCCGGATCTCCCCCTCTTCGAAACGCTCCATGTCCACGGGGCAAAGCTTCATCAGGACCTGATGTGCCTTTTCTCCACGGATCGTGAAGACCGCACGCGCGTCCGAGACATCGGCGACAAGATGGTGTTCGCCCGCAAGCGCCTGTTGCAGCGCCTCGACGGTCGCCGGAGCGTCGCCATAGGGCACCATCAACAACAACTCGTCCGGCGACATCCAGGCAACAGCCTTGCCGTCCGCGATCTCGATCCGCCGCTGCGCGGGAACGGGAAGGCCCGTCACGGCTTTCACGGCCTTTTTGACCTTCGACGCGCCCAGATCGCCGCGCAGCGTGACCATCCCGCGCAGGCCGGCTTCGGCCACCTCGACAAAGCCCGCATGCTTCTCGCCCTGCAGGGCGCTGACCGCCTTAGACATTCTGCCGCTCTCCTTCCTTGTCGTAGAAGACCGGATCGACGATCCGCGCCTTGATCACGCGACCACCATCGACGGGGAATTCCAGCACCTCGCCCATCCGTTCGGGCCCGCGACGCACCAGCCCCAACGCGATGCCACGATCCAGCGTCGGCGAGTAATAGCTGGAGGTCACGCGCCCCTGCATGTTGCGCTGGCCATTGGCATTGTAGCCTTCATCCACCGCATAGGCCCCGTCGGGCAGGACCGAACCGTCCAGCGTTTCAAGGCCCACAAGACGCCAGCGCTCGGGCGACACCATGTAGGGGCGCTGCTGCGCGCGCTTGCCCAGATAGTCTTCCTTCTTCTTCGAGATCGCCCAGTCCAGACCCAGATCCTGCGGGATCACGGTGCCGTCGGTTTCGTCCCCGATCATGATGAAGCCCTTTTCGGCCCGCAGGACATGCATCGCCTCGGTACCATAGGGGGCCACGCCCAGATCCTCGCCAGCCTCAAGCAGAGCCTGCCACAGGGCAAGTCCTTCGGATGCGGGCACGGCGATTTCATAGGACAATTCACCCGAGAACGAGATACGATAGACCCGCGCCCGGAAACCGCCCAGGGTCCCTTCGCGCCATGTCATGAACGGGAATGCCTCTTTCGACACATCCATGCCGCCCAGACGCTCCAGCAGGGCACGGGCATTGGGTCCGGCGACGGCGATCTGCGCATATTGCTCGGTCAGGTTGGCGGTATAGACCTTCCAGTCCCACCACTCGCATTGCAGCCAGTCTTCCATCCACGCATGGATGCGATCCGCGCCCCCGGTCGTGGTGTGGCACAGCCAGCTGTCCTCGGACAGGCGCACGACCACGCCGTCATCCATCAGGAAGCCGTTTTCGTTGCACATCAGGCCATAGCGGCATTTGCCGACGGGCAACGTGGACATCATGTTGGTATACATCTTGTCCAGGAAGCGGCCCGCATCCGGCCCCTTGACCAGGATCTTGCCAAGCGTCGAGGCGTCGAGAAGCCCGACCGCGTTGCGCACATTGCGGATCTCGCGGTTCACGGCATCCTGGATGCCCTCACCCGTCCGCAGGTAGCAATAGGGCCGCCGCCACTGCCCGACGGGTTCGAAATGCGCGCCATGGGTTTCGTGCCAGCCGTGCATCGGTGTGCGACGCATGGGCTGGAAGATCTCGCCCCGGGCCTCGCCCGCGATCGCGCCCATCGAGATCGGCGTGTAAGGCGGCCGGAAGGTCGTCGTTCCGGTTTCGGGGATCGGTCGGTTCAATGCCTGGGAAAGAACGGCCAGACCGTTGATATTGCTGACCTTGCCCTGGTCGGTCGCCATGCCCAGCGTGGTATAGCGCTTGGTATGCTCGACGCTTTCATACCCCTCGCGCGCGGCCAGTTCCACGTCCGAGACCTTCACGTCATTCTGCGGATCAAGCCACATCTTGGCGCGCAGCTCGGGCCCCGCGCCCTGCGGCATGATCCAGACCGGCAGGATCCTTTCTTCGGCCGCGCAGAAGCCTCCCGGCGCTGCGCCGGTGCCACCGGCGGCGCTGTGCGCATCCTCCAGGACTTCCTGGACCAGCAGCATGCCATTTGCCGCACCGGCCGCCGTGACCATGGCCTGTCCGTCCGCGCCTGTCGGCGGGCGGTTAGGGTCGGGGCGGAACATCGCCCGCTCCTCGTCCCAGATCAGCTTGCCACCGCAATGCGACCACAGATGCACGACCGGCGACCAGCCGCCAGACATCGCGACCACGTCACAGGGGATGAATTCGATCTCGGCGCCTTCGCCGGCGTGGTTGCAGACCGAAACGCCGGTGACACGCTTGCCGCCCTTGACCTGCGCCACGCCCTTGCCGTCAAGCACGCGCACGCCGCGCTCGCGCACGGCCTGGGCCAGCTCTCCGCCGCCGCCGGGGCGCGCATCGATCACGGCCGGAACCGAAAGACCCGCATCCAGCAGGACAAGGGCCGTGCGATAGGCATCGTCGTTGTTCGTCACGATCACGGTACGATCGCCGGGGCTGACGGCCCAGTTCACGACATAGTCGCGCACGGCCGAAGCCAGCATGACGCCCGGAATGTCGTTGCCCGCAAAGGCCAGCGGACGCTCGATCGCCCCTGTCGCGGTGATGACGTGACCCGCACGCATCCGCCACAGGCGATGCCGCGGCCGCCCGTCGCCCGGCGTATGGTCGGCCACGCGTTCGTACAGCAGGACGTAGCCATGGTCGTAAAGACCCGCCGCCATGGTGCGTTCGCGCAGGGTGACATTCGGCATCGCCCGCAGCGTCTGAAGCGCCTGACGAACCCACGCATCGGCCTCCATCCCGTCGATCTGCGCCCCATCGACAACGGCGCGACCGCCCCAATGCGGCGTCTGTTCGACCAGCCAGACACGCTTGCCCTGCCGACCGGCGGCCAGGGCCGCGGTCAGGCCGGCGATACCCCCGCCCACGACCAGGAGGTCGCAGAAGGCATAGGCATGTTCATAGCGGTCCTCGTCGCGATGCCGTGGCGCCTTGCCCAGCCCGGCCGATCGGCGGATGACCGGCTCGAAGACGTGTTTCCAGGCAAAGCGGGGAAACATGAAGGTCTTGTAGTAGAAACCCGCCGGGAACAGGCGCGCGAGCCGATTGTTGATCGCGCCGATGTCGAATTCCAGGCTGGGCCAGTGGTTCTGGCTTTCCAGCACGGCGCCATCGAACAGCTCGGTCGTCGTGGTGCGCTGATTGGGCTCGAAGCGGCCGCCTTCGCCCAGACCGACCAGGGCGTTCGGCTCTTCGGCACCCGAGGCCATGATCCCGCGCGGCCGGTGATACTTGAACGACCGCCCGACAAGCATCTGCCCCGCCCCCAGCAGCGCCGAGGCCAGCGTGTCACCGGCATATCCCGACATGCGGCGACCGTTGAAGGTGAACTGCAGCGGCTTGCTCCGGTCGATCAGCCGCCCGCCCTTTTGCAGCCTCGTGCTCATGCCCAGCCCTCCCAGTCGGGTCTTTTCGCCCGTATCCTGTCCTGAATGTCCTTCGGCGGCTCGGTGGTTTGCGCCGGATAGGTGCCAAAGACCTCGAGCGTCGCGGTGCAGCGCGCGGCGTGGAACCACTTGCCGCAGCCATGGCTGTGGCGCCAGCGTTCGAAATGAACGCCCTTGGGATTCTTGCGCATGAACAGATAGGCCTCGAATTCGTCATCGCTCGAACCGGGGCCCGCGCGCTTAAGATGCGCCTCGCCTCCCGGCGTCAGTTCGGTCTCTTCGGCCTTCACGCCGCAATAGGGGCATTCCAGGATCAGCATTAATTATTCACTCCCAAGACGAATTTGGCGGCGATATCGCCGTAGCCCGTCTGTAGAGTTCCGATGCAAATTGCCCACAGTTCAATCCTAGTGACGTATGCGATAGACTTCGAATTTTGTGATTTGAACGCACCCGATTCCTCGATGTTCTGGACTGTCTTTGTAACGTCGCAGTCCTCGTCCCCTCCTTTGGCTTGCTGTGTCCCCAGAGTGAGTGCATGCTGTAGTTCATCGAGCGCTTCACGAAAGCTAGCCAAGGCGACCACACCGGTCGCGATCAACAGGCTTCCGGCCCGCTGGACTTGAGTGAAATCTTGGACCACTACTGCGAGAAGTGTAACAGACAGCCAGCCCAGCCCACCCAGCACAAGGACACATATACTCAACGACTGTCGTGACATATCTTTCCTCCTGTTCTTCAATGCGCCACCCCCGCGGCGACGCTTTCGTCGATGAACTTGCCTTCGCGGAAGCGGAACATCGTGAATTCCTCGGTCAGCGGTGAATGGCCCCGTGCCATCAGTTCCGCCATCGCCCAGCCAGAGCCGGGGATCGCCTTGAACCCGCCCGTGCCCCAGCCGCAATTGACGAAGATGCCCTCGACCGGCGTCTTCGACAGGATCGGCGACCGGTCGCCGGTCATGTCCACGATCCCGCCCCATTGCCGCAGCATCTTCAGCCGCGAGATGATGGGGAAGGTCTCGATCAGGGCGCGCACGGTTTCCTCGATATGGTGGAAGCTGCCGCGCTGGGTGTAGTTGTTGAATCCGTCGGTGCCGCCGCCGATCACCATCTCGCCCTTGTCGGACTGGCTCATGTAGCCATGCACGGTATTGGCCATCACGACCACGTCCATGCAGGGCTTGATCGGCTCGGAGACCAGCGCCTGCAGCGCGACGCTCTCGATCGGCAGACGGAAACCCGCCATTTCCGCCAGGACCGAGGAATGCCCCGCCGCGACCAGCGCCAGCTTGTCGCAGTCGATCGGCCCGCGCGTCGTATCGACCCCCTTCACGCGGCCGCCTTCGGTGCGGATGCCCGTGACCTCGCATTGCTGGATGATGTCCATGCCCATATCCGAGCACGCCCGGGCATAGCCCCAGGCCACCGCATCGTGCCGCGCCGTTCCGCCCCGGGCCTGATACAGCGCGCCCAGGACGGGGTAACGCGGACCTTCAAGATTGATGATCGGAACCAGTTCCTTGACCCGCTGCGGGCCGATCCATTCGGTATCCACGCCCTGCAGACGGTTCGCATGCACCGTGCGCTTGTAGCCGCGCACCTCGTGTTCGGTCTGGGCCAGCATCAGCAGACCGCGCGGGCTGAACATGACGTTGTAGTTCAGGTCCTGGCTCATCGTCTCGTAAAGGGAACGGGCCTTTTCATAGATCGCGGCCGACGGGTCCTGCAGATAGTTCGACCGGATGATCGTCGTGTTGCGCCCGGTATTGCCGCCGCCCAGCCAGCCCTTTTCCAGGACCGCGACATTGGTGATGCCGAAATTCCGGCCCAGGTAATAGGCCGTCGCCAGCCCGTGGCCACCCGCGCCAACGATGATGACATCGTATTTCCGCTTCGGCTCGGGACTTCTCCAGGCGCGCTCCCAGCCCTGATGGTACTGCATCGCCTGACGCGCGATGGCAAAGATCGAATATTTCTGGCCCATGCGAATCCCCCTGCGGTGCGGTGACGCCGCCTGAAGGCTTGATGGAACGGCGCGCCGGATGCAACACGCGCAGGCGCGGCGCATTTCGTCAAAATGCGACATTCGGCTGCCCATGCGGCAAGCTGACCCACCGTTCCGGGCACTTCACCCTTTTCGCGGAGCCACGCAGCGCTTAGATGAAGGCGAACCTGGAGGAAGAATGACGTTCTGGATTGTCTCGATCGCTGTCGCAGCCGCCTGTTCGGCGCTGATCCTGCGCGCGGCCCTGCGCGCCCGCGCCGCCGGGGCCGAGGAAAATGCCGATCTGCAAGTCTATCGCGACCAGCTGGCCGAGGTCGAACGCGATGCCGAACGGGGCGTGATCGATGACGCCGAGGCCGAGCGACTGCGTATCGAGATCTCGCGCCGCATTCTGGAGGCTGACAGAAAGGGGCGCGCGACGGCTTCGGGTTCCGGCGGCCTGGCTGTCCCCCTGGTCGCCGTGCTGACGGCGAGCGTCGGGGCCTTCGCGCTGTACATGTGGGTCGGCGCGCCGGGATATCCCGATCTGCCGATTGCCGAACGCATTTCCCGCGCGGAGGAGATTCGCGCCTCGCGCCCCTCGCAGGCCGAGGCGATGGCGCAGATTCCACCCGCTCCGGCGCCCGAGGCCGACCCGGCCTATGTCACCCTGGTCGAGCGCCTGCGCGCCGCCGTCGCCGCGAACCCCGACGATCCGCAGGGCCAAAGACTGTTGGCCCGCAACGAGGCCGCGCTTGGCAATTATGACGCCGCGATCGCCGCGCAACGTCGGCTGATCGAGCTTCTTGGCGACAAGGCCACCGCGACGGACTACGCCACGCTGGCCGACATCTATGTTCTGGCCGCCGGAGGATACGTTTCGCCCGAAGCCGAAAATGCGCTCGCGCAGGCCCTGCAACTGGACCCGAAGAATGGCATGGCGCGGTTCTACATGGGTCTGATGTGGGCGCAGACCGGGCGGCCGGACCTGGCCTTCCGGTTCTGGAAGCCGCTTCTGGACGAAGGCCCCGAGGATGCGCCCTGGATTCCCCCGATCCGCTCGCAGATCGAACTCGTCGCCCGCGCCGCCGGAGTCGATTACACGCCCATGCCCCCCGCGGGGACGCGCGGACCGGATGCCGCCGCGATGGCCGCGGCGGCCGACATGACGCCCGAAGAACGCCAGGCAATGATCCGCAACATGGTCGAAGGCCTTTCCGAGCGCCTTGCGACCGAGGGGGGACCGGCCGAGGATTGGGCGCGGTTGATCACGTCGTTGTCGGTTCTTGGGGAAACCGAGCGCGCACGCGCGATCCTGGCCGAGGCGCAGTCGCGTTTCGCCGGACACCCGCAGGATCTGGAGAAACTCAACGCCGCGGCACAACGCGCGGGGCTTGCCGAATGATATTTGAAACGCTTGAGAAATTCGCCGCCGCGCTGCCCGCCAGCCGCCCCGTTGCGGGCCTTGACCTGGGTACCAAGACCATCGGCGTTGCGATTTCCGATCCCCGGCTGTCGGTCGCAACGCCCCTGCGGACGATCCGGCGAACGAAGTTTACCGCCGATGCACAGGAACTTCTTGGCCTGTGCGAGGAACGCCAGATCGCCGGGCTGATCCTTGGACTTCCGCGCAACATGGATGGCAGCGAAGGCCCGCGCTGTCAGTCCACGCGCGCCTTTGCGCGCAACCTGTCGCGGCTGACCGAACTGCCGATCACCTTCTGGGACGAACGTCTGTCCACCGTTGCCGCGGAACGGGCATTGCTCGAGGCGGATACGTCCCGAAAACGTCGCGCCGAGGTGATCGACCACGTCGCCGCGGGCTTTATCCTGCAAGGAGCGATCGACCGGATCGCCTTTCTGAGGCGCAGCGCATGAACGACGAGATCTGGAAGCGTGACGAGATCGATTCTCCCTGCGTGAAGATCTGCACGATCCATCCCGCGGAACGTCTGTGCGTGGGATGCCTTCGAACGATCGACGAAATCGCGGGCTGGAGCCGCATGTCGGCCGACGAACGCCGCCGCATCATGGCCGAACTGCCGACCCGCGCGCCGCGCCTGCAACGGCGCCGCGGCGGGCGCGGCGCGCGGCTTGGCTGACATCAGACGCGGCCGAATTCGTCCTCGATCCTGACGATGTCGTCTTCCTCCAGATAGGTGCCGGTCTGCACCTCGATGATCTCGACCGGAATCCGGCCGGGATTGGCAAGGCGATGAACCGCACCGATCGGCATGTAGATGCTTTCATTCTCGTGCAGGATCAGCACCTCGTCATTGCGGGTGACCTCGGCCGTGCCGCGCACCACGATCCAATGTTCGGCCCGGTGGTAATGCTTCTGCAGCGATAGCCGCGCGCCGGGCTTCACCACGATCCGCTTGACGCGAAAACGGTCCCCCAGATCCATCGTCTGGTACCAGCCCCAAGGGCGGTGATTGCGGATATGCTCGACCGCTTCGGGCCGCCCTGCCCCGCTGAGCGCGCCGACAAGATCCTTGACCTCCTGCGCGCGCGCCCTTGGCGCGACCATGACCGCATCGGGCGTTTCGATGATGGCCAGATCCTGCACACCCACGGCGCAGACCAGCCGATGTTCCGAATGGACCAGCGTGTTCCGGGCCTCATGCACGAAGCCATCGCCACGGACGGCATTTCCCGCCGCGTCCTTGTCCGACTCGGCCCATACCGCATCCCAGTCCCCGACATCCGACCAATGAAACGCCCCACGCGCCACGCGGGCCGCATCCGTGTGCTCCATGAAGCCGTGATCGAAAGAAATCTTGCGTGCCTTGCCGAATTCTGGTCCGGGCCGGAACATTTCCAGGTCCTCGACCATGCCGCGCACCGATGCCTCGACGGCCGCGACGGTATCGGGCTCATATGCACGCGCGGCGTCCAGAAGCCAGCCGGCGCGAAAACAGAAAATCCCGGCATTCCACAGGCAGCCTTCAGCGATCAGGCCCGCGGCGCGGTCGCTGTCGGGTTTTTCGACGAATTGTCGGACGGGCGCGGTTCCGTCGGGGTCGAAAGCGCCGGGCCGTATGTATCCATAGGCGCTGGATGGCCCCGTTGGCTGAACCCCGATGACGGCAATGCCGCTTTCCGAAACCGAACGGGCCGCCGTCGCGACGGCATCGCGCAGCGCCACCGCATCGCGGATCAGGTGATCCGAGGGCATCACCGCTACCAGCTGATCGGGGTCCTCGGACGCGGCGATCGCCGCTGCCAGCAGCACCGCGGCCAGGGTGTCACGCCGCTCGGGCTCGATCACGACGCGCGCGTCCGGGTTCACGGCCTGAACCTGTTCGCGGATCGTGAAGCGCACGGGATCCGAACCAATGACGACCGGCGCGCGAAATCCGGGGCCTTCAAGACGCCTGAGCGTCATCTGCAGCATGGTTTCGTCCCCGACGATGGGCAACAGCTGCTTGGCCATCCCCTCGCGCGATACGGGCCACAGGCGAGTCCCGCTGCCGCCGCAAAGAACCACTGGCAGGATGTCTTTCGTCATTGGTTCGCTTTCGCCTTTCCGTCCGTTCCGCAGATTGCCACATCGATCATCGTATCGCCGGGATGAAACTCGGCATAGGGAACGATCGCGTTATACCTGTCGTCGATCAGGTTGTTGTATTCGCGCACGATCGTGCCATCTGGCGCGGCCTCGATCACCCGGCCCTCCATCGTTGACACGATCAGCCAGTTGCCATTCGGCAACAGCTGATGCTTGCCCATGATGTAGCTGCTGAACCTGATGCCCGTTCCGTGAAACTGATCGCGCGCCTTGCCGGTCGCGGGGTCGATCACCATGATCGAGGACCGGAACCGGTCGGTATTGTTCGAAAAGACCCCGATCGTTCCATCCGGCAGGAAATCCGCGTCGTGCTGGCGATGCCATGGGCCGTAGTCGCCCCACTTCACGCGTCCGTCCCGCCGCCCGATCACCGCGACCTGGTCGATATTCCGGTTCGAGATCAACAGATCTCCGGCCTCGAACATCGGAAAGGCCGGGGCCATTTCAGGCAGAAGTTCCTCGAGATCGTTCGGGTGAAAGATGTCGGCGCGATCGCCAAAATGGGTGGATCTGTCAAAGGCGAAGTCCTCGGGCACCTTCAGCGCCAGGGCGTTTTCGGGCGACCGCAGGATCACGTCGTCGATCAGGTCCAGTTCCTCCAGAATCTCGCCCGTCTGGGGATCGAAGCGGATCATCTGCTGGTCCTCGCCACCGTTCCAGATGGCCGAAGCCCAGGTCCAGTAACCATTCATACCGCGTTCGATCGAATGGTGATAGATCCGGTCCGTGCGGGTCCAGACCGGATTGCCACAGGCGTCCAGCCGCGCCATGCCCGGGGCATCGTCCCACACCACAAGGACCGAACCATCCGGCAACAGGGTCGCAACATGGACGAATTCCTCCGGCCGGCCATGATCCAGAACGCGTGAATGGTCGATGGGGAACGTGTTGAGCAGTTCGCCCTCGGGGCTCCACAGCTCGAACATGTGCATGCCGGTCTGCGCATCCAGTCGGTTTACGGCCCAATACCCCCGCGCCGCGCGTTGCGGGTCGTGAATGACATGGCGCGCATTGGGGGCGTCCGGTCGCCTGACGGCATAGCTGTCTTCGGGCAAGAACAGGCCCGTACGTCGGTACGATTTCCATGCGGCACGGATTTCGTCCAGCTTTTGCCAGGGCCACCACGCCTTGTAGGTTGTCCACATGCCGGCAAGAAAACTGCCCACCCCCACCAGAAATATCAGCGCCGCGAACGACGCAAGGCGCGCCTTCATGATGCCACCCGGATCATTCGGTCGGCCAGATTGCGCAATGGGAACGATGATGGGGACATGGCACGAAATCCAGGGAAACGGTCATTGAAGAAACGAACAAAAATCTATCCAATCAGGAAGAAGTGTAGGTCACGCCAGACCAACGGGCAATGACACAAAGAACTGGCAAGAAAATCATGGCACCCAGATTCGGCACATCGGGATTGCGCGGATTGGTGGAAGAGCTCACCGACGGGCTGGTCGCCGACCATGTGCGGGCCTTTCTGTCCGTCACACGCCATTCAGGCGAGCTGCTGATCGGACGGGATCTGCGCCCGTCCTCGGCCCGGATCGCAGAGGCCGTCATATCAGCCGCCGCGGAATGCGGTCTCCGAACCTTCGACTGCGGCGTCTTGCCCACGCCCGCGCTTGCCATGGCGGCCATGCAACGCGATGCCCCGGCAATCATGGTAACCGGCAGCCATATTCCTGCGGATCGCAACGGACTGAAATTCTACACGCCCGAAGGCGAGATTACCAAGCAACAGGAAAAGGCGATCGTCGCCGCGCTTTCGGGCCCGACCCCCGCGCCCCGCGCCTGCGCAACCCCGATGCCCGCGGCCGCGCGGGCCTATATCGATCGCCACGTGGATTTCCTGCCGGATCAGGCCCTCGCCGGGCTGACGATCGGCGTCTGGCAGCACAGTTCGGTGGCGCGCGATCTGTTGCCCGAATTGTTGAGGCGCCTTGGTGCGCGCGTCATCGAATTGGACAGATCCCAGGAATTCGTGCCCGTCGATACCGAGGCCGTCGATACCGACACCCGAAGGCGGCTGCAGGACTGGGTGCGCGATCTGGATCTGGACGCCATCGTGTCAACGGATGGAGATGCCGACCGCCCGCTGGTTGCAAATGAAACGGGCCGGGTGGTTCCCGGCGACATCCTGGGACTTCTGACCGCCGCGGAACTTGGCGCCGATACGGTGGTCACACCGGTTTCGTCGAACACCGCGATCGAACGGTGCGGGCTGTTCGCGCGGGTGATACGCACGCGGATCGGCTCGCCCCATGTGATTGCGGGCATGAAACAGGCAATGGCGGACCCGGCCGCCCGGGTCGCGGGTTTCGAGGCCAATGGCGGCTTTCTTCTGGGCTTTTCGGCCAAGGGGCGCGTGCCGCTTTCGCCGCTGCTGACGCGCGATGCCATGCTGCCGATCCTTGCGATCCTTGCGCGTGCCGCGCGGCATGGGACCGACCTGTCGGATTTGCTGGCTGGCCTTCCCGGCCGGCGCACTGCCGCCGACCGGCTGCAGGAAATCCCGACCGAGCAGTCTGCTTCCCTGGTCGCGGCGCTCGATTCCGGATCTGATCTGCGCGCCAGACTTCTGGCCGGGCTTGGGGCCGAGGACCGGATCGACCGGACGGATGGCTTGCGTATCAGCCTGACCGATGGGGCCATCGTCCACCTGCGCCCGTCGGGCAATGCGCCGGAACTTCGCGTCTATGTCGAAGCCGATGATCAGCAGCAGGCAGACGAACTGCTTGCGCTGATGCTGAACCGCGTTCGCAACCTCCTGTAGGAGCAAATCACATGAGCCGCCTTGACACCGTGATCGCCGCGATTGATGCAGCCAATGATGCCGATCCAGACCGGTCGGAAGGCGCGCCCGCCGCACGGCTTTATGGCGAACGCATGAGCGCCGAGCTGCAGCGCCTGTTTCCCGGCGCGTCCGAGGAATTGCAGATCGCCGCGCGTGGCCAGCATATCGAACGCTGGATCCTGCCGCGCGAGTCCTACCCACGGGACAGGCAGGGCTATCTGGCGTGGCGCCGCGCCCTGGCCGAGCACCACGCGCAAAGGGTCGGCCAGATCATGCGTGAGGCGGGTTATCCCGAGGACTCGATCTCTCATGTGCAGAAGATGCTGCGCAAGGAAGGGATCAAGCGCGATCCCGATGTGCAGGCCCTGGAGGACGTGATCTGCTTCGTCTTCCTGCGCTGGTATTTCGAACCCTTCGCGAAGGACAAGGATCCCGAGGCGCTGCAGCGGATCGTTTCGCGCACGGCCCGCAAGATGTCGGCCGAGGCGCGCGCGCGTGTCCTGCGCGAATTCGATCTGCCAGCGGATCTGGCCGCCTGTTTTCGGGACTGAAACGAGCTCCCCGTCCTTCCGCCCGCTCACGAAACATTGCCCGCCTTAAACAAAAACGCCGCAAGGCAGGCTTTTCGTTACCAATCTGCCTCTATTCCGGGCGTCGTCCATATCGACGCTTGGCACATGGACGTCGAGAGCGCAGAATCACCTTGCCGAACTGTGCGCGCCATTATGGCTCGCATCGGCATGGTGGCCCCGCCCGGGGCGGAGTGAGAGGTGGCGCCGGAAGTGGCGTCTGGTTTTGCCGGAAACGGCGCAAGGGAAGGAGCGGATGATGAACATTCACCGCCACGGAAGCGAACGGGACCCAAGCGATCCCGAGACCAAGGTTCGCGGCAGGCAACAACACGGCGGGTCTTCCGATAGCGCGCAAACGGACACCGCCGAAACGCCGGAAGAGCAGATGCGCCCACGGGACTTCTGCGGGTTCCTTGGCGACTGGGCCGCAATCTGAGGTCGTGAGTTTGCGGCAATGACCTGCCACGCTGTTGACCGCCGCGCGCTAAGCGTGCAGTGCCGACGGCAGGTGCCAACAGCACCAGCACAGCGCGCAGGGTGCCCATGGCAAGGATTGCGCAGACATGACCGATGAAGCCCCCAAGGGGCAGTCGCGCCCCGCACCCGTCGATGCCGATGCGCCGGTCTCCTCGATACGCAATCTGGGTCCGGCTGCCGAGGCGGCCTTTGCGCGAGCCGGCATCCATTCCGCGGGCCAGTTACGCCGTCTTGGCGCGGATGAGGCCTATCGGAGATTGCTGGAATCCGGCGCACGGCCGCATTTCATTGGCTATTACGTGCTGGTGATGGGCCTGCAGGGCCGCCCATGGAACGATTGCTCGGCCCAGGAAAAACGCGACCTGCGTCGGCGCTTTGATCAGATCAAGGCCGGGCTGTCGCCAGACCCCGAAAAGCGGAATGAAAAGGACCGCCTCCGGTTGGAGACGGTCCTGAACCAGATCGGACTGATCCCGAAAGCCTAGATCAGCCGACGATCTCGAGGTCCGAGAAGAAGAACGCGATTTCCTTGGCCGCGTTTTCGGCCGAATCCGAACCGTGGACCGAGTTTTCGCCGACCGACAGGGCGAACTCCTTGCGGATCGTACCCTCGGCAGCGTCGGCAGGGTTCGTCGCGCCCATCACTTCGCGGTTCTTCGCAACGGCGTTTTCGCCTTCCAGAACCTGAACGACAACGGGACCCGAGGCCATGAACTCGCACAGTTCGTCATAGAACGGGCGTTCCTTGTGGACTTCATAGAACTTGCCGGCCTGTTCCTTGGTCAGGCGGATGCGCTTCTGGGCAACGATGCGCAGGCCCGCTTCCTCGAACTTGGCGTTGATCTTGCCGGTCAGGTTGCGCTTGGTCGCGTCGGGCTTGATGATGGACAGCGTGCGTTCGATCGCCATGATTGCCTCTGTTTTCTGTGGCGCGAAGCGATGCCCGCGCCGGGTTGCGGATTGCGCGCCTGCTAGCATGGGCAAACGGGAATGAAAAGACACGCGCGCGTCCTGTGCCCGCTTTCACCCGGGCTTTGGCCTGTGCTATGGCCCGGCTCATGCTGCGCATATCCGATATCTCGTATTCCGTCGAAGGCCGCCCGCTGTTCCAGGGCGCATCGGCCACGATTCCCGTGGGACACAAGGTGGGCCTTGTCGGTCCGAACGGAGCGGGCAAGACGACCCTGTTCCGGCTGATCCGGGGCGAACTTGCGCTGGAAGGCGGCGAGATCCACCTGCCCCCGCGTGCCCGCATCGGTGGCGTGGCCCAGGAAGCGCCGGCCAGCCCGGTGTCGTTGCTCGACACCGTTCTTGGCGCGGATCAAGAGCGCGCGCGCCTGCTGGCCGAAGCCGAAACCGCGACCGACCCCAACCGTATCGCCGAGATCCAGGCACGCCTTGCCGATATCGACGCCTGGTCGGCCGAGGCCCGCGCCAGCGCCATCCTCAAGGGGCTTGGCTTTGACGACGCGGCCCAGCGCAGGCCCTGTTCGGACTTCTCGGGCGGATGGCGGATGCGGGTCGCGTTGGCCGGCGTCCTGTTTTCCGCGCCAGACCTGTTGCTGCTCGACGAGCCGACGAACTATCTCGACCTCGAAGGCGCGCTGTGGCTGGAAGGCTATCTTGCGCGCTATCCCTATACCGTAATCGTGATCAGCCATGATCGCGGGCTGCTGAACCGCGCCGTCGGGTCGATCCTGCACTTGGAAAACTGCAAGCTGACGCTTTATTCGGGCAATTACGACACCTTTGCCCGCACGCGCGCCGAACAGCGCGCCGTGGCCGAGGCCGAGGCGCGCAAGCAGGCCCAGCAGCGCGTGCATCTGCAAAGTTTCGTGGACCGGTTCCGCTACAAGGCGTCCAAGGCCCGCCAGGCGCAGGCCAGGCTGAAGATGCTGGAAAAGATGGAGCCCATCGCCACGCCCGAGGCCGCGCACCGTGTCGCCTTTACCTTCCCCGAGCCCGAGCAGCTTTCCGCACCGATCATCGCGCTTGAAGGCGTGTCGGTCGGCTATGACGGCAAACCGGTGCTGCGCAACCTGTCGCTGCGCATCGACCAGGACGACCGCATCGCGCTTCTGGGCCGCAATGGCGAGGGCAAGTCGACCCTGTCAAAACTGCTGGCAGGCCGGCTGGAGCCGATGGCGGGCCGGATCACGCGTTCGCCGAAACTGCGCATCGGCTATTTCGCGCAGCACCAGGTGGATGAATTGCGGCTGGAGGAAACGCCGCTTGATCATGTGCGGCGCGCGCGCCCCGACGAGGCCCCGTCCCGCCTGCGCGCGCGGCTGGCCGGCTTCGGTCTGGGCGCCGATCAGGCCGAAACACCCGTCGCGCGTCTGTCGGGTGGGCAGAAGGCGCGGCTGTCGCTGCTGCTGGCCACGCTGGACGCTCCCCATCTGCTGATCCTGGACGAGCCGACCAACCATCTGGACATCGAAAGCCGCGAGGCGCTGGTCACGGCGCTGAACGCCTATTCGGGTGCCGTGATACTGGTCAGCCACGACATGCACCTTTTGAACCTTGTCGCAGACCGTCTCTGGCTGGTCCGGTCCGGCGCGGTTTCGCCCTATGAGGCCGATCTGGACAGTTACCGCAAAGAGCTGCTTTCTTCCGACGAACCCGCCAAGTCACGGCCCGCGCCAGAGCGCCCCAGAACCTCGGCCCGGCCGTCGCGGGAAAAGATCCTGGCGCTTCGCGCCGAGGTCCGCCGCTGCGAGGAAAGGATCGCCAAGCTGGCCGAGATGCGCAGCAAGCTGTCCGAAAGGCTGGCCGATCCGGCGCTGTACGAGGATTCGCGGCGCCACGAGCTGGAAAGATGGAACCGCAAGTTCGCCGAGCTGGAGGAGGCCGAGCGGCGCGCCGAGGATCTGTGGCTTGCCGCACAAGAGGCACTGGAGAACGCCGAGAGCGCCTGACCACCGACCAGACCCCTTGCCCATCCCCCGACACCGCCCTAATCACGGACCATGGATAGCGCCTTTCTGATCACCGCCTTTGTCACGCTGTTCGTGGTCATGGACCCGATCGGCCTGACGCCTGTCTTCATCGCCCTGACACAGGGCATGGGCGCAAGCTATCGCCGCCAGATGGCGGTGCGTGCCTGCCTGATCGCGCTGGCGCTGCTGGCGCTCTTCACCGTGTTTGGCGAATCCCTTCTGGGCTTCATCGGCATTTCCATGCCGGCCTTCCGGATCGCGGGGGGTATCCTGTTGCTGCTGACCGCCCTGGACATGCTGTTCGAACGCCGCAGCCAGCGCCGCGAGGGCCAGAGCATCGAGCCTCATCACGACCCTTCGGTTTTCCCCCTTGCGACACCGCTGATCGCCGGGCCGGGCGCGATTGCAACGGTGATCCTGCTGAAGGGACAGACCGGGGGCGGATGGGCCGGCATCGGCACGGTCATGGGCCTTGTCGTTGCGGTCCTGCTGCTGACCTTTGCCCTGTTCCTGGTTGCGACGCCGCTCGAGCGGCTCCTGGGGCGGACCGGCACCAATGTGATCACCCGCCTCCTGGGGATGCTGCTGGCCGCGTTGTCGGTGCAATTCGTCATCGACGGTCTCAAGGGCAGCGGGCTGTTCTGATGAGCGGTGACGACATCGCGCGCCTGCTGTATCTTGCGCTGCTGGGCGCGGCCATCGCCGGAGCACTGCTGGTCGGCACGCGGCAATCATTGGGACGCATCGCGCAACAGGCCGCGATCTGGGGGCTGATCTTTCTGGGGGCAATCGCGGTCATCGGATTGTGGCAGGACATTCGCCGGGCCGCCGCGCCGGTCCCCGTGACGATCACGGCCGACACGATCATCGTGCCCGTGGCGCCGGATGGCCATTTCTACATTCCGGCCGAGGTCAATGGCGCCGATATTCTCTTCATGGTCGATACGGGGGCCAGCGACATCGTCCTGACCCGCGAGGATGCCTGGCAGGCCGGCCTTGCGCCCGATGCGCTGGACTACAGTCTGTTTGCCAGCACGGCCAACGGAACGGTTCGGATCGCCCCCGTTCGCCTGCACAGCCTGACCGTGGGAGAGGTGACCGACATCAACGTTCCCGCGATGGTCAATGGCGGCGAGCTCGAGACATCGCTGCTTGGCATGTCGTGGCTTGGCCGGTTCGAGATGACCTTGACACCCGACCGTCTGGTCCTGAAGCGATAGGCGCGATATGCATCCGCGGCACACAAGCAAGGGGACGCCCCCGAATGGCCCAGAGCACATCTGATAGTGACAACGCCCGCGGACTGGCGCGCCTGATCGGCACCAACCTGTTCCGCCGCCTGATCGCTGACGGCATTCGCTCGCAGGCGGGCACCTATGGAATTGCAATTGCCGCGATGGTGGTCGTCGCGCTGACCTCTGCCGCGACCGCCTGGGTCATGGAAGGCATCGTTGACGCCATGACCGATACCGGCAATCGCGCGCGGGTCTGGGGCGTGGCCGGGCTGGTCGCCGTGATCTTCACGATCAAGGGCGTGGCCTCCTACGTCCAGGCGGTGGCAATGAAGCGCGCCGGCAACCGCATCGTGGCCCGCCAACAATTGCGACTTTACCTCAAGATGCTTCGGCAAGGCGTTGCATTCTTTGATGGAACCGAATCATCCAACCTGTTGATGCGGGTCACGAACAGCGCCCAGGCCGCGCGCGAGATGATCAACCTGTTCGTCACGACGGGTGTCAAGGACGTGTTGACGCTGATCGGCCTGGTCGCGGTCATGGTCTACCAGCAGCCGCTTCTGTCATTCGTGGCGCTGATCATTGGGCCGATCGCGATGCTGATCCTGCGTCGACTTCTGGGCAAGGTGCGGGCCATGGCGCGGGCCGAGACGACCTCTCTGGCCGAGATCATCCGCATAATCCAGGAAACTTCGGGCGGGATCCGGGTCATCAAGGTCTTTGGCCTGGAAGACCGCATGATCGACGAGATGCGCCGCGCCGTCGCCCAGGTCGAACGGCGGGCCAATTCCATTGCCCGGCTCGAGGCCATTCCAAGCCCTCTGATGGAGATGCTGTCGGGATTTGCGATCGCGGCCGTGGTCCTGATCAGTTCGGTCGATCTGGGCGGCGAACCCACCAGCGCCGGACAGCTGATGTCCTTCGTCACCGCGCTTCTGATGGCCTATGAGCCGGCCAAGCGGCTGTCCCGCATCCGTATCCAGGCCGAAAACCTGATGACGCGGGTGCAGCTGATGTTCGACATCCTTGATCAGCCGGACACGATGCTGGAAGCCCCCGACGCGGTCGAACTGCAGCCCGGACCCGGTGAGGTCAGGCTTGACCACGTTCGTTTCGGCTATCGCGACGGGCGCCCCGTCATCCCGGACCTGACACTGACATTCGAGCCGGGCAAGACAACGGCGCTGGTCGGTCCATCGGGCAGCGGCAAATCGACTGTCTTCAACCTTGTCATGCGGCTGTACGACCCCGATGCGGGCGCGGTTCTGATCGACGGTCAGGACCTGCGGCGCGTGACATTTGCCTCGTTGCGCAGGCGGATTTCATTCGTCGGTCAGGACACGTTCCTGTTTTCGACCACGATCATGGAAAATATCCGCTGCGCCCGGCCCGAGGCCACGGATGACGAGGTGATCGCCGCCGCCCGGGCCGCGCATGCGCATGATTTCATCATGGCATTGCCCGACGGCTATCAGACCCAGGTCGGAGAGCGCGGCAACTTCCTGTCGGGCGGTCAGCGCCAGCGCATCTCGATCGCACGCACCATCCTGCGGGATGCCGAAATCCTGCTGCTGGACGAGGCCACCAGCGCGCTCGACGCCAGCTCCGAGGCGGCAATCCGCGATACCTTGCAGGAAATCACGCAGGGGCGCACGACCATCGTGATTGCCCATCGGCTGTCCACGATCCTGCAGGCGGACCGAATCGTCGTGCTGAACGACGGCCAGATCGTCGAATACGGCACCGCGGCCGAGCTTCTGGAACGTGGCGGGCTGTTCCGTCAGCTTTACGATCAGCAGTTCGGCGGCATGATCCTGCCCGATTCAGGCGCGGGCGACGACCTCTAGCCGCGTGCCGGACGCTCGGCCTTCTTCTGCCAGCGCCCGTCCTCTTCGCTCCAGTATTGCGCGCCTATTCCCGCGCCGGTCAGCGTCTTCCACTGGGCCCTCGCGCGGTCCAGCGCGGCCGGGTCGTTTCCGTCGAAGAGGATGCAGACGCGCGCCAGTTGCGCGCATTCGTCCGACGTGACCTCGGCCCCGTCCATGGCCATCAGGCATTCCGCCCCGTTTGGCCTGTCCTTCGACGTTGTCAAGAGAATGGGCTGGGCCGCGTCATGCGGCCCGCCCGCGATCCCATGGGGCAGAAAGCGCTCTTCATCGCCCAGCCACAGCTTCTGGTCCAGCCAGTCCAGCCGCGCCGCATCGGTACCGCGCACCACCACGTGCCAGCCCGCCTGCAGTGCCTTTGGCAGCAGCATCAGCAGAGCGGCATCCACGGGCGAGCGCGTCAGATGGTAGAAGAGCGCATCGCCCATCAGGCCTCCATCATGTCACGCACCAGCCGATCCAGCGTCATGACGCCCCAGCCCGTGGCGCCCTTGGGCGCCAGCGGCGTGGCCTTTGGCGGCAACGTGACGCCCGCAATGTCGATATGGCACCAGGGCAGATCGTCGCGCACGAAGCGGCGCAGGAAACGCGCGGCCGTGATCGACCCGGCCGGGCGACCGCCGACGTTCTTCACATCCGCAAGGCGCGACTTGAGCTGTTCGTCGTAATCGGTGTCCATTGGCATCAGCCACGCGCCTTCGCCCTCGGCACGCGCGGCCTTCAGCAGCGTCTGGGCGAAAGATTCATCATTGGTAAAGACGCCGGCATTCTGATGCCCAAGGGCGATGATGATGGCGCCGGTCAGCGTGGCCAGATCGACGATGGCGCGCGGCTTGAAACGGTCCTGCGCGTACCACAGCACATCGGCCAGGACCAGCCGCCCTTCGGCATCGGTGTTGATGACCTCGATCGTGTCGCCCTTCATCGAGCGCACGATGTCGCCCGGCCTTTGGGCGCGCCCATCGGGCATGTTCTCGACCAGGCCGATCAGGCCCACGACATTGGCGCGCGCCTTGCGCCGCGCCAGCGCGCGCATCGTGCCCGCGACGACGCCCGCGCCGCCCATGTCCATGGTCATCTCTTCCATGCCCTGCGCCGGCTTGATCGAGATGCCGCCGGTGTCGAACACGACCCCCTTGCCGACCAGCGCAAGCGGCGCCTCGTCGGGGTTGCCGCCACGCCATTGCATGACGGCAACCTTCGAGGGGCTTTCCGATCCCTGCCCCACCGCCAGAAGCGCGCGCATACCCAGCCGCTCGAGCTCGTCCTCTTCCAGGATCTCGACCTCGAGACCAAGATCGGTCATCTCCTGCACGCGACGGGCGAATTCCGTCGTGGTCAGTACGTTGGCCGGCTCGTTGACCAGGTCGCGGGTAAAGCAGACGCCTTCGGCCACGGCGGCCAGAGGCACAAAGGCTTCACGCGCTTCCTCGACCTTTTCGCACATCACACATGCAGCACCTTGCGGCTTGGACTCGCTGCGATAGGCATCGAAGCGATAGCCACCCAGCATCACGCCCATCGCCAGGTCGGCCACCCGGCCGAATTTCGGCGCCAACACGGTGACGCCCTTTTCCCCGATCGCCTTCCCGATCGTGGCGCCCGCCTTGCGCGCCTCGGCCGGTGCGGCGCGGCGGGACAGCTTGACGATCTGAACGGCCTCGGCCGCGACGCCCGCGGGGAAGGCGATCTCGATGGCCTCGCCTTCCTTCAGCTTTTCCCAGCGCGACGAAGAAACCGCGCGCCCGATCGCGCCGCGCAGTCGCCGGTCCAGCCTGCGGGTCAGCGAATCCAGCGTACCTTCCGGCGCGGCCAGAACCGCGATACGGCCTTCGGTTTCGGACAGCGGCTCGAGTTCGGGGGCAGTGAAAGTGACGGATACGGACATGCCGTGCGACTCCTGTGTTCCTTGGTCTGGCCGGACCCTAGCGCCGGGTCGGGCGATTTGCCAGATACCAGTTTTCCCCGCCCGTCCGATCGGCTAGGGAATAGGCAGGTCCAGGGACGATTGAGGCATGATCCGCAGATTCGACCGATATTTCCTGTCGCGGCTGATGATGCTGTTCGGCTTTTTCGCGCTGATTCTGGTCGCGGTCTATTGGGTCAATCGCGCGGTGCTGCTGTTTGATGAGCTGATCGCCGATGGCCAGTCGGCCTGGGTCTTCTTCGAATTCACGGCCCTTACGCTGCCCAATGTCGTGCGGCTGGTTCTGCCCGTCGCCGCTTTCGTGGCGGCGGTCTACACGACCAACAGGCTGTGGGCGGAAAGCGAACTTGTCGTGGCCCAGGCTGCCGGCATGTCGCCATGGCGCATGGCCCGGCCGGTCGCCCTGTTCGGGCTGATCGTTGCGCTGATGATGGCGGTGCTCGTGCATGCTCTGGTGCCCGCAAGCCGCAGCGCCCTGAATGCCAAGCGGGCCGAGATCACCGCGGACACGACGGCCGGCCTGTTGAAGGAAGGCACCTTTCTGCACCCGGCCAAGGGCCTGACCGTCTACATCCGTCAGATTGATGACACCGGGGCCCTGCGCGACATCTTTGTCTGGGATGATCGCGCCGAAGGCGAGCAAATCACCCATACCGCGCGGCGCGCCTTCCTTCTGTCGGACAACGAGGGCGTACGGCTGGTCATGTTCGACGGCATGGCCCAATCGCTTGATCGCGATAGCCGGCGGCTTGCCGTCACCCGGTTTTCGGAATTCTCGCTCGACCTTGCCGCGCTGGGAACGCAGATCGGGGATCGGCGGCTTGATCCCGACGAAGTATCGACAATTTCGCTTTTGCGGGCCGATCCGCAGGTGCAGGAACGCTTGCGCATCTCGCCGGACATGATGCGCTATGCCGGGCATGAACGCTTTGCCCAATCGCTTGTCGCTCTAGCCGTGCCGCTGATCGGGTTCGGCGCGCTGATGACAGCAGGGTTCAGCCGCTTCGGCCTGTGGCGCCAGATCGTCCTGGCCACGAGCCTGCTGGTCGCGGTTCAGTTCCTGGTGAACGGCGTGGCAAGCCAGATCTCGGATCGCCCCGAATTGTGGCCCGCGGTCTATCTTCCGCCCCTGGTCGCGCTGGCAGCTGCATGGGGACTTCTGTTTGTCGCCGGGCGACCTTGGCGCAGGCGTGCAGGTTCGGCCATGGCGGTGCCGTCATGATCCTGTCGCGCTATCTCGCCCGCCGTTTCGCGGCAACCTTCGCGCTGGTTCTCACGGGCTTTTTCGCGGTCCTTTACCTGATCGAACTGGTCGAGCAGATCCGCCGCTTTGCCGGCCATGACATCGGCCTGGGGGGCGCGGCGCGGCTGGCTGCCCTGAAGGCGCCCGAGACGGTGTATCGCATCTTGCCAATGGTCACGATCCTTGCGGCAATCGCGCTCTTCGTCGCGCTGGCGCGATCATCGGAGCTGGTCGCCATCCGCGCGGCCGGGCGATCGGCGCTGCGGATGCTGGTTTCGCCGCTGCTGACGGCCCTTGCGATCGGCGCGGTCGCGGTTGCGGTCCTGAACCCGGTCGTGGCCGGTCTGTCGAAACGCTATGAAAGCCTTGCCGACCGCTATCGCAGCGGCGAGGAGCGCGTGGTTTCCGTCTCCTCGGAAGGTCTGTGGCTGCGCCAGGGCGGCGAGCAGGGCCAGACCGTGATCCACGCCGCACGCGCCAGCGCCGAGGGAACGACCCTGACGGACGTGACCTTCATCACCTTCGGCCCGCTAGGCCCGGTCGAGCGTCTTGACGCGGCCCAGGCCGAGCTGACGCCCGGCGCATGGGTCCTGAGCGATGCGAAGCGTTGGCGTTTCGTCGCCGGGGCCAATCCCGAGGCCGATGCGGTTCTGCACCCCAGCTACCGGCTGGCGACGGATCTGACGGCCGAGCGGATACGCGACAGCCTTGGCGATCCGTCGGCCATCGCGATCTGGGATCTGCCTGATTTCATCCGCGCGCTGGAACAGGCGGGCTTTTCCGCACGCAAGCACCTGGTCTGGTTGCAGATGGAGCTGGCATTGCCGCTGCTTTTGGTCACGATGGTATTGGTCGGCGCGGGATTCACGATGCGCCACGCGCGGTCGGGCCGGACCGGCATTTCCGTATTGCTGGCAATTCTTTCGGGCTTTGCGATCTTTCTGCTGCGAAACTTCGCACAGGTCCTGGGCGAAAACGGCCAGATCCCCGTAGCCCTGGCCGCATGGACACCGCCCGTGGCCGCCGCCCTGCTGTCGCTCTCGCTGATCCTGCATCTGGAGGACGGGTGATGCCGCAGATTCGCCTCTTCGGCCGGTTCTGGCGCGCGGCCTGGTTCTGGGCATGGGCGGCCTTTCTCGTCTCGGCCTTGCCGGTCGCGGCGCAGGACCTGGCCACACTTCTGGCCGATCGTGTGGCGATCGACCGTGACGATCGGTTGGTCGCGGAAGGGTCGGTCGAGGTCCTCTATCGTGGCGCGCGCCTGACCGCGCGGCGTATCGTCTATGACGCAAGGACCGACCGCCTGACGATCGAGGGGCCGATCTGGCTGAGCGACCCGTCGGGTGCGGTTCTGATTGCGGACGCCGCGGATCTGTCACGCGATCTGAGCGATGGCATCCTTCAAGGCGCACGCATGGTCCTGCAGGACAGGTTGCAGATCGCTGCCGAACGCATTTCACGCCAGGAAGGGCGCTATACCATTCTCGACCGGGCCGTCGCCTCGTCGTGCGAGGTCTGCCCCTCGAACCCTGTCCCGCTTTGGGAGGTCCGCGCCCGCCGCATCACGCATGACCAGACCGAACGCCAGATCTACTATGAAGGCGCACAGCTGCGGGTGGCGGGGCTGCCGGTCTTCTGGTGGCCCTGGCTGCGGACGCCCGACCCGACGCTGGATCGCGCGACCGGATTTCTTTCGCCGTCGATCCGCACCACCACGGAACTGGGTATCGGCATTCGCGTCCCCTATTTCATCACGCTTGGAGACAGCCGCGATCTGACCGTGACGCCCTATGTCTCTTCCTCGCGGACGCGAACGCTGGGCCTGCGCTGGCGCGAGGCACGGCGAACCGGCAGCTATACGCTGGAAGGCGCGATCAGCCGCGACGCCCTGGTGCCCGACGAGACGCGGTATTACCTGTTCGGCGATGGCACATTCGCCCTGCCGCGCGATTTCACGCTTGATTTCCAGATCCAGACGGCAAGCGACGATGCCTATCTTCTGGATTATGGCCTCAGTGACACCGACCTGCTTGACAGCGGCATGACCGTTGCGCGGACCCGGCGCGACAGCCATGTCGAGGCGCGGTTGTTCAGGTTCTGGTCGCTGCGCGACGGTGACGACAACCGGACATTGCCCAGCATCGTTGCCGATGCCGAGTTCATGCGCCGTTTCCGGCCCGCCCTGATCGGCGGCGAAGGCCAGCTGACGCTGGAGTCGCACCTCCACCGCAGATCGTCCCAGACGGCCACCGACGCGGATGGCGACGGGGAAATCGACGGCCGCGACGTCGCGCGCCTGAGCATCCAGACCGATTGGCGCCGCAACTGGCTGTTGTCGAACGGAATGATCCTTACCGGCGGCGCGCAGGCGCGGGCGGATTTCTATTCGATAGCGCAGGATGTGACTTATCCCGCCACCGTCACGCGGCTGACTTCACGCGCCATGGTCGAGCTGCGCTGGCCCTGGGTCCGGGCCGGCGGTACGGGCGCGACCGACGTGCTCGAGCCCGTGGCGCAACTGGTCTGGGCGCCGAATGATGTTGACGACGTGCCGAACGAGGACGGCAGCCATGCCACTTTCGACGAAGGCAATCTTTTCGAATATGACCGCTTTTCGGGAACCGACGTGCTGGAGCTGGGGACGCGCGCCAATCTTGGGCTGAGCTGGACCCGTTACCATCCGGATGGCTGGGCCATGGGTACGGTCGTCGGACGTGTCTTCCGGGCGAAGGATCTGGGTCAGTTCACTGCGTCTTCGGGACTTTCGGGCCAGTCCTCCGACTGGCTGGTCTCTGCCCGGATCGACAGGGGTTCCGATCTGTCCGTGCTGGGCCGCGCCCTGATCGACGACAGCCTGGACATTGCGCGCGCGGAACTGCGCCTGATGCGCCAGAAGGGCAGCTATGATCTCTCGGCCGGCTATCTGTGGCTGACGGCCGACACCGGCGAAGATCGCCCCACCGATACGTCGGAATTGTGGCTGGATGCGGGATGGGACGTCTCGGACGGCTGGCGCGCCTCGGTCTCGGGCCGATATGACTTCATCGCCAACCGCGCGGCGCGGGCCGGGTTCGGTTTGCAGTATCGGACCGATTGCATCCTGGTGGACCTTTCGCTGTCGCGTCGCTACACCTCGTCGGCAAGCGTGACGGCAGACACCAGCATCAATCTGGGCGTCGAGCTGACGGGGCTTGGGTCATCAGGGGCAAGCGCAAAACGCCGGGCTTGCGCGCGATGACGTGGCAGGACAGTCTGTGGCAAGAGCAGAAGCAAAGAATACCGGCAGGGCACAAGACGGAACGAATGACATGATCAGACAGCTCATCCTTGGCACGCTGGCCTCGATTGCCTTCATGACGGGCACGACCGCGCAGGCCGGCCCGTTCTCGCCCGCGATCACGGTCAACGACTCGGTCATCACCGAATACGAGCTGGACCAGCGCGTTCGTTTCCTGACCCTGCTGGGCGCGCCGGGCGACGTGCGCGAATTGGCGGAACGCGATCTGATCAACGACCGGCTTCGGCTTCAGGCCGCGCGTGATCTGGGCATCACGCTGAGCGAACAGCAGATCCGCGCCGGAATGGAGGAATTCGCATCCCGCGTGAACCTGACGCCCGAGCAATTCATCCAGGCCATTGGCCAGGGCGGCGTCGCGCCCGAAACCTTCCGCGACTTCGTTCAGGCGGGCCTTGTCTGGCGCGATGTCGTCAGGGCAAGGTTCCTGCCCCGTGTATCGATCTCGGAAACCGAGATCGACCGGGCGTTGTCGTTGCCCGCGCAGCGTGGCGCCGGGCCTCGCGTTCTTCTGTCCGAGATCATCCTGCCGGTCACGGCGGCCAATCAGGCCGACCAGCGCGATCTTGCCCTGCAGCTTGCCGGGCAGATCAGGACCGAGGCCCAGTTCGCCGAGGCTGCGCGCAACTATTCCGCGGCGCCATCGCGCGAAAATGGCGGACGCATCGGATGGATCCCCCTGACCAACCTGCCGCCGCAGGCCCGGCAGGTGATACTGCAGATGGGCAACGGTCAGGTCAGCCCCCCAATTCCGGTTGGCAATGCCATCGCGATCTTCCGGCTGCGCGGCATACAGAACGGCGGCAAGATCGCACCGGGCGCGATCAGTGTCGAATACGCCCAGGCACTGCTGCCCACCGACGGCTCCGCGGTTCGCATCGCGGGCGCTGTCGATACCTGCGACGACCTGTATCGTGTGCTGCCGGCCGAATCCGTGACCCGGCAGACCGTGGTCCAGACAGCGTTGCCCCGCGATATCGCCGACGAACTGGCAAGCCTGGACGACAACGAGATCTCGACCCGTTTGCGGCGCGGAAACGCGACGGTTCTGTTGATGCTTTGCCGCCGTTCGGCGACGCTGGCCATGGGTGAGGAGACAGGCATCCCGGTTGCGGCACCCCGGCCGGATGCGCCGGCGGTCAATCCGGAGCTGGGCTTTGGCCAAGGCCCCAGCCGCGATCAGGTACGCGAGGAGCTGACTAATCAGCGCCTTGCCGCCCTGGCAGCGGGGTATCTGGAGGAACTGCGCGCCAATGCCATCATCGTGCGCAACTGAATGCCGATGCCGGACCTTCCGATAGCGCTGACCTGCGGCGAACCCGCGGGAATCGGCCCCGAGATTGCCTGGAAGGCGCGCCTGGAACTGGGCGCGCGATTGCCCTTCTTCTGGATCGGCGATCCGGGACACCTGCCCCAGGCGGCGAAATGGCGCGAGATACGGCGCGCTGCCGAGGCGATGACGCTGCCTGCCGACACGTTGCCCGTACTGCGCCACGATTTTCCCGCCGCCCGCATACCCGGCCAACCGGACCCGGCGAATGCGGCGGGTGTCGTCGCCGTGATCGAAAGGGCCGTCCAGCTTGTGCGACGCGGCGAGGCCGCCGCCCTGTGTACGGGCCCGATCAGCAAGAAGGCGCTGATCGAAGGCGCAAACTTCGCCTTTCCCGGCCATACCGAGTTTCTTGCCCATCTTGCCCAGGTCGATCGTGTCGTGATGATGCTGGCCTGTCCCGGGCTGAGGGTGGTTCCGGTGACGATCCACGTCCCGCTGGCAAGGGTCCCGGGCGCGCTGACCCCTGACCTGCTGCGCGACACGATCCGCATAACGCATGATGCGCTGCGCCGCGATTTCGGCCTGACATTGCCGCGGATCGCGGTTGCCGGACTGAACCCCCATGCAGGTGAAGGCGGCGCCATGGGGGACGAGGAAATCCGCATCATCGCTCCCGTCCTAGAGGAATTGCGCGCCGACGGTCATGCGATCCGCGGCCCGCTTTCTGCCGATACGATGTTTCACAAGGACGCTCGGGACGGGTATGATGTGGCAATCTGCATGTATCACGATCAGGCGCTGATCCCGATCAAGACGATCGACTTTGCCGGCGGCGTGAATGTCACGCTGGGCCTGCCCTTCGTGCGGACTTCACCCGATCACGGCACGGCGCTGGACATTGCCGGCACCGGCCGCGCCGATCCCGCAAGCCTGATTGCCGCGCTGCGCATGGCGGCCGACATGGCCAGCCGCAGGGGGACGCCATGGCAGGCATAGACGACCTTCCGCCCCTGCGCGCGGTGATTGCCGAACACGGAATCGCCGCGAAGAAGTCGCTGGGGCAGAACTTTCTGCTGGATCTGAACCTCACCGCCCGGATCGCCCGCGCAGCCGGCGACCTTACACAATGCGATGTGCTCGAGGTCGGCCCCGGTCCCGGCGGCCTGACTCGCGGCCTGTTGGCCCAAGGCGCGCGCAAGGTCCTGGCGATAGAGAAGGATGCCCGTTGCCTGCCCGCCCTGGCCCAGATTGCCGACGCCTATCCGGGCAGGCTGGAGGTTCTCAATGCCGATGCACTGGAGGTCGATCCGCTTCAATATCTGACCCCGCCAATACGCATCGTGTCCAACCTGCCCTACAATGTGGGAACCGAGCTGCTGACCCGCTGGCTGTCGCCCCCGGACTGGCCGCCTGTCTGGGAAAGCCTGACGCTGATGTTCCAGAAGGAGGTCGCACAACGCATCGTCGCGCGTCCGGGTGACAAGGCCTATGGGCGTCTGGCGATCCTGGCGCGGTGGCGCACCGATCCGGCCATCGTTCTGACCCTGCCGCCGGAAGCCTTTACCCCCGCACCCAAGGTCCATTCGGCGGTCGTCCATCTGAAAGCGCTGCCTGAACCTCGGTTCCCTGCGGACCCGAAGGTTCTGAATCGCGTCGTCGCCGCCGGGTTCAACCAGCGCCGCAAGATGCTGCGGTCGTCTCTGAAAACGCTGGGGCCGGATATCGAACAGAAGCTGAGCGAAGCGGGAATCCCCCCGACGGCACGGGCCGAGGAGATCGATCTGGAATCATGGTGTCGGCTGGCCCGGGTAATCGCCCGCCAAGACTGATGCGATGGTTCTTCGAATACGCCGCAGCACCAGGCGGCCGACATGAAAAACGGGGCGCAGCAGCGCCCCGTTCGTCATTCATCCAACATGGCCCCTGCCGTCACTCGGCCGCGTCAGCGGGCGTTTCCGGCGAGGCGTCGGGCTTGCCGTCGGAACCTGCGGACTCCTCTGCCTGATCGGACTTGCGCGTACGCGGCTTGCGCGGGCTGCGCTTGCGCACGGGCTTGGCCTCATCGGCTGGCTGATCATTCTTCGCGCCGTCGTTTTTTCCTTCGTCGCCCACCGGCGCAGCAGAGGTCGCGGATGCCTGATTTTCATCGATCTTCGATTCCGGCGTTTCGACCAGAACCTCGTCATCGTCCTTTGTCGAGACGCTTGGCAAAGCGTCATCACGCTGGCGCGAGTCGCGGTCATTGCGGCGACGGTTGCGGCCCCGGTTTTCCTCGCCCGAACCGCCCTGCTGCTGGCTGCCGGATTCGCCCTGCCCGCCCGCGTGCTGATTTTGCTGGTTCTGCTGCTGGTTCTGCTGCTGAGCCTGCCGCGCTTCCTGTTCACGCTGCATCTCACGCTGAGCATCGCTCAGCAAGCGCGTGTAATGCTCGGCATGCTGCAGAAAGTTCTGTTCGGCAACGCGGTCGTTGGACAGCTGAGCATCACGCGCCAGCGCCAGATACTTGTCGATGATCTGCTGCGGCGTGCCGCGTACCTTGCCCTCGGGGCCCGAGGACTCGAACACCCGGTTCACGATATTGCCGAGCGGACGCTGCCTGTTCGATTTCGAGCGCGAACGGTTCTTGGAAGATCTCATAATGCTTTCGTCTGTTCAGGCCATAGGGCTGTAGGTTTCTTGCCCGGCGTCTGTGCCGCACCTGTCAAGTTCGGCTAATCTGCGGTCGTTTTGTGCAGGGCAAACCAGTTCGGGGCTGGGTCAAATCACCGCCCGGAACGGCCTCTTTAATGCACGGCGCCGCGCTGTGAGCAAGCGGAAATTCACCGCATTCCGAAATTGTGGTGGATTTCCGCAACAGTATGTCAGATCGCTGCCCCGATGCGCAAGAACCCGCTGCCCGGTCCGCATCACGATTGCGCGCAGACAACCCGGTCCCGGCCGTCAAGATCGCGCAGCACCTCGATGCCGTGCAAATCCGCATCTGCAAGGATCCTGCAGACATCCGCGGCCTGTGTCGGGCCAATCTCGAGCAGGACCCGCCCTCCGGGCGCAAGAACCCGGCCGATTCCTGCCGCGATCGCGCGATAGGCCTCCAGCCCGTCACCGCCGGGCGTAAGCGCCAGATGCGGCTCCCATTCGCGGACCTCTGGGGACAGCCGCGCCATTTCATCCAGCGAAATATAGGGTGGATTGGAAACGACCAGGTCAAATCGGCCCTGCACATTGGTGAGCCAATCGGACTGAACGAATTCCGCCCTGTCCGACAGGCCAAGGGCCGCGGCATTTTTCCTGGCGACCTGCAGCGCGGCCGGGGAAACATCCACCCCAACCCCTTGGGCCGCTGGCCGATGGAACAGACAGGACAGCAGAATACAGCCGGTCCCGGTTCCCAGATCCAGAACGCGCTGGAACGGTCGCGCCAGGGCGGCTTCGACCAGCAATTCGGTTTCCGGGCGCGGGTCCAGCGTGTCGCGCGTCACGCAAAAGGAAAGGCCAAAGAATTCCCGCCGGCCAAGGATCTGGCTGACCGGTTCCCGCGCGGCGCGGCGCGCGACCAGGCCGCGAAAGGCGTCCGCCTGATCGTCTACCAGATCCTCGGACAGTAGCAGGGTCACGCGGTCGGGCGCCACTCCAGCGGCATGGGCGAGAAGCCGGCGCGCATCCCTTTCAGGCGTGTCGATCCCGGCCGCCCGCAGGGCCCGCACGGCTTCGGCTAGCAGACGCGATGCGCGCTCGGCCACTATGATTGGCCTTCCATCTCGGCCAGCCTTGCGGCCTGGTCGGCGGCGATCAGGGCGTCGGTCACCTCGGTCAGATCGCCCTGCATGATCTCGCCCAGCCGATACAATGTCAGCCCGATACGGTGATCGGTCATCCGGCCCTGCGGGAAGTTGTAGGTGCGGATGCGTTCCGACCGGTCGCCTGTCCCGACCTGGGCCTTGCGTTCGGCCGCACGCTGTTCGGCGGCCTTTCGACGCTCCATGTCATACAAACGGGCGCGCAGGACGGCCATCGCATTGGCGCGGTTCTGATGCTGGGATTTCTCGGAACTGGTGACCACAATCCCGGTCGGAATATGCGTGATCCGCACCGCCGAGTCGGTCGTGTTCACATGCTGCCCACCCGCGCCCGATGCCCGCATCGTATCGATGCGAATGTCGGAGTCGGGGATCTCGATCTCGACATCCTCTGCCTCGGGCAGAACGGCGACAGTCGCGGCCGAGGTATGGATGCGTCCACCCGCCTCGGTTTCCGGCACGCGCTGGACCCGATGCACGCCGGATTCGAATTTCAGTCGGGCGAAGACGCCCTCGCCCGCGATCCTGGCAACGACTTCCTTGATCCCCCCCAGCTCCGTTTCGGACAACTCGAGGATTTCGAAGCGCCATCCCTGCCGTTCGGCGAATTTCTGATACATGCGCAGAAGGTCCGCGGCGAACAGCGCGGCCTCCTCGCCGCCCGTTCCGGGACGGATCTCGAGGATCGCAGGCCGGGAATCGGCCGCGTCCCTGGGCAACAGCGCCAGCTTCAGTCGCTGCTCCATCTCGGGGATACGGGCCCGCAGGGCCGGGATCTCTTCCTCGGCCAGCGCGCGCATTTCGGGGTCTTCCAGCATGGTTTCGGCCTCGGCCAGGTCGGACAATGCCTGACGATAGGCCCGAATTTCGGCCACGACGGGCTTCAGCTCGGAATATTCCCGGCTCAGGCGCGCAATATCCGCCGGATCGGCGCCGGCAGACAGTCGTGCCTCGAGATATTCGAGTCGCTGTACGATCTGGTCGAGCTTGTCATGCGGTATCATGGCGCGGGTTTGGCGTCTGGGGCGTTCCGGGTCAAGGGGTCAGGCTTGTGCATCCGCCAGCCGGGCCAGCCAGTCACGCAGCCGCGCGGCGTTCACGCCCATGTCGCTGTACCCAAAGCGCAGCCGGGCGTGGATCGTCACGATTGCCCCGCCATCCGCAGCGCGCGCCTCGGCGGTGGTGTAATCGGGAAATCCAAACAGGCGCGACCGCGTGATCCAGGTGATCCGCCCCTGCGCGGGATCGCCCGCAAGCCGCACTGTCCGCGGCGTGGACCGCGCGATGGCGTCAAGTTGCGCAAGGGCTTTCTCGGGGGTCACACCCTGCAGTCGGATCAAGGCATGGGCGCCGCCGGTCTGTGGCAGAACGGCCTCTGGCCCCGGCGGCTGCGGGGCAAGGTCGGCCGGCAATCGCGGCGCCACATGCCAACGCGTAGGATCAGAGGGCGCAAGGCGAATCCATGCAAGACCCGCGCCCACCAGGGCAACGACAACTATCAGGACCGGTTTCACGTGCTTCTCCGCATCCACAGATACAGGCAGATCAGTTCATGCGCGACATGGGCACCCGCGATGGCCGTCGCCCCGGTCGTGTCATAGGCCGGAGAGACCTCGACCACGTCGCCGCCCACCAGCCGAACACCCGCGATGTCGCGCAGAATGGCAGCCGCCTGCCACGAGGCAAGCCCACCCCAGACGGGGGTTCCCGTCCCCGGCGCGAAAGCGGGATCGAGACAGTCAATGTCAAACGTCAGATAACAGGGATGGTCACCCACGATCCGGCGGATGCGCCGCGCAACCTCGGCCGCGCCCTCTTCGTGCACGCTGCGTGCATCGATCACGTTCATGCCCATGAAGTCGTCATTATGCGTGCGGATGCCGATCTGAACAGAACGGGCGGGGTCGATCAGACCCAGCTTGATTGCCTTGTAGAACATGGTGCCATGATCGATCCGGCTCATGTCGTCGTCGGGCCAGGTGTCGGAATGGGCGTCGAAATGGATCAGCGACAAGGGCCCAAACCGTTCCGCATAGGCCCGCAGGATCGGAAACGTCACATAGTGATCGCCGCCAAGGGCAATCGTTCCGGGGCCAGCCTGCAGGATGGTACGGACATGATCGGTCAGACGGTCGGGAAAGGCCGCGACATCGGCATAGTCGAAAGCCAGGTCGCCATAGTCGACGATGTCGAATTCATCGAGCGGCGAGAAGCCCCAGCCATAGGGCGGGTCGAATGGCTGCAGTGTCGAAGCCTCGCGGATCGCGCGCGGTCCGAAGCGCGTGCCCGGCCGATTCGTGACGGCCTGATCAAACGGAACACCGGTTACGACCAGATCGACCCCCGACAGATCCTTGGTATAGCGCCTGCGCAGGAAACTGGTCGCGCCGCCAAAGGTATTCTCGAAGGCCAGTCCACGCCGCTCGGGTCGCGTGAAGGCCAGATCGACCTGACGCTTCGCGTCTTCCAATGCCATCCGATTGCTCCGTCATCTGGATGCCCCATCCGTGTGGGGCGGCCGCACCGCCTTGGCCGACCTTTGTCACTGGCGTCATTCGTGCCGGAGACGCCACCGATCCGGTGCGCCAAGCCAAGCGCCGACCGCATTGATTCGTCAAGCCAAAGACACGTTCAGCCGACCCGGTGGACTTCGGCCAATCTGTCGGCTTAGCTGCCGCCAAGATATGCAACAGGAGACAGCAGATGTCTGACAGCAGAAAGACCCCCGGCAAGGAGGCGTCCGATCGTCTGGTCCATGACCCGCAGGGCGGCATCGCCCGGCTGGTCGAGATCATGGCGCGCCTGCGCGACCCCGAGACTGGCTGCCCCTGGGATATCGAACAGACATTCGACACGATTGCGCCCTACACGATCGAAGAGGCCCACGAGGTCGCCGATGCGATCGAGCGTCGTGACTGGCAAGACCTGAAGGGCGAACTGGGCGATCTTCTCTTCCAGTCCGTCTATCATGCGCGCCTGGCCGAAGAGGCCGGCTTGTTCGATTTCGACGCGGTCGTGCGCCTGATCTGCGACAAGATGATCGCCCGCCACCCGCATGTCTTTGGCGATGAGAGTCGTGACAAGACAGCCGAACAGCAGACCCGAGACTGGGAACGTATCAAGGCCGCCGAGCGCGCCAGCAAGGCAAATGCCGGGGTTCTGGACGGTGTGGCCCTGGGCTTGCCGGCCCTGACCCGTGCGGTCAAGCTGCAGTCACGCGCCGCACGCGTCGGTTTCGACTGGCCGGCAACTGATCAGGTACTGGACAAGATCGCCGAAGAGACACGCGAACTTGTCGAAGCCCGGCAGAACAAGAGCCAACAGGACGTCTTCGAGGAGTTCGGCGATCTGTTGTTCGTCATGGCAAACCTTGCGCGCCATCTAAAGATTGACCCGGAAGCTGCTCTGCGTGCGGCAAATTCCAAGTTTACGCGCCGTTTCAAGGCGATCGAGGCCGAACTTGCCCGGCGCGGCAAGACCCCCAGTGACAGCACCCTGGAAGAGATGGACGCGATCTGGAACCAGGTGAAGCAGACAGAGAAGCAGCACCATTCGGACGAGGTCGCTTCCACACCCTGAAAATTTTTCCGATTTTTTTTGTCGGGTATTGACGGGGGAATCCGGCTCGGCAATAACGCCGCCATAACCTGACAAAAGGAGTCGTGAATTATGACCCGCATGCCCATCTTTGCCCTGGCGCTTGCCGCAATTGCCACCCCGCTGGCCGCCGAAGAGGTGAACGTCTATTCCCTGCGGCAGCCCGAACTGATCCAGCCGCTCTTCGATCGCTTTACCGAAAAGACCGGGATCGAAGTGAATGTGGCCACGATCGACAAGGGCATGGTCGAACGTCTTGTCAACGAAGGCGACCGCAGCCCGGCCGATCTGGTCATGACCGTGGACATCGCGCGCCTTGCCGAGGTTGTCGATGCCGGCGTGACCCAGCCTGTCGAGTCAGAGGTCCTGACCGCCAACATCCCCGCGGAATTCCGCGATCCGGGCAACCAGTGGTTCGGCCTGACGACCCGTGCGCGCGTCGTCTATGCCAGCAAGGAACGCGTGGCCGACGGCGAGGTAACGACCTACGAAGACCTGGCCGATCCCAAATGGAAAGGACGCATCTGCACGCGTCCGGGCACCCATGACTACAATCTTGGCCTGACGGCCGCGATGATCGAACATCACGGCATCGACTATACCCGCGAATGGCTGAAGGGCCTGAAGGCGAACCTGGCCAAGAAGCCCGAAGGCAACGACCGCGCGCAGGTCAAGTCGATCTGGGCCGGCGAATGCGACATCAGCCTGGGCAACACCTATTACATGGGCAAGATGCTGGAGGATCCCGAGCAGCAGGAATGGGCGAACTCGGTCCGCATCATCTATCCGGTCTTTGAAAATGGCGGCACGCACATGAACGTCTCGGGCGTGGCCATGACCAAGGCCGCCCCGAACCGCGAGGCCGCGTTGAAACTGATGGAATTCCTGGCCTCGGACGAAGCACAGCAGATCTATGCCGAGCTGAACTACGAATTCCCCGTCAAGCCCGGCGTAGCGCTGTCGCCCGTGGTGGCAAGCTGGGGCGAATTCACGCCCGACACGCTGAACCTGATGGATGTCGCGCGTTCGCGCCCGGCGGCCCTGAAGCTGATGGAAGAAGTGAACTTCGACGGCTAAATTGCCAAAATATTGACTTTTCGGCTCCGGGGGTCACCCCGGGGCCGTTTGTGTCTTCTTGATGTGCCGGATCCGACGATCTTCGACTGGACCCGTGGACAATTCCCCGCACTCGGGGCAGCCTTCGCGCAAATCGACGACAGATACGGGAAACAAGCCACATGACGCGCCCACGCAAGATCATCATCGACACCGATCCCGGTCAGGACGATGCCGTGGCCATCCTTCTTGCGCTCGCTTCGCCCGAACTGGAGCTTCTGGGCATCACGGCCGTTGCGGGCAACGTGCCGCTGGCCCTGACCGCGCGCAATGCCCGGATCGTCTGCGAACTGGCCGGCCGCACGGATATACGGGTCTTTGCCGGCTGCGACCGGCCGATGAACCGCGATCTTGTCACCGCCGAATATGTCCACGGAAAGAGCGGCCTTGACGGGATCGCCCTGCCCGAACCGACGATGCCCCTGGCCGAGGGGCACGCCGTGGATTTCCTGATCCAGACCCTGCACGACGAGCCCGAAGGAACCGTTACGCTGTGCCCGATCGGGCCGCTGACCAATATCGCAACGGCCTTTCAGCGCGCGCCCGGCATCGTCCCGCGCGTGGCGGAAATCGTTCTGATGGGCGGGGCGTATTTCGAGGTCGGCAACGTCACCCCCGCCGCCGAATTCAATATCTATGTCGATCCAGAGGCCGCGCGCATCGTCTTTGGCTCGGGTGTGCCGCTGGTCGTAATGCCGCTGGATGTGACGCACAAGGTCCTGACCACGCGCGCGCGGGTCGAGGCGTTTCGCGCCCTGGGCACGCGGGTCGGCCATGCCGTGGCCAGCTGGACCGATTTCTTCGAACGCTACGACATGGCGAAATACGGTTCCGAAGGCGCGCCGCTTCACGACCCCTGCACCATTGCCTATCTTCTGCAGCCGGACCTGTTTTCCGGCCGCCATCTCAATGTCGAGATCGAGACCGAAGGCCGTTTCACCACCGGCATGACGGTTGCCGATTGGTGGCGCGTAACCGACCGTCCCGCCAACGCCATGTTCATGCGCGACGTGGATGCGGATGGATTCTATCGCCTTCTGACCGAGCGGCTCGCACGCCTGTGACGCCTTTGGCCTTTGTTACGGCCGCGATGGCGCCTATCTAGGCTGCATGACCCTGAATATCGCCTTTGACAATTCCTATGCCCGCCTGCCCGAGCGTCTGTATGTGCGCCAGCGCGCCACCCCCGTACGCGCGCCGCAACTGATCGCCTTGAACGATGACCTGGCCCGGCGGCTGGGGCTTGAACCCGGGGAACTGCGCAGCCCTGAAGGCATCGCCTTCTTGTCGGGAAATGCCGTTCCCGAAGGCGCCGAGCCGCTGGCACAGGCCTATGCCGGTCATCAGTTCGGCGGCTGGGTGCCACAACTTGGCGACGGGCGCGCGCTGCTTGTGGGCGAAGTCGTGGCGCCCGATGGCGCGCGCTTGGACATCCAGTTGAAAGGATCGGGTCCGACGCCGTTCTCGCGGCGCGGCGACGGGCGGGCCTGGCTGGGGCCTGTCTTGCGCGAATATGTCGTCTCCGAGGCGATGGCCGCGCTTGGCGTGCCCACGACCCGCGCCCTGGCGGCATTGTCGACCGGCGAAACCGTCTGGCGCGAAACCGGTCTGCCCGGCGCGATCCTCGTGCGCGTGGCCTCCAGCCACATTCGCGTGGGTACGTTCCAGTACTTCGCCGCGCGCGGCGATACCGAGGCCCTGCGACTGCTGACCGACCATGTCATCTGCCGGCACTATCCCGATGCGGACGGCCCCCTGCAACTGATCGTTGCCGTGGCCGAGGCGCAGGCGCGACTGATCGCGCGCTGGATGGCACTGGGCTTCATTCACGGCGTGATGAATACCGACAACATGGCCGTATCGGGCGAGACGATCGATTATGGCCCCTGCGCCTTCATGGACGTCTATCACCCGGAACGGGTCTTTTCCTCGATCGACCAGTTCGGCCGCTATGCCTATGGCAACCAGCCGCAGATCGCGCTGTGGAACCTGGCCCAGTTCGCGTCCGCGCTGCTGCCGCTTCTGGGTCCCGAGGATCAGGCGATCAAGGATGCGACCGAGGCGATCAACCGCTTTACCCCCGTCTATCAGTCCGAATGGCTTCGGCTGTTCGGCGCCAAGATCGGGCTGGAGAATCCCGAACCGGATGACGCGGCATTGATCGGCGATCTGCTCTCGATCATGGCGGCGCAAGAGGCCGACTTCACGCGTGTGTTCCATGGTCTGGGACATGACACCGCCGCGGGGGAATTCCGCGACCCTGCCCCGTTCCATGAATGGCGGCGGCGCTGGCGCGCGCGGCTGGCGCGGCAGGGTGCCGATCCCATGGCCATCATGCGCGCATCGAACCCCGCGATCATCCCGCGCAACCACCGGATCGAACAGGCCATCAAGGCCGCGCTGGAGGGCGACTTCGCGCCATTTCATCGCCTGTGCGAAGCCACCAGACGCCCCTATGCCCCGCACGAGGAGGACCACGATCTCATGGCCGCGCCGCAGCCGGACGAGATCGTGCGCCGAACCTTTTGCGGCACTTGACGAAAATTTTAGCGTCGAAAGCGCCGGAACTTGTGACGGTTGCGCTGGATGAAGTCCTTGATGAAGAAGGTCAGCCCGCCCAGTTCCTTGCCCTTCAGATAGGCAAACCCGGACATCGCCCCGATCGCAGCCCCGATCGTGTCCACGATCAGGTCGCCCATCGTGTCCATCAGGCCCGACTTCTGCATGTTCGTGCCGAATGTCTGGTCCATGGCGAATTCGAAGATCTCCCACAGGGCGCCTATGGACAGGGCGAAACAGAACCCCATGAAGGCAACGGCCCATGGCGGCGCGGCATAGCGGTCGCCCTCGAACAGCATCAGCATGAAAAGGAAACCGATCAGGCCAAAGCCCAATGCCGATCCGCCATGCAGGGCGATATCCCACCACCAGAACCGGTTGTAGAAATCCATTGCCTCGCCCAGGAAGATCGTCGCGAAGACGAACACGACGATGGCCGCAAAGAAAGACGTCGGCAGGCGGATTCCGAAACGCTGCGTAAAGAAGACCGGCAGCAATGACAGACCAAAGGTCGCCACGGAAACGAATGCAAGCGACCACCGAAACTCCACCAATGCGGCAAGAAAGGCCACGGCAAGAACCGCCCAGATAACCTGGACCACAAGAGGCTGGCGGCGAAGTCGCTTGTACCACATGCGCCCCATCTAGGGGCAGAGCCGGAGATCTTCAACATTCATCGCCGAACGACTAAGTCATTGGCATGCGCCTGCGGCTTGCCTCATACAACCTTCACAAGTGCCTCGGCATGGACCGCAGGCGCAAGCCTGCGCGCAACGCCAAGGTCATCGCGGCGCTGAACGCCGATATCGTCGCCCTGCAGGAAGTGGATCACCGCCTGGGTCAGCGTCCGGCCGCCATGCCCATGGGCTTGCTGGAACGCGCGACGGGCCTGCGGGTGCTGGCTTTCGCGCTGGACGGGCCCAGCCTGGGCTGGCACGGGCAGACGATTCTTGTCCGCCCCGAGATCGCGCCCATCGCGCTGCGCCGCATCGTCCTGCCGGGGCTGGAGCCGCGCGGCGCGGTTCTGGCCGAGCTGGAAACCCGCGCGGGCCCCTTGCGCGTGATCGGCGTGCATCTGGGCCTTGTCAAGCGCAGCCGGGTGATGCAGCTGGCGGCGATCCGGGCCGCGATCAGCCACAGGCCCGTCATGCCGACCGCGATTCTGGGCGATTTCAACGATTGGTCAGCCTCGGGCTGCGGCGAACATCTGGCGCCGGACTTTCGCCTGCACGCCCCGGGCCGCACCTTTCCGGCGCCCGGCCCGATGGGCGCTCTGGATCGCATCGCCGTCGGGTTCGGGTTGCATCTGATCGATGCCGGAACGTTCCAGGCACCACCGGCGCGGATCGCATCGGACCATCTGCCCATCTGGGCCGATGTCTGGATCGGCAGTCCGGATGACTGACCCTCTTGCACGAAGTCATGAGCCGCGATAATGAACGGCCCAGAGGCGGGTGTAGCTCAATGGTAGAGCAGCAGCTTCCCAAGCTGACGACGAGGGTTCGATTCCCTTCACCCGCTCCATCACCCCAAGTCTTTCCAATTGCTCATGTGGTGGGCTTGCGTTCGGCCTCGACCATGACGCACAGGATTTCGAACAAGAGCGATGCCGCCAGCCAGGCCGTTCCCCCCGTGGGATCAAGCGGCGGAGAAACCTCGACGAGATCGGCCGCGACGATGTTCAGACCACGGCATTCGCGCACCACGCACATCGCGTCATAGGCGTTCGGCCCGCCCCATTCGGGCGTGCCCGTGCCAGGCGCGACCGAGGGATCGACGAAATCAATATCGTAGGACAGATAGGCAGGGCCGCTTCCGACGATTTCGCGCGCCTCTGCCATCACGTCAGGGATACCGCGATCAAACATCTCTTCGATCGTGACGATGCGAATGCCGTGGTCGCGCGCGAAATCGCGATCGGCGCTGTCATACATCGTACCCCGAATGCCAATCTGGACCATGCGGCCGGGATCCAGCAGCCCCTCCTCGACCGCCACGCGAAACGGGTTGCCGTGCGTCAGGGCCGAGCCGCCGAAATAGGGTGGAAACAGATCGGTGTGGCTATCGAAATGAACCAGTCCCAACGGGCCATCCGCAGCCAGAGCGCGCAGGATCGGCAAGGTGCACAGGTGGTCGCCACCCACGGCGATGGGCCGAATGCCCCGCGCGCGCAGGCCGGCGAAATGGTCCTGAAACCGGCGCAACGTATCGCCATTGTCAACCGGATTGGGGTTCACGTCGCCCAGATCGGCGCAGTTCACGGCCTCGAACGGGCGCAGGCCCGTGACCGGGTGCTGAGCCCGGACCATAGTGGACAGGTCGCGAATCTGCCTTGCGCCGTGCCGCGCGCCGCTACGGTTCGTGACGCCGCCATCCCAGGGAAGTCCGACAAAACCGATCTGGACATCCCCGATACGCGGATGATCCATGCCCAGATGGGGCAGCCGCATGAAGCTGGGCACACCCGCAAAGCGCGGAAGATCCATCCCTGAAACCGGCTGAAAGAACCGATCGACCATGTGTCCCCCTTTGGCGTTGGCCAGCATCCCCCCGAATGCATACGGCAACGCCGGGAAGCAGATTCAGGCCTCGAGCTCGGCATCCCAATACAGGAAGTCCGTCCAGCTTTCGTGCAGATGGTTTGGCGGAAAACGCCTCCCGATCCTTTGCAGATCCTCGGCCGTCGGGCGATAAGGTTTGCGACGCAAGGTCAGGCCTGACCGCTCCAACGGTTTGTTCGCCTTGCGCAGATTGCAGGGCGAACAGGCGGCGACGACGTTTTCCCAGCTTGTCACACCGCCCAGCGACCGCGGCAGAACGTGATCGAACGTCAGATCGCCCTTCGAGCCGCAATACTGACAGGAAAATTCGTCGCGCAGAAAAAGATTGAAGCGCGTGAAGGCCACGCGCTTCTTGGGTTTCACATAATCCTTCAGAACAACGACCGAGGGTATCCGTATCGCCATCCTCTGCGACCGGACGACCCTGTCATATTCCGCAAGGATCGTCACGCGGTCCAGGAAGACCGCCTTGATCGCCTCTTGCCACGGCCATAGGGACAGCGGGAAGTAGGAAAGCGGCCGAAAATCGGCATTCAGGACAAGTGCCGGATAATGCCGAATGGCGGCGGGATCCCGTACGAATTCGGTTCTGAAGTCCTGATGGGCGCCATCTTGCAGCATGGCATCGTCCTCGTCTGCGCGGGCAGCGGGGACGGACCGGTTTCAGCCGTCCCGGCAACAGCCCTGGGCGGGTTGTCCGAACGGCCCCGGCGGGCGGGTCCGCCCAACTTATCCACAACTATATATGGCGTATGGCGTCTGACAAGCCCCGCCATCTGCGCTATGCTTCTATTCCATGCAGATCACGGGAAGATGACACGATGCCTAGGGTAACCGGAACGCTGGAGGCCGCCCTTTATGCCACCGATCTGGATCGGGCCGAAAGGTTCTACACCGATATCGTCGGACTGACGGTCATCGCGCGCAAGCCGGGGCGGCACGTCTTTTTCGCCGTCGGCCGGTCGGTACTGCTGGTCTTTGATCCCCGCGCAACCCTGTCCCCGCCCCGCCCGGACGCGGCTTTGCCCGTTCCCGCACATGGCGCAACCGGCCCTGGGCATTACTGCTTTCGCGTGGACAGGGACGAACTGGATGCCTGGCGTTTGCACCTGGAACGCCACGGGATCGCGATCGAAGCCGAAATCGCATGGCCGAACGGCGCCAGATCGATCTATGTCCGCGACCCGGCGGGCAATTCGATCGAATTCGGAGAAGAGGCGCTGTGGTTCAGCCCCGGTGCGACAGATGCCCCGGATGACGGCGATCGCTGACGCGCACGGGGACCGGCTGGCTGACCATAGGCGGTAGAGACGCCACGATCCCCGCCCCCACCAGAATGGCTGCGAAAGCGGTCAGCGCGACTAGCAACATTCTTCCGTCTCCCTCAACGTTCTGGTTCGAAAGTTAAGCATCGCCCAGGGGGTTTCAAGCCCCAATTCAGCCCTGCGGCAATTTCTGGCGCAAGAACCCCAGCGCGGCCGACAATCCGTCCGGAGATATGCCATGGCCCGTGCCCTTCATGACATGGGCGTAGGTCTCGAACCCCGCCTGGGACAGCGCCTGCCCCGCGACCTGCATGTCGGCAAAGGGAACCATCGGGTCCTGATCGCCATGACACAACAATACCGGCGGTTTGCTGACGGCTTCCTTTTCAAGCAGTTCGGGGTCAAGCAACCGCCCCGAGAACCCGACGATCGCCGCGACCGGTTCGGGCCGCCGCGGCAGAACATGCAGCGCCATCATCGTGCCTTGCGAGAACCCGACCACGGCAAGCTGATCGGGAGTCATTGCCTCTTCGGCCAGCCGTGCATCGATAAAGGCATTCAGATCATCGACCGATTGACGAAAGCTTGCGCGCGATTCCTCTTCGCTGGAACCGTCCAGCCAGGGAATGGGGAACCACTGATACCCGAAAGGGTTGTTGCGGCACTTCTCGGGCGCGTCCGGTGCGATGAAGACCGTGTTGGGAAGATGCGGCGCCAAGGGATCGGCAAGGCCCAGAAGATCCGCGCCATCCGCCCCATAGCCGTGCAGGAAAATCACCATTGCATTGGCCTGCCCCGACTTTGCCGGCCGGCGTCCGAAACGCAATTCACGAATCATCTGCATTGTCTCCTTGCCTATGCGCGCCCATGGTTTAGGCAAGCGGGCCGTTCGCCGCAACCATGCCCCAAGGGCGGTCTAGACCGGAAGATCGCCCGGCGGGTTCGGCAGCAGCCGGGCCATGACGTCCAGCGCACGCGCAAAATCGGGCTCGGGCACGGCCCCGTTCAGCGCGATCCGCACCGCGTTGGGCGCGTGACCGTCCACCAGCGCGAATTCGTCGGCCGAGCGCACCAGAACGCCCCGCGCCTCGGCCTCACGCGTGAAGGTCGAGGCCCGCCAGCCCACCGGCAGACGCAGCCACAGAAATGCCAGCCCCTTTTGCCACGACAGATCATAGGCCCCCAGCGCGTTGACCGCCATTTCCAGCCTGCGCGCATATACACGGTTCACCCTGTCGCGCAATTCGGTCGCCTCGCCCGTCTCGAACAGAGCCTCGACGATATCGGCCACGGGGCGGGCAAGACCGAAATAGGCGTGTTGCGCGGCCAGCCGCCCCGCTTCGCCCAGGCCCGTCGGACAGACAATCGCGCCAAGACGCAGACCTGCAACCACCGATTTGGAGATCGAGCTGACATGCCACGTGCGCTCGGGCGCCAGAGCGCGCAGCGACGGATCGGTCGAACGCTCGACCGAATAGCAGTCATCCTCGATGATCTGCAGGTCGTGCCTGCGCGCGACTTCGACCAGGGCGGCCCGCCGATCCGAAGACATGCGCACCGCCGTCGGGTTTTGCGCCTCGGTCGTCACCATCACGATCCGTGCGCCCGTGCGGCGGCAGGCGACGTCCAGCGCGTCCGGGCGCATCCCATCACCATCCAGCGCCACCGGAACAAGCTCTGCCCGGTTCAGCCGTGCCGCATGGCGAAAGCCGGGATAGGCCAGTTCTTCGCAAATGACATGAGGCCGCGCACCCTTCAGGCAGCATTGCAGGGCGACGTTCAATCCGTTTTGCCCACCATGTGTCAATACAATATCCTCGGGGCCGATCTGCCCCAGGATGCGGTCGCTCAACCATTCCACATACAATTCGCGCAGCCTGTGATCGCGTCGCAAGCCGGCATAGCCCAGATAGTCCTGACACTTCGCAGCACCCAGGGTCGAAAGGATGTCGGCGATCGCCTGGGCCTGACCGACATCGGGAATCTGCGGCGAGCGAAGTTCGACCACCATTGGCAGATCCGGCCGCGGATCCAGCATAAGCGGTTGATCCGCGCCAAATTTCGGCCGCGTTGAGGCCACATAGGTCCCACGGCCGACGGCGGCCTCCAGAAGCCCCTCTTGCGTTGCGATCTGATAGGCGCGTGCCACGGTTCCAGGCGTAATCCCCAGCTTCCATGCCAGATCGCGCACCGGTGGCAACCTGTCGCCCTCGCGCAACTGACCGTCACGCACCGCTTCACGCAGGGCGCGGGCCAGCGCCAGATATTTCGGGCCTTCGTGACCGGACAGGTCCGGCAACCATATTGTATCAGCCACAATAAACCTCTGGCGCAGAATTTCGTGTCATTGTAGCCTTTCGATACCAATCAATTCACATTGTATCAATACACAGGTTTGCCATGCCTGCTTATGCCAGACACGTCACAGCCCCGATGGGCAGAGTGGGTTTGAACGGCCTTGTGCGATCCATCGCACGGACCCTGTCTCATTGGGCCGCACGCCGGCGTACCCGACTGGCGCTTGCCGATCTGGACGAGACCCTGCTGCGTGACATCGGCATCGACCCCCTGACGCGCGACCGCGAAATCCGCCGTCCCTTCTGGCAATAGGTCAGGTTCCCGTTATCCCCGCGGAACCTCTTCCTGGCCGGGCCCGCGCCCGGCCTTTTTTCGTTTGCACCGAGGCCCGCGGACGCCCACATTGAACCCAGGGAGAGAGCAGATGAAACACCTGCTGGTGATACTCGCGCTTGTTTTCGCGGCAGCGTCGCTGACGCTGCTGGCCGCGTCGCAACTGGTGCCGAACGCAATGGGCGCAGGCGCGATCCTTCCCTTGCTTATTGTTGCACTCGCCATGCGCGCACTGGCCGGATACAGGCAATGACGGACACTCTGCCCGACGACACCACATTGACCGAAGCCGGCCTGCGGGAAACCGGCAAGGGCCGGATCCTGCTGATCGCATGCGGGGCCCTTGCGCGCGAGATCCTGGACCTGAAGAGCGCCAATGGCTGGGACCATATGGACCTGACCTGCCTGCCCGCAAAACTGCATCTCTGGCCCGACCGCATCACCGAGGCGGTCACCCGCGCCGTCGAACAAAATCGCGCCCGCTATGAAACGATCTATGTCGTCTATGCCGATTGCGGAACGGGCGGACAATTGCAGCGGCGCTGCGAGCAGCTGGGCGTCCAGATGGTGCCGGGCCCGCATTGCTACTCATTCTTTGAAGGAAACGAAATCTTCGCGACGCGCGAGGAGGCAACGGCCTTCTACCTGACCGATTTCCTGGTGCGCCAGTTTGATGCCTTTGTCTGGCGACCGATGGGCCTGGACCGCCACCCCGAGCTGCGGGACATGATGTTCGGCAACTACGAAAAGCTGGTCTATCTGGCCCAGACCGACGACTCGGACCTCGATGCAAGGGCGCGCGAATGCGCCCAGCGTCTGGGGCTGGCCTATGAGCGACGCCTGACAGGCTATGGCGATTTGCAGCGGGAACTGGCGCGCGTCGCGCAACGCGACGGCGCGGACGCGACAGCCACGGACCGGGGCACCGATACCGGCGGAACATGAAAGGGCCGCGCCCTTGGCGCGGCCCCCTGAAACCGTTCCAGCAGACGATCAGATCTCGTCCAGGGCCTCGACGGCCTTCTGCAGGTCGTCCTTGCTGACTTCCTTGTCGGTCACCTGAGCATCGGCGACGATGGCGTCGACGACCTTGTCTTCGAAGATCGGCGCACGCAGCTGCTGCTGAATGGCAGGGTTCTTCTGCACGAACTCGAAGAACGCACGTTCCTGACCCGGATATTGACGCGCCTGGTTGATGACGGCCTGGGTCATCTCGGCATCCGTGACTTCGACATTCTTCTTCTGACCGATTTCGGCCAGCAGCAGCCCCAGGCGCACGCGGCGCTCGGCCAGTTTCACGTGCTCTTCGGTCGGCTCGATCTTCTCGTGATCGTGGCCCTGATGGTCGGGATGCTCGTCATGCCACAGCTGATGCGCGATCTGCTCGGCCTCGGCCTGAACAAGGCTTGGCGGCAGTTCGAACGACACCATGCTGTCCAGCTGGTCCAGCAGCGCGCGCTTGAGAACCTGGCGCGAGGCATTGGCGTATTCGGCCTCGATCCGCTCGCGAATCTGCGACTTCAGCTCTTCCAGGTTCTCGGCGCCAAAGCGCTTGGCCAGCTCGTCATCGATCTCGGCGGGTTTGGGCGCCTTGACGGCCTTCACGGTGCATTCGAACACCGCTTCCTTGCCGGCCAGGTGCTTGGCACCGTATTCCTCGGGGAAGGTGACCTTGACTTCGACTTCGTCGCCGACCTTGGCGCCGATCAGCTGCTCCTCAAAGCCGGGAATGAACGCGCCCGAACCAAGCTCCAGCGGGTAATCCTCGCCCGAGCCGCCTTCGAACGGCTCGCCGTCGATCTTGCCGACGAAGTCGATGACGACCTGGTCGCCTTCCTTGGCCTTCGCCCCCTTGCGGCGGTCCTCGAAGTTCTTCGCGCTCTTGGCCAGGCTCTCCAGCGCCTCGTTCACGGCGTCTTCCTCGGCCTTGACCACCAGGCGCTCCAGCTTGATCGCCGACAGATCGACCTCGGGGATTTCGGGCAGGGCCTCGTAGGACATTTCGACCACGACGTCGTCGCCCTTCTTCCAGGTCTCGCCGTCCTTCATCTCGACCTTGGGTTGCAGGGCGGGACGATCACCGGTCTTTTCGAAATGCGTGCGCATCGCCTCGTCGATGGCTTCCTGCATCGCGTCGCCCAGCAGTCGGTCACCGAACTGCCGCTTCAGCACCGCCATCGGGACCTTGCCCTTGCGGAAGCCCTTCATCTCGATCTCTGGCTGGGCTTCAAGCAGCTTTTCGTTGACCTTGGCGTCAAGATCCGCAGCCGGCACGGTGATGGTGTAGCTGCGCTTCAGACCTTCCTTGAGGGTCTCGGTGACCTGCATTCCTTCGTCCTTTTTTTCCATGGTGCGGGTGGAGGGACTTGAACCCCCACGCCTTGCGGCGCCAGAACCTAAATCTGGTGCGTCTGCCAATTTCGCCACACCCGCAATACCTGAGAGCGGCCGCTGACCGACCGCCCCCGAAATCCGCGTCCTTCTAACAAGTCTGGTGACGCGATGCGAGGGGAAAAACGCACCTGAATGGCCCGCCTGACAGCGCAATTTTGCCTCAATTCAGTGCCAGACTTGTCGTGAACCATTGGCACGGAGACATGACATGACCCATGCAAGCCAGGAACAGTTCCAGCGCGAGACACATTTCGCTGCCCGCGACCTGCCGCAGGGAATCGCCTCGGGGACGTTCGTGATGACCGATGCCGGCGCCCTGCCCGTGGACTTTCTGGAACCGGGAATGACGGTGCTGACCGATGATGGACCCATGACATTGCGAAAGGTCGAAACGCGGCGATTCTCGGGCCCATGCGTCACCGTGGCGGCAGGCGCGCTTGGTCCCGACCTGCCCGACCAGGCGCTGGAGCTGCCCGCGCATCTTGAGGTTCGCCTGCCTTCCTCTGGCGCCCGGGTTCGCCTGGCCGATATCGTGGATGGCGTGGCCTTCGTCCCCACGCAAGGGCTTTCGCTTCGCCTTTACCGGCTGCATTTCGATGCCGAAACCATGGTAGAGGCCGAGGGCCTTTCCTTACCCTGCACGGCTGCACGGGACGGCGCCGCTCAGGCCGCCTGAGCCAGAAGGCGCCGCAGCACGCAGGGCAGCGTTTCGGGAAGATCCTCGGCGATCAATCCGGGGCCGAATGCGCGCCCGGCTTCGACATGCAGCCATGCGCCCGCGCAGGCAGCATCGAAGGGATCGAAACCACGCGCCATCAATCCCGTAACGAATCCGGCCAGAACGTCGCCCGACCCCGCCGTTGCCAGCCATGGCGCCGCGCGCCCGTAGCTGGCCGAATTGATCCGGCACCGGCCCGAGGGATCGGCAATGATCGTATCCTCGCCCTTCAGCAGCACCACGCAGCCGGCGCGCCGCGCGGCTTCGCGGGCGGCCTCCAGCCGGGAATAGGCAGGCCCCTGTTCGGGCAAGGCGCGCAGCCTGTCGGCAATGTCGGGAAACAGGCGTGCGAACTCACCTTCATGCGGCGTAAGAACGCAGTCCGGGCGCAGCGCGGCGAAATTTCTCCCGTCGGCGGCCAGAATCGTCAGCGCGTCGGCATCCAGCACAAGCGATGCCCCGCGATGCGCAAGCGCTGCCGCCACAAGCGCCCTTTCCCGCGCGCCCGTTCCCAGCCCCGGCCCCACGCACAGCGCGTTGATCCTTGGGTCTTCCAGCAGCGCATTCAGTTCGACCGCGTCCTTGACGGGTCGCAGCATGACGGCATCCAGCCGGGCGGCATTTTCGGCCATCGCCTCGGGTGGACTTCCGATCGTGACCAGCCCCGCCCCGATCCGCAGGGCGGCGCGCGCAGCCAGGCGGGCCGCCCCGCCCCGCCCCGCCGGTCCGCCCAGGATCAACGCGTGACCGTGCCGGTACTTGTGCCCCGAAGCCTTTGCCAGACCACCTGGCGGCACCGTCAGGCGGATGCCGGGTTCCGGGTCGGGTTGCGTCTCCAGCCCGATCGGTTTCACGACCAGCCTGCCGCAGCTTTCCGGCCCTTCGGCAAGGAAATGGCCAAGCTTCGGACGATGGAAGGTCACGGTCAGATGGGCGCGCCGGCCCACCGGAACCGCGCGGCCCGCGCGCCGCAGGATGCGCCCGCTATCGGCACAAAGGCCGCTGGGGATATCGACCGCGACCACCGCGATGCGCTTGCCGGGCCAGTGATCGGATTCTCCGGCAGGAATGTCGCGCGCAGCCACCTGCGCGATCTGCGCAAGGCCGTCGAACTCGAACGGGCGTGAAAGGCCAGTGCCAAACACGGCATCGATGACGACATCGACCCCGCCCAGGTCGAGTTTCGCGGAAAGGTCCAGCCGCCCCACCGGCCCAATCCTTGCCCACCTGTCATGGTTGACGCGCGCATCGGGCGGCAACCGATCAGGGCTGCCCAGCAGCAGCAGATCAACCGCCCAACCCCATTGCCGCAGTATCCGCGCAATCACGAAACCATCGCCGCCATTGTTCCCCGGGCCGCACAGGACCAGCGTGCGGAACGAAGCGCGGGCAAGCGCGGGCCATTGATCGAACATGGCTTCGACGACGCCCCGGCCGGCGCGTTCCATCAGGTCAAGTCCGGTGACGGCTCCGCTTGCGATGGCGGACTGCTCGATCCCGCGCATTTCCGCGGTGCCGAGAAGGACGCCGAAGTCGACTGATTCACTCACCGTCTTGCCTCGCGTTTCAAATCTGACCATTTGGCGGGCTGTTTGCCTGTTTTTTGTGCAATCGCCCCATTTTTCGCCATGCGTCGCCCGCCTCCGAATGCTAGCCGATTGTGCGCCATGCGCGAAAGTGGTCACACGGAACCGACCGCGTCACGCGGACCAGACCGGACCGGGGAGCAATCGCGCATGAAGAAGATCGAAGCCATCATCAAGCCCTTCAAGCTGGACGAGGTGAAGGAAGCCCTGCAAGAGGTCGGCGTTCAAGGCCTGTCGGTAATCGAGGTCAAGGGATTTGGCCGCCAGAAGGGCCATACCGAGCTGTATCGGGGCGCCGAATATGTCGTGGACTTCCTGCCCAAGGTGAAGATCGAGGTCGTCCTGCCCGACGACCTGGTCGAAGCCGCCATCGAGGCGATCATCTCGGCCGCGCGCACCGACAAGATCGGGGACGGCAAGATCTTCGTCACCCCCGTCGAACAGGTCATCCGCATCCGCACCGGCGAGACCGGCGAGGACGCGATCTGAAACCCAGTGCGGGGCCGCTGCCCCGACCTGACAGGCACAACCACAAGCAAGGGAAACCCGGAACATGAGCGCCAAGGACGTTCTGAAACTGATCAAGGACGAGGAGGTCGAATATGTCGACGTCCGCTTCACCGATCCGCGCGGCAAGCTGCAGCATGTCACGCTGATCTCGGATCTCGTCGACGAGGACTTCTTCGAGGAAGGGTTCATGTTCGACGGCTCCTCGATCGCCGGCTGGAAGTCGATCGACCAGTCCGACATGAAGCTGATCGCGGACCCGAAATCGGCCTATATCGACCCGTTCTATGCCGAGAAGACGCTGTGCCTGCACTGCAACGTGGTCGAACCCGATACTGGCGAACCCTACAGCCGCGACCCGCGCGGCACCGCGGTCAAGGCCGAGGCCTATCTGAAATCGACCGGCATCGGCGATGTCGCCTATTTCGGGCCCGAGGCGGAATTCTTCGTCTTCGACGACGTGCGCTATTCGGTGACGCCGCAGAAGGTGGGCTATCAGATCGACGCGGTCGATGCCGCCTGGAACACCGATACCGAATACGAGATGGGCAACCAGGCCCACCGCGCGCCGCACAAGGGCGGCTATTTCCCGGTCAACCCGATCGATGCCGGACAGGATCTGCGCTCGGAGATGCTGTCGACCATGAAGCGCATGGGGATGAAGGTCGACAAGCACCACCACGAGGTGGCCAGCGCCCAGCACGAGCTTGGCCTGATCTTCGGCACGCTGACCGAACAGGCCGACAACCTTCAGAAATACAAGTATGTCATCCACAACGTCGCCGCGGCCTATGGCAAGACCGCGACCTTCATGCCCAAGCCGATGAAGGGCGACAACGGGTCGGGCATGCATGTCAACATGTCGATCTGGAAGGACGGCAAGCCCCTGTTCGCGGGCGACAAATACGCCGATCTCAGCCAGGAGGCGCTGTGGTTCATCGGCGGCCTGCTCAAGCACGCCAAGACGCTGAACGCCTTCACCAACCCCTCGACCAACAGCTACAAGCGGCTGATCCCGGGCTTCGAGGCGCCGGTGCTGCGCGCCTATTCCGCCCGCAACCGCTCGGGCTGCGTGCGCATCCCGTGGACGGAAAGCCCCAAGGCCAAGCGCGTCGAGGCCCGCTTCCCCGATCCCTCGGCCAACCCGTATCTGGCCTTTGCCGCGCTGCTGATGGCTGGCCTTGACGGCATCAAGAACAAGATCGATCCGGGCCCGGCATCGGACAAGGACCTGTACGATCTGCCGCCCGAAGAGCTGGCCGAAATCCCGACCGTCTGCGGCAGCCTGCGCGAAGCGCTGGAATGCCTGGAGCGCGACCACGACTTCCTGCTGGCGGGCGACGTCTTCACCAAAGACCAGATCGAGGGCTATCTGGCGCTGAAATGGGAAGAGGTCTATGCCTACGAGCACACGCCGCACCCGATCGAATACCAGATGTATTACAGCTGCTGATCGCGGCCCTGGAATCACAAAAGGCGCCCCCTGCGGGCGCCTTTTTTTCATGCCGGTTTGGCTGAGAAACAGCCTGAACCTCAGGCAGATGTCACGTCGTGACGGTAGATCCAGTCGAACCGTCCGATCAGCCGGTCGGGCGCAACGCGGCCGATCAGCTTCAGGCCGGCATGCGCGACGTCCCGCTTCAGGCCCGACAGATGATAGTTCCGGGCATTGGCATTCGCGGCCTCGACGATCTTGCGCACGCGCGGCGCGCGTTGAGCCTGGTAGGACTCCAGCGCCTCGGTCAACGGCAGGCGCGACAGGGACTGAGCCAGGATCCAGGCATCCTCGAGCGCCATGTTCGCGCCCTGGGCAAGAAATGGCAGGGTGGGATGTGCGGCATCGCCCAGGATCACCGCGCCATGCCCATGCCAACGGCTTGCGACCGGGTGACGGAACAGCCCCCACAGGTTCGGGCGGTCGATGCGTTCCAGCCACTCCCTGACGTCGGGAAGGAAGTTCTCAAAGGCAATGCGCAGCGCAAGCGGGTCATCCGTCAACGACCAGCTTTCCTCGACCCAGTCACGGCGCTCTTCGACCGCGACGATATTTCGAAGGCGCCCGTTTCGCAGCGGATAGGTCACCAGATGGCGCCCCGGCCCCATATAGACCCGCGCGACCGGCGGCATTTCGGACTGCGCGGGAATCGTGGCGCGCCACGCCACCTGGCCCGTGAAGAACGGGGCGACCCTGCCATTCAATGCGGACCGGACCCGCGAATGCAGGCCATCGGCGCCGATCAGCAGATCCGTCTCGACAAGCGCGCCCTGTGCCGTGCGCAGCCGAGGCGCATGATCGCCCAGCTCGACCTCCTCGATACGTTGAAGAAGGCGGATCTCGACGCCCGCATCCCGGGCTGCGCGCGCCAGAAGCGCAATCAGATCGGCGCGATGCACCAGGCGAAAACGCCCACTTTCAGGATGCGCATTCAGATCCAGCCGGACGACGCGATTGCCCGTCTCGCCATCCAGCAGCTCGACAGCCTCGGCGCGCATGGACGACGCGACAAGCTCTTCGCCCAGCCCCAGAGCTTCGAGCACGCGCGCACCATTGGGAGAGATCTGGATGCCCGCGCCCACCTCTCGGATCTCGGCCGCCTGTTCCAGAACGACGGCCCGGGCGCCCGACAGCGCCAGGGCACAGGCCGCGGCAAGTCCCGCAATCCCGGCCCCGATGATGGTGATCTCGCGCCCTTTCAGCCTTCCTTGCATGACTGCTCGCCCTCTTGCCGCTTTTTCGGTTCATCGCTTTTTCGGGCAGCGTAAAGCACAAGATGGGGGCGCTCACAAGAAAACGGGCGCCAGGGGAATGCCACCCCGGCGCCCGCCGATTTCATGCGCGCCCAAGGCCGGGCGAGCGATGATCCTAGTCGTCGCGATGCACGCGTTCGCGGCGCTCGTGGCGCTCTTGCGCCTCCAGCGTCATGGTCGCGATCGGGCGGGCATCCAGCCGTTTCAGGCTGATCGGTTCGCCGGTGACCTCGCAATAGCCATATTCGCCGTTCTCGATCCGACGCAGGGCCGCGTCGATCTTGGCGATCAGCTTGCGCTGCCGATCGCGGGTGCGCAGCTCTATCGCGCGGTCCGTTTCCTCGCTGGCACGGTCGGCGAGGTCGGGAACGTTGCGTGCACTTTCGGCCAAGGCGTCCAGGGTTTCAGCCGACTGGGCCAGGATCTCTTCCTTCCATGCGATCAGCTTGCGCCGGAAATATTCCAGCTGCCTTTCGTTCATGAACGGCTCATCCTCGGCCGGGCGATAGTCGTCTGGCAGGAAAACCTCTGGTTTCATCTTCTCTCCCTCTTGCCCCTGAAACGTGCTGCTTGAATCACTTTTCGACATCCAAAACTCCCTGGCGCTGCATTAAAGCAACGCGGGCGCCATGTCACTATATCAATGCGGTTACTTGCGGCATTTTCATGTCACCGTTACAACCTGACGCATCACAATCGGGGACATGCATCGTGGTCAGGTTCGAAGGCACGGAACACTATGTCGCGACCGAAGACCTGAAGGTCGCGGTCAATGCCGCGATCACGCTGGAACGGCCATTGCTGGTCAAGGGCGAACCCGGCACCGGCAAGACCGAACTGGCGCGTCAGGTCGCGTCGGCGCTTGGCATGCCGCTGATCGAATGGCACGTCAAATCCACCACCAAGGCGGCGCAGGGACTTTACGAATACGACGCGGTGTCGCGGCTGCGCGACAGCCAGCTGGGCGATCCGCGCGTCAATGATGTGCGCAACTATATCCGCAAGGGCAAGCTGTGGCAGGCCTTCGAGGCCGACCAGCGCGTCGTCCTGCTGATCGACGAGATCGACAAGGCCGATATCGAGTTTCCCAACGACCTGCTGCAGGAACTCGATCGGATGGAATTCTTCGTCTACGAAACCGGCGAAACCATCCGCGCCAGGCACCGCCCGGTCGTCATCATCACCTCGAACAACGAAAAGGAACTGCCCGACGCCTTTCTTCGCCGGTGCTTTTTCCACTTCATCCGCTTTCCCGATGCCGAGACTCTGGCCCGCATCGTCGAGGTCCATTTCCCCGGTATCAAGCCGTCATTGCTGTCCACCGCGCTGACCCAGTTCTTCGAGATCCGCGAAACGCCGGGGCTGAAGAAAAAGCCCTCGACGTCGGAAGTTCTCGACTGGCTGAAACTGATCCTGGCCGAGGACCTGTCGCCCGAGGAGCTGAAGCGCGACCCGCACAGCCTGCTGCCGCGTCTTCATGGCGCCCTGTTGAAGAACGAACAGGACGTGCAATTGTTCGAGCGCCTGGCTTTCATGGCGCGCCGACGCGGTTGACCGGGGTGGCCGGCCTTCCATGGGCCTGCCGCACGGCCCGCGCGCAGCAGACGCTGGCCAGGGGTCTGGTCGCCTCGCTTCTTTCCGCCCTTTCGCTTGCCGCGTGCTCGGTGCCGGAGGATCGCCCGGCCGAAGGCACGGAGAATACGGCCGTTCCCCTGCCCCCCATGCGCGTCTTTGGCGAAATCCGCGCCGAGCCGCCCTCGCGCGCGAATGCCGACATGGTGCGCGATTTCCTCGACCTGTCATTTGCCCTGGAGAGCGGGCGCGCCCTGCCCGTTCTTTCGCGGTTCGAGCGGCCGATCACCATCCGCATGAGCGGCCCGGTTCCGCCGACCGCGCCGCGTGATCTGAAACGGCTCGTGTCGCGCCTGCGCAGCGAGGCCGGGCTGCAAGTGTCCCTTGGCGACATCCCCGGTGCGGAAATCACCGTCGAGTTCATACCCAGCCGCAATCTGCGACGGGCCGTTCCCTATGCGGCCTGCTTCGTTGTGCCAAATGTCTCGTCCTGGGCCGAATACAGACGGGCGCCGCGCGCGCGCGTCGACTGGGCGAATGTCACCCTGCGCGAACGCGCCGCGGTGTTCATCCCGTCGGACGCGGCGCCGCAGGAAATCCGCGACTGCCTGAACGAAGAGCTCGCCCAGGCGATCGGACCATTGAACGATCTCTATCGCCTGCCGGATTCCGTGTTCAACGACGACAACATGCACACGGTCCTGACCGGGTTCGACATGCTGATGCTGCGTGCCTATTACGCGCCCGAACTGCGTTCCGGCATGACACGCGAGGAAGCCGCACGCCGACTGCCCGCGGTCCTGGACCGGCTGAACCCGCGTGGTCGTGCCGTTCCACCGCGACCTGTGGCCCCCACGCCCCGCGCCTATGTGGACGCAATCCAGCGCGCTCTGGGCCCCGGGTCCAGTCCGGCACAAAGACGGCGCGCGGCGGCCGAGGCGGTGGCGATCGCAGCGCGCAGCGGCTGGCGGGATGGTCGCGCGGCCTTTGCCTGGCTCAGCTATGGACGGGTGGTGCTGGACAAGGATCCCGAAACCGCGTTCACGGCCTTCCTTCAGTCGGCGCGGATCGCGCGGGCCGATCCCCTGCTGGAGCTCCATGCCGCCCATGCCGAGCTGCAACTGGCGCTCTTTGCCCTGGCCAATGGCGATCCGCGAACCTCGCTGGCACTGACGGAACGCGCCATTCCACCCGCGACACGCGACCAGAACGCCGCCCTTCTGGCCAATCTTCTGATGGTCAGGGCCGAGGCACTGGAAGAACTTGGCCGCGTCAACGAGGCGCGGGCCGCGCGGCTCGACTCGCTGGGATGGGCGCGCTATGGCTTTGGCGCGCAGGTCGAAATCGCGGCGCGATTGGTTCAGCGCCCGAATGCCGACCCTACAGCCGCGACCGACCGGGCCGGGCCATGAACCATCACCGCATCAGACGAGGACATCCATGATCTTCTTCCCCGCCATCATCGCAGGTTTCCTGATCGGCTGGGTCCGCGCGGCACGGCGCGGCGGCAACCGGCTTGACCGGCTGCAATATGCGGGCGTTCACGCGATAATCTTTGCCATACTGGGGCTGTTCGCGACGATCATCATCCAGAGAATGAACTGAAGGCGATGTTCCTGCGCTTCTTCGAAACCCTTCGCAAGACCGGCGTTCCGGTCTCGCTGCGCGAATACCTTGGGTTTCTCGAGGGCGTTCTGGCCGGTCTTGTGACCTATGACATCGAAGGTTTCTACTACCTTGCGCGCACGGCGATGGTAAAGGATGAACGCCATCTGGACAGGTTCGACCGCGCCTTTGCCGAAACCTTCAAGGGGCTGGAAACGATCGGTGCCGAACAGGTCATCCAGGCGCTGGACCTGCCCGAAGAATGGTTGAAGAAACTGGCCGAAGCCACTCTGACAGAAGAGGAAAAGGCGCGCATCGAATCGCTTGGCGGCTTCGACAAGCTGATGGAAACCCTGAAGAAGCGGCTGGCCGAGCAGAAGGGCCGGCATCAGGGGGGCTCGAAATGGATCGGAACGGCGGGGACGTCTCCGTTTGGCGCCTATGGCTACAATCCCGAAGGGGTCCGGATCGGGCAGGACGAAAGCCGCCACCGCCGCGCCGTCAAGGTCTGGGACAAGCGCGAGTTTCGCGATTTCGACGACAATGTCGAGCTGGGCACACGCAATATCAAGGTTGCGCTGAGACGCCTGCGCCGCTGGGCACGCGATGGCGCGGCCGAAGAACTGGATCTGGACGCGACCATCCGCGTGACGGCCGAACACGGCTATCTTGACGTTCAGACCCGGCCGGAGCGACGCAACGCCGTCAAGGTTCTTCTGTTCCTCGACGTGGGCGGCAGCATGGACCCCCATATTCGCGTGGTCGAAGAGCTGTTCAGCGCCGCGCGGGCGGAATTCAAGCACCTGGAACACTACTACTTTCACAACTGCCTGTATGAATTCGTCTGGCGCGACAATCGCAGACGCTGGGACGCGCGGATCCCCACCTGGGAGGTGCTGCGGACCTTTGACGCGGACTACAAGTGCATCTTTGTCGGCGATGCGTCGATGAGCCCCTACGAGATCGCCATGCCGGGCGGCGCCAACGAGCACTGGAATGACGAAGCCGGTCAGGTCTGGCTGGCGCGTGCCCGGGACCACTGGCCCGCCAATGTCTGGCTGAACCCCGTGCCGCAGGCGCATTGGGACTACACGACCTCGATCGGCATGGTCCGCGAGATCTTCGAGGATCGGATGTTCCCGCTGACACTGGAAGGCATCACGCAGGCGATGAAGGTGCTGACATGAAGGATCTTCGGCTTCTGTGGCGACGCCATCGCGTCACCGTGCTGGCCTTTGGGCTGGCGCTGGCCGTGGCCCTGTTTTTTGCCGTGCGCCTGATCCTGTCGGCGATCTACTGGGCTGACCCCAGCCACCGTGACCAGCATCCGGAAGCATGGATGACGCCGGGCTATGTCGCGCACAGCTGGCATGTGCCGCGCGAAGCGCTTGTGCAATATCTTGACATTCCGCCCGAACTGAAGCGGCCCGCCACGATCGAGGAGATCGCACGGGCGCGCGGCGTCGGTGTCGATCAGGTCATCCGCGAAGTCGAGGCAGCCCTTGCCGAATTGCGCGCCAGCGCCCCGCCGCCCGGAGGTCAATGATGACCGACTGGCTGCTGGATTCGCTGACCGATTACGGGACCGCGGCATTGTTTGCGATCACCTTTGCATCCTGTCTCGCCCTGCCGGTTCCGGCCTCGTTCGCAATGCTGGCGGCGGGCGCTTTCGCGGCCTCGGGCGATCTGGCATTGCTGGCCGCGCTGCTGGCGGCTTTTCTGGGGGCCGTGGCGGGCGACCAGACGGGATTCGCTTTGGGGCGCATCGGAGGGCCGGTCCTGATCGCACGCCTGTCGCGCGGACCACGCCGCCGTGCGGCTCTGGACCGGGCGCGCGCGATGCTGCTGCACCACGGGGGCAAGGCGATCTTTCTTACGCGCTGGCTGTTCAGCCCCGTCGGCCCCTGGGCCAATCTGGCCGCCGGAGCGGGCGGCATGGCATGGGTGCGATTCACCCTTGCCGGGATCCTGGGCGAAGCGGTCTGGGTGGGGCTTTACACCGGGGCTGGCTGGGTCTTCGCCGGCAACCTGATGGCTGCCTATGACCTGATCGGCTCGACGCTTGGACTGATCGGGGCGCTGGCGGCCGCGATCCTGCTGGGCCTGTGGCTGAACGCGCTAAGACGCCGTCCATCTTCTGGCACCCTTTCTCATCCGCGCTAGCGGGCCCATATTGCAAGCATGCTGAAGTTCACCCCCATCCTGCTGGCCCTGCTTTACGGGTTTGCGATGTACCATTTCTCGGTCTGGCGCACCCGGCGCGAGCTGGATGCAAGATCGACCGATCTGGCCGATCCGCGCCTTCTGTCCGTATGTGACCGGCTGGCCCGCGCGGTGGGGGTCGATCGCATACCCGTGCGGATATACGAAATCGAACCGGTCAACGGACTTGCCGATGCCGACGGGCGGATCTTCATAACGCGCGGCTTCTATCGCAAGTTCGTCGAAGGCATCGTCACGGCCGAAGAAATGGCCAGCGTCATCGCGCATGAGCTGGGCCATGTCGCCTTGGGCCATTCCCGCCGGCGTATGATCGACTTTTCGGGCCAGAATGCGATCCGGGTCGCGCTGATGACGGTTCTGGGGCGTTTCCTGCCGGGGATCGGACCGTGGATTGCGGGGATGCTGACCTCGCTTCTGGCCGCGCGCCTCAGCCGGCAAGACGAATTCGAGGCCGATGAATGGGCCTCGGCCGTTCTGGTCAAGGCCGGGATCGGCACGGCGCCACAGAAATCGCTGTTTGCCAAGCTTGAGCGTCTGACCGGCGGCGGGGGCGGCGTACCCGCCTGGATGATGAGCCATCCCCGAACCGATCAACGCATCCGCGCGATCGAGGAAAACGAGGCCCGATGGGGACTGACGGGCAAGGAATGACCCCTCTTTTCGCGGCCCGTGTTCTGGCATAGATGGAAAGGGTCACGGGAACCGAACCATGCGCAAGACGATCCTTCAGCGCTGCGAGGCCAGGGGCCTTCGCATGACGGCGCAACGCCGCGTCATCGCGCATGTTCTGGAAACGTGTGACGATCACCCCGATGCCGAGCTTCTGTACAATCGCGTATCGGCGGTCGACCCCCGCATTTCGCTTGCAACGGTTTATCGCACCCTGAAACTTCTGGACGAAGCCGGAATCCTGGAAAAGGTCGATTTCGGAGACGGGCGTGCACGCTACGAGGATGCGCAGCGCGCGCATCACGACCATCTGATCGACGTCACCACCGGCGAGGTGATCGAATTCGTGGACCCCGAGATCGAGGAACTGCAGGAGAGGATCGCCCGCAAGCTGGGCTATCGCCTGCAGGGCCACAGGCTGGAACTGTTCGGGGTTCCGATCAAGGACGAATCGGCGGAGTAACTGATGGGCAGCGTGCGCGGCATCCTTCTGGTGCTTCTTTCCATGGCGATGTTCTCGGTCGAGGATGCCTTGATCAAGACATTGTCGCAGACCATGCCGATCGGCCAGATCATGGCCATGCTGGGGCTGGGCGGTTCGATCGTGTTCGCGGCATTTTCGCGTGGCCGGATCCGGGCCATGCTGTCGGCCCTGGCCCATCCGGTGGTCCTGTGGCGCAGCCTGGGCGAGGCGGCGGCGGCGATCACCTTCATCGCGGCGCTGTCGATGGTGCCCCTGTCCACGGTCGCGGCGGTGTTTCAGGCCACGCCGCTTGCGGTGACGGCGGGCGCGGCGCTTGCCTTCGGCGAGCGGGTGGGCTGGCGGCGCTGGCTTGCCGTCATCGTGGGCTTTGCGGGCGTCCTCATGATCATACGCCCCGGCCTCGAGGGGTTTCGCCCCGAATCCCTGCTGGTCGTCATAACGGTCTTTGCCATCGCGATGCGCGATCTGGTGACGCGACGCATACCCGAACAGATCCCTTCGACGGCCGTTTCCTTCCACGGCTTCGCGGCGGTCTTCGTGGCAGGGCTTGTACTGTTGGCCGCAGGGGATGCGCCGGTTTCGCCCACCCCCGGCGGCTGGCTGCTGATCCTGGGCGCGATCGCCTGCGGGACGACCGGATACCAGGCCATCGTCGCCGCCATGCGCGGGACCGATGCCTCGGCCCTGATGCCCTTCCGCTATGCCCGGCTGGTGTTTTCGCTGCTGATCGGCGTGACGATCTTTGGCGAACAACCCGATGTCATGACCCTGTCCGGGGCGGCGGTGATCATCGCCGCGGCCTTCTATACCTATCAACGCGAACGGTGGCTTGCGCTGCAGGCGCGGGCACGGCTGGGCACCGCATGAACGCCCTTTCCCCTGCGGCACCAAGGGCGTAAAGAACACCCGAACCCAATTGGCCTGAAGAGGGACAGCCACATGAGCACCATCATCGACATCCACGCCCGAGAAATCCTCGACTCCCGCGGCAACCCGACGGTCGAGGTGGACGTCACGCTGGAAGACGGAACGATGGGCCGCGCCGCCGTGCCTTCGGGCGCATCGACCGGCGCGCACGAGGCCGTCGAAAAGCGCGACGGCGACAAGGCCCGTTACATGGGCAAGGGCGTGCTGGAGGCGGTGGCCGCCGTCAACGGCGAGATCGCCGAAAACCTGGTCGGAATGGACGCCACCGAACAGGTCGGGATCGACCGGCTGATGATCGAGCTTGACGGCACCCCGAACAAGGGGCGGCTTGGCGCCAACGCGATCCTTGGTGTCTCGCTGGCCGTGGCCAAGGCGGCGGCGGAATACACCTCGCAGCCCCTGTTCCGCTATGTCGGCGGCACCGCCGCGCGCGTCCTGCCCGTGCCGATGATGAACATCATCAATGGCGGCGAACATGCCGACAACCCGATCGACGTGCAGGAATTCATGATCATGCCCGTCGCGGCCCAGAACATCCGCGAGGCGGTGCGCATGGGCTCCGAGATCTTCCATACGCTGAAGAAGGAACTCAAGGCCGCCGGTCTGTCCACCGGCATCGGCGACGAGGGCGGGTTTGCGCCGAATCTCAGCTCGACGCGCGACGCGCTGGATTTCATCCTGAAGGCGATCGAGAAGGCGGGCTACAAGCCGGGCGAGGAGATCTATCTCGCGCTCGACTGCGCCTCGACCGAATATTACAAGGATGGGAAATACGTTCTGACCGGCGAGGGCAAGACCCTGAGCGCCGAAGAAAACGTGTCCTGGCTGGAATCGCTGGTCAACGACTATCCCATCATCTCGATCGAGGATGGCTGCGCCGAGGATGACTGGGACGGCTGGCGTCTTCTGACCGAGCGTCTGGGCAACCGCGTGCAGCTGGTCGGCGACGACCTGTTCGTGACCAACCCCACCCGCCTTGCCGAAGGCATCCGCCGCGGTGCCGCAAATTCCATGCTGGTGAAGGTGAACCAGATCGGCACGCTGACCGAGACGCTGCAGGCCGTCGAAATGGCGCATCGGGCGCGTTACACCAACGTGATGAGCCACCGCTCGGGCGAGACCGAGGACGCCACGATCGCCGATCTCGCGGTCGCCACGAATTGCGGACAGATCAAGACGGGCTCGCTTGCCCGCTCGGACCGGTTGGCCAAGTACAACCAGCTGATCCGGATCGAGGAAATGCTGGGCGAAACGGCGGAATATGCCGGCCGTTCGATCCTGCGCGGCTGATTTGGCAAGCTGACCGTTCGGTGCCGCGCCGGGCGCGATCCCGGCGCGGCTGGCCCGGATCAGCCCCGGCGCTCCAGCGCCTTGCCAAGCCGCGGCAGGCCTGCGCGCTTCAGCAGGCCGCGCACGGGCTGCGGCGCGCCTGAAAGCCGCTCGGCGGTCGCGCGGACCTGTTCGACAGCGCCGGCGACGGCGGCCGGGGCGGAATTGTAAAGGTTCAGAAGGAACGGGTCAGGATGTTCTGCCCGCAGGCCATGCTGCTGAAGGACCCGGCCCGGGAAATCCGAAAGGTTGAAGGTCACGATCACCTCGGCCTTGCCGACGATCGCCGTCGCCAGAACATGGCGGTCGCCCGGATCCGGCAGCCACAGGCGGGCGTCTTCCTCGGCCGTCTTGGGCACGGCGGCCCGTGGCCACGCCCTGCGCAGGGCCACGACTTCACCGCGCGCGACCGTCTCGGCCCCCGGGCCAAGCTTTACGGTCGCCCGGGCCCATTCCTCGAGAATGCGCTCGGACCACAGCGGCTGATACAGGCCCGCCTGCGCAACACCGATCAGGATCTCGCGCAGGACGGTCGGGTACAGCACGCAGGCATCAAGGACGGCCCGCATCAATCCAGCCGGAAGAACAGCGCCTTGAGATAGCCGGATTCGGCCAGCTGGGGCAGTTGCGGGTGATCGGGTCCGGCAAATCCCGTGTGGATCAGTTGCGCCCTTCGCCCGCCGCGCCCGATGCCCCGGGTACAGGCCGCGCGGAACTGTGCCAGGTCCGCGGCGTGGGAGCACGAGCAAAGCACCAGCCAGCCGCCGCGGCCGACCAGCGGCGCGGCCAATCGCGCGACGCGTTCATAGGCCCTGAGCCCTGAATCAAGCGCCTGCCGCGAAGGTGCAAAGGCGGGTGGATCGCAGACGACCAGATCGAAGGACGCACCCTCGCCGGTCAGGGCTTCCATCACCGCAAAGGCGTCACCCTTGCGGGTCTGGAACCGGTCCGCAAAGCCCGACGCGCTGGCCCCCTGGCAGGCCAGGTCAAGCGCCGGGGCAGAAGAATCCACCGCCAGCGCATGTTCCGCCCCGCCGGCAAGTGCGGCCAGCGCGAATCCGCCGACATGGGAAAAGACGTCCAGCACCCTGCCCCCGCGCGCAAGCCGCGCCGCGAAGGCATGGTTGTCGCGCTGATCGTAGAACAAACCCGTCTTCTGACCTCCGGTCAGGTCGGCCATGTAGGTGGCACCGTTCATCGGCACCGGCACCGGGCCATCGACCTGACCGCGCAGGATTGTCGTTTCCTCGGCCAGGCCTTCAAGCGCACGGGCACGGCCCGTTCCGTTGCGGATGATCGTCTCGACCCCCGTCACGCGGACAAGCGCGCGGGCAAGGGCATCGACCCGGATCTCGGCCCAGGCGGCATTCGGCTGGATCACGGCGGCCGCGCCGAAACGATCGATCACCACCCCGGGAAGACCGTCGGCCTCGGCGTGGACAAGCCGGTAATGCGGCGTGTCATAAAGCTTCTGGCGCAGCTGCATCGCGCGGGTCAGACGTTCCGCGAACCAATCTTCGTCGATTTGCGCCTGCGGATCCCGGTCCAGCATCCGCGCCACGATCCTGGAATTCGGATTGACCGCGACCAGCCCCATCGCGCGCCTCTCTGCATCCTCCAGGATGGCAACCGTGCCCGGCGCGATCGCCCGCGTTCTCCGGTCCATCACAAGTTCATCGGCAAATACCCACGGAAAACCGTGCCGGATGGCGCGAGCCTCGGCCTTTGGCCGCAGGCGGATTGTTGGACGCTGTTCTGTCATGGCGGCTGGTCCTGTCTGTTCCATGCGTCCCCTGTAGAGCCAAGCGTGCAAAGTGAAAAGCCCGCCGCTTGGCCAACAGATCGGCGATGCGGTATGATTGCTTCTGCGCGTTTGGGTCTGGCCGTTTCAGGATAGGCTTGTTAGCGCTAACAACATCTGGTATCACCACTGCGGAAATTCCCACAACCCGAGGACGCCGCCATGCCACTCAACCCCCGTCTTGCCGAGATCACCGAACGGATCGTCAAGCGCTCGGCCGAGGGGCGCGCGGCCTATCTTGAGCGGCTGCGCCATTATGCCGACAAGGGCCCTGCCCGTGCGCACCTGTCCTGCGGCAACCAGGCCCATGCCTATGCCGCGATGCTGGAGGACAAGGAGAGGCTGGCCGAAGGGCGCGCACCGAATATCGGAATCGTCACGGCCTATAACGACATGCTTTCGGCCCACCAGCCCTATGAGGATTATCCCAAACTGATCCGCAAGACGGCGCGGCGGCTGGGCGTGACGGCACAAGTCGCGGGTGGCGTGCCCGCCATGTGCGACGGCGTCACGCAGGGTCAGGAAGGGATGGAGCTGTCGCTGTTCTCGCGCGACGTGATCGCGCTGGCCACGGGCGTGGCGCTCAGCCACAATTGCTATGACGCGGCGCTTTACCTTGGCATCTGCGACAAGATCGTTCCGGGCCTTGTCATGGCCGCGGCCACTTTCGGCCATATCCCGGCGGTTTTCGTGCCCTCGGGCCCGATGACCAGTGGCCTGCCCAATGACGAAAAGGCCAAGATCCGGCAGAAATTCGCAGCCGGCGAAATCGGGCGCGAAGAGCTGATGCGCGCCGAGATGGCCAGCTATCACGGGCCCGGCACCTGCACCTTCTATGGCACGGCCAACACCAACCAGATGCTGATGGAGTTCATGGGCCTGCACCTGCCCGGCGCAAGCTTCATCAATCCCGGCACGCCGCTGCGCGAGGCGCTGACGGTCGCGGCGGTCGAGCGCGCCAGCCAGATCACCGCGCTGGGCAATGATTATCGCCCGGTCGGCGAGATCCTGGACGAACGGGCCTTTGTCAACGGCATCGTCGGTCTGATGGCAACGGGGGGCTCGACGAACCTGATCCTGCACTTGCCCGCGATGGCGCGCGCGGCGGGGATCACGCTGGACCTGCAGGACTTTGCCGACATTTCCGAAATCGTGCCGCTGATGGCCAAGGTCTATCCCAACGGGCTGGCGGATGTGAACCACTTCCACGCCGCGGGCGGGCTGGGCTACATGATCGGCGAGCTGCTGGATGCGGGCCTGTTGCACGAAGACGTGCGCACGGTGGCGGGAGACGGGTTGCACCGCTATACGCAAGAGCCCGTGCTGAGCGATGGCGCGCTGACCTGGCGCGAAGGTCCGCGCCAGACGCTCAACGACCGCATCCTGCGTCCGGCAAGCGATCCGTTTGCCCCCCAGGGCGGCCTTCGCAGGCTGACCGGGAACCTTGGCACCGGGGTCATCAAGATCTCTGCCGTCGCGCCCGACCGCCATGTGATCGAGGCCCCCGCGCGCATCTTCCACGACCAGGAAGCCGTCAAGGCGGCCTTCCGGCGCGGCGAATTCACCGAAGATGTGGTTGTCGTGGTCCGGTTCCAGGGCCCGCGCGCGAACGGGATGCCCGAGCTGCACTCCCTGACGCCCATTCTTTCGGTCCTGCAGGATCGCGGCCTGCGGGTCGCGCTGGTGACCGATGGTCGGATGTCGGGGGCTTCGGGCAAGGTCCCCGCGGCAATCCATGTCAGCCCCGAAGCCGCAGCGGGCGGACCGCTTGCGCAGCTCCGCGATGGCGATATCGTGCGGCTGGATGCGGCGAACGGCGAATTGCAGGCGATCGGTGTCGACCTGGCCACCCGGGAACCCGCTCGGGCCGACCTGACGGAAAATCGGTACGGCGTCGGGCGCGAATTGTTCGAGACGTTCCGCCGCAATGTGGGCCTTGCGACCGACGGCGCATCGGTCATTCTGTAGCGGAAACTGAAAGGACAAACCGGATGACACCTGCCGAACAAAGCCGCCACGCTGCCGAAATCTGCCGCCTTGCGCCGGTCGTGCCGGTTCTCGTGATCGAGGATGCCTCGACCGCGGCCGATCTGGCGCAGGCCCTGGTTGCGGGCGGCCTGCCCGCACTCGAGGTGACCCTGCGCACGCCCGCCGCACTCGACGCGATCCGCGCCATGTCCCAGGTGCAGGGCGGCGTGGTTGGCGCCGGGACCCTGCTGACGCCCGAAGACATCCGCGCGGCCAAGGATGCTGGCGCGCGCTTTGGCGTCTCGCCCGGCGCGACCGACCGCCTGATCGAGGCCGCGATCGAAGTCGGCCTGCCGCTGCTGCCCGGCGCGGCGACGGCCACCGAGGTCATGGCGCTGCTCGAACGCGGCTATGACGTGGTCAAGTTCTTCCCGGCCGAGGCTTCCGGCGGAGCCAAGGCACTGGCGGCCATCGGCGCGCCCATTCCGCAGGTTCGATTCTGCCCGACCGGCGGCGTCAGCCCGGCCAATGTCCGCGGCTATCTTTCGCTGAAGAACGTGCTTTGCGTTGGCGGAAGCTGGGTTGCGCCGCGTGACAAGGTCGCCTCTGGCGATTGGGCCGGCATCGAGGCCCTGGCGCGCGAGGCCGCCGCATTGCGCGGCTGACGCCCGATCACGGCAGTTCCGGCGGGCGGGCGCATTGCCCGCCACTTGTCATTCGCCTTGCTGTTGCTGCAAACGCCCCACACGCCCCCCGCGACGGCCGCGCGGTGTCGGGGCCACGAGCGCCTCGGTCAGGATCCGGGTCATCGGGTGGTCCTGATTGCCGGGCATGTAATGGGCCAGAAGCACGCGCAGGGCTTCGCGCTGATCGGTTTCGGGGCCAAGGCTGAGCGCCCAGTCAAGGAAGATCGACCGGCATTCGGGCAGACCGATCCCATCGATGCGATAGGATTCGCGTATCAGCCCCTTGGGGTCTGCCAGCGACATCTCCATGATCTTCCTCGCCATCGTTCGATCCACACCGTGCTATTCGCCGGACTGCGCCCGTGCAATCGTTTCGTCCAGGCGCCGTTGGATGATCTCTTCTGCCCGCGCGGTGTGCTGGGCCAGCAGCGACGCGAGTTCCGGCAGATCCGACGCGCCACATTCGCGCAAGAGGAAGGCCCGCCCGCCCTCGCCGATCGCGCCCATGTCCAGTGCGCCTTCGGTCAACAGCCGCGCACCGGCCTGCAGGCGCCATAAAAAGCGATAGGCGCGCGCCAGAGTCTCGGCCTCGTCACGGGGGATCAGCCCGGCGCGCTGTCCGGCGCGGATCTGGGCCTCGACCCCGCGGGCGGGCGACCCGGCACGCAAGGCGCAGGACTGGGCGAAGAGTTCGATATCCTGCAACCTGCCGGGGCCGATCTTGGCCTCCCATTCGCCATCGGGGGCCTTGGCCGCGAAGATGCGCGCGCGCATGTCGGCGGTGTCGCCGGGCACGCGCGCCGCGCCTCCCTTCGCCGCGATGACCTTCAGGCGAATTCGCTCCACCTCGGCGGCCAGATCACCCGAACCGGCGATCGGGCGCGCGCGCGTCAGGGCAAGGTGCTCCCATGTCCATGCCTCTTCCATCTGGTAGCTTTCGAAGGACTGGATCGACGTCGCCACCGGCCCCTGTCGTCCGGATGGACGCAAGCGCATGTCGACCTCGTACAGACGCCCGTCGGCCATCGGGGCGGACAGCGCCGTGACCAGGGCCTGCGTCAGTCGTGCGTAATAGGCACGGCTGGCCAATGGACGGCGGCCTTCGGATTGCTCGACACCGGCCGCGTCATAGATCACGATAAGATCAAGGTCCGAGCGCGCATTCAGCCTTTCCGCGCCAAGCGACCCCATGCCGACGACAACCGCCCCGCGTCCAGGCGGAGCGCCGTGCTTGCGCGCGAATTCCGCGACGCAGACGGGCCAAAGCGCGCGCAGCACCGCATCGGCAAGTTCGGCATATTCCCGTGCGGCCTGTGCCGCATCGGACAGCCCCCGCAGGTGATGAACCCCGATCCGGAAGCGCCATTCCCTGGCCCAGGCGCGCGCCGCGCCCAGCTGCCATTCATAGTCATCCCGTTCGGCCAGACGATCGGACAAGGCCTGCGCCAATCCCTCGCGGCCCGGCCATGGGGCGAAGAAATCGCCGCCGAGGACGGCATCGAGAACCCGCGAGTTCCGCCCCAGATAGGCCGCAAGTGCCGGCGCCGTGGCACAGATATCCACCAGCAGGTCGATCAGATGCGGGTTTGCCTCGAAAAGCGAAAACAGCTGGACGCCGGCGGGCAGGCCCGCAAGAAAGCTGTCAAACTGGCGCAGCGCCTCCAGCGGATTGGCCGCGCGGTTGAGCCGCGTGAGGATCTCGGGCTGGACCCTTCGGAATATCTCGGCTGCACGGTTCGAGCGAAGCGCGGGATAGGACGGCCAGCGATCGACGATTTCCTGCATCTGCGGCGACATCTCGGGCACGTCGCGGGTTTCGCCGGGAGCGAAGAAATCCTCGGTCAGTTCCGCCACCCGTTCCAGCCGCTCAAGCAGGGCGCGACGGAACCGATCGGTATCTCCCTGCCCGCACATGCGCGCCAGCCGATCGAACCCGGCCGCATCCCGCGGCAGGGCATGGGTCTGGGTATCGCCGATCATCTGGACGCGATGCTCGATCTCACGATGCGCGCGGTAATGGTCGGTCAACTCTGCCGATACCTCTTGCGGCACCCAGCCCCGATCGGCCAGCGCGGCCAGGGCCGCAACGGTTTCCCGCGCCCGCAGCGAAGGGTCGCGTCCACCCGCGATCAACTGGCGCGTCTGGGTAAAGAACTCGATCTCGCGGATGCCTCCGGGACCCAGCTTCATGTCATGCCCCTCAAGGCGGATGGGTCCGTGCAGGCCCTTGTGCTCGCGTATGCGCAGGCGCATGTCATGCGCTTCCTGAATCGCCGCAAAGTCGAGATAGCGCCGCCAGACAAAGGGCGTCAGCGTCTTCAGAAATCGCTCGCCCGCCCCGATGTCGCCCGCGCATGGCCGGGCCTTGATATAGGCCGCGCGTTCCCAGGTGCGCCCCTCGGCCTCGTAATACTGTTCCGCGGCCGCCATCGAGATGCAGACCGGTGTCACGGATGCGTCGGGGCGTAGCCGCAGATCCGTGCGAAAGACATAGCCCTCGGCCGTAATGTCCGACAGGATCGCGGTCATCTTGCGCACGACACGGATGAAGGCGGCGCGCGCCTCCATCACGTCCGCCGGATCAAAGCGCGTCTCGTCGAACAGGCAGATCAGGTCGATATCCGAGGAATAGTTCAGTTCTGCCGCGCCCATCTTGCCCATCGCCAGCGCGACAAGGCCTGCGCCTGTCTGTGCGTCCTTGGCTGTCGCACCGGGAATTCGGCCCCGGCGGATTTCATCGGCAACCAGCGCGCGGATCGTCTGATCGACGGCCAGATCAGCAAGCCGGGTCAGCGCCCCGGTTACGGCCTCCAACGGCCAGGCCCCGCCAAGATCGGCCAGCGCCGTCAACAGGGCGACCCGACGCTTTGCCCGCCTCAGGGCCGAGCCAATTTCCGAGGACATCAGCCCGGTGACACCGGACAACGCGTTTTCGAGCGCCTGTTCGGGGCTTTGGGCCAAGGCCTGATCCAGCCAATCGGCCTCGGAGCGGATCAGACCGGCCAGATAGGGGCTGCAACCGGCAGTCCCACGCAGCAGGTCGCGGATCTCGGGCGGCTGGGCTGCGAAACGGTCGTCAATCCCTTCGGCGCGATCGGGCTCGAAGGGAATCGGGCATCGGGTAAGGCGCGAAGCAAGCGTCATGCCCGCAGACTAGCGCCCGCCATATCGACCGCAAGCGTCCTGCGAAGGTATCGTCATGTAAAATATCTTTACATCACCCCTTGAATACGCCCCGCCGCCACCCGACATGAGGGATGTGAAACACCTTCACATACCGCAGACGGAGGGAGTAATGTCTACCATCGCAACCTGGCCCGCGAGGGCCGAAAACTGGCTTGACGATCGCGGCAAGGGTGCATGGATTGCTGCCCTCGTCCTGGCCTTCATCGTCTTCTGGCCCGCCGGGCTGGCCTTGCTGGCCTACATGATCTGGAGCAAGCGACTGTTTTCCAACGGCGCAGGCTGCGCCAGGACGCGCGCGGCCCACGAAACCAGCGTGGCGCGAAGCCATGGCTTCCGCTCTTCCGGCAACAGCGCCTTCGATGCCTACAAGGCGCAAATGCTTGAAAGGCTGGAGCGAGAGCAGGAAGAATTCGAAGCCTTCCTGAAACGGCTGCGTGAAAGCCGCGACAAGGCCGAATTCGACCAATACATGGCCGAGCGCGACCGCAAGGCCGGCGGAGCGGCCAGCTCTGAAGACGACACGGAACGCCCCGCGCCCGGTGAGTACTGACCTGCCTTTTCCCGGCGGCCACGAGATCCGGTGCGGGAACATCCCCGTCCGCGGCGTGCGGTTTCGCGCGTCGCGGACGCACGACGCATGGCAGGGGGCGAATCAACGCTTGGCGCAAGGCCAAGCTCTTGTTACCCTCGGCCCTGCTTCGGTCGTCCCATCACGGATATCATGCGTCACACGCTGCCAATTGCCCCGCAGTTCTATGTAACGGCTGCACAACCCTGCCCCTATCTGGACGGCAGGCATGAACGCAAGCTGTTCACGGCCCTGCAGGGCGATACAGCTGAAAAGCTGAACAACGCCTTGTCGAAACAGGGCTTTCGCCGTTCGCAGAACGTGCTGTACCGGCCATCATGTTCGGATTGCTGCGCCTGCCTTTCGGCGCGTATTCGGGTGGCGGACTTCAAACCGAACAAGAGCCAGCGCAAGACGCTGAAGCGCAACGCCCATCTTCGCCGTGAAGCCACAAGCCCCTGGGCGACCGAAGACCAATACGCATTGTTCCGCCGCTATCTGGACAGCCGCCACGCGGATGGTGGCATGGCCGACATGGACATATTCGAATTCGCCGCGATGATCGAGGAAACGCCCGTTCGCACGCGCGTGATCGAATATTCCGAAAGAACACAGGAAGGCAGCGATCGCGGTCGGCTGGTGGGTGTCTGCCTGACCGATGTCCTGGATGATGGCCTGTCGATGGTCTACAGCTTCTACGAGCCCGAATTGCGTGCGAATTCGCTGGGCACATACATCATCCTGGACCATATCGAACTCGCGCGCGAAGTCGGCCTGCCCTATGTGTATCTGGGCTACTGGGTGCCCGGCAGCCGCAAGATGGGCTACAAGGCCGCGTTCTCGGCGCTGGAGATCTACAAGCACGGCAAGTGGCAGGATATCGGCGATCCGAACAGCCACAGCACCGAAACCCACCCTCTCGAGGTCGAACCGATCGCAGAGCAGGTTGCGCGGCTTTCATTGCCAGAGGCCACACCGCCCAGTCGGCGCGGCTCCTTCGATACTTGATTCTGGCAATGTCGCGGCGGATACGCCGCGCCCCGCGGCGCCGCTGTGGCGCCACTGTCCAACTCATGACCAAATGCAAAACGGGCGAAGCATCCCTGCCCCGCCCGTTTTCGTTTCCCACATCGCCGATCAGTTGCTGGGCAACAGGTTGGGCACGATCGTCACGATCCCCGGGAAAGCCCAGAGCAGCGCCAGACCGATGACCTGAATCAGGACGAAGGGCGCCACGCCGCGATAGATCTGGCCCGTCGTCACGCTGGCCGGCGCGACACCGCGCAGATAGAACAGCGCGAAGCCGAAGGGCGGCGTCAGGAACGACGTCTGCAGGTTGACCGTGATCATGATCGTCACCCAGCTGGGATCATAGGTCCCGCCATAGATCACCGGACCGACGATCGGCACGACGATATAGATGATCTCGAGGAAATCCAGCACGAAACCCAGCAGGAACAGAACCACCATCACGATCAGGAACGCGGTCCATTCCTCCTCGAAGGAACGCAGGAAGCTCTGGATGTAATGCTCGCCACCGAACGAGATCAGCACCAGGTTCAGCACCTGCGAGCCGATCAGGATGGCAAAGACCATCGAGGTGACCTTGGCCGTCTCGCGCACCACGGGCTTGAGCACCGAGGCGCGCAGCAACACCCAGCAGGCATAGAAGATGCCGAACATCGAGAAGAAGTAGAACCCGCGCGCCACGTAATAGGCGACAAGATCGACCGTCGTCAGGTCGGGACGGTTGATGCGCAGGTCGAAATTGATGCCCATGAGGATCATCAGGATGATGGCAAAGGACGCCATGATGATGATCGCACCCGACCGGTTCTGTTCGTGCAGCTTGCGATAGGCGGCCAGAAGAAGTGCACCGCCCGCGCCCAGAGCCGCTGCCGGGGTCGGGTTGGTGATCCCCCCAAGGATCGACCCCAGAACCGCGACGATCAGGACCAGCGGCGGAAAGACGACACGGATCAGGTCGTTATGCGCCATCGATCGCGCGGCAAACCAGACGCCGTAGCAGACCAGCGCATAGGGCAGCGCAAGCCAGGCCAGGCTTGCGGCCGGCCCCATCGTGGGCGGAATCGCGACCGCATCGACGATCAGCGCCAGGACGATCCCGATGGCTCCGACCAGCAAGGGCCGCGGATCGGCCGAGGGCGACACGCCACGCGCAATCGCAAGGACCAGCCCGGCCAGAACCAGCAGCGTGGCAACGCCAGTGCCGACCGGCGCGGTATTCGCGATCTTCTCGGCCAACGCAGCCTGCATCTCTTCGGGGCTGCGCTTGTGCGCCCGCTCAACGCCACCCGATGCGTCGATCGCGGCCTGTTCGGCCACCGCGCGGTCCCATGCCTCTTGCCCGTGCAGGGCGATCATGGATGCCTTGCACTGTTCCGAGACATTGGTGCGAAGCGACGCCGTCTGACCCGCATCGGTAAAGCTGTCGACCGTCAGGTCCTGCGAACCGATCAGGCCAACCTGCACTGCCAACAGCGCGCCTCCGATCAGCCCCAGGGGGGCCAGCGCAAACCACCGGATCGCCTCGGACCGCGTGATGATTTCGCCGCCCACGGGTTCGAGCGACACGGGCGGGGCCTTGTCGGGCCGCACCAGCGCATAGCCAAAGGCATACAGGGCATACAGCGCGGCCAGCATGATCCCCGGCAGAAGCGCTGCCTGGAACAGCGTGCCGACCGACAGCACGGCGGCCTTGCCCAGATAGGTCAGCGCATCCGAACAGCCCGCGGCCTGTGCTCGGATCTCCTGCCCCGCAGCGTAAAGATCGCCTGCCATCGTGCCCAGAAGGACGATGACGATCGATGGCGGAATGATCTGCCCCAAAGTACCCGAAGCCGCGATCACCCCCGTCGCCAGTTCCGGCGAATACCGGTTGCGCAGCATCGTGGGCAGGGACAGAAGCCCCATCGTGACAACGGTCGCCCCGACGATGCCGGTCGAGGCCGCGAGAAACGCCCCCACCACGACGACCGATACGGCCAGCCCCCCGGGCAAAGGTCCGAAGACCCGCGCCATCGTGGTCAGCAATTCATTGGCGATGCGCGAACGTTCCAGCGTGATGCCCATCATCACGAACATCAGCACCGCCAGCAGCGTCTCGATCGACTGGCCCGCGAAGACGCGTTCGTTCATGCGGTTGACGATGAACGAGATGTTGCGATCCATCGCCACTTCCCATCCCTGCGGGAAGAGTGGCTCGAAGGCGCGTGGCAGATCCGGATAGTTGAACTTCGATATCTCGATCTCGGGCACGCCCTGCGCAAGCAGCGCGCGATAGGCCTCGGATGTCGTGTCGACATATTCGTGAGTCAACAGCCCCGCGCTGTCCAGGCCGGCGATGATGGCAAAGGCGATCAGCCCCGAGCCGCCCAACGCAAAGGCCACCGGAAAGCCGGACAGGATCCCGCCAAAGAGGCACAGGAAGACGATGATCAGGCCGATTTCGACCCCGTCAAGTCCAAGAAACATTTCGGATTGTCCCCTTAATGCGTGCCTTCATAGGCTTCTTCGCCTTCGCCCAGCGTATCGCGGTCAAGATACTTGCCTTCGGATGCCGGGCCTTCGATCAGCTCGAGCAGCGAGCGGCAGAAGAAGGCATAGGCATGTATGAAGACCAGCGCGACGTAGGACAGGATCAGCAGCTTGAACAGGAAATACATGTCAAAGCCATTGGGGCTGAACCCGATCGTCTCGATGTTCCAGCGAACCGCGCGCGCCTTCAGCAGAAGCTTGTCAAGACCATCCGAAGCCGAAGGGTTCGGCACGATCATCACGCGCCAGAAGAAGAACCACGCGAAGATCCAGGTCACTATCGCCACCGGCATCATGAAGATCAGCGACCCCAGCATGTCGATCAGCTTGCGCCAGCGATAGGATACCGCGGCATAGACCAGATCTACCCGCACATGTCCGCCCTGGACGAAGGTATAGGTCACGCACAGCGCGACGATCATGGCGTTGTAGAGTTTCAGCTCTTCCGACCACCACGACAGATCGCGGGCAAAGCCGATGCCGAAGAATCCGAACTCGATCTGTGCCACGCGGAAGATGCGTTGCAGAAAGACGATGGCGATCTGCTGAATCACCATGATCAGACCGACCCAGGCCACCGTGCGGCCAATCGCGTTGGCAAAGGCTTCAAGCCCACGAACATAGGCCCACATGATCGGCCGACGGAACAGACCGATCACGGTCAGCACGATCAGGAATGCCAGGACGACGAACAGGAATTCCTTGGATGCACCGTAGTAGACGAAGCGCATCAGCGACTGCTTCACCTCCAGATCGGGCATCGGCTTGTTGATATAGGGCAGCCAGGCAAGCCACTCCCCCGGGTGGGTGATGGCATAGAAGAAATTGACGAACGCCTGAAGGATACTGCCGAAGAAGTCCGCGATGGCGCTTACCATCCGCTCCCCCCTTGCTGCGCTGGCATGGCCGCGGCCGGCGGCCAGATCAATGACGCCCCCGGTCACAGGGACCGGGGGCGCATGTCAGGCCGGGCGATCAGCCACCCAGCACGCGGTCACGCTGACGCGTATACGTGCCGTCGGACATCTTGATCCAGGCCGAGGACGACTTCATCGAGGCCATGTAGCTGTCATAGACCTTCTTGTAGATCTCGTCGCCCATGTTCTCTTCGTGGACTTCCTGCGCAGCCTTGCCGAAGGCGTCCCAGACCGAGTCCGGGAATTCCATCGTCTTGACGCCCGCCGATTGCAGCCGCGCCAGAGCAGCCGAGTTGTTCGACAGGAACTGGGCCAGGTTCCACTGGTTGGCTTCGCCCGCGGCGATCTCGATGACCTTCTGCTGGGCCGGCGTCAGGCTTTCGAAGACTTCGCGGTTGGTCGCCAGCGAAAGGCCCGCACCCGGTTCGTGGAAGCCGGCGGTGTAGTAGATCTTGGTGATCTCCTGGAAGCCCGCCTTTTCGTCGGCCCAGGGGCCGATCCATTCGGTGCCGTCGATCGCGCCCGAGGCCAGCGCCTGATAGACCTCGCCGCCCGGCAGGTTCTGAACGCTGGCGCCCAGCTTGCCCAGCGCCTTGCCGCCCAGGCCCGGCATGCGGAACTTCAGGCCGTTGAAATCTTCGGGCCCCTTGATTTCCTTGCGGAACCAGCCGCCCGCCTGGGCGCCGGTATTGCCGGCCAGGAACGACTTCAGGCCAAAGATCTGGCCCAGCTCGTCATGCAGCCCCATGCCGCCGCCGTGGTAGTACCAGTTAGCCAGTTCCTGCGCCGTCATGCCCATCGGCACCGAGGTGAAGAAGGCATAGGCGGGATGCTGGCCGACGAAGTAGTAGTCGGCGCCGTGATACATGTCCGCCTGACCCGAGGTGACGGCGTCGAAGACCTCGAAGGCGCCGACGAGCTCGCCCGCGGCCTTCAGATCGATCGTCAGCTCGCCATCGGTCATCGCGGTGATCATGTCCGCGCAGCGCTGGGCGGCGTCATGCACGCCCGCAAGGCCGCGGCCCCAGGTCGTGACCAGCGTCAGCGTGCGCTTGCCCTGGGCATACATCGGCGCAGCCAGCGTCGATGCGGCAGCCGCGGTGGCGCCACCGACGGCGGCCTTGGTCAGAAATGAACGACGATCCATGTTTTGTTTCCCTCCCTTTAAGCGATGCCCGCCTTGCGGGCGGATCGTTGATACCGATCCGGACACTAGCGACGATTTCACCGCTTGGGAATACCGAGAACTGCGTAGGCCCGGGATTGACGGCGCCCGGATCCCGGCGCAAGTACACCCCGGTACAGACGGGAAGGAATGCGAGATGGCGCGATCTTTGCCCCTTGCCGCCCTGTGGCACAGGGCGCGCCTGAATTACGGGCAAAAGATCTGGGCGGTGGCCACGCTGCCGCTGATCCTTGCAGCGACCTTCATCGCGGTGCTGATCGCCTATCAGTCCAGCGAATTGGCGCGGCGCGAGATCGCGGGCCTTGAGACGCGCCTGATCGACGCCAAGAAGGAAGAGCTGAAAAATTACATCAGCCTTGCACGAACGGCCATCGGGTTCATCTATGGCAATGCCGCCCCCGATGACCGGGATGCCAAGACCCGCGTGGCCCAGATCCTTGCCGCGATGCAGTATGGGCAGGACGGCTATTTCTTCGTCTTCGACTATGACGGAAACAACATAGTCGCGCCACGACAGACATGGCTGATCGGACGGAACTGGCGCGGGCTTGCCGATCCCGAGGGCACGCCCGTGGTGGACGAGCTGATCCGCATCGCACGACAGGGCGGCGGCTATCACAGCTATGTCTGGCCAAAGCCCTCGACGGGCAAGGAGGCCCGGATGATCACCTATGTCGTCGGCCTGCAAGACTGGCGATGGGCCGTGGGCACGGGGGTGTTCGTCGATGACATCCTTGATCGCGTAGCCGCGGCGCGCGCCGAAACCGAGGCGCGCATCGACCGCACATTCGCGTGGATCGCGCTTCTTGCGCTGGGTTCGGTCGTTGCGGTCTTCGCGTCGGCAATGGGAATCACGATCCGCGAACGCCGGCTGGCCGATGCCAAGCTGAAACGCCTGACTCAGCGCATCATCGACACGCAAGAGGAAGAGCGCAGCCGCGTGGCGCGTGAGCTGCACGATTCCATCTCGCAATTGTTGGTCGGTGTTCGATATGCGCTTGAACTTGCCCGACGGCGGCTGGGCGCGAATGACCCGCGCGCGGCCGACAGCCTGACAGCCGGGATCGAGCATCTGCATACCGCGATTTCAGAGGTGCGCCGCATCAGCCGCGACTTGCGCCCGGCCGTGCTCGACGATCTTGGGCTGGGGCCCGCGCTTCAGACCCTGCTGGAGGAGTTCGGGAAGCGAACCGGCATTGAAACGGAATTCGAAACCGTGGTCTTTCGCAACCGGCTGGATCAGGAAGCCAAGATCGCGCTATATCGCGTGGCGCAAGAGGCCCTGACCAATATCGAAAAGCATTCCGGGGCAACGCGCGTGCGGATGCTGGCACGCGGCGACAAGGCGGGCGCCCTGTTGCGGATCGAGGACAACGGCTGTGGCCTGCCCTCGGCACGCGGAAAGTCCGGGGCCGAGGCCGGCCTTGGCCTGCGCAACATGGCCGAGCGCATGGAACAGCTTGACGGAACGTTGCGCATCCTGTCTTCGACGAACGGCACCATCATCGAGGCGCGCGTGCCGCTGTCCCACATGCTGCCGCCCGACGAGCGCGCAGACGTGGACCACAGGACGCGGGCCGCAAGCAAGGGGGGGACGGGCCGATGATACGCATTCTGATCGTCGACGATCATCCGATGGTCGCGGAAGGCATCCGCGCGATCCTTGAAACATGGGAAGATATCGAGGTCGTCGATACCCTGTGCAGCGGCCAGGACGCCGTGGATCGGATCGAGGCGCTGCGTCCCGACATCGTGCTGATGGATCTGAACATGCCGCGCCTGAACGGATTGTCCGCCACCGAGATGATCCTGGAACGCTGTCCCGATTGCCGCATCCTGATCCTGTCGATGCATGACAGCCCCGAATATATCGCCACCGCACTGCGGCACGGGGCGTCGGGCTACGTGCTGAAGGATGTGCCGGTCGAGGAGATCCGCACCGCCATCGACCGGGTCATGGCAGGTGAGCGCTATCTGTGCAATGGCGCGACGGCCAGCCTGAAACCCAACACCTCGGACGGCCGCGAGCCGCTGACGGGGCGGGAACAGACGATCCTGCTAGAACTGGCCCAGGGCAAGTCCAACAAGGAGGTCGCCGCGGCGCTGGATATATCCGTGCGCACGGTCGAAACGCATCGCAAGAACATCAAGCGCAAGCTGGGCATCTCGACCACCGCCGGCCTGACCCGCTATGCGCTGGAGCACGGCGTCCTGCAGGGCACCGGCCAGCTGTGAGCGCCATTCGCCCGGGTCGCGTCCGCAACGAATGGGGGAAAATCGGGCCCAAGCCCTTGCAATCCCGCGCCAGACCACGATCTAGCCCGAAAACGAAACACGGGAGCGACGGGTGACCTATCTTCTTTTCACGATTGGCCTGACGGGCCTGTTTCTTGGCGGTGAAGTCCTGATCCGCGGCGCCGTGGGCGTGGCGCGCCATTTCCACGTCTCACCGCTGATCATCGGCCTGACCATCGTGGGCTTTGGCACATCCGCGCCCGAACTTCTGGTCGGCGTCCAGTCCGCGCTGGCGGGTGTTCCGGATATCGCGGTTGGCAATGTCGTGGGGTCGAACATTGCGAACATCCTGCTGATCCTTGGAACCGGGGCAATGATTGCCGTGGTGCCGATGCAGTTCGGGCGGATGATACGCGATTTCGTCGTGATGCTTGGGGCAACGATCCTTGTCTGGGTGCTGATGCTGAACGGCGCGCTGGGCCGCGCCGAAGGCGCCGTTCTGGTGGCGGGGCTTGCGATCTATATGTGGTTGTGTCTGCGCAACGCCGCCGGCGCTCATCCGCCAGAGATCGACGAACCGGTCCGGCCGCTCTGGCAAAGTGCGGCCATGGCCTTGGCGGGGCTGGTCATCCTTGCAGTCGGGGCCCGGCTGCTGGTCTTCAGCGCCACGGATATCGCACGCAGCTTTGGCGTGTCGGAAGCCGTCATCGGCCTGACGATCGTGGCGATCGGCACGTCGCTGCCCGAACTTGCAACCGGCATTCTGGCCGCAATCCGCAAGCATGGCGATCTTGCCGTGGGCAACGTGCTTGGATCGAACGTCTTCAACCTGCTGGGCATCCTTGGCGCGACGGCACTGGTCAAGCCTATCCCGATCGACCCGCGGTTCACGACGCTGGACCTGCCGCTGGCGCTGATCGCCTCGCTGGCCATGGCCGGTTTTGCCATCTTCGCGGGTTATATCGGCCGGATCGGGGGCGTTGCGCTGCTGATCGCCTATGCCGGCTACGTCGGCACGATGGGATCGATCTGACGCGTCGGCATTTCGCGAATATTTCGCGTCCCGGATCAGGTCTGGCAACAAACGGGCGCCGTTACCGCCCCTGCGGACACAAAGTTGCGCATTTTGGCAGTTGACGCCCGTTTCGCACATGCCTAATGTCCGCTGCACGGCAGCAGACAAGGGCGCGCAAGCGATGAACCTTATCGTAGTACTTGGGAGGAGGTGGCGCATGGGCCGGTGACGGTTGACCATGATGGTTCCCATGCGCCCCGGCAAATCCCGGGGCTTTTTGTTGCCAGGAACGGCACGGACGGAGAAACAGGACATGTCACGGCAGATGACCGGTGCGAAAATGGTGGTGCAGGCGCTGAAGGATCAGGGTGTCGAGGTGGTCTTCGGCTATCCCGGCGGCGCGGTCCTGCCCATCTATGACGAGCTGTTCCAGCAGAACGACATCCGCCACATCCTGGTGCGCCACGAACAGGGCGCGGTGCATATGGCCGAAGGCTATGCCCGATCGACCGGCAAACCCGGCGTGGTGCTGGTGACGTCGGGACCGGGCGCGACCAATGCGGTGACGGGCCTGACCGATGCGCTGATGGATTCGATCCCGATCGTCGTCCTGTCGGGTCAGGTTCCGACCTTCATGATCGGTACCGATGGTTTTCAGGAGGCCGACACGGTTGGGATCACCCGCCCCTGCACCAAGCACAATTGGCTGGTCAAGGACACGGACAGGCTGGCCGAGACGATCCACCAGGCATTCCACGTCGCCACGAAAGGCCGCCCCGGCCCCGTGCTGATCGACATTCCGAAGGATGTGCAGTTCGCCTCGGGCACCTACGTTCCGCCCAAGGCCGCGAGAACCGATCACTACCAGCCCCGGGTCAAGGGGGATATCGAGGCGATCACACGACTTGTCGAACTGATGGAAACGGCCGAGCGGCCGATCTTCTATACCGGCGGGGGCGTCATCAATTCCGGCCCGGCGGCCAGCCAGCTTCTGCGCGAGCTGGTGGATGCGACGGGATTCCCCATCACCTCGACCCTGATGGGGCTCGGGGCCTACCCGGCCAGCGGCAAGCACTGGCTGGGGATGCTGGGCATGCACGGCCTGTACGAAGCCAACATGGCGATGCACGACTGCGACCTGATGATCAATCTGGGCGCGCGCTTTGACGACCGTATCACCGGACGGATCGCCGATTTCAGCCCGCATTCGAAGAAGGCGCATGTCGATATCGACCCCTCGTCGATCAACAAGGTGATCCATGTCGATATTCCGATCGTCGGCGATGTGGGGCATGTGATCGAGGATATCCTCAAGGTCTGGAAGGCCCGTGGCCGCAAGGTCAACCACGAGGGTCTGGCCAGATGGTGGGCCCAGATCGAGGAATGGAAGAAGGTCAATTGCCTATCCTACAAGCCATCCGACAAGATCATCAAGCCGCAATACGCCCTGCAGCGGCTGGAGGCCCTGACCAAGGATCGCGACCGCTACATCACGACCGAAGTCGGCCAGCACCAGATGTGGGCCGCGCAGTTCCTGGGCTTCGAGGCGCCGAACCGCTGGATGACGTCGGGCGGATTGGGCACGATGGGATATGGCCTGCCCGCCTCGATCGGCGTCCAGATCGCCCATCCCGAGGCGCTGGTCATCAATGTCGCGGGCGAGGCCTCGTGGCTGATGAACATGCAGGAAATGGGCACGGCGGTGCAGTTCCGCGCTCCGGTCAAGCAGTTCATCCTGAACAACGAACGCCTTGGCATGGTGCGCCAGTGGCAGCAGCTGCTGCATGGCGAACGCTATTCGCAAAGCTGGTCCGAGGCCCTGCCCGATTTCGTCAAGCTGGCCGAGGCCTTTGGCTGCGGCGGCGCCAAGGTGGACAATCCGGCCGATCTGGACGACGCGATCCGCATGATGATCGACTATGACGGCCCGTTCATTCTGGACGTCCTGGTCGAAAAGCACGAAAACTGCTTCCCGATGATACCTTCGGGCAAGCCGCATAACGAGATGCTGCTGGGCGACGCCTCGACCGAAGGCGCGATCCAGGCTGGCGGCGCGGTGCTTGTGTGATCGCGCGACAAGGAGGAACGGGGCAAATGTCGGCACTGAAGATCAAGAGAGGCGCATCCAGCCATTCGGCCTATGACCTGCGCGACCCCCACGCGGAGCTGAACGAGACCCACACCCTAGCCGTTCTGGTGGACAACGAAGCTGGCGTTCTGGCGCGCGTGATCGGCCTGTTTTCCGGGCGAGGCTACAATATCGAAAGCCTGACCGTGGCCGAGGTCGATCATCAGGGCCACCGGTCGCGCATCACGATCGTCACGCGCGGCACCCCCAGCGTGATCGAGCAGATCAAGGCCCAGCTTGGCCGGCTGGTGCCGGTGCATGACGTGCATGACCTGACGGTCGAGGGCCCCGCGGTCGAACGCGAGCTGGCGCTGTTCAAGGTCGTCGGCACCGGCGAAAAGCGCATCGAGGCTCTGCGTCTGGCCGAGATCTTTCGCGCCAATGTCGTCGATTCGACCTTGCAGAGCTTCGTGTTCGAGATCACGGGAACGCCCGACAAGATCGACGCCTTTGCCGATCTGATGCGCCCCTTGGGTCTGACCGACGTGGCGCGCACCGGCGTGGCCGCTCTCAGCCGCGGCGCCTGAACCGGAATGCTTCGACAACGAAAAGGGCCCCGAAGTCCTGCTTCGGGGCCCATCGTCTTCTGCGCTATCGTCCTGACCGTTCGCCAGTGACGATATCAGTTGGGCAGAACGCCCGCTTCCTGCGCAGCGGCCAGCTCGTCGGCATCCACCTGGCCGTCACCATTGGCGTCGACGGTGGCAAAAACCTCGTCGGTCAGATCGGGATAGGCAGCGCGCAGCTCCTCGATCGAATAGGTGCCATTGCCGTCGGTGTCGCTGACAACCGTCTGCGCATTGGCCGCCACGGCCAGGATTGCTGTGCCAAGAACGAGAGCCAGCGTGTTGATCGTTTTCATTGTCGTCTCTCCTGTGTAGCGGTCCGCACCATCACAGGCTTGGATCCGCAGTCGCAAGATATGGCCCCCTGACAAACCCCTTCAAGTGGCCCAGGGGTCGCTTCCGCGCCATGCGCACGAAGTCGCAATGCCAATGCGCGGTTTGCCGCCAAGGCTGCGCAGATTTGCGCGCAAACGCCCATTCACCGAAACGGGCGCACCCCCTTGCGAGAAAGAAAGCGGGGGGCCATGGCCCCCCGAAGTTCTGGCCGTTCAGGCTCGGCCTTGGTACCGCTCGTCGCTTCTTGCCTGCGGCCTGAACCGGTGGGCGGGTCCGATCTGGCCGGGCCCGCCAGTTTCACTGTCCCATTCTCAGCTGCAGCCGCTGGTGCCGCCGCAGGTATTGCACTTCAGGCAGGTGCCATTGCGCACCAGCGTATAGTTTCCGCATTCGCCGCAGGGATCGCCTTCGTAGCCCTGCAGCTTGGCCTTGGTGCGCGCATCCATCGTCACGCTTGCCGCCGCCACCGCGGTTTCCGAGGCAACAGCGGCCACTGCCGCGGCCTGGGTCGCAATCGACGCGGCGTCCTCGACCGATGTGCCGCCCAGGCCAATCAGCTCCTGCGGCAGGCGCTTGCGCAAGTAGCCGGTCGAGGAGATCTGCTTCAGCACTTCCAGCGACTTCGATGTCTGGTCGACACTGGCCGCGGCCGTTCCCCGACCCTCGTCCGCGCCGCCGCCCAGATCATCGAAGGACGCGCCCTGCGGCTTCACATGGGCCAGATCCGTGCGGTCGAGATAGCTGATCGCCAGTTCACGGAAGATGTAGTCAAGGATCGACGTCGCCTGCTTGATCGAGTCGTTGCCCTGCACCATGCCCGCCGGTTCGAACTTGGTGAAGGTGAAGGCGTCCACGAATTCCTCCAGCGGCACGCCATATTGCAGGCCGACCGACACCGCGATGGCGAAATTGTTCATCATCGCCCGGAAGCCCGCGCCTTCCTTGTGCATGTCGATGAAGATCTCGCCCAGCGAGCCATCGGAATATTCGCCCGTGCGCAGATAGACCTTGTGGCCGCCCACGATGGCCTTTTGGGTATAGCCCTTGCGCCGATCGGGCAGCTTGCGACGGCCCCGCGCGACCTCCTTGACGATGATCTTCTCGACGACCTTTTCGGCCAGGACGGCGGCCTTTTCCTGCGGGCTGCCCGAAGCCAGGATTTCCTCGGCCTCGTCGTCGTCCTCGACCAGCGCCGAGGCCAGAGGCTGGCTCAGCTTCGATCCGTCACGATAGAGCGCATTGGCCTTGACGCCCAACTGCCAGGAAAGCTCGTAGGCCGCCAGAACATCCTCGATCGTGGCCGAGTTCGGCATGTTGATCGTCTTGGAGATCGCACCCGAAATGAAGCTCTGCGCGGCCGCCATCATGCGGATATGGCTTTCGACCGAAAGGAAGCGCTTGCCCTTCTTGCCGCAGGGATTGGCGCAATCGAAGACCGCGTAATGCTTCGGATCCAGATGCGGCGCACCCTCCAGCGTCATCGTCCCGCAGACATGGTCATTGGCTTCCTCGATCTGGCGGCGGGTAAAGCCCAAATGCCGCAACAGGTCGAAGGACGGGTCGTTCAGCTTCTCGGCCGGGATGCCCAGGGTCTCGCGGCAGAATTCCTCGCCCAGCGTCCACTGGTTGAAGACGAACCGGATGTCAAAGGCCGTGGGCAGCGCGGCCTCGATCCGGTCCAGCTGCTCCTTGCCGAAGCCGTGGCCGATCAGCGTCGTGTGGTTGATGCCGGGGCAATTGCCAAGGCTGCCATGACCCACGGCATAGGCGACGATCTCTTCGATCTCGGCGCTCGAATAGCCCAACTTTTCCAAGGCTGCCGGAACCGAACGGTTGATGATCTTGAAATAGCCGCCGCCCGCGAGCTTCTTGAACTTCACAAGGGCAAAGTCGGGCTCGATCCCGGTGGTGTCGCAGTCCATCACAAGGCCGATCGTGCCGGTCGGCGCAATCACGGTCGTCTGCGCGTTGCGATAGCCATGCGCCTCGCCCAGTTTCAGCGCATCGTCCCAGGCCTTGCGGGCAAGCTCGGACAGGGTCTTGTCGGGGCAGTTCGCGTGGTCCAGCGCCACCGGCTTGACGGCCAGACCTTCATAACCGTCGGTTTCGCCATGCGCCGCGCGGCGATGGTTGCGGATCACGCGCAACATGTGGGGCGCGTTGCGCTCATAGGCCGGGAAGGCCCCAAGCTCGCCCGCCATCTCGGCCGAGGTCGCATAGGCGACGCCCGTCATGATGGCCGTCAGCGCACCGCACAGCGCTCGGCCTTCATCCGAGTCGTAGGGCAGACCCATGTTCATCAGCAGGCCGCCGATATTGGCATAGCCCAGACCCAGCGTGCGGAAATCATAGGATCGCTGTGCGATCTCCTTGCTGGGGAACTGCGCCATCATCACGCTGATTTCCAGCGTGATCGTCCACAGCCGCGTGGCGTGAACATAGGCCTCGGCATCGAACTTTCCGTCGCGATAGAAGGTCAGAAGGTTCATCGACGCCAAGTTGCAGGCCGTGTCGTCAAGGAACATGTATTCCGAGCACGGGTTCGAGCCGCGGATCTCGCCATCCTCGGGGCAGGTATGCCAGGCGTTGATCGTGTCGTGGAACTGGATGCCCGGATCGGCGCAGGCCCAGGCGGCATGGCCCACCTGCTGCCACAACTCGCGCGCCTTCACGACCTTGGCAACCGAACCGTCCGTGCGGCGGATCAGCTCCCAGTCGGCATCCTCGCGCACGGCCTTCAGGAAGGCATCGGTCACACGCACCGAGTTGTTCGAGTTCTGTCCCGAGACCGACGCATATGCTTCGGAATCCCAGTCCGTGTCATAGGTCGGGAATTCGATGCTGTCATAACCCTGGCGGGCATAGTCCAGCACGCGCTTGACATAGGTTTCGGGGATCATCGCCCGGCGCGCGGCACGGATCGCGGCCTTGAGTGCGGCGTTCCTTGCCGGGTCGCAGGCGTCCTCTTCGGCGCCATCCCATTTGCGAATCGCGGCAAAGATCTCGTTCAGGTGTTTTTCGTGGGTCTTCGAGCCCGCGACCAGCGCCGCGACCTTCTGCTCTTCGATCACCTTCCAGTTGATGAACTGTTCGATGTCGGGGTGATCCATGTCCACGATCACCATCTTGGCCGCGCGCCGCGTGGTGCCACCCGACTTGATCGCGCCGGCGGCCCGGTCGCCGATCTTCAGGAAGCCCATGAGCCCCGACGACTTGCCGCCCCCCGACAGGGGCTCGCCCTCGCCGCGCAGGCTCGAGAAGTTCGTGCCCGTGCCCGAGCCATACTTGAACAGGCGCGCCTCGCGCACCCACAGGTCCATGATGCCGCCTTCGTTCACCAGGTCATCGCTGACCGACTGGATGAAGCAGGCATGCGGCTGGGGATGCTCATAGGCCGAGGCCGACTTGACCAGCTTGCCGGTGAAGGGATCGACGTAGAAATGCCCCTGCGCCGGGCCGTCGATGCCATAGGCCCAGTGCAGCCCGGTGTTGAACCATTGCGGGCTGTTGGGCGCGGCCATCTGGCGCGCCAGCATGTAGCGCATCTCGTCGAAATAGGCCCGCGCGTCTTCCTCGGACGAGAAATACCCGCCCTTCCAGCCCCAATAGGCCCAGGCGCCGGCCAGCCGATCAAAGACCTGACGGGCCGAGGATTCTCCCACGAAGCGTTCGCTTTCGGGCAGCTCGGCAAGCGCCGCCTCATCGGCGACCGAACGCCACAGGAATTCCGGCACGCCCTTTTCGCGCACCTTCTTCAGCCGCGCGGGCACGCCGGCCTTGCGGAAATATTTCTGTGCCAGAACGTCCGAGGCAACCTGGCTCCAGCTTTCGGGGACTTCGACGCGATCGTTGCGGAAAACGACGGTGCCGTCGGGATTGCGGATTTCCGACACCGTGGTCCGAAACTTGATGCCCGCATAGGCATCTTCCCCGGCCTTCGTGAATCTGCGTTCGATCTTCATCTCTGTCCCATCCTTGGTCGTCACATGCGCGGCGCGCGAAAACTTCGACTGACAGACGGACACACCTTCCCAGCCGCGGGCAACGGCCCCGCGTCGACGCCGACCTTGACGTCGGTGCGAACGGTTGGTGATCCAGCCTGCCACTAAATATTGTGGCCTACACTCTGCAGAACACAAACTGACGTAGCGGGCGCCGGTTGGTCAACGAATTTTTTTCGCTTTTCCACAGCGATTTTCTGTTGACGAAGGCCGCATGGCGGGCCGGCTTGATTCACCTGTGGGGCGCCGCCTCTCGCCGCCGGAACCGACTCGGCCGAAACATTGCTTGCGTTTCCAAGGATTGACGGGCGCAGTTCGCACGCCGTCTGAAATCCGGGGCGACCCCGGTGCGGGACGGACGCGGAGCGGCAGGTGAATGGTCGGGGCGGCGAGATTCGAACTCACGACCTACGGTACCCAAAACCGTCGCGCTACCAGGCTGCGCTACGCCCCGACGAAGCAGTCTCTAGCCCGACACGCGGTCAGAGGCAAGCTCAGGAACACGGCCACAGGGCTTTGTCCTGATCCAGCCGGGGATGACGCATGACCGCCCCCGGCCCCAGTCCCAGCGCCCTGGCCAGGCCGCCGTTGATTTCCAGCACCATCACCGTATCCGAAGGACCGGGGATGGGCGTCAGATCCAGAGGCTTTGCCATCGAATGCACGGCCGTGACGCGGCCATCGGGCGCGACAAAGATCATGTCCAGGGGAATCAGCGTATTCTTCATCCAGAAGGCCACGGGTCCGGGGCGGTCATAGACGAACAGCATCCCCGCCCCGCGCGGCAGACTTTCGCGGTGCATCAGCCCCCGCGCACGCTCGGACTCGTCATCGGCAATCTCGACCGAGAATCGCGCGGCCCCTCCGTCCCAGCGGAACTCGGCCACGCCCGGCGCGCAGGCCGCCCACGACGCGCCAGCACAGACGAACAGTCCGGCAGCAGCACACGCAAGGCGCGAGCGCCAATGACGGATCACTTCTGCGCTCCGCGCAACGCGACGTCCCAGGCATTCACCTGCGCAGCCATGCGCCCGCGCTTTCCCTCGATCACCCGCAGGCAAACGGCCTCGCCGGGCTGAAGATCGGCAAAGCCGGACCGGCGCAGCACATCGATATGGATGAACACATCCTCGGGCCTGCCAAAGACATTGGCAAATCCGAATCCCTTGGCCTTGTCGAACCATTTCACCCGCGCGGGTTCCAGCGGCAGCGCAAGGATCTGCTGCATGTCAGCCTCGGAAAGATCCGGTATCGGCGCGGTATTCTCCTCTGGCGGCAGGATCTCGATCACCTCGACCGCCTGGGCGCCGCGCGCCGTCCTCTGAACGATGACCTTGATTCGAGCATTGTCCGCGACCGAGCTTTGGCCGAAGTTCCGCAAGACATTCGCATGCAGAAGGATATCGCCTTCGGCACCATCGCCGACCACGAAACCGAATCCCTTGCCGGGGTCGAACCATTTCACGCGGCCCGTAACCACGTTCTGGTCCTGTTGTTGTTCTGCCATTGTCCGTTTCCCAATCCCGACGTGACCCTGTGCAGTAAGGGCCGGGCTGTATTCCAGGTTGAACGTGAACATCGGCACTCGGTAATCGCTCTGTGCGTTACATCACGGGTAAAGGCGCGTGACATCCCACGATCCGTCCGGACTGGCGCGGCGCCACCGGAAACGGTCGTGCAGCCTGAAAGGCCCGTCCGCCCAGAACTCGATTTCCAGGGGCGTGATCCGAATGCCGCCCCAGAAGGGCGGGCGCTTTGGATTCACCCCCTGTTCCGCCGTGACGCGCGCGACTTCGGCAAGCAATGCCGCGCGCGACGAAAGAGGTTCGGACTGACGCGAAGCCCACGCACCCAGCCTGCTTTTCAGCGAACGCGAGGCGAAATAGGCATCTGCCTTTTCCCCCTCTTCGCGACTTGTCAGGCCCCTTACTCGTATCTGTCGTCTTAGCGACTTCCAGTGTAGCACGAAAGCCGCCTTGCCGGATCGGGCGATTTCCTTCGCCTTAACCGACCCGTAATTCGTGTAGAAGATAAAGGCGTCCGGCTCAATCTCTTTCAACAGGACCATGCGTACATTTGGCAGGCCTTGTTCATCCACCGTGGCAAGCGCGATGGCATTGGGGTCGTTCGGCTCCAACGGCTCGGCCTCGGCCAGCCAGCGGCGCGCAATCGCGAACGGATCATCCCCGGCGAAGATACCTGTCCGGTCAGTCATGTCTTTCCCTTCCCCGACCGAACACACCACACTGGCGCGCACATCGCAAGCATGGTTGCGACGCTCGGGGTGATCGACGCGCCATTTCACCGGCAGCCTGCCCAGTCTTGAAGCCGGGTGCAACTTCGCCTAATGCTTGCAAACCAATCGAAATCGGCACGGGGACAGACATGGCGACCAAACTCATGGCCGGCAAACGCGGCCTAATCATGGGCGTGGCGAACGACAAGTCGATCGCTTGGGGAATCGCAAAGGTCTGTGCCGAACACGGTGCCGAGATCGCGTTCTCCTACCAGGGCGAAACCTTGCGCAAGCGGGTGCAACCACTGGCCGATCAGATCGGCGCGACCGAGCTGATCGAATGTGACGTCTCGCAGCCCGAGTCGCTGGACGCGCTCTTTGACCGGCTGAAGCAGGTCTGGGGCAAGATCGACTTCCTGGTTCACGCGATCGGCTTTTCGGACAAGAACGAACTGCGCGGCCGCTATGTGGACACCAGCCCCGAGAACTTCCGCATGACGATGGATATCTCGGTCTATTCCTTCACCGCGGCGTGCCAGCGCGCTGCGGCGATGATGCCCGATGGCGGCTCGCTTCTGACACTTACCTATTATGGCGCGGAACGGGTCATGCCGCACTACAACGTGATGGGCGTCGCCAAGGCCGCGCTCGAGTCCAGCGTGCGCTATATCGCCGAGGATCTGGGCAAGGATGGAATTCGCTGCAACGCGATCTCGGCCGGTCCCATCAAGACGCTTGCCGCCAGCGGCATCGGCGACTTCCGATATATCCTCAAGTGGAACGAGCTGAACTCGCCATTGCGGCGCAACGTGACGCAGGAAGAGGTCGGCAAATCCGCGCTCTACCTTCTGTCGGATCTGGGCTCGGGCGTCACCGGCGAGGTGCATCACGTCGATTGCGGCTATCACGTCGTCGGCATGAAGGCGGTTGACGCGCCCGACATCGACGCCGTCACCGGGCGCAAGGAGTAGGACCATGGTCGATCGTCTTCCCCACGAAAAGGGCTTTCACGTGTCCTGGGATCAGCTGCACCGCGATGCGCGGGCGCTGGCATGGCGGCTTGATGGCCGCGGACCCGACGACGGCGCGTGGCGCGCGGTCGTCGCGATCACGCGCGGCGGCATGGCCCCGGCGATGATCGTCTCGCGCGAGCTGGATATCCGCACGGTCGACACGATCTCGGTCAAGTCCTACAACCACCAGAACCAGACCGAACCGCGCGTCATCAAGGCCCCGCAATCGGACATCATGGGCGATGGTGGCGAAGGCGTGCTGATCGTCGATGACCTGGTGGATACCGGCAAGACGCTGGAACTGGTGCGCAAGCTGTTCCCGAAGGCACATTTCGCCACGGTCTATGCCAAGCCCGAAGGGCGGCGGATGGTGGACACCTACATCACCGAGGTCAGCCAGGATACCTGGATCTTCTTCCCCTGGGACATGGCGCTGCAATATGTCCAGCCCTTCCGCGGGACCGACTGACCGCGCGAGGGAGTCGTGTACCCGCTGAACCCATCGATCGCGGCCACCTCCGCACCACCGATCATGGAAGCGCGCGGCTGGCTGCGCGGCATGGTCTTTCCGCCCGACCGCCCGCTGATCGATGTCAGCCAGGCCGCGCCGATGGAACCGCCGCCCACGGAACTACGGCATGCGATCGCGCAGGCGGCGCTGAACGATCCGCAGGCCCATCTGTACGGCCCGGTACTTGGGTTGCCCGAACTGCGCACCGAGATTGCCACGCGCTGGTCAGCGGCCTATGGCGGCCGGATCGCCGCGGATGAGGTCGCGATCACGCAGGGATGCAATCAGGCCTTTTGCGCGATCATGGCAACGATTGCCGGACCGGGCGATGAAGTCCTGCTGCCCGTTCCGTGGTACTTCAACCACCGCATGTGGCTCGAGATGCAGGGCGCCCTGCCCGTTCCACTGCCGACCGGTGCCGACCTGCTGCCCAACCCCGATTCGGCCCGGGCCCTGATTACGCCACGGACGCGCGCGATCGTCCTGGTATCGCCGAACAATCCGGGCGGCGTGGAATACCCGGCCCGGCTGTTGCGCGCCTTCTTCGATCTGGCGCGCGAACACGATCTGGCGCTGATCGTGGACGAAACCTATCGCGATTTCGATTCGCGCCCCCAAAGACCGCATGACCTTTTCGCCGAAGCCGACTGGCGCGGCACGCTGGTGCATCTTTATTCCTTTTCCAAGATCTTTCGCCTGACCGGCCATCGCGTGGGCGCCATCATCGCGGATGCAGACCGACTGGCGCAGGTCGAAAAATTCCTGGATACCGTGGCGATCTGTCCCTCTCAGCTGGGGCAGATGGCTGCACTCTGGGGGCTGAGGAACCTTGGCGACTGGGTCGCAGCCGAACGCGCCGAGATCCTTGCCCGCCGGGAAACCCTGACCCGGGGCATCGAAAGACTTGCGGGGTGGCACCTGAAAGGCTGCGGTGCCTTCTTTGCGCTGGTCGAACATCCCCACCCCCTGCCCTCGCCCGACCTTGCGCGCAGACTGGTGGCCGAGGCGGGCGTGCTGACCTTGCCCGGCACGATGTTCCGCCCCGCCGGCGACCCAGATGGCGCGCGCGAGCTGCGGCTGGCATTCGCCAATATCGACCGCGCGGGGATCGAAACCCTGATCGCCCGGCTGACACGGTGGCACCCCTGAGCGCGGGCCTTGCCGCGCGCGCGGCGGTGGCCTAAGAACCCCTGAGCAAACGAACCTGGGAGCGGACCCGCATGTCGAACCCCTTGCGCAGCAAGAAGCGTGGCAACACCATAATCTGGATTCTGGTGGGTATGCTGATCCTTGGCCTTGGCGGATTCGGCGCGACCAATTTCGGCGGCACGGTCCGGTCGATCGGCTCGGTCGGCGACAAGGAAATCGACCTGCGTGACTATGCGCGCCTGCTGCAACGCGAAATGAACGCCCTTTCGGCCCAGATCGGTCGCCCGGTCACCTTCCAGGAGGCACAGACACTGGGCCTTGACCGCCAGGTACAGGCGCGGATGTTTGCCTCGGCGGCGCTTGACGACGAGGCCGCCCGCATCGGCCTGTCGATCGGCGACGAAGAAGTCGGCCGGCGCATCCTGGGGATCGAGGCCTTTCAGGGTATCGATGGCACCTTCGACCGCGAGGCCTACAAGCTGGCGCTTCAACGCGAGGGCCTGACCGAAGCCGAATTCGAGGAGCGCCTGCGCGAAGAGGCCGCGCGCTTCATCCTGCAGGATGCCGTGATGGGGGCGACCGTCGCCCCGCAGGTGATGGTCGACCGCCTTGCCGCCTGGGTACACGAAACCCGCAGCTTTACCCTGGCCGAACTGACCGCCTCCGACCTGCCGGAACCGGTGGGCGAACCCGGCGAGGACGACATCCGTGCCTACTACGAGGCGCATCCCGATTTGTTCACCGCCCCCGAGACGCGCCAGATCACCTATATCTGGCTGACGCCCGAGATGCTGCGCGACGAGGTCGAGATCGACGAGGAAGCCATTCGCAAGCTGTATGAGGACCGGATCGACGAATTCGTCACGCCCGAGCGTCGTCTTGTCGACCGGTTGGTCTATCCCGACGAACAGAGTGCGACAGAGGCGAAGGCGCGCCTTGAAGCGGGCGAGGCGACATTCGAGGACCTCGCCGCCGAGCGCGGCCTGACCCTGTCGGACATCGATCTGGGCGAAGTGACGCGTGACGATCTGGGCAACGCGGCCGACGCCGTCTTTGCCCTGACCGAACCCGGCGTCGTGGGGCCGATCCAGACCGACCTTGGCCCGGCCCTGTTTGCGATGAACGGCATTCTTGACGCCCGCGAGGTACCTTTTGAAGAAGCGCGCGATGAACTGGCCGGAGAGGCGCTGCTGGATCGCGCGCGGCGCGTGATCGCCGATCGCATGGACCAGATCGAGGACCTGCTGGCCTCGGGCGCCTCGCTCGAGGAGGTCGCGCAGGAAACCGGCATGAAGCTGGGGCAGATCGCCTATGCCCCGGACAGCGAAGACGAAATCGCCGGCTATTCTGCCTTCCGCGAAGCGGCCGAAAAGGCCCGGACCGAGGATTTCCCCGCGCTGGAATCGCTGGAAGACGGGGGCATCTTCGCGCTGCGGCTTGACCGGATCGACCCCCCGGCCCTGCGACCGATGGAGGAGGTGCGCGATGAGGTCATCGCCTATTGGCGCCGCGAAGAGACGCTGAAACGCCTGCGCGAGCTTGCCGCCGAAATCGAAGCGCGCGTCGCCGAGGGGACCCCGCTGTCCTCGACCGGGCTTGTCACCACGCGGTATGAACACTTCCGCCGGAACGGGTTCCTGTCGGGCGCGCCGCAGCAGGTCGTCGAGCGGGTCTTTTCGCTCTCGAAGGGGCAGACCGCGATCGTTGACGACGGCGAGACCGTGTTCGTTGTCGCGGTGGACGATATCCACGCTGCGGACCCCGAAGACGAGGAACTCCGCGCGACCCGTGAAGCCCTGGATGCCCAGATCGCCCAGGCGATCGGGACCGACATGCTTCAGGCCTTCACCGCCGCCGTTCAGGAACAGGCCGGCATCAACCTGAACACGGCGGCCCTGAACGCGGTGCATGCACAACTGAACTGAAGGACCGCATTCGTGCAGATCTCGCCCAGCTTTGACGAATTTGCCCGCGCCTGGGAGCAGGGAAAGAACCAGCTGGTCCATGTGCGACTGGCGGCCGATCTGGATACGCCGGTCTCGCTGATGCTGAAGCTGGCCGATGCCGGGCCGATGAGCTTCATGCTGGAAAGCGTCACTGGCGGCGAGGTGCGTGGACGCTACTCGGTCGTCGGGCTGAAACCCGATCTGATCTGGGAATGCCGGGGCGAAGGCAGCCGGATCAATCGACAGGCGCGCTATGATTCCGATGCGTTCGAGGATCAGCCCGATCACCCGCTGGAGGCCCTGCGCGCATTGATCGCCGAAAGCCGCATCGAGATGCCACAAGGCATCCCGGCAATCGCCGCGGGGCTGTTCGGTTATCTGGGCTATGACATGGTCCGGCTTGTCGAGCACCTGCCCAACGTCAAGCCCGACCCGATCGGCGTGCCGGACGCGGTCCTGATCCGACCGACGGTCGTGGCGGTGCTGGACGGCGTGAAGGGCGAGGTCACGGTCTGCTCGCCCGCCTGGGTATCGTCAGGCCTGTCGGCCCGGGCGGCCTATGCACAGGCGGCCGAACGCGTGATGGATGCGGTTCGCGATCTCGAGCGCGCGCCCGTCGGCAGCAGCCGTTCTCTGGGCAATGCCGCGCATCTGGGCGAGATGACGTCGAACTTCACCCCCGAGGGCTATCGGGCCGCCGTCGAGAAAGCCAAGGAATATATCCGCGCGGGCGACATCTTTCAGGTCGTTCCGTCGCAGCGCTGGACGGCCGAGTTCAACCTGCCGCCCTTTGCCCTGTATCGCAGCCTTCGACGCACGAACCCGTCGCCTTTCCTGACATTCTTCAATTTCGGCGACTTCCAGATCGTTGGCGCCAGCCCCGAAATCCTGGTCCGCGTGCGCGATGGCGAAGTCACGATCCGCCCGATCGCTGGCACCCGCCCCCGGGGCCGCACCCCCGAGGAAGACCGCGCGCTCGAGGCCGATCTGTTGGCCGACCAGAAGGAGCTGGCCGAACACCTGATGCTGCTGGATCTAGGCCGCAACGATGTCGGCCGCGTGGCGCGCATCGGCACCGTGCGCCCGACCGAGAAATTCATCATCGAACGCTATAGCCATGTGATGCACATCGTCTCGAATGTCGTTGGCGAGCTGCGCGAGGACCAGGACGCGTTGTCGGCCCTGCTGGCCGGCCTGCCCGCGGGCACGGTCTCGGGCGCGCCAAAGGTCCGCGCGATGGAGATCATCGACGAACTCGAGCCGGAAAAGAGAGGCATCTATGGCGGCGGCGTCGGCTATTTCGCGGCCAATGGCGAGATGGATTTCTGCATCGCGCTGCGCACGGCCGTGGTCAAGGATGGCAAGCTGTATATCCAGGCCGGAGGGGGCGTCGTCCATGACAGCGACCCCGAAGCCGAATTCCAGGAAACGGTGAACAAGGCCAAGGCGTTGAAGGCCGCGGCCGAGGCCGCCGGGATGTTCGTCGATACCGGCCGCAACAGCTAGGGCCGCAAGCCTGTATCCTGCGCAAGAATGGCCCGCCGGGCGGCGGGCTTCGGCCCCGTCACTGCCGGCTCAACAGCACCGCCGACACCGGTGCCACGACCATGTTGCTTGCACCATCCGCGACCCAGGCCTTCAGGCTGGCCACCGTTTCCGGACGCGCGCGCCCCAGAACGACGACTTCGCCCGAACGGCGGGCGTCAAGCGCTGCCATGTCAAGATAGCGCCGGATGGACAGGCGCGACTCGCCGCGCGCATCCAGCAGCCGATCGATGCTGGCGCTTGGCACGCCGAGCGACTCGGCAACCTGCCTGGCAGCATTCAGACCGCGCTTGACGCTGACCAATGCGCGGCCATCCTCGGCTGCCAGCTCGGCCACGTGCTGGGCAAGCGTCCTGTCTTTTTGCAACGGACTTGTCGGCAGGCTGACGATCCCGATTGCCTCGGGCACGGCCTCAAGGAAGCCTTGCCAGGCAATCTCGACATCCGAGGCGGCCGCATTTGCGGGCATGTCCGGGAACAGGATCGCGACCTCCAGACCAGCAGCGCGCAACGCACGCGCCCGGGCGGCGGCGTTCGGCGCAAGCGGGTCCACGGCAACCGTGACCGGCTGTCCGATCGCGGCGATCTCTTCGGCCTTCATCGGCGCGTCCGGTTCATCTGCAAGAACGACCGCAACCACTGGGGCGCCGTCGGCTCGCTCGACGCGGACGGCGAAACGCTCCAGCGCCGTGACCGTAGCGGGCGCCTCGGCTTGCTCGACTTCCTCGGCGGGCTCTGCCTGTTCCTGGACCGGATCGCCGATCCGCGGCAGACGGATGGCGCCATTGCCCGGCGCGGTCAGACCGGTCTGCACGCCCAACTCGTCTTGCGATGGGGTATCCGGCTCGGGCTCGACCGCGATGACCTTCGGCAGATCCGCGCCGGGCTGCGCGACGTCAGCGGCAGGCTCGCTGGCGGGGGTGACGATCCCGCTTTCGGCTGGCGGCGCGGGCGCGATCGCCGGGGGCTGAGTGATCGACCGGTCGATCGCGGGCGAGGCATCCGGGCTGTCCACCATCTGGTCCAGGCCCTCGCCCAAGCGTGCGGGGTTTTCGTCCTCGACCGCCTGCGGCAGGCTTTCTGATCCTTCGGTCGGCGCGTCGATCCCGTCGGGAATGGATGTCGCGGCTTCGGGAACGGGCGCGGGCAATCCATCGCTCGGCCGAGGCGTCGCGTCGGCTTCCGGCACACTGGGCGATGCGACCTCGGGCGCCTCGGGTGCGGGCTCGACTGCCGGGGCCATGGGTTCCGTGTCGGGCCGCTCGCGCGTGAATTCGGATCCCGCGGGCGGTTCCACGATCGGGGTTTCGGGGCGGTCTGCAGGCTGTGGCTCTGCTTCGGGGATGGGCGCGGGCGGTTCCGCATCGCCCGGTGCGGGCACCATCGGTTCCTGCGCGGGCGGTTCCTGCGCGGGCTCGGGACTGGCCGGGGCGCTTGCGGCTTCCGGTGCCGCGAAGTCCTGCGGCGGAACTTGCGCGTTGGCATCCGAAAGGTCGGTCGCGCCGATACGTTCGGCAATGCGCACGGGCGGCGCCATCAGCGAAACCCCCGCAAGCGCAAAAGTGCTGACCACCGTGCCGGCCAGCAGGCCCCGCATCACACCACCTGCCACGACTGCCTCCGCCTGTTCCGTCCTGCGTTTCGTCTTGTTCGGGGCCGCGTCATCCCTTGACCCGGATGCGCGGCTCTGACCATGTATAGCGCGATGTATAACCCGAAGGGATGCCGCTATTCACCCCCGAATATGCGCCCGCAGGCCAAAGGTCCGCCTATGTTGCTTCTGATCGATAACTACGACAGCTTCACCTACAACCTGGTGCATTATTTTGGCGAATTGGGCGCCGAGGTCGTCGTCCGCCGGAACGATGCCCTGGATGTCCAGCAGGCCATGGCGATGAAGCCGCAGGCGATCGTGCTGTCCCCCGGCCCCTGCGACCCCGATCAGGCGGGCATCTGCCTTGCGCTGACACTGGCGGCGGCGGAAACGCGCACGCCGCTTCTGGGCGTCTGCCTGGGGCATCAGACGATCGGCCAGGCCTTCGGCGGCCGCGTTGTTCGGGCGGGCGAGATCGTGCATGGCAAGATGGGCACGATCCACCATGCCGGACAGGGCGTGTTCCGCGCCCTGCCCTCGCCGCTGCTGGCCACCCGCTATCATTCGCTGATCGTCGAACGCGAAACCCTGCCGGATTGCCTGGAAGTGACCGCATGGCTCGAGGATGGCACGATCATGGGCCTGCGCCATCGCGAGCTGCCGATCGAAGGCGTGCAGTTCCACCCCGAGTCGATCGCCTCGGAGCATGGACACGACATGCTGCGCAACTTCCTTGAAGAAGCGCAGATCCCCGTTCAGCCGCTGAAGGAATCCGCATGACTGCCCCCGACATCCGCCCGCTGATCGGAATTGCCGCAGACCGGCCGCTGACGCCTGCCGAAGCCGAAGCCGCCTTCGAGGCCCTTTTCGAGGGGGCCGCGACCCCGGCGCAGATGGGGGGCTTTCTGATGGCCCTGCGCACGCGCGGGGAAACCGTGGACGAGATCGCCGCCGCGGCAAAGGTGATGCGCGCCAAGTGCCGGGCGGTGCGCGCGCCTTCGGGTGCGATCGACATCGTCGGCACGGGCGGTGACGGCAAGGGCACGCTGAACATCTCGACCGCCACGGCCTTTGTCGTGGCCGGCGCGGGGGTGGTGGTGGCCAAGCATGGCAACCGCAACCTGTCGTCGAAATCGGGCGCGGCCGATGCGCTGACGCAGCTTGGCATCAATGTCATGGTCGGGCCGGAAACCGTCGAACGCGCGCTGGCCGAATGCGGCATTGCCTTCATGATGGCGCCCATGCATCACCCGGCCATTCGCCACGTCATGCCCGCACGGACAGAGCTGGGAACGCGGACGATCTTCAATCTTCTGGGTCCGCTGACGAACCCCGCCGGCGTCAGGCGCCAGCTGACGGGTGCCTTCTCGCGCGACTGGATCCGGCCGATGGCCGAGGTTCTGGCTGCCCTTGGGTCGGAACGCGCCTGGCTTGTCCATGGCGGCGATGGCACCGACGAGCTTGCGATCTCGGCCGTCAGCCATGTGGCCGAGCTGCGCGACGGCAAGGTGCATGAATTCGAAATCCACCCCGAGGAAGCGGGGCTTCCCGTTCATCCGTTCGATGCCATCCTTGGCGGAACACCGCAGGAGAACGCCGCCGCGTTGCGTGCGCTGATGGCCGGTGAAAAGGGAGCCTACCGCGATGCGGTCCTGCTGAACGCGGCGGCGGCGCTCTTGGTTGCGGGCAAGGCCGCGAACCTGCGCGAAGGCGTCGAGATGGCGGCCGAGAGCATCGACAGCGGGCGCGCGGCGGAAAAGGTTGCTGCGCTGGCCCGCGCGGTTCCGGCCGAATGAGCGCGGCCGCCGATCCCGCACCGCTTGCCGAAGTCCCGGCAGCATGGGCCGACCTTACATTCTTTCGGGATGACTGGCCCGCAATCGCGGCGCATATCGCGGCCGAAGATCGCCCCGTCTATCCGCCCGCGCCCCGGATCTTTGCCGCGCTGCAGGCTTGTGCCCCCAGGGACGTTCGCGTGGTGATCCTGGGACAGGACCCCTATCACAGCCCCGGCAAGGCCGACGGGCTGGCCTTTTCGATCGCACCGGACTTTCGGGGGCCATTGGGCAGTCTTGGCAACATCTTTCGCGAGCTGCGAGACGATCTGGGCGTCGAGAGAACCCGGCAGGATCTTTCGGATTGGGCCGAACAGGGCGTGTTGCTGCTGAATACCGCGCTGAGCGTTCCGGCAGGTCAGCCCAAGGGGCACGCACGCATCGGCTGGGACCGGCTGGTGGCGCAGGTGCTTGCACGGCTGGACGATACGCCGCGCGCCTTCCTTCTGTGGGGCGGACCCGCACAAAGTATTGCCGCGCGCCATCTGAAGAACCCGGACCATCTGAAGGTGATGAGCGCGCATCCCTCGCCCCTGTCCGCGCATCGCGGGTTCTTTGGCTCGCGCCCCTTCAGCCGCGTCAACGAATGGCTGATTGCACATGGCCAGGCGCCAATACGATGGGCATAGCCACCCTGCCGATGTCGGGGCTTTTCGCGCAAGCTTGCCAAGGGTAGAACGACGACATGCACATTCTGGACAAGATCAAGAGCTACAAGCTGGAAGAGATCGCGCAGGCCAAGCGCGCGCGCCCGCAATCCGGCATCGAGGCAGAGGCGCGCGCTGCTGCCCCCGTGCGCGGCTTTGACGCCGCCCTGGAGCGGGCCGAGTCCAGGGGATATGGCCTGATCGCGGAAATCAAGAAAGCTTCGCCCTCCAAGGGCCTGATACGAGAGGATTTCGATCCACCCGCGCTGGCGCGCGCCTATGAAGAGGGCGGCGCGGCCTGCCTTTCGGTCCTGACGGATGCGCCTTCGTTTCAGGGAGCGCCGGAATACCTGATCGCGGCACGCGCGGCGGTTTCGCTGCCCGTTCTGCGCAAGGACTTTCTGTATGACACCTATCAGGTCGCCGAGGCCCGGTCATGGGGTGCCGATTGCATCCTCGTCATCATGGCAAGCGTCGATGATGCGCTGGCTGCCGAGCTGGTCGATGCCGCGCATCACTGGGGCATGGATGCCCTGATCGAGGTGCATGACGAGGCCGAGATGGAACGCGCCCTGCGATTGGATTCCCGCCTGATCGGCGTAAACAACCGAAATCTCAAGACCTTCGAGGTCAGCCTTGACGTAACGCGGCGACTGGCGCCGATGGTTCCGTCCGATCGTCGACTGGTCTGCGAAAGTGGGCTGTTCACGCCGTCCGATCTGGCGCAGATGGCCCGCTGCGGCGCGCGGTCCTTCCTTGTCGGCGAAAGCCTGATGCGACAGCCTGACGTCGCGGCCGCGACCCGTGCGCTGCTGGCCAATCCGGTGGAGGCATAGATGACCCTGACCCATTTCGACGCCGAAGGCCATGCGCATATGGTCGATGTCTCGGACAAGGCCGTCACCGATCGCATCGCGGTTGCGGAATCGTTCGTGCGGATGCGGCCCGAGACGCTGGCATTGGTAACCGAGGGACGCGCCCGGAAAGGGGACGTTCTGGGGGTGGCGCGGATTGCCGGGATCATGGCGGCCAAGAAAACCTCGGACCTGATCCCGCTATGCCACCCGCTTCCCATCACCAAGGTGTCCATCGATCTGGTGCCGGATGAACGACTGCCCGGCGTGCGCATCACCGCAACCGTCCGCACGACCGGGCAGACCGGGGTCGAGATGGAGGCGCTGACAGCGGCCTCGGTCTGCGCCCTGACGGTTTACGACATGCTGAAGGCGGCAGAAAAATCTATGGATATCGGGGGCTTGCGGGTTGTTTTGAAAGATGGCGGCAAGTCCGGTCGCTACGAGGCCAGCTCGGAGGGTTGACCCATGATCCCGGTTGAAGTCGCCCTCGAGCGCGTTCTGGAACTGTGCGAACCGCTGGCGACCGAGATGATTGACCTGCGCGAAGCCGCGGGAAGGGTTCTTGCCGAACCAGCCACCGCGCGCCGCGCCCAGCCGCCCTTCGCGGCCTCGGCGATGGATGGCTACGCCATTCGCGACGCGGATCACCGTCCCGGGTGCAAGTTGAAGGTGATCGGCACATCGGCCGCCGGCCGCGGCTATTCGGGAGCCGTTTCCTTGGGAGAGGCCGTTCGCATCTTCACCGGCGCGCCCGTGCCCGAAGGTGCCGAACGCGTCGTGCTGCAAGAAGACGTTGAGCGCGACGGCGACACGATCACGCTGGGTAACTCGCTGGAAGAGGCCCGCCATGTCCGCCCCGCGGGACAGGATTTTGAAGATGGCTTCCGTTTTCATCCGCGTCGCCGGCTGTCCCCGGCGGATCTGGCCCTGATCGCGGCCATGAACGTGCCTCGCGTCACGGTCCATCACAGGGCTGATGTGGCCATCCTGTCGACCGGCGATGAACTTGTCATGCCCGGAGAAACGCCGGGGCCCGACCAGATCATCGCGTCGAATGGCTTTGCCCTGGCCGCGATCGCCGAAGAGGAAGGCGCGACCGCAAGAATCCTGCCAATCGCGCGAGATGATGAGGAATCGTTGCGTTACGCTCTGGATCTGGCACGCGATGCCGACCTGATCGTCACGATCGGCGGCGCGTCGGTCGGCGATCACGACCTTGTCGCCAAGGTTGCTGGGTCGGCGGGGGCCGAACAATCGTTCCACAAGGTGGCGATGCGCCCCGGCAAGCCCCTGATGGCCGGACGCCTGGGCCGGTCGATCATGCTTGGTCTGCCGGGGAATCCTGTTTCGTCAATCGTTTGCGGCCATATCTTCTTGCGGCCGATGTTGCGCGCCCTGCACGGATTGCCCAAGGCACCGCTTCCGACGCGGCGTGGCCGGCTGGGCACGGATGTCGCCGCCAACGGACCGCGAACGCATTTCATGCGCGCGCGCCTGTCCGATGCAGACGGCCAGACCGTGGTGACGCCATTCGACCGGCAGGGCAGCGCGCTCTTGACCGTGATGGCCGATGCCGATGCGCTGCTGATCCGTCCGGCACAGGACGGTCCGCGCGAGCGTGGCGAAGAGGTTCGGTTTATCCCCTTGAAAACGCTGGAGTGACGCCGCCAGGGCCGTTGACACAAAGCACGAACACGCATAGAACATTCCTTGAACCATTGGGCGAAGAGGATATGGAATGCTGACGCGCAAACAGCTGGAGCTTCTTGAATTCATACATGCGCGGCTGGCGCAGGATGGCGTTCCTCCCTCGTTCGACGAGATGAAGGACGCGCTGAACCTGCGCTCGAAATCGGGCATTCACCGCCTGATCACCGCGCTGGAGGAACGCGGCTTCATCCGCAGGCTTGCCCATCGCGCCCGCGCCATCGAGATTGTCCGCCTGCCGGAATCGCTGGAAAAGGGCGACAAGTCCGGTTTTGCGCCTCGGCTCGTCAAGGGGGACCGTCCGCCTGCGCGACCGCGCGAGGCCATGGACATATCCGTGGACGCGCTGGAGATCCCGCTGATGGGGCGTATCGCGGCCGGCGTGCCGATCGAGGCCATCTCGGAAGTGTCGCGCCATGTTGCGGTGCCCGGCTCGCTGCTTTCGGGCAGCGGTCAGCATTACGCGCTGGAGGTCCGGGGCGATTCAATGATCGAAGCCGGCATCAATGACGGCGACATCGTGATCATCCGCGAACAGGGCACCGCCGACAATGGCGATATCGTCGTTGCCCTTGTCGAAGGCCACGAAGCAACGCTGAAGCGCTTCCGCCGCAAGGGCGGCATGATCGCGCTGGAGGCCGCGAACCCCGCCTACGAGACGCGCGTCCTGCCCGAAGACAGGGTCAAGGTGCAAGGCAAACTGGTCGGACTGATCCGAAGCTACTGACGCCCGGCCTTGTCTGCATACGAGGTCCAGGGTCGATGACCCGCGATTGCGTTCGCCGCGACGATCTCGACGCCGTGGTGCGAGGGATGCAGGGCAAGGCTACCGGTTCGCCGCAACATCGACCGGTCGATCAACAGGCAGTTCGCGGGCGTGGATTCGTTCCAATCGGCCGCAAGAACGATGATGGCGCCATCGATGCAGTTTGGGCCGACGCGATCCTTTGTCCCCTTTCCGCCCAGGTGAACGATTGCCCGCCCCATGATCTGGGCGCGCCGCTCTCCCTTGAATCCATCGAAGCCCGCCCTTTCCGCGGCCTGGGCCTGATCGGCCAGATCACCGTCGTTCTGCAGCCAGTTCTGCGCGGCAAACCCTGCGCCGCGCGCGCGTGACAGCACCCTTCCCTCGGGGCCCATGACGCCGACCAGCGCGGCATCGGGTGCGACCAGAATGACCGGCCGTTCGGCGATGGCCCATGACGCAAAGCCGAACGCAATTCCCAGAGCCGCGGCAATGCGCAGGATGTGGGCCTGCGTCAGCACCAGGGAAAGCGCGCTTGCGGCAAGCAGCGGAAGAACGAAATCGGGCGGCGCCATGACCGGGCGAACGGCTCCGTCCAGCCCCGCGACCCAATCGGCAATGACGAGGATGAGAGCGGTTCCCTGCCCCATGACCCAAAGCGCTGGCTCGGCCAGTCCCACAGGTGCAAGCACCGCCGCAATCACGCCCGCCGGCATGACGATTGCCCCCATCAGCGGCACTGCGAGAATGTTCGCCAACAGGCCGTATTCCGCCAGCCGATTGAATTGCGCGGCCGAGATCGGAGCAGTCGCAAGACCGGCCGCCAGGGACGACAGCGCCAGCAATGCCACCGGCCTGACCAATCCGGGAACGCGATCTCGCAACCTCAGCCAGGCCTGATAGGTCACGATCAGCGCGACCGTGGCGGCAAAGCTCATCTGAAAGCCCGGTCCCAGCAGCGACTCGGGTTCGAGGGTCAGTATGATCAAGGCTGCAAGGGCAACCGAGTTCAACGACACGGCGCGCCGATCAGCCAGAACGGCAAGAAGCATCACCGCGACCATGACGAAGGCCCGCCGGGTTGCGACACTTGGCCCGGCCAGCATCAGGTAGAATGCCCCTGCGGCAAGTGCGACGATGGCCGCCGCTTTCCTCGTCTCGATGCGCAGCGCAAGGGCGGGCAGCAAAGCCATTCCGTATCGGCAGGCGGCAAAGACGAACCCCGTCAGCAATCCCATGTGCAGCCCCGAGATTGCGATCAGGTGCGACAGGTTCGCGGCGCGCAAGACCGAAATGCTGTGTCGGTCAAGCCCGGACCGATCGCCACTCAGCAGCGCCGCGGCCAATGCGCCCGGCTGCCCGGATATGCGCGCGCGGATCGATTGGGCAATCCAGTGACGCAGGCGCCCTGGCCATTGCGCCGCACCTTCGGGTCTTGCCAAGGCCAGAACCGGCGTGCGGGTGTATCCCACCGCACCGAGCGATTGGAACCATGCAAGTCGGCGGAAGTCGAACCCTCCGGGCTCGACGGGGCCGTTCGGCGGGGAAAGATGCGCCGTCAGGATGACGACCATCCCGGGTTCGGGGCGCAAGTGCGGCTGATCGCCATGCAAGGTTACCCGCACGCGATGCGGAGTTTCCCTGCGATCGAGCCCCTGAAGAACGACATCCCCAAGGGTCAGCCGCAGCAGATCTGTGCTCGACCGGCCGATATCGACGATCCTGCCTTCGACCGGCCCGTAATAGCGGTGCGGCAGGACGGGTGCCGCGACCAGGTTGGCCCGAAGATCGGCCAGCAGAACGCCCGCCCCGATCAGAGCAAGCCACAAGGCAGGCGCCTGTATCGTCCAGGGCCCGAAAAGACCGATGGTGCCTCCGATCAGGACGGTGGCGGCCATCAGGATTATTTCTGCCAAACCGGGTTCCCGGGGCAAGCTGAAATACGCACCGATTCCACAACCGATCAGAACCGGCGCCCACAGCACGATCCGTGCCCGCGCCGCGCCAAGCGCATCGATCAGCCCGTGGCGAAGGCGCACCTTGTTTCCTACCCCGGCTTTGCCTAATGACGTTGCAAAGCGTGAAGCCACAAGGTTTCCGAAAGGTTAACGCCAAATCGAACAGGCTGGCGCCCCGCGCCAACCGGATGCGAAAGGTTCGTTCCATGACAGACACCACCCAGATGCAAGCCTCCGACCGCCCTGTCGTGACGCGCTTTGCCCCCTCGCCCACTGGTTATCTGCATATCGGGGGCGCGCGCACTGCCCTGTTCAACTGGCTCTACGCGCGCGGCCGTGGCGGGAAATTCCTGCTGCGGATCGAAGATACCGACCGCGAGCGTTCGACGCCCGAGGCGACCGATGCCATTCTCAAGGGGTTGAAATGGCTGGGGCTGGACTGGGACGGCGAGCCGATCAGCCAGTTCGCCCGGGCCGAGCGCCACGCCGAAGTGGCGCGTCGGATGCTGGAAACCGGGCATGCCTACAAGTGCTTTTCGACACCCGATGAAATCGCGGCATTTCGCGACCAGGCCAAGGCAGAGGGTCGCTCGACCATGTTCCTCAGCCCCTGGCGTGACGCGGACCCCGCGACCCATCCCGATGCGCCCTATGTCATTCGGCTGAAGGCGCCGCGCGATGGCGAAACCGTGGTCCGGGACGCCGTTCAGGGTGACGTGACCTTTCGCAACGATCAGCTTGATGACATGGTGCTGCTGCGTTCCGACGGAACCCCGACCTACATGCTTGCCGTCGTGGTGGACGATCACGACATGGGGGTGACCCATGTCATCCGCGGCGACGACCACCTGAACAACGCCGCGCGCCAGATGCAGATCTATCACGCCATGGGCTGGGAGGTCCCGGTCTTTGCCCATATCCCGCTGATCCACGGCCCCGATGGCAAGAAACTGTCAAAGCGTCACGGCGCGGTCGGTCTGGAACAGTATCAGGCCATGGGATACCCGGCTGCGGGTATGCGCAACTACCTGGCCCGCCTGGGCTGGAGCCATGGCGATGACGAATTCTTCACGGACGCCCAAGCCATGGCCTGGTTCGATCTGGACGGGATCGGCCGTGCGCCCGCGCGGCTGGACTTCAAGAAGCTGGAACATATCTGTGGCCTGCACATCGCCGCAATGGACGACGATGCGCTGATGGCCGAGCTGGAGGCCTTCATGAAGGCCTCCGGACGGCCCGAACTGACAGACAAGCAGAAACAGCGGCTTTCGCGCGCGCTGTATTGCGTGAAGGACCGGGCCAAGACCTTTCCGGACCTTCTGGACAAGGCGCATTTCGCCCTGATCGATCGTCCGGTCGAACCCGACGAAAAGGCAGCAAAGATCCTGGATTCAGTATCCCGTGGTATACTGAATCAATTGACGCCGCAGCTGCAAAATGCTAGCTGGGATCGGGACAAGCTGGAAGCCGTGGTGGCCGAAGTGGCCGAGGCAAACGGAATCGGATTGGGCAAGATCGCGGGTCCGTTGCGCGCGGCCCTTGCTGGCCGGACGGTCAGCCCCAGCGTCTTCGACATGATGCTCGTGCTTGGGCGTGACGAAACGCTCGCCCGGCTGAAGGATGCGACGGCCTGATGAACAGCGCCACGCTGGTTCTCGCCGCGTGGGAAATGCCCGGCACGTCCGCGCCGGGTCCGAACAATAGGGAGCCGAGATGGACAAGGTAAACAAGACAGCCACCCTCAGCGTGAACGGAAAGACGATCGAGCTTCCCGTTCTGCAGCCCACCGTGGGCCCCGACGCCATCGACATCCGAAAGCTGTATTCGGAAGCCGGCGTCTTTACCTACGATCCGGGCTTTACCTCGACCGCCTCTTGCGACAGCGCCATCACCTATATTGATGGCGACAAGGGCGAATTGCTGTATCGCGGCTACCCGATCGAGCAGCTGGCCGAAAAGTCGCACTATCTTGAGGTCTGCTACCTGCTTCTGTACGGCGAACTGCCCACGCCGGAACAGCTGGCCGATTTCGAGGAGCGGATCACGCGGCATACGATGGTGCATGAACAGATGCACTATTTCTTCCGCGGCTTCCGGCGCGACAGCCACCCGATGGCCACGATGGTCGGCGTGGTCGGCGCCATGTCGGCCTTCTATCACGATTCGACCGACATTTCGGACCCCTGGCAGCGCGAGGTGGCGGCGATCCGCATGATCGCCAAGGTGCCTACGATCGCGGCGATGGCCTACAAGTATTCGATCGGCCAGCCTTTCATCTATCCGCGCAACGACCTCGATTACGCGGCCAACTTCCTGCACATGTGCTTTGCCGTGCCGTGCGAGCCCTACATCGTTCGCCCCGAACTGGCGCGCGCGATGGATCGCATCATGATGCTGCATGCCGATCACGAGCAGAACGCATCGACCTCGACCGTTCGGCTTGCCGGTTCTTCGGGGGCAAACCCGTTTGCCTGTATCGCGGCCGGCATCGCCTGCCTGTGGGGGCCCGCGCATGGCGGCGCCAACCAGGCCTGCCTCGAGATGCTGCGTGAAATCGGCTCGGTTGACCGCATCCCCGAATACATCAAGCGCGCCAAGGACAAGAACGACCCGTTCCGCCTGATGGGTTTCGGGCACCGGGTGTACAAGAACTTCGACCCGCGCGCGAAGGTGATGAAGGAATCGGCCGACGAGGTGCTGGACCTCTTGGGCATCAAGAACAACCCGACGCTTCAGGTCGCCAAGGAGCTGGAGCGCATCGCGCTGCAGGACGACTACTTCATCGAGAAGAAGCTGTACCCGAACGTCGATTTCTATTCGGGCATCATCCTCGAGGCGATGGGCTTCCCCACGTCGATGTTCACGCCGATCTTTGCCGTCAGCCGCACGGTGGGCTGGATCTCGCAGTGGAAGGAGATGCTGACCGATCCGACACAGAAGATCGGCCGTCCGCGCCAGCTGTATATCGGCCATACGCGGCGCGACTATGTCGATCTGGAGCAGCGCGGATCGTGATGATCTTGCCGACGGCCGCCCGATGGGCGGCCGTTTCGCTTTCGGGAAACCGCAAGTCAGGCCGAGGCTTTCGCCCGCTCTTTCGCGATCCTCTCGGCCTCCTTGCCGTGAATTTCCTCGTAGTGATCGAATTCCGATTGATGCCAGGCCGTTCCCTGGGTGGCTGAACCAAGCGCCATGACCAGATCCTCTTCGGCCGAAGCGGGCAGCAAGCCCCGGAACAGGTCCCAGCCACGATGGGCGGGATGGGGCTCGAACCCCAGGACCTGCCCTTTCAGCGAGGAAATCAGCGACACCATCGCCCCCGAATGCACCGAGGGGACATGAATCGTGACGCGATTGATCGGCTGCAGCAGGACCGGCCCTGCCTTGGCCAGCGCCTCGCGCAGACCCATGCGCGCGGCGGTGCGGAATGCGTGGTCGGAACTGTCCACGGCGTGGTGCTTGCCATCCGTCAGGGTGACGACGATATCGGTGACGGGAAAACCGAGCGGTCCCTGGCCTAGCGCGTCGCGGAAGCCTTCCTCGACGGCCGGGATATAGTTTCTTGGCACCGCGCCGCCCTTGACCGTTTCGGAAAACTCGAATCCCGATCCGCGGGAATTTGGCCGCAAGGTAAAGGCGATATCGGCGAATTGACCCGCACCGCCGGTCTGCTTGCGATGGCGATAATGATGTTCGACCGATTGCGATGCGGTTTCCAGATACCGGGGTGCGGGCGCTTCGGTCGCAACGGACAGGCCCATTTCCTCGGCAAGAATGGCAAGCACCTCGCGTTCGTGGATGGGGCCCTGGAACCGGACCACCGGATGCCCCGAGCCGGTATCCTGCTCGACGCTCAGCATCGGATCGATCTCGGCCAGTCGCTGGAGCGCGGCCGACAATCGCGTCTCGTCGCGCTCATTCTCGGGGCGGATGATCCGAGCCAGGGACGGAGGGCAGCTCCGCGCCCAATCCGGCGCGGGCGCTGCGCTATCGGGGCTTGGCACGCTTCCCGCCGAAAGGTGGTCGGACTTGACCGCCAGCCCCAGCGCGCCCGGCGGGATCCGATCGGCCCCTGCCTTTCCACCCGGACCGATCAGGCCGCCAATTCCGGCCCCCGCCAGCTTGTCGCCCACATGCAGCGTTGCGCCAAGGCTGCGCAGCAACACGCATTTTCCCAGATGCTTGCGCATCTGTCCGTGAAAGGCGACAGCCACGGCCCGGTCGTTGCCCAGGCGGTCCCTGAGCACCTCCACCTCGGGGACCTCATGGCGCAAGGCCTTCATAAGGCGCAGCACGCCATTGCGATGACTGGCGGCCCCAAGGAAGGCCGGCACGATCTGTCGCTCCTGCGTTTCGCGCCGAACGATGTGGAACAAGGCGTCCGAGCCGGGTTCGTGATCTTCGATCAGCTCCTCCAGCAGCGCGTCGTCGTAATCCGACATCTGTTCCATCAACTCGGCGCGGGCTTCGTTCTCGCGTTCGGCTGCGTCGCGCGGCATCTCGATCAGTTGCGATGGCCCGCCCTCGCGATAGCGCCACGCCCGTTCCGAGATCAGATCGATTGCCCCGACGATTCGACCATCTTCGCGGATCGGGATCTGGCGCAGGACGATCGGATGCGAGGAATAGCCCTGAAGGGCTGCAACGACATCGCGGACCCGGCTCCGCGCGGCATCCATCTTGTTGATGAACAGAAAGCACGGGACGCTGGCGGACTCGACCGCGCGCAACCATGGCGCGGCCAGAACGGCGGATTCCGTCTCGGGTGTCACACACAATACGGCCGCATCGGCAGCCATGAGCGCCGCGCCGGCCATCCGAGCGTCCTCTGGACCGCCGTGAAGATCGATCGCCCCCCATTCCTGGCCCATGAAGGCAAAGCGCGTGATCTTAAGCCTGCCCAGGTCTTCGGTTTCCGGCTGGGCGCCCTCCAGCGTTGACAAGGCGTGAACCAGTTCCGTCTTGCCCGACTGGCTGGGCCCCATGAACACGATACAGCGCATCGCCACCCCCCCTTTGCGGCGGATCGGGGCGCGCGCCGGAACCGGCCCCGCGCCGCTCGAGGCCCACGCGATGCGGCGGCACCCAGGGCATTCAGTGTGGGCGCACGGGCAGATTCGGGTCAAGCCCGGCGAGGCGCGGGCTCAGCAGCCCTTGAAAACGGGGGGGCGCTTTTCAAGGAAAGCCTGGATGCCCTCGCGGAAATCGGCATCGCCGCCGCATTCACCTTGCAGACGCGCCTCAAGCGCTAGCTGTGCCTCAAGATCGTTCGCGGCTGCGGCCCGCATGGCCGCGCGCAGGCGACGATAGGCGCGGCTGGGCCCCTGGGCCAGGTGCATCGCGCGCGCCTGCCATGTTTTCTCGAACGCCTCATCCGCGACGCATTCCCAGATCATTCCCCAGGACGCCGCCTGTCGCGCGGTGATCTTCTCGGCGAAGAGCGCGGCCCCCATGGCTCGGGCAAGGCCCACAAGGCGCGGCAGGAACCAGGTCCCACCCGCATCGGGTATCAGGCCGATACGCGTGAATGCCTGGACGAAACTGGCACTTTCTGCGGCAATGACGACGTCACAGGCCAATGCAAGATTTGCACCCGCTCCGGCCGCGACGCCGTTCACCGCTGCGATCACCGGCACGGGGCAATCGACGATCGCGCGCAGCATGGGTTCGTATTCCTCGGCCAGAACGCGCTCCAGCCCCTTTTGCAAGGCCGAGCCGTCGGACAGGTCCTGTCCCGAGCAAAAGCCCCGTCCGGCGCCGGTCAGAACCACCACGCGCGCATCCCCCAGTCCTTCGGTCAGGATATGGGTGATCTCGGCCCGCATTCGCGCATTCAGGGCGTTCATCACCTCGGGCCGGTTCAGCGTGACGATCGCGATGCCTTCTCGAAGCTCATGCGTGACAGTCTGCAAATCCATGGAATCCTCCCGCGTTTCACGGGGCAGATTAACCGGCGCCTGGGTTCGGGAAAGCGAAACCCTGCGTCACCCGCGCCTAGTCGCCAAGGATCTCTCGCAGGCGGGCTTCCTCTTCGGCGCTAAGCGGTTGAGCGGTTTCCTCGCGACCGTTGCGGCGCCGCCGCAGATACAACCCCGCCCCCGCCAGCGCGGCCAGAAACATGGCCGGCCCTGCAATCCACAGGATCAGGTTTTCGCCCCGAGCCGTCGGCTGCAGCAGAACATATTCGCCGTACCGATCCACAAGATAGGCGATTACCTCTTCGTCGCTGTCGCCTGCCTTAAGCCTCTCGCGGACCAGAATTCGCAGGTCCCGCGCCAGATCCGCATTCGATTCGTCGATATTCTCATTGCGGCAGACAAGGCAGCGCAGCCCCTTGGACAATTCCCGGGCGCGCGCCTCCAGAACCGGATCGTCCAGCACCTCGTCGGGCTGAACGGCCGCGGCGGGAAGGGCCACAAGGATCATCAGGGCAACAAGGGCCGCGCGCATGGGAATCCTACTCTGCCGGTTGCGGGATGGCGGCCGCGCCCCGCCGCGCGCCTGCCGCCACGCGATAGCGTCTGTCTGACAGGCTGGCCAGCCCCCCAAGCGCCATCATGATCGCACCCGCCCAGATCCAGTTGGCGAAGGGCTTGATGTAAGTGCGGACCGCCCAGCCCCCGGAATCCTGCGGGTCGCCGATGACCAGATAGATGTCGCGCCACACCCCATTGGCGATGGCGGCTTCTGTCGTGGGCATGCCGGCGACCGGATATACACGCTTTTCGGGGTGCAGCACGGCGATCTCGCGACCATCCCGTGCGACATGGAATGTGGCCATGGTCGAAATGTAGTTCGGGCCCTGAACGCGCTCGACCCGGTCCAGGGTGATGTCATAGCCCGCAACGTTGAACGTTTCGCCTTCGCGCACCACGCGGATATCCTCGACATCCCACGCGGTAAGGCAAGCGATGCCGATGAAGGTGACGCCAAGTCCTGCATGGGCGATCGCCCTGCCCCAGTCGGCGCGCGGCAGGCGCGCAAGTCGCGCCCGGACATGTCCCGCCCGAAGCCAGATATCGCTGGCCGCCCCCGCGATCAGCCACACACCCAGGCCTACGCCAATCGGGCCCAGCGCCGAACGTCCGGTTCCCATTGCATAGGCCAGCAAGGCGAAGGCCACCGCGACGACAGCCGCGCCGCGCAGGTGACGCAAGGTGCGCCCGATCCGCGCCCGTTTCCAAGGCAGCATGGCCCCGATGGGCAGAATGATCGCCAGGATGATCATGAAGGGCGTGAATGCCTGGTTGAAGAACGGTGCCCCGACCGACAGCTTTCGCGAGAAGGCAAGCTCGGCCACCAGCGGCCAGATTGTTCCGACAAACACCACAAAAGCTGATACGGCCAGAAGGACGTTGTTCAGGACCAAAGCCGATTCTCGGCTGACGAAACCGAACACGCCCTTTGCCTGCATCGCAGACGCGCGCGCGGCGTAAAGCGTCAGTGCGCCGCCAACAAAGAAGGCAAGTATGCCCAGAATGAACACGCCGCGTTCGGGGTCATTGGCAAAGGCATGGACCGAAGTGATGACGCCCGATCGCACGATGAACGTCCCGATCAGCGAGAATCCGAAGGCAAGGATCGCCAGCAGGATCGTCCAGCTCTTCAGCGCCTCTCGCTTTTCCACGACGATGGCCGAATGAAGCAGCGCCGCGGCGATCAGCCATGGCATGAAGCTGGCATTCTCGACCGGGTCCCAGAACCAGAACCCGCCCCAGCCGAGTTCGTAGTAGGCCCACCACGACCCCAGCGCGATGCCGACGGTCAGGAACATCCAGGCCGCAAGCGTCCACGGACGCACCCACCGCGCCCAGGCTGCGTCGACGCGTCCTTCGATCAGCGCCGCGACGGCAAAGGAGAAGGCCACCGAAAGCCCGACATAGCCGAGGTAGAGGAACGGCGGATGGAAGGCCAGCCCAGGATCCTGCAGCAATGGGTTCAGGTCCTGCCCGTCAAAGGGTGGCTCGGCAAGGCGCAGGAAGGGGTTCGACGTGAAGATGATGAAGGCCAGGAAGGCAACGCCGATCAGTCCCTGCACGCCCAGCACCCGGGCCTTCAGGCGATCCGGCAGATTGCGGCCAAACCAATGGGTCGAAGCGCCGAACAGCGCAAGGATCAGAACCCAGAGCAGCATCGAGCCTTCGTGGTTCCCCCATACGCCCGATACCTTGTAAAGCATCGGCTTGGCGGTATGCGAGTTCAGCACGACCAGGCGCAGCGAGAAATCCGACGTGACAAAGGCATGGGTCAGCGCGGCGAATGACACCGCCAGCGCAAGGACCTGTGCCGTCGCGGCCGGGCCGCCGACGGCCATCCAGTCGCGCCAGTCCTTGTGTGCACCGATCATGGGGATCGTCGCCTGAACGGCGGCGATCATCAGCGCCAGAATGAGTGTGAAATGACCAAGCTCTGCAATCATGCCGCGGATCATAGAGATCCGGAGAGCCCGCGCCAATGGGCTGCGATGCGATGTCGCAGAACTTTGTTCCCGCTGCCGATATCCCGCTGCCGCCGCAGGGTCAGCCGCCGCGGCGGCGCCATTCCTCCAGAGCGGGATTACCCGTCTTTTGCGCCGCTTTGGCCCCGGACGGCCGCCCCGCGGCGACCGCGCCACGCAAGCGCAGATAGTGAGCCTCGCGCGCGCCAAAGTAGAAGCCGACGATCGCCGCCAGCAGCCACCACAGCGGTTCGGGCACCAGGGACAGGCCGACCATGCGGCGGGAAAATCCCTCGGGGTCGATCATCGCGTGAACGAACAACGCAATCGTCCCGAAGGCCAGCAACGGCCGAGGCAGACGATTCATCCCATTCACGAACCTGTCGAACGCGCCATCGCCGGCCCAACCGAATTCCGCGCCAAGTTGACCAAGCGCTGCGATATAGGCGGCATGGGCGTTCTCCATCTGCCGCGTCGCGTTCGGGGTAAAGACTTCGGCCACACCCGTCGCGGCCCGACCGATGGCCTCGGCACCGCCCCCCGAGATCAAGCGCGATATCAGCCCCATTTGGCAGTCCTCTCACGATGCTCGGCGTCGCTCAGATGAAAGCGGGGCGAGATGAACTCTTCCGCCCGCCGGATCCAGCCCCCTTTCCCGCCATCCCGCCGCCGCGCAAACTTGCGGCTTGCAGGTCGCGCATCAGCCAGCGCGTAATAGTAGTTGCGCCGCGCGATTCCATAGGCATCCGCGACCAGCACCGGATCATCGGCACAGGCGCGCCATGCCGCACCCGCCGTCAGCGGGCCGATCACGCCGTCAACGACCAGATCGAAACCCATCTCATTCAGAAGACCCTGCAGAAGCCGAACCGCGGTCGAGCCGGAATTGACATACATGTCAAAGACGGACGGCTGCAGGATGGGCGGAAGCATGTCGATCCGCGGCTTGCGAAAATACTGATCGATCAGGATGCGCTCGGCCTGATCGCGGCTCAGCTCCCTCACGTCATTCGCTGTCACGCGCCCGTCGCCGTCCAGATCCAGCCCCAAGCGCCGCATCGTGTGAATCGTGATGCCATATTTCGTTGCGCCCCCCGGATCGGCGGGGTCATTCACGTAACCGCCCTCGCGGGCGATGATGGATCGCGCAATGTCCTGAACGCTGTGCATCTGGCCTTCCCCCGAAAAGTTGCGGGGGAAGGCTGCAGAAAAATGGTTAATTCGTCGCTGGACCAGCGTTCGGATCCACATAGACGCCCTGCTCCTTCAGGGCGTCTATGACCTCCTTGGGCATGTATGTTTCGTCATGCTTGGCCAGGATCTCGGTCGCGACGAAGGTTCCATCGACCAGGCGGCCGGTCGCCACCACGCCCTCGCCCTCTCCGAACAGGTCCGGCAGAACGCCTTCATAGCGCACGGGGATCGCCGCCCCGCCATCGGTCACGCGAAACGTGATCTCGGCGCCCTGACCGCGGACCAGGCTGCCCTCTTCCACCAATCCGCCGATGCGAAAGGTCTCGTTCGGTCCCGGCGGGCTTTCGACGACCTCGCTGGGCGCGCGAAAATATTGCAGGGCATCCGGTGCCGCCAGATAGAAGGCCGCAAAGCTGGCCCCCATCGCCAGAAAGGCCAGAACGATGATCTGGATACGGCGCTGTTTCTTCAATCCCTTCATTCGGCCCTCATGGGAATACGGGGGACAGCATCAGCCCGGATGTCTCGGGCAGGCCCAGCATCAGGTTGGCATTCTGCACCGCCTGACCTGATGATCCCTTGTTCAGATTGTCCAGCGCCGCGACGACCATCGCCCGGCCCGGCTTGCGGTCGCCAACGACGCCGATATCGCAGAAATTCGACCCGAGCACGCCACCGGTCCCCGGTGCCTTGCCAAAGGGAAGAACGCGAATGAAGGGCTCATCCGCGTAACGCTCGGCCAGTGCCGAATGGATGGCATGCGCGTCGCCCTTGACATAGCACGACGCAAGGATGCCGCGCGACATCGGCACCAGATGTGGCGTGAAGATGATCTCGACCTTGCGGCCCGCGATCGCGCTGAATTCCTGGTCGAACTCACCCAGATGACGATGCTTGCCCCCCTGTGAATAGCCCAGGACGTCGCTCGCGCGCTCGGTGAACAGCATCGCCTCCTTGGCCGCACGCCCCGCGCCCGAAATTCCGTTCTTCAGATCACATATGATGTCATCCAGATCGATCAGCCGTCGCTCGATCAGCGGGCGCAGGGCGTACTGCACCGTCGCGGCATTGCAGCCCGTGCCCGCGACCAGCCGCGCTGTCCGAATCTGGTCGCGATAAAACTCGGTCAGGCCATAGACGGCCTCTTTCTGCAACTCGGGCGCGGCATGGGGCGCCCCATACCATTTCTCGTAGGCCGCGGGATCGCGCAGGCGAAAATCGGCCCCAAGGTCCACGACCTTCACATGGCGCGGCAAGTCGCGCACCAGGGCCTGGCTCAACCCATGTGGCAGGGCGACAAAGCACAATTCGATCTTGTCAAAATCGATCTCGTCAATCGTGCACAGGCGCGGCAGGTCCAGATGCCGAAGATGCGGATAGACATCGGACATCTCTTGCCCGGCCTTGCGGTCGGCGGACAACGCCGCGATCCGCAGCTGCGGATGGGTTGCAATGATACGGATCAGTTCCGCGCCGGTATAGCCAGAGGCGCCAAGAATCGCGATCGAATGTGTCATCGGGTCTTTCCGATCTGGTAATTGTCTATCTGCACGAGCGTGCCGGAAAAGTCAGGCGGCCTCGAACGTGATCTTTCGTCGCAGGAACTGCGTCGCCTTGGCCGAAACCCTTTCAGGATCACCCGTCGTCAGGAACCGTGCCCGTGTTCCCGATCCGACGAATTCGGGTCTGCGCTTCAGGTAATCCTTCAGGCTCTCGGCCACCAGATTGGCCTGCGAGAAAACCTTGACCTCTGGCCCCAACGCCTCCTGAAAGGCCTTTTCCATCAGCGGGTAATGCGTGCAGCCAAGGACGGCGGCCTCGGGCTTCGGCATCCGCCGCTTGAGCGCCTCGACATGACTGCGTACCAGCGCCTCGGCCAGCAGTTCGTCACCATCCTCGATCGCATCGACAAGTCCTCCGCATGGCTGCGCCTCGACATCGACGCCAATCGCGCGAAAGGCCAGCTCACGCTGGAAGGCACGGCTGGCAACCGTCGCGGGGGTCGCAAACAGCGCCACATGCTTGATCGCGACCTCACGCGGGGGCGAATTGTCCCCCCACTGACGTTCCGTCAGGGCCTCGATCAGCGGTACGAACACGCCAAGGACACGCTTGTCCTTCGGCACCCAGGTTTCCTGCATCCGGCGCAGCGCGACAGCGGCTGCCGTGTTGCACGCCAGGACAACAAGGTCGCAGCCTTCATCCCAAAGACGCTCCACCCCTTTGCAGGTCAGGCGAAAGATGTCTTCGGCATCGCGCACGCCATAAGGCGCATGGGCATTGTCGCCGTAATAGACAAAGGCCACGTCGGGAATTGCCTTGGCCACGGCGTCGTAAACCGTCAGACCGCCAAGACCCGAATCGAACACTCCGACCGCCATCGCGCCCTCCACATGGTCCGGGGCACAGCCCCTGCCGCCCCCGAAAGGTAATGCGACCCAACGACATGGACCGCACCGATGGCCCTGTCATAAAGACCTTCGGCGCGGAAATCCATCGCCTGAATACAGGGCTTACTCGGCGGCAATTCGCCTCGGAGCGCCGCCCGAGCGGATCGTCGCCAAAAGCTCTTGTCGGCGTTTCTCGGCCTCACGCATGGCCTTTTCCTTCACCGGCCCGAACCCGCGGATCTCAAGCGGCAGACGCGCCAATGCCAAGGCCGGTTCCAGCGTTTCCGGCGTGACCAGTGGAAAGATCTCACGCATGTCCTTTTCATATTGGCGGATCAGCGCGCGCTCCCTGCGCCGCTCTGCGCCATAGCCGAACGGATCAAGCGGCGTGCCGCGCAACCTGTGCATCCGCGCCAGAACCCGGAAAACTGGCAAAATCCAGGGACCGAATTCGCGCTTTTTCGGCCGACCATCCGGCCCCGGCCGCGACAGAAGCGGCGGCGCCAGATGGAATGTCAGCCCGAAATCGCCCTCGAATTCCTCGCGCGCCAGATCGGCGGTCTTCAGGTGAAGCCGGGCCACCTCGTATTCGTCCTTGTAGGACAAGAGCTTGTGGTACCCCAACGCGACGGCCTCGCGCATGTCGGCGGGGGCTGCATCCACCAACTTGCGATAGCGGCGCGCAAGCCGGCGCCCCTGATACTCGGTCAGATGGCGCATGCGCGCGTCGATGCGCTCCTCCAGCGTCGCGGGCTGTTCGGGTTCCGCGTGGATGTGCCGCGCGGCCTCCTCGGGATGCAGGATCGCCCAGCGCCCGATCTCGAAGGCGCGCAGGTTGCCCTCGACCGCGGCGCCATTCAGCTCGATCGCCTGCCGGATCGCTTCGCGTGGCACCGGCAAAAGCCCCATCTGCCACGCAGCCCCCAGCAGCAGCATGTTCGAAAAGATCGCATCGCCCAGCAGCCTGCGGGCAAGCTCGGTCGCATCGAACAAGTGCAGCCTGTCGCGAAGCCGCGCTTCAAGAGACAACTTCAAGGCACTGACAGGAAGCCGGAATTCACGGTTCCTTGTGAACTCGCCGGTGATGATCTCGTGACTGTTGACGACTGCGCCCGTGCGCCCGGTCTTCATCAACCCCAGATCGCGCGCGCCCGCCGTGACCACCAGATCGCCACCGATCACGCAATCGGCCTCGCCCACGGACACCCGGATTGCATTGATGTCTTCAGGCCGCCTTGCCAGACGCAGATGGATGTTCACCGCACCACCCTTCTGGGCAAGCCCGGCCATCTCCATCATCCCCGCCCCCAGACCGGCGATCTGCGCGGCCTGCGCCAGCACCGCGCCGATCGTCACGACGCCGGTTCCGCCAACGCCGGTGACCAGAACGTTCCAAGTACCCTCGATCCTGGGCAGGTCGGGCTCGGGCAGCTCGGGCAAGGACAGTTCCGCCGCCTCTTCCTTTCGGATGCTGGCCCTGGAAAGCGTCACGAAGGATGGACAAAATCCGTCAAGGCAGGAAAAATCCTTGTTGCACGATGATTGATCGATTGCCCTCTTGCGGCCGAACTCGGTTTCGACCGGCACGATCGAGACACAGTTGGACTGAATCCCGCAATCGCCGCACCCCTCGCAGATGTCGGTATTGATGAAGACCCGCCGGTCGGGATCCGGGAAAGTGCCCCGCTTGCGCCGCCTGCGCTTTTCCGCCGCGCATGTCTGCACATAAATTATGACGGAAACACCCTTGATTTCACGAAACTTCTTCTGAACCTCCATCAGCTCGTGGCGCTCATGATGGGTGACACCGGCGGGGAATTTCGATCGGTCGATGTCTTCCTTGTCGTCATAGACCAGGGCGACATGCTGCACCCCCATCGCCAGAACCTCGCGCGCGATCCGATCCGGCGTCAGGCCACCCTCATTGGGTTGGCCGCCTGTCATGGCCACGGCGTCGTTGAAAAGGATCTTGTAGGTGATGTTGGTCCCCGCCGCGAGCGCCGCGCGGATCGCAAGTATGCCCGAATGATTGTAGGTTCCGTCGCCAAGGTTTTGAAAGACATGCTGGCGGGTGGAAAATGGCGCTTCGCCGACCCAGTTCACGCCCTCGCCGCCCATCTGGGTAAAGCCGACCGTGTTGCGGTCCATCCACTGCACCATGTAGTGGCAGCCGATCCCCGCATAGGCGCGGCTGCCTTCGGGCAGCTTGGTCGAGGTGTTGTGGGGGCAGCCCGAACAGAAATAGGGAAGCCGGGTCGCCAGATCGGGCGCGTTGTCGGCACGGCGCGCCTCGCGTACGGCTTCAAGCCCCGCGCGTATCCGTTCGGTGCCGCGGCCTTCCTCGATCAGGATCTCGCCCAGTTTTTCCGCGATCCATGCCGGATCCAGGGCATAGCGGGTGGGGAACAGCTCCTCGCGATGCATCGCGCCCGCGCCGCCCTTGTACCAGCCATAGACCCGCCGACCGCGGCGATCGTCAAAGATCGCCTCCTTGATCTGCACCTCGATCAGCTTGCGCTTTTCCTCGACCACCACGATCAGATCCAGACCTTCGGCCCAGTCGTGAAAGCCCTTCATGTCCAGAGGCCAGGTCTGGCCGACCTTGTAGGTCGTGATCCCCAGCCGCTCTGCCTCCTCGGCGGTCAGGCCCAGCAGTTCCAGCGCGTGGCACAGGTCGAGCCAGCTCTTGCCGGCAGCCACGAAACCGATCTTCGCACCCGGCTTGCCCCAGACCCGGCGGTCGATCCGGTTGGCATGGGCGAAGGCCTCGGCCGCATAGCGCTTGTAGTCGATCATGCGGGCTTCCTGCGCCACCGGCGTATCACCCAACCGTATGTTCAGCCCACCTTCCGGCATGTCGAATTCGGGGCGCACGAAGTTCATGCGGAACGGATCCCCGTCGACAACCGCCGTGGCCTCGACGGTATCCTTCATGGTCTTCAGCCCCACCCAGACACCCGCAAAACGCGACAGGGCCCAGCCATACAGGCCATAATCCAGAATCTCCTGCACGCCGGCCGGAGACAGCACGGGCATGTAGGCGTCCACCATGGCCCAATCGGACTGATGCAGCGTTGTCGAGCTTTCGCCAGTATGGTCGTCCCCCATCGCCATGATCACGCCCCCATTGGGCGAGGTTCCGGCCATGTTCGCATGCCGCATCACATCGCCCGATCGGTCCACTCCCGGCCCCTTGCCGTACCACAGGGCAAAGACCCCGTCATACTTGCCCTCGCCGCGCAATTCGGCCTGCTGGGTCCCCCAGCAGGCGGTCGCGGCCAGATCCTCGTTCAGACCGGGTTGAAAGACGATGTCGTTCGCGCGCAACAGCTTGTCGGCGCGCATCATGTTCAGATCGACCCCCCCAAGCGGCGATCCCCGGTACCCCGTGACATAGCCCGCCGTATTCAGACCCGCGCGGCGGTCGCGCTCTTTCTGCATCAGAACCAGACGCACCAGCGCCTGCGTGCCGTTCAGCAAGACCGGCGACCTGGTCAGATCGAACCGGTCCTTCAAGGTGATTTGTGGCTTGCTCATATCGCCCTCCCCGCTGCATGAGCTCGGGGGCATTATAGGTCAAAATTGCTGACCCACAAAGCGTCATGTTCGGGCCCGGTCAGCGGCTCACGAATTGTTTTTCTTTTGCGGGCAAAAGAATTCCGTCATAAAGCCCAGATGCAAAATCGACAGAAAGTGATCCTATGGATTGGGACAAGCTCAGGATATTTCATGCGGTCGCAAGCGCAGGCAGCCTGACCCATGCGGGCGACGTTCTGAACCTGTCGCAATCTGCCGTCAGCCGTCAGATTCGCGCGCTCGAGGAAAGCCTTAACACCACCCTGTTCCACCGCCATGCGCGGGGACTGATTCTCACCGAACAGGGCGAGTTGCTCTATGACGCGACCAGCGCCATGGTGAAACGGCTCGAGGCGGCCGAAGCGCGCATCCGGGACAGCGAAGACGAGGTCTATGGCGAACTGCGCGTCACCACGACGACCGCGTTCGGGGTTCTGTGGCTCGCACCGCGTCTGGGCAAGCTTTACGAGAAATACCCTGACCTGAAGATCGATCTGATGCTGGAAGAGCGCGTGCTGGATTTGCCCATGCGCGAAGCCGACGTCGCGATCCGCATGAAGGAACCCAGCCAGGCCGACCTGATCCGGCGTCGCCTGATGAATATCCGCATGCGGCTGTATGCGACGCGGTCCTATCTTGACAGGCACGGGACGCCCTCGTCGCTCGAGGATCTCGCCCAGCACCGGCTGATCAGCCAGAATCTCAAGGCACCGCAGGTCGCCGCCGGCGCCGCGCTGGTCCAGACCCTGCTTGCGCATGAGATCCGCCCCTGCCTGACGGTGAATTCCTATTACGGCGTGCTGCAATCTGTGCTCTCGGATCTGGGCATCGGGGTGCTTCCGCATTACCTGACGGCGGACTTCCCCGGCCTGGTCCGTGTCCTGCCCGAGATCGAATCCGGCGATGTGCCCGTGTTCCTCGCCTATCCCGAGGAACTGCGGCAATCCAAGCGCGTCTCTGTCTTCCGCGATTTCGTCACAAGCGAAATCGTCGCCTACCGGAATCGCCTGCAGGATGAAGTTCTGGCCTGACAGCCTGGTGAGGCATGCAGGCAACGCATGACGGGTTTGATGCAATTGCAGGGTGTTTTTTCTTGCCCCCGCGGCCCCCAGCACATAATTGAGGCGTCGAAGACGGCGATTGAGTTTGCTCTCGCCGACTTCTACCTCCCTGTTGGACTAAGGCCGAGCTTGTCTCGGCCTTTTTTTTGCCTGAACGACGTACTACAAAGACGCGGCCTGCCCTGTCAGCTATATTGAACGCCTGCAGCGGGTCGTCTCAAGCCGGGCGGCGAAATGCGCCGCTGGAATCGGCGCATGCCCCTTCACGCGGCACATGAAAGGGCCCACTGCCCGAATGCCGCGCATTTTGAGAATGGCCCGGACCGCCCAGACGCGACGGAGCTGCACGAACCCGCATGTCCTGGGCTTTTACTCTCTTTCCTCGCGCCCCCCTTGCCCGTAAAAGGCAGCGCAGGATGCCATGCCCCGGGGGAAACCGATGCAAGAACCGAAGATCACCGAGGACCTGATCGCCGCGCACGGGCTCAAGCCCGACGAATACCAGCGAATCCTCGAAATCCTGGGGCGCGAGCCGACCTTCACCGAACTTGGCATCTTCTCGGCCATGTGGAACGAGCATTGCTCCTACAAGTCGTCGAAGAAGTGGCTGCGCACCCTGCCGACCAAGGGGCCGCGCGTCATCTGCGGGCCGGGCGAGAATGCCGGCGTCGTGGATATCGGCGATGGCCAGGCGGTGGTCTTCAAGATGGAAAGCCACAACCACCCGTCGTATATCGAGCCCCATCAGGGCGCTGCCACCGGCGTCGGTGGCATCCTGCGCGACGTCTTTACCATGGGCGCGCGCCCCATTGCGGCAATGGACTCGCTTTCCTTCGGGATGCCCGACCACCCGAAGACCGCGCATCTGGTCAAGGGCGTGGTCGAAGGCATCGGCTCGTACGGCAACAGTTTCGGCGTGCCGAATGTCGGGGGCGAGGTACGCTTTCACCCGGCCTATAACGGCAATTGCCTGGTCAATGCGTTTGCGGCCGGCATCGCCGATGCAGACAAGATCTTTTATTCGGCTGCGTCCGGCGTGGGGATGCCGGTCGTCTATCTGGGCGCGAAAACGGGGCGCGACGGCGTGGGCGGCGCCACGATGGCAAGCGCCGAGTTCGACGACACGATCGAGGAAAAGCGCCCCACCGTGCAGGTCGGTGACCCCTTCACCGAAAAGCGCCTGCTCGAGGCCTGTCTTGAACTGATGGCCTCGGATGCCGTCATCTCGATCCAGGACATGGGCGCCGCGGGGCTGACCTGCTCGGCCGTCGAGATGGGCGACAAGGGCGGCCTTGGCATCCGACTGAATCTTGACCGGGTTCCGCAGCGCGAAACCGGCATGACCGCCTACGAGATGATGCTGTCGGAATCCCAGGAACGGATGCTGATGGTGCTGAAGCCCGAGAAGGAGGCCGAAGCCCGCGCGATCTTCGAGAAATGGGATCTCGACTTCGCCATCGTGGGCGAGACCATCGCCGAGGACAGGTTCATCATCATGCATGGCAACAAGGTGATGGCCGATCTGCCGCTTTCCAAACTGTCCTCGAACGCGCCTGAATACGACCGCCCCTGGGTCGAACCGCAGCCCCCCGCCCCGCTGGGAACGATCCCCGAAATCGACCCGATCGAGGCGCTTCGGCGGCTCATCGGCTCGCCCAATTACGCGCACAAGGGCTGGGTGTGGGAGCAATATGACACGATGGTCGGTGCCGACACGGTGCGCACCCCGGGTCTTGGCGCGGGCGTGGTTCGGGTCCACGGCACGAACAAGGCCCTGGCCTTCACGTCGGATGTCACGCCGCGCTATGTGCGTGCCAACCCATTCGAGGGCGGCAAGCAGGCCGTGGCCGAGGCCTGGCGCAACCTCACCGCGGTTGGCGCGCTGCCCCTTGCCGCGACCGACAACCTCAACTTCGGCAACCCCGAAAAGCCCGAAATCATGGGCCAGTTCGTCGGCGCGATCCGCGGCATCGGCGAGGCCTGCACGGCGCTCGAGATGCCGATCGTGTCGGGCAATGTCTCGCTTTACAACGAAACCGACGGACAGGCGATCCTGCCAACACCGACGATCGGCGCGGTCGGATTGCTGGAATCGCTTGACGACATGATTGCAGGCCTGCCGCAGGACGATGACATCGCTCTGGTCATCGGCGAAACGCGGGGGCATCTGGGACAATCCGCCCTGCTGTACGAGGCCTTCGGCCGCGAGGAAGGCGACGCGCCCCATGTCGATCTGGCCGCCGAACGGCGCAACGGGGACTTCCTGCGCGCAAATCGCAAGCTGGTGCGCGCCGCCACCGACCTTTCCGATGGCGGCCTTGGACTGGCCGCGTTCGAGATGGCCGAGGCCGCAGGCCTTGGCGTGACGCTCGACAGCGACGACATCGCTCATCTCTTCGGAGAGGATCAGGCCCGCTACCTCGTCGCCGTCGCACCAGCTGACCTGAATGCCCTGATGGCCGAGGCCGAAAAGGCCGGTGTTCCGCTCGCGCGCGTTGGCAGGTTTGGCGGAAATGCGGTGACGATGGGCCGCTCGTCAGCCCCCCTGAACGAACTGTCCCGGATCTACCGCACGGCTTTTAGGCAGGCGATCTTCGGCGCGTGATCCGGCGCGATGCGTGGTCGCGGGGTCTTTGCCCCGCGCCGCCTTGCACGCGCGCGGTCCAGCATCTATCTAGTCTTCAAAGACCGAAGGAGCCCAAGTCATGGCCATGCAAGCCGAGGAAATCGAAGCGCTGATCCGCGCGGCATTTCCCAATGCCCGCATCACGATCACCGACCTCGCAGGCGACGGCAATCACTACGCCGCCGAAGTCATCGATGAAAGCTTTCGCGGCATGAACCGGGTCCAGCAGCAGCGCGCCGTCTATGCCGCCCTGAAGGAAAAGATGGCCGGCAGCAATGGCGAGCTTCACGCGCTGGCCCTGACGACCAAGGCGCCGGACTGACCGTCACCTTGCCGCATTCCCGCGGGCCGCTGCCCGCCATCACAGGACGATCCCCATGACCGACGTCAAGACCCGCATCGAAGAAACCATCAAGTCCAATGACGTGGTGCTGTACATGAAGGGCACCAAGACGATGCCGCAATGCGGTTTTTCCAGCCGCGTCGCGGGTGTGCTGAACTACCTGGGCGTCGACTATGTCGATGTGAACGTCCTGGCGGACGAAGAGATCCGACAGGGCATCAAGGATTATTCCGACTGGCCGACCATCCCCCAGCTTTACGTCAAGGGAGAGTTCGTCGGCGGTTGCGACATCGTCACCGAGATGACGCTTTCGGGCGAGCTTGACGAACTGTTCGATGCAAAAGGCATTTCCTACAACAAGGAAGCCGCCGAACAGATCCGCGCCGCCAACAGCTGAACCCGAAATCGAAAGTTCAGACCGTTAAGGGTCCCCTCGCGGGGACCCTTTTCGCATCACGGCGGGGGCCAATCTCGCGGATCACGCGGGCGCCTGATCAGCGTCGCCCGATTTCTTTCCACGCGTCGCGATCCTGTCTGCCAGCGACTCGGCGCGCGCGGTGATTTCCTCGAAGCTGTCCACGACGATCTGGGGCACCACGGGCACCTCGACCGTTCGGGGATTGGCGCGCGCCTCCTCTGCCACTCGCTCGGCGGCGATCGCGCGCTCTTCGGCGCTGCGCAGCTGCTCCTCGAGCCCGGCAACCTTGTCCGCGACCATGAGAGCCGCCATCAAGAGCATTCGCGCCTCGGGCAGTCGGCCCATCTGCTCGGTCAGGTGCGACGCTTCGCGATCGACCATGCGCGCGGCCGTCAGCAGAAATTCCTCTTCGCCGTCCTGACAGGCGACCTGATAATCGCGTCCACCGATCGTGATCGTCATCTCGGGCATCAGGCGACCTCCTCGATCAAGGGCTTGAGCTCGGCAAGAATTGCCTCGATTTCGGCAATTTCGCTGCGCCGTGCGGCGCGCAGCGCTTCGTTTTCGGCGGCAAGAGCCGCGTCGATGGTCGTTCCGGCGGGCGCCGCGCCGGTCGTTGCGCGCACAAGCTCGCGATTGGCCTCGACAAGGGCCAGGTTGGCCTGTGTCTGGCGATGCAGTTCTTCGCCAAGACGGTCAAGCTGGTCGTTCAGGCGCGCGATCTTGTCCTCAAGACCCGAAATCAGACTGTCCTGCCGTTCGCGCAGCGTGCTCAGCTGTTGGGTCAGTTCCGCATTTCTGGTGCGCTCTTGCTCCAGTTCCGCCTCAAGGCGCGCAAGCGTTTCGGTTCCGCCACCGGCCCCACTTTCCACCGCGGCCTCGATACGCCCCAAGGCGGCCGAAAGCCGCGCCGCAAGTTCCGTCATGTCACTCATGCGTTCTGCCCCCGAATACCGCCCAAAGAATACGCAACCGTACCTGAAGCCGTCGCGAATCGGCAAATGAATGCCCCGGATGTCAGTCTAGCGCAGAGCCGAGCCAAAAATCCGCCCCTTTGCCACACCGCACGGTCCGGCACGCTTGATCTTGCTCTTCAGCCTGCTATCAAGCCACCGATCCTTGCTCAAGCCGAAAGGAAGCAGCCCGTGGACATCGCCACACTTCGCAAGAACCATCCCGACCACTGGATGAAGGCCTGCGCGATCCGGGCGCTGGCCATGGATGCCGTCCAGGCGGCGAATTCCGGTCATCCGGGCATGCCGATGGGCATGGCCGACGTCGCCACCGTCCTGTTCGAAAAGCATCTGAAATTCGACGCGGCCAACCCCGATTGGCCTGACCGCGACCGCTTCATCCTGTCGGCGGGCCATGGCTCGATGCTGCTTTACGCGCTGCTGTACCTGACCGGTTCGCCCGACATGACGATCGAGGAGATCCGCAATTTCCGTCAGTGGGGCTCGAAGACCGCGGGACATCCCGAATATGGTCACGCGAAGGGGATCGAGACCACGACCGGCCCTCTGGGTCAGGGGATTGCGAATGCGGTGGGATTCGCAATCGCCGAGGAAGCGATGCGTGCCCGCTTTGGCAAGAAGATCGTCGATCACCACACCTGGGTCATCGCGGGCGACGGGTGCCTGATGGAGGGCATCAGCCAGGAGGCCATCGGCCTTGCCGGCAAGCAGAAGCTGAACCGCCTGATCGTGCTGTGGGACAACAACAATATCTCGATCGACGGGCCGATCAGTCTGTCCGACGTGACGGACCAGCACAAGCGGTTCGAGGCTTCGGGCTGGAAGGTCCTGTCCTGCGACGGTCATGACCCGGTCGATATCGATCGCGCCATGACAGAGGCGAAGAAATCGGACCGTCCCGTCCTGATCGACTGCAAGACGCATATCGGCTTTGGCAGCCCCAACAAGCAGGACAAGGCCGCGGCGCATGGCTCGCCACTTGGCCCTGACGAAATCAAGGCAACCAAGGAAATCTATGGCTGGCCCTATGGCCCGTTCGAGATCCCGCAGGACATTCTGGACGCCTGGCGCGCCATCGGCCGACGCGGCGCGGCCGAACGCGAGGCCTGGGAGGCCCGTCTTGCCGCCCTGTCCTCGGCCCGCAGGAACGAATTCGAACGTCAGCTGACCGGGGCACCGCCGCGCAAGCTGGCCGCCACGATCCGCGCGCTGAAGAAACAGAATTCCGACGCCCAGCCCAAGGTCGCAACCCGCAAGGCCAGTGAAATGGTGCTGGAGGTCGTCAACCCGATCATGCCCGAAACGATCGGCGGCTCGGCCGACCTGACCGGATCGAACAACACCAGGACCGGCGATCTGGGCATCTTCGAACCCGAAAATCGCAAGGGTCGCTACATCCATTACGGCATTCGCGAACATGGCATGGCGGCGGCCATGAACGGCATGGCGCTGCATGGCGGTGTACGGCCCTATGGCGGCACGTTCCTGTGCTTTACCGATTATGCGCGCGGCGCGATGCGCCTTTCGGCGCTGATGGGCGTGCCGGTCGTTTATGTCATGACCCATGACTCGATCGGCCTGGGCGAGGATGGCCCAACCCACCAGCCGGTGGAGCATCTGGCCATGTGCCGCGCAACGCCGAACACCTGGACCTTCCGCCCCGCCGACCTGATCGAGACGGCCGAAGCCTGGGAGCTGGCGCTGACATCGCGGCGCACGCCGTCCGTTCTGGCCCTGAGCCGCCAGAACTTGCCGACCGTCCGGACCCAGCACACCAACCGCAACCTGACCGCCCAGGGCGCCTATATCCTGCGCGAGGCCGAGGGCAAGCGGCAGGCGATCCTTCTGGCCACGGGCTCGGAGGTCGAAATCGCGCTGAAGGCCCGTGACATCCTGCAGGCCGAAGGGATCGGCACGCGGGTTGTGTCCATGCCCTGCATGGAGCTCTTTGCCGAGCAGCCCGAAGCCTATCGCAAGAAGATCCTGCCCGCCGGGCCGGTGCGCGTGGCGGTCGAGGCCGCCGTCCGTCAGCCCTGGGATCGCTGGCTTCTGGGCGAGCGTGGGCGCGAGGCCAAGGCCGGCTTCGTGGGCATGGACGGTTTCGGCGCTTCGGCCCCGGCCGAACGCCTGTACAAGGAATTCGGGATCACGGCCGAGGCCGTCGCCGAAAAGGTCAAATCGCTCTTGTAAACGTCATCGCGGGCAGCACGCCCGCGCATGCCTTTCCCGGCGGTCGGTCTTCAATGATCGGCCGCTTCTTTCTTTCCCGTCACAAGCCGCGCGAGAGGCGCCAGAATCCTGGTCACGATCGGGATCAGAACCATCCCCAGGGTCAGACCGAACACGCCGTCCAACGTGGCGGTAACCGTCCATTCGACCGCGCCGCGCAGCCCTTCGCCCACGCCATGGCCTACGGCGACGGCAAGGTGATGGATCGTGTCATAAAGCATTGGCCAACCCAGAACATCCATCCCGTGCAGGATGATAGACCCGCCGACCCACAGCATCGCCGCCGTTCCGACTGTGGACAGGAAAGCCATCAGCATGGGCATGAACTTGACAAGGCCCTTGCCCAGGGCCCGCCCCGCACCGGTGCGCGCCGTCGCGGCCATGTACAGCCCGATATCATCCATCTTCACGATCAATGCGACCGACCCGTAAACCAGGATGGTGATACCGATCGCGACGATTGCCAGCGTAAGCGCCTCCATCCACAGCGCGCCTTCCGGAATGGCCGCCAGGGCGATCGTCATGATCTCGGCCGAGAGGATGAAATCCGTCTTGATGGCGCCGCGCACACGGGTTTCTTCCAGATGCGCGAGATCGCCCACGGCAAAGTCCATCTCGACCTGGCGGTCCGCATGTGGGAACAGATTGTGAAACAGCTTTTCAGCTCCCTCGAAGCACAGATAGGCCCCACCCAACATCAGGAGCGGAGTCACGATCCAGGGCATGAACGCATTCAAAAGCAGCGCAACGGGCAGAAGGATCACCAGCTTGTTGAACAGCGAGCCCTTGGTGATCTTCCAGATGATCGGCAGCTCACGTTTTGCCTCGAACCCATGAACGTATCTCGGCGTAACGGCGGCGTCGTCGATAAGCACCCCCGCGGTCTTCGAGCCTGCCTTTGCCGCCATTCCTGCGACGTCGTCCACGCTTGACGCGGCGACTTTCGCAATCGCCGCGACGTCGTCCAGAAGTGCCAGAAGTCCGCTCATTTCGTCCTCATCCCGATGCGCCACCGTGATGCGCAACGTAAACAAGCTGCAGGTTCAGGCAAGGCCGCAAACCCCACGCTCGACCAAGATGTTAACGCCACCATTCCGTGTTTACGCTAACATATTGATTGATAGTCTTTTTTTAACTTGAAAGCTCTGATATCGGGCGCGTCATACCGCGCATTCAGCAGGAGTTGGACCATGACCGTGACAATCGGTATCAACGGATTCGGGCGCATCGGGCGCTGCACCTTGGCCCATATCGCCGAAGCCGGCCGTAACGACGTTCAGGTAGTGAAGATCAACGCCACCGGCCCGATCGAAACCAATGCCCACCTGTTGAAATACGATTCGGTCCACGGGCGATTTCAGGGACAGATCCGGGTGTCGGGCAACACGCTGGATCTCGGGCGAGGACCGATCGAGGTCATGTCCACCTACAACCCCGAAGAGCTGGACTGGGGCGGTGTCGATGTCGTTCTGGAATGCACGGGCAAGTTCAACGACCGCGACAAGGCGGCCGTGCACCTGACGCGCGGCGCGAAGCGGGTCCTGGTGTCGGCGCCTGCGCGCAACGCAGACAAGACGATCGTCTATGGCGTCAACCACCGCGAGCTTCAGCCCGACCATCTGGTCGTGTCGAACGGGTCTTGCACGACAAACTGCCTTGCGCCCCTGGCAAAGGTTCTCAACGACGCGATCGGAATCGAGTCCGGCGTGATGACGACGATCCATTCCTATACCGGGGACCAGCCGACACTGGATCGCCGCCACAAGGACCTGTATCGCGCGCGCGCCGCGGCAATGGCGATGATCCCGACCTCGACCGGCGCGGCCAAGGCCATCGGCGAGGTCCTGCCCGAACTTGCCGGCAAGCTGGACGGGACCGCCATTCGCGTTCCCACGCCCAATGTCTCGGCCGTCGATCTCACCTTCCAGGCGAAGAAATCCGTTACCGTGGCCGAGGTCAACGAGATCGTGCGCGAGGCCGCTGCGGGTTACATGGGCATGGTTCTGGCCTATGACCCGGAACCGAAGGTGTCGATCGACTTCAATCACACGCCCTATTCGTCTATCTTCGCGCCGGACCAGACCAAGGTCGTGGGCCGGACGGTCCGGGTTCTGGCCTGGTATGACAACGAATGGGGCTTCTCCTGCCGAATGGCCGACGTGGCCGCAGCGATGGGGCGGCTCCTTCAATAGGGAGAGAAGGGCCCTGCCCCGCCCATGACAAACAGAATCGCCATTGGCCTTTTCCTTGTCGTGATACTGGCCCTTCTGGTCGATTACCTCTGGCTGGATTTCGCCGCCGCGCTTTTTGTTGCGCGGCGGTTGGTCATGCTTGTCGAAATGCTCGCCTTCTGGCGTTAGAGCGTGTCTCGTCCACGCGCGTTCACCGGATCCGCTTTGACCCTTTGCGCTCGCATGTCCTATTGCGAAACACCGTGAACCACATTTGAGCGGCCGGAGCTGCGCTGTTACTATGGTGTTGACCTTTTGGCGCAATCGTTCATGTTAGCGCCAACAGAACCACCCCGCCGGGTGGCAGTCAGCCATGGAGGATCAGCGCATGACCGTCAATGTAGCCATCAACGGCTTTGGACGCATCGGTCGGAACGTTCTGCGGGCCATCATCGAATCCGGCCGCACCGATATCGAGGTCGTGGCCATCAACGATCTTGGCCCGGTCGAAACCAATGCCCATTTGCTTCGCTTTGACAGCGTGCATGGCCGTTTCCCAGCCGAGGTCAAGACCGGCGATGACTGGATAGATGTCGGTCGTGGCCCGATCAAGGTCACTGCCATCCGCAATCCGGCCGAACTTCCATGGAAGCATATCGACGTCGTGATGGAATGCACCGGCATCTTCACCGATCGTGAGAAGGCTGCCGTTCACCTGGAGAATGGCGCCAGCCGGGTGCTGGTCTCGGCGCCGTCCAAGGGCGCGGACAAGACGATCGTCTTTGGCGTGAACCATGACACCCTGACCAAGGACGATCTGGTCGTTTCCAACGCCTCGTGCACGACGAACTGCCTGGCCCCGGTCGCCAAGGTGCTGAACGACGCCATCGGCATCACGCGCGGTTTCATGACCACGATCCATTCCTACACGGGCGACCAGCCGACGCTGGACACCTATCACAAGGATCTCTACCGCGCGCGTGCAGCGGCTTTGTCGATGATTCCCACCTCGACCGGCGCCGCGCGTGCAGTGGGGCTGGTCCTGCCCGAGCTGAACGGCAAGCTGGACGGTGTCGCGATCCGCGTTCCCACGCCGAACGTGTCCGTGGTTGATCTGACCTTCGAGGCGTCCCGCGACACGACGGTGGAAGAAATCAACGAAGCCATCCGCGCCGCCGCGGACGGGCCGCTGAAGGGCATCCTGGGCTATACCGAATTCAAGAATGTCTCGTCCGACTTCAACCATGACCCACGCTCGTCGATCTTCCACATGGATCAGACCAAGGTCATGGATGGCCGCCTGTGCCGCGTCCTGTCGTGGTATGACAACGAATGGGGCTTCTCGAACCGCATGAGCGACACGGCCGTCGCCCTGGGCAAGCTTATCTGAACCCGGAACCAGAGAACAGACTGAAAGCCGGCCCCGGGATCGCCCCGGGGCCGGCTTTCTGTTTCAAACCACCTTGCGGGAACGGCCGGCTCAGTCCCCTGTGGCGAAACGGCGCTGAAGCGCCTCGCGCACCCAGGGCGTGACGAATGACGACACATCGCCACCCAGACGCGCGATTTCCTTGACCAGACGCGAAGCAATGGCCTGACGCCGCGCATCGGCCATCAGGAACACCGTCTCGATCGAGGAATCCATCGCGCGGTTCATGCCGACCATCTGGAATTCGTATTCGAAATCGGCGACCGCGCGCAGGCCACGCACGATGACGGTCGCGCCGACATCGCGGGCACAGTCGATGAGCAGGTTCTCGAACGGATGGACCAGGATCTCTCCGCCCGTACGCCGGGTGATTTCTGCGCATTCGCGTTCGACCATGGCGACCCGCTCTTCCAGGCTGAACAGCGGGTTCTTGTCGCGATTGATCGCCACGCCGATGACCAGCCGATCCACCAGCGCCATCGCGCGTTCGATGATATCGCTGTGACCCAGAGTGATCGGGTCGAACGTGCCGGGATACAGGCCGATGCGCATGGAATCTGTCCGCTCTGTGATCGTGTTTCCGCGGCACGCAACAATATTGCGCGGCCAATTGCAAGCCCGGCCGGATCAGTTTCCCATGATCATGCCGGCCAGCGCATCCTTTTCCATCTTCAATTCGGCCAGACGCGCGGCAACGACGTCACCGATCGAGATGATGCCGATCATCTGCCCATCCTCGATCACCGGCATGTGGCGGAAGCGCCCGGCCGTCATCTGCTCCAGCACGCCATCTGCCTGGTCCGCCGGGCTGCAGGTGACGATGTTCTTTGTCATCAGTACATCGACGGAATCGTTCAGACAGCCCGAGCCACGCCGGCCCAGTTCGCGCACGATGTCGCGTTCCGACAGGATGCCGATCGGCGTCTTGCCATCCGCGGACACCACCACCGCACCGATGCGCCGCTCTGCCAGAAGGCGTGCCGCCTCGGAGATCGACGTTCCCGGCTGGACGGTGATCACGGCCTGCTTCGGCTTGGACTGAAGAATCTGACGCACCAGCATGGAAAACTCCCGTAATTATGCGGCCTTGGTCAAAGCGTCGCGCCTTGGTGCCAATCTGTCAAGCCAAGCCTTCAAGCCGCGCGACTTCGCGACGGATCCCTTGGGCAAGAAGCTCGGCAAAACGGTTGAACCGTTCGACCCGCCGATCGTCCGGATGCCGGATAAGATAGAATGACCGGCGCAGGGACACCTGATCGGGAAGGATCCTGACCAGATCGGGCGCGGCGGGCAGCGCGAAGTCATGCACGACGGCCACGCCCGCGCCCGTCCGCACCCAGTTGAACTGGACCGAGACCGAATTCGAGGCCATCTGGACCGATTCCATGCCCACTTCGGACTGGTAATCCAGCTCCGGGTCGAAAATCATGTCGCGGATATAACCGATGGTCCGGTGATGACGCAGGTCGCCGACTGACCGGATCGGTGGGTGCCGGTCCAGATAGCTGCGCGCCGCCGCCAGCGAAAGCCGGTAATCCGTCAGTTTCTGAACGATCAGGTGGCCCGCCGCGGGCGGGCTGACGGCAATCGCCATGTCGGCCTCGCGCTTGGACAGGTTGAATACCCGAGGCAGGGCGACGATCTGCACTTCCAGCCCCGGATGTTCGTCGCAGATGCCCGCCACAACCTGTGGCAAAAGGAAATTCGCACAGCCATCCGGAGCCCCGACCCGGATCTGACCCGAAAGGCCAGTATCACTGGCCCCAAGATCATGCATGGCCTGGGCCACGGCCTCTTCCGCGCGCATTGCATGGGCCAGAAGCTGCTGACCCGCCGAGGTCAAACCATAGCCCTGCGACGACCGCAGGAAGAGCCGTACGCCCATTGCCGTTTCCAGCCGAGCGATCCGACGGCCGACGGTGGCCGGGTCCAGGCCAAGAATACGGCCCGCACCCGAAAGGCTTTCGCCCCGGGCAACCGCAAGGAAGATCCGCAGGTCGTCCCAATCCGTCTTTTGTTCGGCCGACATTGAACCTTTGCAATCCTGCAAAACCGATTTGGGAAAGTTCCTCTTCCTGCGACAAAATTGCAAGCTATCCTGCGCGCCAGAAAAGGGAGGCTTCACGATGAACGAACTTACCCACTGGATCGACGGCAAGCACGTCAAGGGCAGCTCGGGCCGCTTCGGCGACGTCTACAATCCTGCGACCGGCGAGGTTCAGGCCAAGGTGCCGCTGGCGTCCAAAGACGAACTGGACGCGGCGGTTGCCTCGGCCGCCGCAGCGCAGCCGAAATGGGCCGCGACCAACCCTCAGCGGCGTGCGCGCGTTCTCATGGAATTCGTGCGGCTGCTGAACCGCGACATGGACAAGCTGGCCGAGGCGCTGTCACGCGAACATGGCAAGACCCTGCCCGATGCCCGCGGTGATGTTCAGCGCGGTCTGGAAGTGATCGAGTTCTGCATCGGCGCCCCCCATCTGCTGAAGGGTGAATTCACTGACAATGCCGGCCCCGGCATCGACATGTATTCGATGCGCCAGCCCCTGGGCGTCGTGGCCGGCATCACGCCATTCAATTTTCCGGCCATGATCCCGATGTGGAAGCTAGGGCCGGCGATTGCCTGCGGCAACGCCTTCATCCTCAAGCCGTCCGAACGTGACCCCTCGGTTCCGCTGATGCTGGGAGAGCTGCTGAAGGAAGCCGGCTTGCCCGACGGCATCTTCCAGGTCGTGAACGGCGACAAGGAGGCCGTGGACGCGATCCTGGACAACCCCACGATTCAGGCGATCGGCTTCGTCGGTTCCACACCGATCGCGCAATATATCTATGCCCGGGGCTGTGCGAACGGCAAGCGCGTGCAGTGCTTCGGCGGCGCGAAGAACCACATGATCGTCATGCCCGATGCCGACATGGATCAGGCCGCGGATGCACTGGTGGGTGCGGGCTATGGCGCGGCCGGCGAACGCTGCATGGCGATCTCGGTTGCCGTGCCCGTCGGGGAAAAGACGGCCGACGCCCTGATCGAGAAACTGATCCCGCGGATCGAAAAGCTGAAGGTCGGCCCCTACACGGCCGGCGAGGACGTGGATTACGGCCCGCTGGTCACGCGCGAGGCGATGGAACGCGTCAAGGGCCTGATCAATTCGGGCGTCGAGCAAGGCGCGAAACTGGTCATCGACGGACGCGACTTCAAGTTGCAGGGTTATGAAAACGGCTTTTTCGTGGGCCCCACCCTGTTCGACAACGTGACGCGCGACATGGATATCTACAAGCAGGAGATATTCGGTCCGGTCCTGTCGACGGTCCGCGCAAAGACCTATGAGGAAGCCCTGTCCTACGCGATGGACCACGAATACGGCAACGGCGTCGCCATCTTCACCCGCGACGGCGACACCGCGCGCGACTTTGCGCATCGCATCAACATCGGCATGGTGGGCATCAACGTGCCGATCCCCGTGCCTCTGGCCTATCACACCTTCGGCGGATGGAAGAAATCGGCCTTCGGCGACCTCAACCAGCACGGACCGGACGCCTTCCGCTTCTATACCCGGACCAAGACCGTGACGGCCCGCTGGCCATCGGGACTGAAGGAAGGCGGCGAGTTCCACTTCAAGGCGATGGACTAGACATTGATGCGAGGCCCGGCGACCACAGCCGGGCCTCGCGGCCATCAGCAGCCTGCCTTTTTGTTGCGCACATGCGCCGCCATGTGCAACTTGATTGCGACAGCGGCACAGGCCGAAGGGGGACAGGGCAGGACCATGGCAATTTCCGTGCATATTCTGAAACAGCGTGGCCTGGTTTATGTCCGCTACAGCGGGCAGATCCGGGTGGAGGAAACCATGGCCGCCTTCGCCGCCCACTTGAAGCACCCGGACTTTCGCCCCGGCATGAAGCAACTTGTGGACCTTGCAGCGGTGACGGGGTGGGACCACGATTTCGTCGGCCTGATGGAGATGCAGGCGGAAAAGGCGCAACACCTGATGGATCCGCGCCGCGAGCTGATCTTTGTCTATTATGCGCCAACCCCGGTCACGCGCAGCCTTGCCCAGACCATCATCCGCAGCTGGGAGGGAATCGACGCCGTGATCGTGCGCGTTCAGGAAACCGAAGCCGGCGCCTTGTCGATTCTTGGCCAACCCGAAACCAGTTTCGCCGACCTTCTGGATCACGCCCGCTGAAATCGGGTCGGCTTGCCCGCGTCCAGCGCTTGCAAAAGTCTGGAAACAGTTCGAATTTAACAAGCGTTCAATTCACACACCGGGGGAGAGGCCGCAGTGGATTTCGAACTCAGCGAGGAACAGCAGGCCATATTCGACATGGCGCGCGCCTTCGGGGCCGAAGAAATCGCACCCCATGCAAGGCAGTGGGAGCAGCAGGGAACGATCCCGCGAGATTTGTGGAGCAAGGCGGCCGAGCTGGGCCTTGGCGGCATCTATGTCAGCGAAGAACATGGCGGTTCGGGCCTGTCGCGGCTGGACGCGACACTGATCTTCGAGGCGCTGTCGATGGCCTGCCCGTCGGTCGCCTCGTTCCTGTCGATCCACAACATGTGCGGCGGCATGATCGACAAGTTCGGATCAGCCGAGGCCAAGGCGCGCTGGCTGCCCGATCTTTGCGCCATGCGCAAGATATTTTCCTACTGCCTGACCGAACCCGGGTCAGGGTCCGACGCGGCCGCGCTGCGCACACGGGCAGAGCGCAAGGGGGACGGCTGGCTCCTGAACGGGACCAAGGCCTTCATCTCGGGCGGGTCCTATTCCGATGTATATGTCGTGATGGTGCGCACGGGTGGCGATGGCCCCAAGGGGATTTCGACCATTCTTGTCGAGACCGGCACGGCGGGCCTGTCCTTCGGCGCGCTGGAAGACAAGATGGGCTGGCGCGCCCAGCCCACGGCGCAGGTGCAGTTCGATGACTGCCTTGTGTCGGTCGAGAACCTGCTTGGTGAAGAGGGGCGCGGTTTCTCCTATGCCATGGCGGGTCTTGATGGCGGCCGGCTGAATATCGCCGCCTCTGCCCTTGGCGGCGCACAGGCGGCATTCGACGCCACACTGCGCTACATGGGGGAACGGCGCGCCTTTGGTCAGACGCTGGACCAGTTCCAGGGCCTGCAGTTCCGCCTGGCCGAGATGGAAACCCGGCTGCAATCGGCCCGGACCTTCCTGCGTCAGGCGGCGTGGAAGCTCGATCGGGGCGACAGGGACGCCACCAAGTTCTGCGCCATGGCCAAGCTCCTGGTCACTGACGCCGCCTTTGACGTTGCCAACCAATGCCTTCAACTGCATGGCGGCTATGGATATCTTGCCGATTACGGGATCGAGAAGATCGTGCGCGATCTGCGCGTTCACCAGATCCTTGAAGGCACGAACGAGATCATGCGCGTGATCATCAGCCGCGCCCTGCTGGCCGAGAGGGGATGATGTCCGAACAGGAAATCCTGATCCGCAAGGAAGGCCGCGCGGGACGGATCACCCTGAACCGTCCGCGCGCCCTGAACGCCCTGACGCTGGAAATGTGCCACGCCATCGATGCCGCCCTGCGCGAATGGCGCGACGATGCCGACGTGTCGCTGATTATGATCGATGCCGAGGGCGAACGCGCGTTCTGCGCGGGCGGCGACATTCAGAAGATGTACGAGGCCGGCACGCGCGGCGAATATGGCTATGGGCGCGATTTCTGGCGCGACGAATACAGGATGAACGCCCGGTTGAAGGAGTTCCCCAAGCCGATCGTCAGTTTCCTGCATGGCTTTGTCATGGGCGGCGGCGTCGGGGTCGGCTGTCATTGCAGCCATCGGATCGTGGGGGAAACCGCTCAGATCGCGATGCCCGAATGCGGGATCGGCCTGGTGCCCGACGTCGGCGGGTCATTTCTTCTGTCACGCGCGCCGGGAAGGCTTGGGGAATATCTGGGCACGACGGGCAGTCGCATGGGCCCGGCCGACGCGATCCTGTGCGGCTTTGCCGATTTCTTCGTGCCACAGGATGAGTGGCCAGCGCTCAAGGCCCGGCTGGTTTCCAGCGGCGATGCCGACGCCGTGTCGCAGGCCGCGCGCCCAGCGCCCCGGCCCGCACTGACCGGCCTGCGGCAGCAGATCGACGGGCACTTTGGTGGCGAGACCTTTGCCGACATCATCCGATCCCTGCGAACCGATGACAGCGCGTTCGCGCGCGAAACCCTGACGGCACTGCAGCGTGTCTCGCCCCTGTCCGCGGCCTGCACCGTCGAGATGATCCACCGCGTCCGTGCCCTGCCCGGCCTGCGTCACGCGCTGGAGATGGAATACCGGTTCACCTGGCGCGCGATGGAACATGCCGATTTCATCGAAGGCATCCGCGCGGCGATCATCGACAAGGACCGCAATCCGCGCTGGCGCCACGAAGGCCCCGAGGCCGTGCCAGCCGCCGAGGTCGCGCGCATGCTGATGCCCCTGGGCAAGGACAAGCTGACATTTGGGGAGGATTGAGACATGAAGATCGGTTTCATCGGTCTTGGCAACATGGGGGCGCCGATGGCGCGCAACCTTGCCGCCGCGGGTCATGAGGTTCTGGGCTACGATCCGAATGCGGCGGCGCCCGACGGCGTCCAGGCCGTCGCCAGCGCCGTCGAGGCCGCGAAAGATGCGGATGTCGTCATCACGATGCTGCCCAATGGCGATATCCTGCGTGCCGTCGCGGCCGAGGTCGTTCCGGTCATGCGCAAGGGAGCGATCTTCTGCGACTGCTCGACAGTGGATGTCGACTCGGCCCGCGCCGTTGCCACGCAGGCCGAACAGGCGGGCATCCTTGCACTCGACGCGCCGGTTTCGGGTGGCGTCGGCGGAGCGGCGGCTGGCACCCTGACCTTCATGGTCGGCGGACCCCAGCAGGCATTCGAAACGGTCCGCCCGCTGTTCGACATCATGGGGCAAAAGGCCGTGCATTGTGGCACATCGGGCAGCGGACAGGCCGCGAAGATCTGCAACAACATGATCCTGGGCGCCACGATGATTGCCACCTGCGAGGCCTTTGCGCTTGCCGACAAGCTGGGCCTGGATCGTCAGAAGATGTTCGACGTGGTTTCGACCTCGTCCGGGCAAAGCTGGTCGATGAATATCTATTGTCCGGCCCCCGGCGTCGGGCCGAAATCACCGGCCGACAATGGCTACAAGCCGGGCTTTGCCGCCGAATTGATGCTGAAGGATCTGCGACTGTCGCAGCAGGCCGCCGAAAGCGTCGATGCCGACACGCCCATGGGGCAGCTCGCCGCCGCGCTGTATGAAAGCTTTGTCGAACGCGAAGGTGGAAGGGGCCTGGATTTCTCTGCCATGCTTCCCCGTTTCGAAAAGCGAAGCCGCAAGGGCCAGTGATCACGGCTTCGTATTGTGTGACTTCGTCACTGTCCGACGCCGGAACGGTGTGCGAATATCAAGAAGTCAGGGCAGCGTGTTGCCCGAAACGCAAAGGATATCAGCCATGTTCAAGCATAATGTCGGCACGACTGATCGCATCATCCGGATCGTGGTCGGCCTGGCCCTGATCGCTTGGTGGTATTTCTCGCCCGGCATGGGGCTACGCTGGCTTCCGCTGGTACTTGGCATCATTGCCTTGGCAACGGGCCTTCTTTCCACATGCCCGCTCTATTCGATTCTGGGCATCAATACTTGCCCCATGAAGAAGAGCTGACCGGGCGCAACAGGCCAGTACAGTCTGAACACCGAAGGCGCGCCCCCGCAGGGGCGCGCCGTGATTTTTCGCTGATCCGATCTTTTGCTTGAGGGATTGGCCGCATTCGCCGCTACTCGGCGGCAATCCGCGCCGCCTTCAGCATCGGCGCCAGATAGCGGCCCGTATGGCTTGCCTCGACCTGGGCAATATCCTCGGGCGTTCCGGTTGCCACGATCCGACCGCCGCCATCCCCGCCCTCGGGGCCGATATCGATGATCCAGTCCGCGGTCTTTATGACATCGAGGTTATGCTCGATCACGACAACCGTGTTGCCCTGATCGACCAGCTCGTGCAGCACTTCCAGCAACTTGCGCACGTCCTCGAAATGCAAACCGGTTGTCGGTTCATCCAGAATGTACAGCGTTCGCCCAGTTGCGCGACGCGACAATTCCTTGGACAGCTTGACACGCTGAGCTTCGCCGCCCGAAAGCGTCGTGGCCTGCTGCCCCACCTTGATATAGCCCAGACCGACGCGGCACAGGGCCTCCATCTTCTCGCGAATTGACGGAACGGCTGAAAAGAATTCGCGCGCCTCCTCGCATGTCATGTCAAGAACGTCGGCTATGCTCTTGCCCTTGAACTTTATTTCAAGCGTTTCTCGGTTATAGCGCTTGCCCTTGCAGGTCTCGCAGGTGACATAGACGTCCGGAAGAAAGTGCATCTCGATCTTGATGACACCGTCACCCTGACAGGCCTCGCACCGTCCGCCCTTGACGTTGAAACTGAACCGCCCCGGCGCATAGCCGCGCGCCTTGGCCTCGGGCAGACCGGCGAACCAGTCCCGGATCGGGGTAAAGGCACCGGTATAGGTTGCGGGATTTGAACGCGGCGTGCGTCCGATCGGGCGCTGGTCGATATCGATCACCTTGTCGAGATGCTCGAACCCCTTGATGGTGTCGCATGGTGCGGGCGTCTCACGTGCGCCGTTCAGGCGCAAGGCCGCCGTCTTGTAGAGCGTCTCGATCGTCAGGGTCGACTTGCCCCCACCCGACACACCAGTCACGCAGACGAACTTGCCCAGCGGAAAATCGACCGTGACTCCCTTCAGGTTGTTTCCCGTCGCATTGACGACGGTCAGCACCTTGCCATTGCCCTCGCGCCGGCAGCGAGGAACTTCGATACGCCGGGTGCCCGACAGATATTGGCCGGTCAGCGAAGCCGGGTCAGCGGCGATTTCCGGCGGTGTGCCGCGCGCCACCACACGCCCCCCATGCACACCCGCACCGGGCCCGATATCCAGGACATAATCGGCCTCGCGGATGGCTTCCTCGTCATGTTCGACCACCAGAACGGTATTGCCCTGGTCACGCAGGTTTTTCAGCGTCCGGATCAGTCGGTCATTGTCACGCTGATGCAGGCCGATCGACGGTTCGTCCAGAACGTACAGAACCCCGGTCAGACCGGAACCGATCTGGCTGGCCAGCCGAATGCGCTGGCTTTCCCCGCCCGAGAGCGTGCCGGCCGACCGCGCCAAGGTCAGATAGTCCAGCCCCACATTGACCAGAAACCCCAGACGCTCGCTGATCTCCTTCAGGATCATCTGGGCGATTTCGTTCTTTTGCCGTGTCAGATGCCCGGGAACCGTCGCGATCCAGTCATGGGCCTGACGGATCGACATCTGCACGACCTCACCAATATGCAACCCGCCAATCTTGACAGCCAATGCCTCTGGGCGCAGGCGATACCCACCGCAGGCACCGCAGGGGCGGTTGTTCTGATAGCGCTCGAATTCCTCGCGCACCCATGCGCTGTCGGTTTCGCGCCATCGCCGCTCCATGTTGGGGATCACGCCTTCGAATGTGCGTGAAACCTCATAAACCCGGCCGCCATCGTCAAAGCGAAAGCGGATTTCCTCGCCATCCGAGCCATACAGGAAGAGCTTCTGGATCTTTTCCGGCAGATCCTTCCATGGCTTGTTGGCATCGAAGCCATAGTGCCGGGCCAGCGCGTCGATCGTCTGCAGGAAATAGGGCGTCCTGGTCTTGCTCCACGGCGCGATCGCCCCGTCCTTGAGCTTGCGCGTCACGTCCGGAACGATCAGGCGTTCGTCGAAAAACAGCTCGACTCCCAGCCCGTCGCATTTCGGGCAGGCCCCGAACGGGGCGTTGAAGGAAAACAGCCGCGGCTCGATCTCGGGGATGGTAAAGCCCGATACCGGACAGGCGAAATTCTCCGAAAAGGTAATGCGTTCGGGCTCGCCCTCGGCCGGTGCGGTTTCCAGAATGGCGATCCCGTCGGCCAGGTTCAGCGCCGTGCGGAAGGAATCGGCAAGGCGCGTTTCGATCCCCTCGCGAACGACGATGCGGTCGACGACGACGTCGATATCGTGGCGGAACTTCTTGTCCAGCGTGGGCGGCTCATCCAGATCGTGGAATTGTCCATCGACCTTGACGCGCTGAAAGCCCTGCTTGCGCAGCTCGACGAATTCCTTGCGATATTCGCCTTTTCGGTCGCGCACGATCGGGGCAAGCAGATAGGCCCGGGTGCCTTCCGGAAGGGCCATGACCGCATCGACCATGTCCTGGACCTGCATCGCCTCGATCGGTTTGCCTGTGGCCGGGGAATAGGGTGTGCCCACGCGCGCGAACAACAGTCGCAGATAGTCGTAGATCTCGGTCACCGTGCCGACCGTCGAGCGCGGGTTCTTCGAAGTCGTCTTCTGTTCGATCGAAATGGCAGGGCTCAGGCCCGTAATGTGATCGACATCGGGCTTGCCCATCATGTCAAGGAACTGGCGCGCATAAGCCGACAGACTTTCGACATAGCGCCGCTGTCCCTCGGCATAGATCGTGTCAAAAGCCAGGGATGATTTGCCCGATCCTGACAGACCCGTGATGACCGTCAGCTGATTGCGCGGAATATCGACATCGACATTCTTGAGGTTGTGTTCACGCGCGCCGCGTACCTCGATGAATTTCTGTTCGGCCATGCTGCCCCCGGGGATTGCGCGTTAACACATAATGGATGGCGGCCGAGTCTCCAAGCCGGAAGGCGGCACAAATCACGAACATTCGCGGATCGGCAACCGGACCGGCCAAATTCCGGTGGCATGGCATGGCAACGCACACGCGAACGGAAAGGCCCCGCGCCCGGGTCCGGGCAACGGGGCCTTCAGGCAATTCTTCGGGTATCAGAAGTGGATTGCGCGCCCGTAGGCATCCAGAACGGCCTCGTGCATCGCCTCCGAAATCGTCGGATGCGGAAAGACCGTGTGCATCAGGTCTTCCTCGGTGGTCTCGAGCATGCGGGCAACGGTATAGCCCTGTATCATCTCGGTGACCTCAGCCCCCACCATGTGCGCGCCCAGAAGCTCTCCCGTCTTCGCATCGAAGACGGTCTTGATCATGCCTTCCGGTTCGCCAAGAGCAATCGCCTTGCCATTCCCGATAAAGGGGAACCGGCCAACACGCACGTCAAAGCCTGCTTCCTTGGCCTTGGCTTCAGTCAGGCCCACGCTCGCGATCTGCGGATGGCAATAGGTGCAGCCGGGAATCGAGTTGGGCTTGATCGGATGCACCTTCTTGCCCGCAATCAGCTCGGCCACCATGACGCCCTCGTGGCTGGCCTTGTGGGCAAGCCAAGGCGCGCCCGCAAGGTCGCCGATGGCATAGACACCCTCGACACCCGTGCGGCAATATTCATCGGTCACGACATGGGTGCGATCGATCTTCACGCCCAGAGCCTCAAGCCCCAGCCCCTCGACATTTCCGACGATCCCGACAGCCGAGATTACGGTATCGAATTCCCGCGTCTCGACCTTGCCGCCGGTTTCGATATGGGCGGTGACCTTCCCCTTGGCCCGGTCCAGCTTCCTGACCGTGGCCTTTTCCATGATCGTCATGCCCTGCTTGACGAACTGCTTTTTTGCAAAGGCGCTGATTTCCGCATCCTCGACGGGCAGGATACGGTCCATGACCTCGACCACGGTCGTCTCGGCCCCAAGCGTGTTATAGAAGCTGGCAAACTCTATCCCGATTGCGCCAGAGCCGATGACCAGCAGCTTTTTCGGCATGCGCGGCGGCATCAGCGCGTGCTTGTAGGTCCAGACCAAGTCGCCATCAGCCTCGAGCCCCGGCAATTCGCGCGCCCGCGCGCCGGTGGCCAGAATGATATTCTTCGCGGTGTAATCCTCGGTTCCCTTATCGGTCTTGACCGAGACCTTGCCACGGGCCGGAACGCTTGCCTGCCCCATGATGACCGTGACCTTGTTCTTCTTCAGCAGATGCCCCACGCCACCGGACAGCTGCTTGGCCACGGCGCGCGAGCGCTGGACGACCGCATTCAGGTCGTATCCCAGGCCTTCAGCCTTCAGCCCGAATTCCTTGGCCCGGTGCATCAGGTGAAACACTTCCGCCGAGCGCAGCAGCGCCTTGGTCGGGATGCAGCCCCAGTTGAGGCAGATGCCGCCCAGATGCTCACGCTCGACCACCGCGGTCTTCAGGCCCAGTTGCGCGGCGCGGATTGCGGCCACATAGCCACCCGGCCCTGCACCGATCACGATCACGTCGAAGTTGTTTGCAGACATCCGATCCTCCCACTGGGAAAAATTGGTTTGGTACTAAACTATCTGGTGCCGACAAACAATGCACGTAACGTCACCCCGCCATGCGCAATCGTCATGACTGAAGCGACCGAACGATCGCACCATAGCCACCAGAGGCCATGAACTCCTCTTCCTCGGGCGGGGATTGCCTGCCCAGGGCAGCATTGCGAAAGGGAAAGCGGCCGAAACGCCGGATGATCTCGCGGTGGGCGCGGGCATGCAGGGCGTATTCGCCGCCGCCTCCGGACATGCGCGTCTCGATCAGCTCGACGGCGCGGTCCTGATCGGCCAGGTTCTCGCTGTGCTCGAACGGCATGTAGAAGAAGATCCGTTCGGGCTCGTCGATCTTCAGGTCCAGGTCGTGGGCGACGGCATCCCGCGCCGCGCGCAGGGCCAGCGGGTCGGTAGCGAATGCTTCGGGCTTGCCGCGGAACATGTTGCGCGGGAACTGGTCCGTCAGGATCAGGAAGGCCAGAACGCCACGCGGGCCATTGCACCAGTAATCCAGCTCGCCTTTTCGGGCTGCCTCCCACAGTGCCAGAAAACGGTGGCGGATTTCCTCGTCCAGCTGCGGATCGCTGGCATACCACCCCGTTGGCCCGACCTCGCGCAGCCAGAATTCAACGACAGACTCGGCTTCGGACATCGCTTCCTCCCATCGACGTTCGACCGTTGATGGATGGTCGCAGGATTCCCGTCACAAGGCCAGAAAAACGCGCATCAGCCGATCTGGTGAGGGCCTTCGGTCTTTGCCACCTCCCCATCCTGATCGGCCGGGGTCCCGTCCGCGGCGCGCTCGGCTTCCGCTTCGCGTTCCGCCTCGCGCTCCGCCTCTGCGGCCTCTTGCGATTCCGAGGCGATCTCCATCGCCGTTTCGACGGCGACGATACCCGCCGTGGGCACCAGTGGCGTGAAGGTGCCCGTCTGTTCAGTCGCCGGCGCCGGTCGGCGGGTCATCCGCCATGCGGCATAGCCAGACATGAGGATGAAGAGACAGGCAAGGAAGAAGAAGAACCCTTCGGGCCCCATCCAGCCCATGATCCAGCCGGTCACAAGCGGTCCGCCGATCGCGCCCACCCCATTGATGAAGATCAGACCCGCAGAGGCGGCCGGCATGTCCTCGACGCTCAGAAAGTCATTGGTATAGGCCACAAGCAGCGAATACAGCGGGTTCGCCATGCCCCCGATAATGGCCCCAAGCAGGACCAGCAGCCCGAAATCGAAATCCGCGAATGCGGGCAGGGCCGAGGCGATCCCCCCAGCCAGGGAAAGCACCAGAACCAGCACACGCCGATCCATCCGGTCCGAGATCCAGCCTATTGGGTATTGCGACAACAATCCGCCGACATAGATCGACGCGATGAACGTCGAGATCTGCGCAACGCTCAACCCGGCCAGCGATCCCCAGACCGATGCCATGCCGAACAGCGCCGAGAAAACCCCTCCCAGCAGGAAGATGCCCACGCATCCCAGCGGAGAGATTCGGTAAAGTTCGACGAAACTCAGCGGCTTGGTCAACTCAAATCGCGGCGCCGGTCCGGCCGACAGAAGGATGGGCGTGAATGCGATCGACACCAGGATCGAGGGAATCACGAACAGCAGATAGCCCGACGGATCGCCCGCATTCATCAACAGCTGGGCCGCGATGATGCCCAGCATCTGCATGATCATGTAGGCCGAAAGCGCCTGCCCGCGCGTCTCGTTCGTCGAGGCGTCGTTCAGCCAGCTTTCGGCGGTGATGTAGACTCCCGAAAACGAAAAGCCGATCATGACCCGCATCAGCGACCACGCGATCCAGTCGGGCGCGACCGCATAGGCCACCAGAACCGCCGAGATCAGCGAGCCCAGCGCCGCAAAGACCCGCACGTGACCGACCCTGCGGATCAGCCTGGGCGTCGTTCGACTGCCGAACAGGAAGCCCACGAAATAGGCCGACATGACGATCGACATCTGCGTCGTCGAGAATCCCTCGATGGCGCCGCGGATACCCAGAAGCGTCCCCTGGACGCCATTGCCGATCATCAGCAGCATCATGCCCAGAAGCAGGGCCCAGGAATTGCGCAAAACACTCAGCATCGGCGGCGTCCGTTTCAGGAGAGCGGAAATGTACTACCAGATGACGACACGATCGGCCGCAGCAGCGACCGGTGGGCGGTCAATTCCGCCCTTCTGGCAGCAATAGCGAGGCATCGCCATAGGAAAAGAAGCGATACCGGTTGCGGACCGCGTGATCATAGATCCGGCGAATCCGATCCATCCCCATCAGGGCGGAAACCAGCATCATCAGGGTCGATTTCGGCAGGTGAAAATTCGTCATCAACCCGTCGGTCACGCGAAAGCGATACCCCGGATAGATGAAGATGTCGGTCTCGCCCTGCCAGGGATGCATCAGCCCATCCGGGTCTGCCGCGCTTTCGATCAGACGCAACGCGGTGGTCCCCACCGGGATGACGCGCCCGCCCGCGGCGCGCGTGGCGTTGATCTCGGCCGCGGCTTCGGCACTCACCTCGCCCCATTCGGCATGCATCTTGTGCGTCGTCACGTCCTCGACCTTGACCGGCAGGAAGGTTCCGGCCCCGACATGCAGGGTCACATGCGTGAAGGCGACACCGCGTTCGGCCAGACGGGCCAGAAGGTCGTCATCGAAGTGCAACGAGGCCGTGGGGGCTGCGACCGCGCCGGGGCGGCGCGCAAAGACGGTCTGGTAATCCTCGCGGTCCTGTTCGTCGGGAGCGCGGCGCTGGGCAATGTAGGGCGGCAGGGGCATGGCGCCGGCCTGCGCCAGGGCGGCGTCGAAATCCTCACCCTTCAGGTTGAAGTCCAGCTCGGCCCGCCCGTCGTCAATGGACACGACATGGGCCGTCAGGCGATCCGAGAAACGGATCTCTTCGCCCTGACGCAGCTTGCGCAACGGCCGGACCAGGGCCGACCAGCGGCCGTCGGGGCGTGGCTCGGCCAACGTCACCTCGATCCGGGCAATGGCCTCGCCCTGCGGCGTCTGTCGCGCGCGCGTGCCCGTCAGGCGGGCGGGAATGACCTTGGTGTCGTTCAGCACCAGTCGGTCGCCTGGTCCCAGAAGATCGACAAGGTCGCGCACATGCATGTCGCGAATCCTGTCACCCTCGGCAACCAGAAGCCTTGCGGCGGGACGCGGACGAATGGGCCGCGTCGCGATCAGCTCCTCGGGCAGGTCGAAATCGAAATCGGACAGTTTCATTCGCTCTCCACCGGCTTGAGGCCACGGAACAGTTCACGCAATGGCCCCGGCATCAGGATGGACAGCGGATTCACGCTGACGCGCGGCCGTTCGACCGTGCCCGTCACGCGGTAATTGAAGCCGAACATCCCCTCGCCCCTGCGCGTCATGCCTTCGCCGATCTGATTGACAAGATAGACAGGCGATATCGTTCCCTGAACGTCCACCGCCCGCGCGCGCAGGTCATAGACCCCTTCGGCCGAGATGCCAAGAGAAGGCCCGACAGCCGAAGCCCGGCGGATCACGACCTGATCGGGTGTCAGATCGAAGATTGCGGCGATGCTGTCGAATGGCAGGCCGGGACCGGCCAACTGATCCAGCAGCCCCACGACAGAAATCGCGCTAAGCAGCGAGGCCAGAACGGGCGCATCGACGACCCGCATATCCTTCAGCCGAAGATCGCCCCGCCACGCGCCCCCTGTGCGCGGCGTGAGGCCCAGATCCAGCGTCCCGCCAAGACCACGCTGGAACAGGCCAGCATCCCTCAGGACCCTTCCGGCATCCCCGGCCCGGATGCGGATGGCGGTTCGCCCGGCCTCTGGCGCCAACTGCCCGGAAATCTCTGCACCACCATTGACCGATGCGGAAAACGCGCCCGATAGCCCGCCCTGCGACGAAAGATCGCCACGAAAATCCGTCAATGACAGCTTTTCTCCGACACGCACGCGATCCAGGCTGACGGTCATCGGCGTCGCGGGTCCGGTTGCGCCGCCAAGCCGAGGCAGGTTACGCAGATCCAGCACTCCGCCCCGAATGATGACGGCGGGCGGACGTCCCGCGCCCCGTCCGACCAGATCGACGGCGCCCGCAAACCACGACCCGATTCTCAGCTTGTCCAGCCGAAGACGCTCCAATCCGCCTGCCGAGGCAAGCGACAAGGCGCCCGATGCCTCGAAACCCGGCGCGGAAAGGGAAAGCGAGTCGATCCGCGCCGGTGTTGTCAGCAGGCCCGCCATCCGGAATGCGCCCGTGCTGCCTGCAGCCTTTGACCAGCCAATCTGCGGAATCGACAAGCCGATTCCCTTGAGGTCCGAGATCAGCTCGAACCGCGCGGGTTGTCCCCTTGTCAGCGCCAGGTCGATCTGCCCCGTGCCCTTGCCGCTGAGAAAACCATCCGGCAGAGCGATCTTCAACGCCTTCAGGGCGGGTGGCGAAATCTCGATCTCGCCGGTCAACTCGCTCTTGCCACGGTATTCAGGGCCAAAGCGCTGTCGCCATGACGCCGTTACCGGAATTTCGGCAAAGCGTGCCGCACCCGAGATCTCGAGCCCCGCGCGATCGGCGCGAACCCGCAGGCTTTTCGCCGTCAGCTCACGTCCCGGCACGATCCGGTCTGACCTGACATCCGTCAGCTCGCCATCGACGGTGATGCTCACGTCCTGCGGCCTGACCTTTGGCACCATCCGGAACTCCAACTGCGTGGTCAGTCGCGCACGCCCTTCGGCCAGCTCCACCGGACGGTCGGACTTCTTGAGAAACTCGAACGGCTTCTGGTCCAGGATCCAAAGCGCCGCCGTCACGCTGCTGTCGGTGCGGATCGTGAACTGCGCCAGGGCGGGCTTTTCGCGCAGGTTGGGCACATGCATCACGCTGTCGGAAAGATCGATCCGGCCGCCTTGCTGCGCCATGACATGGCCGGAATTCACGACCAGGGTATAGGCATCGTCCGCGATGACCCCATGTCCCGATCCTTGCCGGATCAGGGGCATCGCGCGCAGGAAACGAACCTCGGCATCATAGAATTCCCAGCCCAGATACAGGCGGGGGTCGTGCCCGGGCATGGCGCGGTAGGCACCCTGAAGGTTGAACATCTGACCCGCAGCCACATTGTCGGCCAGCCATTTCCGGGTCTTCGGCTTGACGGCGATCGGCCACAGCGCCAACAGACGATCGGTCGTGATCTGGTTGATCTGGCTATCCACGGAAACGGTCCAGCCCTTTTCGTCTGCACCGACCCGCCCCCGTGCAGTGATGCGATCGCGATCTTCGATCAGCGTCAGCTGGCCGATTTCCAGGCTGAAGGGGTCCAATCGCAACCGGAAATCGAACTGGCCCTGGTGAAACTCGACAGGTTGCTGGAAGACACCTTCGGGGTCCACCTGCAGGCCGCCGATTTCCACCTGCGACACCAACGCGCCGGGCCAGGCGCCGTCAAAATCGCGCAACCAGGTCGTTGCCTTGGCGCGCGCGCGCAGCGCCGGGCCATCCAGCGCGATCTCGTCAAATCGCAACTGGGCGCGTTCGGGATCATAGGCCATGCGCAGGATCACGCGATCGAAAGGAACCGGTGCGGCCTCGGGCGTCGGCCGCAACGCACCTGCCGCCAGGTCCAGCCGGCCGGACAGGCCAAGATAGCGTCCGCGTTCATCCAGGCCGGTCGTCAGCCGGCCAGAGATCGGCGCATCCAGGGCAGCCAGAAAGGCAAGCGCCGGCGATTGCACGGACAGATCGCGGGACCTGACGCCAAAGATCTCGATCGACAAAGTCGTTCGGGGCGAACCCTTGTGGCGCTCGAACTGCAGTTCCGCCCGCGACACCCGGTCAGCAGCACCCGGGACATCCGTTCCGAAATTCGATCCGATCTCGATCCGCAGGGCTTCGTCATCCTGCGTCAGACGCAGCCGCCCGCGGCTCGTGGCCCAGACCCGTCCCGTGCGCATGTCATCCAGCCGCAGGTTCAGATCATCGATCGTGATGTCCTCGATCCCCGAAAGAACCGAACGATCGAAGACGTCGCCCGCCAGCTTCAGAAATTCGGCCGGGCTGAACGAGACGATCGGAATCGCCGTTCCCAGCGACAGATCCAGTCTGCCGTCGGCAAGACGCCGCAATGCGAACCGCGCGCCGCGCACCCTCAGAAACCTGGGCTCGACCCGCCCGCTCAGCAATGGTCGCATGTGCAAGCCCAGTCGCGACTCGGGCAAAAGGGCGATGCGCGCGCCGGCCGGGCTTGTCAGCTCGATGTCATTGAACCGTACCCGCGGGACAAGACGTTCATCCACGCCCAGCGAGATCGCCCCGATCCGCACATGAGCCGTATCGCCCAGGGCGGCATTCAACCGCGTCTCCAGACGTTCGACCACCCATCCGGGGGCCGGCAACCGAAATCCCGACACACCCAAGGCGATCAGGGTTCCAACCGTCACGACCAGGGCAAGCATCAGCCACAGCGAGAACCACCCCGCCTGCCGGTGGATCGGCTTCCTGCCCCCGGACCGCGCTCTGGCCGCCTTGCTCAACGGAAATGCCCGCCCTCTTGCTGGCCCCCTCGTCGGGCCCTTCTTGTCCCCATTCCTTTAACTTTCCGGGAAAGCGACTAAAACACAAGGCAACGTGATCCAGTCTCAGGAGGCAAAGATGCTCAATCCCGGTGATCCGGCCCCCGATTTCACGCTGCCCGCCACTGGCGGCGGATCAATCAGCCTGTCCGAATTGCTGCCACGAAAGGTCGTGCTGTATTTCTATCCCAAGGACGACACGCCGGGCTGCACGACCGAGGCGCTGGATTTCACGCGCCTGGCAACGGAATTCGAACAGGCCGGCGCCGTCGTCGTCGGAATTTCGAAGGATTCCGTTGCCAAGCACGACAAGTTCGCCGCCAAGCACGGACTGAACATCATCCTTGCGTCGGACGAAGATGGCGACACATGCGAACGCTACGGCGTCTGGGTCGAAAAGAACATGTATGGACGCAAGTACATGGGGATCGAGCGTACGACCTTCCTGATCGGGGGCGACGGGCGCATCCTGCGGATATGGCCCAAGGTCAAGGTCAAGGGCCATGCCGAGGAGGTTCTGCAAGCGGTGCGCGAAGCATGAAGACGCTGGCCGAAATGGCGGTCGAGGTCCTGACCACCGCCGACGGACGCGAAAAGACGGCCCTGTCGCATGCGCATGCCGCGACATGGCGCGCGGCCCGTGCCGAGGGCCGCGTGATCGAGATCGGTCATGCCACACCTCCCCTGCGTCCGGCTCGGCCCGAGCGGCCGGAATTGCTGCCCCCGCGCGATGTGCCGCGACGTCGTCCCGGCACGAAACAGGGCCGGATCGCGCTGCTGCACGCGCTGGCCCATATCGAGTTGAATGCCGTCGATCTGCACTGGGACATCATCGCGCGGTTCACCCATGTACCCATGCCCCCCGGATTCTACGACGACTGGGTGAAATCCGCGGACGAGGAGTCCAAGCACTTCAATCTGCTGTGTGACTGCCTGGAATCCATGGGCAGCCATTATGGCGCCCTGCCCGCCCATGCCTTCATGTGGCAGGCCGCCGAGGACACCGCGGCAGACCTGATGGGGCGGCTGGCGGTTGTCCCCATGGTGCTGGAAGCCCGTGGGCTCGACGTCACCCCCGGCATGATCGAGATCTTCCAGAAGGCCGGCGAAGACGACGCCGTCGCAGCACTGCGCACGATCTATGCCGAGGAGGTTGGCCATGTCGCCTATGGCGTCAAGTGGTTCAACTGGCTGTGCGGCCGCGATGGCCTGGACCCGAAGGACGTCTTTCACAGCCTTGTCCGCAAGTATTTCCGTGGCGCGCTGAAGCCGCCCTTCAACGAAGAAAAGCGTGCCGAGGCGGGGCTTCCCCCCGACTTTTATTGGCCCCTTGCCGAAGAGGTCGCCGACGCGCCCGGAACGGCTGCGTTCCGCTGACCCGCCGCATGTCAGCCATGTCGGCGGAATCCTGCCAAAACGGGCGGGATTCCGCAGACAGCACTGCATTTCATATCGAAACCGTTGCACGCGCGCATCACCGTTGCTAAGCGCGTCTTGACGCTTGATGCACGGTCCGGCGACCGGACGGGAATGCATCGCGTTTGGGGATGGAGGACTTCCGGCGGCTCGGCTGTCGCGCGTCTTTGGGGACGGTCCTCTTTCATAACGAGGTGAAGGAAAAGGGCCCACCCGGGAATGGAAGATCGGGCAAGGGTCTGGGGCTACAGGGGGTGAAGTTTGCCGGCACGGATCTTGCATCGCGCCAACGTCGCGCTGGAACGCTGGCTGCCAGAGCAGCGTCTTTTCCTGCGTTCGGATGAAGGAACCCGTTTCATTCGTCTGCGGCCGCTGACCCAGGCGGGCGTGCTGGCAGGATCGGCCTGCCTGGTTGCCTGGGCGATCGTTGCGACGGCGATCCTGCTTTTCGACACGATCGGACAGGACAACGCGCGCGAAAGATCGCAACGTGAGCTGGCCAATTACGAGGCCCGTCTGGAAGCCCTGTCGCGCGAACGTGACAAGCGGGCCGAAGAGGCCGCCGCCGCGCAGGAACGTTTCGCGATCGCGCTTCGCCAGGTGTCGCAGATGCAGTCCGCCCTTCTGGCCTCCGAAGAGCGCCGTCGCGAACTGGAAAAGGGCATCGGCGTCATCCAGGCCACGCTGAAACGCACCGTGCGGGAACGCGATGCCGTGCGTGAGCAGCTCGCAGCCCTCGAAGCCAAGGATGAGCCGCGCCTTGCCCAGGCGGAAAATGCGCAGGAGACGGTCGAAACCGTCGCCTATCTGACGGATGCACTGTCACAAACCGCCTCGCAGCGTGACGAGATGGCCCGGGCGGCCAGCGAGGCGCGCGCCGAGGCGGATCGCATAGCCTATGACAAACGCCTGCTGGAAGAACGCCACAACGAGATCTTTGCCAGCCTTGAAGAGGCCGTGACGATCTCGATGGAGCCGCTGGACAAGGTCTTTGCCTCGGCGGGGCTGAATGCCGACGATCTCATTCGTCAGTTGCAGCGCGGCTATTCCGGCCAGGGCGGCCCCCTGGGACCCCTGCTGCCCGCCGTCAGCGACATCGACGACCCGGACATGCAGCGTGCCCGCAACATCATCCAGAATCTGGACCGCATCAACCTGTATCGCCTGGCGGTCGAAAAGACACCTCTCACCATTCCCGTACGCGGCTCGTATCGATACACCTCGGGCTTCGGGCGCCGCTGGGGACGAATGCATGAAGGCGTGGATCTTGCCGGCCCGATCGGCACACCGATCCAGGCGCCGGCCGATGGGGTCGTCGTATTCGCCGGCCGGCAGTCCGGCTATGGCAACCTGATCAAGATCCGCCACGAATTCGGTATCGAAACCCGATACGGACACCTGTCACGGATCCGGGTAAAGGTCGGGCAAAAGGTCTCGCGCGGCGAGGTAATCGGTGATATGGGGAATACCGGACGTTCGACCGGCCCCCATCTGCACTATGAGGTCCGCGTCAATGGCAAGCCAGTCAATCCGATGACGTTCATCAAGGCGGCAAGAAATGTTTTCTAGAAGCAAGATCCACGCCCCCGGCCCCAAGGCCGCACAGGAACCCGAAAAGGCAAGTGCCGTTGCGCCCAGCCCCGCAAAGGCAGCGGCGGATTATGCTCCGACCACGCCAAAGGCGAAGCCTCCGGCCTCCGTTCTGTCGGCGGACCTGACGGTCGTGGGCAATATCCGCACGACGGGCGACATCCAGATCGAAGGCACCGTCGAAGGCGACGTGCGGGCGCATCTGCTGACCATTGGCGAGAATGCCCGGATCAAGGGCGAGATCGTCGCCGACGATGTGGTCGTGAATGGCCGGGTCATCGGTCGCGTGCGCGGCCTGAAGGTCCGCCTGACCTCGACCGCGCGGGTCGAGGGCGACATCATTCACAAGACCATTGCGATCGAATCCGGCGCCCATTTCGAAGGCTCGGTTCAGCGCCAGGAAGATCCGCTGTCCCTTGGCACCGCCAAGGCGAACGGCATGGCGGCCGCAGCTTCGGGCAAAGGCGCCGCGCCGGAAAGCAGAACGACGAACGCAACGCAATAAGTCGCGATTATCCGGATAGTTCGAACGGGGGCGCCTCTGGTCGCCCCCTTTCTGTTTGGCTAGCCGGTACCAACTGCCGTGGAAGACTTCGACGGCATCAGCCTGCGGTACATGTGCCATGTCGCATGGCCTAGAACGGGCAGCACGACGAAAAGGCCCAGAAACAGCGGCAGCATTCCAACGAACAAGAGCCCCGCGATCACGATGCCCCAGACGATCATCGTGCCCGGATTTTCCTGAACCGCACGCACCGAGTGGATCATTGCGGTCACGAAATCGACCTCGCGCTCCAGCAGAAGCGGCAGCCCAGCCACCGTGACGGAAAACAGTACCGCGGCAAAGGCCGCGCCGATTGCCCCGCCAACCAACAACATCAGGGGGCCGTTTCCTGTCAGGAACAAGGTGAACGGGTCGTTGCCCGGGGTAAACCCGCGCAGCCCCAAAAACAGCGCAAAGATCGCATGCGCCACAAAGACCCAGAACAGGAAAATGACCACGATCACGGCCGCCATGGCCGGGATCTGCCGGTCTCTCTGGGCAAAGACCACGCCCAGAACGCCCGGCCAGTCCAGGGGTTCGCCGCTCTCGATCCTGCGGCTGACCTCGTACAAGCCGACGGCCGCGAATGGCGCCAGAAGCGGAAAGCCAACCGCAACTGGCGCAAGCCACCAGATTTGCCCGGCAAGCGCGTAGACATAGTAAAGGATCAAGCCGCCCGCGACATAGACCGCACTGAAGAACAGGCCGAACAGCGGCGCCCTCAGGAAATCCCTCAGCCCGAGCCGCAGGACTTCGCGAATGTCTGATATTTCGACCCGGCCGATATCCGGCAGCGGGTCAGGACCGCGCAATGTCTGATCCATGGCCTCCTCCCCTGTCCACGGCACAGCCATGTTACGGCGGCGGTATTCGGATCGACAAGCGGCTTGCGTGGCCAAGCCCGCGAATTGCCGTTCTCCGGTGGCCAATCTACGCCACACGTGCCCAAGCGAGCACGATCAGTCCTGCGTCTGGGCCTCGGCTCGGCTCTTGCCGGCAACCTTCATGGCCAGCGTTGCCGCCATGAACGCATCCAGATCACCGTCCAGCACGCCCTGCGTATCCGAGGTTTCGTGACCCGTGCGCAGGTCCTTTACCATCTGGTAGGGGTGCAGGACGTAAGAACGGATCTGGTTGCCCCAGGCGGCTTCGCCCTTTGCCTCGTGCTGGGCCGCGATCTCGGCGTTGCGCTTGTCCAGTTCCAGCTGGTACAGGCGCGCCTTCAGCGCGGCCATCGCATTTGCCCGGTTCTGGTGCTGCGACTTTTCCGAACTGGTCACGACGATGCCGGTCGGAATATGCGTGATCCGCACCGCCGAGTCGGTCGTGTTCACGTGCTGACCGCCCGCGCCAGAAGACCGGAACGTGTCGATGCGGATATCAGAGTCCGGAATGACGATTTCGATATTGTCGTCCACGACCGGATAGACCCAGACCGAACAGAAGGATGTATGCCGCCGTGCCGAGGAATCGAACGGCGAGATGCGCACCAGCCGGTGAACGCCCGATTCCGACTTCAGCCAGCCATAGGCATTGGGCCCCGAGATCCGGTACGTGGCGGAACGGATGCCGGCCTCCTCGCCCGGGCTCTCCGACATCAGCTCGACCTTATAGCCCTTCTTCTCGGCCCAGCGCACATACATGCGTGCCAGCATTGCCGCCCAGTCGCAGCTTTCCGTACCACCGGCGCCGGCATTGATTTCAAGGAAAGTGTCATTGCTGTCGGCCTCGCCATCCAGAAGGGCCTCCAGCTCCTTCTGCTCGGCAAGGGTCTTCAGCTCGCGCAGGGCGTTCTCGGCCTCTTCGACGACTTCGCTGTCGCCTTCGGCCTCGCCCATTTCGATCAGTTCGACATTGTCGTTCAGGTCCCGTTCGATCCGGCGATAGGTCTCGATCTGGTCCAGCAGCATCTGCCGGTCGCGCATCAGCTTCTGCGCGCGCTCGGGATCGGACCACAGATCGCCATCCTCGATCATCGCGTTCATTTCTTCCAGCCGATGTTCGGCCGTCTCCAGGTCCATCCGTTGACCCAGCAGGTTCAGCGATTTGCGGATCGAATCGACGATGTTTTCAATTTCGGCGCGCATGTCTGCGTGTCCCTTCGGAATGTCTTGGCGCGGGTGATAGCCGAGCAGCCCGCCACCGACAAGGGGACGGGCTGCTCGGGCCGTCCGGCCGGTCAGTACAGCCCGCCCGAACTGACGGTGCCGAAATCCGCCTTCTTCGGGATGACGGCCTTCTTGCCGCTTGACGTCGTGACGGTCGTATCACCCTCGTCGCCGCCCAGCTCTCCATAGGAATACAGCGGCAGGTTCTGCCCCATGGCAAAGCCGCCATCGACCATCGCGCCTATACCGAAGATGGGCTCCATCCCGTCGCGGAAGAATTCGGCCTGGACATAATCGCCTTCGGCATCGTCCGGCAGGCGTTCGCCCGTGAATCGGTTGATCTTGATGAAATGCCCCCCGGGCGGAACCTTGAACTCGCTGCCGCCATATTTCTTGACGGCCTCCTGCATGAAGGCGTTGAACACCGGCACGCACAGCGTCCCACCATAGGCCCCGCGCCCAAGCGAGCGTGGCTGGTCATAGCCCATGTAGCAGCCGGCCACGATGTTCGAAGTGAAGCCGATGAACCAGACATCCTTGGCGTCGTTCGTGGTTCCCGTCTTGCCCGCGGTCGGAACCGGCAGATTGACCCCCTTGCCCGAGCCACGCTGCACGACCCCCTGCAGCATCGAAGTCAGCTGATAGGCCGTAACCGGGTCCATGACGCGTTCGCGGTTCGATTCGATCCGCGGCGCCCGACCCGGCGGCAGGTTCGGATCGGCACAATCCAGGCATTTGCGCCGGTCATGGCGATAGACCGTCTTGCCCCAGCGGTCCTGGACCCGGTCCACAAGGGTCGGCTCGACGCGCTCGCCCCCATTGGCGAACATCGCATAGGCGGCCACCATCTTGAACAATGTCGTCTCTTGCGCGCCCAGCGAATTGGCCAGATAGGGCTCCAGCCTGTCATAGACGCCAAAGCGCTCTGCATAGCGGGCGACCGTATCCATGCCGACTTCCTGCGCGACGCGGATCGTCATCAGGTTTCGCGACTGTTCGATCCCGGTGCGCAGCGGGGTTGGTCCATAGAACTTGTTCGACGCGTTCTTGGGCCGCCAGACGCCTTCGGGCGTGTCCACCTCGATCGGTGCATCGACCACGATGGTCGCGGGGGAAAAACCCGAATCCAGCGCCGCCGCATAGACGAACGGCTTGAAGGCCGAGCCCGGCTGGCGCATCGCTTGGGTTGCCCGGTTGAAGACCGAGGATTGATACGAAAACCCGCCCTGCATGGCGATGACCCGCCCGGTATGGACATCCATGGCCATGAAGGCGCCCTGCACTTCGGGCACCTGCCGCAGCGACCACCGCTTGAATGTCCCGTCCTTGTCGGTCAGGGCGGTGACCAGCACCACATCGCCGACCGAAACCAGATCGCCCGCGCGCTTGGCCTTGGGGCCCAGCCGGCCATCCGCCTGGCGCTTGCGCGCCCAGGTGACGTCCTCGGCCGGTATCCAATGGCCGTCATCGTCATCCGATACGCCTTCGATCCCGATACGGGCGGATCTTTCGCCAACCTCCAGCACGACCGCGGGAAGCCATCCGGGGATGTCGCGGGGCACGTCAACCTCGGCCAGCGCCGAGCGCCAGCGCGTTTCATCCGCAAGCTCTTCGGCCGGGATCGTGCGCCGCGTTCCCCGCCAGACGCCAAGATTGCGGTCGTATTTCTCCAGCGCTTCCTGCAATGCGCGCGCGGCTTGCAGCTGCATCTCGGGGTCCACGGTCGCGCGGATCGTCAGGCCGCCACCAAAGAATTCCTCGGCCCCGAAGCTCTTGGACAGCTGGCGCCGGATCTCGTCGGTGAAATAGTCGCGCGGCGGCAGGTTCGACTTGAACGAAGGATAGTCGCCGCCCTGCACCGTGCGCAGCGGCTGGGCCTGCGCGCGCTTCATCGTCTCGGCATCGATATAGCCGTTCTGGTACATCTCGCGCAGAACATAGTTGCGCCGGGCGATCGCGGCCTCGCGGTTCTTCACCGGGTGATAGGAATAGGGCGCCTTGGGCAGGGCAGCCAGATAGGCGGCCTCCTCCACCGTCAGTTCCGACAGCGTCTTGTTGAAATAGGTCTGCGCGGCCGATGCGACGCCGAAGGACAGATAGCCAAGATCGATCTCGTTCAGATAGAGTTCCAGGATCTTGTCCCGTGGCAGGGTGTTGACCAGCCGGTTGGCCAGGATCATCTCCTTGATCTTGCGTTCGACCGTGCGTTCCCCGCCCAGCAGGAAGTTCTTGGCGACCTGCTGGGGAATGGTCGAAGCCCCGCGCAGCGTCTGGCCGCGGGTCCGTATTGCGTCCCAGATCGCCCCGGCGATGCCGCGCGCATCAAACCCCTGATGCGAATAGAAATTCTTGTCCTCGGCCGAGATGAAGGCCCATTTCACGATATCGGGGATGTCCTCGATCGGGGCGAATATCCGCCGTTCGGTCGCGAATTCGTCCATCAGCCGGCCTTCGCCGGAATAGATGCGGCTGATCGTCTTGGGTGTGTATTGCGCAAGATATTCGTGATCCGGCAGGTCGCGGCTGTAGATCCAGAAGACCCCGCCGATCGCAAGCGCGGCAAAGAACAGGCCGGTCACGATCCAGCTGAAGATGCCACCCAGAAAGGACAGGATGAAACGGGTCACGTGGTGCACACTCCTGAAGAAACACGCTGTCTATATAGGCGCGATCGGGTCGGGTCAAAACAACTTGTCCCGAACTTCCCCTAACGGCGCAGACGGGCCGTGCGTTCCCGCTCGTCCTGGACCCAAAGCAGGATCGCGTCGCGGATCGCGGTCTGGAACCGCGCGCGCCATTGCGGATCGGTCAGATGCGCCCGGTCGCGCGGCGAAGACAGAAAGCCCACCTCGATGAGAAGCGACGGGAAATCGGGCGCCTTCAGGACCGAGAACGCCGCGCCGCGCACCGGCCGGCGGTGCATGCCGATCCGCGCATGCCGCAAGGCATCGGCCAGGCCCTGGGCCAGTCGCTCTGTCCTTGGGCGCGTTTCAGTGCGCGCAAGGTCCATCATGACCAGGGCCAGGGCATCGTCCTGCCGCGCAAGGTCCACCCCGGCAAGCAGATCAGCCCGGTCATGGCTTTCGGCCAGATGCTCGGAAGCCGCGTCGCTTGCGCGCCGGGCAAGCATGTAGATCGTCGCACCCGTTGCCTCGCCCTGCTTCAGCGAATCCGCATGAAGCGACAACATCAGGTCCGCACCGACGGTCCGGGCGCGCGTGATGCGTTCGTCCAGCGCCACGAAGGTATCGCTGTCCCGCGTCAGGTACACATCGACCCCCGCAGCACGCAGCACTTCGGCCAGCTCTTTCGCAAATCCCAGCATCAGTTCGGCCTCGGTCAGTCCCGCGGCCTGTGCGCCGGGATCGACGCCGCCATGGCCGGGATCAAGCGCGACCACGATCCTGTCTTTCTCGCCCCGCATTGCGGCGTCCCCGGTTGTATCGGGATAGTCCCATCGCGCGGCCTCGGCGGCGGCGGCCACGGCGTCCTGCACGAAGAGCTCCCATTCCCTGGGTTCAAGCCGCAGCGAGAGCCTCGCCCCGTCCCGCACCTGCGCCATCGTCGCGCTGGCGATGCGGAACGGCGCGGGCAGCGGCAGCGCGATCCGCGACCAGCCATCGCGAATCGAACGAATGCCGGCCGGCCCGAGCGGCGATACCGCCAGCCCCTGCAGCGCGACGGGATCGACATCGCGAAGATCGACGACGAGGCGCAGCGGATCGGCCAGTACATAGACACGGAACGGCGTCCGTCGCGGCAGATCAAGGACAACGGAAAGATCACCATCGACACGCGCGACCTGCAGGCTTTCCGGCGCCAGCAATGGCCGCGTCTCGGCCAGCGCGGCAAGGGGCATGATCAGGGACAGCCCCACCGCAAGCACGAATGCCAGCACCACGCGCATCGTCATCGCGCCGCCTGGCCCCGAAACCTTTCCATGAATGCCGCCAGACGCGACAGACCCTCTTCGATTTCCTCGGTCGAGCGCGCATAGGAAAGGCGCAGCGTGTGTGACCCGCGAACCGGGTCGAAATCCAGCCCGGGCGTCACTGCCACGCCGGCCTCATCCAGGATCCGCGCCGCAAGGGACAGGGAATCGTCGGTCAGGTCGGACACATCGGCATAGATGTAGAACGCGCCATCCGGCGGCGCGATCCGGCCCAAACCGATACGCGGCAAGGCGTCCAGCATCAGCGCGCGATTGCGCGCATAGACGGCGCGATTGGCTTCCAGTTCGTCGATGCAGTCCAGCGCGGCCAGTGCGGCAACCTGGCTGGCATGGGGGGGACAGATGAACATGTTCTGCGCCAGCCGTTCGATGACGCGCACATGATCTTCGGGCACGACCATCCAACCGACGCGCCAGCCGGTCATCGAGAAATATTTCGAAAACGAATTGATCACATGCACGTCGTCGCTGATCTCCAGCGACGAGACGGCCCGATCGCCGTAATGCAGGCCGTGATAGATCTCGTCCGAGATGAAGGCCACGTCACGCTCTTGCGCGGCCCTGATCAGGGCCGACAGGGCCTCACGCCCCAGCATGGTTCCCGACGGATTTCCGGGCGAGGCCACGATCAGCCCGCGCACGTCGTCGGGAATCTGGTCCGGCCGCGGCTGGTAACGGTCTTGTGGCTCGGTCGGAATCCCGACCGGTGTCAGCGACAGGGCGCGCAGGATCTGACGATAGGACGGATATCCCGGCTCTCCCAGCGCCACGCGATCTCCGGCGTCGAACAGCGCCGTAAAGCCAAGCAGGAACGCCGCGGACGATCCGGCGGTGACCACGACACGGCCGGGGTCCAGATCGATCCCGTACCAGCGTCGATACAGATTCGCGATACCCGCCCGCAAAGCGGGCAGCCCCAGAGCGACCGTATAACCCAGCGCGTCACGCTCCAGCGCCCTTGCAAGCGCGCGCCGCGCAGCAGCGGGGGCCGGCGTCGAGGGCTGGCCGACCTCCATGTGAATGATATGGCGTCCAGCGGCTTCCGCCTTGCGGGCGGCCTCCATGACGTCCATCACGATGAAGGGATCGACCATTCCACGGCTTGAAACCCGCATGCCTGCCTCTCTATGCTGCGCGTCGAAACGGGGTTTTCTTTTCAGTCGTGCGTGACAAGGTCAATGGCACAGGCCTGAAGGCCCCGCAACATCTGCCGCGCCCCGGCGCAAAGAAGGAACACGGAATGAGATCACTCGCTCTGGCCGCGATCGTGGCAATGACGGTCGGCCCCGCAGCCGCACTGGACCTGAAGAACATGACCGACGCCGAGCGCGAAGCCTTTCGCGCCGAGGTGCGGGCCTATCTTCTGGAGAACCCCGAGGTTCTGAGTGAGGCCATAGCCGTGCTGCAGGACCGCCAGGCCGAACAGGCGGCGCGGCAGGACAGCACCCTGATCCAGGCAAATGCCAAGGACTTGTTTTCAGACCCCGATGATTTCGTCGGTGGCAATCCGCAGGGCGATATCACGGTGGTCGAATTCATCGACTATCGCTGCGGCTATTGCCGCAAGGCCCATGCCGAGGTGAAGGAGCTGATCAACAGCGACGGCAATATCCGCTATATCGTCAAGGAATTCCCGATCCTTGGCGATCAGTCGGTGATTGCGTCGCGCTTTGCCATCGCCGCCTTGCGTGAACTGGGGCCCGAAGCCTATGAAAAGATCAAGAACGGTTTCTACGAAAGCTTCCGGGGCGAGGTCACGGTTGAAACGCTGGAATCCTTCGCCCGCGATCTGGGGATCGACCCCGCGCCCGTGATCGCCGCGATGGACAGCCCCGACGTGACGCGGATCATCAAGGAAAACCACATGCTGGCCCAAAGGCTGCAGGTGTCCGGCACGCCGACGTTCGTCATGGGCGACCAGATGCTGCGCGGCTACGCGCCGCTCGAGACGATGCGCCAGATCGTGGCCGAAGAGCGGGGCTGAGCACACCGTTGCCGCAATGACGCGGTTGAACGACAAAGCGGCGCGGAAGCCCTGTTGCGCGCCGCCCCAGCCGCTAACCTGACGGCCAGGAAACGCGTATCCGGACATGCAAACATGAGCAACGATCCCCTGGTGATCTTCATGCCGTCGGGCAAGCGTGGGCGCTTTCCCGTCGGTACACCCGTTTTGACGGCGGCAAGGCAGCTGGGCGTCGATCTGGATTCGGTGTGCGGCGGCCGCGGCATCTGTTCCAAGTGCCAGGTCGAGCCAAGCTTTGGCGAATTCCCCAAGCATGGCGTGACGGTCAGCCCGGACGCGCTGTCTCCCCGCAACGAGGTCGAGGATCGCTACGATCGCATCCGGGGGCTGAAGCAGGGTCGGCGCCTGGGCTGTCAGGCCCGCATTCAGGGCGACATCGTCATCGACGTCCCCCCGGAAAGCCAGGTTCACCGCCAGGTCATCCGCAAGGCCGCCGACAGCCGCACGATCGTCATGGACCCGGCAACCCGGCCCTACTATGTCGAGGTCGCCCAGCCGGACATGCACGAACCCTCGGGCGATTTTCAGCGCCTTGCAGCCGCGCTGAAGGAACAATGGGACATTTCGGGCGTGACCGCCGATACCGCGCTGCTTCACCGGCTGCAGCCGGCCCTGCGCAAGGGCGAATGGAAGGCAACCGTCATCCTGCACCGCGACCATCACGGCACGCCCCGCATCCTGGATATCCATCCCGGCTTCTGGGAAGGGCGCCTGTATGGTCTGGCAATCGATCTTGGCTCGACCACGATCGCGGCCCATCTGTGTGACCTGCGCAACGGCAAGGTGCTGGCCTCGTCCGGGCTGATGAACCCGCAGATCCGCTTTGGCGAAGATCTCATGAGCCGGGTGAGCTATGCGATGATGAACCCGGGCGGAGACGCCGAGATGACCCGGGCCGTTCGTACGGCGATCAACGGGCTGGCCGAGTCCATCGCAACCGAAGCCGGAGTCGATCCGCGCAACATCGTCGAAACGGTATTCGTCTGCAATCCGGTCATGCATCACCTGCTGCTGGGCATCGACCCGGTCGAGCTGGGACAGGCGCCCTTTGCACTGGCGACCTCTGAAAGCCTGACCATTCCGGCGCGCGATCTGGATCTGCACGCGGTCCATCCCCAGGCGCAGGTCTATATCCTGCCCTGCATCGCGGGCCATGTCGGCGCGGATTGTGCGGCCGTGGCGCTGGCCGAAGAGCCCTACAAGTCCGACGACATCGTCCTGATCGTCGATGTGGGCACGAATGCCGAAATCCTGCTGGGCAATCGTGAACGGGTTCTGGCCTGTTCCTCGCCCACCGGCCCCGCGTTCGAAGGCGCACAGATCTCCTCGGGCCAGCGCGCCGCGCCCGGCGCGATCGAACGCGTCGAGATCGACCCCGTGACAAAGGAACCACGCTTCAAGGTCATCGGCTGCGATCTGTGGTCCGACGATCCGGGATTTGCCGCGGCCACGGCGCAAACCGGGATCACGGGCATCTGCGGCTCGGGCATCATCGAGGTCGTGGCCGAGATGCGCATGGCCGGGATCGTCGACGCAGGCGGATTGATCGGATCGGCCGAACAGACCGGGACGGCGCGTTGCATCCCGCAGGGGCGAACCCACGCCTATGTGCTGCACGACGCGACAGCCGAAGGCGGCCCGCTGATCATGGTCACACAGGGCGATATCCGCGCCATCCAGCTTGCGAAATCGGCGCTTTATGCCGGGGCGCGGCTTCTGATGGACGAGCTGGGCATCGACCGGGTGGACCGCATCGTTCTGGCGGGTGCCTTCGGGGCGCATATTTCGCCAAAACACGCGATGGTCCTGGGCATGATCCCCGATTGCCCTCTCGACAGGGTCTCATCGGCGGGCAACGCGGCGGGTACCGGGGCGCGCATCGCATTGTGCGACATCTCGGCCCGCGCACGGATCGAAGAAGAGGTCCGACGGATCCTCAAGGTCGAAACCGCGATCGAGCCGCGCTTCCAGGAACATTTCGTCGCGGCAAATGCAATCCCGCACGCAACCGATCCGTTCCCGGAACTGACAAAGGTCGTCACCCTGCCCCGGGTTTCCTTCAACACCGGCGGCGCGGGCGAAGGCGGCCGGCGGCGTCGACGCGGTTGAACGATCAAGCGGGCGGCCCTACGAGGCCGCCTTTTCCTCGAGCGCCAGCCATTCGTCCTCGGCCGCGCTCAGCGCCGCCTGCCGCTCGGCCAGCAATTCGGTCGCGCGGCGGAATTTCTCGGGCGACTTCTGGAACAGTTCGGGGTCGGACAGCAGCTGCGACAGTTTCGCGATCTCGGCTTCCAGCTTCTCGATGACTCCGGGAAGTTCATCCAGCCGGTGGCGTTCGGTAAAGGTCAGCCCCCGACTTTCCCGGCGCGGCTTTTCGGCGCGGGGCGTGGCCGGGGCAAGCGCCTTCCTTGATGACGTCTGTTCCTCGGCGGGGCGTCGCTGTGCCTGATAGTCGCTCCATCCCCCGGCATAGATGGTGGCGCGGCCGTCCCCCTCCATTGCAATCGTGGTTGTCGTGACGCGGTCGATGAAGTCGCGGTCGTGGCTGACCAGCAGCACCGTTCCGTCGTATTCGCCCAGAACGTCCTGCAACAGGTCCAGCGTCTCGACATCCAGATCGTTGGTCGGCTCGTCCAGAACCAGCAGGTTCGACGGGCGCGCCATGATCCGCGCCAGAAGCAGCCGGGCGCGCTCGCCACCCGACAGGGACCGGATCGGAGCACGGGCCTGCGCCTCGTCGAACAGGAAGTCCTTCAGATAGGCCACAACATGGCGCGGCTGGCCACGCACCATGATCTGATCCGCCCGGCCGGAGACCCGCAAATCGGGGTCACTGACCAACCCCTCCCACAATGTCATCTCGGGATCCAGTGTGGCACGGGCCTGATCCAGAACGGCAATCTGCAGGTTCGTGCCCAGGCGCACCTCGCCCGTGTCCGGCGGCAGCTGCCCGATCAGAATCTTCAGCAGCGTGGTCTTGCCCACACCGTTCGGTCCGACAAGCGCAACGCGATCGCCGCGCATCACGCGCAGATCGAAGGGGCGCAGGATCTGGCGATCCCCGAAGGATTTCGAGATTCCCTTGGCCTCGATCACCATGCGGCCTGACGTGCGGCCCGAATCCAGCGCCATGTCCGCAGTCCCCTGGCGCCGGATCATCGCGGCGCGTTCGGCCCGCATCTGGGCCAGAGCCCGCAGACGTCCCTGATTGCGCCGCCTGCGGGCCGAAATGCCCTCGACCGCCCAGCGGGCTTCGGCCTTGATGCGGCGCTCCAGCTTGTGGCGCGCTTCGTCCTCCTGCGCCCAGACGCGGTCGCGCCATTCCTCGAACGTGTCAAAGCCTTCCTCGTTGCGCCGGACCATGCCCCGGTCGATCCACAGCGTCACCCGGGTCAGCGCGCGCAGAAAGGCGCGGTCGTGGCTGATGATGACATAGGCCGCGCGGGTCGAGCGCAGATGTTCTTCGAGCCAACCGATGGCCTGGATGTCCAGATGGTTGGTGGGCTCGTCCAGAAGCATCAATTCGGGCTCTTGCGCCAGCAGACGGGCAAGCGCCGCGCGACGCCTTTCCCCGCCCGAAGCCGAGATCACGGGCATGGAAGGATCGAATTTCAGGCCCTCGGCCACCGCTTCGACGCGCCACGACTCGCCCGGCGCCAGACCCGCGGCCGCGAAATCGCCCAGCGTGGCGAAGCGTGACAGGTCCGGCTCCTGCTCCATGTAGCCGACCGTTACGCCGGGCGGCACGATCCGTTCGCCGCGGTCGGGTTCGACAAGACCCGCCATGACCTTCATCAGCGTGGATTTCCCCGATCCGTTGCGCCCCACCAGGGCGATCCGGTCACCGGGATGCACGACAAGATCCAACCCGTCGAAAACGGGATTTCCGCCAAAGGTCAGGGCGATGTCGGAAAGCTGCAGAAGCGGTGCGCGTGCCATGTGGCTCAGCTAATGCCTCGGATCGGGCGGGTCAACGCCGGCTGGCCTACTCGGCCGCCTGTGCGGTCTGCGCCTCGATTTCCGCAGCCCGCTTTTCGACCAGCTCGACGATATGGTCGATCATCTGATCGTTCGACATCCTGTGGCTCTGCTTGCCGGCCAGATAGACCATGCCATTCCCCGCGCCGCCGCCGGTAAAACCGATATCGGTCATCAGCGCTTCGCCCGGGCCATTGACCACGCAGCCGATGATGGACAGGCTGATCGGTGTCTTGATATGCGACAGGCGCTGTTCCAGGATTTCAACGGTCTTGATCACATCGAAACCCTGACGCGCGCAGGACGGGCAGCTGATGATCTGAACGCCACGGGTGCGCAGCCCAAGCGCCTTGAGGATTTCGTACCCGACGCGCACCTCCTCGACCGGATCGGCCGAAAGCGACACGCGGATCGTGTCGCCGATCCCCGCCCAAAGCAGGTTTCCTAGCCCGATCGCCGACTTGACCGTTCCGGTCATCAGGCCGCCCGCTTCGGTAATGCCCAGATGGATCGGGGCATCGGTCGCCTCGGCCAAGGCCTGGTAGGCCGCCGCGGCCAGGAACACGTCCGAGGCCTTGCAGCTGATCTTGAACTCGTGAAAGTCGTTGTCCTGCAGCAGCTTGATATGGTCGAGCGCGGATTCGACCATCGCTTCGGGACAGGGTTCGCCGTATTTGTCCAGCAGATGCTTTTCAAGACTGCCCGCATTCACGCCGATGCGGATCGAACAGCCATGGTCGCGCGCGGCGCGGACGACTTCGCGTACCCGCTCGGGCGAACCGATATTTCCCGGATTGATCCTCAGGCAGGCTGCTCCGGCCTCGGCGGCCTCGATCGCGCGACGGTAATGAAAGTGGATGTCGGCCACGATCGGAACGGGACTTTCACGCACGATTTCGCGCAGCGCGCGGGTCGAGTCCTCGTCGGGTGTCGAGACGCGGACAATATCGGCGCCGGCTTCGGCGGCGCGCTGGATTTGGTCGATCGTCGCGCGCACATCGGTCGTCAGCGTGTTCGTCATGGTCTGGACCGAGATCGGCGCATCGCCGCCAACGGGAACGGTGCCGACCATGATGCGCCGGGACTTGCGCCGCTCGATATTGCGCCAGGGACGGATCGGATTATGAGTCATGTCGAAAGCTGCCCGCGCTGTTGCGTCCTTGGGATAAAACGACGGGCCGTCAAAGGCAATCGCCCTGCCCTGCGCTATTGTGCCGGTGCCTGTGCCGTCTGCTGCGCGGCCGTATCGGATGCGTCGGCGACAGCGACGAACTGCGCAAGGTCCGAATCCTGCGCAATGTCTGCCACCGCATAGGTTTCTGTGACCGCATCGGGCGCCAGCACGACGTTCTTGGTCACCACGCCACGCTTGCCGACCGGACCGTAGGTCTGACCCGCCACGACGAAATACAGCGCACCGGATTCGCCCACGCGCAGTGTCGGGGGCTCCTCGCTGGGCGGGATCGCGAATCTCTCACCCGCGTCCAGGATCTTTTCCAGAAGGATGGAGCCATCCGCCGCCGTCACGCGCACCCATGCCGGACGTACGGCCAGCAATTCGACACCTGGCGGCCCGGGTTGAACGACCTGGGGGCTGGGGTCCTGCACAGGCGCGTTCTCGGCAACCGCAAGCGTTCCCTGTTCGCCTTCGTCGACGACGTCATCCCGAGCGACCAGCAGGCCGACCGTGCGCGGGTCGATCGTGGCGATCGGCGCATCGCGTTCGACAAGGACGGGAACATCCAGCGCCTCGGGGCGATAGAGCCGGTCGAAGGCATCTGCCGTCACCGGATCGGCATCGGCAAACCGGCTGTCCTGCAGGCCCAGCCCGTCTTCAACGGATGTTGCCGGAAGCGATTCGGAAATTCCCGCCAGCGGGCCGATGTCGGCGACGACACCCGGCGCCTGATCGACGGGTGCCAGCGTCACCTTCTGGACTTCCTGAAGAACCTTCCAGCCGCCATAGCCAATGCCCCCGATCAGCGCGATCAGGACCAGAATCGAACCGATGGCACCCGGCTGGATACCATCGAACAGAGGCTCTCCTCGCGGAACGAAGACAGCGTTTGGGTTGGCCAGGGGATCATGCCCCACACCGCGCTGCGCGGTCTTGCGCCTTTGGGCCGAACCACCATTCGCGCGGCCCGCGATCGCGATACCGGGATCTGGGTCGAATCCGGATTCCTCGCAGAAACGCCTGAAGGCCCAATCAGGATCCATTCCAAGATAGCGCGCATAGGACCGGACATACCCCGCGACGAAGCCCGGCGTCTCGAACGCGGTCATGTCGGCATTCTCGATCGCCGCGATGTAACTGGCCTTGATCTTGAGATCGCGCTGCACGTCCAGCAGGGACTTGCCCAGAGTGGCGCGTTCCCCGCGCATGACATCGCCCAGCCGAAGTTCGTAATCATCGAACCCTTTCGGCCCGCTGTCTGCCTGCACAGAAGGAAAGGCTTTCCGCCCGATCATGCCCACTGCCCCGTGCCGTTTCGTATCATCCGGACGCATCCCCAAAAGATCGGCGATTCGCCGATCACGCCCTGGACCCATTGGGAATCTGATAACACAGGCGCGGGCGAATTGCGACCGCCCGCGTATGTCAAGCCGACATTTCGGCGCGATTCAGCGCACAATGCGACCACAGCTTGTCCATCGCCCGGACAAGGTGGTCGATGTCGTCCAGCGTGTGCACGGGCGACGGGGTAAAGCGCAGCCGCTCGGTCCCCCGCGGCACGGTGGGGAAGTTGATCGGCTGGACATAGATCCCGTAATGCTCCAGCAGCATGTCCGAAATCTTCTTGCAGTGGACCGGGTCGCCGACATGGACCGGAACGATATGCGTTCCGTGATCGATGATCGGCAGCCCCAAAGCCTTCAGCCGGGTCTTCAGAACATGGGCATGTTCCTGGTGTTTGTCCCTCAGATGCTGCGCGGTCTTGATATAGCGGACCGACGCGGCCGCCCCCGCCGCGACAGCAGGCGGCAACGAGGTGGTAAAGATGAAGCCCGGCGCATAGGACCGGATCGCATCCACCATCTTGGCGGTCGAGGCGATGTAACCGCCCATCACGCCATAGGCCTTTGCCAGCGTCGCATTGATGATGTCGATGCGCCCCATCAGGCCCAGCTTTTCCGCAATTCCGGCACCGCGGGGGCCATACATGCCGACCGCATGCACCTCGTCCAGATAGGTCAGCGCGTTGAATTCCTGGGCAAGGTCGCAGATCTCCTCCATCGGGCAGATGTCGCCATCCATCGAATAGACGGATTCGAACGCGATCAGCTTCGGCGCGGCCGGGTCGTCGGCCGCCATCAGTTCCCGCAGATGCGCGACATCGTTGTGCCGGAAGATGCGCTTGGCCCCGCCATTGCGGCGGATTCCCTCGATCATCGAGGCGTGATTGAGCTCATCCGAATAGATGATCAGGCCGGGGAACAGCTTGGGCAGGGTCGAAAGCGTCGCGTCATTGGCGATATAGGCCGAGGTAAAGACCAGAGCGGCTTCCTTGCGGTGCAGGTCGGCCAGCTCGGCCTCCAGCCGCTTGTGATAGACTGTGGTGCCCGAGATGTTGCGCGTACCGCCCGACCCCGCGCCGGTCGCCTCCAGCGCCTCGTGCATCGCTTCCAGCACGACGGGATGCTGCCCCATGCCCAGATAGTCGTTCCCGCACCAGACGGTGATGTCACGTTCGCTGCCATCGGGCCGGACCCACTTGGCCCTGGGAAACTGACCCTTGCGCCGCTCGATATCGATGAAGGTGCGGTAGCGGCCTTCGTCGTGAAGCCGCTGGATCGCGCTGTCGAGCAGAGCGTCATAGTTCATGTCCATCTCCCGGCACTTGTCCTGTTCTGTCGAGGCATCATGCCTGCCAGCAATATACCGCACCTTGATACGCATCAAACAAATGGAATGCGAGCGCGCATTTTGACGCGCATCGCGATTTTCGCCCCGAAGGCGCCCGCTGGACTTCGCCGGATACGCTGATACCGTGCGCCAGCCAACCCGAAAATGGGAAGATTCCAATGAAAGTTGAAGACGTCCTTGCCCGAATCGACGCGAACCTTCCGCAGGCGATCGACCGCTTGTTCGGATTGCTGCGCATACCCTCCATCTCGACCGACCCGGCCTATGCCGCGCATTGCCGCGAGGCCGCGGACTGGCTTGCGAACGAACTCTCGGCCTTGGGCTTTGACGCATCGGTCCGCCCAACGCCCGGGCATCCGATGGTCGTTGCGCATTCGGGCGGCACGGGGCCGCGCATCCTTTTCTATGGCCATTACGACGTCCAGCCCGTGGACCCTATCGACCAGTGGCACAGGGATCCCTTCGACCCGGCAATCGAAGAGACACCGAACGGCCCGGTGATCCGTGCGCGCGGCGCCTCCGACGACAAGGGCCAGCTGATGACCTTCATCGAAGCCTGTCGCGCCTGGAAAGAGGTGCATGGCAGCCTGCCGCCCAACCTGACCATCTTCCTGGAGGGCGAAGAGGAGTCAGGCTCGCCGTCCCTGGTTCCGTTCCTTGAGAAGCACAGGGAGGAACTGCAGGGACGGATTGCGCTGGTCTGCGACACGTCCATGGTCGCGCCTGGCGTGCCCTCTATCGCGTCACAACTGCGTGGGATGCTGAAGGATGAATTCACCATCCACGGGCCGCGCGTTGATCTTCACTCGGGCCATTACGGCGGCCCTGCCCTGAACCCCCTGCGCGAGATGGCCCGGATCGTCGCCTCGTTCCACGACGACGAAACTGGGCGCGTCGCGGTCAAGGACTTTTACGAGGGGGTCCACGAAGTCCCCGCCGAACTTCTACAGCAATGGGAAAACTGCGGCTTTGACGAACGCGAATACCTGGAATCGATCGGCATGACGATGCCGCACGGCGAAAAGGGATATTCCACGCTGGAGCAGCAATGGGCCCGGCCGACGCTGGAAATCAACGGCATGTGGGGCGGCTACCAGGGCGCGGGATCCAAGACCGTCATCCCCGCAACGGCGCATTGCAAGCTGACCTGCCGCCTGGTTGGCGACATGGACCCCGACAAGGTTCGCGCGCGCATCCGCGCCCATGTCGAGGCGCGCCTTTCACCCGACGCGCGCGTCACCTGGGACCAGGATCTGGACGGCGCGCCGGCCTCGGTCATGGATACGTCGCGCCCCGAATTCCAGGCAGCCCGCGAGGCCCTGTCCGAGGAATGGGGCCGCGAAGCGGTCTTCGTCGGCATGGGCGGTTCAATTCCGATCGTCGGCATGTTCAAGCAGCTTTACGGCATGGAATCGCTGCTTGTGGGCTTTGCCAACGATGACGATGCAATCCACAGCCCGAACGAGAAATACGACGTCAAGAGCTTTCACAAGGGCATGCGGTCCTGGGCACGGATCCTTGGACGCCTCAACGCGGACTGAACCGCTCGGGCCGGCCAGATCGGCCGGCCCGAGCGCATTGGCGACGTGCACGGAAAGCGGCCAAGCGCGTACGCAACTTGCTGTCTGCTTGAGATCAAAGGGGGAAGGAAGTGGCGCGGTTGACGGGGCTCGAACCCGCGACCCCCGGCGTGACAGGCCGGTACTCTAACCGACTGAGCTACAACCGCGCTTTCCCTTCCGGGCAGGCTCTCGGGCGATCCAGGGTGGTGGCGCGGTTGACGGGGCTCGAACCCGCGACCCCCGGCGTGACAGGCCGGTACTCTAACCAACTGAGCTACAACCGCTTGTCCACCCGCCCGGATCGCCGCCCGAGCGTGGGAGCGTAATAGGCATATCGGCCGTGGGCGTCAAGCGGTCTTGCAGCAGATTTTCACCGAAAAAATTTGCGGAACATCGACCGCCTGCCGCGTGAAACATGCCTCGCAGCGCGGACCGTTGCCACTACGCCGCAATTCGGGCCGCCCGAACGCCAAAGCGACCCGCGAACGCCAACTGCCGTGACCATCTGGCCGGGCACAACCTGGCCATTTCTTGTTTTGAATACAAGCAGATGGTGGGTCGTGAGGGACTCGAACCCCCGACATCTTCGGTGTAAACGAAGCGCTCTACCAACTGAGCTAACGACCCGCTTTGGAGGCGTGGTTTAACCGCTTGGCCCGGCAGGGGCAAGGGGCGGAGCACCTATTCCCCAATGGCGCCGCGAAGCCCGATTCCCGCCAGACCGGCATTGATCAGAACATAGGGCGAGGCATCGCCAAAGGCCGCACTGATCGCGCGCGCCCAGTCATCAAGATGGTGCACGGGCTCAAAGGCCAGGAAAAGCCCCGCCGCCAGCGGCATGACCGATGCAATCCACGTCAGGGACCAAGGTTTGAAGTATCGCGCGCACCTCATTGCATCCTCCGCAGTGATTCCCGATCAGCGCAGGGAACCACGCAGCAATTCAGCAATCGTGAAACGACCGCACGGGCAAGGCGTCAGGGATGCAACGCTTTCGAAGGCAGAAGACTGAAGGGATGGTGGGTGATGAGAGATTCGAACTCCCGACATCTTCGATGTGAACGAAGCGCTCTACCACTGAGCTAATCACCCAACGAGCGGCTAGTTAGCCCCAATTTCCGACGCTTTCAAGAGGGGATGACGACGTTTTTCGCATCCCCCCCTGCCCCCGCATGGCTGCGCGCATGGCGATCATGGCATGCACCGGTTTTCCGTCAGTTCGCCTTCCAAATGGAAATGCGCCCCCGCTCGACAGGGGCGCATTCCGGTTTTCTGCATCGATCTCGCGCGGCTCAGTGCGCGGTTGCAATCGCCTCGGCGGCGCGTTCGGCCGCGGCGGCTTTCGCGGCCGCCTCTTCGGCTTCGGCGTCCCACTCGATCGGCTCGGGCATCCGAACCAGAGCGTGCTTCAGAACCTCGCGCACATGGCTGACCGGGATGATCTCCAGGCCCTGCTTCACGTTCTCGGGGATCTCGGCCAGGTCCTTTTCGTTTTCCTTCGGAATGAGGACCGTTTTGATCCCGCCGCGCAGAGCGGCCAGCAGCTTCTCCTTCAGCCCGCCGATGGCCAGCACGTTACCCCGCAACGTGACCTCGCCGGTCATCGCGATGTCCTTGCGCACGGGAATGCCCGTCAGCACCGAGACAATCGACGTCACCATCGCAACGCCTGCCGAAGGCCCGTCCTTGGGCGTGGCGCCCTCGGGAACGTGGACGTGGATGTCGATCTTCTCGAACAGGGTCGGCTTGATCCCGATCTCGGGGCTGATCGCCCGGACGAAGCTCGACGCCGCGTCGATGGATTCCTTCATCACGTCGCCCAGCTTGCCGGTGGTCTTCATCCGCCCCTTGCCGGGCAGCTTCAGCGCCTCGATCGACAAGAGGTCGCCGCCGACGCTCGTCCAGGCCAGGCCGGTGACGACACCCACCTGATCCTCCTGCTCGGCCAGACCATAGCGGTACTTCTTCACCCCCAGGAACTCTTCCAGGTTATCCGGCGTGACGACGACCTTGTCGGTCTCCTTGCGCACGATCCGCGTCAAGGCCTTGCGGGCCAGCTTGGCAATCTCGCGCTCGAGGTTCCGAACACCGGCTTCGCGGGTGTAATGGCGCACGATCGCCATAACCGCTTCATCCGTGACCGAGAATTCGCCCTTCTTCAGACCGTGGTTCTTGACCTGCTTGGGGATCAGATGCTGCTTGGCGATCTGCAGCTTCTCATCCTCGGTATAGCCGGCCAGCGGGATGATCTCCATCCGGTCCATCAGCGGCTCGGGCATGTTATAGCTGTTGGCCGTCGTGACGAACATCACATCCGACAGGTCATATTCGACCTCCAGGTAGTGATCGACGAAGCTCGAGTTCTGCTCGGGGTCCAGGACCTCAAGCAGGGCCGAAGCCGGATCGCCGCGGAAGTCCTGACCCATCTTGTCGATCTCGTCCAGAAGGATCAGCGGGTTCGTGGTCTTGGCCTTCTTCAGCGCCTGGATGATCTTGCCCGGCATCGAGCCGATATAGGTCCGCCGGTGGCCGCGGATCTCGGATTCATCCCGCACGCCGCCCAGGCTGATGCGGATGAACTCGCGCCCCGTGGCCCGCGCCATCGACTTGCCAAGGCTGGTCTTGCCGACGCCCGGGGGGCCGACAAGGCACAGGATGGGACCCTTCAGCTTGGCCGAGCGCTGTTGCACGGCCAGATACTCGACGATCCGCTCCTTGACCTTTTCCAGGCCATAATGATCCGCATCCAGGATCTGCTGCGCGCGCGACAGGTCTTTCTTGACCCGGCTCTTGACCCCCCAGGGCAGGCTCAGCAGCCAGTCCAGGTAGTTGCGCACGACCGTGGCCTCGGCCGACATCGGCGACATAGAACGCAGCTTCTTCAGCTCGGCCTCGGCCTTTTCGCGAGCCTCCTTCGAGAACTTGGTGTTCTTGATCTTCTCGGCCAGCTCGTTCAGCTCGTTCTGGTCGTCGCCATCTCCCAGCTCGCGCTGGATGGCCTTCATCTGTTCGTTCAGATAATATTCGCGCTGCGTCTTCTCCATCTGGGACTTGACGCGCGACTTGATCTTCTTCTCGACCTGAAGGACGCTCATCTCGCCTTCCATCAGGCCATAGACCTTCTCAAGCCGCTCGGCGATGTCCAGCGTCTCCAGCAATTCCTGCTTCTGCGCGACATCGACACCCAGATGCCCGGCCACAAGGTCGGCCAGCCGCGCGGGATCGGTGGTTTCCGACACGGCCGACAGGGCCTCTTCGGGCACGTTCTTCTTGATCTTGGCGTAGCGTTCGAAATCCTCGCTGACGGTACGGACCAGCGCCTTCATCACCGCCGGGTCGCCGGGCTTTTCTTCCAGCTTCTCGATCTCGGCCTCGAAGAACGAAGGATTTTCCAGGAACCGGGTGATGCGAACGCGCTCACGCCCCTCGACAAGCACCTTGACGGTGCCGTCAGGCAGCTTCAGCAACTGCAATACATTGGCCAGAACGCCGGTCTTGTAGATCCCGTCAACGGTCGGGTCGTCCTGCGTCGGGTCAACCTGCGAGGACAGCAGGATCTGCTTGTCCTCGCGCATGACCTCTTCCAGCGCCCGCACGGATTTCTCGCGGCCGACGAACAGCGGCACGATCATGTGCGGGAACACCACGATATCGCGCAGGGGCAATACCGGGTAACTGGTGGATTTTGCTTCGTTCATGTGCGTTTCCTTTCGCGCAAGAGAGTTCCGGCCCCATTCCCGGCAGCCATTGCTCTCTCCGGTTTGGAACATAGTTAGGCGTCCTTGCCGGCCGGTTCAACCATGCAAAGCCACTCACGTTTTCGTGCCGACCACAATCTGCAGGGGCATGAAACACGCCGGCCACAAGATCAGCCATGCAGCCAAGCCCTTCACAAGCGCCTTGCCGCAGGATCAGATCAGACCATGGGCAACGGCGGTCGAGACAGCCTGGCTGGCGGTCTTGGCGCGCAGCTTTGCCTTAGCAGACTTGATGCGCTGCTTGATCGCGCCATCCGTGACACCCAGCTGCGCCGAGATTTCCTTGATCAGCTGGCCCGACCGCATCATCCGCAACACCTCGATCTCGGCCTCGGTCAGGTTGGTCGGGGGCGCGGTCAGTTCATGCAGCTTGCGCAGCCGCGACTCCAGCTGATGGATCTCTTCGTCGGTGAACTCGCGATCCGACCGCGCAAAGGAACCAAAGCTGCGCTGGCCTTCAACGCCGGTCGAAGGCAACGAAATGGCAACACCATAGCGCAACCCGAATTTCTGAGCCTGCATCATGACCCGGCGCGGGTCCGGCAGTCTCATCTCGCTCCACCTGGTCCAACCGAAATTCGAATAGACCCAGCGCATCACCGGGTCCTGGAACATGAACCCCTCTCGCGTGTACAGATCCACCCACCCGTCCGGCAGGGCATTGTGTTCAGCCACCGGAAAGGCAAACCCCACCCGCAGAGCGATATAGAACCCTGCCGGCGCCAAGGTACGAAATGCGGCCCTGCCTTCAGGGTTGTTCATGAAAGGTTCATTTTCAGCATCTGCGCGCGCCTGATCCAACTGCAGCTCAAGGTTGTCTAGCTTCCGAGCATATGCCATGGGGAGGAGTTAAGAAAGGGTTGTGGACTGTGCAAGATGACAAGTGGTGAAAGTGTCAGTGCAATACTGAAACGGCTGCATGTGGCAAGCCCGTCCGGTTTCGCGATCGGCTTGCACATCACCTATACGACACCGCGCTACATGTTTCAAAGCTATCCGCGCGAATGGCTGGACGCCTATTCGCGCCAGGGTCTGCTGATGCGGGATCCCACGGTGAACTGGGGCTTCGCCAATCGCGGCTGGGTCCGCTGGTCGGCTTTGGCCAACGACGATCCCGACGGCGTCATGCGCATGGCGGCCGAACACGGCATCAATTTCGGCGTGGTCATCTCGACACTGCGCGGCGGCAGCCGCACCATTGCAAGCTTTGCGAGGCCTGAACGCGAATTCACCGATGACGAGATCGCCGCCATCGAAGAGGATCTGGGCCGCCTGCATGATGCGACGCTGAAAGCGCCGTTCCTGTCGCCCAGCCTGCATGAAATGCTGCGCCAGATGTCGATCTACCTGACGCATGGCTGAGACCATCTTTTCTAGATTGGCTCGATGTCGCCTTCGGCGCGCAACCGGTGGAATTCTGACACAAAGGCATCCAGCCGGCCTTCGGCGATGGCATCGCGCAGGCCCTGCATCAGTTCCTGATAATAGTGCAGGTTGTGCCAGGTCAGCAGCATGCCGCTGATCATTTCGCCCGCGCGAAAGACGTGGTGCAGATAGGCGCGGCTGTAGTTCCGGCAGGCCGGGCAGGTACAGTCTTCGTCCAGCGGCCGGGGGTCATCGGCATGGCGGGCATTCTTGATGTTGACCTGGCCGCGCCGCGTCCACGCCTGGCCGGTGCGCCCCGACCGCGTAGGCAGAACGCAGTCCATCATGTCCACCCCGCGCTGGACCGCGCCGACGATATCGTCGGGCTTGCCGACCCCCATCAAATAGCGCGGCTTGTCGGCCGGCAGCATCTGGGGCGCATAGTCCAGGACGCCGAACATCGCCTCCTGCCCCTCGCCCACGGCCAATCCGCCGATCGCGTAGCCGTCGAAACCGATGACCTTCAGCGCCTCGGCCGATTCCTCGCGCAGCTCGCGATTGACACCGCCCTGCTGGATCCCGAACAACGCATGTCCCGGCCGGTCGCCAAAGGCAGCCTTTGACCGCTCGGCCCAGCGCATCGACAAGCGCATCGCGCGGGCGACCTCCTCGTCCGGCGCGGGCAAGGCGGGGCACTCATCGAAACACATGACGATGTCCGAGCCCAGAAGGCGCTGGATTTCCATGCTGCGCTCGGGCGTAAGCACGTGTTTCGACCCGTCGATGTGGCTGGAGAAGGTTACCCCCTCCTCGGTCAGCTTGCGCAGGGCGGCAAGGCTCATGACCTGAAAGCCGCCCGAATCCGTCAGAATGGGGCCATGCCAGTTCATGAACTTGTGCAATCCGCCAAGCCGCGCGATGCGTTCGGCCGTGGGGCGCAGCATCAGATGATAGGTGTTGCCCAGGATGATATCGGCCCCCGTGGCCGCCACGCTTTCGGGCAGCATTGCCTTCACGGTCGCCGCGGTGCCGACGGGCATGAAGGCCGGCGTGCGGATCTTGCCGCGCGGCGTCGTTATGACGCCGGTGCGCGCCTTGCCATCGGTGGCACGAAGCTCGAATGTAAATGCGCTGGTCATGGGCCGGCCTCTTACATCGCGCCACGCGTCAGGGAAAGTCCCGATATCAGGCCAGCGCCCTTTACGGCGCCAGTCGAATTCCCTATCTAATCGGTCGGGAAACCAAGGAGAGGCCCATGTCCACCGCCGAGACGAACCCGATCGAAGGCACGCCGCTGATCAAGCCGTCCACAACGGATCATCCGCTGTATGAAAAGGTCGTCGAGGCCTGTCGCACCGTCTATGACCCGGAAATTCCCGTCAACATCTACGATCTGGGCCTGATCTACACGATCGAGATCTCGCCCGAAAACGAGGTGCGGATCATCATGACGCTGACAGCCCCCGGATGTCCGGTGGCAGGGGAAATGCCGGGTTGGGTCGCCGATGCCGTCAACGCGGTCGAGGGCGTCAAGCAGGTCGATGTCGAAATGACCTTCGAGCCGCAATGGGGTATGGACATGATGTCGGACGAGGCGCGGCTGGAACTGGGCTTCATGTAGGCCATGACTTGAGAACCGGGCCCCGCGGGCCTAGATTCCCGTCAGGCAAGAGGAAGACACGGCATGTTCGGCATTCCCGGCAAGGCAGCAGTCACATTGACACCGCGCGCGGCGGCGCGGATCCGCAAGCTCATGGAGCGTGACGGAGCATATGGCCTGCGGCTGGGCGTCAAGAAGGGCGGCTGCGCGGGCATGGAATACACGATGGAATTTGCCGCCGAAGCCGGCCCCATGGACGAGATCGTCGAACAGGACGGCGCGCGCGTCATGATCGCGCCCATGGCGCAGATGTTTCTCTTCGGGACCGAGATCGACTACGAAACATCGCTTCTTGAAAGCGGCTTCCGCTTCAACAACCCGAACGTGGCCGAGGCCTGCGGTTGCGGCGAGTCGATCAAGTTCAAGGACATGCCGCAGACGGACGCCTCCGGCGGCTAGATCGATCTGCCGCCTTGACGGGAAGTCTTCGGCCTGCATTCATGCCGCCCGATGATGTCATTCGGGGAGGAATGGAATGCGCCGCAAGCTTGCCGCCGGAAACTGGAAGATGCATGGACTGGCCGCCGATCTGGACCAGGTCGATGCCCTGTCCGTCGCGCACCCTGCCCCGGAATGTGACATCCTGATCTGCCCGCCGGCCACCCTGATCGCAAGAATGGCCGAACGCGCCGCCGGATCGGCCATTCACGTTGGCGGCCAGGATTGCCACCACGCTGATGCGGGCGCCCATACAGGCGAAATCTCGGCCCCGATGCTGGCCGATGCCGGGGCGACCCATGTGATACTGGGCCACTCGGAACGGCGCGCCGATCATGGCGAAAGCGATGCGCTGGTTCGCGCAAAGGCCGAGGCCGCCCACCGCGCGGGCCTGACCGCGATCATCTGCGTCGGTGAAACCGAGACCGAGCGGGATGACGGCCGGACGCTGGACGTGATCGGCACGCAATTGTCCGGCTCGCTGCCCGCGACGGCGCGGGCCCAGAATACCGTCATCGCGTACGAACCCGTCTGGGCCATCGGCACCGGCCGCACGCCCAGCGCCGAACAGATCGCCGAGGTTCACGCCCATCTGCGCGCGCGACTGGTGGAACTGATCCCGGGGGGCGACGATGTCAGGCTGCTCTATGGCGGATCGGTCAAGCCGTCGAACGCGGCACAGATCTTCGCGATCCCGAATGTCGATGGTGCGCTTGTGGGCGGCGCTTCGCTGAAGGCCGCAGATTTCAGCGCCATCATCACGGCACTCGAAAACGCCTGATCGCCATGCTGCCCGGCCTTTCGCAGTCACCGACCGAGGACGCCTTCGTCCAGAACCCCTATCCGTTCTACGATCGCGCCCGCGCGCTGGGGCCGCTGTTTCACTGGGCGGACTATGACCTGACCTGCTCGGCCTCGGCGACCGTCGTCGGCGCCATCCTGCGTGACCGCCGCTTCGGCCGCGAAACGCCGGCTGAACTGAAGACCCCCGAGCCAGAGCACCTTGCCCCGTTCTACGACGTCGAACGCCACTCTCTGCTGGAACTGGAACCGCCCAGCCACACGCGCCTGCGTTCGCTTGTATTGCGGGCCTTTACCTCGCGGCGCATCGCCGGCCTTGCCCCGGAAATCGAACGCCTTGCGCATGACCTGATCGATGCGGCGCCCGAGAGTGAATTCGATCTGATCCGCCACTTCGCCCAGCCCCTGCCGGTCATCATCATTGCGCGGCTGCTTGGCGTTCCCGAAACGCGCGCCGACGATCTTCTGGCCTGGTCGAACGCGATGGTCGCGATGTATCAGGCCCGCCGCAGCCGTGAAATCGAAGATGCCGCAGCCAAAGCCGCGGCCGAGTTTTCCGACTTCCTGCGTGAGCTTGTCGAACAGCGCCGGAATGCCCCTGCCGATGACCTGATCACCCAGCTGATCCGTGCCGAGACCGAGGACGGAAAGCTGACGACCGACGAAATGATCGCGACCTGCATCCTGCTGCTGAATGCGGGGCACGAGGCGACCGTGCACACGATCGGCAATGGCGTGAAGGCGCTTCTGGAACATGGCATGGGGCGCGACATGCTGGCGCCCGACCGCGTCGAGGCTACGGTCGAGGAGATCCTGCGCTTCGATCCACCGCTGCATCTGTTCACGCGCTGGGCCTATGAAGATGTCGAGATCGCGGGCCACAGCTTCCGCCGCGGCGACCGTGTCGGCTGTCTGCTTGCGGCCGCCAATCGGGATCCGGCCGTCTGGGACGAACCCGATCATTTCGTGCCCGACCGGCCCTTGAAGCCCAACCTGTCATTTGGCGCCGGCATCCATTTCTGCGTCGGGGCGCCGCTTGCGCGGCTGGAGCTGCGCATCGCCCTGCCCGTGCTGTTCGACCGCCTGCCCGGACTGCGCATCGCGCAAGCCCCGCGCTATGCCAACCTGTATCACTTCCACGGGCTGCAGCAGTTGATCGTGTCGCGCGAATAGATCCGTCAGACCGGCAGGATGGTGGTGAACTTGATCTCCTCCATGCTCAGAAGGGCGGTCACGTTGTAGATCTTCACCTCCGAGATCAGCGCCTGGTAGAACTGATCATAGGCCCGGGCATTCTTCACGCGCACCTTCAGGATATAGTCGATATCCCCAGCCAGCCTGTGCGCCTCCAGCACCTCGGGCCGGGCGCGCAGCGTGGCCAAAAACTTGCGCTGCCATTCGGCCTCGTGCTCGGACGTGCGGATCAGAACGAAGAAGCACGCCTCCAGCCCCAGCGCCTCGGCATCCAGCAGAACCGTCTGCCGGGCGATGATCCCGGCGTCCTTCATCTTGCGAATCCGGTTCCAGACCGGGGTCTTGGATGACCCGACCTTGCGCGCGATCTCGTCCAGCGACTGCGACGCGTCCTGCTGCAGCTCGACAAGGATTTTCCTGTCAATCTCATCCAGTCGGACCGACATTCCGGTTTCCTTTCATCATTCGCAAATTCGTTTCGAACGATCCGTTTATCAGAACATTTTTCCTTATTTGCAACATGCAATGGCCAATTATTGGGATTTTATCCTATATTTGACGTCACCAATCGACAGACAGGATGACCGCCATGGCACGCAAGTTCACGCCAAAGATCGTGACCGCAAACGATTTGATCGAGGGCGACGTCGTCTATCTGACCGCGGATGATCGCTGGAGCCGCCTGCACGAAGAAGCCGAGCTGATCGAGGACGAAGCCCACGCCCAGCTGCGGCTTCTGTTCGCGCAAGCCCAGCCGGACCGGGTCGTCGGCCCCTATCTGGCCGATGCCCTGCCCGGGCCGAACGGTCCCGAACCCGTCCATTTCCGCGAGGCATTCCGCACCCGCGGCCCGTCCAACTATCCCCACGGCAAGCAGGAAGCGCGTCATGTATAAGTACAACGATTTCGACGAGGCCTTTGTCCGCAGCCGCGTCGCCCAGTTCCGCGCGCAGGTTCAGCGCCGCCTTGACGGCAGCCTGACCGAGGAAGAATTCCGCCCGCTGCGCCTGATGAACGGGCTGTATCTGCAACTCCACGCCTACATGCTGCGCGTTGCCATCCCCTATGGCACCTTGCGGCCCGATCAGATGCGCCAGCTGGCCCATATCGCGGACCGCTGGGACAAGGGCTATGGCCATTTCACCACGCGCCAGAACATCCAGTTCAACTGGCCGCGCCTGGTTGACGTGCCCGATATCCTGGATGCGCTGGCGGATGTGCAGCTGCACGCGATCCAGACCAGCGGCAACACGATCCGCAACGTCACCGCGGACCATTTCGCCGGCGCCGCCGCCGACGAAATCGAAGACCCGCGCCCCACGGCCGAACTGATCCGGCAATGGTCGACGGACCATCCGGAATTCCAGTTCCTGCCGCGCAAGTTCAAGATCGCCGTCAGCGGGGCCCGCCATGACCGAGCCGTCACACGCGCCCATGACATCGGGCTGCGGATCGTCAGGAACGACGCCGGTGAAACCGGATATGAGGTGATCGTGGGCGGCGGCCTTGGCCGCACCCCGATGGGGGGCAAGGTGATCCGGCCCTTCCTGTCCAAGGCCGACCTTCTGCCCTATCTCGAGGCGATCGTCTCGACCTACAACCTGATGGGGCGGCGCGACAACAAGTACAAGGCGCGCATCAAGATCACCGTCTTCGAAAACGGGCTGGATGCCTTCCGCGATGCGGTCGAGCAGCGCTTTGTCGAAACGCGCCGGGCCTTCACCGGCGCCGACCAGGATCTGCTGCGTCGAATCGAGTCCCATTTCGCGCCGCCCGCCTTCCGCAATGCGCCCGAAGATCCCTATCACGAGGCGCGCGAGCGCGATCCGGTCTTCCGCGCATGGACGGACACGAACCTGACTGCCCACCGTGCGCCCGGCTATGCGATCGTGACTGTTTCGCTGAAGGCGCACGGTTCGACGCCCGGGGACGCGACCTCGGCCCAGATGCGCCTGCTGGCTGACCTGGCGGAAAGATACGGCCATGGCGAGCTTCGCGTAAGCCACGAACAGAACATCGTCCTGCCCCATGTGCACAAGTCCGACCTGCCGGCGCTTCATGCCGCGCTGAAGACTGAAGGCCTGCACACGGCGAATGTGGGGCTTGCCTCGGACATCATCGCCTGCCCCGGGATGGATTATTGCGCCTTGGCTACCGCCCGGTCGATCCCCGTCGCCCAGGGCATCGCGACGCGCGTCCGCGAGATCGGGCTGGAGGAAGAGCTGGGCCCGCTGAAGATCAAGATCTCGGGCTGCATCAATGCCTGCGGCCATCACCATGTGGGCCATATCGGCATCCTTGGCCTGGACCGTGCGGGGGTTGAAAACTACCAGATCACGCTGGGCGGCGACCATACCGAGACCTTCGCCATCGGCGAACGCGTCGGGCCGGGTTTCGCCTATGACGAGATCGTTCCGGCGATCGAACGCCTGCTGCGGACGTATCTGGAACTGCGCGAAGACCCTTCGGAAACCTTCATCGAGGCTTATCGGCGCGTCGGCCCCGCGCCGTTCAAGGCCGCGCTCTATCCAGACGAGGCCAATCGCCATGCCGCTTGACAAACCGGACCTGACGATTGCCGAGCGCGTGGAACGGCTGAATGCGCGCTATCGCCACCATTCGGCGACCTCGGTGCTCGAACACGCGCTGATGGATCCCGAGCTGGGACATGTCGCGTTGGTTTCGTCCTTCGGGGCCGAATCGGTCGTGCTGTTGCACATGGTTTCGGTGATCGCGCCGGGCACACCGGTCATCTTCATCGATACCCGCATGCTGTTCCCGGAAACGCTGGACTACCAGCGCGAGCTTGCCGAGAAGCTGAACCTGACCGACATCCGCACGATCCGGGCCGATCAGCGCCAGATCGTGGCAAACGACCCCGACCGCCTGCTGCACCAGCGCGATCCCGACGCCTGCTGCCATCTGCGCAAGGTGGTTCCGCTGGAACACGCGCTGCAGGGCTTCGACGGATGGATCACCGGGCGCAAACGCTATCAATCGGGCACACGCGCCGCGCTCGATTTCTTCGAGGCCGAAAATGACACGCGCATCAAGGTCAACCCCCTTGCCTATTGGGGGCGCGAGGATATCGAAGATTACATCGTCAACAACCGCCTACCGCGCCATCCACTGGTTTCGCGCGGCTATCCCTCGATCGGCTGTGCACCCTGCACCAGCCCCGTGCGAGAAGGCGAAGACCCGCGCGCGGGCCGTTGGCGTGGCCGCGACAAGCAGGAATGCGGCATCCATTTCGTCAATGGCCGGGTCGTGCGCGGCCCCCTGCCGAAGGTTGGCGACAGCAAGGAGACAGCAGCATGAGCGTGATCGTGCGCGACGACGGCTTCCATGCCGACGACTTCGATGGCAATGCAATCGACATTGCCCAGGATACGCGGCCCGATGACCTGCCGACCAGCTTTGAGGGGATCGACATGATCCGGATCCCCTTCCCAAGCTTTGCGGACGGCCGCGGTTTCACCTTGGCGCGCCTGTTGCGCCGGCGCGGCTTTGCCGGCAGGCTGCGCGCCGTGGGTCACGTGATCGCCGATCAATACGCCATGGCAAGGCGCTGCGGCTTTGACGAGGTCGAGATTTCCGACGAGCTCGCCCAACGCCAGCCGCAGGATCAGTGGCTGTTCCGCGCAAACTGGCGCGACCACGACTATCGGTCGCAGATGGGTGCCTGAAAGCAGCCTTTTCCTCAAACCGAAACACGAATAGAAGGGGGGCGGACGCGCGCACGCCCCGCAACCACGATGAATGAATTGAGCACCGTGAACGATATCGCAGCAAAATCCGTCCGCACCCTGCCGGATGCCCAGACCGTCACCCATGTCCACCACTGGACGGACCGCCTGTTCTCATTCCGTGTCACGCGACCGAAATCCCTGCGCTTCCGGTCTGGTGAATTCGTGATGATCGGCCTGCCCGACGAGAACGGCAAGCCGATCCTGCGGGCCTATTCGATCGCCTCGCCCTCATGGGACGAAGAGCTGGAATTCTACTCGATCAAGGTTCCGGACGGGCCGCTGACCTCGCGGCTTCAGCACATCAAGCCCGGCGACCAGATCATCCTGCGTCCCAAGCCCGTGGGCACCCTGGTTCTGGACGCGCTCTTGCCCGGCAAGCGGCTGTGGTTCCTGGCCACGGGCACCGGCATCGCTCCCTTCGCCTCGCTCATGCGCGACCCGGAGACCTATGAAAAATACGACCAGGTCATCATGATGCATACCTGCCGCGAGGCGGCCGAGCTGGAATATGGCCGCCAGCTGGTGGAAAGCTTGCCCGACGACCCGCTGATCGGAGAATTCGTCGGCGACAAGCTGAAATACTACCCCACGACGACGCGGGAGCAGTTCCATCACATGGGCCGGATCACCGACAATCTGCGCAGCGGCAAGGTGTTCCAGGATCTGGGCCTGTCGCCGATGAATGCCGCGGACGATCGCGCGATGGTCTGCGGCAGCCTGGCCTTCAACCTGGACGTCAAGGCGATCCTCGAGGAATTCGGGCTTCGCGAAGGTGCCAATTCTGACCCAAAGGAATACGTGGTCGAAAAGGCATTCGTTGGCGACGGTATCTGACCGACCCAGGACGACGGAAATGCAAACGGGCGCCGGAATTCCGGCGCCCGTCCACTTTTCGGTTTGCAGACCTTACAGGCCCAGGGCCGCCCGCACCTGGGCCAGCGCGCTTTCAAGCAGTTGCGGATTGTTCCGCGCCGCCTCGACGGTCGACTTCAGGGTCGCCTTGACGCTTTCGGGCAGCGAAGAATTGTCGATCGCCGCATTCACCTTGTCCGCGTCGAAGGTCGCGGGATCAAGAGCCGCACCCAGATCCCCGGCCGCATCCGCCCCGGACTCGACGGCGGCATCTGCCGCCTCGCCGGCCTGGTCGGCCATTTCGGAGGCCGCATCACCGGCCGCATCCATGGCCTCGGCCCCGGTCTCGGCGGCCTGGTCCGCCATGTCCGCTGCGCCTTCGGTCAGCGCATTCGCGGCATCGCCAGCAGCTTCCATCGCGGTATCCGCAGCCTCGGTCGCGGCATTGACGGCTTCGGTCGCGGCCTCGCCAACGGCATCCATGGCCTCTTGACCGGCCTCGCCTACGGCTTCGGCGGCGGCGCCGACTGCGTCGGCTGCGTCACTGGCAGCCTCTTCAGCCGCCTGAGCGGCCTCTTGCGCGGCGCTGGCGGCCTCTTCGGCGGCCTTCGCGGCGGCTTCCTCGGCTGCCTGGGCTTCTTCCCGCGCGCGGGCCTCGGCCTCGGCCGCGGCCTGCTCCGCCGCCTGCTGGGCGGCGGCTTCCTCGGCTTCGCGCTGGGCGTTTAGGTACATGTATCCGCCTCCGGCAAGTACCAGAACGACAAGGGCGATCAAAACATTACGATTCATTTCAGACTTTCCTGGTTGGTTCGATCACTGGGATCGGCCCCTGAATGCCAGATTGTGTATCGGAAGCCCAGAGGAACCGACATCCGCGCGCGAAACCGGCTTGAATCGGCCAGCCAGCAAGACTAATTTGGCGCGCATCGACGGTTTCACAACAGAAGGAACAAAGCCATAGCCCGCAGACCGCATTACGCCCCGCCGACCCGTGACACGGGACCGCGCGTGAACGATCGGATTCGCGCCCCGGAAATCCGCCTGATTGGCGCAGAGGGCGAAAATCTTGGCGTCGTCACCCCCGCAAAGGCGCTTGCCCTTGCCGAGGAGGCCGGACTCGACCTGGTGGAAATCTCGCCCAACGCGAAGCCGCCGGTCTGCAAGATCATGGACTACGGCAAGTTCAAGTACGAACAGCAGAAAAAGGAAGCCGAAGCGCGCAAGAACCAGAAGGTGATCGAGGTCAAGGAAGTCAAGTTCCGCCCCGGCACCGACACGCATGACTATCAGGTCAAGATGCGTAACGTTCAGCGCTTCCTGGAAAACGGAGACAAGGTAAAGGTCACCTTGCGCTTCCGTGGCCGCGAAATGGCCCACCAGGAGCTTGGCCTTGAACTGCTCAAGCGCGTGGCGGCCGATGTCGAGGAAATCGGCAAGATCGAGAACATGCCAAAGCTGGAAGGCCGCCAGATGGTGATGATGATCGGCCCGAAATAAGGCCACAGACATTGGCGACAGGGCCCTCCCGTGGCGGGAGGGCTTTTTCATTCCCGCATCCGTGGAGGCCGCGATGCTGTCCTACCAGCACCTGTATCACGCCGGGAATCCGGCCGATGTGCACAAGCACGCGGCTCTGGCGTCGATTCTCGATTACCTGACCCGCAAGGACAAGCCGCTGACCTATATCGAAACGCATGCGGGCCGCGGATTGTATGACCTCTCTGCCCCCGAAGCGCGCCGCACGGGTGAGGCCGCGGCCGGAATCCTACGCCTGCAGGACCGGTTCCCGCCGGATCATCCCTATCTTCGCGTGTTGCGTCACGCTCGCGCTCAAAACGGCCCGAATGCCTATCCCGGCTCTCCGCTCATCGCTGCCATGATGCTGCGCCCCGAGGACAGGCTGCACCTGGCAGAACTTCACCCGCGCGAACATGCGGCGCTGACCCGGGCGATGGCGCCATTCCGAGTGGATCTTCGCCGAGAGGATGGCCTGCGCATGGCCGTTGCCCTGACCCCGCCAGAACCCCGCCGGGGCATTCTGCTGATCGATCCCAGTTTCGAGATCAAGACCGAATACGACACGCTGCCCCGGCTGATCGCCAGGCTTCACAAGCGATGGAATGTCGGGATCATCGCCCTGTGGTATCCGATCCTGAAATCGGGGCTGCACAAGCCGATGCTGGCCGCGCTGGAGTCGGCCGGCCTGCCGGGCACCCTGCGACACGAAGTCGGGTTCCCCCCCGTGCGCGAAGGTCACGGCATGATCGGATCGGGCCTGTTCATCGTGAACGCCCCGTTCGGCACCGATCATGCCCTGGCCCGGATCGATCAGGTCTTTGCGTCCTGACGCCGCAGGCCCGGGGGCGGGCCTGCGGTTTGCTCACTGCGCCCGGGCCACCGCGCGGCGCGTCATGACACGCACAAGATTGGCGCGGTATTCCGGGGTCCCATGCAGATCGCCGATCATGCCGTCGGCCGAAACGGACAGTCCGTCCACGGCCTCGGGCGAGAAACTGGCGCCCAGCGCCTCCTCGGCCTCGCGCCAGCGGAAGACGCCGCCTTCGGACGCGCCGGTGATCGCCACCCGTACACCATCGGCGAACTTCGCCACGAAAGCGCCGGTCAAGGCAAAACGCGACGCGGGCTGTTCGAACTTGGCATAGGCCGCGGCTTCGGGAACGGGGAAGCGGATCTCGGTAATGATTTCTCCCGGCTCCAGGGCCGTGGTGAACATGCCCTGAAAGAAGTCATCCGCCGCGATCTGACGCGTATTTGTGACGATCGTGGCCCCCGAGCCGAGCACGCCCGCCGGCCAGCACGCCGATGGGTCATTGTTGGCAAGGCTTCCGCCGATCGTACCGCGATTGCGCACGGCAGGATCGCCGATACCACCGGCAAGCGCCGCAATGGCAGGATAGATCGCGGCCGTCTCACGCGCGATCTCAGCATGGGTCGTGGCCGCCCCGATGCACACGGCACCGTCATCGGCGCGACAGACGCCCTTCAGCTCGGGGATACCCGTCAGACTGACCAGAACGCTTGGCGCGGCCAGCCGCTGTTTCATGGACGGGATCAGCGTCTGGCCACCGGCCAGCGGCATGGCCTCGTCCCGCGACAGGGCCGCAATGGCGTCCTGAAGGGTGGTGGGCTTGACGAAGTCGAAATTGTACATGGCCTCTCTCCCTTCTCAGCGTTGCATCGCCGCCCAGACGCGCGCGGGCGTCAGGGGCATGTCGATATGGGTGACATGGGTATATCCGCCACGCTGCAACGCATCGATCACGGCATTGACCACCGCAGGCGGCGAGCCGATGGCTCCGGCTTCGCCGCAGCCCTTCACGCCCAGCGGGTTGTGCGTGCAGGGCGTCGCGCAGGAATGATCGACCTTGAAGAAGGGCAGATCATCCGCCCGCGGCATCGCATAGTCCATGAAGCTGCCGGTCAAGAGCTGTCCGTTCTCGTCATAGACCGCCCCTTCCAGCAAGGCCTGGCCTATCCCCTGGGCCAGGCCGCCATGGACCTGCCCCTCGACGATCATCGGGTTGACGACATTGCCGAAGTCATCCGCCGCCGCAAAGGAACAGACCGTGACCTTGCCCGTCTCGGGATCGACTTCGACCTCGCAGGCATAGGCCCCGGCGGGATAGGTGAAGTTCGACGGATCGTAAAAGGCCGTCTCCTCCAGGCCCGGCTCGATTTCCTCCAGCGGATAGTTGTGCGGCACATAGGCCGCCAGGCAGACATCGCCCCAGGCAACGGACCGGTCGGTACCCGCCACGCTGAACTTGCCGTCCTTCAGCTCGATATCGGCTTCGGAGGCCTCAAGCAGATGGGCCGCGATCTTCTTCGCCTTCGCGATGATCTTCTGCGTCGCCCGCACGATGGCCGACCCCCCGACCGCCAGCGAGCGCGAACCATAGGTACCCATGCCCATCGGCGTATTGGCCGTATCACCGTGCACGATCTCGACCATGTCCTCGGGGATGCCGATCATGTCGGCCACGACCTGGGCAAACGAGGTCTCGTGCCCTTGCCCATGGCTGTGGCTGCCCGTCATCACGACCAGGCCGCCGGTCGCATTCACCCTTACGGTGGCGCTTTCATACAGGCCGGCGCGCGCGCCAAGCTGTCCGACAAGGTTCGAGGGGGCGATGCCGCAGGCCTCGATATAGCAGTTGACGCCCAGCCCCCGCAGAAGACCGCGCTTCGCGCTTTCCTCGCGCCGCTTCTCGAACCCCGCGATGTCGGCGATCTCGATCAGCTTGTCCATCGTGGCGTCATAGTTGCCCGTGTCGTAGACCACTGCGACCGGCGTCTGGTACGGGAACTGGTCCGGTTTGATGAAGTTCTTGCGACGGATCTCGATCGGGTCGATGCCCAGCTCGCGCGCGGCCTTGTCGATCACGCGCTCCAGCTGATAGGTCGCCTCGGGTCGTCCGGCGCCGCGATAGGCGTCAACCGGAACGGTGTTGGTGAACACGGCCTTTACATTCACATAGATCAGCGGCGTGCGATAATTGCCGGCCATCAAGGTGCCGTGCAGCCATGTCGGGATCGAGGGCGCGAATGTCGAAAGATAGGCGCCCATATTGGCATGGGTTTCGGTGCGGATTGCCTGGAACTCGCCGTCCTTGGACAATGCCAGCTCGATCCGGGTGACGTGATCGCGGCCATGGGCATCGGTCATGAAGGCCTCGGATCGCGTTGCGGTCCATTTCACGGGCCGGCCCAGCACCTTGGCCGCCTGCGTGACGAAGGCTTCCTCGACATAATGGAAGATCTTCGAGCCAAAGCCACCGCCGACATCGGGGGCGACGACCCGCAGCTTGTGTTCCGGGATCGACAGGACGAAGGCCCCCATCAACAGGCGGATCACATGGGGATTCTGGCTGGTCGTGTACAGCGTGTGATCGCCCGTCGCGACGTTGTAGTCGCCTACCGCACAGCGCGGCTCCATCGCGTTCGGCACCAGCCGGTTGTTGACCAGCTCGAGCGTGGTGACGTGATCGGCCTTTGCAAAGGCCTCGTCCACGGCGGCGCGGTTCTCCTCGACAAAGCCCCAGTCATAGCAGAGGTTCGAGCCCAGATCGTCATGCACCAGCGGCGCACCTTCGGCCAGCGCCGCCTTCATGTCGATGACGGCGGGCAGTTCCTCGATATCCACGATAACGGCCTCTGCCGCGTCGCGCGCCTGTTCGGGCGTCTCGGCAACGACCGCCGCGATCGCGTCGCCGACATAACGCACCTTGCCTTCGGCCAGGATCGGATGCTTGGGCTCGCGCATCGGTTGGCCGTCGCGACCCGTGACCAGCCAACCGCAGGGCACGCCGCCCTTGTCGGCGAAATCGGCCGATGTGAACACCTTCAGAACACCCGGCATCGCCTCGGCCTCGGCCGTGTCGATCTTGCGGATGCGGCCATGCGCGACCTGCGAGCGGACGAAGACGGCATAAGCCTGTCCTGGAAGGTTGATGTCATCGGTATAGCGACCCTTGCCAGTCAGAAAGCGCACATCCTCGCGCCGCTTCATCGGCGCACCTATTCCGTGATCCTTGGGCATGATTCCCTCCCCTTATTCAGCGGCCAGGGCCGAGACATCCTGGCCCGACGCGGCCAGAATCGCCTTGACGATGTTGTGGTAGCCCGTGCAGCGGCAGATATTGCCCTCCAGCGCGTCGCGAATTTCCTGCGGGCTGGGACGCGGATTTTCGGCCAGCAGCGCGGTGGCCGTCATCACCATGCCCGGCGTGCAGAAGCCGCATTGCAGGCCATGATGGTCCTGAAACGCCTTCTGAACCGGGTTCATGCCGCCATCCGCAGGCGTGACGCCCTCGATCGTCGTGACCTCGGCGCCATCGGCTTCGGCCGCCAGCATCGTGCAGGATTTCACGGCCTTGCCATCGACATGAACCACGCAAGCGCCGCATTGCGAGGTGTCGCAGCCGACATGGGTTCCCGTCAGCCCCAGCCCTTCGCGCAGGAACTGCACCAGCAAGGTTCGGCCCTCGACCTCGCGCATTACCTGACGGCCATTCACCGTCATCGTCACTTGTGGCATGTATTCCTCCCTGTCAGCGTCGCGATCGTTCGTCGTGCGATCGTGGATACTAAACCACGGCTTTCGGATTCTGAGAACAGTCTTGCGCCTGTTGCCCCCTGCCCTGGCCGTGTTATCGCATTGCCAACAGCCAAGACCGGAGAGACGCGCGCATGACCCAGCCCCGCTCAGACAGGATCCTGGCCATCCTGACGGTGCGAAACGAAGGCGCCTTTCTGCTGGAATGGCTGGCCCATCACCGCGCCTGCGGCTTTACCGATTTCCTGGTCATCTCGAATGACTGCGAGGATGGAACGGACCTGATGCTGGACCGGTTGCAAGAGCTGGGACAGCTGACCCACCTGCGCAATGACGGCCCCCACGACAAGGGGCCGCAATGGTCGGCGCTGAAGCTGGCCAATGGGCACGATCTGCGCCGGCGGGCCGACTGGATCGCGGTGCTGGACATCGACGAATTCGTCAACATCCATGCGGGCGACCGCACGATCGGCGCGCTTCTCTCCGCCCTGCCCGAGGCCGATGCCATTACATTGACATGGCGCCTGTTCGGCAATGCCGGAATCCGTGACTTCCTCGATCTGCCCGTGCGCGAACAGTTCACCCGCGCCGCGCCCGCGATCATGGGGTGGCCCTGGCGGGCCGCGATGTTCAAGACGCTGTTCAGGAATGACGGCACTTATGCGCGCCTTGGCGTGCATCGCCCGCGCGGCCCGGACAAGTCACGACTGGCCGGCTGTCGCTGGTTCGACGGCTCGGGTCGGCGTCTGGGCGGCGCCTTTCTTCGCTCTCGCATCTTCTCGCATTATGGGCGCGACAATTACCGACTGGTGCAACTCAACCATTATGCGTTGGGGTCGATGCAGTCCTATGTGCTGAAATGCGATCGCGGGCGCGCGAACCGCGATGCCTCGGCATTCGATCTGTCCTACTGGGTCGAACGCAACTTCAACCAGGTCGAGGACCGTTCGATCCTTGCACTGGATGACAAGGTTCGCGCAAACCTGTCGGCGCTGAGGTCAGATCCCGGTCTTGCGGCACTTCATGACCGGGCCGTCGCCTGGCGGCAGCAGCGTTTCGAACAGCTGATGTCCGAGGAACAATGGCGCGCATTGTTTGGCCGGTTGCTCATGACCCCGCCAAGCCGCGTTCTGTCGCCCGAGGAACACAGCCTGATCACGGGTCACGCCCTGCGCGCGCGGAAACAGAGCTGAACGCGTCCCACCATTCATCGGGCTTCGGGAAACGGTCCCGTTCCGGAAGAGCCAAATCACTTGCATTTTTGGACAGGTTTGGCGCTGGGAACTTGCCCTTTCGCCTTGCGATTGATCAAATTGCGGCAGGTGGGGGGAATTGGTGCGCGATGCAAGGTAACGGTAGCGCCGCATTCGGTGCGCGGCAGAAGATGCAAGCCGATCCGTTCGCGCGGATCCGCAGGGCTGCGGGCGAAGGTCTGACCCTTCGTCCGCTGGGTCGATCGCACGCCGCGTTGTTTCGTGACGGCAGCCGAACGCTTCTGGTCAGCTTCGAAAGCCTCGACGACATTGTGCGGCTCGATGACGACGGCCTGCCTCTTGGCCTGCAGATCGCGCAGGATCGCGGATTTTCATACCTTGGAATACTTGCCGCCACCCAAAGCTGGTACCGGCTGCGCGCCCTGTATGACCTTTTCGACCGGCTGGACGATGCAGACTGGTTTGGCCGCTTTGACCGCGTGGTCTTTTATGGCGCGGGAATGTCCGGCTATGCCGCCGCCGCCTATTCGGTGGTCGCACCCGGAGCGAATGTCATCGCCATTCAGCCCCAGGCCACCCTGGATCCCCGCGTCGCCGGGTGGGACCCGCGATTCATCGAGATGCGCCGCACCAGCTTCACCGACCGATACGGCTATGCGCCAGAGATGATCGACGCCGCGGCATCCGTTCACATCCTGTTCGACCCCGAACAGAACCTGGATTTCATGCACGCCGCCTTGTTCGTGCGGCCCAATGTGCACCTGTTGCAATGCCGCAATCTGGGTCGCCGAATCGCGCCGGCCCTGCACCGGATGGCGATCCTGCGCCCGCTGATCGAGGCTGGCTGTGAAGGTCGGCTGGACGAAGCGCTGTTCTGGCAAATGTATCGGGCGCGACGCGGCTACCTTCCCTATCTTGAGAGCCTGGCCCAGAAGCTGCGCCACGAAGGCCGGCCATATCTGGGCGCGCTTCTGTGCCGCAACGTGGAATCGCGGTTCGATGCACCCGAATTCCGCGCCCTGCGGGCCGAGTTCGAAGGCCAGCTGAGCGCTGCCGGAAAGCCCATTCCCCCGGCACCGGGACCAAGGATCTAGACGCTCAGCAGCGATACGCCACTGCATGAACGACATAGACATCCTGTCCGGGCGAGACCGGATCGAACACGACCGTGTTCGCGCCCGCAGCCTGCGCATCGGCCATGATCTTGTTGCGGGCATATTTCAGCCCCGGCCCCGAGAACAGGCCATAGGCCTGCGGGACCATCCGAAAGTCCGAGACATACGTGCATTGCGCGACCTCATCGGCACGCGCCTCGCGCATCCCGGCGACACCGACCAGACCCGGATCGGGTGTGCACGCCGAAGCCGCGACGAAACCGCCCCAGAACAAGTATTTGATCTTCATTCTTCAACTGCCCGACAAGTTTTCTGATGATGTCCACAGGCTGCACCCGCCCATCGTCTTCGGCAAGGGGGGCGCTACGGCTCGCGTCCGGATCGGCAGACAGCCGCCGTTCACGACGGCCAGTTCGACGGCGGCTCGACCGCCCTGCGATACAGATGCCAGGTCGCATGCCCCAGGATCGGCAGGACCGCGATCAGGCCCAGCAGGAACGGCAAGGATCCGATGACCAGCAAGGCCGTGACCATCAGCCCCCACAGGGCGATCTCGACCGGGTTCCTGCGCGCCACCCGGACCGAGGTCAGAACCGCAACCGTCAGACCGACCGGACGGTCGATCAACATCGGAAACGACACGACGCTGGTCGCCAGCACGATCAGTGCAAAGATGAACCCGACCGGAATGCCGATTGCAATCATCGCCCAGCCCTGCGGCGTGGTCAGAACCTCGTTCAGGAAGGGGCCCAGGCCTCGCGGGACATCCGGCCCCATCGTCGCCAGGAAGATCCCATAGGCGGCCAGAATCCACGCAAAGAAGATCGCCAGATGCCACAGCCCCAGGGCAAGGATCGCTCCGATCCGCGGCGAGGCCAGAACCTTCAGCGCGTCCGACCAGCCGGCCTTGCGACCCGCTTCACGCTCGCGGCTCATCTGGTACAGCCCGACCGCCGCCGCGGGGCCGATCAGCGCAAAGCCCGAGATCAAGGGAAAGATCAACGGGATCAGCCCCCTGTTCAGGGCCATCCAGACCAAAATTGCCCCGATGATCGGATACAGGATGCACGCCATCATCACATCCGTGCGTAGCGCGGCGAAATCGGCCAGCCCGTGCCGCAGGGCTTGTCGAAGATCGTCAACCGTGAGTCTGCGCACGTCCGGCGGGGTTGTCTCGACCCCCGCAATCTCGCGTGCGACCAGACGCGCCTCTGCGCCCGCTTCCTGCACCACCCGCGTTCCCCAGGTCAGGGGATTTCCGATTGTCTTGGCCATGGCGTCCTCCCGCATTGCCCGTGACAGGCCGCGCATCCCGGGATGACCATGCCGCGGGAACGCGGCGCCATTACAATCTACCACAGCCCCGGCCGCGTCGCACACACGAAGCCGAGAGCAACGCCCGACGCTCCGGCCCCCAAATCGGGTCTGGCGGCGCACTGATCGGTGGAAACGACGCAACAATCGGTGTAGTTGGCGGACATGGAAAAGACTCTCCGCATCCGACGCCCGGACGACATGCACCTGCATCTGCGCGATGGCGCGATGCTTCATGCCGTCCTGCCAGAAACCGCGCGCCATTTCGCCCGCGCGATCGTCATGCCGAATCTCGTGCCGCCCGTGGTCACCTCGACCCAGGCCGCCGCCTATCGCGAACGTATCCTTTCCGCCCTGTCTCAGGGCGCGGATTTTCGTCCGCTGATGACGCTGTATCTGACCGAGGCAACCGACCCCGACGACGTTGCCGCGGCCCACGGGGCGGGAATCATCCACGCGGTCAAGCTGTATCCCGCGGGCGCGACCACGAATTCCCAGTCCGGGGTGCGCGACTTCGACCGCGTGCGCGGTGTGCTGGAACGCATGGCCGAGATCGGCCTGCCGCTTTGCGTGCACGGCGAAGTCACCGACCCCGAAATCGACATCTTCGACCGCGAGGCCGTCTTCATCGACCGGGTCCTTGATCCGATCCGGCGCGCGACCCCGGGCCTGCGCGTCGTGATGGAGCATGTGACGACCAGCGACGCGGTCGACTATGTCCTGTCCGGGGACGAGACACTGGCGGCGACGATCACGACCCATCACCTGATCATCAACCGCAACCATATCCTGGCCGGCGGAATTCGTCCGCATTATTACTGCTTGCCCGTGGCCAAGCGCGAGTCCCACCGGCTGGCCCTTCGCAAGGCCGCGACCGGGGGCAATCCGCGCTTCTTCCTTGGCACCGACTCGGCCCCGCATCCCGATCACCGCAAGGAAAGCGCCTGCGGCTGCGCGGGCTGTTTCACGGCGACGAACACGATGTCGATCCTTGCCCATGTCTTCGAGGAGGAAGGCGCTCTGGATCGGCTGGAACCCTTCACATCGCTGAACGGGGCCGCCTTCTATGGGCTGGAGCCGAATCAGGGCCACCTGACCCTGACCCGCAGGGATGACCCCGTCCGCTGGCCCGAAAAGATCGACACCGGCGACGGCCCGGTTACCGTTTTCGACCCCGGTTTGCCGATCCATTGGCATGTCGATGACTGACCCGGCCGGCCCGTGCCCGCCAAGACAACAAGAGGACCCCAGATGATCCCCAGCTCGTTTCCCGCCAAGGAAGAGATCGCCCGCCTGACCGCCCGCATGCTGCTGGATATCCGGGCGGTCCATTTCAATGCCGAAACGCCCTTCACGCTGGCATCTGGCCTTCCCTCTCCAACCTATATCGACTGTCGGCGGATCATCTCGTTCCCCCGCGCGCGCTCGATCCTGATGGATTTCCTTGCCGTCACCGTGATGCGCGAAGCCGGGCCCGAAGCCTTTGATTCCGTCGCGGGCGGGGAAACCGCGGGCATTCCCTTTGCCGCGCTTCTGGCCGAACGGCTGGGCCTGCCCATGACCTATGTGCGCAAGAAGCCAAAGGGCTATGGCCGCAACGCCCGGATCGAAGGCGTGATGAACGAAGGTGACCGCGTCCTGCTGGTCGAGGACCTGACGACCGATGGCGGGTCGAAACTGTCCTTCGTGGATGCCATCCGCGACACGGGCGCGCAATGCGCACATACGGCGGTGGTGTTCTATTACGGCATCTTCCCCGAAACGATCGACAGGCTGCAATCCCATGGCGTGGCCCTGCACCACCTTTGCACCTGGTGGGATGTCCTGGCCGAAGCGCGCGAATCGAAGACCTTCGACGACGACACGCTGCGCGAGGTGGAAACCTTCCTGACCTCGCCACGCGCCTGGCAAGAGGCACACCGCACGGATTGATCCCGCCACGACCCGCCGCCCTGCCAGATCCGACCACGCAATATTGACAGAATGCCCCACGCCATCACAAGATATGGTGGCGCAGGTTATCCACAGGTCATCCACAGGGATATACAATTTGCGTGGCGGTCGCTGATCGCGCATATCCCTGAACCCAAGGACAGGGGACAGACATGACCGAAGTGACGACTCTGCGGGCGGCCGACCCCGCCCCCACGACCGAGGCGCTGCCGCACAATATCGAGGCCGAGCAGCAGTTGCTGGGCGCGATCCTGACCAACAACGACGTCTATGACCGCATCGCGTCGCTGGTGAAGCCCGAACACTTCTTCGAACCTGTTCACCAGCGCATCTACGAGGTCGCCATCGCGCGTATCCAGAAGAATGCGCTGGCCTCGCCCGTGACGCTGAAGGCTTATTTCGAGGATGACGAAGGGCTCAAGGCCCTTGGCGGCCCGGCCTATCTGGTGCGTCTGGCCGGCGCGGCCATCTCGGCCTACGCCGCGCGGGACTATGCGCAGATGATCCACGATCTCGCCGTGCGGCGCGAGCTGATGCGGCTGGGTCAGGACATTACCGAACGGGCGCGGACGATCTCGGTCGATGACGACCCGAACGAACAGATCACCCAAGCCGAACAGCGCCTCTACAAGCTTGCCGAACAGGGCGCATCGGAAAAGGGTTTCGTGTCCTTCCTGAAGGCCACGACCGAGGCCGTTCAGACCGCCCTTGCCGCCTATCAGCGCGACGGCGGGCTGGCGGGCATCTCGACCGGGCTGATCGACCTGGACAAGAAGCTGGGCGGGCTGCACCCTTCCGACCTTCTGATCCTTGCCGGTCGGCCTTCGATGGGGAAAACCTCTCTGGCCACCAATATCGCCTTCAACATCGCCAAGGCCTACAAGAAAGGCATTCGTCCCGACGGGACGGAAGGCGCGATCTCGGGCGGCGTCGTGGGATTCTTCTCGCTGGAGATGTCGGCCGAGCAGCTGGCCGCGCGGATCCTGTCCGAAGCGTCCGAAGTGCCCAGCGAACAGATCCGCCGTGGCGACATGACCGAGGCCGAGTTCCGCCGCTTCGTCGAGGCTGCCAAGGCGCTGGAGGCCTGCCCGCTGTATATCGACGACACGCCCGCCCTTCCGATCAACCAGGTGATCGCGCGCTGCCGGCGCCTGAAACGGACGCATGGTCTGGACGTGGTCTTTGTCGACTATCTTCAGCTGCTGCGCGGCACGTCACGCACCGACAACCGCGTGCAGGAGATTGCCGAAATCTCGATGGGGCTGAAGGCTCTGGCCAAGGAACTCAACATCCCCGTCGTCGCCCTGTCGCAGCTGTCGCGGCAGGTCGAGAACCGCGAGGACAAGCGCCCGCAGCTGTCGGACCTGCGCGAATCGGGCTCGATCGAGCAGGATGCCGACGTCGTCATGTTCGTGTTCCGCGAAGAGTATTACCGCGAACGCGAAAAGCCCGCCGACCACGATCTCGAGGCCATGGCCAAGTGGCAGGAGATCATGGAACAGGTCCATGGCAAGGCCGAAGTCATCATCGGCAAGCAGCGCCACGGCCCGATCGGCACGGTCGAGCTGTCATTCGACGGCCGCTTCACGCGCTTTGGCAACCTCATCAAGCCGTGGCAACAGGGGGCCGAGGGCAGCTGATCGCGCCCGCCCCCTTGCCTTGCCGTGGGACGGCTGCCAAAACAGCGCGCATGGCACAGGCTGACCTCCATATCGATCTTTCCGCGATCGCCGAAAACTGGCGCGCCTTGGCCCGCGCCTCGGGCCCGGCCGAGACCGCCGCCGTGGTCAAGGCAGATGCCTATGGGCTGGGCGCGGACCGCGTGGCCCCCGCCCTTGCCGCCGCCGGAGCGCGCAGCTTTTTCGTCGCCCTTGCCGAAGAGGGCGCCGCGTTGCGGGCGACCCTTGGCGACGGGCCAAGGATCTTCGTGCTTTCCGGACATATGGAGGGCGATGCGCAGCCAATCGCGCAGGCCGGCCTGATCCCGGTGCTGAACTCGCCCGAACAGCTGACCCGTCATTTCCAGTCCCTGCCGGGCCACCCGTTCGGCATCCAGCTGGACACCGGAATGAACCGGCTGGGATTCGAGGAAGACGAATGGCGCGCCGTGTCGGCCGAGGCCAGCCGCGCCGGGCCAACCCTGATCATGTCGCATCTGGCCTGCGCCGACGAACCGGGCCACGCGATGAATGCCCGCCAGCTTGCGGTCTTTCGCCGCATGACGAATGGAATCGACGCCCCGCGTTCGCTGGCGGCAACCGGCGGCATCCTGCTGGGCCGCGACTATCTGTTCGACCTGACGCGCCCCGGGATCGGACTGTATGGCGGAATGCCCTTCGCGCAGGCGCGGCCTGTCGTGCGCCTCTCCCTTCCCGTCATCCAGACGCGCTGGGTCGAGCCGGGCGAAACGGTGGGCTATGGGAATACCTGGACCGCGCCCGCGCGGCGCAGGATCGCAACGCTTGGCGCGGGCTATGCCGATGGGCTGATCCGCGCGATGTCGGGCCGCGCGCGCGTCTTTGACGGCGACACGCCCTGCCCGCTGGTGGGACGGGTCTCGATGGACATGATCGCAGCCGACGTGACCGATCTGCCGGGAATTCCCGACCGCATGGACATTCTTGGGCCTCGTCAGGGCGTGGACGATCTGGCACGGGCTGCCGGCACGATCGGCTATGAAATCCTGACCTCGCTGGGCGCGCGCTATCGCAGAATGCATATCGGAGGGGCCGAATGACCGCCCTTTTGACACCTCTTGGAATGGCCGGGCGCATGGTACTGGCCGCTCTCGCGGCCATCGGCCGCATGGCGATGTTTGCCGCAAATGGCGTGGTCCATATCTTCCGCCCGCCCTGGTATCCGGGCGAGTTTCTGAATGCCTTGATCCAGATCGGCTGGCTCAGCCTGCCGGTGGTCGGCCTGACCGCGCTGTTCACCGGCGGGGCGCTGGCGCTGCAGATCTATGCCGGCGGGGCGCGTTTTTCCGCGGAATCGGTCGTGCCCTCGATCGTCGCGATCGGCATGGTGCGCGAGCTGGGGCCGGTTCTGGGTGGATTGATGGTGGCGGCCCGCGTGGCGTCGTCCATCGCCGCCGAGATCGGAACGATGAAGGTCACCGAACAGATCGACGCGCTGGTCACGCTGTCTACGCATCCGATGAAATACCTGACGGCCCCGCGCCTTGTGGCAGCAACGCTTGCCGTTCCGGTTCTTGTCGCCGTCGGCGATTCCATCGGAATCCTTGGCGGCTATCTGGTCGGGGTGAACCGGCTGGGCTTCAACCCCGCGACATACCTGGCCAATACACGCGAATTCCTCGAACTTTCCGACGTCGTCTCGGGCCTGTGGAAGGGTGCGGCATTCGGTTTCATCGTTGCTCTGTCGGGCTGCTTTCATGGCATGAATTCGGGACGCGGCGCACAGGGCGTCGGGCGGGCGACGAAATCGGCCGTCGTGGCGGCTTCGGTGATGATCCTGGCCGCCAACTATGTCCTGACAGAGGTCTTCTTTTCCGCATGATCGAGCTGCGTGACATCCGCAAGAGCTTTGGCGCGAACCATGTGCTGCGCGGCGTGAACCTGACCGTTCCCGCGGGGGAAAGCATGGTGATCATTGGCGGATCGGGTACCGGCAAATCGGTCCTGCTGAAATGTATTCTGGGTCTGGTGCCACCGGACGGCGGCCAGATCCTGATCGATGGCCTGTACGTCGAGAAAAGCGACCGCGAGGCCTTTCTGGCCCGCTTCGGCATGTTGTTTCAGGGGGGCGCGCTGTTTGATTCCCTGCCCGTCTGGCAGAATGTGGCCTTCCGTCTGTTGCGCGGGCATTCCCGCCGTCCGCGCGCCGAGGCCCGCGAGATCGCAATCGAGAAGCTGCGCCGCGTTGGCCTGAAACCGGAAGTCGCCGACCTGTATCCGGCCGAGCTTTCGGGCGGGATGCAAAAGCGCGTCGGATTGGCCCGCGCCATCGCCGCCGAGCCCGAGATCATCTTCTTTGACGAACCCACGACGGGCCTTGACCCGATCATGGCGGGCGTCATCAACGAACTGATCCGCGAGATCGTGTCCGAGATGGGCGCGACCGCCATCACGATCACGCATGACATGAGCTCGGTCCGCGCGATCGCCGACCGCGTGGCGATGCTGCACGAGGGCATCATCCAGTGGACCGGCCCAATCGAAGAGCTGGACACGACGCCCGACCCCTATGTGCAGCAATTCATCCATGGCCGCGCGGAAGGCCCGATTCCGGCGGTGCGATGACGCGCGCCGGAGAAAACGCGCTGCGGCTGGTCAATCTTGCGCTGTTGGTTCTGTTCCCCATTGCCTGGTTCGCCCCGATGCTTCGGGCCGGGATGCTGCCCTTGTTCGGGCTGGATGAGATTTCTGTCATCAGTGCGCTGCAATCGCTTTGGGAAACCGATCCGGCGCTGGCGCTGGTCGTGACCGTTCTTGCCATCTTCGTGCCGTGGATGAAGGTCATCGGCACGGCGCTGGTTCAGTTCGGGCTCGCCTCGGCCCGCCTTGCGCCGGCGTTGCATGTGCTGGGCCGGTTGGCGATGGCGGATGTGTTCCTGGTCGCGCTGTATATCGTGCTGGCAAAGGGCGCAGGCATCGGCCGGGTCGAAACGGCCTGGGGCCTCTATCTCTTTACCGGCTGTGTTCTGGCCAGCCTGTTCGTGTCACACGCGCTGCGACAGGTCCGCTCAGACTGAACCCGGCAGCTGGACCGCATGGGCGACCACCAGTTGCGCCATTGCGCACGAGGCCAGGCGTGACAGGACGCCATCGGCACGACTGGTCAGGACGATCGGGACCCGCGCGCCCATCACGATCCCGGCCGATTCCGCGCCTGCCAGATAGACCAGCTGCTTGGCAACCATGTTGCCGGCCTCGAGATCCGGCACCACAAGGATATCCGCCCGCCCCGCAACCGGCGAGACAATCCCCTTTGCCCGCGCCGCCCGTTCCGAGACCGCATTGTCAAAGGCCAGCGGCCCGTCCAGAACGCCGCCCGTGATCTGCCCCCGGTCAACCATCTTGCACAGGGCCGCGGCCTCGATCGTTGCGGGCAGCCTGGTATAGACAGTCTCGACCGCCGACAGGAGCGCCACGCGCGGTTCGACGATCCGCAACGCATGGGCCAGATCGATGGCGTTCTGCACGATGTCGCGCTTGGTATCCAGATCGGGCTGGATGTTGATCGCGGCATCGGTCACGAACAACAGCCGCGGGTAATGCGGAACATCCAGCGCAAAGATATGGCTCATCCGCCGCTCGGTGCGCAGGCCGGTGTCGCGCGCGACGGCCGCCGACATCAGTTCGTCCGTGTGCAGCTTGCCCTTCATCAGCGCCTGCACCTTGCCGGCACGCGCAAGCGAAACGGCCGTCTCGGCGGCGGCGTGGCTGTGTGGCGCATCCACGATCTCGACCCCGTCCAGCGACAGCCCGGCCTGTTCTGCCGCCGTCTCGATCCTGGCACGCGGGCCGACAAGAACCGGCTGGATCATCCCCTGCGAGGCCGCCTCGATCGCGCCGCCCAGCGAGAGCGCGTCGCAAGGGTGGACAACAGCCATGCGGATCGGCGCCAGATCATGAGTCGCCGCGATCATCTGGTGAAAGTGCGCGGCCGGCGCGTGCAACTCTCCGTTGACCGGCATCGCGCGCGGTCTTCGGATCTTGGCTTCGGGGGCAAGGACCTCGATTTCCCCCTCGATTGCCGTCTCGCCGGAATCAAGCCGCCCGACACAGCGCAAGGTCACGCGCCGATCCGCAGCTTGCTTGTCGATCACCTCGACCTCGACTTCCAGCCGGTCGCCGGGACCGATGGGGCGCAGGTAACGAAGACGCTGCCCGACAAGCCGCGTGCCCGGGCCGGGCAATTCGGTCGCCACGACCGAGGCCACGAGAACGCCACCCCACATGCCATGCGCGATCATTCCCTGAAACAGGCTCGACTTCGCATAGTCATGGTCGATATGGGCCGGGTTCGCTTCGCCCGTGAGTTGCACGAAAAGATCCAGATCGGCGTTCGACAGACGACGCGTCAGGCGTGCGCTGTCGCCGATGGCCAGTTCGTCGAACGTCCTGTTCTCGATGAATTGCATTCACGTCCCTTCCGCGCGGAGATTGCGCCATGCGCGCATGAATTGGTCCGAATTTCAACCGCTCGCCGCGCCTATCGCAGCATGACATAGCGCCCGGGCGCGTCCTCCATCGCCGGATATTCGGCATTGCCCATTGGCGGGGGCGCAACCGGGGTCCCCGAATGCGCGGCAAGCCACGTGACCAGTTCAGGCCACCACGACCCCTCGCGTTCGGGCGTCTCGGCCAGCCAGCGATCGGGGTCCAGATACTGGTCGGATTCGGTCTGCCTGCGTATCCGGTAGTGGCGGCGCGGGTGGCCGGGCTCGGACACGATGCCGGCATTGTGCCCGCCATTGGTCAGGATGAAGGTGATCTCGGTATCGGCCTGCAGGTGCATCTTGTAGACCGACCTCCAGGGGGCGACGTGATCGCTTTCGGTGCCCACCATGAGGATCGGAACGCGAATGTCGCGCAGGGCCACGGGGCGTCCCTCGACCAGATAGCGGCCCTCGGCCAGATCGTTGTTCAGATACAGCTTGCGCAGGTATTCCGAATGCATTCGGTAGGGCATCCGCGTGGCATCGGCATTCCATGCCATCAGGTCGTTCATGCGCGGCGGCTCGCCCATCAGATAGTGACGCAGGATTCGTGACCAGATCAGATCGTTCGATCGCAGCATCTGGAATGCGCCGGCCATCTGGCGTGTCTCCAGATAGCCCTTCTCCCACATCATGTCTTCGAGGAACGCGATCTGGTCCTCGTTGATGAACAGCTTCAGCTCACCAGCCTCGGTAAAGTCGGTCTGTGCTGCCAGCAGGGTCATCGTGGCAAGCCGGTCATCCCCGTCGCGTGCCATCGCGGCCGCCGCGATGGACAGAAGCGTTCCCCCAAGGCAATAGCCGATCGCGTGGACATTCGGCGCGCCCGTGATGGACTGCACGGCGTCCAGCGCGGCCATCACGCCCAGTTTGCGATAATCCTCCATCCCCAGATCGCGGTCGCCTGCGTCGGGGTTCTTCCACGAGATCATGAAGACGGTGAAGCCCTGCCCGGTCAGATACCGGACCAACGAATTGTGCGGCGAAAGATCCAGGATGTAATATTTCATGATCCAGGCCGGCACGATCAGGATGGGCTCGGGCCTGACCTTGTCGGTGGCCGGCGCATATTGGATCAGCTCGATCAGGCGATTGCGCAGCACGACCTTGCCCGGCGTCACGGCAAGGTTTTCACCGACGCGATAGTTTTCGGCCCCGGCGGGTTTCTCGCCGCGTATCGTCCGCAGCGTGTCGGCCATCAGGTTGTTCCAGCCCCGGACAAGGTTCAGCCCACCGGACTGAAGCGTGCGCTGCACGACTTCGGGATTCGTCCACGCAAAGTTCGAGGGCGACCATGTATCCAGGATCTGACGCGCGGTGAATTCGACGACCCGCTCATGCTGCGGCGTGACACCCCGCACGCCCGTGGTCGCATTGTGCCACCATTGTTGTGTCAGCAGAAAACCCTGGGCCATGGCATTGTAGGGCCAGGCATTCCATGCCGGGTCGGCAAAACGCCTGTCCTGTGGCAATGGCGTGATGCAGGGCGCCGTCTGCTCTGTGCGCAGCGCACAGCTTGTCAGCCAGGCGGCATAGCGCTGTGCCTTGCGCGCGGCCTTTGCCCCCAGCTGCATCTGCTTGCCCGGGGACAGTGCCAGATGCATCGCCCAATCGGCCCAGGCCTGCGTCAGGGCGGTCGGCGAAAGGCCGCCAGTCAGGGTCGCGATCTGGGCGTTCAATCCGCGGTCGAGATCCTGAAGAAAGGTATCGGTGGCAACCGAAGTCGCGCTCGTCTCCTCGGGGCTGGGCTGGGGCATCGGGTCGCGCAAGACGCCTGCGGCAGGCTTGCTTGTGCGACCCGTACCGGCGTCTTTCCGGCTCGATGTCCTTGCCGTCATGATCCTGCCTCCCTTGCACTGCAACCTGCCCCTGATTTGGGTGGCCTGTGATGGCATGCAAGACACGCAGGCGCATTGATGCGCGTCAAGCCACTTGCGACCGGGGCGGCGGTTGTGCAGGAAACATGCATGGCGAAGTCTTCCTCCTCCTCCTTCGTGTGCAATGATTGCGGTGCGGTCCACAAGAAATGGGCCGGGCGCTGTGACGCCTGCGGCGCGTGGAACAGCATCGTCGAGGAGGCGCCCCTGTCGGCCGGGCCAAGGACGGCCGGCCTGGGCGCCGGCCGCGGACGCAGGATTGCGCTGTCCAGCCTTTCCTCGGCCGAAGAGCCGCCGCCAAGGACGATGTCGGGCCTGCCCGAACTGGACCGCGTTCTGGGCGGCGGGCTGGTGGCCGCCTCGGCAACGCTGGTCGGAGGCGATCCGGGCATCGGCAAATCGACACTTCTGCTGCAGGCCGCGGCAGCCTTCGCGCGGCAGGGCCTGTCGTGCCTTTACGTATCCGGGGAAGAGGCCGCCGCCCAGGTGCGGATGCGCGCGCGCCGGCTGGGCCTTGCGGATGCGCCCGTGCAACTGGCGGCCGAAACTTCGTTGCGCGACATACTGACGACTTTGGACGCGCTGCGCCCCGATCTTGCGATCATCGACTCGATCCAGACGATGTGGGCGGACAACGTCGATTCAGCCCCCGGTTCGGTAACTCAAGTGCGCGCCGCCGCGCACGAGCTGGTCAATTTCGCCAAACGGCGCGGCACATCCGTCATCCTGGTGGGCCATGTCACTAAGGATGGACAGATTGCAGGCCCGCGCGTGGTCGAACACATGGTCGATACGGTCCTGTATTTCGAAGGCGAACGCGGCCATCAGTTCCGCATCCTGCGCGCGGTCAAGAACCGCTTTGGCCCCGCCGACGAGATTGGCGTGTTCGAGATGACCGGCGCGGGGCTCAGCGAGGTGGCAAACCCATCGGCCGTGTTCCTGTCGGATCGTGGCCAGGCGACGCCGGGATCGGCCGTCTTTGCCGGCATCGAGGGCACCCGCCCCGTGCTGACCGAGATCCAGGCGCTGGTCGCGCCCTCGCCGCTTGGGACGCCCCGGCGCACCGTCGTGGGGCTGGATGCGGCGCGCCTGTCCACGATACTTGCGGTGCTGGAAGCGCGTTGCGGCATTCCCTTTGCCGGGCTTGACGTGTTTCTCAACGTCGCCGGCGGCATGCGCGTCACCGAACCAGCCGCCGATCTGGCCGTGGCCGCTTCCCTGTTGTCCGCGCGTGAGGACGTCGCGCTGCCGCCAGACATGGTCATTTTCGGCGAAATCAGCCTCTCGGGGGCGCTTCGTCCGGTCACGCAAACCGAAAACAGGTTGAAAGAGGCGCAAAAACTTGGTTTCACACAGGCGATTGCGCCGGAAAAAAGCAAGCAGACCGCTGTTCAGGGCATACGGGTGCGCAAGATGCCCGACCTGATCACATTCGTTGGCGACGTATTCGCCGCCGGCTGAGCAAGGAGCGAGGGCATGGAAGGTTTCACCATCGTTGACGCCGTGGTGGCGGTCGTCATTCTGGTTTCTGCGATCCTGGCCTATGGCCGTGGTTTCGTGCGCGAGGTTCTGGCAATCGCCGGCTGGGTCATCGCCGCGATCGTGGCCTATACCTTTGCGCCACAGGCCGAACCGCTGGTCAGCCAGATCCCGGTTCTGGACAAGTTCCTGGGAGACAGCTGTGAGCTGTCGATGGTTGCGGCCTTTGCGGGCGTGTTTGCGCTGGCGCTGATCGTGATGGCGATCTTCACGCCGCTGTTTTCGTCCGCGGTTCGCAATTCGGCGCTTTCCGGCCTGGATCAGGCGCTGGGATTTCTCTTCGGCGTGGCGCGCGGCATGCTGCTGGTGGCCATCGCCTTCGTGGTCTATGACCGCGTGCTGGCTGACGCGACGATCCCCGTGGTCGAGAAATCCCGTTCCGCGGCCGCCTTCTCGTCGGTTCAGGACCGCCTGAACGAAGCCGTGCCCGAGGACGCCCCGCGTTGGGTCATGGAGCGTTACCAAGGCCTGGTCGGCGCATGCGGCGCGCCGGTCCAGACGGAAGCCGGCCCCACCCTGATCACGCCCCCGCAGTCCAACTGAGCTGTGCGAGATTGTGACAACAGCCGGGTAACCAGGACGTGACACGCGGGCGCAAAACGCCTAAATGAAAGTCCGAACACGCATCCCCGGATTCGGAGCAGGCCCATGCGCCCCTTCCTGAGCCACCCCTTCGACGACGACAAGTTGAAGGAGGAGTGCGGCGTCTTTGGCGTCATCGGCGTAAGCGACGCGGCCAGTTTCGTCGCCCTTGGTCTTCATGCACTGCAACATCGCGGACAAGAGGCCGGCGGTATCGTCAGCTATCACCCCGAACACGGCTTCAACTCGGCCCGGCGCTTTGGCTATGTGCGGGACAATTTCACCCGAACCGATGTCATGGCCACCCTGCCCGGCAGCCTGGCCATCGGCCATGTGCGCTATTCCACCGCGGGGTCAAAGGGCGCGACGGCGATCCGCGACGTGCAGCCCTTCTTCGGCGAATTCTCGATCGGCGGCTGCGCGATTGCGCACAATGGCAACCTGACCAATGCCGCCCAGCTGCGGCGCGAGCTGATCGACCGCGGGGCGATCTTCCAGTCATCCTCGGACAGCGAATGCATCATCCACCTGATGGCGCGATCGATGCAGCGTACGCTGTCCGAACGCATCAAGGACGCACTGCGCCATGTCGAGGGCGCATTCTCGGTCATCGCGATGACACGAACCAAGCTGATCGGCGTGCGCGATCCGCTGGGCGTGCGTCCGCTTGTGCTGGGGCGCATCGGCGAAGGCTATGCCCTGTCGTCGGAAACCTGCGCACTGGACATCATCGGCGCGGAATTCATCCGCGAGATCGAGCCCGGTGAAATGGTCGTCATCGAAAAGGGCGAAATCCATTCCTCGCGCCCCTTTGCGCCCGCAAAGCCACGCTTCTGCATCTTCGAGCATGTCTATTTCTCGCGCCCTGATTCGATCCTTGGCGGCCGGTCGGTATATGAAACGCGCCGCCAGATCGGCGTCGAACTGGCACGCGAAGCCCCCGTCGAGGCGGATCTGGTCTGTCCCGTGCCCGATTCCGGCACCCCGGCGGCGATCGGATATGCCGCCGAATCCGGCATTCCCTTTGGCATGGGGATCGTGCGTAACCAATACATGGGCCGCACCTTCATCGAACCGACCGAACAGATCCGCAACATGGGCGTGCGGCTGAAGCTGAACGTCAATCGCGCCCTCGTGCGCGGCAAGCGGATCGTTCTGGTCGATGACAGCGTCGTGCGCGGGACGACAAGCCGCAAGATCAAGGACATGATCCTGGATGCCGGCGCGGCCGAGGTGCATTTCCGCATTGCCTCGCCCCCCACGGCATGGCCGTGCTTCTATGGCGTGGATACGCCCGAACGCAGCAAGCTTCTCGCCGCCTCGATGTCCGAAGAGGAGATGCGGGAATGGATCGGCGTGGACAGCCTGAAATTCGTCTCTCTCGACGGGCTGTATCGCGCGGTCGGCGAAACGCAGGGCCGCAATCGCGAATGCCCGCAATATTGCGATGCCTGCTTCTCGGGTGAATATCCCATCGCCCCTTCGGATCAGATCGCCAAGGGCTTTCAGATCAAGGCAGCCGAGTAAGGGGAACAGCCGTGGGCGCAGACGGCGTGGCAGCGCGCAAGGACGACAGGCCCATCCGCTTCCGACCCCATCACTTCCTGTGTGCGCTTGGATTCCAGGGCAAGGGCTACTCGGACCGCTTCACCGCGAACATGGCCGCGATCGTGGATGGCCGGCTGCGGGCGCCGGGTGGCGATGATCTGGAAATTCAGGTCATCGGTGCCGCGGACGACATTTGCGCCCCCTGCCCCAAACGCATCGGCCGTGCCTGCACCACCGAATCGCGCATTCGTGTTCTGGACCGCGCCCATGCCGCCGCGCTGCGGCTTGCCCCGCGTGAAATCCTGACCTGGGGCGAGGCCAAAGCCCGCATTCTGGCCCATGTGCCGCCCGGCAGTCTGAAAAACCTGTGCCGTGGATGCCAATGGGAGCCGCTGGGCCTTTGCGAAGCAGCCTTGGCCGATCTTCACCGCAGCTGCTCCAGCCTGAACGCCGATGCGACCGGGCCAGAGGCCGAAAGCAAAACGCCGCCCGAAGGCGGCGTTCGCTGAAATCATCGTCTTTTCGGCTGTCAGGCCCGACGCCCCTTCAGCGCAGCCCAGCCACCGGACACGACCAGCGCGGCCAGAACCGCCTTCACAGCATCGCCCAGCAGGAACGGCGCCATGTAGTACTGCCAGATCATGGCGAAATTGTCCGCGCCCCATTTCGAGGCATCCAGACCCAGAAGCTCGGCCAGAGCCATCGCCCAAGCCACACCGGGAACGTAGAGCAGCGCCGAGGCCAGAATGCACACAGCCGCAGTCGCCAGCACGCCGCGCACACCCCGATCGGCAGCATAGCCAACCATCCAGGCCATGAAGACAAAGCCGACCAGGAAGCCGGCGGTCGGGCCGAAGAAGGCCGCGCCATTCGCGCCATTGGCAAAGACCGGCAGGCCCATCGCGCCCTCGACCAGATAGGCCAGCACGGTGGCCGCGCCAAGCCGCGCGCCATAGGTCAGGCCAACGATCAGGATGGCCAGCGTCTGCAGCGTCATCGGCACCGGAATCATCGGCACCGAGATCTGCGCGGCGATGGCAATGAACAAGGACCCGCCCAGCACCATAAGCGCGCGGACGGGCAGCGACTGCGAGGGCGCAAGAGCCTTTGCAAGCGTCATCGACTGTATCCTTCCCTAGGGGTTCTTCATCGCGCGCAATGTTGCCGCAGGGCGCGGTCAAGTCAATGAATTGTTGTTGTCATCCGCGGCGGCTGGTGGCAATGCAGGCCGCATGAACGATACCGATACGAAAATTGCACTCGTCACCGGCGCGTCTCGCGGGCTGGGCTTTGCCATGGCACGCGAACTGGCCGCGCGCGGCTATCACGTCCTGGCCGTCGCCCGCACCGTTGGCGCGCTGGAAGAGCTGGACGATCGCATCCGCGAGACCGGCGGCAGCGCCACGCTTGCACCTCTCGACATCACCGATGACAGAGCGATGGCCCATCTGGCGCGTTCGATCATGGAGCGCTGGGGCCGGCTGGACTTTTGGGCGCATTGCGCGATCCACGCAGCCCCCCTGACGCCCGCGGGCCATCTGGACCCTAAGGATTTCGACCGATCGGTCGCATGCAACATGCGGGCGACGGCTTCGCTGATCCCGATGCTGGAACCGTTGCTGCGCGCCTCGGGCGGCAAGGCGCTGTTCTTCGATGACCCGCATGAGGGCGAAAAGTTCTTTGCCACCTATGCCGCGACCAAGGCCGGACAGATTGCGCTGGCGCGCGCCTGGGCAGCCGAATCCGAACGGATCGGTCCGCGCGTCATCATTGCGCGCCCCGATCCCATGCCCACGGCAACCCGCGCCCGCTTCTTCCCCGGAGAGGATCGCGCGCAGCTCTCTGACCCGGCATCTCAAGCGCGCCGGATCCTGGACGCCCTGTGATCCGGCGGCTTTACGCGCCTTTCCCTGTCGTCTAATCAGAACCTGCGGCCAGCCCGGCCGGCTTGGGGAAAACGGTCATGCGCATCCTGATCACGAACGATGACGGCATCAATGCGCCGGGGCTCGAGGTTCTGACCGAAATCGCCAATGCGATCGCGGGCCCGGATGGCGAGGTATGGACCGTCGCGCCCGCCTTCGAACAATCCGGCGTTGCGCATTGCATCAGCTATACCCATCCGATGATGATCGCCCGGTTGGCCCCGCGCCGCTATGCGGCCGAGGGCAGCCCGGCGGACTGCGTTCTGGCCGGTATCTATGACGTGTTGCAGGGCGGGCGGCCGGATCTGGTTCTGTCCGGCGTCAATCGCGGCAACAACGCGGCCGAGAACGTGCTGTATTCCGGCACGGTCGGCGGTGCCATGGAAGCCGCGCTGCAAGGCGTGCCGGCGATTGCTCTCAGCCAGTTCATGGGGCCCGAGACGCAGGACCTGGAAGATCCATTCGAAGCCGCGCGCGTCCACGGCGCCGATGTCGTGCGCCGCCTGCTGGATCGCGCGATATGGGACCGCGATGACTATCGGCTGTTCTACAATGTGAATTTCCCCCCCCTGCCCGCGGCCAGGGTCAAGGGGATGAAGGTTGCCGCGCAGGGCTATCGCACGGATACGTTCTTTGGCGTCGAGCCGCATATCTCGCCATCGGGGCGCAAGTTCCTGTGGATCACCGGCGGCCCGCAGCACAAGCCGACGGCACCCGGCACGGATGTGGCAGTGAACCTGGATGGCTGGATCTCGATCACGCCGATGCGGGCCGATCTGACGGCGCATGACGTTCTGTCCGATCTCGAGGCGCGGCTGGGATGAACGACATCTCTGAACGCAAGATGCGGTTCCTGTACGCGTTGCGATCGCGCGGCGTCACGGATTCGCGGGTGTTGACGGCGATGGAGCAGATCGACCGGGGTGCCTTTGTGCGCGGCATCTTTGCCGAGCGCGCCTATGACGATACGCCGCTGCCCATCGCCTGCGGCCAGACGATCAGCCAGCCTTCCGTCGTGGGCCTGATGACCCAGGCGCTCGAACCGGGGCCGCGCGACAAGGTGCTGGAGGTCGGCACGGGCTCGGGATACCAAGCTGCGGTGCTCAGCCTGCTTGTCCGGCGCGTATATACCGTCGATCGCCATCGCCGCCTGGTGCGCGAGGCCGAAGAGGTCTTTCGCAAGCTGGATCTGACCAACATCACCACGATCGTCGGCGATGGCAGTCACGGCCTGCCCGATCAGGCGCCCTTCGACCGCATCATCGTGACAGCCGCAGCCGAGGACCCGCCCGGCCCCCTATTGGCGCAACTCAAGGTCGGGGGTATCATGGTCGTGCCGGTCGGCCAGTCCGATACCGTGCAGCATCTGATCAAGGTCCGCCGGCTGGAAACGGGCTATGACTACGAAGAGCTGCGGCCGGTGCGCTTTGTCCCGCTGATCGAGGGCGTGGCGCAGGACTAGACAGACCCGGTCAGGCAAACACATAACGCCCGCAAAGGGCGAACAGTACGAGGAACGAGCAATGACCCATCCCCGCCAAGGAACTCTGCTGCGCGCCATGGCCCTGGCCGGGTCGGTGCTTGCACTGGCCGCCTGCGAATCCGACGGCAATTTCGATTACGACCTGCGCAATTTCGGCAGCGTCGGCTTGGACACCACGGCCGCCGCTCGCGCGGCCCAGCCGCGTCCGCAGCCGGATTCGCGCGGGGTGATCACCTATCCCAATTACCAGATCGCAATCGCGCGTCCGGGCGATACGGTCGCCACCGTCGCGAACCGCATCGGCATCTCGCCCGGCGAGCTTGCCCGCTATAACGCGATCCAGCCCGACACGCCCCTGCGCACGGGCGAGGTTCTGGCCCTGCCCGTCCGCGTACCCGGCGAGCTGACGACCGCACCGGCCTCTGGTACGGGCACGGGTGGCCGGATCGATGTCACGACCATTGCCTCGTCGGCGATTGACCGGGCCGAAGGGCAAGCCGGCACCGCCGCGCAGCCGAGCAGCGCCCCGCTTGCGCCCGAACCCGTTCGCCACCGCGTCGCGCGTGGCGAGACAGCCTATTCCATCGCGCGGCTTTACAATGTGCCCGTGAAGGCATTGGCAGACTGGAACGGCCTTGGCCCCGATCTTGCGCTGCGCGAGGGGCAGACGCTGATCATTCCCGTCACGACGGCGACGCCACCCGCGCCCACCCAGGTCGTGACACCGCCCGGCACCGGATCGCCAACCCCCGTTCCGCCATCGGCCACCAAGCCCTTGCCACAGGAAAAGACCGAGCCCGCGGCCAAGCCGGTGGAAAAACCGAAGCAGCCCGATCTGGGATCTCAGCAGACCGCGGCCTCGAACGCGCGGCTGGCGATGCCCGTTCAGGGCAAGATCATCCGCGGCTATTCCGAAAAGACCAAGGGCATCGACATCGCCGCGGCAGCCGGCACACCCGTCAGGGCGGCCGAAGCGGGCCAGGTGGCGGTCATCACCAAGGACACGAAGGAAGTCACCGTCATCGTGCTGCGGCATGAAGGCAACCTGCTGACCTTCTATGCCAATGTCGGCGATGTGAAGGTGAAGAAGGGCGACCGGGTCAGCCGCGGGCAGGTGATCGCGACGGTTGCCAATACCGACCCCGCCTTCCTGCGCTTTGGCGTCAGCGAAGGGGCAAACAGCGTGGACCCCACGCCCTATCTGAAATGAAACAGCCCCCGGCGCGCGGCCGGGGGCGCATCATGCGCGTCGCAATCGGGTCCCGGATCAGTTCAGGCGAATCCCGCGCCGCCCGGCCAGATCGGTGAAGAACTGCCAGGCCACCCGGCCCGAGCGCCCTCCGCGCGTGGCCTGCCATTCGATTGCCTCGGCGCGCAGCGTGGCGTCATCGATATCGACACCATAGGCATCGCAATAGCCGCGGATCATCGCCAGGTATTCGTCCTGGCTGCAGGGATGGAACCCCAGCCACAGGCCGAAACGATCGGACAGCGAGACCTTTTCCTCGACGGCTTCGGACGGATTGATCGCGGTCGAGCGCTCATTTTCGATCATGTCTCGGGGCATGAGGTGGCGACGGTTGGAGGTTGCGTAAAAGATCACGTTCTCGGGCCGCCCCTCGATCCCGCCATCCAGCACGGCCTTCAGCGACTTGTAATGTTGATCGTCATGGCTGAACGACAGATCGTCGCAGAACAGGATGAAGCGGTGCTGCCGCGCGGCTCGCAGGTGATGCAGAAGGCGTCCGACCGACGGCAGATCCTCGCGTGACAGCTCGACGATCTTCAGCGGCAATCCCTGGCGCAGGACCTCGGCATGGACGGCCTTGACCAGCGAGGACTTGCCCATACCGCGCGCGCCCCACAATAGCGCATTGTTGGCCGGAAATCCGCGCGCGAACTGCAACGTATTGGCCAGCAGCGCGTCGCGTGCACGTTCGACCCCGACAAGCAGCGACAGATCGACCCGCGAAACCTGTGGCACTGGCTCCAGACGCTCGGGAGAAACATGCCAGACAAAGGCGTCGGCCAGCGCGAAATCCGGATCGCGCGGCGGCTGTGGCGCAAGCCGTTCCAGCGCCTCGGCGATACGGGTCAGCAGATCATCCCTCATCAGTGGACTTCATCCTCGTCCGGGTCATCGAACAGGCTTTCGTTTTCGCCGATGATGCCGTCCCTGCGAGCCTCTTCGTCCTTTTTCCGCTCGACCCAGGCAACCAGCAGGATCGATATCTCGTACAGGCCATAGACCACGCTGAACAGCATCACCTGCGTCGTCACATCGGGCGGCGTCACGATCGCGGCCACGGTCAGGATTCCCACCACCGCATATTTGCGCACGGCCCGAAGCCCGCGCGACGAGGCCAGTCCCGCCTTTCCCATCAGCGTCAGCAGCACAGGCAGCTGGAAGCACAGGCCGAAGGCCACGATCATCTTCAACGTGATGTCCAACGTCTCGTTGACCTTGCCGTTGAAGACGATGTCGATCCCGGTTGACGGCGATTCCCCCGGCGCCTGATCGCCAGAGAACGCAGCGGCAAAATAGGACGGCAGATCCGCAAAGCCCAGGAAGAACCGCATGGCAAGAGGCACGACGATGAAATGGGCAAAGGCCGCGCCCAGCAGGAACAGGACCGGCGAGGCGATCAGGAAAGGCAGAAATGCCTGTTTTTCGTTCCGATACAGGCCCGGCGCCACAAACCGCCACATCTGGTAGGCGATCACGGGGAAGGACAGCGCCAGCCCCCCCACCATCGAGATGCGGATCAGGGTGAAGAAATATTCCTGTGGCGCCGTGTACTGCATGATCGGGTTTTCATTGCCCAGATCGCGCATCGTCTTTTCTATCGGGATCAACAGAAAATCCAGAATCGCGCTGCCGAAGGAAAAGCAGATGACCATGCCGACCAGAAAGGCGGCAAGCGACCACAATATCCGCGTGCGCAGCTCGGCCAGATGTTCGACCAGGGGCGCTGTCGTGTCGTCGATGTCGTCGGTGCTCATGCCGTGCCCTTGTCAGAGCCCTGATCCGGTTCGGCGCGCGGTTCCGCCCTGGCCGGTGCGGTCCGCTCGGCCTTCTCGGCCGCCTTGCGATCGGCCAGCGCCTGGGTCGCCGGCCCCTTCGGCCGCGAGGCCTTGGCCGGGTCCCACTTCTCGAAGCTTTCGGCGGCGCGATCCAGCGCATCCAGCCCCAGCGACTTGCGCGAGGTCATGTTGCGCAGCTCATCAGCGGTTTCCTTGACGCCGGTTTCCTTGGCCGCATCGTCCATGGCGCGCTGGAACTCGCGCCCCATGGCGCGCGCCTTGGCCGTGAAGCGCCCAAGCGTGCGGAACATCGCGGGCAGATCCTTGGGCCCGACGACGATCAGCGACACGACGCCGATCAGCAGAAGTTCGCTCCAGCCGATGTCAAACATGGGTCCGCGCCGGTCCTTTCAGGCCAATGGTGGATTACACCTTGTCCTTGTCCGCTTGCGGCGAGACGTCACGCGCCTCGTCCGCCTTGGCGTGCTCGATCTCGTCGGCACCCTCCTTGACGCCCTTCTTGAAGGCGGTGATGCCCTTGCCGATCTCGCCCATCAGCGCGGAGACCTTGCCGCGCCCGAACAGGACCAGAACCACCACAGCGATCAAAAGCAGACCGGGAAGCCCTATGTTGTTCAGCATGTCTCTCTCCTCCTAGGGCGCCGTGCGCGCCCGCATCTCGGCTACCAGGATTTAGTATCAACCCCGGCCCTCTCAAAGCGGCAAATGGCCCACCAAGGGCAGATCCATGGTTGCGCCCCCGCCACTCCTGACAGTATTCTGTCAGTTGCCGCCAGAACGAGAAAGGCCAATGCCCCGAAACGACCGCCTCTTCCGACTACTTCAGATCCTGCGCGATGGACAGCTGCACCGCGCCGCGGACCTTGCCCGCGAGCTGGGCGTTTCCGAACGCACGATATGGCGCGACATGGCAACCCTGGCCGAGCGCGGGCTGCCCATTCATGGCGAACGCGGCGTGGGCTATGTCCTGCGCGACCCGATCACGCTTCCGCCGCTCGCCCTGTCCCGCGACGAAATGGAAGTCCTGCGGCTTGGGCTGGCACTGGTCGCGGCGGGGGCCGATCCGGTCCTGTCCCGCGCGGCGGCCACTTTGCGAGCCCGCATTTCGGCCGTCGCGCCGCTTGACGCCAGCGAAACCGGGGCCGACACGTTTGTCTTCTCCAGCCCCGAAGCCGCGCGCGCCGCCCCGCATCTGGGCCTCATCCGTCGGGCGCTGCGCGAACATCTGACCCTCAGCCTGGCCTGTGGCGAAGCCGATCCGATCCGCATACGGCCCTTGCACCTGGAGTTCTGGGGAAAGGCATGGACACTGGTCGCCTGGAGCGACTCTCATAATGATTTCAAGGTTTTTCGCGTCGATCTTGTCAGTTCGGTCAAGCATGACGGCGGGGCATTCCTGCCCGAGCCAGGCAAAAGCGTCGAGGACTATCTTGCGCGCATCGTCACGCGACCATGACGGAACGGCTCAGTCCCTGCGAGGAAAGACAAAACAGCGATCGCGTCGGATCATCAGCCACATCACCGTTCCGGGCTTTGGCAGGAACACGGCGGGCACGGTTGCCTTGAGGCGCTCGCCCCCGGGATCGGTGCGAAACTCCACCAGGCTCTCGCGCCCCATGAAGCGGGCGCGCTCGACCACGGCGCGGGCGGGCACACCATCGGTCGGGGTCGGATTGGGCCCGCGCCCATTGCGGTCAAAATCGATCTTCAGGTGCTGGGGCCGGATGACGATATCGACCTCGGTCCCGTCCGGCAGGCCGGGTGTCAGGAACTCGCCGAATGGAGTCTGCGTCAGCGCCCCCTGAACTGTTCCGCGCAAGACATTGATATCGGAAAAGAAAGCGGCCGCTTCACGATCGACGGGCGCATTATAGATATTGTATGGCGCGCCACGCTGGACGATACGGCCCTTGCGCATCAGCAGGATCTCGTCCGCCATGCGCATTGCCTCATGCGGTTCATGCGTGACCAGAAGGACGGCGGTGCCCTCCTCCTTCAACAATTCCAGCGTGTCATCCCGAATGCCATCGCGCAGCCTTTCATCAAGGCCCGAAAAGGGTTCGTCCATAAGAAGGATACGGGGCCGGGGCGCCAGCGCGCGGGCCAGAGCGACGCGCTGCTGCTCGCCGCCCGACAGCTCATGCGGGTATTTCGGACCGAAGCCCGACAGGGAAACGCGCTCCAGAAGCTCCTCGACCCGGCGTGTGCGGTCGCCCTCCTTCAGTCCGAAGGCGACATTCTCGGCCACCGTCAGATGCGGAAACAGGGCGAAGTCCTGAAACATCAGCCCGATGGCGCGGCGTTCGGGCGGTACGCGAAAGACCGTGTCGCAGACCAGTTTGCCATCGACATGGATGGTGCCCTCGTCCTGCATGTCGACGCCCGCGATCATGCGCAGCGTGGTGGATTTGCCGCACCCCGATGGGCCAAGCAGACAGCTGACCTGCCCGGCCTCGATCGAGAAGGAGACGTCATCGACCACGGTCTGGCCGTCGAACCGGCGGGTAAGGTTGCGGACTTCCAGTCTAGGAGGGGCGCTGCTCAAGGTTGTGCCTGACTGTTATGGTCGGATTTTCTGCCCCCTCAGATAGCAACGCGACCGCCCCGCCGCAAGGCAGGGCGGTCGGGATTTCCCGTTTTCACAGCGTGGCGTTGATTGCGCCGCCATCCAGAAGGATGTTCTGCCCGACGATGAAGCCCGCATGCACCGAGCACAGGAATGCGCACATCGCGCCGAATTCCTGCGGCGTACCATAGCGGCGGGCCGGTATCGTCGCAGCCCGGCGGGCACGTGCCTCGTCGATCGTGATGCCTTCGGCCTTGGCCACGGCCTCGTCCAGCGCATCAGCGCGATCGGTCGCATGGATGCCCGGCAACAGGTTGTTGATCGTGACGCCATGCGGGGCAACCTGGCGCGCGGTGCCCGCGACAAAGCCCGTCAGCCCCGTCCGGGCGGTGTTCGACAAGCCCAGCTGGGGAATCGGCGCCTTGACCGAACTGGACGTGATGTTGACCACGCGCCCCCAGCCACGCTGGATCATTCCCGGCAACAGCGCCTGCATCAGGGCAATCGGCGTCAGCATGTTGGCGTCGATCGCCTTCAGGAAATCCTCGCGGCTCCAGTCAGACCACATGCCCGGAGGCGGCCCGCCGGCATTGGTGACAAGGATATCCACGTCGGCCGCAGCCTGAAGAACCTGCTCGCGGCCCTCGATGGTGGTGATGTCTGCCGCGACCGGCGTCACGCTGACACCATGGCGGGCAGCGATCTCGTCCGCGGCGCGCTGCAGACTGTCGGCATTGCGCCCATTGATGACCAGATCGACCCCGGCCTCGGCCAGGGCTTCGGCGCAGCCCCGACCCAGTCCACGGGAGGAGGCGCAGACCAATGCGCGTTTTCCGGCGATTCCAAGATCCATGTTCGATGCTCCGTCTTGCCTTTCAAGCAACAATAGCGCGCAGAGCGCCCGAGGAAAGCCTGTATTGCACTGCCGCGTTGACGCGCGCCATGGCTTGGGTCTACTCGGGTCCGACCGATCCACTCCCAGCCCGATGATACTGCATGACCGGCATCGCACCCATGACACCGCCCCACATTGCCCGTGTCTATGCGGCGACGGCCTTTCGCGTGCATGTCGGGGCGAATCTTGGCGACCCGATCGGTGCGCCGGAATGCTGCGAACCCGGCGACATCTACCGCCTTGCCCGGGATGCGGTTGCCCTGCAACTTGCCCTGAACCCGACAGCCGGGGAAAACGGCGACCAGCGGATCACGGTCGGATCCGAGCTTGGCAGCCCGGGAGACCCGGTGCGCCTGCTTGCCCGCGTCATGCTCATGGCCGAGGATGGCGACACCGTGCAGGTGCTGGTCCTGCGGCACATGCCTTCGGCGCAGGAGATGATCCTGCCCCTGTCGCCCCTGGTCGCACGGCTTGACTATACGCTGATCGAGATCGCGCAGGATGTCAGCGATCTGCCCGTGACCGATATCGCCTGTGCCGCATTCGCCGCGGGGACACGGATCACCCTGCCCGACGGAGCACAGATACCGGTCGAGCGGCTGAGCGTCGGCAACACCGTGCTGACCCGCGATCATGGTGCCCAAGCCATCCGGTGGATCGGCAAGGTCACGCTGCGCGCCGCGGGTCCATTTGCGCCGGTCGTCATCCCGTCCGAACATCTGGGCAATCTGGGTGACCTTGTGGTCAGCCCCTTTCACCGGATCTTCCTGTACCAACGGGGGCCGGACAGGGTCGGCGGCTGCGCCGAGGTGCTGGTTCAGGCCCGCCACCTCGTGGACGACGATCGCATTCGCCGTCGCGAGGGCGGTTATGTCGATTATTACAGCCTGATCTTCGACAGGCATGAAATCGTTTATGCCGAAGGGATACCGGTCGAAAGTCAGATGATCAGCGAGACGACGATGTCGCGTCTGCCGCCCGATCTGGCGGCCGAAATCCGCAAACGGTTTCCCGGCTTGTCACACAAGGCGAGTTTTGCCACCGAGATCGGGCGCGAGGAACTCGACCGCGCCCTGCACCGCGCGCTGGGAGACATTGCCACACATTGAAGCGCCTTGCCCCCGGCGGACAGGTTCGGCGGTGGGCGTCATCCGATCAGCCGATTCCGAAGAATTCTTCGCGCGTGATCTTGCCATCCGGTACGTGATAGATCGCGACCTCGCGCATCTTCATGCGCTTGCCCGATTCCCGTTCTGTCGCATCAACCGTAAAGATGACGGCGAAACGATCATCGCCGTGCAGGAACGGCCCTTCTACAGCCGCGTCGTGCAGCTCGAAGGCAGAGTTCCACCATTCGTGCTTGGCCTTGATCCCGTCGATACCCCTGACCTCGCGACCCTCGCCGGAATAGTCGGCCGCCTCGACCGAGATGGCGTCGGGGTGATACAGCCGCCCCAGGTTTTCCAGCTCCTTGCCGGTGCGGCATCCATCGACCAGCCTGTCTGCAATATCTTTCAGTGTCATGGTGGTTGCCTTTCCGTTGTCATGCGGCAAGGCTAGCATGAAACATTCACACGGCCGCAAAAAAGGCCACGCGCCTGCTTCCCCTTCGCCTTCACCCGGCGTATATCCGCGCGCATGCCGAACGATCTGTCAAATCGCCCCACCCTGCCCGCCGAGATTGCCCGGCGGCGCACCTTTGCCATCATCAGTCACCCCGATGCGGGCAAGACGACACTGACCGAAAAGTTCCTGCTGTATGGCGGCGCCATCCAGCTGGCGGGACAGGTTCGCGCCAAGGGCGAAGCGCGGCGCACCCGTTCGGACTTCATGAAGATGGAGCAGGAACGCGGCATTTCCGTCTCGGCCTCGGCCATGTCGTTCGACTATCAGGAATGGCGCTTCAACCTGGTCGACACCCCCGGCCACAGCGACTTTTCGGAAGACACGTATCGCACGCTGACGGCTGTCGATGCCGCCATCATGGTGATCGACGGCGCCAAGGGCGTCGAAAGCCAGACCAGGAAACTGTTCGAGGTCTGCCGCCTGCGCGACCTGCCGATCCTGACCTTCTGCAACAAGATGGACAGGGAAAGCCGCGACACCTTCGACATCATCGACGAGATCCAGCAGAACCTGGCCATCGATGTCACGCCCGCAAGCTGGCCCATCGGCATGGGGCGCGACTTCATCGGCTGCTATGACATCCTGAACGACCGGCTTGAACTCATGGATCGGGCCGACCGCAATCGCGTGGCTGAATCCATCCGCATTGACGGAATGGACGATCCCAAGCTGGCCGAGCATGTGCCGCCCCACCTTCTGGAGCAGCTGCGCGACGAGCTGGAAATGGCGCGCGAATTGCTTCCGCCCTTTGACCACAAGTCGTTCCTTGAGGGCCATCTGACGCCGATCTGGTTCGGTTCGGCCATCAACTCGTTCGGCGTGAAAGAGCTGATGCAGGGTATCGGCAAGTACGGCCCACCGCCGCAGCCGCAAAAGGCAGCCGAACGCCAGATCCTTCCGGAAGAGGAGAAGGTCACGGGCTTTGTCTTCAAGGTCCAGGCCAACATGGACCCCAAGCACCGTGACCGCGTCGCCTTTGTCCGGCTGGCCTCGGGTCACTTCCAGCGGGGGCAGAAACTGTTCCATGTACGCTCGAAGAAGGCCATGACGGTTGCCAACCCGGTGCTGTTCCTGGCCTCGGACCGCGAACTGGCCGAGGAAGGCTGGGCGGGAGACATCATCGGCATTCCCAATCATGGACAGCTGCGCATCGGCGATGCCCTGACCGAAGGCGAATCCCTGCGCTTTACCGGCATTCCATCCTTTGCGCCCGAACTGCTGCGCACCGCGCGCGCGGGCGACCCGATGAAGGCCAAGCACCTGGAAAAGGCGCTGATGCAATTCGCCGAGGAAGGCGCGGCCAAGGTCTTCAAGCCGGCGATCGGCTCGGGCTTCATCGTCGGCGTCGTGGGGGCGCTGCAATTCGATGTTCTGGCAAGCCGAATCGAGTCGGAATATTCCCTGCCGGTGCGCTTCGAGGCATCGCAATTCACCTCGGCCCGCTGGGTTACGGGACCCAAGACCGACGTGGAGCGGTTCGTCGCGGCCAACAAGGGCCATATTGCCTATGACAATGACGGCGACATCGTCTATCTGACGCGCCTGCAATGGGATATCGACCGGATCGAGCGCGACTTCCCCACTCTGCGCCTTGCCGCGACAAAGGAAATGCACAGCTAGTCGGGCTGATCGGCAAAGCGCATCTCGATCCGAGCGCATTCGCCGCGCGCGATTTCACGCGCTAGACGCGAACGCACGACCCAGTCGCGAAGGCGACGGGTCCAGGGGCGCGGCATCTCGGCCAGACGTTCCGCCCGTCGCTGGGGGACGATGTCGGAGCTGAACCCTGCGATGTCATGCAAGACAGGTGCGGGATTGATGAAACCCGGCCGCAGCAGGCGAAAGCCCAGATTGGCCTCGCGACCGAACAGGGCGTGATCGACCGGAACCGCAAGTCGCGGAAATCGCTGACACATCAGCGCTGCGCCCTGGGGCGAAATCGCATAAGCCGCCGTTCCCAGGAACGTACTGCGCAGACGATACAACCGCATGCCCCAAGGCAGATCGGCCATGACACGCCCCGCGACGAACCGGCGGCTGTTCTGGGGGCCGGGCCAGTATTCCAGCTTTATCGCCCCCATGTCGTGTTCGCGCATCATGCGCCCCAGGTCCAGCCGCACGATTTCCGCAAACGCCGGGGACAACCGGGCATCGTCCTCCAGAATGATCGCCGGCGCACCCTCATCGGCAATTCGTAGCCAGATCGACTGGTGGGTCAGCGTGCAGGCAACATCCCCAAGCGTTGCGGGAAAGTCGCGCGCAAGCGCCCCCGCGTCAAAGCGGCTGCGCAGGACTTCCCCTTCCCTGCTCGCATCCACGGCCTCGATGCGCCGCGCTTCAAGCCCCAGTTCGGCAAGCTGCGCGGACATGAATGCCCATCGATCGGACCGGCGGCCAAGATTGATGACGTAAAGGCGCATGATCGCTGAACACCTTGGGAATATTGGCCCCGAATCCGGGCAAGATTGACCTTTGTCGGGATTTGCAGTAACTGCAAGTCGTCCACATCCGGTGGACATCCGCCGGGGCGCCCGGAAACTGCGTCCCTTACCTGCGGTCTGAAACCGCGCAAACTGGACGCTCATGACAAAATTTACTGACCTGAAGCTGGACCCAGCGGTCCTGAAAGCCATCGAAGAAGCCGGCTACGAAACCCCCACGCCAATCCAGGAACAAGCCATCCCCCCCGCGCTGGAGGGTCGCGATGTGCTGGGCATCGCCCAGACGGGAACGGGCAAGACGGCAAGCTTCACGCTGCCGATGATCACGCTCTTGTCCAAGGGTCGGGCACGGGCGCGGATGCCGCGCAGCCTAGTCCTGGCACCGACGCGCGAACTGGCCGCGCAGGTGGCCGAGAACTTCGACATCTATGCAAAATACACGCGCCTGACGAAGGCACTGCTGATCGGCGGTGTCAGTTTTGGCGAACAGGAACGCCTGATCGACCGAGGCGTCGATGTCCTGATTGCCACGCCCGGGCGTCTTCTGGACCATTTCGAACGCGGCAAGCTCTTGCTGACCGGCGTTCAGATCATGGTCGTGGACGAAGCCGACCGCATGCTGGACATGGGCTTCATCCCCGATATCGAACGTATCTTCCAGCTGACCCCATTCACCCGTCAGACCCTGTTCTTCAGCGCCACGATGGCGCCTGAAATCGAACGGATCACCAACACCTTCCTGCAGGCCCCCGTCCGGGTCGAGGTTGCCCGTCAGGCGACGACTTCGGAAACGATCGAGCAGCGCCTCGTCGAACTCACCCCGACCCGAAAGGATCAGACCGCCAAGCAGAAACGAGAGCTGCTTCGCGCGCTGATCAAGGCCGAGGGTGACGCGCTGAGCAACGCAATCATCTTCTGCAACCGCAAGACCGAGGTCGATATCGTCGCCAAGTCCCTGAAGAAGCACGGCTTCAACGCAGCCCCCATTCATGGCGACCTGGACCAACGCCAGCGCATGCAGACGCTGGACGGCTTCCGCGACGGAACGCTTCAGTTCCTGGTGGCCTCTGACGTGGCCGCGCGCGGCCTTGACATCCCCGCGGTCAGCCACGTGTTCAACTTCGACGCCCCCAGCCATGCCGAGGATTACGTCCACCGCATCGGCCGGACGGGCCGTGCGGGCCGCAAGGGCGTTGCGATCACCATCGCAACGCCGGCCGACAAGAAATATGTCGATGCGATCGAAAGCCTGGTGAAATCGCCCATCCCGCGGGCACCGCTGCCCGAAGGCTTTGCCCCCTCGGCCGCATCTGAACGTGCGCCGGAGAAAGGCGAAGAAAAGCGAAAGCGCAGCCCGCGCCGCTCTGCCGAGCGGGATCGGCCGATCAAATCGCATGGGCACGAAGCGCCCACGACGCCGATCGAGCAGCCGCCGGCGGCCGTGGCCGAACGCGACAGCACACCAGGCTCCGACGCGGCAAAGCCCGCCGCCGAAAGCCCGGCTAAGCCGGCAGAGGCGGTCCAGGCGAACCGCGCGCCCGAACGCAAGTCTGATCGCGGCCGCACCCGCAAGGACAACAAGTCGTCCGACCAGCGCAATGGAAAGAACCGCGGTGACCGTACGCCCGTCGTCGGCATGGGCGACCATGTGCCCGAATTCCTGATGCGCGAGTTCAGGCCGTCCAAGTCGTAACGTCAAACCTGGCCCACGCCGGGCAGATGGATGAAAAAGGGGCGCCGGATCGGCGCCCTTTCCGTTTTTCTTTCTTGGTATGGCTGGACGTCAATCCTCCGCCGAAAGGCGGCTTGTCACCACCGTCACCTCGGGCTTCTTGCCGATTTCTTCCATCGCGGTGCGGCGAACGATCCGCTTGACGACTTCCTCGATCTTGTCGTCCTCGCGTAATGTCTTTTCATCGGCCGTATCGAAGAACCGGTTCAGGTCCGCCTCGATCTCCTCGGCCAGGAGCGCGCCTTTGCGCGTGCGTTCGGGCAGACCCATGATTTCCACCCAGACATCGCCGATCGGCTGATCGTCCTCGTCAAGGATCAGCGTCGCAAGCACATGGCCGTTCATGGCCATGCGGATTCGGTCACGCACGACGCCGTCAAACGCGCCGATCAATCCATAACCATCCAGATAGGTCCGGCCGGCTTCGACTTCGCCGGCGAATTTCGGTTCGTCGCCCGTCAGGTCCACGATCTTGCCATTCACGGCCAGGGCGGCCGGAATGCCCTTTTCCTGCGCGATGCGGCAATGTTCACGCAAATGGCGGTGTTCGCCGTGCATGGGCAGGATGATCTTCGGCTGCAAAAGGTCGTGAATGACCTCCAGATCCGGCCGGTTTGCATGGCCCGACACGTGGTAGAGGCCGTCGCGATCATCCATGACGTCCACGCCCAGTTCGGAAAATGCATTCATCACGCGAATGACTGCCCGTTCATTGCCCGGGATGGTCTTGGACGAGAACAGGAACAGGTCACCCTCGCGCATTTCGAGCCCCATGTATTTCCCACGCGACAGGGCGGCCGAGGCCGCGCGTCCCTCGCCCTGGCTGCCCGTGACGATCAACATCAGATCCTGGCGCGGCGTATCAACGGCCTCCTCGGGCGTGATCAGCTGGGGGAAATCCGTCACGATACCGGTTTCAACCGCGGCTGTCAGCATCCGCCGCATGGCGCGGCCAAGCAGGCAGACCGATCGACCTGCCGCCCGCCCCGCCTCGGCCAGGGTCTTCAGGCGCGCAACGTTCGAGGCAAAGGTCGTCGCAACCACCATTCCCTTTTGCGAGGCGATGAGCTCCTTCAGCGGCTGGGCAAGCGTGGCCTCGGACCGGCCGGGATGCAGCGAGAACACGTTGGTGGAGTCACAGGCCAGCGCCTTGACGCCCCGGGATTCTTGCCCGATCTGGCGCCACAATTCCCGGTCAAAGGGTTCGCCGACCACCGGCGTCTCGTCCAGCTTGAAGTCGCCCGTATGCACGATACGGCCGGCAGGCGTATCGATGACCAACGCCGAACTTTCGGGGATCGAATGACTGACGGGAACGAATTGCACCTTGAAAGGACCGGCATCAACCACGTCGGGGCGCGGTCCGACGACATGGATCGCATCGGTTGGCTGGCTGTAATCCTCCATCTTCATCCTGGCAATGGCCGCCGTGAACTGCCGGGCATAGACCGGCGCGCGCAGCTTGGACCACAACAGCCCGATTGCCCCCACATGGTCTTCATGCGCATGGGTGATGAAGATCGCCTCGATCCGGTCGGCATTGTCGGCCAGCCAGTCGACATCGGGCATGATCAGGTTCACGCCCGGCGTCGTGTCCATGTCCGGGAAAGTGACGCCCAGATCGACCACGATCAGTCTTTCCTTGTCGGCCGGACCATAGCCATAGACATAGGCGTTCATGCCGATTTCTCCGGCACCGCCCAGCGGTATGTAGATCAAGCGGTTCTTCGCGCTCATTTTTCTTTCCTGTTGTACGCGTGGATCAGGACCAGACCATGCATGGTCAGGTCATCCTCGACACTGTCGAATATATCCGTTCCCTGGCCGAACAGCGGCGCAAGCCCACCGGTCGCGATGACCTTCATCGGACGGCCGCGTTCCTGCCGGATCTGCCGAACGATGCCTTCGACCAGACCGACATAGCCCCAGTAGATTCCGGCCTGCATGCAGGCCACCGTGTTGGTACCGATGACGCTGTTGGGGCGCGTCACATCGACATGCGGCAGCGCAGCCGCCGCGGCGTGCAGCGCCTCTAGCGATGTATTCACACCGGGCGAAATCACGCCACCGATATAGGCGCCATCGGTATCGACGACATCGAAGGTCGTCGCGGTCCCGAAATCGACGATGATGATGTCGCCTCCGTGCCGGTCAAACCCCGCAAGCGCATTCACCAGGCGGTCGGGCCCGACGGTCGTGCCCTCGTCGACACGGGGCGCAACCGGCAAGGCACAATCGGGCTTGCCCACGACCAGCGGGCGGCAATTGAAATACCGATCGCACAGGACGCGCAGATTGAACACGACGCGCGGTACGGTCGAGGAAATCACGCAATCGGTGATGTCGACCGGCACGCCGTGATGCTGCATCAGGGTCGAAAACCAGACGAAATACTGATCCGCCGTCCGTTGGTGTTCGGTCGATGTGCGCAGGGTGCAGCGGAATTTCTCGCCGTCCCAGACCGAGAAGACGGTATTCGTATTGCCGCAATCGACGCACAACAACATGAACGGTCCCTTTCAGAAGTAGATATCGGCCGCGGGAATGTGCCGCCTGCCCTGCGCCGTGGCAAGCACCAGGGCGCCGCTATCCGAGATCGTTTCGAACGTGCCCGACACGGTCTCGTTCGGCAGGCGCGCGGTGACTGGCTGTCCCAGGCGGGCCGCGCGCGCAAGCCAGGCCGTTCGGATGGGGCCAAACCCGTATTCGCGAAGCTGCCGATCATGCCGATCAAAGCTGCGGGCCAGCGCCGCAAGGAAGGACTCTGGCGTGATGCGGATGCCCGTTTCCTTCAGGACGGAAACCGGCGCCATGGCACCGGGTTCGACCGCCTCGGGCGGCGGCGCCGCGATCAGGTTGACGCCGATCCCGATCATCAGATGACCAACCGTGCCGCCCTGCCCCGCGCTTTCCAGAAGGATGCCCGCAACCTTGCCCCCGTTCAACAATACGTCGTTGGGCCATTTGAGGCTGATGGCGGAACCTGCCTCGGTCAGCTGCTCCAGCGCGTCCGCCACCGACAGGGCGGCAACGAAACTGCGTAGCGCCGCCTCGTCGGGCCCACATTCGGGTCTCATGATCAGGGTCGCGGCGAAATTTCCTGCCGGACTGATCCAGGCACGCCCGCGTCGGCCGCGGCCGGCTGTCTGGCGACGCGCCATGATCCAGGTCGGCTGCAGCACCGAAGCCGCGCGGCGCGCGGCTTCGGCATTCGTGCTGTCGACTTCTTCCAGAACGACCCGATCCACCCCGGCGGGCCAGGCCGAACTGGCGACCGGATCACCGGACAAGGGCTTCGGCTGCGGCTGCAGCCGCCCCTTCGACGCCGAACATTCCGGCCACGCCCAGCACCATGACCGCCGCAGACGCCATCAGCAGGCCCCATTGAACCGGCGTCATGCGTGTATCCAGAGCGTCGGTTTCGGTCCCGAAATACATGTAATAGACGATCCGCAGATAGTAGTAGGCGCCGATCACCGATGCGATCACGCCGAGGACCGCAACCAGCGACAGACCCGCATCCACGGCCGCCACAAGAACACCGTACTTGGCAAAGAATCCAAGCATCGGCGGAACGCCAGCAAGACTGAACAACAAGACCAACATGGCCAGCGCCTTGCCCGGTTCCCGACGCGCATACAGGTTCAGCGCCTGAATGTCGGTCACGGGCGTTCCGTCACGCTCCATCGACAGGATGAAGGCGAATGTTCCGATATTCATGGTCACGTAGATGGCCATGTAGATCAGCATCGCCTGAACGCCCGTCTGGGTGCCCGCGGCAAGCCCGATCAGGGCAAAACCCATATGCGCGATCGAGGAATAGGCCATCAGGCGCTTGATGTTACGCTGGCCGATCGCGGCGATGGCGCCAAGAAACATCGACAGCACTGCCATAACGGCGATGACCTGGCTCCAGTCAGCGACCGCGGCGCCAAAGGCGTCATGGACGAGACGCGCGAACAGCCCCATGGCGGCAACCTTCGGCGCAGTCGCAAAGAACGCGGTCACAGGCGTGGGCGAACCTTCATAGACATCGGGCGTCCACATGTGGAACGGCACCGCCGAGACCTTGAAGGCAAGACCCGTGATCATCAGGACAAGGCCAAAAAGCAGACCCAGCGATACGTGACCATTCTGGATCGTCGCGATGATACCGTCGAACAGGGTCGTGCCGGTAAAGCCATAGGTCAGCGACGCGCCGTAAAGCAGCAGACCCGAAGACAGCGCCCCCAGCACGAAATATTTCAGCCCGGCTTCGGTCGAACGCACGTTGTCACGCCGGAAGGCGGCAACGACATAAAGCGCCAGCGACTGAAGCTCCAGCCCCATATACAGGGCCATCAGATCGCCCGCCGACAGCATCACCATCATGCCGGTCACCGCGAATGCGATGATCAGCGGATATTCGAACCGGGCAAGTCCGCGCCGTGTCATGTAGTCTTGGCTCATTGCCAGAACGGCCGCCGCCGACAACAGGACCGTGACCTTTCCGAACCGCGCAAACGCGTCGTCGCGGAACATGCCGCCAAAGGCCACGCTGTCACCGGGCTGTGACAGACCGATCCATGCTGCAAGGCCGATGAAGACGGCTGCGGTCGTCCAGGTCAACATCGAGGCCAGCTCGTCCTTGCCCGTATAGACCGCACCAAGAAGGGCGGCCATGGCATACAGGACCAGAACCACCTCGGGCAGGATTGCGGAGAAATCGGCAGAGATCATCGCGTGTCGTCCTCAGTGGCTGGCCAGCTGCACCCCGGCTTCGGCCGGAATGGCAGCGTGGTAGTTGGAGATCAGGGCCTCGACCGACGGACCGATGATGTCGGTCACCAGGCTGGGATAGATGCCAAGGATCAGGGTCATCGCGACCAGTGGCGCAAATGTCGCCTTTTCCCGCGCGGTCATGTCGGTAATGGCCTTCAGGCTTTCCTTGATCAGGTCACCAAAGACCACCCGGCGATACAGCCACAGCGCATAGGCGGCCGACAGGATAACGCCCGTGGCGGATACGAAGGCCACCCAGGTGTTGACCTGAAAGATGCCCATCAGCGTCAGGAACTCGCCCACGAAACCGCTGGTCCCCGGCAGGCCGACATTGGCCATCGTGAAGAACATGAAGACCAGGGCATAGCGCGGCATCCGGTTCACAAGCCCACCATAGGCATCGATGTCACGGGTATGCATGCGGTCATAGATGACGCCGACACACAGGAACAACGCGCCCGAGATGAAGCCGTGCGACAGCATCTGGAAGATCGCGCCATCGACACCCTGCTGGTTCGCGGCGAAGATCCCCATCGTCACGTACCCCATATGGGCCACGGACGAATAGGCAATCAGCTTCTTCATGTCCTCCTGCGCCAGTGCGACCAGCGATGTATAGACGATCGCGATCGCCGACAGCCAGAACACGACACCGGACATCAGATCCGAGGCCACCGGGAACATCGGAAGGCTGAAGCGCAGGAAGCCATAGCCCCCCATCTTCAGAAGGATCGCGGCCAGGACGACCGAACCGGCCGTCGGAGCCTGAACGTGCGCATCCGGCAACCAGGTATGGACCGGCCACATCGGCATCTTGACCGCGAAGCTGGCAAAGAAGGCCAGCCACAACAGCAGCTGCACGCCGCCAACGACCCGCAGGCCAAGCACCTCGATCGTCTCGGACGAAAACTGATGCGTCAGCAGTGTCGGGATGTCGGTCGTGCCGGCATCGACATACATGGCGATCATCGCCACCAGCATCAGAACCGAACCAAGGAAGGTGTACAGGAAGAACTTGAAGGCCGCGTAGATGCGGTCCTTGCCGCCCCAGATCCCGATGATCAGGAACATCGGGATCAGCCCCGCCTCGAAGAACAGGTAGAACAGCACCAGGTCCAGGGCGACGAAGACGCCGATCATCAGCCCTTCCAGCACAAGGAAGGCGATCATGTACTCCTTGACCCGAACCGTGACGTTCCATGCCGACAGGATCGTGATCGGCATCAGGAAGGTCGTCAGCAGCACGAACAGCACCGAAATGCCATCGACGCCGACCTTGTATTTCAGGCCCATGATCCAGTCGTGCTCCTCGACGAACTGGAATCCGGTATCTGCGGGATCAAAGCCCGCCAGGACGAACAACGAGATCAGGAATGTCGCTGTCGTCGCGATCAGGGCCAGCCACTTGGCATTCGCCTGTGCCGCGGCATCGTCGCCCCGCAGGAACAGCGCCAGGATCGCCGCTGCCACGATGGGCAGGAAGGTGATGATGGAAAGCAGGTTTTCCATTAGTGAGCGCCCCCCGAGAGCGTCATCCAGGTCAGAAGGATCGCGATGCCGATGACCATCGCGAAGGCGTAGGTGAAGATGTAGCCCGACTGGGCCCGGCTGGCCCAACGCGTCAGCGTCGGCACAAGACCCATCGCCACACCGTTGATCGTGCCGTCGATGACCGCACCGTCGCCCTTCTTCCACAACAGGCGGCCAAGCGCCAGCGCCGGGCGAACGAAGATCGCGTCATAGATCTCGTCGAAATACCACTTGTTCAGCAGGAAGCGGTACAGGATCGGCTGCTGAGCAGCCAGACGACCCGGAATGGACGGATCCTTGATGTAGAAGGTCCAGGCAAGCCCAAGGCCGATCAGCATGGCGATGAAGGGCGACAGCTTGACCCAGACCGGCGAATGGTGCGCACGATCCAAAACTTCGTTCGAAGCCTCGGACATGTAGATCGCCCCAATCGCGGGATGCGCGGCACCGGCCATATGCGCCGTGGTTTCTTCGCCTTGGACCGCTTCACTACCGTGGCCCGCCTCGGCCATCGCTGCGGGCTCCCCTGGGGCGACCTCGGCCTCAGCGGCAGCGTGGTGCGGCATGGCAAAGAACTCGGTCATCCGTTCGTGGTCGCCAAAGAACGGCTTGTACCACAGCATCCCGGCAAAGATCGCGCCAAGTGCCAGAACGCCGAGCGGAACGGTCATGACGGGCGGGCTCTCATGCGCATGGTCATGCGCGTGATGGTCGCCACGCGGGCTGCCATAGAAGGTCATGAACATCAGCCGCCACGAATAGAAGCTGGTGAACAACGCCGCGATGACAAGCGCCCAGAAGGCAAAGCCGTTGCCCGACGCAAAGGCGCTTTCGATGATCGCATCCTTCGACAGGAAGCCGGCAAAGCCGAAATGGGTCAGCGGGATACCCACGCCGGTGATGGCCAGCGTCCCGATCATCATGGCCCAGAAGGTAATCGGCAGCTTTGCGCGCAGGCCGCCGTAATTCCGCATGTCCTGTTCGTGATGCATGGCATGGATCACCGAGCCGGCACCAAGGAACAGCATCGCCTTGAAGAAGGCATGCGTGAAAAGGCGGAACATCGCGGCGCCATAGACACCCGCGCCGGCGGCAACGAACATGTAACCAAGCTGCGAGCAGGTCGAATAGGCAATCACCCGCTTGATGTCGTTCTGCACCAGACCCACGGTCGCGGCAAAGAAGGCAGTGGCCGCGCCAATATACATCACGAAGCTCTTGGCCTCGGGCGCGTATTCGAAGAGCGGCGACATCCGACAGACGAGGAAGACGCCCGCGGTGACCATCGTCGCGGCGTGGATGAGCGCCGAAACGGGTGTGGGGCCCTCCATGGCGTCCGGCAACCACGTGTGCAGGAACAGCTGGGCCGACTTGCCCATCGCGCCGATGAACAGAAGGAAGGCCAGCAGGTTCGCCGCGTTCCAGTCGGTCCACAGGAAGCGCATCTGAGTTTCGGCCAGGGCGGGAGCCGCAGCGAAGATATCGTCCATCTTGATGCTGTCGACTAGGTAAAACAGGCCGAAGATCCCAAGGGCAAAGCCAAAGTCGCCAACCCGGTTGACGATGAATGCCTTCATCGCGGCCGCATTCGCGCTGGACTTGCGCCAGTAGAACCCGATCAGAAGGTACGAGGCAACGCCGACGCCTTCCCAGCCAAAGAACATCTGCACCAGGTTGTCCGACGTCACCAGCATCAGCATCGCGAAGGTGAAGAAGGACAGATAGGCAAAGAAACGCGGCCGATAGACTTCGCCTTCGCGCCAGTTCTCGTCATGGGCCATGTAGCCCCAGGAATACAGGTGAACCAGCGCCGAAACCGTGGTGACGACGATCAGCATGATCGCCGTCAGCCGGTCCAGCCGGATCGCCCAGGCCGTGTCCAGCGTGCCCGAGCGGATGAAATCCAGGATGTGGACCTGCTGGGTCGTGCCATCGAAGCCAAGGAACACGATCCAGGAAAGCAGGCAGGACAGGAACAGAAGACCGGTCGTTACGACCTGGGCGCCCGTCTCGCCGATCACGCGCCAGCCAAAGCCTGCGATGATCGCCCCGACCAGCGGCGCAAAGAGGATGATCGTTTCCATGGCGCCTTACCCCTTCATCACGTTGACGTCTTCGACGTCGATGGTGCCGCGGTTGCGGAAGAAACACACCAGGATGGCCAGACCGATCGCGGCCTCGGCCGCCGCGACCGTCAGCACGAACATGGTGAAGACCTGCCCCACCAGATCTCCCAGATGGGCCGAGAACGCGACCAGGTTGATATTCACCGACAGAAGAAGAAGCTCGATCGACATCAGGATCACGATGACATTCTTCCGGTTAAGGAAAATGCCGAAGATGCCGATCACGAACAAAGCGGCGGCGACGCCCAGATAATGTGTCAGTCCGATCATTCCCGTCCCTCCGAGGCGGTTTGTTTGCCCCGCAACGTCATTCTCATCTGGCCCGCGAATGCATCCCGCAGGCCGCCCGTGGCAGGTTTACAGCCCCTGCCCCGGCTTCACGTCCTTGAGCTCCAGCGTCTTGGCCGGATCGCGCCACATCTGCGCCAGCACGTTCTGGCGCTTCACGTCCTTGCGGTGGCGCAGCGTCAGGACGATCGCGCCGATCATCGCAACCAGCAGAACCAGACCGGCCAGCTGGAACAGCAGGATATAACGGTCATAAATCAGCAGCCCCAGCGCAGCGGTGTTCTGCACGCCCTCCGGCACGGGTGCCGCGCGCATGTCCATCGCGGTTTCGGCCGATTGCCACGCGCCAAAGGCAATGCCCAGCTGCATCAGGATCACGACACCGATCAGAAGTCCCAAAGGCATGTAGCGCGCCATTTCACCCTTCAGCTCGGCAAAGTCGATGTCCAGCATCATCACCACGAACAGGAACAGCACCGCGACAGCCCCGACATAGACGATGACCAGCAGCATCGCGACGAACTCGGCCCCGAGCAGGACAAACAGTCCCGCGGCCGACAGGAACGCCAGGATCAGCCAAAGCACCGAATGAACCGGGTTGCGGCTGAGAACCACCATCAGACCCGCCGCCACCGCCGAAATGGCGAAGAGGTAGAAGGCGAAGACCGTCACGCTCATGCGTCATCTCCCATCTCGTCAAAGACCTTCTGCGCAATTTCCAGCGCGCGGGTCATGGCGGGTATCCCGCCGAACATGCTCATCTGCAGGATCACCTCGGCGATCTCGCGCCGGGTGGCCCCGGCTTCGATCGCGTGGCGCACCGCCAGCCGCAACTGGGGTTCCGCCTGGGCCCCCAGCACCGTCAGAGCCGCGATCGTCACCAGAAACCGCGTGCGCGCATCCAGACCTTCGCGGTTCAACGTCTTGCCAAACCAGATCTCCAGCATCTCGGCCGGGATCGTGGGCACGAGCTTGTCGATCTCGACGCCCTGGAAGTGCTCAAGCGCCGGATTGAACGCACGCGCCATTTCCTGCCCCTGCTCGAGCATCTGCGCAAACAGTTTCTGGAAGGCGTCTGTCATCTGTAGGGCGCGTCCAGTTCGATGTTGCGGGCGATCTCGGCTTCCCAGCGCTCGCCGTTCTCCAGCAGCTTCTGCTTGTCGTAGAACAGCTCTTCGCGCGTTTCGGTGGCGAATTCGAAGTTCGGCCCCTCGACGATGGCGTCCACCGGGCAGGCTTCCTGGCAGAATCCGCAATAGATGCACTTCGTCATGTCGATGTCATAGCGCGTGGTGCGGCGGCTGCCGTCCTCGCGCGGCTCGGCGTCGATGGTGATCGCCTGCGCGGGGCAGATTGCCTCGCACAGCTTGCAGGCGATGCAGCGTTCTTCGCCGCTGGGGTACCTGCGCAGCGCATGTTCGCCCCGAAAACGTGGCGAAAGCGGCCCCTTTTCATGCGGATAGTTGATCGTTGCCTTCGGCGCAAAGAAGTATTTCAGGCCCAGCCGGAACCCCTTGATGAAGTCCCACAGCAGGAAATACTTGATCGCGCGGCCATAATCGATGTTCGCCATCTCAGCCCCCAATCGCCCAGCGGGCCCAGAATCCGCCAAGCACCTCGAATTTCGCCAGGAACGACACGATGACCACCCAGCCGATCGACAGCGGCAGGAACACTTTCCAGCCGATGCGCATCAGCTGGTCATAGCGGTAGCGCGGCACGATCGCCTTGACCATGGCGAACATGAAGAAGAACACCCACATCTTGGCGACCATCCACCACCAGCCATCCGGCAGGAACGGAATGGGCGACAGCCACCCGCCGAAGAACAGGATGCTCATCAGCGCGCACATCAGGAAGATCGCGATATATTCGCCGGCCATGAACAGCAGGAATGGCGTCGATGAATATTCGACCTGATAGCCCGCCACGAGTTCCGATTCCGCCTCGGGCAGGTCAAAGGGCGGGCGGTTCGTCTCGGCCAGGGCCGAGATGAAGAACAGTGCCACCATCGGCAGATGCGGCAGCCAGTACCAGTTGAACAGGCCCAGCGATCCCTCTTGTGCGTGCACGATATCCGTCAGGTTCATCGAACCGGTCGAAATGATCACCCCGATGATGATCAGGCCCAGAGAGACTTCGTAGGACACCATCTGCGCCGCCGAGCGCAGCGAGCCAAGGAACGGATATTTCGAATTCGATGCCCATCCACCCATGATGACGCCGTAGACTTCCAGCGACGACACCGCAAAGACGAACAGGATCGCGACGTTGATGTCGGACAGGACCCAGCCTTCATCGAACGGGATCACGGCCCAGGCCAGCATGGCCAGGACGAAGGACATCAGTGGCGCCAGGAAGAAGACGAACTTGTCCGCCCCCGCGGGTACCACGATTTCCTTGACGACATATTTCAATGCGTCGGCCACCGATTGCAGCAGGCCAAAGGGGCCAACCACGTTCGGACCCTTGCGCATCTGGACAGCGGCCCAGATCTTACGGTCGCCATAGACCAGGAACAGCAGCGACAGCATCACAAAGGCGATGATGCCCAGGCCCTGCACCACGATCAGCAGGAAGGTTCCCAAAGGTGTTGCCAGAAAGTCTGCCATGTCTGTCCCCGTTTACGTCCGTAGCCGGACGATCGTGATTTGACCCGCCAATTTCCGTCTGACCGTTCGCGCGCTGTAAAGCGCATCGCGCGTCCGAATGCCAGACCCAAGTGCCCACTTGTGCCGGGCCATTGTCATTGCACCCGCCATCATTCCGCCGCCATCGGCCGCGCCGCCCGAGACCGTGCCAGAGCAGACAGTTCGGCCATCAGCTGAGAGGCGCGCGCGACCGGATTGGTCAGATAGAAGTCCTTGATCGAATTGACGAAATCGGCACTTGCGGGCGCCGCCAAGGGCAGCGGCTGCCAGTCGTTTTCCGGCACCTCGTCGATATTGGCCAAATGCGGATGAGCGGCAAACAGCGCACGGCGCAGCTCGATCAGCGAATCCCACGGTTGTGTCGCATCCATCTGGCCCGAAAGCGCACGCAGGATCGCCCAGTTCTCCTTGGCCTCGCCGGGCGGGAAGCCGGCGCGGAACGCAAGTTGGGGCCGCCCTTCGGTATTCACGAACAGGCCGTTCTCTTCGGTCCAGGCGGCCGCCGGCAGGATGATGTCTGCCCGATGCGCACCGCGATCGCCATGGCTGCCCTGATAGATCACGAACGGACCGCCATCCTCGTTGCGCGCGATGTCGATCTCGTCCGCGCCAAGGTTGTAGATGACATCCGCATCCTCGGTCGCCGCAGCCATGCCGCCCTCGGTCACGGCGCCGACATCCATCGCGCCGACACGACCGGCCGCGGTATGGAGAACCAGAAGCTTGGCGCCCATCGCCTCGGCGGCTTTCATGGCCTGGGACAGGACGGCCTCGCCATCGGCTTCGCGCAGCGCCCCCTGCCCCACGATGACGATCGCCGGGACATCGCGCTTGTCGGAATGGTCCGCACGCGCGAACTGAACCAGCGCGTCGCGACCGGTTCCAAGATGGGTATAGTCATATGTCAGGTCCGCCGGCTGGCCGATCAGCGCAACCGAGCCGCCGGCCGCCCAGGCCTTGCGGATCCGCGCGTTCAGGACCGGCGCCTCGTCACGCGGATTCGTGCCGACCAGCAGGATCATGCGCGCCGTGTCGATATCCTCGATCCGGGCCGTTCCGACATAGGCCGAGCGGTTGCCCGCGGGAAGTTTCGCGCCGTCGGTGCGGCATTCAACCTGGCCGCCCTGACGTTCGACCAGTTCCTTCAGGGCAAAGGCCGCCTCGACCGGAGCCAGATCGCCGACCAGGCCGGCAAGCTTCTTCGCGCCCTTGATCGCGCGGGCGGCGGCGGTCAGGGCCTCGTCCCAGCTGGCCGGCCGCAGCTTGCCGTTCTCGCGGATATAGGGGCGGTCGAGGCGCTGCCGACGCAGGCCGTCCCAGACAAAGCGCGTCTTGTCCGAGATCCATTCTTCGTTCACGCCGTCATGGTTGCGCGGCAGGATGCGCATGACCGTGCGGCCCTTGGTATCGACGCGGATATTGCTGCACAGCGCATCCATCACGTCGATCGTCTCGGTCTTGGTCAGCTCCCACGGGCGCGCGGTGAAGGCATAGGGTTTCGATGTCAGCGCCCCGACCGGGCACAGATCGATGATGTTGCCCTGCAGGTTGGAATCGATCAGCTTGCCCAGATAGGTCGTGATCTCGGCATCCTCGCCGCGGCCGGTCTGGCCCATGTCGAAGACGCCCGCGACCTCGGTGGTGAAGCGAACGCAACGCGTGCAACTGATGCAGCGCGTCATCGCCGTCTTGACCAGCGGACCCAGATCCAGATCCTCCGAAGCGCGCTTCGGCTCGCGATAACGCGAGAAGTCCACGCCATAGGCCATGGCCTGGTCCTGCAGGTCACATTCGCCCCCCTGGTCGCAGATCGGGCAATCCAGAGGGTGGTTGATCAGCAGGAACTCCATCACCCCTTCGCGTGCCTTCTTCACCATGGGTGAATTCGTGCGCACGACGGGCGGTTCGCCGTTCGGGCCGGGCCGCAGGTCACGAACCTGCATGGCGCAGCTTGCCGCGGGCTTGGGCGGACCGCCGACGATCTCGACAAGGCACATGCGGCAGTTGCCCGCAATCGACAGCCGTTCGTGATAGCAGAAACGCGGGATCTCGATCCCGGCCTGCTCGCACGCCTGGATCAGGGTCATCGAGGGATCGACCTCGAGTTCGATGCCGTCGATGATGATCTTGCGCAGGTTCGACATCAGACACTCTCCGTGGAAATTCGGGACGACGGCATCGACGTCGCTGGCCGGTCGGAACCAGGGCCGGCGATCGGTGCCGCGCGATATGTCGGGCTACCCGTCATCGTCACTCTGCCGCCACAGCCGAGATGCGGCCCGTCTTGCGCGCCTTGATGCGGTCTTCGATCTCGTCGCGGAACTGGCGGATCAGCCCCTGGATGGGCCATGCCGCGGCATCACCCAGCGCGCAGATCGTGTGGCCCTCGACCTGCTTGGTGACGTCCAGAAGCATGTCGATCTCTTCGATCTCGGCTTCGCCGCGTACCAGACGGTCCATCACCCGCATCATCCAGCCCGTACCCTCTCGGCAGGGCGTGCACTGGCCGCAGCTTTCATGCTTGTAGAATTTCGACAGACGCCAGATCGCCTTGATGATGTCGGTGGACTGGTCCATCACGATGACCGCCGCCGTGCCAAGGCCCGAACGCTGCTCGCGCAGCCAGTCGAAATCCATGATCGCGTCATCGCATTGCTCGGCACGCAACAGCGGCACCGAGGAACCGCCCGGGATCACGGCCTTGAGGTTCTTCCACCCCCCGCGCACACCGCCGCAATGCCGCTCCAGCAGCTCCTTGAGCGGGATCGACATGGCTTCTTCGACGACGCAGGGATTGTTCACATGCCCCGAGATCGCGAACAGCTTGGTGCCCGAGTTGTTCGGACGGCCGAAGCTGGCGAACCAGTCGGGACCGCGCCGCAGGATCGTCGGAACGACGGCGATCGACTCGACGTTGTTGACCGTCGTCGGGCAGCCATAGAGGCCCGCACCCGCCGGGAACGGCGGCTTCATGCGCGGCATGCCCTTCTTGCCCTCGAGGCTTTCAAGAAGCGCGGTTTCTTCGCCGCAGATATAGGCGCCCGCCCCGTGGTGCAGGAAAAGGTCGAAATCCCAGCCCGAGCCACAGGCATTCTTGCCGATCAGACCGGCCTCATAGGCCTCGTCGATCGCGGCCTGCAGCGCCTCGCGCTCGCGGATATATTCGCCGCGGATATAGATATAGCAGGTATGCGCCCCCATCGCGAAGGACGCGATCAGCGCGCCTTCGATCAGCGTGTGCGGATCGTGGCGCATGATTTCGCGGTCCTTGCAGGTCCCGGGTTCGGATTCATCGGCATTGATGACCAGATAGGCCGGACGACCATCCGATTCCTTGGGCATGAAGGACCACTTCAATCCCGTGGGGAAACCCGCCCCGCCACGCCCGCGCAGACCCGAATCCTTGATCTGCTGGATGATGGTGTCGCGGCCGCGCGCCAGGATCTCCTTGGTGCCGTTCCAATGCCCGCGCTTGCGCGCGCCGGCAAGCGAACGGTCATGCATCCCATAGAGGTTGGTAAAGATCCTGTCCTGATCTTTCAGCATCACTTGTCCTCATTCCCCAGGGGCCGCCTTTGCCGCCGCCAGATTCGCCATGTCACCGCCAGCGCCCAGATGAACGCCGCAATTGCCGCCATGTCGAACAGGAAGGCATAGCGCGGCTGCCAGCCGGCCTGCCCACCTATCCATTGCGCCGCAAGCCAGATCACCATGGTCGCGGCGATCACCACCGCAACCAGCCTGCCCTGACACGCCAGCGCCTTGTTCTGCTCAGACGGCGTCGTCATCGTCACCTCGATAGAGCTCGCCCCGATCCACACGTTCCGAGAACGCGGTCTCTTCGCCGCGCGCCAGAAGACGCGCCTGACGTACCCATTCATCCCGCGTGATGCGCCCACGGAAAGCGCCCAGCTTTTCATCCACCTCGGCGATATCGCGTGCGGTCCATGCAGCGATCTGGTCGAAGTGCCACACGCCCAGCTCGTTCAGCAGGGTTTCAAGCTTGGGCCCGATGCCCTTGATCTTCTTCAGGTCATCGGCGTTCCCATCCCTTGGCGCAGGCAGGAATTCGGCCGATCCGACCGGCTCCTCGCTGCCTCGTGCCATTGCCCCTTCAAGGGTCGAGGAGGCGAAAAGCGGGTCCTGCGCCTCAGCCTGCGCCACGCCTTCAGAGGTCGCCGCAGCACCCGATGTCCCCTGCGGGTTTTCGGGTTCTTCCGAGGATGCACTGCCTGCTGCATCCTGCGCCACGGACGATGCGGAGTATGTCACCGCATCATTCTCGTCCACCGGGTTGCAAAATGCCCAGACAAGGAACAATCCCAATACGATTGCCAGAATGGCACCCAGCAGGACCGAAAGCAGGAAGCCCATCTTTGGAACCAGCAACAGCATCAATGCCAGCAGCAGGCCCGCGGCGATCGCCACGGCCCAGGCATTCCTGCGGCAATTCGTGCTGTGATGGTCAGGCATTCCCCATTTCCCCGATCTCGTCGATGAGTCTTACATTCAGTAAACGTCGCCCTCTTCCACGCGCTTCGAAAACTCGGTTTCGCCGCCTTCGGCCAGAATGCGCGCCTGTTCGATCCACCGGTCGCGCGTTGCCCGGCCGCGGAAGCCATCCAGATGATCATCCACCCAGGCGAGTTCGGCCTCGCTCCAGCTTGCGATCTGGTCGAAATGCCAGATCCCCAGGCTGTGCAGCAATTCCTCGAGCTTCGGCCCCACGCCCTTGATCTGTTTCAGATCATCCGGCCTGCCGTCGCGGGGACCTTCCAGCGCCGGAGGCCGGGTGCCCACGACGCCGTCGGACAGTTCCGGCTTTGCAACCGACTCGGCCCGTGCCTGCTGTACGGTCACACCGGTTTCGTCGACGGGCTTGCCCTTTGCGGGCTTGGGTTCGTTCTTCTGCGCGCCAGGCTCGGGCCGTTCAGGGCGCGACGCCGTGCCGCCCTTGCCCAGCCACGGCGTGAGGATCGGAACCTCGGTTCCGTCAATGCGCTTTACCGTGTCTCCCAGATCCACGGCGCGTTGCACCGAGGCATTGTAAGGCGCGCGGCCTTCGGCATGGTCCTTGAGCGTGGTCAGCCCCGATTTGGGCTCGGACGCATAGCGACCGTTTTGCGGCCCCGGAACGGGGACCTTGCCCGCCGCCAGTTCATCGATGATCTCGGCCAGACGATCGGCCGTCAGATCCTCGTAATAGTCCTTGCCAATCTGGGCCATCGGCGCATTGGCGCAGGCCCCGAGGCATTCGACCTCTTCCCAGCTGAACTTGCCGTCGGCAGACAATGTATGAGGCGTGGGCGCGATCTTTTCCTTGCAGACCCGGATCAGGTCCTCGGCCCCGCAGATCATGCAGGACGTGGTGCCGCAGATCTGGATATGTGCAACACTGCCAACGGGCTGCAGCTGGAACATGAAGTAGAAGGTCGCAACCTCCAGCGCCCGGATATAGGGCATGCCCAGCATGTCGGCGACATATTCGATCGCCGGACGGGTCAGCCAGCCCTCCTGCTCTTGCGCGCGCCACAGAAGCGGAATGATCGCGCTGGCCTGGCGGCCTTCGGGATATTTCGAGATCTGCGCGCGGGCCCATTCCAGGTTCGCGGGTGTGAATTCAAAGCTTTCCGGCTGAACCGGATGAAGACGGCGAAGCATCAGCGATCGATCTCCCCGAAAACGACGTCCATCGTGCCGATGATCGCGGCCACGTCGGCCAGCATGTGGCCCTTGGCCATCCAGTCGATGGATTGCAGGTGAAGGAAGCCCGGCGCGCGCAACTTTGCGCGGTAGGGCTTGTTGGTGCCGTCGGCGACAAGGTAGACGCCGAACTCTCCCTTCGGCGCCTCGACGGCGGCATAGACCTCGCCAGCGGGCACGTGGAAGCCCTCGGTGTAAAGCTTGAAGTGATGGATCAGCGCCTCCATCGAGGTCTTCATGTCGCGCCGGCGCGGCGGAGCGATCTTGCCCCGGGCCAGCACGTCGCCCTGTCCGTCGGGTGCACGAAGTTTTTCGATCGCCTGAAGGATGATCCTGGTCGACTCGCGCATCTCGGCCATGCGGACAAGGTAGCGGTCATAGCAGTCGCCGTTCTTGCCGACGGGGATCTTGAAGTCGAATTCGTTGTAGCACTCATAGGGCTGGGCGCGACGAAGATCCCACGCCATGCCCGATCCACGCACCATCACGCCAGAATAGCCCCAGCGCAGCGCGTCTTCCGGCGTCACGACACCGATATCGACGTTACGCTGTTTGAAGATGCGGTTCTCGGTCAGCAATCCCTCGAGGTCGTCAAGCACTTTGGGGAAGGCGTGCGCCCATTCCTCGATATCGTCGATCAGATCCGGCGGAAGGTCCTGATGCACGCCGCCGGGCCGGAAATAGGCCGCATGCAGGCGCGCACCACAGGCGCGCTCATAGAAGACCATCAGCTTCTCGCGCTCCTCGAAGCCCCAGAGCGGCGGGGTCAGGGCGCCGACGTCCATGGCCTGCGTGGTCACGTTCAGCAGGTGGTTCAGGATCCGCCCGATTTCCGAATACAGCACCCGTATCAGCTGGGCGCGACGCGGCACCTCGACCTTGCACAGCTTTTCGATCGCCAGACACCAGGCATGTTCCTGGTTCATCGGCGCGACATAATCCAGCCGGTCGAAATAGGGCAGATTCTGCAGATAGGTGCGGCTTTCCATCAGCTTTTCGGTGCCACGGTGCAGAAGCCCGATATGGGGGTCGCACCGCTCGACAACCTCGCCGTCCAGCTCCAGCACAAGGCGCAGAACGCCGTGCGCCGCCGGATGCTGGGGCCCGAAGTTGATGTTGAAATTGCGGATGCGCTGTTCACCGGTCAGCGCGTCCTCGAAACCCTTGGAGCCGTCCATCATTTCGCCCCCTGTTTTTCGTCGCCGGGCAGGATGTATTGCGCGCCCTCCCAGGGCGACATGAAGTCGAATTGCCGGTATTCCTGGGTCAGCTTCACGGGCTCGTAGACCACGCGCTTGAGCGCCTCGTCATAGCGCACCTCGGTATAACCGGTGGTCGGGAAATCCTTGCGCAGGGGAAAGCCGCGAAAGCCGTAATCGGTCAGGATCCGGCGCAGGTCGGGATGGTCCGAGAAGATGATCCCGAACATGTCGAATACCTCGCGCTCGAACCAGTTGGCCGAGGGATGAACCGACGTGATCGAGGGCACCATCTCGTCCTCGCGCACATGCAGCCGCACGCGGATTCGCGCGTTCTGCTGCATCGACAGGAAATGGTACACGACATCGAAGCGCTGGACCCGCTCGGGATAGTCCACGGCCGTGATGTCCACCAGCGTCGTGAAACGGCACGTCGCATCGTTGCGAAGAAACTCGACGAAATCGACGATCCGCGAGGTCGCGACCGTCACGGTCAGCTCATCATGAGCGATCCGCGTCTCGATCACGTCATCGGGGCGTTTCAGCTCCAGATGCGCGGCCAGTTCCTGAAGGTCTTGCGCCATGTCCCGGTCTCCTCAACGAACCAGCGTGCCGGTGCGGCGGATCCTGCGCTGCAATTGCAGGATGCCGTAAAGCAGCGCTTCGGCGGTCGGCGGACAGCCGGGCACATAGATGTCCACCGGCACGATGCGGTCACAGCCGCGCACCACCGAATAGCTGTAATGGTAATAGCCCCCGCCATTGGCGCACGATCCCATCGAGATCACATAGCGCGGCTCGGGCATCTGGTCATAGACCTTGCGCAGGGCGGGCGCCATCTTGTTGGTCAGCGTCCCGGCAACGATCATCAGGTCCGATTGACGCGGGGATGCGCGCGGCGCCGTACCGAAACGTTCAAGGTCGTAGCGCGGCATCGAGGTGTGCATCATCTCGACCGCGCAGCAGGCCAGACCGAAGGTCATCCAGTGAAGACTGCCGTTTCGGGCCCAGTTGATGATGTCCTCGGTCGTGGTCAGCAGGAATCCCTTGTCCTGCAGCTCGCGGTTCAGCGCCTGGGTGGCCACCTCACGATCGGGGCCGGCCGAATACAGGTTGGTCGAGACGCTCATGTCCACTCCTCGCAGCAAGTCCCCGTCAGATATACGACCGGGCCCGCTTCCTTGGTTCAACTGACGCAGGAATCGCCCGCGCCCGGCGGCGATGGGGCATCAAGCCCAGTCCATCGCCCCCTTCTTCCATTCATAGGCAAAGCCGACCGTCAGGACGGCCAGAAACACCATCATAGACCAGAAGCCCACCATCGAGACATCCTTGAACGCGACCGCCCAGGGGAACAGGAAGGCGACCTCGAGATCGAAGATGATGAACAGGATCGAAACGAGATAGAAGCGCACATCGAACTTCATGCGCGCATCGTCAAAGGCATTGAAGCCGCATTCATAGGCCGACACCTTTTCGGGGTCGGGGTTGCGGACCGCGATGATCGCAGCGGCAAGGATCAGCACCAGCCCCAGCGCCAGCGCCATTCCCAGAAAGATGAGAACGGGAAGGTATTCGCGCAGAAGATCTTCCATGATGGCTCCCCTGTTGCATGCGCGACAACGAGGCCGGCATGTGACGTGGCTGTGCCTCGTTTACTCCTGCCTCCCCTGATGGTCAACCGAAGCCGCGCCCAAAGAGCCGCGCCGAGACACGGTGTATTTTCATGCCGCTGCCCGCCCCGCGCTGTCAGGAGCCGTCAGCCTTGTGTTGGACCGCGCTTCCAGCTGGGCGCGCGCTTTTCGAAGAAGGCCGCGATTCCCTCGGCAGCTTCGGCGCTTTCCCAGCGCTGAACCAGGGCCTTGATCGTCATCGCCACGACCGAATCGTCGATCGGTGCGCCAAGGCGTCTGACCAGCGCCTTGGCTTCGGCGACTGCGCCCGGCGCGCAGGAAAGGTAGGGTTCGATCTCGGCATCCACGGCATCGTCGAGATCGCCGGGCGCCACGACCCGCGCCAGCAGTCCAAGCTGCACGGCCTCCTCGGCCCCGAACAGACGGCCCGACATGAAGACTCGTCGCGCCATGGATTCGCCCATGCGGGCCACAACATAAGGACCGATGGTCGCGGGAATCAGGCCAAGCCGAGTCTCTGTCAGGCCAAAACGCGCATCATCGACCCCCACGGCCACGTCACAAACCGAGATCAGCCCGATCCCGCCGCCAAACGCATTGCCGTGGACACGCCCGATCACGGGGCGGGGACAGCGATTGACCGCCCCCAGCATCGCGGCAAGGCGGCCCGCCTCGGCCGCGCGGGTCGGACCGTCGGCCCGCATCTGCTGTTGCATCCAGCCCAGGTCGCCGCCCGCGCAAAAGCTGGGGCCTTCGCCCGCCAGAACCACGACCCGAACCGACTCGTCGCAGCCCAGCGCGTCGATCGCCTGGGCAATCTCGGCGATCATCTGCGCGGACAGGGCATTGTGCTTCTGAGGTCGGTCCAGCACCAGGCGCGCGATGCCACGCGAATCGCATTCGACGCGTATTGTCTCGAAGGTCATGTGTCTTGCTCCTGCCCTCTGGACCTCATGGCGCGCGCCATGACGGCGGCCCGTTCCACCAGCCCCAGATCCAGCCCCGTTTCAAAACCTCGCCGCGCCAGATGTGCGGCGACGGATTCGGTTGCGACATTGCCCGCGGCTCCGGGCGCATAGGGGCAGCCGCCCAGGCCCCCGACGGCGGCATCGAAAATCCGCAAACCGCGCTCCAGCGCCGCATCGATATTGGCCAACGCCCGGCCGGCCGTGTCGTGGAAATGCCCGGCCAGACGTTCGGCCGGCATCTCCTGCAAGACCGCCTGCAGCATCGCATCCACGGTCTCGGGCCTGCCCTGGCCGATCGTGTCGCCCAGCGAGACCTCGGCACAGCCCAGTTCGCGCAACGCAGCGACAACCTGCGCCACCGAGGCGGGCGCGACCGGCCCGTCATACGGGCAGTCCGTCACCACCGAGACATAGCCGCGCAAGGGAATACTATCGTCCTGCGCGGCCGCGGCCACGGGGGCAAGACGCTCGAGGCTTTCGGCAATCGAGCAATTCAGGTTGGCCCGACTGAAACCTTCCGAGGCAGAGACGAATATCGCCACCTCGTCCGCGCCCGCTGCGCGCGCAGACTGATAACCGCGCAGGTTCGGCGCCAACGCCGCATAGCGTACGCCCGGCACGCGCCGGATACCGGCCAGGACCTGGGCGCCATCTGCCATCTGCGGCACCCATTTCGGGCTGACGAAGCTCGCCACCTCGATCCGCCGAAATCCCGCCTGCGAAAGACAATCGACCAGGCGGATCTTGTCTTCCGTCGGTATGAAGCGCGGTTCGTTCTGCAACCCGTCGCGCGGGCCGACCTCGACGATTTCGACGTATTCAGGCATCGGTCAGCTCGTAGAAGTCGCGGTCATAGAAGTTCGCGCCGCCATCGCGTTCGCGCGCCGCGCGAAAGGCAGGGCGATCGGCACAGCGTGCAAGATACGCGCGGATGTTCGGCCACGGATCGAACCGCACGAAATGCGGGGCCGCCAACAGGTTGTAGCCCATCATCGTGTCGGCCCCCGAAAAGCCGCCGGCCAGCAGCCAGTCCTGCTGGCCCAGGACCCGATCCAGCGGGCGAAGCGTCAGTTCCAGCCGCCGCGTATCCAGTTTGATCAGGGTCGGCGAACGCATCGAGGGGTCGCGCAGAAAGACCCACTGCATGTTCAGATTGGCGATCAGATGCGCCATCGTCTCGGCATAGTGGATCCATTCCAGGAAACGGGGCCGTTCAGGATGACCAGGCCCGCGGCCAAAGCCATGTTCGGGACGCGTCTCGCACAGATATTCCGTGATCGCGCCGCTTTCGAACAGCGTCAGGCCATCGATCTCGAGCGCGGGGACACGCCCGGCCGGCGATCTTTCCAGAAAGTCCGGCCGACGAAGAGAGCCGTCGGGAATCGCGTATGGGACAATCTCGAAGTCCAGCCCCATCTCGGTCAGCAGCCAGAGCACGCGGAAGGACCGCGTGAAGGGGACATGATGCAGGCGGATCATGCGCTCTGCTCCTGCTCGATACGGACCAGGGCCGCACCTGCCTCGACCTGCGTCCCGGGCGCGGCAAGGATCTCGGCCACGATGCCGTCACAGGACGCGTGCAGCGTGTGTTCCATCTTCATGGCCTCCAGCACGGCCAGACGATCGCCGCGCGATACCGGCTGTCCGGTTTCGACGAAGACAGCCTTTACGACGCCCGGCATGGGCGACAGCGTCAGCCCGGATTCCGTCGCGCCCTCGGAAGCGCGCGCAAGCGGGTCGGGAATGTCGAAGTGGTGGACGCCGCCCTGCGCATCGAACAGGCTGACCCGCGCGCCATCGGAAACGATGCGAATATCCAGAGGCCGCCCATCGATCCACCAGCGATCCCCCCTCAGCCGGCACTCAGACGCATGATCGTCAAGGAACACGCGGATATGGCCCGGGGCCAGGACCTCGATCTGGGCGGCGTGGTTTCCAAAGGCGACGTGGCGGCGCAGCGGGGCCCAGAGCGCAAATCCTGAAAGCGGCGCACCGCCATCGGCAAGCCCGGCGGCAGCGATCGCGGCCAGCGACAGGATGCGCGGATCGGGTTCAGGCGTCGCGGTCAGCGCGGCAAGGTCCCGGCCGATCAGCCCGGTATCGACCTCGCCACGCGCAAAACCGGGATGTGCGCTCAGCGCATGCAGGAAAGACAGGTTGGTCACAAGCCCCGCGACCTCTGTCCGGCCAAGCGCACGGCGCAGCCGTGCAAGCGCGATCTCGCGCGTTGGGCCGTGGGCAATGATCTTGGCGATCATCGGGTCATACCAGGGGCTGACGCTGTCGCCTGCCCGGACGCCGGTATCGACGCGAATTCCGTCCGCGTCCTCGGGGAAGTACAGATGGTCGATCCGACCGGTCGCGGGCAGAAAGCCCGCGGCTACGTCCTCGGCATAGAGCCGCGCCTCGAAGGCGTGGCCGGACAGGGAAATCTGCTGTTGATCCAGGGGCAGCGGCTCGCCGGCCGCGACGCGCAGCTGCCATTCGACAAGGTCGATGCCCGTTATGGCCTCGGTCACTGGATGTTCGACCTGCAGCCGGGTGTTCATCTCCATGAACCAGAACCGATCCGGCCGCAGACCCTCGGACCCGTCCACGATGAACTCGACCGTCCCCGCCCCGCTGTATCCGATTGCCTCGGCGGCGCGCACGGCCGCCTGCCCCATGGCGGCGCGCATCTCGGGCGTCATGCCGGGCGCCGGGGCCTCCTCGATCACCTTCTGGTGGCGGCGTTGCAGGGAACAATCGCGTTCGAACAGATGCACGGCACGGCGGCCGTCACCAAAGACCTGGACCTCGACATGGCGCGGCTTGCGGATGTATTTCTCGATCAGGACCGCGGGGTTGCCAAAGGCGGTCTGCGCCTCGCCCCGAGCGGATTCCAGCGCGGACAGAAAGTCCTCGGGGCGCTCGACCAGACGCATGCCCTTGCCGCCGCCGCCCGCGACGGCCTTGATCAAGACCGGCCAACCGATCGCTTCGGCCGCGCCGAAAAGATGTTCGGGGTCCTGATTGTCGCCGTGATAGCCCGGGACGACGGGCACGCCGGCCCGTTCCATAAGCGCCTTGGCCGCATCCTTCAGCCCCATCGCCCGGATCGCATCGGCCGAAGGGCCGATGAATGTCAGCCCCGCATCCGCGACGGCCTGCACGAAATCGGGATTTTCCGACAGGAAGCCATAGCCCGGATGGATCGCCTGCGCCCCGGCTTGCAGCGCAGCGGCGATGATCGCATCGCCACGCAGATAGCTTTCGGCCGGGCGTGCACCACCGATATGGATCGCATCATCGGCCAGCGCGACATGCATCGCATCCGCGTCGGCATCCGAATAGACCGCCACGGTGCCGATCCCCAACTTGCGACAGGTGCGAATGATGCGCACGGCGATCTCGCCCCGGTTGGCGATCAGGATCCTGTCGAACATCAGCCTTGCCCCCGAACAATCATGACCATTGGCCCTACATCCGGAACACGCCAAAGCGTGTTGGTCCGATCGGCGCATTCAGCGCGGCCGACAGCGACAGGGCCAGCACCTCGCGGCTCTTGCGGGGGTCGATGATCCCGTCATCCCACAGGCGCGCACTGGCATAAAGCGGGTGGGATTGTCGTTCGAACATCTCGATCGTCGGGCGCTTGAATTCGGCTTCCTCCTCGGCGCTCCAACGACCACCCTGGCGCTCGATCGCGTCGCGCTTGACGGTGGCCAGAACGCCCGCGGCCTGTTCCCCGCCCATCACCGCGATGCGTGAATTCGGCCAGGTCCACAGGAAACGGGGCGAATAGGCGCGCCCGGCCATGCCGTAATTGCCGGCCCCGAAGCTGCCGCCCACGATCATCGTGATCTTGGGCACCGAGGTGGTGGCGACCGCGGTCACCATCTTGGCGCCGTGCCGCGCGATGCCTTCGTTTTCGTATTTCCGGCCGACCATGAAGCCGGTGATGTTCTGCAGAAAGACCAGTGGTATCCCGCGCTGGCTGCACAATTCGATGAAATGCGCGCCCTTGATGGCGGATTCGGAAAACAGAACGCCGTTGTTGGCCACGATCCCGACGGGAATCCCCATGACATGGGCAAATCCCGTGACAAGAGTTTCACCGTAGCGCGGCTTGAATTCGTCGAACCGCGACCCGTCAACGATGCGGGCAATGACTTCGCGTATGTCATAGGGGGTGCGCAGATCGGGTGGAACCAGACCAAGGATCTCTTCGGGGTCATAGGCCGGATCTTCAGGCGATTGCAGCACAACCGTCTGCGGCTTGCGACGATTGAGCTGGGCGACAGCGCGGCGCGCAAGCGCCAAGGCGTGGGCATCGTCCTCGGCCAGGTAGTCGGCAACGCCGGACAAGCGCGTATGCACATCGCCCCCGCCCAGTTCTTCGGCGCTGACCACCTCGCCCGTGGCCGCCTTCACCAGCGGCGGACCGGCCAGGAAGATCGTACCCTGCTCACGCACGATGATCGAGACATCGGACATGGCCGGCACATAGGCCCCACCCGCCGTGCACGAGCCCATGACGACGGCGATCTGGGCAATGCCAGCCGCGCTCATCCGCGCCTGATTATAGAAGATGCGCCCGAAATGATCCCGGTCGGGAAAGACCTCGTCCTGGTTGGGCAGGTTGGCGCCGCCGGAATCGACCAGATAGATGCAGGGCAAATGGTTCTGCTCGGCAATCTCTTGGGCGCGCAGGTGCTTCTTGACGGTCATCGGGTAATAGGTGCCGCCCTTCACGGTGGCGTCGTTCGCCACCACCATGACCTCTTGCCCCATGACGCGGCCGATGCCGGCAATCACGCCCGCGCAGGGGGCGGCGCCATCGTACATCCCATGCGCCGCCGTCGCGCCGATCTCCAGAAAGGGCGATCCGGGATCAAGCAGGTTGGCGACACGCTCGCGCGGCGGCATCTTGCCCCGAGACACATGCCGGGCAAGCGCCTTCTCGCCGCCCCCCGCCGCGGCATGCGCAGCGGCCCGGGCAACGGTTTCGATCATCGCCAGATGCGCCGCACGATTGGCGCGGAACGTCTCTGACCCAGTAAGATCCGAGGAGGCGAGTTTCATCCCCCTACTCCATCGACTTCATCAGCTCGCGCCCGATCAGCATGCGGCGAATCTCGCTGGTGCCTGCGCCGATCTCCATCAGCTTGGCATCCCGGAAGAGCCGCGATACCGGCGTTTCGTTCATGAAGCCCATGCCGCCCATGGCCTGCACCGCCTGATGGGCGACCTTCATCGCCTCTTCCGAGGCGTAAAGCACACAGGCCGCCGCGTCCTGCCGCGTCACCTGCCCCCGGTCGCAGGATGCCGCAACCGCATAGACATAAGCACGGGCCGAGTTCATCGCGGTATAGATGTCGGCGATCTTGCCCTGCATCAGCTGGAAGTTGCCGATCGGCTGACCGAACTGCTTGCGGGTCGCCAGATAGGGCATGATCTCGTCCATGCAGGCGGCCATGATGCCCAGACCGATCCCGGACAATACGACCCGTTCGTAATCCAGCCCCGACATCAGCACCGCGACGCCGCGATTTTCCTCGCCCAGAACGTTTTCGAAGGGCACCTCGACATCGTCGAAGATCAGCTCGGCCGTGTTCGAGCCCCTCATGCCCAGCTTGTCGAAATGCTGGCTGGTCGAAAATCCCTTCATCGATTTTTCGACGATGAAGGCGGTGATGCCGCGGGCACCCGCCTCGGGATCGGTCTTGGCATAGACGACCAGCGTCTGGGCGTCCGGGCCGTTGGTGATCCAGAACTTGGTGCCGTTCAGCACATAGTAACCATTGCGCTTTTCGGCCCGCAGCTTCATCGACACGACATCCGAGCCCGCGCCCGTCTCGGACATGGCCAGCGCGCCCACATGTTCGCCGGAAATCAGCGGAGGCAGATACTTGCGCTTCTGCGCATCCGTTCCGTTCAGGTTGATCTGATTGACGCACAGGTTCGAATGCGCGCCATAGGAAAGGCTGACAGAGGCCGAAGCGCGGGCGATTTCCTCGACCGCGACGACATGGGCCAGATAGCCCATCCCCGCGCCGCCATATTCCTCGGGAACGGTGATGCCCAGCAGGCCCAGCTCTCCCATCTCGCGCCACAGCTCGGCGGGAAAGTCGTTCTTGCGGTCAATCTCGACCGCAAGCGGCTTGACCCGGCTCTGCGCCCAGGAATGCACCATCTCGCGCAGCGCTTCGATCTCGTCGCCAAGGTGAAAGTTCATGGATGCGGTGAACATGGCCCCTCCCGCCAGAACTGAACATACGTTCAATTCATACGCCGCGCGCCGAGTCGGGTCAAGCGACACGACGGAACACTTTGGCCCCGTTCGGGGTTGTGGCAGGGTGGCACCCCGCACGCGATGAATTCAGGAGCACACGATGCCCGCAAAACCCCTGCTGCTTGCCGCAGCCGCAACATTGTTCGCATGGCCTCTGCATGCCGAAGTCGTCGGCAAGGTCGGCGTGGACTGGGTCGGCAACGATATCATCATCGAGGCCATTCCCGACCCTGGCGTAAAGGGCGTAACCTGCCATGTGGCCTATTTCAGCCGCTCGATCATCGACCGGCTGAGCCAGGGCAACTGGTTCGAGGATCCGTCGTGGTCGGCACTGGACTGCCGCCAGACCGGCCCCATCGAGATCGGCGACATCGACCGCGACAGGAACGGCGAGAAGATCTTCTCGGAGGGGACCTCGCTGATCTTCAAGTCGCTGAGGGTCACAAGGATCTACGACGAACGCAATCGCACATTGATCTATCTGGCGCATGCCAACGAACTGACCCAGGGTTCGGGCAAGATGTCGATCTCGACGGTGCCGCTCTTCGACGCCGCACAGTAGAGAATGCCGGCGCGAGACGCCTTCAGAAGCGCAATTTCGTGCGCCGCGGAGGCGTTTCGCTGCCCATGACGATGATCAGCCCGAATACCAGCGGCACGATGAAGACCGTCAGATCGGGCGCGCCGTGACCCAGACTCGCGATATGGCCGGACATGGCGCTCCAGAACCAGAAAACCGCTTGCGCGCCAAACGCCGCCACACCAAGCAAGGCGGCCCGGCGACGATGCGCGAAAATGGCCGCCAGCAGGATCGGGAAGGCGGTCCACGCCATCTCGAAGGCGCCCACATCGACATTGCCGAGGCGGCGGGCAGCGACGTGCTCGGCCAGGGCGGGAATCATCAGGCTGATCGCAAACAGCGCGAGAAGGGTCAGGCGGGACATTGGCAGATCTCCTGTCAGCAGCCGGAACCCTGTTCGGGGCGTAGCGCGCAGACAAGAAGCCGACCGGAAGGCACCCGTCGCGCGCAGAAGCCTGCCGATGGCCAGGAATGGCTCAGGCAAGAATCCGCTTGGCAAGCGCCCCCAGCCCGTCGAAATGGTCAAGCATTGCATCCGGGTTCAGCCGCGCGATTCCCGGCCCCTCTGGCCCGAAGGACACCATGACGACCGGGACGCGCGCCGCGCGAGCGGTCAGAAGATCCGTCTCGGTGTCGCCGATCAGGAAGGACCGCGCAACATCCCCGCCCACCACATCAACCGCCCGCCGATACGGCGCCGGATCGGGTTTGCGCACGGGCAGCGTGTCGGCCCCCACCAGCGCGCCGAAGAGGTCCAGCACTCCCAGATGCCGCAGCAGGATACGTGCCAGCCGTTCGGGCTTGTTCGTGCAGATGGCGGTGCGATACCCCGCGCGCAGCAGCGCCTCGACCGCCTCGGCTGCTCCGGGATACAGCTGCGTATGATTGGCGATACCCTCTTCGTAGGCCTGCAGCAGGACGGGATAATCCGCCTCGACCTCGGCCTCGCCACCGATACCCAGCCGCCGATAGCCCAGCCGCAGCATCGCGCGCCCGCCATGAAAGGCCGTCAATGCATCCGCCACCGGATCCAGTACATCGCCATGCCCCCTGCGCCGGAAACAGGCGTTCGCCGCCGCGATCAGATCGGCCGAGGTATCGGCCAGTGTTCCATCCAGATCGAAGACGATCGTTCCCATGTTTCTCTCCTGCTGTAACCTGGCGTAAGGAGATGTGATGCCGCCACCCCTTGCGACCCGCCGGGTCATGGGTAAAACCTGCGCAACCCCAAGGGAAGACGAATTCATGAGCAGATCCACCGCACTTGTCATTCTGGCCGCGGGCCAGGGCACACGCATGAACTCGGACCTGCCGAAGGTCCTGCACAAGCTGGCGGGGGCGCCTGTCCTCGCTCACGCGATGCGCGCAGGCGCCCAGATCGAGCCCGATCGCACGATCGTCGTCACTGGGCACGAGGCCGAGCAGGTCGAGCAAGCGGTGCGCGAATTCGACGAAGCCGCCATCTGCGTGCGCCAGACGGAACAGCTGGGCACCGGTCACGCCGTGGCACAGGCGCTGCCCGCGCTGGAAGGTTTCAGCGGACGGGTGATCATCCTGTACGGCGACACGCCGCTGGTTCGGCCCGAAACCCTGCAGGCGCTGGCCGACAACCCCGCCGAGATCGCGATCACGGGCTTTCACGCGGCCGACCCGCGCCGCTACGGCCGGCTGATCACCTCGGATCGGGGTCTTGAGCGCATCGTCGAATTCAAGGATGCAAAAGATGAAGAACGCGCCATAAGCCTTTGTAATGGCGGCATGATGGCGGTGTCATACCCGCTTCTGGCCGAATTGCTGGCAGAGATGAAGAACGACAATGCGGCCGGAGAATACTATCTGACCGACCTGGTTTCCCTGGCCCGGGCCAGAGGTGCCCAGGCGGCCGTCGTGATGTGCAAGGAAGACGAGGTCCTGGGCGTCGATACCCGCAGCCAGCTTGCCCGCGCCGAAGCCCTGTTCCAGGCGCGCGCCCGGGCCGAGGCGCTGGAGAACGGCGTCACGCTGACCGCACCTGAAACCGTGTTCTTCGCGTTCGATACCGTCATCGGCCGCGACGCCATCGTTGGCCCCAATGTCGTCTTCGGTTCCGGCGTGACGGTCGAATCCGGGGCCGAGATCCGCGCCTTCTGTCATCTCGAGGGTTGCCACATCTCGCGCGGGGCGACGGTCGGGCCTTTCGCCCGGTTGCGTCCCGGCGCGGAACTGGCCGAGGATGTGCATGTGGGCAATTTCGTCGAGATCAAGAACGCAATCCTCGACGAAGGCGTCAAGGTCGGCCATCTCAGCTATCTGGGCGATGCCCATGTGGGCGAGCACACGAATATCGGCGCGGGTACGATCACCTGCAACTATGACGGGGTGATGAAGCACCGCACCGAAATCGGTGCGCGCGCCTTCATCGGATCGGACACGATGCTTGTGGCCCCCGTGCGTATCGGCGCGGGCGCATTCACGGCCACTGGATCGGTGATCACGCAGGACGTGCCTGCCGAGGCTTTGGCCATCGCCCGCGCGCGTCAGGAAAACAAGCCGGGCTTTGCCACGCGCCTTGTCGAGAAACTCAAGAAAGCCAAGGCCGCCCGCGCGGCCCGGCGGGAGCTGAACTGACATGTGCGGTATCGTCGGAGTACTGGGCAACCACGAAGCCGCCCCGATTCTGGTCGAGGCTCTGAAACGACTGGAATATCGCGGCTACGATTCGGCTGGGATCGCGACGGTCAACAATGGCCGCCTGGATCGTCGCCGCGCGGTGGGAAAGCTGGTGAACCTGTCGGACCTTCTGGTGCACGAACCTCTGCCCGGCAAGGTTGGCATCGGCCATACGCGCTGGGCCACGCACGGGGCCGCGACGCTGGGCAACGCCCATCCGCATGTGTCGGGTCCCGTCGCCGTCGTCCATAACGGCATCATCGAAAACTTTCGCGAGCTGCGCGAGGAACTCGCCACCAACGGCCTGCGCTGCGAAACCGATACCGACACCGAAATCGTCGCCCTTCTCGCGCGGCATTACATGGATCAGGGCCTGCCCCCACGCGAAGCCGCCCGCAGGACGATCCATCGCCTGCGCGGCGCCTTTGCCCTGCTGTTCCTGTTCGAAGGCGAAGACGACCTGCTGATCGCGGCACGGCAGGGGTCGCCTCTGGCCATCGGTCATGGGCAGGGTGAAATGTTCGTGGGCTCCGATGCCATCGCTCTGGCCCCCCTCACCGACCGCATCACCTATCTGGAAGAGGGGGACCATGCCTTCATCACCCGCAGCGGTGTCGAGATCTTCGACGCGCAGGACCAGCCGGTGACGCGCGAACCGGTCAAGGTGAGCATCGATGCCGCGCGCATCGAAAAGGGCGGCTACAAGCATTTCATGGCCAAGGAAATCGCCGAACAGCCCGTGGTGCTTGCCGATGCCCTGCGCCATTACGTGCCCGGTGAACGCCTGAACCTGCCCGAGACGCTTGATTTCAGCAGCCTTGACCGGCTGACGCTGGTGGCCTGCGGCACGGCCTTCTATGCCTGCCAGATCGCCAAATACTGGTTCGAGACGCTGGCCGCCCTGCCCTGCGAGGTCGATATCGCTTCGGAATTCCGCTATCGCGAGCCGCCCCTGCCGCAGCGGTCGTTCGCGATCTTCGTCAGCCAGTCGGGCGAAACCGCCGATACACTGGCCGCGCTGCGCTATTGCCGGGGGCGTGTCGCGCGCGTCATTTCGGTCGTAAATGTCGAAACCTCGACCATGGCGCGCGAGTCCGATCTGGCATTGCCGATCATGGCCGGGCCGGAAGTCGGCGTTGCCTCGACCAAGGCCTTTACCTGCCAATTGGCGGTCCTGTTCCTGATGGCGCTCAAGGCCGGACTTGATCGCGGCACGATCGATCAGGACCGCTTGCGGCAGCTTCTCGATTCCCTCAACCGCCTGCCCGGCCTGATGAACCAGGCAATTGGCAGCGAGAGCGAAATCGCCCGCATCGCCGAAAGCGTGGCCGAGGCACAGGATGTCCTGTTCCTGGGCCGCGGGGCGATGTTCCCGCTGGCGATGGAAGGGGCGCTGAAACTCAAGGAAATCAGCTATATCCACGCCGAAGGTTACGCGTCGGGCGAACTGAAGCATGGCCCCATCGCGCTGATCGACAAGACTGTTCCGGTCATCGTCTTGGCGCCGCGCGACAGGCTGTTCGACAAGACCGTGTCGAACATGCAGGAGGTCATGGCCCGGCACGGCAAGGTCGTTCTGATCACCGACCGCGAGGGCGAGAACGCGGCCGCCGACGGCACCTGGCGCAGCCTGGTCATGCCCGAGGTGGCGCCCGAGCTTGCGCCGATCCTTTATGCCGTTCCGGCCCAGCTTCTGGCCTATCATGCAGCCGTGGCGAAGGGCACGGATGTGGACCAGCCGCGAAACCTTGCCAAATCGGTGACCGTCGAATGACGCCGGAACAGGCTCTGGCGCAACTTTCGGCACTGGTTCCCGAAGACGCCGCGCCGGGGCGGCACGAACTGGGCGTTCCGGCCGCGGCCCTGGATACCTGCGCGCGCGGCTGGCGCCAAAGCCTTGATCTGGGCACGCGGCTGCGGCTGGCCGATGCCCTTTGGCAGCAGCGATTTGCCGAAGCGCGGATCGCTGCCGCGAAACTGCTGACGCAGGCGCGGCTTGACGATGACACGGCCGTCTGGGAGCGGGTCCGTACCTGGCTGCCCGTGATCAACCGGCGCGACCTGGCTGATGCCGTCGCTGCGGTGGGGGAGCGGCGGTTGATCGCCCTGCCCGACCGTATGGACGAGGTCGAACGTTGGATTGCCGCGCCGCGTGGCTTCACCCGCCGCGCCGCCTTTCTGATGACGCAGCCCTGGGCACGGATGACTCATCCCAAACCCGCGGATATCGTGATCCGCGAGCGCGCCCTGGAATGGGCCATGCGCCTGAGAGCGGATCCAAGCCGCGAGGTACGCCACGCGGTCCAGACATGGCTGGCGCGCCTGAAACGCCACGATCCAGAGCGCGCAGCGGCCTTCGTCAGGGGCAAGCCGGGCGAATAGGTCGCAACCGAAAGTGCCGATTCTCCTTGTCGGGGAGACGCCCCGCTTCTACTGTTTGTCGCATGACCCCGCTGATAGATCCATTCGCTCGGCCGATCTCCTACCTGCGCGTTTCGGTGACGGACCGCTGCGACTTCCGCTGCACCTATTGCATGGCGGAACACATGCAGTTCCTGCCCAAGAAGGATCTGCTGACGCTGGAAGAACTCGACCGCCTGTGCTCGACCTTCATCCGGCTGGGCGTGCGCAAGCTGCGCATCACGGGCGGCGAACCGCTTGTACGGCGCGACATCATGACCTTTTTCCGCGGCATGTCGCGCCATCTGGACAGCGGCGCCTTGCAGGAACTGACGCTGACCACGAACGGGTCGCAGCTGGGCCGCTTTGCCGACGATCTGTATTCCTGCGGGGTCCGGCGGGTGAACGTTTCGCTGGATACGCTGGATCCGGCGAAGTTCCAGAAGATCACGCGCTGGGGCCGATTGCAGCAGGTGCTGGACGGGATCGAGGCCGCCAAGCGCGCGGGGCTTAAGATCAAGATCAATACCGTTGCGCTGAAGGACTTCAACGAGGACGAACTGTTCCCGCTGATCGACTGGTGCGCGGCACAGCGTTTCGACCTGACCTTCATCGAGGTCATGCCGATGGGCGAGATGGGAGAAGAGGTCCGGCTGGGCCAGTACTGGTCGCTGCAGGATCTTCGTACGCGGATCGAACAGCGTCACGCTCTGACCGACCTGGCCGAACGCACGGGCGGGCCCGCGCGCTATGTCCGCGTCGAGGAAACGGGCCAGAAGATCGGGTTCATCACGCCGCTGTCCCACAATTTCTGCGAAAGCTGCAACCGCGTGCGCGTGACCTGTACGGGCGAGCTGTATATGTGCCTGGGCCAGGAAGATCGCGCCGATCTGCGCGCGCCCCTGCGGGCATCGGTGGATGATGCCCTGCTGGAACAGGCGATCCGCGCAGCCATTGCGCGCAAGCCCAAGGGGCACGACTTCGACTATTCCCGTCAGGGCGTGAAGGGCCAGGTCAGCCGCCACATGAGTCACACCGGCGGCTAGGTGCCCGCCAGGCGGAATGGAAAACGCCCGGCGCGATCAAGGCCCGGGCGTTTTGCATTCAAGGATCGGCCGCAGATCAATTGTCCATCTTCAGCGCGTTGATGAATGCCTGCTGCGGGATCTCGACCTTGCCGAACTGGCGCATCTTCTTCTTCCCCGCCTTCTGTTTCTCCAGAAGCTTCTTCTTGCGCGTGACGTCACCGCCATAGCACTTGGCGGTCACGTCCTTGCGCAACGCGGGGATGGTTTCGCGCGCGATCACCCGGCCACCAATCGCAGCCTGAATCGGGATCTTGAACATGTGTCGCGGGATCAGCTCCTTGAGCTTTTCGCACATGACGCGGCCGCGCGCCTCGGCCCGATCGCGATGCACCATGATCGACAGAGCATCCACGGGCTCTTCGTTCACCAGGATCTGCATCTTGACCAGATTGTCCTCGCGGTAGCCGATCATCTGGTAGTCGAAGCTGGCATAGCCCTTGGTCACCGATTTCAGGCGATCGTAGAAGTCGAACACGACCTCGGCCAAGGGCAGGTCATAGACCACCATCGCCCGGTTGCCCGCATAGGTCAGGTCCAGCTGAATGCCGCGGCGATCTTGGCAAAGCTTCAGCACGTCGCCCAGATAGTCGTCCGGCACCATGATCGTGGCCTTGATGCGCGGCTCCTCGATGTGATCGATATGGGTCAGGTCGGGCATGTCCGCGGGGTTGTGCAGGTCGCGTACCGTCCCGTCGCGCATGTGGATCTTGTAGACGACCGAAGGCGCGGTGGTGATCAGGTCCAGCCCGTATTCGCGCTCCAGCCGGTCACGCACGACTTCAAGGTGCAACAGCCCCAGGAAACCCATGCGGAAGCCAAAGCCCAGCGCGGCAGAGGTCTCCATCTCGAAGGTAAAGGAGGCGTCGTTCAGCGCCAGTTTCTCGATCGCGTCGCGCAGATCCTCGAAATCGTTGGCATCGACCGGGAACAGGCCGCAGAAGACGACCGGGATCGACGGTTTGAAGCCAGGCAGAGGCGCATCACAAGGCTTCTTTTCATGGGTGATCGTATCACCCACGCGCGTGTCGCGCACCTGCTTGATCGAAGCCGTCAGCACGCCGATCTCGCCGGGTCCCAGTTCGGGGATATCCACCATCCTGGGCTTCAGGACGGCCAGCTTGTCGACGCCATAGACGGCGCCGGTCTGCATCATCTTGATCCGATCGCCCTTGCGGATCACGCCGTCGATGACCCGAATCATGACGACAACACCCAGATAGGGATCGTACCAGCTGTCGACCAGCATCGCTTTCAGCGGCGCGTTCCGGTCGCCCTTGGGCGCGGGCAGGCGATGCACGATCGCCTCGAGCACGTCGGGAATGCCCTGCCCCGTCTTGGCGCTGATCGGGATCGCGTCACTTGCATCGATGCCGATGACGTCCTCGATCTCGGCCTTGACGCGCTCGGGGTCGGCGGCGGGCAGGTCGATCTTGTTCAGCACCGGCACCAGCTCATGGTCGGCATCGATCGCCTGATAGGCATTGGCCAGGGTCTGCGCCTCGACGCCCTGGGTTGCGTCCACGACCAGCAGGCTGCCCTCGACCGCGCGCATGGAGCGCGAAACCTCATAGGCAAAGTCCACATGGCCCGGCGTGTCGATCAGGTTCAGGATATAGGTCTTCCCGTCCTTCGCCGGATATTCGATGCGCACCGTCTGAGCCTTGATCGTGATGCCCCGCTCGCGCTCGATATCCATGTTGTCCAGGATCTGGTCCTTCATCTCGCGCTCGGCGACGGTTCCGGTCAGCTGGATCAGCCGATCGGCCAGAGTGGACTTGCCGTGGTCGATATGCGCCACGATGGAGAAGTTTCGGATCTGAGAAAGCTCGGTCATGATCAGCGGGATATGCGCGGGATTTGATCGCCGGTCAATGGGGTGCGCGCATCGCCGGTCAGCCGCCCTGCGAAACCGGGGCCGTCTCCTCGATGGCCCAGTCAGCGGATTGCATCTCGCGCAACCGGCTGACCGTGCGTTCGAACTCGAACGCACCCTCGCCTTCGACATACAGCGATTCGGGCTCGGCCTCGGCCGAGCAGATGATGCGCACCCGCGCCTCGTATAGCGCGTCGATCAACGTCACGAAACGACGCGCCTCGTTGAAATTCTCGGCCGACAGGCGCGGGATCTCCTCGATGATCAGCACGCGCGTCGCTTCGGCAATGGCCAGGTAATCGGCAGGCCCCAAGGGGCGCCCGCACAGGTCCCAAAACCGCGCACGCGCGACACCCGCGTGATAGTCGGGCAACACGACCTCGCGCCCCTTGACGGTCAGCCGCAGCGGACCCTCGCCCCCGCCGCCGGTCAGCTCGGTCCAGATGCGGTCGATCCGGGCGCGCGCCTCGGCATTGGCGGGCGTGAACCAGACCTTTTCGCCCTGCAGACGATGACGGCGGTAATCCGTCTCGCTTTCGATCTGACGCACTTCAAGGTGACGTTTCAGAAGCGCGATGAAGGGCAGGAAAAGCTGACGGTTCAGGCCGTTCTTGTACAGATCGTCGGGCGGGCGGTTGGAGGTCGTGACCACCACCACGCCGCGGTCGAACAGCATCTGGAACAGCCGGCCCACGATCATCGCATCGGCAATGTCCGTGATCTGCATTTCGTCGAAGCAGAGCAGCCGCAGATCGTTGGCGATGCGTTCGGCCACGGGGCGGATTGCATCGTCAACGCCCGTCTTGCGCGCCTCGTGCAGGGCGGCCTGGACCTCTTGCATGAATGCATGGAAATGCACGCGCCGCTTTGCCTTGATGGCGACATTGGCATGGAACAGATCCATCAGCATGGATTTTCCGCGCCCCACACCACCCCACAGATACAGCCCTCGAACGGGCTCTGCCTTGCGCGCGAACAGGCCCGAAAGCAAGCCCCTGGGGCGCTTCTCGGCCGCTTCGACGGCGGCGCGGATGCGTTCGAATTCCGACAGCAAGGCACGCTGAGCCGCGTCCGGCCGGATTTCGCCCGCATGAACCTTTTCGTCATAGATCTGGGTCAGGGTCCGGGTCATGCCGCCAGATACCCCGCGCGGGATGAAAGGAAAAGACCGCACCTTCGTTCGATTGTCGCCCCCCGCGCAATCGGCTAACCTTTCCGCAATTGCATGAGGCAGCGAGCAGGCCCGCCCGCCGATGACGGCGTTGAAAAAATACTTGCGACTGGAATGCACGGGGCTTTGGCGCCCCAGCCCCGACGCCCAGCGGCGCGAGGTGCTGGTGTCTTTTGGCGATGCGACACTGATCCTGGCCGATATCAAGAGCGAACGCGCCCTGGGGCATTGGTCCCTGCCCGCCATAATCCGGCTGAACCCGGGCGAGACCCCCGCGCTCTATTCCCCGGGCGAGGATGCCGGCGAAGAGCTGGAGATCGAAGACGAAACCATGATCGATGCTCTGGAGCAGGTCGGTGCGCTGATCCGCGCGCGCGAGCCGCGCCCCGGAAGGCTGCGCATCATCCTGCTTGGGCTGATCGTGGCCGCCATCGCGGCTGCCGCGGTCTTCTGGCTTCCCGATGCGCTGATCCGGCACACGGCCGGCGCCCTGCCGCTGGCCAAGCGGCAGGAAATCGGGCGCATGGCCCTGGCCGACCTGACCCGGCTGACCGGTGCGCCCTGTGCCATGCCCGAAGGCCGCGCGGCGCTTGCCCGTCTGCGTGACCGGCTGCTTGGCCGCAGGGGCGAAATCGTCGTGCTGCGCGACGGCCTGCGTTCGCCGGCCCATCTTCCGGGCGGCCTGATCCTGTTGCCGCGCGCCCTGGTCGAGGCAGCCGACAGCCCGGACGTTGTCGCAGGCGCGATCCTGGTCGAGGACGAGCGCCGCGAGGCCAGCCAACCCCTGGCCCCGCTTCTTCGTCACGCCGGCATCATGGCGACGCTGAAGCTTCTCACCTCGGGAGAGCTTCCGGCCAGCGCGCTGCGCGGATATGGCGAGGTTCTGTTGTCACGTGCGCCGGCCCGATCCGCCTTTGCACCCGCGCGCGAGGAAGACCTGATCGCCCGCTTTGCCGAGGCCGAACTGCCACTGACTCCCTATGCGCGTCATGTGGACCCCAGCGGCGAATCCGTCCTGAAACTGATCGAAGCCGACCCGATGCGCGGGATCGTCACCGATCCGGCACTGGGCGACACGGACTGGGTCGCGCTTCAGGGCATCTGCATGGACTGACTATTTCGTGCCGAACATCCGGTCGCCGGCATCGCCAAGACCCGGCACGATATAGCCCTGCTCGTTCAGGCATTCGTCGATTGCGGCCGCCACGATCGGCACGTCCGGATGCGCCTCGCGCATGCGCGCGACTCCCTCGGGCGCGGCCAGAAGGCACATGAACCGGATGTTGCGCGCGCCGGATTTCTTCAGCAGATCGACCGCCGCGGCCGAGGAATTGCCCGTGGCCAGCATCGGGTCCAGCACGATGACAAGGCGATTTTCCAGCTCGCCCGGCACCTTGTAGTAGTACTGCACCGGCTGCAGCGTCTCTTCGTCGCGATACAGTCCCACAAAGCCCACGCGTGCCGCAGGGATCAGTTCCAGAACGCCATCCAGAAGACCATTTCCGGCCCGCAGGATCGAGATCAGCGCCAGCTTCTTGCCGTCGATCACCGGGGCATCCATCGGGCAAAGCGGCGTCTCGATCCGCTTTGTCGTCAATTCCATCTCGCGCGTGATCTCGTAGGCCAGAAGCTGGCTGATCTCGCGCAGCAGGCGGCGGAACGAATTGGTCGAGGTTTCCTTGTCCCGCATCAGGGTCAGCTTGTGCTGGACAAGCGGATGCGTGACGACCGTGACATGTTCAGGCATTGGCATTCTCCAGTCGCTTGAGGACGGCCGCGCGCGTCTGCTCATCGCAGAATGCGGCCCGGGCGGCGTTCAAGGCAAGCTCGGAGAGATCGGATTCGTCCCATCCGAACGTATCGACCAGCATCCGGTATTCCCGTATCATCGTCGTGTGGAAAAAGGGCGGATCGTCCGTCGAGACGGTGACCTTCACCCCCCTCTCGCGCAGCTTCTCGATGGGATGCGACCGCCAGTCGGGATAAACCCCCAGCGCGATGTTCGAACCGGGACAGACCTCCAGAACGATCCCCGCCTCTGCGATCCGTTCGACCAGCGCGAGGTCCTCGATCGCGCGCACGCCATGCCCGATGCGTTCGACGCGCAGATCGTCGATGACCGCCGCGACGCTATCGGGACCGCCCCATTCCCCGGCATGGGCCGTCAGCCGCAGGCCGGCTTCACGCGCGCAGTCGAACGACCACGCGAAATCGCGCGGTCGGCCCATCGTCTCATCCCCGGCCAGTCCGAAACCGGTGATGAAATCGCCCGCGGTCTCGGCCGCGCAAAGTGCCGTTTCGCGCGCCTTCTCGGGCCCGAAATGCCGAATCGCGGTCACGATACCGCGCATCTCGATTCCGTCCTGCCGACGCGCCTCCTCGGCGGCCTCGCGGATCGCGCCCAGGTAATCGCGCCAGGCCACGACGTCGCGGCCGCCGCAGAAATCAGGCGACAGGAAGCTTTCGACATAGATCACGCCCGAGTTCACGCATTCCTCCAGCACCGCGCGCGTCAGCCGGTAATAGTCCGCCGGCGTACGCAGCACCGAGGTCGCGGCCTCGTAGACCCGCAGAAAATCCCAGAAGTCGCGATAGGAATAGTTCCCGGACTCGTCAAAGATGCCCGATAGGTCTTCATTCCGTTCCTGCGCCATCGCGCGGATCAGCGCTGGCGGCGCGGCCCCTTCCAGATGCAGATGAAGTTCCACCTTGGGCAGGCTGTGGCTCATGCGTCGTGTCTCCCTGGATTTCGCGCTGTGTGCCCCCTGTCGGGGCAAGAGGCAAGTGGCTACAGGAAGCTGCGGCCCGGCCCTTGCGGGGCCACGCCAAGATGGGCGGCAACAGATGCCCCGACATCGACGAAGCCGACATGCCCGATTTCCCGCGCGCCAAGCCCCGATGCCACGATCGGAACCCGTTCCCGGGTGTGATCGGTGCCGATCCATGTCGGGTCGTTCCCGTGATCGGCCGTGAACAGCGCCAGATCGCCGGGTCTTAGAAGCTGCAGGAAGTCACCCACGCGCGCATCGAACCATTCCAGCGCGCGCGCATAGCCCGACACGTCACGCCTATGACCATAGGCAGAGTCGAACTCGACGAAATTGGCAAAGGTCAGCGAACCGTCCTCGGCCTGGCGCGCGGCCTCGATCAGGTGTTCGAGCAGCTCGGCATCGGTTCCCTTGCGCACATCGTCGATCCCGCGCATCGAAAAGATGTCGCCGATCTTGCCGATCGCATGGACCGGGCGACCCGCCGCATGAACCCAGTCGCACAAGGTCGGCGAAGGCGGTTCGATCGCGAAATCCCGGCGGTTCTTCGTGCGCCGGAAATTGCCGCAATCGCCCGTGAAGGGCCGCGCGATGACACGGCCGACCTTCATCGCATGCAGCGTGGGCGCGATATCGGCACACAGCTTCAGCAGCCGTTCGAGCCCGAAGCGTTCCTCGTGCGCGGCGATCTGGAACACGCTGTCGGCCGAAGTGTAGCAGATCGGCCATCCGGTGCGCATGTGCTCTTCGCAATGCTCCGCGATGATCGGCACGCCCGAGGCATGGCAATTGCCCAGCGTGCCCTCGGTCCCGGCCAGGCGCGCGACCTCTTTCATCAGCCATTCGGGAAAGGCGGGAACCGTGTCGGGGAAATAATGCCACTCCCACGGGACCGGCACGCCCGCCAGTTCCCAATGCCCCGAAGGCGTGTCCTTGCCCTTTGAAATCTCGGTCCCTGCCCCCCAAAGGCCCTGCGGGGTCGCGTCGAATCCGGGCATCGAGACGCCCGAGGCAAGCCGCACCGCCGCGCCAAGACCAACCCGGTCCAGATTGGGCATGCGAAGCGGGCCGGATCGCCCCTCTTCGGCGCGCCCCGCGGCGCAGGCTTCGGCGATATGGCCCAGCGTGTTGGCCCCCGTATCGGGCTGTCCCGCGTTGAAAAAGGCATCGGCATCCGGCGCGCCGCCGGCACCGACACTGTCCATCACGATCAGGAATGCGCGCGCCATCACCCGATCCTTTCATAAATCAACGGTGGTTCGTCGGCCTCGTCCGGCCCGACCCGGAAGGCACGGGTGACCTGCGCGGCCGCTTCCTCGGCATCGGCGATGCTCATGGCGTGGATCCGGGCCAGGGGCTCTCCCCGGTCCAGCTGTTCGCCAAGGGCGACGATCCCCGAAAGCCCCACGGCCGGGTTGACCCGGTCGGTTTCCTTCAGGCGCCCGCCGCCCAGATGCACCACCACCTCGCCCAGCGCGCGAGTATCTATGGCCTGGACGAAGCCCGCCTCGGGGCTGGTCACTTCCACCAGAACCGGCGCCGATGGCAGACGGTCGGGATAGCGTTCGACAAAGTCGGCGGGGCCGCCCAGTTCCCCCACCATGCGACCGAAGATCTCGGCTGCGCGGCCGGAATCCAGCGCCTCCTCGATCGCATCGGCGCCCTCTTCCGCATCCTCGGCCAGCCCGCAAAGCACAAGCGCCTCGGCCCCAAGGGCCACGGTCACGTCCCAAAGCGCCTGGTTGATGGTGGCGCCTGTCAAGGTCTCCATCACCTCCAGCACTTCCAGCGCATTGCCCGCGCAAGAGGCAAGCGGCTGGTTCATGTCGGTGATCAGGGCGGCCGTGGCGCAGCCCGCCCCATTCGAGGTGGATACAAGAGACCTGGCCAGCGCGCGCGCATCCTCAATCTCCTGCATGAAGGCGCCGCTGCCAACCTTGACGTCAAGGATCAACGCCTCGAGCCCCGCGGCCAGTTTCTTGGACAGGATCGAGGCCGTGATCAGGTCGATCGACTCGACGGTGGCGGAAATGTCGCGGATCGCGTAAAGCCGCCGGTCGGCCGGGGCGATGTCACCGGTTGCGCCGACAATCGCGCAGCCGATATCGGCCACGATGGCGCGCAGACGTTCGACCGTGACGCCGGTGCGATAGCCCGGGATCGATTCCAGCTTGTCCAGCGTGCCGCCGGTATGACCCAGCCCGCGGCCCGAGATCATGGGCACGTAGGCGCCGCAGGCCGCGAGCGCGGGCGCAAGCAGCAACGAGGTGCAATCCCCCACACCGCCCGTCGAATGCTTGTCCACGACCGGCCCGGGCAGCGACCAGTCCAGAACCTGCCCGCTGTCGCGCATCGCCAGCGTCAGGGAGACGCGGTCGGACTCGGACAGGCCGTTGAGAAAGATCGCCATGGCAAAGGCCCCGGCCTGGGCATCGGTCACCTCGCCCGAGGCAAGCCCCTTGGCAAACCACCGCGCCGCGGCCTCGCCCAAGCCCTTGCCATCGCGCACCGAGGCAATGATCGAACGCGCATCCATGTCAGCCCCGGTGCATGTGTTCGGCCGAAAATCCGCCCGGCAGCAATTCGGGCACAGTGGCCTCTGCGATCCGGCCCTCGGTCGTGGCCATGATGACGCGCGTTTCGGCGCCGGCAAATTCGGCAATCTTCTGGCGGCATCCGCCGCAGGGCGGAACCGGCGCCGGGCTGTCCGCTATGATTGCAATCTCGGCGATTTCGGTTTCACCGGCCGCGACCATGGCCGCGATGGCGCCGGCCTCGGCACAGGTGCCTTCGGGATAGGCGACATTCTCGACATTGCACCCCACATGGACATGGCCGGTGGGCGTGCGGATCGCGGCGCCGACCTTGAAGCCGGAATAGGGCGCGTGGGCATTTTCCCGTACGGCACGGGCTGCCTGGATCAGCGATTGGTCGTGTGACACGTGACTCTCCTTCATTGCGCCAGATGGTGCGCCGGGCCGATGCCGGATGCAAGGCCCCGCCCCTTTCGCCATGATGCCGAATGGTCTAAACCCTGCCGCAACGGAAACGGAGGTCGAACGTGGACGAGGCACGGCACGAAAACGCGCGGCAGGCGGCGCTGGACTATCACGAATTTCCCAAGCCCGGAAAGCTGGAAATCCGGGCAACCAAGCCCCTTGCCAACGGGCGCGACCTGTCGCGCGCCTATTCGCCGGGCGTTGCCGAGGCGTGCCTTGAAATCAAGGCCAATCCCACCAATGCCAGCCGATTTACGGCACGAGGCAATCTTGTGGCTGTCGTGTCGAACGGCACGGCCGTTCTGGGGCTGGGCAATATCGGCGCGCTGGCCTCCAAGCCGGTCATGGAGGGCAAGGCCGTCCTGTTCAAGAAATTTGCCAATATCGACTGCTTCGACATTGAGCTGAACGAAACCGACCCCGAGCGACTGGCCGAAATCATCTGCGCGCTGGAACCGACCTTTGGCGCGATCAACCTGGAAGACATCAAGGCGCCCGATTGCTTCATCGTCGAGAAGATCTGCCGCGAGCGCATGAACATCCCCGTCTTCCACGACGACCAGCACGGAACTGCGATCGTCGTGGGCGCGGCGGCGACGAATGCGCTGCGCGTCGCGGGCAAGAGATTCGAAGACATCAAGGTCGTGTCGACCGGTGGCGGCGCGGCCGGGATCGCCTGTCTCGACATGCTGGTCAAGCTGGGCGTCCGGCGCGAAAATATCTGGCTGTGCGACCTTGCCGGGCTGGTCTGGAAGGGGCGCGAAGAGCAGATGACCCCGCAGAAGGCGGCCTTTGCCCAGGACACCGATCTGCGGACACTCGATCAGGTGATCGAGGGCGCTGACCTGTTTCTTGGCCTGTCCGGGCCGGGGGTTCTGACACCGGACATGGTGCGCCGCATGGCGGATCGGCCGATCATCTTTGCGCTGGCCAATCCCACGCCCGAAATCATGCCCGAAGAGGCGCGCGCCGTTGCGCCGGACGCGATCATCGCCACGGGACGATCGGACTATCCCAACCAGGTCAACAACGTCCTGTGCTTTCCCTTCATCTTTCGCGGCGCCCTGGACGTGGGCGCCACGACAATCAATGACGAGATGAAGCTTGCCTGCGTGTCGGCCATCGCGCAGCTTGCCCGCGCCACGACCAGCGCCGAAGCCGCCGCCGCCTATCGCGGCGAGCGGCTGGCCTTTGGGCCCGATTACCTGATTCCCAAGCCCTTTGACCCGCGGCTGATTGGCGTCGTCGCGACCGCGGTGGCGCGCGCGGCGATGGAAACCGGCGTCGCCACCCGGCCGATCGCCGACCTTGACGCCTATCGCCAGCGGCTGGACGGGTCGGTCTTCCGCTCGGCCCTGATCATGCGGCCTGTCTTCGAATCCGCGCGCGCTGCATCGCGCCGGATCATCTTTGCCGAGGGCGAGGACGAACGCGTCCTGCGCTGCGCCAACGCGATGCTGGAGGAGACAACCGAACGCCCGATCCTGATCGGCCGGCCCGAAGTGGTCGAACGGCGCTGCGAGCGCGCCGGCCTGCCCATCCGCCCGGGCCGGGATTTCGAGATCGTGAACCCCGAAAGCGACCATCGCTATCGCGATTACTGGCAAAGCTATCATCAGCTGATGGCGCGTCGGGGCGTGACGCCCGATCTGGCCCGCGCGATCATGCGCACCAACACAACGGCCATTGCCGCCATTGCCGTTCATCGGGGCGATGCGGACAGCATGATCTGCGGCACATTCGGCCAGTATCTGTGGCATCTGAACTACATTACCCAGGTCCTGGCCCGGGATGGCTTCGCCCCGCAGGGCGCGCTGAGCCTGATGATCCAGGAAGATGGCCCCCTGTTCATCGCCGACACGCATGTGAATCCGGTTCCGACCCCGCAGCAGATCGCCACCGCGGCGATCGGGGCCGCCCGCCACGCGCGCCGTTTTGGTGTGACGCCAAAGGTGGCCCTGTGCTCGCAATCGACCTTCGGGAACCTTGACACGGATTCGGGTCGCCGCATGCGCGAGGCGCTGGCGATCCTGGACGCAACCGAGGTCGATTTCGCCTATGAAGGCGAAATGTCGGCCGATGCAGCGCTGGACCCCGATCTGCGCGCGCGCATCTTCCCCGACAGTCGGCTGGAGGGTCCGGCCAACATCCTGATCTTTGCCTATACCGATACGGCCAATGCCGCGCGCAACATGCTGAAGATGAAATCCGGCGGGCTGGAAGTCGGCCCCATCCTGATGGGCATGGGCAACCGCGCACATATCGTGACGACCTCGATCACGCCCAGGGGGCTGCTGAACGTCGCCGCGATCGCCGGGACCCCGGTTTCGGCGTACGGATAGAGCCGGACGGATTCGCACCACGGCCTCTTGGCGGCGGGCGGAATTTGCAAAGTTCCGCCCGTTTTGCCTTTTGGATCAAGGCATTTTGGATTGTTTGCAAAACTCGTTGGCCTGATCTGCAAAACATTGTCGCAGCAGAGGCTTCGATAACGGTAACAAGATTGCCCGAAAGGCTTCCCTCGCGTAACACCATGACGGACTCGAGGAGGAGGCAAGAACATGGGCTATGCCGAAACATATCAACGCTGGAGATCCGATCCCGAGCGGTTCTGGATGCAGGCCGCCGAGGCAATAGACTGGGAGCGCAAACCGACGCGGGCGCTGTTCGATGAACGGTCGCCAATCTACGAATGGTTCTCGGACGGCCTGGTGAACACGTGCTGGAACGCGGTGGACAGGCATGTCGCGGCCGGCCGCGGCGACCAGCCGGCAATCATCCATGACAGCCCGATCACCGGAACGAAATCCGTCCTGACCTATGCGGAATTGCAGGACCGTGTCGCACGGCTCGCCGGGGCGTTGCAGGCACGCGGTGTGGAAAAGGGCGACCGGGTCGTGATCTACATGCCAATGGTGCCCGAGGCGCTGGTCGCCATGCTGGCCTGCGCGCGGATCGGGGCGATTCACTCGGTCGTCTTTGGCGGTTTCGCCGCGCATGAGCTGGCGGTGCGTATCGATGATGCGAAACCGAAGGCGATCATCGCGGCCTCGTGCGGGATCGAGCCGGGCCGTGTCGTGGAATACAAGCCTCTGGTCGATTCCGCGATCGAACAGGCCCAGCACAAGCCCGACTTCACCATAATCCTGCAGCGCGATCAGGCCCGCGCCGACATGATACCCGGCCGCGACCTGGATTGGCACGAAGCCCAAGAGGGGATCGAACCCGCCCCGTGCATTCCGGTCGAGGGCAATCATCCCGTCTATATCCTTTACACCTCGGGTACGACCGGAGCGCCGAAAGGCGTCGTCCGGCCCACGGCGGGCCATCTGGTCGCCCTGAACTGGACGATGCGAAACATCTATGACGTCGGCCCGGGGGACGTGTTCTGGGCGGCCTCGGATGTGGGTTGGGTCGTGGGCCACAGCTATATCTGCTATGGCCCCCTGATCGCGGGATGCACGACCATCGTCTTCGAGGGCAAGCCGGTGGGCACACCCGACGCGGGCACGTTCTGGCGCGTCATCGCCGAGCATGGCGTGCGCAGTTTCTTCACCGCCCCCACGGCCCTGCGCGCGATCAAGCGTGAAGATCCCGAAGGCAAGCTGATCGGACAATATGACCTGTCCGGCCTGCGCGCATTGTTCCTTGCGGGCGAGCGCGCGGACCCCGACACCGTTCAGTGGGCGCAACGCCATCTGAAAGTCCCGGTCATCGATCACTGGTGGCAGACCGAAACCGGCTGGGCCATAGCGGCCAACCCAATCGGGATCGAGGAACTGCCCGTGAAGATCGGCAGTCCGTCGGTTGCCATGCCGGGCTATGACGTGGAGGTGCTGGACGAAGGCGGCCACCCCGTCCCGCCGGGCACGCTGGGCGCGATTGCCGTGCGCCTGCCGCTTCCGCCGGGCACCCTGCCCACGCTGTGGAATGCCGAAGAGCGGTTCCGCAAGTCCTATCTGTCGCACTTTCCCGGCTATTACGAGACGGGGGATGCGGGTTATATCGATGAAGATGGCTATCTCTACATCATGGCGCGCACCGATGACGTCATCAATGTCGCGGGCCACCGCCTGTCCACGGGCGCGATGGAAGAGGTTCTGGCCAGCCATCCCGACGTGGCCGAATGCGCGGTCATCGGGGTCGCCGACGATCTGAAGGGCCAGGTGCCGCTGGGCTTTCTGTGCCTGAATGCCGGATCGAACCGCAAGCCCGACGAGGTTGTCGCCGAATGCGTTCGCCTGGTGCGCGAGCAGATCGGCCCCGTGGCGGCCTTCAAGCAGGCGGTCGTGGTCGATCGCCTGCCCAAGACGCGGTCCGGCAAGATCCTGCGCGGAACCATGGCCAAGATCGCCGATGCACAGGACTTCAGGATGCCGGCCACGATTGATGATCCCGCGATCCTCGACGAAATCCGCGAGGCCCTTGGCGCGCTTGGATACCCCAGATCAAAGCGGTGACCGGCGATATCCGCCGATGGGGCCGGGCCGACGCGCCCGGCCCTTGCCTTTGATCGCAAACCCCATCCGAATGGGTCGAAACCTGACGAATCGGACAGGTTGGCCCATCGCCCGTCGTTCTTTAAATACAGGGCATATGCAACCATCGGGTGTATCGTGTGCCGTTTCGATTTCCAGTGTTCCGCGAACTGTCCGGGGGTTTCCCGTGCGGGGTGACGATCTGACCAATCAGCCGCAATCCGAAACCGATGCCCGCATGGCGCTGCTTGGTCACGATCTGCGCGCGGCAGTTTCCGACATTCTGGGCGGATTGCGCTTGATCGAGACAGACCGTCTGGAGCCGGACATGCGATTGCAGATGGGCCGTGTGCGCAGCGCGGCCGACACGCTGGCATTGCTGCTGGAAGACGCGCTCGCAGCCCTGGTTGACCCGAACGACGCCAAAAGCGACCATGCCGAGGCGCTTCGTCTCAACACACTCTTGCGCGACATCGAGATGCGATGGTCCGGCCGGGCACAGGAAAAGGGTCTGCGCTTCGTTCTGGAACGCGATCCCGAAACCCCGGATCTGGTCGCGCTGGAGCGGATCGCGCTGGAGCGCATCCTGTCGAACCTGTTGTCCAACGCCATCAAATACACCGACGAAGGCGCCATCCGGCTGCGCGCAAGTGTCGGTCAGGACGGGGCCCTTGTGTTTTCAGTTACGGACGATGGTCCGGGCTTTGCCAAAGAGGCCCTGCAACGCCTGTTCGAGTTCGGCGGCAGACCCGAAGGCGCCGCGCGGCCGGGTCAGGGTCTGGGACTGCACATTTCCCATCGGATGGCCCAGCGCCTTGGCGGAGAAATAACTGTCGTCAACCTGCCCGACCACGGTGCATGCGTCACGCTGACCCTGCCGCGCACGGCCTGGGGGATGGCCGCCGCCGAGGATGTCCCGCCCCTTCCCGACCTGTCCGGCCTGCGAGTGCTGGTGGCCGAAGACAGCGCAACCAACCGCCTGCTGATCGAAAGGATGCTGGCGCATCTGGGCGCGGTCTCCGTTGGCGTCCGGGACGGGATCGACGCATTGGAACGTCTGGAGCGCGACGACTTCGACCTGGCGCTGATCGATATCGAAATGCCCCGCCTGAACGGGATCGAGGTCATGCGGGCGATCCGCGAGTCGCGTGGGGCCAGGCTGCCCATCGTGGCCATCACGGCCTATGTGCTGCGGGCAAATCGCGAGGCGATCTATGCCGCGGGCGCCGACGCGATCCTGGCAAAGCCATTGGGCGGGCTGGATTCATTCGGCCAGGCTCTGGCTCGGGTCGTGGGCCGTCATTCACCACCCCCCCGGCCATCGACCACAGCGGGCGAGTCTGTCGCCTTTGACCGCGCAACCTTTGATCGGCTGATCGAGATTGCCGGGCCCGACGGGCGCCAGGAATTGCTGGATCGTCTTGCATCGGATCTGCGCAACACCGAACGCGATCTGGTGGCGGCCCTGAAGGCCGACGACCGGGCCACGATCCGTTCCGCGACCCATGTGCTGATTGCGCTGGCCGGTGCGGTTGGCGCACGCTGCCTGCAGCATCAGGCACAGGACCTGAACCAGGCCGCGCATCGCGGCGACGGGACGATTGCCGAGCAGACCGGCAAGCGGCTGCTGGCCGATCTGGACCGCCTGATCCATTTCATCGACGACGAGCGTGCCAAAGGCGGGATGCGGACATGACCGATGCGCCGCTTCTGCTGATCGAGGATACGCCCTCGCTGCGGCTGGTCTATCGCTCGGTCCTGCAATCGGCCGGCTACACGGTTGTCTGCGCCTCTGACGCCCAAGAGGGGATGGCGGCCTTTCGCAAGCATCGCCCGCATGTGGTTCTGCTGGACCTCGTGCTGCCCGATCGGGATGGCCTGACCCTGATGCGCGACATGCTGCGGGCCGACCCTTCGGCCAATGTCATCGTCATCACGGCAAATGGTTCGATCAACAAGGCGGTCGAGGCCATGCGTGCCGGAGCGCACGACTTCCTGGTCAAACCGTTCGACGAGTCACGCCTGCTCTCGGCGGTCGAGAATGTCTCCCGCGCCGCACGACCCGAACCCGCAGGAGCATCGCGATCGGACGCGCCGCCGGGAGAATTCATCGGCACTTCGCCGGCCATGCAGCAGGTCTATGGCCGCATCCGTTCCGTTGCCCGATCCATGGCAACGGTCTTCATCACCGGCGAAAGCGGGACGGGAAAGGAACTTTGCGCCCAGGCGATCCACGCGCTCTCCAGCCGCTCCAGCGGGCCCTTCGTGCCGCTCAATTGCGGGGCGATCCCGGCCGAGCTGATGGAGTCCGAAGTGTTCGGTCACGTCAAGGGCTCGTTCACCGGGGCGATCACCGACAAGCAGGGGGCCGCCGCCGCGGCCGATGGCGGCACGCTGTTTCTGGACGAAATCTGCGAACTGGATCTGAACCTGCAGACGAAGCTTCTGCGTTTCCTTCAGACCTCGATGATCCAGCCGGTCGGCGCAACGCAGGCGCGCAAGGTGAATGTGCGCATCATCTGCGCCACCAATCGCAACCCGATGGAAGAGGTGCGGCGCGGCCGTTTTCGCGAAGATCTCTATTACCGTCTTCATGTCGTACCGATCCACATGCCCCCGCTGCGAGATCGCGGCCGGGACGTCGTCGCGATCGCCGAGGCTGCCCTGAGGGACTTCGCGCGCGAGGAACGGCGGGGCTTCATGCGCCTGCATCCCGACGTGGCAAACCTGTTTCAGCGGCTGCGCTGGCCCGGGAATGTGCGCCAGCTGCTGAACGTGATCCGCCATGTCGTCGTTCTGAATGACGGGCTGGAGGTCACGCCCGAGATGCTGCCCATCGAATTGCATCACGAGGCCGAGCCCGGAGCATATGCCGCCGACGAAACCGGCCCTTCGATGACGCTTGACGGGCTGATCGGAAAGACCCTGGCCGAAATCGAACGCATGGTGATCGAGGAAACGATCGAACGCCATGGCGGGTCGGTGCCCAAGGCGGCGCGGGTATTGGATGTCTCGCCTTCAACCCTGTACCGCAAGATCGAGGCGTGGAAGCGCGACGAACGCTAGGCGCCTACAGGAACTGCTCGCGGATCAGCCTTTCTTCCAGGCCGTGCCCGGGGTCGAACAGGATCCGGTGGCGGATCGACGGTTCGGAATGGACATCCACCGACACCACGTCGCGCACCGAGCGGCCATCGGCATCGGCCATGACCGGGCGCTTCTCGGGTTCGAGAACATCGAAACGGACATGGGCCGTCTTGGGAAGAAGCGCCCCGCGCCAGCGTCTGGGCCGAAAGGCGGCCATCGCCGTCAGCGCAAGGATATCGGCCCCGATGGGCAGGATGGGACCATGGGCCGAGTAATTGTAGGCCGTGGACCCGGCGGGCGTACAGACCAGCGCGCCATCGCAGACCAGCTCCTCCATCCGCACCTTGCCGTCCACGCTGATGCGCAGCTTGGCCGCCTGCGGTCCCGCGCGCAACAGGGAAACCTCGTTGATGGCCAGCGCCTCATGCACGTCGCCATTGCGATCGACGGCACACATTGCAAGGGGGTTGATGACGGCTTCCTCGGCCCGGGCTAGCCGTTGCGGCAGATCCTTTTCGGAATATTCGTTCATCAGGAAACCGATCGTGCCGCAATTCATGCCATAGACCGGCAGGTCCATCGACTGTGTCCCGTGCAGCGTCTGCAGCATGAACCCGTCGCCGCCCAGCGCCACGATGACATCCGCCTGATCCAGAGGCGCCGATCCGTATCGACTGGTCAACCGCTTCAGCGCCCGCTGCGCGGGTTCGGTCTCGCTTGCAAGAAATGCTATCTTGAGTGGTTCTGCCACGCCCTGCCCCCGTTTGTCACTTGGCATTGATCCACGGCTCCGCCCGCATTGACAAGCCCCCGCCACACAGGACGACACGACACCGGGCCGGGCAAAAGTTTCCGATAGTGAACGCCGCTTCGTTGCCATGCGACGACTGGTCGGATTCCGTCCTTCCTGCCTGCCATGTAGTCCGCTACAACGCAGCCAACCGAAGCCTGAGGAGTGATCCATGAACGCCCCGCAACGCGATACCGGATTTTTCGACCAGCCCCTGTCCTCGCGCGATCCCGAATTGTGGGCCTCGATTCAGGGCGAACTGGGCCGTCAGCGCGAAGAGATCGAACTGATCGCGTCCGAGAACATCGTCAGCCGCGCCGTGATGGAGGCTCAGGGTTCTGTCCTGACGAACAAATACGCCGAAGGCTATCCCGGGCGGCGCTATTATGGCGGCTGTCAGTTCGTCGACATCGCCGAGGAACTGGCGATCGAGCGCGCCAAGCAACTGTTCGGCTGCAAGTTCGCCAATGTTCAGCCGCATTCGGGCAGCCAGGCCAACCAGGGCGTGTTTACCGCGCTGTTGAAACCCGGGGACACCATCCTCGGCATGAGCCTCGACGCAGGCGGTCACCTGACACATGGAGCCAAGCCCAATCAGTCCGGCAAATGGTTCAACGCAATCCAGTACGGCGTTCGCAAGCAGGACAGTCAGCTTGACTACGATCAGGTCCGGGCGCTGGCGCAGGAACACAGGCCGAAGCTGATCATCGCGGGCGGCTCGGCCATTCCGCGGCAGATCGACTTTGCACGGTTCCGCGAGATCGCGGACGAGATCGGCGCGTGGCTGATGGTGGACATGGCCCATTTCGCGGGCCTCGTCGCGGGTGGCGTCCACCCATCGCCCTTCCCACATGCCGATGTCGTGACCACGACCACGCACAAGACCCTGCGCGGGCCCCGCGGCGGCATGATCCTGACGAACAACGAAGAGATCGCCAAGAAGGTCAACTCGGCCATTTTCCCCGGCATCCAGGGCGGGCCGCTGATGCATGTCATCGCCGCCAAGGCCGTCGCCTTTGGTGAAGCATTGCGGCCGGAGTTCAAGACCTATGCAGCACAGGTCGTGCGCAACGCCCAGGCCCTGGCGGACGAGCTGATGAAGGGCGGGCTGGACATCGTGACCGGCGGCACGGACACCCATGTGATGCTGGTCGATCTGCGGCCGAAAAAGGTCAAGGGTAACGACACCGAAAAGGCCCTGGGTCGCGCCCATATCACCTGCAACAAGAACGGCATCCCGTTCGACCCCGAAAAACCGACCGTGACTTCGGGCATTCGTCTGGGCACCCCCGCCGGCACGACCCGTGGCTTTGGCGAGGAAGAATTCCGCCAGATCGCCCGAATGATCATCGAGGTAGTCGATGGCCTTGCGGCGAATGGGGCCGAGGGCAACGCCGAGGTCGAGGCCAAGGTGCGCGCCGAAGTCGCCGCGCTCTGCGCGCGCTTCCCGCTCTATCCCGACCTGTGAATCTCAATCATCATGGACTGCGGCCTCTGCATACCGGCGGGGGCCGCTTTCCATTTCCGGCGGTCACTGCGGCCCACGCCATGCCAACCAGGCAATGACCAGCACCAGCACCCCGAACACGGCTCGGCCCATCGCCGAAAGCGCGTCGAGGACGATAGCCCGCCGGCGCTCTCGGGCCCCCAACGGGCGCAGGTAACGCATGCAGGTCCGATAGGCGCGATCGGTCCGGTTTCGGTCGACCATCAGGCGCAACCGCGGATGCCGGTCCATGGCGGCGGCTTGGATCAATTCATCGGCCGCACGGCGGATACGGGCCGGCAACTTGCGTCTTGCGCGCGCCACGGCTGCATCCGGACTGCCCGCCTTGACGCCCAGCCGGGCCGCAATCAGGCGCGCCACCTCCTCTGCCTGCCGTTCGACCGAACCTTGCATCATGTGACCCTCCCCTCTCGACTTAGCGCATGAACATGGGCACTGGAAGTGGCCGCGGCACTGCGTTAGGTCTGAGGCCATGTTGAACTTCGACGAATACGGGGCGACGAACCCGGGCACGCCGATCATGATCGTGCACGGCCTGTTCGGCTCGGCGCGCAACTGGGGCGCGATCGCGCGCCGCCTTGCCAGCGATCATCGCGTGATCGTTCCCGACATGCGCAATCACGGGCGCAGCTTCCATGCCGACACGCATCGATACGAAGACCTCGCGGCCGATCTGGCCGAGCTGATCGAGCATGTCGGCGTGCCGGTCGACCTGGTGGGGCACTCGATGGGTGGCAAGGCCGCGATGCAGCTTGTCCTGACACGACCGGACCTGCTTCGCCGCCTGGTCGTCGCGGACATTGCGCCGGTCGGCTACGGGCACAGCCAGTCGCACCTGATCCGGGCCATGCGCAATCTTGACCTGAATGGCCTGACCCTGCGCAGTGAGGCCGACAAGCGACTCGCTGCCGATATCGAAAGCCCGCAGGTACGGGCCTTTCTTCTTCAATCTCTGGACCTGAAGTCAGACCCGCCGCGATGGCTGTTGAACCTCGACGTGCTGGACCGCGAAATGCAGCACATCACCGGATGGCCGGGCACGCAGGGCCGGTTCGAAAAACCAACGCTGTTCCTTGCCGGCGCAAATTCGGACTACGTCTTGCCGCAGCATCGTGACACGATCAAAGACCTGTTCCCGCATGCCGTGATTGCACGGATTGCCGATGCGGGCCATTGGCTGCACGCCGAAAAGCCGCGCGAATTCGAAGACGCGGTCCGGACCTTCCTGTCTACGGCTTCAGTCTGATTCCAGTCGGCGCGCCACGACCCACGCAACTGGAACCGCCAGCAGGGCGCCAATCGCTGCGGCAACGATGATTGACCACATGTCAACCATCCCGACGGTCAGAACCGCGATGATACCCGCCCCGGCGAGAGTGACGCCGGCAAGCGTATAGATGATGAAAAACAGGCGCAGCATTCGTCAGCCTCCAACGTCTTGACGCCTGCACCTTAACAGCGTGAATCCGTGCCGGATTTGACCCTGGTCAAACGCAATCAAGGTCGAAACGGGCAACTCCGGTATCGCCGGGCAACCGTGTTCGCATGGAGTTGGGAACCACCCTGCATCCGGTCGCCCTTTCCGCCACCTGTCGCATCAGGGCCGGCACATGCGCCCGTTGGGCACGGGGCAGGTAATTCATTCGCACGACCTCGACTTCGCTGCCCTTGTGATACACGACAAAGTCGATACCGTCCAAAGTCAGATCATGACGCTCGGCGCCGAAGAAATCGGGCGCGGGTGAAACGCAGGCGCCAGTGAAAAGAATCAAGAAGCATATCCATCGCATGGGACGAGTGTCCTGCCAGATGGTTAACCAAATCTTTGCGCGGGAGGACTTGACCGGGACCCAGCGGAAATTCCCGGCGCCGGCCGAACAGATATGCGTGCGATTGAAAAGCCCGAAGCCATCCGGAAAGAATAAGGGCCTGCAGTTTCCTGCAGGCCCTGATACTGTTTCAAAATACCCAACAGTCCACTCGGAATTACACCACTATCTCGGTAACCGTCACCACTTACTACCCTCTATAGGTGTATTAAAGCTTCGTTCATCATAAGAGGGAACTAGCATTTTGGGACATGTCCAAATGGACAAGTCCCGCCCAGCAAAGGACCGGATTGGTTGAGTATTCCAGGCGATTGGTGGAAACTTTCCCGCAAGTGGGGTGGGCCGCATGGGGTTTGAACATCATATCGATGCCCAACGCAACACCTTTGAGCGTGCGCTTGAGGAATTGCGCTCGGGCCGCAAGCAGGGTCACTGGATGTGGTTCATTTTTTTTCGCAGCTTCGCGGGCTTGGCCGTTCGGAAATGGCGAACCGTTTCGGCCTGCGGGATCTGGAGGATGCATGCGCCTACGCCGCCGACCCGGTGCTGGGCCCTCGTCTGGCCGAGGCATTCCACGTAATCCTGTCACACCCAACGGTAAGCGCCGAGCAGATTCTGGGCGAAGTCGACGCGATGAAGCTGCGATCCTGCGCCACGCTGTTTGCCTGCTGCAACGACACCCGGATCGCACCGCTGGCGCGCGAGGTTCTGCACAGATTCTATCGCGACATACCTTGCCCGCTTACGTTGCAGATGCTGTCCAAGGACGAAAGCGGCATCCGCTGTTCGATCAGGTCCGCCCAGAATGAACAGCCGGCGGGCATTATCTCGTCGTTGAAATCGTATTCAGGGTGATGCAGCATCGGCCCCGAGCCGTTGCCAACAAGAATATAGGCGCCGGGGCGTTCCTCGAGCATATAGGCGAAATCCTCGCCAGCCATGATCAGCGGTGCCTCGGCACATTCGCCCGCAACCCTGCGCGCGACCTCGGCGGCAAATTCGGTCTGCTCTGGCGCATTCACCATGACGGGATAGCCTGGCATGTAATTCAGCTCGGCCCGTGCGCCAAAGGCCTGGGCGATCGAACGGGCAATCTGTCCAAGGCGTTCCTGTGCGATGGCACGGGTTGTCTGGTCCAGACTGCGCACCGTGCCTTTCAACAATGCCTTCTGAGGGATCACGTTATAGGCGTCACCGTCGGTTTCGAAGCTGGTAATGCTGACCACCGCCTGTTCGGTGGGATCGATATTGCGGCTGACAATGCCCTGAAGCGCAACGACGATATGGGCCGCGACCAGGGTCGTGTCGATTGCTTCATGCGGACGCGCGGCATGACCGCCCCTGCCCTCGACCTCGATCTCGAACTGGTCGGCGGCGGCAAAAAATGGCCCCGGGCGAATGGCAAAACTGCCCGCCTGCATGCCGGGCCAGTTGTGCATCCCGTATATTTCCTGGATACCGAAACGCTCCATCAATCCGTCGGCGCACATCTCGCGCCCGCCGCCGCCGCCCTCCTCGGCGGGCTGGAAGACGACGATTGCCGTGCCATCGAAATTGCGGGTCTCTGCCAGGTATCTGGCTGCCCCCAGCAGCATGGTCATGTGTCCGTCATGCCCACAGGCATGCATGCACCCTGGCACGGTCGAGGCATGGGGTCTTTCGACCGCTTCCTCGATCGGCAAGGCGTCCATGTCGGCGCGCAGGCCGATCACCCTGCCCTGGCTGTCACGCCTTCCCCGAATGATGCCCACGACCCCGGTCCGGCCGATCCCCTCGACCACCTCGTCGACGCCGAATTCGCGCAGCAGCTCGGCCACGCGCGCGGCCGTACGATGCGTTTCGAACATCAGTTCGGGATGCGCGTGGAAATCATGCCTCCAGGCAATGAGCTCTGGCAGAAGATCGGCAAAGCGGTTTCGGATGGGCATACGGGCACTCTCCGGCATGGGCGACTGGGCGCAGATCGTCTGGCAAATTGCGCCGGGCCGCAAGGGGGCGCGACAGGATCAGAACCGATCCCGCAGCCCGTACCAGGCATAGGCAACCGGCAGGACAAGCCTGCGCCACGCGCCACCCGGGATCGGTCGTGCCGGCGCGGCCATGACGGCAGGACTCCGACCGCGCCCAAGCGCCAGATCGGCCAGCAGCCTGCCCGCAAACGTGCCCATGGCCACGCCGTTGCCGTGATATGCAAACCCGGCCCAGGCGGAAGGCCAGTCGCCAATCGGTCCCACATGCGGAACAAGGTCGCGCGACAGGCATACCAGACCGGACCAGTAAAAGGGCGTCTCGACCCGCGACCAGGCCGGGAACATTCTTTCAAAATCGCGCCGCAGCATGGCGCGCATCCGGGCCTGGGCAGCGGGACCGGCAAGGACGCCTCCGCGCATGCCGAACAGGAAGCGGCGATCGGGCATCAGTCGGAAATAGTGCAGCAGATTCCGCGTATCGTAGGCCATCAGATCGGTGGTCCAGCCCTGGGCGGAAAGCTCGGACTCGGTCAACTGCCGTGTCACAAGGATTGCCGATTGCGCGGGCAGATAGCGCCCCGCCATCCAAGGCGGGACATCCTCGCTGGAATAGCCATTCGTGGCGACGATCAGGCGTCTTGCCACAAGACACCCGTCCTGCGTGCGCAGCCGATAGGTATCGGCCTGACGCTCGATGCCAAGGACCGGACTGTCCTCATGCAGGATCGCACCATGCCGCCTGGCCGCCTTCGCAAGGCCGAGGGCGTATTTCAACGGATTGAGCGCAAACCCCATCGGGTAGAGGAGCCCGCCATGAAAGGCCGGGCTTGCCATGCCCCGTGAGGCCAGCTCCGAGGGCGTGAGCAGTTCGCAACGCAGGCCATGGGCGGACTCGAACACCGCCTGTTCATCGCGAAGCGCCGCGAGATCCCTGGGTCGGTGGGCCAGCATGACCTCGCCGTCGCGGGAATGGACATCGGCCTCGATGCCATTTTCCTGCAACAATTGCTGGACAAGTGCGATGGCCTCGCGCTGGGCCGCATTCCACTCATCCAGCGCCTGACTGCCGAAGCGGCGCAAGATCGCGCCGTCCGAAGCCTTTGCGCCACCAAGGCAGCAAAAGCCTCCGTTTCGACCCGACGCGCCAAAGGCGATACGGCCCGCCTCGACCACCACGACGTGGGCGCCGGCCTGCGCCAGATGCAGGGCCGCCGACAGCCCGGTATATCCCGCCCCCACGATGGCGACATCGGCCCGTGCTTCTTCGGTCAACGGGCCGTCGAATTCGGGGCGCCGGACCGTCCGATCCCACCAGCATGCCTCGACCGGACCCCGACCATAGGCATGCGGCTCGTAAATGCGGCGCATGGTTCAGGCCCGCGCCGCAGCCTGCTGGTCAGCCTCTCGCATGGCAATGGACCGTTTCGAGATCAGCGAGGCGGTGATGACCGCAGCCGTCACCAGTCCGATCAGGATCGTGGAGAGGGCGTTGATCTCGGGGCTCACGCCCAGGCGGACCGACGAGAAGATCTTCATCGGCAGCGTCGTCGAGGATGGTCCGGCGGTAAACGACGCGATAACGAGATCGTCCAGCGACAGCGTGAAGGCCAGAAGCCATCCCGAGATCACGGCGGGCGCGATGATCGGCAGGGTCACCAGCCTGAAAGCCTGGAACGGTGTGCAGCCCAGGTCCAGCGCGGCTTCCTCAAGTGACCGGTCGAAGGTGACAAGCCGCGACGAGACCACGACCGAGACATAGCACATCGTGAAGGTCGTATGCGCCAGGGTAATGGTCATCACCCCGCGGTCCAGCCCGATCGAGATGAACAGAAGCAGAAGCGAAAGACCCGTGATCACCTCGGGCATGACAAGCGGCGCATAGATCATGCCGGAAAACAGCGTCCGGCCGGGAAAGCGCCCCCCGCGCACCATCGCATAGGCCGCCATCGTGCCCAGGATCGTTGCAAGCGTCGACGACATGACGGCGACCTTCAGCGTGACCCACGCCGCATCCAGGAAGGCCTGATTGCGAAACAGCTCACCATACCACTTGGTCGAGAAACCGGCCCAGACGGTGACCAGCTTGGATTCGTTGAACGAGAAGATCACCAGGATGACCATGGGCAGATAAAGGAATGCAAAGCCCAGGGTCAGCGCGGTGGCGTTGAACCAGGAAAACCGGCGGTTCATTGGTCGGCCTCCCTCTGCTTCTGCTCGTTGCGCTGGAACAGGATGATCGGGACGATCAGGATCGCCAGCAGCACCACCGCCACGGCCGAGGCCACCGGCCAGTCACGGTTCGCGAAGAATTCCTCGTAAAGCGTCTTGCCGATCATCAGGGTCTCGTTCCCGCCAAGGATCGAGGGAATGACGAATTCTCCGATCGCCGGGATGAACACCAGGAAACAGCCCGCGATGACGCCCGGCCGCGACAACGGGAAGGTTACCAGCCAGAAGGCCGACAGGCGTGAACAGCCCAGATCCTCGGCCGCCTCGATCAGCGACGTGTCCAGCTTCTCCAGCGCCGAATAGATGGGCAGGATCATGAACGGCAGATAGGTATAGACGATACCGATATAGACGGCCTTGTTGGTATTCATGATCGCTAGGGGTTCATCGATCAGGCCCAGCCACATCAGGGTCTGGTTCAGGAAGCCTTCGGTCGACAGGATGCCAATCCAGGAATAGACCCGGATCAGAAAGCTGGTCCAGAATGGCAATATGACCAGCATCATCAGCGTCGGGCGCCATTCCTCGGGCGCGCGGGCCATGCCATAGGCAATCGGGTAGCCCACCAGCAGCGTGATCGCCGTCGAGATCGTCGCGATCTTCAGGCTGGACAGATAGGCCGTGTAATACAACGGATCCTGCGCAAGGAACGCGAAATTCTCGAAGTCCAGCGCACCGAAGAATTCGACGAGTCCCTGCCAACCCTGCGACAGGTCAAGTTGTGGCGTATAGGGCGGAATCGACAGCGCATAGTCCGACAGCGCGATCTTGAACACGATCGCAAAGGGCACGAGGAAGAAGAAGAAAAGCCAAAGATAGGGCGTGGCAATCAGCAGGACCCGGCGCCAGTTCATGCCAATCCCCCTCAGCCCGGCAGGACGATGCCGGCGGTATCCGTGAAGGACAGCCAGACCGTATCGTCCCATGTGATGTCCCGGTTCGCGATGCGGCGAGCATTGGTCATCTGCGCCTTGACCATCAATCCGCCCGCGACCTCGACCTTGTAGGTCGAGATGTTGCCCAGATAGGCAATGTCATGCACCCGCCCCTGAATCACGTTCGCCCGATCCGTTGGCCTGCCCTTCGAGATAAGGACCTTTTCCGGGCGGATGGCAAAGTGAACTTCGGCGCCCGGCGACGGCGGGTCGGCCGCCTCGGCGAGGATCTCGGGCTGGCCCTCGGCCCAGGCAATGGACACGCGGCCGCCAGCCTGCGGCGTGGCGCGTCCGCGGATGATGTTCACCTCGCCAATGAAGTCGGCCACGTAGACCGAATTCGGGCTCTCATAGATCCGGTCGGGCGTATCCACCTGCACGATCCGGCCATGGTCCATGACGGCGACACGGCTGGCCACGGTCATGGCTTCTTCCTGGTCGTGCGTGACGATGACAAAGGTCGTGCCGGTGCGCTCCTGAATGTCCATCAGCTCGAACTGGGTCTCCTGGCGCAGCTTCTTGTCCAGCGCGCCCAGGGGTTCGTCCAGCAGCAGAAGCTTGGGCGCCTTGGCCAGGCTGCGCGCAAGGGCCACGCGCTGGCGCTGCCCGCCCGAGATCTGGTGCGGCTTGCGGCGCGCGAATTTCTCGAGCCGCGTCAGCTTCAGCATCTTCTCGACCCGTTCGGCGATCTGCTCCTTTGGCAGTCCATCGCGCCGCAGACCGAAGGCGATATTGTCCCAGACATTCAAATGGGGGAACAGCGCATAGCTCTGGAACATCATGTTGACCGGGCGACGGTTGGGCGGAACCGGCACGATATCCTGCCCGTCCAGCAGGATCGTGCCTTCGCTGGGCGATTCAAACCCGGCCAGCATCCGCATCAGCGTGGTCTTGCCACAGCCCGAAGGCCCAAGCAGGGCAAAGAACTCCCGCCGGTAGATATCCAGCGTCAGATTGTCGATCGCGATAAAGTCGCCAAAGCGCTTGGTGACGTTTCCAAACCGGATCAGGGGCTTTTCGTCGGGGTCATTCCAGGGGGCAAAGACGGGCCGATTGGCGGGCTGGGCCATGATGTCCTCGTGTTCGGGAAAGCCCCGCGCCGGCTGGCGCGGGGCCGTGTCAAGACTGACCGATCAGGTGCCGGACTTGATCTTGGTCCACATCCGGGTGGCAAGCCGGTTGGTCTTCGAATCCCACGGCGAGACGGTGTAAAGGTTCTGCAGTGTCTCCTCATCGGGATAGATCGCCGGATCCCCGATGACATCCTCGTTCAGGTACTGCTGGCTCGTCTTGTTGCCGTTGGCGTAATAGACATAGTTCGACGCCGCGGCCGCATTTTCAGGGTCCATCATGAAGTTGATGAACTTGTGCGCCCCGTCCGGGTTTGGTGCATCCGCGGGGATCGCCATCTGGTCGAACCACATCAGCGCGCCTTCCTTGGGAATGTGATACTCGATCTCGACGCCGTTGTCGGCCTCGGCGGCACGGTCGCGCGCCTGCAGGATGTCACCCGACCAGCCGAACGCGACGCAGATATCGCCATTCGCCAGGGCGTTGATGTACTCGGACGAATGGAACTTCTGCACGAAGGGGGCCACGGCCGTCAGGACCGGTTCGGCCTTCTGGATCGTCTCCCAGTCCTGGGCATCGGGATCTTCACCCAGATACTTCAGCGCCGCCGGGATCATCTCGGTTGGGGCGTCAAGGAAATGCACGCCGCACTGGCTGAGCTTTTCCATGTTCGCCGGATCAAAGACCAGGGCGAGCGAGTCGACCGGCGCATCCTCGCCCAGAACTTCCTTGACCTTGTTGATGTTCACGCCGATCCCGGTCGTGCCCCACATGTAGTTGACCGAATATTCGTTGCCCGGGTCATACTTCGCCGTGCGCTCCATCACCACGTCCCACATGTGGACGATATTGGGCAGCTTGGACTTGTCCAGCTTCTGGAAGACGCCGGCCTGGATCTGCCGCTGCAGGAAGGTTCCCGTGGGAACGACGACGTCATAGCCGGAATTGCCGGCCAGCAGCTTGGTTTCAAGCAGTTCGTTCGAATCGAAGACGTCGTAGATCAGGTCGATCCCGGTCTCCTTCTCGAACTTCTCCAGCAGCGATTCGTCGATGTAGTCCGACCAGTTGTAAACGTGGACCTCCTCGGCCCCGGCGATGGACGCCGCTGCAAGGCAGGCCGCCATCGTCATCCCCAAAGTACGCATGTTACCTCCTGTGTTCTGTTGGACCGCCGGCCACCCCTGACCGTCGCTCTTCCCCGGAACAGTTTGATCAAATTTGGCGCGTCGATCAAGTTGGCATTCCGGGCATGCCCCATCTATCATGGACGGAATGAATTTCGCATATTCGCCGACAAGGGCAAGGGATGAAAGAAATCACCGATCCGACAGCCGACGGCAAGGTTCCCACGCACGTGGTGACCTATCGCCGGCTGCGAGACATGATTCTGTTCGGTCAGCTTGCACCGGGACAATCGGTCACGATTCAGGGCCTGACCTCTCTGCTGAACGCGGGCATGACGCCCGTGCGCGAGGCGATCCGGCGTCTGACGGCCGAGGGCGCGCTGGAATTTCTGGGCAACCGCCGCGTTGTCGTGCCGCAGCTGACCCAGTCGCAACTGGACGAGCTGGCCCATGCACGCCTGTCGATCGAACCAAAACTTGCGAAGATCGCCGCACAATACATTGATGACGATGATATAATCATTCTGAAAGAGCGCGATCTGGAAATCGACCAGGCCATCGCGACGGGGGACATTCACCGCTATCTGTTGAACAATTATCAGTTCCACTTCACCCTGTATGAGCGCGCCGGCGCGCCAATCCTTCTGTCGCTTGCACGCATGCTTTGGCTGCGTTCCGGCCCGTCATTGCGCGTCGTATGCGGCAGGTTCGGAACCGCCAATCTGCCCGACCGGCATTCGGACACGCTTGCAGCCCTGCGCGCTCGCGATGGCGACCAGGCCGCGGCGGCCATCGCCGCCGATATCGAACAGGGAATCGAGCAGGTTCGCCAGTCCCTCGTGGTCGATTCAATTTGATCAAATGCCGTTGACTTCAGCGTCTTTGATCATATCCTGAGCAAAGGACGAACCCGGCCCGGCCCCGTCGCGGCCCGCCGATTCGCGAAATCATCCGAATTCCCAGCCACAGATGGGGTCAGTCATGACGAAGATCACGAACCACCTGCCCACGGCGGAGCTTCAGGCGCTGGACGCGGCGCATCACATGCATCCCTTTACGGATGACGCTGCCCTGGCAAGAAAGGGCGCCCGCATCATCACGCGCGGCAAGGGCGTCTGGCTGACCGACAGCGACGGGCACGAGATCATCGACGGCATGGCCGGGCTCTGGTGCGTCAATATCGGCTATGGTCGGCGCGAACTGGCCGAAGTTGCCGCGCGGCAGATGGAAGAGCTTTGCTATTACAATACGTTCTTTCAGACATCCCATGTGCCGGCCATCGCGCTGGCGGCAAAGATCGCACAGCTTGCGCCCGGCGATCTGAACCATGTCTTCTATGCCGGCTCGGGCTCCGAGGCGAACGATACGAATATCAGGCTTGTCCGCCGCTATTGGGACGTCAAGGGCCAGCCCCAGCGAAAGGTCATCATCAGCCGCAAGAACGCCTATCACGGCTCGACCATGGGCGGGGCCAGCCTTGGCGGAATGTCGGGCATGCATGCCCAGGGCGGCCTGCCCATCCCCGACATCGTGCATATCAACCAACCTTACTGGTGGGGCGAAGGCGGCGACATGACGCCCGAGGAATTCGGGATCGCCCGCGCGCGCGAACTGGAGCAGAAGATCCAGGAAATCGGCGCCGACCGGGTCGCCGCCTTCATCGCCGAGCCGATCCAGGGCGCGGGCGGCGTGATCGTTCCGCCCGAAACCTACTGGCCCGAGATCCAGCGCATCTGCGACGAATACGGTATCCTGCTGATCGCCGACGAGGTCATCACGGGCTTTGGCCGCACCGGAAACTGGTTCGGCAGCCAGACGATGGGCATCCGGCCGCATATCATGACGATCGCCAAGGGCCTGTCGTCGGGCTATGCCCCGATCGGCGGATCGATCATCTGCAATGAGGTCTATCGCACGGTGGCCGAGTCGGGCGAGGACTTCAATCACGGCTATACCTATTCGGGACACCCGGTCGCCTCGGCGGTGGCGCTGCGCAATCTCGAGATCATCGAGGATGAGGGCATCATCGATCACGTGCGCAACGTCGCTCACCCCTATCTGGCCGAGAAATGGAAGGGCCTGACCGAACACCCCCTGGTCGGCGAAGCCCAGCTTGTGGGCCTGATGGGGTCGATCGCCCTGACGCCGGACAAGGAGCGCCGGGCGCGCTTTGCGGCCGAGCCCGGGACGGTCGGTTATCGCTGCCGCGAGCGCTGTTTTGCCAATGATCTGATCATGCGCCATGTCGGCGACCGCATGATCATCGCGCCCGCGCTGGTCATCCGCCCCGAGGAAATCGACATCCTGATCGAACGCGCATGGAAGTCGCTGGACGAATGCTATGCCGAGATCAAGGCAGAGGGGCTTCTGAAGGCGGCCTGAACGGCATGGACATTCTGACAGCAAATGACCAGCCGGGGGAATACCCGCGTTCGTGGTATGCGGAAACGGCGGTTCCGCCCGGCCCCCTTGCCCCGGCAGAAGGCGAGATCCGATGTGACGTCTGCGTGGTCGGGGGCGGTTATACCGGATTGTCGGCCGCGCTGCATCTGGCCGAGCGTGGTTATGACGTGACGCTGGTCGAGGCCCAGCGGGTCGGCTTTGGCGCCTCCGGTCGCAACGGCGGTCAGGTCGGCACGGGCCAAAGGCTGGAGCAGGACGAGCTGGAAAAGCTGGTCGGCCTGGATCATGCGCGCAAGCTTTGGGATATCGCCCAGGAGGCCGTCGCCCTGACGCGCGATCTGGCCGCGCGACACGCACCGGATGCGGGCTTTGCGCCGGGCATCATCCATGCCTGCCACCGCGCGCGCCTCGTGCCCCATGCGCATGCCTATGCCGAGAAGATGGCGCGTGACTATGGCTATGATCAGATCCGTCCCCTTTCGCGCGAAGAGCTGCGCCATCTGGTCAACTCCCCCGCCTATCACGGCGGGGACATCGACATGGGCGGGGGGCATCTTCATCCGTTGCGTTATGCATTCGGACTGGCGCGTGCGGCACGCGCGGCCGGCGCACGGATCATGGAAATGTCACGCGTAACGCGGATCGAGCCCGGAGCGCGGGTCGTGCTGCACACCGACAAGGCGCGGATCTCGGCCGAACATGTCGTGCTGGCATGCAACGGCTATCTGGGCGGGCTGCAGCCCGAAGTCGCCAGGCGGGTCATGCCGATCAACAATTTCATCATCGCGACCGAACCGATGGACCCCGCCGCGCAGGAGGAAATTCTGCGCAACAACCACGCGGTTGCGGATACCAAGTTCGTCGTCAACTATTTCCGCTTTTCGCATGATCATCGTCTGCTTTTCGGCGGATCGGAGAGTTACGGCTATCGGTTTCCGCGGGATATCGCCGCGCTGGTGCGTCGTCCGATGCTGGAAATCTTCCCACAGCTGAAAAATGTCCGCATCACCCATGCCTGGGGCGGGACGCTGGGCATCACCATGAACCGGATGCCGCATTTCGCCCGCATCCGCGGGAATATCCTGTCCGCTTCCGGATATTCCGGCCATGGCGTTGCGATGGCGACCATGGGGGGCAGGCTTCTGGCCGAGGCCATTGCCGGCCAGGCCGAGCGTTTTGACGTCATGGCCAGTGTTCCCTCACGCCCCTTCCCCGGCGGCACCTCGCTTCGGTGGCCGCTGCTTGTCCTGGCGATGGTCTGGTTCTCGCTGCGCGACCGGCTCTAGGCCCAAAAAAGAACGCCCTTCCGCCACGGCATGCGGTGGGGTTGACCATGATCCGGGTTTCGCTTCTGCAAGCGGCCTCCATCTTTGTGCGCCACGAATTTTCGAAACTTTGTTCTGGCTTTTCCGGTCATACTACCCGCGATTGGGATTAATTCGTCGCATTCAAACATGTATATGGGACGAAATTCCATATCGGGACATGACCAATGCTTGAACAGCTCGGACTGGACTCTCTGGACCCCCGCAGCGCCTCGGTGCTGCTTGGGATTCTCATCGGCCTTGCATTCGGAGCCCTTGCCGAAGTCACCCGCTTTTGCCTGCGGCGCGCGATCGTTGTTGATGCGCCGGACCGCCGAAGCGCACAAGGCGTCTGGGCCATTGCCTTTGCAGTGGCCATTGCCGGAATGCAGATTGCCACCGGCCTCGGCCTTGTCGATCTGAGCGAGCATCGCTTCCTTGCCCCGGATCTGCCGGTTTTGGCAATCGTGGTCGGCGGGTTGCTGTTTGGCGCGGGAATGGTCCTGACACGCGGCTGTGCTTCGCGTCTGACCGTGCTGGCCGGCACGGGGAACCTGCGCGCCCTGACCGTGATGATCGTCTTTGCCATTGCGGCACATGCCACGCTGAAGGGTGTGCTCGCCCCGGTCCGGACGGCGCTTGGCAGCATCATCCTGCCCGTCGGGGAAGCCGCCTCGCTTGGCGCGGTTCCCGGTGGGCCGATCGTGGCAACCGCCGTCCTGTCCTTGTTCGGGATATGGCTTGCGCTGCGCTCGGGCGCCGCACCGCGCATGCTGTTCCTCGCGGCATTGCTGGGGGCGCTGGTTCCGCTTGGCTGGTTGGGCACCGGTCTGGTTCTGCAGGACGAATTCGACCCGATCGCGGTCGAAAGCCTGTCCTTCACCCTGCCCGCGGCCGAATCTCTGTTCTGGGTCATTGCCTCCAGCGCGGTCCCCGCGGGATTTGGAACCGGCCTGTTTGGGGGCGTTCTCGTCGGAGCGGCTCTGCTCTCGTTGATCGGTGGCCGCTTTCGCTGGCAGGGCTTCAGCACACCGCGAGAGATGGGCCGCTATCTGACCGGCGGCACACTGATGGGTGTTGGCGGCGTGCTGGCGGGTGGGTGCACGGTCGGAGCCGGGCTGTCCGGAGCCTCGACCCTGTCCGTTGCGGCTCTGCTGGCGCTGGGCGCAATCATCCTTGGTGCACGTCTTGCGGACCGGGCGTTCGATGCATCTGCCGCCGGATCCGCCGCACAAGCAGCCACACGGCCAGCATGACCGGCGGCACCAGGGTCGCCGTCAACATCCCCTTCGCGACGCCCAAGGGATCGGCCAGGGGATAGGCCAGATAGGCTGCAAGGTTGACGGCGTAATAGCTGATGGCGACGACCGAAAGCCCCTCGACCGTATGTTGCAGCCGCAGAGCCAGGTCGGCACGCCGATCCATGCTTTCCAGCAGCCGCTGGTTCTGGGCCGACCTTTCGACATCGACCCGCGCCTGCAGCAATTCGGCGGCCCGCGCCGAGCGTGCCGCCATCTGCTCCAACCGGCGTTCGGCGGACTTGACCGTCCGCATCGCCGGGTCATAGCGGCGCATCATGAATTCCGCGAAAGTCTGGCGCCCATTGAAGCGACTTTCGCGCAATACTCCGATGCGCTGATTGACAATTGCCTCGTAAGCGCCGGTCGCGCCGAAGCGAAACGTGTTGCGCACCGCCAGCATCTCCAGCTCGGCCGATATCTGCAGCAGCGCGTGAAGCGTCTCTTCGGCATCGGTATCCCTGTTGGACATGCGCGACACCAGGTCCGACAGGCGGGGGTCAATTGCATTCAGCTGGGCATTCAGCTGACGCGCACGCCCCAGCCCCAGCATCGACATCGTGCGATAGGTTTCGATTTCGCACAGCCGCTGCACGATGCGGCCGACGCGCCGCGAACCGGTCCCGGGACGAACGAAAACGGCAAAGCGCATATGCCCGGCCGGATCGATCTGAAAGTCGGTCGCGACGATCGCAGCCTCGTCAAGGACCCACGAACAGGCCAGACTTTCAGGCACGAACCACTGTTCAAGGCGCTCGCGGACGATGCCCAGATCCTCGGGAAGGGTTTCGATGCGCATGAGGATTGACACGATCCGGCAGCCCGGCGCGCGCGACAACCAGTCGGCAGGAAAGACCTCGGCTTCCGCGGGCGAAAAGGCCCTTTCGCCGACACCCTTGGCATGGGCCGTGTAGGTGACGAATTCGGTATGGCTTTCCCATTTCAGCTCATGCCGCCCGATACGGGCCGAATGATGCGTGGCGTCTTCGGGCGGATGCGCGGCGCCATGGCGGTCAAGCAGTTCCAGAAGATGCGCCCGATCCGCCGCGCGGTCGCGCGTATGCGCGTTCTGCGGCTGCTTGATCGCCAGATAGACCGCATGCGAGGGAACCTCGATGGACGGAAACGGGCGGGCGTGAAGTTCGTTCACAAGCGCATAGCGCAGGGGATGGTCCTGAATCATGGCCAGTCTGGGTCCTCAAGATCTGCCCACAGAGTAGCGTGCCGAACGGCAAGTGCACCCAAGCCTTGGCGTTCCCAAAGGCACACAATGGCATACTTGCATTCCTGCAACGCCCCGGAACGCAAACGCCCCGCCACTGGGGCGGGGCGCAGCGCATGCAATCCCGGGCCGATCAATCGATCAACGGCAACAGGCTGTCGATCGACTTCTTGGCGTCGCCATAGAACATGCGCGTGTTTTCCTTGTAGAACAGCGGATTCTCGATACCCGAATAGCCGGTGCCCTGCCCGCGCTTCAGTACGATCACCTGCTTTGCCTTCCAGACCTCCAGCACCGGCATTCCGGCGATGGGACTGTTGGGATCTTCCTGCGCGGCCGGGTTCACGATGTCATTGGACCCGATCACGATGACGACGTCCGTTTCGGGGAAGTCGTCGTTGATCTCGTCCATTTCCAGCACGATGTCGTATGGAACCTTGGCCTCGGCCAGAAGAACGTTCATGTGCCCCGGCAGACGACCGGCCACCGGATGAATGGCAAAGCGCACGTTCTTGCCCTTGGCCCGCAGCTTGCGGGTCAGTTCGGCGACCGAGTTCTGCGCCTGCGCCACCGCCATGCCATAGCCCGGCACGATGATGATGCTGTCAGCATCGTTCAGCGCGGCCGCCACGCCTTCGGCGTCGATCGCGACCTGTTCGCCCTCGATCTCTTGCGCGGGGCCACTTGTATTGCCAAAGCCGCCCAGGATCACGCTGATGAACGACCGGTTCATGGCCTTGCACATGATGTAGGACAGGATCGCACCCGACGAACCGACAAGCGCGCCCGTGACGATCAGCAGGTCATTGCCCAGGCTGAAACCGATCGCCGCCGCCGCCCAGCCGGAATAGCTGTTGAGCATCGACACCACGACCGGCATGTCCGCACCGCCGATGCCCATGATCAGGTGATAGCCGATGAACAGTGCGGCCAGCGTCATCACGACCAGCGGCAGCGCGCCGCCGCTGTTGAAATACCAGATCATGCACAGCAGTGACAATGCGGCCGCCCCGGCATTCAGGGCATGGCCGCCGGGCAGCTTTTCGGCCTTCGAGCTGACCTTGCCCGCAAGCTTGCCAAAGGCAACGACCGAGCCGGTGAACGTCACCGCGCCGATGAAGATGCCCAGAAACAGCTCGACCCTCAGGATATTGATCTCGACCTGCGTCTTGTGCGCCAGAACCGCGGCAAAGCCCTTGAGCCCTTCGCGCGCAGCCTCGTCGATGGCCAGAACGCGGCCAAGTTCCAGATGAGCGTTGTAGCCCACGAAAACCGCTGCCAGACCGACCAGCGAATGCATTGCCGCAACCAGCTGCGGCATTTCGGTCATCTGCACACGCTTGGCAATGTACCAGCCGATGACGCCGCCCGCGGCGATCAGGACAAGCGACAACAGCCACAGACCCGAACCCGGGCCGGCAAGCGTGGCCAGGACGGCCAGCGCCATGCCGATGATGCCATACCAGACGGCGCGCTTGGCGCTTTCCTGGTTCGACAGGCCACCCAGCGACAGGATGAAAAGAACCGCCGCAACGACATAGGCGGCCGTGGTGAAACCGGTAACCATCTGCGCGGCCTCCTTATGATTTCTGGAACATTGCAAGCATCCGGCGCGTCACCAGGAACCCGCCAAAGATGTTGATTCCGGCCATGAAGACCGACAGCGCGGCAAGGATGACCACCAGGGCCGACCCCGATCCCACCTGCATCAGGGCGCCAAGAATGATGATCGACGAGATCGCGTTGGTGACCGCCATCAGCGGGGTGTGCAGCGAATGCGCCACGTTCCAGATGACCTGGAAGCCCACAAAGACCGCCAGCACGAACACGATGAAATGCTGCATGAAGCTGGCCGGGGCCACGGAGCCGACTGCCAGCAGCGCAGCGCCGCCAACGCCCAGAAGGATCGCCTGACGCTTGGTCTGTTCGCGGAATTCGGCCATTTCCATGGCGCGGCGCTCTTCCGGCGTCAGCTCGCGGGGCTTTTCCTTGGGCTTGGGCGCGGCAATCGCCTTCACCTTTGGCGGCGGCGGTGGGAAGGTGATTTCGCCTTCATGTGTCACCGTGGCCGAACGGATCACGTCATCTTCCATGTTGATGACGATCTGGCCGTCCTTGTTCGGCGTAAGATCCGACAGCATGTGCCGGATGTTGTTCGAATAAAGCGAGGACGATTGCGACGCCATTCGGCTGGGGAAGTCCGTATAGCCGATGATGGTCACACCGTTTTCGGTGACGATCTTTTCGTCCGGCCTGGTCAGCTCGCAATTGCCGCCCCGCTCGGCCGCAAGGTCCACGATGACCGAGCCGCGCTTCATCGCCTTGACCATGTCCTCGGTCCACAGCTTCGGCGCATCGCGCCCCGGGATCAGGGCCGTGGTGATCACGATGTCCATTTCGGGCGCCAGTTCGCGGAACTTTTCCAGCTGCTTCTGGCGGAACTCTTCCGATTGCGGGGCCGCATAGCCGCCCGTCGAGGCCGAATCCTGGTTCGAATCCTCGAAGTCCAGATAGACGAAATTCGCCCCCATGGATTCGATCTGCTCGGCCACTTCGGGGCGCACGTCGAAGGCATAGGTGATCGCGCCAAGGCTGACCGAAGCGCCGATCGCGGCAAGCCCCGCAACGCCCGCGCCGACGACCAGGACCTTGGCAGGCGGCACCTTGCCCGCCGCCGTCACCTGACCGGTAAAGAAGCGGTCGAAGTTGTTCGCGGCCTCGATCACGGCACGATAGCCCGCGATATTGGCCATCGAGGACAGGGCATCCATCTTCTGCGCGCGCGAGATCCGTGGCACCATGTCCATCGCGATGATCGTCGCGCCCTGCTTGGCGGCCAGCTCCATCAGCTTCTTGTTCTGCGCTGGATAGAAGAACGAGATCAGGATCTGCCCCTTGCGCAGGCGCTTGACCTCGGTTTCGGTGGGTGGGCGGACCTTGGCGACGACATCCACCGCCTTGTACAGCGCGGCCGCCGTCTTGATGACCGTGACACCCGCCGCCTCGTAGGCGGCATCTTCAAAGCCCGCCGCGGCCCCGGCGCCGGATTCGATGAAACATTCATGGCCCAGCTTGCGGATATGGGTGGCCGATTCCGGCGTCAGCGCGACCCGCGCCTCGCCCTTGGCCACTTCCTTTGGCACTCCGATCTTCACCTGGTTCGTCCTCCTGTTCAGCGGATCCTTGGCGTTACTTCGGTAGGGCAAGACTGCCCGATGCGCAACATTCTTGCCCACGAATGCTGCGACGCGGCAACGATATTTGCAGTTTTGTCACAACCAACGTCGCGTCGTGGCGCGATAGGCTTCGAACTCTTCTCCGAACTGGCGCGCAAGGCGTTCCTCTTCGTCACGAATGAAGCGCCGGTCGATCACCCACATGAAAACCGCAACCAAAGGCAGGGCCAGAAGAGCATTCCACCCGAAATACAGCCCCGTCAGCAGCACCGCATCGGCAAGGTATATCGGGTTGCGGGTCAGTCGAAACACGCCTCCGGTCACCAATGCGCTTGGGTCGCGACGGGGAATGACCGTCGTTCGGGCAAACAGCATCTGCAGGGCGGCCAGCCCCATCAGGACCACGGCCAGAACGACAAGGACCATCCCGATCACCGCGTTCCACGCGAACTGAACAGGCCAGAGTAAACCGATCAGCCAACCGGCAAAGGCAAAGCCAGCCAGCCAGACCGGCGGAAAATCAACCTCTTTCGCCATGGCGCGGTCCCTCCCCAAACTGCTGCCTCAAGCTCGGACACGAAAGGTGTTCGCATTTCGCGCCAAAGGCAAGGACGACGCTGCGCTCTTGCCTCGCGCCCCGGCCGCGGGCAGTCTCCGCCCTCGGATGGACCATGTGGACCTGTGCAATGACAACCGACTTCGCCGCGACCCGTGCCCTATTCGATCTGCCCGAAGGCATCATCTATCTTGACGGCAATTCCCTGGGGCCGCTTCCGCGCGCCGCAATCGAGCGTTTGGACAGGACCGCTCGGGCCGAATGGGGACAGATGCTGATCACCGCATGGAACCGGGCGGGATGGATGGATATGCCGCGCAGGCTGGGCGACCGTATCGGGCGACTGATCGGGGCGCCGCACGGAACTGTCGTTCTGGGTGACACGCTTTCCATCAAGGTGCATCAGGCGCTTGCCGCCGCATTAGAACTGCGCGCCGACAGGCAGGTCATCCTGACCGACAGCGGCAATTTCCCATCGGACATCTACATGGCGCAAGGGTTGATCCGAACCCTGGGCCGGGGCCATGTCCTGCGCGTGGTCGAACCCGAGGAAGTCGCGGATGCGATCACCGAAGAGGTTGCCGTTCTGATGCTGACCGAGGTCGATTATCGGACCGGGCGCATGCACGACATGGCCGGACTGACCGATCGCGCTCATCAGGCAGGTGCGCTGACCCTCTGGGATCTGGCCCATTCGGCTGGCGCGATTCCGGTGGATGTCACCGCCGCCGGGGTCGATTTCGCGGTCGGCTGCACCTACAAGTACCTGAACGGCGGGCCCGGCGCGCCGGCATTCATTCACATGGCACCAGACCTCGCGGATCGGGTTCGTCCGGCCCTGTCCGGCTGGCTGGGGCATGAGGCGCCATTTGCGTTCGATCCCGATTACCGCCCAGCACAGGGAATCGACCGGATGCGCGTCGGAACGCCTCCGATCCTGCAGATGGCCGCTCTCGATGCCGCGCTGGACGTCTGGGACGGCGTGGACATGTCCGACATTCGCACAAGGTCGATAGAGCTGTCGCAGGCCTTCATCGCCGGGGTCGAAGCCGCCTGCCCCGAACTTGTCCTTGCATCGCCGCGCGATCCGCTTGCCCGCGGCAGTCAGGTCAGCTTCAGGCACCCTGAAGGATATGCGATCATGCAGGCGCTGATCGCAAATGGCGTGATCGGCGATTTCCGCGCGCCCGACATTCTGCGGTTTGGTTTCACGCCACTTTACCTGTCGCCGGAGGATATCCGGCGGGCCGTGGAAATCCTGGCCGGGATCATGCACAACCGCGCGTGGGACCGGCCGGAATATCGCCGCCGCGCCAAGGTGACCTGAACGCTCAGCCCCGCCCCATCGACCGGGACAGAACCGACAGGACAGACTCGCGCGGGACATCCGAAGTCACGAAAGCCGCGCCGATATCGCGCGCAAGCACGAAGCGCAGCCGGCCATCGATCACCTTCTTGTCCTGCCCCATCAGCTCCAGCAAGGTCTGAGGTTCGGGCAAGTCGCCCGGAATGTCGGTCAGATCGCATTTCATGCCCATCGCCCGCAGATGGGCGCGCACGCGGCTGGGGCATTCCTGGGGGCACAGGCCCAGATCCTGGCTCAGCTGGAAGGCCAGCGCGCAGCCGATCGCCACGGCCTCGCCATGCAGAAGACGGTCCGAATAGCCGGTCGCCTTTTCCAGCGCATGGGCAAAGGTATGGCCAAGGTTTAGCAGCGCCCGGTCACCCTTTTCGGTTTCGTCGCGCTCGACGATCCGCGCCTTCATCTCGACCGAGCGCCGCACGGCCCTGCGGCGCAATTCCCGGTCACCGCGCGCAAGCGCCGGCCCGTTCTGTTCCAGCCAGGCAAAGAAGTCCGCATCGCCCAGAAGGCCGTATTTCACGACCTCGCCATAGCCGGCAAGGAAGTCACGCGGCGCCAGCGTATCCAAAACCCCGATATCGGCCAGCACCAGAGAGGGCTGGTGAAACGCCCCGATCAGGTTCTTGCCATGGACCGAGTTGATGCCGGTCTTGCCGCCGACCGAGCTGTCGACCTGCGCGAGAAGGCTGGTCGGGATCTGAACGAAACGGACCCCGCGGCGCAAAACGGCCGCGGCAAACCCCGCCAGGTCGCCGATTACGCCGCCCCCCAGTGCGATGACGATGTCGCGCCGTTCGATACGTTCGGACAGAAGCCAGTCCACCGTGCGAGAGAACTGCTCCCACCCCTTGGTCGCCTCGCCCGGAGGCAAGGCAAGTGCCGGGCTGTCGATCCCCTGCAATCCGCTGCGAAGTGTATCCAGATGCAATGCAGCCACGTTCTCGTCCGTCACGATCGCGACGCGCGGGCGCGACAAGAGCGGCGCGATGAAGTCCCGGGCGCGCGCGACCAACCCGTCACCGATCAGGACGTCATAGCTGCGCGCGCCAAGTGCCACATGAACGGTGTCGGGCGGTGTCGTCTTCATGCCGTCTCCAGTATGTCGGGCCGCGTGGCGAGCGTCTCGATCACCTTGCGGGCCATGTCGTCGATGGAATAATGGGGCCGCGCCTCGACCGTCAGGCCAGCCTGGGCATAGATCGGCTCGCGCGCTGCCAGAAGCTCGGCCAGCGTCCGGCGCGGATCGGGCGTGCGCAACAGGGGCCGAGTCGTCTTGTGGCGAACGCGCGACCACAACAGGTCAAGATCGGCCTTTAGCCAGACCGCCACGCCATGGCGCGCGATTTCCTCGCGATTTCGCTCCGCCAGGAACGCGCCGCCCCCCGCAGACAGGATGCAGGGCGGACCGGCAAGCAGTCGGGACAGGACCTCTGATTCGCGCGCGCGGAAAAACGCCTCGCCATCGCGCTCGAAGATTTCGGCGACGGTCATGTTCGCGGCGCGCTCGATTTCCTGATCGGAGTCCACGAATGGCACGCCCAGCATCCTGGCAAGCGCCGTTCCGACCGCCGTCTTGCCCGCCCCCATCATGCCAATCAGCACCACGGTGCGCTTCAACCTTGGCTTGGCGGGTCTATTCTGTCGCTTGGCCGGCATCGTCTTGCCCAATCGTGATTCATGTGCCCTGAATGGCGTGAACTTGCCGGAAATGCCATATATAATCCGCGACAAGGCGCCAATCGGCAGCGCGGCAGACACGCAAACAAGACCAACAGGCAGGACGAGACAGGAAATCAAATGATACGAATATTCAAGGCATTGGTCGTATTGGCGGTGCTCGTCCTGATCGGCGTCACGATCTACGCCTATCTGGGCGACATGCAGCCTGAACGCCGCGAAGTCCGCGAGCCGGTAGAGCTGAATGTGGGGCAGTAAGGGCACGTCGGCATGCGCGGCGGCGCTGTGGCTTGCGCTTGCGCCGCCGGCGCTGGCGCAGGACGACCAGCCGCTTTCGGCAATCGACTGGCTGTCGCGGTCGGTTTCGGGCCCGGCGCCGGCCCTTCCCAGCCCGGTCATTGCCCCGCCGGTGACCACAAGCGCAACGCCATCGACGATCGTCGTGCGCCCGATCGACGGGCCCACACTGGACGGTCTGGGCCTGATACCGGCGTCGCGCGCAGGACTGCCAAAGGATCTTTGGGGAACCAGCCCGTCCGCCGAAATCGCGCGCCTGATCCGTGCCGAGCGGGTCGACACCCTGCCCGCGATTCAGTCGCTTCTGTATTCGCTGTTGCTGGCCGAGCTTTCCCCGCCAATGGATGCGGATGGCACGGGCGCCGTCTTCCTGGCGCGGGTGGACAAGCTGCTGGACATGGGCGCGCTTGACCAGGCACTCGCCCTGCTGGAGATGATCGACGACCCCGCGCCAGAGGTCTTTCGCCGATGGTTCGACATTGCGCTTCTGACGGGAAACGAGAACCGCGCCTGCGCAATGATGTTGAAATCCCCCCAGATCGCGCCGACCTTTCCCGCGCGCATCTTCTGCCTCGCGCGATCGGGCAACTGGAATGCGGCGGCCCTTTCGCTGCGCACTGGCGAGGCGCTTGGCTTCATCGAGCCGGACATGGCCGAGCTGCTGGCGCGGTTTCTTGACCCCGACCTTTTCGAGGGTGAGCCCGATGCCCCGATGCCCGAACGCCCCTCGCCACTGGTCCTGCGGCTGATGGAGGCGATCGGCCAGCCGATACCGACGACGCGGCTGCCCGTTGCCTTTGCCCATGCCGACCTGCGCCCGAATGTCGGATGGAAACCCCGCCTTGAAGCGGCCGAAAGGCTGGCGCGCACGGGCGCGATCGAGCCGGCGCGCCTGTTTGCGATCTATGCCGAACGTTCGCCCGCGGCATCGGGCGGAGTCTGGGAACGTGTGCGCGCCGTTCAGGATTTGAGCCGGGCGCTGGACAAGGGCGATCGGGACGGCGTTGCACGGGCGCTGCCGACCGCCTGGCAGAAAATGGAAGAGGTCGAGCTCGAGGTTCCCTTCGCGAATGAATTCGGCGCACGTCTTCTTGATCTTGACCTGTCGGGCGCGCCGGGACGCCTGGCCTTTCGCATTGCCTTGCTCTCGCCCGAATCCGGGCGCGCGGCGAAGGCCCTGCCCGATACGGCGACGCAGACCGACAGGTTCCTTGTGGCACTCGCCAACGGCAGGCCCCAGGGTGCAGCCCCGCCAAACCAGATCGGCGCGGCCGTGCAGGCGGCCTTTGTGTCCGGATCACCGCTGTCAGACCGCTTCATCCGCCTGATCGCCGAGGGCCGCCTGGGCGAATCGATCCTTCTGGCCATCGACAACATCACCGACGGCGCGCGCGGCGATCTGCGCGAGGTCACCCAGGGCCTGACCCTGCTGCGCCATGTCGGTCTTGAACAGGTCGCGCGCCGGGCCGGGATCGAACTGATCCTGCTGGAGCGCCGGGGCTGAAGCATGGACGCTGACACGCGATGGATCCAGACATTCCTGGAGGCACAGGCCGCAGAGCAAGGCGCGGCGCGCAACACGCTGCTTGCCTATGGGCGGGATTTGCGCGACTTCGCAGGCTGGCTGGGCGCACGCGGCCGCACCTTGGCCGATGCCGCACGAGGGGACGTCGAAGCCTATCTGATCTCGTGCGAGGCCGAGGGGCTGTCGCAGGCCACGCGCGCGCGACGGCTGTCTGCGATACGTCAATTGTATCGCTTTGCCCATGACGAAGGCTGGCGCGCGGACAACCCGGCAATCCGCATTTCGGGGCCCGGCCGCCGCAAGGCCCTGCCAAAGGTTCTGAGCACCGAAGAGGTCGAAGCCCTTCTTGCACACGCGCGCCGGCACGGGCGGGACCGGCGCGAGATGTTGCGCAATGCCTGCCTGATCGAGCTGCTCTATGCGACCGGCATGCGCGTGACCGAACTCGTCTCGCTTCCCGTGGCGGCGGTGCGGGGCGACCCGGCGATGATCCTGGTGCGCGGCAAGGGCGGCAAGGAGCGCATGGTGCCCCTGTCAGCGCCGGCGCGCCGGGCGATTGCCGCCTGGCTGGCCGAACGCGACGCAGCCGAAGAAGAAGCGCGGCAAACGACCGGCGCCGCACCCAGCCGTTTCCTGTTTCCCGCACGGGGGCAGGCCGGGCACATGACGCGGCAGGCCTTCTTCCTGCTGCTGCGAGACATCGCCGCCGCAGCAGGCATTCGCCCCGAACGCGTCTCGCCCCACGTACTGCGCCACGCCTTTGCCACGCATCTTCTGGCCGGGGGCGCGGATCTTCGGGCCATCCAGATGATGCTGGGCCATTCGGACATCTCGACGACCGAGATTTATACCCATGTCCTGGACGATACGCTGCGCGACCTGGTCCTGTCCCGCCACCCCTTGGCCAAGGACGACGGCTGAGCGCTCTTGAATGCGCGCCTTCGACCACCCATAACCGGCGCGATGCGGCGCACTGACAAAGGGGACAACCGATGACGGTATCCTTCGACCCAAGCCTGTGGCTGACTGCGGCGGCCATTCTGGCCCTGTTGCTTGTTTCGGCGTTCTTCTCGGGCTCTGAGACGGCGCTGACCGCCGCTTCTCGCGGCAAGCTGAAGGCCCAGGCCGACAAGGGCGACAAAGGCGCCGAGGTTGCACTGGAGGTCAAGGAGGACGGCGAGCGCCTGATCGGCGCGATCCTTCTGGGCAACAACGTGGCCAATATCCTGTCGGCCTCGCTGGCAACCGCGCTGTTTTCCCGGCTGTTCGGCGCGAACGGCGTCGCTGTCGCCACGCTGGTAATGACGGCCCTGGTCCTGGTCTTTGCCGAGGTTCTGCCCAAGACCTATGCCATCACCATGCCCGAAACGGCCGCCGCGCGCGTCGCGCGGCCGATCCGGCTGCTGATCCGGGTGCTCAGCCCGATCGTGTCGGTCGTGCGCGCGCTGGTGCGCGGCATGCTCAGCCTGTTCGGTGTGCGTGCCGACCCCGACAGCCACATCCTGTCGTTCCGCGACGAGATCATGGGAGCCCTGGCAATCGGCCATTCCGAAGGCACGGTGGACAAGGAGGAACGCGACCGGCTTCTGGGCGCGCTGGACCTGCATGAACGCACGGTCGAAGAGATCATGCTTCACCGCAGCCAGATCGAGATGATCGATGCCGATGCCGCACCGGATGCGATACTTCGGTCGGTGCTGGCCTCGCCCCACACAAGGCTGCCACTCTACAGGGGCGAGCGCGACAACGTCGTGGGCGTGATCCATGCCAAGGATCTGTTGCGTGCGGTCGAAAAGCTGGTCCGGGGCGAGGACGGAAACCTGTCCTCGATCCGCGATCTCGACATCATGTCGATCGCAAAGCCCCCCTATTTCGTCCCCGAGACGACACCCCTGGACGAACAGATGCGTGAATTCCTCAAGCGGCGGACGCATTTTGCGCTGGTCGTCGACGAATATGGCGACCTGCGCGGATTGATCACGCTCGAAGACATCATCGAGGAAATCGTGGGCGAAATCGCGGACGAATTCGACACCGACCCCGAACATCCGATCAAGCGCACCGAGTCGGGGGACTATATCGTGGATGGTGCGATGACGATCCGCGACCTGAACCGCGCGCTGGACTGGAACCTGCCGGATGACGAGGCCAATACCGTAGCCGGCCTGGTCATTCACGAAGCTCAGATGATCCCGAACGAGGGACAGGTCTTTTCCTTCCACGGCTACCGGTTCGAGGTTCTCAGCCGCAAGGAAAACCGGATCACGCGGTTGAAGATCCGTCCGCTGTAGGAGGCTGCAGGAAATCGTGGAAACGGGGCGCCCGCGGCGCCCCCTTGGCGTGCTGTCAGCGTGACTTGAACAGCGACCCCAGGATACCGCGGACCAAGGCCTGGCCCGTCTTGGTGCCCAACTGACGCACAAGGCTTTTGCCAAAAGCCGTGGCAAGGCTGTCGCTGCGCGACGACCGGCGGCGCGAGCTTGACCGGCCCGTTGTCCGATCCTCGTAACGGCGCGTCTCGCGCGCGCGGCGCTCCTCCTCCTTCAAGCGCTCCTCCTCGGCTTCGGCGCGTGCGGCTTCCTCGGCCGCGGCCCTGGCGCGGGCCTGAAGCCGCTCGAAGGCAGAGTCGCGGTCGATCGACTTTTCGTATTTCAGGCCAAGATCGGATTGGGCGATGATCGCGCGGCGTTCTTCGTCCGGGATCGGGCCCAGTCGGCTGGCCGGGGGACGGATCAGGGTACGCTCGACCATACCCGGGATACCCTTGGCCTCCAGAAAGGACGTCACGGCTTCGCCCGTTCCGACTTCCTTGATTGCCGTTTCGGTATCGAAGCGCGGATTGGGCCGATAGTTCTGCGCCGCGCGGCGCAGGGCCTTCTGGTCCTTGGCCGTGAAAACGCGCAGGGCGTGCTGGATCCTGTTGCCCAGCTGGCTGAGCACATCCTCGGGCACGTCATCGGGATTCTGGGTGATGAAATACACCCCCACGCCCTTCGAGCGGATGAGACGGGCAACCTGTTCGACCTTGTCGATCAACGCCTTGGGTGCGTCGTCGAACAGAAGATGGGCTTCGTCAAAGAAGAAGACGAATTTCGGACGCTCGGGGTTGCCGACCTCGGGCAGCTCTTCGAACAGCTCTGACAGAAGCCACAGCAGGAATGTCGCGTAAAGCCGCGGCGAGGCCATCAGCTGATCGGCGGCAAGGATGTTGATCTGGCCGCGACCTTCGTGATTGCGCCGCATCATGTCTGCCAGGTCCAGCGCGGGCTCGCCGAAAAGGTTGGTGCCGCCCTGGTTTTCCAACACCAGAAGCTGCCGCTGTATCGCACCGACCGACGCTTTCGAAATATTGCCGTAACGCAGCCCGACCTCGCTTGCGTTGTCGCCCAGCCACACGAGCATCGCCTGAAGGTCCTTGAGGTCCAGCAGCGGCAGTCCTTCCTCGTCCGCAATGCGGAAGGCGATATTCAGCACGCCCTCCTGCGCATCCGTCAGGTCCAGAAGCCGCGCCAGCAGAAGCGGACCCATTTCCGTCACGGTCGTGCGGATCGGGTGCCCCTTTTCGCCGAACAGATCCCAGAACGTGACCGGAAAGGATTGGTATTGCAGGTCATAACCGATCGTCTGGGCGCGTTTCATGAACGCGTCGTGCAGCTTGAAGCTCTCCGACCCCGGCATGGCCAGGCCTGCAAGGTCGCCCTTCACATCGGACAGGAAAACCGGCACTCCGGCGGCCGAAAAGCTTTCCGCCAGAATCTGCAATGTTACCGTCTTGCCCGTCCCGGTAGCGCCGGCGATCAATCCGTGGCGATTGGCATATTTCAGCAAGAGCTCTTGTGGCTCCTTGTAGCCCTCGCCCCCACCACCGACAAAGATCCCGTCTTCGGTCAACACGTCGCTTGCTCCGTTCTTCGCTGCGTTCGGCGCCACAATACAATCTTAACCTCAATGTGCCACAGTGATCTGACATCCAGGGCGGTGGGGTCCGCGCAGGATGTGCGATGTTCCTCCCTGACGGACTGGCCGCGCCGAAAAATGGCGCGGCCCTTTTCTTGCGCTGAACACCGCCATGCGGCACGAAAATTCCTGTTGACGCAAGCAGGCCAAGCCACTAGCGTTCCCATCAATGACTAAGTCGGCCAGTCCGACAGGGAGCGAAAGATCCGAGAAGGGCCCCACCGGGGCCCTTTTTGATTCCACCGACGCCCGCCTCGGCCCATTGGCAAAAAGCCGCAACCGCGCGGATTTGCGCGCTGACACGCCCCGCGGCAGATGGTATCCATCGGCCGGAAACCATCCGAGCAGACGGAAGAAACAAGCATGACCATATTTGTCCGCAGCGTGACCCTCGCCGCCATGATGGGGCTTGCCCTGCCCGCGATTGCGCAGGAAGCCGCACCTGAAACCACGCAGGGCGAGGCTGCGCAGACCACCCCGCAGGACGCGCCGAAAGTGCCCGAGCCCTATGTCAAGGAAACCTTCGGCGACTGGGAGCTTCGCTGCGTCAAGCTGGCCGAAGACAAGCCCGAGAGTTGCCAGCTGTATCAGCTGCTGAAGGACAAGCAGACGGGCAACCCGATCATGGAGATCACCATGATCGCCCTGCCGCAGGCCAAGGATGCGCCCAAGGACCAGCCGGCCCCGATCGCCGGGGCGACCGTGATCGTTCCGCTCGAGACGCTGCTGACCCAGAAACTGAACATCACGGTAGACAACTCGGAACAGACGCGCCGCTTCGATTTCACCTTCTGCGCCGAGGTGGGTTGTGTCGCCCGCATCGGGCTTACCAAGGAGGATGTGGATGCGTTCCGCCGCGGCAAGGTGGCGACGATCTCGGTCGTTCCCGTTGCCAATCCGAATGTGACCGTGGACGTGGATCTGTCGCTGAACGGTTTCACGGCGGGGTTCGAGGCTGTCAGCAAGGCCAATGCCGCGCAGCAGTGATCTTCGGAATCGATCCTGTCACGCCGCCCTGGACGGGCGGCGTTTTCCTTTGCTCCATCAGGCCCGTTTCAGCGCGAGAACCGCGTTCAGGCCACCAAAGGCAAAGGAATTGGACAGCGCCGCATCGATCCGCGCCTGACGCGCCGCGTTGGGCACCACATCCAGATCGCATTCCGGGTCTGGCCTGTCGAAATTGACCGTGGGCGCGATCACGCCATCGCGCAAGGCCAGAATACAGGCCAACAGCTCGACCGCGCCGGTTGCACCCATCACATGCCCGTGCATCGCCTTGGTCGATGACACCATCACGCTGTCGGCTTGATTGCCAAGGGCCGCGCGCAATGCGGCGCATTCGATTCGGTCATTGGCCGACGTGCCGGTGCCATGGGCGTTGACGTACCCCACCGCTTCGGGTGCAAGCCGGGCGTCCAGCAATGCCGCGCGGATCGCCTGCTCGGCCCCCTGCTGGCTGGGCATGACGAGATCGGCGGCATCGGCGGTCATACCAAAGCCTGCAATTTCGGCCAGGATCACGGCTCGGCGCCGGACCGCGTGCTCCCATGCCTCGAAGACAAAGACCGCTGCGCCCTCACCCATCACCATGCCGTTCCGGCTGGCTGAGAAAGGGCGGCATCCGTCCGGGGACATCACGCGCAGGCCTTCCCAGGCCTTCAGGCCACCGAAGGTCAGCATCGCCTCGGCCCCGCCGGTCAGAACAACATCCGCCATGCCGCAGCGGATCATCTGAAAGGCCAACCCCATCGCGTGATTGGCCGAAGAACAGGCCGTCGAGATCGTCATCGTCGGACCTCGCAGGCCGAAACGCATGCCGACGTGAGACGCCGCCGCATTGGCCATCAGCCGCGGGATGGTAAAGGGGTGTGCCCGATTGCGTCCTTGCTGATAGACGGCGCGATAGCTGTCATCCGAAGTCTCGACCCCGCCGCCGGCGGTCCCCAGAATGACCCCCGCGCGCGGTACCAGAGATTCATCGACCTGCAACCCGGCCGATCGCATGGCTTCATCCGCCGCGATCAGGGCGAATTGTGCAAAGCGGTCCAGCATCGCAAGATCGCGCGCCCCGAAATGATCCTCTGGCCTGTAATCCCTGATCTGGGCGCCGATGCGGATCTGCAGCCGGTCAAGGTCACGCAGTTCCAACGGGCCGATCGCGGAACGGCCATCGGCCATCGCAGCCAGCGTTTCGGGAACATTCCGACCCAGCGCATTGATGGTCCCCGCGCCGGTGATGGCGACGCGTCTCATCCGTTCCCGTGCGCGAGCAGATCCGTGACAGCGTCGATCACGTCCTGGACCGTGTCAAGGCGCAGTCCGGCGGTATCCGTTTCGTTCGCGTTGAATGGGACGGTGATGTCGAATGTCTCTTCGATGGCAAAGATCGTTTCGACCAGCGCCATCGAGTCCAGCCCCAGCGCCTGAAGCGAGACATCGGGACCAACGTCATCGATCGGGACAACCGCCTGGCGGGCTATGATGTCGCGCACCTGATCGGCGATCCCGTCCGCAGGCATCAGTTCAGTCGTCATGGAATGTCTGGTCATCACGGGCCTCCTTGCGCCCGTTCTGCACCCTGCCTGTAACGGCTTCACGAAGCTCGGCCACCTGCGCGAACAACCTGTCCAGGCGGCGAATGTTCTTCCATGCCTTTATGTGGGTGTCCATCTTCAGCGCCGGATAACCCAAGAGCACCCGTCCGGCCGGCGCGTTTGACATGATCTTGGTCGCGCCACCCGCGATCACCCCATCGCCTACAAAGATGTTGTCGGCAACTCCGCATTGCCCACCCAGCACGACCCTGTCCCCGATCCGTGCCGAACCGGCGACGCCCGTCTGACCGCACAGCAGACAATCCTGCCCCACGATGACGTTGTGACCCAGATGGACGAGGTTGTCGAGCTTCGTGCCATTTCCGATCCGTGTCGCCCGAATCGTGCCCGAATCGATCGTCGCATTGGCGCCGATCTCGACATCGTCGCCGATTTCCACGCCTCCAAGAGAGTGTATCCGCAGCCATTTCTGGTCGGCCTTTCCGCCCGATGTCTGGCCCAGCGTTTCACGCACCTCTTCGACGGCAGATTTCTCGGGCGTGACGAACGAAAAGCCATCCGACCCGATCACCGCGCCCGGCTGGCAGATGAAACGGTCACCGATACGGACATTGCGTCCGATACGGACACCGGCATGGATCAGCGCATCGGCACCGATCTGGCTGCCCTCGCCGATTGTCACCTGCCCGGCAATCCGGGCATTCGGTCCGATCCGCACGCCCGAGCCGATGATCGTGTAGGGCCCGATGGACGCGCCCACGCCGATCTCCACGCCTTCGCCAAGGATGACCGTCGGATGGATCCCCGGCGCGATTGCCGGACCCGGATCAAGCTGCCGTGTCAGGGCCGACATCGCAAGGCGCGGACGCTGCACGAAGATGGCAGCCTGCAACCCAAGCACGCGCCAGTCCGCCCCGTCCCACAGGATGGCCGCACGGGCGCGGCCCTTTGCAAGACCGGCTGCATATTTCCGATCCATTGCCAGCGCCAGATCCTCGGGCCCGGCCTCGGCAGGCTCGGCCGCGCGACGGACCCTCAGGTCAAGATCGCCCTCGGCTCGCGCGCCCAGGGCCTGGGCGATCTGGGCTATGGTATGGACCTCGGTCATCGTGGACACTCCCATCCAAGGATTGCCACGACGGGTTTAGCCCCGCAGCGCGTCGAACTCCAGACCGGCGGCGCGAAGCGCATCAAAAATCCGCCCATCACGGCCATAGACGTCGCGTCGGAAACGCACCTGGCCGAACCGATCGGGCCAGGCGGTGAAATAGACGATGTGCACCGGGACGGGCTGTTCCAGAGGCACCGTCGTTTCCCGGCCCGTACGCAGGTGCCTGTGGAATTCGACCTTGGGGTCATCGCTTTGCCGCTCGAGCAGGACATAGGCGAATTCGAAGGGCTGACCCAGCCGGATGCAGCCATGAGAGAACGCCCGGACCTCACGCGAGAACAGCGACTTGGACGGCGTGTCGTGCAGATAGATGTTCCACGGATTGGGGAACATGAACTTCACCAACCCCAGCGCATTGTCGTCATCAGGCGGCTGAGACATGTTGAAGGGAAAGTTGCGCGCGGTGAATTGCGTGAAATCGACTTTCGAACGGTCGATGACGCGCCCCCTGCGGTCGGTGATCCTGAGATGGCGAACCGCATTCGGGTTCTTCTTCAGCTTCGGCAGGTATTCCTTGACCGCGATCGAGCGCGGCACATTCCAGGTCGGATTGATGACCATGTACTCCATCAGATCCGAGAATTCCGGGCTGCGCCTGTCGGGTTGATCCTTGCCGACCACGGTGATGGTCTCAAACCGCTGCTTGCCGTCGTCGATGACCTTTGCAGTAAAGTCGGGGATGTTGACCCAGACGTGACGTTCACCCAGATCCAGCCCGTTCATCCAGCGCAGCCGCTCGAGCGCCACCAGGACCGAGCGCAGACGCTCCTCGGGCCCGACATTGATTTCAGCAAGGGTCGAGGGGCCGGCGATACCATCGGGTGTCAGGCCATGATCCAGCTGGAATTGCTGAACGGCCTTCTGGATCTCGCGTTCATAGACGGCGCTCAGAGTAGGCCGCAGATAGTCCATGCGAATCAGCCGATCGCGCAGCGCGACGACACGTGCCCCCGTGTCCCCCGGGGCCAGCTTCTTGCCCCCCGGCACGGCAGGCCCCCATCCCCCCGCTGCGATAACCTCGCGCAGGTCCAGCATTGCCCGACGCAGTTGATCGTATTGCGGCACCTGCGGCGCAAGGGCGCGCAGGTAGGCCCGCGGCTCTGACCGGGCAAAATCCTGTAGCAGTTTCAGCGGGTCGAGGCGCGGAACTTCGCGCACTATGCCCGGATCCACCTTTGCAGGCGTCAAGACGCCGGAATGCAAGGCCCTTGCATAGTCCAGAAAGGCCGCGCTCATCGCGACCTCGAGTTGCGCCCGGTCGGCCTGCGTCTGCATCGCCCCCAACCTGGCCAGCAGATCGCGGGAACGCGGCGCGAATGACGGCAGGCCATGCTCCTCGGCCCGCTCAAGCGCAGAGATCAGGGCGCCGCGGCGTACCTGGGCCTCCGGTGCCGTCCAAAGCGCGGCATAGTCGTGCTCGCGATAGAACCGGGCGATTGCCGGTCTTCCTGCCGCGGCCTCGGCAAGGGCCAGCCGGTACGAAAGATCGGGAACCCGAAGCGCCTTCTCTTCCTGCGCAGCCACGGGCTGAACAATGCCCGCCCCCAGCGCCACACCCAGCGCGATGGCGGCCGCGCGCGATACGCGGCGGACCACCCAACCCCGTGTGGACAAGAACCCGATCAATCCCAGTGACATGCCTGCACCCGAAAACCACTTGTGGTTGGATTCTCGGGCATTTCGGTGACCAAGTCCATCGACGGGCATGGCGCCGATCTCCGGGTGCGAAACGTTGTCGCATTTCGGCAACGCCGGCCAAAGATCCTGAAAACCGCCAATCCACACCGCGATTTGAGCAAATTCCCGCCGATCACATCGTCGCGATGGAACAAATTCGGCCTTCCGTGTTGGCCCGCCGCGCCTGTCGTGCCATAAAGGTGGCGCACTTGGGGACAGTCGAGATCAAGCCGCTGCAAAAGCTGGCACATTTTGGGACAGGCAACCTGACCATGACCGATAACGCTTCGAACGGATTCACCCGTCGCGGATTGCTTGCGGCATTCGCGGCCACCGCGGTCACGGCCGCACCGACCTATGCCAATGCCTTCGGCTTTCTGCGCGGCGCAGGCGATGTGCGGCGCATCCGCATGTATTCGGGACGTACGGGAGAAAGCATCGATACGATCTATTGGATCGATGGCGAATACATTCCCGAAGCCCTGAACGAGATCACCTATTTCATGCGGGATTGGCGCACGGGGACCACGAAGGACATCGATCCCCGCACCATCGATATCGCCGTCGCCGCACACCGACTGCTGGACGTCAACGAACCCTACATGCTGCTGTCGGGCTATCGCTCTCCGCAAACGAATGCGATGCTGCGGTCGCGCTCGCGTGGCGTGGCAAGGAACTCACTGCACATGAAGGGGCAGGCTGCCGATCTGCGCCTTCGCTCGCGCTCGGTCAGCCAGATCTATCGTGCTGCCACTGCCTGCAATGCCGGTGGAGTCGGCAAATACTCGCGCTCGAACTTCGTGCACATGGATTGCGGACCGATCCGCACCTGGGGCGCGTAACCGAATAATCCCTGCGCCAAGCCGCCGAATTGGGCCCCGCCATGCGGGGCCTTTCGCGTTTTTCGGGCGAATTCAGATCGGCGTGTTGTCCTTGTCGCGCTTGTGCAGGTGACGCTCAAGCGCATCATGCATGACACGATTGCCGATATTGACGACCTTTCCGGTCTCTTCGGCGTAATCCTCAAAGGCCCTTTGCAGGAAGTCCAGATGGATCTGCATCAGTTTCGCCGGGTCGGTGCAGCCCAGCATCTGCTGCTGTGTTGCAAGGTCCAGGGCCAGGCGATTCGAAACGAACTGCATCAACTCGGTGCCGATTTCGCCCATCCCTTCGAACAACGCCGTATAAAAGGCCATGACATCGGCAAAATCGGGCATTCCCGGCATTTTCGCCTTTGGATGTTCGGGCATGATCTCTCCTCCTTTGACACCTTTACTATGCCACAATTGGGGCCCTCCAGCCTTGATCTTGCGCAAGATTGCCGCGCGCAACCTTGAAAACAGGCCCAGCTGACGCACGTATCGAAGATCTGCACCCGGGAAAGGATCCGCGCCTGACTGCCAAGGCTCCCGAATGGCTTGAACGGTCGCTCAAGATCGCTGAATTCGAAGGTTCGTGCATCGACCCGTCATGCACGACCTGCGGCATGAGAGAGCTGCGCCTGATGTTGCACGGGCCTCTTGACGTCTCGCACGAAGACGTTCCGAGCCCCACGCCGGAGGAGGACGACGAGGACGAGGAGGATCTTATCTGGATGATGGTGCGCGACCTTCCGGGCGATTCAGTACCTCTGCAGCGAATGCGATCCCTGTGTTTACAATTGGCCAATATCCGGAGACAGCGCCAAGAGGCACAGAACAGGCGCCGGCAGCAGGTGAAGGAACTGGAACAAACACTAGAGTGTTCACTTAACCTTCTTGACTTACGAATGACATGACGGTTTCGATGGGCCGTCTGCCCTGGTTTCGGTAGCCCAGATGCGGGCGCTCGGTGTTGTAGTGCACCAGCCAGGCGTCGAGATCGGCCTGAAGCGCTTCCACCGTCTCGTAAAAGGTCTCGCGCATCTTCACCCGGAAGAACTCGTCCAGCACGGTGCGGTTGAAGCGCTCGACGAAGCCGTTGGTCTTGGGGCTGCGGACCTTCGTTCGGCGGTGCTCGATCCCGTTCAGGTCGAGGTAGAGCTCGTAGGGGTGGTTCTCGGTGCCGCAGAACTCGCGGCCATTATCCGTCAGCACGGCCTTCACC
>NZ_PRDS01000003.1 GCF_002927635.1 Albidovulum inexpectatum
ACCGGTGTCGAGATGTTCCGCAAGCTGCTGGATCGCGGCGAGGCGGGCGACAACATCGGCGCGCTGCTGCGCGGTATCGAGCGTGACGGCGTCGAGCGCGGCCAGGTTCTGGCCAAGCCCGGCTCGGTGACGCCGCACACCGAGTTCGAGGCCGAGGCCTACATCCTGACCAAGGAAGAGGGTGGCCGCCACACGCCGTTCTTCGCCAACTACCGTCCGCAGTTCTACTTCCGCACGACGGACGTGACGGGCACGGTGAAGCTGCCCGAGGGCGTCGAGATGGTCATGCCGGGCGACAACCTGAAGTTCGAGGTCGAGCTGATCGCCCCGATCGCGATGGAAGAAGGCCTGCGCTTCGCCATCCGCGAAGGCGGCCGCACCGTCGGCGCCGGCGTCGTGTCCAAGATCCTGAAGTAAGAGACAGGTTCAGACAGGATCGGGGCGGCCCCTCCGGGCCGCCCCTTTTGTTTGACCCCGTGCGACAGGTCAGCCGATTCTGCTGTCTCGGGCGCCAGGTTGTGCGTATGTGACAAGGGAGTCCGCGTGCGGAACCACGCAGATCGTTGTCCGTCCGTCAGAGACGGTTCAATCCTTGGTGTTTTCGCGCTCGATATAGGCCCGCAATTCCTCGGCCTCCTTGCGCGCGTCCCGCAATCCGTCCATTGCAGCTTCCAGTTCGGCCTCGACCTGGTGCAGGCGGTTATTCAATTCCGCTTCGCGCTCGGCAAGGCGCTCTTCCGCGGCGTCCCGGGCAGCTTCGGCCTCGTGCAATTCGTGCGCCAGGCGCTCCAGCTCGCCCATGTCCGACTGGGTCACGCGCCCGAACCGTTGGACGATCCAGCAGGCCAGCCACCCCAGAAGGAAGGCCACGAACAGGATGACCGATGTGGCGATGATGAATTCCGTTCTGTTCATGACAGCCTCTTGCCTGCTTCTTCAAGGGACGCGTTGCATTACCGGTTCGGCCGGGGCTTCGGTCGCACGGTATCGGGGCCGGGCGTCTTGACCGCGACCCGAGGTTCGCCCGCGGCCTTGTCTCCGGTCTCGTCGCTCGCGATATCCGTGTCGAGCAACCGGAACTCGATCCGGCGGTTGGCCTCGCGGCCCTCCTCGGTGTCGTTTGGCGCGATCGGCTGCGCTTCGCCATAGCCCACAGCCGTAAGGTTGCTGGTCAGCACGCGCCGGTCCAGCAGGGCCGCGATCACCGCCTCGGCACGGCGCTGCGACAGCTGCTGATTCATCTCCTCGCGCCCCTGTGAATCAGTATGTCCGCCAACCTCCATCCGAACGTCGGCGCAGGATCGCAGCTGTTCTGCGATCCGGTCCAAAGTACGCCCGGCCTCGGGCGTGATCTGCGCCGATCCCGGCTCGAATGTGATCTTTGACTCTGCCATGATTGCGTTGATCCGGGCGACGCATTCCTCCGGTGTCGGCAGCGCCTTCAGCGGGTCCAGCGATTCGTCATAGCGGATATCGAGCGTCAGCTTCTGCCCTTCGCCAAGGCGTTGGGTCAGAATGCGTGCGGCTTCGTCGCTGGCATTTTGCGAGCCGCTGACACCCGCGATCTCGATCCGGTCGGGAAGGATGCGCGCCGTACCGTGATCAACCTCACCCAACGCGTCCAGCGCCGCAAGCACGCGAACCGTCCAGCCTCGCGGCATCTCGGGATCAAGACGGGCCGCCATCAGCACGGCATCAGAGCCGAATTCGGCACGGGCAAAGCTTTCCACCGCCTCGCGCGCCAGATCGTCCGCGACGCGGCCGCGCAGCTCGATACGGCCGTCCTCGTCCAGGACGGCGACGAATTCGCGGGGGCCTTCGGTACTGGCCTGTTCCTCGGCTCGCGGGGTCAAGGTCGCTTCGAGGGAAAAGACTTCGGGCAGGTTTGATTCCAGTTCCCCGACCACGCGGTCGAAATCGTCCTGCGAAACGGTTTCGCCGGCGATCAAGGCAACATCCGTGTCCGAGAAGGTGACCGAACCCGATCCAAGGCGCGCCAGGGCCCGGATCGCCATGCTGACCGCGTCGGCCCATTCCGGCGTGGGGACGCCCAGGCCGATGGTGCATGTCAGTTTGCCTTCGGCGCCTGCCTGGGACGCGGCAGCAAGGATGCGATCGCGGGCCGATTCGCTATCGGCTGCGCAAGCGTCGAAGCGTGCGCCCTTGTCATCCATGACAAAGCGCAGCGTGAAGGGTGCGATCACCGGGCGTGGCGCGGAGATGTCCATCACCAGACGCAGGCCTGCGGGCTTGCGGCGGGCCAGCTCGGCCTCGATCCGTGCCTTTTCGGCCGCGCTATCAGAGATTGCCGTCACGGTCATCTCCTGGGCGGTGATCGAGATCTTGGAGCGCGGCAGTTTCTTCAGCGCCTCGGCCCCGAAGGCGACGGCCTTTTCCCAACCCTCCGGGGGCGGGTAGTCCGCCGTTTCGACAAGATCGACCACGTCCTCCTTGGCCGCTGCGCTGAGTTCGGAGACCAGCCGCTCCTGATCGAACGATTCCGGAACCAGGCCGATCAGCGAGATGCCATCGGAATTGCGCAGGATCTCGAGGCTGAATTCAGGAGCAACGACGCCCGATCTGTCCTGAACGTCGATCAGGTCGACGACACGGTCCGAATCGATGACACCTGCCGCAACCGAAAGTGCCCGAAAGCGCGCGGCTTCGTTCGGGGCGGTGCCCGACAGCTGCACTTGCAAACCGTCGGCATCGACATGGACCCAGGTCAGGCCGTTCCGTTCAAGCGCGTTTTCGACCGCCGCGACCGACCGGGTCTCGAGCACGCCAACGCTCCAGACCGAGGTTCCGATCGAAAAGATCAAACCCACCGCAAGCGCGATCCCTGTCAGAAGCGTCCGGCGCATGGTACCCGTCGATGTGGCCGCAGATGGCATGACTAGCCCTCTCGTCTGGTCGTCCGCGCATTGTCTATGCGGGCATATGGCTGGGTTCAATCAAAGCGCAGCCGCGATGGCAAGAAACAGCGCAGCCAGAAGGCCCGTGTCGCGGTTCGACCGAAACAGGCGCAGACAGGTATCCGGGTCGTCGATGTCCAGCCTTTGCAGTTGCCAAAGCAGATGCCAGCCCATCGACCACGGAGCGATCAACGCCACGGCCAGTTTCATCGGCGCGGCATGTGGCAGCAATTCGATCAGAATTGCGACGGTCATCAGCGAGACGGCAAGGATCAGGAACAGGCCCAGCCATTTGCCCGTCCTTTCCCCGAACAGCCGCGCGGTGGACTTGACGCCGATCAGCACGTCGTCTTCCTTGTCCTGGTGGGCATAGATCGTGTCATAGAACAGGGTCCACGCGATGCCCGAGGCATAGAGCAACACGGCCCCCGGTCCCACGCGCCCCGAATGGGCGGCATAGGCCAGGATTGCGCCCCAGTTGAACGCCAGCCCCAGAAAGACCTGCGGCCACCATGTGAAGCGCTTTGCAAAGGGGTAGATCGCCACAAGTGCCAGCGAGGCCACGCCCAGAAGAATCGCCAGCCGGTCGAAGGTGAACAGGATCAGCCCGGCCAGCGCCATTTGCGCGAACATCCAGATCAGCGCCTGCCTTACGCTGACCTGACCTGACGGGATCGGGCGTGACCGGGTGCGCCGCACGGCCGCGTCGAAATCCCGATCGGTGATGTCGTTCCATGTGCAGCCGGCACCGCGCATCAGGAACGCGCCAAGCGCACAGCCCAGTGCGATCCACACGTCTTCGGACCGCCAGCGATCTCCCGCGGCGGCCAGTGCCAGCCCCCACCAGCAGGGCAGCAGCAACAGCCATGTCCCGATCGGCCGGTCCGCGCGCGACAGGCGCAGATAGGGGCGCACGGGCTCGGGCGCCCACGTGTCCACCCAGTTGCCGCGCACCGCGTCGGCGACCGGGGTATCGGAATTGCGTCCTGTTTCGGCCTCTGGTCTTTCGCCGGGCGCGCTCATACTCTCTGCCTCATGCGGGATACAAGGATCAGGCTCTGTTTAGACCAGCCCCTTGGTGCGGGGCAATCGGTTCTCCTGGCCGAGGCGCAGGCGCATTACCTGTTCGGGGTCATGCGGCTGACCGAAGGTGCGCGGCTTCTGGTGTTCAATGGCTGTGACGGCGAATGGCTGGCCGAGGTGAGCGAGGCCCGGCGCAAGCGCGGCGCGCTGACATGTCTCGAGCAGGTTCGTTCGCAGCAGATGCCGCCCGATCTGTGGCTGATCTTTGCCCCGGTCAAGAAGGCGCGAACCGATGTGATTGTCGAAAAGGCGGTCGAGCTTGGCGCCGCGCGTCTGATGCCGGTGCTGACCGACTACACCAATTCCGAACGCTTCCGCCGCGACAAGGCCGAAGCCCACGTTCGCGAGGCCGCCGAGCAATGCGGAGCGCTGTGGCTGCCGCAGGTCGAGGATGCGCAGCCGCTCTCGCGCCTGTTGCAGGGATGGCCCGAAGGGCGAACCCTGTTCTGGGCCGACGAATCGCGCGCCGGTGCACGCGACAGTTTCGCATCCGCCCCCGACGGGCCGGCCGGGATCCTGATCGGACCCGAAGGCGGCTTTTCCCCCGCCGAACGTGGCCGTCTGACCGAACTGCCTTTCGTCCATCCCGTGTCCCTGGGGCCACGGATCCTGCGTGCCGAGACCGCTGCGATCGCGGCCCTGACATTGTGGCAGGCCACCCATGGGGATTGGAGATGACCGGTCTGCGGCCCGAAGTCATCGAATTCCTGACACGCTGGCGCGAGCTGATCGCCGCCGTCGCCGCAGCACTTGTCGGCATCTGGGTTTGGTCGTGGGGGGGCTGGTTCTGGCAGGGCTTGGGTGTCGTGGTCGTGCTTGCCGCGGCAGGCTGGGCCCGGGTCGCATGGAGCCGTGCACGTCTTGCAGGCATCGCGCGCGCGCCTGGGATCGTCCAGGTGACCGAAGGCCAGATCTCGTTTTTCGGGCCTCATCGCGGAGGTTTCATCGCGCTGGCCGATCTGCGCGAGGTTCGTCTGTCGCAAGAGAATGGCCACCGCGTCTGGTGCCTGATCTCGACCGAGCGGGAAGCGCTGACCATTCCCGTTGCGGCCGAAGGCGCCGACAAGCTCTATGATCTGCTTGCCGCCCTGCCGGGCATGGACATTGGCGCGGTCTCGGCGGCGATTTCCGGCCCGATCCCGCCGGGGGCCCTGTGGACCCGGCCAGGCTCCCGCGCCTTGTTCCGCGGTGGTGCAGACCTGCTGCGCATGGGGGCACAAAATCGCGATCCGGGCCGGGCTTGACTTGAAGCCGGTGCCGATACAGGTCTATCCGTCCTGAAAGCCATCAGATCGAGGCGCTTCATGTCCATTCCCCAGACCGGCGGCGGTCCTATCGAACGCGAAGAGCAGCTGGCCGAGTTTCTTGCCGCGGGGTGCAAGCCCAGATCGGATTGGCGCATCGGGACCGAGCACGAGAAGTTCGGATATTGCAAGGATACGCTGAAGCCCTTGCCCTATGACGGGCCTCGGTCTGTTCGGGCGATGCTGGAGGGCCTGCGTGACCGCTATGGCTGGCAGCCCGTCTTCGAGCAGGACAATATCATCGGTCTGGTCAAGGGTGGCGCGAATATCAGCCTTGAACCCGGCGGCCAGCTGGAATTGTCCGGCGCGCCCGTGGAGACGATCCACCAGACCTGCGATGAGGTGAACGAACATCTGCGCGAGGTGCGCGATGTCGCAGAGACAATCGGCGCGGGGTTCATCGGACTGGGCGCGGCGCCGATCTGGCGTCACGAGGACATGCCGATGATGCCGAAGGGGCGCTATCGGCTGATGACCGACTACATGGACAAGGTCGGCACCCACGGCAAGCAGATGATGTACCGGACCTGCACGGTGCAGGTGAATCTCGACTTCGCCTCGGAAGCCGACATGGTCAAGAAGCTGCGCGTGGCGTTGAGCCTGCAGCCGGTTGCAACGGCCCTGTTCGCCAATTCCCCCTTCTTTGAGGGCAAGCCGACCGGGTTCAAGTCGTGGCGATCGCGCATCTGGCGCGATCTTGATCCGTCGCGCACGGGCATGCTGCCCTTCGTCTTCGAGGACGGAATGGGCTTCCAGCGCTATGTCGATTACGCGCTCGATGTGCCGATGTATTTCGTCTATCGCGACGGCCGGTACATCAACGCGCTGGGCCAGTCCTTCCGCGACTTCCTGCGCGGCGAGCTGCCCGCCTTGCCCGGGGAGAAGCCCACGCTTTCGGATTGGGCCGACCACCTGACGACGATCTTCCCCGAGGCACGCATCAAGAAGTTCATCGAGATGCGCGGCGCCGATGGGGGGCCTTGGCGGCGGCTATGCGCGTTGCCCGCGCTGTGGGTCGGTCTGATGTACGACGACAGCGCGCTGGACGCGGCATGGGATCTTGCCAAGAACTGGGATGCCGAGACGCGGGAAGCCTGGCGGGTCCAGGCCTCGATCCATGCGCTGCAGGCCGAGGTTGGCGGCCGCAAGATGCAGGATCTGGCGCGCGAGGTCGTCGCCATCGCCGAGGCGGGGCTGAAGGCCCGGGCGCGCAAGGGGGCGGGCGGCATGGTCCCCGATGAAACCCATTTCCTGAACCCGCTGCGCGAGAGTGTCGAGACGGGGCGCGTTCCGGCCGATGAGCTGCTGGAAAAATATCATGGCGAATGGAACGGGGACCTGACCCGGATCTACGCGGAATACAGCTACTGAACAGCGCAAGCCCCGTGTTGCGCGGGGAAGGAAGGTCGCGCCGGTCCTGGGTGCAAGTGCGCGATTACCTGCGCCCGCCGATCTTCGGTTCGGTCCCGGCCATCAGGCGTTCGATGTTCGGAATGTGCTTCCAGTAGATCATGGTCGCCAGGATGACCGTCAGATAGACAATCTGCGGATAACCAAGCCAGGCCGCCCAGATCGCAGCCAGAGCGGCAGAAACCAGCGCCGACAGCGACGAAATCCGTGTCACGAGAGCCGTCACCAGCCAGGTCGCGCAGGCCGCCAGCCCGACGGGCCAGGCAAGCGCCAGAAGCGTGCCAAGGAAGGTCGCCACGCCCTTGCCCCCGCGGAATTTCAACCAGACGGGGAACAGATGCCCGGCAAAGGCGCCAAGGGCGGCGGCCTGCGCGGCGTCCTCGGCGGCAATGGCGCGCGCGATCAGAACGGCCGCCGCGCCCTTGCCGCCATCGAGTATCAGCGTGGCCAGCGCTGCGGCCTTGTTGCCGGTGCGCAGCACATTGGTCGCCCCGATATTGCCCGACCCGATCCGCCGCAGATCGCCAAGGCCCATCAAGCGGGTAATCACCACCCCGAACGGGATCGAACCCAGCAGGTAGCCCAGAAGGAGCGCCCCGATCAGATACAGCGGCGCGGTCGTGAAATCGGGCATGTCAGTCCTCCGGGGTGAAAACGCGATGGCCGCCGACCCAGGTGCCCAGCACCCGACCCTCCATCCGATGGCCGTCAAAGGGCGTGTTCTTGCACTTCGAGCGCAGCGAGAAGCGGTCCAGGACAAAGGGCTGGTCCGGGTCGAACAGGACCAGGTCGGCCGGTGCGCCCTGGCTCAGCCGACCTTGCGGCAGGCCCAGGATTCGCGCCGGGTTCAGAGACATCGCGCGGAACAGCTGTGGAATCGTCAGGTCCCCGGAGTGATACAGACGCATCGCGGCCGGCAGCATCGTTTCCAGCCCGACCGCGCCGGACAGCGCGTCTTCAAAGGGCAGGCGCTTGCTTTCCTCGTCCAGCGGCGTGTGCATCGAGCAGATGACGTCGATCAGCCCGTCCGCCACGGCCTGGACGACGGCCTGCCGGTCGTCCTCGGATCGCAGGGGGGGCGTCAGCTTGAAGAAGGTGCGATAGTCACCGACATCGAACTCGTTCAGCGTCAGGTGATGGATCGACGTTCCGGCCGTGACCTTCAGCCCATTGGCCTTGGCCCGCTGCAGGGGCGGCAGGGCCCGGGCCGTCGTGATCTGGTCGAAATGGTAGCGGCAGCCGGTCATCTCGACGAGGCCAAGGTCGCGGTCGATCCCGATACGCTCGGCCATGGGGCTGACGGCGGGCAGGCCGCGCAGGCTGGCGAACTTGCCGCTGGTCGCCGAGGCGCCGCGCGACAGGCCGGGTTCCTGCGGATGGCCGATGACCAGCGCTTCCATGGCCCGGGCATAGGTCAGCGCACGCGACAGGACCTTGGTATCGGTCACGACCCGGTCGCTGTCGGTGAAGGCGACCGCGCCCGCATCTATCAGAAAGCCAAGTTCGGTCATCTCGCGGCCTTCGCGGCCCTTGGTCAGGGCGGCCATGTGGCGGATGCGGACCGGGCTGGATTCGGCCGCGCGTCGCGTAACGAATTCCAGCGTTTCAGGTGTATCGATCGCGGGCGTCGTGTCAGGGCGCGCGATGATCGTGGTGACCCCGCCCGCCGCGGCCGCCAGCCCGGCCGAGCGGAAACTTTCCTTGTGGCGTTCGCCCGGCTCGCCGATCTTGACACCCAGATCGACGATGCCGGGCGCCAGGCATTTGCCGCCACAATCGATCACCTCGGCGTCCGACGGGGGCTCGACCTGGCCGACGGCCACGATCGCTCCGTCGCGGACGAGAAGATCGCCATGCGATTCGGTCAACGACTCGGGGTCGATCAGGCGGGCATTGGTGAACAGGATCGTCATGCCATTTCTCCCGCTGCCTGGCGCCCGCGATCGGCGCGCAGGTTTCGCGCCAGAAGATCAAGGCAGGCCATGCGCACCGCCACGCCCATCTCGACCTGTTCCTGAATGACCGACCGGTTGATGTCATCGGCCAGTTCGCCGTCGATCTCGACCCCGCGGTTCATCGGGCCGGGATGCATGACGATCGCATCGGGACGCGCCAGTTTCAGCTTCTCGGCGTCCAGGCCATAGCGGTGATAGTATTCGCGTTCCGACGGAATGAAGCCGCCATCCATCCGTTCCTTCTGAAGACGCAGCATCATCACGACATCGGCATCCCGCAGACCCTCGCGCATGTCGTGATAGACCTCGCATCCCAGATCCGCGGCCCCCGCGGGCATCAGCGTCGGCGGCGCGATCAGGCGCACGCGGTTTTCCATCTTGCCCAGCAGGATCAGGTTCGACCGCGCCACGCGGCTATGTGCGATGTCGCCGCAGATCGCGATGGTCAGCCTCTGGATCCGCCCCTTCTTGCGCCGGATCGTCAGCGCGTCCAGCAGCGCCTGGGTGGGGTGTTCGTGCCTTCCGTCGCCCGCATTGATGACGGCGCAGTTGACCTTTTGCGCCAGAAGTTCGGCCGCGCCCGAGGCCGGGTGGCGTACGACCAGCAGGTCGGGATGCATCGCGTTCAGCGTCAGCGCCGTGTCGATCAGCGTTTCGCCCTTCTTCACGCTGGACTGGGCCACGCCCATGTTCATCACGTCTGCGCCCAGCCGCTTGCCGGCAAGTTCGAAACTGGCCTGCGTGCGCGTCGAGGGTTCGAAGAACATGTTGATCTGGGTCATGCCCGCCAGCGCATCCGAATGCTTGATCGTGCGCCGGTTCAGCGAGACATAGCTTTCGGCAAGGTCCAGAACGGTACGAATGTCCTCGGGCGAGAGATGCTCGATCCCCAGAAGGTGACGCGCGCGAAATGTCATGCAGCCGACCCTTTTCCGTTTGGTCGCTGCTTATGGCAAATGGCGGGGCATTGGGCAACGCCTGATGCGTCCTCTTGCCCCGCGCCTGCCACTTGCCCCGCCCGGCTTGGCGGCCTAGCTTGACCGCCATGAACGAGCCCCGGCATATCGACCCCCATGCTGCCGCCGCGCTGCTGGCGTGGATGGTGGAACTTGGCGCGGATGAGCCGATCCTCGATGCGCCGGTCGATCGCTATGCCCTGGCGGATGCGCCACGGCCCGCGCACGAGCCGGCGGCGGCCCCCGCAATCGTGGCTCCAGTCGTCGAGGAAGGTCCCGACCCGGTCGCCGTGGCGCGCGAGCTGGCCGCGCAGGCGCAGGACCTGGAAAGCCTGGCCGCACTTCAGGCTGGCTATGATCTGTGCGAGCTGAAGAAGGGCGCGCGGAATTTCGTTTTCGCCGATGGCGACCCATCGGCCCGCGTGATGATCATCGGTGAGGCGCCGGGGCGCGACGAGGATCTCGAGGGTCGGCCCTTCGTGGGGCGTGCCGGGCGCCTGCTGGACCGGATGTTTTCCGCCATCGGCCTGTCGCGCAATGCCAGCCATGCGGACGAAGCGCTTTACATCACCAATGTCATGCCGTGGCGGCCCCCGCGCAATCGCGACCCCGAGCCGCAGGAAATCGCGATGATGCTGCCCTTCGTGCAGCGCCATGTCGAGCTGGTCGATCCCGAGATCATCGTGCTGATGGGCAACACGCCCTGTCAGGCCGCGCTGGGCCGCAAGGGCGTGCTGCGGTTGCGGGGCACATGGGTTCAGGCCTTCGGGCGCAGCGCGATGCCGATGACGCATCCGGCCTATCTGCTGCGCAATCCCGCCGCCAAGCGCGAGGCCTGGGCCGATCTGTTGGAAATCCGCGCCAGATTGAGGGACGCCTGATGAGCCGCATCGACGAATCCAAGCCGTTCATTCCCGTTCGCATCGCCGTCCTGACCGTCTCGGACACGCGCAGCCTGGCCGAGGACCGCTCGGGCGACACGCTTGTCGAACGCATAGAGGTCGCCGGGCATGTCGTGGCCGACCGCCGTATCGTGCGGGATGAGCGCGCCGAGATTGCCAGACAGTTGCGCGACTGGATCGCCGATCCCGGGGTTGACGTCATCCTGACCACCGGGGGGACGGGGCTGACGGGCCGTGATGTCACCGTCGAGGCGCATCGCGACGTCTATGAGAAGGAGATCGAGGCATTCTCGACCGTCTTTACCATTGTTTCGATGCAGAAGATCGGCACATCCGCGGTGCAGTCGCGGGCCTGCGGCGGGGTCGCGGGCGGGACGTATCTGTTCGCCTTGCCAGGCAGTCCCGGCGCCTGCCGGGATGCATGGGACGAGATCCTGAAATGGCAGCTCGATTATCGCCATCGGCCCTGCAATTTCGTCGAGATCATGCCGCGCCTGCAGGAACATCTGCGGCGTAAATGATCACATGCGCCGTTCAGGCCGAATTGGGGGAAGACTTGGTGCATTCCGCCCGGACGCGCTAGACTGACCGGCAGGAACGGAGCCGAAGACATGCGCTTTCTCTATCGCAGCCTGATCGGTCTTGCCCTGGCTGCCATCACGCTTGCCCTTCTGGTCATGGCCGCGATGACCCTGCGCGATGCGATCACGGCGCGCAATGCAGACCGCGGGGCAGGGCGTCCCGCGCAAGAGCGTGTGTTTGCCGCGCGCGTCATCCGTCTGCAGCCTGCCCGCATCTCGCCGGTGCTCACGGCCTATGGCGAGATCCGTGCGCGCGACCAGATCGATCTGCGCGCCGCCGAGTCCGGCCGCATCGTCGAGCTGATCCCGGGATTTGGCGACGGGCTCCGAGTCGAGCGCGACGCCCTGATCGCGCGGATCGACCCCGAACCCGCGCGCACGGCGCTGGAACTTGCCCGGGCCGATCTGCGCCAGGCCGAGGCCGAACTGTCCGAGGCCGAGAATGCCCTGCAGCTGGCGCGCGACGATCTGGCGGCTGCCGAGGACCAGTTGCGACTGCGGCGTCAGGCGCTGGACCGCGTGCGCGGCATCTCGGGCCGGGGGCTGAATACGGCGACCGACCTGGAGGCCGCCGAACTTGCCGCATCCAACGCGACCCAGGCCGTCGTGTCGCGTCGGCAGGCGCTTGCAGCGGCCGAGGCGCGGCTGGATCAGGCGCGGATCATGCTGGATCGGCGCAGGCTTCAGGTCGCCGAGGCCGAGCGACGCCTGCGTGACACCGAAATCCGCGCCCCCTTTTCCGGCATCCTGGGAGAGACGGGCCCCAGCCTGGGCGCGCTGGTTGCACAGAACGAAGTCATTGCCCGGCTGATCGATACCGACCGGCTGGAAGTCGCGTTTCGCGTCTCGGCCGCCGCGCTGCAGGGGCTGACCGACCCGGATGGAGAGATCCTGCCGCTGCCGGTCATCGCCGAACTGGACGTTTCCGGGATGCGGCTTGGCGCCACGGGTCGGCTTGCGCGGCTGGACCCTTCGGTGGGCGAGGCCGCCGCGGGTCGCCTGCTCATCGCCGAACTGGACGCGGCGCGGGGGCTTCTGCCCGGTGACTTCGTGACCGTGCGCGTGGAAGAGCCTGCACGCGATGACCTTGCGCTTGTGCCGGCGCGTGCGCTGGACGCCGACGGGACCGTCCTGGTCGTGGGCGATCAGGATCGCCTGACAGAGGTTCCCGTTGTCCTGGTGCGCAGACAGGGCGACGATGCGCTGATCCGGGTCGGCGACCTTGCCGGGCGCGAGATCGTGGCCGAACGCACCGCGCTGCTTGGCGAGGGGATCCGCATACGCCCGCTGCGGCAGGAGCCGGACGCGCCCGACGCCAGCGATGCGGCGATGATCGAACTGACACCCGAACGGCGCAGCGCGTTGATTGCCTTCGTCGAGCGCGACGGAGACATGACCGAAGAGACACGAAGCCGCATCCTGAGCGCCCTGCGCGCGACCCGCGTCCCGCGCGAGATCGTCGAACGGCTTGAATCGCGGATGGGGGGCTAGGATGACCCGGCTGCGCGATGCGATGGCAGGGGCGTCCGGAATCCTTTCCTATTTCACGCGCCATGCGACGGCGGCAAACCTGCTGCTGATCGTCCTGATCGCCGCGGGGCTGTTCGCGCTGCCCCGGATGCGGGCACAGTATTTTCCCGACGTCATCATCGAGGAAATCTCGCTGACCGTCCGTTGGGAGGGCGCCGGGGCGGCGGATGTGGACCGCGCGATTGTCCAACCGCTCGAACCCGCCTTGTCGGCGGTCGAAGGCGTGACCTCGCTGCGGGCACGATCGCAGGAAGGAATCGCGCGGTTGTTCCTGGAATTCGAACCGGGCTGGGATCTTGGCCGGGCCATGGACGAGGTCAAGGCAGCGGTCGATTCAGTGACGGATCTGCCCGAGGATGCCGAGACGCCCGAGATCATTCGCGCGGCCTGGCGCGACCGTGTCGCGGATGTGGTGATTTCGGGACCGCTCGGAGAAGAACAGCTGGCTCGGCTTGCCGACGAATTCATGGCCCGTGCATGGGCGGAAGGCGTCACGCGGATCTCGGTCCAGGGGCTTGCGGGAACCGAAATCCGGGTCGAGGTCCCCATGGCCCAGTTGATCCGCCACGGCCTGACCCTGTCCGACATCGCCGCCCGCATCCGGGCCGAGACCCAGCCCGATCCGGCGGGCACGCTGTCGGACGGTTCGGCCCGGCTGCGCAGCGGCACTGAGCGGCGCAGCGCCGATTCGGTGGCCGGGATCGTGGTCATGACATTGCCCGATGGGGCAAGGGTAACCCTGGGCGATATCGCCGACATCCGGCATGTCGGCGCGACCGAGTCGCGACGGTTCATGGTTGGCGACAATCCGGCGGTCACCCTGCGTGTCGATCGCTCGGCCGAGGGGGATGCCATCGAGATTCATTCCCGGATCGAGAGCATCGCCGAAGCGATGCGCCCGGAACTGCCCGCCGGGGCGAAGATTGACCTGATCCGGGTGCGCACGAATGACATCATTGCCCGTCTGAACATCCTGGCCGAAAACGGCGCCTTCGGGCTGGCGCTGGTGCTGGGCCTGCTGTTTCTGTTTCTGAATGCCAGAACGGCGCTGTGGGTGGCGGCCGGAATTCCGGTCGCGATGCTGACCACCGTCGCGCTGATGTATGCCTTTGGGCTGACGCTGAACATGATCTCGCTTTTCGCGTTGATCCTGACGCTGGGCATCGTCGTGGATGACGCGATCGTGGTCGGGGAACATGCCGATTTCCGCTTTCGCCGCCGTGGCGAAGGCCCGGTCGAGGCCGCCGAGAATGCCGTGCGCCGCATGGCGGCGCCGGTCTTTTCTTCGACCATCACGACAATCATCGCCTTTCTGGGGCTGACGGCCATATCGGGACGGTTCGGCGATCTGATTTCTGACATTCCCTTTACGGTGGCGGTTGTCCTGGCCGCGTCGCTGATCGAATGTTTCCTGATCCTGCCAAATCACATGTCGCACGCGCTGGCCCATGCCGGGCAGGGGCGGTGGTACGATGCGCCCAGCCGCGTGTCCAACCGCGCGCTGGGCTGGTTTCGGGACCGCCTGATGCGGCCGATGACCGAGGCCGTGATGGCGGCCCGCTATCCTGTGCTGGCGGCCGCGATCCTTGCGCTGGCGGTTTGCGTGGCCATGTTCCTGCGCGGCGACGTCACATGGCGGTTCTTCAACGCGCCGGAACGGCCGACGATCACGGCCAATTTCGCCATGGTCGATGGCGCAAGCCGCGACGACACGGCGCGGATGCTGGCCGATCTGCAAGCGGCGATCGACGATCTTGCGCGGCAGTATCGCGAACAATACGGGGTCGAGCCGCTGAACCACGTGCTGGGCCAGATCGGTGCGAATTTCTGGCCCGAACTGGCCGTCGCCGAAACCAAGGACAACGATCTTCTGGGCGGCGTCGCGATCGAACTTGTCGATCCCGATCTGCGTCCGTGGTCTGCCTCGCAATTCATTTCCGACCTGCAAGAGGCTGCCCCGCGTCACCCATTGCTGGAGGAATTGTCGTTCCGCAGCTGGCGGCACGGTCCGGGCGGCGGCTCGCTGGAGGTCGATCTGACCGGCGCTGAGCCGGACGTTCTGAAGGAGGCGGCCGAGTCGCTGAAGCGCGAACTGGCGGGCTATCCCGAGGTGTCCGGGCTCGAAGACAGCCTGCCGTTCGATAAGGTCGAGCTGGTCCTGGAATTGACACCCCTTGGCCGCCACCTGGGCTTCACGGCCGAGGCGCTGGGCGCAGAGCTTCGCAACCGCCTGACGGGCATCGAGGCGGCGACCTTCCCCGAGGGCACGCGCAGCGCGGCCATCCGCGTCGAACTGCCAGCCTCGGATCTGACGGCGGACTTCCTGGACCGAACCATGCTGCCCACCGCCCAGGGCCATCCGGTGCCTCTGTCCGATATCGTCAGGGTCACGATGCGGCAGGGGTTCTCGACGATCCGGCGTGAACAGGGGCAGGCCGTGGTCACCGTCTCGGGCGAGCTGTCCGAGGATGACCCCGCGCGGGCCGAGGCGATACGAAAGGCTCTCGAGCTTCAGATCCTGCCACGTCTGACCGAGGAACACGGCGTGGGCTGGCGGCTTTCGGGTCTGGCCGAACAGGAAACGCGCTTTCTGGGCGATGCGATGATCGGCTTTGGTGCGGCGCTGGCCGGCATCTATGCCGTCCTGGCCTGGATCTTTGCCAGCTGGACGCGTCCGCTGGTCGTGATGTCCGTCATTCCGCTGGGTCTGGTCGGCGCGATCTGGGGCCATTGGTGGTGGGATGTGCCCTTGTCGATGTTTTCGGTCGTTGGCCTGATCGGGATGTCGGGCATCATCATCAATGACGCGATCGTGCTGATTTCGACCATCGACGAAAAGGCCCGCATCCGGGCCCTGCGCCCTGCGATCGTCGAGGGTGTGGCCGAGCGTCTGCGGCCCGTCCTCTTGACGACCCTGACGACCGTGCTGGGACTTGCGCCGCTGCTGTTCGAAACCTCGCGTCAGGCGCAGTTCCTGAAGCCCACGGTCATCACGCTGTGCTACGGGCTGGCCTTTGGCATGGTGCTGGTGCTGGTCGTGATCCCGGCGCTGATGGTCGTGCAGCGCGATATCGGACTTGCGGCCCGCGGATTGCGCCGGGCGCTGAGGGTGCGGCGCCTGCGCGGCATTCTTTTCATCGTCGGGGTTGGTCTTGCCGGGGCCTTCGCCGCGATCATGGGGTCGGCGCTGATCTCGGGCGGGGGATGGTCCACGGCCTTCGCCCTGTTCGTGGCGGCGGTCGTGGCAATCGTGTCAATTGCGGCGGTTTTCGCAGCTTTCATGCGCGCCCGGCATGGCGCGTGACCAGCCCGGTCAGGAGGCGCAGCCGCGTATCTCGATGGCCTTGCCGTTCTCGCCAATGACCGTCACGCGCAGGGCCGAACGGTCGAGCGCGAAGGGGCGCGCGTTGGCCGGGACCATGTCGACCGTCGCGCGCAGGACGTCGCCCGCCCGCGCGGTTTCCGCAGCCGAGATCCAGACCGGTTGCGCCTGATCCAGCTCGACCACGGTGACCTCGCGCGGGCCGACCGAAGGCGCAGTGATCTCGGTTGTCAGTCGCAGTCCGTCGCGGATCGGTTCGGCCCTGCAGCGCGCCGCACCATCGACGGGGCGTGGCTGGTTGGCCAGCGCGGCCTCGATCACGGGGTCCGGGGCAGGGGTATTTGTCGTCTGGGCTGCAAGATCCAGGACCATCGGCATGCAGATGGTTTCGCATACGCCAAGCTCGACCGATGTCTTGACCGTAACCGGCTGGTCGGGATCGACCGGCGCGATCTCGATCGGCAGGACCAGCTCGTCGCGGTAGCCTATGACCTCCATTCCGTTCAGGTCGAAGACCTGCGGGACTGGCCAGTGGAAGGCCACCGCGCGCAGATTTCGCGAGCCCGACCAGTCGAAGCGTGGCGGTATGCCTGCTTCGCCGGGCGCGCGCCAATAGGTCTTCCAACCCGGCTGCAGCTTCAGATGCAGCGCAACCATCCGGTTGCCGTTGGCCAGTCGCCAACCCGGGCGCAATTCGGCATCGGTTATGCCCTGAGGCACCGGTTGCGCAACGGCGGGCATGCCGCCGATGCTAAGCGCGAACGAAAGTATGGCCGTCGAAATCCTCATGCAGCCAAGCTAGTGCGGGCGCGGCGGAAGAAAAGCGCCAATCGGCACCGATCACGAAGAATTTTGTACGTACCGGGCCTTGTCTTGGCGCCATTCAGAACCGATCCTTATTGGGGAAGGAGGCATCGCCAATGAACCTGACAGGCAAGATGCTGATCGCCATGCCCGGCATGGGCGATCCGCGTTTCGAACACAGCGTGGTTCTGGTCTGCGCCCATTCCGACGACGGCGCGATGGGCCTGATCGTCAACAAGCCGACGCCGGATCTGACGTTCAGGGACCTGCAGGAACAGCTTGGCATTCCGCAGACCGAAGCGTCACGCCAGATCCGCGTGCATTTCGGCGGCCCGGTCGAGGTTTCGCGCGGCTTTGTCCTGCATTCGGCCGATTATGACGGCGAGGGCTCCACGCTGAAAGTGTCAGAGCAGTTCGGCATGACCGCGACGATCGACATCCTGCGTGCCATCGCGGCAGGGGCCGGTCCGCGACAGTCGCTTCTGGCGCTGGGTTATTCCGGCTGGGGCCCGGGGCAGCTGGAAAACGAGATCATGATGAACGGATGGCTGACCTGTGATGCCGATCCCCAGCTGGTCTTTTCCAGCGATGACGGCACGAAATGGGAAAGCGCGTTGCGGGCGATCGGAATCGATCCAATCGGTCTGTCGGCGACCGCCGGCCGGGCCTGATCTCAGCCCGCCCCGGGCCTTGGCGCGGCGGCACGGCGCAGGCGGTCGTTGATCGCGCGGCCCAATCCCTGGTCCGGGATCGGCGATACGGCGATCGTCGCGTCGGGGCTGATGCGCGCGTCGGCCTCGCGCAGATAGTGGAAGAGATTGGCCGCTGCTTCGACCAGATCCGCCGCGGGCGACAGGTTCAGTTCGGCTCCGGCGGCCTCGGGGCCAAAGCCCAGCCAGAATTCGCCCGGCTCGGGGCTGCGGACATTCAGCCGGACCCGCGCGCGCGGCGCGTAATGCGAGGAAAGCTGGCCCGGCGCATTGGGGCGTTCGGCCGCGGCCATGTTGTCCAGACGGGTGCCCAGAAGATCCTCGATGGCCTCGACCGGCAGACCGCCTGGCCGCAGCAGAACGGGCCGGGGGCCGTATAGCCCAAGGATCGTCGATTCCACGCCCACCTTGCAGGGGCCGCCATCGATCACCGCCGCGATCCGGCCCGAAAGGCCCGACAGGACGTGTTCCGCGCGCGTCGGGCTGACCCGCCCCGAGGGATTGGCCGAAGGCGCTGCGAGCGCGGCGCCAAATTCCGTCAACAGGGCCCGGGCCACCGGATGGGCCGGCACACGGATCGCCACCGTGTCCAGCCCGGCGGTCACCAGCGGCGACAGGCGGGCCCCTTCGGCAAGCGGCAGAACCAGCGTCAGGGGGCCGGGCCAGAACGCGTTCGCAATCCTTTCGGCCCTGTGGTCGAACCGGGCCAGCTTGCGCGCTGCGTCGAGCGAGGCGACATGCGCGATCAGCGGGTTGAAGCGCGGGCGGCCCTTGGCGTCGAAGATTCGGGCAACGGCGTGGTCATTGGCGGCGTCGCCGCCCAGGCCATAGACCGTTTCGGTCGGAAAGGCGACTAGGCCGCCATCGCGAAGGATTTCGCGGGCGCGGGACAGTCCGGCATCGTCCGGTTGCAGGATTTCGGTCGTCATCTCGGTCACTTCGCGCGGGGTCCTTCGTGACGCAGCGTTGCGGTTTGATGGGCGGCGGTGGCGTGGCAATTATGGGTTCAGTGAATTGTTGACATACGCGCCCCGTTCCTGCTTGCCAAGGCGGGCAGACAAGGAGTTCCCGATGCCCTATCGCGCACCTTCGGCCGATATTCGCTTCATCCTCGATCACGTCGTGCCGCTTGCCCCCGTTTCGGCGACCGAGAAATTCGCCGACGCGACAGCAGAGATGGCCGGCGCCATCCTGACCGAAGCCGGCCGCCTGTGCGAAACCATTCTGGCCCCGATCCAGCGCAACGGCGATCTGCACCCTGCGCGCCTGGAAGACGGGGTGGTGCGTACCTCACCGGGTTTCGCCGAGGCCTATCAGGCGATCTGCGAAGGCGGCTGGATCGCGGTCTGCGCGCCGACCGAACATGGCGGCATGGGCCTGCCGCAATGCGTGAACATGGCGATCCACGACATGATGTCGGGCGCCTGCCTGTCGTTGCAGCTTCTGCCGCTGATGACGCAGGGCCAGATCGAAGCCCTGGATCATCATGCCAGCGACGAACTCAAGGCGCTGTATCTGCCGAATCTCATCTCGGGCAAGTGGGCGGGCACCATGAACCTGACCGAGCCCCAGGCGGGGTCCGATGTCGGGGCCCTGCGCACGCGGGCCGAGCCGAACGGCGATGGCACCTATTCGATCACGGGGCAGAAGATCTTCATCTCCTGGGGCGACAGCGACCTGGTCGAGAATGTCTGTCACCTGGTCCTTGCCCGCCTTCCCGGGGCTGCGCCCGGCACCAAGGGCATCAGTCTTTTCATGGTGCCCAAATACATCCCCGACGAAAACGGTGCTCCGGGCAAGGCCAACAGCCTGCGGGTGGTCAGCCTGGAACACAAGATGGGCCTGCACGGATCGCCGACCTGCGTGATGTCGTACGAAGGCGCGACGGGATGGCTTGTGGGTCAGGAAAACCGCGGCATGGCGGCGATGTTCACCATGATGAACAATGCGCGCCTTGGGGTGGCGATGCAGGGCATAGGTGTTGCCGAGGCCGCCTGCCAGGCCGCGACCGCCTATGCGGCCGACCGGCAGCAATTCGGCCCGATCATCAACCATGCCGATGTGCGCCGGATGCTGGCGGAAATGCGCTGCGAAACCTTTGCGGCGCGCGCGATCGCGCTGGCCTGCGCCCAGGCGATCGACATGGCGCATGCGACCGGGGATGCGGACTGGGCGGCGCGTGCGGCCTTCCTGACCCCGATCGCCAAGACCATCGGCACCGAAACCGGGATGCGCGCCGCCGAAACCGCGATGCAGGTCCATGGCGGCATGGGATTTGTCGAGGAAACCGGCATCGCGCAATATTACCGCGACGTGCGGGTGACCGCGATCTACGAGGGCACGAACGGCATTCAGGCAATGGATCTGGTCGGCCGCAAGCTGTCGGACGGGGGCGAGGCCGCCTACCGCCTGCTTGAAGAGGTCCAGTCCTATGCCGAGTCGGTCCGCGCGGCAAATCCCGATCTTGCAGGGGCCGTCTGGGCCGCGGCCGAGACGCTGCGCGAGGCGACGGAATGGATGGTCGCGCAGGCCCCGCGGGATCGGCAGGCCGGGGCCATCCCCTATCTGCGCGCATTCGCGCGGGTCCTTGGCGCGCATTTCCACCTGAGGGCCGCCATGGCCGACGAAATCGGCGCGCGCAAGGCGCTGGCCGGGTTCTTCATCCGCAGGCTGCTGCCGCAACATGCCTCGCTTCTGGCCGAGGCGCGCGATGGTGCCGAAACGGTCGATTCCGTCACGCCGGAAGTGTTGGGCGCATGAGCGAAGCCCGCCTTGCCGATCCTGGGGCGGCGATCCGCCATCCTTTCGCGGACCCTCCCGCGCCCGGCGAGGCGGTCGAGATTGCAGAAGGAATCCTGTGGCTGCGTCTGCCGCTGCCGATGGCGCTGGACCATGTCAACCTGTATGCGCTGGACGATGGCGATGGCTGGACCCTGATCGATACCGGTCTGAACAGCCGCGCCTGCCGCGAGGCGTTGACGCGGGCTCTGGATGGTCCGCTGGCGGGCAAGGCCGTTCGGCGCGTCGTGCTGACACATTATCATCCCGACCATGTGGGGCTTGCGGGCTGGTTCCGCGAGCGCGGCGCCGAGCTGGTTGCCACCCGCACCACCTGGCTGTTCGCGCGGATGCTGACGCTGGATGAACAGGGCCGTCCGCGCCCCGAGGTGCTGGACTTCTGGCGTGACGCGGGCATGCCGGCCGATGAGTTGGCGCGGCGCGCGGGCGAACGACCTTTTAACTTTGCCGACGTCGTGGCGCCGATCCCCCTGGGGTACACGCGCATTCGCGACGGGCAGGTGATCCGCATGGGCGGGCGTGACTGGCGCGTTCGCATCGGCGACGGCCATGCGCCGGAACACGCGACCTTCTGGGAGGAAGGCGGCGATCTGGTGATCGGCGGCGATCAGCTGCTGCCCGCGATATCGCCCAATCTGGGTGTTTATGCAACCGAACCGATGGCCGATCCGGTGGCCGAATGGCTGGGTTCGTGCCGGGCCTTTGCGACGGTCGCAGACGATGACCAATTGGTCCTGCCCGGTCACCAGCTGCCCTTTACAGGCCTGTCCCGCCGACTGGGGCAGATGATCGACAATCACCTTGCCGCGCTGGCGCGGCTGGAAGACGCGCTGCAGGTTCCGCGAACGGCCGTCGAGTGCTTTCCGGTCCTGTATCGCCGTCGGATCGGACAGGGCGAATATACCCTGGCCCTGGTTGAAGCCGTGGCCCATCTGAACCATGTTTACCTCGCGGGTCGCATCACGCGGCAACGCCGCGAAGATGGAGCCTGGCTATGGAAGAGAAAGACGTCGGAAAGCTGATACAGACCTCGGCCGAGGTCCACGAGGCCAGCGCCTTGCCCTGTGCCCGCGTCGTTCATACCGCGCCGGATGCCCCGCGCACAGCCGAGATGCAACCGTTGCCCGACAGTGTCGCCGCCCAGCCGATCGAGGAAAAGAGCCCCGCCCAATGGGCCTATGAGCGGCTGATCCTTTACATTCGCAATTTCGAGGAACAGCTTGACGACGAACACGAAGTCGCCATGGGCTTTGTCGGCGGCGATACTGGCGTTCTTCGGATCGAGGGCCTGGGATATTTCGATCCCGACATCATCACATTCTACGGCGCGGGCGAAGATGGCGTGCGGATGCAACTGATCCAGCATGTCAGCCAGCTTTCGGTCATGCTGCGCGCCATGCCGAAGGCGCCGGAAGTCCAAGAGCCGCGCCGGATCGGCTTTCGGCTCGTCTCGGCGCTGGAGAGGGACAAGCAGGCCGACGGCTAAGCCGATCAGGTCGCCGAGCCGCCAACGGTCAGCCCACCGATCAGCAAGGTCGGCTGGCCCACGCCCACCGGCACCCACTGACCGGCCTTGCCACAATTGCCCATTCCCGGGTCCAGCGCCATGTCGTTGCCGATCGCCCGGATGTTCAGCAGCGCCGTCGCGCCGTCGCCGATCAGCGTGGCGCCCTTGACCGGATCGCCGATCCGGCCGTTCTTCACGCGGTAGGCTTCGGTGCAGGAAAAGACGAACTTGCCGTTGGTGATGTCCACCTGCCCGCCGCCAAAGCCCACGGCATAGATGCCATCCTTCAGCTCTGACAGGATGGCCGAAGGTTCGGCCGAACCGCCCAGCATGTAGGTGTTGGTCATGCGCGGCATGGGGGCATGGGCAAAGCTTTCGCGCCGCCCGTTGCCCGTGGGGCTGACGCCCATCAGCCGCGCGTTCTGCCGGTCCTGCATGAAGCCCACCAGGATGCCGTCCTCGATCAGGACATTGCGGCCCGACGGCGTGCCTTCGTCGTCCACGGTGATCGAGCCGCGGCGTTCGGGGATCGTGCCGTCATCGACGACCGTCACGCCGGGCGCGGCGATGCGCTGTCCCATCAGTCCGGCAAAGGCAGAGCTCCGCTTTCGGTTGAAGTCGCCTTCCAGCCCATGCCCCACGGCCTCGTGCAGCAGGATGCCCGGCCAGCCCGGGCCCAGCACGACGTCCATCACGCCGGCCGGCGCGGGCACCGCGCGCAGATTGACCGCGGCGATGCGCAGGGCCTCGCGCACCTGGGCCTGCCAATGGGCGGGGTCCAGCAGCGCGGCCAGTCCGTGCCGACCGCCGCCGCCGGCCGATCCGGTCTCGCGCCGGCCGTCTTCCTCGACGATCACCGAGACGTTCAGACGCACAAGGGGGCGGATGTCGCTGACGGTCTCTCCCTCGGGGCGCAGGATGACGACTTCCTGCAGCGAAGCCGCGATCGAGGCAGTCACCTGCACGACGCGTGGGTCCAGGGCCCGGGCAAAGGCATCGATTTCGCGCAGGGTTTCGACCTTCAGGCCAAAGCCTGCATCCGCCAGCGGATTCAGCTGGGGATACAGGTGCCGGTTGGTTCCGGGCGGGGGCGGGGCCATCACGCCGCCGCCATCGGCCACGGCCAGCCGGGCCGTCTGTGCCGCGCGGCGCAGGGCAGCCTCGGATATCTCGGTCGCATGGGCATAGCCCGTGACCTCGCCCCGCACGGCGCGCAGGCCAAAGCCCTCGGCCGCGTCGTAACTGGCCGAGCGCAATCGGCCGTCGTCGAAGACAAGCGATTCGGACCGCCGCCGTTCGAGGAACAACTCGCCGTCATCGGCCCCGGCGGTCGCCTCGCGCAGGATACGCAGGGCCGTGTCGCGGTCGATGAGGGTCTGGAACGGTGAAAAGCAGCTGTCTGTCATTGTGGGACTCCGCGGTCCTTGATCTGCGTCAATTCGCGGCGGTTTGCCGCTATGGTTTTGCTTGTCGGACTGCACTTAATATGATTTTAGGGTGCGCGGATACAACCGGGCCCCGGAAAAACCTGGGTCAGATCTGAAAGCGGCGCGAAAGCCGCGGCAAGAACGGGAATTCGACATGCGCTTTGCGACCAAACTTTCCGGCCTTGGGGCCGCCTTCAGTGCAATGATGGCGGCCGGGACGCTGATGGCACAGGACGGGATCACGGGACTCGAGGTCGTGGGTGCTCCGCACCCCAAGGGAACCGGGTTCCAGCCGGCGGCGACCGAACTGGCCCGCGATCAGCAATGGCTTGATCACATGCTGCTGTATCTTTGCATCGGCGTGGTTGCGCTGGTGCTGACGCTGCTGCTGGTGGTCATCCTGCGCTACAACCAGCGGGTCAACCCCAAACCGTCGCGCTTTACGCACAATACGCCGCTGGAGGTGACCTGGACGTTGATCCCGATCATCATCCTTGTGGTTCTGGGTTCCTTCTCGTTGCCGGTCCTGTTCAAGCAGCAGGAGATCCCCGAAGCCGACGTGGTCATCAAGGCGATCGGCAACCAGTGGTACTGGTCCTACGAATATCCCGATGAGGGGATCTCGTTCGACAGCTTCATGCTGGCCAAGGAAGACCTGGCCGACTACGGATATTCGGAAAGCGACTATCTGCTGGCCACGGACACGGCGGTCGTCGTTCCCGTGGGCAAGAAGGTCGTCGTTCAGGTCACCGCCAACGACGTGATCCATTCGTGGAAGATTCCGGCCTTTGCCGTGATGCAGGACGCCGTTCCGGGCCGCATCGCCGAGGCCTGGTTCCAGGCCGATCGCGAGGGTATCTATTTCGGCCAGTGCTCGGAACTGTGCGGCAAGGACCACGCCTATATGCCGATCACGGTCAAGGTCGTCAGCGAAGAGGTCTATCAGGACTGGCTGCAGCGGACCAAACTGGCCCAGATGGGCACCTCGGCCCCGGTTCAGGTGGCGCAGGCCGAGTGACGCGAAATCCTGCCGGGCGCTGGCATCGTGCCATGCCCGGTATTTGCCTGGGAGAGAGGGCGCCCGCTGCTGACGCGGACGCGAGGATGCAGGGATGAGCGATTTCACTGCGATAGAGCAGAGCCGCGAGGCAGGTTTCGGCGATTACGTGCAATTGCTGAAACCGCGCGTGATGTCTCTGGTCGTGTTCACGGCGATGGTGGGCCTCGTGGTTGCGCCTCAGCCGGTTCATCCCTATGTGGCCTTCGTCTCGATCCTGCTCATCGCGCTTGGGGGCGGCGCGTCCGGCGCGCTGAACATGTGGTATGACGCGGATATCGACCGTGTCATGCGCCGTACCATGGGACGCCCCATTCCGTCCGGACGCGTCAGCGAGGGCGAAGCCCTTGGACTTGGCCTTGGTCTTTCCGGCCTGTCCTGCCTGATGCTGGGGCTTGCGGCGAACTGGTTTGCCGCGGCCTTTCTGGCGTTCACGATCTTCTTCTATGTCGTCATCTACACGATGTGGCTGAAGCGCTTGACGCCGCAGAACATCGTGATCGGTGGCGCGGCGGGGGCGTTCCCGCCGATGATCGGCTGGGCCGTAGCGACCGGCGGGGTCAGCGTCGAATCCATCCTGATGTTCGCGCTGATCTTCATGTGGACGCCGCCGCATTTCTGGGCGCTGGCGCTGTTCATGAAGGACGACTATTCCCGCGCGGGCGTGCCGATGCTGACGGTGACGCATGGCCGCGCGGCCACGCGTCGGCACATCCTGGTCTACACGGTCCTTCTTGTACCGGTGGCGTTTGCACTGGCGTTCAGCTCGATAGGCGGTCCGGTGACCCTGCTCGCCGCTGTCATCCTGAACGCAATGTTCCTGCGCGGCGCCTGGGCGATCCGGCAGCGTGACGAGGCTGAGGCCGAGGCCGATGGCTATCGGATCGAAAAATCGTTCTTCAAGCTTTCGCTTGCCTATCTCTTTGCCCATTTCGGTGCGCTTCTGGTCGATGCATCGCTGAGGTCCTTCGGGGTCGGAGGCTGGGGATGGCTCTGAATCGTGAGCATGATCTTCATCGGCGCCGTTTGGGCCGCAACATGGGGCTGGGCCTGGTGCTTGGCGCACTGGTCCTGATGATCTTCGGTCTGTCCATCGTGAAGATGTCGCGGCTGGAAGAGGGCAAGCTGCCCGCGTCGCAGGAGACGTCGCAATGAAACGTCTGGACGGAAATGCACGTATCGCTGCGCTGCTGGTCGGCGTGGTCGTTGGCATGGGGGCACTGGCATGGGCGGCGGTGCCGTTCTACGACTGGTTCTGCCGCGTCACGGGCTATGGGGGCACCACGAACGTGGCCGAACAGGCCTCGGACAGGGTTCTGGACCGGACGATCAGCGTGCGTTTCGATGCGAATACCGCCCCCGACATGCCGTGGCAGTTCCGTTCCAAGCAGAATGTCATGAAGGTCCGTATCGGCGAGACCGCGATGGCGTTCTACGAGGCCTACAATCCCACGGACAAGCCCGTGGCCGGGACGGCCAGCTACAATGTCGCACCGGACGTGGCGGGCTATTACTTCAACAAGATCCAGTGCTTCTGCTTTACCGAGCAGGTATTGCAGCCCGGCGAGCGGGTCGAAATGCCGGTTGTGTTCTATGTCGATCCCGAAATCGTGGACGACCCGGATGCCAACCGTGTTCACCAGATCACGCTCAGCTATACCTTCTATCAGACCGAACTGCCGGACGTGCAGGCGGGACTTCCGTCGACAGAAGGCACGACCTATAACTGAGGCCAACCAGAGACACAGGCCAAATCAGGGAAACCGACATGGCGCATACCAAGAACCACGACTATCAGATCCTTCCCCCGTCAATCTGGCCGCTTCTGGGCTCGCTGGGCGGCTTCACGATGCTGTTCGGCGCGGTGCTGTGGATGCAGGGTATCACGCCCTTCGTCTTTGTCGCCGGGGCGATCCTTGTTGCCTATGTCATGTACGGCTGGTGGTCGGACATGATCCGCGAGGCGAATGCCGGCGAACACACCCCGGTCGTGCGGATCAGCCTGCGCTATGGCTTCATCCTGTTCATCATTTCCGAAGTGATGTTCTTCGCGGCGTGGTTTTGGACCTTCTTCAAGCACGCGCTGTACCCGATGCATCCCGAAGGGCTCAGCCCCAAGGTCGATGGCGTCTGGCCGCCTGCGGGGATCGAGACCTTTGACCCCTGGCATCTGCCGCTGATCAACACGCTTATCCTGCTTTGCTCGGGCGCGGCCGTGACCTGGGCTCACCATGCGCTGGTGCATGAAAACAACCGCAAGGACGTGGTCAACGGTCTTGCCCTTGCCGTGTTCCTGGGGGTCTGCTTCACGATCCTGCAGGTCTATGAATACAGCCATGCGGCCTTTGGTTTCGCGGGCAACATCTATGGCGCGACCTTCTTCATGGCGACCGGCTTCCACGGCGCGCATGTGATCATCGGCACGATCTTTCTGCTGGTCTGCATGATCCGCGCGATGAAGGGCCACTTCACGCCGGAACAGCATGTCGGCTTCGAGGCAGCCGCCTGGTACTGGCACTTCGTCGACGTGGTCTGGCTGTTCCTGTTTGCCGCGATCTATATCTGGGGCAGATGAGTCGCTCCTGCATGAAGAATGCCGAACGCGGGGGCCGGTCCCCCGCGTTTTTCTGTGAGGACGCATGAAACGATATCTGTCCGCGCTGATCCTTGGTCTTGGCGGTGTTGCGATTCTGGTTTCGCTGGGCGTGTGGCAGTTGCGCCGGCTCGAATGGAAGGAAGGCGTCATCGCCGCAATCGAGGCGCGGCTGAACGCTGACCCGGTGCCGCTGGCCCAGATCGAGTCGCCTGATCCCAGGAATGATCAGTATCGTCCGGTCCGGGTAAGCGGCCGCACCACCGGCCAGGAATTCCTTGTCCTGTCGGGCCGAAAGGGGCAGGGGGCCGGCTTTCGGGTGATCTCGGTCTTCCAGACCGAGGATGGCCGCCGGATCTTGCTCGACCGCGGTTTCATCCCCGAATCCCTGCGCGATGCCCCGCGCCCGCCTGCGCCGCTGTGGGTGGTTGGCAATCTGCTGTGGCCGGATGACGCCGACTCGTTCACGCCGCCGCCGGATCAGGCCACGGGGATCTGGTTCGCCCGTGATGTTCAGGAAATGGCCCGAGTGGCAGGAACAGAACCGGTCATGGTCGTTGCCCGCGCAATCGCCGGCGAGCTGCAAGGGGTCGAGCCGGTCGCCCTTGACACCTCGCATATCCCCAACGATCACCGCAACTACGCGATCACGTGGTTTTCCCTGGCCGTCGTCTGGGCGGGGATGACAGGCGTGCTTGTGTGGCGTATCAGGCAACGAACCGTTTGAGGAGGCGACATGCGCTATGTCTCGACCCGGGGGGCTGCCCCGACGCTTGGCTTTGACGAGGCGATGCTGACGGGCCTGGCCCGCGACGGTGGCCTGTACGTGCCCGAGACGGTTCCGACCTTGTCCCCCGACGAGATTGCGGCCCTTTCCGGCGTTTCCTATGAAGAGGCGGCCTACCGCGTGATCCGGCCCTTCATCGGCGACAGCTTTACCGACGACGAGCTGCGCGGAGCAATCGAGCGGGCCTATGCCCGGTTCGGGCACGCAGCGCGCGCGCCAATCGTGCAACTGGCGCCCAATCATTTCCTGCTGGAGCTGTTCCACGGCCCGACCCTGGCCTTTAAGGATTTCGCCATGCAGCTGATCGGGCAGCTGTTCCAGATCGCCCTTGCGCGTGACGGGCGGCGGATCACCATCGTCGGTGCGACCTCGGGCGATACCGGTTCAGCCGCGATCGAGGCCTTCCGTGGCCTGCCCAATGTCGATGTCTTCATCCTGTTTCCCGAGGGTCGCGTGTCGGACGTCCAGCGCCGCCAGATGACCACGCCGGACGAGGACAACGTGCATGCACTGGCCATTCAGGGCGATTTCGATGATGCCCAGGCGCGCGTAAAGGACATGTTCAACCATTTTGAGTTCCGCGATTCAGTAAATCTTGCCGGTGTGAACTCGATCAACTGGGCGCGGGTCCTGGCGCAGGTCGTCTATTACTTTACCTCGGCCGTATCCCTTGGTGCCCCGCACCGGCCGGTCAGCTTTACGGTGCCCACGGGCAATTTCGGCGATATCTATGCAGGCCATGTCGCGCGACGCATGGGGTTGCCGATCGACCGGCTGGTGATTGCGACCAACCAGAACGACATCCTGCACCGCTGCCTGACGACTGGCGAGTATCGACCCGATGGGGTCAAGCCGTCGATCTCGCCTTCGATGGACATTCAGGTCTCGTCGAATTTCGAACGGGCGCTGTTCGATGCCTATGGCCGCGACGGCAAGGCCGTGGCCCAGCTGATGGACGAATTGAAGCGCAACGGGGCCTTCAGCGTCTCGCAAGGGGCAGGCGAAGCGCTGCGCGAGGTCTTTGACTCGGGTCGCGTGTCCGAGGATCAGACGCTGGCCACGATCGCGCGGATCCGTCGGTCGACCGGGCAGCTGGTATGCCCGCATACGGCGGTCGGTATCGCCGTGGCAGAATTGCGGCACGATCCCGCGGTCCCGATGATCACCCTGGCTACGGCGCATCCCGCGAAGTTCCCCGATGCGGTGGAGCAGGCGACCGGTGAGCGGCCCGCACTGCCCGATCGCATGTCGGATCTCTTCTCGCGCCCCGAACGTGTGACCTCGGTTCCCAATGACCTGTCGGCCATCGAAAACCTGATTCAGCAAAGGCGCAGACGATGAGCACCGAACTGACTTCCCTGGACAATGGCCTGCGCGTCGTCACCGAACGGATGCCGGGACTGGAATCGGCCAGTATCGGCATCTGGATCCGGGCGGGTGCGCGCCATGAGCGTGCCGAACAGAACGGTATCGCGCATTTCCTCGAGCACATGGCTTTCAAGGGCACGTCCCGCCGCAGCGCGCGCCAGATCGCCGAGGAGATCGAGGACACCGGGGGCTACATGAACGCCTACACTTCGCGCGAGATGACGGCGTATTACGCGCGTGTCCTGCGCCAGGACGTACCGCGCGCCTTCGATGTCCTGTCCGATATCCTGCTGAACCCGCTGTTCCGGGATGCCGACATCGAAACCGAACGCCATGTCATCCTGCAAGAGATCGGCCAGGCGCTCGATACGCCCGATGACGTCATTTTCGACTGGTTGCAGGAGGTCGCCTATCCCGATCAGCCCTTGGGTCGCACGATCCTGGGGCCGGCAAAGCTGGTGGAACGGTTCGACGCCGAGGACCTGCGGGCATTCGTGGCCGAACATTACGGGCCCGACCGCATGATCGTGGCCGCGGCCGGCGCGGTCGAACACGATCAGATCGTACGTCTGGCCGAGGCGGCCTTTGGCGCGCTTGCGCCGCGAGGCGGCGGAGAGTTCGATCCAGCCCGCTGGGGCGGGGGTGAAAGACGCGAGGTCAAGGACCTGGAACAGGTCCACCTGACGATGGCCTTTCCGGCCCCCTCGGTGCGTGATGACGATTACTACATCGCCCAGGTCTATGCGACGGCAATGGGCGGGGGCATGTCCTCGCGCCTGTTCCAGACGATCCGCGAAGAGCGCGGGCTTGCCTATGCGATCCACGCGCAGGCGGGCAGCTACGAGGATACCGGCATGATCTCGATCTACGCCGGAACGTCGGGCTCGGAAATCGCGGAATTGTCCACCCTGACGATGGACGAGCTGAAGCGCGCCGCCGACGACATGTCCGAAGCCGAGGTTGCACGGGCCAGGGCCCAGTTGAAGGCCGGGTTGCTGATGGGGTTGGAGCGTCCTTCGGCGCGGGCCGAGCGAATGGCGCGGTCGCTTGCGATCTGGGGCCGGGTGCCTGACCCGGCGGAAACGGCGGCGCTGATCGATGCTGTCGGGCGCGATGACGTGCGCAGATTTGCCGCGCGATTGGCCGAAACGCCGAACATGGCAATGGCGCTGTATGGTCCGGCAGACGGCGCGCCGCACATCGACGCCCTGCGCGAAAGGTTGGCTGCCTGATGTTTCTGCGCCGTCGCAGGGTCCGCATCGAAACCGAGCGCATGACCCTGCGCCTGCCGCAACATACCGATTATCGTGCCTGGGCCGCCCTGCGCGCGCAAAGCCGGGACTTCCTGACCCCATGGGAGCCGACATGGGCGCCCGACCATCTCAGCCGCCGGGCCTTTACCAATCGTGTCTATTGGGCGCAGCGGGCCGAAACACAGGGAACCGCTTTGCCGCTGTTCCTGATCCGGCGCGAGGACCAGGTGCTTCTGGGCGCGATCACGGTGGACAATATCCGTCGGGGCCCGGCCCAGGCCGGCACGATCGGTTATTGGATCGGTCAACCCCATGCGCGCCAGGGATACATGGCCGAAGCCCTGCGTGCCGTCATCCATCATTGTTTCACGGTGCTGGACCTGTCGCGGCTGGAAAGCGCCTGCCTGCCGGAAAATGCCGCCTCGCGTGCCTTGCTGGAAAAATGTGGCTACAAGTACGAAGGCGTCGCGCAAAGCTATCTCCAGATCAACGGGCGTTGGCGAAATCATGTGCTGTACGCGAATCTTCGGGGCGACCGGCGCGGTCGCACCGATATCGGGCGCGGCTAGGCCATCGCCGCGCTTGCGCAGCCCGTTTCTGCCGTGCTTCATCATCCCATGCTGAACCCTGCCGACGCAACCTTTGCCCAGCGCCTTGCCGAGCGGCTTCCGCCCGATACGATCGGACCGGCAGAGCCGCGCCACCTGGAAGATCCGCGCGGGCGGGCGCGCACGCCGCAAGCCGTGCTGGCCCGTCCGCGCAGCGTAGCAGAGGTCGCCACGATCCTGAGCGCCTGCGCGAGCGCGCGGGTGGGGCTGGTGCCCTTCGGCGGAGGGACGGGGCTGGTTCTGGGGCAGATCGTGCCCGATGGTCCCGCGCCGCTGATCCTGTCGCTCGAGAGGATGAACAATCTGCGCGGCATCTGGCCCGAGGAAGGGCTGATGATCGTCGAGGCGGGCATGACGCTTGCCGCCGCGCAGGAGGCCGCGCAGGCGGCGGGCCGGCTGTTTCCGCTTTCGCTCGCCTCCGAGGGCACGGCGCGGATCGGCGGGGTGCTTGCGACGAATGCCGGCGGGGTCAACGTCTTGCGCTATGGCAATGCGCGCGAGCTGTGTCTTGGGATCGAGGCCGTCATGGCCGATGGATCGGTGCTGCATGGTCTGAAACGGCTGCGCAAGGACAATACGGGCTATGACCTGAAGGACCTGCTCATCGGTTCCGAGGGGACGCTGGGCATCATCACGGCGGCGGTGCTGCGGCTTTGGCCGATCCCCGCGGGTCGCGCCACGGCGCTGGTTCAGGTTCCGTCGCCCGAAGCGGCATTGAGCCTTCTGTCCCTGGCGCAGGACCACACCGGCGGCAATGTCACGAGCTTCGAACTGATCAGCGGGCAGGGGCTGCACTTCCTGCACGAGGTGATGCCCGATCTGCGCCAGCCCTTCGATCCGATTCCGGAATGGTCGGCACTGGTCGAACTGGGTCTGCCCCGCGGCGTCGATCCGGCCAGCACCATGGAAACCATCCTGCAGGCAGGCGCAGAGCGTGCGCTGCTGTCGGATGGCGTCATCGCGCAGTCCGAATCCCAGGCGCAGGCCCTTTGGACCATGCGCGAATCGATACCGCTGGCCAATCGCCGGATCGGCGCGATCGTCTCGCACGATATCGCGGTTCCCTTGGGCGAGATCGGAAATTTCGTGCGCGAGGCCACCCGTGCCGTGGGTCAGATCGGGCCGTTCCGCGTGAACTGCTTCGGCCATCTGGGCGACGGAAACCTGCATTTCAACGTCTTTCCACCCGCAGGCAACAGCGCGCAGACCTACCGGGCGCAGGCAGACGAAATCCAGCGGCGGGTTCATGACCTTGTCGATCGCTACGGGGGATCGATCAGCGCCGAACACGGTATCGGCCGCGCCAAGCGCGCCGAGCTTGAGCGTTACGGCGATCCGACGAAGCTTGCAGCGATGCGGGCGATCAAGGCGGTGCTAGATCCGGTGGGGATCCTCAATCCCGGTGCGGTGATCGGGCCGGCTTGGCCAGACAAGATCCTTTCTTGAAAAGGCCCCGCCGGAGAGAGACGGCGGGGCCCAACGAACGCGTGCGGGCGAAACCGTTGAGTAGTGGCTCAATTCTGCGAACCACGATCCTGTCGCTGCCTGCCCGGTTACGTTGCCACGCGGACCTTTTCAACGGGTTAACGACGCTCAACTTCCCTCGAATTCGCACAGGACGTGTACGTTCATCCCCATCTGTTCCAGCAGGCGATGACCGCCAAGTTCGGGCAGATCGACGACAAAGGCACAGCCCACGACCTCGGCGCCCAGCCGTTCGCAAAGCTTGATCGCGGCTTCACAGGTGCCGCCCGTGGCCAGAAGGTCGTCGACGATCAGGACCTTCTCGCCGGGTTGCAGGGCGTCGTCATGGATCTCCATCACCGCTTCGCCATATTCCAGCTTGTAGGCCTGGCTGATCACCGCGCCGGGCAGCTTGCCCTTCTTTCGGATCGGGACGAAGCCCGTCGCCAGCTGATGGGCAACCGCGCCACCCAGGATGAAACCGCGCGCCTCCAGCCCGACGACCTTGTCGATCCGCTGCCCTGCGAACGGGTGCAAGAGCTGGTCCACCGCCATGCGGAACCCGCGCGCGTCGGCAAACAGCGTGGTCACGTCGCGGAACATGATTCCTTCGTGCGGGAAATCGGCGATCGTGCGGATGTAGTCCTTGACGGTCTTTTTCATGGGGATCCTTTCGGCTGGTCAGGTCTGCGCACCCAGAACGCGTCCGGCCACGGCGTCAAGCCGGGCAAGCAGCCGGGGGTCGCGCCGGTCGGGTGCGGTCATGATCGCGTGGTCCAGCGCCCGGTCGCAGCCCTGCGGGCAGGCCGCGTGACGGGACGACAAAAGACCCGGCAAGGCGGCGATCAGCGCCCGGGCATTCGCGGCGTTCTGGCCGACGGTCTTGATGACAGCAGCCACGTCTACCGCATCGTGGTCGGGATGCCAGCAATCATAATCGGTGACCATCGCGACCGAGGCATAGCAAAGCTCGGCCTCGCGGGCCAGCGCCGCCTCGGGCATTCCGGTCATGCCGATGATGTCGGCGCCCCAATGGTCGCGATACATCAGGCTTTCGGCGCGGGTCGAGAATTGCGGCCCCTCCATCGCCAGGTAGGTGCCCCGTTCATGCACGCGCAGGTCCAGCGCGCGCGCGGCCTGCAGGCACAGCGCCGAAAGGCGCGCGCAGGTCGGATGGGCAAGGCTGACATGGGCCACGCAGCCGGTGCCAAAGAATGACTTTTCGCGCAGATGCGTGCGGTCGATGTACTGATCGACGATCACGAAATCGCCTGGCGCCATCTCCTCGCGAAAGCTTCCGCAGGCCGACACCGCGATCACGTCGGTCACACCCAGGCGCTTGAGCGCGTCGATATTCGCCCGATACGGCACGGTCGAGGGCGAATGCACGTGCCCCCGCCCGTGGCGTGGAAGAAAGGCCATGCGCATGCCGCCCAGCCGACCCGTCAGGATCTGGTCGCTGGGCTTGCCCCATGGCGTGTCCACGCTGACCCAGCGCGCATCCTCGAGCCCCGCGATGTCATAGACGCCCGAGCCGCCGATCACGCCGATCATGGTTTCCATTCCCCAGCCTCCTGTTCTGGCGTCGTTGTCGCCGGCAGGTTAGTGCGCGAGGGGCGCGCGGCAAAGGGGTCTCATGCCTCGTCGGGACGTGGCATTTCGAAGACCGAATCGATCCGGGCGTAATCGCGATATCCGCAGCGCGCGAGCGGCCGGACCAGTGTCAGATCGAACCGGCCGTCGCGCAGGCAATCGTCGCGCATGTGGATGCCGGTGACCTCGGCGATGACCATGTGATTGTCGGGGCCCTCCAGCCGCAGGATCTGACGCGCGGTGCATTCAAGAACGGCGGGCGAATCCGCCACGCGGGGGCAATCGATGGTTTCGCATTCGGCCTTTGGCACACTGGCATGGATGAATTCGTCCGTTCCGGCCGGAAGCGTGGCCGAGGTCAGGTTCATGCGCTCGGCCATTTCGGAAGCGACGATATTGACCGAAAAGACACCGGTTTCCTCGATATTTCGCAAGCTGTCCTTGCGCGCGGTCGAGGCGAACATGACCTGTGGCGGCGTATAGGCCACCGCGTTGAAGAATGAATAGGGCGCAAGATTGTCGCCCAGCCGGCCGCGCGTGGCGATCCATCCGATGGGGCGCGGGGCGACGATCGCGTTGAACGGGTTGTGGGGCAGGCCATGGCCGTCCTGCGGACGATAGAACATGCGTGTCTCCGATCCGGTTTGAACCGACAATTTCCCCATGATAGGGCCGATTGCCAGCGGATTCGCCAAGAGGGGGTGCCGCAATGTACAGGTTGCAGCAGGAAAGCGAGGCCGACGAACCCGAAGTCGAGGCCCTGTACGACCTGTGTTTTGCGCCGGGACGGACGGCACTGTCCTCTTATCGCTTGCGCGAGGGGGTGGATCCGGTCCGCGACCTGTGCCTGATCTTGCGCGATGGCGAGGGCATCCTGGCGGCGGCAATCCGGTACTGGCCGGTCCGGGTGGGAGGACAAGACGCTTTGCTGCTGGGTCCTGTCGCCGTTCATCCGACGCGGCAGGGCGAGGGGCTGGGTGCGATGCTGATCCTGCAAAGCCTGGCCGAGGCCGCACGACTGGGCTGGGAACGGGTGCTGCTGGTGGGCGATCTGCCCTATTACCAGCGTTTCGGTTTCCGGCGCCTTGACGGGGTCGTGATGCCGCCCCCCACCAACCCGGATCGGGTTCTGGGCCTGGAACTGCGTACAGGCGCGTGGGAGGGTGTAACCGGCGCCGTCATGCGCGCATGTCCTGGTGCCGATTGACCCAGGTTCCTTCGGCCCCCATCTTCATGTCATGAGCAAGGCCATCGAAACACAGCCCGGCAACGGGTCGCTGCCGGACCCCGGTCATTCGCTGCCGCCCCAGGCACGGGCGCGGGTCGCCGACTATGTGCGCCGCATGCGGCGGGCGAACGGGCCGGTCATTCGGGCGATTAATTCCTTGGGGGGTGGGCTGGAGAAACAGCTCAACTTTCTGCCACCTTCGGTCGCGCGGCTGGTCATGACTGGAACCGAGGGACTTCTGGAGCGCGCCTATCACGCCGCGGGGCGGATCGGCGCCGCCCAATTGCCCGATGCCGGAAATTGGGGGCATGCCGTGGCTGCAGCCACGGGCGGCGCGCTGGGCGGAATGGGCGGGCTGGGAACCGCGCTTGTCGAGCTGCCCGCCACCGTGACGTTGTTCTTCTCGGCCATGCAGAAGGTCGCGCAGGAACATGGTTTTGCACCCGAATCAGACGAGACGCGCCTTGCGTGCCTCGAGATTTTCGGCGCGGGCGGCCCGCTGGCCGATGATGACGGGGTGAATACCGCCTTTCTTGGCGCGCGGCTTGCGCTGAGCGGCCGCAGCGTGCAGGTGCTGATCCAGCAGGTCGCGCCGGGACTGGCGGCGGTGCTGACGCGCAAGCTGGCCAGCCAGGCCGTGCCGGTGCTTGGCGCCGCGGCAGGGGCGGGCGTCAACCTGGCCTTCCTGAGTTACTATCGCGAAATGGCGCATGTACGCTTTGGGTTGATGCGGCTTTCGCTGGATCATGGCCACGAACCGGTCGAGGCCGCCTTTCGCCGCGCATTGCTTGACGAGGGGCGCAAGCAGCGCGTTGGGACCGATTAGGCTTCGGCGGATTCGGTATTCGCTGCCAGCCAGGCCGTGATCGCGGGTCGCAGATTGTCTGTTCCCGCGTCGCATTCCGCGCGGATCATTTCCCCCAGTTCGCGCAGGTTCACGCGTCGAACAAGATGCTTGACCGGACCGATCGAGGCCGGGCGCATCGACAATGTCCTGAACCCGATCGCGGCCAGGCTGACCGCCTCGATCGGGCGGCCCGCGTCTTCGCCGCAGAATGACAGGGGCGTTCCGGTTTCGGCGCAACGCTCGACGATCGTCATCAGGAATCGCATGAACGACCCGTTCAGCATGTCATAGCGCCGCCTTACGGCCTCGTTCTCGCGGTCGGCGGCAAAGAAGAACTGCTTCAGGTCGTTGCCCCCGACCGAGATGAAATCGACCTCTTCGAAGAAGCTTCGGGGAGCAAAGGCCAGTGACGGGGTCTCCAGCATCGCCCCGATTTCCAGCTTTTGCGGCAGAACATGGCCAAGCGCGCGTTCGCGCTCGACCTCGGCCAGCAGCATGTCACGGGCGGTGCGAAATTCGGACGGTTCGGCCACGAAGGGAAACATCACGGCCAAGGGATGACCCCTGGCGGCGCGAAGCAGGGCCTGCAGTTGCATCCGCAGGATCCCGGGCCGGTCCAGCGCCAAGCGGATCGCGCGCCATCCCATCGCCGGATTCGGTTCCGGCACGCGCTTCATGTAGGGCAGCACCTTGTCCGACCCGATGTCGAGCGTGCGAAATGCCACGCGCTTGCCCGCCGCGGCATCCATCACGCCGGCGTAGATTCGGGCCAGTTCGCCGCGTTTGGGAACGTTGCTGCGCACCAGGAACTGCAGCTCGGTCCGGAACAGTCCGACGCCTTCGGCGCCGGACCCCTTGAGCGAGGGCAGGTCCGCCATCAGGCCGGCATTCATGTGCAGCGAAATCGTCGTCCCGCAGCGCGCCGTGGCAGGCTTGTCGCGCAAGCTGGCATAGCGGCTCTGGGCGCTGGCCTGCATCGCGACCTTGTCACGGAAAGCCGCGGCGACGGCATCATCGGGGCGCAGGTGAACGATTCCCTGGTCGCCGTCGACCAAAATCGGATCGCCATTCAAGGCTTCGGTCGTGACACGCGCGGCATGAATGACCAGGGGGATCGCAAGCGCCCGGCAGACGATCGCCGCATGAGAGCCGACGGCGCCTTCCTCCAGTACGACACCTTTCAGCTTGCGCCCGTAATCCAGCAGCTCTGCCGGCCCGATATTGCGCGCGACAAGAATCGGATCTTCGGGCATCTGGGCGCCCGTGTCGTTGCCCTGACCGGTCAGAATGCGCAGCAGCCGGTTCGACAGGTCATCCAGATCGTGCAGACGTTCGCGCAGATAGGGGTCGGGCACCGTTTCCAGACGCGCGCGCGCGATGGATTGCTCTTTCTCGACGGCGGCTTCGGCGGAAAGACCCGCGGCGATGTCTTCTTCCATTCGCCGCATCCAGCCGCGCGAATTGGCGAACATGCGATAGGCTTCAAGAACCTGGCGCTGTTCGGGGTTCTGCGCGTCGGTCATGGTCAGCATGGAATCGACCGAAATGCGCAATTGTTCGACCGCATCATGCAGCCTCTTGCGCTCGCGCTCGGGGTCGTCGGCGACCGGATTGGTCACGACGACGCGCGGTTCATGCAGCCAGACATGGCCAATGGCCGCGCCCTCCTGCGCGGTCGTGCCGCGGATCATGACCGGGCGCTGGTGCAGTGCCGACAGGGCCTCGCCCTCTCCGACAAAGGCGCCCAGTTCGGCCATTTCGGCCAGAACCATCGCAACGACTTCCAGCGCATAGACCTCGTCGTCGGAAAAGGCGCGGGCTTCCTTGGACTGGACAACCAGAACCCCCAGGCGTTCGCCAAGCCGCTGGATCGGGACGCCAAGGAAGGAGGAATAGATTTCCTCGCCCGTCTCGGGCATGTAGCGGAAGCCCTTTTCGGCGGGCGCGTTCGCGGTGTTGATCGGCGCGGCCGTCTTGGCGACGCGACCGACAAGGCCTTCGCCAACCCGCAGCCGGGTCTGATGCACGGCCTCGGGGCGCAGGCCTTCCGTCGCGCACAGTTCCAGCGTGTCGCGGTCGCGGAACAGGTAGATCGAGCACACTTCGGTGTGCATGGAATCGGCGATCAGATGCGTGATGCGATCCAGCCGCTCTTGCCCCGCGGCGGGCTCGGCCAGCGTGTCACGCAGGCGGCGCAGCAATTTGCGACTTTCGCTTTCCGTCCGGTCGGCCATGTTCCGTCCCGCTGTGAAATCCCCCTCTCTATAAGGGGGTTGGCGCCGGAAAGGAATCCGGAATTGCCCGCAGGATCCGCCAATGGGCAAACCATCGCGCGGCGCGGGCGCGGTGGGGCTGACACATGCGCAAGGCCCGGACGCAGTCGCGCCCGGGCCCGTGCAATCTGTACCGAGCGGCCAGTGTCAGGCGGTCTTGTCCAGTTCAAAGGCGTCGTGCAGCGCCTGGACCGCAAGTTCCATGTACTTTCGGTCGATCAGGACCGAGACCTTGATCTCGGACGTGGCGATGACCTTGATGTTGATATTCTCGTCGGCCAGCGCCTTGAACATGCGTGCAGCCACCCCGGACTGCGAGCGCATCCCGATTCCGACGACCGAAACCTTTGCGACCTCGGTATCAACGACCAGATCATCATAGGCGATCTCGCCACGTTCCCGGGCATCCTGAAGCGCCTTCTTGGCCCGTTCGACCTGATTGATGGGGCAGGAAAAGGTCATGTCGGTCACCGCGCCGCTGTGACCTTCGTAATTCTTTTCCGAGATGTTCTGCACGATCATGTCGACATTCACACCGGCCTCGGCCAGCGGGCCGAAGATCGCCGCGGCGATGCCGGGCTTGTCCTCGACTGTGACGAGCGTGATCTTGGCCTCGTCGCGGCTATAGGCGATGCCCGATACGGCTTTCGATTCCATGATTTCCTCCTCGTCACACACCAGGGTGCCGGAATTTTCGTCAGTATCCTCGAAACTGGACAGAACGCGCAGGCGTACCTTGTAGCGCATCGCCAGTTCGACCGACCGGGTCTGCAGGACCTTGGCGCCAAGGGATGCAAGTTCCAGCATCTCCTCGAAGGCGATCTTGTCAAGCTTGCGCGCCTTCGAGCAGATCCGCGGATCGGTCGTATAGACTCCATCGACGTCGGTATAGATATCGCAGCGTTCGGCGCCAAAGGCCGCCGCAAAGGCGACTGCTGTCGTGTCGGAACCGCCCCGGCCCAGCGTGGTGATGCGGCCTTCGGGGCTGACGCCCTGAAAGCCAGCGACCACGGCGACCTTCATGCCTTCCTCGAACTTGCGGTCGATATTGTCGCGCGGGATCGACACGAAGCGCGCCGCGCCATGCGCGCTGGTCGTGTTGATCGGCACCTGCCAGCCCTGCCAGCTGCGCGCAGGAATGCCCATTTCCTGCAGCCTCAGGGCCATCAGGCCGGCCGTCACGTTTTCCCCGGACGAAACGACTGCATCGTATTCGCGCGCGTCATACAGGTGCGATGTCTGCTCGACCCAGTTGACCAGTTCGTTGGTCTTGCCCGCCATGGCCGAGACGATGACAATGACGTTGTAGCCGCGATCGACCTCGCGCTTGACCTTCTCGGCGGCATTGGCAATGCGGTCGAGATCGGCCACCGAGGTGCCACCGAATTTCATCACCAGAAGCGGCATTCCAGCCCCCCAGCTGTGGCGCGCATGCGCACGGTCCAAGTCGCGCGCTTCTTATGCGCCCGCGCAGGCAAGGGCAAGGGGGCAGGAAAGTTTCAGAAAGGAATCGGCTGCCCCGTGTAATCTTCGAAACATCCGCTGGTGTTCGGGCCCAGCGCATCGAACCGGCCCAGCAATCCGCGCGCGGCCTCCTCGGGTTCGACCTGGGCCTGCGGGCCGCCCATTTCGGTGCGGACCCAGCCAGGATGATAGATGCCGACCGAAATGCCCCGCGGGGCAAGATCGACGGCCAGGTTGCGGCCCAGGTTCAGCGCCGCCGCCTTCGAGGCGCGATAGGCGTAGCTGCCGCCGGGCGCATTTGCATCGGATGCCATGATCGACGACAGGATGGCGATCTTTCCGCGTGCCTGCTCGACATTGGGCAGAAGCGCGCGGATCGTCAGGAAGACGCCCGTGACATTGACCGCGAACGCCTCGGCCCAGACCTCGGGGCCATAGCCATCCTCCAGCCGGTGTCCTTTGTCGGGATAGACGCCCGCATTGCAGACCAGCAGGTCGATCGGCTGACCCGACAGCCGGTCCGCCAGCGCACGCACCGATGCCGCGTCGGTGACGTCAAGCGGCAGCAGGTCATCTGCGGGCCGTCGCGCCGTGCCGGTGACGATATCCCCGCGAGCGCGCGCGGCGTCGGCCAGGGCCTTGCCGATGCCTCGGTTTGCGCCTGTGATCAGAACATGCATCGCGTATCCTCAGTTTGCCTTGCGCGTGGGCAGAAAGGGCAGGGGGGTGACGGGCACGCCATCCTCGATCAGGGTGCGGGCATCCTCGAGCCGCGCCTCGCCATAGATCGGCCGTTCGGGCGCCTCGCCTTCGTGAATGGCGCGCGCCTCGGCGGCAAAGTTCATGCCGACATATTCAGAGCTTGCCTCGATCTTGCGGCGCAGCTCGGCAAGCATGTGTTCGACCGGGTTCCTGGGCGCGTTCAGGGCCGGTTCGGAGGCCTTTTCCTCGGCCTTGCGGCCGCCCACGACCGAGGGCGCCATCAGCGATTTCGTGACTTCGGTCGAACCGCAGACCGCGCAGGCGACGTGGCCGCCCGCGTTCAGGCGATCGAAGGCGTCGGCAGACTGGAACCAGCTGTCGAAATCATGACCATCGGCACAGACGAGCGAGTAGCGGATCATGTGGCACCCTCAGGCTTGTGAGAGCATATCTGGTGATGTCTGCCGGAAGGATCAAGTCCGGTCATCAGGGCCGGTCGCCCTGGATGGCGGATGAAACGCGGCAAGCAGCGCCTGCAATTCGGGCTCGTCCACGCGCCGGGCTGCTTCCTCGGGGCTGACCCAGTCGCGCCGACGCTGGCGACGTTCGGGAAAATCGTCGACGACCTTGCGCACGGCGACCGGAAAGACCGAAACCACGACCGGCCGGGTCGATCCGTCCTTGAGCCGCTTGTCGTAGGCGTAGAAGCCCACGCAATCCGCGCAGACCTCGCCCTTGACCCCGGCTTCCTCCCAGGCTTCCTGAAGGGCTGCGTGCGGGTCGGACTTGCCCTTGATCGGCCAGCCCTTGGGAATGACCCAGCGCCCGGTGTCGCGGCTGGTGACCAGCAGGATTTCGGGCCGATCTTCGCGCATACGCCAGCACAGGGCGGCGACCTGCGACTTCACCTTCTCCCTGGTCCTGTCCTGCGCGGATCTTTTCCTTGACTCCTGCTTCATCCTGACGGTCTGTCTGTCCTGCCTCGAAATCGGTCTTGTGGCCGCTCATGCCGTTGCGCCGGTGTCAGCACCGATCCGCAATTGCCTTCGGAACAGGATAGCAGCCTTGATTCGCGCCTTCCAGTGCCTGCTGCGCGGCGTGCAAGCTATTTCACGGCGCCAGGGGCAGGCCGGTCGCCTGAGCCAGCTCTTGCCGGAACGCGGCCAGCCCCGACGGGTCGGCCAGGGCCGCCAGAGCCTCGCGCCCCTTTCGGCCCAACTCGGCTTGTGCAGCTGGGTTCCCAAGCGTGACGAGCGCGCGCGCAAGGCTGTGGGCGTCGGTGACCTCGATCGCGGCATTCCCGGCGCGCAAGGCCGCATAGGCCGGCGCCGAATTCGACACGTGGGGGCCATGCAGTATGGCGCAATCATGCGCCGCGGGCTCGAATGGCGTATGTCCGCCGCGATCGACCAGCGACCCGCCGACGAACACGATTCCGGCGGCGGAATACCACAGCGCCATTTCGCCCATCGTATCGGCCAGATAGACCGACGTCCGGGGCTGGATCGGAGTGCCGCGCGAGCGTGTCGCGAAGTCGAGGCCACGTTTGCGCAGCATGGCCTCGATATCGTCGCGACGCCTTGGGTGCCGCGGAGCCAGGACAAGGCGCAGCTCGGGCCGATGGAGCCGTGCGCGGTCAAAGGCGTCAAGCACGACTTCCTCTTCGCCCTCGTGGGTTGATGCGGCAAGAAACGTGTCCTCGCGCCGCCAGGGCAGTCCGTGCTCGGCGTCGGGGGGCAATGCGGCATGGGTCGCCTTCAGGTTCACCAGAGGCCCAAGGCGCGAATCCGGCAGCCCAAGGGCGCGAAAGCGTGCCTGCGAAGCGGGGTCCTGGGCGCAGAGCATCCGGACTGATCGCAACATGCGGCGCATGACGAAGGGTAGCCAGCGCCAGGCCCGGTACGACCCTTCGGACATTCGGGCGCCAATCACGAAGACCGGAACCGCGTGGCGAGCGCACATGGCGATACGCTCGGGCCAGAGCTCGGCCTCGATCACGATCAGTGCAAGCGGCTGCCAGCGGTCGAGGAATGCGCGCAGGGCAGGGCGGGTGTCGAAAGGGGCGAAGGCTGAACGAATGCGGCGGACGCCCCAGCTTTCGACCAGATCCCTGGCGGTCTGGCTGTTCACCGTCACCAGGACCGTCAGGTCCGGGGCGGCAGACAGAAGTTCCTGGATCATGGCGCGGGCCGATGTGACCTCGCCGTTCGAGGCCGCATGGACCCATATCAGCGGGCCAGACTCTTGCCGTTCCGGCCCGCGCGCCAGACGTTCGGCCAGTTCATCGGATCGGCCCGCGCGCCGCAGCTTGCGGGCGTAGATTGCAAAGCCAATCCGGGCAAGAAGTCGATAAAGCGGCAAGTTTCACCGGCCAGAATGGAAATCTGGCGCCAAACTGACCAGATGCAGGGTCCGGTTGCAAGCCTCAGGCGCCTCCGGCACTGTCCCGTGCAATCGCCGCCCGATACCAGTCACGGATCAGCGCGCGTTCCTCGGGTTCGATGAACGAGATGTTCGCGGGTGGCATCGCATGGGTGACGCCTGCCTGCAGATAGATCTCGCGCGCATGGATCGCGATCCGGGCCGGCGTGTCCAGCATCACGCCCCGCGGCGGCGCGACGAATCCCTCTTGCACCGGTTCGGCCGCATGGCACATCGAACACCGGCCAAGGACGATCGACTCGACGTCTTCGAACTGGGGGGCTGCGGCAAAGCGCAGCGCCGATCCGGGGATCGCGGCGCTGTCATCCCCAGAGCCGCGCAGGAGCGCGGTGGACAGCCAGATGAGGGCAAGAAACAGCAGCGCGGTGACAAACCATGTCCATGTCGGGCTGCCCTTGCGCGCGTGTCGCGTGTTGAACCAGTGCCGGATCGTCACGCCCATCAGGAAGACCAGCGAGGCGATGATCCAGTTGTATTCCGTGGCAAAGGCCAGCGGATAGTGGTTCGACAGCATCATGAAGATGACCGGCAGCGTCAGGTAGTTGTTGTGGGTCGAACGCAGCTTGGCGATGCGGCCATATTCAGGGTCGGGCCTGCGCCCCGCGATCAGGTCGGCGACCACGATCTTCTGGTTGGGAATGATGACCATGAAGACATTTGCCGACATGATCGTGGCGGTCACCGCCCCCAGATGCAGCAGCGCGGCACGGCCCGAAAAGACTTGCGTGTAGAACCATGCCAGCGCGACAAGGATCACGTACAGAACCACCATCAGCGCGGTCGGGTGATGCCCGAGCCGCGAGCGGCACAGCCTGTCATACAACACCCAGCCCGCGGCCAGCGACGCCAGAGAGATGGCGATGGCCTGCCAGGGCGCCAGCGCGCGCACCTGCGGGTCAATCAGGTACAGGTCGGCCCCAAGGTAATAGACCAGAACCAGCAGCGCGAATCCCGACAGCCACGTGCTGTAGCTTTCCCACTTGAACCAGACCAGATCGTCCGGCATCCGCTCGGGCGCGACCAGATATTTCTGGATATGGTAGAAGCCGCCGCCATGGACCTGCCATTGTTCGCCATCCGCGCCGCTCTCCAGCCTCCGGTCGCGGTGCAGCCCCAGATCCAGCGCAATGAAATAGAAGGATGAACCGATCCAGGCGATGGCGGTGATGACATGCAGCCAGCGCACGGCGAATTCCAGCCATTCGCCCATGATGATCCAGTCCTGCATCCTTGCTCTCCATTCTACTGGCAGGGTCAGCCTATCGCGGGCAGGATTGTCCTGATAATCCTGAGAATGACAGAAAACCTTCAATCATGGCCTGACAATCCAAAGGTATCCCATGGCCTATGTCAGCAATATCCGAATGTTCGTGCGTGTCTATGAACTGGGCTCGATGTCGGCGGCGGCGCGCGATCAGCGCACCTCGCCCGCCGTGGCGTCGGCCCGGATTGCCGAACTCGAGCGGCATCTGGGGGTGCGGCTGTTCAACCGAACGACGCGCCGTCTGCAGCCGACCGAAAGCGGACGGCTGTTCTATGACGGCGCGCGCCGGATACTCGAGGCGATCGACGACGCCGAGGCCGCAGTCATGGATTCCACGCGCAATCTGCGGGGAACGATCTTCGTTGCCGCGCCGCTGGGCGTCGGGCGGCGGTTCATCGCGCCCTGCCTTCCCGAGTTCAAGGATCAGCATCCCCGGATCGACATTCGGTTGCGCCTGTCGGACCGTCGGATCGACGTGGTCGGCGAGGGGCTGGACCTGGCCTTTCATCTGGGCCCGCTCGAGGATTCCTCGCTCAAGCGCCGCGTGGTCGCGGAATGTCCGCGCATATTATGCGCCGCTCCGTCCTATGTCGAACGGCGGGGCGATCCGGTCACGGCCGAGCGCATGGTGGCCGAGCGGCATGATTGTCTGAACCTTAGGTTCCCCGGCGCGCGCGAGTTCCGGTGGACCCTGATGACCCCGGACGGCCCGCGCCCCTTCGAGGTATCAGGCCCGTTCGAAAGCGATGATGGCGACGTGCTGACGGGATGGGCGCTGGATGGGCGGGGAATCGTGATGAAGCCCATATTCGAGGTGGCCGAGCATCTGAAGGCGGGCCGGCTGGTGCCGGTCGTGCGGGACTCTCCGCCGCTGCCGGTTCAGCTGGTCTGTCTGACGCAGCATCGGCGCCTGCGCGACCCGAAGATCCGCGCCTTTTCCGATTTCGTGATCGAGCGTTGCCGGGCCGAGCTGAATCGCGTGACCGAACGCCTGGATACCGCCTGTCTTTCCGGCGCGGGTCAGGTGGCTCTACGCCACGTCATGCTGGACGCAAATGCCGTTAGGAAGGATGATCCGCGTGGGGAGACGTTCAGGGAGGACCCGTAAATGAAGAAATATGTTGCCGCCGCGCTGTTGTCGCTTGTGGCCGGGATGGCTGCGGCCGATCCGGTGGAAGGCGTCTGGCAGACCGAGCCCGATGACGGCGCCTTTGCCCATGTGGTGATCGAGCCCTGCGGTCAGGCTTTCTGCGGCAAGATCGCGCGCACGTTCCGCGCGGATGGCGAATACAAGTCGCCCAACCTGGGCAAGACGCTGGTGATCGACATGGTGCCGAACGGGCCGAACGCCTACAAGGGCAAGGTCTGGCGTCCGTCGAACAACAAGATCTATCTGGGCAAGATCAAGCTGAATGGCGATCAGCTGAAGCTTTCGGGCTGCGTGGCGGGCGGTCTTCTGTGCTCCAGCCAGACCTGGGTGCGCGTGAAATAGTCGACCGCGACCGCAGGAATTCGGGCCCGGAGCGGATATCGCCCGGGCCTTTTCTATGGCTTCCAGGTCAGGAAATTCGCGATCAGCCTCAGCCCGGTTGCCTGGCTCTTCTCGGGATGGAACTGCGTGCCGACCATGTTGTCGCGCCCGACGATTGCCGTGATCGGGCCGCCATAGTCGCAATGCGCGACGAGATGTGCGGGGTCGGCAACGCGGAAGTGATAGGAATGGACGAAATAGGCGTGGCAGCCGGTTTCCACGCCGTTCAGAACCGGATGAGCGCGGTCGATCACCAAATCGTTCCAGCCCATATGCGGCACCTTCAGCGTCGGATCGACCGGCGTGATCCGCTCGACCTGGCCGGGGATCCAGCCAAAGCCCGCCGTTTCGCGATATTCCAGCCCGCGCGAGGCCATCATCTGCATTCCGATGCAGATTCCCAGGAACGGCCGCGCACGCGCAATCACGGCGTCCTCGATCGCTTCGAAAAGGCCCGATCGGCTGTCCAGCGCCACGCGGCAGGCGGGGAATGCGCCATCGCCCGGCAATACGATGCGATCGGCGCGCGCGATGTCCTCGGGGCGGGCAGAAACAAGAATCTCGCCCGCACCGACATCCTGGGCCATGTGGGCAAAGGCCTTGGCGGCCGAATGCAGATTGCCCGATTCGTAATCGACAAGAACCGTCAGGCTCACAGCGCACCTTTCGTCGATGGAAGGCTGTCCCCTGCGCGCGGATCGGGTTCGACCGCCATGCGCAGCGCCCGGGCAACGGACTTGAAGGCCGCTTCGGCGATGTGGTGGCTGTTCAGCCCGTGCACCAGATCGACATGCAGCGTGATGCCGCCATGAGTGGACAGGGCCTGGAAGAATTCCCGCACCAGTTCGGTGTCGAATGTACCGATCTTCTGTGTCGGGAAGGACAGGTTCCAAACCAGATACGGTCGGCCCGACAGGTCAAGCGCGCAGGAGACCTGTGCGTCGTCCATCGCCAGGGCGAAATGTCCATAGCGGCGAATACCGCGCTTGTCGCCCAGCGCCTGGGCCAATGCCTGGCCCAGGGCGATGCCGGTATCCTCGACCGTGTGGTGATCGTCGATATGCAGATCGCCCTTTGCCCGAACATTCATGTCGATCATCGAGTGGCGGGCAAGCTGGTCAAGCATGTGGTCGAAGAAGCCGACGCCGGTGCTGTTGGCGTATCGGCCCTGGCCGTCCAGGTCGATTTCGACGGTGATGTCGGTTTCCGCCGTCTTGCGGCTGATCGACGCCTTGCGCATGGCTGCCTCCGCTGTCTGCCCGCTGCTTATAGGCGGCGGTTCGCTTGGAGAAAAGGGGCAGGGTGCGCGGAAATCCGCATCCCCGTGGCTGCCGTGATCTTGACGATTGCCCAACCGGCCCGTCTTGCCTCAATCAGCGCCCCAAAGCGGTAACCAGTTGGGGAAGATCACATGAATTTTGGGCAGGGGGCGATCGCGGATCGCCCGTCGTGGCGTGTGACTCTGGCGATCGCAATTGCCGTCGTTGCGTGTGCAACTGGCCCGATTGGTTCGCCCGCCCATGGACGCGGGCTGAAGGATGTCCCGGCGCATCTGAGCACGATCAAGCCGATTCCGGCGCCGCCCGGTTTTGGCGGGATTTGCACGAAATACCCCTGGGCCTGTGCTGCCGATCGACACAAGACGGGCCTTACCCCAGAGGAGGTCCAATTGGTTAAGGCCGTAAACCGTGAGGTCAACCGCCGTGTCCCGATGGTCGAGGACCGGGTCCAATACGGCACCGATGAGCTGTGGACGTTGCCCGGTTCACGCGGGGGCGATTGCGAGGACCTTGTGCTGCTGAAAAAGCAGATCCTTATCTCGCGCGGAATTCCGGCGGGCAACCTGTTGATCGCCGCCGTTCTGGACAGGTCGGGCAGGTCGCATGCCGTGCTGGTTGCGCGTGCGGGCCATGCGGATCTGGTTCTGGATACCCTGACCGATCGCGTTCTGCCCTGGCATCGGACGGGGTACAGCTTTCTGAAGATGCAAAGTCCGCGGGCTCCCTCCCGCTGGGGGGCGGTTCTGGCAGGCGGTATCTTCAACCCCCGGCAGTAAACACGGCCGCGACGAGGCGCGACCGTGTTCCTTCATGACCAGGCCAAGAGCGAAGAGTTACTTCGCATCCGACTTCTCGGAGCCTTTTTCCTCCCGTTCCGGTTTCGAAGGCTCGGATCTTTCGGTTCGTTCGTCAGCCGTCTCGGCCTTGTCGGTTCCCTTGCGTCCGGGGCCATCTTCCTTCTTGCCCGGTCCATCCTTCTTTCCATGCCCGTCTTCCTTCTTTCCAGGCCCGTCGTTCTTTCCCGGTCCATCCTTCTTGCCGGGACCATCTTCCTTCTTGCCCGGGCCGTCCTTCTTCCCGGGGCCCTTGTGCTCTCCCGATCCGTCATCGCCGCCGCCGGAACCACCACTGCTGCCACCGGAACCATCCGACCCGCCACCGGCACCACTACCGCTGCCGTCCGAGCCACCACCGCTGCCGCCCGAGCCACCGGATCCACCCGACCCGCCGCCAGTACCACCGCCGCTGCCGCCCGAGCCGCCGGAACCACCCGACCCGCCGCCGGAACCGCCACCGCTGCCGCCCGAGCCACCCGACCCGCCACCGGTACCACTACCGCTGCCGCCCGAGCCACCGGATCCACCCGACCCGCCGCCGGTACCACCGCCGCTGCCGTCCGAGCCACCGGAGCCACCCGACCCGCCAGAGTCAGAGCCAGACCCGCCTCCGGCATTTCCGCCCGGGTTTGAATCTCGGTCAGAGGACGGATTCTCGTCACTGCCTGGAATCGCGGCTGTCGGCTGGCTGGTCAGCGCGGCCATGACAAGCGGACAATTCTGCAGGGTGTATTCGACGATCTGTGGGAAATCGGGGCTACGCTGCAGGCGCTGGATCTCGCTACGGTAAAACACGTCGCGCGCGCAAAGCTCGCGCAGGAATTCTTCCGTGACTGCGGCTTCGGCGCCTGAAGGCGCGACCGTCGGGGCAGTCAGGGCTGTCGCAATCATCAGGAATTTCAACGTGGGCCTGATACTCGCAATCATGGTGCACACTCCTGGCCGCAATGGCCATCTGGGTGAGGATGGCTTGATCCTCTGTGATGCGGTGGCCTGACCGAAAATCGGCTCATCACCGCTTGGCATTCGGTTGAAAAATGGGCCTTTCGCCGCAATGTGTCAATTGGGCGTCAGAAATAGGGCGCAAACGTGGCAATCATGCCTCACACGATTGGGCGCGCCGCAAGGCGCGCCCAGGTTCACGGCAGGTTGCCATGACCGTGTCAATTGGCGGAGCCTCCGAGCCCGCCGCCGGAACCACCGCCATTGCCTCCGACACCGCCGGAACCACCGCCATTGCCTCCGACACCGCCGGAACCACCGGTTCCACCGCCGGAGCCGCCGCCATTGCCACCGACACCGCCAGAGCCACCGCCAGAGCCACCGGTTCCACCGCCGGAACCACCGCCGCTGCCGCCCGAGCCACCGGCACCGCCACCGCTGCCGCCCGAGCCGCCGGAGCCTCCCGATCCGCCGCCGGTGCCACCACCGCTGCCGCCCGAGCCGCCGGAGCCACCCGATCCGCCGCCGGCACCGCCACCGCTGCCGCCCGATCCGCCGGAGCCTCCCGGCCCGCCGCCGTCATTGTCATCATCGCTGGGCGCGGGGATCGATGCGGTCGGTTGGCTTGTCAGCGCAGCCATCACCAAGGGACAGTTTTTCAATGTATATTCAACGATCTGGGCGAAATCCGGGCTGCGCTGCAGCTTGCGTATCTCGCTGCGATAGAAGACCTTCTTCTGGCACAGCGATTTCAGAAATTCCTCGCTTACATCGGCTCTGGACGCCGTCGGAGCGAGCATGGGCAGGGTCAACGCTGTCGCGACAACCAGCGACCTCCAGACCGTTCGCGAATGGGTAATCATCTTCAAATCCTCCGTCTCGAATGAGGCAGCTGAAAAATGTGTTCGTGCCGGCCCAATGCCGGGCGGACTGCCAAAAATTATGACATTGCCAAATTGTGCGCGGAAAATGCCGCAAGGTCAAACATGCGGCAAAAATGTGGCAGCAATATAGCTGATTTGCTCGTCACTCATGTGTGCGCTCCCGGCAGGGGCCACGACCTGCAAGTCTTGGCGCTGTGACGGCGCTGCGTCGAACGGCCACGGGACCCGACATTGATGGAGGAAAACTGGAGCGGGCGATGAGATTCGAACTCACGACCCTTACCTTGGCAAGGTAATGCTCTACCCCTGAGCTACGCCCGCTCTGTGCGGCTGCATCTAGCGATTCTTCCCAATGGATGCAAGGGCAAAAATGCGCGATTCCAGTCGCTTGGGCGTGGCGCGATGGAGGGTAAAAAACAAAGGGCGCCCCGTTGGCGCCCTTGTTTTCGAATGGAGCGGGCGATGAGATTCGAACTCACGACCCTTACCTTGGCAAGGTAATGCTCTACCCCTGAGCTACGCCCGCCCCGTTTCGATGCGCCGTCAGATAATTCGATCCGCCGGGGGCTTCAAGAGGAAAATTGCGGCCTGGCGTGATTTTTCGTCAACGTCCGCCCCCGGGGAGGCCCGGCGCCTTGCCTGCCGGGTGGCCCGCCATGCCCCAATCGACGGGGATCCGGGCCGGGCCGATTCTCACCTTCACTGCTCTCTTGCCGGTCACGCAAAAGGCCGGCGCAATCATGCGCCGGCCAGTGGGCGGGTTATCCCGCACTTTATTGGGCTTCGAACTCGATCAGCAGATCCTTGGCCTCGATCTGGCTGCCCGGCTGAACGTGCACCGCCTTGATGACGCCCGCCCGTTCCGAGTGGATGCCGGTTTCCATCTTCATGGCCTCGATCGTCAGCAGCAGATCGCCCTGGCCCACCTTCTGCCCCGGCTGAACCGCGACCGAGGCGACCGAGCCCGGCATCGGGGCGCCGACATGGTTGGGATTGCTCTCGTCGGCCTTCAGACGCGCGGCGGCCTTCGACTTGATCATGCGGTTCGGGACACGAATGACGCGCGGCTGGCCGTTGAGTTCGAAGAAGACCTTCACGTCGCCCTTGTCGTCGGTGTCGCTGACGGCCTGCAGGCGGATCTCCAGCGTCTTGCCAGGATCGATCTCGACCGAGATTTCCTCGCCCGGCTCCATCCCGTAAAAGAAGGTCCGGGTGGGCAGGGTGCGCACGGGGCCATAGATTCGGTGCCGGCCCATGTAGTCGAGGAAGACCTTCGGATACATCAGGTATCCATTCAGGTCCTCATCATCGACCTTGAAGCCCTCGAGCTCTTCGGACAGCTTGCGGCGCGTTTCCTCCAGATCCACCGGCGGCAGGTGCTTGCCCGGCCGGTCGGTCATCGGCTTTTCGCCTTTCAACACCTTCTTGACGATGCCCTCGGGGAATCCGCCCGGCGGCTGGCCCAGATTGCCACGCAGCATGTCCACCACCGAGTCGGGGAAGGCGACCTCGACATTCGGGTCCTCGACCTGCTCGCGTGTCAGTCCCTGCGCGACCATCATCAGCGCCATGTCGCCCACGACCTTCGACGATGGCGTGACCTTGACGATGTCACCGAACATCTTGTTGGCGTCCGCATAGGCCTGCGCGACTTCGTGCCAGCGTTCTTCCAGCCCCAGCGAGCGCGCCTGCGCCTTGAGATTGGTGAACTGCCCGCCCGGCATCTCGTGCAGGTAGACCTCGGAGGCGGGCGCCTGAAGACCCGATTCAAAGGCGGCATACTGGGCGCGGACCGCTTCCCAGTAGTTCGAGATCTCGCGGATGGCGCCGATATCCAGACCCGTGTCACGCTCGGTATGGCGCAGCGCCTCGACGATCGAACCCAGGCAGGGTTGCGATGTTCCGCCCGAGAACGCATCCATCGCCGCGTCAACCGCATCCACGCCCGCATCGGCCGCGGCAAGGATCGTCGCCCCCGCGATACCGCTGGTGTCATGTGTGTGGAAGTGAATCGGCAGACCGACCTCTTCCTTCAGCGCCTTGATCAGCACGCGCGCCGCGGCGGGTTTCAAAAGCCCCGCCATGTCCTTCAGACCCAGGATATGGGCCCCGGCATCGCGCAGCTGCTTGCCCATGTTGACGTAATAGTTCAGATCGTATTTCGCGCGATCCGGGTCAAGGATGTCGCCGGTATAGCAGATCGTGCCTTCGCAGACCTTGTTCTGCTCGATCACAGCATCCATGGCGACGCGCATGTTCTCGACCCAGTTCAGGCTGTCGAAGACGCGGAAGACGTCGACGCCGGTTTCCGCCGCCTGGCGGATGAATTCCCGCACGACGTTATCGGGATAGTTGGTATAGCCCACCGCGTTCGAGGCCCGCAGCAGCATCTGCGTCATCAGATTCGGCATGGCCGCGCGCAGGTCGCGCAGGCGCTGCCATGGACATTCCTGCAGGAAGCGATAGGCCACGTCGAAGGTCGCGCCGCCCCAGCATTCGACCGAGAACAGCTGCGGCAGGTTCGCCGCATAGGCGGGCGCCACCCGGATCATGTCGATCGAGCGCATCCGCGTCGCCAGAAGCGATTGATGCCCGTCACGCATCGTCGTGTCGGTGATCAGCACCCGCTTCTGTTCGGCCATCCAGTCGGCGACCGCCTGCGGACCCTTTTCGAGCAGCAGGTTTCGCGTGCCCGGCGCGGGTTCGGCCCGCAGCGCCGGCGGTTTGGGCTGGCGCGCTTCGGCCGGAGGCTTGGGCCGACCGGCGGTTTCGGGATGCCCGTTCACCGTGATGTCGGCAATATAGGTCAGGATCTTCGTCGCCCGGTCGCGCCGCTTGCGGAAGTTGAACAGCTCGGGCGTCGTGTCGATGAACTTCGTCGTGTATTCGTTCGACAGGAAGGTCGGGTGTTTCAGCAGGTTGATGACGAAGTCGATATTCGTGCTGACGCCGCGGATGCGGAATTCGCGCAGCGCCCGGTCCATGCGCGCGATGGCCTGTTCGGGCGTGTTGGCCCATGCCGTGACCTTGACCAGAAGCGAGTCATAATAACGCGTGATCACCCCGCCGGCATAGGCGGTGCCGCCGTCCAGACGAATGCCCATGCCCGTGGCCGAGCGATAGGCGGTGATGCGACCGTAATCGGGGATGAAGTTGTTCTGGGGGTCCTCGGTCGTGACCCGGCATTGCAGGGCGTGACCGGACAGCGTGATGTCCTCTTGCCGCGCGACGCCGGTCGCCTCGGCCAGTGTCTTGCCCTCGGCGATCTTGATCTGCGCCTGGACGATGTCGATGCCGGTCACTTCCTCGGTGACCGTATGTTCGACCTGGATGCGGGGGTTGACCTCGATGAAGTAGAAGGCGCCCGTGTCCATGTCCATCAGGAACTCGACGGTTCCGGCGCATTCATAGCCGACATGGGCGCAGATGCGGCGGCCAAGCTCGCACAGCTCCTCGCGTTGCTCTTGCGTCAGGTATGGGGCAGGCGCGCGCTCGACCACCTTCTGGTTGCGCCGCTGCACCGTGCAGTCGCGTTCGTAGAGGTGATAGATGTTGCCGTACTTGTCGCCGAGGATCTGGACCTCGACATGGCGGGCGCGCTGGATCATCTTTTCCAGATAACCCTCGCCATTGCCGAAGGCAGCCTCGGCCTCGCGCCGGCCTTCGCGAATCTTTTCGATCAATTCGTCCGGGCCAAGGATCGGGCGCATGCCGCGTCCGCCGCCGCCCCAGCTGGCCTTCAGCATCAGCGGATAGCCGATCTTTTCGGCTTCGGCCCTGATGGCCTCCCAATCGTCGCCCAGGACGTCCGTGGCAGGGATCACCGGCACGCCCGCTTCGATCGCCACGCGCCGGGCGCTGGCCTTGTCGCCAAGCGCGCGCATCGTTTCCGGGCGCGGGCCGATGAAGGCGATACCGGCCTTTTCGCAGGCTTCGGCGAATTCGGGATTTTCGGACAGAAGGCCATAGCCGGGATGAATCGCATCCGCGCCGCATTCCCTGGCGACCCGGATGATCGAGGGAATCGAAAGATAGGCCTGCACCGGGCCCAGCCCTTCGCCGATGCGATAGGCCTCGTCAGCCTTGAAGCGGTGAAGCGAGAGCTTGTCTTCCTCGGCATAGACGGCGACGGTGCGCTTTCCCAGCTCGGTCGCGGCGCGCATGACGCGGATCGCGATCTCGCCGCGGTTGGCCACAAGGATTTTCTTGAACTCGGTCATGTCCGTTTCTCCCCCGGTCGCGCTTGCAGCGCACAATAGGGATGCCGCGTCGCCGCGCAAGGCCCGTTTGCGACGCGTTGCAACATTCGTGCAACAAGTTGTTCGATTGATGTCCGGCATTCCGACGATTTGCCGGAGGCAGCCGACAATATGACGGAATTTGCGTCATTTACCGAACCAGGCGATGGGCCAGGTCGGACAGGCGCGCAGCTCCCATCTGGCCCATATTGGCCCGAAGATCGCGCGCCAGGATCTCGACCAGATGGGCGGGACCATCCGCACCCAGCGCGCCCAGCGCATAGTGCCAGGCCCGGCCCAGCATCACGAAATCGGCGCCCAGCGCAAGCGCGCGGCAGATGTCCAGGCCGCTCTCTATGCCGCTGTCGAACAAGATCGGCAGATCCGTGGCCGCGCGGATTTCGGGCAGGACTTTGATCGAGGCGGGCGCGGCATCGAACTGGCGCCCCGCATGGTTTGACACCCAGACCGCATCGACCCCCTCCTGTTCCAGGCGCCTGGCGTCGTCTGCGCGCAGGATGCCCTTGACGATCAAGGGCCCCCGCCATGCGTCCCGCACGGCACGCAGATAATCCCAGTCGGGCGACACACGCAGGCGATAGCCGATATGGTCGGTCGAGGAGCGGCTCTCGCAGCTGTCGGCATACTTTTCCAGCGTTCGCAGGCGGGGGCGGCCTTCTCGAGCGACATGCGCCGTCATTCCCAATGCCCATGCGGGGCGGGCCAGGACCTGCGCCAGCAATCCGGGCGTCAGCCGGGGCGGCTGGGTCAGGCCCGCGCGCACTTGCCGTTCGCGACGGCTTGCCGCGGGAAGATCCACCGTAAAAACCAACGCTGCAAAGCCCGCTTCCCTTGCGCGGCGCAAAAGGTCCGCCCGGATCTCGGGGTCGCGGGGCGGGTAGAGCTGGAACCAGCCATCCGGGCCGATAGCGGGCGCCAGTGCCTCGGGCGGCTGGGCCGCGACGGTGGAGAGGACATAGGGGATGCCCGCGCGCGCAGCGGCGCGTGCCAGAATGCGCTCGGCGTCGGGCCAGACCAGCCCCGACATCCCGACCGGCGCGATCCCGAACGGCAGTGGGTATTCGCGCCCCAGAAGCCGGGCCGAAAGGTCGGTCTCGATCTCTCCATGCAGGACCGAGGGGTAAAAAAGGATCTCGTCCAGTTTCCGGCGGTTGCGCTTCTGCGTGGCCTCGGTCCCGGTGGCGCTGTCGAGAAATTCCCAGACAAAATGTGGAATTCGCTCCCGGGCGCGGGATTTCAGATCCGATATCGCGGGATAGCGCTGGTGCAGGTCCATGCGCGAGTTGTCCAAAGCGTGCGCGGAAAAGTCCAGAGTTTTGCGCAAAGGCCTCTGGAACAGAGTGTGAACTTCTCTTTTCTTCGCCGTGCGATGCGTCTAGATTGCCGCACATGACCCGTACCGACGATACCGCCCCCGGCAACATGGTTCCGCTTTCCCGGCGCGCGATGGCTGCGCGCCCCGCGCCCTATCTGGAGGGCCTGAACCCCGCCCAGCGCGAGGCGGTCGAGGCGTTGGATGGGCCGGTCTTGATGCTGGCTGGCGCGGGAACCGGCAAGACGCGTGCCCTGACGGCGCGGATCGCGCATATTCTGGCGCAGGGCCGCGCGCGCGAGGGCGAGATCCTCGCCGTGACCTTTACCAACAAGGCCGCCCGCGAGATGAAGGAGCGCGTGGGCCAGCTGATGCGCCAGCCGGTCGAGGGGATGCCATGGATGGGCACGTTCCATTCGATCTGTGCCAAGATCCTGCGACGTCATGCCGAAATGGTGGGGCTGAAATCCAGCTTCGCGATCCTGGATACCGACGATCAGATCCGGTTGCTGAAACAGGTCATCACGGCCGCGAATATCGACGAAAAGCGCTGGCCGGCGCGGCAGCTGGCGGGCTTGATCGATCACTGGAAGAACCGCGCATGGCGGCCCGAACAGGTGCCGGCGGCCGAGGCTGGCGCCTTCAACCACCGGGGAAGCGAGCTGTATGCAGCCTATCAGGCGCGGCTTGTGACGCTGAACGCGGTCGATTTCGGCGACCTGCTGCTGCATGTCGTGACGATCTTCCAGAAGAACCCCGACATACTGACCCGGTACCAGCAGAAGTTCCGTTTCATCCTGGTGGACGAATACCAGGATACCAACGTGGCCCAGTATCTGTGGCTACGGCTTTTGGCGGCCGGCCATCGCAACATCTGCTGCGTGGGCGACGACGACCAGTCGATCTATGGCTGGCGCGGCGCCGAGGTCGGCAACATCCTGCGCTTTGAAAAGGATTTCCCGGGCGCCCGCGTGATCCGGCTGGAGCAGAATTACCGATCCACCGAACATATCCTGGGTGCGGCCTCGGGGCTGATCGCGGCCAATGCGGGCCGGCTGGGCAAGTCGTTGTGGACCGAATCGACGGGCGGCCAGAAGGTGCGCCTGATCGGCCACTGGGACGGCGAGGAAGAAGCGCGCTGGATCGGCGAGGAAATCGAGTCACTGGCCCGCGGCCGCGGCGAGATGGATCCCGTGCGGCTGAACGATCAGGCGATCCTGGTGCGCGCCAGCCACCAGATGCGCGCCTTCGAGGATCGTTTCATGACGATCGGTCTGCCCTATCGCGTCGTGGGTGGTCCGCGATTCTACGAAAGGCTCGAGATACGCGATGCGATGGCCTATTTCCGCCTGGCCGTTTCTCCCGCCGACGATCTGGCTTTCGAGCGGGTGGTCAACACGCCCAAGCGCGGTCTTGGCGACAAGGCGCAGCAATTGATCCAGTCGACCGCGCGCGCGGCGGGCACCAGCCTGTTCGAAGGCGCGCGCGCCGTCATCGAGAATGGGGCATTGGGTGGCAAGGGGGCGCGGAATCTGCGCGAATTCCTTTCGGGGATCGAACGCTGGCATGCCCAGACACTGCGACCGGGATACGACCACATTCGCCTTGCCGAAACGATCCTTGACGAATCCGGCTACACGGCGATGTGGCAGAATGACAAGACGCCCGAGGCGCCGGGGCGGCTGGACAACCTCAAGGAACTGGTCAAGGCGCTGGAAGGGTTCGAGAACCTGCAGGGCTTTCTTGAACACGTCGCCCTGGTCATGGACAACGATGCCGAAGAGGGCGAGGACAAGGTCACCATCATGACCCTGCATGCGGCCAAGGGGCTGGAGTTTCCCGTGGTCTTTCTGCCGGGCTGGGAGGACGGCCTGTTTCCCAGCCAGCGCAGCATGGACGAGAACGGCCTGAAGGGGCTGGAGGAAGAGCGCCGCCTGGCCTATGTCGGCATTACTCGGGCCGAACGTCTGTGCACCATATCCTTTGCCGGCAACAGGCGCGTCTATGGCCAGTGGCAAAGCCAGATGCCGTCGCGCTTCATCGATGAATTGCCGGCCGAGCATGTCGAGGTTCTGACGCCACCGGGCCTGTATGGCGGCGGCTATGGCGCGGCGTCCACGGCAGGCACTGCGTCCGGGATCGAAGAACGCGCCGCGCGGTCCGATGCCTATAATTCGCCCGGCTGGCGCCGCCTGCAAGAGCGGGCCCAAACGCGGCCGACAAGTCAGCCGCGCGAGGCGCGCAACGTGATCATCGACCTTGATGCCTCTTCCGTCTTCACGCTGGGCGACAGGGTGTTCCACCGAAAGTTCGGCTATGGCACGGTCGAGGCGATCGAAGGCGACAAGCTGGTCGTGGCCTTTGACAAGGCGGGTACCAAGCATGTCGTGGCGGGCTATGTCGTGGCCGCCGCGGCGGCGGACGACATGCCTTTCTGAAGACTGAAGCGGTTGTGAGGGTTGGCCCGCATTCGGGTCCGGATCGGCCGGCCGCACTTACCCGTGAATCAGGGCGATCGCCTCGTATTTCTTCAGGCACGGCCTTGCCGCGGATGCCGGAGCGTCGAGACTGGGTGCAAGGCCGGGAAACAGCATGCGCTGCTCTGCCAGAACCTCGGTTTCGGCATCGCTCAATGCGCTATCGGGGCCCAGAGCGTTGTCGGGATAGAAGCTTTCGCTTGGCACCCCGTTTGACAGAACGATCTCATGCCGGTCGAAAAGCAGATGAAAATAGGTGATCAGCATGCCTTCGGCACGGATGATGGTGCGCCCATTGACCATGTGCTTGGCTGCCACCAGAGCTTCGCGAAATCCGGTCAGCAATTCCAGCTTCGGACCGCGGACCAGCATGCGGTGATTGGGCGATACGCGCAGCTTGCCCTTGTTGCCGATCGCGCCATCGGCAAAGACGACCGGCGCCATGTCGCCCCTGGCAAGACATACGCTGCGTGCCACATGACGAAGCGGTTGGGGGCCATGATCAAGCGTCATCACCAGATCGCCGGGCGACAGCGATTCGATCGGGCGTTCTCCCCCGGGGGTCGCGATCATCGTGCCGCCGCAGAAGCAGGCAAGATTGGCATAGTCGACCTCGTTCCGGCCGATATTGAATTCTTGAATGAACGTGTATTGCTGCCCGGGTGTCAGGGGGCCTTCGGAAATCAGTGCGGTCGTTGTGTTGTTGCCTGAATTCGTGCCGCCGATCGTTATCGAATAGACGCGAAGGCCGTTCGCATCCTCCAACCCGTAGTTGACGAATATCCGGGTGCCGGCAGGATAGGTGGTCCCATCTATGGTGACCGGGGCGTCCAGAACCTGATTCGCGGAACTGATTTCGTCGAACCCATCGTTGCCGCCATCGTTGACCTGGACCTGTATTGGCTGGGCGGTCGGTTTCAGTTGCAGGTTGAACGGAGGAGACCCCTGTGCACGCGCGCCTTGCTCGTCCGGCGGCGCAATGTTGCCGCCGGATGTCTCGAAATCCGAGAGCTGGTAGACCCATTGAAGCTTCTCTATCGTCATGCTTCGATGCTAAGGGCTCTTTTGGGTTTTCGCAATTCGGAACAGGTCCTGTGCTGCCGGAACGCGTATCCGGGCCGTACGGCGTGCGACTGATGATGGAAAAGTGCCGCGAAACGAAAAAAGGCGGCGCCATTTGGCGCCGCCAGTTGCAACCACGATCCAGGGAGGAGGATCGTCGCAATTCCGCAGGCAGGGCAGTGTCGCGGGGAGGAGGAACACGACACTGCCCGCCTTGCAAAGGCGGCCCGGGGAGGGGGATGGGCCGCCAGAGGGGCTGAAGTGCGGCGGTGGCTGGGAGGAGGAAGCCACCGCCGCTCTTCACGACGCCAACCCAGGGAGGAGGAGGGAGGTCGGCGCGTTCTTCAGGCCGTTCTGGCCAAACTGTGCGGCGGCATCAGGGAGGAGGAGGTGCCGCCGCAACTCGCGCGCCTCGAGGGGGAGGAGAAGAGGCGCGGAGAAACCTTACTTGCCGTAGGCGGCTTCGATCGCGATCGACCGGATGGACGAGCGCGAGATGCCGAGATCGTTCAGTTCGCGGTCCGACAGCGCGGACAGTTCACGCACGGTCTGACGGTACATCTTGTAGCGGCGATGCGCGTCGCGCAGATTGCTGACAAGATTGCGGATCTGGTCGATAAGGCCGTGATCGGCCGTGCGGATCGTGTTCGAATAAGCCATGTCTTTTTCCTCGTTACTGACTGGCGGGGTCGTTCGTCGCTGATCCGTTCAGGTCCGATCGGCTGCGGCCCCGTCGATGCCGTTGCCCACAAGATGGCGCCAATGCTGCGCATGCACAATCCCGGGAATGCTCAATGCCGCTATGCAGCAATTGCATGGCAAGCGTCACATTTCTGTTAATGCTTCCGGCATTGGCAGCTTGCCCGCAGTCTAGGCAGCAAGCAGATGGCCAGCGCGTTCGCGCGATACGGCTTACGCGACGCGGCGGGGGCTGCCATGTGCTTGCGCCTGGTTGCCTTGCCGATGGCCCCACCGGATTTGAGTTGCATGGAATTCCCGTTGGGAAATCATGGGTGCCGCGTCGGGGGCCGTGATCGTTCCATGGGAATTCATGGAACTGGCGGCACCGAGAGCGGGCGCACGGGCGAATCACCCGGGGTGTTCGCGCGTATCAGGCCGGATTATCGCGGCTTGCAGTCGCTGATCGGTCGGACCTCAATGGCGCTGACGGCGCGATCTGCGGGTTTTGATGCAAAAATATGGGATTTCATGGAACCGTTTGAGGTCCGTTCCGTCCGGGCCATATGTAGTAAATTTCTCATCGATATGCGCATCATCATGTGTTGGTCTATGGATGTGCGTGGAATTTTCCTATCCATTCATTCGATTTCTGCCTTCTCGACGGCCTGCTGCCGAAAAGATTTTTGTTGATTCCCATGAATTCCCATGTCATCCCTTGAGGCACGATGAGGACGGGCTGACAAGGGCGGCAAGACCCAAACGGCGAAAGTCAGGTTTCATACAGGCACCCGCTTTCATCGCACAAAAGATCCGGCGCGCAAGCGAGCAGACATCCCCCCCAGGTGGCAAGCGCAGTCGGACACCCCAGTGATGGGACGAGGGCGGCGGATTGGGCAGTGGCAGCAGCCCGGTCCGCCGTTTTCCATCCCGGGACATCAGGCGGTTCGATCCGACCTGGGGGACGAAGGGGACAGGTAGGGAGCGCGGGCCCTTGGCACGCAGGTTCAGAGGTTCCGAGACTTACAAGGTGGACGCGAAGGGTCGCGTCTCCATCCCGGCCTCGTTCCGCCGCGTGATCGAGGCATGCGACCCAGACTGGAAGGAAGGTCTGCGCCCGAATATCGTCATCGTCTATGGTCCCGAAAGCCAGAAATTCCTTGAAGTCTATTCGATGGAGGCGATCCACGAGATCGACGAGCAGATCTCGCTGATGCAGCGCGGCTCTCCCGAACGCCTTCTGGTCGAAGAGCGCATGTACGGCCAATCGCTGGAAACCCAGATCGACGATGATGGTCGCCTGACGATCCCCCAGAAGTTGCGCGAAAAGATCGGCCTGAAGAACGAAGCCTTCTTCATCTCGGCCGGGGATTACTTCCGCATCTGGAATCCCGAAACCTATGCCGAACACCAGGCGCGGCTCAGCCAGCGCGCGGCCAGCCAGTATCCCGAGGATTTCGATCCGCGCAGCCTGCTGCCGCCGCTGCCGGGGCGAACGGGCCATGGGGGCTAGGCGATGAGTGCAGGTTCCGGATCGCCCCACGTTCCCGTCCTGATCGATCCCCTGATCGCGGCCGTCGCGCCGATATCGGGAACCTGGGTGGATGGCACCTTTGGCGCAGGCGGATATGCCCGGGCCTTGCTGGATGCCGGGGCGGACAGGGTGATCGGCATCGACCGCGACCCGACGGTCTTTGACCCGGCGCGGGCCTGGGCGGATGTCCATGGCGACAGGCTGATCCTGCGACAGGGCACCTTCTCGGATCTCGACCAGATTGCGGGCCAGCCGGTGGATGGTGTGGTCCTTGATCTGGGGGTTTCCTCGATGCAGCTGGATCAGCCCGAGCGCGGCTTTTCCTTTCAGAAGGACGGGCCGCTGGACATGCGCATGGGCGACAGCGGCCCGACCGCTGCCGATCTGGTCAACTCGGCCTCCGAGGCCGAGCTGGCCGACATCCTGTACCATTATGGCGAGGAACGCGCGGCGCGCCGGATCGCGCGTGCCATCGTCGCGCGCAGACCATTCACCCGGACGCTGGAACTGGCCGAAGTCATCGCATCGTGTCTGCCACGCCAGAAACCGGGACAAAGCCACCCGGCCACGCGCAGCTTCCAGGCACTCCGCATTGCGGTGAATGACGAATTCGGCCAGCTGGCCGAAGGGCTGATCGCGGCCGAGCGCGCATTGAAGCCGGGCGGCCAGCTTGCGGTGGTGACCTTCCATTCGCTCGAGGACCGGATCGTCAAGAGGTTCTTCCAGATCCGTTCCGGGGCTTTGGGGCAGGGCAGCCGCCACGCGCCCGAACAGCAGGAGATCGCGCCGACCTTCACGCTCAAGACACGCAGGGCGATCGCACCCGATGATGCGGAGCTGGCACGCAATCCGCGCGCGCGCTCGGCGCGGCTGCGGATCGGCGTCCGCACCGATGCGACCCCGGGTCCGATCGACAGGGCATCTCTTGGTCTTCCCATGCCGGCAAGGAAGGGAGGGGGCTGATGCGCATTCTGTTCGCAATCTTCACCATCATTTCCGTCATGGCTCTTGCCTTCTGGGCCTATCGAGAGAACTACCGGACCCAGGCAGAACTGTCCGAGATGCGCGAGCTGCAGGCCGAAATCGGTCAGTTGAACGAAAGCCTTGCCGTGCTGCGCGCCGAATGGGCCTATCTCAACCGGCCGGATCGTCTGCGCGAACTGGCCGACATCAATTTCGCCCGCCTCGGGCTGTTGCCCCTGGATCCGCGGCAATTCGGTCGCGTGGCGGATGTCGGCTATCCGGCCCCCGACCTGCCGCCGATCACCAAGCCGGTCGATACGGTTGCAACGCAGGATCTGACGCAATGACTCGCACGCCTCTACGTCCTCTTGCGCGCATTCTGGCCGCCCGGGCAAAGGGCGAAAATCCCGACGCGATCGAACGCGAGAATATCCGTCTTCGGCACGAACAGATGCGCGACAAGGCGCGGATGCGGGCCGAAAGCCGGCTTTTGATCCTGTCGGTTGCATTTGTCATGGGCTTTGGCCTTGTTGGCGCGCGGATGGCATCGCTTGCCGCCTCTGAACCGTCAGAGCCGCAGGTTGCTTCGCATGGCGCGGGAATCGTCGCGCAGCGCGCCGATATCGTCGACCGACGCGGCCGCATTCTGGCGACGAACCTTCTGACCCATTCGCTGTATGCGCAGCCGCCGCTGATGGTCGATCCGCAGCGCGCGGCACACGAACTGGCCGCGATCTTCCCGGACCTGGACGAGGATCGGCTGCTGAAGGATTTCACCGGCAAGCGCAAGTTTCTGTGGATCAAGCGCCGCATCTCGCCCGAGCAGATGCAGGCCGTGCACGAGATCGGCGAGCCGGGGCTTCTGTTCGGCCCGCGCGAAATGCGCCTGTATCCGAACGGGCCGCTGGCAGCCCATGTTCTTGGCGGTGCGGGGTTCGGGCGCGAAGGTGTGCGCGCGGCGGAAATCGTCGGACGCGCGGGGGTGGAAAAGACGTTCGATGCCTGGCTGCGCGACCCCGCCAATGCCGGCAAGCCCCTGCAGCTGTCTCTGGATCTGACCGTGCAGGCCACGGTCGAAGAGGTCCTGGACGCGGGCATGAAGCTGATGAACGCCAAGGGCGCGACCGCCATCCTGATGGATGCCCATAACGGCGAGATCGTGGCAATGGCCTCGCTGCCCGATTTCGATCCGAACGATCGGCCCTCTCCGCCCGTGTCGGGCGACCCTTCGGACAGCCCGTTGTTCAACCGCGCCGTGCAGGGCCTTTACGAGCTTGGGTCGACCTTCAAGCTGTTTGCCATCGCGCAGGCCGTCGATATGGGGCTGGTCAACCCCGATACGATGATCGACACCAAGGGGCCCCTGGTCTGGGGGCGTTTCAAGATTCGCGACTTCCACAATTACGGGCCCCAGCTTTCCGTCACCGATGTTCTGGTCAAGTCCTCGAATATCGGGACGGCGCGCATCGCGCTGCAGATCGGTGCGGTCAAGCAGCAGGAATTCCTGCGCGCGCTGGGCATGTTCGATCCCACCCCCGTCGAGCTGGTCGAGGCGCCGGGCGCCAAGCCCCTGCGCCCCGAAAAATGGCCCGAGATCACGACGATGACCGTTTCCTACGGGCATGGAATCGCGGCAAGCCCGCTGCATCTGGCGGCGGCCTATGCCTCGCTTGTCAACGGCGGCACGCGGATCACGCCGACATTGCTACGTCGAGATCATGTCGAACCGGGGCCGCGAATCATCTCGGAGCGTACCTCGGCGATCCTGCGGGACATGCTGCGACAGGTCGTTGCGCGCGGCACGGCCAGCTTCGGCGACGTGCCGGGCTATTCCGTCGGCGGCAAGACCGGCACGGCCGACAAGCCGCTGCGCACGGGCAAGGGCTATGCCAAGGACAAGGTGATCGCCACCTTCGCTTCGGTGTTTCCGACCACCGATCCGAAATACGTCCTTGTCGTCTCGCTGGACGAACCGGTCGAGACTTCGGGCGCCGAGCCGCGCCGCACCGCCGGATGGACGGCGGTACCCGTCGCGGCCGAGATCATCCGGCGCACCGCGCCCTTGCTGGGCCTTCGTCCGGAACTTGAACCCGTGGCCGATGCCGGGGTAATACGCGTCCGCAACTGAACCCCGAATGCGCGGAGGGCCGGGCGATGGCCGAAACAAAGACGCTTGCCGAGCTGGGCCTGACCGCACAGGGCGGGCGTGAGGCGCGCATAACGGGGCTGTCGGTGGACAGCCGGCAGGTCCGTCCCGGCCACCTGTTCGCGGCCCTGCCGGGCAGCACCATGCATGGCGGCGAATTCATCCAATACGCATTGCGGATGGGTGCCGCGGCGATCCTGACCGACCGGGAAGGCGCCCGCATCGCCAGGGATGCGCTGGCCGGCGCGGATGCCGCGCTGATCGTCTCGGAAGACCCCCGGCAGGCGCTTGCCTGCGCCGCGGCGCTCTGGTTCGGCGCACAGCCCGAAACGATGGTCGCGGTCACGGGTACTTCGGGCAAGACATCGGTGGCCACGTTCACCCGTCAGATATGGCAGGCGCTGGGGCATTCGGCGATCAATCTGGGCACGATGGGCGTCCTGGGCGATTTCGAGGCCCCTCTGGCCCATACCACGCCCGAACCGATCACCCTGCATCGCGTGCTGGCCGATGCCGCGCAGGCCGGCATCACCCATGCGGCAATGGAAGCTTCCAGTCACGGTCTTGACCAGCGGCGGCTTGACGGTGTGCGGCTGCAGGCCGCGGCCTTCACGAATTTCAGCCAGGATCATCTCGACTACCATGAGACATTCGAGGCCTATTTCGCGGCCAAGGCTGGCCTGTTTGATCGCGTCCTGCCCAAGGACGGCATGGCCGTGGTCAATATCGACGACCCGCGCGGCCGCGAGATTCTGGAAATCGCGCGCGCGCGCGGCCAGCAGGTGATCACCGTGGGCCGCAATCCCGCGGCCGATCTGTCCATTGCCGCCCAGAGGTTCGATGCAACCGGGCAGGATCTGCGCTTCATGTGGAAGGGGCAGCCCCATCTTGTCCGGCTGGCGCTGATCGGCGGGTTCCAGGCCGAAAACGTCTTGGCCGCGGCGGGCCTGGCCATCGCCACGGGGGACGAGCCCGCGCGCGTATTCGCGACCCTGCCGGGCCTGACGACGGTGCGAGGGCGCATGCAGCTGGTCGCGCGCCGGGACAACGGTGCGACCGTTTTCGTGGATTATTCGCACAAGCCCGGCGCTCTGGCGGCCGCGCTGCAATCCTTGCGCCCGCATGTCATGGGGCGCATCGTGGTGGTCTTTGGCGCGGGCGGGGATCGCGACCGGTCCAAGCGTCCGCTGATGGGAGAGGTTGCCGCGAAACACGCCGACCTGGTCATCGTGACCGACGACAATCCCAGAACCGAAGATCCCGCCTCGATCCGGGCCGAAGTCATGGCCGGCTGCCCCGAGGCCATCGAGGTCCCCGATCGGGCCGAGGCGATCCTGCGCGGCGTGGACGCGCTGCTGCCGGGCGATGCGCTGCTGATCGCGGGCAAGGGGCATGAAACCGGCCAGATCATCGGCCATGATGTCTATCCCTTCGACGATGCCGAACAGGCCTCGGTCGCGGTGGCCGCTTTGGAGGGGCGCATCTGATGTCGGCACTCTGGACCGGGGCCGAGGCGGCCCGTGCGATCGGCGGGCGCCTGACGCGCGATTTCGAAATTGCGGGCCTGTCGATCGACACGCGAACGATCCGACCGGGCGAGATGTTCATCGCCCTGACAGACAGGCGGGACGGACACGACTTCGTTGCCGATGCGCTGGCGCGCGGGGCGTCGGGCGCGATGGTGTCGCGCGTGCCTGACAACGTGGATTCGGACGCGCCGCTGTTGATCGTGCCGGACGTTCTGCGCGCCTTGTGGGATCTGGGTGCCGCGGGTCGGGCGCGCACGGGGGCACGGGTCATCGCCGTCACGGGTTCGGTCGGCAAGACATCGACCAAGGAGATGCTGCGCGCCATGCTTTCGGGCCAGGGCCGGGTCCATGCCGCCGAAGCCAGCTTCAACAACCATTGGGGTGTGCCGCTGACCCTTGCGCGCATGCCCCGCGAAGCGGACTTCGCGGTGATCGAGATCGGCATGAACCGGCCCGGAGAGATCGCCCCGCTCGCCCGTCTTGCCCGTCCGCATGTCGCCATGATCACCACCGTGGCGCCGGCGCACCTGGAGGCCTTTGGCGAGATCGCCGGAATTGCGCGCGAGAAGTCGTCGATCTTCGAGGGGCTCGAGCCCGACGGCACGGCGATCATTCCATCCGGCCTGGAGACGACGCCGATTCTGGCCAAGGCGGCAGCGCGGGCATCCCGGATCATGACCTTCGGCGCAGAGCGCGAAGACGACTTTCGCCTGCTCGAGGTGATGGTTTCTCAGGACAGGACCGTGGCACGTGTCGGCCATGCCGACGGACAGGTATTGTTGCGCCTGAACGGTCCGGGACGGCATTTCGCCACGAACGCGCTGGGCGTTCTTGCGGTGGCCCGGGCGCTGGATCTGGACCTTGCCGTTTCGGCCTGCGATCTGGCCCGATGGCAGCCGCCAGCCGGGCGCGGACAGCGCGAGGTGATCCATCTGGACATCGTGAACCAGGAGCAGAGCTTCGACCTGATCGACGACGCATTCAATGCCAATCCCGCCTCCGTTTCGGCGGCGCTGGACGTTCTGGCGTCGGCCAGGCCTCGGGACGGTATCGGACGTATCGGCCGGGGGCGGCGCATCGTCGTGCTGGGCGACATGCTGGAGCTGGGGCCGGACGAGATCGATCTGCATCGCCAGATTGCGGCCCATCCGGCGATGACATCCATCGACATCGTGCATTGCGTGGGGCCAAGGATGCGCGCACTGTGGCAGGCGCTGCCCGACAGCCGTCGCGGGCTGTGGTTCGAAACGGCCGACGAGATGGCCCGCGTGGCGCATCGCATCGTCGATGCCGGCGACGTCGTGCTGGTCAAGGGATCCAAGGGGTCGCGCGTCAGCCAGGTGGTTGACGCGTTGCGGAAACTGGGGCAACCCGGCGCGGATCGCGCCCAAGGGAAAGAATAGATGCTGTATTGGCTGTCCAGCCTGTCCGAGGGCGGAGACGTCTTCAACCTGTTCCGTTACATCACGTTCCGCGCGGGGGCGGCGTTCTTCACCGCGCTGATATTCGGTTTCCTGTTCGGGCGGCCGCTGATCGACCTGTTGCGCCGCAAGCAGAAGCGTGGCCAGCCCATTCGCGAGGACGGTCCTGAAACCCACTTTGCCAAGGCCGGCACGCCGACCATGGGCGGGCTTCTCATCCTTTCGGCGATGATCGTTTCGACCCTGCTTTGGGCGCGGCTCGACAATCCGTATATCTGGATCGTGCTCTTCGTGACTTGCGCCTATGGGCTGATCGGATTTGCCGACGACTATGCCAAGGTGTCGCGCCAGAACACGCGCGGCCTGTCCTCTCGGATGCGCCTTGCGCTGGGCTTCCTGATCGCCGGCTTCGCGGGCATGATGGCGGCGATGGTTCACCCCGAGCCCTTGGCGTGGAAGCTTGCCGTTCCGCTGTTCAAGGATGTTCTCTTGAACCTTGGCTGGTTCTTCGTGCCGTTCTCGATGATCGTGATTGTCGGTGCGGCGAATTCAGTCAACCTGACGGATGGTCTGGACGGACTGGCCGTCATGCCGGTGATGATCGCGGCGGCAGCGCTGGGCATCATTGCCTATGCCGTGGGCCGTATCGACTTCACCGAATATCTGGGGGTTCATTACGTGCCCGGATCCGGGGAGATCCTTGTCTTTTGCGCCGCGCTGATCGGCGGGGGGTTGGGATTCCTGTGGTACAACGCGCCGCCGGCCGCCGTGTTCATGGGCGATACCGGCTCGCTTGCGCTGGGCGGAGCGCTGGGGGCGATTGCCGTCGTGACGAAGCACGAAATTGTCCTCGCGATCGTCGGCGGCCTTTTCGTGGTCGAGGCGCTGTCGGTAATCATCCAGGTTCTGTATTTCAAGCGCACGGGCAAAAGGGTCTTCTTGATGGCGCCGATCCATCACCACTTTGAAAAGAAGGGCTGGTCGGAGCCTCAGATCGTGATACGATTCTGGATCATCTCGCTGATCCTTGCGCTGATCGGTCTTGCGACGCTGAAATTGCGCTGACCGGGGCGGAACGGGCTTTTGCGCCGCGCCTGACAGGGTATGCTCTGCCCAAGGGGCGCGACTGTCAGGCAGGGAACCCATGTCGCTCGTTCTGTATTCCGCATGGTATGGCGAGGCCGAACCGCTGAACGCGCAGGTGTTCGGACCGTTCGACAGCTGCCGCAGGGTGCTGTTCACCGACCGGCACGACCTGTCCCTTCCGGGGGTCGAAGTCATTCACGAGCCTGCCATGGGGCTGGACCCGGCGCGCGCTTCGCGTCGGGCAAAGCTGATGCCCCATCGCTATTTTCCCGATGCCGAATGGTCGATCTGGATCGACAACAAGAGCATTCTGCGCCGCGATCCGTGCGACCTGCTGGCAAGGCTGCAATCGGCAACCGACGCCGGCTTCCTTGCCTTTCCGCATTTCCGCCGCGACTGCGTCTATCAGGAACTGCGCACTGCCTGGGAGCTGGGCCTCGATGATCCGCGCATCCTGCGCGAACGCGCCCGGACCTATCGGCAAGAAGGCATGCCCGAACATTTCGGCCTGATCGAGGGGCATTTCCTGGTCCGTCGTCATAACGCCCCCGACATCGCCCGCTTTGGAGAGAGGTGGTTCGAACATGTGCTGCGCTTTTCGCGCCGCGACCAGGTGTCCTTTCCCTATCTCGCCTGGCGGTTGGGGCTGAGATACGAACCGATCACGATGCTTGACAGGCGCGATACGGTGACCTTCACGGTCTTCGACCGCAAGACGCGCAAGCCGGAATTCCGGCGCCACGACATGGCCCGCCAGATCGCCCGACGAATCTGGCACGGAATTCGGTCAGGGGGAAGAAAGTAACGATGCAGCGCATATTCGTGATCTCGACCCGGGGGGCGGGGCTGTATGAATTCACCCAGGACATACGCAAGTTCTGTGGGCCACTTGGCACGGGGCTTCTGACGCTGTTCGTTCGCCACACATCCTGTTCGCTGCTGATCCAGGAGAATGCCGATCCCGAGGTGCGTGACGACCTGGCCGAATTCCTGCGTCGTCTGGTTCCCGACGCCGACGATGCCTCGATGCGCTGGCTGCGCCATACCTATGAAGGCCCGGACGACATGCCGGCGCATATCAAGGCCGCGCTTTTGCCGGTGAGTATCTCGATCCCGGTGGCAGAGGGGCGCCCGGCTCTGGGAACATGGCAGGGAGTCTACCTGTTCGAACATCGCCGAGCGCCCCATGACCGTCAGGTGGTGGCTCATTTTGTCCGCTCGACCTGAGGAGGATGGCGCGCGGACTCCGTTATGACGGTCGTACCGGGCGTCGCGGCACTTCAGATGCTGCGTCTTCCCGATCGAGCGAAAATGCCCGCATTGCGCGTGCTGCGGCAGGGGAATGTGCGCGCACCTTTCCCCCCGGGATCGGGAATCGCGATCTGGTGGAGGAACATGCCCCCTACCCAAAGGATAGAGGTCGGCCTATAGTGCCTGTGGATAATGGGGGCTCTGGGCCAAGGGAGACGGGATGCGCTGTCCGTTTTGCGGGAATATCGACACGCAGGTGAAGGATTCTAGACCGGCCGAGGATCATGTTGCGATCCGCCGCCGCCGCTTTTGCGCGGCTTGCGGGGGACGGTTCACCACCTATGAGCGGGTCCAGCTGCGCGATCTGGTCGTCATCAAGTCCAACGGACGGCGCGAGGACTTTGATCGGGCCAAGCTGGAGCGTTCGATCCGTATCGCCATGCAGAAACGCCCCATCGAACCGGAACGGATCGACCAGATGATCTCGGGCATCGTGCGGCGGCTGGAATCTCTGGGCGAAACCGACATCCCGTCGAAGACGATCGGGGAAATCGTGATGGAGACGCTGGCGCGTATCGATACCGTCGCCTATGTGCGTTTCGCAAGCGTCTACAAGAACTTCCAGGCGGCAGACGATTTCGACAAGTTCGTATCGGAACTGCGCCCTTCAGTCGCGACCGAAGAGTGAGCAGCAGGGTAGACCTGTATCACATGACCCATGCCCTGGGGCTTGCGCGCAGGGGGCTGGGTCGGGTGTGGCCCAACCCGGCGGTGGGCTGCGTGATCGTGCGCGACGGGCGCGTCGTCGGGCGAGGCTGGACCCAGCCCGGCGGACGCCCCCATGCCGAAACGGTTGCCTTGCAACAGGCGGGATCCCGTGCGCGGGGTGCGACGGCATACGTCACTTTGGAGCCATGCGCCCATCACGGCCGCACACCGCCCTGCGCCGAGGCGCTGATCGGCTCGGGCGTGGCCCGTGTCGTGACCGCGATTCAGGACCCCGATCCGCGCGTGGCCGGGCGCGGCCACCAGATGCTGCGCGATGCGGGGATCGTGGTCGATACCGGCGTGTTGGCCGAAGAGGCACGCAGCTTGCAGCGGGGCTTCCTGACGCGCGTGACCGAGGGGCGGCCCATGGTCACGCTGAAGATGGCCTTCAGTCTGGATGGTCGGATCGCCACCGCCGGGGGCGAAAGCAAGTGGATCACCGGGGCGCTGGCGCGTCGCAGGGTTCATGCCATGCGTGCCAGCCATGACGCGATTCTGGTCGGCGCGGGCACGGTGCGCGCCGATGATCCATCGTTGACCGTGCGGGATCTGGGTATCGACCATCAACCCGTGCGCGTCGTGGCCTCCGGCCTGCTGGACCTTCCGCTGGATGGCATGCTGGCCTCGACCGCGCGTGAGGTTCCGGTATGGATTCTGCATGGCCCCGAAGCCCCGGTGGAGCGGCGCGAGGCGTGGCTGCGGGCTGGCGCTGAACTGATCGAATGCCCCGCTGACGGCACCGGGCTTGGGGTCCGTTCGATGCTGGCAGCCCTGGGGGCCCGTGGCCTGACGCGCGTCTTCTGCGAGGGCGGGGGGCAGCTGGCCGCTGCCTTGGTCGAGGCCGGTCTGGTGGATGAAATCGCGGTTTTCTCGGCTGGCATCCTGCTGGGCGCGAATGGCCGGCCCGGCATCGGTGCGCTTGGCCTGGATCGATTGGGCGATGCGCCCCGCTATTGTCTCAAGGGTATCGAGGTCGTCGGGCAAGACACGCTTTGCCTGTGGCATCGCGCGTGACGGGGCGCGCGGCCGGCGCCCCGCCAAATCCGCTCAGCGCTTGAAAAGCACTTCCTGCGCCTTGCGGTTAGAGGTCAGGTCCGCCCGATTTTCGGCGCCAAGCGCGCGGCCACGCTGAACGGCGGGACGTGCGCCGACCTCTTCCAGCCAGCGCTTCATGTTCGGCTTGTCATCCAGGGTCTGGCCCTGGCCTTCCCACAACGAACACCAGCCCCACAGCGCCATGTCGGCGATCGAATAGAAATCGCCCGCGACATAGCGGTTGTCGGCCAGACGACGATCAAGCACGCCGTAAAGCCGCGCGACCTCGCGTCGATAGCGTTCCTGCGCATAAGGCAGCACCTGCGGGGGTTCCATCGACGGGGCATATTTCAGGAAGTGGTGCGCCTGGCCCGCCATCGGGCCAACCCCGCCCACCTGCCAGAACAGCCATTCCTCGACCGCGACGCGCTCGCGTTCGTTCGTGCCATAGAATTTCCCCGTCTTGCGGGCGAGATATTGCAGGATCGCGCCGGACTCGAAGATCGAGATCGGAGCGCCATCAGGCCCATCGGGGTCGACGATGGCCGGCATCCGGTTGTTGGGCGAAATCTTCAGGAACTCGGGCTTGAACTGGTCGCCTGCGCCGATGTTGACGTAATGCACCTTGTAGGGCAGCTCCATCTCCTCCAATGCGATCGAGATTTTCCAGCCATTCGGCGTGGGCCAGTAGTAGAGTTCGATGGGTCTGGTCATGCTTGCTCTCCTTTTGCACCAACTTTGCCTCGCGTTGCTGCGGCTTCAAGTCCGGCCGTCGCGGAAGTTCGTGAATTCTTGCGCAGGCATTGTGCATCGGAATCGCCATGCCGATGCCAGCCGGCTGTTGACCCGGTCCTTCGCGCGCGCTATCGCCTGCGGCGTGGCGATTTGTTCACCGGATTGCGGGCCACGTTAAAGATGCCGCTAAAGAGGTAGGAGCAGGACGCCCCGCCTTTACCGGTGGGGCTTTTTTGTGCCGAGGGACCCGCCATGGCAGATTGGAAGACACGCACGAAACTGATCCACGAAGGCGCGCGGCGCAGCCAGTATGGCGAAATGTCCGAGGCGATCTTCCTGACACAGGGCTTCGTCTATGACAGCGCCGAACAGGCCGAGGCGCGTTTCATCGAGCTGGGCGAAGACGAATTCATCTATGCCCGTTACGGCAACCCGACCGTGCGGATATTCGAAGAGCGCATGGCGGCGCTTGAAGGCACCGAGGACGCGTTTGCCACCGCCAGCGGCATGGCGGCTGTGAATGGCGCGCTGACATCGCTGGTCAAGGCGGGCGACCATGTCGTGGCTGCCCGGGCGCTGTTTGGCTCCTGCCTCTATGTGCTGGAGCTGCTGGGACGGTTCGGCGTCGAGGTCACCTTTGTCGATGGGACCGACCTGGACCAGTGGCGCGCGGCGGTCCGTCCGGACACCAGGGCCGTCTTCCTGGAAAGCGTGTCGAACCCGACGCTGGAGGTGGTGGACATCCGCGCGGTGGCCGATATCGCCCATGCCAACGGGGCGCTGGTCATCGTGGACAACGTCTTTGCCACGCCGGTCTTTTCGCGCGCGGTCGAACTTGGTGCCGATGTCGTCGTCTATTCGGCCACCAAGCATATCGATGGGGCGGGGCGGTGCCTTGGCGGCGTTGTCTGTGGCAGCCGGGACTATATCCGCAAGGTGCTGGAACCCTATCTGAAGCATACCGGCGGCGCGCTGAGCCCCTTCAACGCCTGGGTCATGCTGAAGGGCATGGAGACGCTGGACCTGCGCGTGCGGGCACAGGCCGCGACCGCGCAGGCCGTGGCCGAGGCGCTGAGCGGCCACCCGAAGCTGAGCCGCGTCATCTATCCGGGCCTGAAAGACCATCCGCAGCACGATCTGGCGATGCAGCAGATGGGGGCCGGCGGTACCGTCGTCTCGCTTGACCTTGCGGGCGGCAAGGATGCGGCCTTTCGTTTCCTGAATGCGCTGAGGATCGTGAAGATCTCGAACAATCTGGGGGACGCGAAGTCCATCGCGACGCATCCGGCGACGACGACCCATCAGCGTCTGCCCGACGACCAGAAGGCGCGTCTGGGCATTACGCCCGGGCTGGTGCGCCTGTCGCTTGGGCTCGAGGATACCGATGATCTGATCGGGGATCTTCTGACCGCCCTGCAGGCCGCATGATCACGCATGGCAACTGATCCGGTGTCGCAATCGGATCGTAAAAGGTTGCGAGTGCTTGGGTGGCGCGGCAACAGACCCTACATTATGTCAGCGGTCCCCGCACCCGAAGGAGGGCAGGATGAACAGTTTCAGCAAGATTGGCGTCGCTCCCAGCGCCGAGGACGCGGCCAACGCATTGAAGACCCTGCGCGAATGGGCGGCCTCGGCCGACCCGGTCGAAGTGGCGCGGCTGGACCCGGCCATCGCGCGCCTGCTTCCGGGTGCAGAAGTGTCGAATTATCCTGACCTCTCAAGGTCCTATCCTTCGGACTTCAGGCCGGATGAAGCCTATCACGCCTCGATGCCCGATCTGCAGAATGGTCCGACCAGCCTGATCGTCGGGGCGCGGGCGGTGCTGCAGCATGTCGGCATTTCGAACTTCCGTCTGCCCATCCGGTTTCACCTGCGCGACGGGGGCGACTTGACGCTGGAGGCATCGGTCACCGGAACGGTATCGCTGGATGCCGACCGCAAGGGGATCAACATGAGCCGCATCATGCGGTCGTTCTATGCACATTCCGAACGCACCTTTTCCTTCGAGGTTCTGGAGGCGGTGATCGAGGACTACAAGCGCGACCATGATGCGGTGGATGCGCGGCTGATGATGCGATTCTCGTTCCCCGTTCGACAAAAGTCGCTGCGTTCGGGGCTGGAAGGGTGGCAGTATTACGATATCGCGCTGGAACTGGTCGAGCAGGCCGGTCAGCGCAAGCGTATCATCCACCTGGATTACGTCTATTCTTCGACCTGCCCGTGTTCGCTGGAACTGTCCGAACATGCCCGCAAGGTGCGCGGGCAGCTTGCAACGCCGCATTCGCAGCGCTCGGTCGCGCGCATCTCGGTGGTCGCCAGCGGGTCGAAATGCCTGTGGTTCGAAGACCTGATCGAACTGGCCCGCGCCGCCGTGCCGACCGAAACGCAGGTGATGGTCAAGCGCGAGGATGAGCAGGCCTTTGCCGAACTGAACGCAGCAAATCCGATCTTCGTCGAGGACGCCGCACGCGCCTTTGCGCAGCAATTGCTGGCCGATCAAAGGGTTGGTGATTTCCGCATCATCGCCAGCCATCAGGAAAGCCTGCATTCCCACGATGCGGTCTCGGTGCTGATCGAGGGGCCCACCTTTGTTTCCGAAAGCCTTGATCCGCGGCTGTTCGCCTCACTGCACAAGCCGGGCTGATATCGTCACCGCGGCCTTGACGCCGAAAACGGCGGGGTGCATCCAGCATGCATCATGCTGGACCTTCGCCCCGTAGGATTTGTGGTCGGACTGGTCGTGGCCGCGCTGGGCGCGGTCATGGTCATGCCCATGTTCCTTGACCTTGCGCTGGGCGATCCGAACTGGCGGGCCTTTCAGGAGGCCGCGATTATCACGATCCTGTCCGGTGCATTCCTTTCGCTGGCCTGCCACCAGCCCGATGCGCCGCCGCCAAGCCTGCGGCAGGCCTTCCTTTTGACCATTGGCATCTGGTTGACCTTGCCGGTGTTCGGCGCCTTGCCCTTCGTGATTGGCAAACCCGATGCGCGTTTTCTGGACGCGTGGTACGAGGCCGTCTCAGGCATAACGACGACCGGCGCGTCAGTTTTCGTCGACATCGACTCGCTGCCGGCAGGCGTTCACCTGTGGCGCGCGATGCTGAACTGGCTGGGCGGGCTTGGTATCGCGTTCATCGCCATGATCTTTCTGCCGGTCATGCGCGTGGGCGGCATGCAGTTCTTTCGCACCGAGGGCTTCGATACGTTCGGCAAGGTCCTGCCCCGCGCGCGCGATATCGCGATCGAGCTGTTCATGGTCTATTCCGGGCTGACATTGCTGTGCATCCTTGTCTATGCGGGGCTTGGCATGCCGCGCCTGGAGGCGCTGGATCACGGCCTGGCCACGATCGCGACGGGAGGATTTTCGCCGCGCGCGTCGTCTTTTGCGGGCTATGCCCCGCCGATCCATTATGCGGCGACGGCATTCATGCTGCTGGGCAGTCTGCCCTATATCCGCTATGTCCAGCTGATGCGCGGAGACGCCCGGGCGCTGCTGGCCGATGCGCAGGTGCGTGGCTATCTGACCTGGGTCGGATGCGCCGTGCTGGCGGTGTCCGTCTGGCGCGCGGCCACCTCGGATCAGGCCGCAGAGCCGGTTCTGCGCGAAACCATGTTCAACCTGGTGTCGGTGATGTCCTCGACGGGATTTTCCACCGAAACCTTTCCGTCCTGGGGCGGCTTTGCCATGATGGTCGCCTTCTGGCTGGGCATCGTCGGCGCCTGCTCGGGGTCAAGTGCGGCCGGTCTTTCGATCTTTCGCGTTCAGGTCTTGCTGCGCGGGGTCTGGGCCGAGATCAAGCGGATGCATGCCGCCCATCGCGTGGTTCCCCTGAAATATGACGGCCGCCCCGTCGATGCCGATACGATGGGCGCGATCACCCTGTATCTGGGCGCATTTCTGACGACGTTCGGCGTGATCGCCGTTCTGATCCTGGATACGGGCGTGGACGTTGAATCGGCGCTTCTGGCGGCGTGGACGACGATCGGAAATATCGGATATGGCTATGGCCCGCTTCTGGCGCGGACCGGCACATTCGTGGATTATCCCGACCTGGCCAAGATCCTGATGGCACTGGCCATGATCCTGGGGCGCCTGTCGCTCTTGTCGGTCTTCGTGATCGTGCTGCCGCGTTTCTGGCGGGTCTAGGGGGCGCCGTCTTGACACGTCGCGCGGGCAGGGGAAAGTCGTTCGAATGATGGATCTTCGGCCCGTCGTCTATGTCATTGGACTGCTAACCTGCGTTCTGGGTGCGACGATGGTCGTTCCCATGGGCGTGGACATCGCCGAACGCAATGGTCATTGGCCAGCCTTTGCCGAAAGCGCGATGATTTCGCTGGTCGTGGGTGGGGCCTTGGCCGTGGCCTCGGCCAATGGTCCGCGCGACCGGTTGACGCTGCAGCAAAGCTTTCTTCTGGCGACCGGAGTCTGGGTGGTCCTGCCGCTCTTCGGGGCCCTGCCGATGATCCTGGGCGCGACGGATGCGCGCGCTGTTGACGCGATTTTCGAAGCCATGTCGGGCCTTACCACGACCGGTTCGACCGTGTTCACGGGGCTTGATGCCCTGCCACGAGGCCTGCTGCTCTGGCGGTCGATGCTGCAATGGTTCGGCGGGATCGGGATCGTCATCGTGGCGATGGTCTTCCTGCCCGAACTTCGGGTCGGTGGTATGCAGATCTTCCGGTCCGAGGCCTTTGACACTGGCGGCAAGATCCTGCCGCGCGCGGCCGAGATCGCGTCCAGGATCACCGCGATCTATGTCGGGCTGACGGTTCTTTGCACGCTGGCCTATATCGCGGTGGGCATGGATGGGTTCCAGGCGATCAATCACGCGCTGACCACGATGTCGACGGGGGGCTTTTCCACGGGCGACGCGTCGTTCGGCGCCTATCAGGGCTTGCCGGAATATGTCGCCTCGGTCTTCATGGTGCTCGCCAGCCTGCCTTTTGTCCTGTACGTGCAGGCAATGGCAGGCAGGCTGCGACCGCTTTGGCAGGATCCGCAGGTGCGGGGCTTTCTTCAGGTGATTGCGGTTCTGGTGGCGGTGATCACGGCCTATCGGATCGTTGCCAATGGCGACCATTTCGAACATGCCCTGCGCGAGGCCCTGTTCAACGTGACCTCGATCATCACGGGCACGGGCTATGCCAGCGTGGACTACCAGTTGTGGGGCGGCTTCCCGGTTGTTCTGTTCTTCTTCATTGGCCTGATCGGCGGCTGCGCCGGATCGACCTGCTGTTCGGTCAAGATCTTCCGCTACCAATTGCTGTTTGCGTCGATCCGGGTTGCGGTGCGGCGAATTCATGCCCCGCATTGCGTCCTGACGCCACGCTATGCCGGTCAGCCGGTTGGCGAGGAAATCATGTCTTCGGTCATGAGTTTCTTTGGCGTCTTTGTGCTGGCTTTGGGACTGTTCGCCGTGGCGCTGGGGCTGACGGGGCTGGATTTCACGACGGCATTGTCCGGGGCGGCGACCGCCATCGCCAATGTCGGACCGGGGCTTGGCGATACGATCGGCCCCGCGGGAAACTTCGCCACGCTGAATGACGCGGCGAAGTGGATCCTGACATTTGCCATGCTGCTGGGGCGGCTGGAGCTGCTGGTCGTGCTGGTCCTGTTCCTGCCCCGCTTCTGGCGCGCATGACTGCGTTCAGTCCCAGCAGGATACAAGCACTGCCAGATCCCTGCCCAGCGCGGCCAGGTCTTCCGGTTCCATGGTCGCGACCTGCCGAGCCGCTGTTTCGGTCGGGATGCCCGCATCCGAAAGAACCCGCAAGATGGCCGCGCCATCAAGGCTGAGCGTGACATTGCCGGGCAGGATGCGATCGCCGCGTTGGGGCAGGACCATCCCGATGACCCCGCCCGCCATGTCGATGACCGGAGCACCGGCCTCTTGCGGGCGCGTGGCAAGGTCCAGCTGGTCCAGCTCGGGCTCGCCGCCCAGTCCCGACATCCGCGCGACGCGTCCCAAGGCGATGGTTGCCTGGTCCAGCGCGTCGCCATAGGCAAAGCCGGCGACGACAATCTCGGCGCCCTCGGCGGCGTTGCCCAGTCGTGCGATGGCGCGGGGTGCGATGGGGTCCAGCGGGTGCAAGAGAGCCAGGCCGGCCTCTTCGTCGCGATGGACGATGCGGGTGTCGATCCCGTCGCCGATCGTCACGCGGCCGCAGGCCGAAATCGGCTCCAGCGCCGTAGCGACAACACCATCGCGCGAGACGAAGAAGCCCGAAACCGCGCCAATGGGCCGGCGGACCCGCAAACCTGCCAGCATGTCACCGCTCGGAGCAAGCTGCGTTGCGGGTTCCGGCAGAACGGCGCCGTCAAGCGGTCGGAAGCTTGCCTGCATCTCTTCCAGCGCACGCTGGGCATTGCGATCCTGCTCGCGCGGCCAGATCAATGCAAAGCCCTTGATCGTGTTCCCGGCAAGATATGCCTCGACATGCGCCGCGCGGCTGTCGTTTGCGCCGTCGATCGTGAAATTGCGCGCGCGCAACCGGCGTTCGCCCTGGGTCGGGATCAGCGAAAGGCTCTGCATCACGTCATAAAGCGCCGACAGCGTGGTCTGGCTGCCCGGCATCGAAATCAGCAATGCGCGCATCCCCGATCCGTTGCGCGGCTTGTAATGCACGAAGGGCGGCTCGACCCTGTCGAACTCGACAAGGCCCAGGGGCAGGGTGATCTCGACCCCGGCAGAAGCTTCGGAAACGCTTTGCAAATTCAGCGCCGCGCGATCTGCGCGCCAATCCGACAGCAGCCGTTCGCGCTGGGCGGTGGTCAGAATGCCTGTCGGCTCGTATCCATGCGCGATCTGCCAGTCACGCATCGCTGCGCGCGTTCCGGGGCCGAAGGCGCCATCGATCATGCCCTTGTAATGCGCCTCCCAGCGCAGGGCTTCCTGCACCGCGCGACGCTCTTCGGGAAGCAGCAGGGCTTCGGCCGCGCGCGCCTCGGCCGGTGTCTGGTCGGCAGGCTCAAGTGTGGGGGAAGCCGGTGCGGCCTGCGGGGCCAGCGCCGTTCCCACCGCGCCATCGCGAGGCCAGAACCGCGCCGTGTATCGGCGGCCTTCCGTGACATAGGAATCCGACGGGATCAGGCCTTCGCGCTTGAGCGCCTGCATGCGCCGGCGCGCGCCTTCGGGCGTGTCGGGGCCAAGCGCAATTGCATACCAGCCGGTGGTCATCGCAAAACCCGCCACGTCGGGAAAGTCTGCGGCATAGTCGCGTGCACGCAATTCCGCCTGGGCAAGGGTCGCGCGCGCCTCGACCTGAATCCAGGTCTGCTGGGCCATGGCTGCGCCCGCACTCATCACAAGAACCAGAACCTGAATTGTCCTGGCCAGCACGCCCGAAATCCGCATATTCGAAGAACTCCTGTTTCCCATCGGAACGAATTGGTCCCGAAACTATCAACCTGTGCGGCAAGGTCACGGCCGAATCGTGCCTGCGCCGATTGACCGTGCCCCACCTGTTGCCTATTGAGAACGCGCTTTGGCGCAAGGACAAACCAGATGAAACAGACCGCCCCAAGATCGTTCCAGGAAATCATCCTGCGGCTTCAGAACTATTGGGCCGACAAGGGCTGTGCCATTCTTCAGCCATATGACATGGAAGTTGGCGCGGGCACGTTCCACCCCGCAACCACCTTGCGATCGCTGGGCGCAAAGCCCTGGGCCGCGGCCTATGTCCAGCCTTCGCGCCGGCCGACCGATGGGCGCTATGGCGAGAACCCGAACCGCCTGCAGCACTATTACCAGTATCAGGTCATCATCAAGCCCAGCCCGCCGGACCTGCAGGAGCTGTATCTGGGGTCGCTGGCCGCGATCGGAATCGATTCCAGCCTGCATGACATCCGCTTTGTCGAGGACGACTGGGAAAGCCCCACCCTGGGCGCCTGGGGGCTGGGCTGGGAGGTCTGGTGCGACGGCATGGAGGTCAGCCAGTTCACGTATTTCCAGCAGGTCGGGGGGCACGACTGCAAGCCGGTCTCGGGCGAGCTGACCTATGGCCTGGAACGTCTGGCGATGTACGTGCTGGGGATCGACCACGTGATGGACATGCCATTCAATGATCCCGACGCGCCCATTCCGCTGACCTATGGCGATGTCTTCCGCCAGACCGAACGGGAATACAGTCGCTGGAACTTCGAGCAGGCCGATACCGAGATGCTCTTGCGCCATTTCGAGGATGCCGAGGCCGAATGCGAGCGTATCCTTGCGGCGGCCGAAACCGACAGCGCCGGGCGGCGCATCGTCATGGCCCACCCGGCCTATGACCAATGCATCAAGGCCAGCCACCTGTTCAACCTGCTGGACGCGCGCGGCGTGATCTCGGTGACCGAGCGGCAGGCCTATATCGGCCGCGTGCGCACGCTGGCAAAGAAATGTGCCGACGCCTTCCTGCGCACGCCGGCCGCCGAGGAGGCCGCATGACAGGCCGCAACCGCGGGGAGCGTTTCGCATGAATGGCCGGATCGTTGCCGGTTTCCTGGTCGCCACGGCGCTGGCGGTCGGGGCGGGCGTGTACTACACGCAGGAATATGCCTATTACCGGACGATCCAGCCGGGAACCGAACGCGCCCGCATCCGCCTGACCGACCGCACCGGCGCGCTGCGCGACGTGCCGATCCGCGACTTTCAGGGGATCGATGCCGACAGCTCGCCACTGCGGTACCGGGCCTGCTTTCGCATTGATCTGCCCACCGAGGAACTGACGCGGGATTTCACGCCGTGGCCGCAGGCCGAGCCACGCATCGCCCCGCGCCATTTCCCATGTTTCGATGCCGTCCGGATCGGCAATGACCTCGAGGCCGGCCTTGCCCTTGCCTTTCTGGCCGAGCGTGACATCGCCCCCGGTGTGGATCGCGTCGTGGCGGTCTATCCCGATGGCCGGGCCTATGCCTGGCACCAACTGAATGAAAGCGCGGAATAGAAAATGCCCGATCTACTGATTGAACTCTTCTCCGAGGAAATTCCCGCGCGGATGCAGCCCCGGGCGCGCGAAGACCTGAAGCGGATGGTCACCGATGGGTTGGTCGAGGCCGGCCTGACCTATGCCGGGGCGCATGCGCTTTCGACGCCGCGCCGTCTGACGCTGGCGGTCGAGGGGCTGGACGCCGCAAGCCGCCCCCAGCGCGAGGAGCGCAAGGGCCCTTCGGTCAACGCGCCCGAGGCAGCGCTGCAGGGCTTCCTGCGGTCGACGGGACTGACGATCGATCAGCTGGAGAAGCGTGACACCCCCAAGGGCAAGGCGTGGTTCGCGGTGATCGAACGCCCCGGACGGCCTGCCGCGGAAATCGTGGCCGAGGTCCTGGAATCGACCATCCGCAACTTCCCGTGGCCAAAGTCGATGCGCTGGGGGTCAGGCGCGCTGCGCTGGGTGCGGCCGCTGCATTCGATCCTGTGCATATTGTCGGATGACGCGGGACACGAGATCGTGCCTCTCGAGATCGACGGCATCCGCGCCGGCGACACGACGCGCGGCCACCGGTTCCTTGCGCCAGAGCCGTTTTCGGTAACCTCCTTCGAGGATTATGCCGCAAAGCTGAAGCGCGCCAAGGTCATGCTGGACCCGGCAGAGCGCGAGGAGCATATCTGGCATGACGCCACCAACGCGGCCTTTGCCCAGGGGCTGGAGGTCGTCGAGGATCGCGGGCTTCTGACCGAGGTTGCGGGGCTGGTCGAATGGCCCGTCGTGCTGATGGGCCGGATCGATGATGCGTTTCTCGACCTGCCGCCCGAGGTGCTGCAAACATCGATGCGCGAACATCAGAAGTTCTTTTCGGCCCGTGATCCGAAGACCGGCCGCATCGAGGCCTTCGTGACCGTTGCCAACAATGAAACGGCCGATCGCGGCGCCACGATCCTGAAGGGCAACCAGAAGGTTCTGTCGGCGCGGCTGTCCGACGCAAAGTTCTTTTGGGAGAACGACTTGCGCACGGTTCATGACAAGGGTCTGGAAGGCATGGCCGAAGGCCTGCGCAATGTAACCTTCCACAACAGGCTGGGCAGCCAGTGGGACAGGATCGAGCGGATCGAGCGTCTGGCGCGCACGATTGCCCCGCAGGTCGGGGCATCGCCCGATCTGGCGGCCGAGGCCGCGCGGGTCGTCAAGGCCGACCTGCAATCGGCGATGGTGGGCGAATTCCCCGAACTTCAGGGCGTGATGGGGGTCTATTACGCCCGCGCCGCCGGCCTGCCCGAGGAAATCGCCAATGCCTGCCGCGCGCATTACCAGCCGCTTGGCCCCAATGACGACGTTCCGACAGAGCCGGTCTCGGTCGCGGTGGCGCTGGCCGACAAGATCGACATGCTGACCGGCTTCTGGGCGATCGACGAAAAGCCCACCGGGTCAAAGGACCCCTATGCCCTGCGCCGCGCCGCGCTGGGCGTGATCCGGCTGATTCTGACAAATGGGCTGAGACTGCAACTGTCCCGCATATTTGCCGAAGCGAACCCACATGCTGACGCAGAAGACCTGCTCGCCTTCTTCCACGACCGGCTGAAGGTCCATCTGCGCGATCAGGGTATCCGTCACGACGTCATCGACGCGGTGCTGGCGATGCCCGGAAATGACGACCTGACCCTGCTTGTCCGCCGCGCCACTGCGCTGGCCGATTTCCTGCGCACCGATGATGGCGAGAACCTGATCCAGGGTTTCAAGCGTGCCAACAACATCCTGACGCAGGCGGAGCAGAAGGATGGCGTGGAATATTCCTATGGCGCCGATCCCAAATTCGCCGAGACCGACGAAGAACGCGCCCTGTTCGCCGCGCTGGACGCCGCCGAGGCCGAGATTGCCCCTGCCATGAAGGCCGAAGATTTCGCCCCCGCCATGGCCGCAATGGCACGGCTGCGCGCGCCCATCGATGCCTTCTTCGAATCTGTCCAGGTCAATTCCGACAACGAGATCGTCCGGCGCAACCGGCTGAACCTGTTGTCCCGGATTCGCGCGATCTGTCTGCAGGTCGCCGACCTGACGCGGCTTGAGGGCTAGGGGGCTTCGCGCCGGCAGGGCTTCGCGAAGACTTGACGACTCTTCGCTTTGGGCCTAAACGGCGCGGACGGAATTCGCGGCGCTGCGCAGCAGGGCCCGCACAGGATTTGAACAGCCGGGCCACCGGCCCGAGAAACGAGGAACCAGACCATGTCGCGCGTTTGCGAACTGACCGGCAAGGGCCCGATGACGGGCAACAATGTTAGCCACGCCAACAACAAGTCGCGCCGTCGCTTTCTGCCGAACCTGAACGAGGTCACGCTGATCTCGGACGCGCTTGGCCGTGCGTTCAAGCTGCGCATTTCGGCCGCTGCCCTGCGGACGGTTGACCATCGCGGTGGCCTGGACGCCTTCCTGGCCAAGGCCAAGGACGAAGAGCTGTCGCCCAAGGCCCTGAAGATCAAGAAGGAAATCGAAAAGGCGCAGCAGACCGCCGCCTGAGCCGGTCCTGCATCCGTTTCATTCCGACCCCGCCGCGGCAGCGCGGCGGGGTTGCTGCATTTTGGCCTATCGTCTTCTTGCCGGCCCTGCGATAGACGAAGGCACATGAGGAATCGTCTGCCCAGACTGATCGCCGGGGTCGTCCTTGTGCTCTCGCTTGCCGCGATGGGCATGGGCGCGGCATGGGCCCGGGCCAGCATCCGTGCCGGGGGACAGGTGCTTGTCCTGTGTTCCTCGGGCGGGCCGATCCAGGTGACGCTTGACGGCAATGGCAAACCGACGGGACAGGTGCATATCTGTCCCGATCTGGCGCTCGGTCTTGTTGCCGCGGTCTCGGCGTCACATCCTGATGTGCAGGCCGACGCAGATTTCGATCGTATCGCCTTTTTCACGGCAACCCGGCACCGCGTTGACCGCGCGTTGCCCAGACCTTCGGTTCGGGACCCTCCGTTCTTTTCGTTCGAAAGTGGCTGCTGAATATCGAACGAAGGAGAAGTTGCATGAAACTCAAGACGATTTGCGCCGCGGCCTTGTCCGCGATGTTTCTGGCCGCGCCTGCATTGGCCGACGGCATGATCTCGATCCATGACGCCTATGCCCGATTCATGCCCGGTGGCATGGCCGGCGCGGCCTTCATGGAGATCCGCAACGACGGCGCCGAGGACGACCGGCTGGTCGATGTACGCTCGCCCATTGCCAAGCGGGTCGAGCTGCATACCCATGTGGCCGGCAATGACGGCGTGATGCAGATGATGCACGTTCCCGAGGGTTTTGAGGTCCCGGCCGCAGGCAGCCATGTGCTCGCCCGCGGCGGCGATCACGTCATGTTCATGGGCCTGGTCGAACGTCCGCGGGACGGTCAGACGATTCCCCTGACGCTGGTCTTTGAAAAGGCGGGCGAGATTACGATCGACGTGCCTGTCGACAACGCGCGCTGATCTGACGATACCGGACGCGGGGCCTTGATTTTTCCCGCGTCCGGCTGCACTCGGATGCGTCGATACGTCAACCGAGTCGTGTCATGTTTGCTCCCTACACCGTTACCGAAGCCTTCACCCCCGAGGAATGCGCGCGGATCATCGCGCTTGCGCAAGACGCGCCCATGTCCGACGCCGGCCTTGTGCGCAACGAGACCGACCACAAGGTGCGGCGCTCTGAACTTGCCTGGCTGGACGAACGCGAGGGCGCGGGCTGGGTCATGGACCGAATCCTTTCCCTGGTCGCGCGCGTCAACCGCGAGGTCTTCGATTTCGCGCTGACGGAATTTGCCGAAAGCCCGCAGGTGGCGCGCTATGGGGCCGACCGGCAGGGGCATTTCGGCTGGCATTCGGATATCGGGGCCGGCGCGGTCGCATCGCGGCGCAAGCTGACGATGGTCGTGCAGCTGTCCGATCCGTCGGACTATCAGGGCGGCGTGTTGGAGCTGATGCACGACGCCAATATCCGCACGGCCGAACCCGCGCGTGGCGCGGCGACGTTCTTTCCCAGCTTTGTCCTGCATCGAGTAACGCCAGTGACGGCGGGTGAACGCTGGTCGCTGACGATCTGGGCGCATGGACCGGCATTCCGCTAGGGGCGATCAGTCGCCCTTCATCCAGCGCGCGCGGTCCTGCCCGACGAGTTCGGAGATGTTGGCAATGCCGTCACGTTCCAGCATCGCGTCCAGATCGTGCAGGATACGCGGCACCAGCGACAGGCCGTTCCAGACCAGGGCGGAATACAGCTGAACGGCCGACGCCCCGGCAAGGATCTTTTGCAACGCCTCTTCGGCCGATCCGACGCCGCCAACGCCGATCAGCGGCAGGCGGCCCCGGGTCATGGCCGACAGGCGCGCGAGCACCCGGGTCGAGCGTTCGAACAGAGGCGCCCCGGACAGGCCACCCTTTTCGCCTGCATGGGCGCTGCGAAGTCCGTCGCGGGCAAGGGTGGTGTTGGTCGCGATGATCCCGTCGATGCGCGAGGACAGGGCGACTTCGGCGACATCCTCGATCTCGGCGGGTGTCAGGTCGGGTGCGATCTTCAGGAAGATCGGTATCGGCCGTGCCAGATCGTCCCGAGCCGCCGTGACCCCCGCAAGAAGGGCGGACAGCGCCTCGCGTCCCTGCAGGTCGCGCAGGCGTTCGGTATTGGGCGAAGAGACGTTGACGGTTGCGAAATCGACATGCGGCCCGCAGACGCGCAGAACCTGCAGGTAATCGGCGGCGCGGTCGTCCGAATCCTTGTTTGCGCCCAGATTGATGCCAACGGGAACATCGCGCCGGGCACGGGACAGACGCGATGCGATTGCCTCGGCGCCGTCATTGTTGAACCCGAACCGGTTGATGACGCCGCGATCCTCGGGCAGGCGGAACAGGCGCGGCCGCGGATTCCCCGGCTGCGGCCGCGGCGTCGCGGCGCCGACTTCGACAAAGCCGAAGCCTGCCCGAGTCAGGGGGCCGACCACCTCGGCATTCTTGTCATAGCCCGCGGCAAGGCCAAGGGGGTTCGGCAGGTCCAGCCCGGCGATGGTCGTCGCCAGACGGGGCGATGTGACCGGACCGGGCAGGGGAACAAGCCCCAACCGCAGCGCGCGGATCGACAGGCCATGCGCGCGCTCCGGGTCCATCCTGTGCAGCAGCCACAGGCCGGCGGTTTCGATGATGCTCACAGCATGCCCTCGGGAAAGATATGGCCGGTTGCGCCAAGCGGCAGCGACTTGTCCCACACGACGTCTTCGAGACGCAGCTCCCGGTAGAGATGGGGGAACAGATCCCCACCGCGCGACGGCTCCCAGCGCAGCGCATCGCCCAGTCTTTCGGTCTCGACCGCGACGAGGACGAGGTCGCTTTCTTGTGCAAAGTGGCGCGCGGCCGTTTCGGCGACCTGCTGGGCGGTCGAGAAATGGATATAGCCATCGGCCAGATCGACGGGCGCGCCCCGGGTGAAACCGGCGCGTTTCAGTTCATCCCATTCGGGGCGACGAAAGATCTTGTAGATCAGCATGGGCCTGTCTTGCCCCGATGAGGGAGGCTGGTCAATGGCCATGGATGCCGTCACATGACCTTTGGGAATCTTTGACATGGTGGGCCCGGATGCGCAGTCTGGGCGCATCAGGATTTCGTTTCACAGGGGGACACCATGAAACCGACCGGATTGCGCGCGGCTGCATTCCTGCTTGGCGCGACCGCGCTGGCCTCGCCGGCGATGGCCGAAACCGTCAAGATCACCATTCTTGGCGTCGGCGATGCCTATGAATTCCACGAAGAGGATGGCCGCGGCGGCTTTGCCCGCCTGAACGCTGTTGCGCGTGCCGAGCGCGCGGCCAACCCCAACACGCTGTATCTGTTCGACGGCGACATGCTGTCGCCCTCGCTGCTGTCGGGCTTCGACAAGGGGCAGAACACGATCGACCTGACGAATATCGTGCCCTTTGATCTGGCCGTTCCGGGCAACCACGAATTCGACTTTGGCCCGGAAAACTTCATCGAGAAGATGAAGGCGTCGAAATACCCCTGGGCAGCGATCAACATCACCAATGCCGATGGCTCGCCCGTGGAAGGTCTTGGCGGGGTGACCTGGAAAGAACTGGCCGGCCTGAATATCGCGCTGATCCCGGTCGCGCAGGACACCACCCCGCAAGTGTCGAGCCCGGGCGACCTGAAATTCCTGCCGACGGTCGAAACCGGCGTCGCTGCGGCCCGCAAGTCCCGCGAGGAAGGCGCCGATCTGGTGATCGGGGTGGTGCAGACAGACATGGAAAACGACCGCGCCCTGATTGCCAGCCATGCCTTCGACGTCATCGTCTCGGGCGACGACCATTCCTATGCCACGGCCTATGACGGGGTGACGGCCTATGTCGAAACCTCGATGGACGCGCGGTTCCTGGCGCCGATCGACCTGATGGTCGAGATCGGCACCGATCGCGACGGCAACCGCAAGATCGAATGGGTGCCGCATTTCCGCTTCATCGACACCGCGATGGTCGAGCCCGATCCCGAAACGCAGGCCAAGGTGGACGAGTTCAAGGCCCAACTGGATGCCAGCCTGAATGTCGAGATCGGCGTGACCGAGGTTCCGCTGGATTCGCGACGCAATGTCGTGCGCGCCGAAGAGGCCGCGATCGGCAACCTGATCGCCGATGCGATGCGCGAGGCCACCGGGGCCGAGATTGCCATCACCAATGGCGGCGGCATCCGCGGCGACCGCACCTATGACGCAGGCACCGTTCTGACCCGTCGGGACATCCTGACCGAACTGCCGTTCGGAAACGTCACCGTCGTCACCGAGCTGCCGGGCAGCCAGATCCTGGCCGCGCTGGAGAATGGTGTCAGCCAGGTGGAAAAGGGATCGGGTCGCTTCCCGCAGGTTTCGGGCATCAGCTTTGCGTTCGACCCCTCGGCTCCTGCCGGATCGCGTGTCTCGGACGTGAAGGTGGGGGGTGAGCCGCTGGATCCGGATCGCATCTATACCGTCGCCACCAATGACTACATGCTGGGCGGCGGTGACGGCTACTCTGCGCTGGGCGGCGGCCGGGTCGTCATCAATGCCGGCAATGGCAACCTGATGGCGAACGACGTGATCGACTACATCGCCAGGACCGGCAAGGTCACAACCCGGGTCGAGGGACGCATCCGCAAGCTGGGCGCGAACTGATCGCAGCACAGCCGAAGGTGAGGGGCGGTCCGGGCGGGCCGCCCCTTTTCGCGGAATTGCCGTCCGCTGCGCCCTGCGAGGTGCAGCCGCCACCCCCGGAATGCCGGGCAGGCGTCGCCCGCCACGGCCGGCGCCACGGGCCGGGGAAATGGGGAATCACTTCTCCGTGGACGTGGTCGATGTGCCATCCTCGATCGCGCCCCCGTTCGCGCGACCTGCGCGCCATGTCTCGTCCGAAAGGGGAAGGCGCATGCCGCAGATGCGGTTCATCGCATCGGTCCGGGGCTGAACACCTGTCAACGCGACTTCGAGGTCGTGCATGTCCTGCATGGTGGCGCAGGCTGCGGCCATCTCGACGGTCGTTGCCGCGACGATGGCGCCGACGCCATACAGGGGTACCGCCTCGGCAAACATCGCTGAAAAATTCACACTGGCGGCGCGTGCCGTGCGCGCGGTGACGGCTTGGGCGACGTCCGTCACCGCCGCTTTCAGCGGCACCTTTCGCCCGCGAAAGTCTACTTCGTGCCCGGACCGTTCGAGTTCGGCGATGCGTCCCTCAAGGATCTGCATGTTGCGCAGCAGCGTCCGGTTCAGGTCGCGCTGCGCGGCCAGATCGGCCCGACTGCGGGTCAGATCGTCTTCCAGCGCCGTTACTCGGGCCTGTGCCGCGTTCAGGCCAGCCTCCAGCCCGGCGATCTGGGCGCGCGAGCGCGACTGGACCGTGGACAGGCCCGTGGCGCCATGAATGATGTCCGAAAACGCGGCATTGACCGGGTCCAGCGTCAGGCTTGCCACGTTGAGCGCAACCATCGCGACCAGGACCAGCATCGCCGCACCGTTGCGCAGCAGGCGCAGAATGGCGCGCATGCCGCGCCAGCCAAGGCGCAGCAGGCTTGCGATCATCTTCATCGTTTCTACCCCTCCCCAGTCTTGCGACAGAGGTTAGGGGCGCGACATGCGGCTGCCAAGTGGCAACGGCGGGTCAGCGTTCAGTCGCGCCGCCCGGCGAAGCGGTGCTGCCATTCCTCGCGCTCTTCGTCCGAGATCTTGCGGAACAGGACATCCGGTGTCTCGAATTCATGGCCCGGGTGCAGGGCGCTCAGGGCATCGGCGATGGCGCCGGGCCAGGCCCAGTCGTCGCTGCGCATGGCCTTCATCATCGCGGCCGCGGCATCGGGGATGAAGGGTTCCGACAGCACGGCGTAAAGCCGCACGAGGTTCAGGCCCAGCCGGACGATGGCCGCGGCGCGCTCGGGGTCGGTCTTGAACACGCTCCAGGGGGCGGCTGATTGCAGATATTCGTTGCCCGCCGCCCAGATCGCGCGCAGCTCGGTCGCGGCCTTGCGGATCTCGATGGCCTCCATGTGGGCCTCGTAGGCGCGAACGCGGCGCTCCAGATCCTCGATCAGGGCGCGCTCGGCCGCGCCGATCTCGCCGCCTTCGGGCAGGGCTTCGCCGAATTTCGAGCGGCAGAACTTGGTGATCCGGCTGACGAAGTTGCCCAGAACGTCGGCGAGGTCCTTGTTCACCGAAACCTGGAAGTTCTCCCAGGTGAATTCGCTGTCCGCACTTTCGGGAGCGTGGCTTAGCAGCCACCAGCGCCAGTAATCCGCCGGCAGGATCGACAGCGCCTGATCCATGAACACGCCCCGACCCTGGCTGGTCGAGAACTGGCCGCCGTCATAGTTCAGGTAGTTGAAGCTCTTGATGTAATCGACCAGCTTCCAGGGCTCGCGCGAGCCCATGATCGTGGCCGGGAACGAGAGCGTGTGGAACGGCACGTTGTCCTTGCCCATGAACTGGACATAGCGGACATCCTCGGCGCCCTCGTCCAGCCGCCACCAGCGCCGCCATGCGGCATCGTCCAGACCCTTCGCATCCGCCCATTCGGCGGTGCCGGCGATGTATTCGATGGGCGCGTCGAACCAGACATAGAAGACCTTGCCCTCCATGCCTTCCCACGGTGCGCCCGGGAACTGCGCGGGCACCCCCCAGGACAGGTCGCGCGTGATGCCGCGGTCCTGCAAGCCGTCGCCGTCATGCAGCCATTTCTTTGCAATCGAGGTCGTCAGGATGGGCCAGTCGGTCTTGCTGTCGATCCAGGCCTCGATTTCGTCCTTGAGCGCGCGCTGGCGCAAATAGAGGTGACGGGTTTCGCGCAACTCCAGCTCGGTCGAGCCCGAGATCGCCGAGCGCGGATTGATGAGATCCGTCGGGTCGAGCTGCTTGGTGCAGTTTTCGCACTGGTCGCCGCGGGCCTTTTCGTAACCGCAATTGGGGCAGGTGCCCTCGATATAGCGGTCGGGCAGGAAGCGGTTGTCGGCGATCGAGAAGAACTGCCGCTCGGTCACGACCTCGATGAAGCCGTTCTCGGCCAGGCGGCGCGCGAAATGCTGGGTCAGGGCGTGGTTGCGCGCGCTGGACGAACGACCGAAATGGTCGAAGGACAGGCGGAAGCCGCGGGCCAGTTCGGCCTGCACTTCGTGCATCTCGGCGCAGTATTCGGCGACCGGCTTGCCGGCCTTGGCGGCGGCCAGCTCGGCGGGGGTGCCGTGTTCGTCGGTGGCGCAGATGAACATCACCTCGTGCCCGCGCGCGCGGCAATAGCGGGCATAGAGATCGGCGGGCAACTGGCTGCCCACGAGGTTTCCCAGGTGCTTGATGCCGTTGATGTACGGAATAGCCGAGGTGATGAGAATCCGTGCCATGCGCGCGCCTTTCCATCCTTTGGGTTGGCACGATTTAGCGGCTTTGATCGGAAAGGGCCAGAGGGTCAGTCACCGCTGCGCGATCTGCCCAGAAGGCGACCGATCAGAAAGCTGGTGCGGGGCGTATAGACATAGCGCGTGCGCCCCGATGGCGCGGGGCCGACAAGCGCGCGCACCGCGCCAAAGACAAGAAGGCCGACATGGATCGCCGCGATGAAGGCAAACATGGCTGCCGGGCCGAAGGCATCGATCAGCCCCGAGGAAATCACGGGCGAGGCAATCGCGCCGATCGCATAGAGGAACATCAGCGCGGCCGACAGTTCGACCCTTTCGTCGTCCGAGGCGAAATCATGGGCATGGGCTGTGGCGACCGAATAGATGGGCATGGTGGCCGCGCCGAACAGACCTGCGGCCAGGAAGACGGGCGCGGTTCCCATCGTCGCCGTGCCGACCGTCACCGCACAGGAAAGGGCGGCAGCGGCAGACAGCCACATCAGCACCGTGCGGCGATCGTGTTTATCCGCAAGCCAGCCTAGGGGAAATTGCGCAAGCGCCCCGCCCAGCACGAAGGCCGCGAGGAAAAGCGCGATCATGTCGGCGGTCAGACCGACCTGCAGACCATAGACCGGCCCGACCATGCGGAACGCCGCCGAGGACACGCCCGAGACGATCACGCCCGCGGCCGCGAGCGGAGAGCGCGCCCAGGCCATGGCCGGTCGCAGCCGTGGCGCCGGTGGAGTGGCGGGCTGAACGGCGCGGGTGATTGCCAGCGGCAGAAGCGCGGCGCAGCAGATGATTGCCAGCAGGTTGTAGGAAAAGTAGGTCGCCGGGCTCAGCACCCCGATCACCAGCTGCGCGGCCAGCGAGCCGCTGACATCGACGACGCGATACAGCGCGATCGCCCGGCCGCGGGTTTCATTCGTGACCTTGGCCTGCAACCAGGCCTCGATCACGGTATAGCAGCCGGCAACGCAAAGACCCGATCCCAGGCGCAGAATCGCCCAGGCCAGGGGATCGACCACCATCATGTGCGCGATCAGCCCGATCGTCCCGGCGGCGGTGAATGCCGCGAAGGCGCGCGAATGGCCGACGCTGCCCATCAGCCGTGGCGCCCACCAGCAGCCGATGAAAAACCCCATGAAATGGGCCGAGCCCAGCATGCCGATCTGGGCCGTGGTGAATCCAAGCTGTGCGCCCGACAAGGCATCAAGTGGCGCCACGCCCCCCGTGCCCAGTTGCAGCAGGATGACGGACAGGAACAGGGCGACGAGCGAGACGAGAATGCGCATCCTGAGCCTTGCGAATCATGACCCGTTTGGGTGGCTGCCGTCAGCCTGTCGCAAGCCCTTGCGCCGCGCCAGAGGAAATCGTTGACGCAGCGGGCTCGGCGGCATCCTTGGCGCCGTGGCCGGCCGTGGCCAGACGCAGCGCGCCGGTGTCGTGGTCCTGATGCAGGGTCCAGCTGCGGGGCGGGGCGGTGCGGTCATGCAGGCGGTCCAGCCGCCATCGGCTGTGATCGCGTTCATGGCGCGGGACCATGCGCCATCGGCTTTCCACGCCGCGCGCGCCGCCCGCGCCGGGCGTCAGGATCAGCCCGGTCGGTGTCACGGCGCCCTCGGCAGCGCCGGTTTCTGCCGCCAGTTGCAACCGGCGGATTGGCGTCAGACCCGGAGGCCGCGGCACTTCGGCCACGACCAGCCGGGCCGCCCCGCAGCGCAGGCTTTCCTCCATGCACCACAGAAGATCCTCGGGCCGGCGGGGCGTGACCAGGACCAGTCGCCCCGGATCGATGAAAGGCAGGATTCCTTCCGGAAACAACCGCTCGGGCAGCCAGGCGGGGCGCAGCCAAAGGATGGGATCGCGCCCCGGATCATCCCCCGCGCGCAACCGTCCGTCGTGTGCGGCACCCGCCACGATCAGGGCCAGCGTGCGTCGGGCTGGGCCGCAGAATTCATGCACCCGCGCCCGGGTCAGAGACAATTCGCCCAGAAAGGACAGACGCGCGCGCGGCCCCTTTGGCCCAAGGCGTGCCATCAGCCCGGCAAGATCACGATTCGACATGAGGACAGGGTATTTTGTTCTGCATATGCTCTCAAGCGTCTGGATGACATGCGTCTTCCGTTCGGTCACACTGGGGCGGCCCATCCGGGCAGAACACAGGAAATGGGGAGGAACGCATGACCAGATTCGCTGCTGCCTGCGCGGCGCTCGCGCTTTGTGCCGGTTCGGCCTGGGCCGAGGGCAAGACGCATTACCTGGCCATCCATGTCGACCAGAACGACCCGGCCGTCATGAACATGGCACTGAACAACGCGCAGAACGTGCACGATTACTATGCCGCACAGGGCGACAAGGTGGTGATCGAGATGGTCGCCTATGGTCCCGGCCTTGCGATGTATGTCGAGGGAGAAAGCCCCGTTGAGGATCGTATCTCGGCCATGTCGCTGGAGCTGTCGGACATTTCCTTTGCCGCCTGCGGTAACACGCTGGCCGGACTGAAGAAGAAGCGCGGAACCGACGTGGCGCTGATCAGTGAGGCCAGGGTCGTGCCGTCCGGCGTCGTGCGGCTGATGGAACTGCAGGAACAGGGCTACGCCTATATCCGGCCCTGAGCGTCCCGTCCCCTTGCCATGCCGGTTTCCGGCGCTAGGTTCGCCCGGCATGGCAAGAAACGGGGGCAGACGATGAAAAAGGTGACGTTGGGCGCGAATGGCCCTGAAGTATCGGTGCTGTGTCTTGGCACCATGACATGGGGAAACCAGACCGCCGAGCCGGAAGCCCATGCCCAGATCGATGCCGCTGCCGAACGGGGCGTGAATTTCATGGACACGGCCGAGATGTATCCGGTCAATCCGGTGCGGCGGGAAACCGTGGGGCGGACCGAAGAGATCATCGGCAACTGGATCGCGCGCGGTGGCCGGCGCGAAGACTGGATCATCGCGACCAAGATCGCGGGCGAAGGATCGGTCGCGCGCGAGGATGGCGAGATCATCGACGCACGCAGTATCCGCAAGGCGCTGGAGGGGTCGCTGCGCCGCTTGCGGACGGATCATGTGGACCTGTACCAGTTCCACTGGCCCAATCGCGGCAGCTACATGTTCCGACAGAACTGGCATTTCGATCCGTCGCGGCAGGACCGGGCGCAAATCCTTGACAATATGGCCGAATGCCTGCGCACGCTGGACGACCTGGTGCGCGAGGGCAAGATCCGTCACTGGGGTCTGTCGAACGAAAGCGCCTGGGGCATGGCGATGTGGATTCGCCTGGCAGAAGAGGGGGCGGGCCCCCGGCCGGTGTCTGTGCAGAACGAATATTCGCTGTTGTGCCGCCTGTATGACACCGACCTGGCCGAACTTGGCCATAACGAGCGCATCACCCTGCTGGCCTATTCGCCGCTCGCTGCGGGCCTGCTGACGGGCAAGTATTCGGGAGATGCGATCCCGGAGGGCTCGCGCAGGTCACTGAACCCCAAGCTGGGTGGACGCATCACGCCGCGCGTCTGGGGTGCGATCGACGCCTATCTGGACATCGCGCGACAGGCGGGGCTGGACCCGGTTCACATGGCGCTGGCATGGACCCTGACGCGGCCTTTCCCCACCATCCCGATCTTCGGTGCAACGACGCTGGCGCAGCTTGACCATGCGCTGGGCGCGGCGGATGTCGTCCTGCCACAGGATGTCCTGAAGGCGATCGACGCGGCGCATCGCAATCACCCCATGCCCTATTGACGCCGATCTGTCCGGGCGCGACTGTGCGTGCGGGCAATCCTTTGGCGAGGGCGACATGCGACGACTGGCTATTGCATTGGCACTGATGCTGGCCGCGTGCGATACGCCGCCGGCCGAGCCCGCGGCCGGCATGTCGTCCTCGGCCGTTTTCGACCCGTCGCGCTTTGTGGATGTCTGGCACATCGTGGCCGAGATCGCGCCCGGCCCGGCCTGCGGTCCGCGGGCCGAGACGTGGACGGCAACCGCCTCTGGGCAGTTTCGCGTGACGGGAACCATCTGCGGACCGACAGGGGCGCGCGCCTTCCTGGCAAATGCGCGCATGACCGGTCCGGGCCGCATGGCGCGAACATTCCCGGATGGCCGCAGCGAAGACTTGTGGGTTCTGTGGGTCGATGCCGATTACCGGCTTGCCGTGATCGGCACCCCCTCGCGCGCCTTTGCCCGTATCCTTGCTCGGCGCCCGCAACCTTCGGGCGATCTGCTGCAGGCAGCGCACGATGTCCTGCGGTTCAACGGATACGACCCGGCAATGCTGCGCAACCCGTAAGCGTTCCTCCGGCCGTACGAATTGTTGCAGCGTTACACCACCAGACGCTGAATGCGGGGGGGGTGGTGACGTTACGTAACCGTATTGCTTTGGTGATTCGGGCAGCCGGTGCTAGCGTGTGAGATATTACGGGCAGCATTCGGAAAGATCATGAAGAATTCATTTCAGTTTGTCGGTGCGATTGGTCTTGTTGCGTCCTGTTCCATGGTCGGGCCGGATTATCGCGCCCCGAAAATGGCCGTGTCGCAGAGTTTCGTGAATGGCGGCTCGTCGCCGCTGCGTGCCGCTGCGCAAGATCGCTGGTGGGCCGGTTTGAACGATTCCATTTTGAACGAGTTTGCCGCGCGCGGTCTGGGGCAGAATCTGGACATCCGTTCGGCACAGGCGCGGATTGCGCAGGCGCGGGCGGCGCTGGGGCGGACGGGGCTTGCCTCGCAGGTGTCGGGCGATCTTTCGGCCAGGGCGGCGCGCGAAAGGGATACCGCCGGCCAGATCGACGAGACGGGTTCGGCCCGGGCGGACGCGGCCTATGTGTTCGACCTGTTTGGCGGCATTCGCCGCGGGCAGCAGGCCGCGCAGGCCAGCCTGCAGGCGGCCGAATACGATGCAGGAACGGTCCGGTTGGCCTATCTGGCGGATCTGACCGATGCCTATGTCAACGCGCGGTATTTCCAGAACGCCGCCTGGATCACGCGCAAGTCCATCGCGTCGCGGCGTGAGACCCTGGACCTGGTCTCGCGGCAGGTTTCGGCGGGCGAAGCGACCTCGCTCGACCAATCCCAGGCGCGCGCCCTGCTGCGAAGTGCGGAAGCCGCCTTGCCCGGATACCAGGCGGGATTCGAGGCCAATGTGTTCCGCATTGCCACGCTGCTGGCCGAGCCCGCGGGGCCGATCATGGCGCGCATGACGAAAGGCGCGGGCCAGCCCGTGCCTGCCGCGATGCCGGCAACCGGGACGCCCGCCGACCTGCTGCGCAACCGTCCCGACATCCGGCGTGCCGAGCGGGAGCTTGCCGCTGCGACCGCCCAGATCGGCGTCGCCGAGGCGCAGCTCTACCCGTCGCTGACGCTTTCGGGATTCATCACCTCGGGTGAGGATCGCGCCTGGGCCTTTGGCCCGGCCCTGCGCCTGCCGGTCTTGAACCGCGGCATCCTGACGGCGAACCGCGATGTCGCCCGCGCCCGGGCGCAGGAGGCCGAGATCGCATGGCGCGCCAGCGTCCTGCGCGCCGTCGAAGAGGTGCAGGAGGCGCAATCCGCGACGCGCTACTGGCGGCGACAGGTCTCGGCGCAGCGTGCGGCCGTTCAGGCCAGTGAAGAGGTGCTGGACCTGTCGCGGCGCTCATATGCGGCGGGCGAGATCGTCCTGAACGATGTGCTGGATGCAGAGCGGCGCGCGCTGGATGCGCGGCTTGCCCTGGCCCAGGTGCTGCGCGAGCTGGCGCGCAGCTGGACCCGGTTGCAGATCGCGACGGGCAGGGGCTGGATGGATGCGGCGCCTGCACCGGGTGCGCAGGTCGCCTCGGCCGAATGAAAGCAGGACATGTGGCGCGGCGGCGATCGGGATCATCCGGTCGCCGTTGTCGTTTCATTCCTCGCGGAAGGCGCGCGCCATGCTGTCGACGATCGGCTTGGCGATGTATTGGGCAAAAGTGCGCTCTTCGGTCTTGATCATGACCTGCACGGGCATGCCGGGGCGAGGCTGGAAATTGTGCACGCGGCCCAGCTCCTCGGACGGAAGCGACACGCGCACGACATAGACCTCGCGCGCATTTGGCTGATCGAAGCCCTGCGCAACGGCATCGGCCGAAACATAGGTCACGGTTCCGTTCAGGATCGGGGTCGTCCGCTGGTTCAGGCCGACCAGCCGCACGGTGGCCGGCTGACCCACCTTGACCGTGTCGATGTCCTGCCGCAGCACCAGTGTCTCGATGATCAGGGGCGCGTCGTTGGGCAGGATCTCGGCAATCGGACGGCCAGGCTCGATGACGCCGCCCGGCGTGTGATAGAAAAGCCGCACGACGGTGCCCGTCACGGGGGCCAGGACTTCGGTCCGCGACAGGATGTTGTCGGCCTTGCGGATCTGTTCGCGCACGCTTTCAAGCTCGGCCTGGACCGATTGCAGTTCGGTCAATGCGGCGCGGCTGTATTCGTCGCGCGTCTTCTGCATCTGGGTCAGATACTTTGCCCGCATCTCCCCGATTTCCTCGAGCTCGGCTTCGACGCGGCCCAATTGGCCCAGGGTTTCCAGGCGGGACCGTTTGAGCGCGGTGACCTCGGCGCGTCGTGTCAGTCCGGAATCCAGCAGCGCATCCTTTGCCTTCAGTTCCTCGTCGATCAGGGCAAGCTGGGCCTGCAGCGAGTCGCGCAGGCGAGAATAGCCGCGATGTCGCGCGTCTATGGCGTCGACGTTCTGTTGCAGCAGCGTCAGATCGTTCATCAGGCCCGACCTGGCGATCGTGAAGGATTGGCGCTGGCTATCGATGATGGCGGCAATTTCGGGATCGGCCGCTTCGGCAAGAATTGATTCGGGCAGCACAAGTACATCGCGATCCAGATGCTGGGCAAGCAGCCGGGCCTCGGTTGCCTCGAGCCGCAACTGGCGCAGATAGAGCTCGCGCCGCGTCGCTTCGGCAATGGTTTCGTCAAGGCGCAACAACGTGTCGCCCACCTGCACCTGATCGCCCTCGGAGACAAGGATTTCCTGGATGATACCCCCTTCGAGGTGCTGGACGATCTTGTTCTGGCCCGTGGCGACGAAACTGCCCTGCGAGATCACCGCGGCGGCAAGCGGCGCCCGAAACGCCCAGACGCCGAAGCCGCCGAAGGCGAAGACCAACAGGGCAAGCCCGAAGGTCGCATGCCGCGCGATGGACCTGGGAACCTCTGCATACCAGTCCTCGGTTTCGCCGGGGGCAGCGCCGGTCGGTACCAGTTCAGTCGTCATCCTTTTCCCCCTTGTCGTCCTGTAGGCCCCTTGCACCGGAATCCAGCGCGGCTTTTGGCGTGTTGCGGCCGTTCAGGCGCGCCAGGACTTCCTCGCGCTTGCCAAACAAGGCGATATTTCCGTTGGCCAACAGCATGATCTTGTCTACGACATTCAGCAGGGCGGGCTTTTGCGTGATCACCACGCAGGTAATGCCGTTCGCGCGCGCATGTTCGATGGCGCGCGCAAGCGCCTTGTCGCCGGCCACGTCCAGGTTCGAGTTCGGCTCGTCCAGAACCAGAAGGCGCGGGTCGCCAAAGAAGGCCCGTGCCAGCGCGATACGCTGTTTCTGGCCGCCCGACAGGGGAGAGCCGTCAGCGGCGACCATCGTTTCATATCCCTGCGGCAATTGCGCGATCATGTCGTGCACATCGGCCAGAACGGCGGCCCGGTGGATCTGGTCGTCGGTCGCATCCTCGCGCATGCGCGCGATGTTCTGCTTGATCGTTCCGGGGAACAGCTGCACGTCCTGCGGCAGATAGCCGATATTTTCCCCCAGCTGGCGCGGGTCCCAGTTGCGCAGGTCCATCAGGTCCAGCCGCACATTGCCCGAGGTCGGCAGGATCGACCCCACCAGCATCTTGCCCAGCGTCGTCTTTCCCGCACCGGAATTGCCGATGACCGCAAGCGTTTCACCGGGATTGAGCGAAAACGAGATGCCGTTCAGGATGACCTGCTTGGTGCCGCCGGGAATGTAGAGCAGGCGCTCGACATCCAGACGGCCTTCGGGACGCGGCAGGCGCAGGCGTTCGTACTGATACCGCGAGCCGGTCAAGAGACGCGAAATGCGGTCATAGGCCGCGCGGGTCAGAAGGAATGCGTGCCAACCGTCGATTGCGCCCTCGACCGGCGCCAGGGCGCGGCCCGCGACGATCGAGGCGGCGATGACCATGCCGCCGGTCATCTCGCCCTGCAGGGCAAGATAGGCGCCCCAGCCAAGCATGCCGACCTGGGTCAACAGCCGGATCGCCCGCGACACGGCGGCCGAGATGATATTGCGGTCCTGGGCATGGACCTGCGCGGTCAGCGAATTGGCCGTGTCCTTGCCCCAGATCCTTACGGCTTCCGGGATCATGGCCATCGCATTGATGACCTGCGAATTCCGTGCCATCGAATCCAGATGCAGATTGGCGCGCGACTGGGCCATCGTTGCCTTCGAGAAATGCCCCGCGGTCACGCGCTGGTTCACGACCGCAATGACGAATAGGGCGATCGCGGTGCACAGAACGATCAGCCCCAGGTCTGGGTGGATCAACCAGATCACCAGCATGAAGAGCGGGGCAAAGGGAATGTCCAGGAAGGACAGAAGCGTGCCCGAGACAAGAAAGCCGCGCAGCTGCTGCAGATCGCCAAGGGTCTGGTATTCGCGCGCGCTGCCGGAAAGCGAGGCATGCGCCGCAGCCGACAGGATGGGCGCGCCCAGCCGGGCCGCGACCTCGACGGCCGTGCGCATCAGCATGAAGCGCCGGATCGCGTCGAACATCGCCTGCAACAGGACTGCGCCGACGATCACGACCGTCAGCATGATCAGCGTATCCACCGACCGGCTGGTCAGGACGCGGTCCGAGATCTGGAACAGGTAGATCGGGATTGCAAGGATCAGCAGGTTGGTCGCGCAGGTCAGGACAAAGACCATGAAGATGTTTCGTCGCACGGCGGCCAGGCCACGCTTGAGCGCCGCGCCGAAGTCTTCGGGATCAACGCGGCGATGGAACTTCTTGCCGCCGCCACCGCCACCTCCGCCCGAGGGCGGATCGGGAGGATCGCGGCGTGCCATGGGGCTGGACGAGCCCTCGATCGTCTGGCCAATCCGCGGCTTGCTTCCCGTATCGGGCATTCTGCCCTTGGATTCGGCCGGCTTCACGCGCATCTCCGGCTTCAGTTCAAGCACGGTTTCGCGGGGCCGGACCCTTGCGCCTTCGCGTCGGCTGGAAAACCGAAGGGGGGCATCGCGGCCATCCGTCGCGTCCATCGGGTCGTTGATATCCCTCACGCTTCGCTCCCTTGAATGATTACGAAAGGGCCGATTGCATCACGTCCAGATTGCCGGCATCTGCTGGTATCGGCGCAATCGCATCGGCGTCATCGGTCGCGACCGGATTGCCATCGATCATGTCGGGTGAAAGGAATGCGGCGACGGCTTCGTTGGTCAGAGCGGTCAATGCGACCCCATCGGGCAACGAGTCCATGTCGATGAGCTCGGCCTGGTGAATCAGCGCGTCCGAATAGACGTCACCGCCGGCCAGAACCGTCGAGTCGATGCCGAGATCCTCGATCGTCGCGGCGTTCAGCATGGCGTTCGACCCGGAGTTCACCGTCAGGTCGCCACCCGAGGCCAGGATGTCGGCCAGGGCCGCCTGAACCTGGTCGGCATCGCCAAGATGCGTGACCTGCTGGATTGCGTTGAACTCGATCAGATCGCCCGAGATATACAGCACCGACAGCGCGTCCTTGCCGGCGAAGAGGGCATCCTTGGCCACGGCGTCCGAGATGTCGCTGGCGCCCGCGGCCAGAGCGTCGAGATCGGCACGGAAGGGATCGGTCATCGCAATGGTCGTGTCGATCCCCGTTTCGCAGATCGCGGCCGCGTTCATCAGCAGGTTGTCGCCTCCTTCGACGATGGCATCGCCCCAGCCGTCGCCCAGGATCACGTCATCGTCGTGCAAGACGTTCACCTGCTCGATGAAGTTCATCGAGATCATGTCGCCGCCGACGATGATCAGGTCATAGTGGAATCCAAGCTCGATCAGTGAGGTGTAGTTTCCAAGCGCGTTTTCACCCAGGCCGATACTTGTATTCGACCCGGTCAGGACGACCTGCGCGCAATCGTTGTCGGTTGCGAAGATGTGGCTTTGAACCCAGTTCTCCAGCACCACGTCACCATCGACCCGCTCGACCTGCCAATGCTGCGGAAATACCGGATCGGCGGCCGGCCGGGACACGGGTTCCGCATCGTCCGGAGCCGACGAGACGGATTCGATCTTGGCCGCGTTGATCGTCGCCGATGGGGTTCCCGGAGCGCCCGGCCCGAAATCCTGATCGGAAAGGACATTCACCTGCGAGATGATATTCACCTGGATGACATCGCCGGCAACGGCAATCACCTCGGCATCGACCCAGTTCTTGACGATATGCGCCTCGTTCGCGGTCAGGTTTTCGCCGGTCGAGACATGGTGCCCGTCCTCGACCGCAAAGGGGCTGACGGGAAGGGCTATCTCGGTTACGCCATCGGTATCGTCCGTCTCTGCGTTCTGCATCGAGCGGGGAAGGCTGTCGTTGAAATCGGGTATTTCCTCGGCCGCTTCGCCATTCACGAAGATTCCCGCCAAGGCTTCGCCCTGAATTACCGCGACATGCGCGCCTTCGGGCGCGGCTTCGGTCACCAATTGGGCCTCGGCGAACGCGGCCAGAATCGCATCCGCCGAGGGGATGTGACCGGGTTCCATCAGTTCGGACAATCCGAAACCAAGAGAGTCGGCCACGACCGCCAGTTCCATGAGCTCGGCGGTAAATGCGTCCGGGTCGACGAAATGGAGATCATCGTCGAAGACCAGGATATCGTTGTCATTCATGTGTATCGTCTGCACCGTCACGGTCACGACGGTATTCGGCAAGGGAATCTCCCAGCGCAGGACGATCGCGGATGTCGGGTTGAGCATCTCGGGGTCCGGCGTGGGTGTCTCGACCTGCGCGGAAATTTCGGCTGGTGTCGGCTGCGTCGCAGGCTGGAGCTCGGCCACCGGGGTCGGCACGAATTCACGGGCAGGGGACTGGGCCGTTCCCATGGCGCTGCCCGAAACCTCGACGCCCTGCAATTCATGCGGCGCGCGGAAGGAGATGGTAACCTTTACCAGGTCGGAATCTTCGGTGTTTTCGGGGGGGCGAGCGCGAAAGCTGTCATACGCGTCGCGCAGCCGCATCTCTTCGATTTCAACCTGAAAAAGACCAATGAAATGGGCGATTGCTTCCGTCGTTCTGTCCAGGGGCATCGTTCTGCCCTCCGTTTGTCGGATTCCGGAAAATACCGGACTGCGTCATGAAAAAGGGGAGCGGGGCCGGTCAACCGGCCCCGTCCGTTGGTTTCGTCTCAGGCGTCGTCGCCGATCACCGTCGAGTTGAGGTCGCCACCGACAACGGTCATGTCGACCGAGTTGCTGAGCACATTGGCGCCCATCACGATGCTCTGGTTGAACGCCGCCAGGTCCAGCGTGCCCGAGGCATCGGCGCTCGACGAGCCATTGACGTAACCGTCATCGCCGTTGTTCGAGCCCCACATGCCGGCCGTGCCGCCTGCGCCGCCGTCACCGTTCATCGCGGTACCGCCGCCGCCGCCGCCGGACATCACGTCGCCGCCGTCAAGGCCAAGGCCGGACATCGTCGAGCTGGACGTGCCCGCGCCTGTCACGGCGTTCGAGGCATCGTCGTCCGAGCTTGCGTTGCCGCCATAGCCGGCGATCGCCTCGGCCATGGAGTCGGCCGCGCCGCTGGTGTCGATGTCGCTGAACAGGTCGGCCATGCCACCCGCGCCGCCAGCCGCATCGGCCGTCCCGGTGCCGCCGACATCCGACATCGCCGACGCATCAGATGCGTTGGACCCGTCGCCGCCGTTGCCAGCACCAGTGCCGGTTCCGGTACCGTCACCGTTCACGGCATTGTCGGCCGCATTGTCACCGCCTGCGCCAGCAGACGAGGTGCCCATGCCCGAACCCGAGCCATTGCCGGTGCCGTCGCCGGACGTGCCTGTGCCATCACCGCCATCGCCAGCGGGGGCATCGGCCGTACCGGTACCAGTGCCACCGGCTTCAGCGCCAGACTCTGCGCCGCTTTCACCGCCGTCGCCAGCCGTCGCGTCGGAGTCGCCAAGACCCAGACCAACGCCCAAGAGACCCAGTCCCAGGCCGACGCCAGAGATCGCGCCGGCATCGCCACCGTCGCCACCCGTGCTTGTGGAGCCGCTGCTGCTGGTTCCGCTGCCGGTTCCCGTGGCGTCCGCATCGCTGTCGCCGCCATCACCGCCATCGCCCGACGACCCGGTCATGCCAAGACCGGCGCCAAGCCCGGCGCCCATCGCACCGGAGTCACCGCCATCGGCGTCCGAATTCGCGGTGGAGCCCCCGCTGGAGCCGACGCCCGTTCCGGTCCCTGTTCCGGTCCCGTTACCGCCCGACGCATTGCCGTTGGACGAGTCGGACATCGCGCCGCCAAGCCCCAGGCCAACGCCCAGGCCAAAGCCCGCGCCGCCGTCGCCGCCGGTGCCGGTATTGGTCGAGTCCGAACCGGAATCGTTGCTGGCGTCGCTGTGGCTGTCGGCATCGCCACCGTCGCCGCCTTCGCTGTCGCTATCGGTCTCGGCCGAGCCCATGCCCATGCCCATTGCGCCCGAATGCGACATCGCATGGCCGCCGTCTCCGGCTTCGCCATCGGCATCACCGCCATCGGCATAGGCGTCGCTGCCGCCATAGCTTCCGCCACCCGTGGCATCGATACCTTCCTCGGCATAGGCATCACCGCCGTGGGCGCTGCCGCTGTTGCTGAAGTCGCCGCTGTTCTCAACGGTCGGGTTCATGAGGTGGTCGTTGTCCTCGAGATTCAGCGACTGAGCATTGAAGGTCGCCGAGAGGGACCCGCCGCCGGAATCCAGGCCGTTCAGCACATCGGTAATCGTGCTGTCGTTGCCCGGGTCATAGGACAGATCGCGACCGGCACCAATGACGTCACCACCGACCGACGAGTTGTCGATGTCGTTGATGTCGTCGTCGCGCGGAATCCATTCGCCACCGCCGAAGTCGATATTGATCGAGTTCGTGTTGGTGTTGCTGTCGTCCCCACCATTGGTGTTGGACTGCTGCTGCTGCTGGCTTTGCTCCTGGCCCTGCTCCTGACCCTGTTCCTGGTTGGTCGAGGAGCGGTTCGAATTGGAATTGCTCGCGTCAGCAGAGGACGACGATTCCGACCCGGCCTCGGAAGACGCCTCGGCGCCTGCTTCGGCATTCGCCTCGGCGCCAGCTTCGGCGCCGGATTCAGAAGAAGACGAGGAGGTCGCCGAAGCGTCGTCGTCTTCGCGGATGTCGATGTCGATGTCGATATCGTGATCATCCATGCCAAAAATTCTGCGGTCCATAATGATCTCCATTGATCAAATGCCAGCACGATCCGACCGCCATTCATCTGCCAGGCGGTATGGGCAATGTGCTGAAGGTTTCAACTTGATCCGGCTGGTTCGAGCGATGCCGAAGCATCAAGGGCCGCCAACCGATGCGGCCAGGACATCAATATTCCCCCCTTTCAAAAATGTTTCCGCCAAGAACCGATGCGGACCTTTAATAAGCAGCCGATCAAATAAATACGTACTGGTGACAGGCTTGAAATGCGCCGCACCGGAAACAAAGTCAGGCTACCAATCGAGCCCATTGGAATGATTGCACCGAGTCAGGCTTTCGGAAAGCTGTCGAAAGGTGCTAGTGCAGCAATGCAAGGGCTTGCAACGTGCGTCCGGGCGTATAAGTGCCCTGATTGACAAGGTATATTCAAGATTTCGACATATTTTTGACACGCCGATTCTGGCGCTTCATATTAATCGTTTGATTTATGGAAAAAGGTTTTATCCAATCTGTATCAAGTCCATTGGCAAGATCTGTCGGGGCCGTCCAGGTCGTTCAGGAGATCATTCAAGTAATTGTAATAATTTGGTAAAAAGTCGCGCGGAAGGATCGGATTCCGTCGGTGAAAGCCATGGTTTCCGCAAGCTGGAAAATTGGTTATACTGATCGACAGTTGTTCTTTCGACCTATTTCAAGAATGTCGGTCCATATGCCGGCGGGGAAATTTATTATGAAGTCCGACCGCGATCATCGATCCGGCGGCGCCGGAACAGACAGGGTTCTGTTCATAGGGAGTGCGCTTGCCTTTCCGGAAGTGACGCTGCGCCTTGTGCGTGCCGAGTTTGAAGGCGTCGAAGTCAGCCGGTTCGACACGATCGAACAGGCGATCGACGCCGGCCAGGCTGCGAGCGTCCGAATGGTTGTCCTCGATCAGAAATTTACCGAAGATCTTGCGGATATTCACGACCTCGCCAGGTCCACCTTTGGCAATGCGCATGTCGTGCTTGCCTATGACGATGTCAGTATCGCACGGCCCGTGTTTCAACGACAGCAGGCAGGCATGGGTCTGTCGGGGCTGAGATTCATTCCAATGCATTCGGCCGTGGGATCCTGGATATCCATCCTGCGGCTTCTGATGGCGGGCGAGGTGCTGGTTCCCGGCGACCTGATCCAGCCATTTGCGATGAATGATTCAATGAATGGTGCTGCCGACGCCTCCGGAAATCCCTCGCTGACGCGTCGGGAAATCGAGGTGCTCAGGCTGGTGGCGCAGGGGCATCGCAACAAGACGATCGCAGCGATGCTGGACGTTTCCGAACATACCGTGAAGCTGCACATTCATCACCTGATGCGCAAGATCGGGGTTGGAAATCGGACGGCGGCTGCAAACTGGTTCATGCAGAACGGTCACGCCGGTGACGAGGAGGGCCCCGCATGATCCGCCCACCCGATGAGTCCTTCGATCAGGCGCTGCTGCTGATTGGCAAGCTGAATTACACCTGGACCAATACGGAAAGCGTTCTGGTTCATCTGATCGCGGGCCTGGCCGGCGTGGACAAGGACATCGCGGTCATCATCTTTCTGACGCTGAACACGACGCGCGCGCGGGTCGATCTGGTCGAACGCCTGGCCAAGCTGGGCCGGGTGCCGGATGAGGAACGCGATCGGGTTCTGGCGGCGACACGGCGCCTTGTCTCGCTGGGGGCAGAGCGCAACCGATACAATCATTCGATCTATGCGTTCGATCCCGAAACGGGCAGCGTGCGCACGATCATGATGCGCATTGCCGATCGCCGGGATCAGATTCGTGTGGGCAAATCGACCGACCTGGACATTGCGGCGATGGAACGGATCCGCTCGGCGATCGACGATCTTGGAAAGCTCAACCGCGAGTTCTGGGCCATCATCCGCGACTTCGGATATCCTGCATGAGTGACCGGCATGTCGAGCTATCCGGCCCGCGGCGACAGGGGGCAGACCATGTTGCGTGAAAGTCTGGCATCGGGGCGCGACAGCGGTCCTCTTTCCCGCGCTGTTGCGCAGGCAGAGATCTTCGTCGGTCCGATGCAGGATGTCGCCCTGGATCGACTGCGCTTTGCGCTGCGCTCGCGGGCGGCACTGACCGTCTTTACCGGGGTTCCCGGCGCCGGGCGTTCGCGGCTGCTTGATGCATTGGTGGCCGGAGAGGCCGGCGATCTGCCGGTCGTGCTGCTTGACGGCGCCAAGATCCCGCCCGAAGGATTGGCGGGTTCGGTCCTGCGCGCGTTCGGTCATGACGGCCGGTCTGGCGGGGATGAAGTTCACCGTGTTGCACTTGCCCATGCGCAATCGGGTCACATTCCGGTGGTCGTGATTGACGACGCCGATGCGATGGATCGATCGTCTCTGGCCGAGATTGCCGACATGATCGGGCCTGATCCCGAGGAACGGCCGCTGTTCAAGTTCATCCTGACCGGTCCGCCGCAGCTTTATGAAGCGCTGCGCATGGAACTGCCGGAACTCGTCGGCCCCAGCGTGTCGCTCGACCCGATGGGCAAGGAAGATGCCGCGGCGTTCATCCGGCATGCATTGCGCGCCGCCGGGTTCGGGCCGGACAAGATGTGCGGTGAAGCGATCGAGGAAGTCGTGAAATGCGGCGGGGGGATCGCGGCGCGGATCCTGTCGATATGTGATGCCTGTCTTGAAACGGTGGATCGGAATACACCCGTCGCGGATCGCAGTACCGTGCGTCGGGCCATCATCGCGCGCGGCATCCGGGCCGCGCCGGCCTTGCCCAAAGCCGCCGAAGATGCACGGGGACAGACCGATCCGCTGCCGATCTCCGATCCGGACATGACGCGGGACGAGGACGTTGCCGGACCCGCGGCAAGGATGACGCGCGCGATGCGGGCTCTGCGCGGATCGAGAGGGGAAAAAGCCCCACCCGTGGCGGCTGCCGGGCAAACCGATGACGCGGCCGCGCCGATCGCGTTCGTGCGGCGAAGCCAGAACGATGCCGCGCAGGCCGCGCCGGGCAAGGACGACGCCACGCCCCGCCGAACATGGACAGGTCTGATCATGGCCGTGCTGGTTGGCCTCGTCCTGATGCTTGCCATGAGTCAGCGCGATCGGATCGCCTTGCTTCTGGCAAGCGTTGCGGATCGCCCCGAAGGCCTGGATCAGGCGCAGCCGATTTCACCTCCACCTGCCCAGACCGTGGCCCGTATCGAACGAATTTCGGCGTCGCTGCGAAATGTGCCTGCGGGTGCCGAGTCGCGATTCCGTCTTGGCGTCGATCTTGGCCTGTCGGATCCGCAGGCGGCGGTCGTCGCCTATTCTCTGGCCGCGCTCTTGGGCCATGACCGTGCCGCCTATTACCTTGGCCAGATTTTCGAAGCCGGTGAGGGCGTTGCAAGCGATCCCCTGCTGGCGGCACGATGGTATCGTCAGTCACGGCTGATGCCCGCGGCGGCCATGTCGCAAACCGCAGGCACAGCCGTGCCCGGCGGCGATGCGCCAGGACCGCCACAGCCCTTGTATTCGGGTTTTGACGCATCGGGTGCCGCAGAGTTCGTCTGGGCTCCCGGTCGCGGGGCTGTCGCTGACCATTTCCGGCTGGATTTCGCGGACCGATCCGGGAACATCGTCGACTCGATCGCGCCCATCGAATTGTCCGCCACGCGTGTCACCGTGCCACAACAGGCTGCCTATTGGCGCGTTGCTGCCGTCGGCGCAGGCGCCAACAGGGCGCAGGCCCAATCGCCCTGGCTTCCGATCACTGCTCGGTAAGGTTTGCCCCCATGGTGCAGGCATCTCTCGCTGCGGTGCATTCCGAGATCGACGCCGCCAGCCTTCCGATCTCATCCCGCAGCATCTGCGCTTGAACATCAAGTTCCGCTGCTTCGGCGCGCGCCATGGCCGAACGACGCTCGAGTGCTGCAAGTCCTTCGGCAAGCTCTCGTCTGCGCGTCTCTTGCGCTTTCAATTCGGCCAACACAACATTCAATTGCGCCAGCGCCTTGGCTGCACGTTCGACCGCCAGCTGGCGGTCGAACTCAAGATCTTCGAGTTCCGATTTCGTCCGATGCAGCTCGGCCCTGGCCGATACCGTCTGATCTGCCAGCGCAGCAATCTCGTCGCGTCTGGCCTGGATGGCCAGCGATGTTTCCTGGGCCTCCGCGCGCGCCGCGTCGGCTTCGGCCAGCGCCGCCTGGCGTGCCATTCGGGCCTGTTCGGCCTGCTCCCCCGCGGCGCGCAATTCGTCCTCGGCCTTGGCGATCTTGTCTTCCATGGCGCGAAGGGCTGCATGAAGCTCGCTCAATCGTGCGGTGTCAGCCGCCTTTGACTGGCCCATGGCCGCCATGTCGCGCCCAAGTTTCTGCAGGCGGGCGCTGGCATCTTCGATTTCGGCAAGCAGCCTGTCGCGGTCGCGCTGCGCGGCCGTGATCTCATCCTTCAGTGCCAACAGGATCCGGCGCAGCGCGGCGGGGTTGTCGACCGACGGGCCCGGGGCCGATGCAATCTGTTGGCCCTGGATCGTGACCGGCGCAAGACAGGCTGCCACGATCGCGATGGCGCGAAAAATACGGGCGCCGTTCATGGAAATACCCTGGCTGACAAAATTGAACCCGACCAATCCGGCAAGGCAATTCCAAGTGTCGCACGAATCGACAAGCCCTGTCGAATCCCCGGGGTCTGCCACCGGTGGTCGTCCCGGCGCCGGGACCATTGCACCATTACCGCGGGCGATCCGCGCGACCACCCCGGGCACGGCATTTCAAGGCCACGGTCATCGACAAGCACAGATCGCGCCCGGGCCCCATCAGGTCGGGGACGATGTGAAGCGGCCCCGGAAAGGCCCGGGGCCGCGATGTTCGATCAAGGTTGCAATGACGATCAGAGCGATTTCATCCACTCGTCAACTTCGCGCTCGGCTTCTTCCTTGGTCTTGCCATAGCGCTGCTGAAGGCGGCCCACCAGCTCTTCACGGCGACCTTCGATCTGGTCCAGTTCGTCGTCGGTCAGCTCGCCCCATTTGGCCTGAACCTTGCCTTTCAGCTCTTTCCACTTTCCCTGAATCATGTCCCAGTTCATGGCGTTTCTCCTGCATCGTGGTGGTTTGACGAGTCCGGGGCGACGGTTCATGCCCCGCTCATGAAACAAACGCGGCACAATCCATTCGGTTCCCTGCTTCATGTTGCCGCTGCGTGGAAAATATTCCTGGTCGCGAAGGGAACCCCGGCTGGGCGGCAGGCGTTGGCATGACGCGGCAAACTCTCTGGCGCCGGTGGCCATCAAGGAGCGGAAACAGTGCGGACCGACACAAATCGCGTCGCGATCGGTGCGATCGCCATCATACTGACTGTGGCCGCCCTGATGCGGGCCGAAGAGATCCTGGCGCCTGTCACTCTTGCGCTGACGGCCGGAATTGTCATGTCGCCGCTGTCCGATTGGTGGGACCGGGTCAGGCTGCCGCGCGTCCTAGGGGCGATGGCGTCTCTGGCCGTGGCCTTGTTCGTGATCGTTGCGGGGGGCGCGCTGCTGTATCCAGTGGTTGACCGGCTGGTGACGATGGCGCCGAAGGTCTGGGCCGATCTTCGGGAAACCGTTGCCGCGATGCGCGACATGGCCGAAAGCGTCGAGTCGATCAAGGATGACATCGCGATGGCGGTCGACAGTCAGGCAGTCGCCGCGCCAGCCGCGGTATCGGCCGAAGCCGAGATGCCCATTCCGTCCGTCACTGACGCGCTTTTCCTGGCCCCGTCGATCCTTGCGCAGGTCCTGATCTTCGCGGGCACGTTGTTCTTCTTCGTCCTGACCCGGTCCGAGATCTATGACTGGGTCGCGCGATTTCTTGCGCGGCAGGATCAGCCGCCGGCCCACGTCAGCACACGCCTGATGCGCGCAGAGCGACGGGTTTCGCGCTATTTCGTGACGATTTCCCTGATCAATCTGGGGCTGGGCGCGGCGACGGCAGCGCTGCTATACGCGCTTGGTCTGCCCGGCGCGGTCGTCTTTGGCCTGCTGGCGGCGCTGGCCAATTTCATCCTTTACCTTGGTCCTGCCGTGGTCGTCGTGACCCTGGCCTATGCCGGGATTGCTGCCTTCGACGGCCTTTTCGCGATCCTGCCTGCCCTGGGATTTGCCGGGCTCAACATCCTTGAGGGCCAGTTCGTCACGCCCGCCCTGGTGGGGCAAAGCCTGAAGGTCAATCCGCTGATCGTCTTTCTGGCGGTCGTCTTCGGCATGTGGTTGTGGGGTGCGCCGGGCGGCATCGTTGCCATTCCCCTGTTGTTGTGGATCCGCGCCCTTGTCGAAGATCACGATGCCGAAGCGCGTCTCATTGGAATCGCGCCCGCCGCGCGGGACTGATCGATCGTCAGACCATCTCGTCGGGTAGAACGGGAACGGGCGCCGCCCATCGTTCAGTCGCCTTCAAATCGAAGGGCAGCACGAAGCCGCGGCGGTTCTCCGGGCGATTGCGCGCATTCTCGAACGCCAGGGCACGCCACGCGCCAATCGCGCGGCACGGATCGAAGAATTCCTCGCCCGCATTCTCGGGCAGCCAGTGCGCCAGGATGCGTCGGCGCAATTCGTGTACCTGAACATGATTTCGCAGCACGACGCCCGCCTCGGTGTCCCAACGCAGGCTGCGGCCGTTCAGGTTCGCCGAAGACACGATCGCCGCGCGATCGTCGAAGATCGATACCTTGGAATGGATATAGACCAGGGGCGCGCCGCACAGGCTGGCGCGCTCATGCGTTCCATCCTTCGCGGGCTCGACGGGACAGGGCCGGGCGGGGGCCCCGACGAACATGCGGTTGCCGAAGGCCCGGCGCAGGATCCGCAGCGAGCGCGCCTGAAGCCATTCGCCCAGGCGCGTGTCGATATCGTCGCTGTTGTCGAAGGCCACATCGTCCGGGGCCGCGGGCAGCATGACAATCAGGCACAAGGCCGGTTTCTCGCGCGCCACTTGCGCCAATTGGCGGGCAAAGTCGCGATCGCGCAGATACTGGGTTTCCAGGTAGATCAGCCGACTGCTCTGCCGGGCCAGCGCGATATGCCGATCCAGGATTTCGGTGCGGATGGGGCGCGGTCCGAAATGCAGCAGCCCCGGCCGAGGGGCCGAGATCGTTCGGATCAGATGCCGCGTGGCCTCGGGCCGCGTCGTCCCGGCGGTCAGGGCGATGAAACGCTCGACATGGGTCTGGGCCTCGCGGGCCGCCGGGCCGTCCAGCATGATCTGAACGTCCTGCCAGGTGTCGGGGCCCGGCCGGTCGTGCGCGGGCGTGTCATAGCGCCGTTCGTTCAGGTCCAGCCCGCCGATATAGACAAGCCGCCGGTCGAACACCGCGATCTTCTGGTGGTGCGTCGCGGGAAACAGCGCAGGCGGTGGCCAATAGGGCGCCCGCAGGGTGCCGTCGTCTGTCCGCTTCAGACGCGCCGCAAGTCCAGGCATCTCGACCAGGGCGTTTCGGCGCGCGCCCTCATCCAGGCCATTCAGCCAGGCTGCGTGGTGAACCAGGTGTCGGCGCACCAAAGGCCAGGTCAGAACGCGGGGCACAAGCCCGGTCCGCGCGCTGTGCATGGCGGCGACCACGTCCAGATCGGCCGTCTTGCCCGCGCATTCCCGCGCCGCGCACAGGATGCGCATGCTGCGCCAGGTCAGGCGATGCAGTTCGGGGCGGGCAATGGGGTCGAAGTCGGAAATGGCAAGGCGGATGCGCACCCCGCGCTTCAGCGTCGCAACGATCAGGTCGAACCAGGTCTGTCCGATGCGCCGAGCTTCGGGCGACCGCAATCGGGTCATGGGATCGAAGATGCGAAAGCAGGCCCAGATTTCCGTTTGCGAGTCCAGAAAGGCCCGTTCGAGCGCCGGATAGCCCTCGGCCGCCGTGATCAACACGCGAAAGCCCGAGGAGCGGCTGGGTCGGAAATGGGCCATGCTGCGTTTCATCGCTCCGTTCGACAATCATGGGCAAGGGCATTGCCCGAGACAACGCCCCTTCGCCCTGTCGGGTTCCCTCACGAGGCTGGAACGGGATCATCCCGCGTGTCGCTGGTCGAGTCGTCGGCGACATTTCTGGGGCGAAAGACAAGGGTCACGCGATAGGTGCCTTCAGAGACGTCCTTCACCAGCTCTCCGTCAAGTTGGGTGGCAAAGGCGTCAAGCAATTGCCCACCCAGCCCGCCATCGAAGCTGGGCGCTTCGGGGTCGTCGTCGCCCACGACGGAATTGGCCAGTTCGACCTCGATCCTGCCATCGGATGTCTGGCGCAGGGCAATCGAGACCTGTGGAGGCCGGTCGGACGGGCTGCCGGCATATTTGAAGGCATTCGTCAGGGCCTCGGTCACGAACAGCGCGACGGGAACCGCCTGTTCGGGATCAAGCGTTACGGGGGCAAGATCCTCGACCAATTCCACGCGACGTTCGGGATCGGCGAACATGCCCGAAAGCTGACGAACGATCCCGTGAACCAGCTCATCCAGCCGGATCATCGCAAGCGATGAGGATTGGTAGAGCAGCCGATGCACGTCGGCCAGGCTTGTCACGCGCGCCTGCAGACGCTGCAGCAATGCGCGCGACTCTGCCGTGCGTGCCCGGCGCATCTTCAGGTTCATGATCGAGGCGATCAGTTGCAGGTTGTTCTTGACCCGGTGGTGGACCTCGCGCAGCAGCACTTCCTTTTCGGCCAGCGCGGTTTCCAGTTCGGCCTCTTCGGTGCGGATCGTCTCGGCCATCCGCTCGAAAGCGGCTGCAAGCGAGCGCAGCTCCTGTGGCGCCCGGGTCAGACCGGCAGGCAGTGGCGCATTCCGGTTCTCGCCGAATTCGTCGATAGCCCGGTTCAACGTGCGCACATGTCGCACGACCAGGCGTTCCGCGGCAAACAGGGCAATGACCAGGCTGACGATCCACATGGCCAGGGGCAGAAGGATCGGACCCGCCGCATGGGCCGCGCCCAGTTCCGGCACGGCGGATCGGGGCCAGATCGACAAGGCGTAATACTGTCCCAACGATAACGGGACGAGCGCGAATATCGCCGACTTTCCGGCAGCCGTTTCGTCCAGAAATACCCGCTCCGGATGGCCAACAAGGTCGGCAAGCGTCACGCCCCCTGGCAGGGATTGGCCCACCTCTTCCAGATCTTGCTGGGTGGACAGGATACGCCCGGTTCGGTCGAACAGGATCAGATCGTCGGCTGTGGCATTGCCGATCCGGGGCGGGGTGGCATTGACCTTCGAATAAGGAACGGAGACGGCAACATGGGCTGCGACGCGGCCGGTTGCGTCGCGGATCGGATGCTGGATGAACAGCACATCCTCGCCCGAAAAGGGGGCATCAAGCAGCATGCCCGCAAGGCGCGTCTCGGCCCCCAGAAACTGGCGCGCGCCTTCGGCGAAGGGGCGGTCGCCAAGATCGCCCTGGGACGAACACATGAAGCGACCATTCACGTCATACTGGACGATGAAGGAAAACAGGGCCGAGTCGCGGCCCAGTGTCCGCAGGATGTCGTTGCACCGCTCTGGCGTGACAGGGCCGGCCGGGGCAAGGATCCGGGCCAGCGTTTCGGTCACGCCGGTGGCGCGCTCCATCGCGATCAGCTCTTCGGTCGTGGCGCGACGCGTGGCGCCAAGCACCGTGTCTTCGGCCCGTGCGCGTGCCTCGCGGCTAAGCGCGGTGGATTGCAAGGACGCAACAAGGCCCAGGGGCAACAATGCGAACGCCAGCATCAAGGCCAGGCGCCCGCCCAGATGAGACAGGAAAGGGCTCATGCGGGTCAGGTCACGGTAAAGGTCGAATTGGAAAGGGCCGCGCGGGTGCCGGTTTCGGCCTCGATCACCGGGCTTTCCCCGTCATCCAGCCCCATCAGCTCGGCCAGGCGCTTGCGCGCGCGGTTCACGCGGCTCTTGATCGTACCGACCGCCACGCCAAGCATGTTCGCGACGTCTTCATAGGAAAAGCCTTCGGCGCCGACGAGAACAAGAACCTCGCGATGTTCGTCGGAAAGCTGCGCAAAGGCACGTTCGAAATCGGACATGGCCAGGTGGCCGTCATGTGACGGGCCCACGGCCATGCCACGGGTGTGAATGCTGTCCGGGTCCGAGACCTCGCGCCGGCGCTTGCGCCCGCGCGAGTAATAGGCGTTGCGCAGGATGGTGAACAGCCAGGCGCGCAGGTTGGTGCCCTGTTCGAACTTGTCGAAGTTGGACCAGGCCTTGACGATGGCCTCCTGGACCAGGTCGTCGGCATCGGCGGGGTTGCGCGACAGGCTGAGCGCAAAGGCCCGCAATGCCGGCACATGGTCCACTATGGCGTCACGCGGATCGACGTCGCTCATTTCGTCGCGCCCTTCCGTTTCAGTTGCTCGATCAACTGGGTAAACCGTTCGGGTACCTGCTCTTCCAGCATGCGGCTATAGACGCGACGAAGGTTTTCCTCGATCTCGTCATCCGTCCTGTCCTTGCGGGGCTGGTCCCGATGCTGGTTCTGGGCGCCCGACTTCGACCGGTCCGCCGCGAGCCGGGCGCCATTTGCCGAATGCGTATTCTTCTGCTGTTCCATGCCTTCTGCCTTGTCCTTGATGGGCTTTGGGACCGCGTCCGGTCCCGCCCCGATGCCATGAGCCGTCTGTTCCGTTCCCCGTCGTCGTCCCCGGCTGGCCGTGGGCGCACGCCGGGACATGTTATCCGCTTTGCGAAAAAATTTCTCTCGCACGCGGAACTCAACGCGCGGATCTGCGTTTGGTTCCCGCAGATGCAAAAATTTTTGAACGGAGCCGACACAGATGAACACGACCGATCAGGCCGATCTTGCACAAAGGGTGGCCGAGGCGCTGCCGTATCTGCGCCGTCACGCGCGCGCGCTGACCGGTAGTCAGGAAACCGGCGACCGCTATGCAGCCGCCGCGCTCGAGGCGATCCTGGCCGAAGAGTCGCTTCAGGAGGAACTGCAGCGTGAGTCCGACCCCCGCATTGGGCTGTTCAGGGTCTTCCATTCCGTCTGGGCGTCGGCCGGCGCACCGGTTGGGGTGCCCGACTCGCCGCTTTCGGAACGCGCCCAGCGACGGTTGTCGGCCCTGACGCCGCGTTCGCGCGAGGCCCTGTTGCTGCATTCGATCGAGGGTTTCACGCCCGAGGAAATCGGCCGCGTGATGGAGGTCGAGCCCGATCATGCCCGCGAACTGGTGCAGATCGCCCGCTCCGAGATGAAAAAGGCCGTATCCGGCAAGGTCATGGTGATCGAGGATGAACCCGTCATCGCCATGGACATCTGCGCCATTGTCGAGGAGATGGGCCACGCCGTGACGGGCGTGGCGCGAACGCATGCGCAGGCGCTGGATCTTGCCGGGCGGGAAAAGCCCGACCTGATCCTGGCCGACATCCAGCTGGCGGACAATTCCTCGGGGATCGATGCCGTCAATGACATCCTGGCGCAGTTCGACGACCTGCCGGTGATCTTCATCACGGCCTTCCCCGAAAGGCTATTGACCGGGGCGCGGCCCGAACCGGCCTTCCTGATTTCGAAACCCTACCAGGAAGACCAGGTTCGCTCGGCTGTCAGCCAGGCGATGTTCTTTTCCTCGACCGAGACGCTGTTTTCATAAGGCCCGGGACCGCGGGGTCTTGCCCCGCGGAACCATGGCGCCGCGTGAACCTTTCGTGTTCCCGTGCGTTGAGGTCTTGACGGGGCAGGACACAGGAATGTGGCCCGGGTGTCAGGCCCCGCAGTCAACGCATGGGAAGGCAGGATGAAGCGGCAACGTCGGCATAGACGGCAAAATGGTTGCGAAGCATCATTCGGACAGCGCAGCCTGCAAGACCTGTTCCAGCGTGTTGGCGGTGAACGGACGTTCAAGGACGACAAAGCCGCGCTCGCGCCCCCGCTGTTCGGCAGCTTCGCCCACAAGGATGACCCGCGTTCCCCAGTTTCGAAACGCTTCGCCCAGCGGGCCGCATTCAAGCTGATCGGGGTCGGCCTCGACGATTGCCAGATCGATACGCCTGGGGTTTCCGATGGTCTCGATGGCCTCTTGAAGGCATCGCGCGTGAATGACGTCACATTGCATCCCGCCGACGGCGCGCAGCGTTTCGCAGATGTCGGTCGCGACGATGATGTTCTTCATGATGACCAGCGCGACGTGCCGGCCATGATCCTGCGCACCGATCATGTATCGTCCCCCTTTCGGGAGTGTCTAACACGGGCCGCGCGAAAGGGAATTAAACTGTGACAAGTCCGATGAGGAAAGTTTCACGATGGCCGACATAAGATGCACAGACTGTCCGTTGCGCAAATGCGACCTCTTCGTGCCCTTCTCGGATACCGAGATCATCGCGCAGCAAAGGTTCAAGTCGGGCGAACTGACCGCCGATCGCGGGACCGTCCTGCTGATGGAGGGGTCGTCCTCTCCCCAGCTCTTTACCGTGCTGGAAGGGATGGGCCTTCGTTACAAGACTCTTGAAGATGGCAGCCGGCAGGTTCTGAACTTTGTCTTTCCTGGCGACTTCATTGGTCTTCAGGCCGGCGTGATGGGAGAGATGCGCCATTCGGTGGAAGCCGTCACGCGCATGCGGCTGTGCGTGTTTCGTCGTCAGGACATATGGCAATTGTTTCGCGAAACACCTGAACGCGCCTATGACCTGACCTGGGTCGCGGCGGTCGAGGAACATTTCCTGGGTGAGGCCGTCGCCACCTTGGGACAGCGCAGCGCGATGGAGCGGATTGCCTGGGCTTTCCTGCGCATCTTCCGCCGGCTGGAGGCGCTTGGCCTGTCCACCGGCACATCCGTGCCTCTGCCCTTTCGGCAGCAGGATCTGGCGGATGCGCTGGGCCTGTCGGTGGTTCATGCCAACAAGACGCTCAAGCGGCTCGAGGAGCGGCAGCTTGCATCATGGCGCGGAGGGCGGCTGAGCATCGGCGATTTCAAGGAACTTGCGCGGATCGGTCTGACCGATGACGAGCCCCCGGCGAAGCGGCCGCTGATGTAGAATGGCGCGCCCAAGCGAGCGCCGAGAACTGGATCGCGCCGGCATATCGTCATGTCTGCCTGTCGTGCCCTGCCGCCCGAACGCTCGTCTGTTTTCGTCGCATGGATCTTGCCCTCGGTGCTTGAAGCGGTGCCGGGCGGGTTCCCATATCGATAAACGACAGGACGGGCGGCCGGTTCCGCCGGAACCGGCCGCGCCCCGGGACGTTGGAAACCAGACATGATGCCGGGATCTTCCCGGCCTGACGGAGAGGGAGACAGGTTTCATGACCAGAACCAGGCTGAAGGATGGTGACTGGATCGTCGTTGCCGATGGCGAAAAGGCGCTGTTCCTGCGCAATCTGACCGATCACGAGAACCCGCATTTCCAGGTCGTGCGCGTGAAGGAGCAGGACAACCCGCCGAACCGCGACCAGGCGACGGATCGTCCCGGCCGGATGCCCGATGCGGGTCCGGGCCAGCGTTCGGCCCTGGACGAAGCCGACTTCCATCGCCTGGCCAAGGAACGCTTTGCCGAGGATCTGGCCGAGATCCTGTACAAGCGGGCGGTGGCGGGCGCCTATGACCGGCTGATCGTGGTCGCCAGCCCGATGGTTCTGGGCGTCCTGCGCGAGAACTGGCACGACGAGGTCAGAAAGCGCCTGGTCGCCGAGATCCCCAAGACCCTGACCAATCACCCGATCGACGAGATCGAGCGCATGGTCAAGGAAAGCCTCGACGAAGCCTGAACCATGGGGCCGATCGAAACAGACGCGTTTGTCTGGCGGCTTGGCGCGGCGATCCTGTGCGGGCTGATCCTTGGGATCGACCGCGAGCTGCGCAACAAGCCTTTGGGGCTGCGTTCCTACGTCATCGTCTGTGCCGCATCGGCGGCCTGGGCGATGACCGCGATCGACTTCGCCTTTCAGATGGCCCGCGCCCAGCCGGACCTTGCCGCCGACCCGACCCGGGTGATTCAGGGGCTGGTCGGCGCGATCGGCTTTCTTGGCGCGGGCGCGATCCTTTCGCGCAAGCAGGACGGCCATTTGAAGGGAGTCGCGTCGGGCGCCACGATATGGGCGTCGGGTGCGGTCGGCATGGCGTGCGGCACGGGCCAGATCGTCCATGCGCTGATCGTGTCGGTGGCATTGGCGCTGGTTCTGAACCTGTATGAATTCGCCGTCCGGCGTCTTGGTCCAGCAAATGCGTCGATGCCGAGGGACGACCGATGAGCGACGCGAAGACGCAAGCCCCCATGCAGGAGCCCGGTCATGACCGCGCTCTGATCCGCGCCCGCAGGCTGGCCCGGCTGCTGGACGCGCGACTGGGCATCCCCGGGACAAGGCTGCGGTTCGGGCTGGATTCGATCCTGGGGCTTGTCCCCGGCTTGGGCGACGTCGCAACCCTGGCTGCGGGGGCTTATATCCTGCATGCAGGCTGGAGGCTGGGCGTGCCATGGCCCGGTCTTGCCCGGATGGCGGGCAACCTCGCGCTGGACGCGGTGGTGGGCTCGGTTCCCCTGCTTGGGGACGTTTTCGATTTCGCGTTCAAGGCAAATCTGCGCAACGTCGCCGTGATCGAACGCCATCTGGCCCAGTGTTCCGGCCTCGACGCGCGCGGGCCGCGACCGGGCGCGATGGGCTATTCCTCGTCCGACTGACTGTTCAGAAGGTTGCCCTCTTCACCCGCCTGACGGCGCTCTTCCTGAGCAACCGCTCGGGTGGGGTCGGCGGCGGCCTCGGGATGTGCGGCCCTGGGCAGCCTGGTCGTGACGGTCATGCCCTTCTCGGCGCCCGATGACCTTGCGTCGTCTTCGCGCGCGGGCGCGGAGGAAGAGGTAAGCGTGCCCGATTGCGACTCGAGCTTGAGCCGATAGATCGGCTCGGGCAGGCCAAAGCCGTTTTCCTCCAACGCGACCTTGGCGGCCTCGATCGCGGCGCCGCGGGCCTTGTTGAAGTCGGTGCGGGTCTGATCCACCCAGCCGGTGAAGGTCAGGACAACATTGGAATCGCCCACGTCCTGTATCCAGGCCGCTACGGGCGGATCGTTCAGCACGAAGTCAAGCCTTTCGATGGCCGCAATGCCCGTGGCAAGCGCCGTGCTGTGATCGGCTTCTGCATCGACGCCCAGCTGGAACTCGAACCGGCGGTTCGGCGCGCGCGTGTAATTGACGATCCTGCCCTTGAAGACCGTCGTATTGGGTATGCGGATATGGTTTCCGTCGGGTGAGATCAGAATTGTCGCGCGCGATGTCAGCCGGGCGACACGGCCCAGATCACCTTCGATCTCGACCAGGTCATCCGGCCGAAAGGGCTGGCGCAGGCTCAGCAGCAGCGACGCGATGAAATTCTCGACCGTGTCGCGAACGGCAAAGCCGACCGCCAGGCCGACGAGACCCGCCGCCCCCAGGACCGCACCCAGCAGCGCGGTGGCGTTCAGGATCTCCAGCGCCACCACCACGCCCAGGATCACGAAGACAAGGCGACCGACCATGCGATAGACGTCGGCCACGAAGGAGTTGGGGGCAAGCCGTTGCCACGGAATGACACGGACGACCAGCCATCCTCCCGTCAGCGCAATGGCAAGCCCTGCGGCGGTGGCAACCAGCAGCACGGGCAGGCTGGCCAGGATGTCGCGCCCCCGCGCGGCAAGACGATCCCATGCAGGCGCCAGACGTTGCTCGATATCGCCGCCGATCTCGGTTGCGTTCTCGACGGCGACGACACCTTCGATACGCCCGGCCAGCTCTTCCAGCTGCGCCTTTGACGTGGCGTCCAGGACCGTTCCTTCCAGTCGTACGACACCATCGGACACGGTAACGGTGACCTCATCGTACTGGCCGAGAGCCTCCAGGATGTGACGCAGGCGCGTGGAAATCTGTTCGTCCAGCTTGCCATCGCCACCATCCAGCGCGATCGGCGCAGGCTCGGCCGGCGGCTGGTCCTGCGCCATGGCGCCGGATGTGCCAAGCCCGACCAGCGCCAAACCGGCGACAAGGATCAGGACGCGAAGTCGGGTCATGGGGTTTCCTCCGCTTTCAGTTGGTGCGCCAGGCGCGCGGCCGCCTTCGCGATTTCACCGCCCGCCTGATCTTGCAGACGCCGCAGGATGTCCGACAGGGCCGCGCGCGCGATCGCGTCCTGCCGCGCATAGGGCAGGCAGGCGCCCAGCGATCTTTCGACCAGATCCTCAGGGCGGGGAGCGGGCAGGACCAGCAGCGCGGGCGGAGTGTCGATCTGTCCGATTCCCTCGCGCGCGGCGCGCAGCAGGGCTGCCATCATCCAGTCCATGCAATAGACCGCCGTGTAGGGGTCGTTGATACCCGGCGACAACGCCCGAACCGCGACCTCGACCAGCTGATCGATCAGAAATCCGACATCCTGTTCCTCGGTCCGGTCGTCTCCAATGGCCAATGTCGCCTGCAGTCGCTGGATCAGGTCGTCCGACCTTTCTGCGCCGACGATCTCGAACGCGGGGTCGTCGGCCGATACGAATCGGCCCGGCGGCGGCAACAGGGTGATCCGCGCGCCCGCATCGACCGCGATCTGCGCCATGCCGTCGGGATCGTAGGCCTGGATATGGCCGCTTGTGCCTGCGGGGGCGTGCCAGATGGGCGCATCACGTACCGGAGACAACCCCTGGGCGCATTCGGGGATCTGGGGAACGATCTCGGTCACGCGCCGGCACAATCGGCGTCCCAATGCCGAGATGATATGCGAGACGTTGATCGTTTCGGGCACGTGGTGGACGAAGAAGATCATCGTGCCCACCGACAGAAACGCCATCACGATGGCAATCAGCAAGGAAATGCGCGGCACATAGGCCCCCGTGCCGTCCGGGCCGCGCGCCTCGACCCCGCGCAGGACAAGCATCGCAAAGACGAAGGTGGCGATGAGAATCCCCAGGCTCCACTGGCTGCCCCGATCGCGCATGAAGTTCCCGATCAGGCGCGGGCCGTATTGGCCCGATGCAAAGGTCACCGCGACCATCGTGATCGAAAACATCATGCCCGCAACGCCGATGCTGCTGGATGCGATCAGGCTGAGCGTGTTGCGCGCATCCTCGGGCGCCGAGACCAGCCTGTCGCCCAGAAAATCCTCGACCCAGGGCAGGGCATCGATCCATGCTAGCCCTTCGGCGGCGATCCCCGCAACAAGCGCAAGGCCCGCCGGCACGGCCCAGTAGCTGGCGCGGATCTCATAGATGATCTTGCGCAGCCGAGCGCTGGAAAGCTTCATGTCCCTTGCCCCTTTGCACCGCAATCTTGCGTGATTCCGCGCAGCATCCCGTCAGGTAACGTACGCCGAACGGTTTGGTTCCCCAAAAAAATATTGCGATCCGAGCGGAACTGCCGCGCAGGGCGGCACGTTTTCCTTGTGCAAATTGTCGGGTCGGATCGCCGCGCGAATATCGGTCAGCCGATATGAGCATTCGCAGTCACGCGACCGGGCCGGCCTGGATCCAACGCGCGAACGGGCGCAACATCAAGGAGACGTTCCATGTTTGAATATGCCGGTATCGGAGGCTTCATCCTGCTGGTTCTGGATGTCTGGGCGATCGTTTCGATCCTGTCGTCCTCTTCCAGCACGGGCAACAAGGTCCTGTGGACATTGCTGGTGATCCTGCTGCCCCTTGTCGGCTTCATCATCTGGCTGATTGCCGGGCCACGTTCTGCGCGCGCGGGCGCGTGAGTTGGCGGCATCGACCGGGATGAGCAGGCCACGGGAAATCTGGGCGTTCACCCGCGCGGTGATCGATACGATGTCCGCCAAGCGGATCCCGTTGATCGCGTCGGGTGTCGCCTTCCACGCGATGTTCGCGTTGTTTCCTGCCCTTACGGCCCTGATCACATTGTGGGGGATTTTCGCCGATCCCGCGATCGTGCGGGCTCAGATCGAAGCCTTTGACGCAGTCATGCCCCCTGACATCCGGAATCTGGTAACAGATCAGCTGACTTCGATCGCGGCGTCGCGGCCCCAGACCTTGGGATGGGCCGGGCTTGCGTCGGTTCTGCTGTCGATCTGGTCGGCCAGGGCCGGGACTGCCGCGCTGATCCAAGGGCTGAATGCCATTCACGAAGTGCCGGACCGGTCGATGCTGAACCATTATCGGGCGACGATCGGCCTGACGGCGGCGCTGGTCGCCATTGCGATCGTGGTTCTGGCCGCCGTCGTCGCGCTTCCGGTCGTGCTGGCTTTCCTTCCGCTTGGGCCGCTTGCCGAAATCGTGCTGCAAACCCTGCGTTGGGTCGTGCTGGCCGCGATCATGATCGGTGGGGCAGGGATCGTCTATCGCATCGGCCCGAACCGTGATGACCAGGACATGTCCTGGCTGAGCCCCGGCGCGATCATCGCGGTTCTGGCCTGGCTGGTCGTGTCGGCGGCGTTCTCGATCTATCTGGGTCGGTTTGGATCCTACAACCAGACTTATGGAACGCTGGGCGCGGTCATCGCGTTGATGATGTGGCTGTACCTGTCGGCGCTGCTGCTGCTTCTGGGCGCGGCGATCAACATGCAGATCCGTGCCAACCGGCGAACCGGGGCCGGTACGCCAACCACAACCGGAAAGGAGATACAGACATGAGTGACAAGCTGGACATCACACCGTCGAACGAAAAGGTCGATACGGGGGTCGAAAAGGCGTCCGCCATCGCCAGCGAACTGGCCAAGGTGCTGGCCGATACCTATAGGCTGGTCTTCAAGACCCATGCCTATCACTGGAATGTCGAGGGTCCGCTGTTCTACTCGATCCATAACCTGACCGAGGCGCAGTACGAGGACATGTTTACCGCCGCCGATGAGCTGGCCGAACGTATCCGGGCCCTGGGCAAACTTGCCCCGGCGCGGTTGGCGGATGTCACCAAGGCCTCCGTCATCAAGGATGCCGACGATCTGCCGTCGGCGATCGCGATGTGCGAGGAACTGGCCAGGGATCATGAGCGCGTGGCCAAGCGATTCCATGACGTGATCAAGGTTGCCGAGGACAACAACGATCCGGTCACGGCCGATCTGGCCACGGCGCGCTCGGCCTTTCACGAACAGGCGGCGTGGATGCTGCGCGCGATCGCCAAAAGCTGAACAATATCAAATGTATGCAAAAAGGCCGGGCGGCGATGCCCGGCCTTTTTCTTGCGCGGATCGGTGCGCGATGACCCGATGAATCGGCCGGCGACAGGAACCCTTGCTCGGCTGGGGCGTTGTCCTTGTGAACGGCGCGACGAACGGCGCCTTTGCCCGAAATGGCCCAGCCAAGGAGGAACCCCATCATGACCGATCGCAGGAACAAGACGATTCACGACAAAGAGGACGATCTGACGACCGAAGGCGTGGCTGAAAAGGTCGCCAGTGAAGCGGCCAAGGCGCGCGAGGCCGTCAAGGACAAGGCCCAGCAAGCCGCCGAGATGGCGCGAACGAAGGCCCGCGAGGTCGCCGACACAGCCCGCGACACCGCCGCGGACCGGGTGGAAACGGCCGCCGAGGCCGCCGAAGCCGCGAGCGAACGCCTGCCCGCGGGTTCGCTAGAGGAGCGGGCGATGGAGAGGGTGGCCTCGAGCATTCGGGACGCCGCGCAAGCGATCTCGCAGACCCGCCTTGACGCCGTGCTGGGCGATGTCGAACGCATCGCGCGCCGCAACCCGGTTGCCTTTGCCGCAACCGCCGCGGTCCTGGGCTTTGCCGTGGCGCGCATGGTCAAGGCCAGCGAGCGCCGCGCACATGATCCCGACCATTCTGGCGGGCCGGACTGGAAGCGCCCGTTGCCGACGGCGACCAGCCCCGCGGCCTATCGCGGCAGCCAGTTGCCGCGGAGGGTGGGGCAATGAACCACGATCCGCGCGAGGCACCGAGTTTCGGCATGCTGGCCGCTCGGGTCATCGATCATGTGACCGGATTGGTCCGCAAGGAAATCCGGCTGGCGCGGGCCGAAGCGGCCGAGAAGCTGAGGGTCGCGCGGCGTGGGATCGTGAACCTTGTCGCCGCTGCGATCATGGCCCTGGTCGGGCTGATCGTTCTGTCCGATGCGGCCGTGGCGGCCCTGGTGATCGAAGGGGGCATTGCGCCCCATTGGGCTGCCCTGATCGTTGCGGGTGCGATCCTGATCATCGCGATTGTACTGGGTCTGAACGCGCGCGCCGCACTTTCGCCCGACACCCTGAAACCTCAACGCACGCTAAGGCAGCTTGGCCTTGGCGACAAGACCAAGGAGACAAGACATGGCTGAAGCCACCCTTACCCCTGACCAGATTGAACGTGAAATCGAAGCCGAGCGCGGAGCCTTGCGTCGCACGCTCCAGGATGCAGCCCAGCTTGTACCGGGATCGGCAATGGCCGGCGATGTCCAGAAAGCGCTTGGCCGTTTGGCCGAAGACGCGGCCGAGCGCCTTCCGCGCACGATCCGTGACAACCCTTTGCCCGCGGCACTGATCGCCGCCGGTGTGGGCTGGCTGACATGGTCGCTGCTGCGCGGTGATCGCGACGGCGCGACCGGTGAAGGCACGGGTGGAGCTTATGGCTTTGTCGGCGAAGGCCAGGCAGCGCGCCCGCGCGTCGCCAGCGCTTCGGGCGCGGTTGCCGCGCCCTTGGATGACAGTGACGACCGGTTCTCTGAAAGCGCCCGCGCCGACACCAGCATCGCAACGCGCGCCCAGCAGATTGCCGAAGACTGGGGTGAGCGGCTGTCCGGGAATGCCGAGGCCCTGTCCCAATGGCTGAGCGAGGGGACCGAGAAGATGTCGGAAGCCGCTCGGGCGCGTGTCATCGCTGCGCGGCAAAAGGCCTTGGACGCCCAGGTTCAAATGGAGCGCGCAGCCCGCAATGCGCGCCGGCAGATCTCGCGCACGGTCGAACAACAGCCGCTGCTGCCGGGCGTCGTTGGCTTCGTTGCCGGCCTTGTCCTTGGCGCCGTGATGCCCTCGACCCGGCGTGAGGATGAAATGTTGGGCCCATGGCGGGATCGTGCCTTTGACGAGGCGGAACGGATTTTCCGCGAGGAGTCGCAAAAACTGGCCCGCGTCGCCGAAGCGACGGTCGAGGAGGGGCGCAAGATCCTGGACGAGACTCTGGAAACCGCGCGCGAGTCTGTCCCCGAAGGCGACAAGGCCGTCGAAGGCGCGCTCGACAAGACGAAATCGGCCGCCGAACGCCTGGCCGAGACAGCACGACACGAGGCCGAGCGCCAGAACCTCGGCAAGATCGGCTGATCGCGCGTCCAGACGGACATGTGGGAAGGCCGCCGGTCTCGGGCCGGCGGCCTTCGTGTGCGTTGACGATTTGCGTTGTCGGGCCGTGCCGCGTTGCGCGGTCTGAGAGCGCCGTTCGACCGGATCGGGGACCGGCCATGAGAAACACCCGCCGGTTGTCCCGAAGGGGGAACGGCCTCATGGTAAACCGCTGCCGACGTGCTGGCCGGAAAGGCGATCAAGATCGACAGCCTGACGGAGTGCGCCTGACCCGTCTTCAACGTGACAGCAGTCCGCGGCGGTGGGCAGCAGGTGCAGACGCGCGGCATGTGGGCGACGGAACCTTGTGACGTTCGTCTCGGCCATGGGTACGTGCACCGGATTGGTCAGGACCAGGACGGGCAGCAATTCGGCCGCGTCGGCCTGCGCGGTCAGTTTGCCGTGCGCCGTCTTGTCCCAGAAGAACGGGCGCGTGATCCATTCGTACAGGGCCTTGTAGGACGACAAGGCCGCCAGCGGGAAATAAAGATGAAGCGTCGGCACCCATGGCATCAGGTGACGATGCGGGCTGCCGCGCGTGGCCCACAGGCCCGCAGAGATGTTCGCGGCCTCGGCCAGCAGGAACAAGCCGGTCAGCGCGACCACGATCCAGCCCGGCATGTAGGGCGAAAGGGGATGAGGCAAACCCAGTGCCAGCATCCAGAAGGACCAGAGCACCGGCGCAAGCGCCGCCTGGGACAACGACCCAAGGAACAGGATCTGGACCCCCATGAACTTCCAGGCCCCAAGTTCGCGCCAAAGCCGCAGGGGCGAGCGCATATGCGTGGCCCAGGTCACCGCGTATCCCTTTTGCCAGCGCGACCGCTGCCGTATCCAGGGCCAGGGGCGTGCATTCGGTTCTTCCTGCGTGACGGTATCGATCAGCTCGGTCCGGTATCCATGACGTGCGAGCCGGATGCCGAGATCCGCATCCTCGGTGACGTTGTGCGCATCCCATGCGCCGATCCGCTCCAGCACCGAGCGGCGAAAGAACAGGGTCGTTCCGCCAAGGGGCACGACGAGGCCAAGCCGTGCCAACCCCGGCAGGACGGCACGAAACCAGGCGGCATATTCGATGGCAAAACAGCGCGTCAGCCAGTTGTGGCCCGCGTTGTAGAAGTCCAGTATGCCCTGCAGGCATGCGACCTCGGGTGCGGCGGTGGCGAAATGCCGTACGACCTTGCGGATCTGGTCCGGGGCGGGCGCGTCCTCGGCGTCCCAGACGCCGATGATCGACCCGCGGCACAGGTTCAGGGCATAGTTCAACGCCCTCGGCTTGGTCCGCAATGCGCCGCGGGGCACCGTCACCACCCGCATCCAGCCGGGCAAGGGGCGTCGCCCAAGCACCGCGCGGGTTTCGCAATCGTCTTCCTCCACGACCAGGAGGATGTCCAGCAGCTCCTTCGGATAGTCTATCCGTCCCAACCGTCTGACCAGCCGGGGGGCGATGTCATCCTCGCGAAACAGCGGTACCATGACCGACACCACCGGCAGGCGCGTTGGCTGATCGGCGGAACTGTCACGCTGGGGGCGCCGCCCCGCGGCGGCGACAAGACAGGCCAGTTTCAGACCCGTCGTTGCGATAAGCGTGATCACGGCCCAGACTGCAAGCAGCCCGATCGTGGCGGCAGGCGCCACCGCCAACCCAGCCGCCAGCGCCAGAATTGCCGCAACACCGGCCGGGCGGGCACTTTGGCCTTCGTGACCGCGACAGCTCTCGGGCTCGGGCACACAGGTTTCGGCAATCCGCACCAGCGCATTGCCGCGCAGGTCAATCACGGCATTTTCAAGCTGGTCGCGCCGGCACAGGGCCATGACAACGCGTCCGAAACGTTTGCCAAGTTCCGGCTGAACGGAAGCAAATCCGTCCGGTCTGAAGGTCAGGACGACGGTCACGGCCCCGGCACGACGCCATGGCAGAATGCCAAGCCGCAGGCACCGGTCGGCGCCGATTTCATCGACCAGCCGCGGGTCGGGTGGTTGGCTGACCGGATCGATCGCGCGGCATCCCCATTGGCGACAGCGCGCCTCCAGAAGCGCGTGCTCATCGATCCAACCACGTGCCAGCAGGATGTCGTCCAGGGGGGCTTCGGATCGTTCCCTGATCGCGATGGCGCGCAGCAGATGCATCGGATCGACGGCCCGCATTTCGAGCAGGATCTGGCCAAGCGGCGGAACGGCATGCCGTTCCGTTCGCCCCCCGCCCAGCGGCGGCAACCTGGGCAGCGGGTCGTCATTCGATGCATGGTCAGACGAGATCCCGGCCCATGACGCCGCATGTGATGACAAAGGTTCAACCGCCGACATGTTTCCTCAAGCACTGATCCGCGGTCAGCCTTGCGCGAACAGGGTTAATGGGCGGTTAAGCGGTTCGGGCCAATGCAAGACGCCGCCCGAAATCGGGCGGCGCCGGATGTCAGGTGGTTGTCAGTCAGCGTTCAGGCGCGGCGTTCGCGTATCGCCTGTGCGAAGCGTTCGAAAAGGTAATAGCTGTCCTGCGGGCCGGGGCTGGCTTCGGGGTGATGCTGGACCGAAAAGATCGGCGCATCTTCCACCCGGATACCGCAATTCGACCCGTCGAACAGGCTGACATGGGTTTCGCGCACGCCCTTGGGCAGGGTCTGGCTGTCGACGGTAAAGCCGTGGTTCATCGAGGTGATCTCGACCTTGCCCGTCTCGAGATCCTTCACGGGGTGGTTCGCGCCATGGTGGCCGTGGTTCATCTTGATCGTGCGCGCGCCCAAGGCCAGCGCCAGCATCTGGTGGCCAAGGCAGATCCCGAAAACCGGCAAGCCGCGATCGATGATCTTGCGGATCATCGGCACGGCATATTCGCCCGTTGCGGCCGGGTCGCCCGGTCCGTTCGACAGGAAAACGCCTTCGGGTTCGCGCGCCAGAACGTCCTCGGCCGTCGCGGTGGCGGGCAGGACGGTCACGTCGCAGCCCGCGCTTGCCAGACAGCGCAGGATATTGCGTTTGGCGCCGTAATCGATTGCGACGACACGCAGGCCTTCGCCTTCACGCTTGCCATAGCCTTCGGGCCAGTGCCAACGGGTTTCATTCCAGGTGTAGCTCTGCCGGCAGGTCACCTCGCGGGCCAGGTCCAGCCCCACGAGTCCCGGCCATTCCCGCGCCTTCGCGACCATGGCGGCGATGTCGAAATTTCCTTCGGGGTCATGGGCGATCGTGACATGCGGCGCGCCCTGTTGACGGATGGCCCGGGTCAGGCGGCGGGTATCGACACCGCCCACGCCGATCCGCCCGCGCGACTTCAGCCACATGTCCAGACGATCCGCCGCGCGCCAGTTCGAAGGGTCGGTCGGATCCCAGCGTACGACCATGCCGGCGGCGACCGGGGCATCGGCCTCGTCATCCTCGGCATTCACGCCGACATTGCCGATATGGGGAAAGGTAAAGGTGACGACCTGACCGGCATAAGATGGATCGGTCATGATCTCCTGATAGCCGGTCATCGCGGTGTTGAAGCACAGTTCGGCCACTGTCTGGCCGGTCGCTCCGAACCCCTTGCCGTAAAAGATCGTGCCGTCGGCAAGGGCAAGGCAGGCGGTCGGTTTGTCGTTGCTGGCAGACGAAATGGGCATGGCGCGACTCCCCGGCAGTCAAATCCTGCGGAACCTACGGGGACACGCGCCTGCGGTCAAGGGGGTGGGCACGATCGTGATATCAATTAAATCAATGCGTTATCTGTTTTCCCATGTGGTTGTTTCCCGCCGCCGGTAACGGTATTGTAACGGCCTTGTCAAACTGGGGATGAAGGCGAATGACCATTCGCGAGAGAATATCCGAGGCACTGAAGGACGCGATGAAGTCCAAGGATGCCGACCGGCTGTCCACGCTTCGCCTGATCACGGCGGCAATCCGCGATCGCGAGATCGCGCGCCGGGGCGAGAGTGGCGAAGGCGAACTGGACGAAACCGAAGTCCTGTCGATTCTGGACCGCATGGTGAAACAGCGCCAGGAATCGGCCCGTGCCTATGAGGAAGGCGGGCGTCTGGAGCTGGCCGAAAAGGAACGCGCCGAGATCCGCGTGATCGAGGAGTTCCTGCCCAAGCGTCTGACAGAAGAGGAAGTCGAATCCGCCATCGACGCCGCGATTGCCGAAACCGGGGCAACGGGCATCCGCGACATGGGCCGCGTCATGGCGGCGTTGAAGGCAAAATACGCAGGCCGGATGGATTTCGGCGCAGCCGGACCAAAGGTGAAGGCGCGGCTTGCCTGACCGTTCAGCGGTGGGCGGCAAACGCCGCCCGCAGCTCCTCGGCCAATGCCTTGCGTTCGTCCTCGGACAGGAATGCACCGATCTCGACCTCGCGGCCCTGGCCTTTCAGCGTGACATAATGTTCGACCGGCCCGCCCGTAGGGTAGATCTGGACGCGAACCCAATAGGGGTTGGCCTGCCAGCGGTGTTCGCGACCGTCAGGATCGCGCCGGATCAGCTCGGCCCGATCGTCATCGATGCGCAGCACCTCGATCACCTCGCCGCTGCGATAACTGCGCGAGATGGCATGCCACAGCCCCCAGATCGCGGCCAGAAGAAACGGCAGCAAACCCCAGAACACCAGCGTTCCCAGCGCGGCGATCAGCGGCAAGGCCAGCAGGCCGGCCGTCAGCGCGATGAAGGCCGCAAATCCCTTGCGTGGCAGCGAGCGATAGGGCCAAAGATGCAACTCGGCGGGCTTGCCGCGCTCGGGTTGTCCGGTGACCCATTCATACGGCATCAGTCGAACACCCTTGCGAATGTCTGCTTCAGTGCCAGATCCAGATCGTCCATCGTGACCGGCAAGCCAAGATCCACCAGGCTTGTCACCCCGTGATCGCGGATTCCGCAGGGGACGATGCCGTCGAAATGGCTCAGATCGGGTTCGACGTTGATCGAAATTCCATGAAAGCTGATCCAGCGGCGCAGCTTGACTCCGATCGCGGCGATCTTGTCCTCGCGCATCGAGCCGTCGGGCAATGGCGGCTTGTCGGGACGTGCGACCCAGACGCCGACGCGCCCTTCGCGGATTTCGCCGCGCACGTTGAATTCGGCCAGCGCCGCGATCACCCAGTCCTCCAGCTTGCGAACAAAGGCGCGAACGTCGCGGCCCCGCCGGTTCAGATCCAGCATCACATAGGCGATGCGCTGGCCCGGCCCGTGATAGGTGAACTGCCCGCCGCGCCCCGTGCGGTAAACGGGGAAACGGTCCGGATCGCGCAGATCCTCGTCGCGCGCCGACGTCCCGGCGGTATAGATGGGCGGGTGTTCCAGCAGCCAGATCGCTTCGCCGGCCTTGCCCAAGGCCATGTCGGCCACGCGCGATTCCATCTCGGCCACGGCCTGTTCATAGGGCACAAGCGCGTCGGAACTGATCCATTCGACCATCGGATTTCCCCTGGCTGGGTCGGGCCATCAATTTCGGACTTTGTCCATGCCGCCGGAAGTGGCATGATTCCATCATTAACTGGTCGGGCGACGCCCGGAATATTTCAAGTCATGCATTGGAGGCAACAATGTCCGCATTTCACATCGCATTTGGATCGGTTTGCATCATGTCGCTATTGCTCAGCGTCTCGGCGGTTCTGGCGCAGCTGGGAGAAGGATCGGCCGTCGCGCCCAGGGCGGCGGAGGGCAGCGCCGCACCACGCTGACGCCTGCGTGCGGTCCCGTGGGCCGATTGTCAATTTTTTCCGCCTCTTGCGCTTTCCCCCCTTCACAACGGCGGATGCTTTGGATAAACAGCGCGCACCTCATCCGGGCGTGGCCCGGAACAGTGCGGTCGTGGCGGAATTGGTAGACGCGCAGCGTTGAGGTCGCTGTGGGGTAACTCCCGTGGAAGTTCGAGTCTTCTCGACCGCACCATCAACGCCCAGGCTGAACTGAGGCCGGGTCTGGTTGCCCCAATACCTTCGAATTCCTGACCGGTTGTTTCGGGCGTCGCCTCGCCTCAGGCTGTATGGCGCTTGTCGCGACGACACGCGCCAAACGCGACACGCGAAGCAGGGTTTTGGCCCTCTGTCCTGCATGCAGGGCTGGCCCCCGGAACCGCATGCGCGGACGAAACGGCCGCCCGGATGACTGGGCGGCCGCTTGCCACGGGTTCGGTCAGCCCTCGGGGAAGAAGCAGGCGGCCTGATGCGCGCCGCCATCCAGCTCCGGGCGTTCGGCCCGGCACTTGTCGCTAGCCTTCCAGCAACGCGGTGCAAAGGCGCAGCCCGGCGGGACATTCAGCGGCGAAGGCAACTCGCCCTGCAGCTTGATGCGCTGCTTCCTCGCACGGGGATCGGCCACCGGCGTCGCCGACAGCAGGGCACGCGTATAGGGATGGCGCGGATTGGCAAAGACCTGATCCTTGGGGCCAATCTCGACCGGGCGGCCCAGATACATCACGATGATGTCGTCGGCCATGTGCTTGACCACCGACAGGTCGTGGCTGATGAACAGATAGGCCAGCCCCATCCGTTCCTGCAGATCGACCAGCAGGTTCAGGATCTGGCTCTGGATCGACAGGTCCAGCGCGGATACCGGCTCGTCCAGCACCAGGACCCTCGGCTCGAGCATCAGCGCGCGGGCGACCGCGATCCTCTGGCGCTGACCGCCCGAGAACATGTGCGGATAGCGGTCGTAATGTTCGGGCCGCAATCCGACCAGCTGCAGCATCTCCCGCGCGCGGGATTCGCGCTCCGCCGCGCTCATCTGCGGGCGGTTGATCTTCAGCGGCTCTTCCAGCGCCGCGCCGATGCGCTGGCGCGGATTGAGCGACCCATAGGGGTTCTGGAAGACGATCTGTACATCGGCGCGATGCCGTGCCCAGTTTGCGGGCGTGATCTCTTCGCCATCAATGTAGAAGCGACCGGATGAGGGCTCCTCGATCATGGTGATCAGGCGCGCAAGGGTCGATTTTCCGCAGCCGGATTCGCCCACCACGGCCAGCGTGCGGCCCGCCTCCAGGCGAAAGCTTGTCTCGGATACCGCGCGGACCACGCCGCTCTTTGAAAACAGGCCGCCCTTGACCTCGTAATGACGGCTGAGCTTTTCGGCAACGACGACAGGTTGGCTCATGCCTCGGCCTCCGCGGACAGGTTCAGGGGATAGTGACAGCGCGCAAGTCCCGCCTGCGGACCCTGGGGCAGGGGCGCCACGGTCCGGCAGCGTTCGTCGGCGAACTGGCAACGCGGGCTGAACAGGCACCCTTGCGGTCGGTCGAACTGACCCGGCACCACGCCCGGGATCGTGGGCAGGTGCTTCGACGTCGCGCGCTCGGGCAGGGCGGCCAGAAGCGCAGCCGTGTAGGGATGATGGGGCCGCTCGAAGAGGTCGATCACCGGCTGTTCCTCGACCTTCTGCCCGGCATACTGCACCTGAACGCGCCGGGCCGTTTCCGCCACCACGCCCATGTCATGGGTGATCAGGATCAGCGCCATGCCCGTGTCGCGCTGCAGCCCGGTCAACAGGTCCAGGATCTGCGCCTGGATCGTCACGTCCAGCGCGGTCGTCGGTTCATCCGCGATCAGCAGTTTGGGGTTGCAGGCGATCGCCATGGCGATCATCACGCGCTGGTTCATCCCGCCTGACAGCTGGTGCGGATAGGCTTTCAGACGCTCTTCGGGGGCAGGGATGCCGACCATCTCGAACAGTTCCACCGCGCGGCGATGACGGGCGCGCGAATCCAGACCCAAATGGATTCTCAACGCCTCCTTGATCTGGAAGCCGACGGTAAAGCACGGGTTCAGCGAGGAAATCGGTTCCTGAAAGATCATCGCCATGTCCTTGCCGATGATCCGGCGTCGCTGGCGCGGCGACAGGGCCCGCAGGTCCTGGCCATCGAACAGCATCGCATCGGCCGTGACGGTCGCCGTCCAGGGCAAGAGTCCCATCATCGCCAGCATCGACACCGACTTGCCCGAGCCGGATTCGCCCACGATGGCAAGGATGTCGCCCTTGTCCACGGTGACATCGACGCTGTCCACGGCGCGGAACTGGCCCGAGGACGTCGCGAAATCGACCGACAGGTTGCGGATTTCCAGAAGTGCCATCGTCAGCTCCGCTTCAGTTTCGGGTCGAGCGCATCGCGCAGGCCATCGCCCATCAGGTTGATCGCTAGAACGGTGATCAGGATGGCCACGCCGGGCCAGGTCACCACCCACCAGGCGCGCAGGATGAATTCGCGCGCCTCGGCCAGCATCGTGCCCCATTCCGGTGTCGGCGGCTGGGCGCCCATGCCCAGGAAGCCCAGAGCCGCCGCGTCAAGGATCGCGGTCGAAAACGACAAGGCCGCCTGCACGATGATCGGCGACAGGCAGTTGGGCAGCACCGTGACGAACATCAGCCGCAGCTTGCCCGCGCCGGCCACGCGCGCGGCGGTCACGTATTCCTTGGATCGTTCGGACATCACGCTGGCACGCGTAAGGCGCACGTAATGCGGTTGCAGCACGATCGCGATCGCGATCATTGCATTGGTCAGAGACGGACCCAGGATCGCCACGAGAACAAGCGCCAGCAGCAGCGACGGAAAGGCCAGGATGATGTCCATGACCCGCATGATGATCGTGTCCAGCCATTTCGGTGCAAATCCTGAAATGAGCCCGATCACGATCCCGCCTGTCGCGGCCACGGCGACGACCACGATTCCCACATAGAAGGAATAGCGCGCCCCATGCAGCAGGCGCGAGAGCATGTCACGCCCGACCGCATCGGTTCCAAGCGCGAACTCGATGCGTCCGCCCTCCTGCCAGAAGGGCGGCAGCAGCAGCGCGTCGCGGTATTGTTGCGTGGGGTCGTGGGGCGCCAGCACGGGCGCGAAGATCGCCACCAGAACAAAGGCTGCAAAGATCCACAGCCCTATCACCGCGCCCCGGTTTTCGCGGAAATAGTACCAGAATTCCTTCAGCCAGCTGGGCCGGGCGGGAGCTGTCGTCACGGTGTCTGTCATCTCAGCGCTTCCGGATCTTGGGGTTGATCAGGCCGTAGAGCACATCCACGGTCAGGTTGACGATCATCACCATCACGGCGATCAGCAGCAGCCCACCCTGCACCACGGGATAGTCGCGGCGAAAGATCGAATCGACCATCCACTTGCCGATTCCGGGCCAGGAAAAGATCGTCTCGGTCAGGATCGCGCCAGCCAGAAGCGTGCCGACCATCAGGCCGATCACGGTGATCACGGGGATCAGGGCGTTGCGCAGGGCATGCAGGCCGTTGATGCGCAGGGGGGACAGGCCCTTGGCGCGGGCAGTGCGGATATAATCCTCGGACAGGACTTCGAGCATGGCCGACCGGGTCTGGCGGGCGATTACCGCCAGCGGGATCGTGCCCAGCACGATCGTCGGCAGGATCAGGTGCTGAATGGCCGAGCCCAGCGCGCCCTTCTGCCCCGACATCAGCGCATCCCACAGCATGAAGCCGGTGGGATTCTCGAAATAGTACATCAGGCTGATCCGCCCCGAGACGGGCGTCCAGCCCAGCCAGCCGGAAAAGACGATGATCAGCAGAAGCGCCCACCAGAAGATCGGCATCGAATAGCCCACCAGGGCCGACGACATCAGTGCCCGGTCGAACAGCTTGCCGCGATTGACGGCGGCAATCACGCCCGCAGGCAGGCCCAGAAGGACGGCAAAGACCATCGCGCAGATCGACAATTCCAGCGTCGCTGGAAAGAGCGCGAAGAATTCGTCCCAGACCGGCTTCTTCGTCACGAAGCTTTGCCCCAGATCACCCTGGATGACGCCGCCCAGGTAATCCAGATACTGCTTCCAGATCGGCTGATCGAAGCCGAATTGCCGGACCAGCTCCTGGTACCGCTCGGGGCTGACGCCGCGTTCGCCCGCCATCACCACGATGGGGTCGCCGGGCAGAAGCCGGATGAAGGAAAACGAGATGAGCGTCACGCCAAAGAAGGTCGGCAGAAACGTCATCAGGCGGGAAAGCAGGTAACGCAGCATGGGCCGGCGCTCCTCGTTTCTTGCAGATGCATCTAGGGCCGCGCGGGGCGGTCACTCCGGGTCGGGATCGATCGGGCCGCATCAGATGCCGCATGACCCATCCCTGAGGTCTGGCGCGATATAGACCCTGGCAGACCGGATTGACCAGACCCAATGCGCCAACGATCCACGGGACCGGATGACACGCATGGGTCCCGCGAATTGCGCAAGCGGGGCCCGAAGGCCCCGCCCGTTCGCAAGGACGCTGCCGGCTTATTCGGCCAGATCAACGCCATAGAAGATGTGGCCGCCCAGCGGGTGGACCTTGTAGCCCTGCACCTCGTTGCGCACGGGCATGAAGACCACCGAATGGGCGATCGTGGCCCAGGGCGCCTCGCGCTTGAAGACGACCTGCGCCTCCTTGTACAGCCTGGTGCGCTCTTCGATGTCCGAAACGACCTTGGCCTTCTGGATCAGGGCCTCGAACTCGTCGTTGCACCACTGGGCGCGGTTCGAGCCGCCGACACCGTCGCAGCCCAGCAGAACGGCCAGGAAGTTGTCCGGGTCACCATTGTCGCCCGTCCAGCCCAGCAACACGGCACCGTCGCGGTCTACCGCCTTCGAGCGTTCCAGATACTCGCCCCATTCATAGGACACGATCTCGACATCGACGCCGATCTTGGCCATGTCCTCCTGGATCAGTTCGGCCATGCGGCGCGCATTCGGGTTGTAGGGCCGCTGGACCGGCATCGCCCAGACCTTCATCGACAGATCCGTGACGCCCGCTTCCCCCAGCATCTTCTTCGCGGCTTCGGGATCATAGGGATCGTCCTGGATCTCGTCGTTGTAGGACCACATGGTCGGCGGGATCGGGTTCTTGGCGATCTGGCCCGAGCCCTGGAACACGACGTCGATGATGGCCTGCTTGTCGATGGCCATGTTCAGCGCCTTGCGCACCTTCGGGTTGTCGAACGGCGCTTGCTGGGTGTTGTAGGCAAGATAGCCCACGTTCAGGCCTTCCTGTTCCAGAACGGTGATGTCGGGATCGGCCTTCATCGCCGCGACATCGGCCGGGTTCGGATAGGGCATCACGTGGCACTCGCCGGCCTTCAGCTTCTGATAGCGGACCGAGGCGTCCGGCGTGATCGCAAAGACCAGATCGTCGATCGCGGCCTTGCCCTTCCAGTAGTCGGGATTGGCCTTGTAGCGGATGACCGCGTCCTTCTGATAGGCGACGAACTGGAACGGGCCGGTGCCGATGGGTTTCTGGTTGATCATCTCGGGCGTGCCGGCGGCCAGCATGGCATCGGCATATTCCTTCGAGACGATCGAGGCGAAGTCCATCGCAAGGTTCGCGATCATCGGCGCTTCGGGCCGGTTCAGCACGAACTTGACGGTGTAGTCGTCAACCTTGACGATTTCCTTCAGCAGGTCGGGCATCGACATGCCGTTGAAGTATTCCCACGTCCCGCCCGAGACGGTGTAATACGGATTGTCCTGCTTCCACTGGCGTTCGAAGCTGAAGATCACGTCGTCGGCGTTCAGGTCGCGCGACGGCGTGAAGACATCGTTCGAATGGAACTTGACGCCCTTGCGCAGGTGGAAGGTGTATTCCAGCCCGTCCTCGGACACTTCCCAGCTTTCGGCCAGGCCCGGCTCGACCTGCGTCGTGCCGGTCACGAATTCGACCAGACGGTTGTAGATCGGATGCGAGGAGGCATCGAAGGTGGTGCCCGACGTGTAGAGCGCGGGGTCAAAGCCCTCGGGCGAGCCCTCCGAGCAATAGACCAGCGTCTTGGCCTGCGCGGCGCCACCCAGCAATGCGGCAAGCACCGCGCCGGTGGCCAATGTATGGCGAATGTTCATGTACAACTCCCTTGTTGTCTGTTCGTGATTTGCCTGTGCAGTCCGGGCTCGCCATGGCGTGCGCCGGGCATTCCCGCCCCGAGACGGGACAGGGAATTGGATTGCGGGTCGCGCGCGTGCGGCAAGGCCGTCATTTGCGGGCGTCCCGCGCAATGGTGACAACCGTGCCCGCGCCAGTCGGGCCGTGGAAAAGCTCCAGCGTTCCCGTCCACAGCAGGCGCGCGGGCCGGTCGCTGTCGTTGTACCACCCGTGCGGGCGGTTTCCACGATAGTGCAGGCTGTCGCCCGCATGCATCCGGATCTCTTCGCCTTCCAGAACCTGCACCACGCTGCCTTCAAGGACATGAACGATTTCCTCGCCCGCGTGGCTCATGGTTTCCGACCGGAAACCGGGTGGCACGTGCAGGATGAAGGCCGACATCTGGCTGCCGGGAAATTCGGCGCTCAGCCGTTCGTAGATGATCGAGGACCCGTCGATCGAGAACCGCGGGCGGGTCGCGGCGCGCGTGACCGCATCGGCCGGGCGCGGGGCGGCTACGAAATAGTCCACGCCAACATCCAGTGCGCGGGCGATCTGGGCCAGCGTGCCAAGCGTCGGCGTGGCGTTCCCGCGTTCGACCTGGCTCAGATACCCGACCGAGACGCCAGACCGGTCGGCCAGGGTCTGCAACGTCAGCCCCAACCGGCGACGGCGCGCGCGGATCAGCGGCCCGATCCTGGGCGATGACTGTAGCGCGGCGTCAGACACGGATCTCCCTGCTTTTGTTCGAATCATTGTTGAAGCGTATGCTATGACAAAAAAATTTTTTGTCACAGATGAATTTGACCGAACGGTTCGGCGAAGACCGCCGCGCCCAGGTCAGTCCGCCGGGCAGGGGGCGATGCGCAGCGGCTGACCGGGTTGCGCGCCCAGCTCGCGGCAGCCCGCCATGTCGCACAGCTTCCAACCCGCGCCGGTCGCGCCCGAAGCCGCCAGCAAGAGTTCCTCTTGCGGCGGCAGATCAACCTGCCACACCCACCATCCATCCCGCAGTTTCGCGCCCTCTCCCGGGTCCATGCCGGCACCCGATCCCTTGACCGCCGCGCGTATCAGGCGCAGCGCGCGCCCTTCGACCTGCCATGTTTCCCACCATTCGGTATGTTCGACCGAATGGGTCCAGCGCAGATCGAATTCGGTCGCGCCCAGCATCAGAACCGATGCGCCGACCAGAAGGCAGGCGCCGCTCATGCCTGCGCGGCGCGGCGACTGCGCCAATGCAGAACGGCAAACGTGGCCGCAAGCGCAAGGCCGATTTCGTCGGTTACGGGCAGGGCCGCGATCAGGGTCACGGCCGCGCCTGCTGCCAGAACCCGCATGGGCCAGCCCAGGGGATGGCCCAGCCAACCGATCACGGCGACACCCCACAGACCGATGGCGATTGCCGTCTTGAACAGCACATAGGCAACTGCCGGCCAGAACCCGATCGCCTGAGCCAGCGGGCCGCCATCCTGCAGCATCAGCACCGGCGTATAGACCGCCATGTAAGGGATGACGAATCCTGCCGCTGCGACCTTCACGGCCTCGATCGAAATCTTCAGCCCGTTTTCGCGCGCGATCGGCGCGGCCGCAAAGCAGGCAAGCGCGACGGGTGGCGTCAGGTCGGCCAGGATGCCGAAGTAGAAGACGAACATGTGGCTGACGATCAGCGGCACCCCCAGCTCCAGCAAGGCCGGCCCCGCGATCGAGGACGTGATGATGTAGTTTGGGATCGTCGGTATCCCCATGCCCAGCACGATGCAGGTGATCATCGTCAGCACAAGAGACAGGATCAGGCTGTCGCGACCGACATGGACGATGAACTGGCCAAAGGTATTGGCGGCGCCCGTCAGGGTCATCGTGCCGATGATGATGCCGACCAGCGCACAGGCGACGCCCACGGGCAGCGCGGTCTTGGCGCCCTCGGCAAGGCTGTCGCGGCACATGACAAGCGTCTGGCGCCCGCCGCGGGAAAGTGCGTTCCATGCCACAAGCGCGATGATCGCCAGCGCCACGGGCAGGATTCCATATTCGAAGAAGGCCGCGGCCATCAGGCCCAGCGCGATCCAGAACACGATACGCATCACGCCGTCGGGCAGGCCCAGCGCGACCGATCCGCCAAGGATCAGCATCACCGTCAGTGCCAGCCCGATCGTGCCCGCAAACAGCGGCGTGTAGCCCGAGAACAGCAGCCAGACCAGAACCGCCAGCGGCAACAGCAGATACCAGCGCGCACGTATCGCGGCCAGGGGCGAGGGAAGTTCGTCGGCGGCCAGGCCGCGCAGGCCGTGGCGCCCGGCCTCGAGATGCACCATCCAGAAGGCCGAGGCGAAATACAGGATCGCCGGGATCAGCGCGGCCCGGACGACCTCGACATATTCGACGCCCAGCGTTTCGGCCATGATGAAGGCGACTGCCCCCATGACCGGCGGCATCAGCTGTCCGCCCATCGAGGATGTCGCCTCGACCCCGCCGGCAAAGGCCGGTCGATAGCCAAAGCGCTTCATCAGCGGGATCGTGAACTGGCCCGTGGTGACGACATTGGCGACGCCGGAACCGGATATCGTGCCCATCAATCCCGATGAAATGACGGCGACCTTGGCCGCGCCGCCCTGGCGGTGCCCGACAAGGCCCAGCGCGATGTCGGTGAACAGCGTCACCATTCCGGCGCGTTCAAGGAATGCCCCGAACAGGATGAACAGGAAGATATAGGTCGAGGAGACATAGGTCGGGATGCCATAGATGCCCTCGGTTCCAAAGGCCATGTGGTCGATGACCTGCGCGAAGTCATAGCCGCGATGATTGAGCGGCGAGGGCAGGTATTCCCCCCACAGGCAATATGCGAGAAACGCGCCCGCGATGATCGGCAGCGCGGGCCCCATCAGGACCCATGCCGCGGCAAAGACCGTAAGCAGGGCGATCACGCCGACCACGATGTCGCGCGGCAGGGGGTCGCCCGCGCGCAGGATCAGGGGCGTATATTCCCACCATTGGTAGGCGGCGACTGCCGCTCCGGCCAGCCCCATGGCCCATGCCAGCGCCCGCAGGCTGGTGCCGCGCCGTCTCAGTGCGGCCATCAGCGGAAAGACCAGAAGCATCAGGAAGCCGACATGAACCGCCCGCACGATCTGGCTGGGCAGGTCGATCAGATGAGCGGCTGTCGCGACCTGGAACACCGAGAAGACGACAGCGATCCAGAACAGGATCCGCCCTTCGGGCGAATCCGGAAAGCCGCCGGCAAGCGGGTCGTGAATGACGGCTTGCGCGTCATCGGTCGATGCGTCGGTCCTGTGTGTTGTCACCGCGCGTTCTCCCTTGTCCGTCCGCAGGAAAGAGTCAGCCCGGGCGGTGCCGCCCGGGCCGGTTTGGACCTACATCAGGCCAGCCTCGCGATAAAAGCGCTCGGCGCCCGGATGCAGCGGGATCGGCATTCCGTTCAGCGCGTTTTCCAGCTTGATCTGGGCCGCCGCCTTGTGTGCCGCTTCAAGCTCGCCCAGGTTTTCGAACAGAAGCTTCGTCATCTGATAGGCGGTTTCGTCGGACACGTCCTGGTGCGTGACAAGGAAGTTGACGATGGCCACGGTCGGCACGTCTTCGTCCTGCCCCTGGTAGGTACCTGCGGGGATGGTTGCGGCAATGTAGGGCGCGCCCAGCTTCTCGACGACCTCGGGCGGGATCGACACCATCTGGATGTCGATCGAGGTCGAGAGATCCTTGATCGAGGCCACGCCCAGACCCGCCGATTGCAGCGTCGCGTCCAGCTGGCGGTTCTTGATCAGCTCGACCGACTCGGCGAAGGGCAGGTATTCGACCTTGCCCAGATCCTCATAGCTCATGCCCGCGGCGGCAAAGATCTTTCTTGCGTTGAGTTCCGTCCCCGACTTGGCCGCACCGACGGAAAGGCTCTTGCCCTTCAGGTCTGCCAGCGTGCGGATGCCGGAATCGGCCGAAGCCACGATCTGCACATAGTTGGGATAGATCGCCGCGATTCCGCGCAGCTTGTCCAGCGGCGCCTTGAAGCCCGCCTCGGCGTCGCCCTCCCAGGCCAGCTTGACCGAGTCGCCAAGCGCGAAGGCAAGCTCTCCCTTGCCCTGCTGCAGCAGGTTCAGGTTCTCGACCGACGCCTTGGTGGACTGGACCTGGACGCGTGCGCCCTCGATCTTTTCGCCATAGACCTTCGACAGGGCGACGCCCAGCGGATAATAGACGCCCGACGTGCCGCCGGTAAGGATGTTGATGAACTCCTCGGCGCGCGCCGCGCCGGGAAGCGTCAGGACGGCGGCCGTGGCCAAGGCGACCAGCCGCGATTTCAGATGGATCATTGTTTCCTCCCTGGATCGATCCTTTCGACCGTGCAATCCAAGCACCGTGTCGGCCCTCAGGGCAAGCCCCGTCGTCCGCCTCTGGCATTCGCCGCATACTGCTGGCAGATTGCCGGAAAAAGGAGAGGCGAATGCTGCGCCGGCTTCTGGCCCCATTGATGTTGTTCCTGTTGTTCGCGGCCGTGACGGGCGGCGTGTGGTGGAACGCGCTTGCCCACGCGCTGGACAGGCTGGAGGAGCGTGGCCGGGCCGATCTTGCGCTGTCGGGCGATCGCCTGATCGGGCAATTGCAGCGCTATCGCGAGATGACGGTCCTGATCGCGGGGCATCCGCAAATCCGGCAGCTTGCCGAGCGTCCCGACAGCGACCCCGTTCAGGCGCATCTGGTCCTGCAGAAGGCGGCCGACATCACCGGATCGGACGAACTTGTCGTCGTCGGTGTCGCGGGGCAGGTTCTGGCGTCCTCGGACGATGCCGCGCGGGCGGGGCGAGACCTGTCGGACGCGCCATCGGTCCGCCGCGCATTGCAGGGGGCGCTGGGCTTTCACCACGAGGTGGAGCCCGGCACGGGGCGTCGCCTGTTCGTCTATGCCGCGCCGGTCTTTTCCGACGATGGGCCCGTTCTGGGCGCGGTCGTGGCCCGGATCGACACCGAAGCGGTCGAGGTCGTCTGGCGCGGCGAACCGATGATCGTCTTCTTCAGCGACCGGCAGGGAACGGTGTTCGTTTCGAACCGGGACGAGCTGATCCTGGTCGATCTGGTGCGCCGCGACGGCGGGCGGAACTATCTGGGGCAGGATGCGCGCCGCCTTGGAGGGCACGAGATCTGGGTCCTCAATGGCGGGCCATATCTTCCACGGCGCGCATTGCACCTGACGCGCCCCCTGCCGGTAATCGGCATGACCGGCGAGGCGCTGGTGGACATCGCGCCGGCCGAGCGCCAGGCGATCCTGCAATCCATGCTGGCGGCGGCGGCCTTTGTCGTGGTTGGCGCGGCATTGTATGCCCTGTGGGAGCGTCGGCGCGCATTGGCGACCAGGCTGGCGGCCGAGGCCGAGGCCAATGCGCGGCTGGAGACGCGCGTGGCCGAGCGCACGCGGGAATTGTCACAGGCCAACGAATTGTTGCGCCGCACGCAGGCCGAGCTTGTGCAGGCGGGCAAGCTGTCTGCTCTGGGCCAGATGTCGGCGGGGATCAGTCACGAGCTGAACCAGCCGTTGATGGCGATCCAGTCCTATGCCGAGAATGCCGCGCAATTCCTGCAGCGGGGCGAGCCCGGCCGCGCCGCCGACAACCTGTCGCGTATCGCCGATCTTGCACGGCGGATGGGGCGGATCATACGCAACCTGCGGACTTTCGCGCGGCAGGAAAGCGACGGGATGGGCGATGTCGATCTGGTCGCGGTGGTTCAGGCCGCACTGGAGCTGGTCGAGCCACGCCTGTCCAGGGCGGCCATCACGGTGGACTGGTCCGTTCCCGATGCTCCGGTAATGGTGCGCGGCGGAGAGGTCCGCCTGCAGCAGGTCGTGGTGAACCTGCTGTCCAACGCAGCCGATGCGATCGGTCAGGGCGGCCGTATCGGCATTGCGTTCGACCGGCATGGCACCCGCGTTTCCCTGCGCATACGCGACACGGGCCCCGGTATCCGCGAGCCGGAGCGCATCTTCGACCCGTTCTATTCCACCAAGGAGGTCGGCGCATCCGAAGGCATGGGGCTGGGGCTGTCGATCTCGTATTCCATCGTCAAGAGCTTTGGCGGTTCGATCAGCGCGCGCAACCCGGCCGAGGGGGGTGCGGAATTCACCGTCGAGCTGGATGCCGCGCAAGGAGCAAGAGCAGCATGAGCGACCGCGTTCTACTGGTCGATGACGATCGCGCCGTGCGAGAGGCCTTGGGCCAGACGCTGGAGCTGGCCGGCCTGCGCCCGGTGCTGGCGGGCAGCTTCATCGAGGCCAAGGACCATATCGGCCGCGACTTTGCCGGTATCGTCGTATCCGACATCAGAATGCCGGGTCGCGATGGCTTCCATCTGCTGGAGCACGCCAGAAAGACCGACCCCGAGCTGCCGGTGATCCTGCTGACCGGCCATGGCGACGTGCCGATGGCGGTCCGGGGCATGTCCGCGGGGGCATTCGACTTTCTGGAAAAGCCCTGCAACCCTTCGGATTTCGTTGCGGTGGTGCAGAAGGCGCTCAAGACCCGGGCGCTGGTTCTGGAAAACCGAGCCTTGCGGCGCGAGATCCGGCGCGGGGATGCGGCGGCGCGGATGCTGGTCGGGACGTCAGCCCTGTCCGAGCAGATGCGCGAGGCGGCGCGGGCCGCGGCGCGCAGTTCGGCCGAGGTTCTGATCTCCGGCCCGCCGGGTTCGGGAACCGCGAAGATGGCCGAGGTCATTCATCTGCTCTCGGCCGCGGCGACCCGTCCCCTTCTGAAACTCTCCGCCGCCACGGCGGATGCGCCCATGCTGGCCGATACATTTTCACGCGCCGAAGGGGGCACGATCTTTCTCGACGAGATCGCCGCCATGGCGGCCGGGGCGCAGTTCGCCCTGATTGACCTGATCGACTCCAATCCGGGCATCCGCGTGATCGCCGGGACCTATCGCGACCTTGAGGGCGAGGTGCAGCAGGGGCGGTTCAATCCGGACCTGTTCTACAAGCTGGACGTGATCCGGGTGCGCATTCCCGCCCTGAAGGAGCGCCCAGAGGACATCCCCGTCCTGTTCCGTCATTACGTGGCCATTGCCTGCGAACAATCCGACCTGCCGATGCCCGAGATCACGCCCGAGGTGATCGCCGAACTCATGGCGCAGGACTGGCCGGGCAATGCGCGATCGCTGATGAACGCGGCCATGCGCTTTGCCATGGGGCTGGACGCGATCGGCCCCGAACGGTCACGCTTGCAAGGCGCGGCACCGCTGGGGCTGGTCGAGCAGATGGCGCGGGTCGAGCGGTCGCTGCTGATCGAGGCGTTGCAGCGTCACGGCGGAAACGCGACCGAGGCCGCCGCCACGCTGAAGCTGCCGCGCAAGACATTCTATGACAAGCTAGCGCGGCACGGAATCCGGCCCGAAACCTATCGTCGTTGAGCCCGATTTGTGCGGAATTTCGCACAGTTAACGGTAACGGCTGTGTGATCCTTCGCACGCCGGATCGGGGTCTTGCCCGGACGTGGTAGAGAAAATGAAATGAAAACAACAATTTGAGGATCGTTTCTTGACCGCCTGCAAGGACGCTTGATCGCGCGCGACTGGCGTGGCTCATCAAGAAGCGTCCGCCGTCAGCGCGATGCTGGCGGCGCAGAATGCTGCTAGGGAGGAATCCGGAATGAAGAAACTGACCGCGACGATGACCGCCGTCGCGCTGGCCCTGTCCGCCGGCGCCGCGATCGCAAGCCCCGGCTGCGACGAAGGCGAGATCGTCATCAAGTTCAGCCATGTCACCAATGCCGACAAGCACCCCAAGGGCATTGCCGCCAACCTGTTCGCCGAGCGGGTGAACACCGAGATGGACGGCAAGGCCTGCATGGAGGTCTATCCGAACTCGACCCTGTACAATGACGACCAGGTGCTCGAGGCGATGCTGCAGGGCGATGTGCAGTTCGCCGCGCCTTCGCTGTCGAAGTTCGAGGCCTTTACCAAGCAGTTCCAGATCTTCGACCTGCCGTTCATGTTCAAGGACATCAACGCGGTCGACGCCTTCCAGAATTCGGAAGTCGGTCAGAAGATGAAGAACTCGATGGTTCGCCGCGGTCTGCAGGGGCTGGAATTCTGGCACAACGGCATGAAGCAGATGTCGGCCAATCGCCCGCTGCTGATGCCCGAGGACATGAAGGGGCTGAAGTTCCGCGTCCAGCCTTCGGACGTGATCATCGCCTATATCGAACAGCTGGGCGCCTCGGCGCAGCCGATGGCCTTCTCGGAGGTCTATGGCGCGCTGCAGACGGGCGTCGTGGACGGGCAGGAGAACACCTGGTCGAACATCTATGGCCAGAAGTTCTACGAAGTTCAGGACGGCATCACCGAGACCAACCATGGCGTGCTGGATTACCTGGTCGTGGCCTCGGTGGACTGGCTGGAAAGCCTCGATCCCGAAATCCGCGAACAGCTGCTGACGATCCTGCATGAAGTCACTGTCGAGCGGAACGCCGCCGTCAATGAGGTCGATCAGCAGGCCCGCCAGGCGATCCTGGATGCCGGTGGCGTGATCCGCGAACTGACGCCCGAACAGCGCCAGGCCTGGGTCGATGCGATGAAGCCCGTCTGGGCCAAGTTCGCCGATGGCATCGGCCAGGAAAACATCGACGCGGCGCAGAGCTTCAATTCGGGAAGCTGAGCGTTTCGGATGAAATGACTTGCCCGGGCCCGGCGGAGGATCGCCGGGCCCGGCGCACAGAAGGGGGGGGGCTGGCATGAGCGGTCATCATCGCCCGACGACGACGTTGGGCCGTATCGTCAACGAACTCGAGGAAACCTTCATCGCCCTGATCCTGGGTGCGATGACGGTGATCACCTTTGTCAATGTCGTGCTGCGATATCTCTTCAATTCCTCGCTGATCTGGGGACTCGAGGTCACGCTGGCGCTGTTTGCGTGGCTGGTGCTGTTCGGGATGTCCTACGCGGTCAAGGTCACGGCCCATCTTGGGGTGGATGCGGTGATCAACGTGCTGCCGTCACGTGGGCGCCGGATCCTGGCCCTGATCGCCGCGCTGTGCTGCCTTGCCTATGCCTTTCTGCTGATGAAGGGTGCGTGGGATTACTGGGCGCCCTTCGCGGGCTTCCAGCAGACCGGGGGGCGGTGGTTCCCGGACGGGTTCATCCCCACCCGCGACCGGGCCTGGTACGAGACCGACCAGATCCCAATGCCCGAATGGCTGCGCTTCATCGAGCCGATCTTCAACCAGGGCGAGCACTACGAGAAGCTGCCGCGCTTCATTCCATACGCGATGTTGCCCATCGGCGCGGCGCTTCTGCTGTTCCGCGTCGCCCAGGCAACCTGGCAGATCATCACCGGGCAGCGCGACAGCCTGATCGTCAGCCACGAGGCCGAAGATGCCGTGGCCGATGTGCGCCATCTGAACGAAGGGGAATAAGGCATGGAAGTCGTTCTTCTTTTCGCGATGGTCATCGGCTTCATGCTGATCGGTGTGCCGATCGCGATTTCGCTGGGCCTGTCCTCGACGCTCTTCCTGCTCTGGTTCTCGGAAACCTCGCTGGCCTCGATCGCGCAATCGCTCTATCAGGCGATGGAGGGGCATGCGACGCTGCTGGCCATTCCGTTCTTCATCCTTGCCTCGACCTTCATGTCCACGGGTGGCGTGGCGCGGCGGATCATCCGGTTCTCGATCGCCTGCGTGGGGCATCTGCCGGGCGGTCTGGCGATCGCGGGCGTCTTTGCCTGCATGCTGTTCGCGGCCCTGTCCGGCTCGAGCCCCGCGACCGTGGTCGCGATCGGCTCGATCGTGATCGCAGCGATGCGCCAGGTGGGCTATTCCAAGGATTTCGCGGCGGGCGTCATCTGCAATGCGGGCACGCTGGGAATCCTGATTCCGCCGTCGATCGTCATGGTCGTCTATGCCTCGGCCACCGATGTGTCCGTCGGGCGCATGTTCCTTGCCGGCGTATTCCCCGGCCTGCTGGCGGGCGGCATGCTGATGACGACGATCCTGATCTGGGCGATCTGGAAGAAGATGCCGCGCGAGGAATGGAAGGGCTGGGGCGAAATCTTCGACAGTTTCTCGGAAGCCTTCTGGGGCCTGATGCTGATCGTCATCATCATGGTCGGTCTGTACGGAATCCCTGGCGTGACCTCGGCCATCTTCACCCCGACCGAGGCGGCGGCGGTGGCCTCGGTCTGGGCCTTCATCGTGGCCTGCTTCATCTATCGCGACATGGGACCGCTGGCGCGCGAGGGGCAGAACCTGACCCTGCTGCAAAAGCCGATCGCGCTGGTCACGGCCTTCTTCCACCGCGATACGCGCGACACGCTGTTCGAGGCGGGAAAGCTGACGATCACGCTGATGTTCATCATCGCCAACGCGCTGATCCTGAAGCATGTGCTGACGGACGAGCAGATCCCGCAGAAGGTGGCGGGCGCGATGCTGGACGCGGGCTTTGGCAAGATCATGTTCCTTGTCATCGTCAACGTGATCCTGCTGATCGGTGGCCAGTTCATGGAACCGTCCGGCCTGATCCTGATCGTGGCGCCGCTGGTCTTCCCGATCGCGATTTCGCTGGGTGTGGACCCGATCCATCTGGGCATCATCATGGTGGTGAACATGGAGATCGGCATGATCACGCCCCCGGTCGGGCTGAACCTGTTCGTGACGTCGGGCGTGGCCGGCATGTCGATGATGCGGGTGGTGCGCGCTGCCGCGCCCTTCCTGGCGGTGCTGTTCGTGTTCCTGATTATCGTCACCTATGTGCCGGTCCTCTCCACCTGGCTGCCGACCCGGGTGATGGGCCCCGAAACGATCATCAAGTGACGTCCGACAATGCGGCCGCTCCGTCTCGGCCCGCTCCGTCTCGGCCCGCTCCGTCTCGGCCCGTCGTGACCGGGACCCCGGGGCCAGCCCTTCGGTGGCTGGCCCCGGCTGCCAGCCAATCAGCCCGTCTGGCGGCTTAGCCGGCTCGACAGCAGATCGCCCGTCTCAGACAGGATCGGATAGGCGATCATCGCAAATGCCGCGTTGACCTGTTTCAGGGCGCGCAGCGTCTCCTGGTGGATGTTCGATGTCTCGATGCTTTCGACGCGGCCCTGTTTCAGCCGCTCCAGATGCGAGCGCTGAAGCTGCTGTTCAATATCGCGAATCCGGTCCTTCTCGACGACCAGCGCGCGGGCGGCGTCCGGGTCCATCGTCACCAAAAGGTTGAGCCCGGCCTGAGCATTGGCCAGAACGCGGTCGTGGAAGTCGCACAACTCGGCCCAGCCCTCGTCCGAGAAGGCCAGCCCAAGCCGCTCGCGCCGCTGCGCGAGATTCAGCATCGTGTCGCTGATCGTGTTGCCGGCGCCCTCGAGGTTCACCGCGATATCGGCCAGGGCAAGGATCCGCCGGGCAATCGTGTCGTCATCGCCCACGCTGCGGGTCAGCCGCGCCAGGTACAGCTTGATCGCGATATGCATCCGGTCGATTTCGGCATCGCGGTCGCGGATTGCCTGCGCGGTCGCTTCGTCCCACTGGCGGTACAGGCCCATCACCGGGCGCAGCATGGCTTCGACCGATTCGCCCATCGCCAGGATCTCGCGCCGGGCGCAGGTCAGGGCCCGGTCGGGATTCGTCAGTGCCTCGGGGTCCAGTGCCGAGATTCGCGCAATCCGCGCCTGGGCGACCGGCGAGGCCACCATGCGTTCGGCCAGAGCCATGACAGGGCTGGCAAGGACAAGCCCCACGAGCATCAGAACGAGATTGAAGACGATGTGCAGCACGATAAGTTGCGTTGCCGGCGTCGCGCCCAGAAGATCCAGCGGCGGAGCCATCAGCGAGAGGACAAACAGCACCGTCACGGCCGCGCCACCGCGCAGCACAAGATTTGCCCGAATGACCCGACGCGCCGAAATCTCGGCGTTCAACGTCAGCACATGGGCGATCATCGCGCCCCCCAGATTGGCCCCCAGCACCATCGCGGCCCCGACCGGGGCCGGCAGCAGCCCCTCGGCCGCCAGGGTCACGAAGACAAGAACCGCGGCGACCGAGGATTGCACCCCCCATGCAAACAGACCTCCGATGAGGAAGGCCGTGAACAGGTCGTTGCCAAGATAGGAAATCGCGATCCCGACGCCGGGGCTGGAGACAAGCGGCCCTGTTGCCGCGCGCAGCATGGACAGGGCGACGAAGATCAGCGCCAGTCCGATCAGAACGCGCCCGGCCATGCGCAGCTCCAGCCGCGATGTGCGCAGGAACAGCGTCACGCCGGCAAGCAGGAGCAACGGAACCACCCAGTCCATCCGCACCAGAAGGATGCGCGCCACGATCGCCGAGCCAAGATCGGCGCCAAGAACGATCGACAGTGCCGCAATCCCGGGCAAAGCACCCGAGGCGACGAAGCCCGCAACCAGAATGGCGACCGCCGTCGAGCTTTGCAGCAAGACCGCCGCGCCCGTTCCGGCCAGTGCCGCCCGAAGGCGATATTCGGCGCTGCCCCGCAGCAGCTTGCGCAGGTCGGCCGACCATCCGCGCTCGACCCCCGTGCGAACCAGGCGCACCGCCCACAGCAACAGCGCGGCTGCGCCGGCGACATGCAGCAGGAACAGGCTGGGTGACAGGCTTGGCATCGATCGTTCCCTGATATCAGGCAGAGGGGAACCACCGTGTCACGGAATGGTCAGGCTGTGCAATCCCACACGGCCTGCCGCGCGGCATGCGCTAGTATTTCCGGAATGCGTGGATGCAGACCAATGGGATCAAGCAGGTGACCGGCGAAACCCGCCTGCGACAGGGCGTCGGGGACATCGTCGCGCACATGGCCCCAGCGCGCCACGAAAAGCGGCAGGCACAGGGCCTTGTGATCGGTATTGCGCGCGGCATCGACAAGCCGGGGGCTCTCTTCGATGAAGCCCGTCGCAATCGATCTCAGGGGCAGTGCGGTCCGTAGCGCCGTTTCGATCGCCCGTGCGGCTGCGGCCGGCGCCCTGCTGCGCCCCGAGCCATGGGCGGCCAGAAGCAGCGTGCTGTCCTGCGCGCGCCATCCTAGCGCATCCAGCGATTGCGCGACGATGTCGCGCGCCAGTTCGGTCAGCTCGGGCATCAGGCCCAAGGGCGTCAGGATGCGCAGTCCGGGCCGACCTGCCTTGGCAAGGCGGCGGGGCAGGGCCGTTTGCGTGAACCAGCCATCGGCCATGAACAGGGGCAGGACGAATGGATCGTCAAGCCCGTCCAGCGCGCGCGGCAGGGCAGTCGGGTCCGCCAGCGTCGCCGCGCCGACGCGCCAGCCGGGCAGACGTCGCGCGACCCGGGCCGCCAAGGCGTTCATTTCGGCCTCGGCGGGGTGCGGGTCAGAGGGCTGGCCATGGGCCACGATCAGAAGTTCCGACGACATGTCCGGAACATAGTCCGCCGCGCGCGCCTGGCAATGCACGATTGCGCGCATCGCCGCTTGCCCTTGCAGGCCCCCGAACGGCTGACTAAGACATGGGTAACGCCCTGTCGCTATGGCAGGGAACGGGTATCACGTGAGACAAGAGGCGGACCGAGCATGAAAGACCCCATTGACCTGTACATGAACACCCTCGTGCCGATGGTGGTCGAGCAAACCTCGCGCGGCGAGCGGGCCTACGACATCTATTCGCGCCTGCTGAAGGAGCGGATCATCTTCCTGTCCGGCCCCGTGCATGACGCGATGGCGACGCTGATCTGTGCGCAGCTTCTGTTCCTCGAGGCAGAGAACCCGAACAAGGAAATCGCGATGTACATCAACAGCCCCGGTGGCGTCGTGACCTCGGGCCTGTCGATCTACGACACGATGCAGTATATCCGTCCAAAGGTTTCGACCCTGGTGATCGGCCAGGCGGCCTCGATGGGATCGCTGCTCTTGACCGCGGGCGAAAAGGGCATGCGCTTCTCGCTGCCCAACAGCCGGGTGATGGTGCACCAGCCCTCGGGCGGCTATCAGGGCCAGGCGACCGACATCTGGATCCATGCGCAGGAGACGCTCAAACTCAAGCGCCGCCTGAACGAGATCTATGTCAAACATACGGGCCAGACCTATGAGGACGTCGAGGCCGTGCTTGAGCGCGACAAGTTCATGTCGGCCGAGGAGGCCAAGGAATGGGGCCTGATCGACGAGATCCTGACCGCGCGCGAGGGCAAGGACGACAAGAAGTAAGCCCCGTGGGGCACTTTTTGGCATTGTGAAGGCCGATAGGCTGCCCTAATCTTGATGACAGTCGCGGCCATCAGGCCGCGCCATGACAGAAGGCCGCAGAGGATTACGATGGCGAACACTTCCGGCAGCGACAGCAAGAACACCCTCTACTGCTCTTTCTGCGGAAAGTCGCAGCATGAGGTGCGCAAGCTGATTGCAGGCCCCACGGTCTTCATCTGCGACGAATGCGTCGAATTGTGCATGGACATCATCCGCGAGGAAACCAAGTCCTCGGGGTTCAAGGCCAAGGATGGTGTTCCCACGCCGCGCGAGATCTGCAAGGTTCTTGACGACTATGTTATCGGTCAGGACCACGCCAAGCGCGTGTTGTCGGTGGCCGTGCACAACCATTACAAGCGCCTGAACCATGCTGCCAAGTCGAATGACATCGAGCTGGCGAAATCCAACATCCTGCTGATCGGTCCGACCGGCTGCGGCAAGACGCTGCTGGCGCAGACGTTGGCACGTATCCTTGATGTGCCGTTCACCATGGCCGATGCGACCACGCTGACCGAGGCCGGCTATGTCGGCGAGGATGTCGAAAACATCATCCTGAAGCTGCTGCAGGCCGCCGAATACAATGTGGAACGCGCGCAGCGCGGCATCGTCTATATCGACGAGGTCGACAAGATCACGCGCAAGTCCGACAACCCCTCGATCACCCGCGACGTCTCGGGCGAGGGCGTTCAGCAGGCGCTGCTGAAGATCATGGAAGGCACCGTTGCCAGCGTTCCGCCGCAGGGCGGGCGCAAGCATCCGCAGCAGGAATTCCTGCAGGTGGACACGACCAACATCCTGTTCATCTGCGGTGGCGCCTTCGCCGGGCTGGAGCGGATCATCGCCCAGCGCAACAAGGGCTCGGCCATGGGCTTTGGTGCCGAAGTCAAGAGCCCGGACGAGCGCAATGTCGGCGAGCTGTTCAAGGACTTGCAGCCTGAAGACCTGCTGAAATTCGGCCTGATTCCCGAATTCGTCGGCCGCCTGCCGGTCATCGCGACGCTGGAGGATCTGGACGAAGACGCCCTGGTGCGCATCCTGACCGAGCCGAAGAACGCCCTGGTCAAGCAGTATCAGCGCCTGTTCGAGATGGAAGGCGTCAAGCTGACCTTCACGCCCGACGCGCTGAAGGCGATTGCCCGCCGGGCGATCGAACGCAAGACCGGCGCGCGCGGATTGCGCTCGATTCTCGAGGATATCTTGCTGGAGACGATGTTCGAACTGCCTGGCATGTCTTCGGTCGAGGAAGTCGTGGTCAACGAAGAGGCCGTCGAGGCCGGTGCCAAGCCGCTGTTGATCCACACCGACAGCAAGACCGAAAAGGCCGCGACGGCGGGTTGATCCGCCGGGCCGGAAACTTTGCCGAACGGGCGGTGCCGATGGCGCCGCCCGTTTGCATTTCGGGCCGCAAGAGGCGGCGGCATTCGCGCAACCTCTGGACCTTCGGCGCGCCATCGTTATAACGGGGCAGGACACGGCCTGGAGGGTATCTTGATGAATTTCCTGCTTCGCCTTCTGACCTGGTGGAATGGCCAGACGATCGGGACGCAGCTCTTCACCGCGCGGCGGGGCGTGAAGGTCGGCGAAGACGACCAGGGCAACGTCTATTACCAGACGCGCGACGGCAAGCGCCGCTGGGTCATCTATAACGGCGAATCCGAAGCGTCGCGCATCAGTCCCGACTGGCACGGCTGGCTGCACCACACCTGGGACGAGCCGCCCACCACGAAGCCGCTGAAGCACAAGCCTTGGGAAAAGCCGCATCACGAGAACTACACGGGCACGCCGCTGGCCTATGCGCCTGCCGGTTCGCTGCGCCGCCCTGTGCCTGTCGAGCGTCGTGACTACGAGGCGTGGAGCCCCGAATAGTGTCCTACAGCGTCTCTGAAGTCCTGACCGGGGCAGCCGTTCTCGCCGTTGCAGCGGGCTTTGTCCTGTATGCTTCTGGCGAAGGGCCGGTCAGCCGTGGGGGGCAGGAATACGAGCTGATGGCCAGTTTCCGCTCGGCCGAGGGGATCACGGTCGGCACCGATGTGCGTATGGCGGGGGTGAAGATCGGTCGGGTGATCGACCTGCGCCTGAACCCGCAGACCTATCGCGCCGACGCGACCTTTACCGTGGACGGTGCAATTGCCGTTCCCGACGATTCGACCGCCATCATCGCGTCAGAGGGATTGCTGGGCGGGTCCTATCTGGAGATCCAGCCGGGCGGCAGCCCCATGAATCTTGAACCCGGCACCGAGATCGAGAACACGCAGGGCGCGGTCAGCCTGATCTCGCTGATGATGAAATTCGCCGACAGCAAGAGTTCTTCCGACACGGTCGCGCCATGAGAACGCTGGCCCTGATCCTTGGTCTTGCCGGGCTGGGCACGGTGGCCATGGCCCAGGAGGTCGCAAGCGCGCCCGGCGCGATGCTGCGCGGTCTGGATAAGGTGGCCACAGATACGACGGATCTGGATCTGGCCGTCGGCCAGAGTGCAACCTATGGTCGGCTGGACGTGCGTCTTGGCGACTGCCGCTATCCCGTGGACGACCCCGATTCGGATGCCTATGCCTATCTGACGATCCGGGATCGGAGCTCTGGCGAAGTCCTGTTCGACGGATGGATGATCGCCTCGAGCCCGGCGCTGTCGGCGCTTGACCATCCGCGCTATGACGTCTGGGTCATCCGCTGCAACAGCTCGGACGCCGAGGGCACCGGGGGCACACAATAATCGGCATCGATCGCAAGCGCCGAGTGCAGCCTGCGATGGTATTCGGCGCGCGGAATTTCCACGGCACCCAGTGAGGCCAGATGCGGCGTCAGGAATTGCGTGTCGAACAGGGTGAATCCCGCCTGGCGCAACCTGTCCACCAGATAGGCCAGCGCGATCTTTGACGCGTTGGTTCGGGCCGAGAACATGCTTTCCCCGAAAAATGCCCCGCCCAGCGTGATCCCGAAAACGCCGCCGGCAAGCGCGCCGTCCTGCCAGACTTCAAGCGAATGCGCATGGCCGCAGGCATGAAGCTCGGCATAGACCCTCTCGAGCGCGGCATTGATCCAGGTTTCGGGCCGCGCCGCGCAGGCGCGCACCACCGCGTCAAAGGACGCATCCGTGCGGATCTGGTAATCGCCCCGCCGAATCGCGCGGCGCAGCGACCGCGAGAGGTGAAATCCGTCCAGGGGAAATATGCCGCGCCGACGCGGGTCGATCCAGTGAAGCCCCGCGTCATCACGGCTTCCAGCCATTGGAAAGATGCCGCTGGCATAGGCGGCCAGCATCATCTCTGCACTCAGCATGGCCGCCCCTGACCGCCGTTCAGGCGAACTTCTTTTCCAGCCACTTTTCCAGCCAGTGGATGGAATAATTGCCCGACTGGATGTCCGGCTCTTCCAGAAGATCGTGGAACAGCGGAATCGTCGTGTCGATACCGTCCACGATCAGCTCTGACAGGGCGCGCTTCAGCCGTGCCAGGGCCTCTTTCCGGTCGCGTCCATGGACGATCAGCTTGCCGATCAGGCTGTCGTAGTAGGGCGGGATCGTATAGCCGTCATAGATCGCCGAATCCATGCGAACCCCAAGGCCGCCGGGGGCGTGGAAATGCGTGATCTTGCCGGGGCAGGGGGTGAAGTTGGGCAGCTTCTCGGCGTTGATGCGAACTTCAATCGCATGGCCGTTGATCTCCAGCTCGTCCTGGGTGAACGACAGCGGATAGCCCTCGGCGACGCGGATCTGTTCGCGCACCAGGTCCACGCCAAAGATGGATTCGGTGACGGGATGTTCGACCTGCAGGCGGGTATTCATCTCGATGAAGTAGAAATTCCCGTCCTCGTACAGGAATTCGATCGTGCCCGCCCCGGAATAGCCCAGCTTGGCGACCGCGTTGGCGCAGATCTCGCCAATGCGGGTGCGCTCGGCTTCGCTGATCGCGGGCGAAGGGGCTTCCTCGAACACCTTCTGGTGGCGGCGCTGCAGCGAGCAGTCGCGTTCGCCCAGGTGGACGGCATTGCCCTTGCCATCGCCGAAGATCTGGATCTCGATATGGCGCGGGCGCTGCAGGTATTTCTCGATATAGACTTCGTCATTGCCGAAGGCCGCCTTGGCTTCGGCTCGCGCGGTCCGAAAGGCTGACTCCAGTTCATCGGCATCGCGCGCGACCTTCATGCCTCGGCCGCCGCCACCGGCGGTTGCCTTGATGATGACGGGATAGCCGATCTGTTCCGCGATGCGGCGCGCATCCGCGACATCGGCCACGCCACCATCGGACCCCGGGACCACGGGGATGCCCAGGCTTTTCGCCGTTTCCTTGGCGGTGATCTTGTCACCCATGATGCGGATATGTTCCGCCGAAGGGCCGATGAAGGCGATCCCGTGATCCTCCAGCGCCTGCACGAAGGTGGCGTTTTCGGACAGGAAGCCATAGCCGGGATGGATCGCGTCCGCCCCCGTGATCTCGCAGGCCGAGATGATGGCCGGTATCGACAGGTAGCTTTGCGATGACGGCGCCGGCCCGATGCAGACTGATTCATCCGCCATGCGCACATGCATGGCATCGGCGTCGGCGGTGGAATGCACGGCGACGCTGCGGATGCCCATTTCCCGGCAGGCGCGGATCACGCGAAGCGCGATTTCGCCCCGGTTTGCGACGAGGATCTTCTGGAACATCTCGCCCTCACTCGATGATGAGAAGGGGAGCGCCGTATTCGACCGGGGTGCCGTCCTCGACCAGGATGCGCTTGACGGTGCCGGCCCGCGGCGCGGGGATGTGGTTCATCGTCTTCATGGCCTCGATGATCATGACGGTCTGGCCTTCCTTGACCTGGCTGCCGACCGTCACGAAGGGCTCGGCGCCGGGTTCGGGCGCCAGATAGGCGGTGCCCACCATGGGCGAAGTCACCGCGCCCGGATGGTTCGCAGGATCCGACGGGATCTCCGGCTTCTCTGCCGGGGCCGCGGCTGGCGCGGGGGCTGGCGCGGGTGCCGCCGGGGCGGGTGCGGCCAAAGGCGCCGCTGCGACTGGGGATGCGACCTGCGGCGCATATTTCGACACGGTCACGTTCAGCCGGTCGTTTTCGCCATATTCGCGCTTGACGCTGATCTCGGCCAGGTCGTGCTGGTTCAGCAGGTCGGCCAGTGCCTGAATGAAGGCGACGTCATTTTCGTGGGATGATTTGGTCATCGCTGTCCTCGATCGGTCCTGTCGGCGGCCCGTCTTTCGTCGCGGGCCCGCTTTATCTGGCCGCTTATACGCCGTCATGCTTGCGGTGGAAAGTCACACTTTCCCCTTCGTCACGAAGGCAAGGGGCACACGCAAAGTACCACGCCCCACGATCGGCGCGGGCCGCCCGGCTGGACGCCCAATGCGATTGGTCATAATGGCTGTGGCCATGCAGCGCGCCCGCCGTGGCGTGGTGGCTGGCAAGGATGCAGGCGACATGACCGACTGGCTGATTTCCCTGGAAGGTACCGAGGCGGGCCGACAGGTCGCGATCGCACTGGCGCTACTGGCGGCCTTCCTGCACGCGCTGTTTGGCGCGTTGCAGAAGGGGCGGCACGATCCATGGCTGTCGCGTGCGGCAATCGATGCCAGCTATGGCATCATGGCCGCACCCGTTGCCCTGTTCGTCGTTCCCTGGCCCGAGCCGCATATGTGGCCGATCTTCGGAATCGTCGCGCTGATTCATGTGGGCTACAAGCTGGCACAGGCGATGACCTATGCGCGCGGGGCCTATTCTGTCGTCTATCCCGTCGTGCGCGGGACGGGCCCCTTCTTTGCCGTGATCGGCGCGGGCCTTCTGTTCGGCGAACGGTTCACGTCCGGGCAATGGATGGGGGTGCTGGTGCTGATGACAGGCATCTTTGGCCTGGCGCTGTACAACCTGCGCCATGTGACGGTCGATCGCGCGACGATGATCCCGGCGCTGGGCTGGGCGGTCGTGACCGGAGCCTTCGTTGCGGCCTATACGACCTATGACGCCTATGGAATCCGGGCCACCGCCGATCCGTTCACCTTTCTGGCCTGGTTCTTCATGATCGACGGCATTTTCATGCCGCTGTGGACATGGCGTCGCTGGCGGGCCCTTCCGTCGTCCGAGGTTCTGCCGCTCATGAAGCGGGGCATCGCCGGCGCCTTCGTCGCCTTTTTCAGCTTTGGCGCGATCCTTCTGGCGACCCGCATCGGCAATGTCGGCGAGGCAGCGGTGCTGCGCGAAACCTCGGTCGTCTTTTCGGCGCTTGTGGCCTGGCTCATCCTGGGGGAAAAGGTGGGACCGCGACGGCTGGGCCTGATGGCGTTGATCGCCGCGGGCGCGATGATGGTGAAACTGGCGGGATAGGGCCATGAACGACAAGCACAAGCGGATCAATCCCTGGCTGAAGATCGGGCTGGAACTGGGCCCGGTCATCGCCTTCTTCGTGGTCTTTTCACGGTTGCGCGACCAGACGGTGACGATCGGGGGCGCGGAATATGGCGGCTTCGTCGTCGCTACGGCGGTGCTGGTGGTGCTGGTGGCCATCTCGACAGGAATCCTGTGGCGTATGACCGGGCGTCTGGCGCCGATGCAGATGGTCACGCTGGTGCTGGTGGTCGTCTTCGGCGGGCTTTCGGTCTGGCTGAACGATGGACGCTTCATCAAGATGAAGCCCACGCTGCTGTATCTTCTGTTCGCGGGAATCCTGGCCTTTGGTCTGATGCGCGGCCGGTCCTATCTGGCGCTGGTCCTGGACGAGGCGATGCCGCTTCGGCACGAAGGATGGATGATCCTGACGCGCCGCCTGGCCCTGTTCTTTGCCGCGCTGGCCGTGGCGAACGAAATCGTCTGGCGCACGATGTCCGACGCGGCATGGGTGAACTTCAAGACCTTCGGGCTGACGGCGGCGCTGTTTGCATTTTTCATTGCCCAGGGCGGCCTGCTGAAGAAATACGGGCCCGAGGAAGACGACCGCGCCTAGCGCCACAGCCAGGCCTGGCTGGCAAGAAGGCCCTGCACGCGCGACAGGGTGCGGTTGGCCGCGCCCGGAACAGGGATCTGCCTTTGCACGAGGCGGTCCACGACGACTTCGGGCGGGCAGGGCAGGCCGCTGACCGGATCCAGATAGCGCGGATAGGCAATCAGTACCGCGTGGGCCAGCGCGGCAAGACTCGGGCGTGCCTTGCGGCGGGCCGGGGCGGGGAACAGGTCCCGCGTCAGCCCCCATCCCGCGTAGAAGGGCGCACCAAGACAGACCACGCGCTTGCCACGCAAAAGGGCCTCGAAACCAAGGGTCGAGGTCATCGTCCAGATCTCGTCCGCGGCCTCGATCGCCGCCGCGGGGCTGACATCGCGCAGGATGACGTCGGCATGGCGCAAGGCATCTTCCTCGGCCACATGGCCGATGCGCAGGCCCGCCTCGACATCCGGGTGCGGCTTGTAAAGGATCACGGCATCGGGATTTTCGGCCCGGACCTGCGCCAGAAGGTCGATATTGCGCCGTACATCGCCCGCGCCAAGACGGATCGAGGCATCGTCCTCGACCTGTCCGGGAACGAGTATCCGCCGCCCATGGGGAAGATCCGGCAGCGCGCCGGACTCGGGGCTGTATTTCGACAGGCCAAAGCGGATGAGCCGTCCGACAAGACGTTCGGCGCGCGCCTCGCCGCCCGGTGGGGGACCCTTGGCGATCAGGCGCTCCAGTTCGCTCATGCGCAGAGGGTCGTAGTAGATGCCCCAGCGATCGACGACCAGCGACATGGGCGGGACCAGTTCCGCCCCCAGCCCGCGCGAACGGATGAAACCGTCCTCGACCCGCGTGACATTCAGTCCGCGCGCAAGCGCCGTCAGGCTTTCGGGTTCGCGGCTTGCCCAGACCATCACGCCCCGGCCTTCGCGCCGGGCGCGCGCGACGGCGCGGCCGGGATCGGATTCGAAACGCAAGGGGCGATGGCGGCCAAAGAACCGTTGCAGATGCGGCCGTTTCCAAAGACGCATGCCCAGCGCGACATGGCCGCCATGATCCTCGCGCCAGGCGCGCACGCTGGCTTCGAGCTGGTCCACCGCTTCCTCGAAGCTGCAAAGCCGGTCGCGGCAGGGATCGTACCAGGTTGGCGCCAGGATCATGGCCGCGGCGAAAAGCTGCGCCCGCGTCAGCCGCTTTTCCCGCCGGGCGACCGGATTTTCATCCTGCGTCAGGCCCCAGCCAGCATAGAATGGCTGTCCGAAGACGCGCGGCTTGTGCCCGGCCAGGATGGCCTCGAAGCCCATATGCGATGAAACGGTATAGACCGCGACCGCGCCATCCAGCAGCTCCCATGGCGAAACGGGGTCGGTCAGCAGGCTGATCCGCCCCTTGGCATGGCCCATGTTGTAATGGCCCATGCGCCGGCCGGCGACGGTTTCGGGATGCGGTTTGATGATGATCCGGGCGCCGGGGTTTTCTTCCTGCGCGAACACCAGCATTTCCCGAAAGGTCGAGGCCGAGGCGCCGCCATGACGGATCGAAGCGTCGTCGCGCACCTGGTCGATCACCAGGACATAGCCCGGATCGGGCGCCCGAATCCGGGGGTCGAAGGCGTTGTATTTCGACAGGTGCAGCGCTTTCAGCCGCGCGATCCCGTCGCGGGCGCGATCAAGAATCGCCGTGTCGTCCATCGCGTTCGTGCGGATGATATGCTCGATCAACGAGGGACGCGCGCTGTCGAAATGTACGCCATGCGGATCGATCAGCAGACCCAGCGGCGGCTCGTGCCCTTCGCGCGCCGGATGGATCGAACGCAGGAAGGCATCCTCGATCCGCAACAGGCCGGCCCCGCTGCGTTGGGCGATCTTCTCGGCCCGCTGCGATGTCGGACTGCGTCCCCAGGCGGCGACCATCGCGCCCTGTCCGCGCGGCCAGCCCAGCCGCATGCGATACCCGGCAAGGGTCAGGATGCGGCGGATGGTGCGATCGGTCAGGAACGTCGTCGAATAGGCATAAAGGGGGGTGGCATCGGGGCTGCCGGTGCCATCGCCCGCCCTTTCGGCCATCAGTTCCCCACGGTGGACAGCGTGTCAGCCGACCGGACGGTGCCCGTTATGGCCGACAGCAGCTTCTGCCACTGCACATAGGGGGCCTCGGTCACATAGACCATGTCCTTGTCGCGGATCATGAATTCCTGCGCATTGAACATCGCCTGCGGTTGGGTCAGGTCGATGACATAGACGATGCGCTGGGGCGTCGTGATGTCGGACCGCTTCAGGACGGCACGCGCGACTTCGGGTTCCTCGATGCGAAGGATGAAGATTCCGGTCGGATCGGCGCGGTTCGAGGACAAGCCGCCGACCTGGGCCAGGGCCTCGATCGCGGACAGTTCCTGGGTCTCGAAATCGACAAGCGTCTGCGCGCCGGTTGCGCCCATGGCCGTGAATTTCCGCTGGTCCTTTTCGACCAGGATGATGTCGCCCGGCCGCAGCGCGATGTCATAGCGTGAGTCGGTGTACAGGTCCTTCAGCCAGACACGTTCGGTCATGCCGTTGCGCTTGACCACGACCTGCGCGATTTCCGGTTCGATCGCGACGCCGCCGGCCTTGGCCAGCATCGCGGCCAGGGTGCGCGTTGGCCGCTCCAGAGGATAGACGCCCTGCGCGCCGACATTGCCCACGACCGAAACGGTCGCGCCATCGCCGGCCACGCGGGTGACCAGGACTTGCGGGTCGGGGGTCTGCTCGGCCAGCTTGGCCGTGATCACGCGGCGAAGCGACTCGGGCGTGTTCCCGGCCGCCTTGATGCGGCCCGCGTACGGCACAAAGATATAACCGTCGCCATCCACCTGCATTTCCTGCAGATGCGTGGCGTTCATCCCCGGGCCGGCCAGCAGGCCATTGTCGACGTTTTCCCAGACCGTCAGGCCCAGGACGTCGCCGGGCATGATGACGTCGGAGCCGATCGTGCCCGCCTTGATGAATTTCGACGAAAATCCCAGCGGCGGGCGCACGTTGGTGATGCGCGCGACCTCGGCAGTGACGGGCACGACATGGGCCGGGACTGCGTTTTCCTCGGATGTGCCGACCAGCTCGCCCCGCGTCGGGCCCGAGCGCGGCAGACCGCATCCGGCAAGTCCCAGGGCCACCGCAAGCAGCGCCGTGCCCAGCGCCATGCGTGAAACCGGGGTTTTCGACGAAATGACCTTCACGGGCATCCTCCACTCATGTCCCTTGGCCCGCGACTTGTCGGGCTTCATTTGCGGTGAACCGTAAAGAACCATCCGCGTCAATGCCAGAGCCGGGCATCGAGGGCGGGAACATGAATCCGCGGTTGTGCCCGTCCGGCCACCAATGCGTCATAGGGATCTTCGGCCGACAGCATCATGTCCACGACCTGGCGCAGCAATTGCCGCCGCCCGCGGGCCGAGTAGAATCCGCCCGCGACCTGCGACGTTTCCAGCAGGAACTGGCGATAGTCGCGATAGGCGCGTGTATCCGGGCGTTTCGGCGCGGCAAAGAACAGATCCAGCGGCTGGCTCGATACGAATTCGGGAAAGTTGTAGACCGCGCGGCCGAAACTGCGCAATGGCAGGCCGCGCCACAGCGCCTGCTGGCCCGCCGTCGAGTTGACCGTCACGGCGCTGCGGGCGGAATCCAGCAGCGGCGCCAGTTTCCCGCCCCGGATGAAATGCACGCGCCCTGCAATACCCAGCTCGCGCGCCCTGTGCCGCAGATGGCGCGCGATCGCGGCGCGGTCGTCTTCCAGCGGGTGGGCCTTGAAGACGATATGGTGATGCCCGGCCGCGCCACGGGCAAAGGCCTCGAGGCACAGATCGACGAATTCCGTCATGCTGCGCAGGTCCGAATGGGCCTGAAAGCTGGAATCGTGTTCAAGCTGCAGCAGGACAAGGTGATAGGGAAACCCGCCCCGCTTGACGCGCCAGGTTGCCGCGCGGCGCTCGATCGCGTGCAGCGGGGCCAGAAGCAGCCTGCGCAGATACAGCCGGAATTCGCGCGTCACGCTGATTCCGCGATGGGGGCGGAAATTGCGATAGCGGCGGTTCAGCGCCATCACCGCGAAGTGATACAGCGCGCCATAGAACATGTGCTGCCGCATGTCGCCCCAGCGCGCCGGCGGACGTGGCTGTTCGCGGTCGCACAGCTCGACCGCACGCCGCATCTGGTCCAACCCGATCCGGGTCAGGCGCGAATTGCCATTCGACCCGCCGCGTTCATATGTAACCCAATAGGGGCGCAGGTAGCCCTCTTCGAAGACATGCACGGTGATGCCGCGCGCCCGCGCGACGGCGATTGCCTGGGCGTGAATCGGGCGCGCATCGCCATAGACGACCAGATCGGTGATCCCAAGCTCGCGCACCAGGCGTTCGGCCTCGGCGGGCCAGTCCTCGGGCCGGCCCAGCCAGGGAATGTAACCGGGCCCACGCCAGAAGAGCTCGTCGCCACGGTTGAATCCCACGCGCCAGACCTGCGCGCCCGCCTCGCGCAGCATTCTTCCCAGCTGCGAGAAGAACGGCCCATGCGGCCCTTGCAGCATCAGGAAACGTCGCTCGATTCGTGTGGTCATGCCGGTCTGGCCATCCCCGGATTCCTCATCCTCATCCCGCGCGGTATTCTTCACATCCCTGCGGTCCTGTCACGCGGCAATTGCGGGGCCGGTATGGGGCAGGGTTGCGGCAGTGGCGCGGCGGGGCTAGACATGAGCCGCGCCAGATTGATGACGGCGCAAAGTCTGTCTGGGTCGAAAGGGTCGCAGCCATGTTCACCGGCATCATCACCGACATTGGGGAGGTTCTGGACCTTGCTCGGCGCGACGATCTGCGCGCGCGCATCGGCTGTTCCTATGACCCGCAGGGGATCGATATCGGGGCCTCCATCGCGTGCGATGGCGTCTGCCTGACGGTGGTCGAACGCGGGCCGGGTGCCGACGGGCGTGGCTGGTTCGACGTGGACATCTCGGCCGAAAGCGTGGCGCGCACCAATATCGGCGACTGGACGATCGGCCGCCGCATCAACCTGGAACGGGCCCTGCGCGTGGGGGACGAGCTGGGCGGGCATATCGTCTCGGGCCATGTGGACGGCGTGGCGCGAATCCTGTCGATCCGTCCCGAAGGCGGTTCGATGCGCTTCACATTCGAGGCGCCCGAGGATCTGGCCCCGTTCATCGCGCCCAAGGGGTCGGTCGCGCTCAATGGCACGTCGCTGACCGTGAACGAGGTCGAGGGCGCCCGCTTTGGCGTCAACATCATTCCCCATACCGCGCAGGCGACGACGTGGGGCGCGGCGCGCGAAGGCGACCGGGTGAATCTCGAGGTCGATACGCTGGCCCGATACGTCGCGCGCCTGCGCGACTGGGATGCGGCCCGCAAGGACGAGCGCGCAGCGTAATGACGTCGCCCGAGCCGGCCCGGTCGCAACCGGACTGGCCAATCGGGGTTTCATCGTCTATCGCACAGGCCAGACACACATGATACGCGCGGCCCGCATGGGGCCCGAGACGAGGCGATTGCCATGACAGAAGACCTGATGTCCGCCATCTCTCCGACCGAAGAGATAATCGAAGAGGCCCGCAATGGGCGCATGGTGATCCTGGTCGATCACGAGGACCGCGAGAACGAAGGCGATCTGGTCATCCCGGCACAGATGTGCACGCCCGAGGCCATCAACTTCATGGCCACGCATGGGCGCGGGCTGATCTGCCTTGCCCTTACCTCGGACCGGGTCGAGGCACTGGGCCTGCCGCTGATGGCCTCGACCAATTCCTCGCGCCACGGGACGGCCTTCACCGTTTCCATCGAGGCGCGCGAGGGTATCTCGACCGGCATTTCGGCCCACGACCGGGCCCGCACCGTGGCCGTGGCGATCGACCCGACCAAGGGGCCGGCGGATATCGCCACGCCCGGCCACATCTTTCCCCTGCGCGCGCGCGACGGAGGTGTTCTGGTCCGGGCGGGCCATACCGAGGCCGCCGTGGACATCGCGCGCCTTGCGGGGCTGATCCCCGCGGGTGTGATCTGCGAGGTGATGAAGGATGACGGCACCATGGCGCGCCTGCCGGACCTGGTGGAATTCGCGCGCCGTCACGGGCTGAAGATCGGGACGATATCGGATCTGATTGCCTATCGCCGCCGGCACGACAATCTTGTGCGGGAAACCGCCGCGCGGCCGGTTGTCTCGGCGCATGGTGGCGAATGGATGATGCGCATCTTCACCGACCAGATCGACGGGACCGAACATGTCGTGCTGACCAAGGGCGACATCACCACGCCCGAACCCGTTCTGGTGCGGGCGCATTCGCTGAACGTGCTGGAAGACGTGCTGGCGCTGGGCCCCGCGCCCGAGGGAGAGCTGGCCCGCGCCATGCGCATCATCGCGCGCGAGGGGCGCGGCGTCGTCTGCCTGTTCCGCGACCCACAGGCCAAGCTTCTGACCGAGGAAGAGGACGAAGGCAGCCCGCGCATCGTCAAGCAGACCGGTCTTGGCGCACAGATCCTTTCGTCGCTGGGGCTGAAGGATCTTGTGCTGCTGACCAATTCACCGCTGACGCGCTATGTGGGTCTGGACGCCTATGACCTGCATATCGTCGGCACGCGACCCATCACCGAGGACTGAGCAATGGCCGGATACGAAACGCACGATCAGCTTCCCCTTCCGAAAATCGACGGCCGGGTCAGGCTTCTGTTCGTGGTGGCACCCTATTACCGGGATATCGCGGACAATCTTGTTGCCGGCGCGCGCGCGGTTGCCGAAGAGGCCGGCGCGCAGGTTGATGTTGTCGAGGTTCCCGGCGCCCTGGAGATCCCGCCCGCGATCGCCATGGCCAGCCGGATGGCCGATTACGACGGTTTCGTCGCCCTGGGCTGCGTCATCCGGGGCGAGACGACGCATTACGACACGGTCTGCAACGATTCTTCGCGCGGGCTGACGCTGCTGGGCCTGAACGGCGTGTGCATCGGCAATGGTATCCTGACGGTGGAAAACCGCGCCCAGGCCGAGGTGCGCGCCGATCCCAAGGGGCAGAACAAGGGCGGCGGCGCGGCCGCGGCGGCCTTGCATCTGGTCGCGCTTTCGCGCAAATGGGCGCGCCGGACGCATGGTATCGGATTCCGCCCCGAAGGAGGCGAATTCCGCATCGCCGGCGACAGCGAAGGATCACAGACTGCATGACCGAACGCGCCAATAGCAGGCCCGGCAACCGCAAGGGCAACGAGGAACGACGCCGCCTTCGTTCGGCGGCGCGTCTCTTTGCCGTTCAGGCCCTGTTCCAGATGGAGGCTTCTGACCACACGCTCGATCGCGTGCGCCGGGAATTCGAATCCTATCGGTTCGGCGCCGATATCGAGGGTATCGAGATGCCCGAGGCCGATCCCGAGCTGTTCCGCCAGATCCTTGAGGATGCCGTGAACTGGCAGGCCAGGATCGACCAGATGACCGACCGTGCGCTGGTTGCGCGCTGGCCGATCGACCGCATCGACCCGGTGTTGCGGGCGCTGTTCCGCGCGGCGGGCGCCGAGCTGCTGAACCCCGCGACCCCGCCCAAGGTGGTGATCAGCGAATTCGTGGACGTCGCGCGCGCCTTCTTCCCAGAGGGGCGCGAGCCGAAATTCGTGAACGCGGTCCTCGACCACATGGCCCGAGAGGCGCGGCCCGAAGCGTTCTGACGCGCATTTGTGGCGGAATGCGGCCGTTGGTCGCGTACGAATCACGCGATCTGCCCTATATTGGTATATGGAACCATGTCGGAGGGCAGATCATGCCGCATCTGGTGCGCGTCTATATCCGAAACGTCGTGATCGGTTTCGTCTTGTCCGCGGTCTTCGTGGCTGCGCTGCTTTGGACGAATGTCGGGAACCTGTGGCATCTTGTCTCGACCTCTCCGCAGGGATGGATCGCGGTCGTGATGCTGGTCTTTTTCAACGGGATCGTATTTGCCGGTGTGCAGTTCGCCATCGCGATCATGCGCATGGCCGACGATGACGGCAATTCCGGTGGCCGCAGGCAGCGGACCAACCCGGTCCCGGCTGTCGTGCCGGCCACGGTTCCGGTGACGTCCGAGCCTCGCGGCTGACGACTTTCCGACTTTCGGACGGTGCGGCGGGAACCACGGCAACCGTGGCAGCGTGTTTTTCCCGAGAGCCTGGATATACCAGGTGGGCGCCAGTTACCGAGACCACGATCCCGGCAGAGCCAGCTCCCTCGGAGATGATTATCGGCCACTGGAAAAATGCCGCTCACGAGAGGCGCAGAACCCGCCACGCCCTAGATAGGGTGTGCCCCGGGGCGGGGCAAGGGGTGGCCGGGAAAATGATCCTTGACTGACTGGACAGATGTTCCGGTTATGTTCATAACGTGACCATGACCCAGGATCTTGCCCCCGGACAGCTTCTTGCGCGCGGCGTGTGTCGCCACCTGCTGCAGCACGGCTTTGTCGGCATCGAGGAGGTGGTCCCCGCGCCGGGTCTTCGCGTCGATGTCATGGCGCTGGGCCCGAAGGGCGAAATCTGGATCGTCGAGTGCAAGTCCAGCCGCGACGATTACGTGTCGGATCGCAAGTGGCAGAACTATCTGGAATGGGCCGACCGGTTCTTCTGGGCCGTTGGCCCCGATTTCCCGACCGACCTGCTGCCACCCGATACCGGCCTGATCATCGCCGATGGCTATGGGGCAGAAATCCTGCGCATGGGCCCCGAATCGAAACTGGCCGGTGCGCGGCGCAAGGTGATCACCCAGAAATTCGCCCGTCATGCCGCCCTGCGGTTGCGGGCATTTCGCGATCCGGGCGTCACCGCTTCGGGGATTTGTCCTTGACCGACCGGGATCTGGAGGCGCCCATCTCGCGCGCGGCTTCGGCCGCGGCGCGCAACTCCTCGGCGATTTCCTCGGCTTCCTCGGGGTCGAAATCCAGCGGCAGTTCGACGCCCTCGGCCTCGACATAGATGCGAACCATGCCAAGCGTCGTGGGGCCGATCTGAAGATTCGCGGCGATGTCGCTTTCCTTGTCGATACCCATGAGCTGTCTCCATCCTGAGGTTGGCATGGCTATAGTCGATTGGCCATGCGACGCAAGCAGATCGGGCCGGCGCCACCGGGATTTTCACACAACCCGGTGCAAACTGGGCCTTGCATTCCGTCTTTGGGGCCGCTAAATCGCCGCCAAGTGCCGCCTTAGCTCAGTTGGTTAGAGCACCAGATTGTGGATCTGGGGGTCCCCCGTTCGAGCCGGGGAGGCGGTACCATCCCCACCGTATCATCATCGGGCCGCACTGCATCATCACGGCAAATGCAACCATGAACGTATGGTTCGTGGGTCAGACGCGTTCACCGACCGCGCTGCTTGCCAGTTTCGTCGTTGTCGTAACACGTGGTAGGCCCGGAGGGACTCGAACCCCCAACCAAGGCGTTATGAGCGCCCTGCTCTAACCAATTGAGCTACAGGCCCGACCTGTCCGCTTGGTTAGAACGTGCCCACGGCAAGGTCAACGGGGTAGGCCGCGGATCATTGCTCCGTCGCGCGCTTTGGGCTATCGCATCGCCAACCAGGCCGGAGGATGCGCGATGACCAAGAAGACGGGACTGACCTATGCCGATGCGGGCGTCGATATCGATGCGGGCAATGCGCTGGTCGATCGAATCAAGCCTGCCGCCGCGCGCACGCGCCGGGCGGGGACGATGTCGGCGCTGGGGGGCTTCGGTGCGTTGTTCGACCTGAAGGCCGCGGGCTATTCCGACCCGATTCTTGTGGCGGCGACCGACGGCGTGGGCACCAAGCTGCGCATCGCCATCGACACGGGCCATGTCGATACGATCGGCATCGACCTTGTGGCGATGTGCGTGAACGACCTGATCTGCCAGGGGGCCGAGCCGCTGTTCTTCCTGGACTATTTCGCCACGGGCAAGCTGGACGTCGACCAGGCCGCGCGCATCGTCGAGGGCATCGCCGAAGGCTGTGCCCGGTCGGGCTGCGCGCTGATCGGTGGCGAGACGGCCGAAATGCCCGGCATGTACCACGCGGGTGATTTCGATCTTGCGGGATTTGCCGTTGGCGCTATGGAGCGCGGCAGCGATCTGCCGCGCGACGTGGCCGCGGGGGATGTTCTGCTGGGCCTTGCGTCAAACGGCGTGCATTCGAATGGCTATTCGCTTGTGCGCAAGGTCGTGGAACGCGCGGGGCTTGGATGGGATTCGCCCGCGCCCTTTGCCGACGAAACGGTGGGCGCGGCGCTGCTTGCCCCGACCCGGCTCTATGTGCGCCCGTTGATACAGGCGCTGCGCGCGGGCGGCATTCATGCCCTGGCTCACATCACGGGCGGCGGCATCACCGAGAATCTGCCGCGCGTCCTGCCCGAGGGGCTGGGGGCGGAAATCGACCTGTCGTCATGGACGCTGCCGCCCGTTTTCGACTGGCTTGCCGATGTGGCCGAGCTTGATGCCGCCGAAATGCTGCGCACCTTCAATTGTGGCATCGGGATGATCGTGGTCGTCGATCCCGCCCGTGCGGACGAGGTTTCGAAAATTCTGCAAGATGCTGGCGAAACCGTCCATGACCTTGGCCGGGTCGTGGCGGGGCAGGGCGTGCGCTATCGGGGCAACCTGCGGTGAAGCGCGTCGCGATCCTGATCTCGGGCGGCGGGTCGAACATGGTCGCGCTGTGCCGCTCGATGCGCGGCGATCATCCGGCGCGGCCCGTGCTTGTCCTGTCGAATGATCCGGCCGCCGGGGGCTTGAATCGCGCGCGAGAGATGGGAATTCCGACTGCGGCCATCGATCACCGGCCATTTGGCGCGGATCGCGCGGCTTTCGAGGCCGAACTGGTGAAGCCGCTCTTGCAGGCCGAACCCGACATCATCTGCCTGGCCGGGTTCATGCGCGTTCTGACGGCCGGTTTCGTCAACCGCTTTGCCGGACGGATGCTGAACATCCATCCCTCGCTTCTGCCGAAATATCCCGGCCTGCATACCCATGCCCGCGCAATTGCCGCGGGCGACACAGAGGCCGGCTGCACCGTGCACGAGGTGACGCCGGTGCTGGACGACGGCCCGATCCTGGGCCAGGCGCGCGTGCCTATCCTGCCTGGCGATACGCCCGACAGCCTGGCGGCCCGGGTGCTGGAGCAGGAACACCGCTTGTATCCGGCCGTCCTGCGCCGTTTCGCCGAAGGCGACCGGACCCCGGTGTATCTGGCGTAAGACATGCGCGTCCGGCTGGGCTGCGGGCTCTTTCAAATCCCGGCGCAGTGACCTAAGAGGGGGCTGAGGCGGGATGACCCCGCGCCCCTGACGGACAGCTTATGCGCACGATCACGACGACCCGCGAGCTCGCGGACATTTGCGACAAGGCCAAACAAGGCCCCTATGTCACGCTCGATACCGAATTCATCCGTGAACGCACCTACTTTGCCCGCCTCTGCCTGGTGCAGATGGCGCTTCCGGGCGACGATGGCGAGGCCGTCCTGATCGACCCGCTGGCCGATGGTCTGTCGCTCGACCCGTTGTTCGACCTGTTCCGCCACAGGGGCACGGTCAAGGTCTTTCATGCCGCGCGGCAGGATCTGGAGATCTTCTACACGATCGGCAAGGTCTTTCCCGAGCCGCTGTTCGACACCCAGATCGCGGCGATGGTCTGCGGATTTGGCGATCAGGCCGGTTACGAAACGCTGGTGCGCAAGATCGCCAAGGCGAATCTCGACAAGAGTTCCCGTTTCACCGACTGGTCTCATCGCCCGCTGTCGCCCGCGCAAAAGAAATACGCGCTGGCCGATGTCACCCATCTGCGAAAGATCTACGAGTTCCTTTCCGCTGAACTGAAGCGCACGGGCCGCGAGAAATGGGTCGAGGAGGAAGAGGCGATCCTTCTGGATCCCGAAACCTATGTCACCCATCCCGAGGATGCCTGGCGCCGGGTCAAGACACGCACGACCTCGGGCCGATTCCTGGCCATCGTGCGGGAACTTGCCCGTTTTCGCGAAGAATATGCTCGCGCGCGTGATGTGCCGCGAAACCGCGTCTTCAAGGATGACGCGCTTCTAGAAATCGCCTCGAGCCGCCCGACAACGCTGGAGGAGCTGAGCCGCACGCGGCTGTTGATGCGCGAAGGGCGCAAGCCCGAGATTGCCGAGGGCATCATTGCCGCCGTCAAGGCGGGGCTTGCGGTCCCCGAAAAGGAATGCCCGCGCATATCGAAACCGCGCCAGAACCTGCAGGTGGATTCGGCCCTGGCCGACCTGCTGCGCGTGCTTCTGAAGGCCAAATCCGAACAGACCGGGGTCGCGCCCAAGCTTATTGCCTCGTCTTCGGATCTCGATGCATTGGCGGCGGGCGAAGAGGACGTCCCCGCGCTGAAGGGCTGGCGGCGCGAGGTCTTTGGCGAAGACGCGCTGAAACTGTGCCGGGGACAGATCGCGCTGTCGGCCAGGGGCGGCAGCGTTCGCGTGGTGCCGGTCTGAGGCGTTGCGCCTAGCGGCGGGTGGTCAGCTGGTTCTCGGCGCCGATGACGACGATCTGCCGAACGCGCGGCAGCTTGGCGTTCGAGATCGACCTGGCCACGACGATCTCGCGCGATTGCGGGGTCGAAACGCGCGTCTCGCCCAACGGGGGGGCCACGACAAAGCGATAGGTCATGACCCCATCGACCGGCTCGCCGCCATTTTCGGGGACCAGCTCGGCCTCCCACCAGCCCTGGGTCGGCGGCAGGCCGGTGGCGCGGACGATCGCGCCGCCGGAATAGCGTTCGACGGCAAGTCCCGTCACCCGGGCCACCAGGACGCGCGGATCCTCGGGCCGGTCGGGAACGACCCCCACAGCCTGGGTTTCCACCGACTCGGCGCGTTGGAACCAGTTGAAGGGATTGAACCGGCTTTCGCGGACCGTGCCGCACCCTGCAAGGCTAAGCGCCACGATCACGGCACCTGTCAGCGGCAATCTCATCCCCTTGGCCTCCTTCGATGGTTCCTGCCTTGCCTAGCCCATTCGCGCCCAGCTGAAAAGGCCCACCGCGCGCCGGGTCAGGCTGGACGCGCGCGGCGCGAATGACTAGGTGAAGCAACGCAGACGGAGGAAGCCATGGCCACCGAAGCCTTCGAGGAAATCGCCGAGACGTTCGAATTCCTGGACGACTGGGAAGACCGCTATCGCCACGTCATCGAGCTGGGGCGCGCGATGCCGCCACTGGATGACAGTTTCAAGGTGCCCGCGACCAAGGTCGAGGGCTGCGCCAGCCAGGTGTGGCTTCTGCCCCGCATCGAAGGCACCGGGCCAGAGGCGCGGTTCGACTTTCAGGGCGACAGCGACGCGATGATCGTGCGCGGGCTGATCGCGATCCTTCATGCGCTGTATGCCGGTCTCAGCGTGCGCGAGGTGCTGGAGGTCGATGCCCAGGCGGAACTGGCCCGTCTGGGGCTGGACGAACACCTGTCCTCGCAACGCTCGAACGGACTGCGCGCAATGATCGGACGCATTCGCAGGCTGGCGCAGGAGACGATGGAAACCGCCTGAGGCCAAGCTAGACTTCGGCCGCGAACTGCGCCGAGACGACCCGCCAGCCGTCCTCTCCTTCGGTCAGGACGGCAGACAGGACCGCGCCCACGCGCCCCGCATCGCTGCCGTCCTCGTTCACGATGCCCGACAGCACATAACGCTGCATGATCTGCACCACGCCCGTGGCCAGGGAGCGGATCTTGCCGCGACCCGTGACCATGCGTGCGCGAACAAAGGCGCCGGCCATCTCCTGGGCCAGGATTTCGGCGATCTGGTCGCGGCCTTCGGCCCATGCGCCGGTCAGGGTCAACAGGTCGGCATCGGGCGCGAACAGGTCGGCGATTTCCTCGGGCTCGCGCCGCGACCATGCGGCGGCAAAGGCGCGTGCGAAATCTTCGGGTGAGCCAAGCGTCATGTTTCTATCCTTACCACCTTGCCGGGGTTGAGAATGTCCCGGGGGTCCAGGGCGCGCTTCAGGGTTGCCATGACCTGCCAGGCGGGCCCGTGTTCAAGTTCCATCAGGTCCAGCTTGCCCGCGCCGACACCGTGTTCGCCGGTGATCGTTCCGCCCAGCCGGATCGCGCGTTCGGCCATGCGCCGGGACAGGGCCTTGGCCCGGGCCAGTTCTTCAGGATTGCCGCGCTCGATCAGCAGCAATGCGTGGAAATTGCCGTCTCCCACATGGCCGACGATCGGGCCGGGGATGCCGCTGGATTCGATATCGGCGCGCGTCTCGGCCACGGCCTGCGCCAGGCGCGAGATCGGCACGCAGATATCCGTGGCAAGGCCCATGGAACCCGGACGCGAGGCAAGGATCGTCCGATAGGCCGCGTGGCGCATGGCCCACAGTCGATTGCGATCTTCGGGCCGGGTGGCCCAGGCAAAGTGGCCGCCGCCCATCTCGGACACGATTTCGCCGAAACGTTCTGCATCCTCGGTCACCGCGCGCTCCGAGCCATGGAATTCGACCATCAGATGCGGCTTTTCGGGCAGGTCGGTGCCGTTCATCCGGTTGAAGATCGCCGCAACGGTTTCGTCCACGAATTCGATCCGCGCCATGGGGATGCCGTGCTGGATCGTGGCGATCACCGTCTGGACCGCGGTCTCGAAATCGTCGAAGGCGCAGGTTGCGGCCGAAATCGCTTCGGGCTGGCCATGCAGGCGAAGGGTCAGCTGGGTGATGATGCCCAGCGTGCCTTCGGAGCCGACGAAAAGCCCCGTCAGGTCGTAGCCCGACGACGATTTCCTTGCGCCCGATCCGGTGCGGATCACCCGGCCATCGGCCAGAACGACCTCAAGTCCCATGACATTGTCGCGCATCGTGCCATAGCGCACCGTCGTCGTGCCCGAGGCGCGCGTCGCGGCCATGCCCCCGATCGTGGCATTGGCGCCGGGATCGACGGGAAAGAACAGCCCCGTGGCGCGCAATTCGGTATTCAGCGCCTCGCGGGTGATGCCGGGCTGAACGACGGCCTGCATGTCCTCGGCCCGGATCTCCAGCACCCGGTTCATGCGCGACGTGTCAAGACACAGCCCGCCGCGCACGGCCAGGGCATGCCCCTCCAGCGAAGTGCCCGCCCCCCAGGGCACGACAGGAAAGCCATGGCGCGCGCAGATCCCGACGATCCGGGCCACTTCCTCGGTCGATTCGGGATAGGCCACCGCATCCGGCGGCGTCGCGGGAAACCAGGTTTCGCTTTGTCCGTGCAGGTCGCGATCAGGCTTGGACCGGACCAGCCGATCCCCTAAGAAGGTTGCGATTTCGTCAAGTGCCGTCTGGGCCATTTTGTCCTCGGGTTCTGGCGCGGCGACCCTAGGCCAAGCCGCCTGCCCGGGAAAGCCCCGACAGGGCGGGTCCGCGGAATTGCGCCGGCTGCAGGAAGACTAGCGGATGCAGGAAGAACAGATAAACCCCATTCGCGAGGCACTCGTCTCGGTCCGTGCCGAAATCGCGCGCGCCCTGCATGTGGTGCGCACGCGCGGGCCAAGCCAGATCCAGTTCTGGTTCCTTGCGCTCGCCGTCGGGGTCGCCTCGGGGGCGGCGGCATTGTTCTTTCGTCTGGGCATCGGATGGGTGCAGACCTTCTTCTATGGCAGCGACGATCTGCGCCTGGCCACGACGGCCGAGCGTCTGCCGTGGTGGTGGGTTCTGGGCGTCCCGATCCTGGGCGGGCTGATCGTGGGGCTGATCCTGCACCGTTTCACGCCCGATGGACGGGTGCGATCGGTCGCGGACGTGATCGAGGGCGCGGCGCTGCGCGAGGGCCGGGTCGAGCGGCGCGCGGGTCTTGCATCGGCGCTGGCTTCGCTGATCACGCTGGGCATGGGGGGCTCGTCGGGGCGCGAAGGGCCGGTCGTCCACCTGGCCGCCCTGATTGCCACCTGGGTCAACAACCGCATCCATGCCAGCGGCATGACAGGGCGCGATCTGCTGGGCTGTGCGGTCGCGGCGGCCGTGTCGGCCAGCTTCAATGCGCCGATCGCCGGGGCGATCTTCGCGCTCGAGGTCGTGCTGCGCCATTTCGCCGTTCATGCCTTCGCGCCCATCGCCATCGCCTCGGTCGCGGGGACGGTCATCAACCGGCTGCAATTCGGCGGCGTCACCGAGTTTCACCTGCCGATGAAAAGCGCGCTGGGCTTCTATGTCGAGCTTCCGGCCTTCCTGCTGCTGGGGCTGGTCTGCGGGCTGGTCGCCGTGGTTCTGATGCGGGCCGTGATCTTTGCCGACGATTTCGGGTCGTGGGTGCAGGGCCAGACGGGGATGCCGCGATATCTGCGCCCGGTGATCGCGGGGGCGATTCTCGGGGCGCTTGCCATTCCCTTTCCCCAGATCATCGGTGTCGGCTACGAGACGACCTCGGCGGCGCTGACCGGGCGCATCGGGCTGGGCATGGCAATCGCGCTTGCGGTGGTCAAGGTCGTGGCGGTTTCGGTCACGATGGGCGGGCGCATGGGCGGGGGCATGTTTTCGCCGTCGCTGGTGGTGGGCGCACTGACCGGCCTTGCCTTCGGTCTGATCGCGACCAGCATCTTCCCCGATGCCTCGGGCACGCAGACGGTCTATGCGTTGGCCGGCATGGGCGCGGTCGCCGCCGCCGTCCTGGGGGCGCCGATCTCGACCACGCTGATCGTCTTCGAGCTGACGGGCGACTGGCAGACCGGAATTGCCGTCATGACAGCGGTGTCGCTGTCTACTGCCATCGCCTCGCGCCTGGTCGAACGTTCGTTCTTTCTTGCATTGCTCGAACGTCGGGGCATCCATCTGGCCGCGGGCCCCCAGGCCTACCTGGCCGAGACCATCCGCCTGTCGTCGATACTGAGACCCATGGGGCATCCGCGCGCAGCGGACCGGCAAGCCTGCGAAGAATTGATGCGCGAGGGTACGGTGCTGGACGAGCGGCAATCGCTGGAAACCGCCCTGCGCCTGTTCGAGCGGTCAGGTGCCGATTTCATCCCCGTGACGCGAAGGGCCAGGGGGCAAGAGCAGCCCGAACTGGTCGGCGCCGTGTTCCAGACCGATGCGCTGCGGGCCTATGCGCGGGCGCTGGCCGAAACCGCGGCCGAGGAACACAGCTGATCGACGCCGCTACAGGCATTCGATCGTCACCTTGTCGGGGTAGAAGGCCAGATGGCCCGCAATGGCGGCAACGGACTGATCGGGCGTCTCATAGCTCCACGCGGCATCTTCGATGCGGTTGCTCTTGCCCACTACCGTGAAGTGCACGGCGCTTCCCTTGTGGGGGCAGAATGTCACCGTGTCGGACCGATCCAGAAAGGCCATCGCTATATCCTCGCGCGGGAAATAGATGACCGGCGGCAGATCGGCCTCGATCAGCTCCAGCGCGCGATCGCTTTCGCCGATGATGGCGCCAGCGGCGCGGACGACCCATTTGCCCTGCGCGGGACGAATCGTGATTTGCATGTTCGCTTCCCACCTGTCGTTTTCATCGGGGCAAGTGTCTGCCCGCGATATGTCAGTTCCATGTCAGATCGGCGCCGTCGCTTCGCGCAGCCATCGCGCCGCGGGCTCTGATACGCGATGTGCCAGAAGCTGCGCGACCTGTGCGTGATAGGCATTCAGCCAACCGCGTTCATCGACGCTCAAAGCATCGACATCGATCAGTCTTCTGTCGATGGGGGCAAAGGTCAATGTGCGGAAATGCAGCATCCGGCGGTGCGGATCCGCGCCCGGCAGATCGGGTGCGGGTTCGACGAGAATCAAATTCTCGATGCGGATGCCAAAGGCGCCTTCGCGGTAATATCCGGGTTCGTTCGAAAGGATCATGCCGGGCTGGAAGGCAACGGTGCCGGTTCGGGCAAGCCGTTGGGGGCCTTCATGCACCGAGAGGTGACAGCCCACGCCGTGACCAGTGCCGTGGTCGTAATCCTGTCCGGCCAGCCACAGCGGGTAGCGGGCGATCGCGTCGAGATGCGCGCCGGACAGCCCTTCGGGCCAACGCAGGCGTGAAATCGCGATCATCCCGTTCAGCACGCGGGTAAAGGCCGCGCGTGCATCGGGATCGACCGCGCCATCGGGGCGCGGGACCAGGATCGTTCGCGTGATGTCGGTCGTGCCGAACGGATACTGGCCGCCCGAGTCGATCACGACGACATCGCCGGGATTCAGCGCGCGGTTCGTCTGTCGGGTCACGCGGTAATGGGGCAGCGCGCCGTGGGGACCGGCGCCACAGATCGTTTCGAAGCTGATTTCGCGCAATTGTCCGGTTGCGCGGCGAAACTCTTCCAGCTTCGTGACGACATCGATCTCGGTCAGGGCGCCGCCCGGCGCGGTTTCGTCCAGCCAGGCAAGGAATTCGACCATCGCCGCGCCGTCGATCAGATGGGCCTCTTCCATTCCCCGGATTTCGGCCGGGTTCTTGCACGCCTTGGGCAGAAGGCACGGGTCCTCGGCCCAGGCGATCGGGATATCCGCGGCGCTCAACGCATCCGCCACGGCCAGGGGCGCCGTGGCCGGATCGACGCGCACCGGCCCTTGCAGGGCGCCCAGCGATGGCAGCAGCGCATCGGGGTCACGGATGTCCACGTCCGGGCCAAGATGGGCGCGCAACGCATCATCCAGCTTGGCCGGGTCGATGAAGATCTGCGCCGTTCCGTCTGCGCGCAGCACGGCGAAAGCCTGAACGACCGGATTGCGGGGGATGTCCGCGCCGCGGATGTTGAACAGCCACGAGATCGAATCCGGCAGGGTCAGCACGACGGCTTGCTGCCCGGCCTTGTCAAGCTCGGCCCCGATCCTGCGCCGCTTGTCGTCGGCGGATTCCCCGGCATATTCAAGCGGCTGGATCCTGACCTTGCCACGTGGCGGGGCCGGCCGGTCGGTCCAGATCGCATCGACGAGATTGGCCGATGGCACAAGCTCGATACCGCTGCCCGACAGCGCGGCTCTCATGTCGGCGATTTCGCGATGCGTATGCAGCCAGGGGTCGAATCCGATACGTCCACCCTGTGGCAGCTTCTCGCGAAGCCACGGCCCCGGCCGGGTTTCGGGCCACGGCACGGGCGTGAATGTCGTCAGATCCACCTGTGCCTTGACCTGCGCGCGATAGCGGCCATCGACGAAGATACCGGCCTCGTCCCGCAGGGCGATGCAGAAACCGGCCGATCCGGTAAAGCCCGTCAGCCATGCCAACCGTTCGTCACATGGCGCGACATATTCGCCCTGATGGGCATCCGCGCGCGGGACGATGAAACCGTCAAGTCCTGCGCGCGCCATTTCCCTGCGCAGGAGGGTCAGGCGGGGCGGCCCCTGTTCGGGGCTGGCGGTCGTTTCGAAGCTTTGAAACATGGGGCTCCCTTGGTCTGGGGCCGGACTGCGCGCGATCCGGCCGTCGGGGGCAAGATTGCCCATCGGCGCGTGCCGGGCAAGACCGGATGCAATCGCTTGTCCCCGTGCCGGCCGATCAGACCGCGCGACGAATCCCCATCACGCGGGCGCGGGCCCGGGGGTCCTTGTCGAACAACGCGGCAAGCTGCTCGGTGATGGCGCCGGCAAGCTGGTCGGCGTCGGTGATCGTCACGGCGCGCTGGTAGTAGCGCGTGACGTCATGGCCGATCCCGATGGCGATCAGCTCGACCGCCTTGCGCCGCTCCACCATCGCGATCACGTCACGCAGGTGCTTCTCCAGGTAATTGGCCGGGTTGACCGACAGGGTGGAGTCATCCACCGGCGCCCCGTCCGAGATCACCATCAGGATCTTGCGCGCCTCGGGCCGGGCCAGCATCCGTCGATGCGCCCATTCCAGCGCCTCGCCGTCGATGTTTTCCTTCAGTAGCCCTTCCTTCATCATCAGGCCCAGATTGGGCCGAGCCCGCCGCCACGGCGCGTCGGCGGACTTGTAGATGATGTGACGCAGGTCGTTCAGCCGCCCCGGCGATTGCGGCCGTCCGTCGGCCAGCCATTTCTCGCGGCTTTGGCCACCCTTCCAGGCGCGGGTGGTGAAGCCCAGGATCTCGACCTTGACGTCGCAGCGTTCCAGCGTGCGCGCCAGGACGTCGGCACAGATCGCGGCGATCGAGATCGGCCGACCGCGCATCGAGCCCGAATTGTCCAGCAACAGCGTCACCACCGTGTCGCGGAACTCGGTATCCTTTTCCACCTTGAAGGACAGCGGCGTCGTCGGATTGGCCACGACGCGGGCCAGACGGCCGGCGTCCAGGATGCCTTCCTCGCGGTCGAATTCCCAGCTGCGGTTCTGCTGGGCCTGCAGGCGGCGCTGCAGCTTGTTGGCCAGCCGCCCCACCGCGCCCTTCAACGGTTCGAGTTGCTGGTCCAGATAGGCCCGCAGGCGTTCCAGCTCGACCGGCTCGGCCAGATCCTCGGCGCGCACCTCCTCGTCGAACTCGGTCGTATAGACACGATATTCCGGGTCGGCCTCGGAATGGGGCGCGGGCGGTGGGGGCTCGTCGGGGGCCTGGGCCTCGGGCAGGTCGGTTTCGTCGCCTTCGTCGCTGTCGGCTAGGTCGTCCATCGCGACCTTGGCCTCCTGCTGGTCGGGCTGGTCCTCCTGCGTTTCGTCCTCGCCCTGTTCCTGATCCTGCGACTGTTCCTGGCCGTCCTCGTTCTGGGGCTCGTCCTCGGGCTGGGCTTCCTCGCTTTCGTCGCTGGAGCTTTCGTCCTGCTGGTCGGGATCCTCGCCCAGCTGGTCGCCATAGCCCAGATCCTTGATGACCTGACGGGCAAGCCGGGCAAAGGCGGTCTGATCCGACAGCGCCTTCTGCAGGTTCTCAAGCGTCGCGCCGGCCTGCTGCTCGATGAAGGGGCGCCACAGCTCCAGCACGTTCTGCGCATCCGGGGGCAGGGGGCGGCCCGTGGCCAGATGTCGGACAAGGTATCCCGCGGCCTCGGCCAGGGGGGCGTCCTGCTGCGAGCGGATCTGGCCATAGCCGCGCCGAGCGGCATCGGCGGCGATCTTGGCGTCGATATTGCTCAGCGTGCCCGGCATGTCGCGCGCGCCCACGGCTTCGCAGCGCGCCGCTTCCATGGCGTCATAGATGTCGCGCGCCATCTGACCGGGCGGAGCATAGCGCGCACCGATCTCGGCATCGTGGTGGCGACGGCGCAGCGCCAGCGAATCGGCCGTTCCGCGCGCGACAAGAACCTCGTCCCGGGTCATCCGGCGGCTGACTTGCGGCAGGCGCACCGTATCGCCCGCCATCCCCGGCGGATCGACCGAATAGCTGACCGTCAGGTCAGGCGCATCGGCCAGCGTCTTGGTCGCCTCGGCCAGCGCCTTCTTGAACGGATCGGCAGGGTTGTCGGACCTCGATGCCATTGTTCCCCCGGCGGGGCGGGACCCTTGGGCCCGCGCCCTGTCACTTCATGCTCTGGCTTGCCGCGCTTTCGGGCAGTTCCTCGCCAAAGCAGCGCTGATAGAACTCGGCCACGGTCTGGCGTTCAAGTTCGTCGCACTTGTTCAGGAAGGTCAGCCGGAACGCATAGCCCACGTCACGGAAGATCTGGGCATTCTGCGCCCAGTTGATGACGGTTCGCGGGCTCATCACGGTGGACAGATCGCCGTTCATGAACGCCGTCCGCGTCAGATCGGCGACGGTGACCATCTGGCTGATGATCTGGCGGCCCTTTTCCGTGTTGTAATGCGGGTTCTTGGCCAGCACGATCGCGGCCTCGGCGTCATGCGACAGATAGTTCAGCGTGGCGACAAGGCTCCAGCGGTCCATCTGGGCCTGGTTGATCTGTTGCACGCCGTGATACAGGCCCGTCGTGTCGCCCAGACCCACGGTGTTTGCCGTCGCGAACAGCCGGAAATAGGGGTGGGGCGTGATGATTTCATTCTGGTCCAGCAGGGTCAGCTTGCCGTCATGTTCCAGAACGCGCTGGATGACGAACATCACGTCGGCGCGGCCGGCATCGTATTCGTCGAACACGATCGCGACGGGATTGCGCAGCGCCCAGGGCAGGATGCCTTCCTGGAACTCGGTCACCTGCTTGCCATCGCGCAGCTTGATCGCGTCCTTGCCGATCAGGTCGATCCGGCTGATATGGCTGTCCAGGTTCACGCGCACGCACGGCCAGTTCAGCCGGGCGGCCACCTGTTCGATATGGGTGGATTTGCCCGTGCCATGATAGCCCTGGATCATGACGCGGCGGTTATAGGCAAAGCCCGCGAGGATCGCCAGCGTGGTATCGGGGTCGAACTTGTATGTCGGGTCGATGTCCGGCACGCGGTCGGTGCGTTCGGCAAAGCCCTTGACCTTCATGTCGGTATCGATCCCGAAGACCTCGCGGACGGAGATTTCCTCGGTCGGTTTCACGGTGGTGTCGAGCATGGTTTCCGCCATCGTTTTGAATGCCTGCGCCGCGCGAGCGTGGCCACCGTGACTAGATGAAGCATCTGCCCCCGGGGTTCAAGGGGCGCATGGCGGCGACGGCGGCGCCGGTCAGTCCTTGAAGAACCGGCTGTCGCGGATCTGTTCCCAGGCCCAGACGACTTCCTGCAGCCGCTCTTCGTCGTCGCGGTTGCCGCCGTTCATGTCGGGGTGCAGGTCCTTGACCAGCGACTTGTATTGCTTGCGGATCTCGGCGCGGGTCCAGGTCTCCTGGGCCTGCAGGATTTCAAGCGCGCGCCGCTCGGTCGGCGGCAGGCGGCGCTTGGTCGATGCGGTGCCCGGATTGCGCGTGGCGTTCGAGCCCAGGATTTCCATCGGGTCGTCGATGCCCAGCCGGGCCCAGGCCGGTGCCTCGACCCCCATGCGGCCGAAGGGTTTCGTCGGACGTTCCCACACGCGATTGTTGCGCAGGAACTTTTCGAACTCCTCCTCGGACTTGCCGTCGAAATAGTTCCAGCGCGTGTTGTATTCGCGCACGTGATCGCGGCAGAACCAGTAATATTCGTTCAGCCTGTCGGGTGATTTCGGCGCGCGGTATTGTCCGGGCTCATTGCAGCCCTCGTGCTCGCAGATCCGCTTCGAGGTCTCGAAGGCGCCCGACATTCCGCGCCGCCCGCGCGTGCGCTTCTTCTTGTCGGCGGCCGCCGAGATGTCGAACCCGAAGGGATCTGGTCTGCTCATGTCCTGTGGCCTTCCGTTTCTGGAACCGGTTTGCGACTCGGAGGCGAGAGTTTATGTCATTTGACGCGGCATTGAAGGGGGAAAGCTGAAAAATGCGCACGATCGACGAAATCCGCCAAAGGCTGGAACAGGCGTTCCATCCTGAATTTCTGGAGGTTCTGGACGAAAGCGAACGCCATCGCGGCCATTCCGGTTGGCGGGAAGGAGGGCAGACACATTTCCGTGTGCGCATGAAGGCTGCGGCCTTGTCGGACCAGTCGCGGATCGGCCGCCACCGCGCCGTGCATCGGGCGCTGGGCGACGAGCTGATGGGCCGCATTCACGCGTTGGCGCTCGAGCTTGACGGCTGAGCCTCAGGACTCGCGGTCGGGATCGTCAGCGTCGTCGGGCTTTTGCGCGGGGCGCGTGAACAGAGGCTTGCGCAACGGCGGCTCGGGCTGGGCCGCCCGCAGGACCGAAGCACGCGGCGCGGGCGGCGTCCGGACTGCGGGGTCGTCATTCATGGCCGTCTCGCGCGGCGCGGGTTCGGCGGGGCGGCGGAAGACCAGCATCGAATGATAGACGGTGGTTCGGCGGGTGAAACCCGCGCGTTCCTCGCAGGGCAGGGTGTCCGAACGCAGGTATTCCCAGCCCTTCGCTGCCATCTCGTTGATGGTCGCGGTCAGCGCCGCGCCGAAACGTTCCGCATTGGTCTTTGCTCCCGCGGCCTTCTGTCCGCGCATCGGCGCCGGAACCACCCGGTATTCGTATCGTGTCATCCTTGCCACTCGCTCCTGCGGCGCTGTGCCGCGCACCACTTCTAGCCCGCGCATCCGTTTCGGGCAACGCCCGGCCATGGACCATAGGCGGGAGGTTGCACGGCCTAGGCCCGATCGGTTCCGATGCGGTCGATCTCGTACGGCGTGGTCTGGTAGATCTCGTTGATCCAGTTGCCGTACAGAAGATGCGCGTGGCTGCGCCAGCGGTTCAGTGGCGGCTTGGACGGATCGTCGTCGGGGTAATAGTTCACAGGCACCTCGATCGGCGTGCCATTGGCCACGTCGCGGTCATATTCCTGCTTCAGCGTGTCGCTGTCATATTCGAAGTGGTTGAAGATATACAGCGCGCGGTGGCAGCGATCCTCGACCAGGCAGGGACCGACCTCGTCGCTGCCCAGCAGCGTCACCAGCTCGGGCACCGCGTCGATCTCGTCCTGCCGCACTTCCGTCCAGCGGCTGACCGGGATGACGAAATCGTCCGAGAATCCACGCAGATAGGGTGATGCGGGGGCCAGGTTGCGGTGCCGGTAACACCCGAAGGCCTTGCGCGGCAGCATGTGCTTCCGGATGCCGTGGAAGTGATAGGCCATCGCCATGCCACCCCAGCAGACGCCAAAGGTCGAATGCACGTTGGTCTGGGTCCAGTCCATGACCTCTTGCAGCTCGTCCCAATAGGTCACCTCCTCGAAGGGCAGGTGTTCGACCGGGGCGCCGGTGATGATGAGACCATCGAATTTCTCGCCCTTCACCGCCTGGAACGGACGATAGAATTCCTCCATGTGTTCCGCGGCGGTGTTCTTCGTCTGATGGCCGGTCATCCGGATCAGGTGAAGGTCGATCTGCAAGGGTGTCGCGCCGATCAGCCGGGCGAACTGGTTTTCCGTCTGGATCTTCTTGGGCATCAGGTTCAGCAACCCGATGCGCAGCGGTCGGATATCCTGATGCGCCGCGCGGTCGGGGGTCATCACCATGACGCCTTCCCGCTTCAGGACCTCGAATGCAGGCAGGTTTTCGGGCAGGGTGATGGGCATGTCCGTCTCCGTCTGTCAGGACCGTCGGGATTAGTCCTGTTTTTGCGCATCATCAATGGCGCGGGCGATCAGGTTCACGAAATCTTGTGGGCTGGCGATCCGGGCCACGTCCTCGGCCGCCACGGTCACGCCCCAGTTGCGCGCCATCGCCGCATAAAGCGGCTGGCGATGGGCCAGGGCCCGCGCATAGGTCCAGCGCACGAAATCGTCGGGATCGACGCGATCTTCGGCCACGCCCTTTTCGCGGCGGTATTCGGCCCAGGCCGCGTGCAGGAAATCGGGGCGGTAATACATTGGCTTTGGCGCGCGGTCGAAGCGGCGGATCAGCTCTTCGGTATGGGCCTCGCTGCCCTTGATCCACACCATCAGCGCGGCGCGCGACAGCGCCGTCAGCACCGAATCCTGTGGATCCTCGGGGTCGACCACCTCGCAGATCGAACCGCCCGAATCGCAGACGAAATCGGCATAGCCATAGATTTCCAGCGCGCGCTGGGCGAAATGTTCGGTGTCCAGCAGCGCGGCGATCTCGGCCGTGCGGTGCTGCTCTTGCCGCTTGAGATATTCATCGAAAGGCAGGCCGCCCTTGGCGGGGTCGCCCGGCTTGCCCAGATAGGTCGACAGCGGCGCGAGATTGTCGAAGGTGATGTTCGAGCTGATATGGACCGAGTCCGACATCAAGAGCTCGCGCAACAGCGGCACCTTCATCGCCTCGCGTTTGAAATTGTCGGCGATGTGTTCGCCCATGTATCGCGTGCCGATCCGGTAATCGACGGAGTAGTGGAACCAGGCGCCTTCGCGCCGAAGCAGGTTCGATACATGCGTCTTGCCCAGCCCCGACATTCCGAACAGAAGCACCTTCTTGCGTGGCGCGTTCAACCAGTCCCGGCCCGTTTGATACAGCATGCACATCCCCGCGCATCGACCCTGTCCCACGCGCCTGACTAGCGCGGGACCATGCGGATTTCACGTGGAATCTTTCCCAGGTGACGCCCGCCAACGAAATCGGCCCCGCCGGGGGCGGGGCCGAAAGATCTGCGTCAGGCGCGGATCAGAAGCTGTAGCCGACGCGGATGCCCCAGGCCACGGCATGGTTGTCCGTGAACTTGCCGAAGGTCCCGCAATCGTCATCGCCGCTGGTGTTGCAGGTGCCAAGAAGATTGCCCAGCGAAGAGGGGATCTCGGTCTCTGCATCACCGATCAGGACATAGCGAAGGCCCGCGGTGATCTTCATGTTGTTCCGCGTGTAGCTGACCGCGGCCCCCAGCGCCGTCGAGCCATTCGTCGGCCCAAGGTTGCCCGAATACCCGTCATGCGACGCTTCGTACGAGGCAAAGACCGCGCCCGACCACACGTCGTTGAACTTGCGCCCGACACCCAGCGTGTAGGTCACCACGTCGTCGGAATACGAGACAAGCCCCTCGTTGTACACGTTCGAAGGGTTGTTCACATACAGCGTGGGAGCGATCTCGAACGCCGACCAGTCCACCCACCGGACCGAGCCGAAGAGCAGGGTATTGGCCGCGATACCCGTCTGACCCTCAAGCAGGACCGATTGCGGGATCTCGGTCTCGAAGGTCGTGGTCACGCCATTCTCGTTGGCAGTGAAGTCATGCGTCACGGCCGAGTTGTAGGTCAGCGCGACCCGCGCGGCGATCTCGGGCTTTTCCCACGCGACGCCAAGCACATAGCCATAATCGGTCTCGGTGCTCGATCTCATGTTGTAGCCGTTGAACAGCGCGACCTTGCCCGAGGTCCTGATCTGACGCACACCGCCGATCAGGCTGAAGTTGTTGGGCAGGCGGTAGCGGACGAGCGCGGTCGTGCCGACCGAGTTGATGTCCGCCGTCGAGCCGCCGTACAGGTAATTCAACCCCACAGGGCTTGTTCCGGCCGGATAATTGACGTCCGCGCCCACGGGTTCATCCATGATCAGTGCGACATCGAACTGCTCACCCAGCGACATCTTCAGGCCGAGGCCATAGGTGTTGTAGTCATCGGCCATGTCGCCGGACTTGGACCCCGCCAGGGACATTGCGCCGGCCGAGATCTGCTGCGTGCCGCTTACCTTGGGGGCCACGCGTCCGATGCTGAATTCGGCGTAATTTCCCTTCTCGAACAGGATCGCGACGGATTGCGGCGACCGCTCGATTCCGCCGGCCAAGGCCGTGGTCGCGCCGAGCATCAGGCCCAGTGCGGAAATTCCGATCTTCTTCATGTTACTCTCATCCCAGGTTGTGGTGGTTGCGATTGTTTTTTTGATTTCAGGGTTGTCCCCGCCTGCGCCCTGCGTCAATCGGTGACGTTGCGTATGGCCAAATATCGCATCCGGGCGTGGCCGGAATGCACGACTCGCGTTCACGCGCGCAGGTTGATCCAGTTTGCCGTCAGGATCACCGCTCCACCCAGAAGCACCCAGGGGTCCAGCGGTTCGGCGTAAAGCAGCGCTCCGATCAGGGCAATCACCGGCAGGCGCAGGAAGTCCATTGGGGTGACGATCGTCGCCGGTGCCAGCGACAGCGCCTTGGTCAGGCTGAAATGCGCCATCAGGCCGGCAAGCCCCATGACCAGAACCCACAATGCCACTTTGCCATGAGGCAGCGCGATGCGGCCATCGATCCCGGCAAAGGCAAGACCCAGAAGCGACTGCATCAGGGCCAGCCAGAACAGGATGCACCCGACCGAGGCCACACGCGTCAGCCGCTTGGTGGCGATTGCGGTCAGCGCGAATGCCACCGCGCAGCCCAGCGCGGCGATCAACCCGATTGGCACGGATTGCGCGCCAAAGGGACGCGCCACGATCAGGATGCCGCAAAAGCCAAGCCCGACCGCAGCCATGCGCTGCAGGCTCAGCCGCTCGGCCAGAAGAAGGGGGGGCAAGCATGGCCACGATCAGCGGGCTCGAGAATTCAAGCGCGAAAAGCTGTGCCAGCGGAATTAGCGCCAGCGCATACAGCCACAGGTTCTGGCCAGCGAAATGGATGACGTTCCGTGCGGCATGCAGCCCGATATGGCGCGCCGAGATTTCGTCCAGCCGTCCGGAAAGCGCCAATGCGGCGACCACGACGGCGACACCGATCACCGAGCGGTACAGCATCATCTCGAATGTATCGAGCGCGTCGGAAATCTCGCGGCCCGATATGGCAAGCGCCGAAAATCCGGTGATCGAGCCCACCATCCACAAAGCCGCGGCCAGCGGGCGTGGCCCTGTGTCCGCGGGGATGCCGTGGCTTGCGGGTAGTCTGGTCGTCGTCATGCAGATCTTCCGTTCGGCTGCTGCGGATGAAGCCCCAAAAGCCGATGAAAAGGAATGGCAAAAATGCAGCATCATCATCGGGTGGCGACAGCGTGTCGCGTTGCATTCCACCCCCTATCGGACTTGCTTTTCGTTTCGTTGGCTGCAATCGGGGTATCTGTCACAAGCTTCGGAGGTTTCATCATGCGCGCACCGAACCTTGCCGTGCCCGGTGCCGGCCGCTGGCGCCGGACGCCGCCTGCGATCTTTCCACCGATCATGGGATTGTTCGGTCTGGGCCTGTGCTGGCGCCGCGCCGCCGAGGCCGGAATGTTGCCCGGCGCGGTTGGCGAGATGATCCTTGGCGGCGTGACGCTGTTGTTCCTGTTCGCGGCCTTTGCCTATCTGGCCAAGCTCGCGCGCCGCACGACTGCCCTAGTCGATGACCTCCGCATCCTGCCGGGGCGGGCCGGCCTGGCGGCGATGGTCCTGTGCGTCTATCTGCTGTCGATCACGCTTGTGCCCTACTGGCCTGTCCTTGCGCGCTCTGTCCTGTTCGCGGGGCTCGTAGCGCATCTGGGCCTTGTCGCGGTCCTGATCCACGTCTTCGTGACCGGACCTGCCGAGCAGCGCCGCGTCTCGCCCGTATGGCACCTGTCCTTTGTCGGCTTCATCATCGGCGGACTTGCGGCGGTGCTTCTGGGAATGGAGTTCCTTGCGCTGTTCATCCTGGCCGCGACCGCCATCATGGCGACAACGATCTGGGCGGTCAGCCTGGATCAGTTCGTGCGCGAGGGCGTGCCCGCGCCGCTGCGGCCGCTGCTGGCGATCCACCTGTCGCCCGCGGCGCTTCTTGGCATGGTCGCCGCGCGCCTCGGGCTGGTTTCGCTGGCACAAATCTTTGCCGTCCTTGCCGCGTTGCTTCTGGGGGCGATGGTTCTGCGGCTGCGCTGGCTGACCCAGGCGGGCTTTTCACCCATGTGGGGGGCGTTCACGTTCCCTCTGGCGGCGACCGGGTCTCTCTGGCTGGGACTTGGCGGGGTGTGGCTGTGGCCCGGCATGGTCGTGCTGGCCGCCGCGACGGCGGTGATCCCGGCGATTGCCTGGGGCGTGCTGCGGATGTGGGCAAACGGTCAGCTTGCGACCCGGACCAATGCCGCGACGGCCTGAGCGGGGGCTTGGGGGACTTTTGGCTTGCCTTTGTCCTTCGGCCGTGAAAATGGGAAGCGCCAAACGAAACTCCTCAGGAGGGTGCGATGGAGATTCGCGAGGCGCTTACCTTTGACGACGTGCTTCTGGTTCCCGCGGCGTCCAGTGTCTTGCCCGCGCAGGCCGATACGACGACCTGGGTGACCCGCAAGGTGCGGATGAACATCCCGCTGCTGTCATCGGCGATGGATACCGTCACCGAGGCACGGATGGCCATCGCCATGGCCCAGTCGGGTGGCATCGGCGTGATCCACCGCAATCTGAGCATCGAGGAGCAGGCCGCCGAGGTCCGCCGGGTCAAGCGCTTCGAATCCGGCGTCGTCTACAACCCGATCACGTTGCGCCCCGATCAGACACTGGCCGATGCCAGGGAATTGATGAACCGCTACAACATCACCGGCTTTCCGGTGGTGGACGATGACGGGCGCGTTGTCGGTATCGTGACCAACCGCGACATGCGCTTTGCCACCGACGACAAGACGCCGGTGCGCGTGATGATGACGTCGGAAAACCTGGCGGTCCTGAAGGAACCCGTGGACCGCGAGCAGGCGATCAGCCTCATGAAGGCGCGGCGCATCGAAAAGCTGCTGGTGACCGATGAACAGGGCAAGCTGACGGGCCTGCTGACGCTGAAGGATACCGAGCAGGCCGTGCTGAACCCACATGCCTGCAAGGACGAGCTGGGCCGGCTGCGCGTGGCCGCGGCCTCGACCGTGGGCGATGCGGGCTTTGAACGCAGCGAGGCGCTGATCGACGCCGGCGTCGATCTGGTCGTCATCGACACGGCCCATGGTCATTCGGCGGGTGTGGCCCAGGCCGTCGAGCGCATCAAGAAGCGCCATGGCGATGTCCAGGTCATCGCGGGCAACGTCGCCACGGCCGAGGGCACGCGCGCCCTGATCGATGCGGGTGCCGATGCCGTCAAGGTCGGTATCGGCCCGGGGTCGATCTGCACGACGCGGATCGTGGCCGGCGTGGGCGTTCCGCAGCTGACGGCGATCATGGATGCGGTTTCGGCCGCGGGTGATGTGCCCGTGATCGCGGATGGCGGTATCAAGTATTCGGGCGATTTCGCCAAGGCCATCGCGGCCGGGGCAAGCTGCGCCATGGTGGGCAGCGCCATCGCGGGCACCGATGAAAGCCCGGGCGAGGTCATCCTGTACCAGGGGCGTTCGTTCAAGACCTATCGCGGCATGGGCAGCCTTGGCGCCATGGCGCGCGGTTCGGCCGACCGCTATTTCCAGAAGGACGCCGCGAGCGACAAGCTGGTGCCCGAAGGGATCGAGGGTCAGGTGCCCTACAAGGGGCCGGTGGCCGCGGTGATCCACCAGATGGTCGGCGGTCTTCGCGCGGCGATGGGCTATACCGGCTGCGCCACGATCGAGGAGATGCGCAGGAATTGCCGCTTTGTCCGCATCACCGGCGCGGGCCTGCGTGAAAGCCATGTGCATGACGTCCAGATCACGCGGGAATCGCCGAACTACCGTATCGTCTGAGGTGGGGCCTGCCCGATGACGCCCGAAGCCCGGATCCAGGCTGCAATCGGCGTGCTTGACCGGATTCTGGCTGGTGAACCGGCCGAGCGCACGTTGACGAACTGGGCCCGGGCCAGCCGCTTTGCGGGCTCGGGCGACAGGGCCGCCATTCGCGATCATGTCTTCGATGCGCTGCGATGCCTGCGCAGTTTCACGGCATTGTCGGGCGCGGCCGAGCCATCGGGCCGGGCGGCGATGATCGGGGCACTGCGCGCGCATGGCCGCAACCCCGACGACATCTTCACGGGACAGGGACATGCGCCTAGCCCTCTGACCCCCGAGGAGCGGAACGCGCTTGCTGCCGCGCCGGCACTGGATGCCTTGCCCCGGAACGTGGCGCTCGACTGCCCGGATTGGATCGCGCCGCATCTTCGCCGCGCGTTGCAAGAGGACTTCGCCCCCGTGCTGCGCGCAATGCGCGAGCGCGCGCCGGTCTTCCTGCGGGTCAATGCCGCCAAGGCCGATGTCGGAACGGCCATCGCGGCCCTTGCGGCGGATGGCATCGTCGCCGCGCCTGATCCGGCCGTCTCCCATGCCCTGCGTGTCATCGAGGGTGCGCGTCGCATCACCGGCGGACACGCCTATCGCGACGGCGTCGTGGAGTTGCAGGATCTCAGCCCTCAGGCGGCCGTGCAGGATCTTCCGCTGGGCGACGGGATGCGCGTGCTGGATTATTGCGCGGGTGGCGGGGGCAAGAGCCTTGCCATGGCGGCACGCGCGCGGATCGACATCGTGGCCCATGACATCGCCCGGCAAAGGATGCGCGATCTGCCCGAACGCGCGCGAAGGGCAGGCGCCAACATTCGCCTGGCGCAACCGGGCAAACCGATCGGCAAGGACTTCGATCTGGTTCTGGCCGATGTTCCCTGTTCGGGCACAGGCACCTGGCGGCGGACGCCCGACGCCAAGTGGCGCCTGACTGAAAGCCGCCTTGGCGAGCTGCTTCAGACGCAATCCCTTATCCTGGATCGGGCTGCCGATCTGGTCGCCCCGAAAGGCTGGCTGGCCTACATGACGTGCTCGCTCGTCGATCTTGAGAACGGCGATCAGGTAAGGGCATTCCTGTCGCGCCATCGGGGCTGGACGCTTGGCAAGGAAAGGCTGTTCACGCCGCTGAGCGCGGGTGACGGGTTTTACATGGCGCTCTTGACGCGCGAAGCGTGACGGAAATAAACAACTCTGGCGGGCATCGCGCCGTTTCCCGATTAATCGCACATTAACCATTTTCCCGCGCAATGGCCGCACCACGAATCCGCGTCGGGGAAATGGATGACCGTATCGGCTCAATTGTCCGAGCAATTGACGCGAGGCGCCCTTGCCGCTGCGCCGGTTCGGGGGTGGCTGGCCCTGTGCGCGGGGCTGTGCGCGTCGGTCGGGCTGATCCTGCCCGAGTACGGCTTGCGCCTGGCGGTGGTGGGAATCGCCCTGACCCTTGCGGTCGCCACCGTGCTGATCGGCTTTCTGGCGGGGCGTCCCGCAAGGCTGCAATCAGATCTTGGGCGCTGTGTCGAAAGGATGCTGCGTCATGATGCGGTTCCAGGAATCCTGACCGATGTTGAAGGCGTTGCGATTGTCCTGAACCCTGCCGCCCGCAACCGGTTCGGAGCGAAGCCAGGCGTGTCCTTTGCGCGAATTCTGGGCGCGGAACTTGCTGACCCCGCGCCCCTTGTCCGCCGCTTGCATGCCCGCGCGCAGGCCGAGGGAGCAGCAAGCGAGGACGTCGTGACCCTCGCGGGTCGGCTGCGGCTTGACGCGCGTGATCTGGGCGCGGGCTGTATTCTTTGGCAGGTCGCGGATATTGCAGCCGAACCCGAAAATGACGTCCGCGCGAACCATCTTCCGATGGCAGTCGTGTCCGAAGACGGATCGATCGTGTCGATGAACGACGCGATGCAGCGGCTGACCGGCAATGGCGTCAAGAGGCTTGACGATCTGGTTCTCGACATGCCGATTCGGCCGGGAGAGGAGCACCTGGTGGTCGCGCGCGATGGCGCAACCCGTCGGACAGTGCTTTGGGTGGATGCCGGGTCGGGGCGGCATGAACTGTATGTCTTGCCTGCGTCGCCCGTGGTTGCGCATGACGGGGAATCGATCCCGTTCGAGGCGTTGCCCGTCGCGCTGGTGCGGCTTGATGGCCATGGGCGCATCGTGCAGGTCAACCGCGCCGCTCGTGAATTGCTTGGCGAGGTCGCGATAGGGGCCGAGCTGGCCGGCATGATGGAAGGCCTCGGCCGGCCGGTAGGGGCCTGGCTGAACGATGCACTTGCGGGGCGGGGCGACGGTCGTCCCGAGGTTCTGAAGATACGGCGCAAGGATCGCGAGACCTTTCTTCAGGTCAGCCTGACCCGTGTCTCGGTCGCGGGTGAAGCGGGCCTTGTCGCGGTCCTTTGGGACGCGACCCAGCTCAAGCGACTTGAGGCGCAGTTCGTTCAGGCGCAAAAGATGCAGGCGATCGGGCAGCTTGCCGGTGGCGTGGCGCATGATTTCAACAATCTTCTGACCGCGATTTCAGGTCATTGCGACCTGTTGTTGCTGCGCCACGACAAGAGCGACCCGGACTATGCCGACCTGATCCAGATATCGCAGAACGCCAATCGGGCCGCGGCGCTGGTCGGACAGCTTCTTGCCTTCTCGCGCAAGCAGACGCTCAAGCTGGAAAGAATTGACCTGCACGAAGTCCTGGCCGATCTGGGGCATCTGCTGAACCGGCTGGTCGGTGAAAAGGTGCGGCTCAAAACGGCGGTCGATCCCGACCTTGCCGCAATCCGCGCCGACAGGCGGCAGCTCGAGCAGGTTCTGATGAACCTTGTCGTCAACGCACGCGATGCCATGCCCCAAGGCGGTGAGGTCCGTATCGAAGCCCGGAACGAAACGCTTGCAGAAGCCCTGAATCGTGATCGCGCCAGCGTTTCGCCCGGCGATTATGTCGTCTTGCGCGTGATTGACGAGGGCACCGGCATTCCCGGCGACCTGCTTACCCGGATATTCGAGCCATTCTTCACGACCAAGCGGCAAGGCGAAGGCACCGGGCTTGGGCTTTCCACCGTCTATGGCATCGTCAAGCAAACGGGTGGATACATCTTTTGTGACAGCGCCGAAGGCGATGGGACGACCTTCACCATCTATCTGCCGGTCTGTTCCGAATCCGATGCCGTTTCGACCGATGCCCCTGCTCGGCCCGCCACGCGATCGCTGGATCGCGGCACAAACGAGGTCATTCTTCTTGTCGAGGACGAGGCCCCCGTGCGTGCTTTTGCCAGCCGCGCCTTGCGCCTGCGCGGATACCAGGTGATCGAGGCCGACAGCGCCGAAGCGGCCCTACAGATCCTGTCTGACGACAATCTGCATGTCGATGTCTTCGTGACCGATGTGATCATGCCCGGCATGGATGGGCCCAGCTGGGTCATGCAGGCACTGGAAAGACGCCCGGATGTCCGGGTGATCTTCGTTTCCGGCTATTCCGAAGAAAGCCTGTCCGAGCTGCGGGATCGGGTTCCGAATTCCGTCTTCCTGCCCAAGCCGTTCTCGCTGAATGACCTTACGGAAACGGTCTGGAAGGTGTTGAGCGAAACGGCCGAATGACCCCGACAGCGGGATTTGGTGCACGGAGTTTGCGACTCTGCACCCGCGCATGGCGCGGGGCGTCTGGACGCTTCGGGTCTGAACGCCGCGCGTGAGGTTTCCGGATCAGCGCCCGCGTCCGCGTCCATGATCGCCGGTTGGACAGACGCGCCCGACGATCTTGGCGGCCTGTGTCCGCGCGGTGGTTTTGTGCATTCGTGCGCCGCGTCAGGTGGCGGTGTGCCGAAGAAAGCGAAGAGAGATCTCAGGCCAGTTCCTGGGCCTTCAGCGCCTCATAGAGGGCAAAGTCGCGGTGGCAGACCTCGCGCAGGCGTGCCTCGGTCTCGGCCGACAGGTCCAGGGCGCCCTCGGGCGAGACGTTCAGCCGGGGCAGGGTGATTTCGCAATCCAGACGATCCTCGAGGAATTCGACGAACTTGCCCATGTCGTCATAGCGGAAGATCCTGTCAACGCCGGGCCCCTGATCCGGAACCAGGAAGCGGGCCTGCGAGCCGACCCGGGCGAATTCGGGCTGCGGGTCCGATAGATAGGCCTGCACGAATTCGTCGAAACTCAGATGCGCGGTCGAACGATCGGGGCGCAATTCCTCCTTGCGCTGGCGGTATCGGTACCAGCTTCCCAGCCAGTCGAGCGGCTCGCGCATCACGGCCACGACCATGAAATCCTCATCCGCTGCCTTCTGCAGATAGGGCGCAAGATAACGCCAATAGCGATAGGCCGAGGTATGCTTCAATTCCGGCGGGCGCTGGATGACGACACTGGCCAGGGGCTCCAGCGCCGATTCGATCGCGGTCGAGCCGGTCTTTGGCGTGGCCAGGTAAACCAGTCGTTGTTTCCAGAAGACGAGCATCCAGAGACCCTCCGCTGCATTTCGATCCCGATGCGGGAAGGAAACCCGCTGGGGTTAACTAAAGATTTACCGTCAGGGGCAAAAGTCGAATTTTAGAAAATCCGGTTGAAATGTTCCCCTTTTGATCTCATAAGTGTGAGAACATCGCAAGAACCCAGGCAGAGATTGCCGCGCCCTTGCGGGTGTGAAATAAGGAAGCGACCAATGGCCATAGCGGATCTCCTGAGCATGAGCGACAAGCGCAACACCGAAAAGCAGAAGGCGCTGGAAAGCGCACTGGCACAGATCGAACGCCAGTTTGGCAAGGGTTCGATCATGCGCCTTGGGGCGGAAAACCCGGTCATGGAGATCGAGGCGACCTCGACCGGATCGCTGGGTCTGGACATCGCGCTGGGTATCGGCGGTCTGCCCAAGGGGCGCATCATCGAGATCTATGGCCCGGAAAGCTCGGGCAAGACGACGCTGACACTGCATGTGGTCGCCGAGGAACAGAAAAAGGGCGGCGTCTGCGCATTTGTCGATGCCGAACATGCGCTTGATCCGCAATATGCCAAGAAGCTGGGCGTCAATCTTGACGAGCTTCTGATCAGCCAGCCCGACACGGGGGAACAGGCGCTGGAGATCGTGGACACGCTGGTGCGGTCCGGCGCGGTCAGCCTGGTCGTGGTCGATTCGGTCGCGGCGCTGACTCCGAAATCGGAACTGGAAGGCGATATGGGCGATGCCAGCGTCGGCGTTCAGGCGCGCCTGATGAGCCAGGCCATGCGCAAGCTGACCTCGTCGATCGCGCGATCCAACTGCATGGTCATCTTCATCAACCAGATCCGCATGAAGATCGGCGTCATGTTCGGCAGCCCCGAGACGACGACGGGCGGCAATGCGCTGAAATTCTATGCCTCGGTCCGGCTGGATATCCGCCGCACTGGTTCGATCAAGGACCGGGACGAGGTCGTGGGCAACGCGACCCGCGTCAAGGTGGTCAAGAACAAGGTCGCCCCGCCGTTCAAGGAAGTCGAATTCGACATCATGTATGGCGAGGGCATCTCGAAGACCGGCGAGCTTCTGGATCTTGGCGTCAAGGCCGGCGTGGTCGAGAAATCGGGTGCCTGGTATTCCTATGGCGACGAGCGCATTGGACAGGGGCGCGAGAATGCCAAGCGGTTCCTGAAGGAACATCCCGACATCGCGCAAGAGATCGAGGACAAGATCCGGGCAAGCCACGGCCTGCTGGACCTTTCGGCAAAATCGGCCGACGATGATGCCCTGATGGAGGGTTGAACCCCGCACGGGACTTCTTGCCAAAACCGCAATGGGCGCGCACCGGGATGGGCGCGCCCATTTGTTTCTGCCAGTGGCAGCATCCCCCGGGAAATGCGCCCGCGGCCCAATCTGCCGCATGGATTGTGGACATGGCGCGGGCGAGCGGATAAACCGGGCCGACGCCTTCATTTTCCGCAGGAAAACCGGTTGCCATGCCAAGCCTGAACGATATCCGATCCACCTTTCTGGACTATTTCCGCCGCAACGGGCACGAGATCGTTCCGTCCTCGCCGCTGGTGCCGCGAAACGACCCGACCCTGATGTTCACGAACTCGGGCATGGTCCAGTTCAAGAACCTCTTCACCGGTCTGGAAAAGCGCGCCTATACCCGTGCGGCGACGGCACAGAAATGTGTCCGCGCGGGCGGCAAGCACAACGACCTTGACAATGTCGGCTATACCGCCCGGCACCACACCTTCTTCGAGATGCTGGGCAACTTCTCGTTCGGTGACTATTTCAAGGAGCAGGCGATCCCCTATGCCTGGGAGCTGCTGACGCGCGAATTCGGGCTGGATCCGAAGCGGCTGCTGGTTACCGTCTATCACACCGATGACGAGGCCGCCGCGATCTGGAAGAAGGTCGCGGGCTTCTCGGACGATCGCATCATCCGCATTCCGACCGATGACAATTTCTGGCGCATGGGGCCGACCGGACCCTGCGGTCCCTGCACCGAGATCTTCTTCGACCATGGCGAACATGTCTGGGGCGGTCCTCCGGGATCGGCCGAAGAAGACGGCGATCGCTTCATCGAGATCTGGAACCTCGTGTTCATGCAGAACGAACAGTTCGAGGATGGCTCGATGCGCGCGCTCGACATGCAGTCGATCGATACCGGCATGGGGCTCGAACGGATCGGCGCCGTGCTTCAGGGCAAGCACGACAATTATGACACCGATCTGATGCGCGCGCTGATCGAGGCGTCGGCCAATGCGACTTCGACCGATCCGGACGGACCGGGCAAGGTCCATCACCGGGTGATCGCCGATCATTTGCGCTCGACCAGCTTCCTGATCGCCGATGGCGTCATGCCCTCGAACGAAGGTCGCGGCTATGTCCTGCGTCGGATCATGCGTCGCGCGATGCGCCATGCGCATCTTCTGGGGGCGCAGGACCCGCTGATGCATCGCCTTGTTCCGGCGCTGGTGCGCCAGATGGGTACGGCCTATCCCGAGCTGGTCCGCGCCCAGGCGCTGATCGAGGAGACGCTGAAGCTGGAGGAAACGCGGTTCAAGCAGACGCTGGATCGTGGCCTGAAACTGCTGGACGAAGCCGTTTCGCGCCTGGGCGAGGGCGAGCCTCTGCCCGGCGAAACCGCATTCCGGCTGTATGACACCTATGGCTTCCCGCTTGACCTGACCCAGGACGCGCTGCGCGAGATGGGCCGCACGGTGGATGTGGCCGGTTTCGACCGCGCCATGCAGGAACAGCGCGCCAAGGCCCGCGCGGCCTGGGCGGGTTCGGGCGAAACCAGGGACGCCACGATCTGGTTCGATCTGTCCGAACGGCATGGTCCGACCGAGTTCCTGGGTTATGAGACGGAAACGGCCGAGGGACAGATCCTTGCGCTGGTGCAGGACGGCAAGGAAGTCGGCTCGGTGGAAGAGGGGCAGGAGGTTCAGGTCGTCGTCAACCAGACGCCCTTCTATGCCGAAGCCGGCGGCCAGGTCGGCGATAACGGTCTGATCCGCACCGATACGGGGCAGCTGGAGGTCACCGACACGAAAAAGGCCGCGGGTGTCTTCATCCATGTCGCCCGCGTGATCGAAGGCCAGATCGCGCGCGGCCAGCCCGCGAAGCTGGAGGTCGATCACACGCGCCGCACGCTGATCCGTGCAAACCATTCGGCGACACACCTGCTGCACGAGGCGCTGCGCCGCCATCTGGGCGATCACGTCGCCCAGCGGGGGTCGCTGAACGCGCCTGACCGGCTGCGGTTCGACTTCAGCCACGCCAAGGCCCTGACCGACGCCGAAATCGCGGCGATCGAGGCCGAGGTCAACGCCTTCATCCGCCAGAACAGCCCCGTCGAGACGCGGATCATGACGCCCGACGAGGCGCGCGCGCTGGGGGCGCAGGCCCTGTTTGGCGAGAAATATGGCGACGAGGTGCGCGTGGTCTCGATGGGCTATCTGGCCGACTCGGGCAAGGGCGTGGATGGCCATACCTATTCGATCGAGCTGTGCGGCGGCACGCATGTCCGGCGCACGGGCGATATCGGTGCCTTCGTCATCATCAGCGAGGGCGCTTCCTCGGCGGGGGTCCGGCGTGTCGAGGCCCTGACGGGGCAGGCCGCGCTGGACCATCTTCGTGCGCAGGAGCGTCTGCTGTCCGAGGCCGCACAGGTGCTGAAGTGCCAGCCCGGCGATCTGGCCCAGCGGCTGCGCGCGCTGGTCGAGGAACGCAAGACGCTGAACAACGAACTTGCCCAGCTTCGGCGCGAACTGGCCATGGGCGGCGGTCAGGCCCGGGTCGAGACGCGCGAGATCGGCGGCGTGAAGTTCCTGCCGCAGGTTGTTTCGGGCGTGTCTGGCAAGGATCTGCCCGCGCTGGTGGATGAGCTCAAGGCGCGCGTCGGTTCGGGCGTGGTCCTGGTCGTGGCCGATACGGGCGGCAAGGCTGCCGTGGCCGCGGGCGTGACACCGGATCTGACGGAACGGCTTTCGGCGGTCGATGTCGTCCGCGCGGCGGCCCAGGCTCTGGGTGGCAAGGGCGGTGGCGGCCGGCCGGACATGGCGCAGGCCGGAGGCGCGGATGCATCCAGGGCCGAAGAGGCCATTCGCGCCGCCGAAACGGTGATCGGGGGCGCGGCATGAGCGACCCCAAGGCTGCGCTGTGGATCGCCCATGTGACCGTCCACGATGCCGAGGCCTATGGCCGTTATGCCGAGCTGGCCGGTCCGGCCATCGCCAGGTATGGCGGCGTCTTCCTTGCCCGCGGCGGCCGCTATCGCCAGCTGGAAGGGGCCGATCGGCCGCGCAACGTGGTGGCGCGCTTTCCGTCCTTCGAGGCCGCCGTGGCGTGCTATGAAAGCCCCGAATACCAGGCTGCCCTGGCCCATGCGCGCGGCGCGGCCACGCGCGATCTGTCCGTGATCGAGGAAATCTGAACGGCCAGGACGAAACGAAGGGGGTCGCGTCCGGGCAGGGCGCGGCCCTCTTGCATGGGGCCGCATGTCGTTTTCGCCCGAAACATGCCGCATACTGCCGTGGTCCTGCGCGATTTGCGATTAGAACGGGGCCAAACCCACACGGACAGGAGTTTCGGTCAGATGAGCGAAGTTGCGGAAGGCCGGCGGTCGCGCAGTGGAGGCGGTGCCGCGCGCCGTGCGGCGCGCACCGCGGTGCGGATCGAATGCGCCAGGTATATCGAACGCAACATCCCCAATCTCGAGATCCTCAACGAAGAGGCGCTCGAGATTATCGAGAACAATGCCGAAACCGTTCTGCAGGAAATCGGCGTGAATTTCGTCGACAATCCCGCGGCGCTGAAGCTGTGGAAAGATGCGGGTGCGGATGTCGATGGCGAACGCGTGCGCATCCCACGCGGCCTGGCGCGCGAATTGTGCAAGACCGCGCCGTCCACCTTTGTCCAGCACGCGCGCAACCCGGAACGCAACGTGACGATCGGTGGGCGCAATCTGGTCCTGGCTCCGGTCTATGGCCCGCCCTTCGTGCGCGATGCCCAGGGCGGCCGCCGCTATGCGACGCTGGAAGATTTCCAGAAGTTCGTGAAGCTGGGCTTCATGTCCAAATGGCTGCACCATTCGGGCGGAACGGTCTGTGAGCCGACCGACATCCCGGTGAACAAGCGCCATCTGGACATGCTGCTGGCGCATATGACCCTGTCGGACAAGCCTTATATGGGGTCGGTCACGGAACCGTCCCGGGCCGAGGATTCGGTCGAGATGTCGAAGATCCTGTTTGGCCAGGATTTCGTGGAACAGAACACCGTGATGACCTCGCTCATCAACATCAATTCGCCGCTTACCTTCGATTCGGTGATGATGGGCGCGCTTGAGGTCTATGCCCGCCACAATCAGGCCGCGATCATTTCGCCCTTCATCGTGGGTGGCGCGATGGCCCCCGTCACCGTCGCGGGAACACTGACGCAGGTCCTGGCCGAGGTTCTGGCTGGCGTCGCCTACAGCCAGCTTATCCGGCCGGGCGCCCCGGTGATCTTTGGGGCCTTCGTCACCTCGATCGACATGAACTCGGGTGCGCCGACCTTCGGGACGCCGGAAGCATCGCTGATCACCTATGGCGCGGGTCAGCTGGCAAGGCGTCTGGGTTTGCCATATCGTTCGGCGGGGGCGTTTACCGGGTCCAAGCTGCCCGATGCGCAGGCGGCCTACGAATCCGCCAACAGCCTGAACATGGGGCTTTTGTCGGGCGTGAACTTCATGCTTCACGCGTGCGGCTGGCTGGAAGGGGGGCTGGTTTCGTCGTTCGAGAAATTCGTGATGGATGCCGATCAGCTGGGCGTCCTGCATGGTCTGGCCCGTGGCGTGGATCTGTCGGAAAACGGTCAGGCCATGGACGCGATCCGCGAGGTCGGTCCGGGCGGACATTACCTGGGCTGCGCGCATACGCAGGCCAATTTCCGCGACGCGTTCTGGCGTACCGAGCTTCTGGACTACAAACCTTTCGAAACCTGGGAAGAAGAGGGCGCGCGCGATACCGTCGCGCTGGCCTCGGCACGCGTTGCCAAGATGCTGGCCGATTATCAAAAGCCCGCGATCGACCCTGCGGTCGAGGAGGCGCTGAAGGATTATGTCGCGCGCAAGAAGGCGTCGATGCCCGATTCCTTCATGTGATCGATACGCATTCACGCCTGCGGGCCGCCCGATCGGGCGGCCCGTTTCGTTTGCTGCATGCGTGTCATTCGGCGGCCAGTCGCGTGGCCTGTGCTGCCTGCGCCAGCAGCGCGTATTCGCCCATCAGGGCGATCGTCACCTCCAGGTGACGAATGAAGTCGTACCATTCGGCCCGTTCGCGCCGGATCGTGTTCAGCCGGGCTTCTTCCTCCAGCAGCAGGCGCAGCGCGGATTGCGGTGCCGGAGCATGCGGCAGGCGCAGAAGGCGTTTCAGATCCCGCTGCCGATCGTATTCGCCAAGCCCCGCACGCGCGGCGCGAACCAGCGTCGCCGGCCGGCGCAGGGCATGAACGGCGTCCATAAGGTTTTTCATGTCGGTATCCCCCGTCTTGACTGGATCAACCGAAACATGAATCGGAACCCGTCCCTGTTGCCGCATGATGCCAGGCAGCGAACGGTCTGGTCAGGAAAATTTATGTTTTATCAACGAATCTCGGCTCCGTGCTTGGCCTTAACCCGCCGGTAACGAAAACAACCCACGGTTGTGTACGTCGTGGTTAAGGCAAAGTGAAACACCGGAACGAATTCGGGGAACTACATGACGGTCTCTATGCAGATTCCAGGCGGCGCGGCACTGCCTGCCTGGCTTCCCAAGAACGCTCGTCTCTATCTGCGCCATATCGAGGAAGGCCTGTCGCTGCGCGCGATCGCGCGGGACGAGGGCTGCCATGCCTCGACGATCATGCGCAAGGTTCGCGCGTTCGAAAACCGTCGTGACGATCCGCTGGTGGACGAGGCGCTGACGCGGCTTGGCCGACTGGTGTTCGGTTCCGGTGCCACTGTCGTTCAGACCCAATCCCAGACCGAGGAAGGAGCCTGCCCCATGACCGCACCCATCCGCCACGCAAGCCCGAAGATCGTCGATCAGGCCACCCTGGAACGCGAGGCCCGCCGCATCCTGCGCCGCCTGTGCGAATTCGGCGCGGTTCTGGCCGTTGCCGGAGAACTGGACAAGGCGGCGGTGTTGAAGGGAACCGTTCGCACCGCCGTGGTGGATCGCGAGGTCGCCGAGGCCTTTGCCCTGAAGGACTGGATCGCGGTCAAGTCGGTGGGGCGGGTGACGACCTACCAGATCACGCAGGCTGGCCGCGCCGCGCTCAAGCGCCTGCTTGCCGAGGAGCAGGCCGCGCGCAACGCCGGCCTTGGAGATGCCGCCAACCCCTTTGCCGACCAGCATCGCGACGTCGAGGATCACGAGCTGACCGACGACCAGACGGGCCAGCCGCGTCGCGTGCGGATCAACCTGTCGGAAAGCCCGCTGGCCATCCTTGCCCGGCGCAAGGACAAGGATGGCCGTCCTTTCCTGTCGCCCGATCTTGTCGCCGCGGGCGAACGTCTGCGCGAGGATTTCGAACTGGCCCAGATCGGACCGCGCGTTGCGCAGAACTGGGATCGGTTCCTGACGGCCGGCGACCGCGGAAGCTTTGGTTCCGCGGATGCGCTGGGCGGGTCGTCGCGTGCGCGCGACCGTGTTGCCGCCGCCCTGCGCGATCTGGGGCCTGGCCTGGGCGATGTCGTGCTGCGCTGCTGCTGTTTCCTCGAAGGGCTGGAGGCCGTGGAAAAACGCATGGGCTGGTCGGCGCGCTCGGGCAAGATCGTCTTGCGCATTGCGCTGCAGCGGCTCAAGCGGCACTACGAGGAAACCTATGGCTGCCAATCTCCACTGATTGGCTGACCTGTCCCCCGCCGATACGCCCGCCGTCCTGGCGGGCGTTCTTGCATCGCGCGCCATGCAATGCGGCCATGCGGTCTGCCTTCGCGATTGTTTTTGCCCGCGCAAGCGCGTAGATGAAAGGGAACCGCAGCAAGGAAAGAGCCCATGCGCGACCTGAAGATCCCCGACCAGCGCCACCCGGAAAAGGCCCACCGCCCCGATCAGGAGCAGCCCAGGAAACCCGCATGGATCCGCGTGAAGGCGCCGACCTCCGAGGGCTACAGGAAGACGCGCGACATCCTGAAGGAAAACCGCCTGGTCACGGTCTGTGAGGAAGCCGGCTGCCCCAATGTCGGCGAATGCTGGAGCCAGGGCCACGCGACCATGATGATCATGGGCGAAATCTGCACGCGCGGCTGTTCCTTCTGCAACGTGGCCACCGGTCGCCCCGATGCCCTCGACCCGTTCGAGCCGGGCCGCGTCGCCCATGCCGTTCAGAAACTGGGTCTGGCCCATGTGGTGGTGACCAGCGTCGATCGCGATGATCTCGAGGATGGCGGGGCCGAGCATTTCGCCCAGACGATCCGCGCGATCCGCCATCGTTCCCCCGGAACCACGATCGAGGTCCTGACGCCGGACTTCCTGAAATGCGGACCCGAGGCGCTTGAAAAGGTCGTCGAGGCCCGCCCGGACGTGTTCAACCACAATCTTGAAACGGTTCCCTCGCTCTATCCTTCGGTTCGCCCGGGCGCGCGCTATTTCCATTCGCTGCGCCTGCTGCAACGGGTGAAGGAGCTGGATCCGACGATGTTCACCAAGTCGGGCCTGATGGTGGGCCTGGGCGAAACCGCCCAGGAGGTGCGCCAGGTGATGGACGACATGCGCTCGGCCGATGTCGATTTTCTGACGATCGGCCAATACCTGCAGCCCACGCCAAAGCACCATCGCGTCGTGCGCTTCGTGACACCCGAGGAATTCGCCGCCTATGAAAAGGCCGCCTATGGCAAGGGCTTCCTGATGGTTTCCGCCACCCCGCTGACACGGTCATCCTATCACGCGGGCGAGGACTTTGCCCGCCTGCGCGCCGCGCGGCTGGCAAGGCTGGGCCGGGCCTGAAGATCTGCTGCGGCGCGGGGTGTCCCCCGCGCCGCACGCATGTTTCGTTCGATCAGAACTTGTAGCCAAGCGACAGGTCGAACACCGCGTCGGCATCCGACGAATCCAGGATACCGCCCTGCAGATATGCCCCGCTGGCAAAGCTGTAGGTGCCGCTGAGGCCATAGATGGCTGACAATCCGTCGATATCCAGCAGGCTGGCGGTCACCGCAACGGCCGAATTGGGCTGGTAGGTCGCCCAGGCCATCAGCGCATCGTCGACCAGGTTCGAGCCCACGGTATAGCCGATCCCGGCCTCGTAGTTCGCGCCCGTCGCGCCGATCTCGAGATGCAGGGTCGACTGGACCGAGGTCGACGGCAGCCAGACGCTTTCATAAGCGCCATTGACGAAGAAGCGGCCCGTGTCGAAGCTGACCGCGATGTCGGCGACATCGACATCGGAATCGTCAAAGCGATGCAGCGACACCGCCCCCTTCAGCGCGCCATAATCGCCGTCGTAGCGCAGGCCGATCGGGGTCTCGCCATCCAGCAGATAGGCATAGGTGACAATCCCATCCGTGAAGACTTGCGTTTCCGCCGCGAAGTATTGCGACCCACCGATTTCCGGCATGCGCGAATAGGTGCCGGCTGCGCTGCGCGGCACGCCGAAGCTGAACTTGCCATAGCTGGTGCGGTAGGTCAGAGCACCAAAGGCGATCAGCTCACCCTCGAACCCATCGCCGTCCAGACCGTACAGTCCACCGTCAAAGCCCAGGCCGGTCTGGCCCAGACCCGGATCCACGGACAGGCTGACATCGCCGAAGACAAGGGTTTCGTCCGCGCCGTCACCCGACAGGTATTCGAGCTCCAGAACGCCCAAAGTTTCGATGTTCACGTCCTGGGCGTTGACGGCCAGTGGCAGGAACGCTGCGGCGGCCATCGCGGACAGGGCCGCTTTGCGACTCATCATGTTGGTTTCCCCTTTGGTACTTGTGTGCAGGCACGGGCTATGCCAGTCGCGGCCCGACCACAATTGATTTTCCTTGGGCAACAGCGGCTTGTGACCGCGCTGCAACGGGATCAGGGCCGTTCGGCGACGGGCGGCACGCGCTTCAGATAGGCCGCAATGGCGGCGCGGTCCGATTCGGGCAGATGGGCGGTATTCTGGACGACCAATGCCATGTGCCCGCCCGCGCTGTCATAGTCCGGTGTGAAGCCACTTGTCAGGTATTCGACGATATCGGCCTGCGACCAGTCCAGCGCGCCGGGCGTGATGTTGGGAATGCGCCCCTTTCCGTCCGGGCTGGGCGCACCGGCCAGCCATAGGTTCAGCTGCATTCCGCCCAGAGCGTTGCGCGGTGTGTGGCATTCGCCGCAATGGCCCAGCGCCTCGACCAGATAGCGGCCGCGCGCCTCCTGTTCGGTCAGATCGCCGGTCACGACCCAGTCGTCCGTCAGGAACAGAAGCTTCCAGCCCCCCAGTGCGGCACGGATGTTGAAGGGAAAGCCGACCTCATGCGGTTGCGAAGGCGTCGGATCGGGGGGCAGGGTCATCAGGAATGCGTGCAGATCCGCGATGTCCTGCAGGTCCGCGCGGGCATAGCTGGCATAGGGAAAGGCGGGGTAATAGTGCTCTCCCTCTGGCGACACGCCCCGTTTCATCGCGTTGGCAAGGTCCAGTGCCGACCAGCTGCCGATCCCCGCCTGCGGATGGGGCGAGATGTTGGGCGCAACGAAGGTGCCAAAGGGCGAGGCAAAGCGCTGGCCGCCGCGCAGGATCAGCTTTTCGTCGCCCTTCGCATCGAAATCGGCATGGCAGCCCGCGCATCCCGCGGCCCAGAAAACCTGCTCGCCCCGCACCGGATCGCCGGTCAGCCCCGCCATTGCGTCCTGCGACAGGGGCTGCGGAGCCAGAAGGATCCATGCCGCCATGGCCAGACCCCCAAGGCCCGCAGCAAGCCAGATGATTCGCCGTTTCAAGGCCATGCCTTCCCCTTGGACGTTCTTTGCGTCAGCGATGGGTCAGGGGCGATGCGCGCCCCCGACCCAGTGCAGGATACGCCGTCAGTTCGGGATGCGCGTCGCCTTGTGGCAGCTGCCGCAGGACGCACCCAGCGGCCCCATCGCGGCCTTCAGCTGATCCAGCCCCTGGCCCGCCGCTTGCTGCATGGCCAGTGCGGCGTTCACGAACTCGGTATGCTTGCCGTCGTAATCGGTCTCGATGTCCCACAGCTTGGCATCGGCCGTCGTGGCGGGGTTGGCCGAATGGTCGGACCCTTCGGGCCACAGCAAGGATTCATCCAGCTGGGCCGATGCCGCCAGTGCATCCGCAGCGGCCTGCGCGGCCTCTGCATTGTATTCCGCCTCGCCCTTGGCCATGGCGCCCAGACGGCCCAGGTTCAGCGCGCGGTAGGCCATGATGCCCTGCCGCGCCTTGATCTCCATCGCGAAGGGCGGCTTGTCCTGGGCAAGGCCCGCGCCCCCCATGACCATGGCGGCCAGTGTCAGTCCCGCAAAAAGCTTCTTCATCTGTTCGTCTCCCTGAAGGGTCTTCATGGATTTCGCCGTACCCGCAAGTGTAGCCGAGGCAAATTTTCACACCACTCGCAATTTTTGCATGTAACTGTTTAATATTCGCACAGGGCGCAAAAGGGCCCGGAACCTGGCGGTTTCCGAGACGACAGGATGGACGCAAGCCGCTGCCTTTGCCTGTCACGATCGCGTGAGGATGACGCATGCGCACGAACTGGGACGACATTCGCCACGTTCTGGCCGTGGCGCAGGAAGGTTCGGTCAGCGCGGCCGCGCGCAGGCTGGGGGTGAATCACGCCACCGTGCTGCGCCGGATCGCGGCATTCGAGACCGCCGCCGGCACGACGATCTTCGAACGCTCGGCCCGCGGCTATGAGGTTCCGGCCGAACGTGCCCGCCTCATCGCGGCCATGGAGGACGTGGAACAGGCCGTGTTGCGTGTCGCCCGCTTGATCGAGGGCAGCCGCGCGCCCGTCCATGGCGAGGTTCGGGTGACATCGACAGACAGTCTGTGCCGGTTCGTGTTGCCCGCGATCCTGGCCGATCTGCAGCGGGTCGAGCCGGGTCTTCGGGTCGAGCTTCTGTGCTCGAACGCGCATCTCGATCTTGGCCGGCTGCATGCCGATATCGCCGTGCGCCCGACCGAACGTCTGCCCGACGATCTGGCCGGCGAAGTCGCCGGACGAATGCGGTTCGGCGTGTTCCGCGCGCGCGGTTCGCATGTCGAGACCTGGATCGGCGCCGCTGGGCCGCTTTCGCGCAGCGTGGCGGGCCGCTGGCTGGCATCATCCGTTCCCGCCGATCAGCGCGCAGGCGCGGCCGACAGTTTCATGGTCATGGCCGAGCTGGCCGCGCGGGGCCTTGGTCTTGCGTTGGTGCCGGTCGTCGTGGGCCGGGCCGATGCGCGGCTCGAGCCGGTCGAAGGGGCCGCGCCGCCCATGGACGTCCCGGTCTGGGTGGCCAGCCATGCGGATCTCGCCGATCTGCCGCGCATCGCGACGGTGCGCCGGGCGCTGGTCCGGGGCCTTGCCCGCGCGCTTGACGCGTGATCAGGGCAGCGGCCGGATCTGCGGGCGCGGGGGGCGTGCCGGCAGGCCGAACCAGTCGGGCAGAAGGCCCAGCCACTCGGCCCCGGCCAGGACCAGGCAGACCGCGATCACGCCCAGCACCAGCTTGACCATGCGCTCGGATGGCGGGTTGCGCGCCCATTTGGCCATCCGCAACAGGTGGCGGATATTCATTCCTTCGGCTCCGGCTGTTCCAGCATGCGGACCTTGCCGATATAGGGCAGGTTCCGGTCCCGCTGGGCATAGTCGATGCCATAGCCCACGACGAATTCGTCGGGAATCGTGAACCCCGTCCATGTCGCCCGGATCGGCACTTCCCGGCGCGAGGGCTTGTCGAGCAGCGCACAGACCTCGAGCCGGCGCGGCTCGCGGTTCTTCAGCAGGCGCAGGACATGGTGCAGGGTAAAGCCCGTATCCACGATGTCCTCGACCACCAGCACGTCGCGCCCGGCGATCTCGCCCCGCAGATCCTTCAGGATGCGCACCTCGCGGCTGGATTCCATCGCATTGCCGTACGAGGACGCCTCGAGGAAATCGACCTCGACGGGCAGGTCGATCTCGCGCACCAGGTCGGCGATGAAGACGAAGCTGCCGCGCAGCAGCCCCACGACGACCAGCTTGTCGGTGCCCGCAAAGGCGCGCGTGATCTCGCGCGCCAGTTCCTCGACCCGGGCTGCGATGGCCTTGGCCGAGATCATCTCGTCGATCACATGATTCTGCCGCGTCATGTGGCCCCCTTGAATTTCCGGCACCATTTAGCGACACGGAGGGCCAGAGTCACGAAGGACCCACGATGCCGGCGCATTCCGAAACCCGTGTGATGCCCTATACCGCGCGACAGATGTACGATCTGGTCGCCGATGTCGCGCGCTATCCCGAGTTTCTGCCCTGGACGGCCGCCGCGCGCATCCGCTCCCGCAGGCCCCAGCCTGACGGGTCCGAGGTGATGGAGGCCGATCTGGTCATCGCCTTCAAGGTCTTCCGCGAACGCTTTGGCAGCCGCGTCACCCTGCGTCCCGACGACGGCCGGATCGAGACCGAATATCTTGACGGGCCGTTTCACCATCTTCGCTCGGAATGGACCTTTCGCGACCTGCCGCAGGGCGGGTGCGAGGTTTCCTTCTTTGTCGATTTCGCCTTTCGCAACGCCATCCTGCAAAAGCTGATCGGCGTCATGTTCGACGAGGCGATGCACCGCGTCGTCCGCGCCTTCGAGGATCGCGCCCGCGCGCTGAACGGCCCCGGAACCGCGGGCGCGGGGCAGGGCGCCTGACGGCAAGGGAAACGGCGCGGGGAACTGCCCCCGCGCCGCGTGATCTTCAGGCCGGATTCGGCTTACGAATTGATGTCATAGGCCCGTTCGCCGTGGATCGACAGGTCGAGCCCGTTGACCTCGGTTTCGGCATCGACCCGGATCGGCGCGATCAGGCCCACGATCCGCGCGATCGCCCAGGTTCCGACCACCGTGAAAGCCCCGACGATCGCCAATGCGCCAAGCTGGGCCACAAGGCTGCCCTTGCCAAGCACCGCGATCATGACCGTCCCGAAGATCCCGCCCACGCCGTGGACGGCAAAGACGTCCAGCGTATCGTCGATCCGCAGGCGGTTGCGGATCAGCCCGACGGCTTCCTGGCACAGGATGCCCGCGACCGCGCCGATGACCAGCGCCTGGACAGGGCCGACGAATCCCGAGGCCGGCGTGATCGAGGCAAGGCCCGCGATGGTGCCGGTCACAAGGCCGACCAGCGAGGCACGCCCGAACTTGATCCGTTCCCACAGGGCCCAGCTCAGCGATGCCGCGGCGGCCGAGACATGCGTGACCGCGATCGCCATTGCCGCGCCCCCGTCCGCGGCCAGTTGCGACCCGCCGTTGAAACCGAACCAGCCGACCCAAAGAAGCCCCGCGCCGATGGCGACATAGCCGGGATTGTGCGGCGGCGTCGTGCGGTTCCTGCGCGGTCCGACCATGATGGCCAGGACCAGGGCGGCAAGGCCCGCCGTCTCGTGGACGACGATACCGCCGGCGAAATCGCGCGTGCCGATCTCGCCGAAGAGACCGCCATCGGCCATGAAGCCGCCGCCCCAGATCCAGTGCGCGACCGGCGCATAGATCAGCAGCATCCACAGGGCGGAAAACCACAGGACAAAGGCAAAGCCGATCCTTTCGGCAAAGGCGCCCACGATCAGCGCGGGCGTGATGATCGCAAAGGTCATCTGGAATGCGAAGAAGGCGATCTCGGGCAGGGCGCCCGACAGCGTGTCGGCCGTGACACCCGACAGGAACGCCCGGTTCAGCCCGCCCCACAGCGCCCCCTCTCCGCCAAAGGCGATGGAATAACCGATGGCCAGCCACAGCACGCTCATCAGCGCGGCAATGGCAAAACAGTGCATGAAGACGCTGAGCACATTGCGGGCCCGCACCAGGCCTCCATAGAACAATGCCAGCCCCGGCAGCGTCATCAGAAGGACCAGGGCGGTGGCCACCAGGACCCATGCGGTATCGGCTGCATTCATGTGTCTCATCCCCCTTGCATGGTCGGTCGGGGGCAGATTGCGCATCGGCCGTGCCGGGAAAAGCGGCAAGTCTCGAAAGTCCGCCCTGTGGATGGGCAATTCCACAACTGCCGAATTATTGGTCAGCAATAATGCCGATCTGCACAATCGATGCGCGACATGCGAACCGGAAAGCGCCCGTCTTTTGTGCAGGACGGCAAGGGGCCGCCCGATTCCGGGGCACCCTTTGTCAGTCGCGCAGCGCCGCGATCAGCAGGCCAAGGGCATGATCCACCGAGGCGGCCCGAACCCGCGCCCGGCCCAGCGGGCCGAACTCGACCGTCTCGGTCCGCGTCGGCCCGCCCCTGCGCGCCAGCCCGAAACAGACCCGCCCCTCGGGCTTGTGCTCCGAGCCGCCGGGGCCGGCGATCCCGGTCACCGAAACGGCCAGATCGGCCTCTGAATGGCGCAGCGCGCCCTCGGCCATCTCGCGCGCGACCTCCTCGCTGACCGCGCCATGGGCGGCAAGGGTTGCTTCGCGCACGCCCAGCATCTGGCGCTTGGCCGCGTTGGAATAGGTGACAAAGCCCCGGTCGAAGATGTCGGACGAGCCGGGCACATCGGTGATCGCGCCCGCGATCAGCCCGCCGGTGCAGCTTTCGGCGGTGGCGATCATCGCCTTGCGCCGGCGCGCCAGATCCAGCAATTCCCTGGCCTCTGTCATGCCGCCATGATCCCGTGCGAAATCGCGGCCGCGACGATCGTCGCCAGCCCCGCGAAAAGGCCCGCCCACAGGTCGTCGATCATAGTGCCATCGGCCGTGTGCAGGCGGTCGGCGCGACCGATGGGGCCAGGCTTCCAGATGTCGAACAGGCGGAAGAAGACAAACGCCGCCACCCAACCCGGCCAGGGGAAGCTCCAGCTGTCAAGCCCCGCCCACCAGAACCCGGCGGAAGGAAAGAGAAGCGCGATCCACTGTCCCGCGACCTCGTCGATCACCACTTCCGAAGGGTCCTTATCATCCCGCTGCGCGACATGCCCGCGCGTCGCCCAGAAGCCCAGCGGGATCACCAGAACGGTCGCCGCCAGCAAAAGCGGAAAATGCCCCAGCTTGTGGATCAGCACGCCCAACGCCACCGCCACGGCCGAGCCCCATGTGCCCGGGGCGGGGCGCAGATATCCGACACCGAACCAGGTCGCCAGGATGCCATGCAAGGTCATGTCTTCACCAATGTTGCGGTTGCGATTGCCGCGATCCCTTCCTCGCGCCCGGTGAAGCCCAGCCGTTCCGAGGTCGTGGCCTTGACGCTGACCCGTTCGGCCTCGACGCCCATGATGCGCGCAAGTTCCCTCGCCATGTCAATGGCATGCGGTCCGATCTTCGGGCGTTCGCAGATCAGCGTCACATCGGCATTGCCGATGGAAAAGCCGCGCGTTCGGGCCAGTTCGGCCGCGTGTGACAGAAAGACGTGGCTGGCCGCGCCCTTCCATTGCGGGTCGCTGGGCGGAAAGTGGCGGCCGATATCGCCCGCGGCCAGCGCGCCATAGATCGCGTCGGTCAATGCGTGCATCCCGACATCGGCATCGGAATGGCCGGCAAGACCCCGGTCATGCGGCACGCGGATGCCGCACAGCATGACGTGATCGCCTTCGCAAAAGGCGTGCACGTCAAAGCCGTTGCCCAGGCGGATATCCATGCGTCCCTCCAGGATGCGTTCGGCCCGGGCAAAGTCCTCGGGCCAGGTCAGCTTGATGTTGTCTTCCTCGCCCCGCACGATGGCCACGTCAAGCCCGGCGGCCAGGGCGACCTCGACATCATCGGCGGCATCTCCTGCATGGGACCGATGCGCCTGCAGGATCTGCGGGAAACGGAAGCCCTGTGGCGTCTGCGCACGATACAGCCCGTCGCGTGATACGGGCGCGACAACGCGGCCATCCTCCCCCCGCCACAGCGCATCCGTCACCGGCAGGGCCGGGGCGGCGGCCGGGGAGCCCTCAAGCGCCGTCAACACGCGGCGGATCAGATCGGCCGATGCAAAGGGTCGCGCGCCGTCATGGATAAGGACGCGGGAAACCTGTTTTTCATCAAGTGTTTCCAAGGCGTTTCTTACGGATTGCTTGCGACTTTCTCCGCCCGCGACCAACACCGTGCGTCCGCCGAACTCGGCGAGGCCGCGTGCCATGTCGTCGGGATGCAGGACCAGAACGACCGGTCCAAAGGGTTCAAAGGCGCGCACGGTCCGCGCCAGCACGCTTTGCCCGCCCAGCATGCGCCATTGCTTTGGTTCGCCCCCGCCCGCGCGCGTTCCCCGCCCGGCGGCGACAATGATGATGGCCGTCTGCGACATCTGGATCCCCCAACGGTTTTGGCGATTGCTGTAGCCGGGCGAGGCCGTTCGGGCAATGCCCCGTCGCCGTGCAGCCCGTGCCGGATATTGCCTGAAAATTGTGCAAGTGCTGTATTTTTTGGCGAAGATCGGTGGGGCGCCTTGCGGCATGCCGCGCCGGCCGGTAATCCGAACCCACGCAATTGCAGGAATTCGCGGTGAGCCAATCCATGTCATCCGGCCCGATCCTTGACAGCCCGATCGCGCTTGCCGCGCCACACGGCAAGCCGATCACGATCGACCCGCCGGTGCTGCTTGCCCCCATGGCGGGCATTACCGATCTGCCGTTTCGTCGTCTGGTGGCCCGGTTCGGCGCGGGCCTCGTCGTGTCCGAGATGGTGGCCTCGGGCGAGCTTCTGACGCGCAAGCCCTCGGTCCGGGCAAAGGCGCGCACCGATCTGGGGCTGGCCGATGACATCCCCACCTCGGTCCAGCTTGCCGGGCGCGAGGCCGCGCCCATGGCCGAGGCCGCCCGCGTCGTCGCTGACATGGGCGCGCGCATCATCGACATCAACATGGGATGTCCGGCAAAGAAGGTCACCGGCGGCCTGTCCGGTTCGGCGCTGATGCGCGATCTTGACCATGCGCTGCGGCTGATCGATGCGGTCGTGGGCGCGGTCGATCTGCCGGTCACGCTGAAATGCCGCCTGGGCTGGGACGAGGAATGCCTGAACGCGCCCGAGCTTGCCCGACGGGCCGAGCAGGCGGGAATCCGCATGATCACCGTCCATGGCCGCACGCGGCAGCAATTCTACAAGGGCCGGGCGAACTGGGCCGCGGTCGCGCAGGTTCGGCAGGCCGTGTCGATCCCGGTGATCGTGAATGGAGATATCGTTGATCCGGTCTCGGCCCGTTCGGCCTTGGCGCAGTCCGGCGCGAATGGCGTGATGGTCGGGCGCGGCGCCCAGGGCGCGCCCTGGCGTCTGGCGCAGATCGCCGCCGATCTGTCCGGCGCGCCGTCTCCGGACGTTCCGCAGGGGCAGGCGCTTTGTGACCTGATTTCAGAACATTACGAGTCGATGCTGAAGTTCTATGGCGTCGATCTGGGCCTGCGCGTCGCGCGCAAGCATCTGGGCTGGTATGCCGACGAAGCCGGGATCGCGCCCGAGATCCGCAAGGCGCTGATGGTGGCCGAAACGCCGGGGCGCGTACTGGACCTGATCGCGCGGGGATTTTCCGACGCCGGACCGGGGGAAAGGCGCGCCGCATGAGCCTGCCTTCGGCCGAGACGCTCTGGGCTTCGTTGCCGGTCGCGGCCGTCATCGTGGACGAATCCGACCGGGTGGTCGAGCTCAACCCCGCGGCCGAGGAATTCCTGAACCTTTCGCGCAAGGCGATCTGCGGCCAGAACGTGTTCGAGAAACTGACGATCGATGCCCCATTGAAAGAGGTGTTGACCCGCGTCCGCACACAGCGGTCGTCGCTGTTCGTCAATCAGGTCGATGTCGGCACATGTGATCGCGCGCCGGTCATCTGCAATCTTCAGGCCGCGCCGCTGCAGGGCCAGGACGGCCATATCATCCTGATGATCGAGCCGCAGGAGCTGGCCGGGCGGCTTGGGCGGGGCCGGGGCGTGCGCAGCACCGCGCGTTCGGCCATCGGCATGGCCGAGATGCTGGCCCATGAGATCAAGAACCCGCTTGCGGGCATCACGGGCGCGGCCCAGCTGCTTTCGATGTCGCTGCCCAAGGAAGACCAGGAACTGACCGACCTGATCGTGGCCGAAAGCCGGCGCATCGTGAAGCTGCTTGAGCAGGTCGAGCAATTCGGCAACCTGCGCCCGCCCGAGACAAGGCCCGTCAACGTGCATGACGTTCTGGACCGCGCGCGGCGCTCGGCGCAGCTGGGCTTTGCGGCCCATATGCGGATCGAAGAGGAATACGACCCCTCGTTGCCGCCCACCCTGGGGGACGCCGACCAGTTGGTGCAGGTGGTGCTGAACCTGCTGAAGAATGCGGCCGAAGCCTCGGGCGGCAAGCCCGGGACGATACGTCTGCGCACCTGTTACGACCACGGATTGCGGTTGCGCATGCCCGATGGGCGCCTGGTCGCGTTGCCGCTGCAGGTCGAGGTGATCGACGACGGTCCCGGCATTCCGCCCGAGATCGCTGGGGACATCTTCGAACCCTTCGTTTCAGGGCGCGAGAATGGCACGGGGCTGGGCCTTGCGCTGGTGTCGAAGATCGTCACCGATCACGGCGGCTGGGTCTCGGTGGACTCGGTTCCGGGGCGCACGATGGTCCGGCTGTCGCTGCCCGTTGCCGCCGCTACAACGGAGAATGCGTAATGGACGGAACCGTTCTTGTCGCAGACGATGACCGCACGATACGCACGGTGCTGACGCAGGCGCTGACGCGCGCGGGCTGCAAGGTCCACGCAACGGCCAGCCTGGTGACGCTGATGCGCTGGGTCGAAGAGGGCAAGGGCGATCTTGTCATCTCGGACGTCGTCATGCCCGACGGCAATGGCCTGAAGATGCTGCCACGGATCGCCGAGCTGCGGCCCGGCCTGCCGGTGATCGTGATTTCGGCGCAGAACACGATCATGACCGCCATCCAGGCGGCCGAGGCCGAGGCCTTCGACTATCTGCCCAAGCCCTTTGATCTGCCCGACCTGATGAAGCGCGCAGGCCGGGCGCTTGCCCAGGGCGGACGACCGCGCCCCCGCGCGGAACCCGCCCCGCGGGAAACGGCCGAGGATCTGCCGCTGGTGGGCCGCACGCCGGCCATGCAGGCGCTCTATCGGCTGGTCGCGCGCGTGATGAACACCGACCTGCCGGTCCTGATCGATGGCGAATCCGGTTCGGGCAAGTCGCTGGTGGCGCGGGCGATCCACGACTTCTCTGACCGTCGCGCGTTGCCCTTCGTGGTGGTGACCGGTCCCGATCTGCATGGCATGGATGGCCCTGCGACGGTGCTGTCGCGCGTGCGCGGTGGGACGCTGGTTCTGGACGAGATCGGCGACTTCGACACCGCGACCCAGGCGCGCGTGGTGCGCATGCTGGATGCGCTGCCCGATCCCGCCCCGCGCATCATCGCGACCAGCCAGGTCAACCTGGCCAGCCGGACCGAAACCGGCGCCTTCCGGCAAGATCTCTTTTACCGCGTGGCGGGCGTCACGCTTTCGGTGCCCGCGTTGCGCGACCGTGTCGAGGATATCCCGCTGCTGGCCGAGCATTTCCTGGCCCGCGCCGAGAGAGAGGGTCTGGCGCCGCGCCGTCTGTCCGCCCAGGCGATGGAGCTGATCCGCGCCTGGCGCTGGCCGGGCAACGTGCGCCAGCTGGAAAACACGATCCGTCGCCTTGCCGCGACCGGTGCCGAACCCGAGATTTCGCGCGCCGAGGTCGAGGCCGCGCTGGGCGCGCTGCCGGCCGATCTGCCGCGCAACATTGCCGAGGCCGACGGTGATCGGCTGTCTGCGGCGATCGCGCGGCATCTTCGGCGCTATTTCGACCTGCATGGCGATGAATTGCCGCCGCCCGGTCTGTATGACCGCATCCTGCGTGAGATGGAGCTGCCGCTGATCGAGATCGCGCTCGAGGCCACGGGCGGAAACCAGGTGCGCTGCGCCGATCTTCTGGGCATCAACCGCAATACGCTGCGCAAGAAGATCAGCGATCTCGATATCCGCGTGACACGGCGGCGCAAATTGATGTAAAACCGCAACAGTCCGCGTCCCGGCCGAGTTTCCGCGTCGTTGGGACGCAAGATGTTGCGGTCGTGGCTTGCCGCGCCGAAATATCTGGACAACCGAACCAGCGGGCGGAGTTGAAGCGGGTGCAGGACATCAGGCGCGCCGTGACATGGGACAGGCTGTCGCAACTGCGGCGCAAGCGGCAATTGCAGAATGCCGCGACGCTTGGGCTTGTCGTGATGGGCCCGCTTCTGGCGCTGGCCACGTTCACCGCGCTGGGGCCCATGGGGCAGGGGGCGGATTCGACCGCCCTGCGCCTGATCCTGCTGGCCGATCTGGTCTATTTCCTTGCTCTGGGCGGGCTGGTTCTGGCGCGGCTGGCCCGGATGATCGCGGCGCGACGGGCGCGCTCGGCGGGCTCGCGTCTGCACATGCGCCTGACCGCGGTCTTTGCGGGCGTTGCCATGACGCCCGCGATCCTTGTCGCGGTCTTTGCGGGGCTGACGCTGAATATCGGCCTTGAAGGCTGGTTTTCGGACCGTGTGCGCAGCGTGGTTTCGGCCTCGCTGACTGCCGCCGAGGCCTATCAGGAGGAACACCGCCGCGACCTGGAAACCGACGCGCGCGCATTGGCCGATTTCGTCAACCGCGCGCGCCAGCAGAATTTCCTTCTGCCGGATGGAGAGCTTCGGCAGGTGCTGACGCTTGGCCAGGCACAGATCCAGCGTGGCCTGCGCGAAGCCTATGTCATCGACGGCGGGGGCGAGATCCGCGCGCGCGGCGAGCGCAGCTATCTGTTCGACTTTGAGGCCCCGACACCCGAGGATATCGCCCGCGCCCGCGCCGGAGAGGTCGTCCTGATCGAGGATTGGGACAATAACGAATTGCGCGCGCTGGTCGCGCTGCCGTCCTATGCCGATCGGTTCCTGTATGTCAGCCGCAATGTCGATGGCGATATCCTGAACCTGCTGGACGATACGCGCGCCACCGTGCAGCTGTATCAGCAGCTTGAAACCTCGCGCGGGCGGGTCCTGTTCGAATTCGGCCTGGTCTATCTGGGCTTTGCGCTGCTTCTGGTGCTGGCCGCGATCTGGATGGGCCTGTGGTTTGCCGAGCGTCTGTCGCGCCCCGTCGGCCGGCTGGCCGGGGCCGCGCAACGGGTCGGTGCGGGCGATTTCACCGTTCAGGTGCCCGAAGAGAAGGGCGACGACGAAATCGCCATGCTTGGCCGCATCTTCAACCAGATGACGCGCCAGCTGCAGGCCCAGCGCCAGGCATTGATCGACACGAACCGCGCGACCGAGGCGCGCAGGCGGCTGTTCGATTCCGTCCTGTCTTCGGTCACGTCCGGCGTCATCGGACTGGATGCCGAGGGACGGATCGACTTTCTCAATCGCGCGGCGATGCGTCTTCTGGGGCTGGACGAAACCGCCGATCACGATCGCCCGCTGGACCGGGCCGTGCCGGAATTTGCGGCCCTGTTCGCGCGCCTGCGCGAGGGGGTCTCGGAATCCGTGCAGGACGAGATCCGCCTGTCCCGCAACGGCCGCATGGAAAGCCTGCTGGTCCGCATGTCCACGCGCCGCAATGCCGATGGCGTGCTGGAAGGCTATGTCGTGGCCTTCGACGACGTGACCGAGCTCGTCTCGGCCCAGCGCATGGCCGCCTGGGGGGACGTCGCCCGCCGCATCGCGCACGAGATCAAGAACCCGCTGACGCCGATCCAGCTTTCCGCCGAACGGATCCGGCGCAAGTTCGGCCCGCTTCTGGGCGATCAGGCCGAGACACTGGCCCAGATGACCGACGTGATCGTGCGCCAGACGAACGATCTGCGCCGCATCGTGGACGAATTCTCGCGCTTTGCCCGCATGCCCGAACCCGAGCGGCGCGAGCAGGATCTGACGCGGATCCTGCGCGATGCCGTGACCTTGCAGGAGGGCGCGCTGTCAGGGGCAGCACTGGTCGCGGATCTGCCCGACGAGCCGGTGATGGCCGAGGTCGATCAGACCATGATCTCGCAGGCCCTGACGAACCTGATCAAGAACGCGGGCGAGGCCATCGAGGCGCGGCAGGAAAAGGGCCTTCATCCGGATCAGCCGGGCGAGGTTCGCGTCAGCATGCAGGTCGCGAACGATGCCGTCATCATCCGGATCGCCGATAACGGGATCGGCCTGCCCGAGGACCGCTCGCGCCTGTTCGAACCCTATGTGACCACGCGCGACAAGGGCACGGGCCTGGGCCTGCCGATCGTCAGGAAGATCATCGAGGAACATGGCGGCAAGCTGACCCTGACCGATGCCGAGCCCTTTGCGCCCGGTGCCCATCGGGGCGCGATGGCCGAGATCCGCCTGCCCCGGATGCGCCCGGGCAGGGGGCAAGGAAATAACGCCGCAAAGCCGGCCGGAGGAGCAGATGAATGACATTCTGATCGTCGATGACGAACGCGACATTCGTGAACTCATTTCCGAGATCCTGAAGGACGAAGGCTTTGAGACGCGCCTTGCGTCCAATTCCGACGAATGTCTCGCGGCGCTCAACGAAGCCGAACCCGCGCTGATGATCCTCGACATCTGGCTGAAGGACAGCCAGATGGACGGGATCGACATTCTCAAGAAGGTCAAGCGCGACAACCCGGACGTGCCGATCATCATCATCTCGGGTCATGGCAATATCGAGATCGCCGTCGCCGCGATCAAGCAGGGCGCCTATGACTTCATCGAAAAGCCCTTCAACCTGGACCAGCTGATGGTCGTGGTGCGCCGCGCGATGGAAACCTCGCGCCTGAGGCGCGAAAACGCCCAACTGCGCCGGCGGGAACAGAGCGCGGCCGAGATGATCGGATCCAGCACCGCCTTTCGCAATTTCAAGGCCCAGCTTGACAAGGTGACCAAGTCCAACGGCCGGGTGATGCTGACCGGGCAACCCGGGTCGGGCAAGGAGATCGCCGCCCGCTATATCCATCAGAATTCCCCTCGCGCGAATGGCCCCTTCATCGCCGTGTCTCTGGCCACGGTCGAGCCCGAGCGCATGGACGAAACCCTTTTCGGGCGCGAGACCGCCGCCGGGGTTGTCGAAAAGGGTCTGCTGGAGCAGGCCCATGGCGGCATTCTGTATCTGGACGAAGTTGCCGACATCCCGCCCGAAACGCAGGCGCGGCTGGTCCGCCTGCTCAGCGAACAGCAGTTCACGCGCCTTGGGGGCAGCGACAAGGTCCGGGTCGATGTGCGCGTCATCTCGTCGACCACGCGCGATCTGCGCGCCGAGATCGCGGCCGGGCGGTTCCGTCAGGAATTGTATGACCGTCTGAACGTCGTGCCGGTCGAGGTCCCGTCGCTGGAAGAGCGCCGCGAGGACATTCCGGAACTCGCGCGGCACTTCATCGCGGTCTTCAACCGCACGCAGGGCCTGCCGCTGCGCGAGCTGAGCGACGAGGCCGCGGCCCTTTTGCAGACGCTGCCCTGGCCGGGCAATATCCGTCAGCTGCGCAACGTGGTGGAACGGGTCCTGATTCTGGGGGATGCCTCGGGGCCGATCGAGGCGCGCGAGATCCCGACCCGCGAACCCGCGGGCGACGAGGCCGGGCGCATCGTGCTGTCCGGTGCGCTAGCGACCTTGCCCCTGCGCGAGGCGCGCGAGCTGTTCGAACGTGAATACCTGCTGACCCAGATCAACCGCTTCGGCGGCAATATCAGCCGCACCGCCAGCTTCGTGGGGATGGAGCGGTCGGCCCTGCACCGCAAGCTGAAGTCGCTGGGCGTCGTCACCACCACCCGTCATGGCGCCCGTGTGGCGCAGATCGAGGAAGAGGAAGAGAGCGCCGGGGAATAGCCCCGCCCACCGGCAGGACGTCGCTTGCTGCGGCGCACTGTCGGGGGCCTGAAACCGGCCCGGAAAAACGAACGGGCCGACATCGCGGATGCCGGCCCATTGCATTCCGTATCCCGGCTTTTCGTCCGGGCCGTTACAGGCCCAGCTTCTGCGTCACCAGCTGGTTGACCAGCGCGGGATTCGCCTTGCCGCCCGTGGCCTTCAGAACCTGCCCGACGAACCAGCCCGCCAGTTTCGGGTTGGCCTTGGCCTTTTCGACCTGCGCGGGATTGGCGGCGATGACCTCGTCCACGGCGGCCTCGATCGCGGCGGTATCGGTGACCTGTTTCATGCCATGGCGCTGGGCGACCTCGGCGGGATCGGCGCCGCGTTCGGTTGTCCACAGCAGCTCGAACAGGTCCTTGGCCATCTTGCCCGAGATTTCGCCCTTGGCGATCAGGTCCAGGATGCCGCCCAGCTGGTCGGCCGAAACGGGGCTTTCGCCGATCGTCAGGCCCTGCTTGTTCAGCCGGCCGAACAATTCGTTGATGACCCAGTTCGCCGCCTGCTTGCCGTCGCGGCCACGCGCCACTTCCTCGAAGAAGTCCGCGCTTTCCAGTTCGGCCGTCAGGACGCCCGCGTCATACTCGGTCACGCCGTAGTCACGGACGAAGCGCGCCTTCTTTTCGTCCGGCAGTTCGGGCATGCTCGCGGCGATCGCATCGACCCAGTCCTGTTCGATCTCCAGCGGAAGCAGGTCGGGGCAGGGGAAATAGCGATAGTCATGCGCCTCTTCCTTCGAGCGCATCGAGCGCGTCTCGCCCTTGTCGGGGTCATAGAGGCGGGTTTCCTGTTCCACCGTGCCGCCGTCTTCCAGGATCGCGATCTGGCGCCGGGCTTCGTATTCGATGGCCTGCTGGATGAAGCGCATCGAGTTCATGTTCTTGATCTCGCAGCGCGTGCCCAGATAGGAATGATCGCCCGTTTCGCGGAACTTCTCATAGTCGCCCGGGCGGCAGACCGAAACGTTCACATCCGCCCGCAGGTTGCCGTTCTGCATGTTGCCGTCGCAGGTGCCCAGATAGCGCATGATCTGGCGCAGCTTGGCGACATAGGCGGCGGCTTCCTCGGGGCCGCGGATGTCGGGGCGCGAGACGATTTCCATCAGCGCCACGCCGGTGCGGTTGAGGTCCACGAAGGACATCGACGGGTCCAGATCGTGGATGGACTTGCCCGCGTCCTGCTCGATATGGATGCGTTCGATCCGCACCCGGCGCGCCACGCCCGGCCCCATGTCCACGATCACCTCGCCTTCGCCCACGATCGGGTGATAGAGCTGGCTGATCTGGTAGCCCTGCGGCAGGTCGGGATAGAAGTAGTTCTTGCGGTCGAAGGCCGAGAACAGGTTGATCTTCGCCTTCAGGCCAAGGCCCGTGCGCACCGCCTGTTCGATGCAGAATTCGTTGATGACGGGCAGCATCCCGGGCATCGCCGCGTCAACGAACGAGACGTTGGAATTGGGTTCGGCGCCAAAGGTGGTCGATGCGCCGGAAAACAGCTTGGCCTTGGACGAGATCTGGGCATGGACCTCCATGCCGATCACCAGTTCCCAATCCTCGCGGGCGCCCGAGATCACCTTGGGTTTCGGAGCTTCAAAAGTCAGGTCGAGCATGTCGCGTCCCTCTCTGGTCGCGGGCTTTCTAAGGGGTTGTTCGGGACAAGACAAGAAGCCCGCGTCGCGGGCGGGCGGCACAAATGCTGGCGGCCTGCGTCAGGCCTGCACGATCGGGATGCCGCGCAACCCGAATTCGCGCGCCAGACGCCCCGGATCGGCCGTCTCGATTCCCGGCATCGCGACCGATTGCCCATCGGTCAATCGAACCACGCAGGCGGTTCGTCCATCGGGCATCTTGCCGACCCGCACCTGCTCGATATCCTCATAGGGCACGCTGTAGCGCCGGAACCCGTTCGACCAGCGCAGGCGATAGCGCCCAAGGCGCATGCCGCGCGTGGGAAACAGGAACAGCCGCACCAGAACGACCAGCAGATAGATCGCGGCCAAGGCGGGAACGATCGGGCTGACATTCGTCGTCAGACCGAAATGCAGGGCAAGAACCCCTACGGCAAGCGCCAGATACAACCGCCCGCGCCGCGCGCGCCCGCGCCACTCGAACGTCTCGACAAATGACATTTTTCAAATCCCGCAACTTAAAGTCGCATCATAGCCCGAGAAATGGTTAACGACAATCGTGCCGAACCGTTCCGCAAGACACGTTCGCGCGAAACCGCCCTGCGAAACGGGCGCTTCTTGCAAGATGCCTGCCCCTTTGCACGCACAGCGCGGGCCGGCGGGGGCGGGCCGCCGGTTCGGCGAACCGCCCCCCGAACCGGGCTCTGACGTCAGGCCTTCTCGGCGGCAAGTATCCGGCTGACCATCTCGAACGTGTCGCGCGACAGGTCCGGCGTCTGGCGGATCCGTCCGAGTTCCGCGCGGATCATGGCGCGGCGTTCGGCGTCATACCGCGTCCAGGTTTCAAATGCCGCGGACATGCGCGCGGTCGTCTGGGGGTTCACCGGGTCCAGCCGGATCAGCCAGTCGGCATAGAACCGATAGGCCGCGCCCGATATGTGGTGGAACCCGGCATGGTTCGCCGCAAGCGCCCCCATGAGCGCGCGGAAGCGGTTGGGGTTCTTCCATTCGAAATCGGGATGTTCGGCCAGACGCGCGGCGACCTGCGCGGCCATGTCGGGCTGGGCATGGGCGACCTGCAGTGCGAACCACTTGTCGATGACCAGCCGGTTGTCCTTCCAGCGTTCGTAAAAGGCCGCGATCTCGCGCGCGCCGCGCCCGCCATCGATCAGGCAGGCCAGTGCCGCCGCGCTTTCGGTCATGTTGTCGGCCGAGGCAAACAGCGACGCCGCCCGCGCGCCATGATCGATGCGGTTCAGATAGCCCAGCGCCGCAAGGCGAAGGGCGCGCCGCCCGGCCGATGCGGCATCGGGCGAATAGGGCGGGGGGGTCTCCATCTCCTCGTAGATGCGCACCAGATCCTTCTGCAGCTGGCGGGCCAGATAGGTCGCCAGCCCCTCGCGCACGGTGTGGATGCGTTCGGGTTCGGGCGTCGTGCCCGCATCGGCCAGCGCCTGGGCCAGGTCGTCTTCCGACGGCAGGCGCAGGCACAGCGCGCGGAACGCCGGGTCAAGCGTGTCGTCCGTCACCAGCCGGGCCAGCGCCTGCGCATGGGGCTCGCTGGGCGCGGCATCGTCGCGGATCATCGACAACAGGACGTCCCGCGCCAGCGACCGGCCCGCTTCCCAGCGGTTGAACGGGTCGGTGTCATGCGCCAGCAGGAAGGTGCGTTCGTCGAAGCTCGATTCCCGTTCCAGAACCACCGGGGCCGAGAAGCCGCGCAGGATCGACGGGACCGGCCGCGTCGCCAGGCCCGGGAAGGAAAAGCTCTGCCGCTCTTCGGTCATTTCCAGAACGGTGGTGGGCAGGATCTCGTCGCCATTGGGGTTGAGCAGCCCCACCGCGATGGGAATGACGCGCGGCGGCTTTTCGTCCTGTCCGGGCGTGGGCGGCGTGTGCTGGGTGAAGGTCAGCGTATAGGTGCCGCCCTGATCGCCCGGCTGCCAGTCTTCCTCGACCTTCAGGCGGGGGGTGCCGGCATCGGTGTACCAGCGCTTGAACTGGGCCAGGTCGCGGCCGGTCGCATCCTCGAAGACCTTCAGCCAGTCCTCGATCGTGGCGGCCTGGCCGTCGTGGCGCTCGAAATAGAGGTCCAGCGCGCGGCGATAGCCCTCGTCGCCGACCAGCAGCTTGAGCATCCCGATCAGCTCGGCGCCCTTCTCGTAGACGGTCGCGGTGTAGAAGTTGTTGATCTCGATATAGCTTTCGGGCCGGACCGGATGGGCAAGCGGCCCCATGTCCTCGCGGAACTGGCGCGCACGCAGCATCAGCACGTCCTCGATCCGCTTGACCGGGGCCGAGCGCATGTCCTTGGTGAATTCCTGGTCGCGGAAGACGGTCAGGCCCTCTTTCAGGCACAGCTGGAACCAGTCGCGGCAGGTGATGCGGTTGCCGGTCCAGTTGTGGAAATATTCATGCGCGATGACGCTTTCGATCCGCTCGAAATCGGCGTCGGTCGCGGTTTCCGGGCTGGCCAGAACCAGTTTCGAGTTGAAGATGTTCAGGCCCTTGTTCTCCATCGCGCCCATGTTGAAGTCATCCACGGCGACGATGTTGAATACGTCCAGATCGTATTCGCGGCCATAGACGTCCTCGTCCCATTTCATGGCGCGCTTTAGGCTGTCCATCGCATAGGCGCAGCGATCCTCGTCCCCCGCGCGCACCCAGATCGCCAGATCCACCTTGCGGCCCGACCGCGTGGTGAAACTGTCACGCACCGCGACAAGGTCGCCCGCGACCAGCGCGAACAGATAGCTGGGCTTGGGCCATGGGTCGTCCCATTCGGCCCAGCCTTCGCCCTGCGCCACGGGGTTGCCGTTCGACAACAGCACCGGCATGTCGGATTCGATGCGCACGTGGAAGGGCGCCATGACGTCGGGCCGGTCGGGATAGAAGGTGATGCGGCGAAAACCCTCGGCCTCGCACTGGGTGCAATACATGCCGCCCGACATGTACAGCCCCTCGAGCGCGGTGTTGGCCGAGGGGTCGATCTCGACCTCGGCCTCGAAGTCGAAGGCGCCGTCGGGCAGGGCATCGGCGGGGATCGTCAGGCCGGTCTCGTCGGGGCGGGCGGTCACCGGCGCGCCGTCGATCCGGGCCGCGATCAGGCGCAGCCTTTCGCCGTCCATTCGCAGGTCATGACGGCCCGGACGGGCAGGGTTGGGGTGGAAGCGGATGCGCGACAGAACGCGCGTGGCCTTCGGGTCCAGCCGGAAGGTCAGGTCGGTCTTCTCGATGCGGAAGGGATAGGGCTGGTAATCGGCCAGCCGTGTCGGTTGGGGCGTCGAATCCTTCACGGAAATCACCATCTGTTGGGGTGGCGCGACGATAGGCAAGCGCGCCGACTTGCGCAACCGCCCCGGACCGTGCCGCGCGCGGGATTGAAACAGTATCAGCCAGGACGGAAAAATCCCCCGCCGTGCCACGGTTGCGATGCGCCGGCGGCTGTGTCTAGGGTAGGCGCGCGCCGAAACGGCAACAGGGATGGGGAGAGGACTTTCATGACGGAACGGGTCGAGCGAGAGGGCCTGAAGGTCGATCAGCGGCTGGCGCGCTTCATCGAGGAACAGGCATTGCCCGGAACGGGCGTGGCGGCCGATGCCTTCTGGAAGGGGCTGGCGGGCATCGTGGCCGATTTCACCGACCGCAATCGGGCGCTGCTGAAGCGGCGCGAAGAGCTGCAGAAGCAGATCGACGCCTGGCATGTCGCCAATCGCGGAAAGCCGCATGACCATGAAGCCTACAAGGCGTTCCTGAGCGAGATTGGCTATCTGGTGCCCGAGGGGCCGGACTTCGAGATTGAGACAGAGAATACCGACCCCGAGATCGCGACCATTGCCGGGCCGCAGTTGGTCGTGCCGATCACCAATGCGCGCTATGCGCTGAACGCGGCCAATGCCCGCTGGGGCAGTCTGTATGACGGGCTGTACGGCACCGATGCGATGGGCGCGCCGCCGCCCGCGGGTGGCTATGACAAGGGGCGCGGCGCGCGGGTCGTTGCGCGGGCGCGCGTCTTCCTGGACGAGGCCTTTCCGGTGCGCGGCACCAGCCATGCCGATGCGCGGCGCTATCACGTCAAGGATGGCGTCCTGCTGATCGACGACATGCCGCTGGAACAGCCCGAGAAATTCGCGGGATGGCGCGGCGATCCGCGCGCGCCGCAGGCGGTGCTGTTGCGCAATCACGGCCTGCATGTGGAACTGGTCTTCGACCGGACCCATCCGGTGGGCGCGCGCGATCAGGCGGGCCTGGCCGATGTGCGGCTGGAAAGCGCGATCTCGGCGATCATGGATCTCGAGGATTCCGTCGCCTGCGTCGATGCCGAGGACAAGGTTCTGGCCTATGGCAACTGGCTGGGTCTGATGAAGGGCGATCTGGAGGCCGAGTTCGAGAAGGGCGGGCGCCGGATGACGCGGCGGCTGAACCCCGACGCGGTCTGGACGGCCCCGGAGGGGTCGGAATTCACGCTGAAGGGGCGGGCGCTGTTGCTGGTGCGCAATGTCGGCCACCTGATGACGAATCCGGCGATCCTGGATGCGCAGGGCGAGGAGGTCTTCGAAGGGCTGATGGACGCGATGATCACGACGTTGATCGCGATCCACGACCTGAAGAAGACGGGCGGGCTGCGCAATTCGGTCCGGGGGTCCGTCTATGTGGTCAAGCCCAAGATGCACGGGCCCGAGGAAGTCGCCTTTGCCTGCGAGGTCTTCGACCGGGTCGAACAGGCGCTGGGCCTGCCGGCCAATACCGTCAAGATCGGCATCATGGATGAAGAGCGGCGGACCTCGGCCAACCTGAAGGAATGCATCCGCGCGGCGCGGCGCCGGGTCTGCTTCATCAATACCGGGTTCCTGGACCGCACCGGCGACGAGATCCATACCTCGATGGAGGCCGGACCCTTCAGCCGCAAGGAGTTCATCAAGCGCAAGACCTGGATCCGCGCCTATGAGGATCGCAATGTCGATATCGGTCTGGAATGCGGTTTCTCGGGCCGGGCGCAGATCGGCAAGGGCATGTGGGCGATGCCCGACATGATGGCCGCGATGCTGGACCAGAAGATCGAGCATCCCCGCGCGGGCGCCAATTGCGCCTGGGTGCCATCGCCCACCGCGGCGACGCTGCATGCGCTGCATTACCACAAGGTCGATGTCTTTGCCGTCCAGCGCCGGTTGCGCGCGGGCGGGCGCCGGGCGCATCTGGATGCGTTGCTGGAAATCCCGCTCGCCGCCTATCGCCGCTGGACGCCCGACCAGATCCGTCGTGAGGTGGAAAACAACTGCCAGGGGATACTGGGCTATGTCGTGCGCTGGGTCGATCAGGGCATCGGCTGTTCCAAGGTGCCGGACATCAACGATGTCGGCCTGATGGAGGACCGCGCGACCTGCCGCATCAGCGCCCAGCACGTGGCCAACTGGCTGCATCACGGCGTGGTCTCGCGCGATGAGGTGATGGAGATCCTGCGCCGCATGGCCGAGGTCGTCGATCGCCAGAATGCGGGCGACCCGGCCTATCGGCCGATGGCGCCGGATTTCCAGGGGCCGGCCTTCAGCGCGGCTTGCGACCTGATCTTCCAGGGACGCGATCTGCCCTCGGGCTATACCGAGCCGGTGCTGCACCGCTATCGCCTGCAGGTGAAGGCCGCGCAGGCCTGATCGCGCGGTTGCGCATGGATGCAGGGCGCCTGTGACAGGGCGCCCTTTTCCTTTGCCGCTTTGATGCCTATTGTCAGACCGCAGACAGGGGACATGGGCATGACACGACCGATCGTCGGCATCATAGGCAACCACAACGTTCTGGACGGCGATTATCCCGTCCACGCCACGGGCACCTTGAACACGGCGGCGGTGGCGCAGGTTGCGGGCTGCATGCCGCTGCTGATCCCGTCGGACCCGCGCTTTGTCACGGTCGAGGAATTGCTGGAGACGTTCGACGGCTTCCTGCTGACAGGCGGGCGGCCGAACGTCCACCCGTCGGAATACGGCGAAGAGTCGACCGAGGCGCATGGCACCTTTGACCGTTGCCGCGATGCGATCACGCTGCCCCTGGTGCGGGCATGTGTCGAACGCGGCCAGCCGTTCTTCGGAATCTGTCGCGGTTTCCAGGAAATCAATGTCGCCATGGGCGGTACGCTGCACCCGGAAATCCGCGAGCTGCCCGGCCGGATGAATCACCGCATGCCGCCCGATGGCACGCTGGAAGAGAAATTCGCCCTGCGTCACAAGGTGCGGTTCACCGAGGGCGGCGTCTTCCACCGCCTGCTTGGCGCGACCGAGGTGATGACGAATTCCCTGCACGGCCAGGGGGTCAAGACACCGGGCAAGCGCATCGTGATCGACGGTTGGGCCGAGGATGGCACCCCCGAGGCGCTGTATGTCCGCGATGCGCCGGGTTTCACGCTGGCCGTCCAATGGCACCCCGAATGGAACGCGGCGCAGGACCCGGTCTCGCGCCCTCTGTTTCAGGCCTTCGGAGATGCGGTGCGCGCCTATGCCGCCCAAAGGCATGGTTGCCTGCGCCAGTCGGCCTGAGGCGACGCAGATCTCGTGACCGGCAAAAAGGGGCGCCGACAGTTCGACGCCCCTGCAGGATGCAATCCCCGTCCGATCAGAACGGGATTTCGTCGTCCAGTTCCGGCCGGCTGGAGCCGCCCGACATGCCGCCCGAAGACGCCCCGCCCGACGACCCGCCACCAAAGCCGCGATCGTCGCCATAGCCGCCACCGCCGCCGGCACCTTCGCCGCGGCTGTCAAGCAGCGTCAGCTCGCCCCGATAGGGGCGCAGGGCGATTTCGGTCGTGTAGCGTTCCTGGCCCGATTGGTCGGTCCATTTGCGCGTTTCCAGCTGGCCCTCGATATAGACCTTGGACCCCTTGCGCAGATATTGCTCGGCGATGCGCACCAGGTTTTCGTTGTAGATCGACACGCGATGCCATTCGGTGCGTTCGCGCCGTTCCCCGGTGTTGCGGTCGCGCCAGGTTTCGGACGTGGCGATTCGCAGGTTGCAGACCTTGCCGCCGCTGGGGAAGTCCCGCACTTCGGGGTCTGCGCCCAGATTTCCGATCAGGATGACCTTGTTAACCGATCCCGCCATTCGGGCATTCTCCTTCCGATTCCATTTTTTCCTTTAGACCATCCCGCAGCGCGCATTTGAAGTCGATCTTCGGGCAATGGACCGCCGGTCCGGGGAGCAAATGGGCAAAGCCCCGCGTATCACTTGGGTTTATGGCGTGTCTGACGGGCATTCTAGCACCCCCGGTGGATTTGCCGGAGGTCGGACGGGTGGCAGGTCTCACTCAACCGCGCTGCCCGGGCATGGCACCAGGCTCGCGGTCCACGGAACCGATACTTCTGGAAAGGGACCATACCATGAAACGGAAACTGACCGCTGCCGCCCTGTCGGCCCTTGTGATCCTGTCGGCGCCGGCCTTCGCGTCCGGCATGATTGACGACGCAACCAAGGCGAAGATCACCGAACAGCTGACGGCCGAGGGCTATGACATCCGCAAGATCGACAGCGAGGACGGCATGATCGAGGTCTATGCGATCAAGGATGGCAAGATGTACGAGTTGTATCTGGACGAGTCGCTGAACATCGTTCGCAGCAAGGAAAAGAGCTGATCGGCCCGGGTCTCGGCGGCGCATTGCGCCGCCGTTTCCCATGTCGGCGTTTCATTCAGGGAGAGTGCGGATGATGCGTTACAAGGTCTGGGACCCTTTCGTCCGGGTCTTTCACTGGTCTGTGGTGGCGGGTTTCACCGCCAATGCCCTGTTCACGGACCCCGAAGCCAAACTTCATGAAAATATCGGCCTGGCCATCCTGGGGCTGGTCGCGCTGCGCATCGTATGGGGCGTTTTTGGCACCCGCCATGCGCGGTTCTCGGACTTCCTGCCTTCCGTTTCGGCCTCGATCGGCCAGCTGCGCGAGATGGCGACGGGACGCCGCCGCATCCATCTGGGCCATTCGCCGCTGGGCGCGCTGATGATCTACAACCTTCTGGGAACCTTGCTGGTGATCTGCATCAGCGGCTACATGATGACGACGATCGCCTTTTTCGGCGTTGACTGGGTCGAGGAACTGCATGAGCTCGCCGTGACCTGGGCCGAAATCTCGGTCCTGGCCCATATCGCGGCGGTGTTCCTGGAAAGCCGCCGGCTGGGCGTGAACCTTCCGAAGTCGATGGTGACGGGCTACAAGGAAATCGACGACGACGTCATCAATGGCAGGGCAACAGAGGCATGAGCAAACAGCCTGAACCGCGGCGCTACATGGGGGTGGAGCTCGCCCTGATCGTATTGATCGCGGTCCAGGGCTTCTGCGCGGCCTTCTTCCTGGTCGATCTGGCGCGGGACTTCATCGAGTCGCCGTCGGCCGCGATGGGTGATCTGCACTTCTGGGTCGAGATGATCGCCAATGTCGGACTGGTCGCTGGAATCGGTGTCGAATGGGTGTTCCTGATGCGTCTGCTGCGGCGTCAGGCGCGGGCGGAACGGGCGCTTTCGGCCGCGTCGGGAGCGCTGCACGACGTCATCGAGGCGCATTTCGAGGATTGGGGGCTGACGCCCGCCGAGGCGGACGTCGCCACCTTTGCCATCAAGGGTCTGTCGATCGCCGAGATCGCCCGAATGCGTGGCTCTGCCGAAGGCACCGTCAAGACCCAGCTGAACGCCGTGTATCGCAAGGCCGGAGTGCGGGGGCGCACGGAACTGGTGACAATCCTGATCGAGGATCTTCTGGATGGTGCCCTGTCGCGGCGGCGCAAGGACGAAAGGGCGGGCGCAGAATCCTGCGAAGACGCGGATGTCGTGGTGAACTGACCGCGCGATCCTTCGGGCTGGCCCCGACGGGGGACTTTGCGCTATAGTCCGCCGGGCAAAAACGGGGGGCAGTCAATGCGCAAGGTGCTTCTTGCGGCGCCGATCATGGCGCTGGCCCTGATCGCCGGGCCGGTGCCGGTCAAGGGCGAAGGGTTGTCTTTGTCGCGCGCGACGACCGGTTCGCGACTGGCCATGTTCCGCAAGCAGGTCGCCGTTCTGGATAGCCGTGCGGCCGTGCAATATGACAACTCGGTCAGGCTGACGCCCAAGGCGAAGGTTGTGACGCAGGTTGCCATTCCATCCTATTCCGGCGCGTATCGCGGACTTTACCTCGAGCCGGCACGCGCTGCCGCCCGGCGCCATGGCGTGCCCGAGGACCTGTTCCTGCGCCTGATTCAGCAGGAATCGGGCTGGAACCCGCGCGCGATATCGCCAAAGGGCGCCCGGGGTCTGGCGCAGCTGATGCCCGCCACTGCCCGGCTGCTGGGCGTGGACATCAATGATCCGAACCAGAACCTGGACGGGGGCGCGCGCTATCTGCGGATGATGTACGACAGGTTCGGGAACTGGCGCCTGGCGCTGGCCGCCTACAATGCCGGACCCGAGGCCGTCGAGCGGCATGACGGCATCCCGCCCTATCGCGAGACCCGCAATTACGTGCGCGCGATCCTGGGAAGCTGAGCAGCCTATGCGCGCTTGACGAAGCGCAGGAAGGTGAAGACCCCGAACGGGTCCAGCTGGCGGCTTTCGGCAAGGGTCAGATCGGGCTGGCCCATGACGCGGTGCACGGGAAAATCGGAATGCCAGCCGATACGATCGGCCAGCGGCGCAAACAGCCGTTCCAGCAGGGCAAGCGCGCCCTTGTCGCGCGCGAAATGGCCGGCGATCAGCACCTCTCCGCCCGGCTTGCAGACGCGCGCGGCCTCGGCCATCACGCGTTCGGGTTCAGGCACGACCGAGATGACGAACATCGCCACGACCGTATCGAAGCTGCCATCGGGGAAATCGAGATTTCGGGCGTCCATCTCGTCCAGCCGGACGACATTGGCCAGCTTTTGACGCGCGACCTTCTCGCGCGCGCGGGCAAGCATGTCGGGCGATGCGTCGATGCCGGTAACGGTGATCTCGGGTCGATAATGCGACAGCGAAAGGCCCGTGCCGACGCCGATTTCAAGGACAGAGCCGGGCCGGGTATTCACATGGGCCACGACCTTTCGCCGCGCCTGCCGGGTGATCCATCCGAAGCTGTGGTCATAGATCGGAGCCCAGAAACGATAGGATTTCCTGACGGCCGAGATATCCATGACCCTTCCTTTCGTTCAGTGTTGTCGAATGCCCCGTGCAGCCAGCACCTTGCCGGCCGAATGCAACAGGATCACGATGTAGATCAGCGTCAGGACGATCAGCGACAACCAGAAGCGCGTGAACAGCGCGCCGATCACCAGCGCCATTGCCAACAGAATCAGCCCCGAACGTTCGCGCGGGACGCGCAGCGATTTCAGCGATGGCGTCGGCAGGCGGCTGATCATCAGCCCGCCGACCAGCAAAAGCCAGACCCCCGTCAGCACCGGATGCGTCGCCGGCGTCCAGCCGGTTTCGAATGCGGCCACGACCGGCAACAGGGCAAGCATCGCGCCCGCGGGGGCGGGGACGCCGGTGAAATGCGCCGCGGGCTTGGTGCCGGCCAGCTTGGCCCGTCCATCGTCCACGTTGAATCGTGCCAGCCGCAGGCAGGCGCACGAGACATAGATCAGCACCACGACCCAGCTGCCCATGCGCTCGCTGCTGGCGAGTGCGTATTGATACACGATCAGGCCGGGCGCCACGCCGAAATTCAGGAAGTCGGAAAGCGAATCCAGCTGCGCGCCGATATCGGATGTCGCGCGCAGTCGCCGGGCCAGCTGACCGTCCAGGCCGTCGATTGCCGCCGAAAAGACGATCAGCGCGACGGCAAGTTCGAACCGGCCGGCAAGTACGAGGCGGATCGCCGTCAGCCCCGCGCACAGGCCCAGCATGGTGACCATGTTGGGCAAGAGCGCCAGAAGGGGCTGGCTGTCGCTTCTGCCTGACGGGCGTTCCTGGGTCATGGTCCTAGCGGATCGCACCGCGCCGGGGGCCTTCGGTGCCGTCCAGATCGGCCAGCACGGTTTCCCCGGCCACCATCGTCTGGCCCACGGCGACAAGGGGCGCGACACCCTTGGGCAGATAGACATCCAGCCGCGATCCAAAGCGGATCATGCCAAAGCGCTGTCCGGCCAGGACGTGCTGGCCTTCCTTGACCTCGCACACGATCCGACGCGCGACCAGGCCCGCGATCTGCACCACGCCCAGGCGGCGGCCGTCCTCCATCCGGATGGTCAGGCCGTTGCGTTCGTTATCCTCGCTGGCCTTGTCGAGAGAGGCATTGAGGAACTTGCCCGGCCGATAGGCGATGCGCTCTATCTGGCCGGTCACGGGCGCGCGGTTCACATGGCAGTTGAAGACATTCATGAAGATCGCGATCCGGGTCAGGGGGTCGGTCCCCAGGCCCAGCTCGGCCGGGGGCACGAAGTCGCCGATCATCTGCACCACCCCGTCGGCCGGCGAGATGACAAGATTGTCGTCAACCGGCGTCACCCGGTCCGGATCGCGGAAGAAGTAGTAGCACCACACGGTCAGCCCGACGCCGATCCAGCCCAGCACATCCGAAATCAGGAAAAGAACCAGCGTCGCGGCGGCAAAGATTGCCACGAAGCGATAGCCCTCGCGGTGCATCGGCTTGATGAAGGTGGACAGCATCGACATGAAAGATGGCCTTCGCGCGGTTTGGATCGTGCCTTTAATGACGGCAAAGGCCCGGGCGTGCAAGTCCCCGGCCCGCGTCGGCAGCGGGGCGCAAGGACGGGAAAACACCCCCTGCAGACGAAAAACCGCGCCGGAAACCGGCGCGGTTCTGGTTCTTAGGAATGATCCGGCCGCTTATTCGGCGGATTTTTCCGCGGCTTCGTCTTCGTAGCCTTCCTGGGCGGCACCGCCCACGTCGTCGAAGAGTTCGGCGATCTCGAACTCGGCCGCGGCTTCCTCTTCGGCAGCCAGTTCCTGGATCGACTTGCCCGAGGCCTGCAGTTCGGCCTCTTCCAGGGTGCGGGCCACGTTCAGCTTGACCTTCACCGAAACCTCGGGGTGCAGGTCGATCTGGATTTCGTGCAGGCCCAGTTCCTTGATCGGGCGCGACAGCACGATCTGGCGGCGGTCGACGGTGAAGCCCGCTTCGGTCGCGGCCTGGGCGGCGTCACGCGTGGTGACCGAGCCATAAAGCGCGCCGCTGTCCGAGGCCGAGCGCAGGATGACGAAGACCTGACCTTCCAGCTTCTCGGCGACCTTTTCGGCCTCCTTGCGGGTTTCCAGGTTCTTGGCCTCGAGCTGAGCCTTGCGGGCCTCGAAGGCCTTCAGGTTCTCTTCCGAGGCGCGCATGGCCTTGCCCTGCGGCAGCAGGAAGTTGCGCGCGTAGCCGTCCTTGACCTTGACGACATCGCCCATCTGGCCAAGCTTGGCCACGCGTTCCAGCAGGATGACTTGCATTGTCCTGTCTCCTCACTTCACGACATAGGGCAGCAGGGCGAGGAAGCGGGCGCGCTTGATGGCGCGGGCCAGCTCACGCTGCTTCTTGGCCGAGACGGCGGTGATGCGCGACGGCACGATCTTGCCGCGCTCGGAGATGTAACGCTGCAGGAGGCGCACATCCTTGTAGTCGATCTTCGGCGCGTTGTCGCCCGAGAAGGGGCAAACCTTGCGGCGACGGAAAAACGGTTTAGCAGCCATGGTTCGTATCCTTTCCTTCAGGCCTGTCAGCGACGCTCGCGGCGCTCTTCGCGTTTCTGCATCTGGACCGAGGGACCTTCCTCGTGCTGATCGACCTTGACGGTCAGGATCCGCATCACGTCGTCATGCAGACGGGCCAGGCGCTCCATCTCCTGCACCGCGGCCGCGGGCGCGTCGGAGCGGAGGAAGAGGTAGTGACCCTTGCGGTTCTTGTTGATCTTGTAGGCCATCGTCTTGACGCCCCAATACTCGCTGTCGACGACCTTGCCGCCATTGTCCGCGAGAATGGTGCCGAAATGTTCGATCAGCCCTTCGGCCTGCGCGTTGGAAAGGTCCTGGCGCGCGATCAAGACATGCTCATACAGCGGCATGTGCTCTCCTGTCTGTTCGGGCGGCTTCATAGGCGGGCATCGAGCCTTCCGCGACCCGCCACGAGAGGCTTCGCCGGTTTCGCATTTTGCGGAAGGATGCGGCCTTATACAAATTCGGGCACAGGATGCAAGGGAAAGGGCGCGGATTGCGCGCGCGGGCGGTTGCGGCTATGCGGGGAAGGCAACGGAATGAGGGAAACGAACAATGACGCGCGCATTCGTGTTTCCGGGCCAGGGGGCCCAGGTCGTGGGCATGGGCAAGGCGCTGGCCGATGCCTATCCGGCGGCGAAAGCGGTTTTCGAGGAGGTCGACGAGGCGCTGGGCGAAAGCCTGTCGCGGCTGATCTGGGAGGGGCCGCAGGAGGATCTGACGCTGACCATGAACGCCCAACCCGCGCTGATGGCGACCTCGATCGCGGCGATGCGGGCGCTTGAGGCCGAGGGGTTCGGCATCGAGATGGCGGCCTTCGTGGCGGGGCATTCGCTGGGCGAATATTCCGCGCTGTGCGCGGCCGGGGCGCTGAGCCTGTCGGATACCGCGCGGCTGCTGCGGTTGCGCGGGCGCGCGATGCAGGAGGCCGTTCCCGTGGGGCAGGGCGCGATGGCCGCGCTGCTGGGCCTGGGCCTTGCGCAGGCCAGCGAGGTGGCCGCCGAGGCCGCACAGGGGCAGGTCTGTCAGGCCGCCAATGACAACGATCCGACCCAGGTCGTGATCTCGGGGCATCGTGAGGCGGTCGAGCGCGCGCTGGAGATTGCCAAGGGCAAAGGCGCCAAGCGGGCGATCCTGCTGCCGGTATCGGCGCCGTTCCATTGTGCCCTGATGGAGCCGGCGGCAAGGGCCATGGCAGAGGCCCTGGCCGAGGTCGAGATTCGCGCGCCGAAGGTGCCTTTGGTCGCCAATGTGCGCGCCGAGGCGGTCACCGATCCGGCGGCGATCCGGCAGCTGCTGGTCGAGCAGGTCACCGGATCGGTTCGCTGGCGCGAGAGCGTCGAATGGATGGCGGCCCAGGGCGTGGACGCGTTCTGGGAGATTGGCGCGGGCAAGGCGCTGTCGGGCATGATCCGGCGCATCGCGAAAGAGGCGAGCGTGCGCGCGATCGGAACGCCCGAGGATATCGCCGCGCTGAAGGCGTGAGGCTTGGTTGGCGCGGGGCTGGCCCCGCGCCGCGTATGGGATGGAGGAGGCAGGACTGGCCATGTTTGACTTGACGGGAAAGAATGCTCTGATCACCGGCGCGTCCGGGGGGATTGGCGGTGAGATCGCGCGGGCGCTGCACGGTGCGGGGGCGACGGTCGCGCTGTCGGGCACGCGGGAAGAGCCGCTGCGCGCGCTGGCGGACGAGTTGGGAGAGCGCGTGCATGTGCTGCCCTGCAACCTTTCGGATGCCGAAGCGGTCGAAGGCTTGCCCAGGCGCGCCGTCGAGGCCATGGGCAGCGTGGACATCCTGGTCAACAATGCCGGCATAACGCGCGACAACCTGTTCATGCGGATGTCCGACGAGGACTGGAACGCGGTCATCGATGTGAACCTGAATGCGACCTTCCGCCTGTGCCGCGGCGTGCTGCGGGGCATGATGAAGGCGCGCTGGGGCCGGATCGTGAACATCACCTCGGTCGTGGGGACCACGGGCAATCCCGGTCAGGGCAATTATTGCGCCGCCAAGGCGGGTGTCACCGGAATGAGCAAGGCCTTGGCGCATGAGGTTGCAAGCCGTGGCATCACGGTCAACTGCGTGGCGCCGGGCTTCATTGCGACGGCGATGACCGACAAGCTGAACGATGAACAGAAGGCGCGGATCAACGAGCGAATTCCGGCTGGCCGGATGGGCAATCCCGAAGAGATTGCCGCGGCCGTTCTTTACCTGGCCAGTCCCGAGGCCGCCTATGTGACGGGGGCGACGCTGCACGTCAATGGCGGGATGGACATGGTCTGAGCCGGTTTTCGACTCCGTCCGTGGCGCGGGCAAGAACACGCATTGCGAAAGCGTTTGCGTCCAGTCCATACTGTGCTATAGGCGGCGACGAAAAGCCAGCTGGGCCCGATCGCTTTGGCGTCTGGCTTTGACGGTCCCGCGCTGGTTGCGGGAATGAGGCGCTCGGAACGAGCAAGGAAACAACAAGGCGGGATCGGCCCGCAAGAATGAGGGTTTGACATGAGCGACATCGCAGAACGCGTCAAGAAGATCGTCGTGGAGCACCTGGGCGTGGACGAAGCCAAGGTTACCGAAAGCGCGTCCTTCATCGACGATCTTGGCGCGGACAGCCTGGACACCGTCGAGCTGGTCATGGCGTTCGAGGAAGAGTTCGGGATCGAGATCCCCGATGACGCAGCCGAGACCATTCAGACCGTCGGCGATGCGGTGAAGTACATCTCGGAAGCCGTCTGAGACCAGCGGCATGTTTCGAATGGACGGCGTCCCGATGGGGCGCCGTCTTGCTTTTCTGGCGGGGGCGTGGTGTCAGGGCCGGATGGCCGGCCCGGGCCAGAGCGATTCATCCCGTCCGGGCGTGATCGGTTTGGGTGGGTGAAACGTCGGCCGTGCTGTCGGTGGTGTCCTCGGCAGCACGGAAGAGAATGCAGCTTTGCGGGCATTCGGCCGTATGGCAGGGTGGCCGGGGCAGCTGGCGGGTGCCATCATGGCGCGTCATGCGATCATGGTCGAGAAGGCGCACGAGTGCCGCCCGTTCCAGGCTGTTGCGAAACTTGACGCCAGCGAAAAGGCTGTTCGACCAGACGATCTGACCGGGCAGTGCGATCTTTTCGATGAAAAGCGTGACATTGATGCAATCGAGCGGGGCGTTGAGGCGCAGCTTGCAGCCCGAGCGGCTGATGTCGAGAACCGTCACCGGCTCGCAGTAATTGGCCCCGCGCAGTGCGCCCAGGATGAAGCAGGGATGTCGCTTGCCATTGCGACGGTCGGGGATGCGCGGCGTCAGGGCCGCGCGCAGGCAGGCGAGTGCCGCGCCGACAACGATGAGCGCAAGCAGCATGGTCAGGGTGGAAAGATCAGGGATCAATGCCGCCATGCGGTGACGGGCGTCAGTTGCGGCGGCGGGGCCGCGGATCGGCGAAAGCGCCTGAAGGATCCGTACCGGAGCAGGGTTGTCTGCCCCTTGGGGCTGGCAGTCAAGGCTGTCGACCCGAGCCGCGAGCCAGCTGCGGCGATCGAGCCAGCGTTCGGAGGAGAGCAGATCCCGAAGGGCAGCCTGGTCGTCATTCCGCAACAGCTCGGCCGCGCGGGTGGCGACCGCCTGGCTGGCGCGCAGACCATCGGAGAGCGCGCCGTCCGGCAGCGGTTGCGCCGCCCTGTCGGACAAAGCGGTCACGGTTGCATCCAGATCGGGGTCGAACCGGGAGCTTGATTCGATGCGCGACAGCACATGCACCGTATCGACGAGAAGCGCGCAGGCGTCATCGGCTTGGGCGGGCAGGGCAAGGCCAAGGGCAAGGGTCAGGGTGCAGGCAAGATTGTGAAAGCGGATCATCGGTAACCATCCTGTTTTGGCGCATCCTGACATGGCAGGGTTGCGGCAAGCTTAACGGCGAGGCTCCGCACAACGCGGCGAACGGCCTTGCCCGTCATCGGGCCGGGCGTGTATCAAGCCCTGAACGCGAAACTTTGTGGGGAACACGGATGAGGCGAGTTGTCGTAACGGGGCTTGGAATGGTCACTCCCTTGGCCTGCGGGGTCGAGGAAACCTGGAAGCGGCTGATTGCCGGGCAATCCGGCGCGGGGCCGATAACCCGGTTCGACGCCTCGAATGTCGTGACCAAGTATGCCTGCGAGATTCCCTTTGGTGACGGGTCGGACGGAACCTTCAACCCGGACGACTGGATGGAGCCGAAGGAGCGGCGCAAGGTCGATGACTTCATCCTGTATGGTCTTGCGGCGGCCGAACAGGCGGTTCGCGATGCGGGCTGGATGCCAGAGGACGAGGAAAGCCGCCTGCGGACCGGCGTGATGATCGGATCGGGGATCGGGGGGCTGAGCTCGATCGCGGAGACGGCCAACCTGATCAAGGACCGTGGTCCGAAGCGGGTTTCGCCCTTCTTCATTCCTGGCTCGTTGATCAACCTTGTTTCGGGGCAGGTCAGCATTCGCTATGGCTTCAAGGGGCCGAACCATGCGGTGGTGACGGCCTGTTCGACCGGAGCGCATGCGATTGGCGATGCCGCGCGCCTGATCCAGTGGGGTGATGCGGATGTGATGATCGCCGGCGGGGCAGAGAACCCGATCTCGGAAATCGGAATCGCGGGGTTCAATGCCTGCAAGGCGCTGTCCACCAAGCGTGCCGATGAGCCCCAGAAGGCAAGCCGGCCCTATGACGCGGATCGCGACGGATTCGTGATGGGCGAGGGCGCGGGTGTCGTGGTGCTGGAGGAATACGAGCACGCCAGGGCGCGCGGCGCGAAGATCTATGCCGAGGTTCTGGGCTATGGCCTTTCGGGCGATGCCTATCACATCACCGCGCCGAGCGAGGATGGGGATGGGGCCTATCGCTGCATGCAGGCCGCCCTGAAGCGGGCGGGGTTGACGCCCGACCGGATCGACTATGTCAACGCGCATGGCACGAGCACCATGGCCGATGTGATCGAACTGGCCGCCGTCGAGCGTTTGCTGGGCGAGGCTGCGGGCAAGGTGACGATGTCGTCGACCAAGTCGTCGATCGGACATCTGCTGGGCGCGGCCGGCGCGGTCGAGGCGATCTTCTGCGTGCTGGCCATTCGTGACCAGATTGCGCCGCCGACGATCAACCTGGACAATCCGGCGGTCGAGACACCGATCGATCTTGCGCCGAACAAGGCGGTGAAGCGTGAGATCAACGTGGCGCTGTCGAACTCGTTCGGCTTTGGTGGCACGAATGCGTCGCTGATTCTGGGTCGGGTGGACGCGTGATGTGGCGCAATATCGCCTCGGGCTTTCTGACGGTTGCGATCGTGCTGCTGCTGGGGATTGCGGGCCTCGTGGCCTGGGCTCAGAAGCAGTATGAAGGCCCGGGGCCGCTGGCCGAGGCGATCTGTCTGCGCGTTCCGGCCGGGTCGAACTTTCGCAAGATCGCGGCGGACCTGGCCGAGCGCGGGGCGATATCGAGCGAGTTCATCTTTCGCGTCGGCGCCGACTATGCCGGAAAGACGGCTGGGCTGAAGGCTGGTTCGTTCCGGATCGAAGAACATGCGTCCATGGCCGAGATCGTCGACGCGATCACCGGGACCGGGGTTTCGACCTGTGGCGCGGAGGTCAATCTGCGCATCGGTGTGAACGGGACGGATATCCTGTTGCGTGAGCTGGAACCTGCCGAAAATCGCTATGTCGAAGTTGCGCGGTTCGATCCGGCGACCGAAGAGGCACCCGCCGAATATGTCGCGGGGATGGAAGATCCCGGTCTTCGCTTTCGCGTGACGATGGCCGAAGGTGTCACGAGCTGGCAGGTGGTCGAGGCGCTGAAGCGGGCGGACTTCCTGAGTGGCGAGGTGGAAGAGGTTCCCGACGAGGGATGGCTTGCGCCCCATAGCTATGAGGTCGAACGGGGCGAGGAGCGCAGCGCCCTGCTGCAGCGGATGCGGCAGCGGCAGGAGACGATCCTGGCGGAGGCCTGGGCCGCGCGGGCAGATGGTTTGCCCTATGAGACGCCGGAAGAGGCGTTGATCATGGCCTCGATCGTGGAGAAGGAAACCGGCGTGCCCGAGGAGCGGCGGATTGTCGCGAGCGTATTCGTCAATCGGCTGCGCAAGGGCATGAAGCTGCAGACCGACCCGACGGTGATCTATGGGATCACCAAGGGCAAGGGCGTGCTGGGGCGCGGGCTGCGGCAGAGCGAGCTGCGGGCGCGCACGCCTTACAATACCTATGTGATCGAGGGCTTGCCGCCGACGCCGATTGCCAATCCCGGCCGTGAAAGCATCGAGGCGGCGCTGAACCCGGCGGAGACGGATTACCTGTATTTCGTTGCCGATGGGACGGGCGGACATGCCTTCGCCGAAACCCTGGCCGAACACAACCGCAATGTTGCGCGCTGGCGCGCGATCGAGGCGGAGAGGGCAGGGCAGTGAAGTGACGAACGGTTCGTTAACACACTGATAACACTATTTTTCTTGACTTTCCGAACGGTCGGAGATATACGTTCGGGCAAGCTGGAAGAAGTGGGCAAGCGGCCCCGGGAGCGATCCCGGAGCCGCTTTTTCGTTTCTCTCGTACGGACGGGCAGGAGAGGCGGTGCAACCGGATGATCAGGCGCGTTTCGGAGCGGGATATCTGCCAAAGCCCCGAGGTCGTGGAGGTTCAGAAGCTGTTCGATGAAACCGTGGGCGCGCTGCGCCTGTCGCTGGAGCGGTTGAGGTCGGGCGAGCTGGGCGATGTCAGGGAGATTGGCCGGCAGGTGGGTGATCTGCGAACGGCTTACAAGCTGATTTTGGAAGAGAGGGTGCGCGTTGCAAAACTTCGCAAGGACGAGGAGGGCATCGTCTATGACTATGCCCTCGACCTGGAGGCGGCGCGAGATGAGGTCTGCCGCCGGCTGGCTTGCCTGCGCGACGCAGGATGTGGTGGATGAGTTTCTGGGCGGGTTGAGCGACGGGGCGCTGATGGCGTTGCCGTGGCTGTTCGAGTTCTGGGCGCTGCCGCACCAGCTGCCGCCCGAGGGGGGCTGGAAGACCTGGGTCATCATGGGCGGGCGGGGCGCGGGCAAGACGCGGGCAGGGGCCGAGTGGGTGCGCGCGCAGGTCGAGGGCGCCGCGCCGATGGACCCGGGCGTGGCGCGGCGGGTGGCCTTGGTGGGGGAGACCCTGGAGCAGGTCGAGAAGGTCATGATCTTTGGCCAGAGCGGGATCATGGCCTGCAGCCCGCCCGACCGGCGCCCGGTCTGGGAGGCGGGCAAGCGGCGGCTGGTCTGGCCGAATGGCGCGGTGGCCGAGGTCTATTCGGCGCATAGTCCCGAGGGGTTGCGGGGGCCGCAATTCGATGCGGCCTGGGCCGATGAGCTGGCCAAGTGGCCGAAGGCGCATGAAGCCTGGGACATGCTGCAGTTTGCGCTGCGACTGGGAACCGATCCAAGGCAGGTGGTGACGACGACGCCGCGCAATGTCGGCGTGTTGAAGGCGATCCTGAACAATCCGTCGACCGTGGTGACGCAGGCACCGACCGAGGCGAACAGGGCCTATCTGGCGGAATCGTTCCTGGAGGAGGTGCGGGCGCGCTATGGCGGAACGCGGATCGGGCGGCAGGAGCTGGACGGTGTGTTGCTGGAGGATGTCGAAGGCGCGCTGTGGACGACCGAGATTCTGGAGAAGTGCCGCTCGGCGGCACCCGAGCGGCTGAGCCGGGTCGTCGTGGCAATCGATCCGCCGACCAGCGGGCACGAGGCGTCGGATGAATGCGGGATCGTCGTGGTCGGGGCGCTGACCGAAGGGGCGCCGTCGGAGTGGCGGGCGTGGGTCCTGGAGGATGCCTCGGTCCAGGGGGCGCGGCCCGATGGCTGGGCGCGCGCGGCGATTGCGGCGATGGAACGGCATGGGGCCGATCGGCTGGTCGCCGAGGTGAACCAGGGAGGGCAGATGGTCGAGGCCGTGATCCGGCAAATCGATCCCGTGGTTCCGTTTCGTGCGGTGCATGCAAGTCGGGGCAAGGCCGCGCGCGCCGAGCCGGTCGCGGCGCTGTATGAACAGGGGCGAGTCCATCACCTGCGGGGGCTGCATCTGCTGGAGGAGCAGATGTGCCGGATGAGCCGGCAGGGCTATCAGGGCCGGGGCTCGCCCGACAGGGTGGACGCGCTGGTCTGGGCGCTGACGGAGCTGATTGTCGAGCCCGCAGCGCGGTGGCGCCGGCCGCGGGTCAGGCCGCTCTAGGAGGCTGGCGCGGCGAGCGGAGTGCCCGAAGAGGCCGAGCGAGACAGGAGAAATCGGATGGTATGGAATTTCTTTCGGCGCGCGGAACCCGCGGCGTCGGAGCGGAAGGCGTCTGCCGCCGGGCGGGTCGTGGCCTGGGGCAGTTCGGGGCGGGTGGCCTGGTCGCCGCGCGATACGGTCAGCCTGACGCGGACCGGGTTCATCGGAAATCCGGTGGGCTTTCGGGCGGTCAAGATGATTGCGGAGGCGGCAGCGGCCCTGCCGCTGGTCTGTGAAGATGGCAAGTGTCGATATGACACGCATCCGGTGATCGACCTGATCCGGCGTCCCAATCCGGGCCAGGGGCGGGCCGAGATGTTCGAGGCGCTGTACGGTCAGTTGCTGTTGTCGGGCAATGGCTATGTCGAGGCGGTCGGCGGGCCGGGGATTCCGCAGGAGCTGCATGTGCTGCGGTCGGATCGCATGAGCGTGGTGCCGGGGCCGGATGGGTGGCCCGTGGCCTATGATTACGCCGTGGGCGGGCGCAAGCATCGATTTGACATGACGGGGCCGGTCGATCCGATCTGTCATATCAGGAGCTTTCATCCTCTGGACGATCATTATGGGTTGTCGCCGTTGCAGGCGGCGGCGGTGGCGATCGACGTGCACAATTCGGCCTCGGCCTGGTCGAAGGCATTGCTGGACAACGCGGCGCGGCCTTCGGGGGCGATCGTGTTCCGCGGCGCCGACGGTCAGGGGATGCTGAGCGAGGATCAGTACGAGCGGCTGCAAGAGGAGCTGGAACGCTATCATCAGGGCGCGCGCAATGCCGGCCGGCCGATGCTGCTGGAGGGCGGGCTGGACTGGAAGCCGATGGGCTTCAGCCCTTCGGACATGGAGTTCCAGAAGACCAAGGAGGCTGCCGCGCGGGAGATTGCCGTGGCCTTTGGCGTGCCGCCGATGCTGATGGGGATTCCGGGGGATGCGACCTATGCAAATTACCAGGAGGCGAACCGGGCCTTCTATCGGCTGACGGTCCTGCCGCTGGCCCAGCGTGTCACGGCGGCGATCGGGCATTGGCTTTCGTCGCATCTGGGCGAGGAGATCGTGCTGCGGCCCGACCTGGACCAGGTGCCGGCGCTTGCGGGCGAGCGTGACCAGCAATGGAAGCGTATCGGCGAGGCCGATTTCCTGACGGACGATGAGAAGCGCGCCCTGCTGGGGCTGCCCCGCCTGTCGGGAGGGGATTGAGATGTCGGGGCCGGGATCGCGGTATCTGAAGGAGCCGTTCGAATGTGCCCATGAGCATCGGTTCGCGGCGACCGAGAAGATCATGGCGGTTCAGTTCGAGGCCGTGGACAAGCGGCTGGAGCGGATCGAGGCGATGATCGCGGGCGTCGAGCGGCGGTTGTGGATGACGGTCTTTGGCGTGGTCGGCGTGATCCTGAGCCAGGCGGTGCAGGGGCTGATCGATTTCGGGCCGAAATAGGAAGGCGATCATGGGGATCAACGACTTTGGGCTGGAGACGAAGTTCTGCCGGCTGGGTGGTGACGTGGCCGTGACCGATGGCTGCGTGATCGAGGGATATGCCTCGGTCTTCGGGCTGGAGGACCAGGGCGGCGATATCGTTCTGCCGGGAGCCTATGGGCGGTCCTTGAACGGTGCGCCCGGGGCACGTGGCGCGGTGAAGATGCTGTGGCAACATGATCCGGCCCAGCCGATCGGCGTATGGGAGGAGATCGTCGAGGACGCGCGGGGCCTGCGGGTCAGGGGGCGCATCCTGACGGAGGTGGAGCGCGGACGCGAGGCGGCGGCGCTGGTCGCCGCCGGGGCGGTTGACGGATTGTCGATCGGCTATCGCGTGGTGCGAGCCGAGAAGGATTCGAAGGGGCGACGGCTTCTTCGGGAGGTGGAGCTGTGGGAGGTGTCGTTGGTGACGTTCCCGATGCTTCCACAGGCGCGTGTCGCGGCCAAGGGCGAAAGCCCGGAGGCGGCGGAGACGGCCGAGCTGGCGGCGCTGTTCGAAGCGGCGCGCCAGATGCTGGCGGGCGGGGAGTGAGCCTGTCTGCACACATCATCTGACGTGAGGTGAAGGCAATGAGCAAGGCCGAGACGAAGGCTCGGACCGATATCGGCGTGCCTGGCGCGCCGGGCGGGGACGTGAAGTCTGCGTTCGAGGGGTTTCTGAAGGAATTCAGGGGCTTTCGTGACGAAGTGAAAACCAGGTTGCAACAACAGGAAGAGCGACTGACCATGCTGGATCGCAAATCTATCGTCGCCGGGCGCCCGGCGCTGGCCACCCACGCCGATGTCGAGGCGCCGCATCGCAAGGCCTTTGCCGCCTATCTGCGCAGCGGCGACGATGACGGGCTGCGTGGCCTGGCCATCGAGGGCAAGGCGATGAACACGCAGGTGGCGGCCGAGGGCGGATTCCTGGTCGATCCCGAGACGACCGATCGGATCCGTGGGGTGCTGCGTTCGTCCAGTTCGCTGCGGCGGGTGGCGCGCGTCGTCACCGTGGAATCGGGCAGCTTTGACGTTCTGGTGGATCACAGCGAGATGGGATCGGGCTGGGCCACCGAAACTGCGGGGCTGAGCGAGACGACGACGCCGCAGATCGACCGCATCTCGATCCCGCTGCACGAGCTGGCCGCGATGCCGAAGGCGAGCCAGCGGTTGCTGGATGACACGGCCTTTGACGTCGAGGGGTGGCTGGCCGAGCGGATTGCCGACAAGTTTGCCCGTGCCGAGGCGCAGGCCTTCATCAGCGGCGACGGGATCGACAAGCCCAAGGGATTCCTGAGCCATACGGCGGTGGACAACAATGCCTGGACCTGGGGCACGCTGGGCTATGTGCCGACGGGCGCCGCGGGTGACTTTGCCGCGACCAATGCGTCGGATGCGATCATCGACCTGGTCTATGCGCTGGGCGCGGAGTATCGCGCGAACGCGACCTTCGTCATGAACTCGAAGACCGCGGGCGCGGTGCGCAAGATGAAGGATGCCGATGGCCGCTTCCTGTGGACGGACGGTCTGGCCGCCGGCGAGCCGGCGCGTCTGATGGGCTATCCGGTGCTGATTGCCGAAGACATGCCGGATATCGCGCCGGATGCCTTTGCCATCGCATTTGGCGACTTCAAGGCGGGCTATACGATCGCCGAGCGTCCCGACATGCGCGTCCTGCGCGATCCCTTCAGCGCCAAGCCGCATGTGCTGTTCTATGCGTCGAAGCGCGTGGGCGGTGATGTCAGCGACTTTGCCGCGATCAAGCTTCTGAAATTCGCCGTCTCGTAAGGGGCGCGGATCGGTCGGGCAGGGCCCGGCTGCCGGGCGCGGGCCCTGTTTGCCCGTCGTGTCGTCCAGCTTGACCATCTCTCTCCGTCCGAGCGGTGCGGGGGGTGGGTCCGCGTCCGGGATTGTTTCTGCGTTGGGGCGGATTTCGGGAGGATTTCCCATGATGCTGAGCGAAGTCGCGCCGGTGGCGCAGTCTGCATTGCCCGTTGCGGCCTTCAGGGATCACCTGCGGCTGGGATCGGGTTTCGCCGATGACGGGGTGCAGGACGCGCTGGCCGAGAGCTATTTGCGGGCCGCCATCGCGGCGATCGAGGCGCGGACCGGAAAGGCGCTGATCGAACGGGAATTCGTTCTGGAGCTGGAGCGGTGGCGCTGGCCGGATGTGCAGGCGTTGCCGGTTGCGCCGGCTGTGAGCGTGCGTTCGGTGACGATGCTGGATCGCGAAGGCGTCGCCAGCCTGGTCGATCCATCGGCATACCGGCTGGTGCGGGATGTGCAGCGGTCGCGGATCGTCGCCGTTGGAAGCCTGCTGCCCGTGGTGCCGGATGGCGGGCGTGTCGAGATCGTCTTTTCCGCCGGATTTGGACCGGGATGGGCCGATGTGCCGGCGGATCTTGCGCAGGCGGTGTTCCTGCTGGCGGCGGCGTATCACGAGAACCGGCATGAGACCGGTACAGTCCGCGGCCTGCCCGCAGGTGTTCTGGCGCTGATCGAGCGGTGGCGGACGGTGCGGGTTCTGGGCGGAGGCGCGGCATGAATGCGCCTGTCCTGAACCGGCGCCTGGTGCTGGAGGAGGCGCAGCGGGTCGCCGATGGCGCGGGGGGCTACGGCACGGTCTGGGCCGGTCTTGGTGTCCTGTGGGGTGAGATCCGCCCCGGCGGCGGCAGCGAGCGTGAGGGCGAGGGTGTGACATTGTCGCGCGCCCGGTACCGGATCGTCGTGCGGGCCGCACCGCCGGGGGCGCCGTCGAGGCCTCGGCCCGATCAGCGTCTGCGAGAGGGCGCGCGGGTTTTTCGCATAACGGCGGTGACCGAGCTGGATCGGCACGCGCGCTATCTGGTCTGTCATGCCGAGGAGGAGGTCGTCGCATGAGCTATGGCGGCGGAACTGCCCTGCAGGGGGCGGTGTATCAGCGACTGGTGACGGACCCGGCGGTCGCGGACCTGGTGGGATCGGCGGTCCATGACGCGGCTCCGGCGGACTTTTCGGGCGGCACCTATGTCACGCTTGGTCCCGAGTCGGTTCGCGATGCCTCGGACGTGACGGGGCGGGGGGCGTGGCACGATTTCGTCGTGTCTGTCGTCAGTGACGAGGCGGGGTTTCAGACCGCCAAGGACGTCGCGGCCGCGGTGACGGATGCGTTGACGGGGCAGGAGCTGGCGTTGGCGCGCGGCCGTGTGGTGGGGTTGTGGTTCCTGTCCGCCCAGGCGCGACGAGTCGAGAAGGCCGGGAAACGGCGTATCGACCTGACCTTTCGCGCGCGCATCGAGCTGTGATTTGGGGCGTCGGCCATCGGGCCGGTGCCGGAAGCGGAAACTTTTGGAGAGCGACAGATGGCTGCCCAGAATGGCAAGGATCTACTCATCAAGCTCGACCTGACTGGGGGCGGGCAATTCACCACGATCGCGGGCCTGCGGGCGACGCGGATCAGTTTCAATGCGGAGACGGTCGATGTGACCTCGCTGGAAAGCCAGGGCGGGTGGCGCGAGCTTCTGGGTGGCGCGGGGGTGCGGTCGGCCACGGTTTCGGGTTCGGGCGTGTTCGTCGATGCGGCAACGGATGATCGCGCGCGGCAGATCTTCTTTGCCGGGTCGGTTGAGCGGTTCCAGGTGATCATTCCCGATTTCGGCATCGTCGAGGGGCCGTTTCAGATTACCGCGATCGAGTATGCGGGCAGCTATAACGGCGAGGCGACCTATGAGCTGACGCTGGCATCGGCCGGCGTGCTGAACTTCACGGCGATCTGATGGCAAATCCGTGGGCTGGTGAGGTGGAGATCCGCCTGGATGGCGAGCCGCATGTGGCGAAGTTGACCCTGGGGGCGTTGGCAGAGCTGGAGGCGGGATTGGGCGCGTCGAGCCTGGTTGAGCTGGTCGAGCGGTTCGAGACGGGGCGGTTTTCTTCGCGCGATGTGCTGATGGTGATCGTGGCGGGTCTGCGGGGCGGTGGCTGGAAGGGGCGCGCCGAGGATCTGATGTCGGTCGAGATCGGGGCGGGCCCCGTGGAGGCAGCTCGGCTGGCGGCGGTCCTTCTGGCCCGGGCCTTTGCGTTGCCGGAGGCGGAATGAGCGGGTTCGACTGGCCGGGATTGCTGAGGCTGGCGTTGGGGCGGCTGGGGTTGCAGCCCGAGGCTTTCTGGCGGCTGACCCCGGCAGAGTTCGTTCTGATGCTGGGTGAGCCGACGGTAGCGCGGCCCCTGGATCGCAGTCGGCTGGAGGAGTTGGCGCGGCTGTGGCCCGACAGGCCCGGGCAGGCGGAAGGAGAGTGAAAATGGCGCTGAGCGAGGACACATCGGACGGCCTTGTGGGGTTGGCCGGGCAGGCGGCGTTGCTGGAGGCAAATCTTGGCGGCGCGCGGACGATGATGGCGGCCTTTGACGCGGAATTGGGCCGGATTCGGGAAAGCATGGTCTTTGCCGGGCGCGAGGTGAATGCGTTGTCGAAGAGCTTTTCGGGGGCTTTGCGGCGTGCGTTCGACGGGGTCATCCTGGATGGAATGAAATTGTCGGATGCCCTGAAGGGCCTGGCCGAGAGCATGGCGAATTCCGTTTACGCGACGGCGATGCGGCCGGTGCAGGATGCCGTTGGCGGCGCGATCGCGCAGGGCATGAACGGATTGTTGAGCGGGGTCTTTCCCTTTGCGGCGGGCGGAGCCTTTTCGCAGGGGCGGGTGATGCCCTTTGCGCGCGGCGGGGTCGTGACGCAGCCCACCTACTTTCCGATGCGCGGCGGCACCGGGCTGATGGGAGAGGCGGGGGCCGAGGCGATCATGCCGCTGGCGCGTGGGGCGGATGGCCGTCTGGGCGTGCAAGTGTCGGGCGGCGGGCGGCCGGTGAACGTGGTGATGAATGTCTCGACCCCGGATGTCGAGGGCTTTGCCAGGTCGCGCAGCCAGATCGCGGCGCAGATGAGCCGCGCCTTGATGCGGGGCAGCAGGAATCGCTGAGGGAGGTCCGATGACGTTTCACGAGGTGCGGTTTCCCGCCAATCTGAGCTTTGGTTCGGTCGGTGGGCCGGAGCGGCGCACGGAGATCGTGCAGCTGACCAATGGTCACGAGGAGCGCAACACGCCCTGGGCGCAGTCGCGGAGGCGATACGATGCGGGCGTGTCGCTGCGCAGTCTGGATGACATCGGCGAGCTGATCGCCTTTTTCGAGGCGCGCAAGGGGCAGTTGTATGGGTTCCGGTGGAAGGATTGGGCTGATTACAAGTCGTGCCCGGCCTCGGCCGAGCCGACATTCGAGGACCAGCTGATCGGTATCGGCGACGGGGTGCGGCGTGAATTCCAGCTGGTCAAGACCTATCGGTCGGGTCTGGCCGAGGAGGTGCGCGTGATCCGCAAGCCGGTGGACGGGACCGTTCGGGTGGGGCTGCAAGGCGACGAGTTGCAGGAGGGCGTTCACTTCACTGTGGATGTAACCACCGGGATCGTTGCCTTTGAAAGTGCGCCCGGCGTGGGCGCGCGCGTGACCGCGGGGTTCGAGTTCGACGTGCCGGTGCGCTTTGACACCGACCGGATCCAGGTGTCGGTCGCGTCCTTTCAGGCGGGGGACGTGCCACAGGTGCCGGTGGTGGAGGTGCGGCTGTGAGCGGGGCAGAGGGGCTGAAGGCGCATCTGGCGCAGGGTGTGACGAGCGTGGCGCGTGCGGTTGCGATCCGGCGGCATGACGGCGTGGAGCTGGGCTTTACCGACCACGACCGGGATCTTGAATTCGAGGGAATCCTGTTCCGGGCGAATACGGGCATGAGCGCGCGTGCCATCCAGCAGGCGACGGGCCTGTCGGTGGACAATACCGAGGCCTTTGGGGCGCTGTCGTCGGAGGCGATTTCGGAGCGGGATATCCTGGCCGGGCGCTATGACGGGGCAGAGGTGCGCGGCTGGCTGGTGAACTGGGCCGATGTGTCGATGCGTGTGTTGCAGTTCCGCGGAACGCTTGGCGAGGTCGTGCGCTCGGGTGGGGCGTTCAGCGCCGAGTTGCGTGGGCTGAGCGAGGCGCTCAACCGTGAGCAGGGGCGGATCTATCACGCCGAATGCTCGGCCGTTCTGGGCGATGGGCGATGCGGTGTGGATCTGAGCGCGTCCGGATATTCCGAGGAGCGCCCGGTCGAGGTGGTCGAGGATGGGCGGCTGTTCCGCTTTGCGGCGTTTTCGGCCCATGCCGACAGGTGGTTCGAGAAGGGCAGGCTGCGGGTTCTGTCCGGGCCTGCCCGGGGGCTGGTCGGGGTGGTGAAGAACGACAGGCTGACGGGTGATGGCAGCAGGGTGGTCGAGTTGTGGCAATCCTTGCGGGTCCACCCCGTTGCGGGGGACCTGGTTCGCATCGAGGCAGGATGCGATCGGCGTCTGGAAACCTGCCGGTTGAAGTTCGGCAATCTGCGCAATTTCCGGGGCTTCCCGCATATTCCGGGCGAGGACTGGCTGATGTCCTATCCGGTTCGTGGAGGCGCCAATGACGGGGGGGCGTTGCGATGAGCATGGACCGGGGCGCGCGCGTGGTGGAGATCGCGCGGGCGTGGATCGGCACGCCCTATCGGCATCAGGCATCGGCGCGCGGGGCGGGGACGGATTGCCTGGGCCTTGTGCGCGGTGTGTGGCGCGAGTTGAACGGCAAAGAACCCGAGCCGGTGCCGGCCTATACGATGGATTGGTCGGAGCCCGCCGGCGAGGAGCGGCTGTGGGAGGCTGCGTCGCGTCACCTGCGGGAATGTGCCGTGAGTGAGCCCTGGCGCGTTGGTCAGGTTCTGCTGTTTCGCATGCGATCGGGCGCGGTGGCCAAGCATCTGGGCATCCTGTCGGAGAGTGGTGCGGAGGCGCGCTTTGTCCATGCCTATTCGGGGCATGGCGTGATCGAGAGCCCGTTGTCGGCGCCGTGGCGGCGCCGGGTGGCGGTGAGGTTCGAATTTCCCTGAGGGAGGGTCGGCATGGCGACCATTTTGCTGTCGGCCGCGGGCGCCGCGGTCGGGGCGGGCTTTGGCGGCTCGGTCCTTGGCCTGTCGGGGGCGGTGATCGGGCGTGCGATTGGCGCGACCCTGGGCCGGGCGATCGATCAGCGGTTGCTGGGAGCGGGTTCGGAAAGTGTCGAGACGGGACGGGTCGATCGTTTTCGTCTGACGGGAGCGAGCGAGGGTGCGGCCGTTGGCCAGGTCTGGGGCCGAATGCGCGTCGGCGGCCAGGTGATCTGGGCGTCGCGCTTCAAGGAACATGTGACGAAGAGCGGTGGCGGGAAGGGTGTGCCTTCGCAGCCCAGCGTGAAGGAATATTCCTATACCGTGTCGCTGGCCGTTGCGTTGTGTGAAGGAGAGATCGCGCGTGTTGGGCGAATCTGGGCAGACGGCGTCGAGATATCGCCCGAGGACGTGGTCATGCGCGTCTATACCGGCGGCGAGGAACAGCTGCCCGACCCATTGATCGAGGCGATCGAGGGTGAGGGCAATGTGCCGGCCTATCGGGGCACGGCCTATGTCGTGTTCGAGGATCTGGAGCTGGGGCAGTTTGGCAATCGGGTTCCCCAGTTCAGCTTTGAAGTGGTGAGACGCGCGCAGGGCGATCTGGCCGAGGCCGTGGGGGCGGTTTCGGACCTGGTCCGCGGAGTCGCGCTGATCCCCGGTACGGGGGAATATTCGTTGGCGACGACTCCGGTCCATTATTCCAAGGGATTGGGTCAGAACGTGTCGGCCAACGTCAACAGTCCGGGATCCGAAACGGATCTGACCGTTTCCTTGCGGGCATTGGACGAGGAATTGCCGAACTGCGGGTCGGTTTCCCTGGTCGTGTCGTGGTTTGGGGACGACTTGCGTTGTGGCCAGTGCAGCCTGAAGCCCAAGGTAGAAGATGCGCGTTTTGATGGCGTGGGAATGCCTTGGCGGGCAGGCGGCATTGCGCGCGATCAGGCCGAGGAGGTGGTGCGCAAGGATGGGCGGCCCGTCTATGGCGGCACGCCCGCCGATGCAGCGGTCGTCGAGGCGATCGAGGCGCTGAAGGCGCAGGGCAAGTCGGTCGTGTTCTACCCGTTCATCCTGATGGAGCAGATGGCGGGAAATGGGCGGCCCGATCCCTGGACCGGCGCGGCCGATCAACCGGAACTGCCGTGGCGAGGGCGGATCACCCTGTCGGTCGCTGCGGGTCGGGAGGAATCGCCGGACGGGTCGGTTGCCGCGGACGCCGAGGTTGCCGCGTTCTTTGGCAGTGCCAAGGCGACGGACTTTTCGGTGGTTGGCAAGGCGGTAAGCTATGGCGGGCCGGATGAGTGGTCCTATCGCCGCTTCATCCTGCACTATGCGCATCTTTGCGCGGCTGCAGGCGGTGTCGATGCGTTCTGCATCGGCTCGGAAATGCGCGGATTGACGCAGATCCGGGGCGCGGGAGGTGCATTCGTTGCCGTCGAGGCCTTGCGCGCGCTTGCAGCCGATGTGCGGGCGATCCTGGGGCCGGATGTGAAGATCGGCTATGCCGCGGACTGGAGCGAATATTTCGGATATCGGGATCCGGCAGGGGACCTGTACTATCATCTGGATCCGCTGTGGGCCGACGGGAATATCGATTTCGTCGGCATCGACAATTACATGCCGATCTCGGATTGGCGCGAGGGCGACAAGCATGCGGATGCCGGATGGGGCTCGATCTACAATCTTGAATACCTGAAGGCCAATGTCGTCGGCGGCGAGGGATACGATTGGTATTATGCGAGCGACGCGCATCGCGATGCCCAGATCCGCACGCCGATCGTCGATGGGGCCCATGGCGAGGATTGGGTCTGGCGCTACAAGGACATCCGGTCGTGGTGGGAGAACGAGCATTTCGACCGGGTTGGGGGGCAGAAAGGCGCGAAAAGTCCCTGGGTGCCGCGGTCGAAGCCGATCTGGTTCACCGAGTTGGGATGCGCCGCGATCGACAAGGGGACGAACCAGCCCAACAGGTTCTGGGATCCGAAATCGTCCGAATCCGGGTTGCCGTACTATTCGGATGGGCGACGCGACGATCTGATACAGGCGCAATATCTGCGCGCGGTATTGGGGTATTGGAGCGATCCGGAGAACAACCCGATTTCGCCGGAATATGGCGGGCGAATGATCGATCTGGCGCGGGCACATGTCTGGGCCTGGGATGCGCGGCCGTTCCCCTGGTTTCCGAACAATTCGGAGCTGTGGGCGGACGGCGACAATTATGCGCGTGGACATTGGCTGAACGGCAGGGTCACGGCGCAGGATCTGGGCGCGGTTGTGGCCGAGATCTGCCAGCGTTCGGGGCTGCGGGAAGTGGATGTCTCGGGCCTTCATGGGCTGGTGAGGGGCTATGTCGTAAGCGATGTGGCCTCGGCTCGGGCGGCCCTGCAGCCGTTGATGCTGGCCTATGGGTTCGATGCCGTCGAACGCGACGGCGCGCTGGGCTTTCGCATGCGCGATGGCCGGGCGGATGCCGTGATCGACATGCAGCGTCTGGCGCATGTCGAGGATCTGGAGGGCTGGGTCGAAACGGCCCGGGCCCCGGAAGCGGAGATCGCGGGGCGCGTGCAGTTGAGCTATGTCGAGGCCGAGGGCGACTTTGAGGCGCGTTCGGTCGAGGCAATCCTGCCCGACGAGGAGGGTGGTGCGATCGCCCAGAGCGAGATTGCGCTGGCCCTGACACGGGCCGAGGCGCGGCGCGTGGTGGAACGCTGGTTGGCCGAGGCAAGGGTTTCCCGGGATGGCGCGCGCTTTGCGTTGCCGCTTTCGATGGCACATGTCGGTGCGGGGGATGTCGTCGATCTGGGCGATGCGGGGTTGTACCGGGTCGATCGGGTCGAGCGTGCCGAGGCGCTTGCAATCGAGGCGGTGCGGGTCGAGCCTGGGGTCTATATGCCGTCCGATGAGAGCGAGGAGCGTGTTGCGCCAAGGGCCTTCAGTCCGGCGATGCCGGTTTTCACGCTGTTCCTGGATCTTCCGCTGATGAGCGGCCAGGAAGTGGCACATGCGCCGCATGTGGCGATTACCGCAACGCCATGGCCGGGTTCGGCAGCGATCTACGCTTCGGATTCCGACGACGGCTATTCCCTGAACACGCTGGTTCAAGCCCGGGCAACCATCGGCCAGACAGAAACGGCACTGTTCGAGGCAGCGCCCGGCGTCTGGGATCGCGGTGCGCCGCTGCGCGTGAAGCTGGCAAGCGGTTCGCTGAGCTCGGCCAGCGAAATGCAGATACTGAATGGGGCCAATCTGATGGCGATCGGAGACGGCAGTTCGGACCGTTGGGAGCTGTTCCAGTTTCGCGACGCCGTTCTGGTTGGCCCTGATACATATGAGCTGAGCATGAGGCTGCGTGGGCAGGCGGGAACGGATGCCGTCATACCGCAATCCTGGCCGCCCGGCTCTTATGTGGTGCTGATCAATGGCGCGCTGAAGCAGATCGAACTGGGGCTGAACCTGCGCGATCTTGCGCGGCACTACAGGATTGGGCCGGCGGCACGGGGCTATGACGATCCTGCCTATGAGCATCGGATTGAAGCATTCGCCGGTATCGGCCTGCGGCCGTATTCGGTGGCCCATCTGCGTCTGAAGCCCGACGGGTCGGGCGGGGTTGTGGCAAGCTGGGTTCGGCGGACCCGGATCGGGGGAGACAGCTGGTCCGGGCTGGATGTGCCTTTGGGCGAAGCGGTGGAGCGCTATCTGGTGCGTGTCGTGGAGGCCGGCCAGGTCCGGCGCGAGGTGATCGTTGGCGCCACGCAGTGGAGCTATTCGGCCGCGGAGCGCGCGGCCGATGGGGTTGCGATTCCATTCGAGATCCATGTGGCTCAGTTGTCCGACCTGTTCGGGCCGGGGCCGTTCAGAAAGGGTGTGGTCGATGTCTGATACAGCGAGGCTGAAGCTGCCGTTGCTGCAACCGTCACAAGCGCAGAAGCATGTAACCGTGAACGAGGCTCTGACGCGGCTGGACGGTGTGGTGCAGCTGGTGCTGGAGAGCCGTTCGTTGGCGATGCCGCCGTCTGTTGTGGTTGATGGGGCTTGTTATGGCGTACCGCAGGGCGCCGTGAATGCCTGGGCTGGACAGGATGGGCGGATCGCGATCGGCGCAAATGGCGGCTGGGAGTTCGTTTCGCCTGTGCGTGGGTGGCGTGCCTTGATCGCGGACGAAGGGGTGCAGGCCATCCATGACGGGACAGCATGGCGGGCGGGCCAGGTCAGCCTGTCACCCGGCAATGCGGGGCTGGCGATCCGTGTCGTCGAAATCGATCACGCAATTCAGGCGGGTACGGTTTCGGTGACGAGTACTGTCATTCCCGCCGGGGCCGTGGTGATCGGTGTAACCGGGCGGGTCATTCAGGACATCACCGGCACGGCAAGCAGTTGGGCATTGGGAAATCCCGGGGCGAGCGGGCGCTTTGGTTCGGGGCTGGGGCTGAGTGCGGGATCATGGGTGCGGGGCGTGCTTGGGCAGCCGATGGCCTTCTATTCGCCGGAACCATTGCAGATCGAGGCAGAGGGAGGCGATTTTTCTGGCGGCGTCGTGCGACTGGCCGTGCACTTCATGGAGCTGGCGTTGCCGGATCTTTGAGCCATGCGTCAGATAACGCATTCCGACGTTGTCGTTGCGGCCTGTGCATTGCGCGGAATGCCGCGGGGGCGTTGGCCGGACGCCTTGCGCGTCTGGCTGGACCGGGCTCATGCCGCGGACATCTACAGGAAGCGGTTGGGGCGGTTCCATCCATCGTGGGGTAATGGGGCGCTGGGGGGCGCAATCCCACGGCCCATCCCCACCGAGGCGCCATTGTCCGATCCCGATCAGATGGAAGCGATGGCGTTCGTGATCGAGGCGCTGCTGGCATGGCGACATTCACGATAGCGCGAGTCCATGCCGGGCGCTGAAGCTTTGCATTTTTCGCGCGGTGGCCATATGTGCTAGCCTCTGACTGCAATGGAGGTGTCCGGCATGCCCGAAACGAGAGCGAAAGTCGCTGAAGTCGATCCCGTATGGTCGCATATCTGCGAAGAGGCGCGGGCGGCGGTGCGCGAAGAGCCGATTCTGGGCGGGCTGTTCCATACCGGGATCTTGCACCATCCAACGTTGGAGCGGGCACTGGCCTATCGTTTCTCGTTGAAGCTGGCATCGGGCGAGATGAGCGAGCAGATCCTGCGCGAGATCGCGGATGAGGCCTATGCAAACGACCCCTATCTGGGTGAAGCCGCGAGGGCCGATATCGTCGCGGTTCACGATCGCGATCCGGCATGCCACAGGTTCTTGCAGCCCTTGATGTTCTTCAAGGGCTATCAGGCTGTGCAGGCCTATCGGATCGGGCACTGGTTGTGGACCCACGGGCGGCGGGATCTTGCGTATTTCGTGCAGATGCGGGTGAGTGAAGTCTTTGGCGTCGACATTCATCCGAACGCGCGGATCGGCAAGGGGGTGATGATCGACCATGCGCATTCGGTCGTGATCGGAGAGACGGCTGTTGTGGGGGACAATGTCTCGATGCTGCATTCGGTGACGCTGGGCGGGACCGGGAAGGAAGAGGGCGACCGGCATCCGAAGATCGGCGACGGCGTACTGATAGGGGCGGGCGCCAAGGTTCTGGGCAATATCCGTGTCGGGAATTGCTCTCGTATCGCGGCCGGGTCGGTGGTGCTGCATGACGTTCCGCCTTGCAAGACCGTGGCCGGGGTGCCGGCGCGCATTGTCGGGGATGCGGGGTGCGATCAGCCGGCCTTGAAGATGGATCAGGTCATCGACGAATGAGTGATCCGAAGATGGGGGTTCTGAACGAAAAAGGCCGGGCTTTCTGCCCGGCCTTTGGCATTTGGACCTGTGTGTCAGGCCAGCATCGTCATCGGGTTTTCGAGATATCCGACGATGGCCTGAAGCAGCTGTGCGCCGAGGGCGCCATCGATCACGCGATGGTCGACGGACAGGGTCATTGACATCACGGTGGCGACGCCAAGTTCGCCGTCGTCCTTGACGATGGGCTGCTTGATGCCGGCGCCGACGGCGAGGATGGCGCCATGCGGCGGATTGATTACGGCGTCGAAATTCTCGATCCCGAACATGCCCAGATTGGAGATTGCAAAGCTGCCGCCCTGGTATTCGTGCGGTGCCAGCTTGCGATTGCGCGCCCGGGCGGCGAGATCCTTCATTTCCGACGACAAGGCCGACAGGGTCTTGAGATGGGCATCTTTCAGCACCGGCGTGAACAGGCCGCCTTCGACCGCGACGGCAACGGCCACGTCCGACGGCTTCAGCTTCAGGATTCGATCGCCAGCCCAGACGGCGTTGGCGTCCGGCACGTCCTGGAGCGCGAGCGCGCAAGCCTTGATGATGAAGTCGTTGACCGACAGTTTCACGCCGCGTGATTCAAGCTGCTTGTTGAGCTGGCTGCGCAGGGAGAGCAGGGCGTCGAGCCGAACGCTGCGGCGCAGGTAGAAGTGCGGGATGGTCTGCTTGGCCTCGGTCAGGCGCGCGGCGATCGTCTTGCGCATGCCGTCGAGGGCCACTTCCTCGAACTCGCGGCCTTCGTAGAGGCGGGCAATCGCATCGGCCGAGGGCGAGGCCGGTGCGCTTGGCGAGGCCTGCGCAGATTGCGCGGCCTGGGTCGAAGCAGGAGCCGCGGCGGGCTTGCCGGCCGCCGCCTCGACGTCGGCCTTGACGATGCGCCCATGCGGGCCGCTGCCCTTGATGGTTGTCAGGTCAATTCCCTTTTCGCGGGCGATGCGACGGGCCAGCGGAGAGGCGAAGATTCGCTGGCCGTCTGCAACCGGAGCCGCCGGTGCAGGGCTGTCGGTCTTGGCGGGTTGCGTCGATGCGCCTGCAGGAGCCTGGGCGGGTTCGCTTGCCGGTTCCGGGGTCGTCGCCGGTTTCGAGATGTCAATGTCGTCGATGCTTTCGCCTTCCTCGACCAGGATCGCGATCGGTGTATTGACCTTGACCCCGGATGTGCCTTCCGGAACGAGGATCTTGCCGATCACGCCTTCGTCGACGGCCTCGAATTCCATCGTGGCCTTGTCGGTTTCGATTTCGGCAATGATGTCGCCGGAGGACACCGTGTCGCCCTCCTTGACCAGCCATTTGGCGAGTGTGCCCTCTTCCATCGTGGGCGAGAGGGCGGGCATCAGGATTTCGGTGGCCATGTGACCCTCCTCAGCGATAGGTGACCTGCTTGACCGCCGCGATGACCTCGTCTGTGGTCACAAGCGCGAGCTTTTCCAGATTGGCGGCATAGGGCATCGGAACGTCCTTGCCGGTGCAATTGATGACGGGCGCATCGAGATAGTCGAAGGCCTGCTGCATCAGGACCGATGAGATGTAATTGCCAATCGAGCAGACGGGCCAGCCTTCCTCGACCGTGACGCAGCGGTTGGTCTTCATGACCGAACGGATGATCGTGTCAGTATCCATTGGACGCAGCGTTCGCAGGTCGATGACCTCTGCGCTGATGCCTTCCTCGGCCAGTCGCTCGGCAGCTTCCATCGCATAGGTCATGCCGATGCCGAACGACACGATGGTGACATCGCTGCCTTCGCGCCAGATCTTGGCCTTGCCGAAAGGGATGGTGAAATCCGGAAGATCCGGCACTTCGAAGCTGCGGCCATAGAGGATTTCGTTTTCCAGGAAGATCACCGGGTTCGGGTCGCGGATCGCGGTCTTGAGCAGCCCCTTGGCGTCGGCCGCCGACCAGGGTTGCACGACCTTCAGGCCCGGGACGTGTGAGTACCACGCGGCGTAATCCTGGCTGTGCTGGGCCGCGACCCGGGCGGCGGCACCGTTCGGGCCGCGGAACACGATCGGGCAGCCCATCTGGCCGCCGGACATGTAAAGGGTCTTGGCGGCCGAGTTGATGATCTGATCGATCGCCTGCATGGCGAAGTTGAACGTCATGAACTCGACGATCGGACGCAGGCCGGCGAAGGCCGACCCGACGGCAATCCCGGTAAAGCCATGTTCGGTGATCGGCGTGTCGATCACGCGGCGCTCGGTGAATTCGTCCAGAAGACCCTGGCTGACCTTGTAGGCGCCCTGGTATTCGCCGACCTCTTCGCCCATCAGATAGACGGTTTCGTCGCGGCGCATTTCCTCGGCCATGGCTTCGCGCAAGGCTTCGCGCACGGTCATGGTCTTCATGGGGGTGCCTTCTGGCCAGTCGGGTGAAAGATCGGCCTGGGGCGCGGCGGGGGCGGACGGCGCCGCCTGCGCGGGCGCGGCAGGGGCCGGAGCGGGCTGGCTTTCAGCCTTGGGAGCGGCGGTCGCCGCGGAGGCGAGGTCGTCAACGCTTTCGCCTTCCTCGACAAGGATCGCGATCGGCGTGTTGACCTTGACCCCTTCGGTGCCTTCAGGGATCAGGATCTTGCCGACGACGCCTTCATCGACCGCCTCGAATTCCATCGTGGCCTTGTCGGTTTCGATTTCGGCGATGATCTGGCCCGAGGTGACGGTGTCGCCTTCCTTGACCAGCCACTTGGCGATCTTGCCTTCCTCCATCGTCGGGGAAAGCGCGGGCATCAGGATTTCGGTTGCCATTCTTCTGTCTCTCCCTCAGGCGTAAACGTCCGTCCACAGCTCCTCGACCGGGGGCTCTGGGCTTTCCTTGGCGAATTCGGCCGCCTCGTTGACGATTGCCTTGATTTCCTTGTCGATGGCCTTCAGCTCGTCCTCGGTCGCGTGCTTGCCCTGCAGCAGCAGCTCGCGCACATGTTCGATCGGGTCACGCTCTTCGCGGATCTTCTGGACTTCCTCGCGCGGGCGATACTTGGCCGGGTCGGACATCGAGTGACCGCGATAGCGGTAGGTCATGACCTCGAGGATGTAGGGGCCCTTGCCCGAGCGGCAATGCGCGACGGCCTTCTCGCCGGCCGCCTTCACGGCCAGTACGTCCATGCCATCGACCATTTCGCCGGGGATGCCGAACGCTTCGCCGCGGGTATAGAGATGCGGCGTCGAGGTCGATCGGCGCTGGGCGGTGCCCATTGCGTACTGGTTGTTCTCGATCACGAAGATACAGGGCAGTTTCCACAGTGCGGCCATGTTGAAGGTCTCATAGACTTGGCCCTGGTTCGCGGCACCGTCGCCGAAATAGGTGAAGGTCACGCGGTCGGTGCCCATGTACTTGTCGGCAAATGCCAGCCCCGCGCCCAGCGGCACCTGGGCACCGACGATCCCGTGACCACCATAGAAGTGGCGTTCTTTCGAGAACATGTGCATCGAGCCACCCTTGCCCTTGGAATAGCCGCCGATGCGCCCGGTCAGTTCGGCCATGACGCCCTTCGGGTCCATTCCGCAGGCCAGCATGTGACCGTGGTCACGATAGCTGGTGATGCGCTTGTCGCCTTCCTCGGCCGCGGCCTCGAGCCCGACTACGACGGCTTCCTGGCCGATATACAGGTGGCAGAAGCCGCCGATCAGGCCCATGCCATACAATTGGCCGGCCTTTTCCTCGAATCGCCGGATCAACAGCATGTCGCGATAGAACGACAGCAGTTCTTCCTTGGATGTGTTTGGTTTGGAAGTGCTTTTTCGTGCAGCCATGCGGAAGACCCCCCTCGCATGCGGAAAATAGTTCAATATTAAACTATCCCATACACCATAAGCGCGAGTTGTGCGAGCGGATTTTGCCGGCCCGGCATGAAGCTGCCCTTGCCAAGCCCGGACGCGCCGGGTGTCGTGGGGCTGGCGCGCGTCGTGCTTATTGGATCACGATTTCATCGGCGCGGACATAGCCCAGCACGTCGCGCGCGCGTTCGTCCAGCAAATCGAGATCGAGATACCTGTCCGACAGTCGGCGCGTCAGGTTTTCAAGGCGCGAAACCTCGGCTTGAAGACGCGCGCGCTCCTCGATCAGGGCCTGTTTCTCGGCGCTGACCTGGATGCGGCGGAACACGCCGTAATCACCCTGAACCGCGGCGAATGCGAAATAGGCCCCGACGCCCCAGAGAACGGTCATGATCAGCGGGAATGCAATGTTCCCGGTCTTTTGAGCGCGTGCCATGTCCTGCCTCGGTCAAACGCCTCTGACGGGCGGTTTGGCGAATCATTGCACATGATGGCGCGGAATGGAATCCCCTCGGCACGGCCGACCGCGCTGCTGGGTCATTTGGTCAGGGAGCCGCGAGCTCGGGGCCACCGCGAAAAGGGCAGCCCGGTCGGGCTGCCCATGCGCGTTACGCAATGATGACGCTGCTCTCAGGTGATCGAGGCCTCATAGATCGACTGGATCGCCCGATCGAGAGCGGCGTTGAATTCCTCGTCGCTCTGGTTTGCCGACAGGCCCTCGGTCAGCGCGCGCGAGAAACTGGCGATCATTCCGTGGTTCTGTGCCAGCAGGCGGTTGGCCTCTTCGCGCGAATATCCACCCGACAGCGCCACGACCCGCATCACGCGCGGATGCTCGATCAGCGGACGATAGAAGTCCGGCTGCGAGGGCAGGCTCAGCTTCAGCATCACGTCGCGCCCTTCGGGCAGGGCATTCAGGTGGCGCAGGATCTCTTCGCGCAGGATTTCTTCGGCTTCGGCCTTGTCAGCGATGTCGATCAGCACCTCGGGTTCGATGATCGGCACCAATCCGCGGTCAAGCACACGGCCGGCCAGTTCGAATTGCTGATCCACGATGGCGGCGATGCCCTGACGATTGGCGGCCTCGATGACCGAGCGTTCCTTGGTGCCGAAGATCCCCGCTTCGATGGCCCGCGACAGCAGGGCATCCAGATCCGGGATCGGCTTCATCAGCCGCACGCCGTTTTCGGACGCCTCCAGCCCCTTGTCAATCTTCAGAAAGGGAACGATGCCCTTTTCCTCCCACAGGTAGCTGGCCGACGGTTTGCCCGCGATCTGGCCATCCATCGTGCGTTCGAACAGGATCGCGCCGATCACGCGGTCGCCATTGAAGGCGGGCGATGTCGCGATCCGCACCCGCATCTGATGGATTAGGTCGAACATCTCCTCCTCGTTCGACCAGGCATCATCGGAAATGCCATAGAGACGCAGCGCCTTGGGCGTCGAGCCTCCGCTTTGGTCAAGCGCGGCGATGAACCCCTTGCCCGTGCGGATCTTCTGTTCCTGATCTTTGCGCGACATGTTCCTGGCGGCCTCCCGAAAAGCGGTGAAAATTGTCCGTGATCAGGCTTTTAGGTCAACGACAGGGCGCATGCAAATCTGGTTGCGCTAACGCGCCGCATTGTCCCCGCGCAGGAACATCGCGGTGATCCGCGCCAGCATGCGTCGCGGCAGAAGATGCGACGAAAAGGCAAACAGCCTGTTCAGCAGGCCGGTCACGTGGATGGTCTTGCCACGTTTCATGGCCTTCCAGCCCGAAGCGGCGACCTTTTCGGCCGATGTCGGCCGCATCAGACGGAACAGCGGCGCATCCTGCATCCTTGCGACTTCGGCGAATTCGGTCGCCGTCGCGCCGGGGCACAGGGTCGTGACGGTGACGGCAGAGCCCCGCAGTTCCTCGGCCAGCGCAACCCCAAGGCTCAGCACATAGGCCTTGGTCGCGTGATAGACCGCCAGGTTTGGCCCCGGCATGAAGCCTGCGACCGACCCGACATTCAATACGCGGCCGCCACCCTGGCGCAGCATGTGTGGAATGGCGCGCTTGGTCAGCTGGGTCAGCGCCGCGATGTTGACCAGGATCATGTCGCGATCGCGCGCGGGATCGGTTTCGGCAAAGGCCCCGCTTTGGCCAAGGCCGGCATTGTTGACCAGGATCTCGATATGGCGCCGCATGCTGGCCTGCCGCCAAAGTCTTTCGACGGCCTCGGGATCGGTCAGGTCGGTCGGTATCACCTCGACGGCGATGCCGTGACGGGCACGAAGCTCTTCGGCCAGCCGTTCCATCCGCTCGGCCCGCCGTGCGACAAGGATCAGATCACGCCCCTCGGCCGCGGCCAGCCGCGCGAATTCCACGCCCAGCCCGGAAGACGCACCGGTAATCATCGTCCATTTCGATGCCATGATCCCTCCGATTTCATGCCTGACGACTCGCAGCGGCAGGTCATCGCATGACTGTCCGGCAGCAATTGGGCCGCATCACCGCAATCGTGCCGCAATCAGGCAAAGGGACGGCGACCGCAACCGCCGCCCCTCGATGGGCCTGATTTCAGACCTCCAGCGCCGCGACACCGGGAAGGGTCTTGCCTTCCATCCATTCCAGGAATGCGCCGCCCGCGGCCGAGACATAGGTGAAGTCCTGCGCGACGCCCGCCTTGTTCAGCGCCGCGACCGTGTCGCCGCCACCGGCGACCGAGATCAGCCGCCCCTCGCGCGTCAGCCGGGCCGCGCGACGCGCCGCCTCGTTGGTCGCGGCATCGAAGGGTTCGATCTCGAAGGCACCCAGCGGGCCGTTCCAGATCAGCGTCCGGCTTTCGGCCAGGATCTTGCCGATCGTCTCGACGCTTTCGGGGCCCGCATCCAGGATCATCGCATCGGCGGGGCAGGCATCGACCGGCACGGTCTCGCTTGCCGCGCCCGCCTTGAATTCGCGTGCCACCACGACATCGACCGGCAGGACGATGCGGCAACCCTCGGCCTCGGCCCGCTGCAGAATGTCGCGCGCGGTGTCGGCCATGTCGCGCTCGGCCAGCGACTTGCCCACCTCGACCCCCTTGGCGACCAGGAAGGTATTCGCCATGCCGCCGCCGATCACCAGGTTGTCCACCTTGGTTACGAGGTTCGACAACAGGTCGAGCTTGGTCGAAACCTTGGCGCCGCCCACGACCGCGGTGACCGGACGCTGCGGGTTGCCAAGCGCGGCCTCCAGCGCCTTCAGTTCGGCCTCCATCAGACGGCCCGCACAGCGTTCCTTCATCAGCCGCGCCACACCCTCGGTCGAGGCATGGGCACGATGCGCGGCCGAGAAGGCGTCATTCACGTAAACCTGGCCAAGCGCCGCAAGAGCCGCGGCCATGGCGGGATCGTTCTTTTCCTCGCCCGCGTGGAACCGCGTGTTCTCCAGCAGCAGGACGTCGCCCTTTTCCATCGCCGCCACGGCCTTCTTGGCCGGCGCACCGATGCAATCCTCGGCAAAGGCGACCTTCATGCCCAGAACGCGCTCGAGTTCCGGCAAGACGATGCGCAGGCTCATCTCGGGAACGACCTGACCCTTGGGGCGGCCAAAATGGGACAGCAGCACGACCTTGCCACCCTTGGCGCGAATGTCCCGGATCGTCGGAACGGCGCGTTCGATCCGCGTCGCATCGGTCACGCGGCCGTTTTCCACGGGCACGTTCAGGTCAACGCGCACCAGGGCAACCTTGCCATCGAAATCCACATCGTCGATCGTTTTCCAGGCCATTTGGGAATTCCTCTGTCCGTGGGGAAGGGGCATGTCGCGCCCAGATCGCCCGAAGCGGCCGCAAAGGTCAACGGGTAGAGTGACAATGTCGCCCGTGGAATGTTGCGACGAATGTCGGGCGGGGGGCTTTCCTTGGCATCGCGGCGCGACTAGGTTCCACGCAAAGCGCAAGGAGAAGCCCATGACCGAAATCAAGGATCCCGAGAACACGATCATCATGACGCTGAAGGATGGCGACGTGGTGATCGAACTGTTCCCGGACGTGGCACCGCACCATGTCCGGCGCATGAAGGATCTGGCCCGCGCCGGCCTTTATGACAACGTGGCCTTTCACCGCGTGATCGATGGTTTCATGGCCCAGACCGGCGACGTGCAACATGCGAACCTGGAAAAGGGCTGGGATCCGCGGCGCGCGGGAACGGGCGGTTCGGACATGCCCGACCTGCCGGCCGAATTCTCGGACATTCCGCATGATCGCGGCACGCTTGGCGCGGCGCGCACGATGGACCCGAATTCGGCCAATTCGCAATTCTTCATCAATTTCGGCGACAATCACTTCCTGAACGGTCAGTACACGGTCTATGGCCGCGTGATTTCGGGTATGGAGCATGTCGACGCGATCGCGCGGGGCGAGCCGCCCGCAAACCCCGACCGCATGATCCGCGTCAGGGTCGCCGCCGATGTCTGACGGGCGCGTGTTCATGGGCTCGATCCTCGCCGCGGCGATTGCCGGGGGGGCAGCCTTCTTCCTGTACACCAAGCAGGTGAATTCGACCGTTCCCGATACCGACGGTCCCGGTCCGAACCTGGTGATCGAGGTCGCGGGCCAGGCCAACGGTCGGGTCGTGATCGATCTTTACGCGGACAAGGCGCCAAGGCATGCCCAGAGGTTGGTCGAGCTTGCCCGCACCGGGGCCTATGACAATGTGGTTTTCCACCGCGTCATCGACGGCTTCATGGCGCAGACGGGTGATGTCCAGTACGGCAAGCTGGGCGGCAATCTCGAGCTTGCGGGCACGGGCGGTTCCGCACTTCCTGATCTTCCGCTGGAACCCTCGGACATTCCCTTTCGTCGCGGCGTCGTCGGCATGGCGCGCGGGTCGGACCCCGACAGCGCCAATTCGCAGTTCTTCATCATGTATGGCGCGGGCGATCACCTGAACGGTGACTACACCGTCGTCGGGCATGTGATCGAGGGGATGGAGGTCGTCGATGCCATCAGGAAGGGGGACTTCGACCTGAATGGTCGTGTCGAGAACCCCGATTACATGGTCAAGGTGACGGTCGAGGAATAGGCGCGGCGCTTAGCGCACCAGCTGCGTTGCCGCCCATACCAGCCCGATCAGCACCGGCTGGTGCACCAGATAGACGACCAGGCTGTGCCGCCCCGGCCAGAGTGTCCAGGCCGGGGCGCAGGCCGGCCTTGCGGCCAGCCATTGGAACAGTCCATGGCGATCGGCGATCCGGGCAGCGGCGATGCCTGCCAGGAAAGGCGCAAGCCACGGGACCAGGGGCACATAGTCTATCGCGGGCGGATTGGTCCGCGACAGGCCCAGCGGCCAGAAGATCGCGGAATCGAAGACCGCAGTGCCAGGCAGTCGGGCCAGCGCCACGACCGCCACAGCCGCGGCAAGCGTGACCATCGCAGGCATCCGCAGGAAGGCGAGGCCGACGATACTGGCCGCCGCGATCGAGTGAAGAATGCCGAAATAGACAAAGCGGTCGGGCATGGCGGCCCAAGTGCCCAGGCTGACAGCTGCGGCGGCCACGCCGATCACCGCCAGGCGGCGCATGAAGGAAGCCCAGCGAATTCCCTCGCGATGCGCCAGAAACAGGCTGACGCCCGCCAGAAACAGGAAGCTGCCCGCGACCAGCCGGGCAAAGACCGCCCATCCGCCCGTCACGGCCGTGCCTGGCGGCAGGTGGCCGAACATCTCCAGATCATAGGTCAGGTGATAGACCGCCATCGCGACCAGGGCCGCGCCGCGCGCAAGATCGAGCGCAGGGATGCGTCCAGCGCCCTGTCCGCCGATCGCGGGCCGCGCCCCGGCCATGCCCAAGGCCCTAGCCCAGTGTGACCAGCGCGTGGCGCTTCTTGCCCGCGCTGATCTTGACCGGCTCGGCCAGATCAGCGGGACCGAACATCTGCCCCGCATCCGATGCGGGCTGGTCATTGACCCGGCATCCGCCCTCGGCGATCAGCCGCTTGGCGTCCTTGCCGGACTTCGCAAGGCCCGAGCGCACCACAAGCTGGGCAAGGCTGATCCCGTCGCCCACGTCCTGGGGCGTCAGCTTCAGCGTGGGCAGGTCCGCACCCACGCCGCCCTTCTCGAAGACCTCGCGCGCGGTGGCTTCGGCGGCTCGCGCAGCCTCGGCGCCATGCAGCAGCGTCGTCACCTCGTTGGCAAGGATGATCTTGGCCTCGTTGATCTCGGCCCCTTCCAGCGTGCCCAGGCGCTCGCATTCCTCAAGCGGGAGCTCGGTGTACAGCTTCAGGAACCGACCGACATCGGCATCGGTCGTGTTGCGCCAGAACTGCCAGAATTCGTAGGGGCTCAGCATCTCGGCATTCAGCCAGACCGCGCCACCCGCAGATTTGCCCATCTTGCGCCCGTCGCTGGTCGTCAGCAGCGGCGAAGTCAGGCCATATATCTCGTGATCCAGCACCCGCCGCGTCAGGTCTATGCCGTTGACGATGTTGCCCCACTGGTCGGACCCGCCCATCTGCAGGATGCAGCCATGGCGCCGATGCAGCTCGAGGAAGTCATAGGCCTGCAGGATCATGTAGTTGAATTCCAGGAAGGACAGCGATTGTTCGCGATCCAGCCGGGATTTCACGGACTCGAAGCTCAACATGCGGTTGACGCTGAAATGTCGCCCGATATCGCGCAGGAAATCGAGGTAGTTCAGATTGTCCAGCCATTCGGCATTGTTCAGCATCATGGCGTCGGTCGGGCCGGTGCCATAGGTCAGGTAGCGGTCAAAGACCTTCTGCATCCCGGCGATGTTTGCGTCGATCTGCTCGGGCGTCAGCAGCGGGCGCTCCTCGGACCGGAACGAAGGATCGCCGACCTTGGTCGTGCCGCCACCCATCAGCGTGATCGGCCGATGACCGGTCTTCTGCAGCCAGCGCAGCATCATGATGTTCAGCAGGTGCCCCACATGCAGCGACCGCGCCGTGGCGTCATAGCCGATATAGGCCGTCACCACGCCCTTGTGCAAAGCCTCGTCCAGGCCCTGATAATCGGTGCAGTCCGCGACAAAGCCGCGCTCCATCATGATGCGCATGAAGTCGGATTTCGGGTGGTAGGTCATCGCCGCATTGTCCATTGTGACTTTGCCGTCGCATATATCCGCGCGGACATCAAAGGGAAAGGGCATGAAGGAAACCGGACCGATCTGGGCCTTGGGCACGATGTCGGGCACCTCTCTGGACGGGGTGGATGCGGCCCTGGTGCGCACTGACGGGCAGCGCATCTTCGATTTCGGCCCCACGGCCTATCGCCCCTATCAGCCGGCCGAGCGTGACACGATCCGCGCCGCTCTTGGCCGGTGGCAGGGAGATCCGGGCGTGGCGCAGGCCGCCCGCGTGGTCGAGGATGCTCATATCTCGGTGATGAGGCGGCTTGTCGGCGGGGCCGATCTGTGTGGGTTCCACGGCCAGACGCTGGCCCATGATCCGGGCGGCCGCGGGACGCATCAGGCGGGCGACGGCGCGCGTCTTGCGCGCGCTCTGGGCAAGCCGGTGGTCTGGGACTTCCGCTCGGCGGATGTGCGCCTTGGCGGGCAGGGGGCGCCGCTTGCACCCTTCTTCCATTTTGCCTGTGCCAGTTGGATCGACGCGCGCGAGCCTCTGGCCTTCCTCAACCTTGGCGGGGTGGGCAACGTGACCTGGATCGATCCCGCTCAGCCGGGGCCGGAAATTCCCGGCGCGATCCTTGCCTTCGATACCGGTCCGGCCAATGCGCCGATCGACGATCTGGTCTATCGCAGGATGGGCCTGTCGTGCGACCGCGACGGGGCGCTGGCCGGCTTCGGGCGGATCGACAAGACCATCCTGAAGCGCTTCCTGCTGCATCCGTTCTTCTTTCGCGTGCCGCCGAAATCGCTGGACCGGGACGCCTTCCCGGATCTGGTGCGCGCTGTTGAGGATCTGGCTGTCGAGGATGCCGTCGCAACCCTGACGGCTGCGGTGGCCTGCGCGGTCGCGCGCGCGGCCGAGCATTTTCCGCGCCCTGTCTCGCGCGTGTTGGTCACGGGGGGCGGGCGGCGCAACCCGACCATGATGCGCATGCTGGCCGAGGCGCTGGAGGTTCAGGTCGACCCGGTCGAGAGCGTGGGCCTGGATGGCGACATGCTCGAGGCGCAGGCCTTTGCCTATCTCGCCGTTCGCGTGTCGAGGGGGCTGCCCACATCATGCCCCGCCACGACCGGGGTGCGCACGGCCATCGGTGGCGGCCGAATCAGCCGGCCCGAGCCATAGCGCGTGCCGCCCGGCTCTTGCGGGCTGCGCGCAGCATCGCGGTCGTGTAGATGATCAGGGCGGCCCAGATCAGCGGAAACGCGATCATCCGTGCCCGGCCAAAGGGCTCCTCGAACACGAAAACGGCGATCAGGAAGATCATCGTCGGCGCGACATATTGCAGGATCGCGATCGTGGACAGCCGCAGCCTCTTGGCGCCGTTGGCATAGATCATCAGCGGCACCGCCGTGACGACGCCGCAACCGATCAGCAACAGCGTGTCCCGCAGGCTGCCCATGGCGAAATGCCCCTGTCCGGTCCACTGGACATGGGCAAACCAGCCAAGGGCGGGGATCATCAGCAGCATCGCCTCCAACGCAAAGCCCTGGTTCGGCCCGATGGGCAGACGACGCTTGAAGAAGGCGTAAAAGCCCCATGTCACCGTCAGGCCAAGCGAGACGACCGGAACCCCACCGCCATCGACGGCAAGAACGCCAACGGCGATCGCGGCCAGCGCGATCGCGACCCATTGCGCGTGGCTTGGCCGTTCGCCCAGCAGAACGGCGCCCAGAAAGATCGAGAACAACGGGTTGATGTAATAACCCAAAGCCGCATCCAGGGCGCGCCCGGCGCTGATCGCCCAGACATAGATGCCCCAGTTGATCGAGATCAGCCCGGCGGTGACCGCCGCCATGCCGACCATCCACGGCGTGCGAAGCGTCCGCGCAAGATCGCCCGTCCGGCCGGTTGCGGCCAGCACTGCCAGCGCCACCGGCAAGGCCCAGATCACCCGGTGCGCGAGAACCTCCAGCGGCGGAACATGCGAGACCGCCTTCAGATACAGGGGCAGGAACCCCCACAACGCATAGGCCGCAAGCGCATACAGGAACCCTGCAAGTGTATCTTCGGGGACGATGGCGTGGTCGGCGTTTCGGGACATCGGGCATTCCTTTCTGGCCATGGTTCCCAGATACGCGCAAGAGCGCGCCTCCGCCATCGCGCGATTGTATCAGCAACAATGCCGTACCACCCGCATGGGGCGAACCATCGGCCTTGACTCTGGGGCGCGGCTGAAGGATAAGCCCGCAATCTGGATGGGGTGGCCCGTCCGGAACGTCATTTGATTGTCAACAACGCCCCACGGGGGCGCGCTGTCCGAGGCGGGGAAACCCGGAAACACCGTCTAACGGGGCCACAGGGCGCGGCAAAGGAAAAGGAAAGACCAATGTTTGCGGTCCTCAAGACCGGCGGCAAGCAGTACAAGGTTCAGCCGGGCGACGTGCTTCGGGTTGAACTGATCGCGGCCGAACCGGGCGAAAAGATCCAGTTCAACGAAGTGCTCATGATCGGCGGCGACAAGCCGGTGCTGGGCGCTCCGCTGGTTGACGGTGCGGCCGTTCAGGCCGAGGTCATCGATCAGATCAAGGCCGACAAGGTCATCACCTTCTGGAAGCGTCGGCGCAAGCATTCGTCCAAGCGCACCCGTGGGCACCGCCAGAAGCTGACGCTGGTCCGTGTCACCGACATCGTCGAGAAGGGCGCGGACAAGACCGGTGTCAAGGCCGCGATCGGCACGCGCGCCGCGCGTCTGGCCGCGCATGACGCCCCGGCCGCCAAGGCAACCAAGAAAGCGCCGGCCAAGAAGGCCGCCGCCGAGTCGAAGGAGTAACACCCCATGGCACACAAGAAGGCAGGCGGTTCCTCCCGTAACGGCCGCGATTCCATCGGTCGCCGTCTTGGCGTCAAGCTGTTCGGCGGCGAGAACGCGACCCCGGGCGCAATCATCATCCGCCAGCGCGGCACCAAGTGGTGGCCGGGCGAAGGCGTCGGCATGGGCCGCGATCACACGCTGTTTGCCCTGAATGCGGGCCGCGTCGTGTTCAAGAAGGGCCTGAAGGGCCGAACCTTCGTATGCGTGCTTCCCGAAGCGCAGGCAGCCGAGTAAGCCAAACCGTTACATTACAGATGTAACAGGGACCGGCCGAAAGGCCGGTCCTTTCAGTTTCGGGACACGGATTTCAGCGATTTCAGGTGCCGGCCCGCCGGCTTCTGTAACAAAAGCAGGCTTGATGCAGTCCCATGAAGGCCCCATTTTCGTTGTATCAGGCAGGCCAGCGCCGCGAATTCCAGAACAACAAGGCGCAGCGGAAGCGAATGGCGGACCGGTCACGTTCCGGATGATCGGACCTTACGCATTGCCGAGAGGAGGAGAGCATGTTCCAGGAAACCATCGTCGTACAGCCCACTTTGGCGGCCGAGCGTTTCGTTCTGCGGCCCATCCGCAAGTCGGATGCGGGACTGATTGCGATGTATACCTCCGATCGACGCGTGGCCGAGCAAACGCGTTCGATTCCGCATCCCCTGCCGCCCGGCGCGACCGAAGCCTTCATTGCGCGCGCGCTGGCCGAGGACCGCAAGGAAGACGTCTGGGTGATGGACGGCTCCGAACTTGGCCAGGACGAGGTTCTGGGTCTTGTCAGCCTGACCCGGATGGACAATGGCCAGAGCGAAATCAAATATTGGGTCGCGCCGGCCTTCTGGAACACGGGCTATGCCTCGGAAGCTGTGCGTGCCATCGTCGATGCCAACCCGCATGAGGCGCGCACCCTGTTCGCCGAGGTCTTTCAGGACAATCCCGGCTCGGCGCGTGTCCTGACCAATTGCGGCTTCGAATATCTGGGCGATGCCGAGGCCTATTCGGTCGCGCGTGGCGCAATCGCCCCGACATGGACCTATCTGCGCAAGATGGTCTGAATCGGGCGCGCTGGCTGCCGCCGGGCTTGGGTGGGCGCGGATGCCTTACCGCGCCCGCTTTCATTGCGGGTGGTGCCGTGTCTTGCCGCGCGCGCTCTTGCGTCGGCCAATGTCTGACGGTATCGCCATGAACGAACATGAAAGGCGCCGAAAATGAAGTTTCTGGACTACGCGAAGGTCTATATCCGCTCGGGCGCGGGCGGCGCGGGCTGCGTATCGTTCCGGCGCGAGAAGTATATCGAGTTCGGCGGCCCCGATGGCGGTGACGGCGGCAATGGCGGATCCGTCTGGGCCGAGGCCGTGCCGGGGCTGAATACCCTGATCGACTTCCGCTATCAGCAGCATTTCTTTGCCAAGAACGGCCAGCCGGGCATGGGAAGCCAGCGCACCGGCAAGTCGGGCGAGGATATCGTGCTGAAGGTCCCGGTCGGGACCGAGATTCTCGAGGAAGACGGCGAAACCGTGATCGCCGACATGGTCGAGGTCGGCCAGCGCGTCCTGCTGGCCCAGGGCGGCAATGGCGGCTGGGGCAATCTGCGCTTCAAGTCCTCGACCAATCGCGCGCCACGCAACGCCAATCCCGGCCAGCCCGGGGTCGAGCGGACGATCCTGCTGCGGCTGAAGCTGATTGCCGATGCCGGGCTGGTGGGCCTGCCCAATGCGGGCAAGTCGACGTTCCTGGCCTCGGTGTCGAATGCGCGCCCCAAGGTCGCCGATTATCCCTTCACGACGCTGGTTCCCAATCTGGGCGTGGTCGGCATTGACGGGCGGGAATTCGTGATGGCCGACATCCCCGGACTGATCGAAGGCGCATCCGAGGGGCGGGGCCTGGGCGATCAGTTCCTGGGTCATGTCGAGCGTTGCTCGGTTCTGCTGCACCTTGTCGATGGCACATCTTCGACCATTGCCAGGGATTTCCGCACCATCGTGACCGAGCTCGAGGCCTATTCGCCCAAGCTTGCCGCCAAGCCGCGCATCGTGGCGCTGAACAAGATCGACGCGCTGGACGCGAGGACTTTGGCGAACCGTCGCCGCAGCCTTGAAAAGGCCAGCGGCGGGCCGGTCCATCTGATTTCCGGCGCAACCGGTCAGGGTGTGCGTGACCTGTTGCGCGCGCTTTGGCGCGAGATCGAACCCTCGCGGATCGAAAAGCAGGAGAGCGCTCCGAAATGGGAACCCTGAAGCCCGACATCACGGCCGCAAGGCGGCTGGTGGTCAAGATCGGATCGGCTTTGCTGGTCGATGCGGGCGGGGGATTGCGGCGCGACTGGCTGGTGGCGCTGGCCGAAGATGTCGCACAAGCCAAGGCGCGCGGCACCGATGTCGTGCTGGTCTCTTCGGGGTCGATCGCCCTTGGCCGCGGCGCGCTTGGCCTGCCGTCCGGTCCCCTCACCCTGGACCAGAGCCAGGCGGCGGCCTCGGTCGGACAGATCCGGCTGGCGCGCGCCTATGAAGAGGTGCTGGCGCCGCATGGCCTGACGGCCGGGCAGGTTCTGGTCACGCTGGAGGATACGCAGGACCGGCGCCGGTATCTGAACAGCCGGGCGACGCTGGAGACATTGTTGTCGATGGGCGTCGTGCCCATCGTGAACGAAAACGACACGGTCGCAACCGACGAGATCCGGTTTGGCGACAACGACCGCCTGGCCGCGCAGGTCGCGGTCACGATCGGCGCCGATCAGCTGGTTCTGCTGTCCGACGTCGATGGGCTGTATACCGACAACCCGAAGCTGAACCCCCAGGCACGGCGGCTGGATATCGTCGAACGCATCACGCCCGATATCGAGGCCATGGCGGGCGATCCGGTCTCGGGCCTGTCGCGGGGCGGGATGCGAACCAAGCTGATGGCCGCGCGCACCGCGACCTCGGGCGGGTGCGCGATGGCGATCACCGAAGGGTCGGTGCGCAACCCGCTTCGTGCCCTGGCCGAAGGCGCCGACTGCACGTGGTTCCTGCCCGACGGCACGCCCCAGGCCGCGCGCAAGCGCTGGATCGCGGCGATGAAGCCGCGCGGGGCGCTTGTGCTGGATGCAGGGGCGGTGCGCGCGCTGCACGGGGGCAAGTCGCTGTTGTCCGCCGGCGTCACTGGCGTCAGGGGAGCGTTCGACCGTGGCGATCCGGTCCAGATCCTTGGTCCGTCGGGTGAAGTTCTGGGGGTCGGGCTGGTGCGCTATACCGCTGCCGAGGCGCAAGCGATCGCGGGTCGCAAATCGGGCGAAATCGAGGGCATCCTTGGCTATGGTGGCCGTGGTCCCGTCGTTCACCGCGACGACATGGCGATCCAGGCGGTGGCTCAGCCGGCGGTGGCCGGGCAGGAAAGGGGGGCAGAATGAACGAGATGGGCAGCGTTGCCACGATGATGGACGAACTTGGCAGGGCCGCGCGCCTGGCCGCGTCGCAGATCGCCTATGCGCCCTCGGACGCCAAGCGCAAGGCGCTGGACGTCGCGGCCGACGAAATCGAAAGGCAAGCGCCTGAAATTCTTGCCGCCAATGCCCGGGACATGGAGTTCGGCCGGGACAAGGGGCTGAGCGCGGCGATGCTCGATCGGCTCATGCTGGACGAAAAGCGGATCAGTGGCATTGCCGCCGGCCTGCGCGCGGTTGCGGCGCAGCCCGATCCGGTTGGCCAGGTGATGGCCGAGTGGGACCGCCCCTCGGGCCTGCACATCCGTCGTGTCCGCACCCCGATCGGGGTGGTCGGTGTGATCTATGAAAGCCGCCCGAACGTCACCGCCGATGCCGGTGCGCTGTGCCTGAAATCCGGCAATGCCGTGATCCTGCGGGGGGGATCGGAAAGCTTCCATTCCAGCCGGGCGATCCACGCCTGTCTGCAGGCGGGGCTGGCAGAGGCCGGTCTGCCCGAAACGGCGATCCAGCTGGTGCCCACGCGCGATCGCGCGGCCGTCGAGGCGATGCTGCGCGCGGTCGACCACATCGACGTGATCATCCCGCGCGGAGGCAAGGGGTTGGTCGGCCTGGTTCAGCGCGAGGCACGGGTGCCGGTCTTCGCCCATCTGGAAGGGATCTGCCATGTCTATGTCGATCGCGATGCGGACCCCGAGAAGGCCCGCCGCGTGGTCCTGAACGCCAAGACGCGAAGACCGGGCATCTGCGGGGCGGCGGAATGTCTGCTGGTCCATCGCGACGTGGCCGAAACGCTTGGCCAGCAGATCGTTGATGACCTGATGGCGGCCGGTGTCGAGGTTCGCGCCCAAGGTTTGCGCGGCACCCGTCCCGCGCAGCCCGACGATTTCGGCCGCGAGTTTCTGGACATGATCATCGCCGCCCGTGTCGTCGACGATGTGGATGACGCGATTGCCCATATCCGTCGCTATGGATCGCAACACACCGAGTCGATCGTTACCGAGAACGAGGCCACGGCCGAACGCTTCTTTTCGCGCCTCGACAGCGCGATCCTGATGCGGAATGCCTCGACCCAGTTCGCCGATGGCGGAGAGTTCGGCATGGGGGCCGAAATCGGAATTGCCACGGGCAAGCTGCATGCGCGCGGTCCGGTCGGGGCCGAGCAATTGACAAGCTTCAAGTATATCGTCCTGGGGGACGGAACGATCCGGCCATGAACGATCCGACCGACGAAGAACTGAGGGCACGCTTCCGTCCGCTGATCGAGGCCGAGCTTGCCGCGCTGTCGTCGGCCTCGGAAACGACGGGGTCTGATCGTCGCCCCGTCGAACTTGACCAGCAGTCGGTCGGGCGGTTGAGCCGCATGGACGCCATTCAGGGCCAGGCCATGGCAGCAGCGCTGGAGGCCCGGCGGGCCGCGCGGCGGCTGGTGCTGACGCAGGCCCTTGGCCGGATGGAGACGGACGAATACGGCTATTGCGCCGATTGCGGCAACTTCATCGGACGCAAGCGCCTGGAAACCGACCCCGCGGCCACCAGATGCATCGACTGCGCACGGTAGCGTGCAAAAAGATCCGCAGGTCTTTCGCGATCCAACCGCGCCCCCGCCGGGTTTTCCGCCGGGCGCGCGGCAGCCGGACGTGCTGATCCTTCCCGCCGTGACCTCGGGCCATGTCGGGAACCGCGGGCCGAACCTGCTGCGTCGCACTTCAACTGCATTTGCCCCGCGCTTTTTCGTTTCGAGCCGCGACCGTCCCGGGTTCGTTGGTGGCAGGACCCAGGGATGATCCGTCCAGGGCCTGCAATGGCGGCAAGGGCGCGAGCGGCTAGAAGCTGATCGCGAGTTTGTCTTCGGCGGTATCCAGGCGCAGGCGCCGGTTCATGCGCGCCGCCTCGAGCGGCAGCAGGATGAATTGCACCTGTGCCGCGCTGATCTGTTGCTGTCCGATCCCGTCATCGGGGTCGCCCGTCAGGCGCGCCCAAAGCTGGCGGTCGAACTTCAGCCGATCCGATCGCGCCTCGAGCTGCCAGCCGGTGGCCGAGGGACGCGACACGGTGATCTGGCCACCCATGGGCAGGGCGGTTTCAAGGCATTGAATTGCAAGAAATGTCAGCTTGGCCTCGGCCCGGCTGGGGCTGTCATCGACGTTCCATGACACCCGAATGCGGCCGCCTTCGGTCATTTCGGACAGGATGGTGCGGATCTCGTTGCGGGGGACGGGTTGACTGCCTTCGGACTTGCCAAAGGCGATGCGAAAGAAACGCAGGCGCGCATTGGCCTGGGCCACGCTTTGCGCGACAAGGCCCATTTCGGGGCCGCCGCCACCCGTCAGGGCCAACAGCTCGATCCCGTTGCCGATTGCCCCCAGCGGGCTTACAAGGTCATGACAGATACGCGACCCCACCAGGGCGGCAAGATCGTCAGCCGAAATCCTGGTCATTTGCGTGCACCCAAGGTGAGGAACGGGCGATGCTGGAACTTCTTGAGCCGGGAATGTATGTCCGCCATCCCCGCCAGCCGGATTGGGGCCTGGGGCAGGTCCAGTCGCGGATCGGGTCGCGTGTGACGGTGAATTTCCAGCATGCGGGCAAGCAGGTGATTGATGGTGAGCAGGTCGAACTTATCATCGTCTTCGATCCGCAGGAATAGGCCCGACTGGCTAACAATCGGTTAATGCCGGTCCGTCCCGGACCCCTATCGACCATCCAGCCCCAGGTCGGTTGCAATCTCTCGGGCCGCTGCATAAAACCTGACGCGCCAGACCCCACGGGAGCCGATGTCCCAGATGAGTGTCGAAACCGCGCAGTTTCGTGTCCGCCTTGCGACCAGCGAGGCAGACCGGCTTGGGGCTCAGCGACTGCGCTATCGCGTATTCGTCGAGGAACTGGGCGGGGACGGTCCGCTTGTCGATCACGCCCAACGGTTCGAGCGCGACGAATTCGACGACGTCAATGACCATCTGGTGCTGATCGACACGCGGCGTGACGAGGCCGCGCTGGACCATGTCGTCGGCGCCTATCGCCTGCTGCGCGGTGACCGGGCCGCCGCGTTCGGGCGGTTCTATTGCGATGCCGAATACGATCTGGCGCCGCTGCGTGCCACGGGGCGGCCGCTTCTGGAGCTTGGCCGATCCTGCGTGCATGTCGACTATCGTGGCGGGCCGGGCATGCTGCTGTTGTGGAACGGTCTGGCCGAATACGTGCTGCGCAACGGGGTCGAGATCATGTTCGGCGTGGCAAGCTTTCACGGCACCGACGCCGCGGCACTGAAGGTTCCCCTGTCGTGGCTGCACCATCACCATCTGGCGCCGCCGCATCTGCGCGTTCGTGCCCTTCCTCCACATGCCCAACCCATGGACCTGATGCCGGCCGAGGCGCTGGACCGGCGCGAGGCCATGCAGGCCATGCCCGCACTGATCAAGGCCTATCTGCGTCTTGGCGGCTTCGTGGGGCAGGGGGCCTTCATCGATCACGCCTTCAACACCACCGATGTCTGCCTGGTCATGGACACGGCCGCAATGAGCGCCCGGCACAAGGGGTTTTACGTGCGAAAGGCCGGGGGACAGCAATGACCACATGGCGCGACGAAGTGCCATCGGATCATGTTGATCTGACGCCGTTGTCGTGGACACTGATCGTCCTGCGTGGTCTGGCAATGTTCGCCGTGACCTTTGGCGGGCTGGCGCTGCTAATGCTGTTGCGGCTGGTCGAGCGGCCGATCTTCGGCCTTGACCGTCCCATCACGCCGCATGTCACCCGCGCGGTCTGTCGGGCGGATCTGGCGATCATGGGGATAAGCTATCGCGTTCACGGACGCCCCATGCGCCACGTCGGCGCGGTGGTCGCCAATCATTCCTCGTGGCTGGACATCTTCGCCCTGAATGCCTGCCAGACGGTCTATTTCGTCTCGAAGGCCGAGGTTGCCCGCTGGCCGCTGATCGGCTGGCTGGCTCGCGCCACGGGCACGGTCTTCATCGCGCGCGATCCGCGACAGGCCAAGGCGCAGCAGAAGCTGTTCGAGGATCGCATCCGCGCGGGCCACAAGCTGGTCTTCTTTCCCGAAGGCACATCGACCGACGGGCTGCGGGTTCTGCCATTCAAGCCGACGCTGTTTGCGGCCTTCTACACCCACGGCCTGGACCGCGTGATGGAAATTCAGCCCGTGACGGTCGTCTATCATGCTCCGCCGGGACGCTCGCCGCGCTTTTACGGCTGGTGGGGAGACATGGATTTCGCGCCGCATCTGGTGCGCGTGCTGGGCCAGTTGCGGCAGGGCCGCGTCGAGGTCGTCTTTCACGCGCCCGTGGCCGTGTCGGACTTTTCGTCGCGCAAGGAACTGGCGCGCCATTGCGAACAGGTCGTGCGCGCGGAACTGGCCCGCGCGCTGGGCTCGGCCCATGCGGGATGAGGGCTCAGCCGCCCAGCGGTGCCAGCATTTCGCCAAGCGCTTTGGCGGGATCCTCGGCCGACCAGATTTCTTCGCCGATACCAAAGAAATCGGTCACGGGGGCGAGTGACTCGACCAGATCGCGCGTCAGGCCGCCCTCGGCCACGACGGGCAGCTCGATCATCTCGGACCACCAGGCAAAGAGATCGCGCTCGGCAATCTCGCCGGTGCCAAGCTGCGTATCGCCCACCGGGCCAAAGGCGATATAGTCGGCCCCGGCCTCGCCCGCATTCATGCCGTCATGGCGCGACGTGCCGCAAAAGGCGCCGACGATCGCATCGGCCCCCAGCGCCTTGCGCGCGGCCCGGACATTGCGCGCGCCGTCGCGCAGGTGAACGCCGTCCAGACCGTGGCGTTCGACCAGTTTCAGATGCGTGTCGATCACGATCGCCACGTCGCGCTGGTGGGACACTTCGCGCAGCGTGTCGGCGGCCCGGCCGATCCGGTCGGCATCGCTGCCCGCCATGGCCAGCCGCAGGCAGGCGATTTCGTGCGCGTCCAGCACCTGCGCCAACCGGGGGGCGAATGTTTCGGGGTCAAGGTCTGGCGGCGTGATCAGATAGATCTGGGGGCGGTCTTGGCTGGACATCCGCGACTCCATGCTCGGAAAGGCTCGCCGCCGATTAGCGCAGTTTCGCGCGCTTGGCTACAGGCCGCGTCGTCTTGCGCAATGGTTCCCGCGCGCGTATCAGGCGCCCTGCGTGAAAGGAAACCCGATGAGCGAACGTCAACCGGCCTTCATCCTGGTTCGCCCCCAGATGGGCGAGAATATCGGCGCGGCGGCCCGCGCGATGCTGAATTTCGGCCTGTCCCACATGCGGCTGGTCGATCCGCGTGACGGCTGGCCCAATCCGCGCGCGGTGGCCATGGCCTCGGGCGCCGCGGGACGGGTTCTGGACCATGCCGGCCTGTTTGCCGATCTGGATGCGGCGATCGCCAATTGTCACTATGTCTTTGCCACGACCGCACGTTCTCGCGATCTGACCAAGCCGGTCATGACCCCTGAACGCGCCATGGAACATGCCCGCGCCCTGTCGGCTGCGGGCCAGAAGGTGGGCGTGCTTTTCGGTCCCGAACGCGCCGGGCTGGAAAACGAAGACATCGTGCGCGCCAATGCGATCATATCGGTTCCGGTGAACCCGGACTTTCCGTCGCTGAACCTGGCGCAGGCGGTGCTGCTGTGCGCCTATGAATGGGGCAGGCAGGGCACGCAGACGCCGCCCGAGGTCGTCGCGCTTGCGGGCACCGAACATGCCACGGCCGAAGAGGTCGCGCGACTGGCCGAACATTACGAACAGCGGCTGGACGAGGCAGGGTTCTTCTTCCCTGCGTCCAAGGCAGAGGGGATGAAGCTGAACCTGCGCAACCTGTGGAGCCGGATGCCCCTGACCCGCGCTGATGTGCAGACCCTGCATGGCGTCCTGCGCCAGCTCGTGCGCAAGCGCGATCGCGACGGCTGACCGGCGGATCCGGGATTGCGGCGCGCGCCGGGCTGGGTAAACCTGCCCCATGAGATCGGGGGAGGGGACCATGACCTTGGACATTGATTTCGTGCGCGCGCAGTTTCCGGCCTTTTCGGTGCCGGATCTTGCCGACAAGGCGTTCTTCGAAAATGCCGGCGGTTCCTATGCCTGCGGGGCAGTGATCGACCGGCTGACGCGGTTCTACCGCGAACGCAAGGTCCAGCCCTATGGCCCCTATGCGGCCTCGGCCGCGGGCGGGGCCGAGATGGACGAGGCGCGCGCCCGGCTGGCCGCGATGATGGGCGTGGCGACGCATGAGGTCAGCTTTGGCCCCTCGACCACGCAGAACACCTATGTGCTGGCTCAGGCCTTCCGTCAGGCCCTGAAAGCAGGCGAGGCGATCGTCGTCACCGACCAGGATCACGAGGCCAATTCGGGCCCGTGGCGCCGTCTGGCCGACGACGGAATCGAGATCCGCGAATGGCGGATCGACCCTGTTACCGGTCATCTGGACCCCGAAGCGCTGCGCCCGCTGCTTGCTGATAGGCGGGTGCGGCTGGTCTGCTTCCCGCAGTGCTCGAACGTGATTGCCGAGATCAACCCGGTCGCCGAGATTGCGCAGATCGCGCATCAGGCCGGGGCGGTCGTGTGCGTGGACGGCGTGAGCAACGCGCCGCACGGGCTGCCGGAAATTCCCGCGCTGGGGGCGGATATCTACCTGTTCTCGGCCTACAAGGTCTATGGACCGCATCAGGGGATCATGGTGATCCGCGAAGATCTGGGCATGCGGCTGCCCAATCAGGGCCACTTCTTCAATGGCGACGTGCTCTACAAGCGGTTCACGCCGGCAGGCCCCGACCACGCGCAGGTTGCCGCCTGCGCGGGGATGGCCGACTACTTCGACGCCCTGCATGACCACCACTTTTCGCCCGAACCCGACCCCGCGCGGCGCGCGGCCCGCGTGGCTGGGCTGATGCGCCGCCATGAGGCCGAGATCTGCCAGCCTCTGCTGGACTATCTTTCGCAGCGCAACGATCTGCGGCTTTTGGGTCCGGCGCAGGCCGACCGGCGGGCACCGACGGTTGCCGTGGACCTTGGGCGCAAGGCCGAGCCCGTGTCGGCCGCGCTTGCCGAATACGGCATCAATTGCTGGGCCGGCGATTTCTACGCGGTCCGGCCCTTGCGCGCGATGGGCATTGATCCGGCGCAGGGGGTCCTGCGTATGTCGATGGTTCATTACACAAGTGCCGACGATGTCGCGCGCCTGATCGAGGCACTGGACCGGGTCCTGTAGCACCTGTTCCGCGACGTCGCGGCGGCCCGAACAACACTGCAAGGAAGCCAAGAGCATGGACCAGCCGCGCCCCGTCATCGTTTGGTTTCGCCGCGACCTTCGGCTGGGCGATCATGCCGCGCTGCGGGCGGCGCTGGATACCGGACAGCCCGTGATCCCGGTCTTCATCCATGACGAGACGGTCGAGGCATTGGGCGCGGCGGCACGCTGGCGCCTGGGAAAGTCGGTCGAGGCGCTGGGCAAACGCCTGGCCGCGCGTGGATCTCGGCTGATCCTGCGTCGGGGACCCGCGCTGAAGGTGCTGACGGATCTGATCTCGGAAACCGGGGCAGGGGCCGTCCACTGGCAACGGACCTATGACCGTGACGGCATCGCGCGCGACAAGGCGGTGAAGGCCCGGCTGACCCAATCCGGCATAACGGCGAAGAGCTTTCCCGGCGCGCTCCTGCACGAGCCATGGCAGGTCCAGACCGGCTCGGGCGGGCCATACAGGGTTTATTCGCCCTTCTGGCGGACAATCCGCGGGCTTGATCCGGGGGCACCCCTGCCGGCCCCGTCGCGCATTCCGGCCCCGCAGGACTGGCCGCGCTCGGAGCATCTTGACGACTGGCGGATGGGCCAGGCCCTGCGGCGGGGCGAACCCGTCGTCGCGGCCCACGCGGTGATCGGGGAAGATGCCGCGCGGGACCGGCTGGAACGTTTCATTGCCGAGCGCATGGCGCGCTATCCGCAGGACCGGGACCGACCGGATCTTCCGGGCACCTCGGATCTGTCGGAAAACCTCGCCTGGGGCGAGATCTCGCCGCGCGTGATCTGGCATCGCACCCGCGCCGCGATCGAAGAAGGGGACGCGGCCGCGGCAAAGGGGGGCGAGAAGTTCCTCTCGGAGCTTGCCTGGCGGGACTTTGCCTGGCACCTGCTGTATCACGCCCCCGACATGGACCGTCGGAACTGGCGCCCGGAATGGGATGGCTTTCCCTGGCGCGGTGACAATGACGACGCCGAGCGATGGCGCCGCGGCATCACGGGGGAACCCTTCGTCGATGCGGCCATGCGCCAGATGTATGTCACGGGCCGCATGCATAACCGCGCACGGATGATCGTTGCGTCCTATCTGACCAAGCATCTGCTGACGGATTGGCGCGTGGGGCTGGCCTGGTTCGCCGATTGCCTGACCGATTGGGACCCGGCCTCGAACGCGATGGGCTGGCAATGGGTGGCCGGGTGCGGCCCCGATGCCGCGCCCTATTTCCGGGTGTTCAACCCCGCCACGCAGGCCGAGAAGTTCGACCCCAAGGGCGCCTATCGCCGCGCCTGGATCGCCGAAGGGCAGAAGGATCCGCCAGAAACGGCAAGAAGCTGGTTCAAGGCCGTTCCGCGTTCCTGGGGCCTCTCACCGGACGCGCCCTATCCCGCGCCGATGATCGACCTGAAGGCCGGGCGTGAACGGGCGCTGGCCGCCTATGCCGCGCGGAAGGCGGGTGAATCCTCTGCCATATGAAGCGCTTGCCCGCTGGTGATGGCTGGATATAGTGAGCGCAAGGGGGGAATGCATGGACGTTCTGACGACCACCGAGGGGCAGACTGGCCTGCCGAGATATTTTCCGCAGGTCTTTGCCATTGCGAAGAAAATGCGCAATGGACGTCTGGACTTCGTCATGCCCGACGGGCGGCGTTTTCGCGCCGAAGGCACGGGGCCCGGGCCGGTGGCCGAAATCGTCGTGCATGACGACGACATCTTTGCCCGCCTGATCCGCGAAGGCGATCTGGGCTTTTCCGAAGCCTATCTGGAAGGCGGATGGAGCACGCCGGACCTGCAGGCCTTCATGGACCTGATCCACTCGGACAATTACGAGGTCTATGACGGGTTCCCGGGAATGTTCTGGGTCCGGCTGTACGAGCGGCTTCGCCACCTTCTGCGGTCGAATACCCGCCGCCAGGCACGGCGCAACATCGCCTATCACTATGATCTGGGCAACGAATTCTACGCCAAGTGGCTGGATTCGACGATGACCTATTCCTCGGCCCTGTTCCGAACGGGGCAGGAAAGTCTGGAGGCGGCGCAGATCGCGAAATACGAATCGCTGGTCGATCGCATGAACGTTCGGCCGGGTGATCACGTTCTGGAAATCGGCTGTGGCTGGGGCGGTTTCGCCGAATATGCCGCGCGTGAGCGGGGCTTGCGCGTGACGGGGCTGACGATTTCGCAGGCCCAGCTGGATTATGCGCGTGAACGGATCGAACGCGCGGGCCTGTCCGACAGGGTAACGCTGAAGCTGCAGGATTATCGCGACGAAAGGGGCGTCTATGACGGGATCGCCTCGATCGAAATGTTCGAGGCCGTGGGCGAAAAATACTGGCCGGTCTATTTCCGCACCGTGCATGACCGCCTGAAACCCGGCCGCAGTGCCGCGCTGCAGATCATCACGCTTCAGGACGGCCGTTTCGAAACCTATCGCAAGGGCGTGGATTTCATCCAGAAATACATCTTCCCCGGCGGCATGTTGCCGTCGCGCACCGTTCTGATCGAAGAAATACGCCAGGCTGGTCTTGTATTTGCGGATTCCTTCGAATTTGGCAAAAGTTATTCCCTGACGCTGCGGCGTTGGTATGAGACTTTCAACCAGAAATGGGACGAGATTTCAAAGATGGGGTTTGACGAAAGATTCCGGCGCATGTGGAATTTCTATCTGACCTCATGTGCGGGCGCATTCGAGGGCGGCAATTGCGACGTCACCCAGGTGACGGTCACAAGGCCGGCGGTCTGACATGCCGACCGCATCAAAATTCTTTGCCGCCCTGGCCTTTGCAGCCGTGGGCTTCTTCACGGCTGAAATCTACCGCGCCCATCTGCCGGTGATGCCGCTTGGGTATTTCTCGCTGGCCGCCGCGCTGCTGGGCGTGATCTGCGGCTGGGCGCTGTTGGGCCCCGAGGCGGGGCGGGGAATGTGGCAATCGGCGAATGCGGGGTTGAAGACGGCGGTCGTGCTGATGCTGCTCGCGTTGTTCGTCTTCTCGGCCTACGAGATGCTCATTCAGGCGCTTCGCCTGCGTTATGACGATGCGTTCGAGGCCATTCTGGGCATGGTTGACCTTGCGACGATCTACTTCATCCGCCTGATCCATTGGGACGTCCTGCTGACCCTGTTCGGCGGCGGAATGCTGGCCGGCCTTCTGGCCGAATGGGCTGCGCGGCGCTGGCCGTGACGATACCCGTCTTCCTGTACGGCACCCTGTGCCACCTGCCGTTGCTGCGGGTCGTTCTGGGGCGCGACCCGCAATGGCGCGCGGCGCGGCTGCCGGGTCATCGTGTTCTGGCGGTCGAGGGCGAGAGCTTCCCGATTCTGGTCGAGGGCAATGGCATTGCCCGGGGCATCCTGCTCGAGGGTCTGGATCGGGCCGACAGGGACCGGCTCGACTTTTTCGAGCGTGGCTTTGGCTATGCGCCCCACGCGACGCTGGTCGAGACCGAAGGCGGCGACAGGGTCCAGGCGATGGTCTATCGACCGCAACCCGGCCGCTGGCGGGCAGGCGACCCGTGGCGGCTGGGGGATTGGGTTCGCAAATGGGGCGATGTCACCACATTGGCCGCGCAAGAGGCCATGGCGCTCTACCAGGCGGGGCAGGGTGATCGCATGGCGCAGCGCTGGCCGATGATGCTGATGCGCGCGGGGGCGGCGGTGCGGGCCCGAAAGTCCGAGGCCCCCGCGACCCTGCGCCGCCCCTGCGCGCCCGGTGATATCGTGGTCGATCATTGGTCACAACCTTATGCCAACTATTTTGCCGTCGAGGAAAACGACCTCCGCTTTCGCCGCTTCGATGGCGGGATGAGCCCGGTCGTGAACCGTGCCGCCTTTGTTTCGGGCGATGCCGTGGTGGTCCTTCCCTTCGATCCCGTCCGGGACCGGGTGCTTCTTGTGGAACAGGTCCGCATGGGGGCCCATGGCCGGGGCGACCCGCAGCCCTGGCTGATCGAGACCGTGGCCGGGCGGGTCGATGGCGGAGAGACCCCGGAAGAGGCCGCGCGGCGCGAGGCACGGGAAGAGGCGCGGCTGGAGCTGCGCGACGTCCTGCCGGTTCTGGAATGCTATCCATCGCCCGGCGCGATGACGGAATATCTGTATCTTTTCGTGGCCTTGACGGATCTTCCTGACACAGCAGCAGGGATCGCCGGCGCGGATGACGAACACGAGGACATCCGCGTTCATGTCGTGACTTTCGAGCGCATGATGCACCTGATCGAGACCGGCGAGATCAACACCGCGCCACTGATCCTGCTGGCGCAATGGCTGTCGAGAGAGCGCGAGCGACTGCGCGCCGCGGACTCCTAGCCCGCACGGGGCTTGAGGTCGGCCGACCCGAGGCCTAGGAAGAAGGCAAGCTACAGGAGGATATCCCATGCGTGTCTGCCGCGACCTTGCCGAAACTGTGGGCAAGACCCCGTTGATCCGTCTCAGGAAGGCCAGCGAGATGACTGGCTGCGAGATCCTGGGAAAGGCCGAGTTCCTCAATCCGGGCCAGTCGGTCAAGGATCGGGCCGCGCTGTTCATCATTCGTGACGCGGTTGCGCGCGGCCTGTTGCGGCCGGGCGGCACGATCGTCGAAGGCACGGCGGGCAATACCGGAATCGGTCTGGCATTGGTCGGGGCGTCGATGGGCTTTCGCACCGTCATCGTGATTCCCGAAACGCAAAGCCAGGAAAAGAAGGACATGATCCGCCTGGCCGGCGCCGAGCTGGTCCAGGTGCCCGCGGTCCCATACCGCAATCCGAACAATTACGTGCGCTATTCCGAACGTCTGGCGCGCGAGCTTGCAAAGACCGAACCGAACGGCGCGATCTGGGCCAACCAGTTCGACAACGTCGCCAACCGCCAGGCCCATATCGAGACGACCGGCCCCGAGATCTGGGAACAGACCAACGGCAAGGTGGATGGCTTCATCTGCGCGGTCGGCTCGGGCGGGACGCTGGGAGGCGTGGCGATGGCGCTGCAACCCAAGGGGGTCAAGATCGGGCTTGCCGACCCGGAAGGATCGGCGCTCTACAGCTATTACACCTCGGGCGAGCTGAAGGCCGAGGGAAGCTCGATCACCGAAGGGATCGGGCAGGGGCGCATCACGGCCAATCTGGAAGGTGTGACCCCCGACATGGCCTATCGCATCCCCGATACCGAGGCGCTGCCCATCGTCTTCGATCTTCTGGCCGAAGAGGGGCTGTGCCTGGGGGGCTCGTCGGGGATCAACGTCGCGGGCGCGATCCGCATGGCGCGCGAGATGGGGCCGGGCCACACGATCGTGACGGTGCTGTGCGATTACGGCACGCGCTATCAGTCGAAGCTGTTCAACCCTGATTTCCTGAAGGCCAAGTCGCTGCCCGTTCCGCAATGGCTTGATCGTGCGCCGCGACCCCTGCCCGAGGTGTTCGAAGAGTGATGCGCCTGCTGCGATTCCTGGCTCTGACCTTCGCGCTGGCCCTGGCTGCGCCGGCCTTTCTGTGCCTGACCGCACCGGCCGCCGTGGCGCAGGAAGCCGAGTTGCCCGATTTCGCGGCCTGGGAACGTTTTGCGAAATCGGTCGAAGAGACCTTGGCAAAGTCCAACGTGCCCCAGGCGTCTCTCGAGCAGATGCGCAAGCAACTGGTCGAGTGGCGGACGCGGTTTTCCGCCGCGCAGGGCGTGAATGCTGCCCAGATCGATACGGTTCGCCAGCAGATCGCGGCGCTTGGTCCGGCGCCCGCCGAGGGCGAGACCGAGGCACCGGACATCGCCCAGCGTCGCAAGGAGCTGAACGCGAAACTGTCGGAATTGCAGGCGCCCGTGCTGGCCGCCGAGGAGGCTCGGCGGCGCGCCGACGGCCTGATCCGCCAGATCGATACCCTTGTGCGCGAGCGCCAGACCAGCGAGCTTTTGACCCTGGCGCCGACTCCGGTCAACCCGGTCAACTGGCCGGCGGGCTGGGCGGTGCTCAGCCAGGGGATCAAGACCCTGGGAACCGAGGTCGCCGATGCCTGGGCCAGCGAGGAGAAGCGGGCCGAGCTGCAGCGCAACCTGCCGCTGATCCTGCTGTATCTCGCCGTCGCCACGTTCCTGGTGCTGCGCGGCCCCGGTATCGCCGAGCGGTTGACGACGCGGCTGCTGCGTTCGCAATCGATGCGCGCGCGCCGGGTTGCGGCGGCGACCGTATCGCTGGGACAGGTCATCGTGCCTGTTCTGGGCGCCTTCCTGCTGGTGCAAGCGGTGATCGTCACCGGCATGACAGGAACGCGCCTGCGCGCGCTGATCGAGGCCGTGCCGCAGGCGGTCGGCATCTTCTTCACCGCGCGTTGGGTGTCCAGCTGGCTGTTCCGTTCGGATGGGTTCGTCGAGCTTCTGACCCAAAGGGCAGGCGAGGCGCGGTTCCATGTCAACATGCTGTCGCTTGTTCTGGCGGCCGAGTCCTTCCGCGTCGCCTTCATTACCGAAGTGCGCCCGCCGCTGTCTCTGGCCGCCAAGGGGGTTTGGGGCGCGCCGCTGGTCGTCATGGCCGGGGTGCTGCTGTTCCGGTTCGGGCTGATCCTGCGGCCGCGGCAGATCGAGAGGGGGGCGGAGTTCCGCGACACGATCCTTCGCTGGCTGGGAACCGCGACCGTGGCGGTTTCGATCGTGGCGCCGCTGCTGGCCCTGATCGGTTATGTGAACGCTGCCAACGCGCTGATATGGCCTGCGATCATGACGCTGGGATTGCTGGGCCTGATCGTGATCCTGCAGCGCTTCCTGGCCGAGCTTTACCTGCTGATCCTGCGGCGCGAGGACGAAGAGCGCGATGCGCTGGTTCCGGTCCTGATCGGTTTTGCGCTGGCGATCCTGGCGATTCCCCTGCTGGCGTTGATCTGGGGCGCGCGCACCGAGGACCTGCTTGAATGGTGGACCCGGTTCAGCGAGGGGATCAGCATTGGCCAGACCCGCATCTCGCCATCGGTCTTCTTTGCCTTCGTGTTCATCTTTCTTCTGGGCTATGGCCTGACGCGCCTGGTGCAAAGCGCGCTGCGCTCGACCATTCTGCCGCGTACCAAGCTGAAGAAGGGTGCGCAGACGGCGATCGTCTCGGGTGTGGGTTATCTGGGCATCTTCCTTGCCGCGCTGATTGCGATCGTGGGGGCCGGGATCGACCTGTCGTCGCTGGCCATCGTCGCCGGGGCGCTGTCCGTCGGTATCGGCTTTGGCCTTCAGAACATCGTGCAGAACTTCGTCTCGGGGATCATCCTGCTGATCGAGCAGCCCATCGCCGAGGGCGACATGATCGAGGTCAACGGCCAGTTCGGCACGGTGCGCGGCATCTCGGTCCGGTCGACCATCATCGAAACGTTCGACAGGACCGACCTGATCGTGCCCAATGCCGATCTGATTTCCGGTGTCGTCACGAACCTGACGCGGACGAACACGATGGTTCGTCTGATCATTCCGGTCGGGGTGGCCTATGGGTCGGACACGCGCAAGGTTCAGGCCATCCTGAAGGAGATTGCCGAGAACCATCCTCTGGTGCTTGTCGATCCGGCGCCGGCGGTCCACTTCGTGGCCTTCGGGGCGGACAGCCTGAACTTCGAGATCCGCTGCATCCTGTCCGACGTGAACTTCAAGCTGGATGTCCAGACCGAGATACTGCACCAGATCGTCGAGCGTTTTGCGCAGGAAGGAATCGAGATTCCCTTCCCGCAGCGCGATATCTGGCTGCGCAATCCCGAGGCGCTGCGGCAGGCGCCCGAACCGCCCGCCGCGCCGCAGCCGCCAACGCCGTCCGAAACCCGGCTGGCCACGCGCGATGACACGCGCGGCCACGATCCCGCCCTTGACGGAGACGATGTATGAGCGAACCCTTGTACCGCGCCAGGCCCTATCTGCGCCGTGCGGTCGCGCGCGTTGCGGGCGTGACCGAAGACGGTGGCATCGTCGTCGATGAACCCTTGTTCTATCCAACGGGTGGCGGACAGCCCGGCGATCGCGGAGAGCTTGTCTGGAACCGGGGAAGGGTGCGGATCGTCAACACGGTCAAGGGCGAAGGCGGCGCATCCGTCATGGTGGCCGAGGATGGAGCCGAGCTGCCCTTCGTGGGGGAAGAGGTCGAGCAGATCCTGGACTGGGAGATGCGGTATCTTCACATGCGCGTTCACACGGCCCTGCATCTTCTGTCGGTCGTGATCCCGCTGCCGGTCACCGGGGGACAGATCGGGGCGGGCAAGGGCAGGCTGGATTTCGACATGCCCGAACCTCCCGCCGACATCGCCGCGCTGGAGGAGGAACTGAACACCCTGATCGCGCGCGACCTGCCGGTGACCGAGGACTGGATCACGGACGAGGAGCTGGCGGCCAACCCGGCTCTTGTCAAGACGATGTCGGTCAAGCCCCCGATGGGGCAGGGGCGGGTTCGCCTGATCCGCATCGGCCAGGGGACCGATCAGGTCGATCTTCAGCCCTGCGGGGGCACGCATGTCGCCCGGACCGGAGAGATCGGCCGCATCCGTCTGGGCAAGGTCGAGAAGAAGGGCCGTCAGAACCGGCGGGCAAGCCTGCATCTTGTCGATGGGCCGCAGCCATGAGAAAGCTGTTCAGGACCGTCCTTCCGCATCTTCTGATCTTTGTCACGCTGGCTGCGGGCTACCTGGCGTTTCGGTATTTCTACCAGATCTCGGGCGACTATCCCTACAGCCAGGAACTGCTTCTGGTCTTTATCGGCGCGGTTGCCACGGTGCTGATCACGGCCGCGCTGCTCAATCGGCAGACCGAGCTTGAGCTGCGCAAGGAAGGTCAGGTCCTGCTGCTGGATCAGAAGGCATCCATCTACACGGCGCTGATCGACCACCTTGGCGAGATCGTCGAAAAGGGGCGGATGGAGCCCGCCGCGCTGGCCGAGCTGCGCGTCCTGAACCACAAGATCGCGATGATCGGCAGCGCAGAGGTGATCTCGCATTTCTCGCGTGTTCTGAAGATTCTTGACCACGCGATGCATGATGAGCTGATCCACCAATCCGAAGGGCGCGAGATCATGGCCGCACTGGCCGAACTGACCTTCTACATGCGCCGCGACCTGCTGGGACGGATCGAGGACGAGGATACCGACGCGGTTCTGCGGATGATCCGTTCGAACAATGCGGATATCGATTAGGCAAGTCGGATGGCGTCGATCCGGTCTTGAACTGCCCGTCAGGCTGGCTATACATGCCGGCAGTGAGCAGGACGGTTGGCCGAGTGGTCGAAGGCGCACGCCTGGAAAGTGTGTAGGCGGGAAACCGTCTCGAGGGTTCGAATCCCTCACCGTCCGCCACCCACATCCGCCCCTTTTCCCTGACCCGGTCTCGGCCGGGATTCCCCCGCAATTTCCGCGGGTTGCCTCACTGGGTCCCCGACAGAGACCGCTGCAGGGGCGTGTGTTGCGTCCGAATTCCCCCGAAGTCTCAGAGGCCCTGACAGCGGGGTTCGGTTTCGGGCGGGATTTCCCTGTTTTCGGCCGATTAACAGGGAATTTCGCCCGGAATCGCGCGTTTCGCCACAAGCGCACGCGGATTCTGCACGGCGCAGCAGTGACTTGCGGGCAAATTCCCTGCGCATCGGAACAGGGAATTTCTCCGCACGAACAGGGAATTTTCGCGGGCGATCAGGGAAGCGTTGCGCGGTATCAGGGAGCCGCGCGTCAGACCCCGAACAGCCGCTCCTGCGCGGCCCAGTCGAGCGGCAGCGCCCTTTCGGTCAGGCGCTTCAGCGTGAGCTCCGGCGGCTGGGTGCCCTCGAGGATCGCGGCCTGGATTTTTGGTGCGAGGAAGGCGAGCTGCGCGCGGGTGCGCAGGAAGGACTCGGAGACGCCTTCGGCCGTGGCGATCTCGGAAAGCGGGCGCCCGGCCCTGAGCGCCCTGGCCCAGCCATGGGCGCGGATCAGCATGGCGCGCAGGTGCGGGTCGGGCGCGGGTGCGGGTTCGCCGGCGATGATCTTCGTCTCGACGCCGCGCCGGCGGAGGCGGAGCGGCGCGGTGATGTGGCAGAGGGTGGGGGCGAGGTCCTCGGCCGTGAGGCCAAGCGCCTCGGCCAGCTTGTTGGCGTCGAGGTCGATCGCGACCCTGTTCCGCGCAAGCCGGCCTTCCGCGATGAGGTCGGCCCACGCGGGGCCGGCATCCGTGCGCAGGCGCCCGACGAAGTTGGCGACCGCCTTGGCCACCGCGGCGTCCTGAGACGCGTCCGGCGAAGCCAGCACACGATGCGACGCTGCAGCTTCCTCGAGGTGGTCGCAAAGCACGTCGCGGATCGCCCGCTCCAGCGCCGGGGCCGGCAGGCGCCAGCCGCTGGGGTCTGGGCCGCCGGAGACGAGGCGGTTGGAGATGTAGTAGCGCAGCCGGCGCCCGTGGCGGCTCGTATGGGTGGGGGTGAGCCGGTCGCCGGTCTCGTCGCGCAGCTTGCCGGTGAGCACGGCTTGGGTCGACTGCGAGCGGCCCGGGATCTCTTCCTTGCTGCCGCGCGGCCGCCGCGCCGCTGCCTGCAGCTTCTCCTGCACCTCCGTCCAGAGGCCTTCTTCGATGATGGGTTCGTGTAGGCCCGGCCAGACCTTCTCGCGGTGGCGAATCTGGCCGCGATAGACGGGGTTGCAGAGGAGATAGTGGATCTGCCCGCGCGAGAGCGGGCGGCCGCCGGTGAGAGTGCCATCGGCGCGAACCCGGCGCTTGGAGCGCAGCCCCTCGCGCGCTGCGGCCTCGGTGACCCGGCGCAGGCAGCCATGCTCGGCGTAAAGCGTGAAGAGGCGGCGTACCGTCCGGGCTTCGTCCGCGTTGACCACCAGCTCGCGGGTGTTGGGATCGGGGTGGCGATCGTAGCCAAGGGGCACGGTCCCGCCCATCCAGAGGCCCTTCTTCTTGGAGGCGGCGATCTTGTCGCGGATGCGCTCGGCGGTCACCTCCCGCTCGAACTGGGCAAAGGACAGGAGCACATTGAGCGTCAGCCGGCCCATCGAGGAGGAGGTGTTGAAGGACTGGGTGACCGAGACAAAGGAGCAGCTGGCCTGCTCGAAGCGCTCCACCAGCCGTGCGAAGTCAGCCAGCGAGCGGGTGAGCCGGTCGATCTTGTAAACGACGACCATGTCGATGCGGCCCGCGTCGATGTCGGCGAGGAGGCGCTGGAGCGCGGGCCGCTCGAGCGTGCCGCCGGAGAGGCCGCCGTCGTCGTAGCGGGTTGCGAGGAGCTTCCAGCCCTCGTGGCGCTGGCTGGCAATATAGGCCGCGCAGGCCTCTCGCTGCGCATCGAGCGAGTTGAATGCCTGGTCGAGCCCATCGTCGGAGGACTTGCGCGTGTAGATCGCGCAGCGGATCTTGCGCGGTGTGGTCATCCCTGTGCCTTTCCGCTCAACCCGAAGAAGCGCGGTCCCGACCAGTGCGCGCCGGTGATCGCCCGGGCGATGGCCGAGAGCGAGCGGTAGGACCGGCCGTTCCAGGCAAACCCGTCCTCGGTCACGTCGACGACATGGGTCACGCCGTTCCACTCGCGCACGAGCCGCCCGCCGGGCTTCAGCCGCGGGCTGACGCGGCGCGGCGTGCCGCCCGTGCCCTTCTCGATAGCGGCCGCGACGGCGCGGGGCAGCCTGCCATGGCGGCGGGCCTGTAGTTCGAAAGCGATGAAGCGGCGCAGGAAGGGCTGGCTGAGACCGCGGGGCACGGGCGTGTCGAACAGCTCCTGCCAGAGCGCGGTGAGCGCGGGCCGGTCCATGGCCTCCAGTTTGCGGACATCATCGGGCCAGTTCACGACTTCGCCTCCGGCTCACGGGGGATGTGCCAGGTGGCGGGCTTGCCGTCCGCGCCTTCGCGGCGCTCGATCGGCAGTCCCTTCTTGCGCAGGGTGCTGAGCGCGGCGCGCACCGAATGGGCCTGCCAGCCGGTGGCCTTGCAGAGCGCCGCGAGGCTGGCCCCCGCGGGCCGCGCGAGCATGGAGCGCACCGTGTCGATCTTGGTCTGTGGTGATTTGGGCATGGGTTTTCTCCCTGGCTGTCGCGGGACCGCGGGATGCGGCCCCTCCTACCGAGGAGAGCCCGAGGCAGTCGGGCGTGGTGACAGGGATGCTTCCGTTGCGCGGGAAGTCCAGCCCTCTTTGGCCGCCCAGGTTTCTTGCCAAGAAAATCAAGGGTGTGGATTGCAGGTGCCAGATTCTATGTCAACAAAATCAATAACTTGCAGGCATAACCCGCATCGCTTATCTTGGGACTACCCCGAGGTATTTGGGCTTGGCCTGCTGGCAATAGTGCCGGAGTCCGCCCCAAGCCGATCTCATCCTTGATCACGGGGCTCGTCACCGGATTGCAGCGATCCGGGGAGGCGCTTGGCGCGCCCTCCCTCCGGCTGCCTGCGGTCCAGAGATCCACTGCCGCCGCGGCGGCCCGAACGAGAACGAGTGCCCATGCGCCAAAGCCCCACGCAGCGTGGCGGACCCGCCAGCCCGCCCACCATCTGGATGGCCGAGAAGGTGGTCCAGACCCCGCTCTCCAGGCTCAAGCCCTATGCCAACAACAACCGCGTCCATACCGAGAAGAACATCGCCAAGCTCAAGGCCTCGGTGGCGCAGTTCGGCTTCGTCACCCCGATCCTTGTCGATGCCTCCGGCGTGATCATCGCCGGGCACGGGCGCTTCGAGGCGGCAAAGGCCCTTGGGCTTGAGACGGTGCCGACCGTGGTCGCCGATCATCTCTCCGAGGCCGAGGTGCGGGCCCTGCGCATCGCCGACAACCGGCTGGCCGAGCTCTCGGAGTGGAACGTCGAGGCGCTGCGGATCGAGTTCGCCGACCTGCTCGACCTCGGGATCGAGGGGGATCTCGACTTCAGCCTCGACATCACCGGCTTCGAGATGCCCCAGATCGACATCATGCTGGCCGGTGCGGGCACCGAGGAGGAGGAACCCGAGACGGTGGACCTGCCCGATCCCGATCGCCCGGCCATCGCCCGTCCCGGGGATCTCTGGATCCTCGGGCCGCACCGGCTTCTGTGTGGCGACGCGCTCGATGCGGCGAGCTACGCGCGGGTCCTCGAGGGCGAGGTGCCGCGCATGGTCTTCACCGATCCGCCCTACAACGTGCCCGTCCAGGGTCACGTGCGCGCGGGGAGCAACGGGGCGCATCGCGAATTCGTCATGGCCTCGGGAGAGATGACGGCGGACGAGTTCCGCCGCTTCCTCGGGGGCTTTCTCGTCCACCTCGAGCGCCACCTGCCCAAGGGCGGCATCGCCATGGTCTGCATGGACTGGCGCCACGTCGAGGAATTGATCGGGGCGGGCAAGTCGGCCGGGTTCGAGCTGATCAACCTCTGCGTCTGGAACAAGACCAACGGCGGGATGGGCAGCCTCTACCGCTCCAAGCACGAGCTCGTCTGCATCTTCAAGAAGCCCGGCGGGGCGCATGTGAACAACGTCGAGCTGGGCCGGCATGGGCGCAACCGTACCAATGTCTGGGACCATGCCGGGGTCAACAGCTTCGGTGCCGGGCGGGAGGCGGACCTGGCCGATCACCCGACGGTCAAGCCCACGGCGCTGGTGGCCGATGCGATCATGGACGTGAGCCACAGGGGCGAGGTGGTGCTCGATGCCTTCGGCGGCTCGGGCGCGACGCTGCTTGCGGCCGAGCGCACCGGCCGGCGGGCACGGCTCATCGAGCTCGACCCGCTTTATGTCGACGTGGCGATCCGGCGCTGGCAGGAGATGACCGGCGGGCAGGCCCGCGAGGCGGTCACGGGTGAGCGCTTTGCCGAGCGCGCCGAGCGGCTGGCCGCGGCACAAGAGGAGGTTGCCGATGGCTGAGCGCAAGACAGACTACGAGGTGGGCTACCGCAAGCCGCCGAAGCACACGCGGTTCCGGAAGGGGCAGTCGGGCAACCCGAAAGGCCGGCCGAAGGGCGCCCGCGGGCTCACGGCCAGCCTCAAGCGCGAACTCGAGACGAAGATCACCATACGGGAAGGAAATCGCGAGCTGCGACTGACCAAGGGCGAGGCCATGGCCAAGCGCCTGACCAATGATGCGCTCACGGGTGACAAGAAGGCGCTGCTGGCGCTGCTGAAGCTCGACCCGCAGCTCTATGGCACGGTTGCCGACCAGGTCGAGGAGGCGGGCAAGGCGGCCCAGGCAGAGCCGGTCGATTTCGAGATCCTGCGGGATTACTTCGGTCAGTCTGAGAAGGGGGCTGCGACCGACACCGCGGAGGAGGGTGCCGATGACGAAGCCTGACCCCGCGCTCATCCGGCAGGCGGCGCTGGCGGTTTGCCGCGACGACTTCTTCGCCTTCCTCTGGCGCGCCTTCGACACGCTGCATGCCGGGGCCGGCGTGAAGTTCGTGCCGGCTTGGCACGTGCGCGCCATGTGCCATGAGCTGGAGGCCTTGCGCGCGGGCGAGAACAAGCGGCTGGTGATCACCATTCCGCCCCGTTGCCTCAAGTCGGTCACCGTGGCCTGGCCCGCGTTCCTTCTGGGCCACGCACCAGGGGCGAAGATCATCGTGGCAAGCTACGGGCTCGATCTTGCCCGCAAGCATGCCGAGGACTGCCGCAAGATCATCTCGGCGCAATGGTACCAGGAGATCTTCCCCGCAACCCGCCTTGCCCGCACCGGCAACACCGTCGAAGAGATCCGCACCACTTCCGGCGGCAGCCGCAAGGCGGTCTCGATCGGGGGCGCGGTGACCGGCCACGGCGCTGATCACATCATCATCGATGACCTGATGAAGGCCGCTGATGCCACCTCGGAGGCCGAGCTGATCCGCGCGCAGGACTTCATCGAGGGCACGCTGCTCTCGCGCTTCGACAACCCCTCCGAGGGGCGGGTGGTGATGGTGGCGCAGCGGCTCCACGAGATGGACCCGCCGGGCTACCTGATCGACAAGGGCACCTACCGGCACCTGAACCTGCCCGCCATCGCCGAGACCCACGAGCGGGTCGCCATCGGCCGGGGCCGGGTGCACGAGCGCCGCCCGGGCGATCTGCTCTTCCCCGAGCGGCTCGACCGCGAGACGCTGGACCGGATGCGCCGGGAAATGGGCAGCGCCGTCTTCAACTGCCAGTACCAGCAGAACCCTGTGGCCCCCGAGGGCTCGCCGCTGCGCTGGGAATGGTTCGGAACCTGGGACGAGGCCCTGCCGCGGGCCCGCTACCAGCTCATCGTGCAAAGCTGGGACACGGGCATGTCGGCGGACCCAAGGTCCGACTGGTCGGTCTGCACCACCTGGGGCTACCTGCACCCGCACTGGCACCTGCTCGATCTCTGGCGGGGGCAGCTCGATTACCCGGACCTCCGGGCACGGGTGATGGCACTGGACCGGCAATGGGCGCCGGAGAAGATCCTCATCGAGGACGCCGCGACCGGAAAGCCCCTTCTCGACGAGTTGGCCCGGGCCGGGCGGGACCGGCGCTTCGTCGCGATCAGGCCCGATCAGAACAAGGAGACCCGCTTCTCCGCCGCCTGCGCACCCGTCCAGGAGGGCAAGGTCATGCTGCCCCGCGAGGCCCCCTGGCTGCCCGCCTTCCGCCACGAGCTCCAGGCCTTCCCCCGCGGCCGCAATGACGACCAGGTCGACAGCTTCAGCCAGTTCCTCAACTGGTCCAGGACCCGCGGCTTCCTGCGCGCCCTGCGGCCCGAGCACCCGCTCAAGGAACGGCGGAGAAGGGATATCCGGAGGAGGCCGTGAGCGGGCGGTCCCGGCGGTTCGAATCCCTCTCGGGCCGCCACCATCACCATTGCGAAACTTGCAACACCCCCGGTCAGCGCCGGAATTTTCCCTGTTTTCAAAGGGGTTTGCGGATTGGGTCCGAACCTCTGAGACGGGCTGCACCCCCGGTTTCGGTCTCTGAACCGCCCTTGGTCTCTGGTCGAGCGAACCTCGCGCAATTCGGTTCGGTGTGATTTTCACAAGCGTTTTCAATGACCTGAGTTTCAACCCCGCCAAAACTTCGCCCCCTGTCTCCAATGCCTACGAGGGGAACATGGCGCGAACCAACAGGAGGCGTAGTGGCTGGGGCTGGTGGCAGGCTGGTGCGTAGGGATGACGGCATATGTCTCCCGTCCGCCCGCGAAAGCCTTGATGACAAACGCGCAATCCGTCTCTAGCCTGGCCGCGATGTCGAAAGCGCCCTGGACCGATGAAGAAAACGACCTGATCGTCGCGGATTACTTCGCGATGCTGGCCGATGATCTGGCCGAGCGGCCCTACAACAAGGCCGAACATCGCCGTGCGCTCCTGCCGCTCTTGAACGGCCGGACTGAAGGCTCTGTCGAGTTCAAGCACCAGAACATCAGCGCGGTCTTGAAGGGGCTGGGCGAGGATTGGATCCCCGGTTACAAGCCCGCGTTCAACTTCCAGACATCCCTGATCGATGCGGTGGCACGATGGCTGGCGCTCAACCCGGCTTGGCTGGGGCGGATGCCGAAAACCGCCGCCGGGTTGCACGAGGCCGCGCCGCTCTGGGTCGGTCCGGCGCCGACGCTCTCGAACCAGCCGCCGCCGCAGGAGCTGGAGCAGATGCTGCATGTGGCCGCCAAGTTCGACGTCGCGGGCCGGGACGAGCGCAACCGCGCCTTGGGCCGTGCCGGCGAGGAACGCGTGCTGGCGCATGAGCGGGCCACGCTCAAGGCCGCCGGGCGGGATGACCTGGCGCGCAAGGTGCGATGGGTGTCGGAGGAGGATGGCGACGGCGCGGGTTATGACATTGCCAGCTTCGCACCGGATGGCCAGTCGCGGCTTATCGAGGTGAAGACGACGAACGGATGGGAACGCACACCGTTCTACATCAGCCGCAACGAACTGGCCGTTGCCGAGGAGCGGCGCAAGGAATGGTGCCTGTTCCGGCTCTACCGGTTTTCCCGCGAGCCCAAAGCGTTCGAACTACGCCCGCCGCTCGATGCGCATGTCTCGCTGACGCCGACGACATTTGAGGCGAGCTTTCATTGAAGGCAAAGTGAAATCTTCCTCACGAAAAGAGGTAACCGAACCTCGTCTCCAGCTTCTCTTCGAGGCCAGCCAAAGAGGCTGAGTCGGAATCGTTGCCCTTTGAGATGGCTTTGACTTGCGTATCGATGTCGGCGGCTATTTCTTTGAGTTTCCTTTGGATCGGAGCCAGGGCGGGGCTGGCAGAAGCGCCCTTGACCGCCGCGCGCGCAGCAAATCTGGCTGTGGCGAGATAGTCGAGAACGCGGGTGTGTTCGGCTTCATCTGCTTCTACATCGAGCAACTGGAGAGCGCGGATCGTGCCGAAGTGCTGCAAGAGCAGACGGCCGATCAGGCGGGGCCACTCGGTACCATCCTTTGAGTTCAGCGTGAGCACCTGATGCGCCCGCGATGCGCCCGATATCGGCACCGCGCTTGCCATGACAACCTGAAGCAAGGCGCGCAGTCTGACGAGCTCGGCAGTGGTGATCCTTTTTTTCTTCAACGATGCGGTCCGCTTTTCGAATGATTGAACGGCTTCCAGGAACTTCCTAGCTGTCGCCTTTGCGCGTGCGCGCTGCGCAGATTTTTCTTGCTTGGAAACAGAGTTATCGTGACTTTCCGCCGTATTCTCGTCGTCTTGCGAAGGCTCGGTCGTGCGAAGATCCGTGGAGGCATCCTGCATCAAGGCGCGTTCGTCCGCCTCTGAAAAATCTTCGGATACCAAACCCACGAGGCGGTTCAAGCAGGCGTTGATAACGCTGGCCGCGGTTTCTCCCCGGCCAGCGACCCAATGGGGACGATGTTGATCCTGCTCACGAGCACGATTTCGGGCTTGCACGAATGCTTCATATGGAAGGACCTTGTGGTCCTTGTTTTCCGAGTCGGTCGATGTTTCTTTCGCGTGCGGTTTGCTCTGGGCAGATATTTCATTCTGAGAAGGATCGTCGAGCATCTCCAATTCGTTCAACGCCTCGAGAATGGTCAGGTCCTCCTGCTCCAGTTCTTCCAGTTCATCAATAATCCTGCGTTTGCGTCCCCGCTGTACGGGACGTGTTGACGAGGCCAGCACATCGAGATCTATCACGTATGTCGGCGCGGAACGGGTGCCGTCCGTCGCCACGACCACCGCGAGCCGAGGGCGCGGCAAATCGGGATCAATTTCCCAGTTTTTGCCCGAGGCGGCACCGATCTCGAGAACCTGGCCTGTCTCTGACCCGTCCCGGTCGAGAAGCCGGATTTCACGTGCGTCGAAGGCGCCGTGCACCGGCGGCCGCCATGTCAGCCTACACGCGTGCAACTCGAATGTGCCAGCGTCTGCCGGATCGGGCGGGGACGAGAGTACAGATGCCCTTTGATCTTTCGGTGGAAGGTCCGAGAACTGCAGGGGGTGGTCCTCATATCCCTCCAACCCAAGCGTGGTCAGAGCGGCGCCGCGGATGACGCGCTTGTAGATTCCTGCCTCGGCATTGCCATTGGATGCCTCGGGCCCGAGCAGTGCCGGAAACGAGCAGTTCATGCTGCCTGATATGACGTGATCCCACGTCGCGCCCCGTGCGAGGAAAAGTTTCGCGTGGACGAATCTCGCGGACCCGTCAACGGCAGCATCGAAAAGCCTTAACTTGTCATGTCGCGTCACGCTCTCCACCGGGAATTGCCCCGCCGAAGACTGCACCAGCAGATCGGTTTCAGGATTTCCAAGAGCGTTGCGAAGCCGCCTGAGCCCTTCTAACCCTTCATCCCAGAACGGCGAAATCACGATCAGCCGTTCGATCGGATCTCCGCCGATCGCCTTTACGATCTGCCCAAGGATGGCTTCGTCTGGCCGGTCGATGATTAGCTTCAAATCCTCCAGATCTTCACTTGTTTCATCAAGATACGCCGTCTGCAGCCATCGCGACTGCCTGAATGCACGCTCGAGCGCGGAAGAAAACCACGGATCGTCGCTGGGAACATGACCCGCGATATAGCGCAGAGCTTGCCCGAAAATGTGCAAGTATTCTGGCCGCTCGGCAGTATATGGAATGTCGGCAATCAGTTCACGATTTCCGCCCAGCCCCAGGCCCGTGAGGTTGGCCGAACCAATCAGCAAGCGGCCCTTTTCCGCCCCGCTCAGCAACGTGATTTTGGGATGGAACGCGCCTGGTACGGAAATCTTGACGACATGATAGAGCGTGCCGGCAAAGCGCGGCGGACCGAATTCTTCGAAGCTGGTGTTTACCATGCCCTGATCTGCCAACACCGAAATATTCCGGCACCCAGCGCCCCTCAGGCGCGGGAACGGCACATCCTCGAACGCCTGGGCTGAAAAGGCGTAAGTCGTCAAGAACGCGGAATCATATCCGCTTTCTCCAAAAACGTCGTAGTATTTCATTGCCGCTCGATTTCACTCAAACCCAAAGTCGTCGGTCCGTCATCGTTCAGCAATTTTGCGTCTCTCAGGAACTGGACCGCCTGGTCGATCCGCGGACTGCTCGGGGAAACCGTGAAGCCGGTGCGGTATCGCAGCATGCCGTCGTCCGGCTCCATCAGAAAGGTATAAGCCCTTTGATTGCGGAATTTTCGCGACGCAACCCACAGATGCCGTTTGATGATCCTTTCGGAAATGATTGCGCTCAAGGCCGACCCAGTCGGACGGTCCAGGAGGTCCTCGAAGTAGCGCAGTTCAGTGGCGTATGAACGGAAGTGGTCCGCCGCCCGGAGCCACCGCATGGTCTCGGGTCGATAGTCTTCGCGCTTGGCCCATAGCGCTCCGATCAGTTCGAGCGCGGCGCGGATTTCGTCCGCGTCCTCGCCTGTCTTTTCTGCATCCAAGAGTCTGGCCTGCGCATTCCTGGCGGTCGTTTCCGGCGCTGCTTTCGCGGAAAGGGCGGTAAGCGTGTCGGACCACGATTCTGTCGCATCGATACCGGAGAACTCGGCAATGTCTGCCACAAGCGTGGTTAGAGGTTGGCGACTGAAAGGAGCGCGGTTCAGTATGCGCAACCCGGCCGACAAAATACCCTCATAGGCCAGACGCATGAGGTCGCTTGCCTGATACAGAGACCAGAGCCCCAAAACCCCGTTGTCGTCATCGGAGCGGTCACGATCATTCGTTTCGAACCATGCCCATTTGGCGTCGTCTGCGCGGGGCGCCCGACCGAGGGCTTTGGATAGTTCCAGAAGCTTGAGCAGAGTTTGACGTCGAAGGGCGTCGGACGCACCGGCATTCTGTTGCCTGCCGGTCAATATCGCAACGAGGGCTGCCTGCTCCGAACTTCCTTCGCGGATGCGAGAAGGCTTTAAGGGCGCGAGCCGATCCAGATCTTCAACGGTGACGCGACCTTCTTCGACTGCGGCAAGGAACACTTCCGCCAGATCGCCCAGTTCGTTCTGCATCGCTTCCGCCAGAGGCATGGCCGCGTTTAAGCAATATGGAACCGGAAGATCGGGATCATCCATTCGGATGAGATTCATTTCGCGCAACTGGCTGGCGTAAATGCCGCCAAATGCGCCCCCCTTGTTCTTCAGGTAACGATTGTCAGGACTCGCATCAGGAGCGGCACCGTCCGAAAAATCGATGATCTGGTCCATACTCGGGTCGCTGCCGATGCCACTCACAGCGCGCAAAGCCCATTCGATTCCAGCGACACCAGGTTCATAGTCGCCACGCGCGCATATCAGCGCAAACAGCGCCTCGGCACGCCGCTGGAAGATCCGGAAATCTTCCAAAGCGGTGCTTCCGCTTCGGCGCGCGTAGGCGTCGAGAAGCCAAGGGAAGAACGAATAATAGCGCAAACGTAGAGTGATGGTGCTGATTCCAGGCAAGAGAGACTGATAGACGACTTCAATGGGTCGTTGCATTCCCAACGGATCAAGGCCTGTGACCTGACCAAGTTCGGTCCATTGGGGAAAGCCAGGTTGAAATTCATTCTGGTCTAGCAATTTGATCTACTCCACTCGTCACGTGCAACTGAGAGTAGAACTTGGAGACGGTCATTGGAATAGGTATTGGTTTCAATTATCCTCAAACACCCGCTCCACCTGCTCCTCCCATGGTAGCGAGGCGATCAGGCAAAGCTCGTAGATGGTGATCGCGCAGGGTTCGCGGTGGACGACGAGGCGTTCGAGTACCTCGGGCGCCAGCCAGGCGAGGCGTGTGAGGCGGCTGAGGTAGCGGTCGGAGAGACCTTCGTCGGCGGCGAGATCGGTGAGCGTGGCGACCTCGCCGGCCTCAAGCATCTTCCGCCAGCGCCAAGCCCGTCCGATGGCGCGCAGGAGGCGGGGATCCTGACCGGTGGGCGTTGCGGCCTCCGTGTCCTTGGGCGGCAGGATGCGCGGGCGGCCGCCGCGCTTGCGCAAGGTGAGCGGCACGTGGACGCGGATCGTGTCTTGCGTGGGCATCAGGCTGCGTCCTCTGCTTCGGGCGTCAGCAGGCTCGCCAAGGCGCCGAGCCCGTCATGGCGCAGGTCGATGTCCATGCCGTCCTCGCCGACCGTTACGCGCGCGACCAGGAGCTGCACCACGCGCGCCTGTTCGGCTGGGATCAGCGCGGCCCACATGTCATCGAATTGCGCGAGCGTGGCGACGACGGTGTTCTCGTCGAGATCCGCGCGTTCCTTCTTCAGTGCCCGTGCCGTGCGCGCCACGACCTCGGGCGTGCGCAGCATCCGCCGCACTTCGGCGATCACCGCTTCCTCGACCATCGCCGCCGGCAGCCGTTGCGGCCCGCGCAGCTCGGCCCTTGGCCGGCCCCGGATCACGTCCATCGAAGTGTAATAGCAATAGCGCTTGCCCTTGCGCTTGGTGTGATGCGGCGTCATCGCGGCGCCGGTCTGGGTGAAGATCAGCCCGCGCAAAAGGGCTGGCGCGGCCGCCCGGGTGCGCCCGGCGCGGGCATGCGTGTTGCCCTTGAGAACGGCATGGGCGGCGTCCCACAACTCGGGGCTGATGATCGCCTCATGCGCGCCGGGATAGGTCGCGCCCTTGTGGGTGATCTCGCCACGATAGATGCGGTTGTGCAAAAGCTTGTAGAGCGCGCCGCGGTCGATGGGCCGGCCGCGCTTGGAGCGGATGCCGCGCGCGTCCAGTTCGCGCACGACCGAGGCCGTGGTCTCGGACCGCGCGAAAAGCTCGAAGATGGTGCGAACGTTCTCGGCCTCGGCCGGGTTGATGACCAGCTTGCGGTCAACGGCGTCATAGCCGAGCGGGACGAAGCCGCCCATCCACATGCCCTTCTTCTTCGAGGCGGCCACCTTGTCGCGGATGCGCTCGCCGATCACCTCACGTTCGAACTGGGCGAAGCTGAGCAGGATGTTGAGCGTCAACCGCCCCATGGAGGTGGTGGTGTTGAAGGACTGGGTGACCGAGACGAAGGTCACGCCGTGGCGGTCGAAGATCTCCACCAGCTTCGAGAAATCCATCAGCGCGCGGCTGAGGCGGTCAATCTTGTAGACCACCACCACGTCCACCAGCCCGTCCTCGATGTCGGCGATCAGCTGCTTCAGCGCCGGGCGGTCGAGCGTACCGCCGGAAAACCCGCCGTCGTCGTAGCGGTCCCGCAGGCAGGCCCAGCCCTCGGCGCGCTGGCTGGCGATGTAGGCCTCGCAGGCCTCGCGCTGCGCATCGAGGCTGTTGAACTCCATGTCGAGCCCTTCCTCGGTGGACTTGCGGGTGTAGACGGCGCAGCGCAGGCGGCGCGCGGGCGTTTGTCGCGCGGTCATTTCACCCCTCCCGTCCGGTCGAGGCCGAAGAAGCGCCAGCCGTTCCAGTTCACGCCGGTGATGGCGCGCACGGCGGCCGAGAGCGACTTGAAGCGCCGCCCCTGCCATTCGAACCCGTCCGCCAGCACGGTGACGACATGCTCTTCACCCTCCCATTCGCGCACCAGCTTGGTGCCGGGGGCGGGTTTGCGCGGATCCGAGACCATGCCGCCCAGCTTGCCGGCGGCGACCTCCTCGGCCAGCACATCGAGCGTGCGCCGGGTCTCGCGCCCCAGCCCGCCGAGGGCCAGTTCCTGGATGCGGTAGCCCAGTCGAAGCTCGAGATTGCCGCGGCTGCCATTGGGCGCAGGCGCGTCGAACAGCGCCTCCCATTTCTCGCGCAACTGCGCCACGCTCATCGCCCGCAGGGCCATCAGCTCGGCCAGGACGTCGGGCCGTCCTGTGGAGCTTCCATTCGATCTTGTGTGCCTCATTCCTCGCCTCCAACTCGGTTTCGCAACTGCCTCCGACGACGGCGTCTGAGGGCGAGAATGTCCAGCGAACTGTCTGGGTCGGTGGGAGAATTATCGTTAGGTTTCGCCGGGTTGGCGCGCGAAACGGCGCCGGCGAGGATCTCGGCCAGTTCAGCGAGCCGCTGGTTGGCGGTGAGCGTCTCGGCGGGCGGCGCGAAGGACAAATCGTCGGGCATGGGGAGCGAACCTCCTGAGGCAGTTTGCTCCGTGTTCGCCGCGCGAGGGGAAGGATTTCAAGAGAAATCAGAGGGTTGTCGTAGGGATGCGAAACTCAAAGAGCTTGCTCGTGTTTGCCATGCCTGATCATCATTGGCGGGGTTAGACCTTTCACCTCGGTATCAGGCCATGTTGACCCATTGGGTGAAGAATCTCGGACTGAAGGCAATGCTCTGAGCGGCAGTTTGAGAGCGAACGTGTTTTTCCCGATCAGACATTTCCCAGCTGATCGTCGGCTTTCCTCGCCACTACGTCCTTTTTCCTCTGGTTGGCGTTGTCGACCTGGAACCAGAGATGTGGCGGCAAAGGTACGCGATGATGCCGACACGCGGTCATGAACAACGGGACTAAACCGCGTACAAAAGCTTCCATTCGAAGAATCTGATCATGTTCGGTGACGAGTGCGTCAATTTCATCTGATAACGATGTATCGCTGTCGTCAGTGTTGACCTCTGTAATTGGAATGCCGAACCCTATCGTTTCGCCAGTTCGCCAGATGAAATTATCCGTCTGTTCACTGGGAACCCATACCTGCTTGGTCATATGAGAAAGTACACGGCCCACGACATCTCTGAAAGCTTTCACTTCGTCCGTCGCTGAGAGGCGCTCTAGCCCAACGAGGACGAAAGGAACAAGAACACTCCCGCACGTGGAGCGCTCAAAATAGGCGTCGTCGCGACTTATCGGATGGCGGGCCAACTGACGATAATCTTGGAAGTAGGTCACCCAATGCGAACGGCGGATATATCGATACGAAAGCCGGGATGCTACCTCACGAAAATAGTGGTCAACATCATGCACGCGGCCGCAACCTTGGGCCAGAAGCATTAGCATACCAATCTCGATGTGATGATCGTCTCGCATCGGGGCAAGCAAGCTTGGATTCGTGTTGATCATGGAAATTGCGAGGTCAAGGATCTGGTCGCGCAGTTTGAGGTGTTCGCCCTGTCGGTCACCTTCGCTCGAGCAAGCGATATAATGGTGCCATAGTCCCAGAAGTGCGGCACGTCCTAGGGTCTCGAACAATGCCAGGTTGACGTCGAGCGAAGACCGTGAACGGACAGCAGCCGAAAGCGCGTTCTGCTTCACTGTATGCGGCCCGACTTTCTCGACTATCAGCTTGTTACTTACGTTGAGGTAGAGTGAAAGAACGTGGTCAAGAATCTCCTGACGTTCTGCGCGTCGGACCCTCGCACTTTCGGGGCAGCGCCGGAACGCATCCCAGGCATGCAGCATCGCCAACTCGCATGCCCGGTAAGGTGCGTCGAGATTACCCGCATCAATACCGTTACTTACGACGATCCAGAGGCAAATCATCATTTGCCGGAGGCGTTTTGTGCCTTGCCGGTCGGTTTCAATACTCTCGGTGAGGGCATCCAGTAGCGCCCGGAAATTTCGGTATGACTCTCCCGGCTCGCTCACCAGGGCTACCGCCTTCTGGAAGTGCGAGCGATGGTCAGGATCAAGTAGCTCTTGTCCAAGGATGCCCGACAGGATCAAATTTGCCAGACGATCGCCGTTCCACTCACGTATGCGGAGTGTTTCTGTTGAATGGCGCTCAACAAACCCGCGCCATTGCGCCCGGATTCCCTCTTGGATCTCCCCTCCCATGCAAACGCATATCGCCACTGGCAGGCTGCGATACTGCTGGGGAACCCGATTTGGAATGTAGTCGTCTAGAACCTCTCCCAAAGATGGACGTACCGCCTGCAACGTTCCGTCCCAGTCTACGCGCCCTACGTCGCCAGCTTTGATAACAAATAGCAAAAGTGACTTCGCTCCATCCGCGTCAGGATCAGGGCCAACAGCAGCGACATCGACGCCTGCTTGCCGTCCACCAATTCTTGGATGATGAACGATTTCGTAGCCCAATTCGCTGAGGAGCAGCGGCAGCAGAACGTCTAGCTCTCCGCGCTCCTTCATGCCTTGCAGATGCTGTCGAACGAGGAGCTTCACGCGATCACCCTCTGCTCATGGCGGAACCTCTCTAGCAACCATTCAGTCCCGACCGGGTCGAAAATAACTCCCTTTGGAAGTTCACTGCTGACAGACATTTCAGCCATGTGCACCGCCTGGGAGCAGCGATTGCCTTCACCGTCTTTCATGCTGAAACTCGACTGATCGCCATAGAGCAGCGATTGCGTCGTCACAATCTGTGCGAAAATTGATTTCTCTCTGGCCATTTCTTGAATCCGGGCTGCTTCTTCTGCTTCTTGAAAGCGAACAAGAGCCCTCTGAGACGCTTGTGGCTCCAACTCGACAACCTCACGGGCCGCCTCAAATCCGTCCAACAGCTTATTTGCCTGGTGGATGGCGGAGCTAATGGCTTTTGTTTCAGGGCCATCAGTGCCGTTGATACTCTCAAGCCAGTCCTTGAGCGCGCCACCATAGTTCAACAGCAATGGGTCGAAGAGTAAGTCTGCTACTTCCCTTGTAGCTTCCGGATTCCCGGCCCTGAGGACCGCGACTATCCAAGATGCGGCGGTCATGGGCGAAAGAAACAAGAAGCCAATGGCTTTTCGGCATAAGAAAACCTGATCGATGGGGTCGAGAGGCAGGTCTGCTGGCTGAATATCGACGCAAGGAGAAGTTCGGTTTATCTCGGAGAGGTGTGACGTTAGCGTTGAGCACACATGATAATTTCCTTCCAAAAGCCAGCTGGTCGCAAGCGTCGCAAGACTCTTGCGATCACCTGACACTGTTGCCGAAAAGAATCCCTGCAGTTCGTCTTTGCCGATAGCTCCTTCAGTACGGGCGATAAGATTTGCAGCCGTCTGGCCCGCCTGCTGTGGGTTTGATTTCCAAAGGCGACGCAGTGCTGAGTCGATTTCTTGAATTGTGCCTCTGTTTTCTGGGTTCACCTTAAGGATGCCCTCCAGGCATCTCTGAACTTCTTCTGGGCACATCTGGTTCAGATGCATGTTCAATGCGTTGGCCATTAGGTGAACGCTTATTGGGTAATCGCTTTCTGCCGTTCGATCGAACGCTTCAGCAAACTCCGCTCGGTCTAGATCTTCATGTTTGGCGGCTATGTCCAGAGCAGCCTTGATAAGTGCGGCGGCCCCCTCAGCTTCACAACTCTCCGCTATTCCCAATATGTAGGCAACGGCCTGCTCCGCCTCGGCTAGCGTGAGCGCCATCCGGGAAAGGGCGAGCACACCCGCCGTTCGTTCTTCGCCTATGGCTTCGGCGGAGCGCATCGCTTCCTGGAAGTCGTCCTTGCTTTCTAATGCAAATACGAGATGACGAAGCGACAATGAATCACCGGCGCGCGCAGATGAAATTATCTCCTGGGCCCGTCTCTTGTCGGATTCACACCATTGTCGGAACGCTGCGTTTGGCTGATTTGCAGCGAGATCATCTCCGCCTTTCTCCACAAGCAAATGTACCAAATTCATCACTTCGTTGGGTGCCGCGTCTAAGAATGGAATGATCTCGCAAGCAATTATTTGGATATCAAAGAAATCAGTTCCTGAAAGCTTGCGGAGGAAATCCAAGTCCTGTTGGGACAGAAGAACATTACGTCGTGAAGCAGCTTCCGCAATCGCCCTGATTAAATTTTCATCTTTGCGGTCAGTGCGATCGAGCTCCTGCAAGGTGCGAAAGAACCCCTGCGCGACAATCCTCTGTTCAATTTCGTGCAAATTCACCCTCCAACACTGCTTAGGTTCCGCTCCACGCCGAAGCAATGGCACGTCCTGTTGGTATCCTACAAAGGGTTCAGTTCACAACTCCCGCGCGAACCAACGAATGCGGCCGACGATGTAGATTTCGTCGGCCGTTCGTTCATAGGGGCTGTAGACGGGATTGTCCGAGATGACGCGCACGGCGGGCGGGTCGCTGTTGGGGATGTGCTCCAGCCGCTTGGCGACCAGCCCCATGCCGTCGTCCAGCACGAAGATGCCGGGCGGGTTGGGGGTGCGGCGGGCCATGTCGACCAGCACCGTGTCGCCGCTCAGAAGCGTCGGTGCCATGCTGTCGCCTTCCACATGCATGATGCGCAGCTGCGAGGGGCTGGCGCCGAGGCTGCCCTTTATCCAGGAGCGACGGAAGTGATAGGCGCGGCCGGCGCTGTCCTCGTGATCCTGCACCACCGCGCCGCCGCCCATGGACGGGCGCGGGCTTGCGTGGGCGATGGAGACGAAGGCCTCGTCGGGGTTCTCGATGAAGGGGGGCGTGCCCTCGACATCGCCGATGCCGTGGATCAGCCAGTCCCGTTCCACCTTCAGAACCCGCGCGACGGCGCCAAGGCGCTCGACGTTCGGACGGGTCGAACGGCCCCGCAGGATGTCGTAGACGAAGGAGCGGTTGACCCCGGCCATCTCGGCCACATGCGCGGGGCTGAGCCCGAGCTGGTGCGCGCGGGCCCTGAGACGGTCGGCCAGTGTGTGATGCAAGGTCATGTTGTCCCCAGCGGGTTGTGGATAGAATAGGATAAAACAGGATTGAACGTGAGGCGTCAAGCGAATAGGAACAAAGGGTAAACAATCGGGGCGGGATTCGGAGGGCGCGCGTGCATATCGAGAAGCTGTATTTCACGCTGCCCGAGATCCTGGAGCGCTGGTCGATCAGCGAGGATGACCTCATCTATCTCGCCGAGAACGACAGGCTGCGGCTGTCGGTGCGGGTCTTCGGCGTGCCGATCGAGTTCGGCGATTTCGAGGAGACGCCGGAGGGGGAACATTTCCCGGTGCCGTGGGAGCAGACCCGCTACAACGGCCTGCTGGATCTGCACGCGCAGGACGTCTTTCAGCTGTTTCGCTGTGGCCAGATCCATGTGAGCGCGTTCCGCACCGACCGAGCCGGTTACGCGGTTGTGCAGGACGTCGCTGAGCCGGTCCTCGTGATGATCGGGGATCTCCTGCTGCGGCGGGATGAGCGAGATCGCTTTGAGATTCAATCCGGATTCTCCGGTCGTTCGGGAGCAGGCGAGGAGAACACCTTCATCGTCTCCGCCGATTACCAGGACGTGCGCTGCAACGGCTACCGCTTCAAGCTTGGCCCGATCCAGGCCGAGGTGGTGCGCGCGCTGCACGCGGCGGCGCAGGCGGGCGAGCCCTGGCAGAACGGCAAGGCGATCCTCAGCATGGCCGGCTCGAAGAGCCTGCGCATGGCGGACGTGTTCAAGTCGAAGAAGAACTGGCGCCAGCTGATCCGTTCGGACCGCAAGGGCGGCTATCGCCTGAACGTCGACTGAGTCGGCTTTTTCCCTCACGATCCGACTCGCGGATCGCGCCAAAGGGGGATCGGCTGGGGGATGGTGGGGGATCACTCATCCCCCAGCTGACCGGAAACCCCACTGCCGCAAGGCGCAAGTGATCCCCCTCTGCATCCCCCGCTGATCCTGACGACATCCCCTAGCGGGATTTGGCATCACTTCCCCGAAGCCATCAACGAGGGGAAGCACGATGCGGAAACCACATTGTCTCAACCAGAAGGAACTCGCCCGGCGCTGGACCATTTCCCACCGCACGCTGGAACGCTGGCGGTGGGCAGGTGAAGGCCCCGCCTACATGAAGATCGGCGGCCGGGTGGTCTATCGGCTCGAGGACATCATCGCCTTCGAGCAGGTTCAGCTGCAACAAACCGCCGACACCACGCCGGGAGCGGCGTGATGGGACGCCTGTCGCCCATCACCGAGGCCGAGGTGGTGCCGATCCACGGGCTGAACGGCCCCGGGCTCGACGAGGTCGGGCTCTGCGCCTGGATCGCGCAGGCCGAGCCCGGCGAAACGCTGGTCTATCACCGAGGCTTTCTCGCGGTGGATGCGACCTCGGTCGTCTCGCGGCTCTCGTCCGAGCAGCAGCGCAGCCTGCAACAGGTGGCGGCGGCGGCCATGCGCGCCGCGGACCAGGGGCTCGTGCATCTCGTGCAGACCCGGCTCGGCCCCGACGAATTCGCCTACATCGCCATTGCCCGCCCCAGGCCGGGCCCGCCCGGCGCGCCGCTCTCCATGCGGCTGCTTGAAGCCGCCTGACACAAATCCCCCCAACACCGGAGACCACCATGCCATACCCCGAGAACACCCCGAGCATCGACGAGTTGCTCAACCAGCCCACCGGCGAGATCGCCCAGCTTCCGGTCGAATTGCTCGCCGCCATGCAGCGCGAGATCGCCGAGGCCGCGCGCCAGATGCGCGCCGTCACCGCACGGTTCAACGCCGCGCTGGACGTCCGCTACGGCTCTCGTGCCGCCGAGGCCCGCCGCGCCTGCGGCAAGGACACCGGCACCGTGCGCATCGCCGATGGCGACTTTACCGTGGTCGCCGACCTGCCCAAGCGGGTGGATTGGGACCAGGAACAACTCGCCGCGATGGTCGAGCGCATCCGCGCGGCCGGCGACGATCCCGCCCAATATGTCAATGTCACCTACAGGGTGCCCGAGCGCAAATACGCCGCCTGGCCCGAGGCGATCCGTGCCGGATTCGAACCTGCCCGCACCGTGCGTCCCGGCGCGCTGAAGGTCGAGATCAAGCCGGAAGGGGCGGATCAATGACCCTACCCATCATCACCGCCGATCAGCGGTTGGCCGAGATGCGCGGCGTGAAGGCGGCAATCTTCGGGGCGAGCGGGATCGGCAAGACCACGCTGTTGCGCACGCTCAAGGCAAGCACGACGCTGTTCTTCGATCTCGAAGCAGGCGATCTCGCCGTCGAGGGGCTGGCGATCGATACGATCCGCCCGCGCACCTGGACCGAATGCCGGGATTTCGCGGTGTTCATCGGCGGGCCGAACCCGGCGCTCCGCGACGACCAAGCCTACAGCCGGGCGCATTTCGAGGCGGTCTGCGTGAAGTTCGGCGACCCCGCCGCGCTCGACAAATACGACACGATCTTCGTCGACTCGATCACCGTGGCTGGCCGGCTGTGTTTCCAGTGGTGCAAGGGACAGCCCGAGGCGCATTCGGAGAAGACCGGCAAGCCCGACGTGCGCGGCGCCTACGGGCTGCACGGGCGCGAGATGATCGCCTGGCTCACCCATCTCCAGCACACCCGGGCGAAGAACGTGATCTTCGTCGGCATCCTCGACGAGAAGCTCGACGACTTCAATCGCAAGGTCTTCGTGCCGCAGATCGACGGCTCGAAGACGGGCCTCGAACTGCCCGGCATCGTCGACGAGGTGCTGACGCTGACCGCGCTGCCCGACGATCAGGGCGTGCCGCGGCGCGTCTTCGTCTGCCAGACGCAGAACCCATGGGGCTATCCGGCCAAGGACCGCTCCGGTCGGCTGGAGATGCTCGAGCCTCCCGACCTGGGGCGCCTGATCGACAAGATCCACCAGCTTCTGCCGCTCGATGCGCGCCCGCTGGTGATCGACCCGCCGACCATCCCGGCGCCCACCGACACACCTCAAGCCGATCCCTCCAACTGAAAGGACCAATGCCATGTCTGGCCTGTGGAACGACTTCAACGACGCCCAATCCAACGCAAACCTCATCCCCAAGGGCACGCTCGCCAAGGTGCGGCTGACGATCCGCCCCGGCGGCTTCGACGACCCCGCGCAGGGCTGGACTGGGGGCTATGCCACCCGTGGCGCGACCGGTGCCGTGTATCTCAACGGCGAGTTCACCGTGCTTGAGGGGCCCTATGCCCGGCGCAAGATCTTCACGCTGATTGGCCTTTACAGCCCTAAAGGGCCGGACTGGGCCAACATGGGCCGCAGCCTCATCCGCGGCATGCTGAACTCGGCGCGAGGGATTTCCGACAAGGAACAGTCGCCCGAGGCACAGGCGGCGCGGCGGATCAGCGGCTTTGCCGATCTCGATGGGCTGGAGTTCGTCGCCCGGATCGATATCGGCACCGACGCCATGGGCGAGGAGAAGAACGAGATCCGCGGGGCGGTGACGCCGGAACATCGGGATTATGCCCGGATCATGGGGACGGCAGGGCACGGTTATCAGCCGCCTGCGCAACCTGCGCCGCAGTCTTCGACCGCGCGGCAACCCACCGCCCCGGCAACCCCGGGCCGCCCGTCCTGGGCCGAGTGAGGGCACGCCCATGCGCCTTCGTCCCCGCCAGAAACTCTTCGTGGAGCGCAGCCTCGCTGCGCTCTCGACCCACGGCAACACACTCGGCATCGCACCGACCGGATCGGGCAAGACCATCATGTTGTCGGCCGTCGCGGGCAAGATGGTCGAGAGCGGTGCCAAGGCCTGCGTTCTGGCCCATCGCGACGAGCTGACGGCCCAGAACCGCGAGAAGTTCGGCCGGGTCAATCCCGATATCTCCACCTCGGTGGTCGATGCCGTCACGAAGGACTGGTCCGGCCAGGTCACCTTCGCCATGGCCCCGACCCTGAGCCGCCCCGCCAATCTCGAGGCCATGCCGCAGCTCGACCTGCTGGTGATCGACGAAGCGCATCACGCGATTGCCGACAGCTACCGCCGCATCGTCGACCGGGTGCGGGACGCCAATCCAGAGGCCCGCATCTTCGGCGTCACGGCGACGCCCAACCGGGGGGACCGGAAGGGTTTGCGCGAGGTCTTCGACAACGTCGCCGATCAGGTCCGGCTGGGGGAGTTGATCGCCTCGGGCCACCTGGTGCCGCCGCGCACCTTCGTGATCGACGTGGGCGTGCGCGCGCAGCTGCAGAAGGTGCGCAAGACCGCCCTCGACTTCGACATGACCGAGGTCGCCGAGATCATGGACCGCGCCCCTGTTACCGAAGAGGTGATCCGCCACTGGCGCGAGAAGGCCGCCGGGCGGCCCACCATCGTCTTCTGCTCCACCGTCGCCCACGCCGCCCACGTCGCCGAGGCCTTCAACGCGGCGGGCATCCCGGCGGGGTTGATCCATGGCGAGCTTTCCTCCGACGTGCGCCGCAACATCCTCGCCGCCTACGCCTCGGGCGAGATCGCCGTGCTGGTCAACGTCGCGGTGCTCACGGAGGGCTTCGACCACCCGCCCACGTCCTGCGTGATCCTGCTGCGCCCCAGTTCCTGCAAGTCCACCATGATCCAGATGGTCGGGCGCGGCCTGCGCACGGTCGACCCCGAGGAACATCCCGGCATCGTCAAGACCGACTGCGTGGTGCTGGATTTCGGGACGTCGAGCCTGATGCACGGCACACTGGAACAGGACGTGGACCTCGACGGCTGCGAGGCTAGCGGCATGGCGCCCACCAAGACCTGCCCGGACTGCGAGGCCGAGATCCCGCTTGGCGCGCGCGAATGCCCGCTCTGCGGCGCGCTGCTGGTCGAACCGAAGGAAAAGGGCGGCATTGAGGCGCTCGAGGGCATAGTGATGACCGAGATCGACCTGCTGAAGCGGTCGAGTTTCCAGTGGGTCGATCTCTTCGGCGACGAGGCCGCGCTGATGGCCACGGGCTTCAACGCATGGGGCGGCATCTTCTGGCTGGACGGGCTCTGGTATGCCGTCGGTGGCCGGCGCGGGGCGCAGCCCCGGCTTCTCGGCATAGGCGAGCGCGCGGTCTGCCTTGCGCAGGCCGATGACTGGCTGAACGCGCATGAAAGCGACGAGAGCGCCTTCAAGACCCGGGGCTGGTTGCGGCAGGCGCCGACCGAGAAGCAGCTGCAATACCTGCCGCCGAGCGCGCGCCAGGATTACGGGCTCACCCGCTACCACGCCTCGGCGTTGATCTCCTTTCGCTTCAACAAGCGCGCGATCCGGCAGTTGGTCCAGGCCGCCGCCACCCCGGAACGGAGGGCCGCGTGAGCCATGTCGCGCAAGTCCCACCCCCGCCCGCATCGCCTGCGGATCGACCGGGCTTTGATCGCTTATGGCACCCGCGCCCGGTGCTCTGCGCCGTCTGCACATCCCGCACCCGCGGCTTCGGTTGGTTCGATCCCAACCGTCCGCGTCCAACCCGCACTCGCCGCTGGTTCTGCTCCATGTGCTGCCAGGCGGCCTTCACCCGCAAAGCGAAGAGAGGACTGAGCATGGTCGATTTCACCGAGGAGGAAACACAGGCGCTGCCCGCCGTCATGCGCTCGCTCGCCCCCGAGATGGAGCGCATCGGCTGGGACCGGCCGCTGGGCCAGCTGACGCAGAACGACATGCACCGGCTGATCGTCATCACCATCGAGGCTTTCCGCACCGAGATGGCCGAGATCACCGCCGAGTCGGAGATCCCGTTCTGATGCTGGATTACAACCACCGCCCCAGCATTGCGGAGCGCATCAACGCGGCCGTCGACGCCTCCCTCGAGGCGGAGCGCGCCGCGACCCCACCGCGCGACTATCTCGGCGCCTCCCGGCTGGGGCAGCCTTGCGAGCGTGCGCTGCAGTTCGAGTTTGCCCATGCCCCCAAGGACGAGGGCCAGGAGTTTTCGGGCCGGTCGCTGCGCATCTTCGCGATCGGTCACGCGCTCGAGGATCTCGCCGTCAAGTGGCTGCGCGCCGCCGGGCTCGATCTCGCCACCCGGAAGCGTGACGGCGGCCAGTTCGGCTTTTCCGTCGCCGGCGGGCGGATCCGTGGCCATGTCGACGGGATCGTCATGGGCGCCCCCGCCGCGATTGGTCTACGCACCCCCTGCTTGTGGGAGTGCAAGACCATGAACGCGAAGAACTGGCGCGCCTGCGTCAAGGACGGCGTTGCGGCCTCGAAGCCCGTCTATGCCGCGCAGATCGCCCTTTACCAGGCCTACATGGAAGCGACGGTGCCTGGCATTTCGGCCAGTCCCGCGCTCTTCACCGCGATCAACAAGGACACCGCCGAGCTGCACAACGAGCTGGTGCCGTTCGACGCCGATCTCGCGCAGCGCATGTCGGATCGCGGCGTGCGGATCCTGCGGGCCACCGACGCGGGCGAGCTGCTGCCGCGCATGGCCCGGAACCGCGACTTCTTCGAATGCCGCTTCTGCCCGTTCTCGACACGCTGCTGGAGCCTGCCGACATGACCGACGCCCCCAAAGATCCGCCCGATGCGCAAGAGGATACCGACATGCGTGACGACACCACGCCCGATCAGCCCAGGGCCAACCTCGTCCATTTCAACCCCTGGCGCGATTTCAACGACGCGGCGCCGCAGATCGACCCCTTCGGCGATGAGCCGGACCCCGAGCAGATCGCAAGTTTCATGGAGGTGGTGTTTGGCTATTGCGACGGGCTGATCCCGGTGCGCAGCTTCATCGACAAGGGCCAGGGGATCGACGGGCGCCCGCACAACATCTGGATCACAGCCGATGAGACGGCGCCCGAGAAGATGGCGACCTTCGCGAACTGGGCCGCGCGCGAGGGGGCGGCGGTCTATGTCATCCCCGGCACGGTGGCAGAGGCCGGCCAGGCCAAGGCCGTCGACGTGGCGCAGATGCAGGCCGTGGTCGTGGACATTGACACAGGCGACATCGCCGCCAAACGCGCCCATCTCGAACGCCATCTCGGCCCGCCCACCATGGTGGTGGAAAGCGGCGGCATCACGCCCGAAGGCCAGCGCAAGGCGCATGTCTGGTGGAAGCTGACCGAGCCGGCCGAGGGCGGCGACATTGCCCGTGTGACGCGCCTGCGGGGCGACATTGCCGCCAAGGTCGGGGGCGACATGCATTTCCGCTCGGCGCATCAGCCGATCCGCGTGGCGGGTTCGGTCTATTACAAGAACAGCCTCAAGACGCTGGTGCGGATCGTCGAACTGAACGCGCGGCTGGAGCGCGATCTCGACGAGTTCGCCGAGGCGGTGACCGACATGCCGCCGGCGCCGGATGTCAATCTCACGCCGGACTTCACCACGCCCGACAAGCCCGCCGTGGACGAGGTGCTGGTCACTCCGGTGCGCGCGGGCGGTGCCGACGACTGGTCGCGCTTCGAAGGTGCCTCGGCGGCCATCGGCTACTTCATCCGGCTGGTCCACGAGGGCCGCCTGTCGAAGAGCGAGGGCTGGGAGGCGATCTGCGGCTACAACGCCGCCATGCTGCGGCCCCAGTGGCCGGTGGAGCGCCTCAAGCGGGAATCCGAACGCCTCTGGGCGCGTCATGTCGAGCGCCACGGGCCGCCGCTCGTCCGGCTCGACAGCGCCGCTCCCGCACCCGACGAGATGCCGACCTTCACGCTGGGGCAGCTGCTCGACCACACGAGCCCCATGCCCGCCGACCTGATCGGCCCGCGCGTGCTGACGCCGGGAGGACTGCTGGTGCTCGGCGGCGCGCCCAAGGTGGGCAAGAGCGATCTGTTGATCGCCTGGCTCGTGCACATGGCCGCCGGTGTGCCTTTCCTCGGTTTCACGCCCCCACGGGCCTTGCGCATCTTCTACCTGCAGGCCGAGATCCAGTATCACTACCTGCGCGAGCGCATGCAGCAGATCGGCCTGCCACCCGATTTGATCGCCGCCGCGCGCGACAACCTCGTCGTCCCGCCGAAGCTGAAGATGCTGCTCGATGCCGAGGGCAGCGCCCGCGTGGCCGCCGCGGTCCGGGCTGCGTTCCCCGACGATCCGCTCGACATCCTCTGCATCGACCCGATCCGAAACCTCTTCGACGGCGGACCGGATGGTGGGGGCGAGAACGACAACGCCGCGATGATGTTCTTCCTCAAGGACCGCGTCGAGGTGCTGCGCGACCACGTCAACCCCGACTGCGGTGTGATCCTCGTCCACCACACCAAGAAGCTCTCCAAGCACCAGGTGAAGGAGGATCCCTTCCTGGCGCTTTCCGGCGCCAGCGCGCTCAGGGGCTTCTATACGACGGGGCTCATCCTGCACCGGCCGGACGAGGAGGCATCGGAGCGGAAGCTGGAGATCGAGCTCAGGAACGGCCCGGCGCTGAAGCCCAAGCTCGTCGACAAAGTCAAGGGCCAGTGGGTCGAGGTCAACCCGATGAACGAGCGGCTCGTGCGCGCCGAACAGGGCGCGAAGTTCGATGCCGAACGCGTTCGGAAACAGGACGTGATCCTTGCTCTGTTGCTTGATGAGGCGGCCGAGGGACGGCTTTACACCTCCACCCAGTTCGGGGCGGCCTTCGAGAACCAGCACGGTCTGGGCAGTCAATACACCATCCGCGACCGGCTGAGCGTGCTGGCGACCAAGGGCTTCGTGAAGTTCCGTCGCGATCTGGCCGAACATGGCTACCCCGCCACGCGATCACACTTCGGCTACCTCTGCGTGGAGGGCATGCGCTTCGGCCGCGATCCGGTGGTCGATGACGAGACCGGGGAGGTCCTGGCGGAGGGCGAACCGGTACTGCCGACCCATTTCAAATGCCCCCATTCCGGGCGCGCCAGGGAGGTCGAGAACCCTGCCGTCTGGGTCTATCCGGAGGGGCTCGATGAGTGACTTCGTCATATGACAAAGGCCTTTGTCATCCTCATACCTTTGTCATGAACCCAATGAAATCAACGACTTGGCGATGACGATGACAAAGGCCTCTGTCATGCCCCTTTGTCATCCAAAACGGGAGAAAGAAACGTGAAAACAGAGACTTGTCAGGATCGGATGAGGAAGAGTGGGAACCCCCATACTCCGTATGGGGGCCAACCTGAAGGTTTGGCCCCCATCCATACGGAGCAGAGCATCCGCGCGCGGGGGCTCTGACTTTCCCCGTCCATCAATCCGACGACGGCGGCCGGTACCGCCAAGCATCAACCGCCGTCGTCTTCCACCCGAGCAGCCACCAGAAAAGGAGACCACCCATGGCTGATACGACTCTGTCCGGCGTCGAGCCCGGCGCAACCTTGAATCCGCCGTCACGCACCATCCTTGCCCTCGATCTGGGCACCACGACCGGCTGGGCCTTGCGCGGCCATGATGGGCTGATCACCACCGGCACGGTCTGCTTCCGCCCCGGCCGCTTCGACGGCGGCGGCATGCGGTATCTGCGCTTCACCAACTGGCTGAGCGAGATCGATCGGCTGTCCGGCCCAGTGGAAGCGATCTGGTTCGAGGAAGTCCGTCGCCACGCGGGCACCGACGCGGCGCATGTCTACGGCGGGCTCATGGCCACCCTGACCGCATGGGCCGAACTACGAGGCGTGCCTTACGAGGGCGTCCCGGTGGGCACCATCAAGCGCCACGCAACCGGCAAGGGCAATGCACCGAAGCACGCCATGATCGACGCTGCCCGTGCCCGGGGCTTCAGCCCGGCCGACGACAACGAGGCCGATGCCATCGCAATCCTCATGTGGGCGATCGAGACCAAGGGAGGGGTGGCATGAAGGCGATGCGCTTCACACCGCCGGGCTATGGCGGGCGGCGACGCGACCCCGATGAGGTCAAGCGCGACGGCTGGCGGAAGCAAGGCCTGCTGGCAGTTTCCCTTGACGACCAACGGCTTACTTGGCCTGAGCGTGAACTTGTGCGGCAACTCGGCGAGCGTCTTTACGGCGCGCGCCTCGACAAGACGGAGGACAAACGATGACCCATTGGACACCAGCCCTCGTGGAGGAACGGCTCGCGGAAGCGGCCCTGATCCTGCGACGGCTACCGGACCCGCGCCGGCGTGGCTATTTCTCGACCTGGCCCGAGATCGTCCACAGCTTTGCCGACAAGGTGGGCCAGGAGCCCAAGCAGATGCGCGTGCTGCCCTCGCCGCAGGCGATCAGCCGGATGGAGGAGACGCTGACCTGGACCGGCTGCCTCGAACCCATCGACGGCAAGATCGTCTGGATGAAGGCGCATGGCGAGCGCTGGAAGGAAATCTGCTACGCCGTGGGCCTGCAACGGGCGGCGGCACATCAGCACTGGGCCTACGGGCTCTCGATCATCGCGCTGACGTTGAATCGGCAACCGGTCAACCGACAGCTATCCAAGCGCAAGCTGATCCGCCTCGCACGCGGCGCGTAGCGGATGGAAAATTGTCTGGCAGACAGTTTTCGATGAGACAAAAACGGCTCTTCCGGGGTAGAAATCAGGTATCCTCGGGAGAGGCCCGCGCGGGACGGCCCGAGCCGCTGGCTTCCGTGGTTCCCCGAAGGGTCCAGATGGGGTCCAATCCGCTAACCCTTTGAAAACTTGGTTCCTTCTGGGCCGGATACGTATGCTGGCGGGCTTGGCGCGCAATATCGCCAGCGACAGGGCCGGTTTTTTGGGAAGCCACCCGGAATCCGGATCCACCCGCACCCCGCGCAAACCCCAATAAACATTGGCCTTCCGGCCGGATACCCCGGACGCCGCTGGACCCTGCGAGGAGTCCAGCATGGCATCCGGTGTCCACCCCGCCGGAATCCACCACCATTCACGGAACACCGCCCATGACGCTGAGCTTCGCCCCCGAGCGGATCGAGATGTGGCCGCTGTCAAAGCTTCAGCCCTACGCCAAAAACGCGAAGGTGCACGGGGCCGACCAGGTGGCGAAGATCGCCGCCAGCATGGCCGAATTCGGCTGGACCGTGCCCTGTCTTGTTGGAGACGACGGGGAGTTGATCGCCGGCCACGGCCGCGTGCTGGCCGCCGCGCAACTGGGGTTGAAGGAGGCCCCGGTGATCGTGCTCGGGCATCTGACCGAGGCGCAGCGGCGGGCCTATCGTCTGGCCGACAACAAATTGACCGAACTTGGCGACTGGAACGAAGCCGTTCTTTCGGCGGAACTGCAGGATCTGCTGGCCGACGATTACGACCTGTCGCTGGTCGGCTTCTCCGATGGCGAACTCGACAAATTGCTGGCCTTCGTGCCGGAGGGGGACGGTGAAGAAGAAGTTGGCGCCGGGGGCTCCGTGCCGCCGGTGACCATCCCCGAGCCGCCGCGCAATCCGGTATCGCGCACCGGCGATCTGTGGATCCTCGGCGATCACCGGCTGCTCTGCGGGGACAGCACGAACCATGAGGACGTCCGCCGCCTGATGAACGGCGAGCGCGCGGTGCTGTTCGCCACCGACCCGCCGTATCTCGTCGACTACGACGGCTCGAACCATCCGACCCGGAACAAGGACTGGTCGCAATCCTACGGCGTCACCTGGGACGACAGTTCGCAGGGCGCGGAGCTCTACGACGACTTCATCGCCGCGGCTGTCGCCGAGGCGATCACCGAGGATGCCGC
>NZ_PRDS01000004.1 GCF_002927635.1 Albidovulum inexpectatum
CACTCACATCATCGGGGCCGAAACCCCTAGTGAGCCGATATGCAGCGATCGATCCATCGATCCGGACCAAACCGCCCTCATATCTCTTCAGTATTCCAGCAATGTCAAAGAGCAGCAGAGACAAAACCAGCCGGAAGCGCCAAAACCCTATCAGCGCAACCGCCCATCATGCCTCCGATCAAACCCCGAAGAACCAGCAATCCATCGCCAGACCCCCAGGACCACCAGAACAACGCCCCGCGCCGTCCGGTGAGCCGCTATCTAGTCCCTCAAAAAAAACTCCGCAACCCCAAAATGAAGAAAAAATGACACCCAACACACAACTTCCTGTGGATAACCACCACGAACCCACAAGAATCCACGAAAAACAAAGGTGGGGGCACCGATTGCGGCTTGCGGCATACGGTCAATGTGGCACGATTCCCCGACTCGCAAGCACCGCAAGGCCCATGGAAGTCCCGACTGCCAGGCTGGAACGATGGTGGCGCGGCCTTGTCAGCCGCGTCCTGCGCCTGCGCTACCGTTCATATATAAGTGCAACCGGGCCTCTTTACCTGCATCCCCGCGTGGTGATCCGGCAGATCAGGCCCGAAGGCGCCCGCGGCGAATCGCTGACCATCGTCGCTGCGGGCCACAACAGCATCGGACTTGGCACGATCATCCAGAGCTGCGGCACCCTGCATCTGGGCGAAAGATCGTTCGTGGGCGACTGCTGTGGACTCGGATGCAATCACCGAATCACGATCGGGAACGACGTGATGATCGCGCAGGCCGTCAGCATCCGGGACAGCGACCACGCGACCGAACGGCTCGACATTCCGATGAACAGGCAGGGAATCGTCACCTCGCCCGTGACGATCTAAGACGACGTCTGGATCGGTATCGGCGCGATCATCCTGCGCGGTGTCACGATCGGCCGCGGCGCGGTCATCGCCGCCGGCGCAGTCGTGACGCGCGATGTCCCGCCGATGGCGATCGCGGGCGGCGTCCCCGCACGGGTCATCGGCACCCGCCGGCCCCCGCGGCCCGGCTCCGACCCCTGACCGCTATTCCTTCAACATCGCGGCCAGCGCGTGCCACGAAGCCTTTGGCGTCCGCCTCTGGGTGGCATAGTCCACATGGACCAGGCCAAAGCGGCGCTCATAGCCAAAGGCCCATTCGAAATTGTCCAACAGCGACCAGTAAAAGAAGCCACGCAGATTGACCCCCGCCGCGATCGCATCGCGCGCGGCGGCCAGGTGGCGGTCGATATAGGCCACACGCTGCGCGTCGTTGACCGCGCCATCCACCACGCGGTCATCCCAGGCCATGCCGTTTTCCGTCACGACCAGCGGCAGATCCCCCGCATGATCGCGCGCAACGCGGATCAGCAGATCGCTCAGGCCCTCGGGATGGATCTCCCAGCCCATCTGCGTCTTGGGCAGCGGCCCCTCGACCGCGCGGGTGGCCGGCCACAGGGCCTCCGGGTCGGCCGCGATCACGTTGCGCGTGTAATAGTTGATCCCCAGCCAGTCGAGCGGCGCCGAGATCAGGCCCATGTCCTGCGCGAATCCGCGCGGCATATGCGGCTCCAGCGCCTGCAGGATGTCCTGCGGATAGCCCCCCCCGAACACGGCGTCCAGGAACCAGCGATTGGCGATCCCGTCCTCGGTCCGCGCGGCGGCAATGTCGGCGGGATCGTCGCTGGCCGGCTGCATCCGGGTCAGGTTCAGGACGATGCCCAGATTGCCATGCCCGGCCGCGCGCATCGCCTCGACCCCCAGCCCATGCGCCAGCAGGACATGATGCATCGCCCGCGCCGCGGCGCGGATGTCGCGCAGGCCCGGCGCGTGATGGCCCAGGAAGTGGCTCAGCCAGGCCACGCACCAGGGCTCGTTGATCGTGGCCGTCGCCGCCACGCGGTCGCCGATCCGACCCATCACGATTCCGGCGAACTCGGCGAAACGCGCGGCCGTGTCGCGATTGGCCCAGCCGCCCTGATCGGCCAGCGCGGACGGCAGGTCCCAGTGATACAGCGTCAGATACGGCTTCAGCCCGCGCGCCAGCATCGCATCGACCAGCCGGTCATAGAAATCCAGCCCCTCGGGATTCACGGCGCGCCCGTCCGGCATGACCCGCGCCCAGGAGGTCGAGAACCGATAGGCGTCAAAGCCCGCATCCCGCACCAGGTCCAGATCGCCCTCATACCGATGGTAATGGTCGCAGGCGACCGATCCGTCATCGCCGTTCAGAACATTGCCGGGCGTTGCGGCAAAGCTGTCCCAATGCGAGGGTCCACAGCCGCCAAAGCGCGATCCCTCGATCTGATAGGCCGCCGTGGCGGCACCAAAGAGGAAGCCGGCGGGAAAGTCGCGGCGCGTCAGGGTCAGGCTCATGGCGAATCCTCTGCAAGGGGCTCCGCGCCTGCTTCTAGCGCCACTGGCCGGGCCCTGTCCAATGGCTGTGCCCTTCCTTGCGCGGCCCCGGCCCGCTATCCTGACCCGGCAGGGCATCGGGCACGGGGTCCGGCCAAGGGGGGCGCAATGCAGATTTCCTTTCACGGCGCGGCCGGGGGTGTCACAGGCTCTTGCCACCTTCTGCGCGCGAACGGCCAGACGATCCTGATCGATTGCGGCATGTTCCAGGGCGCCCATGACATGGATATCGACAATGCCGACGATTTCGGCTTTTCACCCGGCGCGGTCGATGTCCTTCTGCTGACCCACGCGCATCTGGACCATTGCGGCCGCATCCCCCTGCTGCACCGGCGCGGCTTTGACGGAGAGATCATCAGCACCGCGCCCACCCGCGACCTTGCCCGGCTGGTGCTTCTGGACGCGGCCAACCTGAACGAGGAAGAGGCCCGCCGCCGCCAGCGCCATGGCGAGAAGCAGCCGCCGCTGTTCGACACGCTGGACGTGGTGGAAAGCTTCGACCATTTCGGCCGCACGGCCCGACTTGGCCAGCCGATCCAGATCGGCCGCGGCATCACCGCCACCTTCTTCGAGGCCGGGCATATCCTGGGCTCGGCCAGCGTCCTGCTGGAGATCGCCGAATCCGGCCAGACGCGCCGGGTCCTGTTCTCGGGCGATATCGGCCCGCGCGAACGTCCGCTCCTGAACCCGCCCGCGCCGCCATCGGGCGCCGATATCGTGGTGATGGAATCCACCTATGGCGACCGCGACCATCGCGCGCTGGACGGCTCGGTCCAGGAATTCCTGGACGCGATCCGCGATACCGACGACCGCGGCGGCAATGTCATCATCCCGACCTTCGCGCTGGAACGCGCGCAAGAGCTTCTGTTCTTCCTGCGCGAAGGCATGATGTCGGGCCGCATCCGCCGGTCGATGCCGGTCTTTCTGGATTCCCCGATGGCGATATCGGCCACGCGGATCTACCGCAAACACGCCGACGCGATGCGGCCCGAGTTCGCCACCCGCCTGCGCGCGGGCAAGGACCCGTTCGACCTGCCCGAGCTGCACTTCACCCGCGATTCGGCCGAATCGATGGCGCTGAACCGCATCCGGTCGGGCGCGGTGATCATGGCCGGTTCGGGCATGGCCACGGGCGGGCGGGTGCGCCACCACCTGCGGCACAATCTGGGCTGCAGCGCCTGCAGCGTGATCTTCGTGGGCTTTGCCGCCGAAGGCACGCTGGCGCGGATCATCATCGACGGCGCGCGCTCGGTCCGGCTGATGGGCGACGACATCCCGGTGCGCGCGCGCATCCACACGATCAACGGATTTTCCGCCCATGCCGGGCGCAGCGACCTGATCGACTGGCACAGGCGGACGGGCAAGCCCGACGTGACCTTCCTGGTCCACGGCGAACAGCCCGAACGCGAAAGACTGGCCAAGGACCTGACCGGCCGGGTCGAGCTGCCGATGATGCACCAATCCTTCGAGCTGTAGGGGGCATTTTGCGGCTTCGACATCCACCGGTCTTGTATAGACTGTGCCCACGACCATCCAACCGGACAACAGCAGGGAATACCGCATGGCAGGGCTGATCTGCGCAATCCCCATCGTGTCGCAGCTTCTGTCGGCCTGCGCTCCGCCGGGCCCCATCGCCACCGGCTATGTCGAGGGTGAATTCCTGCTCATCGCCCCGGTTGCCACGGCACAGATCGACGTGCTCGAGGTCGAACGCGGCGACACGGTCTCGACTGGCGATGTGCTGGCGCGAATGGAACGGCGTGACGCCCAGATCGCCCTGGCCGAGGCCAATTCCGCATTGGCCCAGGCCGAAAGCCGGCTGGCGGACCTGCGCGCGGGCCGCCGCCCCGAGGAAATCCGTGTCGTCGAGGCAGAGCTGGCCTCGGCGCGCGCGCAGGCGGCCGAGGCCGAGCGTGCGGCCATCCGCCTGCGCGAACTGTTTCAGCGTGGCGCGGCTGCACAAAGCCAGCTGGACGATGCCGAAACCCGCGCCGCGGTCGCACGCGCCCGCGTGGCCGAGGTCGAGGCCAATCTCGCCGTCGCGCGCCTGCCCGCCCGTGCACATGAAATCGCCGCGGCCGAGGCCGCAGTCGCACAGGCCCGTGCCCGCCGCGACGCCGCCGCATGGCAGCTGGACCAGCGCACCCTGACCGCTCCGGCACCAGGTCGCGTGGACGAGATCCTGCGCCGCGCCGGGGAAATCGCCGGGCCCCAGGCGCCGATCCTTTCGATCCTGCCCGATGGCGGCGCGCTCTTGCGGCTGTATGTTTCCGAACCCGATCTGGCGCGGATCGCGCCGGGCGTCCGGCTTGTGGTCAATTGCGACGGCTGCCCCCCCGGCAGCCACGCAACCGTGACCTATGTGTCGGACGAACCCGAATTCACGCCGCCCGTGATCTATTCGCTGGAAAACCGGCAAAAGCTTGTCTGGCTGGTCGAAGCCCGGCCGGACCGCCCGGAGCCCTGGATGAAACCCGGACAGATCGTCGATGTCGCGCTGGCGGGGGACGAATGAAGGTCGCATCCACGCCGGCGCGCGAACTCGCCATCGACGTCCACGGCATCGTCAAGCGTTTCGGCGATCGCGTCGCGGTCGACGGCGTCTCGTTGCGGGTCGAACAGGGTCAGATCGTCGCCTTCCTGGGGCCGAACGGATCGGGCAAGACCACGACGATGCGCGTCTTGTGCGGGCTTCTGACCCCCGATGCCGGCGAAGGCCGCGTGCTTGGCATGGACCTGTTGCGCGACACAATTCGCATCCGTCAAGAGATCGGCTACATGACGCAGAGCTTTTCGCTCTACGAGGAACTGACGATCGAGGAGAATCTCGAATTCGTCGCTGGTCTTTACCGATTGCATCCGGCGCGCGAACATGTCCGCCGCACCCTAGCGGATCTGGGCCTCACCTCGCGGCGCAATCAGCTGGCGGGAACGCTTTCGGGCGGATGGAAACAGCGCCTTGCCCTGGCCGCATGCGTGATGCACCAGCCACGCCTTCTGGTGCTCGACGAACCGACCGCCGGCGTGGACCCCAAGGCGCGCCGCGAATTCTGGCAGGAACTGCACGCTCTGTCTCTGGCGGGGATAACGGTCCTCGTCTCGACCCATTACATGGACGAAGCCGAACGCTGCCACCAGATCAACTATGTCTCGCAGGGCCGGCTGATCGTCACCGGCACGGTGGACGAGGTCATCGCGCGGTCGGGCCTGGTCACCTGGGTGCTGCGCGGCGGACGCATGGATGAGGCCGAACGGCTGCTGCGCGCCGCCCCGCATGTGGACCAGGTCGCACCCTTCGGCGCGGAACTGCATGTCGTGGGCCGGGACGGTCCTGCTCTGGCCAGGGTCGTGAGGCAGATCGCGCGGGATACGGATGCTCAGGCCGAACCCTCGGTCACCCGGCTCGAGGATGCCTTCATCCATTTCATTGGCCGCGGCGCCCCGGACCGGAACGGAGAGCCCGCATGAGGCCGGATTTTTCCCTGCGGCGCCTGCTGGCCATGTTGCGCAAGGAGCTGATCCAGATGCGGCGCGATCGGATCACCTTTGCGATGATGCTGGGCGTGCCGCTGATGCAACTGGTGCTGTTCGGCTTTGCCATAAACAACGACCCGAAACACCTGCCCGCCGCGCTGGTGGCCCCCACCCATGACAGCCATACCCGCGCCATCGTGACCGCACTCGAGCTCACCGGGTATTACCGCTTCGATTATCCGAACGTGACCGCCGCCCGGGCCGAGGCCCTGATGGAACAGGGCAAGGTGGCCTTTGTTGTCACGATCCCCTCGGACTTTGCGCGGCGCGTCGAGCGGGGCGACGAACCCCGCATTCTGATCGAGGCTGATGCAACCGATCCCTCGGTGGCGTCGGGCGCCATCTCGACGCTGGGGACGGTGGCAGCACAGGCATTGCTTCACGAACGGCGGGCCGAGGCCCAGGCCGCCGAAGCCGCCCGCGGCCAGCTTCAGGTCATCGTGCACCGTCGCTACAACCCCGAGGGCATCACCCAGTACAATATCGTGCCCGGTCTTCTGGGCGTCATCCTGCAGATGACGATGGTGATGATGACCTCGATGGCTCTGACGCGCGAGATCGAGCGCGGCACGATGGAGAACCTTCTGGCCATGCCCGCCACGCCGCTTGAAATCATGTTGGGAAAGATCCTGCCATTCTTCGGCGTTGGCGCAGTTCAGATCGCGGTGGTCCTGCTTGCCGCAAGGATCCTGTTCAACGTGCCTTTCGTGGGCGCCCTGGACTTGCTTCTGGTCAGCGTGCTGATCTTCGTGATGGCGCTGGTGCTGCTCGGTTACACGATTTCGACCTTCGCCCGCACCCAGATGCAGGCGATGCAGCTGACATTCTTCTTTTTCCTGCCGTCCCTGCTGCTTTCGGGTTTCATGTTCCCGTTTCGCGGCATGCCCGGCTGGGCCCAGGCACTGGGAGAGATCTTTCCCCTGACCCATTTCCTGCGCGTGGTCCGCGCGGTCATGCTGAAAGGCGCCGATCTGGCGAACGTTGCGGTCCCCCTGGCCGCGTTGATCGGCTTTACGGTCGTCTATGCGGCCATCGCGCTTGTCCGGTTCAGGCGGACGCTGGATTGACACCTCACACCGCGATCACCTCGCCGTCGCGGGCCAGGGCGTGGCGGGTCTGCTGCGCCCCGGTCATCAGCGCGGCATCCAGTTCGTGGTTCACGTGGATCAGCCGCGTGGCGGGTGCATCCAGTTCGTTCAGGATCGCCTCGGCCTCGGTCAGGTCGTTGTGGTTGCGCGGCTCCGGGCTGCCCGCGGGATAGGCGCAGTCCAGCAGCACCAGCCCGGGCCGGGCCGCGCGCAGCGCCGCGATCGTGGCAGGCTCCAGTCCGCGCGTATCGCTCAGCCATGCCAGGCGGCGGCCGTCGCATTCGATCACCCAGCCCAGCGTGGGGCGCGTATGGCTCAGCGCGACGGCGGTCACGCGGATCGGGCCCAGATCCAGTTCCTGACCCGGCACGACATGGTGGAACCGCAGCCGCCCGGGGCTTCTGGTCAGATCGTCGAACCCCGCCGGATCGTCCGGACACCAGACCGGCAGCGGCTCGGCCATGCTCCAGCGCATCAGCGCCAACCCCATCGCGTGATCGGCATGGAAATGGGTCAGCAGGACGCCATCCAGCGTGCCGGGTGGAAAGCGGTCGTTCAGATCGCAGCGTCCCGCATCGATCAGATAGCGCCGCCCGCCCGCCTCCAGCAGCGCCGAAGTCGGCGCCCGCGCCCGCGAAGGATCACGCCGCGCCGCCGCGCAGGCGACACATGCACAGCCATGGACGGGCGCGGCCCACACACCCCCGGTGCCCAGCAAGGTCAGACGCATCGCAACCCTCCATCCTGGTCGCACAGGACCCTAGCACCTTTGACGCGCGCCGCAATCGGCGCGTGTCCCGGCATCGGTCAGGCGGCAACCGCCCCGTCGGCCGTCCCGTCTGGCGCCCCGTCGGTCGTCCCGTCTGCCATCCGGTCATTGGCCATCTCGCGCGCATGGATCCCCAGGATCACAAGGCCGGGCCAGACCATGTAGGCCTCGATCTCCAGGTTCTCGCCAAAGGACAGCAGCACGATGGTCATCACCACGCCCATGGGCAGGACCCCGCGCGGGCCGCGCGCGGCATCGGCCATCGTCACCAGCACCTGCCAGACCAGCGGCACCAGAAGCGCAAGGAACCCCACCAGTCCCTTGACGAACAACAGCCCATACCAGGTGTGATGGCTGCCGATCGGCATGTATTCCACCAGGTGCGGACCGGGCTGCACCGTGCCGTGGCCGAACCACACGGCCTCGTTCTGCCAGCGTTCCCAGGCGATGCGCTGCAGCGTCGCCCGCACGCGCGAGGAATCGGCCCGCGCGCTGAGAAACGCGTGCCTGGCGGTCTCGACCGTCTGAATCAGCCAGCCGCCGATCACCGCCACCGAGGCTGCAAGCCCCGCCAACACCTGCCAGGCCCATCCGCGCAGGACCAGCGGCATCATCCGCGGCCCCAGCGTGCAGGCCACCAGCCCCACCAGCCCCATGCGCGACTTCGAGGCCAGGATCATCAGCACGCCCCCCGCGATCCCCAGCGCCTTCCAGCGGGGCGACTTCTCCTCCAGCGCGAAGACGACCATGATCACGCCCAGCAACGCGGCAAAGGGCGACCACGGCGCATAGAACTGCCAGCGCGGCGTCCAGTTCGACGGGTCATAGGTGAACAGGAAGACCGTGAAATATTCCGGCCCCGGCCCGCCGATCGCCTTCAGGGGCGAAGTAAAGACCCGCTCGGGCAGGCCCAGATAGGGCGCGGCCAGCAGCACGGGCGCCACCGCCAGCGTCCAGGCCCCCACCACGCATTGCGCGCGGATCAGGATCTCTCGCCGGATCGGCAGGACCGAACCGGCCAGAATGAACAGCGCCAGAAGTGCCCAACCCTTGGCCCAGCCGATCGAGCTCTTGATCGTCTGCTTGGTGCCCAGGCCCCAGTCCAGATGCCCGACCCAAAGCGCAACCAGCATCGTCAGCATGCCCAGACCCCAGGCCCAGACGATGGGCGGCACCGGGCCCGTCGCGCGCAGGTCGGGGCGAATCGCGGGGCCCAGATACAGCGACAGCCCCGCCAGGAAGGCCAGCAGCCAGGCCAGGACCGGCCCCACGACGTAAAGCGCGCCGATTGCATAGAAGGGCCAGGTCAACACAAGCGCCTTCCAGACCATCCATTCGGCCGGATTGGCCGGGGTGACATCTGGCCCCTTGCTCATGCCGCGCGACCCTTGGCCAGAAGCCACCCGATCAGCGGGCCGCGGATCCAGCCCAGGACCAGCCCGATCAGCATCAGGACAGTCGCGGCAATACCCGCTGCGACAGCCAGCTTCGGACGGGGCGAAGACGGCTCATCGGGCAGGCTTGGATCTTCCAGCACCTGCACAAGCGGATACGAGCCATAGGGATCGGACTTGGTTGACTGGCTGCGCGCGATGGCCGAGGCAAAGACCGCTTCGGCCACGGCAAAGTCGCGTTGCAGGTCCTGCAACTTCGCGGCCAGGGGCGCCAGCTCGCGCAGCCGGGCCGTCTCGCGCTCCAACCGCGCGGATTGTTCCTGCCACTGGGCCTGCAGCCCCGCGCGCAAGGATTCATGGCGCACAAGCTCGGCCAGCAGCTCGGCGCGCGCACCGTCCGGCGCCAGGTCGATGCGGCCCAGAATCATTTCCGGCAGCCCGGTCAGAAACACGGCCCGCGTCAGCGCCTTGGTGCGCTCGTTGTAATAGGCCGCGCGCGCCCGTTCGACCTGTGGATGGTTCGGTCCATGCCGCGCATCCAGCTGCGCCAGCGTCGCCGCGCTGTCCGACATCTGACGCACGATGGCCAGATATTCCGCATCGGCAAACAGCTTCAGCGCCGCCGCCGCCTGATCGGCGGTCAGGCCCAGCCGGTCCGACAGGCTCTGCACGATCTCTTCTTGCTGCTCAAGGCTTGCGCGCAATCCTTCCACCTCGGCGCGCAGGCGGTCATTCTCGGCCACCATTGCGTCATATTGATCGATCGACAACAGCCCCGTCCTTTTCTGCAACTCGGTGATCGCCGCGCGCGTGCGCTGGACGGATGCGCGATATTCCTCGATCGCCCCATCGCCGCCAGAGGCGCGGGATTGCGTCTCGTCCGCGCGCAGCCGGTCAAGCTCGGCATAGAAGGCCTGCATCACGGCGTTCAGCCGCGCCTGCGCGTCCTCGGGCGTTTCGCCGGTCATCTGGACGTGGATGAGCCCGGTCTGATCGACCAGCGTGATGCGCGGCGCGCCCAGATCGCGCGTGTCGATCCCCAGGCTGGCCGCGGCAGCTGCCAATATCCGATTGGCCGAAATCAGCCGCTTGTAGGTTTCGGTCGGGCTGACCGCGTTGCTGGCAAAGGCCGAGTTCGAATAGGACGTGGCCTGCCCGATATCGTCCAGGTTGACCGAGGCCGACACGCCCGATCCGGGCAGGATCAGCGACATCGAGGACGTATAGCGCACCGGCGCGGTCTTCAGATAGGTCAAGATCGGCACCCAGATCGCCGCCACGCCCAGCAGGAACACCGCCGCATAGCGCGGCAGCCGCCCGCCATCGCCCAGCCGCCCGCCCATCAGCACGCGCCGCAGGGACAGATGCCGCAGCGGCATGCGCCAGAGAAGCCCGCGCCGGCGCGGAGTCAAGACGGGTTCAAATGGCAGTTCCGGGTCGTCACCATCGGGCGCGCGCAGCACATCTCGCAAGAACATCGGCATCTCCTTTGGCCGTGTTCTAGCGCCATCCATGCGCTTTTGCCTGCACGAGCCCGGATGATTCCGGATGACGGATGGATGGGTCCTTATCCGCCCGGATAGGGTTCAGAACAATCCTGCGTCCCGCGCCACGATGGCCGCCTGCGTGCGGTTCGAGACGTCCAGCTTGCGATACAGGGTCTTCATGTGCAGCTTGACCGTGGGTTCGGTCAGGTCCAGATCGCGCGCGATTTCCTTGTTGGACTTGCCCTCGGTCAGGCCCTTCAGCACCTGCAGCTCGCGCCGGGTCAGCCTTTCGGCCAGCGGGTTCGTCGCGGCGTCCTCCTGCGCGGTCATGAACGAGATGGGGGCGTATTGCTCGCCCATCGCCATGAACTTGATCGCGTTGACCAGCGACTTCGCCGGCAGGGTCTTGGGCACGAACCCGGCCGCGCCGGCCTCCAGCACCCTTTCGGCGAACTCCCGGCTGGCCTCGCCCGAGATGATCGCCACGCGCTGGCCGCCCGCCAGCTCCATTGCCTCGCGCAGGCTGTTCAGCCCCTGCATCCCCGGCATCTTGTAGTCCAGCAGCACCAGATCAAAGGGCCCGCGCGCCACGATCGCCTCGCAGGCCGCGCGGAAATCCGGCGCGGTCTCGGTCTCGATCCCCCCCTCGGCCCCCAGATAGGCCACCAACATGTCGCGCAGCAGGTCGTGATCGTCGGCAATCAGGATTCTCACGTCTGTCCCTCAATTTTCCCGCATGACGAATATTTCCCTCCACGCACGAAATCGCAAGGAGATTCGGGCCTCGTCCCATCCGAACGGATAGGTGCCCGACCCGGCCAGAGAGGCCCCCCACCGGATCGTTCAGGGTGCCTGATCTTCTGCGCCTTGACCTGTCCGCCCGCTCGATTGCCGCAAAGGACAAGCGCCCCGCATCTTCGGGACAACGACGAACGCAACACGATGCAAGGCGCAAACCGATGTTCCACAATCCCCGTCTCGACACCGCCCGGGCCATCCCGGTTCCCTCGGACCTCCCGCGCGAGGTCGCCGGCACGCTGCCCACGGTCCAGGTGCTGACCCATGCCGTCGCCGATGCGACCGTCGATCAGGCCGTCGATGCGCTGCTGCAGCGGCCCTGCAAACGGGTCTTCTTCCTGAACGCCCATTGCGCCAATGTCGCCGCGCGCGACCCGCTTTACGCCAGCGCGCTGCGCCGAGCCGACCACATCCTGCCCGACGGTATCGGGATCGAACTTGCCGCCCGCCTGCGCGGCAATCGCCTGACCGCCAATCTCAACGGCACCGACTTCATCCCCGCCCTTCTGCGCGAAGCCGCCCGGCGGGGGCTATCGGTCTTTCTGTTTGGCGCGCGCCCCGGCACGGCCGAACGCGCCGCCGACCGCCTGATCCGCGACATACCCGGCCTGCGCGTCCTGGGCACGATGGACGGCTATGACGACGCACAGGACGAAGAGGCCGCCATTGCCCGGATCAATGCCTCTGGCGCGGACATCCTGCTGGTGGCCATGGGCGTGCCACAGCAGGAATTGTGGATCGACCGCAATGCGGAACGCCTGAATACGCGGCTGAACCTTGGCGTCGGCGCGTTGTTCGATTTCCTGGCCGGCAACGTTCGCCGCGCGCCCGCAATCGTGCGCAAGGCGCGCATGGAATGGGCCTGGCGCCTCGCGGTCGAGCCGCGCCGCATGGCTGGCCGCTACCTGATCGGCAATTTCACCTTCATGGCCCGCGCCATCGGCCAGCTTGTGCCACGGTCGCGCGTGACCGATCTTGTCAAGCGCACGCTCGACATTGCGCTTGCAGGCGCCGGGCTGATGGCGCTGTCACCTCTGTTTGCGCTGATTGCACTGGCGATCCGGCTGGACAGCCCCGGCCCGGTCTTCTTCACCCAGCGTCGGGTGGGCAAGAACGGCTGCGCCTTCCGCATGTACAAGTTTCGCTCGATGCATGTCGATGCCGAGGCGCGCCGGGCCCAGCTGCTGGACAATTCGGACCGCGAGGGCGTGTGTTTCAAGGCGCGCAACGATCCGCGCGTGACCCGCGTCGGCCGTATCCTGCGCCGCACCTCGCTGGACGAGCTGCCGCAACTCATCAACGTCCTGCTGGGCCATATGTCGATGGTCGGGCCGCGCCCCGCCCTGCCCGAGGAAGTCGCGGCCTATCCCGCCCGGGCCCTGGAGCGGCTCAGCGTCCGTCCGGGCCTGACCGGGCTGTGGCAGGTCTCGGGCCGCGCCGATATCGGCTTTGACAAGATGATCGACATGGACGTGGCCTATGCCAATTCGCGCTCGACCCTGCTCGACCTGCTTCTGATCGCAATGACCTTCCGCGTCGTGCTCACGGGGCACGGTGCCTACTGACCTCCGGCCATCCATACAGGAGATTTTCCTATGACGCATATCCGCAAGGCCGTCTTTCCCGTCGCGGGGCTTGGCACCCGCTTTCTGCCCGCCACCAAGTCGGTGCCCAAGGAGCTGCTGCCTCTGGTCGACCGCCCGCTTATCCAGTACGCGGTGGACGAAGCCCGCGCCGCCGGGATCGAGGAATTCATCTTTGTCTCGGCCCCCGGCAAGACCGCGCTCGAGGATTACTTTTGCGCCCATGCCGCGCTCGAGCGGCAACTGGCCGACAAGGGCAAGACCGATCTCATCGAACGCCTCGCCCCGACGCGGATGCCCGAAGCCGCGCTGACGATCATCCGCCAGGACATGCCGCGCGGCCTGGGCCATGCCGTCAGCCTTGCCCGCCGGCTTGTTGGGGACGAACCCTTTGCCGTGCTCCTGCCCGATGACGTGATCCGCGCGCCCAAAGCCGCGCTGGCCCAGATGGTGCAGGCCCATGCCCGCACCGGCGGCCACATGGTCGCCACGATGCAGGTGCCGCGCGCGCAGGTCTCGGCCTATGGCATTCTGGATTGCGACGAAGACGCCGCGCGGGGCCGGCTGTTGCGCGCCCGCGGGCTGGTGGAAAAGCCCCGCCCCGAATGCGCGCCCTCGACCCAGGCGGTGATCGGCCGCTATATCCTGATGCCCGACATCTTCGACCGGCTGGAACGCCAGGGCCCCGGCGCGGGCGGCGAGATCCAGCTGACCGACGCGATCAATGCCGATGTCGAAACCGTCGGCGTCACGGGCTATGCCTTCGATGGCGAACGTTTCGACTGCGGCTCGATCCAGGGCTTTGTCGAGGCGACATTGGCCTTTGCGCTGGACCGGCCCGAGCTGGCCGCGGGCCTGCGCGCGCGCATCGACCGTCTGGCGGGCAACGACCGCTTCGCGGCCTGATCCGTGAACGGGGGCGCCTACCCGAACGGATAGGCGCCCATCCCGATGCCCGGATGACCGCCTCGGGCCAGACCGCTAGAAGTTTAATCAATTCGTAACCGAAACATGCCATCCCCGAGGACGACCATGACCCTGCCCCGCATTGCCCATCACCTGCGCGCCGCGCTGATCGGCGCACTTGCCCTTCTTTTCGCCCAGCCCGCGCTGGCGGATCTGCCGCGCCCGCAAGGCCCGGTCATCCTGACCATCACCGGCCAGATCGCCGAAACGAATGCCGAAGGCGCGGCCGAATTCGATCTGGACATGCTGCGCGCCCTGCCCGCCGAAACCATCCGCACGACCACCATCTGGACCGAGGGCGAACAGGAATTCACCGGCGTGCCGCTGCAGGCGCTGCTGGATCATGTCGGCGCGACGGGAACGACCCTGCGCGCGGTCGCGATCAACGACTATGCCGTGGACATTCCCGCCTCGGACGCGGCCGAAGGCGGCCCGATCCTGGCCTATGAACGCAACGGCGCGCCGATGTCGGTCCGCGACAAGGGGCCGCTGTGGATCGTCTATCCCTATGACTCAGACTCGCGCTATCGGACCGAGGTGATATATTCGCGCAGCATCTGGCAACTGAACCGCATCGATGTCACCGACTGACACGCCAGAACGGGCACATGCCCTGCGGCGCCTCGTGCGCCGCCTTCGCCCCGGCCCGCGCCGGGGCTATGCCCTTCTGGGGCTGGTCACGCTGATCTGCCTTCTGTCGATCGTCACGCTGGGCCAGGCGGTGATGCGCGATCTGAACCTGCTGCGCCAGGCCAGCTCCGACAACGTGCAATGGACCCTGTCCCAGGCCGAGGTCGAGTTTCTCTATTTCGAAAAGGCGCTGGACCACGCGCTGGTCGCCCCCGGTGACGACCGCAGCCCGGTGGTGACGAAATTCGACGTCTTCTACAGCCGCATCAACACGCTGGCCCACGGCGCGTTATATGCCGATCTGCGCGAAATCCCCGATTTCATGGCCCCGCTGCGCCAGATCCAGGATTTCCTGGACCAGGCCGTCCCGGTGATCGACGCGATCGACAGCGCGCCGATCGCGCGGCTGCAACAGCTCGAAGAGGCCAGCGAAAAGATCGCCCCCGTCGTGCGGCAGCTGTCCAATGCCGGCCTGTTCCACTTTGCCGCCCAGTCCGACCTGCGCCGAAATGGGATCGCGGTCACGCTGCAACGGCTGGCGCTGGCCACCGCCGCGATGATCGGCGCGCTGGGTCTGATGGCGCTGCATTCCTTCCGCCTGGGCCGCGCCGCGCAAAACAGCGCGCAGGCGCTGGAACAGGCCTGGCTGCGGCTGAACACGGTGGTCCAGACATCGCTGGACGCGGTGATCGTGACCGACCGCCACGGCCGCGTGCTCGAGTTCAACCCGGCGGCCGAACGGATCTTCGGCTATCGCTTCATCGATATCGAGGGGCGCAAACTGGGCGACCTGATTGTGCCCCCCGACCAGCGCCAGGCGCATGAGGACGGCCTGCGCCGCATGAACGAAAGCGGCGAAACCCGCGTGATCGGCGCGGGGCGGGTACAGATGACGGCGATGCGCGCCAATGGCGAAACCTTCCCGGTCGAGATGGCGCTGGAAAGCGCGGGCCCCGAGGACAACCGCATCGTCATCGGCTTTCTGCGCGACATCACCGCGCGGCTGGCCGCCGAACGGGAGCTGGTCGAGGCCCGCGACCGCGCGCTTGCCGGCGAAAAGGCCAAGGCCGAATTCCTGGCCATGATGACGCACGAGATCCGCACCCCCCTGAACGGCGTGATCGGCAGCCTGTCGCTGTTGCAGGAAACCGCGCTGACCGACCGCCAGCGGCGCTATGTCAACAACATGGCCCTGTCGGCCCAGCAGCTGATGCACCACGTCAACACGGTGCTGGACATCGCGCGCTTTGAATCGGGCATCGTCGAGGCGGCCGAGCGTCCGACCCATCTGGGCCGGCTGGTGCAGGACATCGTGGACGCGCAAGAGGGCCACGCGGCCCGGAACGGCAACAGCCTGCAATGGTCGTGGGAAAGCGAACCGCGGGACTGGGTGATGGCCGATGCCGTCCGGCTGCAGCAGATCCTGCTGAACCTCGTGGGCAATGCGATCAAGTTCACCCGCAACGGCCGCGTCGCGATCGAGCTCGAGGCCCTGCCCGACTGCGATCAGCCGGGCAAGACCTGCATCGAGTTTCGCGTGATCGACACCGGCATCGGCATTCCCGAATCCGCGCAGGCCCGCATCTTCGAGGATTTCCAGTCCGTCGAACCCAGCCTGCAGCGCCAGACCGGCGGCACGGGGCTGGGCCTTGGCATCGTGCGCCGGCTGGTCACCGCGATGGGCGGCGAATACGGCGTGGAAAGCGAACCCGGCCAGGGCAGCGTGTTCTGGGTGCGCCTGCCGCTTGCCCCGGCAGAGCCGTCCGAGGACGCGCGCCCCGCCCGCGCCAGCGCCGGACGGTCGCGGCCGCTGGACGTGCTTCTGGTCGAGGACAACGAGATCAACCGCGAGCTGGCGCGCGAGATGCTCGAACTCGAAGGCCACCGCGTGACCACCGCCCCCGATGGTCTTGCAGGGGTGAGCGCCGCCAATGACCACCGCTATGACCTGATCCTGATGGACATTTCGATGCCGGTGATGGACGGGCTGGAAGCCTGCCGCCGGATCCGCATGGGCGAAGGCAGGTCGCGCAACAGCCCGATCGTGGCGCTGTCGGCCAATGTCCTGCCCCAGATGCGCGACCGCATCCTGCAGGCCGGCATGTCGGGCTTTCTGGGCAAGCCGATGCGGGTCGAGGATCTGCGCGCCCTTCTGGCCCGGATCGACGCGCCCGCCGACCAGCCGGCCGATGACACCGCGCCTTCCCGACAGGACCCGGCCGATCCCGCCCCAGAGGGTCCCGCCGCAAAGGATCGCGCCCCAAGGGATCGCACCGATGACGGCCACGCGCCCGGCCAGCCCCCGGACCCGGTGATCGCCCGCCTGCGCGACAGGTTCCGGCAGGAAACAGACGCCCTGTTCGACTGGCTCGCCACCTCGCCGCAGGACGTGGCCGAGATCGCCGCGCGCTGTCACAAGATCGCCGGCAGCGCCGCGGCCTTCGGCCATCTTGCGCTGCGCGACGCCCTGGTCGCCATCGAGACGCGCGCAGCCCAGGGCGCCGGCCCCGCCGATCTGGCCCCGCTGGTCGACGCCGCCCGCGCCGCCTGGCTCAGTCCAGCAGCAGCGCCGCGCCCATGATCCCCATGACCCGGCCGACCTCGGCCAGGTTCGTGACCGAGGAATCGTAGCACGCGATCGCATCGCCGGGCAGCAGATAGGGGTCGTGGTCGTCGCGCTCGGCCCGGCGCAGCATCTTTTCGATATCGCGTTCGATCACGGCGGACACGCCGGTCACGGGATTGCGCGTGAACAGCACCGCCGAGCGGTTGGCCGAGGTCGCCCGCGCCCCGCCCACGCAGTTGGCATCGACCACCGCCTGCATCATCCGCGTGCCATAGGGCACCTCGCGCACCTCGCGCCCGATGGCCGAAGGCGCATTGCCCGTCGCGGGCTGGGTCAGGTTCGACAGGTACAGGCTGACGCCCGGCGGGCTGATCGGGCCCGGCCGCATCAGGTCGTCCTGAAAGCAGTCGCGGCTGGGCACGCGAATCTCGTCGCCGGTCAGCAGCATCACGTCCGCGTCCGGGTCGCGGCCATGGAACATCTCGCGCAGGTCCAGCCGGTAAAGCCGCCCGCCGCGCCGCAGCTCGACCGCCGAAAGATCCGCATCCGGCCGGATCCCGCCGGCCGAGCGGATCGCCGCCGACAGGTTGCGCGCCTCGGTCGAGGCACCGATGGCCAGTTGCCGCTCGGTATCGATCCGGTCGCCCGGCGTGCCGCCGATCTCGGAGACGCGCGGCTCGAACACCGCGCCGTCGATCGCCACCGTGACCGAGGCCCAGTCCCGCACCCGCACCGACAGCCGCGGCGGGCTGTCGTAGAATCCGTTGGCGATCAGCGCGAGGGTCATGTCGGCCTCGACCTCGTCGGTGCTGCGGCCCTGCGCCGGGATCGGGTCCAGATAGGGCAGCTTCAGCATCCCGTCGCGCGAGATGACATAGGACCCGCTCAGCGTCTCGTCCCCGTCGATGCGCACGTCCAAGAGGTCGTTGCGGCTCAGCTTCTCGCCGCGCAGGGCGGCGATGTCCAGCCCCGCGCCCTTGCCCATGGCATCGCCCGCCACCGCGCCGCCCAGCGGCGGGCGGCACCGCGCGGCGTTCATCTCGCGCGCGCGCAGGACCAGCGGATCGGGCGAACGCGCCGGCAGGTCGCGATACTGCGCCTGATAGCCCAGCCCGCGCGAGACCGGCTCGACATTGCGCGGGGGCGCCGTGCCCGCACAGCCCGCAACCGCCAGAATCGCAAGCCCCGATACCAGGTCATTGAGCCGCAAGGATCTCATCCATTCGTCCGCCGTCGATGTTTCCCCATGGTTGTATGGGCCAAGCACGCCCGAAGGCAACAGCGGCGTGACGCCCCTTTGGCGCGGTCGCCCTATCCGGTCGGATAGGCGGCCAACCCGATGCGACGCGCGCCCCACCTTCCGCGCGCATGAATGGCCCCCGCGGCGGCGCTATGGTGACCCCGACGCAATGAATGGACTGCCATGACCCCGCACGTCTCCAGCATCGGCACGCTTGCCCGCAATCTTGTCGCCTATGGCGCGTCCGAGGCCGCGGCGAAACTGTCGCGCCTGTTCGTCGTCGTGGCGGTGGCCCACCGGCTGGACCCGGTGCAGATCGGCATCGCCGCAACCGCGCTGGCCGCGGCCGACATCCTGAAGGCGCTGACGGAAAACGGCGTCATCCAGCGCATCATCCTGGCCCCGGCCGACCGGCTGGCCGCGACCTGCCTGACCGCGCATCGCATCTTCTGGGCCTGGTGCGGGGGGTTGTTCGTGCTGCAATCGCTGGTGGCGCTTGGCGTCTGGCTGTCGGGCGCGGACCCGCTGGTCGCGGCGCTGATCCTGATGCTGGCGGGCGAATACCTGTTCATGCCCGGCGGGCTGATCCAGGCGGGACTGGCGATGCGCCAGGGCAAGCTGCGCCAGACCGCGGCCATCGCGGGGGCGCAGATCGTGCTGTCAAACATCCTGGCCGTGGTGATCGCGCTGGTCTGGCCCTCGGCGCTGGCGCTGATCCTGCCGCGTCTTCTGACCGCGCCGCTGTGGCTGGTGCTGATGCGCCGGCTGGCCCCCTGGCGGCCCGAACCCGGGGTGACGCCCGCGCCGATCGGCCCCTTCCTGCGCTATGGCTGGGCCGTGCTGGGGGTCGAGCTGGTCAAGGCCATGCGCCTGCAGGCCGACAAGCTGGTCGTCGGCGCGCTTCTGGGGGCGCAGATGCTGGGCATCTATTTCATGGCCTTCAATGCGGGCCTGTCGATCGCCAGTTCCTTCTCGACCGCCTTTGCCACGGTGCTGTTCCCGCATCTGTGCGGGGCCGATGACCGCGCGACGGCCCTGCGCCAATCCATCCTGATGAGCCTTGGGCTGGTCACGCCGATCGTGCTTGCCCAATCGCTTCTCGCGCCCATCTATGTGCCGATGCTTCTGGGGCACGCCTGGGCCCAGCACGCGCCGGTCGTGTCCGTCCTGTGCCTTGCGGCCATCCCCGCCATGCTGTGGACTGCCGCAGCGGGCTGGCTGCGCGCCGCCGACCAGCCGCACAAGGAATTCCTGGTCACGCTGGCGCTGACTGCGCTTCTGATCCTGAACACCGTCCTTCTGGCGCCGCGCGGGCTGCTGGCGATTGCCACGGGCTATACGATCGTCACCTGGACGGTGCTGTGCGCCGCCTCGGTGCCCGCGCTGATCCACGCCTTTGGCCCCCGACTGACCGCAAGGGTGTAAGCGATGCCGCATGTCTCGATCATCCTGCCCGCCTGGAACGCCGCCGACACGATCGCGCAGACGCTGAGCTCCATCACCGCCCAGACCTTCCCCGACTGGGAGGCCATCGTGGTCGATGACGGCTCGACCGATGCGACGCCGCAGATCGTGGCAGGGCTTGCGCAGACCGATCCGCGCATCCGGCCGGTTGCCAATCCGGGCAAGGGGCCCAGCGACGCGCGCAACCACGCCGCGCTTGCCCTTGCACGCGGACAGATCCTGGCCTTTTGCGATGCCGACGACATCTGGTCGCCCACCAAGCTGGCCGAGGTTGCCGCCGCGCTGGACAATCCGCAGACCGACGGCTGCTTTGGCAGGATCGCGTTCTTCCACAAGATGCCCGAGGATGCGCGCAGCTTCTCGACCGTGCCGCCCGGGCCTTTGACCATCCCGATGCTCTTGGGCGAAAATCCCGTCTGCACCATGTCGAACCTGTCGATCCGGCGCGCTGTCTTTGTTGCCTCGGGCGGGTTTGACACCACCATGGTGCACAACGAAGACCTGGAATGGCTGATCCGCGTGGTGGGCGGTGGCGCGCGCATCCGGGGGATCGACCGGCTGCAGGTCTGGTACCGGGCCTCCACGGGGGGGCTGTCGGCCGATCTGCCCGCGATGCGCGCAAGCCGGGCGCGCGCGCTTCAGACGGCGCGCCGCTTCGGCCACGAACCCGACCCGGCGGCCGAGGCCGTCTATCTGCGCTATCTCGCGCGGCGCGCGCTGCGGCTGGACCTTGGCGGGGCCGAGGCCATGCGCCTTGCCCTGCAGGGTCTTCGCACGGATGCGCGCGCGTTCTGTTCACCGCTGCGTCGCGGGCTTGCCACCGCGATCGGGGCCCTGACCGCCCCCTTCCTGCCGCGGCCGCTGCGCCGCGCGCTGTTCAGCCATTGAAAGAGGTCCCCCATGCCCCGCGCGACCATCGTCGTTCCCGCCTTCAACTGCACCGAAACGCTGCCGGCGACCATCGCCTCGCTGCGCGCCCAGACCTTCCGCGATTTCGAGATCGTCATCGTCAATGACGGTTCGACCGACGACACCGGCGCGCTGGCCGAACGCCTGGCCCGGGACGATGCGCGGATCCGCGTCATCCACCAGGCCAATCGGGGCCTGGCGGGCGCGCGCAACAGCGGCATCGCCGCGGCGGCGGGCGAATTCATCGGCTTTTGCGACGCCGACGACATGTGGGCACCGACCAAGCTGGAAACCCATGTCGATCACCTGCTGGCCGAACCGATGGTGGGCCTCAGCTATTCCGGCTCGGTTCTGATCGACGCGGCGGGCCGCCCGACAGGCCACCGCCAGCGCCCGCGCCTGCGCGGCGTCACCCCGGCCCATGTCTTCAAGCGCAACCCGGTGGGCAATGGTTCGTCCCCCGTCATGCGGCGTGCGGCCCTGGCCCAGATCGCCTGGCGCCCGACGCATGAAACCGCGCGCGACTGGGTCTTCGACGAAACCTTCCGCCAGTCCGAGGATATCGAATGCTGGCTGCGCCTTGCCCTGACCACCGAATGGCGGATCGAGGGCGTGCGCGGCGACCTGACGCTGTATCGCGTCAATCCCGGCGGCCTGTCGGCCAATACCGAACGCCAGCTGGAATCGTGGGAACGGATGGTCACCAAGCTGCGCCCGCTGGCCCCCGATTTCTTTGCCCGCCACGAAGCCGCGGCGCGGGCCTACCAGCTGCGCTATCTCGCGCGCCGCGCGATCAGCGACCTGGACGGCGCCTCGGCGCGCGCGCTGATGCGCCGGGCCAACGCGACCTCGCTGCGCCCCTGGGTCGAGGAACCGCTCAAGACCCTGACCACCCAGACCGCCGCCCAGCTTCTGGCCCTTGTCGGCCCGGCCCCGCTGCGCCGTGCCTCGAACCTCTTTGCCAGCCGCTCGAACGGCTGAGCCCGACGGAGATTGCCATGACCCGACTGAAAGTTGCCCATCTTGTCGACGACACCACCGCCGGGGGCGTGATGCGCCTTCTGGACTTCATCTGCACCAATCCCGACATGGCGCGCCATGCCGACCACCAGATGCATGTCGTGCGCCGCGGGGCCTTTGGCCTGCGCCGCATCCCGGCCGACGTGATCGTTTCGCACCTGTCGATCAGCTGGCGCAACCTGCCTGCCCTGGTCGCGCTGCGCGCCACCCATGCGCGTCAGAAGATCGTCCATGTCGAACATTCCTATACGCGCCAGTTCACCGCGCTGAACGTGCCGAAGGTCGATCGCTTCATGACGCTACTGCGCGTGGCCTATGCCCTGTTCGACCATGTCGTCGCGGTCAGCCGCGACCAGGCCAACTGGATGGCGCAGCGCAACCTGGTGATCCATGGCACGCCCAGCGTCATCCCCCCGATGGTGGACCTGTCCCGCTTTGCCGAACTGGCCGATCCCGTCCGCCCGCCGCGCCGGATCGGGGCGATCGGGCGGCTTGACCGGCAAAAGGGCTTTGACCTGCTGATCCCGGCCTTCCGCGCCCTGCCCGACCGCGACCTGCGGCTGATCTTCTATGGCGACGGCCCCGAACGCGCGGCTTTGCAGGAACTGGCCGGCCAGGATCCCCGCATCCGCTTTGTCGGCCATCTGTCGGACCCGGTCCTGGCCATGGCCAATGTCGATGCCGTCGCCATGCCCTCGCGGTGGGAGGCCTATGGCCTTGTCGCGCGCGAGGCCCGCGCCGCCGGTCGCCCGGTTCTGGTCGCCCCGCATGACGGGCTGCGCGATCAGGTCGCCGATGGCGCGGTCCCGGTCATGCCCTATACCGAAAACGGCTGGACCGCGGCGCTTTCGCGGCTGGTCGCGGGCCAGGTCAGCCCCGCGCCACGGCCCGACATCGCGCGCCATACGCGGGATTTCGTCACCGCATGGACCACGCTTCTGGACCGCCTGACCGGCGCGGATCAGGCCGCCGAACAGCCCCGCGCTCAGGTCGCCTGAACCGGGGCGCGCAGCCGCGCGCGCCACATGCGAAAGCGCCCCTGGCCGGTGACCTCGCGGATCAGCCCGGCGCGCTGCATCCAGGCCAGGTTGCGCTGAACCGCCGCACGGCTGGCGCCGGTCAGCTTCTCGGCCATGGGGGCCGAGACCAGCGGCCATTCGACCATCACCCGGACCAGCGCGGGCGGCGTGCGGCCCGACAGGCCCGCGATCTGGTCCTGCGCCCGCGCCTGCCAGGTCTGAATGTCGTCCAGATGCCGCATGGCCGCGCGGATGGCATCCTCCATCCCCTCGATCCAGCGGCGCAGGCGCTGCTCGACCGGGCCCGAGGCGCGCAGCGCCCCCGCCCCGCCCAGCGACAGGGGCGCAAAGACCGCGCCGCGGCATTCCTCCGCCGCGATGCGCGCGGCGGTCACGGCGGCCTCCAGCCGGTCGCCGGGGTTGTCCAGACCGGCCAGCGCCCACAGATGGAACCCCATCGCCGCCCGCGCGATCGGGTGCAGGGCCCGCGCCGCCTCCATCATCCCGGCCCAGGCGCTGGCGCGGTCCGACAGGCTTTCGGCGCCGGGCGCCATCTCGCGCGGGTCGCGGCGGCCCAGGAAGTCGGCCAGCCCCTCCATCGGGCCGGGGCCGCCGGTCAGCCGCCGCACCGCCCAGGCGGCGCGGGTCAGCGCGGCCATGTCGTCCTGCACGCCCGACAGGCGCAGCGCCACCCAAAGCGCCAGCCGATCGGGCGCGATGCGGTCGCCGGTGAACCAGCCCAGCTCGGCCGCCTCGATCAACGCCAGCCGGTGACGCCAGCCTTCGGGCCCCCGCGCCAGCCGTTCGTCCAGCGCGCCCAGCCGCTGGGCCAGCCGGGCCAGCGGCATTGCCAGCGCCGCCTGCGCCGCCAGCCATTCGGCCACGATGTCCGATTCCCCCGGCTGGCGCGACGCGCCCGGCAGGAGCGGGTCGGGCTCTGGCGCCGGTTCGGCCGGGCCGGGCAGGAACCACGGCTCCTCTGACATCTGACCGGTCATGTCGTCATCGCGCTGCGTCATGGCCGCAACCATAGCAGCCCCGCGCGCCGCGCCACAGGCCCCGCGTTCAGAGCCCCGCCTTCAGGCCGGCTCGGCCCGCGCCCCGCCGGACAGCATCGCGTTGGGCGGCAGGGCGCCCGCCCGTGGCAGGATCTGGGTCATATCGACCGGTTCATGGTCCCACAGGTCCACGCCCACATTGACACAGTTGCGCCAGCCGGGCGTGGCGCCATGCACATGGCCGAACAGATGGACTGCGCCGCCATGCGCCCCGTTCCACGTCACCAGGGGATAGTGGCACAGCACCACCCTGCGCCCCGCATCGTGAATCTCGGCAAGGTCGTGGACCGAATGCCAGCCCAGCCCCAGCACCCACTTGCTGTCGTGATTGCCGCGCACCAGGTGCTTGCGCCCCGGAATGCGATCGAGAAAGGCGGCAAGCGCGGGCTGGCTGCGTCTGCTGCCAAAGGCGAAATCGCCCAGCACCCACAGATCGTCGCAGGGCCGCACGCGGCGGCTCAGCTTCTTCAGGTAATGGGCCTGCATCTGTTCGACCGAATCGAAGGGCCGGTTGCACAGCCGGATGATGTTGGCATGGTCCAGATGCAGATCTGCCGTGTAGATATGGGTCATGGTGTCCTCCTGTCGCTGGAAATCGTCAGACGACGCGGGGGATGGGCTGCGGCCCGCCAAGGCCCTTGACCGGCATGTCGGAATGGCAGGGATTTCAGGCAGCACGCGACCGCCCCCGCGCTTGCGGGGTCAGGCGGTCATATGCGGATGATGCGCTGCCCGTTCGTCATGGCCGCGATATTCCGCGCGAACCGGGACGATGTCAACGGCCGCGAAACGGCCGGTCGGCACTGCGCGATTGCGCCCCGCACGCGGAATGGCCTAGAACGGCGCGCATGAAACAAGGGGCCCCGCGCATGACCGACAGACCCGACCAGACCGACCCCCGGCACGGCAACCTGCCCCGGGTCGTCGCGATCGGCTTCAACAAATGCGGCACGCGCTCTCTGGCGCAGCTGTTCCGCGCCGCGGGCCATCGGGTCATCCACCACAAGATCCGCGACCGCTGGCCCATTCCCCGCCGCATCGGCAAGGTGATGCGCGACAACCTGGCCGCCGGCCGCCCGGTCTTTCACAGCGCCGAGGATTACACCTTCTACTGCGACCTGATCTACAATGACGGACGCAGCACCTGGGACGGCGCCCGCGCCTTTCGCGAGATCCTGCGCGACTATCCCGACACGATCCTGCTGTTGAACCTGCGCGACCGCGAACAATGGATCGCCTCGCGGCTCAAGCATGGCCATGGCGAATTCGCGCGCCGCGAGATGGCCGCGCGCGGCCTGTCGGATATCGAGACGCTGAAGGACCAGTGGCGCGCCGAATGGGACAGCCACATCGCCGAGGTCCGCGCCTTCATGGCCGACAAGCCGGACAATTACATCGAATTCGACCTCGACCGCGACAGCGCCCGGGACCTGGCCGCGCGCCTGCCCGCCTATCGCCTGGACCCCGCGGCCTTTCACGACATCGGCCGCAGCCGCGGCCGCCGCATGGGCCCGCTGATGCGCCTGGCCAAGAAGCTGAACGCCCATCTGCGCCCCCGCTTCTTCAGATAGGGGGTGGTCCATGATCATCAGCAACCGTCATCGCTTCATCTTCCTGCACAACCGCAAGACGGCGGGCAGCTCGATCTCGGTCGCGCTTGCGCGTTACCTGGGGCCGGACGACCTTCAGCTCAGCGCCATTGTCGAAACCCTGCGCGAGGGCATCCCCCTGACCGCGCGGGTCCTGCGCGAGGCGAACCGCCAGATGAAGGGAACCCTGCCGCTGTTTCGCCTGCTGGGCACGCGGCAATACGGGCGCGCGGTGACCCGCGCCATCGACCACGCCTATCGCGGCAGGCTGGGGCGCAAGCCGCCGCACAGCCCCGCGGCGACCGTGGCGCGGGTCTTTCCCGGGGAATGGGCCACCCATACCCGGTTCTGCGTCGTCCGAAACCCGTGGGACAAGACCGTCTCGGACTATTTCTGGCGCATCAAGGGGCTGCGGAACCCACCGGATTTCGCCACCTATGTGCGAGCGCTGGCGGCTGGTGACGACCTAGGCGGCATCGTTCCGGTCGCGTTTCACGACAACTGGCCGCTATACACGATCGACGGGCAGATCGCGTGCCACCACGTCATCCGGTACGAGAACCTGACGCGCGACCTTGGCCGCACGTTGGAGCAGATCGGCATCGCATGGGACGGCTGGCTGCCGCGGGCCAAGGGCGGAACCCGCGCCGCCGGCAAGGACAGGCCGCATTACAGCCAGATGTATGACGACGAAACCGCCGCCATCGTCGAACGGCTCTATGCGCCCGAAATCAAGGCCTTTGGCTATGCGTTCTGAAGCCTGGGCCGGGGGGGACCGGTTTGATCTGTCGCCGGGGCGGCTTCCGGGCTATTCCGGGCACGGAACCCGCCCGCTTTTGACTGCGAGGGAACACATATGACCACCAGGCGCCGCATTGTCATCCATCTTGGCCTGCCCAAGACGGGCAGCACCACGATCCAAAGCCTGCTTGCCGCCAACCATGACCGGCTGGGCGACGGTATCCGCGTCTCGGCCAAGGATGACCTGACCTACCGGCTGCGCAAATACGCCCTGAAATACTGCCGCAGCGGCGGGTTCCCGTGGTGGAAGCTGCGGCGTGAAATCGCCCTGCGCGAAATGGTGCGCAAGATCGACGCGATGTCTTTCGACACCCTGATCATCTCGGACGAAAATCTGATCGGCATCGAATCCGGCAGGCTGTTCGATTCGCCCGAGCGGCTGCACTACGACAGGTGGCTTGCACATCTGGATGCGGCCCTGTCTGGCCATGACGTGCAATATGTCATCTATCGGCGCGAGCCGAACTCCTGGCAGCGCAGCGCCTGGAACCAGGCCTTCAAGATGCGCCGGGTCAAGACCGACTTCGACAGCTGGGCGCGGGACCATTCCGACCTGGACGCCCCGCGCCGTCTGATCGAGCAGTTCCGGGTCCTGCTGGGGGACCGGCTGCATGTGATCGACATGGCCGAAGAGATCGGCGAGAACCGCCTGTTGGGCCGCCGCGTGCTGGACGTGGCGGGCGTCTCGCCCGAACGCATCGCCGAACTGGTCAAGCCGCCGCGCGAAAACGAAAGCCTGCCGCTGGCCGCGGTCGAGCTGCTTCGCCTGATCCACGAGACCGGCAAGATCCGCAGGGGCCAGTACCGGATGCTGACGCGGCTGTTTCGCGCCCATCCCGAACTGTTCGCACCGAATTCGGCAACCGTGCGCAAGGATGGCTAGGCGCGGGCCGGAACCGGAAATCCTTTCCCAAGGGTCAGAGCGACAGGCGCGCGACTGCAATCACAAGGCATCGGCATGAAAAAACAGATCATCTGCATCCGCTGGGGCAACAAGTACGGGGTCGATTACGTCAATCGCCTGTATGCGATGGTCGCGCGCAACATCACCCCGCCCTTCGACTTCTACTGCTTCACCGATACGGCTCAGGGGCTGAACCCCGCGATCCGGGCCATGCCGCTGCCGGATCTGGGCTGCGAGCTGCCACGCACAAGGCAGGGCATCTGGGGCAAGTCGCGTCTGTGGAGTGCCGATCTGGGCGGCTTGTCGGGACCGGTCCTGTTCCTGGATCTCGACGTGGTGGTAACGGGCAACCTGGACGACATGTTCACCTATGGCGCGCCCGACGACGTGATCCTGACGCGCAACCCCAACACGCCGTTCGAGAGGCTGGGCCAGACCTCGGTCTATCGCTTTCCGGTGGGCAAGCTCGCCCCCCTGCGCGAGGAATTCCTGGCCGACCCGCAGGGCGTGGCCGAACGCTATGTCTTTGAACAGCGCTTCGTGACCCGCCGCGCGCCGGGCGGCGTCCGCTTCTGGCCGCGCGGCTGGGTGCGCACCTTCAAGTGGCACTGCGTCCGCACCTTCCCCGTGAACCTGATCGCGCCGCCGAAACTGCCCCGCGGCACGAAGATCGTGATCTTCCCGGGCGGGCTGAACCCGCCCGATGCGATCGCGGGGCGCTGGAACGCCCGCCACCGCCACATGAGCCGCTGGGACCACCTGAAAGCCGGCCTGCGCGGCGAACGCGAAGGCAGCCTGTTTCGCCACATGCGCCACTATATCCTGCCCGCGAAATGGGTCGAAAACGCCTGGCGCGACGATCCCTAGGACAGGCCCAGCCGCCGGGCCAGGTCGCGCGCGGCGGTGTCCTCGACCAGGTCGGATTCGATGCTGTTGACGGTCCGCATGACCTTGCGGCGATATTCGTCGCGCTTGGCCACCAGGTTCGGCCCGCGCGCGATCTTGGCCTCCAGATCCGCGCGCGATCGGGTGTAGTAATGGTTCAGCTGCACCGAAGCGGTCGAATAGAAATCCGCCCGGTCGCGCGTGGACAGGCTGGCCTTTTGCCCGGCATCGTTCCAGGTGGCGTCGTTTCCGTCGGTCTCCATCGAATGGATGCGCAGGGCCGTCAGGCGGCAGGGATCGACCAGCATCTTGAAGGCGCGGATGCCGGGCGCGTCGCTCATCGGGTCGCGCGCGCGCATGACATAGTTTTCCAGCACGCCGCCCGGCGGCGGCTGATCGTGGCCGGAAAAGCCGAACATGTGCCAGGGCAACGAGACATTGGGGATGTCCTCCAGCGGCGCCAGCGCCTCGGTCAGGCTGTCGCCGCGCCGGGGCACCAGGAATTCGTCCACGTCGATAAAGGCCATCCAGCGAAAGTCGGGGCCGAAATTGCCCGCCGCATGGGCATAGGCCAGCACCTGGTTGTGGATCTCGCGCCCCAGGCGGATGTCGCTCAGCCTCTGGGCCCAGGGCAGGATGGTCAGCGCCCCGTCGGGCAGCGTCCGGCGCAGGATGTCGGGCGTGCCATCGGTGCTGGCATCGTCGTAGACGATGAAATGCCGCACGCCCACGGCGTGGTGAAAGCGCGCCCATTCGGCGACAAAGCGCGCCTCGTTGCGCATGATCGCGGCGATGGCGATGCCATGCCGCCCCGCCCTTGGCCGCGGCGTGGCCAGGCCCAGCTTCGATATCTTCGCCCGTTGAAGCAGTTTCCGCAGCATCGCGCCCCCTGACCGGCCCGCCTTCGCCCCTGCCTTAGCGCAGCGGGTGGAACGGGGCAATGTGGGGGGTTTGCCTTTAACCGGCGGATTCGATCTGACAGGGCATCAGAAAACACGATCATGTTGATGCGAGGACAGGATGAATAGCCGGCGCAAGGGTGTTCTGTTGTTGACGGAACGTCGAAGCGGTTCGAATTGGTTGGGATCTCTTGCGCGCAACGCGAAGCTTGGCAATTCCGAAGAATGGCTGGACAAGAGGCAGCTGGGGCTGGAACCGGAAGCCGTAGATGCCACGACCTGTTTCGAAACGGCCCTGGAACGATCCAGCCAGGGATGTGCCGGCTTTTTCGTCAAGATCTTTCCAAGCCACCTGTATGAGATGCAGGATGCCTTTGGCATGGATTTCATCGCCTGGTGCCGCGAACGTCATGACGTCGCCCTGATCACCCTGACCCGAAACGACAGATTGCGTCAGGCCATTTCGTTTTCCCGCGCACTTCAAAGCGATCAATGGACCGCGCGCCACGACGCGAAGCGGAAACCCGAATACGACTTCCATCAGATCGCGCGGTGCCTGTTCCTGATTGGGCGCAGTTACAGCTGCTCACTTAGCCTTCATGTCTGACGAAGGACATGACGGTTTCGATTGGTCGTCTGCCCCGGTTTCGGTAGCCCCAGATGCGGGCGCTCGTTCCCGCGCAAGCCAGGTACAGCCCTTGGCCTCTATGCGGCATGATACTGGCTAAGGCCGGCCGCCGGCTCTGACACCGTGCAGAAGTCGATCCAGGTTCCGGGCGATATCCCCGACGCCTTGCCGGACGTCATGTCATGTCCATTTTCCCGCACGCGTTCATGCGCTATGGTCGCATCGCGCATGCCGCTTTCCACGCCGACCGTCAGAAGGGGACCCCGGGCCGATGCCAAACTACAATCTGTGGATTCTGGGCGAATCGAACATCTCCGTCTCGGGCGGCAAGACGCTGGACGGGATCACGCAGGGCGACGGTTCGCACCTGGTCGGAGAGACGATCACCCTGAACGCCCCGAACTGGGAAAAGGTCCAGATCAGCGACGACGACCCCGTCTTTGCCGACAATGATGGGAATCAGGGTCTTGCGGGCGCGCAGACGATCGACGGCATCACCTATGCCGACGGAACCCGGGTCGAATCCGAATACAAGCTGACCCTGCTGGATGCCGCCACGGGCAACACCTATACGGTGGTCGCGTTCAACGTGCGCGAACCCGGTTCCCAAAATTCCTACGGCACCATCGAAGGTCTGGCCTTCATCGGACCGGACGGGGCCTGGCCGCCAGTCAACAAACCACTGACCGTCGTCGCGGCAACCGAGGGGCCGAGGCATAATGACACGAATTTCGAGTACGTGGACCATGTCGCGCCCTGCTTCACGCCCGGCACGCGGATCGCTACGCCCGACGGGCCGCGCCCGGTCGAAACCTTGCGCGCGGGCGATCTTGTCCTGACGCTGGATCATGGCCCCTGCCCCGTCCGGCTTGCGCTGCGCACCCGCCTGTCGGCGGCCCAGCTGCGCGCCGCGCCACATTTCACGCCGGTCGTCATCCCGCGGGGCAGCATGGGGAACGGTCTGCCCGAACGCGACCTGATCGTGTCGCCCCATCACCGGATGCTGCTGCGCGGCCCCCTGTGCGACCTTTTGTTCAGCGCGCCCGAGGTCCTGGCCGCTGCCGCCCACCTGCCCTGGGCACGGCCCCAGGACCCGATCCAGGCGGTGGAATATATCCACCTGCTGTTTGACCGGCACGAGATCCTGCTGGCCGAGGGCGCCGCGACCGAAAGCCTGCTTCTGGCCCCGATGATCTGCGACCGCGCCCCGCCCGCGATGCGGGCCGGCCTGCGCGCGGCAATTCCCGATCTGGGCCAGCCCGGCGGCACGCCGTGGCAGAAAGCCGCGCGGCCGATCCTGCGCCGGTGGGAGGTCGCGGCCCTGTCCGCGCCCCCGCGGCGCCGCGCTGCTGGGTCCGCTGTGAGGATTTCGGTCTGACGCGCGCCACGGGCGCGTAACCCCCCGGTTCTGTCTTTTCCATGGCCTTTGCAAAAGCTGCGCCTGCGCAATGCCTTGTCGTGCCTTGTGTGCATGATTGACACATTTTGCGCATTACATCGGATTTCCCGCGACAGCCCCGCCCGACAGCCCGGCCTGCGCCCCTGCCCGGGCCCCATGCCCCCTGCCCCATGGGCCGCGCGCCCGGCCGGCAAAGGGTCTGGCGCATCTCCGATGCAAGTGAAACCCGTTTTCAATCCATCGTTTCATGATAGCATATGAAATTGTATTTCATCGTCACGGGTCCCCTGCCCCATGCTCATCGGCTATGCCCGCGTCTCGACACTGGACCAGACGACCGATGCGCAGGTGGCGCAATTGCGCGCCGCCGGCTGCACGCGGGTCGAGATCGAACATGCCTCGGGCGCGGATCGGGCGCGGCCCGTCCTGCGACAGGTTCTGGCGCGCATCCGCCCCGGCGATACGCTGGTCGTGGTGCGGATCGACCGGCTTGCGCGCTCGCTGTCGCATCTACTGCAGATCCTCGAACGCCTGGAACGGCGCGGCGCGTGGTTCCGTTCGCTGTCGGACCCGATCGACACGGCCTCGGCCCAGGGGCTCTTCACGCTGCAGGTTCTGGGCGCGGCGGCCGAGTTCGAACGCGCGCTGATCCGCGAACGCACGCTGGCGGGGCTGGAAGCGGCGCGGGCGCGGGGGCGCGTGGGCGGCAATCCCCGCCTGAAGGCGCGCGAGCCCCAGGCCATCGCCCAACTGCGCCGCGCACGCGACGAAAGCTACTTCAACCGCATCACCGATGAGGCCGAAAGCTGGGTGCCCGAGCTTCGCCGGATGCGCCCCGACCTGCCCTGGCAGGACGTGGTGCGCGCCATCAATGCCCGCCTGCCCGACGGCGCGCGCAAATGGACGCAAGCCCGGCTGATCCGGGCCGCGCGGCGCTATGTGCGCGACGGCCTGCTGCCGGCCGAGGTTCTGGACCGCGCGCCGCGCCGGTCGGGGGACGATCGCCTGCTGGTGCTGGTGGCCGGGCTGCGCCGCGCCAACCCGGACATGACGCTGGCCCAGATCGCCCAGAGGCTGGAATCCATGCGCATCGCGACGCCGCGCGGCCATGCCAGGTGGTATCCGTCATCGGTGCGCGTCATCCTGCAACGGGCCGAACGCGCGGGATTGCTGGCTGGCGGCTGACCTTCCCCGCGGGGAAGAAAAAGGGGCAGGCCATCGGCCCGCCCCGCTGATGCGACCTTCCCCGCGGGGAAGATCAGTCGTCCAGCACCTGCAACATCTGCCGCACAGCCTGTTCCAGCCGGCGGCGGTCGATCGTCGTAAAGTCCACCGGCAACTGGATTTCCAGCTTGCCATTGGCGGCAACGCATTTGCCGCGCCCTTCGGGCCGATCGAACTGAAAGCTGGTCTTGGCGCGCGCGGGCTTGGCCGTGCTGCCCTTTGGCGCGGGCGCAGGGGCCGCTTCGGGCTGGTCCTGGCCCGCCAGCTTGCGCAGGATCGCCAGCTCCTGATCGGCGGTCAAGGCGCCCTGCCCGGCGGTTTCGGCGCGAAAGGCCGCGGCCAGATCCTCGCCCTGGTCCAGCCGCTTGGCCAGCGCCAGCCCCAAGGACCGCGGTATCTGTTCGGCAAAGCGCAATTGCGACCCCAACGCCCGGACCAGCGGGATGAAGGCCCTGATATAGCTGCGCTTCTGGTATCCCGCCGATTTGAACAACAGCGCCACGGCGCGATCGGGATCGTTTTCTTCGGTCTCCGGGTCGGCGGCATAGTCCAGCGCCAGCATCGCCATTTCGGCAAACGATATGTCCTTGCGCACAAGGTTTTCATCGACCATGCGGCGATACAGGGCCTCCAACCCCTCGCCCGGCGCGCTGACCATGGCCGGGATCGCGCCCCAGCGTTCGGCGTCGCCCGTCTCCTCCAGCAGCCGGCGATAGGCCGTCAGGCGGCGATATCCCTGGATCAGCTCGAAGCGGCCATCCTCGGTCGATTCCAGCCGGATCGGGTTCGACAGGCCGATCTCGCGGATCGACTGGATCAGCTCGGCCAGCTCCTCGTCTTCGCCCAGACGGCGGTCGCGGACCAGTTTCGAGGAATCGATCCGGTCCACCGGCACCAGTTCCGCGACAAGTCCCAGCCGCTTCAGGCGCACATGTTCATGCGCCAGCGCGTCGTTCTCGGCGCGGATCTTGGCTTCCAGCTCGGCCCGCTGGCGGGTCGCGTCGGCGGTTTCGGCAATCGCGGTGGCCATCGGCCCGCGACGCAGGCCCGGCGGCATCGGGTCAAAGCCGCGGATGCGCGGCTCGGGCGGCTGGGCCACGGCCTCTTCGGGAATGTCGATATCGAACATGCGGCGACGTTTGCTCATGTCGCGCCCTCCTTAGATCTTGTCCCAGGCGGCGATCACGCTGCCCTTGAATTCCTCGTAGGCCCGGTCAAAGCTGGCCCGGGCGCGGCGCCAGGTCTCGCGCGTCATGTCGCGGTAATCGATCTCGTAGACCGACGACAGGAAGCGCCCCGACTGTTCCACCGCGCGGGTCATCTCGATCGGGTTCTGCGCGACATGTGCCCCAAAAACCTTGCGAAAGGCTTCGAACATCGCACGGTGCAGGTCGTTGCCCGGCTCATAGCGGGTCATCAGGAAGCGGATATCGACGAATGCCTTGGGCAGCGACATCTTCCCCGCGGGGAAGGTCGGGCCAAAGGCGGCCAGATCCTCCAGCGCCTCGGCCAGCTGACCGATGAAGCTGGTCGTCGAGTCATATTCCCAATAGCCGGGCCCCGAAGGGATATACAGCATGTCGGCGGCAAAGACCGCGTTCATCGACTGATAGCCAATCGCCGGCGGGCAGTCGAAGATGATCAGGTCGTAATCCTCGTCCGGCAGCCCGTCGAGATAGCGCGACACCGCGGCAAAGAACGACCATTCCGGGTTCAGGTGGCGATACTGGGCCGAGGCGAATTCGACGAAGGCCGCGTTCGCGCAGGACGGAATGATGTCGATCGTGGACCAGGCGGTGGGCTTGATGAAGTCGCCGTGGCGCAGCTTGTCCAGCCCCAGATCGCGGATCGAGGCGGGGATCTGGCGGCGGGGCAGGGCGGTGCCCGAGGCCGCCGCGACCGAGGCCGCGTTCATCCGGTCGGTTTCGCGGATCAGGTCGCGCGCCATGATGCCCCAGACGGTGTAATCCTCGGCCACGTCGGTCAGGCCCATCGAATGGCTCAGCGTCGCCTGGGGGTCGAAATCGACCAGCAGCACGCGATAGCCGTCCAGCGCCGCAGCATGGGCGAAGTGCAGCGCCACGGTGGACTTGCCCGCGCCGCCCTTGAAATTCGCCACCGCCACGCGGAAGGCGCGCTTGCCCGCCGGCCGGGGCGGCATCAGCGACTTGCGGTTGATCTTCATCCGCCGGCGCAGCTCGTTGATCTCGTCCAGCGAGAACCAGCGCTGACGCCCGTCGGGCTCGACCTCGCCGCCGGGCAGGTCGGGTTCCGCCGCCAGCCGGCCGCGAAAGGTGGACTGGTTGATCTTGAAGATCAGTTCGGACACCTCCCACGAGGAAAAGCGCCGCAGGGTCTTGCGGCTTTCGGGGCTGAAGGTCTGCTGGCGGATCCAGCTTTGCATCTTCAGCGACTGGGCCTGCAATCTTGACAGGTCTTCATGCGTGTACATCTGCCTCGCTCCGCAACGTAAATTCTGTTGTGTTTTTGAAATACGCCGAATTTGCCAAAAGTGCAAAAGGGAATATATAGTGAAAGCGATCTTCCCCGCGGGGAAGGGAAGGCCGTGCCGGGCCCATGGAATCAGGCCCGATTCGCGCGGACGGGGCAGGGGACAGGCCGAATCGCCCCACCATGGCGAATCGGGCGCGGGCCCGGCCGATCTAGGGGGACACCAGATCGCGCCACGCCACATATTGGGGGACAAAAAGCCGCCAATAGGGGACGCTCAGGATGGCCCCCAATACCATTGATACCCTTTTCTTCGAAATGGTTTGGGGTCAGGGGACCGGGCCCGGTGGCCGGCTGCTTGACAGAATCGAAAAACTGGACGCTAATGGCCTTGGCTGCTGAAAGAACGTTGACTTAACCACTCTTTCAGCCAAGAAGGTCATAAGGCCCAGGCCCAGAGGCAGAATCGATCGGGGTCACGCAAACGGGTCCGGCAGGGATCTGCGCGCCGGTCGCGGCAAGGAACAGGAGAGTGACATGCAGCTGGCCCGGCCCGTCGGGCGCGAAGCGGCATCGCGCAAATATGACATCCTCTCGGCGCTGATGGCCTTTGCGCTGGCCCAGGACAAGCATGTCCAGCGCCAGGTGATGCGGCTGATGGCGCTGATCACCACGCGCTATAACTGGCAGCGCGACGAACTGACCATGGGCCAGGCCGAGATCGCGCGGCTGTGGTCGGTGGACGAACGAACCGTCAAGCGCGAGATGGCGCGGCTGCGCGCCAAGGGTTGGCTGGTGCTGAAACGGCAGGGCGCGCGCGGGCGTGTCAGCTGCTATGGCATCGACCTGAACCGGATGATGGAGGATACCCGCCCGGCCTGGCCGCTGATCGGAGAGGATTTCGTCGAACGGATGACCGGCCGCGACCGCGGCGCCGAAGCGGGGCAGGGGGGTGCGCCCACCAATGTCGTGCCGCTGCGCCCGGTGCCCTCGCCGGACAGGGACGGGGGGCTGTGGGCGCGCGTGCAGGCCCGGCTGCATGCCGAGGATGCCGCGATCTATGGCGCGTGGTTTCATGCGCTGACCGAGATCGGGCAGGAGGAGGGCTGTCTGACGCTGGCCGCGCCGACGCGCTTTCATGCGACTTATGTCCAGTCCAACCTGCGCGAGCGGCTGATGCGCGCGCTGCGGCGCGAGGACCCTTCGATCCGCGAGGTCCGGGTGATCGCCTGACCGGGGTGGCCGGTTGTATTCAGGCGCTGCACAATCGGTCCACGTCGGCGCGCGCGGGGATCGCGGCCTGGGCCCCGGGGCGGGTGCAGGTCAGGCTGCCCGCCGCCACGCCAAGCCCAAGCGCATCGGGCAGGGGGGCGCCTTCGGCCAGCGCCGCGGCGAAATAGCCGCAGAAGGCATCGCCCGCGCCGACCGTGTCGATTGCCTCGACGACGGGGGCGGGGGCCGAAACCGGGGGCTGGCCCGGTGCGCAGGCGAGAGCGCCGCGGGGGCCCAGCGTGGCCACCACGATGCGGCCCAGACGCGCGGCAAGGGTTTCGGGGCTGTCGTCGGGCGCGCCGATTGCGCGCGCCAGCCCGGCCAGTTCGTGTTCGTTGCCGATGACGATATCGGCCTCGGCCGCCACCTGTTCGGTCCAGTCCTTCAGCGGCGCGATGTTCAGGATCGACCGCGCCCCGGCGCTGCGCGCGGCGGCGATGGCCTCGGCCACGGCGGCCCGGGGTATTTCCTGTTGCAACAGCAAAACGTCATGCGGTCCAAGCCCGATGCAGGCAGCGCGCGCCAAGAGCGCATCGACCCGCCCGTTCGCGCCGGGATGGACCATGATGGCGTTCTCGCCGTCCTCGGCCACCATGATCAGCGCCGCGCCGGTGGGTTCGTCGAGCCGCGCAACCGCCTCCAGGTCGATCCCGGCCTGGTGCAGATTGGCCAGCGCCAGATCCGCATGGCTGTCGCGCCCGACCGCGCCGGCCATGGCGACCCGCACACCGGCCCGCGCCGCGGCCAGCGCCTGATTGGCGCCCTTGCCGCCGGGCGCCAGGAAATGGTGCGTCGCGGGCACCGTTTCGCCGGGGCCGGGCAGGCGCGCCCCTTTCATCGTGATGTCGATGTTGATCGAGCCCAGAACGCGGATCATCCCATCCCCTTAGCCTGTCGTCTGCAGGGGCGCAGAATGCCGCCCCCGCGCGCCGGGGTAAAGGGGGGGCGGATCGGGCGTTGCAATGGCGCGCGACCCCCGGCATCTTGGCCGCAAACCAGAGGGGAAGGAACAGGCGCTTGAGTCACGAGTATCGCATCGCCGCGCTGTGGATGGAGGGACCGCTGAGCTGGCTGGACCAGCTGTGCCTGGTGTCCTTTCGCGACGCGGGGCACCATGTCACGCTGTATCATTATGGCCCCGTGCCCAACATCCCCGAGGGGATCGAGGCCGCCGATGCCGCGCAGATCCTGCCCCGGACGGGGTTCCTGCAGCATGAACGCACCGGCAGCCCGGCGCTGCATTCCGACCTGTTCCGCTATCACCTGCTGGCCAAATGCGACCGCACGATCTGGGCCGATACCGATGCCTATTGCCGCGCGCCCTTTCGGACGGAAACGGGGCATTTCTTTGGCTGGGAATCCGATCACCACATCAATGGCGGCGTGCTGGGCCTGCCTGCGGACAGCGAGGCGCTGGGGCGGCTTCTGGACTTCACCGCTGACGAATTCGCGATCCCGCCCTGGTTCGACGCCGAAGAGCGCGCGCGGCTTGAAGCCCTGCGCGATGCGGGCAATCCCGTCCATGCGGGCGAAATGCCCTGGGGCGTCTGGGGGCCCCATGCGCTGACCCATTTCCTGCACGAGACGGGCGAGGCGAAATACGCCCTGCCGCGCGCGGCGCTGTATCCGATCTCGTTCAAGGAGCGGCGCAACATGCTCAAGCCGGGGCTGGACCTGTCGCGCTGGATCCGGCCCGAGACGGTTTCGATCCATTTCTATGGCCGGCGGATGCGCAAGCGCCTGGTCGAGAAGGAGGGCGGCCGCCCCCATCCCGACAGCCTGATCGGCCGGCTGGTGGCGCGCCACGGGATCGACATGGACGCCGCACCCCTGCCGGGGCTGCCGCCGCAGGCCGACGCCGCGCGCGCAGAGACGGCCCGCGCCCCGGCAATGCCGAAACCCTCGGCAGCGGACAGACCCGCCGCGCCGGAAGGCTGGCGCACGCTGACGGATCTGGCCGATGCGTTCGGGTCGGACAAGGGCGCGCGCAAGCATCGCTATACCGAATTGTACGAAATGCTGTTTCGCCCGATCCGCCGGCGCAAGCTGCGTTTCGTCGAGATGGGCCTGCTGATCGGGGGGCCGGAACATGGCAACCCGGCCGGGCGCGAAACCCGCGATGCGCCCTCGATCCGGATGTGGCTGGAATATTTCCCCAAGGCCCAGATCATCGGGCTGGATGTTTCGGATTTCTCGTGGTTCGACCATCCGCGCTTTCGGTTCGTCCAATGCGACATGGGCGACCGGATCGCGCTGGCCCGCGCGGGCGAGGAGATCGGCCAGGCCGATATCATGATCGACGATGCCTCGCATGCCTCGCATCACCAGCAGCTGGCCCTGGCCGAGCTGTTCCCGCGGCTGAATTCGGGCGGGCTGTATATCATCGAGGACCTGCGCTGGCAGCCGGCCGACATGGAGACGATGGGCTGGCCCAAGACGGCCGAGCTGTTCCGCGCCTATCAGAAGACCGGCCGCTTCAGCCATCCCGATCCGGGGATCGAGAGCACGCTGAACCGCCTGGCCCACGACATGCAGGGCGTCTTCGTCTTTCCGGCCCATTACCGCAAGGACCGCCGCGACCAGGTCCTGGTGATCCACAAGAGGTAGGAATGGCCCCCGAATACCAGGTCGCCAGTCTCTGGATCGGCGGGGCGCTTGGCCCGGTCGAAAGGATCTGCCTCGAATCCTTTCTGCGCGTGGGCCAGCACGTGATCCTGTTCACCTATGGCGCGGTTTCAGGCGTGCCCGAAGGCGTCGAGATCCGTGACGCCGCCCAGATCCTGCCGGCCCGGCCGATGATCCGTCACGACCAGCCGGGATCGCCGCGCCATGGCTCGCCCGCGCCGCATGCGGACCGGTTCCGCTATCTGATGCTGGCGCGGATGGAAAGGACGATCTGGGTGGATACCGATGCCTATTGCCTGCGCCCGCTGCAGCCGGTGGACGGGCATCTTCATGCCATCGAGGACGAGGCGCGGGGCCGGGTGGCGAACGGCGTTCTGGCCCTGCCGCCCGATTCCGAGGCGCTGGGGCGGCTGATCGAGCTGACCGCGCAGCCGCCACGCGATCTGCCCTGGGGGGCACGGGGGCCGCGCGCGCTGACCCGGGCCTTGCGCCAGAGCGGGGAGATCCGCCATGCCGCCCGGCGCGAGGTCCTGTATCCCGTGCCCTACCGCCAGCGCCACGCCTTGTTGCAGCGCGGGCAAAGACTGCGGCAATGGCTGAGCGGGGACAGTGTCTCGGTCCATCTTTACGGGTCGTGGATGCGCGCGCGGCTGGCGGCCCCGCCGGACGGGCTGCCCCGCCGGGGATCGATCATGGGGCGTCTGATGGCGCGGCACGGGCTGTATCTCGGGGCGGGGGCATGAGCGTGACGCTGCCGGATCTGCCGCTGCCCGAATCCGCGAAGGGGCGCATCGTGATCACCTGCATGCGCAACGAAGGCGCATGGATCGTCGAATGGATCGCCTGGCACCTTGCCGCGGGATTCGGCCATTTCCTGGTCTATACCAATGATTGCGAGGACCCGACCGAGGCCATACTGGACCGCCTGGGCGAGATGGGCCTGGTCACGCGGCGCGACAACGCGCGCAAGGCGGGACAGCGGGCAAGCTACCAGATCCGCGCCTTGCGCCGGGCGCGGCGCGAGGATCTGGTGCGCGCCGCCGAATGGGCGGCGATCCTGGACGCCGATGAATTCCTGGCCATCAAGGCCGGAGAAGGGCGGCTGGACGATTTGTTCGCCGCCGCCGGCCCGGCCGATGTCGTCTCGATCCCGTGGCGGGTCTTCGGGTCGGGCGGGCGGCTGGATTATGACCGGGGGCCCGTCACGCGCGCCTTTCGCCTGGCCGCGCCGGAATTCTGCCCGCGCCCGGCACAGGCCTGGGGGATGAAGTCGCTGTTCCGGCCCGACCGGATCGAGGTCTTTGGCCTGCACCGTCCCAAGGTGCCCGCCGGGGGCGACTGGTCATCCATCCGCTGGGTGGATGCCGAAGGCCGCCCGATGCCCGAACGCTATCACGCGCTGGAGCGCGGCGGCTGGCGCTTCGGGCGCGACAACATCACCTACCGGGTCGCGCAGGTGAACCATTATGCCGTGAAATCGGCACAAAGCTATCTGATGAAGGTGCTGCGCGGCTCGGCGCACGGGGGCATGCCGCGCGATGCGGGCTACTGGCGCGCGATGGACCGCAACGAGGTCGAGGACCGCTCGGCCGATCTTCTGGCCCCGGCGGCCGACCGGGTGATGGCGGCGCTGCTGTCCGATCCGGTGCTGGCCGATCTGCACCGCGCCGCGCAGGACTGGCACGCGGCCGAGATCGAACGCGCGCTGAGCCGCGCCGACATGGCCAGCCTGATGGCCGCGCTGAGGGAGGACGCATGAACGATCTGTCCGGCCTGGACCGTGAAGCCTGGCGCCGCGCGTTGATGCGCATCGGCGACGAACAGGGATTCTACAAGGAGCTGGGCCCCCAGCACACCGCCCTGCATTCAAGGGGCGGGGACACGCTGGTCGTGACCTTCGAGAATCTCGACCATGTCTATGATTTCGCGGGCGACCGGTTGCCGTGGGGCTTTGGCTTCGTCAAGGCGCGGGGCTGGTCGATCCTTGGGCTAATGGCGCATGACTGGACGTGGTATCGCGACCCGGCGGTGTGGGACTTCTTCGACGAGCTGCGCGACAGCGGATTCTTCGACGATTTCCGCCGGGTGGTGTTCTACGGCGCCTCGATGGGGGGCTATGCGGCGGCGGCCTTCTCGGCGGCCCATCCGGGCGCGACGGTGGTGACGATCAGCCCGCAGGCCACGCTGGACCGTGCCGTCGTGCCCTGGGAGACGCGCTATCGCAAGGCCTGGGACCGCGATTTCCAAAGCCGCTATGGCTATGCCCCCGACATGATCGCCAGCGCCGGGCGGGTCTATCTGTTCCACGACCCGATGGCGCCGCTGGATGCGGGCCACGCGCGGCTGTTTCAGGGCGACAACATCCTGCGGCTGGATTGTCGCCACATGGGCCACCGTATCGCCTCGGCGATGCAGGGGATGGGGATTTTGAAACCGGTCGTCGAGGGCGCGATCGAGGGCACGTTGACACGCGCCGACTTCTACCGATTGCTGCGCGCGCGGCGCGACTTTCCGCGATACTGGCGCGAGATGCTGGACAAGCTGTCGCCGCAAGCGCGCCCGCGCCTGACGGCGATGCTGTGCCGGGCCTATCTGGCGCGCTGGCGGGGGCCGAAATTCCGCGCCGCATTGCGCGCGGCCGAGGCCGAGCTGGAAAGGCGGAGGGCGAAATGAGCGAGGATCGGGCAGAGGCCGCCGAGCGCGCCCATGCGCGGCTGATGCGGGTGATGGATGTCGGGCAGCTGTTTCCCTCGGCCCCCCCGCGCGAGCTGATGGCCGAATACGACCTGCCCGCCGATGCGTGGGATCACCTGACCCGTCGGCCGCAACGCAAGTATCTGTCGCGCCGGCGCAATATCCGCCGGGCCTGGAACCGTGTGCAGGTCTTTCTGCCCGAGCTGATGGGCGGCCCCGCGCAGGACGTGCTGGAGCTGTCCACCGCCCATGGCGCGGTGCTGGAGGTGCTGCGCCATTTCGGCCACCGCGTCACGGGAAACGACTATGCCAATTTCGTGGCGGCCGGCGAGGGCCGCACCCTGCTGCGCGCGCCGGGAGAGGCGATCACCGGCCGCGCGGTGGACGATTACGGTATCCCCCTTGGCCCCGACGGCGCGCCCGCCGACTGGCCCTATCGCCCGATCATCGAAAGCATCGGCATCCCGATGAAGATCTTCGATTGTGGCCGCCTGCCCTGGCCGGTCGCCGACAAGTCCTTTGACGTCGTGCTGTCCCTGCAGGCGATCGAGCATTACTGCCACCCTTCAGGCTGGGACGAGATCGTGGCCGAGATGTGCCGCGTCGCCCGCCGGACGGTCGTGGTGCTGCTGAACCCGCTGCGGCCGGATCTGGCGCAGGATGCCGATTACGCGCGTGCGTTCGAGACCGCGCGGCTGCGCCTGCGGGACTGGGATCGCGATGGGTTCCGCTGCATCGGCTGTCACATCGCCTGGGGCCAGGCGCTGGGGTTCAAGCTGATGAGGTTGGCGTCATGATCGTCCTGCATATCGGCGCGCCCAAGACCGGCACCACGGTGCTGCAGCAATTCCTGACCGAGAACGAATCCGCGCTGGCCGAACGGGGCATTCGCTATGTCAGGGCCGGGCGGCCGCATATCGCGCATAACGCCCTGCCGATGGCGATCGCCGCGGGAAAGGCCGGGCCGCTGTTCGACCAAATCGCGCGCGAGCACGATGCCGCGCCGGATGCGGTGCATGTGGTTTCCAGCGAGATCATGTTCCGCGCGCTGGTCGCGCGGCAGATGGCGGATCTCTTGCCCGCAAGCCTGCGCGGACAGCTGCGGGTCGTGTGCTATCTGCGCCGGCAGGACCGCTATGCCGAGGTGTTGTACAAGCAGCTTGCCAAGAACGGGCTGGCGGGCACCGACCGGCGGGCCTTCCTGGAGGCGCGGCTGCCCCGGCTGCGCTATTCCAACATCCTTGGCCCCTTTGCCGATCTGGTCGGCGCGGAAAACGTGATCCTGCGGCCCTTTGACCGCGACCGGCTGATCGATGGCGACATCGTGGCGGATTTCGCGCATCACGCGCTGGGGCTGAAGGATCTGGCCGGGCTGGCGCGGACGACCGACCGGGCCAATCCCACGCTGTCGGTCGAGCTGAGCGAGATGCTGGGCCGCATCGCGCATGATCACAGGATCAATGTCCGCGAGATCATCCGCGAGATCGCGCAGATGGATGACCCGGACCTGTTTTCGCGCGACGACACGTTCAGCCTTGCCGACCGGCGGCGCATCATGGCCCATGTGGCCGAGGACAATGACGCCCTTGCCCGCATGTTCGCCGATGGCCAGCCGCTGTTCGATACCGGGGATCTGGATGACGCCACGCGCCTTGCCGCGCTGAACCCCTCGGCCGTGGCGCGGCGGTCGCACCAGGGGGCGCTGGCGCTGGCGCGCGCGATGGCGCTGGTGGCGCGTCGCCGCGCCGATGCCGAGGCGGAACCCGACGACACCGCGCCCGGACCTGTCCCCGAAGCCGCGCCGGAACCCGCCCCTGCGCCCCAGCCCCAGCCCGAAGACGTTCCGCCCGCGGCCGAGCAAACGCGGCCCATCTGGTTTGCCGAGATCGCCCCGGTCCTGCGGCGTCGGGGCTTCTTTCGCGCGCTGCGGCATCATTCGATCGCCTTTGTCGAGCGCGGGCGCGATGTGCTGATGGTCACCTTCGACAACCTGCACAATGCCGGCGACACGCGGCCCGAACGCGACCCGTGGGCCGCGAAATTCTGCGCCGACCGCGACATCTCGCATCTGGGCGTGATGGCGGGCGAGAACGACTGGTTCCGCGACCCCGAGCTGATCGCGGCGCTGCACGGTCTGCGCGATGACGGTTTCTTTCAGGGCTGGGGGCGGGTGATCCTTGGCGGCGCCTCGATGGGCGGCTTTGCCGCGGCGGCGTTCGCCTCGCTTGCGCCGGGCTGCCGGGTGATCGCCTTTTCGCCGCAATCGACGCTGGCGGCCGATCTGGCCCCGTGGGAGACGCGCTTTGCCCCGGGGCGCGCGCGCGACTGGACGCTGCCGCATTCCGATGCCGCGGCGGAATCGCGCGCGGCCGGGCGCGTCTGGATCGTGCTGGACCCGTTCGAAAGGCTGGACCGGATGCAGGCCGATCGCTTTGACGGCGACAATGTCGTCAGGCTGCACGCGCCGGGCGTAGGGCACAAGTCGGCGCTGGTGCTGAACCGGGCCGGGGCGCTGAAACCCGTGATGGAGGCCGTGGTCGAGGATCGCCTGACGCCCGTGGAATTCGCGCGTCTCGCGCGTGGGCGGCGGGACGTGTATCTGTATCGCCAGGCGATGGAGGCGCATCTGCGCGCGCGCGGGCAGGAGGATCGGGCCGAACGTCTGCGCCTGGCCTTTCGCAAGCGCCGTCGCCAGATGCGACGCGCCGAACGGGCAGAAGGGGGAGGAGAGGAATGAAGATCACCGAAGGCATGGGCGCGATCGTGACCGGGGGTGCCTCGGGGCTGGGGGCGGCGACCGCGCGGGCACTGGCCCGGGCGGGGGCGCGGGTCGCGATCATGGACCTGAACGATCAGGCCGGTGCGGCCTTGGCCGAGGAGCTGGGCGGGCTGTTCCTGCGCGTGGACGTGACCGATGCGGCCAGCGTCGAGGCGGGCTTTCGTCAGGCGCGCGACGCGCATGGGCAGGAACGCATCCTGGTCAATTGCGCAGGCATCGCCCCCGGCGCGCGCACGGTGGGGCGCGAGGGGCCGCATGACCCGGCGCTGTTCGAACGGGTGATCCGCGTCAACCTGATCGGGCCGTTCCTGTGCGCCGCGCGCGCGGCGGCCGGCATGGCCGGGGCCGAGCCGCTGGATGCGGACGGCACGCGCGGGGTGATCGTGAACACGGCCTCGGTCGCGGCCTTCGAGGGGCAGATCGGGCAGGTGGCCTATGCGGCGTCAAAGGGCGGGGTGGCGTCGATGACGCTGCCCATGGCGCGGGATCTTGCGCGGCACGGCATTCGCGTGGTCGCGATCGCGCCGGGCCTGTTCGGCACGCCCATGCTGCGCGGCCTGCCACAGGAGGTGCAGGACTCGCTGGCCGATCAGGTGCCCTTTCCGCGCCGGTTGGGCGCGCCCGAGGAATTCGCGCGGCTGGTGCTGCATATCTGCGACAACGACATGCTGAACGGGTCGGTCATCCGGCTGGACGGGGCGATCCGCATGGCGCCGCAATAGGCGCCGGATGCAACGCGGCCCCGGACGGTATCCGGGGCCGCGGGCGTGGAACAGGCGCTTACCTGCCCTGCAGAAGCGCCAGGATCTGGCGCGCGGCCTCTTCGGACGAGGCCGGGTTCTGCCCGGTCACCAGGTTGCCATCGGTCACGACATGGGATGCCCAGTCCGGGCCGCGGGTGAAGCTGGCGCCGTTTTGCTTCAGCATGTCCTCGACCAGGAAGGGCACGACATTGGTCAGCCCGACGGCCGCTTCCTCGGTATTGGTGAAGCCGGTCACCTTGCGCCCCGCGACCAGCGGCTTGCCGTCGGCGCCCTTGACGTGGCGCAGCACCGCGGGCGCGTGACAGACCGCGCCGACGGGGCGTCCGGCCTGGGCCAGCGTCTCGATCACGCGGATGCTGTCCTTGTCCTCGGCCAGGTCCCAAAGCGGCCCGTGCCCGCCGGGATAGAAGACCGCGTCGAATTGCGCGGGGTCGATTTCGGACAGTTTGACGGTATTGGCCAGCGCCTTCTGCGCCTCGGGGTCGTTGCGGAAGCGGCGCGTGGCCTCGGTCTGGGCGCTTTCGTCGTCGCTCTTGGGGTCCAGCGGCGGCTGCCCGCCCTTGGGCGAGGCCAGCGTGATCTCGGCCCCCGCATCCTTGAAGACGTAATAGGGCGCGGCGAATTCCTCCAGCCAGAAGCCGGTGCGTTCGCCGGTATCGCCCAGCTTGTCATGCGATGTCAGAACCATCAGGATCTTCATTGTCGTTCTCCTGTTTTCTTGCGTTTCACGCGGTCAGCCGGACCACGCGCTTGCCGAAGGACTCGCCGCGCAGCAGACCAATGAAGGCGCGCGGGGCTTGTTCCAGTCCTTCGATCACCTCTTCGCGATAGCGGATCCGCCCCTGTTCGACCCATTCGGTCATCTGGCGGGCAAATTCCGGGTAGAGATGGCCGAAATCGTCGAACACGATGAAGCCGCGGAAGGTCATGCGCTTGCGCAGGATATGCCCCATCAGCAGCGGCAGCCGGTCCGGCCCTTCGGGCAGGCCGGTCGCGTTGTATTGCGCGATCAGCCCGCAGACGGGCACCCGCGCGCGGGTATTCAGAAGCGGCAGGACCGCGTCGAAAACCCTGCCGCCGACATTCTCGAAATAGATGTCGATGCCGTCGGGCACGGCCCGTTTCAGCGCCTCGGCCAGATCCGGCGCGCGATGGTCGATGCAGGCGTCAAAGCCCAGCGTGTCCACGACATGGGCGCATTTTTCCGGCCCGCCCGCGATGCCCACGACGCGCAGGCCCAGGATCTTGCCGATCTGGCCGACGGTGGCGCCGACCGGGCCGCTGGCCGCGGCGACGACCAGGGTTTCGCCCGCCCGTGGCTGGCCGATCTGCGTCAGGCCCGCCCAGGCGGTCAGCCCCGGCATGCCGAGGACGCCCAGATACCACGAAGGGTTCTTCGGCGAACGGCCGAGGTTCACCACGCCCCTGCCGTCGGACAGGGCGTAATCCTGCCAGCCACCGAAGGCCACGACCCAGTCGCCCGGCGCGAAACCATCGAGGTTCGATTCGACGACCTGCGAGACCGTGCCGCCGACCATGACCTCGCCGATGCCCACCGGCGGCGCATAAGAGGGCGCGTCGCTCATCCGCCCGCGCATATAGGGGTCAAGCGACAGGTATTCGTTGCGCAACAGCATCTGCCCCGGGCCGGGGCGCGGGATCTCGGTGACCTCCAGTCGCAGGGTCTGGTCGGTCGGCTCGCCCACCGGGCGTTCGGCCAGCACATAGCGGCGGTTGCGGTCAGAGGGTTGCGGCATGGTCGTCCCTTTCCTGTTTGCGTGCGGAAGCGTCTGGCGGTTGCGGCAAAACTGAACCGCGCGGTTCATAACTGGCGGGCGCGGGCGCGCTTTCAAGACCCGAGACCGAACTTTTTCCGCGGGCGGTGCAGTGGCATGGTGCGGCCGAATCGAGGAGACTCGCCATGCCGCACGATCATGGGCATCATCACGGGCACGCACATCAGCACGGGCATCATCACGGGATGGGGCCGGACGGGACGCTGGGCGCCTATCGCTGGGCGGTGGGGCTGAACGTGGCCTATGTCCTGGTCGAGATCGGCGCGGGGCTGTGGGCGGGCTCGCTGGCGCTGTTGGCGGATGCGGCGCATAACCTGACCGACGTGGCGGGGCTGCTGATCGCCTGGCTTGCGGCGGTGCTGGCGCGGCGGGCGGGAACGCGCCGCCATACCTATGGGCTGGGCCGGGCCACGATCCTGGCCGCGCTGGCCAATGGCACGGCGATCCTTGTGGGCGTGGTTCTGGTGGTCTGGCACGCGATCCATCGCCTGTCCGATCCTGCCGAGGTGCCGGGCGGCGCGGTGCTGGCGGTCTCGCTGATCGGGGTGGGGATCAATGCGGGGTCGGCGCTGCTGTTCCGGGGTGCCCATGCGCATGACCTGAACGCGCGCGGCGCGTTCCTGCATCTGGTGGCCGATGCGGCGGTGTCGGGCGCGGTCGTGCTGGCCGCCATCGGGATGATCTGGACGGGGTGGCACTGGCTGGACCCGGCAGTGGCCATCGGCGTGTCGGTCGCCATCGCATGGAGCGCCTGGGGCCTGGTGCGCGAGGCGCTGCATCTGGGCATGGACGGCGTGCCGCGCGACATCGACATGGCGCGGCTGCAGCGCTGGCTGGCCGACCGGCCGGGCGTGACGGACGTGCACGATCTGCATGTCTGGGCCCTGTCCACCACGCGCAGCGCGCTGTCGGTGCATCTGGTCTGGCAGGGCGAAGACCAGGATGCCTTTGTCCGCGACCTGAACCGGGACCTGTGCGCGCAGTTCGGCATCGATCACGTCACCGTGCAGGTCGAGCGCGCGGCCTGCGCCATGGCCGGGGCCGAGACGCCTTGCGCCACGCCCGCCCACAGGTAAGGGTGCACGGGTAAGGGTGCCCGGCCGGTCCAGTCGGCCCAGTCGTCACGGCACGACGAAGCCGTGGGCAAAGGGGTCGCGGTCGTCGATGAAGATCGTGTTCAGCCCCGTCATGCGCGCCCAGCCGGTGATCGAGGGTATGATGGCCGGGCGTCCCGCGACGGTCGTGGCCGATTCCACCCGGCCGGTGAAGATCGACCCGATGATGCTTTCGTGACGGAATTCGTCGCCCACCTTCAGCCGCCCCCGTGCCACCAGCTGCGCCATGCGCGCCGAGGTGCCCGTGCCGCAGGGGCTGCGGTCGATCGCCTTGTCGCCGTAGAAGACCGCGTTGCGGGCATCGGCGTCGGGCCGCGTCGGCGCGCCGGTCCACAGGATGTGGCTGAGCCCCCGGATCTGCGGCTGTTCGGGATGGACGAAGTCGTAGTTCGCGTTCAGCGCCGCGCGCAGCCGCGGCGACAGGGCGATCAGCTGGGCCGCCGTGAAATCGGCCATGTCGCGGAAATTCCGCTGCGGCTCGACGATGGCATAGAAATTGCCGCCATAGGCGACATCGACGACGATCTCGCCCAGCCCCTCGACCGTCGCGGTCAGCCCCTCGGCATGCAGAAAGGCGGGAACGTTGGTCAGGCGCACTTCCTCGACATGCGCGCCCTCTTGGCGATAGGCGATATCGACCTTGCCCGCGGGCGTGTCGATCGACAGCCGGCCCGGGATGCGGGGCGCGATCAGGCCGTGTTCCACGCCCAGCGTGATCGTGCCGATCGTGCCATGGCCGCACATCGGCAGACAGCCCGAGCTTTCGATGAACAGCACGCCGATCTCGCAATCGGGCCGGGTGGGGGGATAGAGGATCGCGCCCGACATCATGTCGTGGCCGCGCGGCTCGAACATCAGGCCGGTGCGGATCCAGTCATGGTCGCGCAGGAAATGCGCCCGCCGTTCAAGCATCGTCGTGCCCTCCAGCCACGGCGCGCCCCCCGCCACCAGCCGCACCGGATTGCCGCAGGTATGGCCGTCGATGCAGAAGAAGGCGTGGCGGGGCATGGGGGATGGGCCTCTCATGTGTCTGGTCGATGGTGAGCAGGAACGACGCGCCGTGTAAATGGCTTTCCCGCGCCAGTGGCGCCCCCGTCGCGCCAAAATATCGGCTGTCACTTGCCCGGCGCGGCAAAAGGCTTCTATATGGCCGGGACCTAGCAGCAGGGCTTCGCGCGATGAACGAAAACCTTCTGATCCTGATGGCGTTTCTGCCGTTCCTGGGCGCGTTGACGCCGGGGCTGGCGATCCGGGCAGGGCGCAATGTCTGCACGGGCTTTGCGCTGGCGCCGACGCTGGTGGCGCTGGCGGCGCTGGCGGTGATGGTGCCCGTCGTCTGGCAGGGCGGCGTGATCGAGGCGCGGCTGGACTGGCTGCCGGCGCTGGGGCTGTCGCTGGGATTGCGGCTGGACGCGCTGTCGATGATGTTCGCCGGCATGATCCTGGGCATGGGGGTGATCGTCACGATCTATGCCCGCCACTACCTGTCGGGCGAGGACCCGATGGGCCGGTTCTACACCTTCCTGCTGCTGTTCCAGGGCGCGATGCTGGGCATCGTGCTGTCGGCCAACCTTTTGGTCATGGTGATCTTCTGGGAGATCACCTCGCTTGCCTCGTTCCTGCTGATCGGGTTCTGGAGCCATCTGAAGGAGGCCCGCCAGGGCGCGCGCATGGCGCTGGCCGTGACCGGGCTGGGGGGGCTTGCGCTGGCGGCGGGGGTGCTGGTGCTGGGCCAGATCGCGGGCAGCCTGGACCTGGCTGTCGTGCTGGAGAAGGGTGACGAGATCCGCGCCCATGCGCTGTATCTGCCGGCGCTGCTGCTGATCCTGCTGGGGGCCTTTACCAAGTCGGCGCAGTTTCCGTTCCATTTCTGGCTGCCCCATGCCATGGCCGCGCCGACCCCGGTTTCGACCTATCTGCATTCGGCAACGATGGTAAAGGCCGGGGTATTCCTGCTGGCGCGTCTGTGGCCGGTGCTGGCGGGCACCGATGCGTGGTTCGCCATCGTCGCCACGACCGGGCTGGTGACCATGCTGGTCGGCGCGGCGATCGCGCTGTTCAAGGACGACCTGAAGGCGCTCTTGGCCTATTCGACGGTCAGCCATCTGGGCTTTCTGACGCTGCTTCTGGGGATCGGCACGCGCGCGGCGGCCATCGTGGCGGTGCTGCACGTGCTGACCCACCTGACCTTCAAGGCCACGCTGTTCATGGTGGCGGGGATCGTGGACCATTCCACCGGCACGCGCGACATCCGCCGGCTGGGCGGGCTGGCCGGGCTGATGCCGATCACCGCGACCATCGCCACCGTGGCGGGCCTGTCGATGGCGGGGATCCCGCCGCTGAACGGCTATCTGACCAAGGAAATGATGCTGGAGGAGACGACCCACGCGCTGTGGCTTGGCTCGCACTGGGCGATGCCGGCGGTGGCGACGCTGGCGGCGCTGTTCTCGGTGGCCTATTCGCTGCGCTTCGTGGGCCATGTCTTCTTTGGCGCCCCGCGCGATTCCTATCCGCACGAACCGCACGAGGCCGGGCCGGGCCTGTGGGGCGGTCCGGCGATCCTGGCGCTGGCCTGCATCCTGCTGGGCCTGATGCCGCAGCTTCTGGCCGCGCCGCTGGTCGAGCGGGTCGCGGCCGCGGTCGTGGGTGCCCCGGTCGGGCCGCTGAAGCTGAAGCTGTGGCATGGCGTGACGCCGGCCCTGCTGATGTCGGGCGTGGCGGTGCTGGGCGGGATCGTGGCGCTGGCCAATTACGCGCGCGTCGCGGCGGCCTGGCGGCGCCTGCTGTCGATCGAGGCCAAGGCCATCTTCACCGCGCTGGTCGCCTGTGCCGGACGGATCAGCGCCCGGATCAGCGCGCGCCTGCATGACGGGTCGCTGTCGCGCTATGTCGCGATCTTCGTGACCGCGACCGTGGCCGTCGGCGCGGCGGCCTTCCTGGGCGCGGCGCATGTGCCCGGCACGCGGCCGATGCTGCCCGTGCCGCTGCCCATCGCGGTGATCTGGACGATCAGCCTGATCTGCGTCGGTGCGATCGTGCTGTTGCACCGGGAACGCTTCATCGCGCTGATCCTGGTCGCGGTGGTGGGGCTCAGCGTCTCGGTCGCCTTCGTCTATCTGTCGGCGCCGGATCTGGCGCTGACGCAGGTTTCGGTCGAGACGGTGACGACGCTGCTGATGCTGCTGGCGCTGAACTTCCTGCCCAAGCAGACGCCGGTCGAAAGCTCGGCCGGGCGGCGGCTGCGCGACGGGATCGTGGCGGTGGCCGCGGGGGCGGCGGTCGGGGCGCTGTCGCTGATCTTCATGACGCGCGACTTCCAGTCGATCTCGGCCTATCACCTGGCCAATTCCAAGACCGGCGGCGGCGGCACCAACGTGGTCAACGTGATCCTGGTGGATTTCCGCGGCTTCGACACGTTCGGCGAGATCATCGTGCTGGGCATCGCGGGGCTGACGATCTATGCCCTGCTGATGGCGATGCTGGACGGGCGCGCGGGGCGCAGGCTGCGCCAGTGGCGGCCGCTGGAGCGGCGCAGCGGCGACCGTCACCCGATGATGATGGTGGTCATCGCGCGGCTGATGATGCCGCTGTCGCTGATGGTGGGCGTGTTCATCTTCCTGCGCGGGCACAACCAGCCGGGCGGGGGCTTCATCGCGGGGCTGATCATCGCCGTGGCCTATCTGGTGCAGTACATGGCCTCGGGCTTTCAGTGGACGCAGGCGCGCCAGCGGATCGAATATCACGGCCTGATCGGCGCGGGCGTCTTCATCGCGGGGCTGACCGGCATGGCGGCGTGGTTCTTCGGGCGGCCGTTCCTGACCAGCGCCTTCGGCTATGTCAAGCCGCCCTTGATCGAGAAGTTCGAGCTGGCCAGCGCGATGGCCTTCGACCTGGGCGTGTTCCTGACGGTGCTGGGCGCGGTCATGCTGGCGCTGTACAGCCTGTCGACCATGGCGCGCACCGCGGGCGAGACGGTCAATGTCGAGCCGATGGATGTCGATCCGACGCAAGAGCCGGACGAGGGGGAGGTTGCCTGAAATGGAGCTGTTGATAGCAACCGGCATAGGCGTGCTGACGGCGGCGGGGATCTATCTGACCCTGCGGCTGCGGTCGTTCCCGGTGGTGCTGGGGCTGGCGCTTTTGAGCTATGCGGTCAACCTGTTCCTGTTCTCGACCGGGCGGCTGGTGACGGGCGCGCCGCCGATCCTGTCGAAGGATGCCGCGGCCTATACCGATCCGCTGCCGCAGGCCCTGGTGCTGACCGCGATCGTGATCTCGTTCGGGATGAGCGCGCTTCTGGTGATGCTGGCGCTGGGGTCCTATCTGGAAGGCCGCGACGACGGGGTCGAGGGCGACGGCGCCGAGGATGCGCCCGAGGCCACGAGCGGGGAGGCGCGCTGATGCATCTGATCATCGCTCCGATCGTGCTGCCGGCCGTGCTGGCGCCGATCATCGCCTGGGTCATGCGCCATGACATCGTGCTGGCGCGGGCCTTTTCCATCGCGGGCGCGGTCGTCATGGTGGGCATCGCCGCGCTGCTGGTGGGGATCGCCGCGGACGGGCAGACCCATCCCTATTTCCTGGGCGACTGGCCCGCGCCCTTTGGCATCGCGCTGGCGCTGGACCGGCTGTCGGCGGCGATGGTGCTGCTGACCACGCTTCTGGCGCTGGCGGTGGTGGTCCATGCCGCGGCCACCGGATGGGATCGAAGGGGGCAGCATTTCCACGCGCTGTTCCAGTTCCAGGTGATGGGCCTGTGCGGCGCCTTCCTGACGGCGGATGCGTTCAACCTGTTCGTCTTCTTCGAGGTGCTGCTGATCGCTTCCTACGGCCTGATGATCCATGGCGGCGGGGCCGAAAGGCTGCGGGCGGGGCTGCAATACGTGGTGATGAACCTCGTCGGTTCAGCGCTGTTCCTGTTCGCGCTTGGCACGATCTATGCCGCAACGGGCACGCTGAACATGGCCGATCTGGCGCAGAAGGTTGGCGCGATGCCGGCCGGGGACGCGGCGCTGCTGCGCACGGGCGCGGCGCTGATGGCCATCGTATTCGCGCTGAAGGCCGCGCTGGTGCCGGTGCATTTCTGGTTGCCGGCGACCTATGCCCGGGCCTCGGCCCCGGTGGCGGCATTGTTTGCGATCATGACCAAGGTCGGGGCCTATGCGATCCTGCGGCTGTTCACCATTGCCTTTCCGCCGCAGAGCGCGGCGATGGGCGGGTTCCTGCAATCGGTCCTGATGCCCGCGGCGCTGGTCACGGCGATCGTGGGGGCGGTGGGCGTGCTGGGCGCGCGGCAGCTGTTTGCGCAACTGTCCTTTGCGGTGATCGGCTCGGTCGGCGTTCTGATGGCGGGGATTGCCGCGTTCACGCCCGAAGCGGCCTCGGCGGCGCTGTATTATCTGCTGCATTCGACGCTGGCGGCGGCGGTGCTGTTCCTTCTGGCCGATCTCGTGGTCTCGGCCCGGGGCGCGGCGCGCGATCACCTGCGCCCGGCGGCGATCGCGCCCGGCGCGCGGCCCGGCCTGCTGGCGGGATTGTTCCTGTTCGCCGCCATCGCCATGGCGGGGATGCCGCCGCTGTCGGGATTTCTGGGCAAGATCCTGGTGCTGCAGGCGCTGTGGCCGCGGCCGGACGTGGCGCTGAGCTGGGCCGTGCTGCTGACGGCCTCGCTTTTGACCATCGTCGGGCTGGCGCGGGCGGGCAGCATGCTGTTCTGGTCGCGGCCCGAGGCGGTCGCGGCGGCGCCCGGGCAGGAGGCTGCGCCCGAGGATGTTGTTCCAGTGGCCGGGTTCGCGCAGTTCGCCGGCATCGCGGGGCTGGTGGCGCTGATCGTGGCGCTGACGGTGCTGGCCGGGCCGGTGCATGATTATCTGGGCGCGGCGGCCGCGCAGCTGCACGATCCGGCGGGCTATATCGACGCGATCCTGTCGCGCGCGCAGGAAGGGGGCTGAGCCATGTTCGACCGCATCTTTCCCCATCCGCTGCTGAGTCTGGTGCTGACCGCGACCTGGGTCGCGCTGGTCAATTCGGTTTCGGCGGGCACGGTGCTGATGGGGGCGATCCTGGGCGTCGCGATTCCGCATGTGACCAAGGCCTATTGGCCCGGCCGGATGCGGCTGCGCCGGCCGCTCTTGTTTGCCGAATACGCGGTCGTGGTGCTGTGGGACATCATCGTCGCCAATTTCCAGGTCGCGGCGATCATCCTGTTCCGCGGGCGGGATTCGATCCGCTCGGCCTGGATTCCCGTTCCGCTGGAGATCGACGAGCCCGAGGCGATCACCATCCTTGCGGGCACGATCACCATGACGCCGGGCACGATTTCGGCCGTGCTGTCGGCGGATGGGCGCGCGCTCCTGGTACATTGCCTGGACACCGATGACCCCGGCACGGTGCGCGACCAGATCAAGGCGCGCTACGAGCGCCGTCTGAAGGAGATCTTCGAATGATGGATGCCGCGCTGATCTTTGCCTTTGGCTGTTTTTCGCTGGCGCTGGTGCTGAACCTGTGGCGGCTGGTCGTCGGGCCCGACCGGGCGACCCGGATCCTGGCGCTGGACACGATGACGATCGACGTGATCGCGCTGGTCGTGCTGTATGGCCTGCATATCCGGTCGCAGATCTTCTTCGAGGTGTCGCTGATCATCGCCATGGTGGGGTTCGTCTCGACCGTGGCCTATTGCCGCTATGTGCTGCGCGGCAACGTGATCGAATAGGAGGGGGCCGATGATCGATCCGCTGGAACTGGTCGTTTCCATCTGCCTGGTGCTGAGCGGCATCTTCGGGCTGGTGGGGTCCTATGGCATGGTGCGGCTGCGCGACGTGATGCAGCAGCTGCACGCGCCGACCAAGGCGACGACGCTGGGCGTGGGCGGCGCGCTGTTGGCCTCGATGATCCATTTCGGCCTGCAGGAGGGCCAGTTCACCTTTCACGAGCTGCTGATCACGCTGTTCTTGTTCCTGACCGCCCCGGTCAGCGCGCAGTTCATCGCCAAGGTGCACATGGTGGGCAAGTTGCGCCGCGGCGATCTGCCCAAACCCGGCACCGAGGGCGAATGGTCGATCTTCGCCCCACCGCCCGAGGCCGGCGAATCCGGCAAGGCCGGCCAGACAAGGGGCGGGGGGAAGACGCGCGGGGTGACTACGAATCCCGGTGCTTGATGGTAAGGTGCCTGAAAGAGGCCGATTCAAGGGAGCGTGTTGATGCGGCAGGAAGGATCGCTTGCTTTCAGGACCACGCTGCGCAACAAGATGCGCAAGTATCCTGACAGGAATGATTCAAGGTTCAGGAATGATCTGATCCTTCCGTCGATCAATCCGTCCTTTGGCATCGCACGCGACAGCGCGGTGTTCACGATCGGGTCGTGTTTTGCCCGTGAGGTCGAGGACGCCTTGCTGACTGCCGGAGTTCGCGTTCCGACTGCCCATTTCGCGGCGCCGCATGACGAGGCACCGGGACGACCCAATCGCATACTGAACCAGTACAATCCGGGCACCATGTTGCAATGCGTTCTGGCGGCCGGTCAGGCGGTGGATGAACGGGCGCTTTACCCGGCTTCCGATGACGGGATGGTTCTGGACAGTCTGCTTGCGACCGGAAATCGTCCCGTATCGCGGGAACGCGCCCTGGAACGTCGCGGGCAGATCAATACGCTTTATCGCGACGGGCTGGCAGAATCCGATACCGTGGTCATCACGCTGGGGCTGATCGAAGCGTGGTATGATTGGGAAGCCGAGCTATATCTGAACGAGGTTCCTCCAAGGCCAATGCTGGACAGGTTCGGCGCCCGGTTCGAGTTCCGTCGCATGGGCTTGGAGGAATGTCGGGACATCATGGAGCGCATGGTGAATGCTCTGACCGCTGACAGGAAGCGTCACATCGTCCTGACAGTGTCGCCTGTGCCCCTGCAGGTTACGTTTGCCGGCGGCGATGCCGTTGTCGCCAATGCCTATTCCAAGGCCTTGCTGCGTGTCCTTGCCGAACAGATTGCCGAGGATCATGCCTCGGTGGATTATTTTCCCAGCTATGAAATCGTCACCACGGCAGGTCTTCGCGCATTTGGCGAGGACAATGTTCATGTAAGGCCTGTCGTCGTGCAGCAGATCGTGTCGCACATGCTGGAACATTACCTGGAAGCGTGACGGTTCGACACTTTGGGATTTGCACCTGCCGGTACCGGACGGCAATTTCATGTCCCGTCTGCATCCGCGCGGCTCCAAGTCCGGTACCAGGCCTGGAACTGGGTGAATTGGCGTTCGGCCCAGGCGCGCTGGCTGGGGGACAGTTCGTCGTCGGGGTTCAGGTTCAGCCGATAGGCGTCGTGCCCCTGAAGCACCATCAGGTGCTTGTAATACAGCACCAGGTCGCAGCCTTCGTCCCACGAGGACAGGACTGCCAGCGCCTCGGACAATTCCTGCGCCCGGCGGCGGGCCGGGTGGTCGCCCCGCGCCGCGCGCTGGCACAGATCGACCAGGTGCAGGACCTCGCGTGGCAGGGCGTTGCCGATGCCGGTGATCGTGCCCGCCGCGCCGCAATTGACATAGCCGTGATAGACCCCGGTATCGACCCCGGCCAGAAGCAGCACGTCGGGGTCGGCGCTGGTGATGTGCTCGGCCGCATGGGTCATGGCCGCCGCGCCGCCGAATTCCTTGAAGCCCACGAGATTGGGATGCTCGGCCCGCAGGGCGAAGAAAAGATCGGCCCGCGTCTGGAAGCCGTAATGGGGGCTGTTGTAGATCACGGCGGGGATGTCCGGCGCGGCCGACAGGATCGCGCGGAAATGGTTGCGCTGCGCCACGGCCGACGTACCGCGCGACAGGACGCGCGGGATCACCATCAGCCCCGCCGCGCCGACCTGCCGGGCATGGCTGGCAAGGGCCACGGCGCTGGCGGTATTGACCGCGCCGGTGCCCACGACGACGGGGATGCCGGCCCGGGTCAGGCGGCTGACGCCCTCCATCCGCTGGGCATCGGTCAGAAGCGGCCAGTCGCCCATCGAGCCGCAATAGACCACGCCCGACATGCCGACCGCCATCAGATCGCGCGCCGTGGCGACCAGCGCGTCGAAATCGGGCAGGCGGTCGGCCGTGCAGGGGGTCATCAGCGCGGGCAGGACGCCCTTGAATACGGAAATGTCCATCGAATGCTCCTTGCGATGCCTGCAAGGGCAGCTTGCCCCGGGCGCGGTGGCGGGGCAATTCGGTTTATCAGGAAAGACCTGCACCAAACGCAAACCGCCGCCCCTTGCGGGACGGCGGCTGCGTGGATCTGGGCAGGCCCGTCGGGGCGTGCCGGATCTCTCAGCTCAGAGAAGCTGCAGGTTCGCGGCGCTTTCGCGACCGTCACGGCCGCTTTCCACGTCGTAGCTGACCTTCTGGTTGTCGGCCAGGCCGGTCAGACCGGCGCGCTCGACCGCCGAGATGTGGACGAAAACGTCACGTCCACCCGTCGAGGGCTCGATGAAGCCAAAACCTTTGGTGCTGTTGAACCATTTCACGGTGCCAGTAGCCATATCCGTGTATCTCCTGTTACATCGCTGCCCGCAAGACGCGGCAGCCTGGCGCAGTCTTTCTTGACGATCAACTGCAGGCCTTAGCGGTAACAGAGAGTCGGTAGAAATCGTTCGCAGGCCCCTTATGAGCCATCGGGGCGCGCGGCACAACACATTTTTTGGGTGACGTGGGGGAAAGCGGCCCGGCGGCCGTCGGCCTTGTGCGCGCCTCGGGCCGGACTTAAGCATCGGGAATGGACATTACGCTGATCAGGACCTTTCTGGAAATCGCCGCCACGGGATCGTTCGGCGCCGCGGCCGAAAGGCTGTTCGTCACCCAGTCTGCCGTATCGTTGCGCATCCAGCGACTGGAGGAATCGCTGGGCAAGGCGCTGTTCACGCGTTCGAAGGCGGGGGCCGAGCTGACCCCGGCGGGGCGCGAGTTCGAACGCTATGCGCTGTCGCTGATGCGCCTGTGGGAAGAGGCCCGCCAGCAGATCGCGATTCCCGAAGGGTTCCGTCGCAGCCTGGTGATCGGCGCGCAATATTCGCTGTGGCCGCGGCTGGGCTTTCGCACGATCGACCGGCTGCGTCGGATCGCGTCCGATCTGAGCCTGCGGGGCGAACTGGGCATGCCCGACCGGCTGACGCGAATGCTGCTGGAAGGGGCGATCCAGATGGCCTTCATGTACACGCCGCAGCTGCGGCCCGGATTGCAGGCCGAACAGGTGCTGGAGGAGGACCTGATCCTGGTCTCGACCCGCAAGGACGCGCGGCTGGACGCGCTGGATGACTATGTCTTTGTCGATTGGGGGCCGGAATTCGTTCAGGCCCATGCGATGGAATTGCCGCATCTGACCAATCCGGGCGTCACGCTGGCGCTGGGGGCGATGGTGGCCGATTTCCTGATCCGCCGGTCGGGCGCGGCCTATCTGCCCGCCCGCTATGCCAAGCGGTATCTGGACGAGGGGCGGTTGCATCTGGTGCCCGACGCGCCGGCCTTTCCCTATCCGATCTGGGCGATCTGGCGCGAGGACCTGGACGATCGGACGGCGGCCGACCTGCGCCGCGCGCTGGCGGACGTGGCCGAAGAATTGTCCAACGAGGCCGAGGACGTTCTGGCGGACCTGCGCGAGCTCAGCTCGGACGGCGAATTGCATGAACTGGGCGGCAATGGCGCCATCTATGATGAGTAGAACTTGATACAACCATCATAATTTTGAATTTGCCTTATATCAGCCCTCTCCCTATCTGTCGTCTGCGGATGACGGAGAGCGGTTGACCACCTGCCCCGGAACGGGCGCCGCCGGATCGAAACCGGCAGCGGCAATCGGGACGGGTGGGGAACATCCCGCGCAAGTCTGCGTTCATCCGCGCTTGCCGCCCATGGTGGGCGGCCGGATCGGAAAGGATGGAACCATGACGAAATTTGCCCAACTCGGCACTGTCTCGGTCCTCGCGCTGGCCCTGGCCGGCCCGGTGGCGGCCCAGACGCTGAGCACGGACCGCGAGCTGAACGACCGCATCTCGGACATCGAGATCGAGACCCAGCGCAACCTGGCCCGGTCGAACGACAGCGTTCGCTATACCTTTGGCACGGGCGAACAGTCGCAGACGGGGTCGCTGTCGATGACCTATAGCGGCGTGACCGGCAACACCGACACGCAGGACTTTGCCGCCGGCGGTCGCTATACCATCCGCAACGGCGACTGGGCCCACAGCATCGGCTTTGCCCTGTCCTATGGCGAGGCCAATGGCGTGAAGAACGAGGAAAGCACGCTGCTGATGTATGACCTGACGCGGGCCTTCTCGGATCGTGTCTATGTTTTCGGCATGGCGCGGCTTGAAACCGACGACTTTGCCTCGACCACCAAGGATGCCTTCGTCGGCTTCGGCCCGGGCTATCGCGTGGTCAATACCGACGACGTGGCATGGCGTCTGCAGGCCGGTGTCGGCGCGCGTTACACCGAACTGTCGGACGGCACTGAGTCGACCGATCCGGCGGCGATCATCTCGTCGCGCCTGTTCTATCGCATCACCGATACGGTGGCGCTGACCAACGACACCGACATCCTGGGTGACGAGACCAACACGCTGGTCACCAACGACCTCGGCGTGAACATCGCGATGTCGGACGCCTGGTCGACCCGTATCGGCTATCGTACCGAGTATGACAGCGATCCGCTGCCGGGCCAGAAGCACACCGACAACGAGCTGAACGTCTCGCTGGTCTACAGCTTCCGCTGATCCGGGCCGCGGACCCGCAAGAAGAATCTTTTCCTGGGGCGGCTGCGGCCGCCCCTTTTTTCAAACCGGGGGAGGAGGGGATGACGATGTCACACCAGCCCGACCAGACGCGGGGCCACGCGGGCAGAAGCGCGCAGGCGCGTCTGATCGATCCCGTCACGGGGAAGACGTTCGGCTATCGTTTCGGCGGGGTGCGGCCCGGCCCGGTCCTGGTCGCGATGGGATCGGATGATCTGGTCGCGCATGTCGCCGCGCGGCTGGGACGGATCCCGTCGCTGCCATGGCTGCGCGGAACGCTGTGCCTGTTGCGCGCCGATCGCGCCAATGCGCGGGCGATCGAATCCACGCTGGCCGATAGCCTGGGCACGGTGGATCGCGTGGTGCATCTGCCGTTTGCCGACGATGCCGGGCCGCGGGCGGTGCGCGAAGCGACCTGGAAGATCCTGCGCGAGGCGGCGGTTCTGGGGATGATCCAGGGCCGGGGCGTGCGCCTGTGCCGACACGGGCAACAACCGCCGTCCCGGTCCTGACCCGTCAGCCGGGGGCCATCATGGCGCGCGCCTCTTCCCGCGCGGCAAGGCCGATCTCGCGCACGCATTCGGCCAGGTCGGCAAGCTGCCCCGCCAGCGGCGAGGTCTTGCGCCACACCATGCCGATGGTCCGTTGCGGGCGCGGCGGGGCCAGCGGGGCCAGCGCGACATCGGCCGCGCGGGTCTCGACCGGCACGGCCATTTCGGGGATCAGTGTCACGCCCATCCCCGCGCCCACCATCTGGACCAGCGTGGCCAGCGATGATCCCTCCATCAGCTCGCGCGGGGCGGGGCCGTTGCGGGCACAGAATTCCAGCGCCTGATCGCGGAAGCAGTGCCCCTCTTCCAGCAGCAAAAGCCGCATCTCGCGCAGGCCTTCGGCGCTGGGGACCGGGCGGTCGGCATCCGCCGCGGGGCGGACCAGAACGAAATCCTCGGTGAACAGCTCTTCCTCGTGCAGGAAGGGTTCCGAGACAGGCAGCGCAAGGATCGCCGCGTCCAGCCGGGCCTCGGCCAGGTCGCGGATCAGGCGGCTGGTCACGGTTTCGCGCGGGCGAATGTCCAGATCCGGCCAGCGCCGGGTCGCGGCGCGAATCAGGCCGGGCAGCAGATAGGGCGCGATGGTGGGAATGACCCCCAGCCGCAGATGGCCCGAAAGCGGCCCGCGCGCGACGCGGCCCAGCGATTCCAGCTCTTGCAGCGCGCGCAGGATGGGGCGGGCGCGGGCCACGAATTCCGCCCCCAGCGCTGTCAGATGCGCCTGCCGCGCGCCGCGTTCGACAAGGCTGGCGCCCATGATCTGTTCCAGCTCCTTGATCTGGGCCGACAGGGCGGGCTGCGAGATGGCGCAATCCTCGGCCGCGCGGCCGAAATGGCCGTGGCGGGCCAGCGCATCGAAATAGCGCAGATGTTTGATGGTCAGCCGAGTCATAGGAAGAACCTATCGGATCGGTTGGAAAATGCAATTTCCAATTATGACGCGCGGCTGTTACACCATGCGCATCGAATTTTGGCGCGGGGCGCGACCGACCGCATTCGCGGCGGCGACCCCCGCCTTGGCAAGACAGGAGAACGACGATGGACGGAAACGACATCCCCAAGGGTGGCGCCGGCGGCGGCAAGTGCCCCGTCATGCACGGGTCGAACACGCGGGCCGGGTCCTCGGTCATGGCGTGGTGGCCGAATGCGCTGAACCTGGACATCCTGCATCAGCAGGACACCAAGTCGAACCCGATGGGGCCCGACTTCAACTATCGCGAGGAGCTGAAGAAGCTGGACGTGGCCGCGCTGAAGGCCGATCTGCACGCGCTGATGACCGACAGCCAGCCCTGGTGGCCGGCGGACTGGGGCCATTACGGCGGGCTGATGATCCGCATGGCCTGGCACGCGGCGGGGTCCTACCGCGCGGCCGATGGCCGGGGCGGCGGCAATACCGGCAACCAGCGCTTCGCGCCGCTGAATTCCTGGCCCGACAACGCCAACCTGGACAAGGCGCGGCGGCTGCTGTGGCCGATCAAGAAGAAATACGGCAACAAGATCAGCTGGGCCGACCTGATGATCCTGGCGGGCACCGTGGCCTATGAATCCATGGGGCTGAAGACCTATGGCTTTGCCTTCGGCCGCGAGGACATCTGGGAGCCGGAAAAGGACGTCTATTGGGGCGCCGAGAAGGAATGGCTGGCGCCGTCGGACAACCGCTATGAGTCCGTGGACAAGCCCGACACGCTGGAAAACCCGCTGGCGGCGGTGCAGATGGGCCTGATCTACGTCAACCCGGAAGGCGTGAACGGCCAGCCCGATCCGCTGAAGACCGCCCAGCAGGTGCGCGAGACCTTTGCCCGCATGGGCATGAACGACGAGGAAACCGTCGCGCTGACCGCGGGCGGCCACACGGTGGGCAAGTGCCACGGCAATGGCGATGCCGCCAATCTGGGCCCCGAGCCCGAGGCCGCCCCGATCGAGGAACAGGGCCTGGGCTGGATCAACCGCAAGACGCGCGGCATCGGGCGCGACACGGTGACCTCGGGGATCGAGGGTGCCTGGACCACGCATCCGACGCGCTGGGACAACGGCTATTTCGAGCTGCTGCTGAACTATGACTGGGAGCTGAAGAAATCGCCCGCCGGCGCATGGCAGTGGGAGCCGGTCAACCTGCCCGAAGAGCTGAAGCCCGTCGATGTCGAGGATCCCTCGATCCGGCACAACCCGATCATGACCGATGCCGACATGGGGCTGAAGGTCGATCCGGTCTATCGCCAGATCGCCGAGCGCTTCTACAAGGACCCGCAGTATTTCTCGGAGGTCTTCGCGCGGGCCTGGTTCAAGTTGACCCACCGCGACATGGGGCCCAAGACGCGCTGGTTCGGGCCGGAAGTGCCGCAGGAGGACCTGATCTGGCAGGACCCGATCCCCGCCGGCAATGCCGATTACGACGTCGAGGCCGTCAAGGCGAAGATCCGCGCGCTGGACATTCCCGGCCACGAGCTGATCGCCACGGCCTGGGATTCGGCGCGCACCTTCCGCCAGTCGGATTACCGCGGCGGCGCCAATGGCGCGCGTATCCGCCTTGCGCCCCAGAAGGACTGGGAGGCCAACGAGCCCGAGCGTCTGGCCCGCGTTCTGGCCGCGCTGGAGCCGATCGCGGCGGAAACCGGCGCCTCGGTCGCCGACGTGATCGTGCTGGCGGGCAATGTCGCGCTGGAAGAGGCGATCCGCAAGGCGGGCTTCGATGTCGAGGTGCCCTTTGCCCCCGGTCGCGGCGATGCGGTGCAGGAGATGACCGACATCGACAGCTTCAACCTGCTGGAGCCGATCGCCGACGGGTTCCGCAACTACATGAAGAAGGACTATGCCTGCAGCCCCGAAGAGCTGATGCTGGACCGCGCCCAGCTGATGGGCCTGACGGGACCCGAGATGACGGTTCTGGTCGGCGGCCTGCGGGTGCTGGGCGCCAATTACGGCGGCCAGAAGCACGGGGTCTTTACCGACCGCGTGGGCGTGCTGACCAACGACTTCTTCGTGACGCTGTGCGACATGAACTATGAATGGGTGCCGACCGGGCGCAACAGCTATGACATCCGCGACCGTGCGACGGGCCAGGTGAAATACACCGCGACCCGGGCGGATCTGGTGTTCGGTTCGAACTCGATCCTGCGGGCCTATGCCGAGCTGTATGCCCAGGACGACAACCGCGAGAAGTTCGTCCGCGACTTCGTCGCCGCCTGGACCAAGGTGATGAACGCGGATCGCTACGACCTGCAGGCCTGACGTTTCCACCACCACTCACGCAGGCGCCGGGCCGGTCCCCAGACGGGGGCCGGCCCTTTTTCACCGCATCCGCAGCAGGCGATAGGCCGCCATGGCCATCCGCCCGAAACGCGGGCCCATGCGTTCAAACGCGTTGACGGGGCCGGGGTCGAAGACGGGCATCATGTGCGAGAAACGTTCGAATCCCGCGCTGCCGTGATAGGCGCCCATGCCCGAGGCGCCGACCCCGCCGAAGGGCAGTTCGTCCTGTGCCAGATGCAGGATCGTGCCGCCGATCGTGACCCCGCCCGCGACCAGCGGCGCCAGATGCGCCCGCGCCGCGCGGGACGATCGGGCAAAGACATAGGCCGCCAGCGGCCGGTCTCGCCCGGCGACGAAGTCCAGCGCCTGCGCGATGTCGTCCACCGGCAGGACGGGCAGGATCGGGCCGAAGATCTCTTCGCGCATCAGGGCGCTGTCGGGGGCTGGGTCGATCACCAGCCGCAGCGCCATGCGCCGTGTCGCGGGATCGTCGCGGCCGATCGTCTGGACCCGCGTGCCGGGCGGCAGGTCGTCCAGCAGTCCCATCAGCCGCGCGTGGTGGCGGTCGCTGATGATCGCGGTGGGGCAGGGGCCGTCGCCCAGGATGTCCCGGGCGCGGCCGTGCAGGGCGTCGGTTAGGGCGGGCAGCATGTCGCGGGGCGCCAGCACATAGTCGGGCGCGACGCAGGTCTGGCCCGCATTGATGATCTTGCCGAACAGGATCGACCGCGCCGCCCGGGCGGGATCGGCATCGGGGGCCAGGATCGCGGGCGACTTGCCGCCCAGCTCCAGCGTCACGGGCGTCAGGTTGGGCGCGGCGGCCTGCGCGACCTTGCGGCCCACGGCGGTCGATCCGGTAAAGACCAGGTGATCGAAGGGCAGCGCGCAGAATCGCGCGGCGAGATCCGGCCCGCCGGTGACGACGGCCAGCTCGTCGGGGGCAAAGCTGTCGGCCACGATGCGCGCCAGAAGGTCCGAAAAGGCCGGGCAGAGTTCCGAGGGCTTGATCAGAACCCGGTTGCCCGCGGCCAGCGCATCCACCGCCGGCCCCAGTGCCAGATACAGCGGATAGTTCCACGGCGCGACCACGCCGACCACGCCCAGCGGGCGCGGCTCGATCCAGGCGCGGGCGGGCTGGAACAGCCACGAAACCGGCCGCCGGCGCGGGCGCATCCAGGATTTCAGCCGGCGCCGCGCGTGGTGGATGGCGTTGAGCAGCGGCGCGATGTCCAGGATGCGCGTGTCGGCCGCCGGGCGGTGCCCGAAATCGCGCCCGATCGCATCGACCAGCGCCTGTTCATGCGTCAGCACCATCGCGCGCAGCCGCGTCAATCGGTCCAGCCGCGTGGCCAGGTCGACGACCGGCCGGGCGCGCGCGGCGGTTCTCATGGCATCGAACAGGCCCTGCAGGCGCACGGAATCGGGCGGTGTCGAGAGATCGTCCATCATGTCTTTCCAGTCCGTGGCGTCAGCATGCCAATGTGACGACCGCCCAGACATACCGTCAAGCGGCGACGGCTCATGCCGTGGGGGCAAGGCGCGTCAGGATGACCCCGGTCACGATCAGCGCCGCGGCCAGTGCCTTGGTCCGGTCCATCCGTTCGCCAAAGGCCAGCCAGCCGATCAGGACGGCAAACAGGATCGAGGTTTCGCGCAGCGCGCCCACCAGCGCGATCGGCGCGCGGGTCATGGCCCAGACCGCGATCGCGTAGGCCCCGAACGACCCCGCCGCGGCCAGCAGTCCCACCGCCCAGCCGCGCCGCCCCGTACGCAGCACCCCGCGCCCCTTCAGCGCCACGATGGCGGGGGTGAAGAAGACGGCCGACAGCACCATCAGCCAGCCGACATAGGCCACCGGCGCGCCCGAGACGCGCGCGCCCAGCCCGTCGGTCAGGGTATAGCCCGCCGTGGCCGCAGCAGCCCCCAGCGCATGGGGCAGCATCCGGCGCGATTCGCCCAGGCGCAGCGCGCCCCGCGCCATGATCGCGATGCCCGCGCCCAGGGTGACGATCCCCGCCACCGACAGGGGCGCCACCCGGTCGGGCAGCAGCGCCAGGCTGACCGCCAGCACGATCAGCGGCGCGGTGCCGCGCGCGATCGGATAGACACGGCTGAGATCGCCCTGTTCCAGCGCATGGGCCAGGAACAGCTGATAGGCCGTATGGATCAGCGCCGAGCCCAGAAGCCACGGCCAGACCTGCGGCGCGGGCAGGGGATGCAGCGCCGCCACGGCCAGCCCGATCGCGGCATGGCCCGTCGTCAGGACGAACATCGCCGTCTGCTTGCTGGGGCCGGCCTTGATCAGCGCGTTCCAGCCGGCATGCAGGAAGGCCGCGGCCAGCACGGCCAGGAATACGGTCAGGGTCATCATCGCGGCGCGTGTCCCGGGGCGGTTGCGTTTCCCATGTCTGGCCCGGATCGCGGCCGGGGAAAAGGGGCGCGAAATGTCAGCATTGACAAGAATGGCCCCCTTGGCGCTGGCCGCGCGCGGCGGTATCACGGCCTTCCCAAGACCGCAGGAGGCCCGCAGTGACCACGACCCTTCCCCAGATCGACCCGGCCCGGACAGAGGCGCGCATCGCCCGCAGCATCGCCGAGGAAATCGGCGCGCGCCCCGAACAGGTCGTGGCGGCGGCGGGGCTTCTGGACGGCGGGGCGACGGTGCCCTTCGTCGCGCGCTATCGCAAGGAGGTGACGGGCGGGCTGGACGACACGCAGCTGCGCCGTCTGGCCGAAAGGCTGGCCTATCTGCGCGAGCTGGAAGCGCGCCGCGCCGCGATCCTCAAATCGGTCGCCGAGCAGGGCAAGCTGACCGACGAGCTGGCCCGCGCCATCGCCGCGGCCCCGTCCAAGGCCGAGCTCGAGGACCTGTATCTGCCCTTCCGGCCCAAGCGACGCACGCGCGCGATGATCGCCCGCGAAAACGGGCTGGAGCCGCTGTTGCGCGCGATCCTGGACGACCGCGCCGCACGGCCCGAGGATCTGGCCCAGGCCTATCTGACCGAGGCCGTCCCGACGGTGCGCGAGGCGCTGTCGGGCGCGCGCGACATCCTGGCCGAGGAGCTGGCCGAGAACGCCGCGCTGCTGGGCGCGATGCGTGATTTCATGCGCCACAACGCCGTGGTCCGCGCCCGCGTGATCGCGGGCAAGGAAGAGGCCGGGGCCAAGTTCTCGGACTATTTCGACCATGCCGAGAAATGGGCGACGATCCCTTCGCACCGGGCGCTGGCCATCCTGCGCGCGGCCAAGGAAGAGATCGTCAGCCTGGAAATCGCCCCCGACGGGGACGAGGGGCTGGCCCGCGCCATCGGCCTGATCGCGGCGCAGATCGGCATTGCGGGCGAGGCGCCCGGCGATCTGTGGCTGCGCGAGGCCGCCGGCTGGACCTGGCGGGTCAAGCTGTCGCTGTCGATGTACATGGACCTGTTGTCCGAGATGCGCGCCCGCGCCCATGAAGAGGCGATCGAGGTCTTTGCCCGCAACCTGCGCGGCGTGCTGCTGGCCGCGCCCGCCGGGCCGCGCCCGGTTCTGGGGCTGGACCCCGGCATCCGCACCGGCGTCAAGGCCGCGGTGGTCGATGCGACGGGCAAGCTGCTGGAAACCGCGACGCTGTATCCGTTCCAGCCGCGCAACGATACGCGCGGCGCGGCGGCCGAGATCGCGCGCATGGTCCGCGCGCACGGGGTCGAGCTGATCGCCATCGGTAACGGCACCGCCAGCCGCGAGACCGAGCGTTTCGTGGCGCAGGTCCTGCGCGACCTGCCCGAGGGTGTGGCGCGGCCGCGCGCCGTGGTCGTGTCCGAGGCCGGGGCGTCCGTCTATTCGGCCTCGGAACTGGCGGCGCAGGAATTCCCCGACCTGGACGTGTCGCTGCGCGGGGCGGTGTCGATCGCCCGCCGCCTGCAGGACCCGCTGGCCGAGCTGGTGAAGATCGAGCCGCGATCCATCGGTGTGGGCCAGTATCAGCACGACGTGGACCAGCGCCGGCTGGCGCAGGCACTGGACGCGGTGGTCGAGGATGCCGTGAACGCCGTGGGCGTGGATCTCAACACCGCCTCGGCACCGCTTCTGGCGCGTGTCTCGGGCGTGGGGCCGTCGCTGGCGCGCGCCATCGTCGCCCATCGCGACGCACACGGCGCCTTCCGGTCGCGCGCGCAGCTGATGGATGTGCCGGGGCTGGGGCCGCGGGCCTTCGAGCAATGCGCGGGCTTTCTGCGCATCCGCGAGGGCGACGAGCCGCTGGACGCCTCGGCCGTCCACCCCGAGGCCTATGAGGTCGCGCGACGCATCGTGGCCGCCTGTGGCCGCGACATCCGCGAAATCATGGGCAATCCGGCCGCGCTGAAGGGTATCCGGGCCGAGGATTTCGTCACCGACCGGTTCGGCCTGCCCACGATCCGCGACATCCTGGCCGAGCTGGAGAAACCCGGCCGCGACCCGCGCCCCAGTTTCCGCACCGCCACCTTTGCCGACGGGGTCGAGGAGATCCGCGACCTGCGCCCGGGCATGGTGCTGGAAGGCACCGTGACCAATGTCGCCGCCTTCGGCGCCTTCGTCGATATCGGCGTGCACCAGGACGGGCTGGTCCATGTCAGCCAGCTGGCCGACCGCTTTGTCCGCGACCCGCACGAGGTGGTCAAGCCGGGCGACATCGTCCGCGTCCGCGTGCTGGAGGTCGATCTGAAGCGCAACCGCATCAGCCTGACGATGCGCAAGGATGGCGGCGCGCAGGATGCGAATCAGCAGAACAGGGGCCAGCCACAGAAGGGCCAGCCGCAGAAGGGCCGACCGGACCGGGGTGGACCGGACAGGGGCGGGCCGGCGAAGGCGGCCCCTCGTGGGTCCCGTCCACAGGCCAGTGACACTCTGTCCAATGGCGCGCTGGCCGATGCGCTGCGCGCGGCGATGCGCAAGGACGGCTGAGCAGGGACACGCCCCTTTGCGCCCCCCGTGGCGGGGCGCGGGTGCAACACGATCCCGGCGGGTATCGGCCCGGCCGGGAATTTCCCTTGCGTCAATCGGCCAACGGGGTGATCCTGTCCGCTTGGATCCCGACGGACTGACCACACCGCGTATTGGTCGATGGCCCTTTTCGCTGGCCTGGACCCTTGCGCCGAAACAGGAAAGGGACAGCGGGAATGAAGGATATCCTTGTTGCGGCCTATGACGGCAGCGCGGCCAGTCGCCGGGCGGTCGATTTCGCGATCCGGCAGGCCGGGCTGATCGACGCTTCGGTCGTGATTGCCCATGTCCTGGAATGGTCGCCCTATTCCTTTCTGACGCCGCAAGAAATCGCCGAGCGCCACAAGCGCCGCGCCGAGGAGCTGGCGCGCGCGCAGAACGCGCTGATCGACCCGCTGCTGAAGGAACTGGGCGATGCGGGCGTTCCGGTTTCGGCCGAGGTCCGCTATGGCCATGTCGCCGAGACGATCTGTCAGATCGCCAAGGAGGCCCGCGCCGGGCAGGTCTTTGTCGGGCGCACGGGGGAATCGCGTCTGGCGCAGCGGCTGTTCGGCTCGGTCGCCGTGACGCTTGCCCAGATCTCGCCGGTCGCCTGCACGATCGTGCCGTAACGGAACATACAGGGAAGTAAGACATGCAACATTCATTCGGGTCCCGTGCCTTGTCCCGTGCCCTGGCCCTTGCCTTTGCGCTGTGTGCCGCCGCCCCGGCCTGGGCCCAGGTCGAGACGCTGGACGACACGATCAACCGGATCTTTGCCGATTCCACCGGCTGGTTCGTCAGCCTGATCTTCTCGAACTTCCCGGGCACGTCCTTTCCGTGGATCGTGGGCTGGCTGGTGGTCGCGGCGACGGTCTTCACGCTGTATTTCGGCTTCATCCAGTTCCGCGTGCTGGGCCATTCGATCGCGCTGGTGCGCGGCGATTATTCGGACCCGCGGGATGCGGGCGAGGTCAGCCATTTCCAGGCACTGGCGACCGCGCTGTCGGGCACGGTGGGCCTCGGCAACATTGCCGGCGTGGCGGTTGCCGTGGGCATCGGGGGGCCGGGCGCGACCTTCTGGATGATCCTGGCGGGTCTTCTGGGCATGGCCTCGAAATTCACCGAATGCACGCTGGGCGTGAAATACCGCAACGAATACGAGGACGGCACGGTTTCGGGCGGGCCGATGTATTACCTGACCAAGGGCTTTGCCGAACGCGGCGTGCCCGGCGGGCGGGTCCTTGCGGTGCTGTTCTCGATCTTCTGCATCTTCGGCGCCTTTGGCGGCGGCAACATGTTCCAGGCCAACCAGGCGCATCAGCAGCTGGCGGGCGTGTTCGGCGATTATCCCGGCTGGATCACGGGGGTCGTCTTTGCCTTCATCGTCTTCATCGTGATCGTGGGCGGCATCAAGTCGATCGCGCGCGTGACCGAAAAGGTCGTGCCCTTCATGGCCATCCTCTATGTCGGCACGGCGCTGGTCATCATCGGAATGAACATCGGCAATATCGGCTGGGCCTTCACCCAGATCTTCCGGGGCGCGTTCACCGACATGGGGATCGCGGGCGGCGCGGTGGGCGCGCTGATCCAGGGCTTCAAGCGGGCCGCGTTTTCGAACGAGGCCGGCGTGGGATCGGCCGCGATCGCCCATTCGGCCGTGCGCACCAAGGAGCCCGTGACCGAAGGCTTCGTGTCGCTGCTGGAGCCCTTCATCGACACGGTGGTAATCTGCACCATGACGGCGCTGGTCATCATCTTTACCGGCCAGCTGGTGATCGACCCCGAAACCGGGCGCTATGTCGTCGATCAGGGCGGCCACATCGTCACGGCGACCGGCGCGACCGGCGTGGGCCTGACCTCGGCGGCCTTTGCCTCGGCCTTTTCGTGGTTCCCGTATCTTCTGGTCGTGGCGGTGGTGCTGTTCGCGTTTTCGACGATGATCTCGTGGTCCTATTACGGGTTGAAGGCCTGGACCTACCTGTTTGGCGAGGGCAAGCAGCAGGAGCTGATCTTCAAGATCCTGTTCTGCCTGTTTGTCATCGTCGGCGCGGCGGCCAATCTGGGGCCGGTGATCGACTTTTCGGACGCGGCGATCTTTGCCATGGCGGTGGTCAACATCATCGGGCTGTATGTCCTGATGCCGATCGTCAAGCGCGAGGTGAACGGCTATCTGTCCCGCCTGCGTTCGGGCGAGATCCGCAAGTTCACCTGACGCGGCAGAGACGCGCGACCCGATCGCGCGACCCGGGCGGGGCCAGTCCCCGCCCGATTTCGTGCCGTGTTTCGTGCCGTGCGCGCGACACGCGCGGGCGGAAAAGCCGCGTCGCGGCCCCGTTTCGCCCTTGACGCCGGCGCGGTTGCCATGCTTCTGACCCGGCCTTGTCCGCCGACCGGGGATGCGCCCTGTCGGCCGGTGCCGCAAGTGATGAAAAGGGGAAGTTCGGGATGATCTCGATTGATGTCTATCGCGACCAATGGTTCGGCAATCTGCGCGCCGACCTGTTGGCGGGTCTGGTCGTGGCGCTGGCCCTGATCCCCGAGGCGATCGCCTTTTCGATCATCGCGGGCGTGGACCCGAAGGTGGGGCTGTATGCCAGCTTTTCCATCGCGGTCATCACGGCCTTTGTCGGCGGGCGGCCGGGCATGATCTCGGCCGCGACGGCGGCGACGGCGGTGCTGATGGTGTCGCTGGTGCGCGATCACGGGCTGGAATACCTGCTGGCCGCGACGATCCTGGCAGGCATCCTGCAGGTGGGCGCGGGGCTTTTGCGGCTGGGCTTCGTGATGCGCTATGTCTCGCGCTCGGTCATGACGGGTTTCGTGAACGCGCTGGCGATCCTGATCTTCATCGCCCAGCTGCCCGAGCTGGACCCCACGCGCGTGCCGCCGCTGACCTATGCGCTGGTCGCGCTGGGGCTGGCGATCATCTATCTGTTCCCGCGCCTGACACGCGCGGTGCCGTCGCCGCTGGTGACGATCATCGTGCTGACCGCGCTGACCCAGCTGACCGGCTGGGAGGTGCGCACCGTCGCCGACATGGGCGCGCTGCCCGATACGCTGCCGGTCTTCCTGTTGCCGGACGTGCCGCTGAACTTCCAGACGCTGGCGATCATCTTCCCCTATTCGGTGGCGGTGGCGGTGGTGGGCCTGCTGGAAAGCCTGATGACCCAGAACATCGTCGATGAACTGACCGACACGCGCAGCGACCGCAACCAGGAATGCGTGGGCCAGGGGGTTGCCAATTTCGCCACCGGCTTCATCGGCGGCATGGCGGGCTGTGCGATGATCGGCCAGTCGATCATCAACGTCAAATCCGGCGGGCGGGGGCGGATGTCCACCTTTGTCGCGGGGGTGGGGCTGCTGGTGCTGGTGGTCTTCCTGGGCGACTGGGTCGGGCGCATCCCGATGCCCGCGCTGGTGGCGATCATGATCATGGTGTCGATCGGCACGTTCTCGTGGTCGTCGATCAAGGCGCTGCGGACCCATCCGCGGTCGTCCTCGATCGTGATGCTGGCCACGGTGGCGGTGGTGGTCTGGAGCCACAACCTGGCGATCGGCGTGCTGGTGGGCGTGCTTCTGTCGGGCATCTTCTTTGCCGCCAAGATCGCCCAGCTGTTCCGCGTGCGCTCGACCGTCTCGGCCGACGGGCGGGTGCGGCACTACGTCGTCGAGGGCCAGCTTTTCTATGCCTCGGTCGAGGATTTCATGAACGCGCTGGACTTCCGCGAAGTGCCCGAACGCGTCATCATCGATGTCAGCAATGCGCATATCTGGGACATCTCCTCGGTCCAGGCGCTGGACATGGCGGTGCTGAAATTCCGCCGCGAGGGCGCCGAGGTCGAGCTGCGCGGCATGAACGAGGCCTCGGCCACACTGGTGGACCGGCTGGCCGTGCATGACAAGCCGGGCGCGATGGATCGCCTGATGGCGCATTGAGGCGAAGGGGCAGGACATGAACGACACAACCAAACGCATCGTCGCGCTGGTCGATGGATCGATCTATTCGGCCAGCGTCTGCGAACACGCGTCATGGCTGGCCGGGCGCACCGGTGCGCCGGTCGAGCTGATCCACGTTCTGGGCCGGCGCGAGGCGCCCGAACAGGCCGACCTGTCGGGCGCGATCCGGCTGGGCGCGCGCAGCGCGCTGATGGAGGAGCTGGCCGAGCTGGACGCGCGCCGCGCGCGGCTGGCGGCCGAACGGGGCCGCGCGATCCTGGACGACGCGCGCGCCATTGTCGAACGGGCGGGCGTGCCCGTCACCGCCCGGCTGCTGCATGGCGATCTGCTGGAAGTCCTGCCCGAGCTGGAGGCGCAGGCGCGCGTCCTGATGATCGGCAAGCGCGGCGAGGCGGCGGATTTCGCGCGGATGCATCTGGGGTCGAACCTGGAACGCATCGTGCGCGCCAGCCACCGCCCCGTTCTGGTGACCGCGCGCGCCTTCCGCCCGATCGAAAAGGTGCTGATCGCCCATGACGGCGGCGCCTCGGCCCGCATCGCGGTCGAGCATGTCGCCAACAGCCCGGCCTTTCGCGGTCTGAAGGCGCATGTCGTCACCGTGGGCCAGCCCGCCGAGCGCGCGCGCAACTGGCTGGAGTCCGCCGAGGCCCGGCTGGCCGGCGCGGGGATCGAGGCCAGCGCCTCGGTCCTGCAGGGCGAGCCCGCGCAGGTTCTGGGCCGTCTGGTCGAGGAGGCGCAGTTCGACATGCTGGTCATGGGGGCCTATGCCCATTCGCGGCTGCGCAGCCTGTTCATCGGCTCGACCACCACCGAGATGATCCGCACCTGCCGCGTTTCGGTCCTGCTGTTCCGCGAATCCGTCAAAGAGTGATCCGAACCGCCCGACGGTCCGTAATCACCGCACCAGAACGGATCAACAGGGAGAGATCACCATGCTTCGCAGAACCTTCATTGCCGCCACCACCGCCCTTGGCATCGTCGGCGCGGCCGGCTGCGTGATGGCCGATGGCCACATGGCGTCCAAGGACATCGTCGATACCGCCGTCGCGGCGGGCAGCTTCAACACGCTGGTTGCCGCCGTTCAGGCCGCGGGGCTGGTCGATACGCTGAAGGGGCCCGGCCCGTTCACCGTCTTTGCGCCCACCGACGAGGCCTTTGCCAAGCTGCCCGAGGGCACGGTCGAGAACCTTCTGAAACCCGAGAACAAGGACACGCTGGTGGCGATCCTGACCTACCACGTCGTGCCGGGCAAGGTGATGTCGGGCGATCTGCAGGACGGCATGAAGGCCGCCACGGTGCAGGGTTCGGACGTCACGATCAGCCTGATGGGCGGCGCCAAGGTGAATGACGCCAACATCGTGCAGGCCGATATCGAGGCCTCGAACGGCGTCATCCATGTCATCGACTCGGTGATCATGCCGCCGATGTGATCGGCGGCGTCGCGGGGCGGACAGGGCCGGGCCGGTGCCGCCACTCACGTTCATCGAACCCGGCTGTGGGCGGCCCGAGGATGTCTCGGGCCGCCTCTTCCGCGTCTGGCGCGAAAGCGTGGCCGTGCTGCGCGATGCACCTGGCCGGGCGGATGCGCGCCAGATGCCGCTTTTCCCGCCAGAGACGCCATGAAGATGCGCCGCAAGGGCAATCTGCCCGTCAAGACCTGCGCGATCTGCGGGCGCCCCTTTGCGTGGCGCCGGAAATGGGCCCGGGTCTGGGACGAGGTGCGGTATTGTTCCGAGCGCTGCCGCGCGCAGCGCCGGTCAGCCGCCCACGATGATGGCCACGATCAGGCAGGCGATCGCGCCCGATGACAGGAACAGGCGCAGGCGCGGATACCAAGGGGGCGCTTCGGCCCGCGAGACGGTGGAAAGCTCGAAGACCAGCAGCCCCGCAAGCGCCACGGCCAGCAGGCCAAGGCCGATGCGCGGTTCCAGCAGCGGGGCGATCAGCCCGATGGTCGGGGGAACGATCCCCACCGCGGCCAGCCGGCCCAGGGACGGCGCCGCATCGGACAGAAGGATCATCGCCCAGCGGGCCCCGGCCATGAAGCCCAGGATCACCGTTCCCCATGCGACAAGCGCCTGCATCGCCAGGAGCCGGTCATAGGACGGGCCCGATACCCACACGATAAGCGTCAGACCGGCAAAGGGCACAAGGCCCAGAAGGCCCAGAAGCGTCGCGGATCGGCCCGCCTGCATCCGCCGGCTCATGCCGCACCCTGTGCCAGCGCCCGTTCGATCAGGGCGCGGGCGCGTTCGTCGGTGGGTTTCAGACGACTTGGCATCCAGGCGATCACGCGCCCGTCCCGGCCGATCAGGTACTTGTTGAAGTTCCAGCGCACGGATTCGCCCGTTTCGGCGCGCGCCCATTGAAAGAACGGATGCGCCCGCGTGCCGCGCACATGGACCGGCGCGGTCATCGGGAAATCGACGCCATAGGTCAGTTCGCAGAATTCCTTGATCTTGCCGGCCTCGTCATATTCCTGCGCGAAATCGTCCGAGGGCACGCCAAGCACCACCAGCCCCCGGGCGCGGTAATCGGTCCAGACCTGGACCAGATCGCGATATTGCGGGGTGAAGCCGCAGAACGACGCGGTGTTGACGACCAGAACCACCTTGCCGCGGAACTGCTCCATCGGCAGGGGGCCGCCCTCGAGCGCCTCGAAGCCGAAATCCCAGGCGGTTTCGGCCCGCGCGGGCATCGCGGTCAGCGCACAGGCCGAGACGATCAACACGATCGTTCCCCGGCGGGTGGTTGCGGCGATTTCGGGCCTGGACATTCGTGGCATGGCGTTTGCTCCCCTTTGTCCGATTTACGCATGGACCGCGCCCGCGGATCAATGCCCCGCCCCTAGACGGTGCGCCCGTCCTGCAGGTCGCGCGACAGCGCATCGGCCTGATCCAGGATCTCGGCCCGGGTCGCGGCATCGGTGCGCGCCCAGTTGGCCATGACCGGCCCCATCCTGCGGTTGTGCGACAGAAGGTCGGCGTGCCGGTCCAGGAAATGCCAGTAAAGCAGGTTGAAGGGGCAGGCGCGCGGCCCGGTGCGCCGGTCCACGCGGTAATGGCAGCCCGCGCAGTAATCCGACATCCGGTCGATATAGCGCCCCGAAGAGATATAGGGTTTGGACGCCACCAGCCCGCCATCGGCGAATTGGCTCATCCCGATCGTGTTCGGGGCCTCGACCCATTCGAAGGCATCGAAATAGACCGACAGGTACCATTCATGCACCTGTGCGGGGTCGATCCCGGCCAGCAGCGCGAAATTGCCCGTCACCATCAGCCGCTGGATATGATGGGCATAGGCCAGGTCGCGGGTCTGGCCGACGACATGGGCCATGCAGTTCATGCGTGTTTCCGCCCCCCAATACAGCGGCGGTAGGTCGCGGTCATGCCCCAGCGCATTGCGGGTGACATAGTCCGGCCCTTCGCGCCACCAGATGCCGCGCACATATTCCCGCCAGCCCAGGATCTGGCGGATGAACCCTTCGGCCGCGTTCAGGGCCACGCGGCCCGCCCGCCATTCGGACTCGGCCCGGCGGCAGACCTCCAGCGGGTCCAGAAGGCCCAGGTTCAGGCAGGGCGACAGAAGCGAATGATACATGAACGGGTTGTCCGCCAGCATCGCGTCCTGAAAGTCGCCGAAATGCGGCAGCGCATGGGTCATGAAATGGTCAAGCAGGATCTGCGCCTGATCCGCGTCGGTGGGCAGGCCAAAGGGCCGCAGGCGCCCGAAATGGTCGCCAAAGCGTGCCTCGACCAGATCCAGTACCTCGTTCACCACCTGATCGGGCGGAAAGTCCGGGGGGCGCGGCGCGAACAGATCGGCGCGCGGGGGCTTGCGGTTTTCGGAATCATAGTTCCAGCGGCCGCCTTCGGGCCGGTCGCCCTGCATCAGGATGCCGGTCTTGCGCCGCATCAGCCGATAGAACCATTCCATCCGCAATTCGCGCCGCCCCGTGGCCCAGGCGTCGAATTCGGCCGGGGTCGCGATGAAGCGGTCGTCCTCGTGCCAGTCCAGCGCCAGCGGCAGATCGTCGATCGCGGCAAACAGGCGCCAGTCGCCAGGTCGCGTGGCAAGGACGGTTTCGGCCCCGTGCTGGCCCGCGCGGCGCATCAGCTCTGCGGGGATCGAGCCTGCATTGTCGGGATCGTCCAGCCGCGTGTAATCGACCCGCCAGCCGGCCGCGCGCAGGCGGGCGGCGAACTTGCGCATCGCGGCAAGGATCAGGGCGATCTTGCGGGGATGGTGGCGAACATGGGTCGCCTCTGCCATGACCTCGGCCATCACGACGCGGTCATGGGCGGGGTCGGCCGCGCGCAGGGCGGCCATGTCGGGGGTCAGCTGATCGCCAAGGACCAGGACCAGCCTTACCACGGGATCTCCTTGCCGGCCCAGTCCAGGAACCGCCCGCTATCGCCCGGGCCAAGCCCGTCCATCACGTCCAGCAGGTTGCGCGCGGCCTGGTCGGGCGTGACCCTGCGGTGGCCGGTGTAATCCGCCGTAAAGGGGGTGGCGACCGTGCCGGGATGCAGCGCGACCAGGCAGGCCTGCCGGTGCGTGCGTGCGATCTCGATCGCGGCGGTGTGGACGATCTGGTTCGCCGCGGCCTTCGAGGCCCGATAGGAATACCACCCGCCCAGCCGGTTGTCGCCGATCGAGCCCACGCGCGCCGTCAGCACGCCCAGGACCGAGCGCGCATCGCGCGGCAGAAGCCGGGGTGCGTGGCGCAAGATCAGCGCCGGGCCGATCGCGTTGACGGCCATGACTTGTGCCATCGCCGGGGCCGAGATCTGCGACAGGGACTTTTCCGGCCGCCCGCCCGGCGGGGCAAGGATGCCGGTGGCGACGATGACGCGCGAGAACGGCCCCGACAGGGCCGACAGGCAGGGATCGACCGTCTCGGGGCGGGTCAGGTCCAGCCCGTCGCGGCGGCGCGACAGGCCGGTCACCTGATAGCCGCGATCGACCAGGGCGCCGGTCAGCGCCGCGCCGATCCCGCCGGAAGCGCCGATGATCAGCGCCCGCGCCATGACCTCAGATCCGCAGGAAGGGCTGGGCCAGCCGCGGGATCAGGCCCGAGAATTTCAGTGGCGCGTCCGTCGCGGCCAGGCAGATACAGGGCTCGTCCGGCCCGGCAACAGGCACATGAGTCAGGTTCTCGTCCGCGACCTCGACATCGCCAACGCCGAAATGGTCCGTCTCGTCCCGGAAGCTGCCCTGCAGGACCAGCGTGGCCTCGAGGCCGCGATGGCTGTGTTCGGGCATGGCCTGGCCGGGCGGGATGAACAGCAGCCGCGCCGAGCCGTCCGGGCCGTCATGGAGGATGCTTTGCCGCACGCCCATTCCCAGCGACCGCCAGCGCGGCTCGGGCGCGCCGATCGCCTCGGCCAGCGGACCGGGATAGATGCCCTGCCGGCGCGGCGCGGGGCGGACATGGTCGGGCGGGGCGTCGTCGAGACGGGCGAACAGCCGTTCGCGCAGGTCGGCCGACAGGGGGGCCGCGTCCACATCCTCGAGCGCGGCACCGGCCAGCACCTCGTGCGTGCCCATCAGGGCGCGGCATTCGTCGCACATCGAGACATGTGTCGCCACGACCAGGGCAAAGGGATGGGCAAGCGCCCCTGCGACATAGTCGCGCATCATCCAGTCGGGGATGTGGTGGCGGATGTCGCTCATGCTTTTCGTAGCTCCTTCAGCTCGTGCCGCAGCCGTTGCAGGCCAAGACGCAGGCGTGACTTGATCGTCCCAAGCGGCAGGCCGGTCTCTTCCTGGATTTCGACATGGGTCATTTCGCCCAGGTAAGCCTTTTCGATCATGTGCCGCTGATCGAGGTTCAGGCGGGCAAGGGCGGCGCGCAGCCGCGCGGCCTCCTGATCCAGCGCCACCGCTTCGGCGGCGTCGTCGGCGTTGCGCTCTTCGCCGACGATCTCTTCGGGTTCGGGACGCGCGCGGCGCCGGAACAGGTCTATCTGGCGGTTGCGCGCAATGCGATAGATCCAGGCCGAGACCTGCGCCCGGCCGGGATCGAAATGGTGCGCCTTGTGCCAGATCGTCAACATCACGTCCTGCACGATATCCTCGGCTTCGGCCGCCGAGGCGCCGCCCCGCATGGCGACGGCCTTCAGCCGCGGACCGTAATGGTCGAACAGCCTTGCAAAGGCCGTGCGGTCCCGGCGATCGCGCACCGCGATCATCCATTCGGTCTGGGGGCAGGGTTTTTCCGTGCCCGAGGTGTCGTCCATGTCGTTCCCATCTGCCTGTGGCTTGCGCCAGGGCGAATGCCCGGGCCGGCCGGCACGCCTTTCGACGCGGTTCGGAAACACTGTGTCAGGCTGGGCGATCTGGTTCAACATGCCACGAATACGCGGCCGCGATCCGGGCGGATCACCTTTGGGCGAAAAAACCTGTCGGGGAAGTTTCGCGCACGGGATCCGCGGAATGATTGCGCGGAATGATCCGGCCGGCATCGTCCGGCGTATCCCTGTGACAAGAACAAGGGACAAGGGAACGGATCACATGTCATTCGATGCAGCTTTCGTTCAACGCAGGCGCGTGGCCGTCATCGGCGCGGGCGTATCGGGCCTGGCGGCGGCCTATCATCTGGCCGACGACCATGACGTAACGCTGTTCGAGGCCGAACCGCGCCTGGGCGGCCATGCACGCACGGTGATGGCGGGGCGCCGGGGCGATCAGCCGGTCGATACCGGGTTCATCGTCTTCAACCACGCCAATTACCCCAATCTGACGGCGATGTTCGATGCGCTCTCGGTGCCCGTGCAGGAAAGCTGCATGAGCTTTGGCGCCACGATCGACGATGGCAAGGTCGAGTATCGCCTGCACGATCTGGCCGGGCTGGTGGCGCAGAAACGCAACCTGATGCGCCCCGGCTATCTGCGGATGCTGCGCGACATCATGCGGTTCCACGCCCATGCCGAGCGCGCGGCGCGGGACGATACCATGACGCTGGCCGACCTGGTCGAGACGCTGCGGCTGGGCCGGTGGTTCCGCGACTATTACATGCTGCCGATCTGCGGGGCGATCTGGTCCACGCCGCCGGGCCAGGTCGGGCGCTTTCCGGCGCGGGCGTTGGTCGATTTCTTTCGCAATCATGGCCTGCTGGGCATCACGGGCCAGCATCAATGGTACACGGTCCGGGGCGGCAGCCGCGAATATGTCCGCCGGGTCGAGGCCCATCTGGCCGCGCGGGGCGCGACCATCCGCGCGGGCTGTCCGGTGGACGCGATCGTGCGGGACGAAGCCGGCGTGACCATCCATGCCCAGGGGGCCGAGGCGCGTTTCGACGCGGTGATCCTGGCCGTTCACAGCGACGTGGCTTTGCGGATGCTGCATTCGCCCAGCCCCGAGGAACGCGCGATCCTTTCGGCCGTGCGCTATCAGGACAACCGCGTGGTGCTGCATTCCGACACCGACCAGATGCCGCGGCGTCGGCGCGCCTGGGCCTCGTGGGTCTATCGCGCAAAAACCGGAGAGGACGCGCCCCATATCAATGTCACCTACTGGATGAACCGGTTGCAGAACATTCCCGACGATGACCCGCTGTTCGTCTCGCTGAACCCCGAGCGCGAGATCCCCGAACACCTGGTCCACGACGACACGGTCTTTCGCCACCCGGTCTTTGACCAGGCGGCATTCGCGGCGCAGGCGCGGATCGGCGGGATCCAGGGCCGCAACCGCACATGGTTCGCGGGCGCCTGGACCGGCTATGGCTTTCACGAGGACGGGTTCACCAGCGGCCTGAACGCCGCCCGCGCGATCCGGGACCAACGGTCGGAGGCCGTCGCGGCATGACCAACTGGCCCGAAATCGTCGCCGGCCAGACCACCCATGCGCGGCGCGGGGCGATCGCCCATGCCTTTCGCCACCGGGTCGATTACGTGCTGATCGATCCCGACGCGACGGCGGGGCCCGCGCTGTTCTCGCGCAACCGGTTCAATCTGGCGACGGTGCGGGACCGCGATCACGGCGGGCCAAAGGATCCTCGGCGCGGCGCCGAATGGGCGCGCGCGGTGCTGGAGGCGCGCGGCGTCAGGGTCGCGCCGGGCGATCTGCGCCTGCTGACGCAGCCGCGTTTCCTGAACCTTGTCTTCAACCCCGTCAGCTTCTGGCTGGCCTTTCGGGACGGCGCGCTGATCGCCGCGATCGCCGAGGTCAACAACACCTTCGGCGACCGCCACAGCTATTTCATCGCCCGTCCCGATCTGCGGCCGATCCGGCCCACCGACCGGCTGCGGGCCGAAAAGGTCCTGCATGTCTCGCCGTTCCAGCGCGTGGCGGGCGGCTACGAATTCGCCTTTGACATCCGCGACGACCGGATCGGCATCCGCATCCTGTTTGCCGATGGCAGGGACGGGCTGATCGCGACGCTGTCCGGCCCGCGCCGTCCGATGACGAATGCGCGCCTGTTGCGCGCGGCGCTGGCCCGGCCCGGCGGCGGCTGGCGGACGCTGGCGCTGATCCATTGGCAGGCGCTGTTCCTGTTTCTCAAGCGCGCGCCCTTCCGGTCGCGCCCGCCCGCGCCCGAAGGGGACGTGTCGTGACCGCGCCCGCGACATCGCCCGCGGAATCGCCTGTCGCGCGTGGCGGGGCGGTCGATCCGGCCACGGGCGCGCGGGTCGCGGTCTTTGGCGCGATGCTGGCCACGGCCGGGTTGCCGCTTTACATCCATCTGCCGGTTTATGCCGGGCAGGTCCTGGGCCTGCCCCTGGCGACCCTGGGTGTCGTGCTGATGGCGATGCGGCTGTTCGATCTGGCGCAGGACCCGTTTCTGGGCCGGCTCACCGATCGGCTTGCCCTGTCGGGGGCGACATTGGCGCGGCTTTCCGCGCTGGGACTGGCGGCGGGGTTCCTGATGCTGTTTGTGGCGCCGATGCCCGGCCTTGCCTGGCTGGTTGCCGCGCTGATGCTGCTGTTCACGGCCTTCAGCCTTGCGACGATCCTGCTGTATGGCCGGGGCGTGGCGATCGGAGGCGGGCGGCACGGGCAGCTTGCGCTGGCCGGCTGGCGCGAGGCCGGGATCATCGCGGGCATCGTTCTGGCCGCGGCGCTGCCCGATCTTCTGGGCCGCGCCGTGCCGGGGGCAGGCGCCTGGCGCGTCTTCGGGGTGGTGCTGGCGGCTCTGTGCCTGGTCGCGCTGGCCGTATCGCGTGGGCTGTGGTCGGGGCCGGTCGCACCAGCCGCGCCGCTGACGCGCGCGGCGCTGAGCCGATCGGGCGCGGGCGGGCTGATCGCGCTGGCCTTCGTCAACGCGCTGCCGGTGGCCTTTACCTCGACGCTGTTCCTGTTCTTCGTGGGCGATTATCTGCGCCTGCCCGGCATGGCGGGGGTCTTCCTGATCCTGTTCTTCGTGGCCGCGGGCCTGTCGGCGCCGCTGTGGTCGCGGCTGGCCCGCCGGGCCGGCGCGCGGCCGACGCTGATCGCGGGGATGGCGCTGGCCGTGGCGGCCTTTGTCTTTGCGGGCGTCCTGCAGCCCGGCGACGCTGTGGCCTTTGCGGCGATCTCGGCGGCGTCGGGTGCGGCACTGGGGGCGGATATGGTGATCCTGCCGGCGCTGTTCTCGGCCGCGCTGGCCCGCGCGGGGCTTGCGCCGGGATTGGCCTTTGGCCTGTGGAGCCTTGCGGGCAAGGCGGCGCTGGGGCTGGCGGCGGGCGTCGCGCTGCCCCTGCTGCAGATCGCGGGATTCGAGCCGGGCGGAGACAGCCCGGCCCGGGCGATGGGTGCCCTGCTGATCCTGTATGCCGGACTGCCCTGCATCCTGAAACTTGGCGTGATCCTGTGGGTCGCGCGTCACCCCCTGGACGGAGAAAGCGCATGAAAACGCTGCTTGTTCTGGCCCTTCTTGCACTGGCGCTGATCGCCGTGCAGCGGGGCTTTCTTTCCTTCTCGGCGCAAAGCGTCACGGATTATGCAGATACCGGGCCGCCGATGGACATCCGGCGCGTGCTTTCGGGGCCGATGATCTCCGAAGGCGTGATCTTTGGCCCCACGGGGCGGGTGACCACCCGCTTCGTCGCCCGGATGGAGGGCAGCTGGACCGGCAATTCCGGCACGCTGAGCGAACATTTCATCTATGACAACGGCACCGACCAGCGCCGCCTGTGGCATCTGAAGGTGAACGGCGATGGCAGTTTCGTCGCCACGGCCGATGACATCATCGGCACGGGCCGGGGCGAACAGGCGGGCGCCGTGGCCCATCTGACCTATCGCATCCGCCTGCCCGAAAGCGCGGGCGGGCATGTTCTGGACGTCACCGATTGGCTGTACCTGATGGACAACGGCACGGTGATGAACCGGTCCGAGATGCGCAAGTTCGGCATCAGGGTCGCCGAGCTGATCGCCACGATGCGCCCCGATACCGAGGCGCGCATGTCCCCGGCCCCTGTCGGGACCGAGGCGATGGAGCCCGCGCAATGAGCCGCATCGCCGGGCGGGAATTCTGGATCATCGGCGCCAGCGAGGGCCTTGGCCGGGCGCTGGCGCGCGGGATCGTGGCGCGGGGCGGGCGGGTCGTCCTGTCGGCGCGCAGTGCCGGGCGCCTTCAGGATCTGGCCGCCGAGCTGGCCCCGCGGGCGCGGGTCGTGACGCTGGACGTGACCGACGACGATTCGGCCGATCGGGCCGTGCGCGAGGCCGGCAGCACGGACGGCGTGATCTATTCCGCCGGCCGCTATGAGCCGATGCGCGCGCGGGACTGGGACGCGGCCGAATCCGTCGCCATGGCCCAGGTCAACTTCGTCGGCGCGCTGCGCGTCCTGGGCCGGGTCGTGCCCGAAATGGCGCGGCGCGGGCGGGGGCAGGTGATGATCGTCGGGTCGCTTTCGGCCCATCGCGGCCTGCCCGGGGCGATCGGCTATGGCGCGTCGAAGGCGGCGCTGCTGTCGCTGGCCCAGACGATGCGGGCCGATCTGGCGGGAACGGGTGTGACCGTGCAGATCGCCAATCCCGGCTTCATCCGCACCCGCCTGACCGAAAAGAACGATTTCGACATGCCCAGCCTGATGGACCCCGAAGACGCCGCCGCGCGCATCCTGGACCAGATCGAAAGCGGCCGGTTCGAGACGAACTTCCCCAGGCCCTTTGCGCTGCTTTTCACGCTGGGCCGGTTCCTGCCGCTGTCCTGGTTCCACCGGATATTCCGGCGCGCTCAGAAGGATTGACGCAGGACCCCGGCCGGGTCCAGCCGCCCGACCGGCGTGTCCACCGCGTAGGGGTTGTAGTTGAACCAGAACCGTTCGGCGCCCGTGTCGCGGATGCGCACGCCTTCGGGCAGGGGCAGGCGGGTCAGCCCGGCCTGATCCGCCAGCATCGTCACCAGCCGGTCCAGCGCCGCGCCATCGCCCCAGCCGGCCATGTAGGTGACATTGCCCGCGCGCATCGCGGCGGGCGCGCCATCGGCCAGCGTCAGGACCGGCGTCGCGCCGCCCTCGATTTCCTCGCGGTAGAGCCGGATCTGGCCGCCGCCCTGCAGCGGCATCTCCATCCCCGGCGCAAGGCTTTCCACGCGCGAGACGGTGACATCCAGCCCCGGAAAGGCCGGCGGCAGCGGCACGGGAATGCGCATGGACGCATCCCGCGCCCCGCTGCGCGGCCCGATCAGCACCTGCGCGCCACTTTCGGCCAGCGCGGTCTTCAGATCGTCGGGCATGTGCATCAGGCCCGGCGCCACGACCAGCCTGCGGCCCGAGAAGTCGCGGCAATCCGGCCCCACGATGTCGATCGACAGGCCCGCCCGGCGCAGCGCCCGGTAATGGTCGAAGACCAGCGCGAAATAGCTGGCCCCGCGGGCATGGGGCTGGATCGCCCAGGCCCAGTCGGCGTCATAGTCGAAGATCAGCGCGACCGGGGCGGGGGCGGCATGGACCCGGGGCGCGTCGGCCAGCTCGGCCGCGACGCGGGCGGCCTCGTCCAGCGCGGGGGCCGGGGCGCTGTCGGGGCGCAAAAGGCCCGCATGCATCTGTTCCTGCGCGAAGGGCGCCTGGCGCCAGCGGAAATAGCACACGGCCTCGGCCCCGTGGGCGAAGGCCTCCCATGTCCACAGCCGGACCATGCCGGGCAGGGGAGCGGGGTTGTAGGGGGCCCAGTTCACCGGCCCGGGCTGCTGTTCCATGATCCACCACCGGCCGCGGCCGACGGCGCGGTACAGGTCGTGGTGAAAGGCCTGGAAGTCGGGATCGCCCTGCCGGGCAAAGCGGCGCTTCCAGTCGGCATCGACCTCGAGCCGGTCCTCGAGAAAGCCCAGCGGGTAGCTGTCCCAGCTGGCGATGTCCAGATCGGCGCCGACCCTGAAATGGTCGAAATCGGTCACCCGGCCCATGTAGTTGTGCGCGATGGGGCGGTCCGAGAAGGCGCGGATGATTTCGGCCTGGGCGCGGTTGAAGGCCACGACCTGGTCCGAGGAGAAGCGCCGGAAATCCAGCACATGCGAAGGGTTGGGTTCGGTCACGGTCAGGTTCGGCAGGCCGATCTGGTCGAAATCGTGATACTCCATCGACCAGAAGACATTGCCCCAGGCCGCGTTCAGAGCGGCGATCGTGCCGTAGCGCGCGCGCAGCCAGTCGCGGAAGGCATGGCGCGCGGCATCGGAATAGCTGACCACCGTGTCGTGGCAGCCATATTCGTTGTCGGTCTGCCAGGCGGCGACATGCGGATGCTGGCCATAGCGCTGTGCAAGCAGCCGCACGATGCGGCGGCATTCGTGCAGATAGCCGCGATGGCTGAAGCAGTAATGGCGGCGCGAGCCGAAGCCGCGCGGGCGGCCCTGGGCGTCCAGCGCCAGCATGTCGGGGTGACGTTCCAGCATCCAGCGCGGCGGCGTGGCAGTGGGAGTGCCCAGCACGACCTTCAGCCCGTGGCGGCCAAGCGTGGCGATGGCCCGGTCCAGCCAGTCCCAGTTCAGCCGTCCTGGCTCGGGCTCTATGCGGCTCCAGGCGAATTCGCCGATGCGCACCCAGGTCAGGCCCGCCTGCGCCATGCGCGCGGCGTCCTCCTCCCAGGTCTCCTCGGGCCAATGTTCGGGGTAATAGCAGACGCCAAGCGTGCGTTTCATTGCAGCCTCACAGGATGACGCGATGTTCGGGCAGGCCGGCGACGGGCGCGGGCAGGGCATAGGTGCGGCCCGAGGCCGGGTCGGACAGGCCCTGCGCCGCGGTGGTCACGAACAGGGTGCGCAGGTCCGGGCCGCCGAAGGCAGGGCACGAGGCCTGCGCGCCGGGCACGGCAAGGGTCGTGACCAGCCGCCCGTCGGGGGCGTAGGCGGCCACCCGGCCCGCGCCCCATTGCGCGTTCCACAGGTTGCCCGCGCTGTCGGTCACCGACCCATCCGGGCCGAAGCTTTCGTCCGAGAGATCGGCGAAGAGTTCGCGATTGCCCCGCGGCCAGCCGGTTTCGGGGTCGAGCGGCTGGCGCCAGATGCGCCCGTCGGCGGTGTCGGTCCAGTAGGCGCAGGACCCGTCGGGCGCAAAGCAGATCGAGTTCGAGATCGTGACCTCGGGCACCAGCCGGCGCAGCTCGCCGCGCCAGTAGCGCCAGATCGATCCCGCGCGCGGCTCGGCGCGCTTGCCCATCGTGCCGATCCAGAACCCGCCCCATGGATCGGCCCGGCCGTCGTTCGATCGCGTCACGGGATTGTCGGCTTCCAGCGGCACGACGCGCGCGCGCGTGCCCGTTTCCATGTCGAAGCGCCACAGCGCGGTTTCCGAGGCGATCAGCAGCTCGCCTTCGCTGACCCAGCCGGCGGCCGAGACATGTTCATCGAAATCCCAGTGCCGTTCGGGACCGCCGGGCGCGCGGGCGAACATCCGTTTGCCGAGGATGTCGAACCAGATCAGCTCGCCCCGTTCGGGATGCCACAGCGGGCCTTCGCCCAGTTCGCAGATCGTGTCGGAAAAGACCGTGGCGGTCATGGTTCGGAACGCTCCCACGCCTGAACCAGTTCGCGCGCGCGTTCGGCGACCTGCTCGACGGTCAGGCCGGGCTTGTAAAGCGCGCTGCCGATGCCAAAGCCATCGGCCCCCGCCGCGCGCCACTGGGCGAAATTGTCGGCTCCGACGCCGCCCACGGCATAGACGCGGGCGCCTTCGGGCAGCACGGCGCGCATGGCGCGCAGGCCCTCGGGCCCGATCAGCGAGGCGGGGAACAGCTTCAGCGCGTCCGCCCCCGCGCGCAGGGCGGCAAAGCATTCCGTGGGCGTCATCACGCCGGGGCAGGTGACCATGCCGGCCTCGCGCGCGGCGGCGATGACCTGCGGGTTGCAATCGGGCGACACGACCAGCCCCGCGCCCAGGCCACGCAGGCGGGCGACCTGTTCGGGCGACAGAACCGTGCCGGCGCCCACCAGCGCGCGGTCGCCGACCGCCGCGATCATCCGCGAGATGGAATCGAACGGGCGGGGCGAGTTCAGCGGCACCTCGATGCGGGTGATGCCGGCTTCGACCAGGGCATGGGCAACGGGGCTGGCCTCTTCGGGCGTGATGCCCCGCAGGATGGCGATGATCTCGCAGCTCATGCGGCGTTCTCCCTTTGCGCGCGGCGCGCGGCGATCAGGCCGCGCAGGGTCATGTCCTCGGAATCGGCAAGGCGGGCTGGCACGCCCTGGCCGCTCAGGGCGGCCTGATAGGCGGCAGCGATCTTCGGCGCGCCGATGATGGCAACGTCCTGGCCCAGCCACCAGGGCCGGGCGCCGCCCAGCTCAAGCCCGATCAAGAGGCCCGAGAGGCGCGCGCGGGCCACCGCCGGGTCGAGCCCGGCCAGCAGCGACTGGGCGCGGATCGTGAACAGGTCGGCCGCGACCGAGCCCGGGTTCGACATCGCCTGGGCGACGGCCTGTGCAAAGGCGTCATCGTCCCAGCCCTCGTCCGAAAGGGAATGGCGCAGCACCGACTGGCGCGACAACAGGGCGAACAGCTCGCCGGTCATGAAGGTGCGGAAACTGACGACCTCGCCCGCGCTGATATGGGCCCACTTGCAATGGGTGCCGGGCAGGCACAGAACGCCGTCAAAGCCCGGATGGGCGGCCAGCCAGCCCTTGATCTGGGTTTCCTCGCCGCGCATCACGTCGGCAGGCCGCTCTTGCGCGATGCCGGGCAGGATGCGCACCTCCAGCCGCGGATCGGTCGTGGGCGCGGCGGCCGCCTGCGCCAGCGAAGGCGGTGGACAGGGCGTGCGGGCATAGGGGGCCTCGGCCCAGCCCTGGCGCGACCCGGCCATGCCGCAGCAGATGACGGGCGTGACGCGGCCCGGGGCCAGGCGGTCGCCGACGTGCCGCAGCAGGGCAGGTTCGAACCCGTCGCGCGCAAGGCTGCCCATGCCGCAATCGGCCGCGATGCGGTGCAGCACGCGGTCGGATTCGTCCATCAGCCACAGGCGCAGATGCGATGTGCCCCAATCCGCCGCGATCCAGTCGGGTGAGGTCATGTCCATGTTCCCTTCAGCCCGTGACCACGACGCCGCCATCCACCACCATGGCCTGACCGGTCATCATGCGGCTGGCATTCGATGCCAGGAACAGCGTTGCATCCACGATGTCCTGCGGCTTCAGATGTTCCTTCAGGCATTGGCGGGCCAGATGGGCGGCCAGATCCTCGGGCGTGGCCCAGAGTTCCAGCTGACGATCGGTCAGTACCCAGCCGGGCATCAGCGCGTTGACGCGGATCCGGTCGGGGCCCAGCTCGCGCGCCAGCGCGCGGGTCAGACCGGTGATGCCCGCCTTGGCCGTGGCATAGGCCGGATAGCCCGCATTGCCCATCATGTAGCTGATCGACGAGAAGTTGATGATCGATCCCCCGCCCGCGCGCCGCATCATCGGCGCCGCGGCCTGGGCGGTGAAGAAATGCGGCCGCAGGTTGACCGCGATCGAACGGTCCCAGTCCTCGACGCCCAGGTCTTCAAGCCGGTGGCGGGCGTCGTTTGCCGCATTGTTGACCAGCACCGTGATGTCGCCATGCGCGGCCGCGGCCTGGGCCATCGCGTCCTGAAGCGCGGCGATGTCGGTGATGTCGCAGGGGATGAACAGGGGGCGGATGCCGTGGCGCTGTTCGATCTGGTCGCAGAAGGCGGTCGCGTCCGAACGCTGGACAAAGGCCACGCGCGCGCCCTGGGCGACGAAGCCTTCCGTCAGCGCGGCGCCGATGCCCGACCCGCCCCCGGTGATGAAGACCGAGGCGCCCTTCAGGTCATGGAAGGTGACATGCTGCGTCATGCGCTCTCTCCTAATGGCTTTCGCGGGTCACGGGGCGGGTGTCCTTGCCGACGAGGAAGTCCAGATCGGCGCCCCGGTCGGCCTGCAGGACGTGGTCGATATACAGTTTCGCATAGCCGCGGGTGTAATGCGGCGGCTCGGGCCGCCATTCGGCGCGGCGGCGGGAGAGCTCGGCCTCGTCCACCAGCAGTTCCAGGCGCCCCTCGCGTGCCGACAGGCGGATGCGGTCGCCGGTGCGCACCAGCGCCAGCGGGCCGCCGGCCTGGGCCTCGGGGCTGACATGCAGCACCACGGTGCCAAAGGCGGTGCCCGACATCCGCGCGTCCGAGATGCGCACCATGTCGCGCACGCCCTGCTGGACCAGCCGCTTGGGGATCGGCATGTTGCCGACCTCGGGCATGCCGGGATAGCCCTTCGGCCCGCAGCCCTTCAGCACCAGGATCGTGTCGTGCGTCACCGGCAGGTCGTCGCGGTCGATATTGGCCTTCAGGTCCTCGATGCTTTCAAAGACAAAGGCCGGGCCTTCGTGTTCCAGAAGCTCGGGCGTCGCGGCCGAGGGTTTCACGATCGCGCCGTTCGGGGCCAGGTTGCCCTTCAGCACCCGGATGCCCGCGGCGGGTTTCAGCGGGTCGTCGAAGGGGCGGATGACGTCGCGGTTGTAACATTCCGCGCCCTCGGCATAGGCCGAGATGTCGCCGCCCATCACCGTGCGGTTGGCGCGCAGAAGCCCCGCGCCCGCCAGTTCCGACAGCACCACCGGCATGCCGCCGGCATAGCAGAAATCCTCCATCAGGTATTTGCCCGACGGCATGCAATTGACCAGAAGCGGCACATCCGCGCCGATCTCGAAATCCTCGAGCCGCAGGTCGACGCCCACGCGCCCCGCGATCGCCAGAAGATGGACGACCGCGTTGGTGGACCCGCCCACCGCGGCATTGGCGAGGATCGCGTTCTCGAAGGCCGCGCGCGTCAGGATGTCGGAGGGCTTCAGATCCTCCTCGACCATCTCGACGATGCGGCGGCCGGTCATGTGGGCCAGCGCGGTGCGACGGGCATCGACCGCCGGCAGGGCGGCGTTCAGCGGCAGGCTCATGCCCATCGCCTCGACAAGGCTGGCCATGGTGCTGGCCGTGCCCATCGTCATGCAGACCCCGCGCGAGCGGCTCATGCCGGATTCGGCGGCCATGAAGTCCTTCAGGCTCATCTGGCCGGCGCGGACGGCTTCCGAGAACTTCCACACATCGGTGCCCGAGCCTATATCCTTGCCCTTCCACTTGCCGTTCAGCATCGGCCCGGCGCTGACCACGATGGCGGGCAGATCGACCGAACAGGCGCCCATCAGCTGGCCCGGCGTGGTCTTGTCGCAGCCGCCCAAGAGCACCACGCCGTCGATCCCATAGGCGCGGATCGATTCCTCGACATCCATCGCCAGCAGGTTGCGAAACAGCATCGCGGTGGGCTTCATCTGGGTTTCGCCCAGCGACATGACCGGGAATTCGACCGGGAAGCCGCCGGCCTCCCACACGCCGCGCTTGACGGCCTCGGCCAGTTCGCGCAGGCCCGAATTGCAAGGCGTGAGTTCCGACCAGGTGTTGCAGATGCCGATGATCGGGCGGCCGTCGAAGACATGGTCGGGAAAGCCCTGGTTCTTCATCCAGCTGCGATGGATGAAGCCGTCCTTGTCCAGCTTGCCATACCAGTTGCGGCTGCGTCTGTTGGCGCTCATTCCTTGTGTCCTTCGATGACCCACATGGTTTGCGGAAAGGCCCAGGGCAGGGTCAGGCCCCGGTTCATCAGGTATTGGCCCGAAAGTGTCAATTCGCCCGATTTCAGCGCGGGGGCGCCGCGCGACAGGCCGGGCGCCTGGTCGCGGTTCAGAAGCCGCAGCCGATAGCGCGCCTGCGGGTCCAGCCCGGCAAGCTGCAGCGGGCGGGGCAGGATCTGGGCCGAGCTTTCGGCCAGCGCCGCGAACAGAACGAAGCGGTCCTGCGCGCGCGCGACCCGGATTTCCGCCGTGACCGCCGGGTCGGGGCTGTCCAGCCGCAGGATGTCGGCGGCCATCAGCCAGTCGCGATTGGCCTTCCACCAGGCGGTGACCTCGCGCAGAACGGTGGCTTCGTGCGGGGTCAGCTCGCGCGGGTCCATCTCGAAGCCCATGTGGCGCTGCGCGGCCACCCAGGCGCGGAAGGCGATGTCGATCTCGCGCCCCGATGTGTGGCAGTGGCGCGGGCCGACATGGCTGCCGGTCACGGCGGCGGGCAGGAACAGGGCCGCGTCATGCTGGATGCGCAGCCGCTCGAGCGCGTCGTTCGAATCCGACAGCCAGACCCGGTGCGTGCGCGACAGGATGCCGAAATCGATCCGCCCCCCGCCCGAGGCGCAGCTTTCGAACTCGACCCCGGGAAAGGCCGCGCGCAGGCGGTCAAGCAGGGCATAGGTGCCCCGCGTCTGGTCCGCATCGGGCAGGGGCAGGACGCGGTTGTGGTCCCATTTGACATAGTCGATGGGATGGGCCGACAGGATCGCGGCGATGGCCTGGAACAGGTGGTCGCGTACCTGTGGCAGGGCCATGTTCAGCACGCGCTGCTGGCGGCCCTCGATCTGGTCCGCCGGGCCGAGCACCCAATCGGGATGGGCGCGCGCGAGGTCCGAGTCGAGATTGACCATCTCGGGTTCGAACCAGATGCCGAAGGACATCCCCAGTTCGCGGACATGGTCGATCAGCGGCCCCAGCCCATTGGGATACTTGCGCGGATCGACCCGCCAGTCGCCCAGGCTGGAGGTGTCGTCGTCGCGCCGCCCGAACCAGCCGTCATCCAGAACGAAGCGTTCGGCCCCCAGATCGGCGGCAATCGCGGCGATTTCCTTCAGGCGCGGCAGGTCGTGGTCGAAATAGATGGCTTCCCAGCAATTGTAGTGGACCGGGCGGGGGCGGGCGCGGTCGGGCCAGGGCACCAGATGGTCGCGCACATGGCGCTGGAAGGCGACCGCGCAGCCGTTCAGCCCGCAATCGGACACGGCCATGAACAGGGGCGCGGTGGCAAAGCGCGTGCCGGAGCGGGTCTCGGTTCCCGCGGCATGGCCGAACTGGATCTGCCGGCGGCCATCGGGCAATTCCTCGGCGATCATGCGATGGCCGCCCGACCAGCCGTAATGCAGCGCGTGAACCGGCCCGCGCGTATTCGTGGCGCCCCGCCCGGGCAGGTAGAGGCCGGGGAAATGTTCATGCCCGGTGCGCCCCGTGCGGCTTTCGCGCAGGCGGATGCCGGGGCTCCAGCGCGTGGTCACGGGCTGGAACTCGCCGCACCAGCGGCCGGCGAAGTCGATCATCGTCTCGGCCCATTGCGGCGCGGGCAGCACGGGCGCGGCCAGCCAGTCCAGCCAGACGGGCGCGTCCGATGCAAGCTCGGTCGTGGCCTCGATCAGGCCGGTTTGGGGATGGGCGACGAAGCGCGCGGTCAGCGTCAGGCCAAGGGTTTCGTCCCGGTGGTGCAGGGCAAGGCCATCGGGGGTCTGTTCGGTCCGCAGGAAGCGGAAATCGGGTTGGATCTGGCGCCCGTCCGCGCCGCGCAGGCTGATCCCCGGCTGGCCCGGAAAGCTGCGCGCGGCCAGCGGACAGACCGAGAGGGGCGGGTTTTCGTCCAGCATGCCCCCCGTGACGTCGGCCACCGGCGCCGCCGCGACCTGCGCGAGGTCCTCTTCCCGCGGCAGGGGCGCGCCCCAGTAGAGCACCGCCGCCATCCGATCGTCGGCAAGTCCCAGGATCAGCGTCTGTGTCGGTGTGTCCAGCCGCCATTGCGTCATTTCACGGCCCCCAGCGTCAGGCCCGCGATGAAATGGCGCTGCATCAGGAAGAACATGGCCACCGGCGGCAGGGCGGCCAGGATCGAACCCGCGCTGACCAGGTGCCATTGCGCGACCCACTGACCGTTCAGCGACGACAGGCCGGCCGTGATCGGCTGGCTGTCCTGGCTGTTGGTCAGCACCGTGGCCCAGAAGAAGTCGTTCCAGATGAAGGTGAAGACCAGCACCGCCAGCGCGGCGATCGCCGGGCGCATCAGCGGCAGGACGATATGCCAGAAGATGCGGATCTCGCTGACGCCCTCGACGCGGGCGGCCTCGATCAGCTCGACGGGCAGGGCGCGGATGAAGTTGCGCATGAACAGCGTGCAGAAGCCGGTCTGAAAGGCGATGTGAAAGGCCGCAAGGCCATACCAGGTGTTGTAGACCCCCATCTTCAGCGTCAGGTCACGCACCGGAACCATCAGGATCTGGAACGGCACGAAGTTGCCCGCGACGAAGAGAAAGAAGATCAGCAGGTTCGACCGAAAGCGATAGATCCCCAGCGCAAAGCCCGTCATGCAGGACAGGGCCACCGCGCCGATCACCGTCGGGATCGTCACGATCAGCGAATTCAGCAGATAGCGCCCGATCGGCGTGTTGCGGAAGATCTCGAGGTAATTGTCGAAGGCCAGATACGACGGCATGCCGAAATAGTTGCCCTGGGCCAGGTCGGATGCCGGACGGACCGAGGTCAGCGCCACGCCCAGAAGCGGCAGCAGCCAGATGAACAGCGCGATCGGCACCGCGACCTGATAGGAAATGCGGATGGCCGGGCCGGTTTTTTCGATCGGGGTTGGAAACATCGCTTATCGCTCCGCCTCGTCGCGCCACATCTTCCAGATGAAGCCCGAGATGAAGACCATCATGATCGCGAACAGGACGACCGCGATCGCCGCGCCATAGCCCATGCGATAGCCGTATTCCGACAGCGCCTGTTCGTACATGTAGAAGGACAGGACCCGGCTGGACCCGTAGGGGCCGCCATCGGTCATGATCGAGACAAGGTCGAAGCTGCGCAGCGCGCCGATCACGGTCACGACCACGGCGATGAAGGTCGCCGGGCGCAGTTGCGGCAGGATGACATACCACAGCATCCGCCAGCCGCGCGCGCCGTCCAGCCGCGCGGCCTCGACCTGGTCGGGGGCCACGTTGTTCAGGCCGGTCAGGTACAGGATCATCACATAGGCGATCTGGGGCCACAGGCCGGCCGCGATGATGCCATAGGTGACATAGCGTTCGTCGGCCAGCACCGCGATGCCCTGTCCGGTCAGAAGCTCGATCAGGCGGTAGAACAGGCCAAAATCGGGGGCATAGAACCACGAGAACATCAGGCCCACCACGACCTGGCTGATGACGAAGGGGAAGAAGAACAGCGACTTGTAAAGCCGCATCCCCCAGACGTTCTGGTTCAGGAAGATCGCGATCATCAGTCCGGCGGGAATGGCCAGAAGATACAGCACCAGCCAGATGACGTTGTTCTTCAGCGAGGTATAGAAGGCGTCGTCGTCGAGCAGTTCGCGGTAATTGTCGAGCCCGATCCAGATCTTTTCGCCCAGGCCGTCCCAGTCATAGAAGCTGATCCACATGCTCTGGAAGATCGGGATGATGACGTAGACGGCGAACATGATCATGCCGGGCGCCAGGAACAGCCATGGCGCAAGGCGGCGCTGGTTGCTGCGCCACCAGCTGCGGCTGACGCGCTCGGCGCTGGATGCGGGCAGGGCGGGACGGGTCATCGTGGCGGCTCCGTCGGTTGCGCGAAAGGGAAGGGGGCTGGCCCCGAAGCCGGTGCGGCCGGAAAGCCCGACCGCGCCGCGTCATCGAAGGGGTCCCGCGAGGACCTGCCCCGCGGGACGGATCGTCAGATCATTTCTTGTAGATGCGCTGGCGCGCCTTCTCGAGCCGGTCGAGGATGCGGTCCAGGTTTTCGGGCTTGACCATGAATTCCTGGAAGCCCTCCATCGCGACCTTGGCCATTTCGGCCGGCGCGTCGCGGTCGAAGAACTGGGCCAGGGCCGAGGCGGTCGAGAGCGATTCGAAACCCGCCTTGATGAACGGATCGTCGCCCACCGTCGAATACTTGTTCGTCGGCAGCTGGCCGATCTTGGCGTTCAGCTTGGTCTGCGCATCGGCCGAAGCCACGAAGGCCAGGAACTTCTTGGCGTCTTCGACATTCTTGGCGCCCGAGGGGATGTGGATCGTGTCGGTCGGGGCCTCTTCGGCGCGCGGGATGCCCGGCGTGATCTCGGGGAAGACCATGAAGCCCAGGTTTTCGTTCGTCATGCCGCCTTCCTTGAAGACGCCGACGGCGAAATTGCCCATGACGTAATGCGCGGCCTTGCCCTGAACCAGCAGCGACGCGGCATCCTGCCAGTCAAGCGCGGCGTGGTCCTTGGTGATGTAGGGCTGGATCTTGGCCCATTCGGCAAAGACCTTGCGCACCGATTCGTCGGTCCAGGGGATCTCGCCCCCGGTCAGCTTCATGTGCCAGTCATAGCCGTTGGTGCGCAGCGACAGATAGTCGAAGATACCGGCCCCCGGCCACAGCGCCTTGGTCCCGGTGGTGAGGCAGTCGATGCCCGCGGCCTGGAACTTCTTGCAGTTCTCGACGAACTGGTCCCAGCTGACGCCATCGGGGCCGGGCAGCTCGACGCCCGCGGCCTTGTAGGCATCGCGGTTATAGTAGATGCCCCACTGGTAATAGGTATAGGGAATGCCCCACTGCTTGTCGTCGATCGTCATCGAGGCGACCGAGGACGAAAGCGCGTCATACAGGTTGTTTTCCTGCCAGACATCCGAAACGTCCATGAACTGGCCGGCCTCGACGAAGGGGCGCATGCGGTTCGCGGCATACCAGTTGGCCAAGTCCGGGGCATCCGCCGACAGGAAGTTGCGGATCGCAGTCTTGTAGCCTTCGTGGTCGAAATTGTTCAGCTGCACGTCGATGTCGGGGTTCGCGGCCTCGAAATCGGCGATCAGCTCTTCCATCGCCGCCAGCGGAATCGGGTCATAGTCGGCATAGTAACGCAGCACGCGCTTTTCCTGCGCCATGGCCGTGCCCGCCAGCGCAAGCGCGGTTCCAAGCGCCAGCGCGCCGATTGTCCGGCCTGTCCGTTTCATTGACATGTGGTCCTCCCTAGGTTTCGTATAGTGAAACACGATTTTGAATATTGAAACTATGAAACGACTCGCTATGCTTGTCAACAAGCGAGGAGGAGGATGTGATGGCCGAACGCGGTCATGCCGACGGAACGGTGGGCAAGGCGCTGGACGTGCTGGAGGCGGTAGCCGCCTACGGCCGGCCCGTGCGCTTTACCGAACTGCTGGATCGGTCATCCTATCCCAAGGCAACGCTGTATCGTCTGCTGCAGACGCTGGTCAGCCAGGAGATGGTGGCGCATGACGAAGAGGCCGGCACCTATGCCGTGGGGCTGCGGCTGGTGCGGCTGGCCCATGCGGCCTGGGCGCAGTCCTCTCTGGCGCCGATTGCGCGGCCGCATGTGGACGAACTGGCCGCGATGACGGGCGAGACGGTGCACCTGGCGCAGCTGGATGGCGGGCAGGTGCTGTATGTGGACAAGCGCAATGCCCGCAACCCGGTCGAGATGTTCTCGCAGGCGGGCAAGGTCGGGCCGGCCTATTGCACCGGGGTGGGCAAGGCGATCCTGGCCTATCTGCCGCCCGATGCGCTGCGCGACGCGCTGGCGCGGCAAAGCTTCCTGCGCCACACGCCCAACACGATCACCACGGTCGAGGCCCTGATGGACGAGCTGGCGCGTATTCGCGCCGCGGGCCATGCCTTCGACCGAGAGGAGCACGAGCCCGGCATCATCTGTTGCGCGGTGCCGATTCTCGGCCGCTCGGGCCGGCCGCTTGGGGCGCTGTCGCTGACATCGACCACGGCGCGCAGCAGCCTGAGCCAACTGGAAGCACAGGCCGATCTGCTGAAGCAGGTCGCCGGACGTATCGCAACCGAGGCGGAAAGCTGGCGCTTTCCCGAAATCGTCGAAGGATGAACTGACAGATGGGCGTCACCCTAAGACAGGTGAAGAAGAGCTTTGGCGACGTGGACGTGATCCATGGCGTCGACCTGGATGTGGCCGAGGGCGAGTTCTGCGTCTTCGTGGGGCCTTCGGGCTGCGGCAAGTCCACCCTGCTGCGCATGATCGCGGGGCTGGAACAGACCAGCGCGGGCCGGATCGAGATCAACGGCCGCGACGTGACCGACCTGGATCCGGCCGAGCGCGGCGTGGCGATGGTCTTCCAGACCTATGCGCTGTATCCGCACATGACGGTGGCCGAGAACATGGGCTTTGGCCTGAAGATGAACGGCGTGCCGCGCGAGGAAATCGCCGCCAAGGTGGCCGAGGCCGCGCGCATCCTGAAGCTGGAACAGCTGCTGGACCGCAAGCCCAAGGCCCTGTCGGGCGGCCAGCGCCAGCGCGTGGCGATCGGCCGGGCGATCGTGCGCGGACCCGAGGTCTTTCTGTTCGACGAGCCGCTGTCGAACCTGGATGCCGAGCTGCGCGTCGAGATGCGGGTCGAGATCGCGCGTCTGCACAAGGAGATCGGCGCGACGATGATCTATGTCACGCATGACCAGGTCGAGGCGATGACGCTGGCCGACAAGATCGTCGTGCTGCGCGCGGGCCGGATCGAGCAGGTGGGCAGCCCGATGGACCTGTATCGCGACCCCGACAACCGCTTTGTCGCGGGCTTCATCGGGTCGCCTTCGATGAATTTCGTCGAGGCCGAGGTGCGCGGCGGCGCGGTCGTGGCGCCGGTGCTGTCGGGTCGCCCGATCCCGACATCGGTCCGGCTGCCCTCGGAAGGCTCGAAGGTGCTGGTCGGGCTGCGGCCCCAGCATCTGAGCGTGCAGGAAGACCCCGACGGCTCGCTGGTTCTGGACATCCGCGAGCGTCTGGGCGGCGTGGCCTATGACTATCTGATGGGGCCGTCGGGCGAGAAGCTGATCGTGGAAACCCGCAGCGACGAAGCCGCCCCCGAAGGCGCGCGCGTCCGCGTGGACTTTGACCCCGCCGACGCGCTGTTCTTCGACGCGCAGACCGAGAAGCGGCTGCGGTAGGGAAGACCTCCGACGGATGAGAGGATGCGTTGGATCAGGCCGGTAACGACATGCCGGCCTGACGGTCTAGACGACGCGCCGACCCTTTTCAAAGCCGTGTTTGACGAAGTGAACGAATGGATCGACGCCCGCGCGACGAACGTCCGGATTGAGATCCAGGTATCTGCCCGGTGAGAAGTCTGCTGCTCTTTGGTCCCGGTCACGCAGGAAGGTCATGAAATAGCGCGCAACGAGCCCGACCCGGTCATCGGTATCGTTCCAGTCGGAAGCGATGCCCTGAACGTGATCGCGCAATTTCGTCGTCATTTCATCGGTGAACGCATTCAGGAATGCCAGGTATTCCTTGTTGTCGAACGGCCCGGGCCTGGGACCGACCGGGGTGAAATCGATACCGGAATTGTGCTTTAGCCATTCGACGTCCTCGATATCGATCAGACTGCGAGAAATACTTTCCGGGAACTGGAACTTGCCCGGGAAGACGGTGCGCAGATGGTCGATCAACGACGTGCGGGCGATCTTGATTGCCTTGTCCGGCGTAAACCTGGGCACAAGAGAATTCAGCGCCCACAGGATGCGCACGGCCTCGGTCGACAATGACGTGTTCTCGGTCGCCGTCTTGCGTGGTTTTCTGACACCGATAACTTCGGAAAAGTCGGAAACCACATCGCCATCGACAAGCTTCGATCTGTCGTAGTGCCGGAAAGTGACATGATCGGCGCCAAAGATCGTTAGGAATTTCTCGATTCGGTTGCGATAATTCATATATGGCGGTCGCGCCAGAACTGAACCACTCTTGATTGTTTCTTGAAAGTCACTTTGGGTAAACGATACCGGGTCGCGCACATAGACGATGACATCGACTTTTCTGTTTGCCTTGCTGCACAGATCGGCGATGGCTTCTATTCCCTTGTGATCGATCAAAGAAATATCTTCTCCTGATACAATCAGATGGCGCGTATCCGACCCGATTTCCGATTCGATCAGGCGATGGAGTTGCTGTTTCTTTTTCTCAATTTCCGCAGGCGTCAGATTCGCGGAACGCCATATGTGATAATCCTGATGCTTGCCGGAAAAGACCGTGTAAAAGGGTATCGAATGGTTCCTGAATTCAAGGCTCGCATAACGTGCATCGCCCCATGAATAGCCATCGAATGCCGCCTGTATCGCGGTTGATCCGGTCTTGTGCGTTCCGATATGCAGGCTGAGTCTACGCATGTCTTGTGCCAAAGGTTTTTTGAGTATCGCCGGAATGTTACGGTCAATTCTTCATGGACGGTCAGCCGCTCTTCCTGTTCCTCTACGTCACCGTCAAGCGGGAATGCGTTTCTCGCGAATTCCACGGTTGCGATAATGGTTGACAGGATTGACGCCGGATTTGAGGATGTCGGGATAACGGATGAGGTAGGTCAATGGCTCGAAGTAATTTCCCTCGACCACCATGCCCACTGCAGGCAAGTCGAATTGCTTGAGTCGCCGTTTGGCTTTGTCAATAGTTTCCTCCCAGAGGTCGCCGAACCTTGCACGCTCGACCGGGCTGGCGAAGAAAGGTGCAGCAAGGCGGGTCGCGTCTAGGATACGCTCTTGCATCTTCCTGGATAGGACTTCGTCGAACTCAACGATTTTCGACAGATCCATTTTCGATGAGGTCACGTTGACGAAGCGTGGTGGTTTTTGCCGTGGCTGAAATGGTTTGCCGATCGCGAACATTCCCAACGTCTTCAGCCACGCATCTTCCCTGCTCACAAGCTCCTCGAAGGGTACGAAGAGGACATTGGGTTGCGACAAGTGGGCGATGGACCCGATAAAGTAGGAAAGATAATGGTCTGCAAGGTGCTTGAAGTTGACATCCACGCCTTCTTCGGGGGCAACATTCGGGGCAAGTCGCTTGGCGGCAGAAACGAAGAAAGCGCGCGGATCGCGGTGAATGATTACTGCGCCCTTGAGAAACGGGGCCCTGTTTAGGCACAAGCCCAAGTGTTCCATATACTTGGGAGTCTTGTCAAAGAATGGACCGGAATGGTTGGGGAAAGCCGCCCGCGTAAGTACGCGGTAAAAGTGATCGAAGTCACCCCTGATCGCTTCTTTCCGGGTGACATCGTCAATCTTCCAACCGTTCAGGAGCATGTCCCAGTAGGGCTGGATCCTGGGCATTTCGGAGGGATGGCGTCCCAGAAGAACGCCACATTCGAAGCCGGATTCATATCCGTTTGCCCGAAAGATCTCGGACAGAAGCGTTGTGCCGCCCCTCTCGTACCCGCCGAGGATGAATTCAACCTGAGACATCAGATCAACCCCTTCATGAATGCCGCGCGTTTCCAGCCGTAAAGCATCTGTCCGCCGTACGGACGCTCAAGCAGGATCGCGCTTAGCTCGCGTGCTTCGTCCGCGGGTAGTTTCGATTGGATGCGCATGACGTCATATGTGTTGAACATTCCGCGATACATGCCGTCCAGTTTGATGATGGGCAAGCCGATCTCCAGAAGGATCGCTGCGTTCTGGTGTATCTGGCTGCCAAGCATGAACACTTCAGAGGCAACAGCCGACAAGGCATCGTTAAGGAGCGGATCAAATTTCTGAAGGTCGGCATCGGATACGTGGCGAAGCAAGTATCGCTTCAGATCTTCGCGGCCCGTGATCAAGGTTTCCTTGCTCAGATCCTTGATTGGAGTGTCGACACTCACCTCCAGCTTGTCGCTGATCGCATATTCTCGGGCAATGAATCTGCCGGACAGCAATTTGGTTACAGCCTCGACGCTGAAGCGCGGTGCCGGGGTGTACGACCCGGTCCTGGCATCCTTTATCACCAGATCCTGCAACTCGGGGCTGCGGCGGACCTCGTTCAGGAATCGGTCGCTGCTGTAGAGCGCGCGGAACTGGTTCGGAACGGATACGCAGCGCTTCAGCGTCTTGGACAGCTTCATTTCGCCGCGCTTGATGACGATCGGGCGCACGTCGGTAAGGGGATATTTGCGCCAGTATTTGCGCAATCTTTCATGCGTCAGCACCGATTGCGACATCGCGATGCAGAATGACCCAAGGTGGTACTCGATCTCGTAGTTCTCGGTCGCGCCCAGTACCTCGACATCCGAAGTCGTCATGTCGGTCAGGAACTTGTCCAGACCGCGGGTCGAGTAATAGACGGAATCGTTGATCATCAGCAGGCGCGGGCAGGTCTTTTCCCAACCCCGTGCATAAAGATGCAGAAAGCCCGTCTTGTAGCTGCCGAAATCCCGGCCGAAATTGGGGCGTTCGATATAGCAGTCGATCAGATCGCGCACGCTTTCGGGGTCGCGCAGGCGAAGCGTGTTCACGCCCAGCACATAAAGGCCCTGTGCCTTGGCGGCTTTCAGCAGGCGCACCAGATCCGGGCGAAGCTCTCCCTTCTGGTAGAGTGCCAGCAGGACGATTCGCTGCCCTTCAAAGGGGCGTTCGAAATGAACCCGCGGCTTCTTTGTGAGGGTCCGCAGCCTTTGAGCTTCGGATTGCGCGCCGACGATGGCGCGGGCCATCGGATACAGCATGGCCGTGTGAATGCGCGAAATGATCTTCATCGTTACCCCTTACCAAGTCGCCCTCGGTCAGGGCGGTATCTAGAAGAGACGCGGTGCAAGCACAACTGGCAATCAACCGCGAAATGATCCGGCGCCGCCTGCCCGCCCCTTGCCTTGCAGTGCGTCCTGGCAGGTCGCGCCGTGTATCTTGTTGGACAGAAACGATTTCCGGCCGGGACGTGGATCAGGCGTCTGTGTTCCAGCCAGTCCTTGAACTTGGGCAGGTGATGCCGTGTGCCATGAGGCACAATCGACGATTGAGTCGGTTCAGCGTCTTTGGTGCCGTGTCGTCCACCGCGTTCACCGGCGGCATCTGCGCGAGACACCGGTCGAGACGATCCCCCATGCCGAGGCCTTTGGGTCGTTCACGCTGCTGCCGGACCGGGTTGCCAGATAGTGCGGCGAGGTCTGAGCCCACGCTTGCGCGTCGCGGTGCGCGGGGGCAGGGACACGGATCGCGCAAGCGGTGCAGATGCCGCACCCGCCGCCTGATGGCCGATTAGCGATGGTATGTAACTAATGGCGCAACGCCCCCGGGAAGATTCCGATGATGCGCGTCCGGCGTCGCCCGGATTTTCCACCAAGGGACGCCCATGCCGGAAAAGAACAACGAGGCCATTCCCGAGGGCGGCACAAGAACGGGACAGGTCCATCGGCGATGATTTCCATTCCAGACACAAGCACGTGCTCGGGCACATGCCCAGCTATCCGGTTAAACCGGCGCCGGTTCATCCCCCCGGACAAGACCCTTGGGTCAGTTTCCGCCGCGGCGCAGGACCACGCGACGGTTCAACGCCTTGCCAGCGGCGGTTGCATTGCTTGCGACCGGGCGCGTTTCGCCAAGGCCCACAGAGGTGATCCGATCCGTCGCGACGCCGTTCTCAGCAAGCCACCGCAGCACCGAGGCGGCGCGCCGCTCGGACAGATCCTGGTTATAGGCTTCCGCCCCGTCGGAATCGGTGTGTCCCTCGAGAACGAAAGCCTGTTCGGGATTGGCGTCAAGGAAAGCCTTGAGCGCGCGCAGGGTCGGCAGCGAGGCCGGTGTGAACTGGTCGTCGTTGACGTCGAAATATATGCCGTAAAGGTCAATGGCACCATCCTGCGACAGGGCGCTGTCGATCTCATCGGCCGTCTCCTGACGCACCGACAGGACGATGTCCTGTTTCCCTGTCCCGCCCGGCGGCACCTCGCCGGCAGCCGCCGTGGCCCGATAGCCAGGATATTGCACCCTGATCTCGGCCGTGCCCGCATCCACGCCTTCGATGCGGTAGACGCCGTTCGCGTCGGTTTCGCTCACCCTGCCGCCGACCGAGACAAGAGCGCCCGCAATTGGCTCGCCGGTCTCGGCATCGACCACGCGGCCGGAAATGATGCCAGTCCGGATCGGTTCAAGCTCGACGATCACGTCCAGGGTCGCGCCGGGCGCAAGCCGGACGCTCTTCGTTCCGGGCACATACCCCGAAAACTGCGCCATCAGCGTCATCTCGCCCGCGGGGACCCGGTCAAGGACGAAGCTTCCGGTGGTCTCGCTTTCGGCTGCCAGATCGCCCACCGTGACGCGAGCCCCCGGCAGGGCACGGCCGGTGTCGGCGTCGATCACCCGCCCCGCGATCCTGCCATGGGTGATCGGTGTCATCTCGAGGCGCAGCTCGACGGTCTCGTTCCGGCCAAGTCGCAGGGCAAGTTGCGCCGGTTCGAACAAGTCTGCCGTCGCGTTCAGCGTGATCGGCCCCGCGGCAAGGCCGGCAAGCCGGAAATGACCGTCCGTGTCGGTCTTGGCCGAGGCGCCGGGCGCGCGGATCGTGGCCCCCTGGACGGGGCTACCGTCGCTGGCGTTCACCACGCGGCCAACGATGTCGCCCGTTGTGACCGGTGCCAGCCGCAATTCCGCAGTCACCGCAGATGCCCGCGGCAATTCGACCTCGATCGTGCCCCCGAAATAGCCCTCGCGTTCGGCCGAAACCACGATGTGACCGGCCTCGATACCGGCGAAGCTGACCTCGCCCGCGGCATCGGTCCGCGCGACACGATCACGAAGTCGCACGGTGGCGTCTTCGATTGGTGCGCCCGTTTCGTCGTCGCGCACCCGCACACGCAAGTCGCCGGTCGTGATCGGCGCAAGCGCGATCACGACCTCGACGGTCTCCGCCGGCACCACCTCGGCGCCGTGGGATACCGGGTGATAGCTGTCGTGCCGGGCCAGCAGCGTGATCGGTCCGCGCGGCAGGTCGGGCGTTTCGAACCGGCCCATCGAGTCGGTCGCCAGCGCAAGCGCGCCGATTTCAACCGTGACCCCTGCCAGCGCGCGACCGGACTCGGCATCGCGCACTTCTCCGGCAATCCTGCCCGTCGTGACGGGCTCCAGCACGATCCTTTTCTGCAGGGTTTCACCCTCGGCGACCACGATCGCGGTCGTGGCCGGCAGATAACGTTCCTTCGACACCGTGGCCGCCATGTCACCCGCCGACAGGGCAAGCAGACGGAAGACACCGTCCATGTCGGTCTCGGTCTCGCGGTCGCCGACCACGACCCGCGCGCCGGCCACCGGCCGCCCGGTGTCGGCGGCCACGACTTCGCCTTCAAGATTGCCTGTCCCGGCGGGCTGCATCAGGATCGGCTCGATTTCGTGGATTCCGGGCGTCAGCGCGCCAAGATCGCGCCGATACTCCAGATAGTCTGGATGTTCGGCGATCAGCTTGCGGCTGCCCGTCTCGATCTGCCGTACGCGAAAGCTGCCATCGGCCGCGCTTTGGTCGCTGCTGCGCCCGATGAATACGCTGACACCGGGGATCGGCGCGCCGCTCGCCAAATCGAGGACATGCCCCGTGACGGTTGCCGTGCGCCTGACCGGCTTGGCACCGGCAACGGCCACGACGATCTCGGGCGTGGCGGTTTCGCCCGCGGCAAGCTCGATGTCGACTTGCGTCCTGCTGAACAGCTTGTAGCCATTCGCGGCGTAGAAATCCGCAGTTTGCGCAAACGGGTCCAGGACCAGCCGGGCGGGCCCGGCGGGCACCTGATCGAAGACGAATTCACCCGCGGCATCGGTACGGGCCACGCGAGGCCCAAGCCCGATGTTCTCGCCGCCGGCAACGGACATCAGCACCGTGGCGCTTGCCAAGGGCGCGCCGCTTTCGGCATCGCGGACGCTCCCCACGATCCGACCGATCTGGGCGCCCTCGGCCGCCTGCAGCCTTGGGTTCAGCTCGACCGGTTCGTGCGGTGGCAGGAAAAGCTCTTCCTCGAACGGGTCATAGCCCGCCGGAAGCGTCACCGTGAACCTGCGCAGACCCGGCGGAAGCCCCTCGAGGCGGAAACTGCCGTCTGACCCCGACAGGGCATGATAGCCCGCCGAGGCGATGCGCGCCCCGGCCAGGGGAACGCCTGTCCCGGCATCGGTGACGACACCGAAGACCGCGGCAGAGGGTTCCGATCCGGCCCGGGCCGCGGCCTCGCGAATTGCCCTGGTGTTGAGGAAGGAAAGGAAAAGGTCGAGCGCACGATAGGCCCGATCGTCACCCTGCGCATCCGCCGCGTCCAGACGCTGTTCGATGGCATCAAGAGCGATCCCCTTCTCGAAGGCCGAAAGCTCCGCGAAAGTATTGGGCAGGGCGGTGATGTCCAGCTCCTCGAGCTGCTGGCGAAAGGCGTCAAGCCCCGAAGTCTGTGCATGCGACGGCGCAACCCACATGAAGGCCAGAAGACAGGCCACCCAAAGCGATGCGACAATCGCGGCGGCGCGGGGCCGTGTGGTGCGCAACAGGTGTTTCATCAGTCCTTCCGCTTGTAGGCGATCGCCAGCATGTTCAGGCGCGTGCGCGCGGCAATCGAGGTCGAGATCGGTGGCGCGCCGGGCGGCAGGCAGGCATCTGCCGCCTTCAACAGTTCGATCTCCTTTGCCATGAATTCGTCGTACTTGTCGTCATAGGCGGATTGAAGCTGTTTCAGCCCTTTCAACAGGCCGATCTTGACACTGTTCCAGGCCAGCCCCGATGCGCCGTGGAAACCGGATGCGGCATCGCCAAAGGCGACGGCGTAATCATACGTGTCCTTGTAGCGGCTGTAGATCAGCTGGAGCTTCTCGAACAGCAAAGCCAGTTCGTCCATCTCGTCCTGAACATCCATCAGGCAGTAGACGCAGGACATGTCGCCCTTGCAATCGGCGTCCAATGGCACGAGATCCTCGTTCGGCTTTGGCTCGGCATCGCGGTCGCTTTCCAGCAACATGCGCAATTCCTGTATCGCGCGCGCATTCGCGGCGACCTGATCGCGCAAAGACCGGATGTCGGACCTCGCGACTTCAAGGCGTTGCTCGACATCCTTGATGTCCGTTCCGCCATCGCCCTTGTCGTCACCGGCCGGTTCGGCGCCATCCTTGGGCGCCTCAGCGTCGGCTTCCGCACCGGGCTCGGGTTTGGGATCGGACTTGGGATCGGACTTGGGGTCCGATTTGGGGTCCGGTTTCGGCTCGGGCTTGTAGTCGTCCCCGGGGACGGACGAGCTTTCGCCGCCGGGCACGAAGATCCCGGAGTCGCCGGCGGCACCCAAGCCATCCGACTGCGCTTCGACTGACGCGGCGGCCAGAAGCGGAACGGCCAAGGCAGCCAGCCATGCGACAACGGGGGATGCAGCGCGCGACATGGGTCAATTCTCCTTCGGAGCCGCGATGGGCTGGCCGTCAATATAGAAGGTCGGCGGCACCTCGACGGGCACCGGATCGCCAATCCAGACCAACAGGTGATAGGCCGACGGCTCGTCCGCCCTGAGCCAGATTCCGAACTCGTCGTCGATGCGGCCGGTAAAGTCGAAGATGCCGTCCGGGCCGGTCGTGCCGGCGGCATCTGCGGACTGCCAGATCACGCGGTGCAGGCTGACCTCGATGGGCTTTTCGATGTCATCGGCCAGAACCTTGACGACGATGGGGCTCATCACATCGACCTTGGAGACATGATAGCGTTGCCCGGTCGGGTCTGCCGCTCCCGTCACCAGAACCGAACGGCCGCCAAGCTCGGCATCCGAAGCGAGTTCCAGCCTTTGCATGGGGGCAGCAGTCTCGGCGGCCTCAAGCAGATCCGCCTGCGCCTGTCCGGCCATCAGCAGCATCGCAAGAAGACCCCCGAAAAGCCCGCTTGGGCGCGTGGCAAGGATCATGCCTGGAACCCTCCTTCTGAACTGGTGCATGGATCCGGACGGGCGCATAGGCACAGGATCCGCGGGACGCGGCGTATGGCGATGGCCGCGCAAGCACGCGCCGCCCCCGCCAAGGCGCGTCTTACATGCCCTGACGCGCCCGGCCGCACCGCCGGCGGCCACCCTGTCTGCAAAATCCACGCGCGGTCGCCGCGCAGCTTCGTGATCCGGCCAAGGGACAAAATGTTGTTCCTTGAGAATTGCTCTTGAAAATCCTTCGAAGTTTAGCAAAGCCCGCGCCGCGCCGACAACCCGTTGCATCGCTTCAGGGTTGTACCGGGAAGGATCCCCCACTGCGCGGGTCGCGCGGTTCCGCCCGCCTGTCAGTGGGCGCCCCGAATGCGCATGCCAAGCCCCATTCCGGCAAGAACAAACACCAGCCCGACCATTATCGGGCCAATCGGCAAGCCCCGGTTCACGCCGGTCAGGATCCGGCTTTCATGCCCGCGTCCGTCCTCGTCGACCCTGTATACGATCTCGATACTGTCCCCGACGTCCAGCGCGTTGAAGGTCCGCCGCGTCGTCGTCCAGGTTCTGGTATCGGTGACGGTGCGTCCGTCAATCGTGTAACGGTAGGTCAGGCGGAAGCGATCCGAGCGACTGGGATTGGGGTGCCGGATCCTGTCCTTGTCGATGACGGTCGCCGTCGTCCGCACTGCCGTGGCGAGAAACGCATCCTCGGCATGATGGAAGATCAGGGACGCGACGATCGCGGCGATGCCGATGACGATGGCCGCGATCGCAGCAAGAAGAGAATTGCCTCCCCGAGCTTCCAAGACCTGTCTCCGTTCCTCGCCCGTCCCGATGAAACTTGAACCGCCCGCCGGAAGGCGAATGGCCCTGCCTGTGGCGCGGCGCCACCGACATCAAGGTGCGGCGTCGTGGCGTTCGGGGCAGCCTTCGAACCAGTGGCCGTCGCGCGCCTCATCGCCAGCATCGTGGCCATAGTGGCCGTCGCGGTCAACCTGGATGGCGCATCAATGGCTCACCGCTGGAACAAGACGACGATTGGGCAATCACGCGGCGCTACATGACACTGGAAACCGTCGCCCCTTTTGCGACACTGACCCCATGGGCGCGGCGAACATCTCTGCCCTGCAACTGCGGCCAAGCCAATGCCGAAGAACAAGGGCACGCCAATTCCCGGGACACTATCGGAACCGAGGGTCCGCGAAGCGAGATCCTCCGTCGCGAACCCCGAAACTTGTTCGGTGGGTCCGGACGTCAGACAGACGAGGCGGCACAATTCCGCGCCTGTCCAATCGGCGCCGACCCTCGCTGATGAATACCGACCGGGTCGCGCGATCTTGGGGAAACGTGTTCGTCGTCGTGCCGATGATGCGCGATCCTGCCTGGCAGACGGAGATCCGGCAAACCCGTACCGATTCAGACCCTTCTTTCCCGGCCATGGCCGACATGGGTCACGACATGCCCTGCCGGATGCGCGCGGGCTCATGGTCCGGCGCGGTCTGCGGTCGTGAAACCGTGTCAGCGGGCAACGCTCATGACGAAAAAAAATGCGACGGAAAGCGGCCGGCGATCCGTTGAAGCGAGGCATTATCCTGGCTGCCGCCACAACCCCGGGTGAAATTCGTGAAAAACACAGTCATTCTTGTCGTCTCTCTCGGCATTATCGCGGGGGCCTATGGCATGACCTTTGGCATGCCTGGTCCGGTCGCACAATTGTGGCAGGGCAAAACGCCCGAAAGCTCGGAAGCCGACGCTGGCACGGCGCAGCAGGCACGCGGCGGACCGCCGGGGGGCGGAATGCGGCGGGGCCAGGCCACGACCGTGGTCATCTCGCCGCTGGAAGAAACCAGCTATTCCCTTGTGCTGCGCACGGTCGGCACCGCCAGGTCGCTTCGCAAGGCCGACGTCACCGCGCGCGAAACCGGCGAAGTGGTCGAGAGCGCGTTGAAGGCAAATGCCCATGTCGAAAAGGGTGACGTTCTGTTGCGGCTTGACGACCGGTCGCAGCGGCTGTCGCTGCAGGTCGCCGAGGCCGAGCGGGATCAGGCGCGCGACACCTATGAGCGCTACAAGAGCCTGCGCGCCAACGGCAACCTGACCGTCACCGACGTCACGCTGAGCGAGGCCGAAGTTGCGCTGCGGCTGGCCGAAGCGAACGTGGGCATGGCCAGGCTGGCGCTGGAGGAACGCCGCGTCATTGCCCCGATCTCGGGGCGCATGGGGCTGAGCGACGTACAGGTGGGCGACGTGGTCAATGTCGGCGACGTGATCGTGACCATCGACGATTCCTCGACCCTGGTGGTCGAATTCGAGATCCCCGAACGCTCCATGGGTTTGCTCGAGATCGGCAAAACGGTCCTGCTTGGGACGCCGACCCATGCCGGCCGCGTGTTTCAGGGCCGCGTCACAGCCTTTGACAGCCGTCTTGACCCGGTCACGCGCAGCGTGACCGTACAGGCCGAGGTCGACAATACCGAAGGGCTTTTGTGGTCGGGCATGACTTTCACCGTGCGCATGATCGAAGAAACCGATCCCCTGCCGACCGTTCCGGCAACGGCCGTGACATGGGACCGCTCGGGGGCGGGCATCTGGGTGGTCGAAGACGGCCGCGCCGCGCGCGTGCCGGTCACCATCAGGTACCGCGACGGCGAACGAGTCTGGCTGGATACCACCGTGCCGGTCGGCGCCAGCGTCGTCATCGAAGGCGCCGCCAAGCTGCGCGAGGGCTCAATGGTGCAGGACGTCGAAGCGTTGCGTTCCGCCAAGGAGTCGAACACATGAGCCTGGAGAAGGTGCTGCACAGGACGGGACTTGCCGATCTCTTTGTCGCCCGGCCCATCTTCGGGCTTGTCATCAACCTGCTGGTCATCATTGCCGGCCTGGCCGCGCTGAGCGGCGTGGACGTGCGCGAGATGCCGGACGTGGATCGGCCGGTGCTGTCGATCCGCACAACCTATGAAGGCGCGACCCCGGCGACGGTCGACACCGAGGTGACCCAGGTTCTCGAGGATGCTCTGAGCGCGCTTGACGGCCTGTCCTACATGGAATCCGAATCCAGCTCGGGTTCCAGCCGCATCACCATCGACCTTTCGGATGGGATCGACGTGGACACCGCGGCCAACGAGGCGCGCGAGATCGTGTCCGCAACCATGCGGTCTCTGCCGGATGACGTGGACGACCCTACCGTGTCCAAGAGCGATATGAACGCCAACGCGATCATCCGCCTGGCGCTGATGGGTGATGCGACGCTGGACGAACTGACCCGCATCGCCGAGGGCCCGGTCTATGACAGGTTGTCGACCATCGATGGCATCGCCGAGGTCACGATCCGCGGCGACCGGCAGAACGAGTTCCGCGTGACCCTGGACATGCCGTCGCTGCTGGGCCGGGGCCTGACCATTTTCGACGTCAGCGACGCGCTGTCGGCCCTGCGCGACGATACCCCGCTGGGCGAACTGGATGGCCAGTCGCAGACCCTGACGCTGAGCGTGGGCAACGAGGATGTCACCGTCGACACCATCAAGAATCTGCGCATCAACGCCACCACTTCGGTGGCGGATGTGGCGCTGGTCCAGCTCGCGCCCGAGGAAGCCAGCATCTATTCCCGGGTCAACGGGCAGACCGCCGTCGGGCTGGACATCACCCGCCAGTCGGTCGGCAACACGCTGGAGATTTCGCGCGCCGTCAACGATGCGGTCAAGGAACTGCGCGACCAGCTGCCCGATGATGTGCAGCTGGTCATCACCTCGGACGATGGAATCTTCATCGAGGGGGCGATCTCGGAGGTGGTGAAGTCGATCGCGATGGCAACGGTCATCGTGGTCGCGGTGATCTTCCTGTTCCTGCGCTCGCCCCGGGCGACGGTCATTCCGGCAATCACCATTCCGGTCGCGCTGATCGGCACGGTGGCGGCGATCTGGCTTGCCGGGTTTTCGGTCAACACCATCAGCTTGCTGGCGCTGGTCCTGGCCACCGGCATGGTCGTGGACGACGCCATCGTGGTGATCGAGAACATCGTCCGCAAGCGCCGGCAGGGTATGGGGGCTTTCGCGGCGGCGGCCGCGGGCACCAACGAAGTGTTCTTCGCCGTCATCTCGACCACCGCGACGCTGGCAGCCGTGTTCATTCCCATATCGTTCATGCCCGGCCAGGCTGGTGGCGTCTTTTCCGAATTCGGCTTTGTCCTGGCCTTTTCGGTCACGCTCTCGTCGATGACGGCGCTGACACTTGCGCCGGTGCTGGCGAGCATTCTCGACCCGGGCAGGGGCGTGACGGCGCCTGTCGCGGCGCCCAGATCGGCCACCCGTCTTGCCCGCGGCTTTGACGCGGTGATGGACTGGGCGATCCGCAACCCGCTGCCGGTGCTGGCGGTTGCGGTCGGCTTCGTCATCATCGCCATCGGAACCGGCGCGAACCTGCCGTCCACCGTAACCCCGTCCGAGGACCGGGGCTTCTTTCTGATACGGGTGCGGGGCGCGCCGGACACGTCGCTTGACTATCTCGACAGCGAGGTGGCCCAGGTCGAGGACATCCTGACCGACTATCAACAGAGCGGCCAGATCGAAGCGGTGCAGAGCATCATCGGCGTGGGCGGCGGCACCAGCGCCTTCGCGATCGTGCGGCTGCCCGACTGGGAAGCCCGCGACTTCACTCAGCAGGAACTGATGGCGCAGATCAGTCGGCAGCTTGCCTTGATCCCCGGCGTGCAGGTCAACGCGATTTCGACCAACAGCCTGAACATACGCGGGGCGGGCAACGGGCTGAGCTTTGCCGTCACCGGTTCCAACCTGGAAGCGATTACCGAGGCCGCGGAAAGCCTTGTCGCCGCGATGGCGCAGGATGAAACCTTCCTGAACCCGCAATTGTCAAATGACAGCGTGGATGTGCAGCTGCAGGTCACGGTCGACGACGACGCCGCAAATGACATGGGGCTGGAACCCTCCGAGGTCACCGCGCTGATCCGCGCGCTGGTACAGGGCGACGTAGCCGTGAGCGTTTTCCAGGACGATACCGAGGTTGACATCAACGTCGTTCCCGGCGGACCGCCGCTGGACGATCCGTCCGACATTGCCTCGATCTCGGTTCGGCTTGACGATGGCACTTTCGTGCCGCTGTCCTCGCTGGCCACGATGGAAACCGTGGTCAGGCCGGCCCAGATCGAACGGCAGGGGGGGGCAATAGCCGTTTCGGCGCAAGCCAATCTGGCAGAAGGCGTGGATCTGTCCATGGCAATGGATCGGCTGCAGCAGATCGCCGACGAAGTCCTGCCGGACGGGATGGCCATTATCTTCACCGGCGAGGCTGCGACGCTGAACGAAAGCATGTCGTCGATCTACCTGGTCTTCGGAGTGGCGTTGGTGGTGGTGCTTCTGGTCCTGTCGGCCCAGTTCGAAAGTTTCGCCAGCGCGGTGGCAATCATGCTGACGGTGCCCTTCGGGCTTGCGGCTGCGGTTCTGGCCATCGCGGCGACCGGGGGTTCGCTGAACTACTACAGCCAGATCGGGCTGGTGATGCTGATCGGGGTCATGGCCAAGAACGGCATCCTGATCGTGGAATTCGCCAATCAGCTGCGCGAGGTCGGCGAAGACATCGACAGCGCGATTCGAAATGCCCTGCGCTTGCGCATCAGGCCGGTCATGATGACGATGGTCTCGACGGTGTTCGGCGGCCTGCCGCTGGTCCTTACCTCGGGCGCCGGGGCCGAGGCCCGCGTCGCGGTGGGCTGGGTCATCGTCGGCGGACTGGGATTCGCAACGGTGTTCACGCTGTTCCTGACGCCGATCTTCTATCGCTGGATCGCGGTCTGGGGCGCAACACCCGGTGCGGCGGCCAAACGCCTGGCCGCCGAGCGTGGACACTCGGCACCGGCATAGGCTGTGCCACGGGGCGCGGGGCGCCGTCCGCACCGTGCCCCGGCGGTTCTGGTCGATCTGAAAACAGTATCTGCGGGCGCGTTTCATTCGGTCCTTGGGCCGATTCGCGGCGCGCAGGTGTCACATGCCACTTGATGCCGAGCGTCCCGTCGGCAACGTGGTCAGGCACATGGGATTGCCGGGTTGCGCGGACCGCCTTGCCGGCCGATTGGTAAAAATCCTGCCACGGCGTGATCGACTTGACCGCCTGTCCCGGACAACCGGGCGGGTTGTCGAACCCGTCCCGCGCCACGCGTTCGATACCGCGAATCTTCCGGATCGTTGTTCGCAAGATGCGCGAAAATCCCGGTCGATCGCGATGCCATACGTGTTCTGCCGTGCGCCACGATGCTTGGCGGTGGCGTTGTCTGGGCAGAGGCGAGTTTCAGGGACGGGGCCAACCCGGCGCCCGAGATCGACCAGTTCCCGGCCCGCCGGAAAACCGGGCGGCCGCATACGGCAAAATTACCAAGTGAAGTTGTCAACTATTGATTGACATAGTTGACTGTTTCAGTCATTTATCTGCCAGCAGCGCGTACAATCCCAGTTGGATCAGGCAGTAAGGTTATCCGTATGTCCGTCGCGATCAGACTTGTCGAGACACCGTCCGGCGACCGGCGCGACCGTACCGGCCGCGACGAAGCCTCCGATTGCGCGCTGTGCTGGCAGGAGCTGGTCCATCTGGCCGTCGGAGGGGCATTTCCCGGCGGCCAATGGCTGGAACATGTCCTTGACCGGATCGAGCGGCAGCCATGATGCCGGTCGTCCCAGCCGCCTGTCGGGGTCAACGTGACGGCCGGGCAGGGCCGGTGGGCCGCGACTGGTGCCCAGTATCGGGCGGCGCCAGCTTCGGCAGGCAGAGGGTCGGCGTGCGAAGGATCGGAAGATGAAGTTGCGGTTTCGGGACATGGATGGCGCGCGGCGCGCCTTGCCGCAGCGTGGCGCGGCCCCGGTGGGCCATCTGCGCGAATTGCCGCCACTGGAGATGACGGCGGTCTTCTACTTCCGCGCCTGGTGCGCGGGCCTGCCCGATCGCGGGTATATCGCAAGGGACTTTCGCCTTGTCATGGGCGAGATTGCCGGCGACGAGGCCGCCGATGAGTTCGATGCGCTGATGACTGTCCTGACGCGCCATGCGCGCCGCCCGATCATGCACCATGCGCTGGATTGCGGCTGTCTTGGCGGCGACGAAAGCGCCTTTGCCAACATGATCGCCGCGGCGGCCGTCGGGGATTGCGACGACGCCCTGCTGTTCGCCGCCGCCCTGACGCGCGGTGATGCCGCATATCCGGTCGTCCGGATGGCACAGCGGATGGGGCGGGCTTTCCTGCGGGTGGCGCGCGTCGCCGATCACCTGCCCAGGCCGGACGTGACCGGCAAACCAATCCATCGACACTGAATGAGAGGCACAAGATGAAACACGCGTTTCTGGCCGCGCTTGCGGCGACCGCCGCGACCGCCTTCCCGGTCTGGGCCGTGGAGCGAGGCGAAGTCCTGGACACCTATGCCGACATTGCCCATGCGGCCTATTCCGACAGCCTGCAGGCGGCGCGCAAGCTGAAGGAAGCGGTGGATGCGCTGATTGCCACGCCTTCGCCCGAAACGCTTCAGGCCGCGCGCGAGGCCTGGATCCGCGCGCGTGTGCCCTATCAGCAGACCGAGGTCTTTCGCTTTGGCAACCCGATCGTCGATGACTGGGAAGGGCGGGTCAATGCCTGGCCCCTGGACGAAGGGCTGATCGACTATGTCGAGATGGGTGGCGAGAGCGACGAGAATCCCTTTGCCGGGCTGAACGTGATTGCCCACCCGGTCTTCACCCTGTCCGGTCGCGAGGTGGATGCGACGCGGATCACGCCCGAATTGCTGCGCGAGACGCTGCACGAGGCCGACGGGATCGAGGCGAATGTCGCCACGGGCTATCATGCGATCGAATTCCTGCTCTGGGGGCAGGATCTGAACGGGCATGCCCCGGGGGCGGGCAGCCGCCCATGGACCGATTACGCCCGGGGTGACGACTGTACCCATGGCAATTGCGACCGGCGGGCAGCGTATCTTTCGGTCGTGACCGACCTTCTGGTCGAGGACCTGGAATGGATGGCCAGCCAGTGGGAAGAGGGCGCCGCCGCGCGCGTCGCGGTCACGGCGGACGAATCCGCGGGCCTGCGCGCGATGCTGACGGGCATGGGGTCGCTGTCCTATGGCGAACTGGCAGGCGAGCGGATGCGGCTTGGCCTGATGCTGAACGACCCCGAGGAAGAGCATGACTGCTTCTCGGACAATACCCACAACAGCCATTACTACGACGGGCTGGGCATCGCGAACGTGTATCTGGGCGACTATGTCCGCATCGACGGGACGCGGGTATCGGGGCCGTCGCTGGCCGAGCTGGTGGCCAGCCAGGACCCGACGCTGGATATCGGGATGCGGCAGAGCCTGATGGAAACCATGATGGCGCTTGGGCGGATCAAGTCCGCCGCAGAGGCCGGTCTAGCCTATGACCAGATGCTGGAGCGCGGCAATGCCGGCGGGGAAAGGCTTGTCATGGATGGCGTCGAGGCCCTGATCGCCCAGACTCGCTGGATCGAGCGTGTCGTCGCCGCGCTGGATCTGGGCGATGTGACCATCGAGGGATCCGACAGTCTCGACAACCCGGGCGCGGTCTTTCAGTGACCGCCCGGATGCGGGGCGCGGGGGGCCGCGCCCGCCACCCCTGACAGGAAGGCCGCAATGATCGTCTGTCACTGCACCGGGATCACGGACCAGGACATCCACCGTGCCATCGACTGGATGCGCGCGGCCGATCCCACCGCCATCATCACCCCGCGAAAGGTCTATCGCGCCCTGGGCAAGAGCGCCGATTGCGGAGGCTGCATGTCGCTTTTCGTCGACACGATGCGGAAATCCCCTAACGTCGAAGTTCCCATGCAACTGCGCGGGCTGTCCCGCAAGGCAACACAGGAGAAACCCGATGAAAGGCGACCCGAAGGTCATCGACTATCTCAATCGCGCGCTGCGCAGTGAGCTGACCGCGATCAGCCAGTACTGGCTGCACTACAAGCTGCAGCAGGACTGGGGTCTGGGGCGGATGGCCAAGAAGAGCCGCGAGGAATCGATCGAGGAGATGCATCACGCGGACAAGATCATGGAACGCATCATCTTTCTCGAGGGTCACCCGAACCTGCAGAAGCTTGACCCGATCCGCACGGGCCAGACGCCGCGCGAATCGCTGGAATGCGATCTGGCGGCCGAACAGGAGGCCCGGGCGCTGTACAAGGAGGCGCGCGAATATTGCGCCTCGGTCGGCGACTGGGTCACCAAGCAGCTTTTCGAGGAATTGCTTGCCGATGAAGAAGGCCATATCGACTTTCTGGAGACCCAGATCGCGCTGCATGACCGGCTGGGGCCCGAGCGTTACGCGCAGCTCAACGCCTCGCCCATGGATCAGGCCGAGTAGCCTGGCTGCCGGAACGGCGCTTGTCGCCGTTCTGGCCTTTCCGGTCCTGCCCGTCGGCGCCGGGGATGGCCCCGGGGACGGCCTCGGGCACGGGCCGGTCGCGGTCCGCGGCGGCACGCCGCCCTGGGCCGGGCTCGAGGACGCGCATCTGGACTTCATTTCCCGGACCGACGACGAGCGCGCGCGCATTGCGCGCGTGACGGCTTGGCCCGGGGACTTTTCCGGCCCCTGGCCGTTCGAGGCCAATCAGGCCGGGGCGCAGACGGTGCGGCCACGCGCGAATGCCGATGCGTTTTCCCAGCCCGCCGCCAATCTGACCTTTCAGCAAGAGCTGGATTTCAAGGTCGGCAACGGCCTGTTCCGCCGCGTGTGGGTGTCCGCGCCGTCCTCGACCATCGCCTCTGACGGGCTGGGCCCGTTGTTCAACGCCCGGTCCTGCCAGAGATGCCACCTGAAGGATGGCCGCGGACATCCGCCCGAGGGGCCCGGCGACAATGCCGTCTCGATGTTCCTGCGCGTGTCGATCCCCGTGGATCTGGAGACCGCCAAGGCCGAGATCGAGAATTATATCGCCGGGACCCATCCGACCGCGCCGGACCCGGTCTATGGCGGACAGCTGCAGGATTTCAGCCTGCCCGGGATCCCGGCGGAATACCGGCTGAGCGTGGAATACGAAGAAATCGAGGTTCCCCTGTCGGGCGGAGAGGTCGCAACCCTGCGCCGACCGACCTATCGCGCGGCGGATCTGGGCTATGGGCCGCTGCATCCCGACGCCATGCTGTCGCCGCGCGTGGCGCCGCAGATGATCGGTATGGGTCTGCTGGAGGCGATTCCGGCCGAAGACATCCTGGCCTGGGCAGACCCGGACGATGCCGATGGCGACGGAATCTCTGGCAATCCCCAGATCGTCTGGTCGCGCGCCCTTGATCGCCCGATGCTGGGCCGGTTCGGCTGGAAGGCCGGCCAGGCGACGATCCTGGATCAGACGGCATCCGCCTTTGCGGGCGATATCGGAATCTCGAACCCGGTCTATCCCGAACCCTGGGGCGACTGCACCGAGGCCCAGACCGCCTGTCGCGACGCGATCCATGGCGGCGATGCCGAACAGGGCGGGTTCGAGATCGACGCCGAGGCGATGGAACTCGTGGCCTTCTACAGCAGGACGCTGGGCGTTCCGGCGCGGCGCGACGTGGACGACCCGCAGGTTCTGCGCGGCCGCAGGGTCTTCTACGATACCGGCTGCGCCTCGTGTCACCGGCCAAGTTACGTCACCCACCGCCTGAAGGGTGACGATCCGGCAAGTTTCCAGCTGATCTGGCCCTATACGGATCTTCTGTTGCACGACATGGGCGAGGGCCTTGCCGATCATCGCCCCGAGGGGCGTGCCGATGGGCGCGAATGGCGCACGCCGCCGCTTTGGGGCATCGGCATGACCCGGACCGTTTCCGGCCATACCTATTTCCTGCATGACGGCCGCGCCCGGTCGCTGCTGGAAGCCATCCTGTGGCATGGCGGAGAAGCCCGCGCCGCGCGCGATGCCGTCGTCGCCATGCCGCCCGAGGACCGGGCCGCCCTTGTCAAGTTCCTGGAGAGCCTGTGAAACACCTGATCATTCTTGCCGTGACGATCCTGTGCGCGCTGCCTGCCCGGGCGGGCGTGGATGACGTGCTGGAGCGGCACATCCTGCCGGGTCTGTCCCGATTTGCCCAGGCGGCCGAACGGCTGGATGCGGCGGCGCGCGCGGATTGCCGTGCGGCCGCATTGCGCGAACCGTTCCATGCCGCGTTCGATGCCTGGCTGCCGGTGGGGGACATCCGCCTTGGTCCTTCGGAACAGGCGGCATTGTCGATCGCCTTCTGGCCGGATCCGAAGGGTCATGGCCGGCGCGTCCTGGACCGCATGATCGCAGGGCAGGATCCCGTCGTTCATGATCCGACCGCCTACGCGACGGTGTCGATCGCCGGGCGGGGGCTTTTCGCGCTCGAGCTGCTTCTGTTCGATCCGGCCCTGTCGGATCATGGCGCCGACGACTTTGCCTGTGCGCTGGTCCGGGCGGTCGCGGGCGACCTGCGCGCTCAGGCCGCCGGCCTGGAGACCGCATGGCGCGTCGAGTTCGCGCCGCTTCTGCGCAATGCCGGCGCGCCGGACAATCCGGTCTATCTGGACGAAGCCGAAGCGCTGCGCGCGATCTATACCCAGATCCTGTCCAGCCTGGAATTCACCGCCGATCAAAGGATCGGGCGCCCGCTGGGCAGTTTAGACCGGCCAAGGTCCGGGCGCGCCGAGGCGTGGCGTTCCGGCCGGTCGCTGCGCAACGTGCTGATCGCGACACGGGGGGCGCATGCGCTTGCAACCGCCCTGGCCGATGGTCCGCTGCCTGACTCCTACGCGGCCCTGGCGCGTGTGGAGGAAGCTGCATCGCGGATCGTGGATCCCGCCTTTCAGGACATCACCGACCCGCAGGCATGGCTGCGGCTGGAAATCCTTCAACAGCGCGTGCGCGATCTTCGGGCCGCGATCGAGGCCGGGATCGGATCGCGCCTTGGCCTTTCGGCCGGATTCAATTCACAGGACGGAGACTGACCATGACCACAAGACGCGGCTTCATCGCGGCCCTTGCCGCGGCGGCCATGGCGCCCCGCATGGGATGGGCGGCCGTCGGAAACCCCGCCTATCTTGCCGCGGCCCGGGACCCGGACGGCACATTCGCGCTTTACGGGATCGATCCGGCCGGCGAAACGACCTTTCGCGTCGGCCTGCCGGCGCGCGCTCATGCCGGGGCCGCGCATCCCGCCCGGGCCGAAGCCGTGGTCTTTGCCCGCAGGCCCGGCCTGTTCGCGCTGGTGCTGGATTGCCGGACAGGCGCTGTGCTGCACCGGCTGTCGCCGCCTGATGGCAACCATTTCAACGGTCACGGCTGCTTTGCGGGCAGTGGCGATCTGCTTTTCACCAGCGAGCAGCTGGCCGATACCAGCGAGGGCCGCATCGGCATCTGGGATGTCCGCGCGGGCTATCGCCGCGTGGGCGAGCTGCGCTCGGGCGGGATCGGGCCGCATGAAATCCGTCTGATGCCGGATGGCGGTGCGCTGATCGTGGCCAATGGCGGGATCGCGACCGACCCGCAGGACCGGCGCAAGCTGAACATCGCGACCATGCGCCCGAACCTGACCTGCCTGAACCTTACCGGAGAGCTGCTTGACCAGGTCGAGCTGCCTGCCGAACTGTGGAAGAATTCGATCCGCCACCTGGCGGTCAGGCCGGACGGGCTGGTCGGCTTTGCCATGCAATGGGAAGGCGACCCGGCCGAGGTGCCGCCGCTGCTGGGGCTGTATCGGCGCGGATCGGCCCCAAGGCTGCTCGAGGCCCCGTTGGCCGAGGCGCTGGCCATGCAGGGCTATGCCGGCAGCGTCGCCTTTTCGGGCGATGGGCGCGAGATCGCGATCTCATCGCCAAAGGGCGGGCGTGTCCATCGCTTCGCAGAGGAAGGGGACTTCCAGGGGGCGGTCCGGCGGATGGATGTCTGTGGGCTGGCCCCGCGCGAAGACGGGTTCCTGGCCAGCGACGGCCTGGGCGGATTGATCGCCATCGTACAGGGCAGGAGCGAACCGCTGGCGCGGCAGGATTGTGCCTGGGACAACCATGTTGTCGTCTTGTGATCGCGGACCGCGACGGGCGGCGCGATGCGGGGGTTGCACCGGGTGGTGCGTCCAGTCAGGCCAGGGCGCCGCGCGCCGGTAGTCGTTGGCGGGCGGTCAGGGGGTTGGCCCCCGGGGCTTGCAATGGCCGCCTTTCAGGCGGCGCCGGTTTCGGGAATCGTCAGTCCGCAGGCACGTTCGAGAAACCGCGTCACGTGATCGACCCCCTGGCCATGGCGCAAGGCGGCAAGGACATAGGGTCGCCCGCCGCGCATCGCCTCGACATCGTCGCGATACCGGTCCATCGAAACTCCGACATGCGGGGCCAGGTCTGTCTTGTTGATCACGAGCAGGTCCGAGCGCGTCAATGCCGCGCCGCCCTTGCGCGGAATGTCGCCGCCCGCCGCAACGTCGATGACGTAGATCGTTGCATCGACCAGTTCGGGACTGAACGTGGCCGCCAGATTGTCGCCTCCGGATTCGATCAGGATCAGCGCCAGATCCTGGAAACGGGCCTGCAGTTCGGCCACTGCGGCAAGATTGATCGAAGCGTCCTCGCGAATTGCCGTATGGGGGCATCCGCCGGTCTCGATCGGCCGGATGCGATCCATCGGCAAGGCCTGCACGCGCATGAGATATTCGCCGTCCTCGCGTGTGTAGATGTCGTTTGTGATTACCGCCATGGACAGTCTGGGGGCCAATGCCCGGCACAGCATTTCGGTAAGGGTCGTTTTGCCCGCGCCGACGGGGCCGCCAATACCCACGCGCAGCGGGCCGTTGGGAGAGATCATGACCGGAATATCCTTGTTGGAAGGTTTTCGTGTTCGAGGCTTGCAAGATCGGCGCCAAGTGTGCAGCCGCCCAAGTCGTCCAGGCCGGACCGGGCGGCTTCGTCGGCAATTTCGATGATGAGCGGCGCGAGATCTGCGAGAATGGCCTGTCCTTCGCTTTGGCCCAGAGGGATATGACGAACCGCGATGGTGACAAGGTTCATCGCGAAGTTCTGAAGGTGCAGTAGCAGGGTTTCGTGCAGAGGCAGGCCGGCCGCGCGGGCCGCCGAACCCACTGCAATGGGCAGGGGCAGGGCAGGCAGATCGAGCTCGCCGGCGTTTACCAACGTGGCCGCAAATGCGGCGCCTTGCGCACGGGTTTCGGCGTGGCGTTCGCTTCCGGGGGCCAGGGCCGTGGCAAGATCGGCCAGTTCATCCAATGTTGCCGCGTCTTGCGCGCGCCACGCGCAGGCCAGCAATATGGCGTCGTTGCGACCTGCGCCCTTGGTGATGATTGCGCGCAGCCAGCGCGCGAAACCGGGCCCGTCGGAAACGCGCCCCGCGGCGATGTCCGTTTCCAGCCCGTGCGACCACGCAAACGCCCCGGTGGGAAATCCAGGCCCAAGCCACCGCGCGAGACGCAGGAGTATCGCCGCTTCAGTGGGCATGACCGTGGGTGCGACCGTGGCCATAGGCGCCTGACTCGGGCTCGAAGGGTTCAGTGACTTCGCGGATCGTTGCGCCAAGATGTGCAAGCATGTCGCGCAAAACATGGTCCCGCGCGATCAGCAGCCGCCCGGCTTCGATCTGGCATGGCGTGTGCCGGTTGCCGATATGCCATGCAAGCCGGGCCAGATCCCCACGCAGCTCCAGCAATGGTTCGCTGGCGGCATGGATGGCAACCACGCGTCCGTCGTCCAGTTGAAGCGCGTCTCCGTCCCGCAGGGACACCGCCTTGGGCAGGTCGACAAGCACCTGTTCCCCTGCTTCGGTCGTCAGGACCTTGCGGCGCAGGAAACGTTCTTCATGGGTCAGGGTGATGCGGCTTTCGGCGCGGATGCCGACCTTGGCGCGAAGGATGGTGTGACATACGTGCATGGGTTCAAAACAGAAAATAGCGTTGCGCCATCGGCAGCTCGCTGGCCGGTTCACAGGTCAGCAAGTCGCCATCGGCGCGAACTTCGTAGGTTTCGGGGTCGACTTCGATCACGGGCAGCGCATCGTTCAGGCGCATCGCGGACTTGCCTATGTCGCGGGTGCCGCTTATTGCCGCGGTGCTGCGGGCAAGCCCAAGCCTTGTGCCGATATCCTTTGCCTGCGCGGCCGCGCTGACAAAGGTGACGCAACTTTCGGTCACCGAACGCCCCAGCGCGCCGAACATGGGGCGCGAATACACGGGCTGCGGCGTCGGGATCGAGGCGTTGGGATCGCCCATCTGGCTCATGGCGATGGCGCCACCGATCAGCACCATGTCGGGCTTGACGCCGAAGAAGGCCGGGTCCCACAGGACCAGGTCGGCGCGCTTGCCTGTTTCGACCGAGCCGATCTCGTGTCCGATCCCGTGCGCGATGGCGGGGTTGATGGTGTATTTCGCGATATAGCGGCGGACGCGGAAATTGTCGTTCTCGCCCGTCTCCTGGGGCAGTCGGCCGCGCTGTTTCTTCATCTTGTCGGCGGTCTGCCACGTGCGGATGATGACCTCGCCCACGCGGCCCATGGCCTGGCTGTCGGACGCGATGATGGAAAATGCGCCCATGTCGTGCAGGATGTCCTCGGCGGCGATGGTCTCGCGCCGGATCCGGCTTTCGGCAAAGGCCACGTCCTCGGGGATGCTCTTGTCGAGATGGTGACAGACCATCAGCATGTCGAGATGCTCTTCGAGCGTGTTCACCGTGTAGGGCCGGGTCGGGTTGGTCGAGGCGGGCAGCACATTGGCTTCGCCGGCCAGCCGGATGATGTCGGGGGCATGGCCGCCGCCCGCGCCCTCGGTGTGAAAGGCATGGATCGTGCGGCCCTTCAGCGCAGCGATGGTGGTTTCGACGAAGCCCGATTCGTTCAGCGTGTCGGTATGGATCATCACCTGGACGTCGTGATCGTCCGCGACCGAAAGGCAACAGTCGATCGCCGCAGGAGTCGTGCCCCAATCCTCGTGCAGCTTGAGGCAACAGGCCCCCGCTTCGACCTGCTCGACAAGCGCGGCGGGAAGCGAGGCGTTCCCCTTGCCCGCAAAGCCGAAGTTCATCGGCAGACCATCGACCGCCTGCAGCATCCGCCCGATATGCCACGGTCCCGGCGTGCAGGTGGTGGCCAGCGTGCCATGCGCCGGACCCGTGCCGCCGCCGAACATGGTCGTCAATCCCGAATGCAGCGCATCCTCGACCTGCTGCGGACAGATGAAGTGGACATGGCTGTCGAATCCGCCCGCGGTGACGATCCGGCCTTCGGCGGCGATGATCTCGGTGCCCGGTCCGATGACGATGTCCACGCCCGGTTGGGTGTCGGGATTGCCCGCCTTGCCGATCCAGGCGATGCGCCCGTCGCGCAATCCGATATCGGCCTTGAAGATCCCCGTCCAGTCGATCACCAGGGCATTGGTGATCACCGTGTCCATTGCGCCCGCCGCGCGGCTGACCTGAGATTGTCCCATGCCGTCGCGGATCACCTTGCCGCCTCCGAACTTGACCTCTTCGCCATGAATGGTCAGATCGCGCTCGACCTCGATGATCAGGTCGGTATCGGCCAGGCGCACGCGGTCGCCGACGGTCGGACCGTACATGTCGGCATAGGCCGCGCGGCTGATACGCGTGGTCATTGCAGTGCCCCCATGACAGATGCGTTGAAACCGAACATCCGGCGCATCCCGGCATAGGGGATCAGGCGCACCTGGCGCCGTTGGCCGGGTTCGAAGCGGACGGCAGTGCCGGCAGGAATGTCCAGCCGTCTGCCCCGGGCTTGCACGCGGTCGAAAGACAATGCCGGGTTCGCTTCAAAGAAATGATAATGCGACCCCACCTGGATTGGCCGGTCGCCGGTATTGACGACCTCGAGGGTGATGGCTTCCCGGCCATCGTTCAGGACGATTTCGCCATCGGCGGGCAGGACTTCACCGGGTATCATCGAACTCTCCTTCAACCGGCAATGATCAGGCTGCCACCCAGAATGCAGACGATGCCGCCTGTTGCGCGCGTGGCCAAGGTCGCACCCGGGCGGGCAAGAACGGCCCCCGCAATCAGCCCGACAAGATGCAGCAGCGCCGTCGTGACAATGAAACCGACAAGAAAGACGGGCGCGGAACTTCCGCCCAGTTCGTTCGCATGCGCGATCCCGTGCGCAAGGCCCATCGGGGCGACCAGCGCGCAGGCATATGCGTCGGGCAGCCGCACCGACAGGGCCACAAGCGTACCCAGAACCATCAGCGAGCCCAGGATTGCGGGCTCGACCATGGGCGGGGCCACGCCTGCCAGGGCCAGGCCGAAGCCCGCCGTCATTGACGCCAGAAAGCTTGCCGGCAGGGCAAGCATTGTACGCCCCCCCGAAATCGCCGCCCAAAGGCCGATCGCGATCATCGCCAACAGGTGATCGGTGCCGCCAATAGGGTGGAGAAGCCCCGCGACCAGCGAGGATTGATCATGATGTAGCCCTGCATGGGCCCAGGCCGGACCCGCCAGCGCGAGCGGGATCACGGAACCAACAGCGCGCAAATTCATGGTGAATTCTCCTTTGTCGATCGTCTCTGCATCGTTCACCGGACCGGGTGATGTACGGTCACCAGTTTGGTGCCGTCGGGAAATGTTGCCTCGACCTGCACCTCGTGGATCATGTCCGGCACCCCTTCCATGCAATCCTCGCGCGTGACCACATTCGCGGCGGCTTCCATCAGGTCAGCCACGCTGCGCCCGTCACGGGCGCCCTCGACGACGAAATCGGTAATCAGGGCGATGGTCTCGGGGTGGTTCAGTTTCACGCCCCGTGCCTTGCGCGCGCGCGCAACCATCGCGGCGACGCTGACCAGAAGCTTGTCCCTTTCACGCGGTGTCAGTCGCATCCGTCTTCCTCAATATTGCCATACCGCCGGTACGGTGGCGCCCAGCACCGGCAAGATGTGCGCCAGCAACCGCTTGACCGGCGCAAGATCGTCGCCCAACACGCGCACCACCAGCCGGCCGTCCCAGGCCGACGCCGCCGCGCGCGGCGTGGCCTCGCGCAGGGCAGAGCGCACCCGTGACACCATCGCTTCGGCGTTGCGGTCCACCAGCACGATCAGCGCGAACGCCTGAGCGCCGGCCAGCAAGGCGGGGTCATGCGTCGTCTCGCCCAGCTCGCCCCCCATTCGCAGCGCCTCGGCGTGACACAGCCGCCCGCCGCGCCGGATTCGCCAGCGATCCCTCAGCCATGATCTTGTGACCTGTTCGCCCATCGCCTTGCGCCCCAACACCACGGTTTCGACACCCAGAAATCGAGCATCCTCGGCCATCTCGACGTCAATCGTCCGATCCAGTGCCGCGCCCTGAAACAGGATCGTTTCCTGTGGAAGCCACGAGATCGAGCAGCCATGCCCAATTTTCAGGCGCGTCGCGATCGCGGCCGTGCCGCCGATGCTGCGGTAGATCCTTTCGGCGGCCTGTGTCGTTAGCACCTGGGCCGCGCCGTCCGAGGTTTCGGCCGCAATCAGGAAGCGATCGCCTCCGGTCAGGCCGCCAGCCGTGTTCAGGATGACCCCAAGACTTTGCCCATCATGGGTTCTGGGCAATAGCAGACGGCCACAGCCCGATTGTTTCAACCGCCCCAGCCGGGTTCCGACCCGGCTGATTGCCACCGCGCCGCGCGCGCGCTGCAAGCGCACCGCGCCCTCAGACGGCAAGCAATTCACGAACATCGCTCTCGACCATTTCTTCGCGCAGGCCCGCCTGGATGACTTCGCCGCGGTCCATCACGACGAAACTGTCGGCCAGATCGCGCGCGAAGTCGAAATACTGCTCGACCAGTATGATGGCCATGTCCCCGCGATCGCGCAGCCATGCGATCGCGCTGCCAATGTCCTTGATGATCGACGGCTGGATGCCCTCGGTCGGTTCGTCCAGCACCAAAAGGCGAGGGCGCGTCACCAATGCACGCGCGATGGCAAGCTGTTGCTGCTGGCCCCCGGACAGATCGCCACCACGTCGGTCCATCATTTCCCGCAGGACAGGGAACAGGTCCAGAACCGATTCAGGTATGCGCCTTTCGCTTCGTGGCAGGCATGCAAGGCCGGTTTGCAGGTTCTCGCGCACCGTAAGTTGCGGGAAGATCTCGCGCCCCTGGGGAACGGTGGCAAAACCGTTCCTTGCGCGCCTGTATGCGGGCCAACGCGCGACATCGGTCCCGTTCCACAGGATCTGACCGCTCGCGACCGGCAGTCGGCCGCAGATCGCGCGGATCAGCGAGGTCTTGCCCACGCCGTTGCGGCCCATGACGGCTGTCACCTTGCCGGGCTGTGCCTTCAGCGAGACGGATCTCAGCACCTGGCTGGCGCCGTAGAACAGATCGACATTCCTGACATCCAGCATTCCTAGCGCCCCAGATAGACTTCGATCACTTCGGGATTGGCGGAAACGAAATCGAGCGGGCCTTCGGCCAGCACGCGCCCCTGGTGCAAGACCGTGACCTTGCACCCAAGCGCGCGCACGAAGTCCATGTCATGTTCGACGACGATGACCGCCCGGTGGCCGGCGATGCTGCGCAGAAGCTCGGCGGTGCGCATGGTTTCTTCGTCGGTCATGCCCGCCGCGGGTTCATCGACCAGCATCAGGTCGGGATCCTGCGCCAGCAACATCCCGATCTCCAGCCATTGCTTTTGCCCATGCGACAAAGTGCCGGCAAGGTCGTTGCGTGACGCGGCCAGCCCGATCCGATCGGCGATCTGCATGATATCGGCATGCATGGTCCGGCTGGAACGGCCGAACAGGCGTGCTGTCAGGCCCCGCTGACCCTTCAGCGCCAGTTCGAGGTTTTCGGCCACGGTCAGACTGTCGATAACGGTCGGTTTCTGGAATTTCCGACCAATTCCCAGACGCGCTGCGGCGACTTCGTCAATGCGGCTCAGATCCACCTTTTCCTTCCAGAAGACCTGGCCGCGATCGGGATGGGTCTTGCCCGTGATGATGTCCATCATCGTCGTCTTGCCGGCCCCGTTGGGGCCGATGACGGCGCGCAACTCGCCTGGCATGATTACCAGGGACAGGCCGTTTATCGCCGCAAATCCATCAAAGCTCTTGGTGACGCCCGACAGATAAAGGAGCGATCCGCTCATGTTTCGATCTCCTTTGTCCGCATCGAAGCGAATGCGCGCAGCCGGGTCAGACCGGTTTCGATCGCGCCCAACACGCCACCCGGCAGCCAAAGGGTGACCATGATGAACAGCCCGCCCAGTGCGAACAGCCACAACTCGGGCAACCAGCCCGTCAGGACGGTTTTCGCCAGCGTCACGAGAAATGCGCCGAGCGCGGCGCCGATCAGCGTTCCCCGCCCGCCAAGCGCGACCCAGATGACGATCTCGATGGAATTGGCGGGCGAGAATTCGCCGGGATTGATGATTCCGACCTGCGGCACGTAAAGCGCACCGGCCACGCCCGCCATCGCTGCCGAGACGGTGAAGACGAAAAGTTTGTAGTGCTCGACCCGGTAGCCGAGAAAGCGCGTGCGCTCCTCGGCGTCACGGATCGCAACGAGCACCCGGCCAAGCCGTGATGCGGTGATCCATCGCGCGATCATAAGGCCCCCCGCCAAGGCCACCGCCGAGGCCACGAACAACCCCGTCCGCGTCGAGGCGGCGGTCAGGTCAAGGCCAAGGATGTCCTTGAAGTCGGTCAGCCCGTTGTTGCCGCCAAAGCCCATCTCGTTGCGAAAGAAGGCAAGCATCAGGGCATAGGTCATCGCCTGGGTGATGATCGACAGGTAAACACCACTCACGCGGCTGCGGAAGGCGAACCAGCCGAACACGAAGGCCAGAAGCCCCGGCGCCGCCATCACCATAAGCGCGGCGAACCAGAACCGGTCGAAGCCAAGCCAGAACCAGGGCAGCTCCTGCCAGTTCAGGAACACCATGAAATCGGGCAGAACCGGGTCGCCATAGACGCCGCGCGGGCCGATCTGGCGCATCAGATACATCCCCATCGCATAGCCCCCGAGCGCGAAGAAGGCGCCGTGGCCAAGGCTGAGGATGCCGCAAAAGCCCCAAACCAGATCAAGCGCGACGGCAAGCAGCGCGTAACACAGATACTTGCCGACCAGGCTGACAAGATAGGCCGGCACCAGTTGACCTGCGGCGGCCGAGCTGGCCATGGGCAGCGCCACGGTCAGGATGAACAGCCCGGCGAGGAAAACGCCCATGCGGCGGTCGATCAAACGGGCCATGTTCAAGCCTCCGCCGCGCGCCCGCGTAGGGCGAACAGCCCGCGCGGCCGTTTCTGGATGAAGAGGATGATGAAGACGAGCATCAGGATTTTGCCCAGCACCGCGCCGGTCCAGGGCTCGAGAAGCTTGTTCGTGATGCCAAGGCCAAAGGCCCCGGCAAAGGCGCCCCACAGGTTCCCCGCGCCACCGAAGACGACGACCATGAAGCTGTCGACGATGTAGCTTTGTCCAAGATTGGGACTGACATTGTCGATCTGGCTCAGCGCCACGCCCGCAAGCCCGGCGATGCCGGCGCCCAACCCGAAGGTAAGGGCGTCGATGCGGCCGGTATCGATGCCCATTTCGGCGGCCATGGGACGGTTCTGCGTCACCGCGCGCATCTGCAGTCCGAAGAAGCTGCGCCGCAGCACAAGCAGCAGGGCGAAGAAGACGGCGAGCGCGAAGATCAGGATCCACAGCCGGCTCCAGGTCACCGTCATCTGCCCGATCTCGAATGCGCCGGACATCCAGGACGGGTTGCCGACCTCGCGGTTGTTCGGTCCGAAGATCGTCCGCACCGCCTGTTGCAGGATCAGGCTTACGCCCCATGTGGCCAGCAGCGTCTCGAGCGGGCGGCCATAGAGATGGCGCACGATCCCGCGCTCGATGGCGATGCCCACGCTGCCGGCGACCAGCACCGCCAGCGGCGCGGCGATCAGAAGCGACCAGTCGAACAGCCAGGGAGCGGCACCCCGGATCGCCTCCTGCACGGCGAAGGTCGTGTAGGCGCCCAGCATGACCAGCTCGCCATGGGCCATGTTGATCACGCCCATCACCCCGAAGGTGATGGCAAGCCCGATCGCGGCGAGCATCAGCACCGATCCCAGCGACAGCCCGTACCAGACATTCTGGGCAATGGCCCACACCCGCTGAGCCTGTTCGATCCGGGACAGCGCCTCCCTGACCTCGTTGCCGATCGCGGGGTCGGAGGCGTGGGGCGCAAGCGCCGCCTGTGCCGCGGCATCGCCGCGCGCGCGCAGGATCGCGACGGCGGCGCGCTTTTCCTCCACCGGGGCGTCGGTGTCCAAGATCGCCACTGCGCGGGCCTCGGCCAGCGCGGTGGCGACCTGTCTGTCAGACTCGGCCGCCAGCGCGGCATCCAGGGCTTCGATGTTAGCCGGATCGCCGCTCGCGAACACCGACTGCGCCGCCATCAAGCGCGTTTCGCGATCCGGGCTCATCAGCGACAGCGCCCCGATCGCCGTGCGCAGCATCCCGCGCAGACGATTGTTGGTCTTGATCTTCTCGGTGCTGCCGGCCAGCACCCCGCCAAGGTTTTCGCCGCTGAGCGCATCGATGGCCGTCGCGCCGCCAGCGCTGTCCACAAGGATGACGATCCGCCCGTCATCCTTGCGCGCATGCAGCCGCCCCTCGAGCAGCGCGTTCAGCACCTCGGCGGCGCGCGGGTCGCCGGTACGTGAGATTGCGTCAATCACCTTTGCGCGGTCCGCGTAGCTGCCGTGGGGCAGGCGCTCCACGAGCTCTTCAAAACCGGCGGTGCGGCCTGCGGCAGGCAGCACCACCAAAAGGGCCATCAGCAGGGCCGCGAGATACGGGCGAAAGGGCAGGCAGAGCACGATCTTCATCTTTCCCGTTGAGAGGTCACCTTGGTTTCAGGGGGCGGCGGGAATGGGGGCGGGGTCCTGGCCCCGCCGCCATATGGCCCGTCGCCGGTCCGGCCCCTTGGCCGCGCGCGTCAGGCGCCGCCGCAGCGGCCCAGCTCGACATTGAAGTTTCCGCAGGACATCGGCGCGCGCCAGTCGGAGATCAATTTCGCGCTGTCGGGCAGGTAGTCCGACCATGCGTCGCCGACCACAAGGCCGGGCGTTTCCCACACTACCGAGAACTGCCCGTTTTCCTGAATTTCGCCCACCAGCACGGGCTTGGTGATGTGGCGGTTGGGCATCATGGTTGAAAACCCGCCGGTCAGGTTCGGCACCGATACGCCGACGATGGCGTCGATCACCGCGTCCGGGTCGGTCGTGCCGGCCTTCTCGACCGCCTTCACCCACATGTTGAAGCCGATGTAATGGGCTTCCATCGGGTCGTTGGTCACACGGCTTTCGTCGCCGATGAAGGCATGCCATTTGGCGATGAAGTCGGCGTTCTCGGGCGTGTCCACCGACATGAAATAGTTCCAGGCCGCGAGATGGCCGACAAGCGGGGCGGTGTCGAGCCCGGCAAGTTCCTCCTCGCCGACCGAGAAGGCGACCACGGGAATGTCCTCGGCCGAGATGCCCTGATTGGCCAGCTCCTTGTAGAAGGGCACGTTGGCATCGCCGTTGATGGTCGAGACCACGGCCGTCTTCTTGCCCGCCGAGCCGAAGGCCTTGATGTCCGAGACGATCGTCTGCCAGTCGGAATGGCCGAACGGGGTGTAGTTGATCATGATGTCCTCGGGCGCCACGCCCCTCGACTTCAGATAGGCTTCGAGGATCTTGTTCGTGGTGCGCGGATAGACGTAATCGGTGCCGGCCAGTACCCAGCGCTCGACGCCGCCGCCATCCTCGCTCATCAGATAATCGACCGCCGGAATGGCCTGCTGGTTGGGCGCGGCGCCGGTGTAGAAAACGTTGCGTTCGCTTTCCTCGCCTTCATATTGCACGGGGTAGAACAACAGGTTGTTCAACTCCTTGAACACCGGCAGCACGGACTTGCGGCTGACGGAGGTCCAGCAGCCGAAGACCGCGGCGACCTGGTCCTTCTCGATCAGCTCGCGCGCCTTTTCGGCGAACAACGGCCAATCCGAGGCGGGGTCGACGACCACGGCTTCCAAGGGGCGGCCAAGCAGGCCGCCCGCCCGGTTCTGTTGCTCGATCAGCATCAGCATCACGTCCTTGAGCGTGGTTTCGGAAATTGCCATCGTGCCTGACAGCGAATGCAGGATCCCGACCTTGATGGGGGCAGTCTGCGCGCGCACCAGCGCGGGCGCCGCCAGAAATGCCGAGGCCGCGACGCTGCCCTTCAGAAATTGTCTCCGTTTCATGTTCCATGCCCCTGTTTGCATTGCGGTTACCGTTCGTGCGCAGATTGACCCTGTCCGGTGCCATGTGGCGCCGGCGCCTTCGTGTCGGACCTGACGGCACGTATCCTTTGCGTTCCCGCACTGACCGTGGGCATGGCCGGACCCCTGGGCCACAGATCCGTCGGAATTGCCCGTCCTTGCTCCGCGGTTGGCGCTTCAGGGTCAGGCTGATTGCCCATGTGCAATTGCGTCAAGACGCGGCGCGTGGTGCTGGCCGGCTTGAGGAAACTTGCCCATCGAACAGGCAGGGACACGGCAATTTGCGCCCAAAGCGGGCAGGATCGCGACGGTCAGGGCGAAAGAACCTGCTCAGCCGGGCATGGGCCGAGGCGCCCCATGCGTGCTGTCTGGCCGCGTCTGCTGCCAAGTCGGGGACTGGCCGCATTCCGGGGCCCACTGATATCCTTGCTCTGCAGCCTGGATCGGGGCAGGGAAATCGCCAGGGGCGGTGTCGCCAGCGATTGCACGATCGCTACTTGCGTGATTAGTGGGATACTAGTATCACCTGTTGCGTGTCATGTGTAGGGAGGAGACACGAATGTTCATCACTTCACCACGGGCCGTCCCGTATCTTGTGACGTCATGCGCAATCGCAGTCGGGTTGACGGCGGGCCAAGCGGCGGCGCAGGAATGCAGCAATGTCAGCCCGCTGAAGATTGTCGCGGCGACCGACGACGGCAGCTTTGACAAGGAGTACGGTCCGGCGAGGGCGATCGACGGGTCGTTTGACAACGACTCGCGCTGGTCCTCGAAAGGCGAGAAGGTGCTCGAGCTTGACCTTGGAGAGCCGCAGCTGGTCAAGGAGATCGGTTTGGCCTTCTACAAGGGCAATGAGCGCCGCAGCCGGTTCCGGGTCGAAGCCTCTGTCGATGGTACGACCTACGCGCCGATCCTGGAGGAGGCGATCTCGAGCGGCAACAGCACCGCGATTGAACGCTTTGACGTTGCCGACACGAACGCGCGCTTCATCCGCGTCGTCGGCCTTGGAAACGAGAGCAGCGAATGGAACAGCATCCTTGAGGTGCACGCCTATGGCTGCGGCAGCGGCGAGCTGGCCTCGATCGATGACGGGTCACAACAGGCGATCACGAAGAATGTCAGCCCATTCGGGTTGCGCACCGACGTGCCGCCGGCGAAAAACTTCGATCTGACCCATTGGAAGCTGACCCTGCCGGTCGATCGCGACGGTAATGGCAAGGTCGACGAGATCGAGGAGAACGAACTGCAGGACTTTTCGGATACCGAGTTCTTCTATACGGATCCGGCAACAGGCGGAATGGTGTTCCGCGTCTCCACCGCGAATGGCAAGACCACGCCGAATTCCAGCTATTTCCGCACCGAGCTGCGCGAGATGCTGCGCGGCGGGGATGAAACGATCGCAACGCGCAACGACGACGGAACCCCGAACAAGAACAACTGGGTTCTGTCAACCGCGCCCGAAGAAGCCAAGCAGCTGGCCGGTGGCGTAGACGGCGTGATGCGTGCGCGTCTGGCGGTCAATCAGGTCACGCGCCTTGGCGATTCCTCGAAAGTCGGGCGGGTCATCATCGGCCAGATCCACGCCAAGGACGACGAACCGGTTCGGCTGTATTACCGCAAGCTGCCACAGAACAGTCGCGGATCGATCTATTTCGCGCATGAGCCCGTCGGCAAGGACGATGTCTGGGTCGAAATGATCGGGTCCCGGTCCGATCACGCGGAAAATCCCGCCGATGGAATCGCGCTGGACGAAATCTTCGAATACGAGATCCGAACCTTTTCGGAACAGGTCGATGGTACTGCGCACCCGATCCTGCAGGTCACCATCACGCGCGAGGACGGCAGTGAAGTCACCGCCAAATACGACATGGTGGACAGTGGTTATTCGACCATGAACGACTTCATGTACTTCAAGGCCGGCGCATATTCGCAGAACAATTCGTCGCCCTGGCCGGAACGGGACTTCGATCAGGTCACATTCTACGAGCTCGAAGTAGAGCATAACTGAACAAGAACGGTCGCGCGAAGACATTTCGCGCGACCGTGTTGCCCGTTGCCGTGACCAAGCGATCTACAGGAAATCGTCCCGGCGCGGTGTAAAACAGTCGATCAGCTTTCCAGGCTCGAGGCAGATGCAGCCGTGTTCGACGCCCGACGGGATCACGAAACTGTCGCCGGTGGAAACCTCGAATTCGCGTTCACCGACCCGAAACCGGAAGCGACCGCTTTCGACATAGGTCGACTGGACATGCGGATGCGCGTGCAATGCGCCCTCGGCCCCCGAACGGTCGAATCGAAAGGCCACGACCATCAGTTCGGGATGGTCGGCCAGAACCTGGCGCGTGACGCCCGCGCCGGTTTCGACGATGGGATAGTTGGACATCTGAACCTCCTTGGCGGTTGGAATTCATGTGTCGGACGCGCGCCCCGGGGCGCAGGGTCCGGCTTGCAAGTTCGGATCATCCAAGCCATTCGGGCAGGGCAAGCGAGATCGCCGGAACAAAGGTGATCAAAGCCAGTGCCACCAGAATGGCCAGATAGAACGGCCAGATCGTGCGCACTGCCTTCTCCATCGGCAGCTGACCGACCGCGCAGCCCACGAACAGGCAGGACCCGACGGGCGGGGTGCACAACCCAAGGCCTAGATTGACCATCAGGATCATCCCGAACTGGATCGGGTCCACGCCGATCGAGTTCATGACCGGCAGGAAGATCGGCGTACAGATCAGGATAAGCGCCGCCATGTCCATGATCATGCCCAGGACAAGCAGGATGACATTGACCATCAACAGGATCAGTATCGGGTTGTCCGTCAGGCCCGTCATCAGCTCGACCATGTGGTTGGGCACACGGTAGAATGTCAGCATGTAGGCAAATGCGCCCGCGCAGGCGATCAGTACCATGACCATCGACGTCGTGCGTACGGAATTTCGGACCGCGGTCACGAAATTCCTCCATGTCAGGCAGCGATAGACCAGCAGGGTGACCAGGAAGGCATAGATGGCGCCAAACGCACCCGATTCCGTGACGGTGAAAATTCCGGACAATACACCGCCGACGATGATGACTGCGGTAAACAGGCCGGGTATGGCGCTGACAAAGCTGTAGCCCAGGGCTTTCCAGCCTGGGAAGGGCTCGGCTGCATAGCCTCGGCGTACCGCGATGACATAGGCCGCAACGGCCAGACACAGGCACATCAGGATGCCCGGCAGCACGCCCGCAAGGAACAGTTTCGAGATCGAAAGCCCGCCTCCCGCGGCGATGGCGTATATGATCATGTTGTGGCTCGGCGGGATGACGATACCGGCAATCGACGAAGTAACGGTGACGTTAACCGCATAGTCGGCGTCATACTTCTTTTCCTTCATCACCGGGATAAGGATCGATCCCAGCGCCGAGATGTCGGCCACCGCCGAACCGGATATTCCGCCAAACAGCATCGATGAAAAGACATTGACGATGCCAAGCCCGCCCCGCACGGCGCCGACCGCGGCCGAGGCAAAACGGACCAGTCGCTGGGCAATGCCGCCATGGAACATCAGCTCTCCGGCGAAGATGAAGAACGGAATTGCCATCAGCGAAAAGACATTGATGCCGGATATGATCCGTTGAAAGCCGACAACAAGCGGCAGGCCTTCCCACCAGAAGCCCAGTATTGCCGAAATGCCCAGTGCAAAGGCCACCGGGACACCGATCGCGACGCACAGGGCAAAGCTGCCCAGAAGAAGGAAGAGTCCCATCAGATACCTTGCTGGTTATGGAGGGGATCGGTGCGGCCGGGGCATGCCAGGCGCCGCACGACATGGCCAAGGCAGAACAGGAAGATCAGGCCCCCGGATATTGTCAGCGGAAGCGATCGGAGTCCTTCGGGAAGGTTCAGCAGCGGGATCATCGTATCCCATTTGAACAGCGTCAGGCGGGCGCCGAAAACCGCCATCAAGACGCCAAAGGCTCCAAGAATGATGTCGCTGGCCAAGGCAAGAGCTGCGTTCCATCGGCGCGGCAAGGCGTCGCGCAGCATCATCACGGACAGATGGCCGTTTTCATGAACCCCCACGGCGGCGCCGAGAAAGGCGATGGTCATCACCAGGATCAGGGCAGCCTGTTCGACCCAAGTCGGTGTCGCGTTCAGAACGTAGCGGCCAAAGACCAGCCAGCCGAAGATTGCGGTCAGAAAGACCAGCGAGAATCCGGTGATCACCCGGCAAGTCCGGGCCAGGATATCAAGGAACCGTTCAAGTACTCTCAGCGCTACGGGCACGGGGCGCCCGCTTGATGTCACGCAATGCATGGCCTTGTTCCCTTCACAGGGATCGGGCCCGGACCCGAAGGTCACAGGCCCGATCACATGATCGGTGATCATTCCGTGTTCTGGATCGTCTCGACCAGTTGCCGCAGATCGGGATTGGCCTGAAGGAACTTTTCATAGACCGGGGCCATCGCCTGCTGGAACGGCGTCTTGTCGGCGATCTCGTTCACCTTGACGCCGGCAGCTTCGACCTTGGCGCGGCTTTCCTCTTCGCGCTTGGCCCACAATTCGCGCTGCAGCGCCGCGGCCTCCAACGCGGCCTCACGGACGGCGGCCTGCTGCGTCTCGTCCAGCGCATTGAACGTGTCGGTGTTCACGCACAGGCATTCGGGAATGATGAGATGTTCGCTGAGCGAATAATAGCCGGCGACCTCGTAATGACCGGTCGATTCGTAGGACGGCCAGTTGTTTTCCGCGCCATCCACGACCCGGGTCTTCAGCGCCTGGTACACCTCGCCAAAGGCCATGGGCGAGGGATTGCCGCCCAATTGTTCGATCATGCCCGAATACAGGTCGTTGTTCATCACCCGAACCTTCATGCCTGCGACGTCTTCTGGCGTATTGATAGGCTTGACCGTATTGTAGAAGGACCGTGCGCCGGCATCGAACCAGGCCAAGGGCAGGATCCCTCTGCGCGCCATGCCATCGGCAATCATCTTGCCGCCTTCACCGTCCAGGACACGGAACATGTGGTCCACATCCTTGAATATGAAGGGCAGCGAGACGACGTTTGCCTCGGGCACGATCGGCCCGATCGGCCCAAGGTTGAAATTGGCCACCTGTATCGCGCCAAGCCGCAATTGCTCGATTGCGTCCGACTGGCTGCCGAGGACGCCGCCATGGAACATCTGGACCGTTATTTCGCCGCCGGTCTTGTCGGCGACCAGTTCGGCAAAACGATCCATGGCCACCGTGTTCGGATAGCCTTCGACATGGATGTTCCAGCCTTTCCATTCCTCGGCGGCTGCCATTCCCATGGACATGGCAGCCGCGATGGCGGCGCCGGCAACGACGCGTCCCAGTTTGTCAAGCATTGCATTCCTCCCTTGGTTCTTGCTTGGTCATTGAACAGGCGCAGGCCGCTCAGGAGAAGAGCAGCCCGCCATTGATGTCGACATTCGTCCCGGTCATGAAGGACGAACGATCCGACGCAAGGAAGCACACCAGTTCGGCCACTTCCTCGGGCCGGCCTTCGCGCTTCAGCGGCGTGATGCTGGCCACATGGCGCCGCGCTTCGGTCTTGGTAAAGGTGTTGTGGAAATCGGTGTCGATCATGCCGGGGCACACCGCGTTCACGCGAATATCCGGGCCCAGCTCCTTGGCCAGGCCGCGCGTCAAGGTCATCACCGCGCCCTTGGCCGCGGCATAGGCCGCCGCGCCGGGGCCGCCGCCGTCACGTCCGGCCTGGCTGGCCAGGTTGACGATCGCGCCCTTCATCATGTGTGGCAGACACGCCTTTACCATGCGGAAAACGGTTGTCAGGTTCAGATCCATCACGGCATGCCAGTGGTCTTCCGACATCTCCGCAATCGTCTTTCGGGCGATCAGGCCGCCGGCATTGTTGACCAGGATGTCGATCCGGCCGAACTCCTCGACGGTTTTCGAGACAAGTGCGTCCACGGCTTCCTGGCTGCCAAGATCGGCCTGTACCGCCAAGGCCTTGCCGCCCGCGCTGCGGATCTGCGAGACGGTCTCGTCGGCGCCCTTTGCCGATGCATGGTAGCTGATGACGACATTGGCGCCTTCCTGGGCCAACCGGAGCGCGCATGCTTTGCCGATGTCGCGCCCACCACCCGTCACGATTGCCGTCTTGCCCTCGAGTGTCATTTCTTTTGTCCTTCCTTGCGTTCCGATCTTTCAGCCGTGCCCGGGTCGAAGGTCTTGGGCACGACAACCTTGAAGCTGCGTTCCTCTGCATCGGTGAAGTAGAGGTCGCAGTCGTAACCCTGGTCGTCGAGGAAACAGAAAACCCGGCGCGGCGCGGACAGTCGGTACGGGACGATCAGGGTTGCAATCCTGTGGTGTATGGCCTTGGGAAAGCGCGCTGTCAGACAGGTGCTTTCGGGCAGGCCTTCGATTTCCGAAGGGTCCACGTCCGGGAATCCGGTGAACTGCGACAGCTCGGGCGGGCCGGCTTCGGACCACAATACCTTGCCGTAAAAACCCGCGCGCGTTCCCGAATAGCGGAACGTGCTTTCGCCAAGCTGAAACGGCGCGTTCGCATGCAACAGCCAGTCGATCGCGACGGGGCGTTCGGCATCGACGGAATCGACGATCACGAAATATTCGCCATGGACGAAATAGATGTCCCTTTCGACCCGCGTCACCTCGGGCGTCAGGGTCCTGTAGGCCTGCGTGGCATCGCCACGGATGAAGATGTGATCGCCACGATCTTCGGCGGTCACGATCCGACCCGTCGCCTGCATCGCAAGGGCCTTGTCCTTGCCGGCATATTGCCCCTTGCCATCGATCAGGATTGCGTTCTTCGAACGTGTCTGGCGGCGCCAGTTCTGATGCATGGTCGAGTTGAAGGCCACGTAATGGCCCGACTGGATCGCCAAATCTTCGCCGAAGGCTGCAAGACAGAAGGCATTCTGGTCACCGTGGCTATGGCTGATCGACCCGTATGGCGATGACTTGAACACGAATTGTATGTGCCTGTCGGGGTCGGCCATGGCCTTCTGGATCGCGACCCAGCCGATGCCGCGGAACCATCGCATCCCGTCTTCCGGCTCGGTTGCCTGGATGACGGGATAGTCGGTGCGATAGGTAAGCTCGTCGAAATTGAAGTCCCACCAGCCCCAGTTGTAGAATTCCATTTCGGTTCCGGGATTGGTGCGACGGATTTCGTCATAGTACCATTGATAGGCGCCCTTGCCGGTCACGCCCGCGAACTGCCGCAGGTTGTAGCCGATCTTGATGGCAGGAAGATCGCCCATCGTGGAATCGTCGCCGAAGGTGGCACGTCGGGTGTCGGGGGCCTTGGTGTACAGGGGAAAATCGCCGGTCTTCTGGAAGAAGGGCCTGCGGTAGATGTCGATCCTGGCATAACTGCGCAGAAGGTTTGCCGCATCGATCAGATAGGCCATGCCGGTCATCCAGTAATGCGGACCCTCGGCCCAGCCGCCGTCATTGTCCCCCCAAGGCGAATAGACGGTAAACAGGAACTCGACGGCATAGTGCAGCCATTCTTCGGCCTCGGGCGCATCGCCCAGCAATGCGATCGATGCCGGGATGATGACGGCCGATACCGCGCGCACCGCGTGACTGTCATAGGGGAAGATGTGGATGCTGGCATTGCGCATGACGTGGTCCGCAGTCTGGCGCGTTCGCGCCAGCAGGGCATCCCGCACATGCTTGCGCTCGTCCTCGGTCAGACGGTCATGCAGCCAGTCATAGCCCCAGGCCAGGGCGAGGTTCACCCGGAATGCCCATTCATCGGTATAGGCGCGCGAGGTCGTGCCGTTCGGGTCCCAACTGGCCGCGGCCAGAAGCCATTCCCGCGCCCGCTCCAGCATGGCTTCGTCTTCCGTGACGGTGCCGCCGATGGCAAGGTGGCGGATCGCGTAAAGCAATTCCTGGCATTCGATATAGGTCTTCCGCCATATCGAGGCGATGCGCTTGTGGCCGGGATATCCCGCCGGCTCGGCCATGATCTCGCGATCCATCCAGGGGCGGACCGATTTTTCATAGAAGGTGGACCAGGTATATCGGTCAGGGTCTTCCCGGATTTCCTTGCGGAAACCCTCAAGGCGCTCGGGCGTCATCCACAGGCGCGGGCGGGCCAGCGTGGCCTTTGCAAACCGGTCCTTGCGCGAGGGCAGGGGTGTTTGCGGCAGATCCGGGGTGACGACAAAGCTTCTGACCTTGCTCCACCGCGAGACCGGTTTGCCGGACCGCGGGTCGGCGACGGCATAGCTCCAGTACCACGTTCCCGTCTCCAGCGGCGCGTCCGGTGTATGGAAGTTCAGGGGCAGCGGCCCATAGGTCGTTGTGTCATTCTTGGGAAAATCGGCAGAACGGGAAATCCGAAGAACGTAATGCGCCTCGTCCTCGATCACCGGCAGCCAGGTAAAGCGCGGGGGATTTTCGACGATTTCGGTGTCGCTGTCCGGGGTATACCGGATGGTCAGTCGGCCCGCTGGCGGTTCGTCAAGTTCGGGAAGACGGTTCTCGTTCACCGTGCGCTCCATTTGCTGAGTGAATTGCGGGGAGGCAGAGAAGCGGAGCGCCGCTGCCGGGCGCTCCGCGGATTGCAGGAAGTCGTTACTTGTTACCGTACTGGCGGTCGTATGCGGACTGCATGACCTCGAGCACATTGCTAAGACCCAGCTTGTCGAGCTGAGCGAGATAGTCGTCCCACTCGGCCTCGACATCGCCGTTGCCAAGGATCCAGCTCTGCTGGCGCTCCAGCATGTAGTCCAGCACCGAGCCCCAGTAACGATCATAGACTTCCTGTTCCTCGGGCGTGAATGACACGCCAAGGAACTGGTCGATCAGGTAGTCGCCCTGCTCGTACAGATCGATTCCCCACAGGGCGATTTCATTGGTCCACTGGCGTTCATATTCGTAGTCCTGCCAGTAGCCACGTGCCTGAAGCTGTGCGCCGATCTGGTAAAGAGAGCGGTTGACCGGTCCCTGGGCCAGGAATTCGGGCTTGAAGACCGGCTTGCCGTCGATCATGTCATATTGCTGACCTTCGATTCCGAAATTGGCCAGGCGCCGGCCTTCCTCGGTGAACCAGAAATCGAAATACTTGATCGTTTCGACAGGGTGCTTGTTGGTGTAACCGATCGCCCAACCGTCGGGTTTCACAGGAATGCGGCGGTTTTCCTCGATCCGGCGGCCCGAGACGGAGGCAGGCGGTGGCATTGCCTTGAACTCGAAGCCCGGAATTTCGGCCGACAGCTTGTTGTAATCGGCGGTCGATGCAAACCAGTCGTGCGTCGCACCACCCAGGTTTTCGGAAAGCAGGTAATCGCGCGCCGAGGAACCGCGGGTAAAGACTTCCGGGTCGATCAGGCCTTCGCGGTACCAACGGGCAAGGTTCTTGATCCCTTCACGGTATCCTTCGCCCGCATAGGGATGCTTGATCTTTCCGTCCTCGACATAGAAGTCGTGCCGGATATCGGATCCCGACGAGCGCCCGTCCCACAGCGTTACCAGCCGGATCAGCTCGGGCCATTCGCGGGCGAAATAGGGGATTTCATCCTGCAGGCCATTCCCGTTCGGATCCTGTGTCTTGAAGGCGCGAAGGACCTCCTCGAATTCCTCGACCGTTTGCGGCACTTCGAGCCCCAGCTTTTCAAGCCAGTCATAGCGGATGTGATAGGCGCGGGCATATTTGCCATCGGGGAAATACGGCACATAGTAGATGTGCCCGTCCGAGGCCGTGATCGCGCTGCGCAATTCGGGCCGTTCGTCCAGGAATGCCTTGATGTGCGGAGCGTGTTCGTCGATCAGATCGTCGAGTGGCAGAAACGCGCCTTCGGGGCCATAGCGGTTGACGAAATCCTTGATGTTCGAGGCGCCCACGATGTCGGGGATGTTGCCCGAGGCCAGCATCAGGTTGAGCACCTCGTTCTGTCCCGAGGACGAGCTGGAGCGCATGTTCGCGCCGACCGTGGCATCCTTGAGATGAATGCCGGTCCATTCCCGCGCTTGCTGCTCGACGGGCCAGGTTTCGTCATAGAAGGGATATCGTTCGTGGTTCATCTGGATCGTCAGCTCCAGTGGTTCGTCGACGATCCTCAGATGCTCGTTCGCATTGGCGGGCAAAGCCGCCGCAAGCAGGAGCATGCTCATTGTTGATCTACGCATACTTGCAGTTCCTCCCTTTCAAGTATCGAGTGTTGCGGTTCACTCTTTCACCCCGCCCAGCAGGATCCCCTTTTCAAAGTATCGCTGGATAAAGGGGTAAACGATCAGCACGGGCAGGATTGAACAGACGATGATCGCGGCCGTGATCGTTTCCGCGCTGTAACTTGCATCCAGTGCGGTCATTGCGAATTCTTCGGTGTCGCTGAGATTTGCGATCGTGTGCCGAAGAAAGACCTGCAGCGGGATCTTTTCCTCGCTTTGCAGCAGGACCATCGCCCAGAAAAATCCGTTCCAGCGCGACACGATGCAGAACAGCGTGATCGTTGCGATGGCGGGTTTTGCCAGGGGGACGAAGACCTTCCAGAGTACCTGGAATTCATTCGCCCCGTCCATTCGGGCGGCCTCTTCGAAACTGCGCGGAATGGATTCAAAGAAATTGCGCAGCAGGATGATGTTGAACGCGTTTACGGCAAAGCCGATGATGATGCCGAACATGCTGTCCAGCAATCCCAGGTCGCGCATGTTCAGGAAGAACGGGATCATCCCGGCGTTGAACCACATGGTGAAGGCGATGAAGAGGTTCCAGAAGCGCCGGCCGACCAGTTGAGGGCGCGAAAGCGCATAGGCGGCCGGAATGATCAGGACCAGGCTCATCGCCGTGCCACCGATCGTATAGATGAAGGTGTTCTTGTAGCTGTTCCAGAAGCGCGGATCGCCAAGGATGAACCGATAGGCCTCGACGGTGAAGTCGATCGGTGTCAGCACGACCTTGCCGGCGGTGGCGGCGAAACCAGAGCTGAAGGAGACCGCCGCGATATAGATGAAGGGATAGAGCGTCGCCGCGGTAAACATTCCCACAAGAATCGCGCAGGTCATCGCAAAGATCTTGTCGCCGCGCGAATACATGTTCCACTGAGTCATTCCTGCCCCCTCACCACAATGACGTCTTCGACAGGCGCCGAGACAGCGTGTTTGCCAGCATTACCAGGACGAATGCGACGACGGCATTGAACAGGCCCGCCGCGGCAGCAAGGTCGTATTGGCCGCTTTGAAGGCCTTGGCGATAGACAAAGGTGTTCACCACATCGGCCGTCTCGTAGGTCGCCGGGCGATACAGCAGGATGATCAGTTCGAATGACACCTCCATGATGTTGCCGATACGAATGATCAGCATGATCAGGATCGTCGGCAGGATGGATGGCAGGGTGATCTTCCACATCATCTGCCACCGGCTGGCGCCATCGACGACGGCACTTTCATATAGCGCCGGGTTGATCCCCGCGATCGCGGCCAGGAAGACGATCGACCCGAACCCGGCCTCCTGCCAGATGCCGGTGCCGACGAAGATCGGTCTGAACCATTCCGGCCGCGTCAGAAAATAGATCGGCTCCATCCCCAGCCAGCGCAGGGCGGTGTTCACGATCCCCGCGGATGGGGAAAAGGCTGTGATGACGATGCCGGCAATGATGACCGAGGAAATGAAATGCGGCAGGTAGACGATCGTCTGACAGGTCCGTTTGTAGGTCCGGTTGAGGATTTCATTGAACAACAGCGCCAGGATGATCGGCGCGGGAAAGCCGAACAGCAGGTTCAATGCGCTGATCGCCAGCGTGTTCTTGATCGCGCGCAGGAACTGGTCGTTCGTGAAAAGCTGCTGGAAATGTTCCAGCCCGACCCATGGACTGCCGGAAATGCCGCGAAAGATCGAATAGTCCTTGAAGGCGATCTGCAGCCCATACATGGGCTTGTAGAGAAACACCACGAACCAGATGATCGCCGGCGCCAGCATCACATAAAGCTGCCATTCGCGCCGGAAATGGTCCCCCGCCCAGACCGCGCGCCGTCGGATCCTGTCGCGCAGCGACTCCCGGGCTTCGATGACCAGCTCTTCGGTCGTCAGGGAAGTGCTTTCCTGTGTTTCGCGCATATGACCGTTACCCCCCGCTGACCTGATGCGTGATCAGCGACCTGCCCGTTTCGGCGTCGAACACTTTCAGCTCCTCGGCAGGCAGATGGATCATGTCCAGACCCGAGAAGCGGCCAACATCGCCTTGCGTGGGCGCCTTGATCACGAAAGGCTGTCCGTGAATCTCGGCATGAAGCAGCGCTTCGGACCCGAGGGGTTCGACAAGGTCGAGCGAAATCGGCACCGGCGTTGCATTCGAGCGCGCGGCCAGCAGGACGTGTTCGGGGCGCACGCCCAACAGTACCTCCTGGCTGTCCTCGACCGAAACATCGCGCGGCAGCCGGACCCGTATGTCCCGGATCATCACCGCAGGGCCATCTGCATCGCGCACCACCCGCCCGCGCAACTGGTTCATCGGCGGAGAGCCGATGAACCCGGCGACGAACAGATTGGCAGGGTTGGTGAAAAGTTCCATGGGCGTCCCGATCTGCTCGATACGGCCCCCGTTCATCACGACGATCCGATCGGCCAGCGTCATCGCTTCGACCTGGTCATGGGTGACGTAGATCGATGTCACGCCCAGCCGGTTGTGCAGGCGCCTGATCTCGGCACGCATCTGCGTGCGCAGCTTGGCATCAAGGTTGGACAGGGGCTCGTCGAACAGAAAGACCTTGGGGTGGCGAACGATGGCCCGTCCCATGGCAACGCGCTGGCGCTGGCCCCCGGACAGATCGGCCGGGCGGCGCTCAAGATACTGGGTCAGGCCCAGGATCTCGGCGACTTCGGCGACCGATCTGCGGATCTCTTCACGCGGGGTGCGACGAATGCGCAGACCGAATGCGATGTTTTCGGCCACGCTCAGATGCGGGTAAAGCGCGTAGTTCTGAAACACCATCGCGACGTCGCGGTCCTTTGGCGCGACCCTGTTCACCACCCGCCCATCGATGGCGATGGTCCCGCCAGATATTTCCTCGAGACCGGCTATCATGCGAAGCGTCGTTGACTTGCCGCATCCCGACGGCCCGACCAGAACGACGAATTCCTTCGGCTTGATATGCAGATCGATGCCGTGGACGACCTGCACGGCTCCGTAAGTCTTGACCACCCTGTCAAGTTTCACGCCTGACATGTATCCTCCCATCGGGATCATCGTTGTCGCCGCGCCCCCTGCTGGCGATAGATGATTCGCTGTCTGGAATACTGGGATACTAGCAAATTGACTGGTCGACTAGTATAATTTTCATCCTTGACAAGGGCGGCTCTGTCGAGAACAAAGGAACGTGAATGGACCAACCTGGTCCGGTAGCTTGACAGGCGGGCACTGATGCATGGCTGAGCAACGGTTCGACATGCAGCGGGCGTTACGCTCCAGGTGATCCACAAGGTGTAGAAACATACAGGCGGGGGCGTCAGGCATGACCCCATTGGCAAAACTGAACGCACGTCGTACCAGTGTCGACGATGTATTCGATTATCTCTATGATGAAATCATTTCCCTGCGGCTGAAGCCCGGTGACAAGATTTCCGAGGCAGAGATAGCCGCCCAGTTCGGCATATCGCGTCAGCCCGTGCGGGACGCGTTCAATCGGCTGGCCAATCTGAACCTGTTGCTGATCAGGCCGCAGCGCGCCACCGAGGTCAAGCGTTTCTCGATGCGCGAAATTGTCAAGGCACGCTTTGTCCGGGCAGCCATCGAAAAGGAGGTCCTGCGCCTGGCGGCCGAGCGGTGTACGGCGCAGGATGGCAAGAGTCTTGACGCGCATCTGAAGCGGCAGGAGCGGGCGCTTGAGGCAAGGGATACGGATGCCTTCGGCATTCTTGATTACGAGTTTCATGAAACCCTGTGTCGCATCGGGCGGGTCGATTTCGCCTTCGACGTCATCCGCGCCGAGAAATCCAAGGTCGATCGGCTGTGCGTGCTGAGCCTTTCAAAAGAGCATCGCATGCCGGACCTGGTTGCCGATCACAGGGCGATCGCGGCCGCGATACAGGCAAACGATCCTGATCGCGCGGTCGAGCATGGAATGATCCATCTATCTCGTCTGGACGAGACGATCGCGCACATATCGGCAAACCACACCGAATTCTTCGAGCCGGAATAGACGGGCTCCGCCGGCCTGAATCTTCCTGCATACAGCACCGGGGCGGCCCACGCGGCCGCAACAGGACGAACCATGTCTGCCCTTTCTCGTGCGGACGCGCCGGGCATAGGTCGCGTCTTCCGTCTTGCATGGCCAATGACGATCAAGGCGCTGCTGCTTCATGGCGCCACGGTCATCGACACATATCTTGTATCCCCGCTGGGAGAGACCGCGCTTGCCGCCATGGGTCTGGCCGCCGCGATAGCGGGCTTCGCACTTGGCGCGATACTTGCGTTCTCCAACGCCATGCAGATCCGCACCGCACAAGTCAGCGGCGCAGGGGTGGCGCGGTCCATCAAGTCTGTCCTTGCCGCGGGTCTGGCGATAAACTTCGCCATAGGCTTCATCGGTATCCTGTTCGTCACCCTCGCAGGCCGGGTCCTGATCGACATTCTTGGCCCCAGCGGGGCCGTCAACGATCTTGCGTTCGGCTATCTTGGCGTATTTGCCGTCGTGATATTGTTTGAATCCCTTTCACAATGCATCGCGGGCTATCTCAACGGCCGCGGGCGAACGACCGTGCCGTTGATGGGATTTTGTCTGTCCGTGCCGGTCAACGTGGCTGCAAGCGTGGCCCTGATCCACGGTCTGGCCGGATTGCCGGCACTTGGCTTGATCGGAGCCGCAATTGGTTCGGCGATCGGTGCCGCAGTGCAGTTTGCCTTTGTCGGCGCGCATTTGTGGCGCCATGATCGATGGCTTGCATCGGTTCCGGGATGGACCGACGGCAACTTCAAATCGGCATTCCTGCGTCAATTGCGGTTTGCGCTGCCGATCGGGGCGACCTTTGCCAGCGCGAATTTCGCATCTCAGGTCTGCGCGCTCTTTTACGCACAGCTGGACCTGAACTCGTTTGCCGCGCTGACCGTGATCAACCCGTGGATCATGGTTGCCGGGACGGTGAGCATGCAGTGGGCGCAAGCGACCGGCATCGTCGTGGCCCAGCTCCTGGGCGAGAAACGCCCCGAACAGGTGCTGGACGCCTTCCTGTCCAGGGCGTGGCGGGCAGCATTCGTGACCGCGGCGGTCGTGTCGGTCCTCTATGCATTCGTGTGCCTGTCAAGCGACTGGTTGTATCGCGCGCTGGACGCCCAGACGCGCCAGATCCTGCTTGGATTCCTGCCAATCCTTGTAGTCCTGCCGTTTCCCAAAGGCTCGAACGCGATCTGCGGCAACACGCTGCGGGCCAGCGGCGATACCGTCTATGTGATGCATGTCTTCGTGTGGTCCCAGTGGCTGTTCCGGGTTCCGGCAACGGCAGCGGCCGTGCTGTGGCTGGACCTGCCCGCAACGGGGATCCTGTCGATCCAGCTGCTCGAGGAAATCATCAAGTTCCTGCCATTCCACCGCAGGCTTTGGTGCGGGGACTGGAAGCGGGCAAATCTTGAGGACTGAGCGCGCGCCCCGTGCGTGTCCGCGCCCGAGCCAGGTCTTGCGACACGGCCGCGCGCGGACAGCTTGCCTAGCGTGCCAGCCAGCCGCCATCGACATTCAGGATCGCGCCGGACACATAATTCGCCGCCGGGCTGCAAAGGAACGTGACCGCCCCTGCAATGTCTTCGGGTTCGCCCCACCGTCCCGCAGGGATGCGGGAGAGAATCTCGGCATTGCGGCCCTCGTCACTGCGCAGGGCTTCGGTGTTACTGGTCGCGATATAGCCTGGCGCCACGGCGTTCACGTTGATGCCGCGACCGGTCCATTCATTGGCCAGAATTCGGGTCAGCCCGGCGACGCCGTGCTTGGATGCGGTGTATGCCGGAACGCGGATCCCGCCTTGATAGGACAGCAGCGACGCTATGTTGACGATGCGCCCGGTCGTGCCGTTGTCGGGATTGTTCGCCTGTCTTGCGAAAATCTGTCGCGCAAAGGCCTGGCATAGCATGAAAACGGCCTTGAGATTGACATCCATGACGGCGTCCCAGTCCGCTTCGGAATAGTCCACCGAATCCGCGCGACGGATGATTCCGGCATTGTTGACCAGGATGTCCAGCGGCCCGGCTCTGGACAGAATTTCCGCGCCTTGGGCAGGATCTGACAGGTCCATCTGAAGAAATTCCGCCAAACCGCCCGCGGCACGCACCCGCGCCAGCGTCTCGTCGCAGTTGGTTCGTGCTGCCGCCACAACATGGGCGCCGGCGCGGGCCAGGCCCACGGCGATCGCTTGGCCGATACCCTTGTTCGCTCCGGTTATCAGCGCGCGCCGCCCCTGCAGCGAGAATTCGGTGGTCATCGTAGCGCCTCCATCGGGACCATGTCCATGTCGGTGAAATCGACGTTGTCGCCCGCCATTGCCCAGCAGAACGTGTAGGCCGCGGTGCCGGCGCCACAATGGATCGACCAGGGCGGAGAAATCACGGCTTCTTCATTCGCCATGATCAGATGGCGGGTCTGGCGTGGCTGACCCATGAAATGGAAGACGCGCTGCTCCTCGGCCAGATCGAAATACAGATAGGCCTCCATCCGCCGGTCGTGAGTATGTGGTGGCATCGTGTTCCAGATCGAACCGGGTGAGAATTGCGTATAGCCCATCAGCAACTGGCAGCTTTCGCAGACATCGGGGTGCAAGAACTGCAGGATGACGCGCTGATTGCAGGTCTCGGCCGCGCCCATTTCGACCCTGCGCGCCTGTTCGCGCCGTATCAGTCGGGTGGGGCAGGACCGATGCGCAGGTGCCGACAGGATGTAGAAACGGCCGGGCGCCGAGAAGGTTATCGGCCCGGCCCCCATGCCGACATACAGGACTTCGCCCCTGCCGATGTCGTGCGCCTTTCCGCCGACCGTGATCCGTGCCGCGTCGCCGATGTTCAGGAAGGCCGCTTCCCGCCGGTCCAGAAAGCCCGGCGTCCCCGTCTCGCGCACATGGTCGAGGACAAGATCCCTCGCCACCGGCACGGCCGAGCCAAGGATCAGGCGGTCGTAATGGGTATAGACAAGGCGGATTTCATCGGGCGTGAAAAGACCGCCGACATGAAAGTGCCGGCGCAGGCCCTCGGTATCCAGACCGCGCGCGGTCTCGGGATCGATGGCATGACGAGTCTCTGTCTTGAGTGTCATCGTCTCTCTCCTGTTGGAACATGGTCGGTCATGCCAGCTTCGACCGTTTTCTGGGTCAGGTCGTCGGTCGGTACGCGCGTGGCATCCCTGCGCGCAAATGTTCAAGCCTCGCCGACGACGGGATGGCCTGATTGTCGCCTTTGGGACGTCTGGCGGCACGGGCCTGTCTCATCAGCTACTCCATTGCGCTCATGGCTACTAATATGCTAGACGCCTAGTAGAGTCAAAACCCATTTCACAGATTGGCCGGGATGGCGGTCGGCAGGCCACAGCATGGAAACACCGGACAACCTGAAACACCTGCTGGAACCGCTGGCGATCACGGCGCCAACGGCAACCGACCAGGTGTTCCACGCGCTGCAGCAGGCCATCCTGTCCATGCAGCTGCCACCAGGCGCGCGCATTTCGGAAGCCGAGATTGCCCGTCAGATGGGTGTGTCGCGTCAGCCCGTGCGCGACGCATTCTTTCGTCTCTCAAGTCTTGGCTTTCTGATCGTCCGGCCTCAACGCGCCACGCTGGTGGCCCCCATATCCAGAAAGGCGGTCGAAAATGCAGTTTTCACCCGCACTGCGCTGGAAGTCGAATGCCTGCGAGCGGCGGCGGCGCGACTGGATGACCGGGGCCGGGCGGCGTTGCGCGCGAATCTCGACGCGCAGCGGGATGCACATGACAACGGCGATCGGGCGCGGTTTCACGCGCTGGACGAGGCATTCCACGAATTGCTTTGCAAACTGTCTGGCCAGGCACATGTATGGCCCATGATTCAGGGCCAGAAGGGGCATATGGATCGCGTGCGTTACCTGACCCTGTCGGATGACCGCCGCCCGGCTGTCCTTGCCGAACATGGTGCGATCGTCTCGGCGCTGCTGGGGGGTGATGCCGATCGGGCCGAAGGCGTGCTGCGTGACCATATCGGAACGATTCACGCGCGTCTGGCCGAGGCGTATCAACAATACCCGACCCTTTTTGGAGATGTCACATGACCCGTACGCTGCTGTCGATCGGCGAGTGCATGATCGAACTTGCTCCCCGGTCCGAGGATTGCCTGACGATGGGCTTTGCGGGCGATACGTTCAATACGGCCTGGTATGCCCGGCGCAGCCTGCGGCCGGGTGATGATATCGATATCGCCTATCTCAGCGCGGTCGGCGACGATACGCCCTCGATGCGGATGACGGATTTCATTCGCGACGCCGGGATTCGGCCGATCCTTCGCGTCCGGCAGGGCCGATCGGTCGGGCTTTACCTGATCTCTCTGAACAATGGCGAACGCAGCTTCTCGTACTGGAGAGACAGTTCGGCCGCGCGCAGTCTTGCCGACGATCTGGAAGAGCTGCCCGTAAAGGGGCAGGGCGACCTTGTATTCATCTCCGGAATCACCCTGGCGATCCTGCCCCAGGCCGGGCGCAAGCGTCTGTATGCGGCGCTGGAGAATGCGCGAAGGAACGGGGTCACGGTTGCCTTCGATCCGAATCTGCGTCCGCGCCTGTGGTCGGACACTGACGAGATGCGCCGGGAAATCATGCGCGCCGCGTCGCTGGCGGATATCCTGCTGCCGTCGCATGAGGACGAGGCGACGCATTTCGGCGATCGCGACCCGCATGCGACCGCCCGCAGATACCTTGCGGCCTGTTCCGCACCGGGCGCGATGGTCGTTGTCAAGGATGGCCCCGGGCCCGTTCGCATCTACGCAGGCGGCACACATTGGGACGTTCCCACCGTAAAGTCACCGCATGTCGAGGACACAACGGCGGCGGGCGACAGCTTCAACGGACGATTCCTGGTTGGCCTGATGCGGGGCGAACCCGTGGCCGAAGCCGCGCGCGCCGCTTGCCAGCTCGCCGCGCAGGTGATCGGAAAGCGCGGTGCGCTCGTGGCGGTCGACGGGGTTTCCTGACGGGCTTTGGGGGCTGGCATCGCGTCCCGGCCCCCGCGCCGCGGAACCGGCTTGGGACAAGGGTGGTCGTGCGGGGGGCTTGCGTTCTCGTGACCGTGTCCGGGTCGGTGCATACGCCAGCTTCCGCGTGGGATCATCGTGATCCGCGCTTCCGGACGGTGGTGTGGTGGATCGATCCACAGTTCAACCCTCGACCACGACCGTTCCCTTCATCGATGGATGGCGGGTGCAGAAATAGTCGTGGTGCCCCGATTCGGTGAAGGTCACCTCACGGCTCTCGCCCCTGCCGAACAGGCCGGTGTCGAACTGCGGCTTGCCGCCCGAGCCCGTCTCGACCGCGGTCGCGGAATGTTCGATCCCGTCGCGGTTGGTCCAGCGCACCGTATCGCCGGGAGCGATGGTCAGCGGCGAGGGCTGAAACTGGAACGTCCTGATGTCCACCTCGTGCACCTTTGCGCTGGCATGTACCACACCTGCACAGGCGCGCGCCCGGCCTGCGAATGTGCCGGCCGGCAATGCGGCAAGAAAGGCAAGAAAGCTGCGTCTGGTCGTGGTCATGGGAAGCTCCATCAAGGGGTTGGCCTAAAATGGGCGGCTCAGGATCCGTGGGGCAGGGACATGTCCGCCCGGATCCTGCGTCGCCCGTCGGGCAGGAATGCCCCCGCCAGCCCGTCATTCGCCAACAGGGGAACTTGTCACGCACGGCTGGCGGGGGCGCCGGGCGACCGCGTGGGCGCCCGGCATTCCTTGGGCGTCAGCCGCCGAAGCGTTCGGGGAACTGGGCGACGATCGCCCCAGCCAGCGCATCCGAGATCATCTGCATGTGCGCGGCGGCCTTGCGCTGCAGCTCATAGGCCTTGGGCCAGTCCTGGTTGGCCTGCGCGTCGACCATCGCGGCGACGGTCACGGCGTGTTCCTTGACCAGCGCCTCCACCGCATCGGCGGGCAGGTTGGGGTTGGCCGAGTTCAGGAAGGCGCCGAAATCGCGCGCATAGTCCATCAGGTTCGCCACGGCCTTCTCACGACCGGCCTTGTCCTGCTTGATCGTGGCCATGGTGTAATCGACGAAGAACCCGATATGCTTGCGCCACAGGGGCAGGAAGGCCTCCTTGGCGCCGTCGCCATAGACAAGCCCGATTGCGTTGGCGAGATCCACGGTGTTGGCGTCCAGCCCCCCGGCGGCGGCCTCGAAATTCTTGTTCAGGCCCATCATCGCCCAGCCGGTGGCGGCGGCGGCGAGGTTGACGTGCTCGGCCAGGAGCAGGTTGACCGCCACCCGCAGGTCGGCACCAGTCTTGATGTGATCGGCCTGCGCGACCGGCGCAGTGACGGCAAGTGTCAGAGCGGCGATTCCGCCAAGGACGGTCCGGCGGATCGTGATCGTGTTCAGCATGGGGTCTCTCCCTTCGTTGGTTTCCCGGTTCGGCCCCGGCGCGCTGTGCATCCGAGGCTTGCAAGACGTCACGGAACGCCGGACGGAATAGTTGCATGCGAGGTCGATTTTTTTTGCCGCTTGCCCGGAAGACCGCCTGCGGGCAGGATTGCCGCCGATGACCGGTGAAGAGATCGAGCAGGCAATCGAACGGGTCGCGCGGGGGGACCGCGCGGCATTCGATGCGCTGTATTCCGCCGTGTCGGGGCAACTTTTCGGGTTGTGCATCCGTGTCCTTCGTGACCGATCACTTGCGGAGGATGCCTTGCAAGAAGCCTGGGTCAGGATCTGGAACAATGCATCGGGCTATCGCCGCACGGGCGCAAGCCCGATGGCATGGCTGGTGACGCTGACCCGCAACGGGGCCATCGACCGGCTTCGCGCCGAGCGCAGCGCAGCGACGTCGGGCGCTGACGACGTGACGGCGATGCCGGTTGCGGCCGACGATCCCGGGCCCGAGCGCGTGGCCGAGGGCCGGGATGAACTCAGACGGTTGGCCGATTGCCTGGGCGAGCTGCCCGCCGACCGCGCGCAGGCGATCCGCGGGGCCTATCTTGACGGCGCGAGCTATGCCGAATTGGCTGCGCGCTTCGCCGTGCCGCTCAACACCATGCGCAGCTGGCTCCGCCGGGGCCTAATAGCGCTGAAGGAGTGCATGGACCGATGAGCGCCGCCGAACATCACCGCGACGACATCGCGCTGGCCGGCGAATACGCGCTCGGGCTGCTCGAGGGCAATGAGCGCGCGGCTTTCGAGGCGCGGCTTGCCCGCGAGCCGGAGCTTGCCGCGCTGGTCGAGGAATGGCAGGCGCGCTTCGCCGCGCTGGCCGACGAGGTCGAGCCGATCGCACCGCCCGACCGCGTGAAGGCCGCGCTTGACGCGCGTCTGTTCGGCGGGCGCGATGCCGCGCCGCGCGTGGTACCCTTCCGCCGCCGCGTTCTGGGCGCGGTCCTGGCTCTTGCCGCCAGTATCGCCGCTCTGGCCTTCCTCGGCCTCTTCAACGGGCCCGACGAGACGCGGCTTGTTGCCGAGGTCACGGCCGAGGACCGCGCGCTGGTGGTCGCCGCCGAGGCCAATCTGCGCGGGGGTGGCGGCGAGATCGTCGCGCGCCTCGTCGCCGGCGCACCACCGCCCGACCGTGCATTCGAGCTGTGGCTGATCCCGCAGGGCGCCGATCGGCCGATCTCGCTGGGCCTGATCGCCCCAGGCGCGCCTGCGCGCGCTCGTCTGCCGGCGGAACTGGCTTCGCGCCTCGCCGGGGCCACACTGGCGATCAGTACCGAGCCGCCGAGCGGCTCGCCCACCGGCCAGCCGACCGGCCCCGTGGTCGCGGCCGGGCAATTGAGCAAACCGGGATAGGCCGCGCGCCGGGTCGGACGTTCAGCTTGGCGGCGGACTGGCAGCCGCGCGCGGATATCCGCGTTACCGGGCGGTTGCGCCATTCGGGATCGTATTACTCGGATGACGAGAACACGGCCGCGGCCTTTATCCCGTCCTATACGGTGGCGGCTGCGCGCGTCTCGTGGACCCCGCGCGAAGGGATGGAACTGTTCGCCTATGTCAATAACATCCTGGACGAGGACGCCGTGACCTACATGCGCTATTCGCGCACCATCGCGGGCTACGAGGCGACGGTCCTGGCCCCGCGTGAGGTGGGTCTGGGGATGAAGCTGACGTTCTGAGCCTTTGGGCGGCCCCGGGCGATGCCTGTGGGACAGGGGCGACGAGCCGGGGCCGCGCAAGCGGGCGGGCGGGCAAGATCCCGCCCGCCTGTGGCGTCTGGCTCAGCCGTCGCAAATTGCCGGGCCGTGCGTGGCGCATTCCTTCGCAGCGCGGGCGAAATCCTCCGCCAGGAGCAGGCGCGCAGTGCGGATTGCCCCGTCGATATCCTGGCCGCGCGCCAGGCCCACCGCGATCGCGCTGGCCAGCCGGCAGCCGGTGCCGCGCAGCCCGGTGGCCAGTCGCGGTCCAGTGTATTCACGCTCATGCGCGCCGGTCCGGTACAGCCGGTCCGTGCATCTGGGCCCGGTTGCATGCCCTCCCTTGACCAGCACGGCCTCGCAGCCAAGTTCCAGCAATGCATGCGCGCGGGTGGCGTCGTCGGCATCGTCGCCGACGCCAAGCGCCCGCGCCAGCAGGGCAAGTTCGGGCAGGTTCGGCGTGACCAGCGTCGCGCGGGGCAGGATATGCGCGACCAGCGCGGCAAGGCCGTCGGACGTCAGCAGGGCACGACCCGAACTGGCGGCAAGCACGGGATCGACCACCAGCGGCGCGGGCGGCAGTGCATCGGTCAGGGCCGTCACGATGGCAGCATCCGCCAGCATCCCGGTCTTGACCGCGCCGACGGGACCTGCGGCAAGAATCTGCGCCTTGACCCGGTCCGCGGGCTGGGGCCAGACGGCGGCGACGGAACGGTCGTTCTGGGCGGTAATGGCGGTCACCGCGATTGCCGCCTCGGCGCCCAGCCGCGCCGCCGTGGCGACGTCGCGGGACAGGCCCGCCCCGCCGCTGGAATCGGTTCCGCCGACGAACAGGACGCGCGTCATGGCGATCCGCATGCGTGATCCGGCGCGAGCCCGGCCCCCCGCGTGGCACGGATCCATTCGCGGCAGCGCGCCTCGGGGTCGGGCGCGGTGGCGATGTCGGTGACGACCGCGGCGCTGTCGGCCCCGGCCTCCAGCACCAGGGGCGCGCGCTCGGGCGTGATCCCGCCGATCGCCACCAGCGGCAGCGCGCCGATGCGGCGCTTCCACTCGGCCACGCGCCCAATGCCCTGCGGCGCCCATTTCATCTGCTTCAGAAGCGTGGGCCAGATCGGCCCCAGCGCCACATAGGCCGGATCAAGTGCCAGCGCGCGGTCAAGTTCGGCCTCATCATGGGTGGACAGTCCGAAGCGCACGCCCGCGCGGCGCAAGTCGGGGATGTCGGCGCCGTCCAGATCCTCCTGCCCCAGATGGACCCAGTCGATGCCGAGATCCAGCGCAAGCCGCCAGTGATCGTTCAGGATCAGCGTCGCGCCATGGCGCCCGCAGATGTCGCGCGCGCGCCGTGCCTCGGCCCGAAGGGCGGCGGGCGCAAGGCCCTTGGCGCGCAGCTGCACCGTGCGCACGCCCAAGGGCACAAGCCGTTCGATCAGCGCCGCATCGGCGCAGATGAGATAGAAGCGGTCCAGCATCAGCCCAGCTCCGCCATGCCGAAAACCGGGGTCGAGGGCCGCGCCATGTCGCGGCGCGGCATCAGGCCGGCCTCGAAGCCCAGCCGCCCGGCTTCGACCGCGCGGGCAAAGGCGCGGGCCATGGCGACGGGGTTGCCCGCCCGCGCCACGGCGGTGTTGAGCAGCACCGCGTCAAACCCCATCTCCATCGCGCGCGCGGCGTCCGAAGGCGTGCCGATCCCGGCGTCGATCACCAGCGGAACATCCGGGAAATGCGCCCGCATCGCGCGTAGCCCCTCGACATTGCGCAGGCCCTGGCCCGAGCCGATCGGCGCGCCCCAGGGCATCAGCACCCGGCACCCCGCCTCGACCAGCCTTTCGCCCAGCACCAGATCCTCGGTCGTGTAGGGAAAGACCTCGAAGCCCTCGGCACAGAGGATGCGCGCGGCCTCGACCAGCGCGAAGGGATCGGGCTGCAGCGTGTCGGCGTGGCCGATCACCTCGAGCTTGATCCAGTTCGTGCCGAACAGCTCGCGCGCCATCCGCGCGGTGGTGACGGCCTCGCGCGCGCTGTGGCAGCCGGCGGTGTTGGGCAGGATGCGGCAGCCGGACCCGGCGACGATCTCGCGAAACCGCGCGCCTTCGGGCCCTTCGCGGCGCAGGCTGACGGTGATGACCTGCGTGCCCGAGGCCGCGATCGCCGCGCGCAGCACGGCGGGCGAGGGATATTGTGCCGTGCCCAGCATCAGCCGGCTTTGCAATGCGACGCCATAGAACATCTCAGCCTCCCTGCATGGGCCGCAAGACCTCGACGCGGTCGCCAGGGGTCAGCGGCGTGCCGGCGCGCGCGGCGCGCGGCACGAATTCTCCGTTCAGCGCGGTGGCGACGCAGTCGGATTCGTCGCCCCGTTCCTCCAGCAGCGCGGCCAGATCGCGCGCGCCGGTTTCGGTCGGATGTCCGTTCAGGATGATACGCACGGTTTGCATTCCTCCTGCAGCTGGTCCGCGAGCCGCATCGCCAGATGGGGCGCGGCCAGGAAGCCATGCCGATACATTCCGTTGACATGGATGCGCCCGCCCGTGCGCCGGATCGCGGGGATGTTGTCGGGAAAGGCGGGACGCAGGCCCGCGCCGGTGGCGGTGATTTCGGCTTCGGCAAAGCCGGGATGCACGGTCCAGGCGGCGGACAGAAGCTCCATCACCGCCCGTGCCGTGACGGGACCGAGGCGCGCGCTTTCCACCATGGTCGCGCCGATCATGTAATGGCCGTCCCCGCGCGGGACGATGTAGCAGGCAAAGCGCGGATGCAGCAGCCGCACGGTACGCGACAGCGCCACCCCCGGCGCATGAAGCATCAGCATCTCGCCGCGCACCGGGCGCAGGTCGGGCAGATGCGCAGCCGCCGCCCAACCGGTGCAATCGACGATCCGCCCGCGCGCCGGACCGGCATGGAAGCGCACCCCGCGCGCCTCCAGCCGCCTGCGCAGCGTGGCAAGCGCGGCGCAAGGGTCCATATGCGCCTCGTCTCCGAAAAAGAGGCCACGCGCGAAGCGGCCCGCAAGGTCGGGCTCCAGCGCGCCGGGATCGACCCATTCATGGCCCTGCGTGAGCCGCGCAAAACGGTCCAGCTCGGCCGCGTCGCGCGCGGGCGCGAGGACCAGCGTGCCGCGCCGGACGACCCTTGCGCCATGCGCTTCCCACCAGTCGGCGGCCGAAAGGCCCATCTTAACCACCGCCGCCGGCGCCGCCTCGCCCTCGCAGAAGGGCGCGAGCATCCCGCCGGCGAGAAGAGAAACGGGCGCGGGCGCGCCTTCGGGCACGATCACCTCGACCGTCAGCCCCCGCTCGGCCAGGGCGGTGGCGGCGCAGAGGCCCGCGACGCCGCCCCCAAGGACCGAGATCATCCCTTCGCCTCCGTCCCGGCAGGCACGTAAAGCGCGCCCGTCTCGCGGAATTTCCCGGCCATCTCCTGCATTCCCTTCTGGCGCTCGGCCTCGGCGCGGATGTCGTGGCTGATCTTCATGGAGCAGAATTTCGGGCCGCACATCGAACAGAAATGTGCCAGCTTGTGCGCCTCGGCGGGCAGGGTTTCGTCATGCATCGCGCGCGCGGTGTCCGGGTCAAGACCAAGGTTGAACTGGTCCTGCCAGCGGAACTCGAACCGCGCGCGGCTCAGCGCGTCGTCGCGTGCCCGCGCGCCGGGATGCCCCTTGGCCAGATCCGCGGCATGGGCGGCCAGCTTGTAGGTGATGACGCCCGTCTTCACGTCATCGCGGTCGGGCAGGCCCAGATGTTCCTTGGGCGTGACGTAGCACAGCATCGCCGTGCCGAACCAGCCGATCATCGCCGCGCCAATGGCGCTGGTGATGTGGTCGTATCCCGGCGCGATGTCGGTGGTCAGCGGTCCCAGCGTGTAGAAGGGCGCCTCGTGGCAGTGTTTCAGCTGCTCCTCCATGTTCTCGCGGATCTTGTGCATGGGCACATGGCCGGGTCCCTCGATCATCACCTGGCAATCCTTCTCCCAGGCGATCCTGGTCAGCTCGCCCAGCGTGCGCAGCTCGGCGAACTGCGCCTCGTCATTGGCATCGGCGATCGAGCCGGGCCGCAGCCCGTCGCCAAGGCTGAAGCTGACGTCATAGGCGCGCGCGATGTCGCAGATCTCGTCGAAATGCTCGTAAAGGAAGGATTCGCGGTGATGGTGCAGGCACCACTTGGCGATGATCGACCCGCCTCGGCTGACGATGCCGGTCACCCGTTTCGCCGTCATCGGGATCATGTGCAGGCGCAGCCCGGCATGGATGGTGAAATAGTCCACACCCTGTTCGGCCTGTTCGATCAGCGTGTCGCGGAAGATCTCCCAGGTCAGATCCTCGGCCACGCCGCCCACCTTTTCCAATGCCTGGTACATCGGCACCGTACCGATGGGGACGGGGCTGTTGCGGATGATCCATTCGCGGATGTTGTGGATGTTGCGCCCGGTGGAGAGGTCCATCACCGTATCCGCGCCCCAGCGGATGGCCCAGACCATCTTTTCCACCTCTTCCTCCATGCCCGAGGTGACGGCGGAATTGCCGATATTGGCATTGACCTTCACCTTGAAGTTTCGGCCGATGATCATCGGCTCCAGCTCGGGGTGGTTGATGTTGGCGGGAATGATCGCGCGGCCGGCGGCAATTTCCCGGCGCACGAATTCGGGCGTCACGAGATCGGGGATCTCGGCGCCGAAGGGCTCGCCATCGCGCGCATGGGCGGCGCTGCGGCGCTCGTTCTCGCGGATGGCGACATATTCCATCTCGGGCGTGATGATGCCGGCGCGGGCATAGGCCAGCTGCGTCACCGCGCACCCGGCCTTCGCGCGCAGCGGGCGGTGGCGCACGGGGAATTCCGGCGCAAGCCGCGCGCCCGTGGCAAAGCCGTTATCGGCGGGGGTGACGGGGCGCGGGTCGCATTCCTCGACCTCGCCGCGCGCGCGCAGCCAGGCCCCCCGCCAGCGCGGCAGGCCACGAGCGATGTCGATGGCCGCCTCGGGGTCGGTATAGGGGCCGGAGCTGTCATAGACGGTCAGCGGCGGCTCGCCGGTCACGGCGATCTCGCGCATCGGCACGCGGATGTCGTGCATCTGCCCCGCGACAAGGATCTTGCGCGAGGCCGGCAGCGGGCCGGTGGTGACGGTGGGGGTGGGAATGTCCTTCATCTCGGTCTCCTCTTGCGACGAGACCCAGAAGACGACTTTTGCAGAAAGGGCCGGACACGGCCCGAAACGACGTGCGCCTGCACGAATCGGCCGTCCTGGCCCGAAAGGACCGCCGCGTGATCACGTGTGGCGGAAATCCTCCCGGTCTTCCTACGCCAGTATCAACTGGGTCAGGTTCAAAGGGTCGCTTCGCCGGGCTCCGCGTGGGAACCCCGTCAGCCTCTCAGTCCCCTTGGCGGGACTCCCCTGACACACCGGTGAGGTTTTCGCGTCGGGTGCGATTCGTCAATGGCCATTTCGGGCCAATCCGGTCAGGCTCAGCGCGCGCGGATCTCGATCGTGAAGCTGCGCTGCGCGCCCGCAGGGGGGCGGGGGAATGGTTCCGCGGCCCGGACCAGCCGGATGGCGGCACGATCAAGATCGTTCGAACCCGAACTTTTCGTCAGCGAAACCGATGTCAGCCGCCCGTCCACCCCGATGGAAAAGGCAATGGTCGCGGCGCCCTGTGCCCGCACACGCGGCTTGCCCATCCGGGCGAGCTTGCGGAGCACCTGGCCGGGATAGTTCGAAACGGCGGCATTGCCGGACTCGGCCCGCGCACCCCCCGCGCCCGAACGCTGTTCCCCGGTTTCGCTTCGTCCGGTTGCCGCGCCGGCGCGCATGTCCCGCGCGCCATTGCCCCGACTTGCGGGGCGGGCCAGCTCTTGCGGCGATGGGGTCGGCGCTGCGCGCGTCGTTTCTTGCCGTGCTTTCCGGACGGGCGCGGCCGTTTCGGCGGGGCGCTGTCGCGGCCGGGGCGAGCTGTCGGGCGCGCTGGCCGGCTGTGGCTCGGCCGGTGGCTGTCCCTCGATCCGCTGGGCGGGCGCGCGGCCGGCAAGCGGCGGCCGGTCCGCGCCCCGAGGCGCGACGGGAATGGGCAAGACCGGAGCCGTCGCGGCTGTCACGCGCTCGACCGGCGCGGCGCTGACAGGCGGCAGGACATCGGATCGGCTGGGGGGCGTCGTCGCGGGGACCGGCGTTACCGTCTCGGCCCGCAGGGGCGTGAGTGTTCCCGCCGCCAGATCCGCGAAGCCGTTCCCAAGGCGCAATTCGGCCTCGGCGCCGCCGGCTTCGATCATCGGCGCAGCACCCGGCGCCAGCGTGACAAGGGCAAGCATGTGAACGGCCAGTGCGGCCCCGAGCGACAGGCCGCGCACCAGCGGCGAGGACGGGATCATCGCGTCTCCCTTTCGGTGGCGATGACAACGCTTTCGGCACCGGCCCGGGTCAATTCGCGCGCAATCGCGACCAGCCGCGCGGCGGGAAGATCCCGGTCGGGCATCAGCCGTGCGCGCGCGCGCTCGACCTCGGGCAGGGCGGACAGATAGGCGGCGGCCGAGTCAACGCCCCGGCCGCGATGGCTGAGCCGGCCGTCCGCATGGACCACCAGCACGTCGCCAAGCGGCGTGGTATCGGGATCGTCCGCGCGGACCAGGCGCAGATCGGTCTCGACCGGAGCTGCGATCTGGCCGGCCACGAGAAAGAAGACCAGCATCAGGAAGACGATGTTGATGAGCGCGACGGTCGGCTCGCGCTCGGCTCGGCGGGGCTGGCGTCTCATGATCCCTCCAGCACGGTGACGGTGATGCCTTCGACCCTGCGCAGCAGCACGAGAAGATCGGCCAGCCTCTGTGCGGTGACCCCGCCGGCCGGCGCGACGATCACGTCCAGCCGGCCTTCGTCGGGTCGCATGGCCACCAGCCGCGGGGCCAGATCGTCAGGCGAGATCTCGTCGGGGCCAAGACGCAGCGTATCGGGACCCAGCGACAGGAAGGCGCGCGCGGATTGCGATGCGTTTGCGGATGCCGCGCCTGCCGTGCCCAGCTCGAGCTCGGCAAAGCGCGAGAAGGTCGATGTCAGCATGAAGAACATCAGCAGCAGGAAGACGACATCGATGAGCGAGGTCATCGACAGGCGCCGCCTTGTCCGGCGTCTAGGCATGGGCCCGCCTCGAGACCGCCCCTGATGGTTCGGCGGCATCGTCCGCAGCGATCCGGCCCAGCGGGGCCAGGACGGTGTGCAGCGCGCGCATGGCGGTCACGCGCTCGGCATCCATCCGCGCGTCGAACCAGTTCAGCGCCAGGCTGATCGGCATGGCCACGCCCAGCCCGACCGCGGTGGTCAGCAGCGCGACCCAGATACCGCCGGCCAGAACCGATGGATCGACCTGCGTTCCGGATTGCTGAAGCGCCTGAAAGGCCGAGATCATGCCAAGGACCGTGCCGAACAGGCCCAGCAGCGGGGCGAGCTGCGCGACGAAATCAAGCAGGCGCAGGCCCCGTTCGAGCCGGGCGAAATGCGCTTCGGCCTCGGCCTCGAGCCGCGCGGCATCGGCATTGCCGCGTGCGGCCGCATCCATCGCCATCGCGACCACCGGCGCAAGATAGCTGCGCGAGCGTTCCAGATGCGCGCGCGCGCCCGCCCGGTCGCCGGAATCCCACGCCCCCACCGCGCGCATCAGTTCGCGGTGGCGGCCGACCCCCGCCGCGGCATGTTGCCAGAACTTGTAGATCGCCACCGATGCGGACAGCACCGACAGCGCCACCAGCAGCAGCACGACCGGGCCGCCCAGATCGGCAATGCGCCGCACCCCTTCGATCACCGTCCCGATCATTTCAGCATCTCCACGCCCTGGACGCGGCTGGACGGATCCAGGGCCGCCATGCAGTCCTTCGCGTCCAGCCCGGTCCCCGCACAGTTGTCGGCGTCATTGATCAGCACCGCGCCCAGCCGCGCGCAATCCAGCGCGGGCAGCGCGAACTGGCGCACCTGCAGACGCCCCGCGGGCAGGCTGCCGAAATCAAGCAGGCTCAGCCGCTCGACCAGCCTGTCGGTATCGAAGAGGACGGCCTGAAACACCGCGTCGTCGATATCCGGGTGCAGGCCATTGCGAACCACGAAGGTGACCTGACAGGCCTGATCGATCTGGTCAATGGCGCTGAGTTCCAGCGTGATCCGCCGGTCTCCGGTTTCCGGTTCCGCTTCGGCCGGAGCCGTCTGGGCACCGGACGGAACGGCGGCGCAGATCGCCAGCACAAGGCACAGACCCGCGCCGGCCGTGTCGCGCAATGCGGACATATCGTTTTCCCTGTATCTTCTGGCGACCGGTCAGGGTCGCCGTGGCGCTACTTGGTCAGGATCAGCTTGCCGGCGCGGGTGATGCGCAGCGTATAGATCTGGCCATCCAGCACGATCAGGGCCTTGACCCCGTTGGTTACCAGCGCGCGGGCGTCATAGATCGCCGTGCCGTCGGACGGTTCGATCGCGACGGGTTTTGGCAGGCCTGACATCATGCCCATTCCTTCGCCTCCGCTTGCCGTGGTGAATTACAAGTCGCCGTGGCCGGGAACCATCCCGTCTCCCTGGCTGGCGGTGAAGCCGGCCGCGCCCCTCGAACGGGTGTCCTCATTGTCATCTCCTGTTGCTGAAGGCCCGGGCTGCCGCGAGGGGGTGGCTGGGACCTGATCGGATTCTGCCCGTCACGGGCAAGGCATGGAACCTGACGCCCTGCCTACAAAACCCAACTAAAAGTGTCAACAATTGAAACGCGGGCGTGATGCAAGACAGGGCAATGGGGCGTGCCGGCAGATGATGCGACGCTGAAATACTTCATGTATCTGACAAGAAAGGCATTTCCTTTCCCGGCCGGATACGCATCCTGCGCTGCGCGGGGGCGACCCGCACAACCATGAGGGGCAGTATTGATGGATCTGAAAGTTCTTGCGGGTGTGGTTTCGATACTGGCGCTTGGCGCAGGCGCGGCCTGGTCGGCCGAGGTCACGGGCGGGGAATTCCGGTTGAATTATTCGACCTTTACCGGCAGCCCGATGGACCAGCTGGACGCGACGTCGATTTCGGGGGCAATCGAAGTCGGCATCGCGCGCCAGTTCGCGGTCCAGGGCGATGCGGGGCTGGTCAATTTCGGATATTCGGGCGCAGATTCCAGCTGGTTTACGCTTCATGGCATTCACCATGTCAACGAATCCACCTCTCTTGGCGCATTTGTCGGCCGGGAAGAGCTGGAAGGAGAGGGGTCGACCTATTACGGGATCGAGATCGGCCAGGAATTCGGTCAGCTGAAAGGTGAAGCCTATCTGGCCACGTTCGAAGAGAGCGGAGAAGACAGTACGCTGTTCGGCATGGGCGCGGATTACGCGGTCAATGACAGCTTCAGCTTCGGTCTTTCACACGATCGACTGGATATCGCGGGCGAAGCGGCCCATCGTACGGCCCTGCGCGGCGCGTACGCCATGGGCAATGCCTCGGTGACGGCCGAGATCGGCTCGAGGCAGATCAACGGAATCGGGTCCGAAACCTTTGTCGGCATCCGATTCAAGACGACTTTCGGCGCGGCGCGGGGTGCGACCTTCGACCGGCGCAGCCTGACCAGCCTGATCCCCGGACTGTAATCGCATTTTTCGTCCGGCTGGATCATCGCGGGGTCGGCATTGCCGGCCCCGCCTGTCATCATGCTCAGTACATCGCAAGGCCGGGGAACAGGATCAGCAGTCCCACCGCCAGAATCTGCAGGCTGATGAAGGGCAGAAGGCTGCGGAAGATCTCTCCCAGCGAGATTTCGGGCGGCGTCACCGACTTCAGGTAGAAGGCCGCGGGACCGAAGGGCGGCGACAGGAAGCTGACCTGCATGTTCATCGCGAACAGCACGCCGAACCAGACCGGGTCCAGCCCCAGCTGCGTGACGATCGGCACGAAGATCGGCATGGTCAACAGCGCGATCCCCACCCAGTCGAGGAACATGCCCAGAACGAACAGGATGGCCATCATGAACAGGATGATGACGGTGGGATTGTCGCTTATGCCGGTGATCAGCTCGGACACGAAACGGATGCCGCCCATCAGGTTGAACACCCCCACCAGCGCCGAGGCACCGATACCGATCCAGACGATCATGCCCACGGTCTGCAGGGTCTGCATCGCCGCGCCGCGCAGCATGGCCCAGCTGAATTCGCCGCGCAGGATCGTGGACAGGATCACGCCCGCCACGCCGACGGCGCTGGCCTCGGTCACCGAGGCGATGCCACCATAGATCGAGCCCAGCACCATCACGACGACAAGAACCGGCAGGACCAGCCCGCGCGCAAGGCGCAGCTTCTCGGCCGTCGCGACCGGTTCGGTCACCGGGTCGGGTACCGCCGATGGCGTCAGATAAGCCCGTGCCAGAACATACAGCACGTAAAGCAGCGCAAGCGTCAGCCCCGGAACGAAGGCCGCGGTGAACAGGTCGCCGATCGAAACATTGGCCGTCAGCCCATAGATGATAAGCACGATCGAGGGCGGCACCATCGTGCCCAGGCTGCCGCCGGCGCAGACCACGCCGATCGCGAGACGGCGGTCATAGCCCTGGGTCAGCATCTGGGGCAGGGCAATCAGGCCCAGCAGAACGACCTCGCCGCCGATGATGCCCGACATCGCGGCCAGGACGACGGCCACGAAGATCGTCTGGACAGCCACGCCGCCCCGCAACCGCCCGCCGATCAGGCGCATCGCGGCGAACAGGTCCCGCGCGATCCCCGAACGGTCCAGGATCGCCGCCATCAGCACGAACATCGGCACCGAGACGAAGACAAAACTGGTGACGAAGGAATAGACCCGGCTGGTGATCAGCGGCACGACATTCGGCCCGAACCATCCAAGCGCAAAGATCAGCGTGACCAGCAGCGTCACGAAGGCCAGCGGGATGCCCATGACCAGCAGGATCAGCAGAAGCCCCAGCAGCAGCGCGGTGCCGGTCTCGATACCCAGCGGTTGCAGCGCGCCGAAGATGTCCATCATCGCCGCCCCCGCGCGTAATTCACCGCCAGCACCAGGAACTGCAGCGCAAGCAGCCCCAGGATCAGCATCAGCAGGATCTTCAGCACGCCCGGATAGACCGGGTCCCAAGCGCTGCCCGAGCGTTCGAGGTGAAAGCTGCCGTCGGGACGCCAGGCCGCGCGCAGGACCATCTGCCAGGCCGCCATCGCAAAGGCGGCCGATGACAACGCGCAGACGACCGAGATCGCGACATCAAGGATGCGCCGGACATGGCCCGGCAGCAGGTCGTAAACCAGCACCACGCGGATGTGACGGTCACGCGCGGCACAAAGCAACCCGCCATAGAGAAAGGCGACGGCGCACAGGAACACCGTGGTTTCATGCGCCCAGATCGTCGGTCGGCCAAAGACATAGCGCAGCACGACCTCCTGGATCAGGATGGCCATCGACAGGATCAGTCCCAGCGCGGGCACGATCGCGAAGCGGTCGATCCAGCGCCCCAGCCTGCCTGCCTGTGCAATCGCCTGCGGCTCGACGCGCAGGGTTTCGTCCGGCTCGGTCATGGTCAGGTCCTTTCAAGACTGCGGCCGGGCAGGGGCAAGTGTGCCCGGCCCCTCTGCCCGGCCCATGCCTGGTCAGCGCCCGGCGCCGCGCGCCGGGCTGTCGCCTCACTGCTGCATCAGGCCCTTTTCGGTCAGGTAGGCAACAAGGACATCATAGGCCTTGCGCGCATTCGGCGACCGCTGGGCGACCTTTTCCCATTCGCCGCGGGCGATGGCGCGGAACTTCGCGCGCTCTTCGGCCGGCCAGTCGTGAATGGTGATCTTGCCACCCGCCCGCGCGGCCTCGACGGCCTTGGCATCGGCCTCGGCCAGCGCCGCGATCTGACGCTGGGCGAAATCACGCACCGAGTCGGTCATCACCTGCTTCAGGTCGTCGGGCAGGGCGTCCCATTTGGCCTTGTTCATCGAGATCTCGACCAGCGGCAGCGAGTGGAAACCCGGATAGACCGGATGCGGCGCGATGTCGTTCAGGCCCTGGGCCTGGTTGGTCGAGAAGACCGAGTAATCCGCCGCCTCGATCACCTTCTTGTCGAGCGCGGTGAAGACCTCCGAGCCGGGCAGGTTCACCGGGGCCGCGCCCGCAGCGGCAAAGACGGCCTGCACCAGACCTTCGGGCGCGCGCAGCTTCAGGCCGCGCAGATCGTCCACCCCGTCCAGAGGCACCGCCGAGACAAAGGCTTCGAGCCCCGGCGTCGTCGCGCCGATGAATTGCAGGCCATAGGGGTTCTCGATCTCGTTGAGCAGCTCCTTGCCGCCGCCGTTCTCGATGAAATCCAGCATCTGCTGCGGGTCGGACCATGCACCGACCGGGTTGCCCAGCAGGCCAAAGGCGGGATCCTTGCCGGCAAAGTAGGACAGATCGGTGATGTGGCCGTCCAGGATGCCGGCGGCGATGGCGTCCTGGGTTTCATTGTGGGCCACGATCGATTCCACAGGCAGAAGGGTGATCTGGATGCGCCCGCCCGAACGTTCGGCCACATCGGCCGCCCAGGTCTGCTGCAATTCGAAGTTTGGGTTGCCGGCGGGGTCGGACGACTGGAAGGTGAACGCGTAGTCGGCCGCATGGGCGGATGTGCCGCCGAGGGTCAGGGCCGCGCCCAGTCCAAGAGCGGCGCCCAGGGTCAGCACGGCCCGGCGGGTCAGCGCCATGCGCGATTCATGTGTGGTGCGTGTCATCTTGTCTCTCCTCCTCCTGACAAGCTGTGTGGTTGTTCAAGTGCCGAAAGGGCGGTGGTCAGGATCGCATCGACAGGCAGGGCGACGTCGATCCACAGCGCGTTTTCGGTTTCCGGATCGGGCGGTTGCAGCGTGGCCAGCTGGCTGTCGATCAGGCTGACCGGCATATAGTGGTTCCGCCGCGCGCGCATCCGCGCCGCGATCAGCTCGCGGTCGCCATGCAGAAAGACGATATCGAACGGCCCCGCATGGCGGCGCAGGCGGTCGCGATGCACCCGCGCAAGGGCCGAGCATGCCAGCACCGCGCGCCCCTCGCACGATCTGACCGCGGCGCCCAACCGGTCGAGCCAGTCCCAGCGCATGTCGTCGCTCAGCGGCTGGCCCGCGGCCATGCGTGCAATGGCCTCGGGCGCGTGAAAGGCATCGGCCTCGATGAAGGTGGCGCCCAGCCGGTCGGCAAGAGCCTTGGCGATGGTCGACTTGCCCACGCCGCAGATCCCCATCACCAGGATTGGCCGATTGTCCATGATACCGCTGTTCATCGAAATTCCATTTCGTTCAATTCGCACTTTGATGATAGCGCTGTCATACGTCAAGAGCCTTTTCACCCGGCCCGGCCCGATGCTAAGAAAGCCCGGCATGCAGAAATCGAGCCGGATCACCCTGTCGGACGTTGCCAAGGCTGCCGGTGTCAGCCCGATCACGGTGTCGCGCGCGCTGCGCAATCCCGCGATGGTTTCGGCCGACGCCCGGGCGCGGATCGACCGGGCCATCGCGCGTCTGGGCTATGTGCCCAACCCGGCTGCGCGGGCGCTGGCCTCGGGGCGGACCGATGTCGTTGGCGTGATCATCCCGTCGGTGTCCAACAACGTCTTTACCGATGTGATCCGTGGCATCCAGGACGGTCTGCAAGGCAGCGGCCTGAGCGTGCAGCTGGCGATGACGGGGTATTCGCCGCTGGAGGAAGAGCGGCTGGTGCGTGTCTTCCTGACCCAGCAGCCGGCCGGGCTGATCCTGACCGGGCATGAACAATCTCCCGCAGCCCAGGCGCTGTTGCGCGGGGCAGGGTTTCCGGTCGTCCAGCTGATGGAGGTCGGCCCCGAGCCGCTGGACGTGGCGATCGGCCTGTCGCATTTCGACGGCGCCCGGGATGCCGCGCGGCATCTTCTGGACCGCGGCTATCGCGTGCCGGCCTTCCTTGGGGCCCAGATGGACCCGCGCAGCCAGCGCCGCCTGGCCGGCTTCCGCGACGCGATGGCCGGGTCCGGCAGGGACGCGCCGCCGGTGGTCACGACACCCGAACCGTCGTCGGTCAGCCTCGGTTGCCGCATGTTCGCCGACCTGATCGCGCGGCACCCTTCGGTCGATGCCGTGCTGTGCAACAATGACGACCTGGCGCTGGGTGTGCTGTTCGAAGCGCGCCGGCGGAACATCGACGTGCCGGGCCGGCTGGGCATCTGCGGCTTCAATGATCTCGAGGTGATGCAGGCCGCGGCACCCTCGCTGACCTCGGTCCATACCGACCGCTATCGCATGGGGCAGCTTGCCGTGCGGCAGGTGCTGGACCGGTTGAAGGGTGGGGGGCATCCGCGCGGCACCTCGATCGACATCGGCTTCGAGCTGCGCGCAAGGGAAAGTACCGCCGGGCGCGCCGGCTGACCGGACGCAGGCGGGCAAGCCAAGCGCGGGCGCTGGAGATGCCCGGTCCCGCTGGGCCCCAGTCGAACCGGCCGGGACCTGAGGCGTCCGCGCCCTCTTGGGCCTTCACCCAACATGGCTGGACCGGAAGTGCAGGCGGGCTTAGGCTGTCCTCATGAGCCAGGGGACAGCCCGCGACAGGACAGGCGCCAGCGGGGGCGTGGAAGACGTGACAGGGGACCGCGGCAATCCCGATACCGGAGCCGCGCGGCAGGGCGACGCGCCATGCCGATGACGCGCCGCCGGCTGATTGCCGTTTCGGTGGCCGGTGTCGTGGCGCTTGTGATCGCCGCGCGGGCGCTGACCGAACCACTTCCGCCACGCACGGCCAAACTCTTTGCCGATGCGCCGCGCGACGTGCGGGCGATCGCGGCGCGGATCGAGAAGGGAGAGGTTCCCTCGGTCGAGGAAATCCGGGCAACCGGCCACGTGAACACGCGCTACGCTGACGACATAGCGCTGCTGTATTTCGCGCTTCTGACGGCAAATGTCGCGGCGACGGGACCGCTGATCGCGGCCGGGGCGGATTACGACATGCCCGCCCGCACAAGGCCCGGTGCGGGGAACTACATCGACCTGATCGCGATGCCGGGCGGCAGCCTTCTGTCGGCCGAGGAGCTGGACGAGGCGGTGCGGCTCTACCTTGAGACCGGCGGGAACCCGAATGCGCTGGGGCGTTCGGGGCAGGGCAAGACGCTGCTGGCGCGGCTGGCAACCAACCGGCGCATGGCGGCGGTGCGGCTGGTGGTGGCGGCGGGCGGCGATGTCCTTGCCCGGCATACGCGGTCCGGCGAAAAGACTTGGACACCGTTTTCAAGCATCGCGATCAATCACTCGGACGAGGCCATCGCGACGATCGACTGGCTGATCGATGGGGGATACCTGACGAACCTGCCTCAGGAAGTGCTGGCCGGGGTGATCGATGACCTCGCGTCCTATGCCCCCCGTGGCGACGCCATCACGCGCGAGAACCAGAGGCTGGGCATGCGCATTCTCAAGCGCAATCCGCATTATCAGCCACCGGACTCGGACAACCGGGGCTCGCGGCGCCTGTTCAAGGATCACTACGATGACCCTCCGGCCCGGATCCCCTGGGACATGATCACCTCGGACGCGGTGAAGTGACCGGGCCGGCACCTTGCGGCGATGCGGTCATGCCCCCGTGCAGGCCCAGACGCAAAGGCGGTCGAGAAAGGCCAGGCAGGCCGCGATTTGGTCGATCTCTATGAACTCGTCGGGACGATGGGCCTCGGCGATGTCGCCGGGGCCCATCACGATGGCCGACAGGCCCGCGCGCTGGAAGCAGCCCGCATCGGTCCCGAAGGGCACGGTTGCGCGCGGCGTCATGCCCGTCAGCTCCGCCACGAGACGCGCGGCCGGGGAGTCGGGCGCAACTGCAAGGCCGGGATAGTGCGAGACGGTCAGGGTTTCGATCCCCGCGCGCGGGTCGCGGGCGCGCATCCGGGCCCGGGTGGCGTCCAGCCACGCGGTGATGCGCGACAGGGCCCACGCCCCGTCATCGGGCGGCGTCAGGCGCAGTTCCCAGTCCAGCGTGCAATCCTCGGCGATGATCGACCGGCCCGCGCCGCCATGGATCGTGCCCACGTTGATCGTGTTGCAGGGCGGCCGGAACGGGCTGTCGGCGGGCGCTTCCGCCGCCATGCGCGCGGCCAGCTCCTGCAGGAAGGTGATGAAACCCGCGGCATGGTGGATCGCGCTGACCCCGCGCGCGGGGTCCGAGGAATGGCCCGCCACGCCGCGAAAGGTGGTCTGGAACTCGATGCCGCCCTTGTGCCCGGCCACCGGCACCATGCGGGTGGGTTCTCCGACGATCACGGCGGCAGGGACGGGGCCGGTGGCCAGGATATGGCGCGCAAGACCGGGTGCGCCCAGCGAGCCGGGCTCTTCGTCGTAGCTCAGTGCCAGGTGGATCGGCCGTTGCAGGGGCAGCGCGGCCATGCGCGGCACCATGGCCAGGACGCAGGCCAGGAAGCCCTTCATGTCCACCGCGCCGCGCCCGTGCAGACGGTCGCGGCGCCGGGTCAGCCGAAAGGGCGGCAGGGTCCAGGCCTGGCCCTCCACCGGCACGACATCGGTATGGCCCGACAGCGCAACGCCGCCATCGACCGCGGGACCGATCGTGGCGAACAGGTTGGCGCGCTGGCCGCTTTCGTCATGGTCCAGCGTGTACGTGACGCCCGCGCGCTCGAGCAGCGCGCAGACATGGCCGACGAAATCGAGGTTCGGCTGGCCGGGAAACGTGGGAAAGGCCACCAGGTCGGCCAGGATCGCGATCGTGTCCTCGACGGGCAGGGTCATCTTCGCCTCCGTTTCGCTGCCGCGATGTCTTGCATCCGGGGCCGCCGCCGCACATCCTGCCGCGCATGACAGGCTCGACGCATCCGACCGCCCCAATCGATCAGCTCCCCGCCGGCCGGGAATCGGCCGAGCAGACCCCGGCCGAACGCCGCTTTGCCGAGCTGCTGCACACGATCCGCCGGCGCATCGTTCTGCATGATCTTCCGCCCGGCGCGGCGATCGACCTGGACGCCCTGGCCGCGGAATTCGCGGTCAGCCGAACGCCCCTGCGCGCGGTGATCCAGCGGCTTGTCGATGACGGGCTGGTGATCCGGCGCCATGGCGTGCCGACCTGCGTTGCCCCGATCGACCTCGAGGGCCTGCCGGGGGCAATGGCCTTCCGGATGCGCCTGGCCGAGATGATCGGGGCCCTGTCGCCGCGCCAGCCCGACGCATCGCTTCTGGCCGCGTTTCGCGCGCTGCCCGCGCGATTCGACGCGCTGGGGCCTGCCCCGGACCTGCGCGCCTTCGGCATGATCGATCTCGACCTGCACGAATGCGTCTGCCGGCTGATCGGCAATCCGCATCTGCTGCGGACCTACGACCGGATGTTCTTCCTGACCGCGCGGATGTGGGTGCATTTCCTGCCCCGGCTGGACTGGCCGCGCGAGGTCGCGACCTTCCGCCGCGAGACCGAGGACTGGCTGCAGGCGGTCGAGCGCGGCGACATCGAGGGGCTGGGTTTCCTGATCCGCAATTCCCTGGCCCATGTTCTGCATCGGATCGCGCCGCTTCTGTGATCAGTCGATCACGGTGATGGCGCGCGGCAGATCGGCCAGGCATTCGGCCGGGCCGTCGGGCCGGATCACGATGGTTTCGGTGATCGCAACGCCCCAGTCGTCCATCCACAGCCCCGGCATGAAATGGAAGGTCATGCCGGGCTGCAGCACCGTCTGGTCCGTCCGGCGCAGCGAGATCGTGCGCTCGCCCCAGTCCGGCGGATAGCTCAGCCCAACCGGATAGCCACAGCGCCCGTCCTTGACGATCCCGCGCGCCTCCAGCGCCGAATGCAGCGCCTGCGCCACGTCGCAGGCCCGGTTGCCGGCGCGCGCGGCCTCGATCCCCGCGGCGAGGCCCTCGAGCAGCGCGGCTTCGGCGTTGCGGATGCGCTCATCGGGCGGGCCCAGATGCACCGTCCGGCACAGGGGCGCGTGATAGCGCCGATAGCAGCCGGCGATCTCGAAATAGGTGGCCATGCCCGGCACGAGCGGCCGGTCGTTCCAGGTCAGATGCGAGGCCGAGGCCTCGGGTCCCGAGGGCACGATCGGCATGATCGCGGGATAGTCGCCGCCGAACTCCGCGGTGCCGCGGGCCCCGGCGGCAAGGATTTCGGCCACCAGCTCGTTCTTGCGCATGCCCGGGCGGATCACCTCGAAGATGCGGCGATACATGGCCTCTGCGATGCGCGCGGCGCGGCGCATGAAGGCGATTTCGGCCTCGGACTTGACGGCGCGCTGCCAGTTGACCAGCCCCGTGGCATCGACGAAGCGCGCCTGCGGCAGGTTGCGGCACAAGGCGGCATGGGCCGCGGCCGAGAAATAGTAATTGTCCATCTCGACCCCGATCCGGGCGCGACCGGCCCCCAGATCCGCGATCAGGGTCGAAAGATGGTCCATCGGGTGGCGTTCGCGGGTCTGGACGTAATCGTCGGAATAGGCATGGATCGCCGCGTCCGGCAGCCAGGTCGTCAGGCGCGCGCCGTTGCGGTCGATCCCGCGCCCCCACCAGTGCGGCGGCCCGTCCGGCCCGACCACGACCGCCTGATGGACATAGAACGACCAGCCGTCATAGCCCGTCAGCCAGGCCATGTTCGATGGATCGCTGACGACCAGCAGGTCGATCCCCGCGCGATCCATCGCGGCGCGCACCTTGTCCAGTCGGCTGTCGTATTCGGCCCGGTCGAAGGGCAGAAGCGGCCCCGCGGCATTCGAGGAGAGACAAGTATCGGACATTCGACCCTCTGCCTTGCGACGGCCCGCCCCCGGGCCGTTCCCGGAATCCGACGCTAGGGCCGGAACCGCCCTGGCGTCAACAGATATGTATGACCAGGATCACTATTCCCCGATAAAACGTATTTGCGGGATCGCTGATCCAGATGTTATGTATATCTTGACCCGAACAGCGGAGGAAAACGCCATGTTGCACAATGACGCGCTGGACCGGTGGGACCGCGAAAGCTTCATGCATCCATCGACCCATCTGGGCCAGTTTGCCCGGGGCGAGATGCCCAGCCGCGTGATCCGCACGGGCAAGGGGGTGCGCATCACCGATCGCGACGGCAACAGCCTGCTGGACGCCTTTGCCGGGCTCTACTGCGTCAATGTCGGCTATGGCCGGACCGAGATCGCCGAGGCGATCGCCGCGCAGGCGCGTGAGCTTGCCTATTACCATGCCTATGTCGGCCACGGGACCGAAGCCTCGATCACGCTGGCGCACATGGTGATCGAACGCGCGCCGCGCGGCATGGCGCGGGTCTATTTCGGCCTGGGCGGGTCGGATGCGAATGTCACCAATGTCAAGCTGGCCTGGTATTACAACAACGTGCTGGGCCGGCCCGAGAAGAAGAAGATCATCGCCCGCTGGCGGGGCTATCACGGCTCGGGGCTGGTGTCGGGCTCGATGACGGGGCTGAAGCTGTTCCACGACCAGTTCGACCTGCCGCTGGACCGCTTCCTGCACACGCAGGCGCCCTGTTACTTCCGCCGCGCCGATCCGGGCCAGAGCGAAGAGGAATTCGTCGATCACTGCGTGGCCGAGCTCGAGGCGCTGATCGCGCGCGAAGGCCCCGAGACGATCGCGGCCTTCATCGGCGAACCCGCGCTCGGCACGGGCGGGCTGGTGCCGCCGCCGCGCGGCTATTGGCCACGCATCCAGGAGGTGCTGGACCGGCATGACATCCTGCTGATCGCCGACGAGGTCGTGACGGGCTTTGGCCGGCTGGGCGCGATGTTCGGGTCCGACCTTTACGGCATGCGGCCCGACCTGATCACGATCGCCAAGGGGCTGACCTCGGCCTATGCGCCGCTGTCGGGCTCGATCGTGGGCGAACGGGTCTGGAAGGTCCTGGTCGAAGGCACCGACCGGTTCGGCCCCTTCGGCCATGGCTGGACCTATTCGGCCCATCCGCTGGGCGCGGCCGCCGGGGTCGCCAATCTGAAGCTGATCGACCAGCTGGGGCTGGTCGAGAATGCGCGCGAAGTGGGGGCCTATCTGCTGGATGGCCTGCGCGCGGCGCTTGGCGATCATCCGAATGTGGGCGATGTGCGCGGGCAGGGGTTGCTCTGTGCCGTGGAATTCGTCGAGGACCGCGCCGAACGGCGCTTCTTTGCCCCCGAGGGCGCCGTGGCCGCGCGCGTCAATGCCGCGCTGCTGCGTAGGGGCGTGATCGCGCGCGCCATGCCGCAGGGCGATATCATCGGGCTTGCGCCGCCGCTGGTGCTGACCCGGGACGAGGCCGACGAGATCGTCACCGGGCTGCACGCGGCCGTGCGCGAGGTTCTGGGCTGAACCCCGCCGGCGCGGATGCCCCCCCGCATTGACGCGGAAGCGATGCGGGCCCGCGCCCAGCCGTCGGCGCAGGCAGGGCGGGGGGTAGAGGCGGGCCGGCCGCGCCGTCGCCTGGGCTGCGGATCGAAAAGCGGGATGGCCAGCCTGCCCGCTGCGGCTTGCCCCCGCTGCGGCTGGCTTCTTGTCACAAAACTTTTGTCGAATGGTCAAAAATCCGTTTACCATCCTGTCTAGGAGGTCGCTGAACACAGCCACAGGGGGGACCCCAGATGAAGACGCTTTCGATACTTGCCGCCGCCGCACTTGCCATCATGACCCTGCCGGCACAGGCGGAATTCCGGCTTGATCCAAGGTTCAGCGACAAGGACGGCGACCTGGTCGCCGACATTCCCGAAGATCCGGCCCAGCAGATCGACCCGGACACGCTGATCTTTGCCTATACGCCGGTCGAGGACCCGGCGGTCTATGCCGAGGTCTGGCAGGGCTTCCTGGACCACATGGCCGAGGTGACGGGCAAGAAGGTACAATTCTTCCCGGTCCAGTCGAACGCCGCCCAGATCGAGGCGATGCGGGCGGGCCGCCTGCATGTGGCGGGCTTCAACACCGGCTCGAACCCGCTGGCGGTGGCCTGCGCGGGCTTCCGGCCCTTTGCCATGATGGCCGCGGCCGATGGCAGCTTTGGCTACGAAATGGAGATCATCACCTATCCCGGATCGGGCATCGAGAAGGTCGAGGACATCAAGGGCAAGCAGCTGGCCTTCACCTCCGAGACCTCGAATTCGGGCTTCAAGGCGCCCTCGGCGATCCTGAAGGCCGATTACGGCATGGAGCCGGGCCGCGACTTCGAGCCGGTCTTCTCGGGCAAGCATGACAACTCGATCCTGGGCGTGGCCAATCGGGATTACCCGGCCGCGGCGATCGCCAATTCAGTCAAGGCGCGGATGATCGAACGCGGCGTGATCACGCCCGACCAGATCGTCACGATCTACACGTCGCAGACCTTCCCCACCACGGGCTATGGCGTGGTCTACAACCTCAAGCCCGAGCTGCAGGAAAAGATCAGGGAGGCGTTCTTCAGCTTCGACTGGGAAGGCACCAAGCTGCAGGAGGAATTCTCGAAGAGCGGCGAGGCGCAGTTCATCCCCATCACCTTCAAGGACGACTGGGCGGTGATCCGCAAGATCGACGAAGCCAACGGCGTCGAATACAACTGCAACTGAGCAGGCCACCGACAGACCAGTCGCGGGCGGCCCACGGGTGGCCCGCATCTTCCACGGGAGGGGTGATGCTCAGGATCGAACACCTGTCCAAGACCTATCGCACCGGCGACACCGCGCTTTCGGACGTGTCGCTGGAAGTGCCCAAGGGCCAGATCCTTGGCCTGATCGGCCCGTCCGGGGCGGGCAAGTCAACCCTGATCCGTTGCATCAACCGGCTGGTCGAGCCAAGCGCGGGCGCGGTCTGGCTGGGCGATGTCAACCTGGTCACGCTGGGCAAGGCCGAGCTGCGCCGCCAACGTCGCCGGATCGGCATGATCTTTCAGGAATATGCCCTGGTCGAGCGCCTGACGGTGATGGAAAACGTCCTGTCGGGGCGGCTGGGCTACGTGTCCTTCTGGCGCAGTTTCACGCGTCGTTTCCCGCCGCAGGACATCCAGCGCGCCTTTGCGCTGCTCGACAGGGTGGGGCTGCTGGACCATGCCGACAAGCGGGCCGATGCGCTGTCCGGCGGCCAGCGCCAGAGGGTGGGCATCGCGCGGGCCCTGGCGCAGGACCCCGAGCTGTTGCTGGTCGATGAGCCAACCGCCAGCCTGGACCCCAAGACCAGCCGCCAGATCATGCGGCTGCTGACCGAGATCTGCGCCGAGCGCGGCCTGCCCGCCATCGTCAACATCCACGACGTGCCGCTGGCCCAGCAATTCATGCAGCGGATCGTCGGGCTGCGCGCGGGGCGCATCGTCTTTGACGGGCCGCCCGAGGCGCTGACCCACGAAGTGCTGACCCGCATCTATGGCGAGGAGGACTGGAACGCCATGAAGCGCGGCGACGAGGAACAGGCCCGCGCCGAGGCCGAGGCGCGCGAACGCATGGAGGCGCTGGCGCAATGAGCCCGATTGCCTATCCCACATCGTGGCGTCGCCCGCCGCAGATCATCCGCGACCGCCGTTGGCGCATCGCGGTGCAGCTGGGCATCCTTGTCTATCTGGCATTGGCGGTCTCGACCGTCGAGGTGAACTGGGCGCGGGTCTATGAAGGTCTGGATCGCGGCTGGAACTTCGTTCTGGGCTTCCTGCGGCCCGATTTCACCAGCCGCTGGACGGACATCGCCAAGGGCCTGACCGAAAGCCTGACGATGACGCTGACCTCGACCGTGGTCGGGGTGGCGATCTCGCTCCCGATCGGGATCGGCGCGGCGCGCAACCTTGCGCCCCGCCCGGTCTATTACCTGTGCCGGGGCATCATCGCGGTCAGCCGCGCGCTGCAGGAGGTCATCGTGGCGATCTTCCTGGTCGCCATGTTCGGTTTCGGGCCATTCGCGGGCTTCCTGACGCTGAGCTTTGCCACGATCGGCTTTCTGTCCAAGCTTTTGGCCGAGGATATCGAGGATATCGACGCCGGCCAGGTCGAGGCGATCCGGGCCACCGGCGCCAGCTGGGCGCAGGTCGTCAACTATGCCGTCCAGCCGCAGGTCATGCCGCGGCTGATCGGGTTGTCGCTGTATCGGCTGGACATCAATTTTCGCGAAAGCGCGGTCATCGGCATCGTCGGCGCGGGCGGCATCGGGGCCACGCTGAACACCGCGATCGACCGTTATGAATACGACAGCGCCGGGGCGATCCTGTTGATCATCATCGCCATCGTCATGGTGGCGGAATACGGCTCCAGCCATCTGCGGAAATACCTGCAATGACCGAGATTTCGCATCACAGCCAGGTCTGGTCCCATCGCACGCCCCGCACGCGCCTGTTCATGTGGGTCGGCTGGCTGGCGCTGGTGGCGCTGTTCGTCTGGTGCTGGCAGATCATGACACGCGACACGATCTGGTTCTTCGTCGCCGACGCGCCACGACAGGCGGCCGACATCGCGGGACGGATGGTGCCGCCGCGATGGTCCTATCTGGGCGAGCTGTGGCTGCCCCTGTGGGACACGATCAACATCGCCACGCTGGGCACGATCGGCGGCGTCATCATGGCCGTGCCGGTGGCCTTCCTGGCCGCGCGCAACACCACGCCCTCGGCCCGCTTCCTGCGCCCCGTCGCGCTGTTCGTCATCGTGGCCTCGCGCTCGATCAACTCGTTGATCTGGGCGCTGCTCCTGGTGGCGATCATCGGGCCGGGGCTGCTGGCCGGAATCGTGGCGATCGCCCTGCGTTCGATCGGCTTCGTGGGCAAATTGCTGTACGAGGCGATCGAGGAAACCGACCAGAGCCAGATCGAGGCCATCGAGGCCACCGGCGCCAGCCCCGCGCAGGTGCTGAACTACGGCATCGTGCCGCAGATCATGCCCGCCTTCTGGGGTATCACGGTGTTCCGTTGGGACATCAACATCCGCGAAAGCACGATCCTCGGTCTGGTCGGCGCGGGCGGCATCGGGCTGAAGCTGCAGGCCTCGCTGAACGTGCTGGCCTGGAGCCAGGTCACCGTGATCCTCTTGCTGATCCTTGCCACGGTGGTGATCAGCGAATGGGTCTCGGCCCGGATGCGCCACGCGATCATCTGAACAGGATTGGCGGCACCCAGCCGCCAGGCGGGGGCACCCATGCGCGGGTCCGGTCAGTACCACATGTCTTCGGCCAGTCAGCTGGCCGTTTGTCAGGCCGCTGGCTCGAACAGGTCGGCGATGAACGCGATCTCGCCGCGGACGCCCGGTTGTCTGTGATGGACATGGCCGCGCTTGATGGTGCGGATCGTCTCTATCCCGCTCAGAGTGGCTTTGCCGGTTCGCAAGGACCGGAGGCTCTGCCGATATCCGAGGAGACGCTTCATCGCCGCGTCATCGCTTGCGATCAGGTTGTTTCGCCATGCCGGTCGATGTGCCGAATGCCGTCGCAGTGCGGATCATACCGGTGGTTGATGTCGCGGAATACAGGCCGACAGGCGTGGTCTTGGTCTGTGATGATCGTCACCGGCCGGTGGAGCTGCACAGGCTCGATTGCCTTGTTGAGAAGGGCTTGACAGCCTTGGCATCCCGCCGCGCCATCTGACGAAAATCAGGCATCTGACCGTTCGCATCCATCGCCCGCCAGAGGTACCGCCACCTGCCGCCGCCGCGGAGTCGGGTTTCGCCCACGTGCCAATCGACGCTTGCGGGGCGAAGATGCAGGTTGCCGGGCTTCGTCAATTCAGGGCCGAATTTCCGGACCCAGCGATAGACTGTCGATTGATCAACCGTCACGCCGCGCGCGGCAAGCAAATCAATGCATCTTGGTCAGACAGCGGACCGCGCAAAGGATGATGCCACTCGGGAAGCGGTGCTGCTTGAAACGGGATCGACGCGGCATGCTGAACATCAAAAGCCTGAAGTTGGCGGAAGCCCGGGATTGAAGTAACAGTCCCGAGACGACCGAAACCGGCGCCTTGCTTGGGGTTTACCGCCATGTCGGCACCAAAGCCAAGATCGGCATCGGTTACGAATGGGGCCGCGTGTCGGATGACCTGGCCGATATCGACTATGACGGGCAGGGGGTCTTCCTGAACCTTGTGGCAAAGTTCTGATGCTGGCAAGAGCGCGGCCCGGAGCGAGCGGTGCCGTCGGGCAAACGGGCTGGCGGTGCAAGGCACCTGCGGGGCAGGGCAAGAGCCCGGGCAGGCCTCAAGGTTGCGCAGACGTGTCGGGCGGCGGGTCGCTTAACGCTGCGGGGCCCCCGTTGTTGCGCGCGTCACCAGGCGGGCCGAGACCTCGGCAACGACGGGCGGCATCTGCGGATCGGCGATCCTGTCCAGCAGCGTCTGCGCCAGTTTCTGGCCCAGCTTGTAGGGTGCCACGCTCAGCGTGGTCAGCGGCGGGATAACCAGCGCGGCCTCCTCGGTATCGTCAAAGCCGATGACGGACACTTCGCGGCTCGGCTGGATTCCCATACGCACGAGCGCCAGGCACGCCCCGATCGCCACCATGTCGCCGTTGCACACGACCGCCGTCACCTGCGGGTGATCGCGCATCAGTGCCTGCATCTGGACAAGGCCCGCCTGCTTGGTATCGTCGCTGTCCCAGATGATCGGTGCCGCCAGACCACGTTCGGCCATCTGGCGGCGGTAGCCCGCAATCCGATCGCGCCGCACCGGTCCCATGCCCTGACCGCCCAGATAGGCGATGTCCTTGTGCCCAAGATCGGCGAGGTGATCGACGGCCGTCTGCAGGGCCTCGGCATTTCGGATCCCGACATGGTCGAGATTCTGCCCGGGATTGCGCAGGAAGGTGACCGTCGGAATTCCGTGAGCGCGCAACAGTTCGAAGGCTTCGTCCGGTGTATCGAGTGCGGGAACCCACAGCACGCCGCCACGACCGTGCCGGATGAAGGCCTGTAGCTGGCGATCCTGTCGTGCCACGTCGTCGCGCATGTCGAAGATCGAGACGAGGTAGTTCTGCCGTTCCAGCAGATCGACGGCGCCGCTGACGACTTCGGCATTGAAGGGGTTGTGCAGCTGGTTGATGACGAACCCGATTTCGCGGTTGTCGCCCGACCGCATCGCCGCGGCGCGAAGGTCGGGGACATAACGGATCTCACGCGCCACGCGCGCCACCTTCTCACGTGTCGCCCGGGAAATTCGGCCGGTGCCACGCAGCGCCTGACTGGCGGTGGCGATCGATACGCCGGCATTGCGGGCCACGTCGGCCAGGGTAGGGCGTTCCGTCATGTGCAATTCAGCTTAATCGATTTTGCACGAAATGAACGACTTTCATCCCCGGAAAGCAAGACATTTCGCGGCTACGCGTCATGGGGGCCAAATCTTTTGCAGGATGCATCCGGAAAATTGCTTGACGGTTGATATAACGTTGTATCACACTTTCGTCACGACGCCCCGAATTTCGGATCGATGGGGGATCGACAGGCCTGGATGACTGGCCCGGGCGTCCGCGCCCGATGGTGCGCGAAAATGCACGGCCGGGATGCCCCGGCATGTTGAACGAAAGGGAGGAAAGAGATGTCATTTCGTTGCCATGTCGCGGGGGTGGTGTCTGCCGTCGCGATCGGCTTGTCAGCGACAGGCGCACAGGCCGACATCCTGTTCTGGTCAACCCAGGCCAAACCGGTGGAAGAAGCCCAGGCCATGCGCGAGCAGGTCTTGTCGGGCTTTTCAGGCGGGGTGGACTATCAGCCGAATGACGGTGGCCCGTGGCTGACCCGCCTGAAGGCCGAACTGGAATCGGGCACCGGGACGATTGGCGTGCTGGGCGCGCTGCACGGCGATTTCGCCGCGCTCGATCCCGACGACCTGATCGATCTGGACGATCTGGGCGTCAAGGCGGCCTCGGAAACGTTCAACACTCTCGCCCGGCTTGGCACGGATCACATGCAGTATGTGCCATGGATGCAGGCCAGCTATATCATGGCAGCCAACAGGAAGGCGCTGGAATACCTGCCCGAGGGCGCGGATATCAACGCCTTGACCTACGACCAGCTGATCGAATGGGCCGCCAATGTCCATGAGGCCACGGGAGAACCGAAATTCGGCTTCCCCGCCGGTCCGAAGGGGCTGAAGCATCGCTTCTTCCAGGGTTACTTGTATCCATCCTTCACGAATGGCGTCGTGCGCACTTTCGCCTCGGACGATGCCGTTGTCGCGTGGGAAAAGATGCGCGAACTGTGGTCGCACACGAACCCCGCCTCGACGAATTTCTCGTTCATGCAGGAACAGCTGCTGAGTGGGGATGCGTGGATCGTCTTCGACCATACGTCGCGCCTGGCACAGGCGTTCAATGAGCGGCCCGACGAATTCGTGGCCTTCCCGGCGCCTGCCGGACCCAAGGGTCGCGGCTTCATGCCGGTGCTGGCCGGACTTGCGATTCCGCGCACGGCGCCCGATGTCGAGGCCTCGAAAGAGCTGGTCCGCTACATGATGCGGCCCGAAACGCAGATCGCGACCCTGCGGGCGACGAACTTCTTCCCCGTTGTCGATGTCGATCTGCCCGACGATCTGCCTCCGGCGGTCAAGGCGGCCGGCGATGCGATCGCCCGGATGAGCGCGGCCCCCGACGCCAATCCCGGGCTTCTGCCGGCTGGCTTGGGCGACAAGGGCGGCGACTTCAACCGCGTTTTCGTGGATACGTTCGAACGTATCGTGCTTGCCGGCCAGGACATCCGTGCCGTTCTTGATGAGCAGAAGCAGCGCCTGGCCCAGATCATGCAGGAAACCGGTGCGCCATGCTGGGCGCCGGACGCCCCGTCCGAGGGTGCCTGCCCGGTCGAGTGACCGACATCCCCGAACCGGGCGACCCTTTCGCCCGGTTCCCTTGCCAACATGACCGCACCAACGCGCAATCGGGGGACCGGTTCGATGAACGCGCGCCTGCTGCCCTATATATTGATCCTGCCTGTCACGTTGTTCCTGTGCCTGTTCTTCCTGTATCCCTTCGTTCTGGTTGCGGCGCAGGCATTCACCACGGGCGACGGCTTCTCGCTGGAGAATTTCCGCGAGGTCGTGGGCTACTGGAAGTTCCCGATCTCGCTGAAGAACACGTTGCTTCTGGCCGCAGCGGTGGTGCCGGTTCAACTCGCGCTGGCTCTTCTGATGGCCACGATGGTGAACAGGATGCGCCGGGGGCGCGACCTGGTCCTGTATATCTGGACGATTCCGTTGGGCATTTCGGATCTTGCCGCCGGGATGATCTGGCTGGCGATCTTCGAACAGTCGGGCTTTCTGAACACGATTCTGGGCGCGGTTGGCGCCATCGACCGTCCGGTCAATTTCCTGAGCTACCAGCATATGGGTGTCGTGTTCCTGGCAATCGCACTGGCCGAGATCTGGCGCGCGACGGCGATCATGCTGGTCATCCTTGTCGCCGGGATCGGGCTGATCCCGAAGGAATACTACGAGGCCGCCGAGGTGTTCGGCGCGGGACCATGGCAACGGTTCCGTCGCATCACGCTGCCCCTGTTGCGCCCATCGCTGCAGACCGCGCTGGTCTTGCGCGTGATCCTGGCCTTCGAGGTCTTCGCGGTCGTTGCGGCCCTTGGCGGCACGCTTTTCCCGGTGCTGATGAGCGAAACCTACGCCTATCAGTTCGACCTGCTTGACAGCGGCGCGGCCGCCGCAATGGCGCTGATCATCCTTGCAATCTCGATTGCCTCGACGCTGGTGATCCTGCGCGTGCTGCGGGTGCCAAAGGGAGCTTCGATATGACCGTCACTCCGTCCACCGACACGCGGCGCGCGGGGCGTATCCTGTATGGTGCGGGTGTCGTCCTGTTATGCGCCTGGGTGCTGGGACCAATCTATCTGCTGGTCGTCAACACGCTGTCCTCGCCCGAAACGGTCAACACTTTCCCCAAACCGTTGATCCCCGAATTTGATACGGGCAGTCTGCGCTTCTTTCTTGAATTTGCCGGAATGCTGTCAGCGCTGAAAAACTCGGTTCTGGTGGCGGGGCTGACGATGATCCTGTCCATCCTGATCGGAGCCCCCGCAGGTTATGCGCTGTCGCGCTTCGACTTTCGTGGCAAGCAGGCCTTCCGGATGCTGATCCTGTTGACGCGGGCCTTTCCGCTGCCGCTGCTGGCGCTTCCGCTGGCGGTGATGTTTATCCGAACGGGCCTGGACGACACCATTCTGGGGCTTGCGCTGGTGCACACGACGCTGGCGGTCCCATTCTCGGTTCTCATCACCTATTCGCTCTTCTCGGGCATTCCTCTGGAGCTGGAAGAAGCCGCATGGACGCTGGGCTGTACACGGGTATCGGCCTTTGTCCGGGTGGTCCTGCCGCTGATCCTGCCCGGCATTACGGCCAGCGCGATCTTTGCCTTCGTCATCTCGTGGAACGAGGTCTTTGCCGCGGCCGTGCTGACCATCGAGAACCGGACACTGACCGCGTTTCTGCTGCAAAATCTCGACACTTCGCCCCTGCACCTGAAATTCGCGGGCGGCTTCATCCTGGTCGTGCCGGCGCTGATCTTCATCTTCGCCGTCCGCAAGTACCTGTTTGCCATGTGGGGAATCGCCAACCGCTGAGGTGGGGCGACACGTCACGGAGAATTACCGAAATGGCCGAAATCCAGATCCGCAATGTCGCCAAGCAGTTTGGCAGCTATACTGCATTGCGTGACATCAACCTGACCATTGCCGACCAGGAGTTCATGGTGCTTCTGGGCGCCTCGGGCTGTGGCAAGACGACCCTTCTGCGCATCATCGCGGGCCTGGAGACCGCAACCACCGGCGAGGTCTGGATCGGGGGGCGCCGGGTGGACCACCTGCCGCCGCGCGATCGCGGCATCGCGATGGTGTTCCAGAATTATGCGGTCTTTCCGCATCTGACCGTGTTCGAGAATATTGGCTTTGGCCTGCGTATGCGCCGCATGGCCGAAACCGAGCTGCGCCAGCGTGTCGAACGGGTCGCCGAGCTGATGCATATCGAGCAGCTGCTCAAGCGTTATTCGGGCGAATTGTCTGGCGGCCAGCGCCAGCGGGTCGCGGTGGCCCGGGCTCTCGCGATGGAACCCGACGTGATCCTGATGGACGAACCCCTGTCGAATCTCGACGCGCTCCTGCGGCTCGAGATGCGGACCGAGTTGAAGGGCGTTCTGGCCGAAAGCCGCACCACCGCAATCTATGTCACCCATGATCAGGTCGAGGCCATGAGCCTGGCCGACCGTATCAGCGTGATGCATCAGGGGCGCATCGTACAGGCCGCAAGCCCGATCGAGGTCTATCGCAACCCGGCCACCGAATTCGTCGGTGGTTTCATCGGCAACCCGCCGATGAACTTCCTGCCTGCCCGCCCGCTGGGCGAGGGCAGGTGGCAGGTTGCCGGTCTGGTCGTCGATGGCCCGCGCCTCGACAAGCCCCTGCATTTCGCGATTCGTCCCGAAGACCTGCGTCCGGCCGAAAACGGCCTGCAAGCCCGGGTCCGCGTGGTCGAGCCGCTGGGTGCGCATGTTCTGGTAACCTGCGATGTGGACGGGGCGATGCTTCGTGCCGTCCTTGACAGCGACATCAGCCTGAATCCAGGCGACCGGCTGACACTTGCCCCCCAACCCGACCGCATCCGCTGGTTCGACCCGGAAACGACGCGCGCGGTCCACTGAGAGACAGACATGCACGACACGCTGATCGCCGAAGCCCGCGCCATCCTGCGCCGCAACGACCGCGGCGCCTATACCGTGCCAACCCACGGTCTGTATCCGTTCCAGTGGAACTGGGACTCTGCCCTGACCGCGCTGGGGTTTTCGCATTTCGATATCGACCGTGCCTGGACCGAGATCGAGACCCTGTTCGCGCACCAGTGGCCCGACGGCATGGTGCCCCACATCATCTTTCACCAACCCGATGACGGCTATTTTCCCGGCCCCGAGGTCTGGGACACGGGCCGTCCGGTCCCGACATCGGGGATCACGCAACCGCCAGTCGCCGGTTTCGCGGTCCGTCGGCTGTTCGAACGATCTCGAAGCGACCCGGCCGCGCGCGAACGGGCGCGCCGTCTCCTGCCGCGCATCCATGCGTGGCATGAATGGTTTCACCGCACGCGCGATCCGCAGGGCACGGGTCTGGTCGCAATCATCCACCCTTGGGAATCGGGGCGGGACAACTCGGTCGATTGGGACGCCGCCCTGGAAAGGGTGCCAACCGAAGGCGTTGCGGCCTTCCGCCGCCGCGACACGATCCATGCCGATCCCGCGCACCGTCCAACGGACGAGCAATACCGGCGCTACATCTGGCTGGTGCAGCATTTTCGCAACCTGAACTGGGACACGGCGCGCCTGCACGAGGCCTCGCCGTTCCGGATCGTCGATCCGGGTTTCAACGGGATCCTGATCCGCTCCTGCTCTGACCTGGCGGAGCTTGCCGACGAACTGGGTCAATCCGAAATCGCCGCGCAATCCCGGGCATTTGCCGAACGGGGCAGGGTCGCACTCGAGACCCTGTGGGACGACGATCTGGGCCAGTATCTTTGTCTGGATCGTGCCACCGGCGGCCATGTGAAAAGTGCCTCGGTCGGGGGCTTGCTTGCGGCCTTCGCCATATTGCCGCGCCGACGCGCCGGGGCAATCGCCGAACGGGTGCACAGGCTGGCAGCGCGCGCCCGCTTTGTCGTGCCCAGCCATGATCCGGACGCACCCGGATTCGACGCGCGCCGCTACTGGCGCGGGCCAGTCTGGCTGATCGTGAACTACATGATCGCCGACGGTCTGGTCCGATCCGGTGAAGACGCCTGTGCCCGGAGCATCCTGGACGACAGCCTGTCGCTGATCGCCACGGGGGGCTTTGCCGAATACTACGATCCCATGACCGGCGCGCCCTGCGGCGGGGGGCACTTCACATGGACCGCAGCGATGGTTATCGAGATGCTGAGCAACCAGCGGACACCGGCATGAAGCGATCGCGCATCAACCAGATCATGGCCGAGGCGGACGAGCTGATCCGCCGGCATGGTTTCGTCCTGCCGCCCTTTGCGCGGTGGAGCCCCGAAGAGTTCCGCGCGCGCCGCGACGTGGCGCGCCACCTGATCGATGCGCGCTGTGGCTGGGACATCACCGATTACGGCGCGAATGATTTCGACCGGATGGGCCTGTTCCTGTTCACGCTGCGCAACGGGCGGCTGGCCGACCTGCAGGCCGGACGCGGCATGTGCTATGCGGAAAAGCTGCTGATCTCGCGCCGGGATCAGCTGTCGCCGATGCATACCCATCGGCTCAAGGCCGAGGACATCATCAACCGCGGCGGGGCGACGCTGGTGATCGAGCTGTATGGCTCGGACGATGCGGGCAATTTCGCCGAGGATCGCGGCGGCACGGCGATGTGCGACGGCATCGCGCGCACATACGCCCCGGGCGAGAAGCTGCGCCTCGCGCCCGGCGAAAGCGTGACGCTGATGCCCGGCGACTGGCATGCCTTCTGGGCCGAGGGCGGCGACGTGCTGATCGGAGAGGTCTCGACCGTCAACGACGACGAGACCGACAACATCTTCCGCGACCCGATCGGTCGCTTTGCCACGATCGAGGAGGACGAAGCGCCCGCCCATCTTCTGGTCAGCGATTATCGCGACTGGCTGGGCTAGGCCATGCACGGTGCGCAGCCTGACCCAAGGCACGATCCGCAAGGCTTTCTGCGCGCGCTGTTCGACGCGGCCGTCGCTGCGGCCGATCCCTTGCGCGTCGGCCCTCCGCACCTGCCGCCACGGTCGAAGGGGCGGCTTGTGGTCATCGGCGCGGGCAAGGCCAGCGCGCGCATGGCCGAGGCGGTCGAAGCGCATTACGGCCCCTGCGAGGGGCTTGTCATCACCCGCTATGGGCATGCCCGCCCGACGCGCGGGATCGAGATCGTCGAAGCCGGCCACCCGGTGCCCGATGCCGCGGGCGTGGCTGCGACCGAACGGATGCTGCGGCTTGTCTCGGGGCTGGGGCCCGACGATCTGGTCCTGGCGCTGATCTCGGGCGGCGGCTCGGCGCTGCTTTGCGCACCCGCGGCTGGACTGACCCTGGCCGACAAGATGGCGGTGACGCGGGCGCTTCTGGATTGCGGGGCGCCCATCGATCAGATCAACACGGTGCGCAAGCATCTGAGCCGAGTCAAGGGCGGGCAGCTGGCCGCAGCCTGCCATCCGGCGCGGGTGCTGGGGCTGATGATCTCGGACGTGCCCGGGGATGATCCGGCGGTGATCGCCTCGGGCCCGCTGTCGTCCGAACGCTCGACACCGGACGAGGCGCTGGCGATCCTGGACCGCCATGGACTGGATCTGCCGGAGGCGGTGCGGAGCGCACTGATGCGGCGCTCATCGGTGGTGCCGCCGGGGGATCCGCGCCTGACCAATGTCCAGACACGGATCATCGCCGCGCCATCACGCTCGCTGCAGGCGGCGGCCGATCTGGCGCGCAGGGCGGGATGCGAGCTGCGGCTGCTGGGCGACGACCTTCAGGGAGAGGCGCGGGAGCTGGGCGCCGAACAGGCGCGCATGGCGCTGTCGCTGCTGCCCAGGGTGCGCGCCGACGGCCGGCCCCTGGTAATCCTGTCGGGGGGCGAATGCACGGTGACGCGGCGCGGCGACGGCATCGGCGGCCCGAACGCGGAATTCGCGCTGGCCGCGGCGCTGGCGCTGGACGGGGTGCCGGGCATCCATGTCATTGCCTGCGATACCGATGGCGTGGACGGCGCGGCCGAGATCGCAGGCGCCATCGCCGGGCCCGAAACGCTGCCCCGCGCCCGCGCGGCGGGCATCGACCCCGGCACGGCGCTGGCGCGAAACGACGCACACGGCTTCTTTGGCGCAATCGGCGGACAGGTCGTGACCGGCCCCACCCTGACCAATGTCAACGACTTCCGCGCAGTTCTGGTGGTGCCGGGGTAGAGCCGATCACCGTATCGGCGCACGGGTCAGGCTGGCACCATGCACGACGCCCCGGCGGTTGCCGGGGCGTTTTCGCATTCGTGGTGGTCTTCGATCAGCCCGCCAAGCGGAAATAGGCAGCCTCGAAATTGTTGTTCATGCCTGCGCCGTTGCAGAAGCCGAACGCGCCGTTCGAGGTGACGTCAAGTTTGCCGCCGGCGACGATGGACGCGCCCTCGATCCCGTCGGCATTGGCCGTCATCGAGATATCGCCCGCGGCCAGGATCTGGCTGCCATAGATATTGACCTTCGAGGCAAACTCGACCCCGCCGCGTGTCACCAGTTGAACGTCGCCGCCTTCGGCGCAACCATCGTCCCGGCCCAGCGTGATGTCGGACGAGGCAAAGACCGATTTCGCGTCGGTATTGTCCACCAGGATCACGGCGTCCTCGATGACCGCGCCGGCCTTGATCTGAATCCGGCAATTCGTGATCAGCACGGCCTCGCGGATCACGGCATCGCTTTCGATCGTCATGTGCGTCTTGGAATTCGGACAGGTCGCGCGGTGAATGCGGCCCTCCTGGATCGTGCCGGCCGTGATGCCCTTCTTGTAGTTCACCGTAATGATATTACCCGAGTCGAGATAATCCCTGTAATAGGGCGAGCCCGCGATCATGTAGCCCACGCCGGCATCATAGGGCTCCTCGGCGCCCAGAAATATGTCGTCGATGCGATTGAGGATCCGGGGCGCATAGGACCCATCGCGCAAAGCCTGGGCCAGCCCGGTATTGGACTCGAAGCCCGAGGCGGGCAGGTCGATGTTGCGCTTGTCGGGCATCGACACGACCACGCCGGGTTCGAACGTGTTACCCGAACTGACCGAGACATAGCTTTGCGAATGAATGCAGAACCCGGCCTTGAACACGCCGTTCGACTGCATGTCCACGCGATCCATCGCGACAAAGCCTTCGCGGAAGCAGGACGGATAATAGGTCGTGTAGACAGATTGCGTCGTGACGTTCCAAGCGTTCAGACCGGCCAGCTTGAGCAGCAGAACCGGCACCCCGTTTCCGTTCGCTTCGGCCTGGCGGGTCGTGACCAGCACCGCGTCGCGCGCGGCGGGGTCCGCGATGAACTGATGCCTGGTTTCGTCCCAGCGGCCAAAGCGGATGTCATCCGCGGTCAGCACGGTGCCATAGCGCGATGGCGGCATGTTGTCGGCCGCGAGCTGCAGCGCGATCTGCCTGGCCTCGTCCGCCGATTTGAGTTCGCGCGAATACAGGGCCGCATGGGCAACCGTATCGGCCGTGACCTGCAGCCGGGTGCGCGCGGCGATGGCATTGGCATAGTCCACGGCAAGGCCGCCCATCATCAGGCAGGCCAGAAGGATCAACAACGCAAATGCCGTTATCCCGCCCGCTTGGTCCCCGGCCAGATCCCGCACATGTTTGGTCAGACGGCTTTTCATGGCTCAGTTCTCCATCAGATGTTCGGCGCGCACCGTGATGCGGGTGCCCTGAAAGACCTTGGCGATGCCAAAGACATCCAGATCGGTCACCGGGGCGCTTGCGGTGGTGGTGATCAGGCCGGCGACGATGCTGGTCGAGGCCTGCGGGTCCGAGGTGATGATCGCCAGCCTCTGGGTGATGAAGTGTTCGGTTTCCTGTTCGTCCTTCAGGCGATGGATCGACAGGTTCCGGTTCGCGTCCTGCACGACGCGCAGCATCGTGGACTGATAGTGAAAGATCATCGCCAGATCGACCAGCAGCATGAACAGGCCGATGAAGAACGGCAGCCACAGAATGGCCTCGATCGTGGCCGCGCCGGATTCGTCGCGCAGCGCCCGGCGCGCCATCGCTGGATATGTCTTCTTCCGTTTCAGCACCGTGCTTTCCCTTCCTGGCACGTGCCTCGGCGCAACCCTTGCATCATGCGCCGCGGCCTTGCCCCCCGGTTCTTCTTGTTGCACGCCCCGGTTGAACCGGGTCGAAACGCGCCGTTCATCCGGCGTTCATCTTGGGCCGGTCATTCGGTCGCGGCGGCGCTGGTCACGTCGTCTTCTGCGTCCGCCCCGGCACGGCTGACTCCAAGCGCCCCGGCCAGTTCGTCCAGCAGATCCTCGGCCCGCTCGGGCGACAGGGACTTGTTCGACTCCTCGACGATGCGCGCCTCGGATGCGGTCAGGAATTCGTCCAGCGCGGCCTGCTGCGAATCCTCGGCCAGGCGCGCGGCCTCGGCATCGGCAATGGCCTGAACGGCCTCCAGATCGATGCCATCGCAATTGGCCACGCAAGAGACCACGCCGCTTTCGACCGAATAGATCGGGTCGCCTTCGGTGGCGCCTTCGTTCAGAAGCGCAGCAAGCTCCGTGTCGATCTGAACCGGATCGGGGTCCGGGATGAACCCGTCCAGCGCGGCCAGTTCGGCCTCGGTCAGCTCTTCCCCGGCGGCGGCGCGGGCGGCCAGCTGGTACTGGGCCAGAGCGCCGATCGTGCCGTTGAAGTTCTGGTTGCGGATATGCGCATCCAGCGCCGCCTGGTTGGCATTGGCCGCGTTCCACTTGCCCTTTTCGCTGGGATGCAGCGGCGCGGCCTCGGTCACCGTCGAGGACTTTCCGGCCTGCCCAGGCGCCGATGGCTTGGCCGGCCGGACCTCGCGCACGGGTTTGGCGGGGCGTTCGGACCTGGCGCCGTTGCCGCGATCGGATCTCGATCCCCGGTCGCCCCCCCGGTCGCGATCGGCGCCCTTGCCGTTGCCACCACCGTTTCCGCCGCCCTTGCCTTCATTGCCCTTGGCATGGACCGCAACCGGCGTTGCAAGCGTGATGATCAGGGCGGTCGAGGCAAGCGTGGCGGCCGCGATACAGGCGGCTTGCAGAACCGATTTGGTCTTGCGCGTCATGTCCAGTCTCCGTTTCTTGTTCCGTGAGTGGTGACGAATTCCCAAACTGACGGGCCACCGGAATCGGGCCGCCAGTCGCAACACAGCACAAGCCGGATGAACGGGGCTGCAATGCGCCGTTCATCTTGCGTTCAAGAAGGACGTGTTAGGACATGACAATCTGGCGCTATGGCCATTGGGGACGTTTGATGCTTTTGCATGTGCTTGGTGTGATATTGCTGGTCCTCGTCATGGCCCTTGGCGCGGCGCGGGCAGATACCCCGCGCGAAATGTCGCCCCAGGATCTGCGCCAGAGCGTCGCCTCGGGCCAGTCCCAGCCCTTGCCGCGCATCCTCAAGGCCGTGGCGGCGCGGGTGCCGGGCACGGCCGTGGACGTGCGCGCCTTCGATCTGGGCGGGGTCTATTACAAGGTCATCATCAAGCGGCCGGACGGTCAGCTGGTCAGCGTCGTGGTCGAGGCTGCGTCGGGGCGGCTGCTGCCGTCGAGCGAGCCCGCGGCCAAGGCCGTGCGTGCCGCGGCCCAGACGGCTGGGTCCGGCAATGCAAATGCATATGGGCGCTCGGCCTCCAGCCCCGGGAAATCGGGCAGCGCAGGCAGTAACGGCAAGTCCGGCGGCCAGGGCGGCAACAACGGCGGCGGCAACAAGGGAGGCAATGGCGGTGGCGGCGGAAACGGCGGTGGCAACGGTGGTGGTAACGGCGGTGGCAAGAAGAACTGAACGACACGAGTTGCGCGGCTGATGCGACTGCTGGTCGTAGAAGATGAAGTCGTCCTGGCCGATCAGCTGCGTCGCGCGCTGGTGGCCGAAGGTCATGCCGTGGATGCCGTTCATGACGGCGAAGAGGCCGCCCATCTGGGCGAAACCGAGCCTTATGACCTGATCGTTCTCGACATCGGCCTACCAAAGCGCGACGGGCTCAGCGTGCTGCGCGACTGGCGCAAGGCGGGCATCGACACGCCGGTCCTGATACTGACCGCGCGCGATGGCTGGGCCGACCGGGTCGATGGGCTGGATGCCGGCGCGGACGACTACCTGCCAAAGCCGTTCCACATGGCCGAGCTTTCGGCGCGCGTGCGGGCGCTGCTGCGCCGGCGCTCGGGCCTGGCCAACCCGATCCTGCGCGCCGCGGGGGTCGAGCTGGACACGCGATCGGGCAGGGTGCTGCGCGATGGTGTCCGGGTCGATCTTACGCCGCAGGAACTGGCGGTGCTGTCCTACCTGCTTCACAACATGGGCCGGCTTGTCTCGCGCACCGAACTGGCCGAGCATATCTATCAATATGACGGCGACAGGGATTCGAACACGATCGCCGTCTTCGTGACACGCCTGCGCAAGAAGCTGGGACCTGACCTGATCACCACCGTGCGCGGTCGTGGCTACATGATCGACAGGACGTGATGCGGTCCCTGCGGCGCCGCGCGATGCTGTTCGGGCTGCTGTGGGCGGGGCTGGTCGTCGCGATCGGTGGCCTGCTGCTGGTGGTCTTCTTCAATCAGCTGACACTGCGGCGCTTTGATGCCAGTCTGGCCGAGCGTCATCTGGGCCTGATCGCCGCCCTGGGCAGCGCGGATGGCGATCTGGAAATCGTCGAGACGCTGCTGCCCGACCCGGCCTATCGACGCCCGTATTCCGGCCGCTACTGGCAGGTCGAAGGCGACAACGGCACGGTCGCGGTGTCACGGTCATTGTTCGATACGCTGCTGGAACGACCGAATGTGCGGATGGGCGAGCGCAGGTTCTGGGACGGTGTCGGTCCCGACGGCCCCGTGCGCGGGATCACCGAGATGGTTCGGCTGGACGATGGCCGCAGTCTTGTCGCGACCACGGCCCAAAGCCTGACCGAGCTGGTGACCGATCGACGCGACGTTCGCCGCTCGCTGCTCGCGACCTTTGCCTTTGTCGGTGTTCTGGGGGTTCTGGGCGCGGCCCTGATCGTCGGCGCGACGTTGCGGCCGCTCGGGCGCCTGCGGGCAGACGTGGTCGGCCGCTGGGACCGTGGCGAAAATCTGGACCCCGGGTCCTATCCGGAAGAGGTTGCGCCGCTGGTCGCCGACATCAATACGCTGCTCGAGCGCAATCGCGAGATCGTCGAGCGCGGCCGCCGCCAGGCCGCTGATCTTGCCCATGCGCTGAAGACACCGGTCGCCATCCTGCGCAACGCACTGGATGCGGCCCCGCGCGACGTCGGCGACGAGGCGCGGCTGGCGCTTGATCGGGTCGAGGCGCAATTGCAGACCCAGCTTGCGCGGATCCGCGCGGCAAATGCATCAGTTCTGGCGCGCGGGCGGTTGCCGGTTGGCAAATCCGTGGATCGTCTTCTGCGCCTGTTTTGCAGCCTTCCCGAAGCCAGGGAGCTGGAATTCGATCTCGATCTGCCCGATGGGCTTGTCGTGGCGATGGATGTCCAGGATCTCGAGGAAATCCTTGGCAACCTGATCGAGAACGCGGTCCGACACGCGCGCACGAAGGTGCGTGTTTCGGGTCGGCGCGAGGGGTCGGCGTCGATCGTGGACATCGAGGATGACGGCCCCGGCATTCCCGAGGCCGAGCGCCGCGAGGCGCTGCGTTCAGGCGGACGTCTGGACGTGTCGGCGCCGGGCACGGGTCTGGGCCTTGCCATCGCCTCGGACCTCACCGCGGCCTATGGCGGAGAGCTGGCGCTTGAGCGCTCGCCAACCCTTGGGGGCCTGCGCGTGCGGCTGCGCGTGCCCGATCGCGCCGGCCTTGGTGGGCCGGGCTGAGGGGCAATTGATTTAACATAAGACCGATTATCGGCCTGAAAGCAGAGGGTGGCGTGGGATCGAAGCGGATATCGATGGTGGCACACGCCCCTTTCGGGACACGAAGGCTCTGATGATGTGACCGTCCTCCTTTGTGGATCATCGTAGACCCACCTTGGCACATTGATGCCCTCGGGGGGCGGTCACATCATCAGAGCCGTTCGCATGGGTCCATTCTCGGTAAGAATTTTGGGCGCTACCGGGTCGGTTCTCAGCGGAAATCATCAGGCAGGCGATAGCGGCGCTCGGCCTCTTCGGGGGCTGCGGTCAAGGGAGAACTTGCGGCGGTGACGCGCACCGCGCGAATGTCCACCCCGTCGATGGGCTCGACGTGGACGGGCTGATGAAGATCTACATGTCGCTCGGCGCCCTTGCCCCCGATGCGCTCAAGGGGCGTCTGCCACGCGCGGGTGCAGCCAAGTGACTTTGCCGCTGCACGAGGGAACGACCGCACCTTCGATGGGACATGGACACCCGGGAAGTCTTCCGGTCATGGTCGCAAAAAAGGGCATCACGCGCCGCCGAAAGTCTTTTGCCGTCACCGCAGCGGGGCGCGCCGAGCCGACCCCGAAGGCGCGATGTTCTTCGACGCCCAGATGCGCCGCGGACAAGAGATGATCGAGCAACTGCTCGATACGCTTGGCAAGGAAGGTGCCGTCCCGCCGAAAGGGGCAAGGACCGAGCCCTGATGTCGGCCCGCGGCGCGTCCTCGGGCACAGCGCGCCAGCCGCTTGACCCGGCCGCGCGGCCGGGTCAATGAACGCAAACATTCTTCAGAATCAACACACTCGATCGCAATCAGAGGCACCAGGGTGACGGTTTCAAAAGCACTGATAATCGCCGATCCGTGGATCGGGATGATCCTGAACGGCAGCAAGATCTGGGAAATGCGGTCGACCGGCGCGGCGCATCGCGGCTGGTTCGGCCTGATCGCCAAGGGCACGGGCGCGGTCCACGGCGTGGCGCGCCTTGCCGACGTTCTGCCGCCGCTCTCGCCGGACGAAATGCTGGCGACCATCGACAAGCACCGCATCCCGGCCGGGATGATCACTTCGGGTGAAGTCGCCAGATGGAACACGCCTTGGGTGCTGGCCGATGTCCGGCGGCTGCCGACCCCGGTGCCCTATCGCCACCGGCCCGGAGCGGTGACCTGGGTCACGCTCGATCCCGAGGTCTCGGCCGCCATCGCGGCACAGATGCCGGACCTGCCCACCACAGCACCTGCCCGACAGGCAAGGCAGACCCCGGCGGCGCCGCGCAGCGCCGTACCGACGCAGGGCCGGCCGTTCCCCGAACCGGCCGCGCCCGCAGGCAACACCCACGGCAATACCGCCGGAAACGCGGTCGCCACCCCCTGCCCATCGGACCCCGTCGTACTGGCGGCAGAGGAATCTGGCCCCGGAACGCCAATCGGCAGCGTCGAACTGACCGAGGGAAACATCCGGAACAATCACATCTACCTGCGCGGCATACTTGACCGCTTCCCAGCCGACGCGATCGGCGGCGGGAACGCAGCCAGCAAAGCGCCGCGCGCGCTTGTGATCGACTGGGGCGGCGACGCCCCGGCGATGACGGATATCGACGGGACAAAGAAGATCTTCCGCGCGCGCGGCTGGATCAGATCCTTCTTCGAACGCACCGGCGCCCGGCCCGGCGATCGGGCCCATTTCGAACAGACCGGCCCGCATGCCTATCGGGTCAGCCTGTCCCGGCAAGATCCGGCGTGACCGTTACCCGCGCGCGGCTCCGGCCGGCGGCCCGGTGACGGTGAAATCCGCCCCACATGTCGCGCGCGGGTTCCCCCTTGCCTTGCCACTGCGGCCGGGTATTTCCTGGCGCCATGACCAAGCTTGTCTTGCTGCACAGGGCCGACTCGATCTACGACGACGAACCCGACGTCGTCTATGACTTCCCGCGCCAATATCTGAAGGTAATGCAAGAGGGCGTCGGCGACTGGATCATCTATTACGAACCGGTCAAGGCCGGGCCGCGGGGCTATTTCGCCGTCGCCCGGATCGACGACATAATCCCCAAGCCCGGCGTCGAGGGGCGCTATCTTGCGCTGATCGCGCCCGGCAGCTTTCTGCCCTTCGACCGCGAGCTGCCGCGCGAGATCGACGGTCGCGCGCTGGAATCGTCTCTGGCCGGCCCCGATGGCCGCGCCACGACCGGCGGACTGGCGCAAAGCGCGGTGCGCCGCCTGTCCGAGGCCGACTTTGCGCGCATCGTCAATCTGGGCCTGCCGGCCGATCTGGAAACGATCGAAGACACGCGCTATGGCGCGCCCGCGGCCGGACTTGCCGAGGACCCCGCCCCCTTCGAGCGCCCGGTGATTGAGCGGCTCACCCGTCGGCCCTATCGCGATGTCGCCTTCCGGCGAAAGGTGCGCGAGGCCTATGGCTATCGCTGCGCCATGTCGGGGCTGATGCTGCGCAATGGCGGCGGCCGCCCCGAGGTGCAGGCCGCCCATATCCGCCCGGTGGAACACGGCGGCAGCGACTCGGTCCGCAACGGGCTGGCCCTGTCGGGCACGCTGCACTGGATGTTCGATCGCGGCCTGATCTCGGTCGCCGAGGATTGCGAGACGATCCTCGTGTCGCGCAACAAGGTCCCGGGCGAGGTCATCGACCGCCTGCTGATCCCCGGCGGCAAGCTCTTGAAACCCCGCGATCCCAAACATGCGCCGCATCCCGCGAACCTGCGCTGGCACCGCGAGAACGTCTTTGGCCAGATGCCGACCGACGGCCCCGCGCCCTGGAACTGACGCAGGCCCGACGCGCGCGGCGGCCCCCCGCTGTTTCAGCCCCGATCCGCCACCCGCGCCTGATAGGCGTCAAGATCGGCCATCAGCGCCGGCCCCGAGGGCACGTCCTCGCGCGCGCAAAATTCGGCCCAGACCGCGCCGAAGGGCAGGTCCTTGACCTCCTCGGTCACCACAAGGCGCGTGGTGAAGTCGAACGCCGCCTCGGCCGCGCGCAGGCGGTCCCATGGCAGCAGCAGCGCGCGCAGAAGTGCCTTCTGCATGTTGCGCGTGCCGATCACCCAGGCCGCGGTGCGGCTGATCGTGGCATCGAAGAAGTCGAGTCCCACATGGGTACGGTCCAGAAGACCGGTGCCCACTAGCTCCTGCGCGAGGGCCAGAACCTCGTCGTTCAGCAGGATCACATGGTCGCTGTCCCAGCGCATCGGACGGCTGACATGCAACAGGATGCCCGGCACGAAAGGCGCCACGGCGCTCAGTTTGTCGGCGACATTCTCGGTGGGATGGAAATGGCCCATGTCGAGACACAGAAGCGTGCCGCGCCGGATCGCGTAGCCCATGTAGAATTCGTGGCTGCCGATCGTGCAGGCCTCGACCCCGATGCCGAAGAGCTTCGATTCCACCGCGTCCAGCATGTGCGCCGGGTCATGGCGCGCCTGAAGCATCGCGTCCAGCGATTCCTCGAGCCGCCGCCGCGCGCCCATGCGATCTACGGGGTTGTCCTTGAACCCGTCGGGCACCCAGATGTTGTTGACCGCGGCGCTGCCCAGCTCCTGGCCCATGCGCGCGGCGATCTCGCGGCAGCGGCGGCCATGCTCGATCCAGAAGGCGCGGATGGCGGGATCGGGATGGGCCAGCGTCAGGTTGTCGTCGGCCTTCTCGTGCGCAAAGAAGGTGGGGTTGAAGTCAAGCCCCGCGCCCTGCTCCCGCGCCCAGTCCACCCAGGGCGCGAAATGCCGGTATTCGATCTCGTCGCGATCGGGGGCCTCGTCGGTGTCCAGATACATCGCATGCAGGTTCAGCCGGTGCGGCCCGGGGATCATCGCAAAGGCGAATTCCAGATCGGCGCGCAGCTCCCGGGGATTGCGCGCACGGCCCGGATGGTTGCCGGTCGCCTGGATGCCGCCGCCCGAATGGCCGCGCCGGCGCTCGAACCCGACGACATCGTCGCCCTGCCAGCAATGCAGCGAAATCGGGATCCGCCCCAGACGGGCGATCGCGGCTTCGGTATCGACGCCCCATTCGGCAAATCTCTCGCGTGCGTCCGCATAGCTCATGGCCTGTCCTCCCCCTGTCTTTCCCCGACCTTCCCGCTCAGCGCGGGAAGGCCTGCACGTTGCCGGCATCGACGTTCAGGATGTTGCCCGTCGACTTGGCCGACAGGTCGGCGGCGAAGAAATAGCAGGCCTCGGCCACGTCCTCGGGCAGGACCGAACGTTTCAGCAGCGAACGCTGACGATACATCTCTTCCAGCCCCTGCTTGTCGGTGCCATAGGTCGCGGCGCGCTGCTCCAGCCACTCGCCCTCCCAGATGCGCGAGCCGCGCAGGACCGCATCGGGATTGACCACGTTGACGCGGATCCCGGCCTCGGCGCCCTCGAGCGCCAGGCAGCGCGCCAGATGGATCTCCGAGGCCTTGGCCGTGCAATAGGCCGAGGCATTGGGCGAGGCCGCAAGACCGTTCTTCGAGGCCACGAACACCACCGACCCGCCCATCCCCTGGGCGCGCATCAGACGGAAGGCCTCGCGGCTGACCAGGAAATATCCGGTGGACAGGATCGCCATGTTGCGGTTCCACAGCTCAAGCGAGGTTTCCTCGACCGGAGCGGAAGACGCGATGCCCGCATTCGACACCAGGATGTCGAGCCCGCCGAATTCGACCGCCGTCTCGGCGATGGCGCGGGCAACGGCGGCCTCGTCGGTGACATCCATCACGACGCTGCGCACCATGTCGCCGCCGTGCCGCTGCACCAGCCGGGCCTGGGTTGCCTCCAGCGCCTCGGCCGAGATATCGGCCAGCATCACGCAGGCGCCCTCGGACAGGTAGCGGTCGGCCACCGCCGCGCCGATCCCGCCCGCGCCCCCGGTGATCAGCGCCACCCGCCCGGCCAGCGATCTGGGCCTTGGCATCCGCTGCAGCTTGGCCTCCTCGAGCAGCCAGTATTCGATGTCGAAGGCCTCCTGTTCGGGCAGGCCGCGATAGCTGCTCACAAGGCTCGCGCCGCGCATGACATTGATCGCGTTCACGTAGAACTCGGCCGAGATGCGCGCCGTCGCCTTGTCGCGGGCAAAGGTGATCATGCCGACGCCGGGGACCAGGTAGACCACTGCGTTGGGGTCGCGCATGGGCGGGCTGTCGGGCCGCTTGCAGCGCTGGTAATAGGCGGCATAGTCGGCGCGGTAGGCATCGACCGCCTGCGACAGCCCCCCGAGAACGTCCTCGAGATTGCCGCGCGCCGGATCGAACCCGACCACCAGCGGCCGAATCTTTGTGCGCAGGAAATGGTCCGGGCAGGACGTGCCAAGCGGCGCAAGATCGGGCATGGCGCGCGAATTGACGAAATCCAGCACCGCCTGCGAATCGTCGAAATGGCCGACCTTGTATTCCTCGCGCCCGATCAGACCGCGGATCGCGGGCATCAGCCGCGCGGCGATGCGGCGGCGCTCTTCCGCCGGAAGGCTCTCATGGACGGCCCCGCCGAAAGGTGCGACACCCTCGGCGCGCTCGGCCAGCCAGGCGGTGGCGGTGTTGATGACCTCGATCGTCGTGTCATAGCAGGCCCGCGCCGTGTCGCCCCAGGTGAACAGCCCGTGACTTTCCAGCACGACCCCCACGGCATCGGGATTGTCCTGGCAGAACTTCTCCAGCCACAGGCCCAGCTCGAAGCCCGGACGCTTCCACGGCAGCCAGCCGACGCGGCCGCCGAAGATTTCCTGCGTCAGCGCGCGCGAATCGGCCGAGGCCGCGATCGCGATGATCGCATCGGCATGGACGTGATCGACATGGCGGTGCGGCACGAAGGCATGCAGCGGCGTGTCGATCGAGGCCGCGCGCGGATTGAGGTTGAAGGTGCAGTGCGGCAGATAGCCGACCATCTCGTCTTCGTGCTCGACCCCGCGATACAGCTTCTTCAGCGCGCGCAACCGGTCCATGTAGAGCGTCGCGAAGCCGTCAAGCTTCATCGATCCGATATCGCCGCCCGAGCCCTTGACCCACAGCACCTCGACCATCTCGCCGGTCAGCGGATCGCGCTCCATGATCTTGGCCGAGGTATTGCCCCCGCCATAATTCGTCACCCGCTTGTCCGAACCAAGCAGGTTCGAGCGATACAGGAGCAGTTCCGACTCGCTCTTCCCGGCCGCCTCGGCCTCGTCCCAGCGGTTTTCAAGCAGCTGATCTTTGACGGATTTCAGCAAGGGATCCTCCCATCTTCTGCCCTGGCGGCAACATGACCATTCGCGCGCAGGCTGCGCGGGATGCGGCGTTTTGTCAATCATTATCGATCATCTTCAGTCATTCTGCATTGCAGCATGATCGATTGTGATTGTTTTTGATTGACAGACACCCGAATCCCCACAATTCTCGGCGCAAGGGAGGACAAGATGCACGAAACGGAACGGCACCGGATCATCCTGTCGGCGGTTCAGGAACGCCCCGTGGCGACCGTGGTCGAGCTGTGCGCGCTGACCGGCGCGTCCGAGGCGACGATCCGGCGCGACATCGCCACGCTACACATGCAGAAGAAGCTGCGCCGGGTGCGCGGCGGGGCCGAGGCGCTGACGCCGCCGCAATTCGTCGGCCTTGCCGGGCGGCCCTTCTCGGTCAACCAGACGCTGCGCACGCGTCAGAAACAGGCCATCGCCCGCGCCGCGGTCGAGATGTGCGAGGATGGCGAGGCAATCATCATCAACGGCGGCACGACCACCTTCCAGATGGTGCATCCGCTGGCTTCGCGCCGGCTGCAGATCTTCACCAATTCCTTTCCTATCGCCGAACACCTGCTGAAGCATTCCAAGAACACGATCATGGTGCCCGGCGGCGCGATCTATCGCGAACAGAACATCATCCTGTCGCCCTTCGACAATGACGTCACGCGCAACTTCTATGCGCGGCGCATGTTCATGGGGGCACAGGGCATCGGTCCGGTCGGATTGATGGAGGCCGACCCGCTGCTGATCCAGGCCGAACAGAAGCTGATCGGCCAGGCGGACGAGCTGGTCGTGCTGGTGGACAGTTCCAAGTTTTCCCAGCGGTCCAGCCTGGTGCTGTGCCCGCTGGAGCGGATCGGGACCATCGTCACCGACGAAGGCATCCCCGACAAGGCCGCGGCCATGATCGAGGCCGCGGGAATAAGCCTTCACGTCGTGCCCCTGGGCGCGTCGCAGGCCGAGGCGGGGGCGGCCTCCTGACACGCCCCGGATCATCATGGGAGGAAGACAGATGAAACGCAGACAAGTGATGGCGCTCGCGGCCGGGCTCGGCCTTGCCGCCAGCCTGATGGGCACCACGGCCATGGCGCAGGACAAGACGCGCATCGCGCTGGTGGTCAAGGCGCTTGGCATCGGCTTCTTCGAGGCGGCCGCCAAGGGCGCCGAGGAAGCGGCCGCCGAACTGGGCGATGTCGAGATCATCTATACCGGGCCGACCGACACCACGGCCGAGGGCCAGATCGAGGTGATCAACAGCCTGATCGCGCAGGGCGTCGATGCGATCGCGATTTCGGCCAACGATCCCGACGCGCTGGTGCCCGCGCTGAAGAAGGCAATGGACCGCGGCATCACGGTGATCTCGTGGGATTCGGGCGTCGCCCCCGAAGGGCGGCAGATGCATCTGAACCCCTCGTCCAACGAGCTGATCGGCCGGATGATCATCAAGCTTGCCGCCGACAACCTGCCCGACCAGACCGGCGAGGTCGCGGTGCTTTCGGCCTCGGCCACGGCCACGAACCAGAACATCTGGATCGAAGAGATGAAGAAGGCCATGCCGGACTATCCCAACATCAAGCTTCTCGGCGTGGTCTATGGCGACGACCTCGCGGACAAGTCCTATCGCGAGGCGATGGGCCTGATCCAGTCCTATCCCGAGCTTGACGCGATCATCGCGCCGACATCCGTGGGCATCGTCGCGGCCGCCCAGGCGGTCACCGATGCCGGCAAGATCGGCCAGATCAACGTCACCGGCCTTGGCCTGCCCTCGGAGATGGCCGGCCATGTCAAGTCGGGCGCATCGAAAAGCTTCGCCATCTGGAACCCGATCGACCTGGGCTATTCGGCCACGATGATCGCCTATCACCTGGCCCGTGGCGAGGCCGAGGCCCAGCCCGGAGCCGAGATCCCGATCGGCCGCATGGGCAAGGTGACGCTTGACGAAACCAACGCGGCGGCGATGGCCGAACCCTTTGTCTATGACGCGTCGAACATCGACCAGTTCAAGGACATCTTCTGATCCCTGCATCCGGCGCGGACGGACCCCGTCCGCGCCCCCCTACCCTTGCATGGCCAGGACGATGCTGAAACAGATGACTTCCGATATCCTGCCCGGGACGGCCGGCACGGTCACGGTCCCGCTGCCCGAAGCGCTGCCGATCCTCGCGCTGAGGGGCGTCACCAAGACCTTTCCCGGCGTGCGCGCCCTGTCCGATGTCGCGCTCGAACTCTATCCCGGCCAGGTGACGGCGCTGATCGGCGAGAACGGCGCGGGCAAATCCACGCTGGTCAAGATCCTGACCGGCATCTATCAGCCCGACGGTGGCGAGATCCTCGTCGATGGCGCGCCCGCGCGCCTTGACTCGCCGCAGGCCGCCGCCGCTGCCCGCATCACCGCGATCCATCAGGAAACGGTGCTGTTCGACGACCTGACTGTGGCCGAGAACATCTTCCTGGGCCATGCCCCGCGCGGGCGGTTCGGCCTGATCGACCGCGCCGAAATGCGGCGCCGCGCCGGACAGATCCTGCACGAGCTTGGCGCGCGCATCGATCCGGGCCAGCCCCTTCGGCAGCTGGGAATCGCCGCGCGCCACCTTGTCGCCATCGCCCGCGCGCTGTCGATCGAGGCACGGGTCGTGATCATGGACGAGCCGACCGCCGCGCTGAGCCACAAGGAGATCGAGGAACTCTACACCCTGATCGAGCGGCTGAAGGCGCAGGGCAAGGCGATCTTGTTCATCAGCCACAAGTTCGACGAGATCTTCCGCATCGCCGACCGCTACACCGTCTTCCGCGACGGCCAGATGGTGGGCGCGGGGCTCATCGCCGAGGCAAGCGAGGCCGACCTGGTGCGCCAGATGGTCGGCCGCGACGTCAGCCAGGTCTTTCCCAGCCGCACCCCCCGCATCGGCGCGCCGGTCCTTCAGGTCGAAGGCTACGCGCACCCGACCGAATTCGCCGACATCTCCTTTACTTTACGGGCGGGCGAGATCCTCGGATTCTATGGGCTTGTCGGCGCGGGCCGGTCGGAATTCTGCCAGGCATTGTTCGGCATGACGCGCCCCTCGGCCGGCAGCCTGCGCATCGACGGACAGCCGGTCGCGATCCGCTCGCCCGCCGACGCGGTGGCCCATGGCATCGTCTATGTGCCCGAGGACCGCGGCCGACAGGGCGCGATCGGCGCGATGCCGATCTTCCAGAACGTCACGCTGCCCTCGCTGGCGCGCATCTCGCGCAACGGCTTCCTGCGTCTGGCCGAGGAATTCCGCCTTGCGCGCGACTATTGCGAACGGCTCGACCTGCGCGCGGCATCGCTGGACACGCCGCTTGGCACGCTGTCGGGCGGCAACCAGCAGAAGGTCGTCATCGCCAAGTGGCTGGCCACGCGCCCGCGCGTCATCATCCTGGATGAACCCACCAAGGGCATCGACATCGGGTCGAAGGCGGCGGTGCACGAATTCATGGCCGAACTCGCCGCGCAGGGGCTTGCCGTGATCATGGTCAGTTCGGAAATCCCCGAGATCCTGGGCATGTCCGACCGCGTGATCGTGATGCGCGAGGGCCGGATCGCGGCCGAACTCTCGGGCGGCGATCTGACCCCCGAGACGCTGGTGCGCCATGCCGCGGGGATCGGGGAGACATGGGAATGAGGCTGACGAGACTTCTGACAACGCGCGAGGCGCTGCTGGCGGCGGCCATCGCGCTGATGCTGGCGCTGATCGCGTCGCGCTTTCCGGCCTTCGTGGCGCCGGGCAACCTTGTGGCGGTGTTCAACGATACCGCGCCGCTGATCATCCTAGCGATCGGCCAGATGGTGGTGATCCTGACCCGTTGCATCGATCTTTCGGTGGCGGCGACGCTTGCGCTGACGGGCATGGTCGTGGCGATGCTGAACCTTGCCCATCCGGACCTGCCGGTCGCGGCGATCCTTGCCATCGCGGTGGCGCTTGGCTGCGGCCTCGGCATGATCAACGGGCTTCTGGTCTGGAAGCTCGACATCCCGCCCATCGTGGTCACGCTGGGCACGATGACGATCTATCGTGGCGCGGCCTTCCTGATCTCGGGCGGCAAATGGGTGAACGCGCACGAGATGAGCGATGCCTTCAAGGCCTTTCCGCGCACGCAGATCCTGGGGATGCCGGTCATGAGCTGGATCGCGATCCTCGTGGTCGTTGTGCTTGCGGTGCTGCTAGCGCGCACCGAAACCGGACGGGCCTTCTTCGCCGCGGGCGGCAATCCCGATGCGGCGACCTATGCTGGCATCGACGTCGGGCGCACGCGCTTTCTGGCCTTTGCGCTGTCGGGGGCGCTGGCGGGGCTGGTGGGCTATCTGTGGGTGGCGCGTTATGCCGTGGCGTATGTCGATCTGGCGGCGGGCTTCGAACTTGACGTGGTCGCGGCCTGCGTGATCGGCGGGGTGGCGATCATGGGCGGCGTCGGCAGCGTCGCGGGCGCCGTGCTTGGCGCGCTGTTCCTGGGCGTAATCAAGAACGCGCTGCCGGTGATCGACGTCTCGCCCTTCTGGCAGATGGCGATCTCGGGCGCGGCGATCATCATCGCGGTGATCCTGAATGCCAAGGCGGGCCGCGCGCGCGGCCGCATCATCCTGCGTCAGACGGAGGCTGTGCAATGACCGGCATGAACCCGACGCGCGCGGCGGTGCGCACGATCCCCGACCGGCTGGAAAGCCCCGCGCGGCGCGCGCTGAAAAGCTGGGAGACGCTGCTTCTGGCCGTCGCATTGGCGATCTTCATCGCCAACAGCCTTGCCTCTCCCTATTTCCTGGATCCGTGGAACCTGTCGGATGCCACCTTCAACTTCACCGAAAAGGCGATGATCGCCTTCGCCATGGCGCTGCTGATCATCGCCGGGGAAATCGACCTGTCCGTGGCCTCGACCATCGCTCTGGCCTCGACGGCCATGGGCGCGGCGGCCCAGCTCGGGGTCGGCACGCCGGGGCTGGTGGCGATCGGCCTTGCCGTGGGCCTTGCCTGCGGGGCGTTCAACGGCGCGCTGGTCACGGGGCTTGGCCTGCCCTCGATCGTGGTCACCATCGGCACGATGAGCCTTTACCGCGGCATCAGCTACATCGTGCTGGGCGACCAGGCCTATCGCGGCTACCCGGCCGATTTCGCCTGGTTCGGGCAGGGCTATGCCTTTTGGGTGATCTCGGCGGAATTCGTCCTCTTTGCGCTCTTCGCGCTGCTGTTTGGCATCCTTCTGCATGCCACGAATTTCGGCCGCGCCGTCTATGCGATCGGCAACAATGCCACCGCGGCGGCCTTTTCGGGCATCCGCGTGGGCCGGGTGAAGTTCATCCTGTTCCTGCTGACGGGGCTGATGTCCGGGGTGGCGGCGGTGTGCCTGACCTCGCGGCTGGGCTCGACACGCCCGTCGATCGCGATGGGATGGGAGCTTGAGGTCGTGACCATGGTGGTGCTTGGCGGGGTCAGCATCCTTGGCGGGGCGGGCAGCATTCCGGGCGTGGTGATCGCGGCCTTCGTGATGGGGCTTGTCACCTTCGGGCTGGGGCTTCTGAACGTTCCGGGCATCGTGATGTCGATCGTGATCGGCGCGCTTCTGATCGCGGTGATCGCGCTGCCGCGCCTGTGGCGGAAATGGAGGGGATGAATGCAGAAATACGCGTTTCGCATGCGCCTGAAGCCCGGCTGCCGTGACGAATACCGCCGCCGGCACGACGCGATCTGGCCCGAACTGGTGGAGCTGCTGAAACAGGCGGGAATCTCGGATTACTCGATCCATCTCGATCCCGAGACCGACGCGCTCTTCGCGGTGCTCTGGCGGCGGGACGACCACGGCACGGACGAACTGCCGCGCCATCCGGTGATGCGCCGCTGGTGGGACCACATGGCCGACATCATGGAGGTCCACCCCGACAACGAACCCGTCGCGGTGCCGCTCGAAACCCTGTTCCACATGGACTGAGCAGCATGGGCCGGGACAACATCGCCGTCATCGACATCGGCAAGACCAACGTCAAGCTGGCGCTGGTCGATCCCGCCGCGCTGGCCGAGATCGCGGTGCTCAAGCGACCGAACCGGGTGCTGCCGGGGCCGCCCTGGCCGCATTACGACACCGAAGGCATCTGGGCCTTCCTGTGCGAGGGCCTGGCGCGCCTGCATGGCAGCCACGGCATCGGGCGGATCGTGGTCACCACCCACGGCGCCGCCGGCGCCTTCGTCGACGAAAGCGGCGCGCTGGCCGCGCCGGTGCTCGACTACGAACATGACGGGCCGGACCGGGTTGGCCCCGAATACGACCGCATCCGTCCGCCATTTGCCGAGACGGGCTCGCCCCGGCTGGCCCACGGGCTGAACCTGGGCGCGCAGATCTTCTGGCAGCTGCAGACGATGCCGCAGCTGCGCCGGCGCGCGCGCCGGTTCCTGCCGTGGCCGCAATACTGGGCCTTTCGCCTGTGCGGTGTGCCGTCCAGCGATGTCACCTCGCTTGGCTGTCACACCGACCTGTGGCAGCCCCGGGCGGGGCGCTTCTCCTCGCTCGTCGCGCGGCTCGATCTTGGCGGCCTGATCGCCCCGCCCCGGCGCCCGGACGAGGTTCTGGGCCCGATCCTGCCCGAGATCGCGCGCCAGACCGGGCTTGACCCGTCCACCCCGGTCCATTGCGGCATCCATGACTCGAATGCCTCGCTGCTGCCGCATCTTCTGGCCAACCGCCCGCCCTTCTCTGTGGTCTCGACCGGGACCTGGGTGATCGCGATGGCGGTGGGCGGTCGGGCGGTCACACTCGACCCGGCGCGCGACACGCTGATCAACGTCAACGCGCTTGGCGCACCGGTGCCGTCGGCGCGGTTCATGGGCGGGCGCGAGCACGACATTCTGGGCGCGGCCGACTGCCCCGAGGCCGACGCGCAGGCCATGCAGCGCGTGCTCGAATCCGGCACGATGCTGCTGCCCGCCGTCGTTTCGGAATGCGGGCCGTTCCCGGGCCGACAGGCCCGGTGGACCGGCCCCGAGCCTGAAGCGGGCACCGCCGAGCGCGCCGCCGCCGTCGCCTTGTATCTTGCGATGATGACGGCCGCCTGCCTCGAACTTGCGGGCCATGCGGGGCCGATCATCGTCGAAGGCCCCTTCGCGCGCAACCGGGCATGGCTTGCGATGCTGCAGGCGGCCATGCAGGCCCCGGTCCACCCGGTGACCAGCGCCACCGGCACCAGCGTGGGCGCGGCCCTTCTGGGCCTGGGCGAACACGCCCCGCGCCGCCTCGCGCCCTTGCCTGCGGGCATCGGGACTCCGCCAGAGCTTGCCGCGCGGCTTTCCACCCATGCCAGGATCTGGCGCGAAGCCCTGTCCGCGACAAGGCCGCCCCGATGATGGCTGCCGGTGATTGCTAAGCGTCCGCGCGCAGGTCCTCGGGCAGCAGATCGGCCGGCATGTCCTGGTAACAGACCGGCCGCAGCCAGCGCCGGATCGCCAGCGTCCCGACCGATGTATGCCCCGGCGCGGTGGTCGCAGGCCAGGGGCCGCCATGCACCATCGCCGGCGAGACTTCGACCCCGGTCGGGAACCCGTTGGCGATCAACCGCCCCGCCTTGCGTTCAAGAACCGGAACCAGCCGCGCCGCAAGGTCGTGATCGTCGGGCACAATCTGCAGCGTTGCCGTCAACTGGCCCTGCAGCGCCGCCGCAACGGCCTCGAAACCCTCCCGGTCCCTGACCCGCAGGATCAGGCCGAAGGGGCCAAAGACCTCTTCGGCCAGGGCGGGATCGGACAGGAAGCGCTCGGCCTCCGTTTCCGCCAGGGCCGGCGCGGCCTCGCGCGGGCCGCATTCGCATCGCAGGATCGTGCGCACGCCCGGCAGGCCCGCTATCCGGTCGCGGCCCGCACGATAGGCCTCGGCCATGGCGGGCGTCAGCATCACCTGGCGCGGCGCGGCTTCCAGCATTGCGCGCGCGGCCGCGACCACCGCATCCCCCGCCGCGCCGGCCTCGACGACCAGAAGACCCGGATTGGTGCAGAACTGCCCCGCGCCAAGCGTCAGCGATGCCGCCCAGCCCTCGCCGATCTCGCGGGCCCGCGCCCGCGCCGCCCCTGGCAGGACGAAGACCGGATTGACCGAACCCAGCTCGCCGAAGAAGGGGATGGGATCGGGCCGCGCGGCGCACAGGTCGAACAATGCCCGGCCCGCACGCAGCGATCCGGTGAAGCCCACCGCCGCGATGTGGGGATCGCGCACCAGCGCCTGGCCGACATCGATGCCGCCCCCCTGCACCAGCGAGAATGTCCCGGCCGGCAGGCCAAGTGACTCCACGGCCTCGGCGATCGCGCCGGCCACGACCTCGCCCGTGCCGGGATGGGCCTCATGCCCCTTGACGACGACCGGGCAGCCCGCCGCCAGCGCCGAGGCCGTATCGCCACCCGCGACCGAGAAGGCCAGCGGGAAGTTCGAGGCCCCGAACACCGCCACCGGGCCCAGCGGGCGCTGGATCATGCGCAGGTCCGGCTTGGGTAGCGGCTGGCGGGCGGGGTCGGCGGGATCGTGGCGGCGATCAAGGTAATCGCCCGAGCGGAGGACCTGGGCGAACAGCCGCAACTGTCCGGTCGTGCGGCCGCGCTCGCCCACGACGCGCGGTTCGGGCAGACCGGTCTCGCGCATGCAGATCTCGGTGATCGCGTCGGCGCGCGCTTCGATCGCATCGGCGATCGCTTCCAGAAGACGGGCCCGTGTCCGACGCGGGGCCGCGGCGAATGCCGGAAAGGCCGCGCCCGCCGCGCGGGCGGCCCGCGCGACCAGCTCTGGCGTGCCCCTGCAGACATGAATCGCGGGGCCGCTGACCGGGCAGGATTCGAATGTCTGCCCGGTCGCGACCCATTCGCCCGCGATCAGATGCCGCCCGGTCGGTTCGATCGTCGTCTTCGCCGTCATCCTATTTCCCCCAGTTCAGTGCAAGAACATCCAGCCTGCGCGCAAGCTCCAGCAGGCGCGCGCGTGTGCGATCGGACATCGGCCGCAGCGGATGGCGGACGTGGTCGGAGCGGATCACCCCGCCCTCCTTCAGAACGGTCTTGGCCGCGCGCAGCCCACACTGGCGGTTCTCGTGGTTGATCAGCGGCAGGCAGGCCTGCCATCCGGCAAGCGCGGCGCCGTGCCGTCCCTCGAGATGGTCGATGACGATCGGCCGGATCCTGTCGGGCAGCAGTGCCGAGGTCATCGTGCCAGTGGCCCCGGCATCGAGATCGGCCAGAAGCGTGACGCCTTCCTCGCCGTCGAAGGGGCCTTCGACATGCTCTCCCGCCTCGGCGATCAGTGCCGCCAGCTTGTCGGCGGCAAAGGGACATTCGATCTTGAAGTAGCTCACACGCTCCAGATCGCGGGCCATGCGCGCCAGAAGCGACACCGGCAGGTCAACCCCCGACAGCGGCGCGTCCTGCACCATGATCGGGATGCCGATCGCATCGTTGACGGCGGCGAAATGCTCGAAGATGCCTTGCGCATCGGCTTTCAGCCCGGCGCCGTGATAGGGCGGCATCATCATCACCATCGCCGCGCCCATCGCCTCGGCCGCGCGGGCGCGGGCGACGACCGTTCCGGTATGGAAATGGCTGATCGTGACGATCACCGGCACCCGCCCCGCGACATGGCCAAGGCTGATCCGCATCAGCCGGTCGCGTTCCTCGTCCGAAAGAGCGAACTGTTCCGAATAGTTGGCGAGAATGCAGATCGCATCCACCCCGGCATCGACCAGGAAATCGAGCACGCGGCGCATGCCATCCTCGTCCACGCGGCCATCGTCGAGAAAGGGCGTGGGTGCGACGGGCAGGATGCCCCTCAATCCGTGTTTCATGGCGTCAAGTTCCTACCAGTCAAAGCGCGCGGTCGCGACATGCCGCCCGATCAGGAAGGCATCGGCCACGTGGCGCATGGGTGAAAGATCGACCTCGCTTTCGCCCCGCGCGATCAGCGCGGCAAAGCGGGCATAGAGCGCGGGATATTCGCTGTCCGGCCCCTCGGCCAGCACGCGGGACCCCAGCCGCAGCACCGCCCCCCCGCGGTCGAGCACCGCGCGGCCCTGATCGGTGTCGATGACGATCTGCCAGCGCGGCGGCCCGGCCTCGCGCCAGTCGAAACGCGCGGCGACGGGAATGCCCGCCGGATGGGCAAAGACCAGCCGCGCCGCGATCGGGGTCGCGCGGTTCTCGGGAAATTCCAGCTCGGCCTCGGCCAGGTGAACCGAGTCGGGCAGGATCGCGGTCAGCACCGACAGCGCGTTGATGCCGGGGTCGAACACGCCCAGGCCCCCGGGCTGCCAGATCCATTCCTGCCCCGGATGCCACTGGCGCACGTCTTCCAGCCAGGCGATGTCGACGGCCCGGATCTCGCGCCCGGCCAGCCAGTCGCGCGCCGGGCCCACCGCCGCGGCATGGCGCGAATGCCATGTGGCAAACAGCGTCACCCCCCGCGCCCGCGCCAGGCGGGCGAGGTCCTCGACCTCGGACAGGGTCTCGCCCGGCGGTTTCTCCAGCATCACGTGCCGCCCGGCCAGAATCGCCCGGCGCGCATCGTCAAAGCGCACCTGCGGCGGCGTCGCCAGCGAGACGGCGGGAATGTCCGGCCGCGCCTCCAGCAGTTCGGCAAGGCTGCGGAAGCTTGCAACGCCGCCCAGCTCGGCGTTGCGGCTGGCCACGGCGGCCAAGCGGAAATCGGGCGAACGCGACAGCGCCGGGATGTGCTGGTCACGCGCGATCTTCCCGATCCCGACAAGGGCAAGATCCATCGTCATCAGTGGCTGTCCCTTGGTACGTCATGGCCGCGGCACCCGCGCAGGAAGTCGAAATCGGCCCCCGTATCGGCGCCCGTGACATGGTCGAAGAACAGCTGCCCATAGCCGCCCTCGGGGCGCAGCTGCGGCAGACGCAGTTCGGCCAGCCGGCGGGACAGCTCGGCCTCGGGGATGTCCAGATGCAGGCGCCGGGCGGGCACGTCCAGCTCGATCATGTCGCCGTCGCGCACCACCGCGAGCGGCCCGCCGCGCGCGGCCTCGGGCGCCACATGCAGCACCACCGTGCCATAGGCCGTGCCCGACATCCGCGCGTCCGAGATCCGCACCATGTCCGTCACCCCCTTGCGCAAGAGCTTGGGCGGCAGGCCCATGTTGCCGACCTCGGGCATGCCCGGATAGCCGCGCGGGCCGCACATCTTCAGCACCAGCACACAGCTTTCGTCCACGTCCAGATCCTCGCGCCCGATCCGGGCCTTGTAGTCGTCGATGTCCTCGAACACGACGGCGCGGCCGCGGTGGCGCATCAGGTGCGGGCTGGCCGCCGAGGGCTTCAGCACCGCCCCGTCGGGGGCGAGATTGCCGTGTAGCACCGCGATCCCGCCCGACCGGGTCAGCGGATGATCCAGCGGGCGGATCACGTCCTCGTTCCAGTTGCGCGCGGGCGCGACCTCCTCGGCCAGCGTCCGGCCCGAGACGGTCAGCGCCCCGCCATCGACGAGGCCCGCCTCGACCAGCGCGCGGATCACCACCGGCAGGCCGCCGGCATAGTAGAATTCCTCCATCAGGTAGTCGCCCGAGGGCTGGAGATTGACGATCGTCGGCACGTCGCGCCCCAGCCGGTCCCAGTCGTCCAGCGTCAGATCCACCCCGACCCGGCCGGCCAGCGCCAGAAGATGGATCACCGCATTGGTCGAGCCGCCAAGCGCGGCATTGACGCGGATCGCGTTCTCGAAGGCCGTGCGGGTCAGGATGTGGCCGGGCCGCAGATCGTCGCGAACCATCTGCACGATGCGCCGTCCCGACAGCTGGGCCATCACGCGGCGGCGCGAATCCACCGCCGGGATCGCGGCATTGCCCGACAGCGCCATGCCAAGCGCCTCGGCCATCGAGGCCATGGTCGAGGCCGTGCCCATCGTGTTGCAGGTGCCCGAGGAACGGGTGACCGCGGCCTCGGCCTCCAGGAAGTCGGCCTCGGTCATCTCGCCGGCCTTCACCGCCTCGGAAAAGCGCCACAGATGCGTGCCTGCGCCGACCCGTTCGCCACGGAACCAGCCGTTCAGCATCGGCCCGCCCGACACCACGATGGACGGCAGGTCGACCGAGGCCGCGGCCATCATCAGCGACGGCGTGGTCTTGTCGCAGCCCACCAGCAGCACGGCGCCGTCGATGGGCTGGGCGCGCATCACCTCCTCGACCGCCATGGCGGCCAGGTTGCGATACATCATCGCCGTCGGCCGGAAGGTGTTTTCCGAGGCCGAAAAAACGGGCACTTCCAGCGGGAAGCCGCCGGCCTCCCACACACCGGCCTTAACCTTCTCGGCCAGCTCGCGCAGATGGCCGTTGCAGGGGGTCAGATCGCCCCAGGTGTTGAGGATGCCGATCACCGGGCGGCCGTCGAACAGATCGTCGGGATAGCCCTGGGTCTTCAGCCAGCCACGATGATAGATCGCATCGCGCGAGGTGCCGCCGTACCACGCCTGCGAGCGCAGGCGGCGCGGCCATTTTGCCGGTTTGAATGTCATCACGCCTGTTTCCGCTTGTTGTAAACGTCGAAGATCACGGCCGCCAGCAGCACCAGCCCCTTGATCACCTGCTGGTAGTCGATGCCGATGCCCATGATCGACATGCCGTTGTTCATCACACCCATGATGAAGGCGCCGACCACCGCGCCGACGACGCGCCCGACCCCGCCCGACATGGACGCGCCGCCGATGAACACCGCCGCGATCACGTCGAGCTCCAGCGCAAAACCTGCCTTGGGCGTGGCCACGTTCAGCCGCGCGGCATAGATCAGGCCGGCAAGCGCCGCGAGAAACCCCATGTTGACGAAGGTCAGGAAGGTCAGCCGCTCGGTCGGGATGCCCGACAGCGCGGCGGCCTTGCGGTTGCCCCCCAGCGCATAGATGCGCCGCCCCAGCGTGGTGCGTTCGGTGATGAAGGCATAGACCAGCGTCAGCACCGCCATGGTCACCAGCACGTTGGGCAGGCCGCGAAATGTCGCGAGCTTCCAGCTGAGGAACAGGATCGCGCCGATGACGATGGCGTTGCGCAGGACAAAGAAGGCGGTGGGCTCCAGCTCCATCCCATAGGCCCGGTCGCGGGCGCGCGCCCGCAGGCCCAGCCACAGGATGGCCCCCGAGGCCAGCGCCGCGACCGCCATGGTCAGTCCGTTGACCCGTCGCGCGCCCGCCAGCGCCGCCAGCGGCTCGCCCAGCCAGGGCAGAAGGTCGGGCACGAAGCCGGTGGACAGGCGCTGGAACTCCGTCGGGAAGGGGCCGATCGACTGGCCCTCCAGCAGCCACAGCGAGGCGCCGCGGAAGACCAGCATCCCCGCCAGCGTCACGATGAAGGACGGAATGCCCCAATAGGCCACCCAATAGCCTTGGGCCGCGCCGATCACGATGCCGGTCAGCAGGCAGGCGAGCACCGTCACCCAGACCGGCATCTGCCAGTTGACGATCATCACCGCCGCCAGTGCGCCGACAAAGCCCAGGACCGAACCCACCGACAGGTCGATGTTGCCGCCGACGATGACGATCAGCATCCCCAGCGCCATGATGATGATATAGCTGTTCTGCAGGAACAGGTTGGTGATGTTGACCGGTCGCAGCAGCGTGCCATCGGTCAGGACCTGGAAAAAGGCCATGATCGCAACCAGCGCGATCAAGAGTCCGTATTCGCGCAGATGCCCGGTCAGATAGGCCCGGATCGCCCCGCCCGCCGGGGCCGCGGCGGCCGTGCCCTGTGCCGTTTCGGTTGTCATGCTGCCTGTCTCCGATGCTTGACGATAAGGGACATGATGCGTTCCTGGCTGGCCTCGTCCGCGGACAATTCGCCCACGACCGTACCCTCGCACATCACGTAGATGCGGTCGCACATGCCCAGAAGCTCGGGCATCTCGGACGAGATCATCAGGATCCCCCGCCCTTCCGCCGCGAGCCGATTGATGATGGTGTAGATCTCGTATTTCGCGCCGACATCGATCCCGCGCGTGGGCTCGTCAAGGATCAGCACCCGCGGATCGGCGAACAGCCATTTCGACAGCACGACCTTCTGCTGGTTGCCCCCCGACAGGTTGACCACCTTCTGGTGCACGCCCGGCGTGCGAATGACCATCGCCTCGCGATAGCGCTCGGCCACGCGGCTTTCCTCGCGCGGGCTCAGCACGCCCCGCCGCGACACGCCGGCCAGATTGGCCAGCGTCACGTTGAAGGTGATGGGTTCGTCAAGGACAAGGCCCAGCTCCTTGCGATCCTCGGTGACATAGGCAAGTCCAGAGGCAATCGCCCGGTCCACGCGCGAGATGTCCGCCGGCCGGCCCTCGATCAGCGCCTCGCCCGCCAGCTTGCGTCCCCAGCTTTCGCCGAACAGGCTCATCGCCAGCTCGGTGCGGCCCGCGCCCATCAGCCCGGCGATGCCCACCACCTCGCCCGCGCGCAGCCGCAGCGAGACATCGCGCACCACGATCCTCTCGGCATGCTCGGGATGGGCCACGCGCCAGTCGCGGACCTCCATCAGCACCTCGCCCGCCTGACGTCCCTCGCGCGGGGGATAGCGGTTCTCCATCGGCCGGCCGACCATGTCGCGCACGATCATGTCCTCGGTCAGCGTCTCGGCCCGCGCGTCGTGGCTGGCCACGGTCGCGCCGTCGCGCAGCACCGTCACCCGGTCGGCCACGCGGCGCACCTCGTTCAGCTTGTGGCTAATGATGATCGAGGTCACACCCTGCGCCCGAAGTTCCAGCAGAAGATCGAGAAGCTTCTCGCTGTCGGCCTCGGACAGCGCGGCGGTGGGCTCGTCGAGGATCAGAAGCCGCACGCGCCGCGACAATGCCTTGGCGATCTCGACCAGCTGCTGCTTGCCCACGCCCAGCCGCTCGACCGGCGTCTGCGGCGCCTCGTCCAGACCGACCTTGGCCAGAAGCGCCTCGGTCCGGGCCCAAGTCTCGCGCCACGAGATCACGCCGCCGCGGGCGCATTCGTTGCCCAGGAAGATGTTCTCGGCAATCGACAGAAGCGGCACCAGCGCCAGCTCCTGGTGGATGATGATGATCCCCTTCTCCTCGCTGTCGCGCACCGAGCGGAACGCCACCGGCGCGCCGTCGAAAAGGATCTCGCCGTCATAGCTGCCATGCGGATAGACGCCCGAGAGCACCTTCATCAGCGTGGACTTGCCCGCGCCGTTCTCGCCGACCAGGGCGTGGATCTCGCCCGCGTGCACGGTCAGGTTCACCCCGTCCAGCGCGCGCACGCCGGGAAATGTCTTGGTGATGCCGCGCATCTGCAAAAGCGGCTTCATCGTCATTCTCCTGTCCGGAAAGCCGCGCCGCACGGGGCGCGCGCATGGATGGCCCGGGCGGGACCGGGAGCGAAGGGGGCCCCGCCCGGCGCGCCCGGTTCACTCGGTGATCTGGGACTTCTCGTAATATCCCGACCCGACCAGGACCTCTTCCCAGTTGGTCGCATCCACCGGCACCGGTTCCAGCAGGTAGGACGGCACGACCTTGACCCCGTTGTCATAGGTCGTGGTGTCGTTGATCGGCACCTCGCCGCCTTCCAGGCGGGCCTGCACCATCTTCACCGCGACCTTTGCCAGCTCGCGCGTGTCCTTGAAGACGGTCGAATACTGTTCGCCCGCGAGGATCGCCTTGACCGAAGGCAGTTCGGCATCCTGACCGGTGACGATCGGCATCTTCAGATCGCCCGACCCATAGCCCACGCCCTTGAGCGCCGAGATGATGCCCATCGACAGCCCGTCATAGGGCGACAGGACGCCATGCACCTCGTCATCGGTGTAATTCGCCGACAGAAGGTTTTCCATCCGCGCCTGGGCGACCTGGCCATCCCAGCGCAGCGTGCCCACCTGGTCCATGCCCATCTGGCCGGACTTGATGCGGATGCGCCCCTCGTCGATCAGGGGCTGCAGGACGCTCATCGCGCCGTCATAGAAGAAATAGGCGTTGTTGTCGTCCGGGCTGCCGCCGAACAGTTCGACATTCCACGGGCTGACATCGCCAAAGCGTTCCTCCAGCCCCTTGACCAGGCTTTCGGCCTGCAGCACGCCCACCTTGAAATTGTCGAACGTGGCATAATAGTCCACGTCGGGCGTGTCGCGGATCAGCCGGTCATAGGCGATCACGGGAATGCCAAGCGCGGCGGCATTGGCCAGCGCGTTCGACAGCGTGGTGCCGTCGATGGCGGCGATCACCAGCGCATCGACCTCCTTGGTGATCATGTTCTCGATCTGCGCCAGCTGGTTGGGAATGTCGTCCTCGGCATATTGCAGATCGGCGGCATAGCCGGCCTTGGCGAATTCCTCGACCATGGAATTGCCGTCCGAGATCCAGCGCGACGACGACTTGGTCGGCATGGCGATTCCGATCACGCCCTTGTCCTGCGCCGCTGCCGGCGCGGACCAAAGGCCCACGGACAGCGCAATGGCCGAAAGCCCCGCGACGAAAAGTTTCATCTCTTCCTCCCTTGAGCGGTCTGCCCGCCCCTGTGGATTGACCTCTTGTGGTCGGGTGGCGCGCCTCTCCCGCGGCGGCGCCGGTCCCGCCTCCCGTTTTGCGCCGCAAACGCATACCATACAATTGAATATCATGGCGTCCGATATAACAAACATGATATGTCGCGCTCATGACCACGGGCTTTCGACATCTTTCGTTGCGCCACCTGCGCCTGATCGCGGCGATCGCCGATCTGGGCCAGCTGGGCCTGGCCGCCGATAGGCTGGCCGTCAGCCAGCCCGCCGCCTCGCGGATGCTGGCCGAGGCCGAACGCCAGATCGGCCTGCCGATCTTCCAGCGCCTTGCCCGCGGCATGGTGCCCACCCAGGCCGGCCGCGTCGTCACCGCGCATGCCCTGGCGGTGGTGCACCGGCTGGACCAGGCCGAAGAGGAGATCGCGGCACATCTGTCGGGGCGCGCCGGGCGGCTGGATATCGGGACCGTGACCGGACCGGCGGTCGCCCATGTCGTGCCCGCCCTGCGCCGGCTCAAGGCCGAGGCGCCGGGCGCGCGCATCGGCATCGACGTCGCCCCCAGCATCGAGCTGGTCGAGGGGCTGATCCGGGGCGATTACGACCTGGTGCTGGGCCGCGTCCCGGATTCCATGGACCCGCGCCAATTCGAGATCCTTTCGGGCCGTGTCGAAGAGGTCGAGCTACTGCTGCGGGCCGATCACCCGCTGGCGCGCCATCCCGGCCCCGCGCCCCTGGCCGAGCTGCGCCGCTTTCCCTGGGTCCTGCAACGCACCGGCATGCCGATCCGGGTCGCGATCGAACAGGCCTTTGCCCATCGTGGCCTGCCGCCGCCCGACGACACGATCGACACGGCATCGCTTCTGCTGACCATGGCGATCCTGGCTGACTCGGACGCCATCGCCCCGGTCACGCGCGAAGTGGCGGCGCTGCTGTCGCATCTGGCCACGCAGGGATTGACCACACTGCGGCTGGATCCGCAGATCGTGCTGACCCCCTATCACATCCTGCGGCTGAAGGACCGCGATCCCTCGCCGCTCTGCGCGCGGGCCGTTGCCATCCTGTCCGACCGGCTGGCCCCGCCGCGCCGTGGCGGTTCACCCTGACCGCACGCGGCGCAGCGCGGCCGTCCGCCACGGGGCGTTGCGCGCCCCGTATCCGTCATAGCCGCCGCGGCGCTCGACGATCTCGAAGAAGAATCCATCTCCGTGCGGCCGCGAATACAGCTGCAGGAACTCGCCCCCGCGCGGATCGCGGTCATACAGGATGTTCCAGCGCCGCAGCGCGTCCACGAAATCGGACGAAAGACCGAAATCGGCGGCCAGGTCCTGGTAATAGGGCGCCGGAATCGGCAGGCTGGCAAAGCCGTTGCGATCCAGCGCGCGGGCCGTCGCGAACAGGTCGGCACAGGCAAAGGCGACATGCTGGACCGGCGCACCATAGGATTCCGACAGGAAGCGACCGGCAAAGGTGCGATGCGTGTCCACCCCGTTCATCGTCAGACGGAAGGAACCGTCCGGCGATTGCAGCGCGACCGAGCGCACCAGCCCGCCGGGATCGGCGACGCCCGTATCGGCGACCTTGGCCAGATCGAAGATCGTCGCATGGAACTGAACCCAGCCGGGCAGCTCTTCGGCCCGGCAGACCTGCGCCAGGTGATCGATGCCGGTCAGGCCGACCGGGCTGGCCGCGGCGCCCTCTTCCGCCCCAACCGGCCGGAATTCGCGATCCCAGACCGCGCCCAGCGTCGCGCCCCGGTCCAGCAGATGCAGCACCGATCCGCCCACGCCGCGCACGGCCGGGATCTGCAATTCGTCCTCGTGCCGGGGCTGGACGAAGCGCCGCACGCCAAGCGCCTCGGCGCGCTCGGCTGCGGCCTCGGCATCCCCGACCCACAGGCCCAGATCGCAGACCGAGGCGCCGTGCAGCACCCAAGCCGAATGGGCATAGCCCGACCGTTCGGAATTCACGACGATGTTGATGCCGTCCTGTCGCCACAGATCGACCTCGCGCCGCATGTGCCGCGCCCGGCGCGCGAAACCCAGCTGCGTCAGCATCTGCCCCAGCGCGGCGGCATCCTCGCCACCCGCGGCGAATTCGACGAATTCGACCCCATGCAGCGGCGCGGGCGCGGGAAAGTCGCGCAGGCCGGGATCCAGCCCCGGCTCGGCCCGGCGGGCCGCATCGGCCAGCGCGATCATCGCGCGGCGCCCCTCGGCGGCAAGCGCGCGGCTGCCCGGGCGCGACCTGTCGTGCCGCAGGTCCAGCCCCCAGGTCCCGGCATAGCCCGTCGCGGCCACGGCCCGCACGAAGCCCACGAGATCCAGCTCGCCCTCGCCCGGCATCAGGCGGAAATGCCGAGCCTTGAAAGACAGGTCCATCGCCACCGCGGGCGCATCGGCCAGCTGGACGTGGAAGATCCGCTCGGCCGGGATCGAGCGGATCGGATCGACCGGGGTGCCGCGCGCAAGGACGTGGAAGGAATCCAGGACCAGGCCCAGGGCCGGGTGATCCGCCCGCCGCACGATCTCCCAGCCGTCGCGGTAATCGGCGACATGGCGCGCCTGGACGCGGGGTTCGAACCCGACACGCAACCCGCGCGACGCGGCCCGCTCGGCCAGCGCCGCGAGATCAGCGGCCATCCGGTCGATCCCGCCCTGCGCCTCGGACGCGCCCGCCGCGCCGATCAGCAACAGCTCGGCGCCCAGCTCCTGCATCACGTCCATGCGCCGCTCCAGCCGGTCGAAGGCCCTGCCGCGCGCGGGTTCGGGCAGGCCCTCCAGATCGACGGCGGCATGGAACAGCGTGACCGACAATCCCCGGTCGCGCACCATGCGGCCCAGCTCGGCCGGGGTCACGCCCTGCACGGCCATGTCCTCTTCCGAGATCTCGACCCCTTCGAAGCCCGCCGCGGCAAAGGCCGCCAGCTTGGATTCCAGCAGGTCGGGCGCAGAGAGGGTGGAAATGGACAGGCGCATGGCGGTCTTGGCTCCCCGGCTCAGTCGGTGACGACATGCCCCGCCCCACCCTGGGGCGAGTAGATGTCCAGGATGTTCCAGTGCCCCGAAGTCGGCGTGGGGGTGTTGACCATCGGCACGTCGATCACCGTCGGCTGGCCGCTGGCGATCGCCTCGCGCAGGGCCGGGCGGAACTCGGCCGCCGAGCCGATGCGCACGCCCCGCGCGCCATAGGCCCGCGCGATCGCCGCATAATCCGGGACCTGGGCATCGGGACTTTCGGCACGCGGAAAGGTGGTGCCGTGGGTTAGCCCGTAATTGGCCTTCTGCAGACCGGCGATCGTGCCATAGGCATTGTTGTTCATCACGACCCAGATGACCGGCGCGCCTTCGGCCACGGCGCTGGCCAGGACCGACGGGTTCTGACCGAACCCGCCATCGCCGACCAGGCTGATGACCACGCGATCGGGCGCCGCGATGCGGGCGCCAAGCGCGGCGGCCGGGCCAAAGCCCATCGTGGCGAAACCGCCGGGGATCAGGATCGACCCGGGCGTCAGGATGTCGAACTGCTGGGCCACGCCATTCTTGTTCCAGCCCACATCCGATGTCAGGATCGCATCGGCGGGCATCTCGGCGCGCAGATCGGCAAGGATCCGTTCGGGCATCATCGGAAAGGCGTCAGAGCCGCGCATCTCGCGGTTGGCGGCGGCAAAGGCGGCCCGCTCGGCCGCGATGCGCTCGGCCCGGCCATCGGGCGCGCGGCCCTCGGGCAGGATCTCGCGCGCGACCCGGTTCAGAACGCGCAGAGCGGCGCGCAGATCGGCGATGGCCCCGATCTCGACGGGATAGTTTCGTCCGATCTCCTGCGGCTCGATATCGATCTGGATCAGGCGCGTGCGGCCGGGGATGTCGAAGGTGTATTCGGGATACCAGCTCGAACAGTCGGCCTCCTTGAAGCGCGTGCCAAGTGCCAGGATCCAGTCGGCATTGCGCGTCTGTTCGTTGGTGAAGGCCCGGCCCCAGAACCCCGTCATGCCCAGGACCAGCGGATGGTCGTCGGCCAGCGCGCCCTTGCCCATCAGGGAATGGCTGACCGGGATCTGCATGTGATCGACAAAGGCGCACAGCTCGTCATGGGCGCGTGCCAGCGCGACGCCGCCGCCGACATGGATGACGGGGCGTTCGGCCCTGGCCAGCGTCGTGACGATCTGGCGCGCGGTCTCCTCGTCCAGGCCGGGCGGAACCAGCCCGCGCGCGCCCGCCCCCGCACGGCGCCACAATTCGGGGTCGATCCGCGCCGAGAAGAAATCCATCGGCACGTTGACCAGAACCGGTCCGGGCTGGCCGGATTCGGCCAGAAGGAAAGCCTTTTCCATGATCTCGGGAAACAGCTCGGGCGTATCGACCCGCCAGGCGCGCTTGACGAAGGGGCGGTAGATCTCCCACTGGCTGGCATCCGCGTGCAGGTTGACCTCCTGGTGGGGATGCTTGCCGTAATAGTAGCTGGGCACGTCGCCCGCGATCACCACCATCGGAATGCAGTCCAGCGCCGCATTGGCCACGCCGGTCGCGGCATTGGTCAGGCCCGGCGACAGGTGGCTGAGCAGGACCGAGGCACGGCCCGTCACTCGGGCATAGCCGTCCGCGGCATGGGCCGCGATCTGTTCGTGCCGGACATTGACGAAATGCAGGCCCGAATCCGCCATCGCCGACAGGACGGCGATATTGGTATGGCCGCACAGGCCGAAGACATGGCGCACGCCACGCGCCTCGAGCCAGGCGACCAGCTGTTCGGCGATGGTGGGCGCGTCGCCCTGCTGGCGCGCGATCAGGGGGGCGGGAGCGGTCATCACAGAACCTCCGTGTTGTAGAACTCGCCGAACAGTTCCTCTTCCGAGGGTCGGTCTTCGGGGATCGGGCGCGCCACCCAGGTGACGTTCATGTAATGCTTCAGATGGATGTTCTCGTTGGTGATGTTGCCGCCCCAGATGCCGCAGCCCAGCGAACTGGTCATCGGCATCCCGTTGGTGAAGCTGCCCGCATTGGCCTTGGATTGCGGCTGGCGCACCATGACTCGGCTGACCGGCGCATTCATCGCGTGGCGGATGATGTGATCCTCGTTGAAGCTGTAGATGCCACAGGAATGGCCCTTGCCGCCGACCTCGAATATGGCGCGGACCTTGGCCATCGCATCGTCGAAGTCGCGGAAGCGGAACAGCGCCATCACCACGCACAGCTTTTCGCCCGAGAACTTGTGCTGCCGGCCGATCTCTTCCTGCTCGACCATCAGGAACAGGCGATCATCGGGGATCGAGAACCCCGCGAATTCGGCGATCCTCTGGGCCGAGATGGCGACGGTCTCGACCCGGCGGCTGCCATCCTCCTTCCACAAAGCCCGCTCCAGCAGGGCCTTTTCCTGCGCGTTGCACAGATAGCCGCCCTCGGCGATCAGCGCGTCGCGCATCGCGTCATAGATGCGTTCGTGGATCAGCAGGTTGCCATCGGCCGAACATCCCGACCCGTAATCCGACGTCTTGGAAATGCGCGAATTGCGCGCCGCCTCGGCGATGTCGGCATCCTCGTCGATGACCATGGTGGAATTGCCCGCGCCCACCCCATAGGCCGGCTTGCCCGAGGAATAGGCCGCCTGCACCATCGGCTTGCCGCCCGTGGCCATGGTCAGGTCGCATTGCGCCATCAGGTATTGCGTCATCGGGATCGAGGGCTGGCGCACGCACTGGAACAGGTCCTCGGGCGCGCCGACCAGGCGGCAGGCATGGCGCATGACCTCGACCATCTCGTTGGTGGTCGCCTTGGCGCGCGGATGGGGCGAGAAGATCACCGCGTCCTTGCACTTGGCGGCATAGATCCCGGTGACCGGGGGCGTCAGCTCGGGATTGGTGGTGGGGATCAGGCTGGCGATGACGCCCGCGGGCTTGGCGATCTTGGTCAGGCCCTTTTCGGGGTCTTCCTCGATGATGCCGACCGATTTCTGGCGCAGCGCGTCGCGCAGGACGCCGTGGATCTTGAACCGCTTGGCGCCGCGGCCCTCGCGGTCGCCGATGCCGCTTTCGTCCACGCCCATCCGGGCGATGCGCACGAAGGTCCGTTCGTTGCCGCAATGCCAGCCGATGGCGCGGGCCAGGCGATCGACCTGGTCCTGGTCCCAGTCGGCGATCTGGTCCATCGCCGCGCGGGCGCGCGCAATCATCTTGTCGACGGTGGCGATTTCCTCGGGGGTGATCTCTCGGGCCATCTCTCTCTCCGTTTCAGTGACCGGGCCTTCAGGACCGGTCGCGTTTGGCATCTTCGGGGCTGTCAAAGACCGCACGGGCGGCCTGCAGACAGCGGCGGGCATGTTCCTCGGCGCCCAGTTCGCGCAGCCGCGCGGCATTGGGCAGCTCGATGGACAGGGGCAGGTCGGGAAACAGGTAGTTGACCGCCCAGAAATCGATCGCGCCTTCGCCGGGATACAGGCGCGCATCGCGCGCGATGCGGATCATGTCGTCGCGCGTGAAGGCCATGTCCTCGGCGTCGCAGACATGCAGGAAATGGATCCATTCCGGCGGCACGCGTTCCAGCGCCAGAAGCGGAGCGCGGTTGAAATGCATGTACAGCGTATCGACCAGCACGCCCTGGTTCGGCCGCCCGGCGCGTTCCAGCACGTCCATCACCTCTTCCAGCGTGGTCAGGCGCGAGAATGCGGGAAATTCCAGGTTGACGGTCAGCCCGTAGGGCCGCGCCAGATCGCAGATCCGGCCAAAGGTCTCGACGATGAACTTTCGGTCGTTGCGCACATCCGTCCAGGCCGAGCAGATGACATGACGCGCGCCCAGCTCGGCGCCGGCCTCGAAGGCGGGCAGGAAATCGCGCGGGTCGAGGCCGCGCATGATCCGCATCAGCTCGATGTCCAGGCATTGCAGCCCCGTCTCGTCCAGCGCTCGGCGCGTCTGGCGGACGATGGCCGGATCGGTGGGGTTGATGTCGGGTTCTCCCGGCACGCCCAGGTGGAACAGGCGGAAACTGACCATGTCATAGCCGGCCCGCTGGGCCAGCCAGACCTGCTCGGGCGGCGTGACACCCGGCACGGTCAGGTAGGACAGAGAATAGGCATGGCTCATCGCGCGGCCTCTCTGCCTTTTCCGGGGTCCGGCTCGGACACATCGCCCGGGCGTGCCCAGGGCGGGACGGGAACATGCGCTATCCGCCCCGGCAGGCCGCGACCCAGCAGGGATTCGGCGCGCCCGACCAGCGGCCGCAGCGCCTGCCAGTCGATCCCGGTGCGCCAGCCCATCTCCTCAAGCGCAAAGACCGCGTCCTCGGTGGCGATGTTGCCGGTGGCATCGGGCACGAAGGGACAGCCGCCCAGCCCGCCAAGCGCGGCATCGAAGATCCGCACGCCCGCGCGCAGCCCGGCCACAAGGTTGGCGATCCCCAGTCCCCGCGTGTCATGCAGGTGCAGCGACAGCGCGACCTTCGGGCCCAGCTCTTCGGCCAGGGCGCGGCACAGCGATTCCACCTGGACCGGATTGGCCAGCCCGGCCGTGTCGGCGATGTTGATCTCTTCGACATCAAGCGCGGCGAAACTGCGGGCGATGGCGATCACGCGATCGGGCGGGATATACCCCTCGAAGGCGCAGCCAAGCGCGCACTGGATGCCCGCGCGCACCCGGACACCCGTCGCGCGCGCCCGCTCGATCACCGGCAGGATGCGCCGGACACCCTCTTCGACGCCGCGATTCGCATTGCGCCGCGAATGGCTTTCCGACGCGGAGACCGAGATCGACAGATGCGGCAGACCGGCGGCCAGCGCGCGGTCGAGCCCCGTCGCGTTCAGCACAAGCGCGGTCCAGGTCACGCCCTCCAGCCGCTCCAGCCGGCGCGCCAGCGCATCGGTATCGGCCATCTGCGGCACCCGGCCGGGATGGACGAAGGATCCGATCTGGATGCGCCGCAGCCCGGCCCGGGCCAGCGCCTGGGCGAATTCGACCTTCTCCTCCAGCGTGAACAGGCGCGCCTCGTTCTGCAGGCCGTCGCGCAGGAATTCGTCCTCGATCAGAACGTCCACGGGGATATGTGCGTTGGCAGTCATGGCGATCAGAACCCGAACAGGCGCGGCAGCCAGGTCACGGTCTGCGGCACGAAGGTGATGACGATCAGCACGGCGACCTCGACCAGGAAGAAGGGCAGGATCCGGCGCACCAGCGCCCCCAGCCCGACATTGGCCACCGCCTCGGCCACGAACAGGCACAGCCCCAGCGGCGGCGTGATCAGGCCGATCATCAGGTTGAAGATGACGACGATGCCGAAATGCGTCGGATCGATGCCCAGCGACACCGCGATCGGATGCAGGATGGGCACCAGCACCAGCATCGCCGCGATGCCTTCCAGGAACAGACCGACCAGCAGGAACAGCACGACCACGCCCCACAGGAAGGTGGTCGGCCCGTCGATGCTGGACAGCGCCCAGTCGGTCAGCATGTTCGGCACGCGGTTGTAGGTCAGGACCCAGTTCGCGGCCGACACGGCGGCGATGATGATCAGGATGACGGCACTGTCGCGCATCGATTCCGCCAGGATGCGGGGAAGATCGGCCAGCCGCAGCTCGCGATAGACCAGACCGCCCAGGATCAGCGCGTAGAACACCGCCAGCGCCGCGGCCTCGGTCGGGGTCACGACCCCCAGCACGATTGACCCGACCACGAAGACCGGCATCATCAGCGGCAGAAGCCCGCCAAGGATCGCGCCCCGCGCCGAGGGCAGCGCCTCGACCGCCAGCCGGTCGGTCGCGGGACCGGGCCGGATATGCCGGATGCGCACCATCACATAGGCCGACAGCGCGATCGCCAGCAGGATGCCCGGCCCGACCCCGCCCAGAAACAGGGCGGGCACCGACACGCCGGTGACCGTCAGCGCATAGATGATCACCGGGATCGACGGCGGGATGATCGGTCCGATCACCGAACTGGCCGCCGTCAGCGCCGCCGCGAAGTCGCGCGGATAACCGGCACGCTCCATCTCGGGGATGAAGACGCGACCGATCGCCGAGGTATCGGCAACCGCCGAACCCGACAGGCCGGCGAAGATCACGCTGGCCCAGATGTTGACCAGCGCAAGCCCCGCGCGCAGCCGCCCGACCAGCACCATCGCGAAGGCGATGATCCGCTGGGTGATGCCGGTGGCGTTCATCACCTCTCCGGCCAGCACGAAGAGCGGGATCGCCAGCAGGGGGAACGAGGCCAGCCCGCGAAAGATCTCGGCGGCGACGATGCGAGGGTGATAGGGCAGGCCCGCCGCGTCCATGAACCAGAACAGCGCAAGCAGGATGGAAAAGGCGATAGGGGCGCCGATGACCAGTGCGGCCAGGAACAGGAACCACGCCATGATCAGACCTCCGCCCCGAAGTCGCGGATGCGCCGCGCGGCCTGCAGCGCGCCGGCTAGCGCGATGGCGACCCCGCCGATGACCAGCGCGAATTGCCACGGCGCCTGCGTGCCAAGGGCGGCGATCCAGTCCTGGCCGGTCTGACGGGCCAGCGACTTGGCGGCGCCCACGATCCCCGAGGCCTCGCGCGCGCCGCGGCTGTCGATCAGCAACAGCGCCGATCGCACCAGCATCGCGCCGCACAGCGCTATCACCAGTTCCGAAACGATCGCCAGGGCCCGGCGCAGCCGCTCGCCCAGCAGGTCACGCAGAACGGCGAACGAGATGTGGCGATCCTGAAGACAGGCCAGCGCCACGCCGAACATCACGCCATAGATCGCGATGAAGACCGGCAATTGTTCCCCCCAGGACCACGACCGGCCCAGGAAGTAGCGCCGCAGCGCGTTCAGAAGGATGATCAGGAACAGGCCCGCCATCGACGCGCCCGCTCCAAGGGCGAAAAGCGCGCTCAGCATGCGATGCAACCGGTCCAGCATGGGCAAACCTCGGGATGCAGGGATTGGTTCGGAGCGGCCGCGCCGCCCCGGTCCGGGATCAGCCCCGCGCGACAGCGGTGCCGCGCGGGGATCGTCCGTCGCGTGCGGCTCAGTCGGCCTGGGCCTGGGCCACGGCCTCTTGCAGCTGGTCGATCCAGCTGGCCTGGTCGCCCAGCTCGCCGCGCAGCCATTCCACGACCGCAGGCTGGGCGCGGTCGCGGAACTGCGCCAGCTCCTCGGCCGTCGGCGAATAGACCTGCATGCCGTCCTTGGCCACGGCCTCAAGACCCTGGGCGGTCGAGAACTGCTGGATCGCGCGGCCCATCGTGCCGGCGATGCGCGCGGCGCGCTGGATGACGGCGCGGTCCTTCTCGCTCAGCGACTGGTAGAAATCCTCGTTGATCACCAGGAAGTCGGTCGCATAGACATGGCCGTCCAGGGTCAGATATTTCTGCATCTGGTGCAGGTTGTTGCCATAGATCACGCCGATCGGGTTTTCCTGGCCATCGACGACACCCGTGGCCAGCGCGTTGGGAACCTCGGTCCACGGCACCGGCGTGGGTTCGGCGCCCAGCCCCTTGACCATCTCGACATAAAGCGGGATCGGCTGCACGCGGAACTTCAGCCCGGCCATGTCGTCGGGGGTGCGGATCTCGCGCACGTTGTTGGTGAAGTGGCGCACGCCCGTTTCGCCATAGGCCAGCGTGCGCAGCCCGGATTCGGCCAGGCAGTGATCGGCCAGCGCCTTGCCGAACGGGCCGTCCAGAACCTCCCATGCGACCGTCGGGTCGGGGAAGACATATGGGATGTCCAGCACCTGCGCCGCCTTGCAGACCCGGCTCATCGCGCCCGAGACCATGACCACCTGCGTCAGCCCCTCTTGCGCCTGTTCGATCAGCTCGTTCTCGTTGCCAAGCGCCCCGGCGGGGAACAGCTCGACCGTCAGGTCGGTTTCGCCCTCGACGATCATGCGGAAGATCTCGGCCGCCGCGCCCTTCTTCGACGTGGTCCAGTCGGCCGGATCGACATGGCCGAAGCGGATCGTCTGGGCCTCGGCCATTCCCAGGCCAAGGGCCAGGGCCCCCAGCGCCATCATCGCGGTTCGGGTCATTCTACGCATCATTTCCTCCCTTGTCGTGCTGCGTGGATGATCGTGCCCGGCGCCCCTTCGGCGCCGGTGTCCGGGCCAGCCGCCGCGCCCATCAGGGCGGCATGCATGACGGCCGGATCCGGTTCCAGTCCCGTGAACAGCCGGAACGCCCGCACCGCCTGCCACAGGGCCATCGACTCGCCGGTCATGACACGGCAGCCGCGCGCGGCGGCGGCCTCGATCAGCGCGGTGCGGCGCGGAAAATAGATCACGTCGGCGACCCAGGCGCTGGCCGGAATGCGGTCGGGATCGACGGGACAGCCGGGCAGCTTGGCCATGCCCACGGGCGAGGCATTCACCACCCCGTCGCAGGCGCCCAGCACCGAGGCGGGTTCGTCGATCACGCGGATGCGCGCGGGGTCATAGCTGCGCGCAAGCGCCGCGGCCAGAGCACGCGCCTGGTCGGCGCGCGGGTCATAGAGGCAGAGCTCGCCCACGCCCTCGCACAACAACGCATAGCCGGTGGCCGCCCCCGCCCCGCCCGCGCCCAGCTGCAGCACGCGACCGCGCGGCGCGCCGGACAATTCCCGGCGGAACGATTCGGCAAAGCCCCAGATGTCGGTATTGTGCCCCATGCGCCGGCCATCCCGCAGGATGACGGTGTTGACGGCCTCCAGGCCGCGCGCATTCGGCGACAGGTCGTCCAGCAACGGCACGATGGCCTGCTTGCAGGGAAAGGTGACGTTCAGCCCGTCAAAGCCCATCCATTCGGCCAGCGCCAGCAGCCGCGCCAGATCGGGCGTCGCGCCCGCGCGATCCGGCCACAGGTCCAGATCCAGGCGCCGATAGCTCAGCGACACGCCCAGGGCGCGCGCGGCGGCCTCGTGCATGGCGGGGGTCCGCGACGGTCCGATCCCCGCGCCGATCAGCCCGATCAGGAAACTGCGCGCACTCCGCGCGGCATCGCCCCCCGCATCGGGGCCCTGGGTGCCGGCCTGTGGCATGTGGCGATCTCGACTCATGCTCCCCCCTGTCCTGCTCCACAAATGAACCATGCGGTTAATTCTGTCAATTGTTTTTAACCCTCGGGTTCATTATTGTCGTCCGAAACCGCCGATCGCCCGGCCAGCAGACAGGTACGCCATGGAGGAGAACGCGCCCTCCGGCCGCAGAAGCGGCTGGAAACAGGACCCTGCCGCGGTGCAGGCAGACATCCTGCGCGCCGCGACCGAGGAATTCGCCCGCAACGGGCTGGACGGCGCGCGCATCAGCGACATCGCCGAACGCACCCGCACGACCAAGCGGATGATCTTCTACTATTTCCAGGACAAGCAGACGCTGTATCGCCGCGTGCTCGAAGAGGCCTATCGCAAGATCCGGGCCGAGGAAGCCGAGCTGAACCTGGGCGCGCTGCCGCCGCTGCAGGCGCTGCGCCGGCTGGTCGAGTTCACCTTCGACCATCACCGCAGGTCAGAACCCTTCATCCGGCTGGTCATGATCGAGAACATCCATGCCGCGCGGCATCTGCGCGATTCCGACCTGATCGCGCGCGTCAATGACAGCGCGATCGAACGGATCCGCGACATCTGCACCCGCGGCCAGGCCACGGGCGAGATCCGCCCCGACATCACGCCGCTCGAGCTGCACTGGATGATCAGCGCGCTGTGCTTCTTCAACGTGTCGAACCGCCCGACCTTCGGCACCAATTTCGGCGACGAGCTGTTCACCGAACAGGCACAGGCGCGGCTGCGCGAACGCGTCGCCGACATGGTCGTGGCCGCCGCCCGCGCCTGATCCGCGCCCTATCCCAGAAGCCGGACCAGCCCCAGCGAGATCGCGGGAAACGCGATCAGCGCGGCAATGCGCAGCCCGTCGCTGATCAGGAAGGGCAGCACGCCACGGAAGCTTTCGATCATCGGAACGTCGCGCGCCAGCCCGTTGATGACAAAGACGTTCATCCCGACGGGCGGCGTGATCAGCCCGACCTCGACTACGACGACGGCCAGGATGCCGAACCAGATCAGCGTCTCCTCGCGGCTCATGCCGAAATCGAGCCCCGCCACGATCGGATAGAAGATCGGCACCGTCAGAAGCAGCATCGACATCGAATCCATCACGCAGCCCAGAACCAGGTACAATGCCAGCATCGCCAGCAGGACCAGGATTGGCGGCAGCCCGGCCTCGCCGATCGCCTCGGCCAGAAGGACCGGCGTGCGCGTCTGCGCAAGAAAGGCGTTGAAGGTCTCGGCACCCAGCAGGATCAGGAAGATCATGGCCGAGGTCGCGGCCGTGCCGCGCAGGCAGGCCGCGATCCCCGACAGGCGCATCCCCCCATGTAGGACCGCAAGGCAGCCCGTGCCGAAGGCGCCGACCGCTGCGGCCTCGGTCGGCGTGAACCAGCCGCGATACATGCCGGCGATAACCAGCACGAAGATCACGATCAGCGACCAGGTCTCGCGCAGGGCCGCCAGCCGTTCGCGCCAGTCCGCGCGCGGCCCCGCCGGGCCGTCCTGCGGGCGGCGGCGCACGAAGATCGCCACCGCGGCCATGTAGCCAAGCGCGGCCAGCACGCCGGGAACCAGCGCGGCGACGAACATCTTGGCGATGCTCATCTCTGCCATCAGCGCATACAGAACCAGGATCACCGAAGGCGGGATCAGGATGCCCAGCGTGCCGCCCGCGGCCAGCGACCCGGTGGACAGCGCACCGCTATAGCCATAGCGCCGCATCTCGGGCAGCGCGACCTGCCCCATCGTCGCCGCAGTCGCCAGCGACGATCCGCAGATGGCCCCGAAGGCCGCGCAGCCCCCGATCGAGGCCATCGCAAGCCCGCCACGCCGGTGCCCCAGGAAGGCCGCCGCCGTGCGATACAGCGCCCGGCTCATGCCCGCGCGGGTGGCGAATTCGCCCATCAGCACGAACAGGGGAATGACCGACAGCGAATAGGTCGAGAACTGGTAATAGGTCGAGGTCTTCAGAAACGCCACCAGCGGCGTCGTGCCCGTCCAGGCGGCATAGCCGCCCAGCCCCGTGGCCAGCATCGCCACGCCGATCGGCACGCGCAGCGCCATCAGGACCAGAAGAACCGCGAACCCGCCCAGCCCGGCGGCGACCCCGCTCATGCCAGCGCCTTTCGCACATGGCCGGCCATCGTGGCCGCGCAGGTCGCGACGAGCAATGCCATGGCGGGCAGGATCACCGGAAAGCTCCACCACAGCGGAATGCGCAGCACCATCGTCTGTTCTCCGTATTCGCGCATCTCGGCCGCCCCATCCAGCATGCGCCACAAAAGAAGCGCCGCGATCAGCAGGTAGAGAAGATCGCCGATGGCCTCGAGCAGGTGGGTCAGCCGGGCGCCGGCCCTCTGGGTGAAGAAATCGACCACGACATTCGCGCCGCTGGCCTGCGCCCAGGGCAGGAAGCAGAAGATCGCGATCGCGCTGCCGATCTCGACCAGTTCGAAATCCCCCGGAACGGGCGCGCCCAGCAGGGTGCGGCGCGTCACGCTGGCCACCGTCACCAGCAGCATCGCCCCGCTGCGTGGCGCGCGAATCTCGGTAGCGGCAAGGCGTCCCAGCGTGACAAGCGTGGCGCTTGCTTCCAGCATCCGTGGCCGCGTCAGATCGGCACGCACCCGGCCCGCTTCCAGCCTGCGTTGAAGGGCGGCACAATCAAGATGGACATCCAGATGCGTCATGCGCCCGGCGCGTTCCATCCGGCTCCACAAGGGAATGCCGGCCGGCATGAAGAAGGCCCGCGCCCGCACGGGATCGGCCGCGGGAGATCCGGCATGCAAGGCCAGGGGCGGCGGGTCGTCATCCAGAAAGACCACGATCCGGGGATCCGGTGCGATGTAATGACCGCCACCGCCCGTCGCGCCCTGAACCGACCAGACATCGGCCACCGCCCCGTCCAGGGGGCGGAACGCCAGCGGTTCAAGCGTGCGCAGGGCGCGGGTCTGTGCCTTCATGCGCGGACGAAACTGGACAGGCGCTCGCATGCGCGACCCTTGCATGGCTGAACGGTGGCGAAAGTAACTGACAGATTTAATCAGGCTTTACAAGTGGTGCCCGGACGCCGAGCGGACCGTCCCACGCGGCGGAACCGGTGACGACCGGCCACGGTCCGGCCGTCGGTTGGAACGGCGCGCGGGATACGCCGACTGGCCAGCGGGGTCGCGCGCCCGCTGGCGCGCGTGCAGAAATGGCCCCCACAAGGCGGGCCGCCAAGGGCGCGTCTTCGGTGACGGATTTCGGGATAAAAGGCGGCCCTGCGACGAATGCCGGCCCTATTCCGCCGCGCGGTGCTTCGGAGTGTCGGACAGTTCGCGCCACGCATCATACTGGGACAGAAAGACCTGTCCGCTCAGATCCCGGATCAGGTGGCTGCGTTCCAGCCGGTCCATGACCGGGCCCTTGACCTCGGACAGGTGCAGCCGAACGCCCATGTCGCGCAGGCGGCGGTTCAGTTCTTCCAGCGTCTCGAGCGCGGAATAATCCACCTCGTTCACCGCCGACATCATCAGCACGACATCGGTTATCGGGCAGCCCTCGGTCACGCGTTCCAGCACCATGTCCTCGAGAAACCGGGCATTGACAAAGAACAGGCTTTCATCGACCCGCAGCGTCAGCAGGTGCGGGCGCGTCTCGACCCGATGGCGCTGCACGTTGCGGAAATGCTGGGTGCCGGGAACAAGGCCGACCTCGGCCACATGGGGGCGCGCAGACTTGTAAAGGTGCAGCCCGATCGACAGCAGCACACCCGAGGCAACGCCTGCCTCGACCCCGGCGCCAAGCGTGACCAGGATCGTCGCCGCCACGGCCAGGAAATCGGCCCGGCTGTAGCCCCAGGTCTTGCGCAGGATCGACAGGTCCACAAGGCTGAGCACGGCGACGATGATCGTGGCCGCCAGCGTGGCCTTGGGCAGGAAATACAGAAGCGGAGTCAGGAACAGCGAGGCCAGAAGCAGCCCCATCGCCGTGAAGGCGCCGGCGGCCGGTGTTTCCGCGCCGGCATCGAAATTGACGACCGAACGGGCAAACCCGCCCGTGACGGGGTAGCCCCCGGTGAAGGCCGCGCCGATATTCGCCGCACCCAGACCGATCAGCTCCTGGTCCGGGTCGATGCGCTGGCGCTTTTTCGCGGCCAGCGTCTGGGCGACCGAGATCGACTCGACGAAGCCGATGATCGAGATCAGTACCGCGGGCAGTGCCAGTTGTGCCACCAGGTCGGGCGCGAAATCGGGCATCGTCAGCGGCGGCAGGCCCTGCGGCACCTCGCCCACGATCTTGACGCCCGCATCCTTCAACCCCAACGCCCAGGTGACCAGCGTCGTCACCGCGACGGCGGCGACGGGGCCGGCCTTGGCAATGATGTCGGCCATGCGCGGGCCCAGCCCGGCCTCGATCAGCAGGGGCTTCAACCCCTTGCGCACCCAGAACAGAAAGGCCGTTGCGGCCACACCGATCACCAGCGTGGGCAGGTTGACCTGGTTCAGATGCTCCAGCAGCGAACCGACCATTTCGATCAGGTTGTGCCCCGAGGCAGAAATGCCAAGGATGTGCTTGAGCTGGCTGGTCGCGATCAGGATGCCGCTGGCGGTGATGAAGCCCGCGATCACCGGATGCGACAGGAAGTTCGCCACCCACCCCATGCGCATGATCCCCAGCACCAGAAGGAACGCGCCCGACAGGAAGGCCAGCGTCAACGCCGCCGCGGCATAGCCCGCCGTGCCCGTCTGGGCGACCTGTCCGACCGCCGAGGCCGTCATCAGCGACACGACCGCAACCGGCCCCACGGCCAGCGCCCGGCTGGTGCCGAAGATCGCATACAGGACGATCGGCGCGATCGAGGCATAGATCCCGGCCTCGGCCGGCAACCCGGCCAGCAGCGCATAGGCCAGCGATTGCGGCACCAGCATGATGGTCACGATCACCGCCGCAACCATGTCGTTGGCAAATGCGTTCCGGTCATAGTGCCGGCCCCAGTCAAGGACCGGAAGATAACGAGCAAGACGGTCGAACATCGTTCGGGCTCCGATGGACATGGTGGGGCGGCGTGAAATGCGCGCCCACCCCGGTTCCGTGAGTGACGGAAGTTACTCTGCCGCGATCTTGTGCGGTTCAGGCTCGGCCAGCCATTCGCGGCCCTTCAGCATGGCGTGCCAGTAGATCGGCGGCAGGATCTTTTCCTTCAGCATCCAGGCCAGGCGCGAGGGCCGCGTGCCGTCCAGAAGGACTTTCGGGAAGGACGGCTTCAGCACGCCGCCATAGCCGAATTCGGCCAGGACGATCTTGCCGCGTTCGACCGTCAGCGGGCACGATCCATAACCGTCGTAATCGGCCACGGGTGCGCGGCCTTCGATATCGGCAACGATATTGGCGGCCACGACCGGGGCCTGCTTGCGCGCGGCGGCGGCAGTCTTGGCATTGGGCGCGTTCATCACGTCGCCCAGCGACCAGATGTTGTCAAAGCGCTTGTGGCGCAGCGTGGATTGATCGACATCGACCCAGCCCGCGGCATCGGCCAGCGGCGAGACGCGGATGAAATCGGGCGCCGTCTGCGGCGGGCAGACATGCATCATGTCGAATTCCATCTCGACCCGGCGGGGCTCTTTCTCGGGTTCCTTGACCTCGAAGATCGCCTTGCGCGCGGGGCCGTCCACGGCGACCAGGTTGTGGAAGAAGTTGAGCCTGGCGTCATACTTCTTCACGTATTCCATCAGCGCGGGCACGTAATCCTTGACTCCGAACAGGACACCGCCCGCGTTGTTGAAGTTGACCTCGATATCCTTCAGCACGCCGGTCCGGTACCAGTGGTCGGCCGACAGATACATCGCCTTTTGCGGCGCGCCGGCGCATTTGATCGGCATCGGCGGCTGGGTAAAGATGGCGCGTCCGCGTTTCAGGCCCTGGACCAGCTCCCATGTATAGGGCGCCAGGTCATAGCGGTAGTTCGAGGTCACGCCGTTCTTGCCCAGCGTGGCTTCCAGCCCCTCGATCGCGCCCCAGTCCAGCTTCAGGCCCGGGCAAACGACCAGCCGGTCATAGGTGACGACGCGGCAGCCTTCCAGGATGACGGCATTGCGTTCGGGTTCGAAGGCCACGACGGCGGCCTTGATCCATTTGACACCGTCGGGGATCAGGCGGGCCTCGAGATGCGCGGTCTGTTCGGGGCGGAACACGCCACCGCCGACCAGCGTCCAGCCGGGCTGGTAATAATGCACGTCGGACGGTTCGATGATCGCGACATCCAGATCGGGCTTGCGCTTCTTCAGGCTGGCGGCCGTGGCAATACCCGCCGCGCCGCCGCCGACGATGACCACGGCATGGTGCGCATCGGTGGCGTCTTCGGGCGTGCGGCCCCTGTTGGCGATGCGACGCGCCACGGCGGACAGGTCATAGCCCGCGGCCTTGGCGGTGGCGAGGATCTCGGTCAGTGGCCGCTTGCCTGCCTGCGACAGCGCCCACAGCGTGGCCGACCGGGTGCCCGTGCGGCAATAGGCCAGCACGGGCCCCGGCAGTTCCGCCATCAGGCGCGCGAATGCCTGGGCATCCTCGTCGGTGACCTTGCCCGAGGTGACCGGCTGATGCCGGATCTCGATCCCGGCCTTCTCGGCGGCCTGACGCATCTCCTCGAAGCTGGGCTGATCGGGCGCTTCGCCGTCGGGCCGGTTGCAGATGACGGCGCGGAAGCCTGCCTGTTTCAGTCGTTCGAGATCCGCGATCGCGATCTGAGGCGCGACCGACAGGCGGTCATCGATCTTGCGGATGTCCATGGCGCGTTTCCCTTGCTGTGCGTTTCGGTTTGCCGATCAAAGCTTGTTGATCGGCACCTTCAGCATCTGGTTGCCGTCCTTGTCCTCGGGGATGTGGCCGGCGCGGATATTGACCTGGATCGAGGGGATAATCAGGCGCGGCATGGCCAGCGTCTTGTCGCGCTCGGTCCGGATTCGGACGAATTCCTCGCGCGTCTTGCCGGCGATGTGGATGTTGTGGGCCTTTTCCTCGGCCACGGTGGTTTCCCACTTCACCTCGCGCCCGCCGGGCTTGTAGTCGTGGCACATGAACAGCCGCATCTCGTCGGGCAGCGACAGCACCTTCATGATCGAGTCATACAGCTGCCCCGCATCGCCGCCCGGGAAATCGGCCCGCGCCGAGCCGCCATCGGGCATGAACAGCGTGTCGCCCACGAAGGCCGCATCGCCGATGACATGCGTCATGCAGGCCGGCGTATGGCCGGGCGTGTGCATGGCAAAGGCGGTCATGTTGCCGATCTTGTAGGTGTCGCCGTCCTTGAAGAGCGCGTCGAACTGGCTGCCGTCGCGCTGGAACTCGGTGCCTTCATTGAAGATCTTGCCAAAGACCTCCTGCACGATCCTGATGTTCTCGCCGATGCCGATCTTGCCGCCCAGCTTCTGCTGGATATAGGGCGCGGCCGAGAGGTGATCGGCATGGGCATGGGTTTCGATGATCCATTCCAGCTTCAGACCCTGCTTCTCGATCTCGGCGATCAGCATGTCGGCATGGGTAAAGGTGATGCGGCCTGCGGCATAGTCGATGTCCATCACCGAATCGATGATCGCGGCCGCGTTCGAGGTGGGATCCTTGACGATATAGCTGATCGTCGCGGTGTCCTCGTCGTAAAAGCCCTGAACCACGGGCTTGACGCTCAGGTCCACGGGATAGTTGGCAATCGACGTGGCGATCGCCTCGGCCATGCGTTCGTTATGCGCATCCATTCGGGTCTGGTCGTTCATGGTGGTCCTCCGTTCGATTATGCCGGCCCCGATGCGCTCAGGCGCGGGCAAGGGCCGGAAAGATGGGTTGGCCTTTCAGCCGGCGGGCAAGGGCAAGGCCCACACCATAGGCGGCCAGGAACAGCGCGACCTCCCAACGCCCGGTACCAAGCGCGGGAATGGCCGCGCCCGGGCAGAAGCCCGCGATGCCCCAGCCCACGCCGAACAACGCGGCGCCGCCGATCAGTCGGGCATCGATCACCTTCGAATTCGGGATGTCGAAGCGGTCCGCGAACAGCGGCCGCCCTCGCCGCCAGACCAGCCGGTAGCCGATCCCGGTGACGACCAGCGCGCCGCCCATGACGAAGATCAGGCTGGGATCCCAGCTGCCGGCAATGTCAAAGAAGTTCAGCACCTTGGCCGGGTTGATCATGCCCGAAATCGCGATGCCGATGCCAAAGATCAGTCCGGTGATGAAGGCGTGGATCAGACGCATGGCTCAGCCCCCCAGCACGTGACGGATGACAAAGACGGTGGCGGCGGCGGTGGCCATGAATGTCGGCACCGCAACCAGCGAGCGCACGGACAGCCGCGACAGTCCGCACACGCCGTGGCCCGAGGTGCAGCCCGAGCCGAAGCTGGCACCAATTCCGGCGATCACGCCGCCGATGGCGATCATCCCGGGGCTGACGGGGATCTGCAGATCGGGCCAGCTGCCGGTTGCCAGCAGGATCAGCCCCGGCGCCAGAACCATGCCCAGCACCATTGCCGCCCGCCAGGAAAATTCGTCGCGGTTGTCGGGGAAGAGGACGCCAGCCATGATGCTGGTCGCACCAAGGATGCGTCCAAGCCCGGCCATCAGCAGGACGGCGCCCAGACCGATCAGTGCGCCGCCCGCGGCCGAGACCACGGGGGTGAATGCAGTTTCCATGTGTTCGCGTTTCCCGTTCTGTGTCTTGTGTGTTCGTTGCACCGTAAATGGGGCAAGGCAGGGCGTTCTTCAGTGACAAGATCACACAAGCGGGAATTTCGTGCTGCTCGGCAGTCTTGTGCCGGCCAGCAATCTCGTGCCGGTCGGGCGCGCTCAGCCCGATGCGGCAAAGGCCGCCAGCGCGTCGGCATCCAGCAGGCGGACGCGGCCGCGGCCCTGTTCGATCCAGCCGCGCCTCTGGAATTCGTGCAGCTGGCGCGAGACGACCTCGCGCGCGGTGCCCAGTTCGGCGGCCAGTTCCTGGTGCGTCAGCCGGGCCTCGCCGTTTTCGTCGGCCAGCTGCACCAGGCGTTCGGCGATGCGCAGGTCCATCCGGCCAAAGACCACGTCGTCGATCAGGCGGAACAGATCGACGATCCGGTTGGAATAGGCCCACAGGACGAAGTCGCGGAATTGCGGCGAATCCGACACCAGCGCGTCAAAGGTCGCGCGCGGGATCTCGGCCGCGACGACATCGGTTTCGGCGATGCCCTCGGCCATATAGGTGTGATGGGTGAACAGGCAGGCCGTGGTCATGACACAGCTTTCGCCCCCGGTAACCCGGTACAGCACGATGTCCCGGCCATTGTCGCCCTGCTGATGGACGCGCACCGTGCCCTCGATCAGGAACAGCATTCCCTGGGGCTCTTCCCCGGCGCCGAAGATGCGGGTGCCCGCCTTGATCCGCCGTATCCGCGCGCTTTGGTTCAGCTTGCGCTTGAGCTCGGGCGACAGGCGCGAAAGCCCCACGAAGCGGTCTGGCCAGTTTTCGATATCCATGCGTGTTTCCTGTTGCGCGCGGCGCAGGATGCACCGGATCGCGCGCGGCGCGCAAGGCGGCGTTCGGTCGCTGGACAGGCCGCCAGGGCGTCGCTACCAATCTGGTGCCGGCGGGCGCGGCCTGCCATGTCTGCATGTCTCAGGGAAGGGAGAGAAGATGAAGCTCTTGCGTTTTGGCCCGGCAGGCCAGGAACGTACCGGTATCCTGGATGATCAGGGCCGCGTGCGCGACCTTTCGGCGCATGTGCCCCAGCTTGCGGGCCGCGCGGTCGAGATTTCCGCGCTGAACCGGCTGCGCGAACTGGACCTTTCGGCCCTGCCCATCGTCGAGACACCGGGCCGGATCGGACCCTGCCTTGCCTGGGTGCCGAATTTCTACTGCATCGGGCTGAACTATGTCCGCCACGCGGCCGAGGCGGGGGCCGAACCGCCGACCGAGCCGATCATCTTTTCCAAGGCCAGCTCGGCCCTGTCGGGGCCGAATGACCCCATCGTCATCCCGCGCGGTTCGGAAAAGACCGACTGGGAGGTCGAGCTGGGCGTCGTGATCGGGCGCGAGACGCTGTATGTCTCGGAAGACCAGGCGCTGGACCATGTCGCGGGCTACTGCACGATAAACGACGTGTCCGAGCGCAGCTTCCAGATCGAGCGTGGCGGCCAGTGGATCAAGGGCAAGTCCGCCCCCGGCTTCGGCCCGATCGGCCCGTGGCTCGTGACCGCCGACGAGGTGCCGAACCCGCAGGCGCTGAACCTGTCGCTCGACCTCAATGGCGAGCGCGTGCAGGACTCCTCGACCGACGACATGATCTTTTCGGTCGCGCAGATCGTGTCCTACATGAGCCGCTTCATGAAGCTGATGCCGGGCGATGTGATCGCGACGGGCACGCCTTCGGGCGTCGGCATGGGGATGAAGCCCCAGCGCTTCCTGCGCCCGGGCGATGTCGTGACCCTGCGTGTCGAGGGGCTGGGCGAACAGCGCCAGGAAGTGATCGCGGCCGACTGACGTCCGATCCGGGCACACTGAAACGCAAGGACAGGCATGAAAAGACCGGGGCGATCGCCCCGGTCGGTTTCATCGATCCCTTGCCTTTCGGCCCGGATCAGGCCGCGGAATGGGCGCTGAACCGGCGGCGCTTGGGCGCGCCGCTGCGGTTGCCGGCATTGGGTCGCCCGCCGCGGCGGCGCGGTCCACCACGCGAGGCACGCGGGGCCCGGCCATCGTCGTCCAGCGGGCTTGCACCGCTGGCCACGGGCACGTCGACCTTCATCAGCCGCTGGATCTGATGCAGCAGGTTGGCCTCGTCGGGCGAACACAGGGCGATCGCCTCGCCTTCGCGCCCGGCACGGCCCGTCCGGCCGATCCGGTGGACGTAATTGTCGGGCACGTCCGGCAGGTCATAGTTGACGACCGTGTTCACGCCGGGAATGTCGATCCCGCGCGCGGCCACGTCGGTTGCCACCAGGACATTGATCTGACCGTTGCGGAAGGCCCGGATGGCACGGTCGCGCTGGCCCTGGCTCTTGTTGCCGTGGATCGAGCTGGCGTTGTAGCCATCGCGGACCAGATCCTTCATCAGCTTCTCGGCGCCATGCTTGGTGCGGGCAAAGACCAGTGTCGTGGCCTCGGGGTCGCGCGAAAGGATCTCGCGCAGCTTGGCGGGCTTGCCGGCGCGGTCAAGGAAGTGAATCGACTGCGTGATCTTCTCGATCGCCTTGCCCGGAGGCGCGACCTGAACCCGGCGCGGGTCGGTCAGATAGGCGCGCGAAAGTTCTTCCATCTGCTTGGGCATCGTGGCCGAGAACAGCATGGTCTGGCGCGGCGTGCCAAGGCGCGGCGCGATCTTGCGCAGCGCGTGGATGAAGCCCATGTCCAGCATCTGGTCGGCCTCGTCCAGGACCAGGTGACGGACCTGCCCCAGATCCACCGCGCCACGGTTCATCAGGTCGATCAGGCGGCCGGGTGTGGCCACCAGGATATCCGTCCCATGCGAGAGGTTGTGTATCTGCTTGCCGATCGACTGGCCGCCGACGACGGTGTTGATGCGCAGCTTCGACCCGGCCACCAGCGGGCGCAGGTTGTCGGCGATCTGGTTTACCAGCTCGCGGGTCGGCGCAAGGATCAGCGCCTTGGCGCTGCGCGGTGCGAGCCGCCCCGGCTGGGCCAGAAGATGGTTGATCAGCGGCAGGCCAAAGGCCAGCGTCTTGCCGGTGCCGGTCTGGGCAAGTCCCAGGATGTCGTGCCCTTCCATCGCAAGCGGAATCGCCTGGGCCTGGATCGGGGTGGGTTTGGAGAATTTCACGCGCTGCAGAGCGGCGTTGAGCGTCGGCGCAAGGCCAAGCATGTCAAAATCGAACAAGGTATTTCCTTCAGGAACCATGCGGCGCGATGCCGGCATGGCCATGACGTTTGATTGCCCGGGGGCAACCGGTGAGGGTTCGCGAAGGCCGGCGGGCATGGGAACAGACCCCAGCCGTTTGGCCGATGCGTCAGGAACCCCGCGTGATGGGAAACTGAATTTGTCGCGCTGATGGCCCCGGGATTTTCATCTTGCGGGACACGGCATGCTCACGCGGCAGCGCAGCGCTGGGGACCAGATGCCCGTTGTGGCGCCCTGTGTCAAGCAATGAATTGAAATTTCGCGATTCCGCAGGCTAGAACAGCCGCCCCGCCGGCAGCGGCACGGCCAGCAGGTCGCGAAACGCAAGCGTGAAGGCCAGGATCGCCACGGCGACGCTGACCGCCAGGATCAGCCAGCCCGATGGGCGGTGGGGGCGATACTCTGCTACCACCATCAGCGCCAGGCCCATCAGCAGCCCGGACGCCAGAAAGCCGATTTGCGGCACCAGCATGGCGGCAATCAGCATGACCAGCGGCAAGGCGATCCTGCGCGGCCACGACCCGCTGGATGGCTCATCCGTCACGATCCGCGCGACCAGCGTGCGCAAGGCCGCAAGCGCGCAGAAGACCAGCATCGCGATGGCGATCGTGCGCGGAAAGACGGCGGCATCTCGGCCCAGCCCGGCGGACTGGACCAGCGCCGTGATGGCAACCGCCGCCATGATTCCGATGGCGCCCAGGTCAAGAAGCACGCGGGCCCGGGACGGCGCTTCCTGCGCGGCCCGTGGCGCGGCCGGCCGCCGTCGCAGCCAGGCCGAGATGCGGGGCCAGAAGGGATAGATGAAGCCCAGGGCCGTCATCGCGATGATGGCCAGCGACAGCGGCCGGCCAAAGAACTGGCCGGGCAGATCGCCGATGGCCGATCCGATCGTCCAGCTCTGGACAAAGCCCTTTTCCGCGATCCGCCCCAGGATCAGGCCAAGGACGATGGGCGACACGGCAAATCCGCGCAGCTTGCACAGCCAGCCGATCACGCCCAAGAGGATCATCAGCAGCACATCCGACATGCTGTTGCGGATCGCGAAGGTGCCGATGACGGTCATGAAGGCCACCACGGGCACCAGCGCCGATTTCGGCGCGCGCACGATCGCGCCATAGGCAAAGCGGCCGATCAGCAGGCCGACGGGCAGCATCAGGACCGTGGCCAGGAACAGCCCGAAGATGAAGGTGTACACGATATCCGAGGCCCCGCTGAACAGGGCCGGGCCGGTGCGCACGCCCTGGACCAGCAGGGCACCCAGGATCACGGCATCGGGCGGGGTGCCCGGAATGCCCAGCACCAGCGTCGGGATGAAGCCGCCGCCGACGGTGGCGTTGTTGGCCGACTCGGTCGCGACGATCCCGCCGGGATTGCCCTCGCCATAGGGTGGCGGGCGCCGGTTCACGCGGCGAGCCTCGGAATAGGCCACCAGCCCCGCGATCGATCCGCCCGCCCCCGGCAACGCGCCGACCAGCGTGCCGATGGCCGAGCTGCGCAGGGCGTTGATGCGCTCGACCCACAGGATGCGCAGCGCCTCGGGCAGGCGGAAGCCGCGCGTTTCGGGGGGGTGCTCCAGGTGCCGGTCGGGTCGGGCGACAAGGTCGATCAGCACGGGAATGCAATACAGCCCGATCAGGGCCGAGACGACCTCGATCCCGCCCAGCAGGGTCTGCGAGCCAAAGGTGAACCTGACCTCGCCGCTGGTTTCGGACAGGCCGATCATGGCCATCAGGATGCCAAGGCAGGCACCGATCATGCCCTTGATGAAATCGCCCGTGGACAGGGCCGCGATCAGCGACAGGCCAAAGATGGCCAGCCAGAAATATTCGGTCGGGCCGAAGGCCAGGGCCGCACGCGCCAAAGGTGGTGCCAGAAGCAGCAGGGCCAATGCCCCGACAAGGCCGCCTATGACCGACGACAGGCATGCCACCGACACCGCAAGATCGCCGTCGCCCCGGCGCGCCATCGGGTAGCCGTCGAACGTGGTCCCGATGGCCGAAGGCGTCCCGGGCGTGTTCAGCAGGATCGCCGCATAGGCGCCGCCATAGATCGCGCCGGTATAGATCGCCCCCAGCAGGATCAGCGCGCTTTGCGGCGGCAGACCAAAGGTGATGGGGACCAGGACCGCGACGGCCATCGTCGCCGTCAGCCCCGGGATCGCGCCGATGATCGTCCCCGCGGCGACCCCCAACAGCGCAAAGACCAGGTTCAGCGGCGACAGGGCCGCAAGAAGATGCTCGATCATCGCAACAAACCATCGGCCACGGGGCCGCTCCCTGGATGGACCCTGCCCGTCAGAGGCATCCGGCACGCGCGTGGCGCGCCGGATGCGGTCATGCGCCTACTGGATCAGGCCGGCACGCTGCGCGGCGTTCAGATAGGTGGTCTTGCGTTCGGCCATGAAGGCGTCCATCGCCTCGCCATAGGGGATGTCGATCAGGGCAAAGCCCCCGTCCAGCATTCGCTGCCGGAATTCGGGATTGGCGTTGATCGCCCCGATCGCGTCCGAGACGGCCTTGCGCACCTCCTCGGGGGCGGATTTCGGGACCGCGACGCCACGATAGGCGCCCGAGACGAGATCATAGCCCAGCTCGCGGAAGGTCGGGACATCCGGGAAGGCGGGGTGACGCTCTTCCATCGCGACGGCCAGCATGCGTACCTGATCGCCCTGTGCCTTGCCCACGGTCGTATACCCCCATTCGGCCGAAACCTGGTTGCCCAGAAGGGCGGTTACCGCCTCACCCGTGCCGCCAAAGGCGACATAGGTCGTCTGGATGCCCGCCATTTCGTCGAACAGCAGCTGCGCCAGGTGGTTCGCCGAGCCCTTGCCCGAACCCGAAAACGTCACGCGGCCCGGATTTGCCTTGGCGTCGGCGACCAGATCCTCGAGCGTCTGATAGGGGCTGTCGGCGTTGACCACGATCGCGTCCGGCGTGAAGTGGAACATGTAGACCGCCGTGATGTCGTCGGTTTGGTAGCCGACATTGCCGCGCGCGGGCTGAAGGATGATATGGGGCAGGTTCACCCCCATGATGACCGATCCGTCGCCGGGCATCGTGTTCAGTTGCGACCAGCCCACCGCGCCGCCACCGCCCGGCTGGTAACTGATGACCAATTCCTTGCCGTAGAGTTCCTTGAAATAGGGCTGCTGCAGACGCGCGGTGATGTCGGATTCCCCGCCGGGACCAAAGGGGATGATGTATTGCACATCGCCCTGCGGCCAGTCCTGCGCGGCGGCGGCGCCGGCGATCAGCCCGAAGGCCGCCGCGGCAAGTGTCATGAGTTTCATGTCTTCCTCCCTGTCCTTGTTGTTCCTGCCCGACGGTCGCCTGTTGTCAGCCTGCCCGCAATTGCGCGATCTCGGCCATCAGATGCGCGGGCATCCGCAGCCCTTCGCTGCGGGCCCGCTCGCGCGCTGCCAGCCGCCTTGTGCCCGGCAGCCGCGTGCCATCCTGCGCAAGGATCGCGCCCAGCAGCACTTCGATCCTGTCGCAGAAATCCGGGGCTGTCACGCCCGGATCGAAGGCAAGGATCAGCTGGCCGACGCCCGGCGGCGGACCTTCGGCGTCGAAGAAGGACGAAGCCTCGAAGGAATGGTTCGCCCCGGTCAGCGTGGCCGAGAGTATCTCGACGATCAGCGCCAGCGCCGCGCCCTTGGCATCGCCCATGGGGATCATCGTGCCTTCCAGCGCGGCCCTCGGGTCGGTCGTCGGACGCCCCTCGCGGTCCAGCGCCCAGCCCTCGGGGATCTGCTGACCGGCCTTGGCGGCGGCCATGACCTTGCCGCGCGCCACCTTGGACAGCGACAGGTCGATGACCAGCGGCTCGCCCCTGGCGCGTGGCGCGGCAAAGGCGATCGGGTTCGTGCCGAACAGCGCCGCGCTGCCGCCCCAGGGCGCGATCGCCTTGGGCGCATTCGCGACCATCAGCGCGACCAGCCCCCTGCTCGCCAGCCTTTCGACATGCGCGCCAAGCTGGCCGCAATGGTGCGACCGCCGGATCGCCGCGCCGGCCAGCCCGGTTTCGGGCACAAGGCGCGCCAGTTCCTCGATGGCAAGGTCGATGGCCGGATAGGCAAAGCCGCTGGCCGCGTCGATCGCGATCATGCCGCCGCGCCGCGCGGCGACGACAGGGGTCGCGTGACCGTCGACCTTGCCCGACCGGACCTGCGCGGCATAGGCCGCGATGCGGGAAAATCCATGCCCCGCCTGCCCGTCGGCCTCGGCCGCGACAAGGGCGCGGGCCACGCTGCGCGCCGCCGCCTCGGCCGCCCCGCTGGCCCGCAGCACGTCGGCGATCAGCTCTTCGGCCTCGGCGATCGACAGGATCGTGTCATCGGTCTGCACGCGCCAGCTCCTTCATGACGTTTTCAACTGTAACGCGGCTGACGCGGATATTGGCCTCTTGCGTCACGCCGGCGATGTGGGGTGTCAGGATGATATTGGTCAGGCCGTCGAAGCGGCGGGCGGCCTCGGCTGTCAGCGGCTCGGTCTCGAAGACATCGAGCGCCGCGCCCGAGAGATGCCCGGCGCGCAGCGCATCGGCGAGCGCGGTTTCATCCACGATCCCGCCGCGCGCGGTGTTGATCAGCACCGCGCCGGGCTTCATCCGGGCAATCGCGCCCGCGTCGATCAGCTTGCGCGTGGCATCGGTCAGCGGCACATGCAGCGACAGGACGTCCGCCTCGGCCAGAAGCTCACGCGCATCGCAGCGTTGCACGCCCTGCCAGGCGGGATCGTCCGGCGGCAGGAACGGGTCATGCGCGGCCACCCGCATCCCCAATGCGCGTGCCCGCTCGGCCACCGCACGCGCGATCGCGCCAAAGCCGTAAAGCCCCATGACGCGGCCCGATATCTCGCCCCCCATCAGCTGCGTGCGCGGCCATTCCCCGGCCAGCATCGCCGCATGGGCGGACGGGCCGAACGCCCCGCGCACCAGCTGCAGCGCGGCCGAGATGACATATTCGGCCACCGCCAAAGTGTTGGCACCCGTCGCCGGGCAGACCGCAACCCCGCGCGCCTTGCAAGCCTGAAGATCGATATTGTCCAGCCCGACGCCCAGACGCCCCACGACACGAAGCCGCGGGGCCGCCTGCAGCAGCGCCGCATCCACCCGCGTGCGGTTGCGCACGATCAGGCCGTCCGCATCCGCGAGCCGCGCCAGAAGCGCGGCCCGGTCGTCGACCAGCGTCGGGTCGTAGACGACCTCGACATCCGGGCCAAAGCCCTTCAGCGCCGACTCGTCCATGAACTCCGAGATGACGACGCGCATCGCGCCCTCACGCGCTGCGATAAAGCTTGGTCATCGAGAATTCGCGATGTCCAAGCGCCTCTGCCGCCGTGTTCCGGCCGTTCGCGGTGCGCACGATCATGTCGATCAGCGCATCGCCCGCCTGGTCGATGGTCATCTCGCGGCGCAGGATGCCCGAGACATCGACGTCGATATGTTCGGACATGGTGCGCACGGTGCGCGGATTGGCGGTGATCTTGATGACCGGCACGATCGGGTTGCCGACGACGTTGCCCTGACCGGTGGGGAAGGTGTGGATCACGTAACCCGCCGCGGCCATCAGCGTGACGCATTCCGCCGCCGCCGAGGACGTGTCCATGAAATACAGCCCCGGGCCGGATTTCGGCGTCTCGGCCGGTTGCAAAATATCGATATAGCGCGAGGTCTTGCCGATCTTCTCGAGGTTGCCAAGCGCCTTTTCCTCGATCGTGGTCAGACCGCCCTCGATATTGCCCTTGGTGGGCTGGCTTTCGGACAGGTCGTCGGTCTTGTGGGCCTCGATCACCTCGTCCTGGTAGGCCTTCCACATCTTGTACCAGCGTTCGCCCACCTCTTCGTTGATCGCGCGCGCCTTGCAGATATGCTCGGCCCCCGTGATCTCGGAGGTTTCGCCAAAGACGCCATAGATGCCTTCGGGGATCAGCTTGTCATACATGTTGCCCACCGTCGGGCAAGAGCCAAGCCCCGTGGTGGTGTCGCTTTCGCCGCATTTGGTCGAGATCCACAGCTCGGACAGCGGCACGTCCTCGCGCTGCAGCTCGCTGGCCCAATGGACGAATTCCTTGGCCTTCCAGCTGGCCTGGCGGATCGTCTCCAGATCGCCCTTCTGTTCGATCGACACGCCCCAGACAGGCTTGCCCGTCGCGGCGATGCCATCGACCACGCGCTGGGTCCAGCCCGGCTCGATCCCGATCACCACCACGGCGGCCACGTTGGGGTTGGCGCCGGTGCCGATGATCGTGCGGAAATGCAGGTCCAGATCCTCGCCGAATTGCAGGCGGCCATAGGCATGCGGGATCGCCAGCGTGCCCTTGATATTGTTCGCCACGGCCTCGCAGGCCGCGTTCGAGATGTCGTCCACCGGCAGGATCACCACGTGGTTGCGCACGCCCACGCGGCCGTTTTCGCGCCGATAGGCCTTGACCGTCAGGTCGGAATATTTCGTCGCCATGGTTGCGCCCCCCTTACCAGCGCTTGGTCTTCAGATTGTGCGTATGGACATGGCCGCCCTTCGGCACGTCCGCGACGATCCGGCCGATATCCTCGCCATACTTGATCGCCGTGTCCCCCGCCTTCAGGTCCTTCAGCGCGACCTTGTGGCCGATCGGCACATCGTCGCGGACGGTCAGGCGAAAGGTCGAATTGTCCGCCGTCACGCAGCACAGCATGTCGGTCCCGGCGGTCAGCCCCTCGACCACGACCACGCCGACATTGTCGGCATGATCGTGAACCAGCAGGTGCGGTATCTCAGACATCTTTTCGGCTCCCACGATTGAACGAATCTGAACCCATGGTAACGCAACTCTGTTCTTATACAAGCACTCTTATATAAGAATTGTGCATCAGGACTTGCGAGCGTCGCGTGTCAGGGTAAGAGTTTGCCAATGAACCAGACGAATGTGCCCCTGTATCGGCAGGTCATCGACGGCCTGATCCATCGCATCGCCAGCGGCGCCCTGCCGCCGGGATCGATGCTGCCCAGCGAGTTCCAGATCGGCGAGGAATTCGGCGTCAGCCAGGGCACGGCGCGCAAGGCGGTCAGCGAGCTCGAGGCGCGCGGCATCGTGCGCCGGGTGCAGGGCAAGGGCACGTTCGTGACGCTGCGGACGCCGAACGAGGCCCTGTTCCATTTCTTCCGCCTGCGCCGCCCCGATGGACGGCTCGAGACGCCCATCCTGCTGGACGAAGAGCTGCGGATACGTCCGGCCCGGGCCGACGAGCGGCGCCAGCTGGTCGATGCGCCCGGGGATGTCGTCGAGATCACCCGGATGCGCGCCCTGCCCGACGGGCCAAGGATTCACGAAGTCTCGGTCGTGCCGGTGTCGCTGTTTCCCGGCCTGATGGATCGCCGGCCCCTGCCGAACAACCTGTATGTCCTGTACCAGCAGGCTTACGGCATCGTCGTCCTGCGCGCCGAAGAGCGACTGAACGCGACCACCGCAGGGGCGGCGATGGCAGCGCGGCTGGGCTGCGCGCCGGCGGACCCCATCATGCAGGTCGAGCGCGTGGCCTTCGACGCGCTCGACCGCGCGATCGAATTGCGCAGCTTCAATTTCCGCTGCGACGGGTATCGCTATTTCGTGACCCTGTCCTGATCCCGGGCCTGACGTCGCGATGTCGCCGCACGCATCGGAGCCGCCGGTCACGATCTGTTCAACCCCGCGCCCCTTGCCGCAAGGGGGCTGCGGCGCCAGTATCCCCTTGCCAGTTGCCTGTGATGCGCCACAGCCCGGGAGATAGATCGTGCATCGACGCCAGATCCTGCGAATGACCTTGCTTGCCGCATGTGCCGCCTGCGTGACCGCCGGGCATGCGGGGGCGGCGCCGGTTTCCTTCGATGCGGGCTGGAAGGAACAGAAGTTCCGGCTGTTTTCCTCCAACACCTACAAGGCGCGCGGGGCGCGCCTCGACGTTATCTCGGATGGGACGGTTTCGATGCTGTGGCGGCCGGTGGACCGGGCGGACTGGTCTGCCCGGCGCGCCTCGTGGCGGTGGAACGTCACCCGGTCCGTGCCTGCGACCGACCTGACGCGGAAGGGCGGCGACGACCGCAACCTGGCGCTCTATTTCGTCTTTCTGCCGCAGGCCGAGGCCGAGCGTCTGGCCGGAAGCGGCTCGATCCGGTCGCTGTTGCAGAACCCGGAGGCACGGGTGCTGGTCTATGTCTGGGGCGGTGCCCATCGACGGGGACAGATCCTTCCCAGCCCCTATCTGGACAGGCGCGGCAAGACGGTGATCCTGCGATCGTCGGGCACGGGCAGCCATGCGGAAAGCGTCGATCTGGCCGCGGATCATGCCCGCGCCTTCGGCACCCCGCCGGGCGCGCTGGTGGGGCTGGCCGTGTCGGCCGACAGCGACGACACCGCCAGCGCGATCCGCGCGACGATCGAGCAACTGGAGCTGGACTGATCCCGGCCGGGCCGACGCGCCGCTCAGGACCGTTCGAAGATGAACTGGCTGTGCTGTTCGCTGGTTTCGCCGGGCCGCAGGACGGCCTGCGGCCAGCCGGGATGATGGATCGCGTCCGGCCAGACCTGCGGCTCGATCGCCAGGCCCGCATGGGGGCCGATCCGCCGCCCGCCCAGACCCGGCACCGGCAGATCGAACGGCGCGGCGTCGAAGACCTGCAGCCCCGGCTCGGTCGTGCGGATGCCCATGCGCAGGGCGCCGGCGCTCAGCTCGGCCACCTCGCGCAGCGGCAAGCGCCGGTCCGACAGGCAGAAATTGTGGTCAAGCCGCAGGCGCGCACAGACATCGCCCAGCCGCACACCCGCGCGCAGGTCGAAATCGGTGCCCTCGACGGCTGCCACCTGCCCGGTCGGGATCAGCTCGGCATCCACGGGCAGGTAATGATCGGCGGCAATGCGCAGGCTGTGGTTCAGGATGTCGGGCTCGCCCGAGAGGTTGAAATAGCTGTGTGGCGCGAAGTTGCACAGGGTCGGGCGATCGGTTTCGGCGCGAATGCGGATATCCAGGACGCCCTCGCCCGGCAGGGCATAGGTCGCCTGGACCCGCATCGCGCCGGGATAGCCCATCTCGCCATCGGCAAGCTCTATCGCAAGCGTCACGTGGGACTCGCCAAGATCGGCGATCCGCCACGGGCGCTTGCCCGTGCCCAGGCTGCCGCCATGCAGGTGGTGCTTGCCAAGGAAGTTCGGGTCCAGCCGGAATTCCTGTCCGTCCAGTTCAAAACGCGCACCGGCGATGCGGTTGGCGCAACGGCCCGCGATCGCGCCGAAATAGCGCGAATGGGCCGGGTAGTCCTCGAACCGGTCGAAGCCAAGGACCAGCGGCGGCTCGTGGCCCTGCATCCGCAGATCCTGCACCACCGCGCCCCAGGTCATGACGCGCGCCGTCAGCCCCCCGCCGCGCAATGTCACGCGCTCGACGATGGTCCCGTCGGGAAGCTGGCCGAATGCTTCGCGTGTCATCAGATCCCCCTCAGTTCGACCGCCTGCCCTGTCCGGGCCGATTCTTCGGCCGCCGCGCCCACCATCACCGACCACAGCCCGTCCTCGGCGCTGACCTCGGGCTGACCGTGGCCCCGGCGGACGAGGTCAAGGAATCGCTGATGCTGGTAGAAGGTCGAACCATGATGGTCGCCCGCGCGCAAGAGCGCGGGATCGACGGCGACCTCTTCGGCCCATTCGCGGCGGCTGGCCCGGTCGGCAATGGCGATCTGGGCGTGTTTCTCGCTCCCCTCGGGATCAAAGCGCAACGGGCCGGGCACGCGCGCCTCGATCCGCGCCTTCGGTCCGGTGACCGAGATCACCTCTTGCCAATGCGAGCCTTCGGCGAACATGCACAGGTCCAGCATTCCCCGCGTGCCATTGGCAAAGTCGATCACGACAAAGGCATTGTCGATGATGTCGGGCACCCGGCCGTCATAGCTTTCGTCGCGGTGGTTGACGTCCATCGCGCCCGAGGCATAGACCCGCACCGGGTCGGATTGCAGCACCAGCCGCATCAGGTCCCAGAAATGGCAGCATTTCTCGACCAGCGTTCCGCCGGTCCGGGCGGAAAAGCGGTTCCAGTCGCCGACCTTGTGCAGGAAGGGAAACCGGTGTTCGCGGATCGCCATCATCACCGGATCACCCGCCCGGCCCGCGCGCAATTCGGCGATCAGGCGCTGCACCGGCGGCATATAGCGATACTCCATCGCGATCCACAGCGGCGCGCTGCGGCCCCGCGCGGCGGCCACGACCTCGCGGCAATGCTCGACCGTGGTGCACATGGGCTTTTCGCACAGGATCGGCTTGTTGGTGGGCAAAAGCTGCATCAGCGTGGCGTGGTGGGCATCGTTGGGCGAGGCGATCAGGTACACGTCGCACAGATCGGCCGAGACCATCTCGCGCCAGTCGGCGAAGGCCCGCGCCGTGCCCCCCTGCTGGCGCAATGCCTCGGCCAGCATGGCGGCGTCCGGGTCGGCCAGCGCCGTGACCTCGGCGCCCTCCAGCAGCGCGATGTTGCGGATATGCTCCTGCCCCATCATGCCCGCGCCAATCAGTCCATAGCGGATCATGGTCAGATCTCCAGTACGGGAAGGTTCAGTGCCGCGGCGGTCTCGCGCAGGGCCGCGCGATGATCGCCATAGGCGATGCACAGGTGATGTTCCAGGCCGCCATCGATAAGGTCGGCCATGAAGCGGTCGGCGGGCCGGTCGGGCCGCAGAACGCCCGAGGTTCCGGTGAATGCCATCGGGCGGCGCAGCATCTCGGCCCCCGAAATCACCATCATCGGCCGCCCACCGGCCTGCGAGACGCGCATCAGCGTCACGCGCCCGGGCCGAAGCGGGAACTGATACAGAAGCGGCATCCGGCGATTGGTGTGGATCGTCGCCTCGGCCGGGGCCTCGGGGTCACGCATCGAGATCGGCGCCTGCCCGCAATGCCACACCACCGCCGTGCCGTCCTCGATGTCCACATCGACCAGATCGGTCAGGAAGACCGCCTGCCCGCCCGAGGCCTCTTGCAGGATCATCTGGCTCAGCGCGCCATAGGTATCGGCCTCGCAGGCACAGGGCACGCGCGCCTCGCCCAGCATCGACACCGGGCCGCAGACCGCGCCGCCGTATTCGGTGAAGGTTTCGGGCCAGCAGCGGATCGCAAAGGCGTCATAGCCGCCTTCGGCCCGCAGGTCCTGCAGCGCGGCGGCAAGGCGCAGCGAACGGTCGAGCTGGTCCTGGTCCACCGTGTCCAGCCCGGTCAGCTCGGCCCTGGCCCGCGCGCGGATCGGCTCCAGCCGCTCGGGCGCGGTGGCGCGGGCGCGTTCGAACAGGGTTTCCAGAGGCATCGCCTCGACCGTGACACCGGCCAGATCTGCCAGCGCGCGGGCGTCATAGCGGCAGGTGTCGAATCCATCGGGATGGGCGCCGATGCGCCCGATACGGCGGCCCGACAGCGCAGCGGCGATCCTTCGGCCAGTCTGGCCCACCGGGCCGGCGGGAACCGGTTCGGGGCGATCCTGCCCGCCCCGCCCGTGCAGCAGCGCGGCCATGTCGTCCCCGGTCAGGCTTTCGGGCGCGCCATAGGCCCAGTCGGGCGCAATACCCGACCGCCCCAGCGCATGGGCCGCAAGGTTCAGCCCGCAAAAGGCGTTCAGACGCAGCCGCCCGCCCAGCCGGGGTTCGGGCACCGCCCAGATCGCCACCGGCAGGCCCGTATTTGCGGCCTCGACCGCCATGCCCGCATCGGTGAATGTCACCTGAAGGATCAGGATCCGCGTGGCGCCCTGATCCACGATCCGGTCCAGCGCCGCGCGGGCCTCGGCCGCGTCCAGAAGCAGCTTCCGGGGGCCGACGAAATCCGCCCCGCTTTCGTCCAGCCGCGCCAGCATCGCGGCCAGGCGTTCCTCGGCATAGGGGACGTCGAAGGTGGGCCGACCCAGGGGAAGAAGTCCGATCGACACGTCAGGCCTCCAGTCCGGCATAGAGATGGCGGAATTCGGGGCCCTGCGGCTGGAAGACCGCGCCATCCGGTCCGTAGGCCGGGTGCCTGCGCCAATCGGCGGCGTGGGTTTCGGCCAGCGTCGAAATATCGTCCAGATAGGCCGCCGCATCGCCCTGCAGCCCGGCGCGGATCGCGTCCCAGTCGGGGTAATGCGCAAAGGCATCCGCCCAGATCGCCCTTCCGGCAAGAAAGCCCGAAGCGCCCGCGCGGAAAGCATGGGCCAGCACGTTGCGGAACGCGTCCTTGCCCGCGCCGGCCGACAACATCACCCAGGGGCGGCCCGCAAGGCGGCCCATCTCGTCGAACAGCGCCTGAACGTCGTTCGAGCCATCGGCATCCTCGGCATTGACCGGGCTTTCCAGCTTGAACAGATCGACGCCGTAATCGGGCCGGGCGAATTCCGCGACCGATTCCAGGACGTGATCTGCGCGCTTGGCCTTCATCTCGACATAGTCGCGGGTCTGGTGGGCGTCGGCGGCCAGCGGATAGACCAGAAGTTCCAGCAGATAGGGGATGTCGTGGCGCGCACAGGCCTCGCCCACGCGCTTGGCATAATCCTGCTGGGCGCGGCAGATGTCGGGGTCGGCATCCGGGCGGTACCAGACCAGCACCTTGACCGCATCGCCGCCCATCCGCTTGATCTTGTCCACCGACCAGTCGTCGATCGAATCCGACAGCCGCCCGCCGGGCGTTTCGCGGAACAACGAATCCTCCAGCGTCACGATCAGCCCCTTTTCGGGCGACAGCGCGTCGATCCCGTGCGGTATGGCGTAATGCGGGTCCAGCAGCATCGCGGTCGCGCGATCCTGAAGCGTCTCGATCAGCATCCGCTTGAAGCGCGCCACTTCGCCCCAGGGGGCTTCCTCCACGCCCAGATGGCGGGCGATCGGTTGCTTGATCGGGGGACGTTGATCGACGGCGACCATCTTGAAGATGCCGTTCTCGTCGGCCATTCGCCGCAGGCCCCACAATTTGCCGGGCGTCAGCTGCATGATGCGTTCTCCTTCAGGAAATGTTCGGTTTCGGTGCGCGTGGGGCAGCTCTGTGCGCCGCCGAAGGCGCGGCATTTCAGGGCGGCCACGGCGTTGGCGTGGCGGATGGCGGCGGACAGGTCGGCCCCTTCGGCAAGGCGCAGCGCAAGGGCGCCGTGCCAGACATCACCCGCACCCAGCGTATCGACGACGGGCACCGCGAAGGCGGGCAGATGCGCGACCCGACCGCCTTCGGCAAACCACACGCCGCGTTCGCCGTCCGTGACAATCGCGACGGCGCCGAATTCCGCCTGTGCCCGTTCCAGCGCGCGTTCGGGGGACAGATCGGGCGCATAGGCGCGCAGACCCTGCATCGAGAAGGCCAGATGCGAGGCGCCCTGCACGGCCTCGGCCTCGAAGGGGGCCTCGGCATCGACGATGGCGGGCACGCCCCAGGCCCGGGCGGCCGCGATCGCGGCGCGGGTCAGCGCGGGCCAGCGGTTGTCGGCCAAAACCGCCGCGGGCCGCGGCGCGGCCGACAGGTCCAGCGTCGGCGCAAGATCCTGGCCGCGGAAGTTGACGATCTGCCGTTCCCCCCGCGCATCCACGAGGATCGAGGAAAAGGACGACCGCGCGCCGGGGCGCATGTCGCACAGCGACAGGTCCACGCCTTCGTCCCGCAGCGCGTCATGGATCAGGCGACCGATCAGGTCGTCGCCCAGCCGCGCGGCCAGCATCGCCCGGCCGCCCTGGCGCGCGACCGCGATCGCGGCATTGGCCGCGCACCCCCCCACCGTCACGGTGGCGGCCTGGGCACGATATTTCTCGGCCCGGCGGGGCAGCTCGGCGACCTGCATCACGATATCGGCCACCGCCACGCCGGCGATCAGAATGGGTGTCATGGAATTGTCCGGCTTGTCCGTCCGGAGGGCGATGCCGCCCCCCGGGATTTCATGCGATCAGCGCCTTACTTCGCGGCAGCCGCGAATTCCGCGTCGATCTTCTGGGTGCATTCGGCGACAGCCGCGTCCAGCTTGTTCAGCCATTCTTCGCCATACTTGTCGATATACCACTGCCGCATGCCCGAGGTCGCCTGCTGGAAGGCGGCCTTTTCCTCGGCATTGGGCACATAGATCTGACCACCCTGAGCCTTGAAGGCTTCATAGGCCTCGATCTGGCGGCGCATCGGCATGGCGCGGGTGACGGTCTTGAGATGGTTCATCCCGTCAAAGACGATCCGCTTGATGTCGTCGGGCAGCTGCTGCCAGGCGACATCCGAATACCACCACAGCGCGCCCATATAGGCGTGACCGTCAAGGGTCAGGTATTTCAGGCCGGCCTCGGGGAACTTCATGTTCATGATGTCCGTGATGCCGTTCTTGGTGCCCTCGACCACGCCGGTGGCCAGCGCGGTATAGACCTCGGGCCAGGCGACGGGGGTCGGGTTGCCGCCCAGCTGGCGCACCAGCTCCTGCTGGATCTCGGCGGCGATGGTGCGGATCTTCATGCCCTTGATGTCTTCGGGCCGCTTGATCAGCTTGGTCGTGGTGGCAAAGTTGCGCCAGCCGCCGGTATTCGACACGACCATCAGGCGCATCGGGATGCCGGCCTGCAGCACGCCATCGCGCAGCTGATCGGTGAAGGGCCCGTCAAAGACGCATTCCGCGGTGCGATCGTCCTTGAACATGTAGGGCAGGTCCAGAACCTGGCCCGGGCCAAAGACATTGCCAAAGCCGCCGATCGTGGTGATGAAAACCTCGAGAATGCCGGCCTGCAGGTTTTCCAGGCATTCCTTTTCGTTGCCGCAGAACTGGCCGGATGGATAGATCTGCACCTCGACGGCGCCGTTCGAGACGCTCTCGACATAGTTCTTGAAGACCATCGCGCCGTCGTAATCCTCGTCATCCTGCGAGCCGAGGAAGGCGACCTTGATCGTGTAATCCGCCGCCTGCGCCGCGCTGGCCCAGCCGAAGGCGGCCTGGGCCGCGATCGCGGTCGCCGCCAGCACTCCCTTGAAATTGAGTTTCATCATGTCCTCCCTTTGATGTCGTTTCCGGGTCAGTTCCCGGTCCACCCCACCAATGCCTCGCACAGCGTGGCACCGGAGGGGCATCTGGCAAATCCCGCAAGCGCGGGGATCGTCATGGTCAGGCTCGGGAAATAGGTGATCAGGAAGATCACCGCGAACTCGACCACAAGGAACGGCAGGATCGCCTGCACGATCCGTTCAAGCCGCTCATTGGCCACCGAGGCCGCCACGAACAGCACAAGCCCCATCGGCGGCGTGGCCAGGCCCACCGTGACGTTGACGCACATCACGATGGCGAAATGCAGCGGATCGACACCCGCCTGTGTCATGATCGGGCCCAGAACGGGGCCCAGGATCAGGATGGCGGGGCCAGCATCCAGGAACATGCCCACCACGAACAGCAGGATGTTCACCAGGAACAGCAGGATATAGGGGTTGTCGGTCGTGTCGTTGATCAGGCCCGCGGCCTCGCGCGCAAGGCCCGAAACGGTGACCATCCAGCCGAAGGTCACGGCCGCGCCGACCAATAGCAGGATGATCCCCGACTGGATTGCGGTCTGGCGCAGCACGTCGGGCAGGCGCCGGGCCGTCTCTCCCCCGGCGATGCGCAGATCGGCCGACAATGCGCGGCGCGGCGGTTCGGCATGGGTTACCCCCCGCGCGGCCTTCGATGCGGTCAGCCGCCACAGGATCTCGGCCACCACGACCCAGCCCAGCGAAAGACCCGCGAACAGCCGGAAGCCCACGTAATCGGTGAAACCCGCGAACAGGAACACCGTCAGCGGCAGGATGTGCAGATAGGCATGGACGGGGCGCGAAACAAAGCGCGCCCAGGCCTCGGTGCGGATCAGGGCCGAGGCAAAGAGCGCATAGAAGGCGGCGACGGCAGCCGCCTCGGTCGGGGTATAGATGCCCGACAGGATGCCGCCCAGCAGCAGCACGGGCGTCAGCAGCGCCGGATAGGTCTCCAGAAAGGCAACCGACCGCTCCGACCAGCTGGCGCGATGGCTGGCCACGGGGTATCCGCGCCGGCGGCTCAGCCACGCCGTCAGCGCCATCAGCCCCAGACCCACCATCAGCCCCGGAACGAAGCCCGCCAAGAACAGCCCCGCGACCGAGACATTCATCACGAAGGCATAGAGGATCATGATGCCCGAGGGCGGAATGATCGGCCCGATCACCGACGAGGCCGCCGTGACCGCCGCGGCAAAGGGCCGGGAATAGCCGTTCTTCTCCATCGCCGGGATCAGCATCTTGCCAAGCGCCGAGGTATCGGCCACCGCCGAGCCCGACAGCCCCGCGAACAGGATCGACGACAGGATGTTCACCTGCGCCAGCCCGCCCCGGACATGGCCGATCATGGATTCGGAAAACTTCACGATCGACCGCGTGATGCCGCCGGAATTCATCAGCTCTCCGGCCAGGATGAAGAACGGCACCGCCATCAGCGGGAAGGAATAGATGCCGGTATAGACCGAACTCAGCAGCTTGGCGAAGAACAGCCCGTCCTTGCCGTCGATCACCAGCGACAGCGCGGGCGCCACCAGCAGCGCAAAGACCACCGGCATGCCGACCGCCATCAGGACGAAGAAGATCCAGAAGAATGCCAGACCCATGCCCGCCCCCTATTCCGGCTCGATCGGTGCGACATGCGGCAGGTCCGCCGCGTCAGAGCGGAAGATCAGCGCCCACAGGTCGCGCCCGATCAGCTCGACCGCGACCAGGACCATGGCGGCAAAGGCCACCGGCAGGATCATGTAGGGCCAGGCCCAGGGGATCGGCACGGTGTTGACCCTGATGCCCCAGCCGCGATCGACCAGCGCCAGGCTTTCCAGGAAATACCGCCAGATCAGCCACAGGATCAGCATGTTGATCACGACACGCAGCACCCGCAGCAGCATGGCGGGCAGGACGGCCGTCACCATCTCGATCGCGACATTCGCGCCGGTCCGGTAGGCATGCGGCGCCACGATGAAGGCGGTCGAGACCATCATGATCAGCGCGACATCCTCGACCCAGGTGATCGAGTCGTTCAGCACATAGCGAAAGAAGACGCCGGTCAGGACGATCCCCGTCATCAGCGCCACCAGCGCCATGGCCAGCCACAGACCGACCGCGGCGACGCTCCGGTTGAGCGCCCCCAGAAGATCGAGAAAGCGCAGTGCAGCCTGCATCAGGCGACCCTCCGACGCAAGGCCATGCATGCCCGACCGGGCGCGAAGGCCGGCCGCGATGCCCCGTGGGGCAGTTCGAGCAATCCGTCATGTGATCCCACGCCGTCCTCCCCTTGGCATGGATGCGCGATATCGTGCGCGAATTTTTCGATAGAGTTACCGAAACGAAAATACCTGTCAACGATTCCCGCTCATGCCGGAACCGGGTCGGACTCGACCAGTTCGACATCCTGGGCTTCGCACAGCGCACGGATACGCTCGGACCGGCAGCGGTCGGTGACCAGCGTATTAACTTGCCGCAGCCAGCCCACCACGACGGGCGCCGAGCGGTCGAACTTGGTCGAATCGACGGCCAGGATGACATGCTTGGCGCAGTCCATCATGGCGCGTGCGACGGCGGCCTCGGCCAGGTCGAAATCCAGAAGCGCGCCATCGGAATCGACCGCCGCCGCGCCGATCACGGCGATGTCGGCGCGAAAGCCCCGCAGGAATTCCAGCGCCGCCACCCCGGTCACGGTGCCGTCCGACCGGCGCACCGTGCCACCGGGAACCATGATGTCGAAATTGCCTATCGATCTGAGATCATTCGCGATTTCCAGGTTGTCCGTGATGATGCGCAGCCCGGTGCGCGTGGCCAGCGCCCGCGCGAAGGCGGCGGTCGTCGTGCCGCCGTTGATCATCAGCATGGTATTGTCGGGGATGCGCGCGGCAACGGCGCGGCCGATCCGCTCCTTGGCTTCGGCCTGAATCGTGCGCCGGATCTCGAAGCTGGTATATTCGGTGCCCGGCAGCAGGCTGGCACCGCCGTGAAAGCGCATCACCTCGCCGGTTTCCTCCAGCAGGCGCAGGTCACGGCGGATCGTCTGGGGCGTGGTGCCAAAGGCGGCGGCCAGATCCTCGACCAAAACGCGGCCCTCTTGCCGGATCTGGCTGAGTATCGCCTTCTGGCGCGCGTTGAAAGGTCCCGCCATGGGTTCGCTCCCGTCCGTTCGTTTTCCTTTTAGCGCGGAAAACGAAAATCTCAAAACGGGAATGCGGCCGATCGGTCAGCCCATGCGCCGCTCCAGCAGCTGGCGGATGCGGTCCAGCGCCTCGCGGATATTCTCGGCCGAGCTGGCATAGGAAAAGCGCAGGTATCCCTCGCCATGCGCGCCGAAGGACGTGCCCGAAACGGTCGCCACGCCGGCCTCCTCGAGGAACAGATCCTGCGCCTCGCGCGAGGTCAGACCGGTGCCGGTGATGTTGGGAAAGGCATAGAAGGCGCCGCCCGGTTCCAGGCAGCCTATCCCGGGCAGCGCGTTCAGCCCCTGCACGATGATGCGCCGACGTTCGTCGAAGCGCGCGCGCATTTCGTCCACCGCGTCCTGCGGACCGGTCAGCGCGGCGATGCCGGCGAACTGGGTTGCGGCATTGACGCAGGAATGGTCGTTGATGCACAGGCGCACGACATGCTCGACGCAGGATTTCGGCCAGACCGCATAGCCCAGCCGCCATCCGGTCATGGCATAGGTCTTGGACCAGCCGTCCAGCATGATCAGGCGGTCGCGCAGCTCGGGATATTGCAGCAGCGAGACATGCCGGCGGCCGTCATACAGCAGGCAGGAATAGATCTCGTCGGACAGGATCGCGACATGGGGATGGCGCATCAGCCCTTCGACCAGCCTGTCGATCTCGGCCCTGGGCACGACGCCGCCGGTCGGGTTGGCGGGCGAATTCAGGATGATCAGCCGCGTGCGTTCGGTGATCTGCGAAAGCACCTCCTCGGCCGAGAAGGCAAAGCCGTTCTCCTCGCGCAGGACGATCGGGACGGGCCGGGCACCGCTGTAGCGGATGACGGATTCATAGATCGGAAAGCCGGGGTCGGGATACATGATCTCGGCGCCGGGCTCGCCGAACATCAGGACGGCAAAGAACATCGTGGGCTTGGCCCCGGGCACGACGACCACGCAATCGGGATCGACCTCGACGCCATGGCGGCGGTTCAGATCGGCGGCCACGGCCTCGCGCAGGGCGGGCAGGCCGTTGGCGGGCGTATAGCCATGCGCCCCGTCGCGCAGGGCGCGGATCGCGGCCTCGACCACGTGGTCGGGCGTGCGGAAATCCGGCTGACCGATGCCCAGATTGATGATGTCGCGCCCCTGCGCGGCCAGTTCCTGCGCCCGTGCCAGAACGACAAAGGCCGATTCCGTTCCCAGCCGCGACAGGCTGGCGGCGAATTTCAGATCCGCGCCGGATGCCGTGTTCATCTTCGCTCCCCCCTGATGGTCTTGTGGTCACTGTTAGACCACGAAAGCGGTGCAGATAAAGGCCCCGGATGGGTTCTAGGCGTGGGCTGCGCGCAGGATCTCGTCAACCAGGGGGTTGGGGAAGCGGCGCGCGATCGTCACGGCCAGAAAGCGCTCGCGCAAGGGGTCAAGACGCGCACGTTCCACCAGCCGGCCCGAGGCCAGCTCGTCGCGCACGACGATCGGCGGAATGACTGCAAGGCCCGCGCCTTCGCGCGCCAGAAGGCGCAGCATGGCCATGTCATCGGCCTCGGCCGCGATGCGGGGAACAACGCCCAACCGCTGGGCCAGCGCGTCGAATCCCGCCCGGATCGCGGTCTCCGGCGTGGGCAGGATCAGCGGCTCGGCCCCCAGAATCCCGGCCAGATCGGTCGGCGCGTCCGGGCCGGGGGGCGGGCCGACCAGGCTGACGGGCTGTTCGTCCAGTTCATGGACCAGATAGGGACTGGCCGCGTCGCGCGCGGGCGGCAGATTCGTCAGCACCACGTCCAGCGCCATGGCCCGTAGCCCGCGCAGCAATTCGTCCTGGCTGCCGGATCGCAGGATGACCTCGACATCGGGCCGCCCGATCAACGGGGAAACAAAGGCGATCTGGAAGTTGCGCGACAGCGTCGCCAGCGCCCCCACGCGCAGGCTGCGCCTTGCGGTCCCCGCCTGGCGCAGCGTGGCGGTCAGATCTTCGGCCGCACGAAAGATCGCATCGGCATGATCCAGCGCGATGCGCCCGGCCTCGGTCAGGACCAGACCCCTGCCCCGGCGTTCGAACAAGTCATGGCCCAGCGAATCCTCCAGCGCCTTGATCTGCGTGGACAGCGCCGATTGCGAAAGGTTCAGCATGCGCGCGGCACCCGTCAGCGTGCCTTCGCGCGCAACTGCCCGGAACAGGCGCAGATGATGCAGGTTCAGCGGGGCCATTGTTCCATCTGATAGAATGGTTGAATAGATAATATGTAATTTTCTGGAAGTTTCAAAGATTGTATCCGATGCGTCGAACAGGACCCGACCGGAGACGCAGATGACTTTCTCGATTCCCCTTCCCGCCCTCGCGCCGCTGATCCTTCTGGCCACCTCGGGCATGGCGGCGTTGCGGCCGGGCTGCCGGCCTCGTCCGATCCCGCCCCTGTCCGAAGCGGCGGCTTTTGCGGCGCTGGCTCTGGGCCTTGGTGGCGTCGTCCAGCTGATCGTGGCCGGACCCATTTCGGGAACCCTGGTTCGCCTTGACGCCGTATCGGCGACGATGGCGCTGCTCGTCGGCTTCGTGGGCTGGATCGTGATGCGCTATTCGCGCCGCTATCTGGACGGCGAAAGCCGCGAAGGCCTGTTTCATTCCCGGATGCTGGCCACGCTGGCGGCCGTGCTGGTTCTGGTCCAGGCGGCGCATCTGGCGGTTCTGGTCGCCGCGTTCGTGGCGGTGGGCCTGGGGCCGCGCGCGCTGCTTCTGTTCTATCCCGACCGGCCCGAGGCGCGGCGCGCTGCGGCCAAGTTCTCGCTGGTCTGGCATGCGGGCGATCTGGCGCTGATCGTGGCGGCGGTTGCCTTCTGGCGCGCCTCGGGTTCGGCCGATCTGACGGCGGCGGCCATGCCGGGCTGGGCGCTGCAGATCGCGGCCATCGGGCTGGTCGTGGCGGCGCTGCTCAAGACGGCGGCCTTCCCGCTGCATGGCTGGCTGACCGAGGTGATGGAGGCCCCGACCCCGGTTTCGGCCCTGCTGCATGCGGGGATCATCAATTCCGGCGGCTACCTGCTGATCCGCATGGCGGATGCGGTGCAGTCCAGCGCGGGCGCGATGGCGGCGCTGGTGCTGATCGGGGGATTCACCGCCCTGTTCGGCGCGGTCGTCATGCTGACGCAAAGCGCGATCAAGACCGCGCTGGCCTGGTCCACGGTGGCGCAGATGGGCTTCATGCTGATGCAATGCGGGCTGGGCCTGTGGGCGCTGGCGCTGCTGCATATCCTGGCGCATTCGCTGTACAAGGCTTATGCCTTCCTTGGCTCGGGTGGCGCGGTGCGCGCGGTTCTGGCAACGCGCCGGCCCGGGCCCGTCGCCGTGCCCGACCTTGCGGCCGTCGGCCGGTCCTTCCTTCTGGCGCTGGGGCTCTATGCCGCCATGGCCGCCCTGTTCACGCTGATCGCGGGGCCGAAAAGCCCGCAGGCGCTGGCGCTGGGGGCGATGCTGGTGTTCGGCGTGGCCTATCTGGTGGCCCAGGGCCTGGCCGGGGCGGCCCCAGCCGCGCTGACCCGCCGCACGGTCACGGCCTCGGTCGCCGCCGCGTTCGGCTATTTCGGCTTTCAGGTCGCGGCCCAGGCGCTGTGGGGCCCCCATCTGCCGCCCACGCCGCAGGTCGGCGCGCTGGAATGGGCGTTGATCGTGCTGGCCGTGGGGTCGTTCGGCCTGGTGGCCTTTGCGCAGGCATTGTTCCCGCTTTGGGCACATCACCCGGCCTCGGCCGGCTGGCGGGTCCACCTGGCGAACGGGCTGTATCTGAACACGCTGTTCGACCGCCTGATCGGCGGCCTGCGCACCGCCCGTTGACCCGCTTTCCCCGGAGGACTCCCCATGTTCATGAAACACGATGTCATCGCCCCGGCCCGGATGCCGGAAATCCTGCGCGCGGCCGAATCCGCCCTGCGCGCGATCCCGCCCGCCTTCGGGCTGGAGGCCACGGTTGCGGTCAACCCCTTCCTTGGCCAGTCGGGAACCGATCTTGCCACGGCCTCGGCCCTGATGGCCCGGGTCGCGGGCGAAAGCCTGACCCGCCCGCGCGCGGAATTCGCCGCGATGATCGCCCGGGGCGAGATCAGCGACGACGACCTGGCCGCCGCGCTGATCGCGTGTGAATCTCCGTTCAAGCCCGTCGATCTGGCGATGCTGAAGGCCCGCGCCCGCACGGATGCGCCCCCGGTGAACCCGCTGCCGACGGTGGCCGATCTGGCGGCCAGGGTCACGGGAACCGACTGGCCCGCCGTGATCGCCCGCAGCCTGGGCCTGTGGGCGGCGGGTCACTACGATCGCGGCCAGGCCCTGTGGACGCCCACGCCGGGGCGCGAGGCCTATACCGCCTGGCGCGAATGGGCCAGCCATGACCTGACGCCCGAAATCGCCGGGCTGCCGGGCTTCTGCGCTCATGTCGCGGCGGCGCCCGATACCGCCGAACGGGCCATCCTGCGCGCCGCCGAACGGCTGGGCCTGGACGAACAGGCCGCGCCGACGGCCTTTCACCGGCTGCTGATGGATCTGGGCGGCTGGGCCCAACTGGCCCGTGGCGCCCTGTGGCGGGCCGAGCTGCGCGGCGGGACCGATCGGGACCTGGCTGGCCTGCTGGCCATTCGCCTGATCTGGGAAGAGGCGCTGCTGACGCATGTGCCGCAGATCGGCGCCGAATGGGCACGTGTCGTTGCGGCCCATGCCGCGCCGGTGGTCCCCACCCCCGATCAGGTGATCGACGCGATCCTGCAGGACGCCGCCGAGCGCGCCCATCAGCGTGACCTCGCGCGGCGCCTGTCAGCCCCGGCCGCCGTGCGGTCGCGCCCCGCGCTGCAGGCCGCCTTCTGCATCGATACGCGCTCGGAAATCTTCCGCCGCGCGCTCGAGGCGCAGGATGCCGGGATCGAGACGCTGGGCTTTGCCGGCTTCTTCGGCCTGCCGCTGGCACATCAGCAGGCGGGGTCGGACGTGGTCGAAGATCACCTGCCCGCCCTTCTGGTGCCGCAGATCCGGACCTGTTCCCACAGCCCGGACGAGGCCGATTCCCGGATCCGCGCCCGCGCAACGCGTGCCTGGGGACGGTTTCGGCAGGCCGCCGTCAGTTCGTTCGCCTTTGTCGAAGCCGCCGGCCTGACCTATGGCGCCAAGCTGCTGCGTTCGGCGCTGCGGCTGGGCACCGATCGCGCCGCGTCGTCTGCGCCCGATATCCTGTCCGCCATACCCGGCCCCGCGCGTGCCGAAATCGCGGCCCGCGTGCTGAAGGCCATGGGCCTTGCGCGAAACCAGGCGCCGCTGGTCCTGCTGATCGGCCATGGCGCGCAGATGCAGAACAACCCGCATGAAAGCGCCTATCATTGCGGCGCTTGCGGTGGCCATACGGGCGAGGTTTCGGCGCGCGCGCTGGCGATCCTGCTGAACGATCCCGAAACCCGGGCGGGGCTGGCCGCGCATGGCGTGACGCTGGCCGAGGATGTGCGCTTTGTCGCGGGGCTGCATGACACCACGACCGACGAAGTGACCTTGTTCGATGACACTGGCATGTTCGACGGTGGCGATTCATTGTCCAAGGCCCGCGAATGGCTGCGCGCGGCGGGACGCCTTGCACGGGCCGAACGGGCCATGTCCCTGCCCGGCGCCACGCCCGACGGGCTGTTCGCGCGGGCGCGCGACTGGGCCGAATTGCGCCCCGAATGGGGCCTTGCGGGCTGCGCCAGCCTGATCGCCGCGCCCCGGTCGGTCACGCGGCTTGCCGACCTGCGCGGGCGCAGCTTCCTGCATTCCTATGACTGGCGAACGGACGAAGGCTTTGCCACGCTGGAACTGATCCTGACCGCGCCAGTGGTCGTGGCCAGCTGGATTGCGCTGCAATACTACGGCTCGACCGTGGCGCCCGACAGTTTCGGCGGCGGAAACAAGACGCTGCACAATGTCGTGGGCGGCATCGGGGTTGTCGAGGGCAATGGCGGCAGGCTGCGCGTCGGGCTGCCCCGGCAGGCGGTTCATGACGGGCAGGCGCGCCGTCATGATCCGCTGCGCCTGAGCGTGCTGATCGAGGCGCCGCAAGAGCCGATGGCCGAGATCCTGAACCGCCACCCCGATCTGCGCGCGCTGTTCGATAATGGCTGGGTTCATCTGCTGGCCCTGCAGGACGGCCGCCCCGTGGCGCGCTGGCAGAAGGGGCGCGGCTTCCGGCCCCTGTCACGGCGCTGGGGCAAGGCAGGGTTCCACCCCAAGCGTGGGGATTGTGCGGCGGCCCGGCCTTGCCCGCGTCACGGCCCCGCCCTTGGCACGCGCTTTGGGGGCCCGTGGCGACGGGGCCTATCCCTCGACCACCGGGTAGTGCGGCCTGCCCCAATCGGCGTGGGGATTGGCCATCATCAGGTCGATCACGATCGGCACGATCGTCGCCAGGATCTTCACGCCATCGCGCAATTGATCGCGATTGACGCTGGAATTCCACGTTGCGCCGCCATGGACCAGCTGGTTGCGCAGCACGTAAAGCCGATCGAACAGCATCGCCAGGATCGCGGCGGTATCCTTGCGGGCCAGGGCTATGTGGAACTTCTTGCGCGCCCGCTCGAACTTCTCGGCCCAGTCCTCATTTCCGGGAATGCCATGATGGTGCCGCCAGAACGGCGCAAAGACATATCGGTTGTCCAGAAAGACCCGGATCGGCCCCGGAAAGGTCGTCCACACCGCGCGATAGATCGCGCCCGCGGTGTCCAGGTCATGCAGGCGCTGAAAGAAGGTCTGCAGGGCGTCGCGTTCGGGCAGGTCAAGGGATTCGTCGGCATAGGCCGCGTTGAAGGCAATCCAGTAGAACAGAAAGGCCGCGTCCGGGTCATCGGCTTCGCGTTCGGCCCGGCCCAGCCAGCTGATCGCGCGGTGAACCTTCAGCGCCATGTCGGTTGGAAAGCCGTTGCGCAAGGCACGCTGACGGGCCTTCAGCTGGGCATGGCGCAACGGTCTGCCTGGAACGGATGCCTGTGCCACCTTCGCGTGTCTCCCTGCCGCCATTTTCCCCTATCAGGAAGCCCGATTGCGCGCGACGTCAAGGGCTTGGCCCGCGGGGCGGGGTCGATTTCGGCTCGACATGCCCGGTATCCGGCCTATCATGCGCGGGGATTTCGCAGGAACACGAGGACGGCATGACCGCAGCACGCATCACGACCTTGCGCTTCACGGGGCAATTCGGCCGGGCCTGGCCGGTATTTGTGGCGCTGGCACTTGGCGGCTGCGTTGCATCAACACCCAAGACGGATCCCGACGGCTTTCTGACCGAAACGCCCGACTGGGTGCTGGAGGTGGCCGCGCCAGGTCAGAACCTGTCCACCATCAAGGTCAATCCCGAGGATGGCTGCTATTGGTACCTGCATCAGGGCCCGGTCGAGGCCACGCTTCTGCCGCTGCGTTCGCGCGACGGGCGTCTGATCTGCACGGCCGAATCGCCCCGCGCCCAGGGCGCGGTGCTGCCTTCGCCGCGCTAGCACGATCAGCTTTGCGCGGTGATCGAATCCTCGGCGGGATACAGATAGGCCGTCACACCGACATCGACGAAGTCGTACAGGTGGTTGATATGCGCCATCACCATGCGCACGCAGCCCGAGCTGGCACGCAGCCCGATCGACCAGGGCTGCGGCGTCCCGTGAATGCGCAGATAGGTGTCGCGGTTGCCGACATACAGATACAGCGCGCGTGAGCCGAGCGCGTTGTTCGGCCCCGGGTCCATCCCGTCGGCAAAGCGCGCATAGGTTTCGGGTTCGCGTTCGATCATCGCCTGCGTGGGCGTCCAGCGCGGCCATTTGGCCTTGCGCCCGATCGTGTAGGTGCCCGGTTCGTACAGATCGCCGCGCCCGATCGCCACGCCATAGCGCATGGCCGTACCGTCGTCGCGGATATGGTACAGATAGCGGGCGACGGCATCGACATGGATATCGCCGGGGATCAGCCCCGGCCGCGCCTCGACCAGCGTCGGCAGAAAGCGCGGATGCAGCCCCCACGGGTTCGACGTGTACAGGTCGAAATTCGGCGGCGTGACCAGCGCGTCCCATTCCGCCCATTGCCGCTCCATCTCGGCCGAGGCGCCAAGGACCGGTGCCGCGATCGGAGGCGAGAACATCGCCGCGGCGGTGATGATGAAATGGCGTCTGGTCAGCATGGGTGCGATCTCCGATGGCGCATGCCGGTATTGGCAGAGGAACAATGCTGTCATGCCCGGCCGGGTTCCGCCACATGCATGTGACAGATGCCCCTGTCTAGTCACGACCATGTGAGAATCACCGACAGTGGCGGATTCACGCCACCGTCGGGCGCGAGATCGCGATCGCCGTGCCCCCCAGCGCCATGAAGGCGCGCTGGCGGCAGGAAAAGACGAGGATCTGCAGATCCTGTGCCTGGCGGGTCAGGGCGTCGAACATCTGTTCGATCCGCTGGTCGTCGGTATAGACGATGGCATCGTCCAGTATGACCGGCGCCGGCCGGCCCTTCTGCGCCAGAAGCCGGGCAAAGGCCAGGCGGACCAGCAGCGAAAGCTGCTCGCGCGTGCCCCCCGACAGGATGTCGTAATCCTCGGCCTCGCCGCGCCGGCGAATGGCGCGGATCATGCCGGTTTCCGCGTCGATCTCGGGCTCGGCATCCGGCCAGATCATGCGCACCAGCGGCACAAGTTCGCGCAGCACAGGCGCGACATAGGCCTCGCGCGCCGCGTCCTGGGCCGCACGCAGGGCGTCGCGCAGCCGTTGGTGCACGGCGATCTCGAAGCGCAGCCGATCGAGGCGGTCCCGCACGCGGTCCAGTTTGTCGCGGCAGAAGGCCAGCTGTTCCTCGATGCCCTCGCCGGATTCCAGGTCTATCCGCGTGTCCAGCGCGGCCAGCTCCAGCTTCAGCTCGCTGCTTCTGTGGCGCACATTTTCAATCGCCGCGCGCGCGCGTTCAGCCCTGGCCTCGGCCATGGCCAGATCCGGCGCGTTGCGCCGCAGATCCGCAAGATTCACGCGGGCCCGCTCGGCGGCCTGTCCCAGGGTCGCAATCTCGGCATCCAGACGGGCCAGTTCGGCCTCGGGGTCCTCGGCCCGCAGCGCGGCCTTGGCGCGATCCATCCGCTCGCGCGCGGATTTCTCCTGCGCCTCGGCCCGCGCAAGCGCCTGTTGTGTGGCGTCCCTGCGCGCGCGGGCTGCGGCCAGCGCCTCGGCGGCCCGGTCCAGCGCGCGCTCGGCATCGGCCAGATCACGTTCGGCCGTGGCGCGGTCGGGCAGATCGTTCACGCCCTCGGCGGGCTCGGGCAGGCTGGCCAGTTCGCGGCGCAGCTCGGCCATGCCTTTCGGGGCAAGGGCGGCCAGGCGGGCCTTGGCATCGCGCAAATCGGCGTCCAGCGCCGCGCGCTGGTCCATGGCGCGGTGAATCTCGGCCAGATCGGACAGGCCGGTCGCGGCAAGCGCCTTGCCCGCCGCGTCGCGGACCTGGTCAAGGGCCGCGTCGCCGGCCAGCTCGCCGGGGTCAAGCTCGATCCGCCCGACCCCCTCGATCTCCAGCGTCACCGGCGCATCAAGGATCTGCCTCGTGCCGTCGGGAACGGGTTGGCCATCGCGCATGACCTCGGCCCGCGCGGCGGGGGCGCGGCGCACGGTAAAGCCCGGCAATGCGCGGGCATGGGCGACCTCGGCGGCCTGCAATTCCTGGTGCGCCTGCACGGCACGGGTCAGGATTGCGGCCTGGGGCAAGGCGGCCAGCCGGGCCTCCAGTGCCTCGATCTGCCCGCGCAGGGATTCGGCCTGGCCGATCCGTTCGATCAGTTCGCGGCGGCGGCTTTCGGCCGACCGCGCGGCCTCGGCGCGCAGGACTCGGGTTGCCACATCGCGGGCCTTGCGGTGGGCGGCCTCGGCAAGGCGATGGGCGGATTCGGCGGCCTGGTGATCCTTGCTTGCAGCAAGGGCGGCCTCTTGCGCCTCGGCCAAAGCCATGCGGGCACGCTTCAGCGCGGCATCGGCCTCGGCGCGCTCGGTCAGCGCGGCGCGCAGTGCCTCGGCCTGTCCCTTATGCGCCGACAGCCGCGCGTCAAGTTCGGCCAGCGTGCGCTCAGCGGTTTCGATCTGGCCGCTGCGCTCGCGCGCCTCGGCCAGCGCGGCCTCGGCCTCGGCCAGCCGTTTCCGCAGATCGGCCTGCGCCTGCGGGTCCTCCAGCGTGGCAAGTTCCGCGCGCACCGCACGGCGACGCTCCAGATCGCGGGCCAGCTTGTCGGCGCGTTCGGCAAGCTCGCGCTCGCGCGCCTGCAGCGACTCGACCTCGGCCTCGGTGCGGGCAAGATCGCTGCCGGCGCGGGCCTTCTTCTGCGAACCGGTCAGCTGGCTGGACAGGAACGTCTCGCAGGCGGCCAGCGCGCGTTCCAGCCGGCGGCCGCCCGTCATCAGCTCCACCTCGCCCGCGACCTCGGTCATGATGTCGCGGCGGGCGGCTTCCTCGACCTCGCGGATCTTCTTCTCGACCGGCTCGCCCACCAGACCCTGGCGCACCCACAACAGCCCCGCCGGGCCCGCGCCCCCCTTGCCGAGGCCCAGAAGCTCGGCCAGGCGTGTCTCGGCGGCCTCGCCCTCGGCCACAGCCGCGCCGTCGCAGGTCAGTCGGGCCGACTTGCGCCCGGCCGAGCTGGACCAGACCTTGCGGATCGTCCACTGCCGGCCATCGGCCTCGAACGCCACCTCGACCTCGGGATCTCCGCCCGCCTTGGGCTGCAGGCCGCGGGCCACGGCGTCCCATGACCGATGCGACAGGAAAAAGGCCGCATGAAGCGCGTCGAAAAAGGTGGACTTGCCCGCCTCGTTCGGGGCGGTCAGCACGTTCAGACCGGGGCCGATCCCCTCGATCCGCGCCGGATCGACGAAACGGCGCACATTGCGCAGCTCGATGGCGGTGATGCGCATCCTATTCCTCCCGGACCAGCGACCACAGGCGGTTCAGCGCCGCCTCGGCCACGCGCTGGTTGTCTTCGCTCAGCCCGGCATTGCCAAGGGCCTCGTCCTGCAGGATCTCGGCCGCCTGGCGCAACGCACCCGATGGCGCGATCAGGTCCAGATCCTCGGCGCCGTATTCGGTGCGCAGGCGGCTTTCATCCAGCGCGAAGAAGTGGAAATCGGGCGCGATGTCGCGCGCCGCCGCGCTCAGCGCGCCGCGCTCGGGCAGGCGCAGCCAACCTTCGGCCCTGACCCGCATCAGCATGTCGCGCCGTGCCAGCCGGTCGGCCGGCATCAGCCCGGCCAGGGCCGCCGCGACATCCTGCCCGGGGCTAAGCGAAAGCGTCGGCTCGGACCAGTGGAAGCGGCCGGTCTCGACCTCCTCGACCTCGGGCGGCGTCTCGCGGGCCGGAATGGTCACCGCCAGGGCAAGGCCGCGCCCGCCGTGGCGGAAGCGGTCCTGTTCCGGCGTGCCGCTGTAATGGACACGCGGCCCGATCTGCCGCCTTCCGTGCCAGTCGCCCAAGGCCAGATAGTCCAGACCCGCGCTGCGGTCGCGATCGGGCGGGATCATTGCAGAGGCGTCGAAATCTTCGCCGAAATCGGTCACCCCGCCATGGGCAAGCCCGATCCGCAGCGCGCCCTCGGGCGTGGCGCAGCCGGGCATCCAGGCCGTCAGGTCGATCCCTGGAAACTGCCGTGGCAGCGGCGCGGGCAGCAGCACCACGCCCGGCGCGATCTCGACCGGCGCCGGCTCGCGCAGCACATGCACATCGGGGCTGGATTCCGCGTCGAAGCGGCGCCAGAGCTCTTCGCCGGCAAGGCTGTCGTGGTTGCCCGGAATGATCCACCATTGCAGACCCGTCGCGTTCATCGCCGCGGCGGCCTGACGGCGCACCGCGTCCGAAGGTCCGATCGTGTCGAACAGATCGCCCGCAACCAGGACATGGTCAATCGCGCGCGCCCGCGCGGCGTCAGCAATGCGCGAGATGACCTCGTGGCGCGCCTCGACCAGTCGGCCGCGGACCTCTTCGGGCAGCGACCCGAACGCCTTGCCCAGGTGCAGGTCGGATACGTGCAGGAAACGAAACACCTTTACACACCCTCCTCTTGATCTGGCACTGGATCCCGGCAAAGCCTGAACGGCAGGCAAGCCGCGCCGGAACCGGGGCGCCGCGGGGAAGTTCGCCCAACAAGCGACTGACGGCAAGCCGTTTTCGCCCGAACGCGGCCACGAACGGCCCCGCGACAGCGTGACGGTTGACCTTGGCCGCGTGACGGCGAAATGTGGGGCTGGACCATTCGGGGATCCCATGTTGAACCGTCGCCATTTCGTGAGCTCGGCCCTTTTCGCGCTGGGACTGCCCGCGCCGCGCGCCGCGGGCGACAGCCGCGCGCCGATCGTTGCGGCGGCCTCGGACCTGCAATTCGCCCTGCCCGACGTGGCGCGGGCCTTTACCGAACGCACCGGGGCAGAGCTGCGGCTGGTCTTTGGCTCGACCGGCAATTTCGCGCGCCAGATCCGGGCCGGCGCCCCGTTCGAGATGTTCCTTGCCGCCGACGAATCCTATGTGCTGGCGCTTGCGGATCAGGGGCTGACGCTGGACCGGGGCAGGCTGTATGCGCTTGGCCGGATCGTCCTTGTCGCGCCCCCGACCAGCATCCTGGAACCCGACCCGGCGCTGGACAATCTTGAACGCCTGCTGGCGCAGCGGCGGATCACGCGCTTTGCCATCGCCAATCCCGATCATGCGCCCTATGGGGCGCGGGCGCGCGAGGCGCTGATCGCACGCGGCCTGTGGCAGTCGGTCCAGCCCGCGCTGGTGCTGGGTGAAAATGTCTCGCAGGCGGCGCAGTTCGCGTTGTCCGGCAATGCCGAGGGCGGGATCATCGCGCTGTCGCTGGCCATGGCGCCCGACATCCGGGCAAGCGCGCGTCAGGCGCTGATCCCGGCCGAATGGCACGCGCCCCTGCGCCAGCGCATGGCGCTCTTGCGTGGCGCGGGTCGGGTTGCGCGGGACTTCCACGACTTCATGCAGTCCCCGCCCGCGCGCGAAATCCTGTCGCGCCATGGCTTTACCCTGCCCGACGGGGCATCGTGATGGACTGGCAGGCGCTTTTCCTGTCGCTGCGGCTGGCGGGCTGGACCGTCGTCCTGTTGTTGCCGGTGGCCATCCTGGGCGGGCGGGCGCTGGCGCAGGCCCGGTTTCGCGGCCGCGGGCTGGTCGAAGCCGTGCTGACGCTGCCGCTGATCCTGCCGCCCACGGTCCTTGGCTTCTACCTTCTGGTTGCGCTGGGGCGGGAATCGCCCGTCGGCGCGTTGTGGAACGATCTTTTCGGGCATCAGCTGGTCTTTACCTTTCAGGGCCTTGTCGTGGCCTCGGTCCTGTTCAACCTGCCCTTCGCCATTCAGCCCGCGCAGCGCGGTTTCGAATCCATCCCCCCCGTTCTGATCGAGGCCGCGGCAACCTGCGGCATGTCGCCGTGGCGCCGGCTGTGGCGCGTGGAAATGCCGCTGGCCTGGCCGGGGCTGCTGACGGGCATGGTGATGACCTTTGCCCATACCCTGGGCGAATTCGGCATCGTCCTGATGGTGGGCGGCGCGATTCCGGGCGAAACGAAGACCATCGCGATCGCGATCTATGACCGGGTCCAGGCCTTCGACATGCGCTCGGCGGGTGTGATGTCGGCGGTGCTGGTGCTGTTTTCGCTGGCGACGATCGCCCTGACCTATCGTCTGAGCGCACGGATCGGGGGGGCGCGATGAGCCTGAACGTCCGGCTGGAGGCGCGCGCGCCCATCCCCGTGACGGCCGAATTCGAGGCCCTGCCCGGCCAGATCCTGGCGCTAGTCGGGCCTTCGGGCGCGGGCAAGACCACGATCCTGCGCGCGATCGCGGGGCTCTTGCGCCCCGACCATGCCCGGATCGAGGTCGATGGGGACCCGTGGCAGGACAGCGCGCGGGGCATCTTCCTGCCGCCTCATGCCCGCCGGCTGGGCATGGTCTTTCAGACCTGGGCGCTGTTTCCCCATCTGGACGCACGCGGCAACGTCCTGGCCGCGATGGACCGGCCCGACCCGGCCCGCGCCGACCGGCTGTTGCAAATGGTGGGGATGAACGACCTGGCCCACCGCCGCCCCGCCGCGCTGTCGGGCGGACAGCAGCAGCGCGTGGCCCTGGCCCGGGCATTGGCCCGCGCGCCGCGCGTGCTGTTGCTGGACGAACCCTTTTCCGCGCTGGACCGCACCGCGCGCGAACGCCTTCAGGCCGAGTTGGCCCGATTGCGCGCCCATCTGACGATGCCTGTCGTCCTTGTCACCCATGACATGAACGAGGCCCAGCTGCTGGCCGACCGCATGGCCGTGGTCGAGTCCGGCCGCATGATCGCGCAGGGCAGCGTGGCGCAGGTGATGGCCGATCCCGACGCGCTTCGGGCGATCGGCCTGCGTGAGGCGGCCTCGCTTCTGCCCGCCACGATCGCGGCGCATCTGCCCGACGGCCTGACGCAGCTGGACAGCCCGGCCGGCCCTATCCTGATGCCGCGGCTGGATGGCGCGGTGGGCGACACGCTGCGGCTGCGCATCATGGCGCATGAGGTGATCCTGTCGCGCGCGCGACCCGAAGGCTTGTCGGCCCAGAACATCCTGGCCGGGCGCATCGCCCGGATCGTGCCGGGCCAGGGGCCGGGGGTGATGGTGCATGTCGATGTCGGCGGGCATGAAATCCTGGCCCGCATCACACGCCGCGCGCTGGCGCAGCTGGGGCTGCAGCCCGGACATACGGTTCACGCGATTCTCAAGACCATGTCGGTCGCGCGCGATCACGTCGCGGCACGCGGCGCGACAGCCTAGTTGCGCCCGCAGGTTCCGTAATATCCGCCGCTGAAGCGGCAATATTCGCGGGCGACGCCCTTGCGGATCATCCAGGCCGTGATGTCGGTGCCGTCGGGCAGAAAGCATTGACCCACGATCCGGTCGTAGCGATCGATGTCACGCACGCGGCAGGTCAGCTGCCGTCCGGCGATCAGATCCCTCAATGCCCGGGTCGCCGCCGCGCCGCCACGCTGGTTCCATTCGGGGGCATCCAGCCCCCAGACCCGGATCGGGCGTCTTTGCCCGGACAGCGTGAAGGTATCGCCGTCGGTCACGCGCGCAACGCGCCCCGAGATCGTGTTGTCACGCGACATGGCAGTTGCCTGCCCATGCGGCGCGCCGCCATCGCGCAGCCATGAGAGCACCGCGACCGCAAGAAGGACGGGAATCAGGAAACGCTTCATCGATGGGACCCGCTGGCCTGGCTTTCCCGGATGGATGCCCTGCCGGCGCGGCATGAGCAAGCTCCAAAGGCGGCCGACCAGGGCACGGGGTCAGCGCATGATGAAGACCGAACAGGGCGCGCGGCGCGACACGCGGGCCGCGGTCGAGCCCAGCAGGTAATCCTGCACGCCGGGTTTCTGTGCGCCCACGATGATCAGATCCACCCCGTTCTCCCGCGCATATTCCGCGATGGCCAGGCCCGCGCGGCCCCGGATGACCACGGCCTCGACATTGGGCAGGTCGCCAGTGGCCTGCAGCAGGCGCTGGCGCACGCGCTCGGACAGGTTCTTTGGGGGTTTGACGTCGATGAACTCGGAAACGAAGGCCGGAACGTCCTCGAGCACGGTCATGACCGTTATGCGGCCGCCCGGCTCTTGCAGGCGTCGGGCGATCTCCAGCTTGCGCGGCAGGACCGATTCATGGTCCAGCGCGACGGGGATGAGGACATGTTGATACATCGCTGTTTCCTTGTGTTTCAGGGCGCGGCAACGCCGGGGCCCAGGACATTCAACCCGATCAGCACCAGCACGGCCAGGAATGCGGTTTCCGCGACCAGCAGTGCCGCCGCGGGCAGCCCCACCTGCATGATGTCCTGCGGCCGGGTCTTCAGCCCGACCGATGCGATCGCGGTCAGCAAGAGCCAGCGCGACGCGCCCGATGCGAGCTCGATCACCGGCGCGGGCATGAAGCCCGCCGACGTCACGACGGCCAGCGCCATGAACCCCAGCACGAAGAGTGGCACGATGGGCGGCCTCTTGCCGTCGATTGCCGCCTCGCGCGAAGCCGCGCGCAGCACCACCGACGCGATCAGGACGACCGGCGCCAGCATGACGACGCGCAAGAGCTTGACCAGCGTCGCGGTATTGCCGGCCTCTTCCGACACCGAAAAGCCCGCGCCCACCACCTGGGCGACGTCATGTACGGTGGCGCCGATGAAGATGCCCGTCATGCGATCGTCAAAGCCCAGCCAAGCGCACAGCACGGGATAAAGGATCATCGCCACGGTGGACAGCAGCGTCACCCCGACCACGGTGAAGATCAGCCGTTCCTCGGACCGTTCGTCGCGCGGCAGGATCGCCGCGATCGCCATCGCCGCCGAGGCGCCGCAGATCGCGACCGCGCCCGAGGACAGGAAGGCAAAGCGATAATGGAATCCGAACAGGCGCGAGCAGGCCAGGCCGAATCCGATCGTCGCCGCCACGCCCACGACGACCAGCGCGATCACGGGCGCGCCCAGCACCGTCATGACCTCGGCGCTGATGCGCACGCCCAGTAGCGCCACGCCAAGGCGCAACAGCGTCCGCGCGCCGAACTCGATCCCCGGCCGGGCGCGGCCCTCTTCGGACAGGAAGTTCAGCGATATGCCGAACAGAAGCGCCAGCAACATGGTCGGCGCGCCGTAATGGTCGGCCACGAACTGGCTGGCCAGCGCGATGATGCCGGCCACCAGGACGCCGGGGCCGATCGCCCGCATCGACTCGAACCGTGTCGCCTCGAAATGAAAAATACTGCTCATCCCCGTTCGATCGCCTTGGGTTTCGTTGCTTTCGCCGTGCCGGCAGGACAGCCCGTGGCCGTGGCGGCATAGGCGGCGCGTTCCGGGCGCGAATTGCACGACGGATCGGACATCGGTTCAACCCCTTGCGGGATCGGGTTTCAGAATGATCTTCGGCGCGGCGACGCGGGCCTGACGAATGTCGTGGAAGGCCTGCGCCCCGGCATCCAGAGGTCGCGTCTCGGCCCAGTCCAGCGCGCCAAGGCGGCCGTCGGACATGGCCTGCACCGTGTCGCGGAAATCCTGCGCGGTGTAGGTATAGGTGCCGACAAAGGTGATTTCCTGCAACGTCATGCGCCGCACGTCCAGCCCACCCTCGGCGCTGCCCAGGCCGATATGGACGATGATCCCGCCCGGCCGCGCCACGCGCGAAGCCTGCGCGCGCGTCCCAGCGATTCCGACGCCATCGACGACGATATCGAACGGCCCCTGCGCGGCCGGATCGTCCGGCGTGACGGCGCGCTGGCCGCAACGCTCTTGCAGGACGGCGCGGCGCGCGGGGTTGGGCTCGACCATCAGGATGTCGGCCACGCCCTGCGCGGCAAGGCACAAGGCCGCGCCCAGCCCGATCGCCCCGCCGCCAAGGACCAGCGCGCGGGCATCAGCCGCGGCGCCGGCGGGATGGGCGCGCGCGATCCGCGCTGCGTGCCAGCCGCAGGCGATCGGCTCGGCCAGCGCGGCCTGGTCGAAGGACAGATGATCGGGCACATCGACCAGATTGCCTTCGGGCATGGCCAGAAGCTGGGCAAAGCCGCCTTCGCGCGGGGGCATCGAGATGATCTGGCGTTCCGGGCACAGATTGTCGCGCCCTTCGCGGCAGGCCCGGCAGGTGCCGCAGGTGACCAGCGGATTCACCGCCACCCGGCTGCCCGCGCGCGCACCGGTCAGGATGCGGCCCGCGACCTCGTGGCCCAGGATCAGCGGCGCGGGGCGGCGTTCGTCATGGCCCGCCCAGGCATGCATGTCCGAGCCGCAGATACCCACGCTTTCGACCGCGACCAGTACCTCACCCGGGCGCGGGGCCGGATCGGGCATCTCGCGCATCTCCAGATGGTGCGGTGCGGTATAGACCAGTGCCTTCATTTCGCGGTGAACCCCCCATCCAGCATCAGCACATGGCCCGTGACATAGTTCGAAGCCGGCGAGCACAGGAACAGGATCGGCCCGTCCAGATCCTGGGGTTCGCCATTGCGGCCGATGCAGGTCTGCGCGGCATTGCGGGCGGCCAGGTCGGGGTCGGAAAAGACCGGCGCGGTCAGTTCCGTGCGGAAAAAGCCCGGCGCGATCGCGTTTGCGTTGATGCCATCGCGCGACCACGCTTCGGCCATGGCGCGGGTCAGCTGAGCGATCCCGCCTTTCGAGGCGCCATAGGCCACCCCGCCGGGAAAGGCGCGGAAGGATTGCAGCGAGGCAAAGGTCACGATCCGGCCCCAGCCGCGCTTGCGCATGGCCGGCACCAGCTTCTGACTAAGGAAGAACGGTGCCGTCAGGTTCAGCGCGATCGTACGGTCCCATCCCTGCGGCGTGACCTCGTCGGCCTTTTCACGCGTGTTGAGTCCCGCGGCATGGATCACGATGTCAGGCGGGCCAAAGGGTTCGGCGATGCGCCGCGCCAGATCGTCCAGGCCCTCGCGGTCGGCCACGTCGCCCGCGATCGCCGCCGTTCCCTCGCCTGCCTCGGCGCGCCAGTCCTCCAGCGCCTCGGCCCTGCGGGCCACGCCCACGACGCGGGCGCCGTTCTGCGCCAGAACCAGCGCCGCGCGCCGCCCCAGCCCCGAACTGGCGCCCGTGACGCAGGCGACCCGCCCCGAGACGTCGAACAGCTCCGCCACGCGTGCCATGTCAGCCCTCGACCGCCAGCACGAAATCCTCGTCCGGGAAATACTTGCGCAGCCGGATGTCGGCCGTGCGGGCATGGCCCTCCATCCCCTCGAAGCGCGAGATGCGCGCGGTCGCCTCGGCAACGGGCTTCATCCCTTCGGGCGTGGCCCGCTGCCAGGTGACGATCTTCATGAACTTGTGGACCGACAGCCCGCCGGTGTAGCTCGCCGCGCCCGAAGTGGGCAGAACGTGGTTCGTGCCCGAAGCCTTGTCGCCAAAGGCGACGGTGGTTTCCTCGCCCAGGAACAGCGAACCATAGCATTTCAGCCGGTTCAGCCACCAGTCCAGGTCCGCCGCCATCACCGTCAGGTGTTCGGGGGCGTATTCGTCGGCGGTGGCGGCCATTTCCTCGCGCCCCTCGCACAGGATGACTTCGGCATAGTCGCGCCAGGCGGCGCGGGCGTTTTCGCGGTTCAGCTCGGGCAGGTCATCGATCAGGCCGGGCACCAGCCGCAGGACCTCTTCGGCCAGTGGCCGGTGGTCGGTGACCAGCCAGACCGGCGAGTTGTAGCCATGTTCGGCCTGGCCCACCAGATCGGCCGCCACGATAATCGGATCGGCCGTCCGGTCGGCCAGGATCAGGCTGTCGGTCGGGCCGGCGAACATGTCGATGCCCACGCGGCCGAACAGCATCCGCTTGGCCTCGGCCACGAACTGGTTGCCCGGGCCGACCAGGATATTGGCCTTTGGCAGGCCGAACAGGCCGAAGGTCATCGCGGCCACGCCCTGCACCCCGCCCATGGCAAGGATGCGGTCGGCGCCGCAGACATGGGCGGCATAGACGATGGCCGGCGCGATCCCGATGCCGGGCCGGGGCGGCGAACAGGCGATGATGTTCTCGCATCCCGCGACCTTGGCCGTGGTGACGGTCATGATGGCGCTGGCGATGTGACTGTAGCGACCGCCGGGCACATAGCAGCCGGCCGTCGTGACCGGGATCGCCTTTTGCCCCGCGGTCAGGCCGGGGATGACCTCGATCTGGAAGTCCTTCACCGTGGCCTTCTGCGCCTCGGCGAACTTCTTCACATTGGCATGGCTGAACTCGATATCCCGGCGCAGCTGCCGGGGCACCTGGGCGGCGGCGCGTTCGATATCCTCGGCCCCCAGCAGGATGGGGCCGTCATACTTGTCGAACTTGCGGGCGTAGTCCATCGCCGCCGCGTCGCCGCGGGCCTCGATGTCATCGAGGATCTCGCGCACGATGCGCTGGGTTTCCGAGGCATCGGTGGTGGAATGCTTTTGCGCTTTCTTGAGGTATTCGCGGGCCATCGGGCGCTCCTACTTGTAGATGTCGGGCAGAAGGACGGTCGAGATCGCGGGCACATAGGCGATCAGCAACGTCACGATCAGCATGAAGAAGACGAAGGGGATCGCGCGCCACGCGATCTTGAGAATCGATTCCCCGGTCAGCCCCGAGACGACGAACAGGTTCAGCCCCAGCGGCGGCGTGATGAAGCCCACGCCAAGCGCGGTGATCAGCATCACGCAGAACTGGATCTCGTTCATGCCGATATTGTCGGCAAGCGGCTTCAGGATCGGGGCCAGGATGACGATGTTTGGCGTCGTCTCCATCACGCAGCCGGCGGCGATCAGGATCAGGATCATCATCAGGATCAGGACCCAGGGTTCGTCGCTGACCGATGTCGCCGCGGTCACGAAGCCCTGCGGAACCCCCATGATGGCCAGCGCCTGCGCCAGCGGCAGCGAAAACGCGATGATCGGCAGGATCACCCCGTTTACCTTGGCCGAGCTGACCAGCATCGCCGGAAAGTCCGACAGTTTCAGCGTGCCCAGGATGAAGCCGATGATGATCGTCACGACAACCGCCGTCGCGCCGGCCTCGGTCGGGGTCAGCCGGCCCGAGAAGATGCCATAGAAGATGATCCCCGGCACGATGAAGGCATACCAGCCCGATTTCAGCGCGCGCCACAGCCTTGTGCCGTATTCGGACAGCGAGATATTGCCGCCGCCCTCCCAGCCATACAGCCGGTTCATGATGATGTTGGTGATCAGGATCGAGACAAGAATGGCAAGGCCGGGAATGAAGGCCGCCATGAACAGCGTCGAGGCCGAGATGCCCAGGACAAGTCCCACGATGATATAGGCGATCGAGGGCGGGATCAGGATGCCCGTACAGGCGCCCGCCGCGACCAGCGCGCAGGCATAGGGGCGCGGATAGCCCGATTCCACCAGCCGGTCGATCGTCATGCGGCCCACCGCCGCCGCGCCCGCCGCGTCCGAGCCCGAGATCGCCGCGAACATGCCGCAGACCAGCACCGTGGCCGAACCGAAGCCGCCGCGCGCGAACTGGGTCAGCGCCTCGGCCACGTCCAGGAACTTGCGGCTCAGCCCCGTGCGCACCAGCACGTCGCCCGTCAGGATGAACAGCGGCACCGCCGTCAGCGCGAAATGGTCGATGCCGTGAAACAGGCTCTCGCCCACCAGGCCAAGCGGCAGCGCGCCAGACCAGACCAGCATCAGGATCGCCGCCGCCCCGATCGCCGCCCAGACCGGCACCGCCAGCGCCACAAGCACGACGAACAGCAGGACCGGGCCGTAGAAGTCCCAGCCAAGATCGACCGTGTGGTTCTGAAGCTGGTTCCAGAGCATGGCGGACCCTCAGTCGAAAAGCTTGTCGCCTTCATAGACCGGCCGGCCTGCGCGCAGGTCGGCCAGATCCCGAAGGAACGACTGGACAAGACGGATGATGACCAGCGCAAAGCCGATCGGCACGGCGGACAGGAACCAGACCTGGCTGATGCGCAGACCGTGGGTGACCGACCCGAATTTGGCCGACACCAGAACGGTCTCGAACGAGAAATACAGGGCGATCACCGCGACGACGAACATCACGATATCGCCAAGCATATAGACCAGCGCCTTGGCCCGCCGGCCCAGGTAATGCAGGATCACGTCGATGCGGATATGGCCGCGTTCCTTGACCGCCGCAGCCGCGCCGATCCAGGCAAGATAGATGAAGGAATAGCGCACGATCTCTTCGCCCCAGATCGAGGAATAGGCCAGAAGCTCGCGCCGCAGGACCTCGATGAACATCGTGCCGACCAGCATGGTATAGAAGACCAGCAGCGCCCAGCGTTCGGCGTTCTGATCCAGCTTGCGCAGCCATTCCGGCATGACTTCCTCCCCCGCGCGGCCACGCGGACCGCACGATCATTGACGTCATCCTGTTCAAGATGCGCCGGGGCACCATCGCCGCGCCCCGGCAGGACGTTCGCTCAGGCGTCGTGCACGTAGTATTTCGACTGCGTGCCCGCGGCCTCTTCCAGGCGGGCAAAGGCGTCCATCGAACCGGCCAGATCGACCTTGAACTGGTCCCATTCGGGACGCTGATAGCCGCCGGTTTCCTTCCACACGGCCAGCTGCTCTTCGGTCAGCGAGTGGAACTCGACCCCCGCCTTGCGCAGCTCGGCCATCGCAAAGGTCCGCGCCGACGGCACCTTGGCCAGGTTCTGGTGGAAGGTCATCTCGCCCGCCCACATGATGGCCTCTTGCACATCGGCGGGCAGCGCGTTGAACCATTCCAGGTTGACCGAATAGACCTGGCTGTCGGGCACCGCCTGGGTAAAGGTGACGTGGCTCAGGATATCCTTGAAACCAAAGACATAGAGCGCGCCGACAGACGGGTCCAGCGCATCCGCCACGCCCTGCTTGATGGCCGAGGGCGTTTCACCCCAGGCAACCGGCGTCGGGTTGGCGCCCACCATGCGGTAATATTGCTGCAGCATCTGGCTGCCCGGCACGCGGAACTTCACGCCCTTCAGGTCCGAAGGCAGAATGACCGGGCCCGGCCCGCCCTTGCGCACCGCGACGACGCGCGGATCGATGACGACATAGAACAGCGCCTTGAAGCCCGAGGCCTCGATCTTGGGGTGCACTTCGTTTTTCCAGGCATCCGAGGTCACCAGGTTCACGAAACGCTGGTTCGAGCCGCAGAAATAGGGAAGGTTGATCAGATCGACCGCGCTGGCAAAGGGCGCGAAATTCGACAGTGAATGCTGCGCGCACTGGATGGTGCCCGTCTGCACGGCCTGAGCCAGCGCGCCGCCCGCGCCCAGCTGTCCGCCCGGCGCCAGCTTGACATAGACCTTGCCATCCGTCGCGTTCTGGATGTTTTCCTTCAGGTCCAGCTGCATGATCGGATAGCTGCGCGAGGCGCCCAGCACATAGGCCGTGGCGATGGTCATCGTGTATTCGGCGGCCTTCTCGCGCTCACGCTCTTCCTGCTGGGTCTGGGCCACGGCCTCGTCCGACCACAGCATGCCGGCCGCACCCGCGACCATCGCCGCGGTAAAGCCGCCCGCCCCCACGAGCTTGAAGAAATTGCGGCGTTCCGCCGATTCCAGCTCGTCACGCTTGATATCCATTGTCTTCCTCCCTGAAGATCATTGATCGCGGCCGCTTTTTTCCTGTTCGGCGGCTTCGCGCCTGAGAATTTCGATCACGAAAAGGACCGAGGCGGCGAACAGCACCAGCATCTCGGTCACGTCGGACAGCAGGGCGATGCCGGTGAATGCGCCGAAAACGACGTTCGCGATGAACGCCAAGGCCAGGATTGCTGCTGCTGCCAGGAACATCGTTGCGCCTCCTCCTGCGCCACGATTCGAACATTGTTACTTGTAAGCGCTTACATCGCGTCATGCAAGCGCTTTCATGACCTCCGTTTATGATGTATGTTACCCATGGCACGACCGCCGATCCGACCGGCTGCCAGGGAAAGGGGCATGACGATGGCCGACGACACGCAACGCTCTGGACATGTCCCGACCCTTGCGGATGTCGCGCGGGCGGCCCGGGTGTCCTCGGCCACGGTGTCGCGCTGTCTGAACGAACCGCACCGCGTGACCAGGCAGACGCGCGAGCGGGTGATGCGCGTCGTGCGCGAACTGGGCTATGCGCCGAATTTCGGCGCGCGCGCCCTGGCGGCGCGGCGGACCGACACCTTCGGCGCGGTGATCCCCACGATGGACAACGCGATCTTTGCCCGTGGTCTTCAGGCCTTTCAGGAGGAGATGGGCCGGCACGGGATCACCCTGCTGGTGGCCAGCTCGTCCTACGATCCGGGGCTCGAGCAGGAGCAGATCCGCAACCTGGCCGCGCGTGGCGTCGATGGCGTGATGCTGATCGGCCATGACCGGCCCGAGGACAGCTATCGTCTGCTGCAGCGGCGCGGCGTGCCCTATGTCGTGACCTGGAGCCACGATCCCTCGCAGCCCCATCCCTCGATCGGCTTCGACAACCGCAAGGCGATGATGGCGCTGATGGAGCAGGTGATCCGGCTGGGACACCGGCATGTGGGGCTGCTTTCGGGCGTCCGCTATGGCAATGACCGCGCCCGCCTGCGCGCCGAAGGCGTGGCCGAATCCATGCAACGGGCCGGAATTGCGGCCGACAACCTGACGACCGTCGAGGCGCGCTATTCCATCGACGCGGGCGCGGCCGGCTTCGCGCAGCTGATGCAAAGGCGCCCCCGGCCCACGGTCGTCGTCTGCGGCAACGACGTTCTGGCGGCCGGCGCGCTGCGTCAGGCGCGGGCGATGGGCCTGAACGTGCCCGGCGATGTCTCGATCACGGGCTTCGACGATATCGACCTGGCCGAGATCGTGACACCCGGCCTGACGACCGTGCATGTGCCGCATCGCCAGATGGGCCGCGGCGCGGCCGAGATCCTGATGAAACTGCGTGACGGGCAGGACCCGGTGCCGCCGGTCGAGCTCAAAGCCTCGATCCTATGGCGCGAATCGTTGGGGGCGGCACCATGAACGGCAAGACCTTTTCGGGCAACTTCACCCAGCAGGAGCCGATCCCCGAAGACGCGATCGCCGCAGCGACCGAGGTGCTGCGTTCCGGCCGACTGCACCGCTACAACATGGTCGCGGGCGAAGAGCCCCACGCCGCCCTGTTGGAGCGCGAATATGCCGCATGGCAGGGCGCCCGCCATTGTCTGGCGACGACCTCTGGCGGCGCGGCGCTGCAGATCGCGCTGCGCGCGCTTGGCGTGCGCCCGGGCGACCGGGTGCTGACCAATGCCTTCACGCTGGCCCCCGTTCCGGGCGCGATCCACGCGGTCGGGGCCGAACCCGTTCTGGTCGATATCACGCCGGACCTGGTGATCGACCTTGATGATCTTGCGCGCAAGGCCACGGCCAGCGGCGCGCGGGTGCTGATGCTGTCGCTGATGCGCGGCCATCTTCCCGACATGGATCGGGTGATGGACGTCGCCACCTCTCACGGATTGACGGTCGTCGAAGACTGCGCGCACACGATGGGCGCGCGGTGGGACGGACGGCTCAGCGGCAGTTTCGGCACGATCGGCTGTTTCAGCACCCAGACCTACAAGCACCTGAATTCCGGCGAGGGCGGCCTTCTTGTCACCGACGATCCGCGGATCATGGCGCGCGCCATCATCCTGTCGGGGTCGTACATGCTGTATGACCGCCACGGCACCCCGCCCGAGCCCGAGGCGTTCGCCGATGCCCGATACGAGATGCCCAACCTCTCGGCCCGGATGGACAATCTGCGCGCGGCGATCCTGCGACCGCAACTGGCGCGGCTGAACGACAATATCGCGCGATGGAACGAACGCCATGCGGCGCTGGAGGCCATCCTGCGCACCTGCCCCGCGATTGCCCTGCCCGACCGTCCCGACAAGGCCTTGCGGGTCGGCAGCTCGATCCAGTTCCGCCTGCCGGGCATCGATGCGGATGCCGCGCGAAGCTTCGTGGACGCCACCGCCGCGCGTGGGGTCGAGCTCAAGTGGTTCGGCGCGGCCGAACCGGCGGGCTATACCTCGACCTGGCGCAGCTGGCGCTATCTGTCCCCCCAGTCGCTGACGCGCACCGACAAGATCCTGTCCACCCTGTTCGACATGCGCATTCCGCTGACCTTCTCGGTCGCCGATTGCCAGACGATCGGCGAGATCCTGGTCGAAGAAGCGACGGCGCTGGCCGCCGGGGCGCGTGCATGACCGCTCCGCGCCGCATCGGCATCCTGGGCGGGATGGGCCCCGAGGCGACCGTCCTGCTGATGCAGCGGCTGATCCGCGCCGTTCCGGCGCGCGATGACGGCGATCACATCCCCCTGTTCGTGGACATGAACCCGCAGGTCCCATCGCGCATCGCCGCGCTGATCGAGGGCACCGGCCCGAGCCCCGAGCCCGTCCTTGTCGCCATGGCGCGCGGGTTGCAGCAGGCGGGCGCCATGGCGCTGGCCATGCCCTGCAACACCGCCCATCACTATGCCCCGGCGATCCGCCGGGCGGTCACGATCCCCCTGATCGACATGATCGAACTGTCCGTCGATGCCGCCCTGCGCGCGGCTGGGCCGGGCGCCACGGTGGGCATCCTTGCCTCTCCGGCCGTGCGGCTGACGGGCGTGTTCGACGCCGCGCTGGCCGCGCGGGGATTGCACGCGGTCCATCCCGACCCACAGGCGCAGGACGGGCTGCTGCAGGCGATCCGCGCGATCAAGCGCGCCGGCGTGACCGACACCGAACGCCAGGCGCTGGACGCGGCCCGGGCATCGGTGGAACGGTCCGGCGCGCGGGTCAGCCTGGTGGCCTGCACCGAGCTTTCGCTGGCGATGGAACCCGCGCCGCCGGGCGGCCCGCTGATCGACACGCTGGACGCGCTGGTCGGCGGAATCGTCGCTTTCGCGCTTGCCCCTGCGTCACCTTCGTCGCACGCTTCGGATGCGGGCTGCGAAGTCTGAAGAAATTCCGGTGTCCCGGTCCGGGGCATCGGCCACAAGGGCGCCAGAAAATCCGCGCCCATCACAACAGAGGAGGAAAACCATGATCGGAATAGTCTTGCGGGGCCTCACCGGCGGCATCCTGGCCAGCGGCCTGGTGGCCGGGACCGTCGGCGCCGAAACGATCATCATCGGCCATTTCGGCAACCCCACGCCGATGCAGCTGCTGGCAAGTTCGGACGCGCTGGAAGAGGCCACGGGTTGGGATATCGAATGGCGCAAGTTCGCGGCCGGGACCGACGTGATCGCGGCCATGGCCTCGGGCGATGTCGTGCTGTCGGAACTCGGCTCCTCGCCGCTGGCAATCGCCGCCACGCAGGGGGTGGACCTGCAGATGATCGCCTTTTCGGACATCATCGGAAAGGCCGAATCGCTGATCGCGCATGACGGTTCGGGCATCGAAAGCATTGCTGACCTGAAGGGCAAGCGCGTTGCCGTGCCTGTCGGTTCGACCGCGCACTATTCGCTGATGGGTGCACTCAAGCACGAGGGCATCGCCGAAAGCGACGTCACGATCATGAGCATGCCGCCCGACCAGATCGCTGCCGCCTGGGAACAGGGCGTGATCGACGCGGCGTGGATCTGGCAGCCGGTCCAGTCGCAGATCCTGCAGACCGGCAAGCTGATCCTGGGCGCCGACGAGACCGCGAAATGGGGCTATCCCACCTTTGACGCCTGGGTCATCAACCGCGAATTCGGCATGGAAAACAAGGACAAGATCGTTGCCTTCCTGCGCGAGATCGACCGGGTGAACAAGATGTATCTTGATGACCCCGCCGCCTGGACGCCCGACAGCGAGCCGGTCAAGACCGTGGCCGCGGCCACCGGCGCGGACCCCTCGCAGGTGCCCGGCATTCTTGAAGGCTTCGGCTTCCTGCCGATGGCCGAGCAGGTGACGGATACCTGGCTGGGCAAGGCCGACCAGACGATCAAGGATACGGCCGAATTCCTGAAGGCCGCCGGACGTCTTGATACGGTGCGCGACGACTATTCGCCGTTCGTCAACGCCGAATACGCCCGTGAAGCGGCACAATAATCCGCAACGGCCCGCCGCGGGAATTTCCCGGGGCGGGCGCCTTTTGCACACCCGTCAAGACAAGAGGCAGGCAGACCCATGGGATTGGAAATCCACAAGGCATCGGTGATCTACCCCGCGCGCGACGGGCGGCCGCCCGTCGAGGCGTTGAAAGAGATCGACCTGACGATGGACGAAGGCGACTTCGTCGTGGCCCTTGGCGCGTCGGGCTGCGGCAAGTCCACGCTGCTGAACCTGATCGCGGGCTTTCTTTCGCCCAGTTCGGGCGAATTGCGGCTGGACGGGCGCCTTGTGACCGGGCCGGGCGCGGACCGGTCGGTCGTGTTCCAGAAACACGCGCTGATGCCCTGGCTGAACGTGCTGGACAACGTGGCCTTCGGCCTGAAGCTTCAGGACGTGCCCAAGGCGCAGCGCTACCAGGTCGCGCGCAAGTTCATCGCCCTTCTGGGGCTTGAAGGCTTCGAGCGGGCGCCAGTCTATGCACTTTCAGGCGGCATGCAGCAGCGCGTCGGCATCGCGCGCGCGCTGACATGCGACCCACGCGTGCTCTTGATGGACGAACCACTGGGCGCGCTGGACGCGCTCACGCGCGAAAAGGCCCAAGAGCTGATCCTGAAGATCTGGCGCGACACGGGCAAGACCGTGTTCTTCATCACCCACAGCGTGGAAGAGGCGCTGTTCATGGGCACCCGGCTGATCGTCATGTCGCCGCGGCCCGGACGTGTCACCCATCGTTTCGACCTGCCCTTCTCGCAGCGGTTCCTGCAGGGGCAGTCTGCCCGCCAGGTCAAGGCCTCGCCCGATTTCATCGAACTGCGCGAGGCCGTCCTGCAGATCATCTTTGCCGATGAGGAGGCCCTGCAATGAGCATGTCCGACCCAAGCAGATCCGAGCGCCCCGGCTGGCTGGCACGGCTTTCGAAGGGCACCGCCACCCGCCCGGGCGAAGTCTATGGCGTGCCCGGCGAGGGCGACACGCGGCTGCTCAGCGTCGCCACGATTGCCGGGCTGATATTCGTCTGGTGGCTGGTCACCTGGATGGGCTGGGTCGAGCCGCTCTTCGTGCCCTCGCCAGGCGCCGTGATCGAAAAGTTCGTCAGCCTGGTGCAGAACGGATTTACCGGCACCACCTTGCTGGACCACGTCCTGATCTCGATGCAGCGCGTCTTCGGCGCCTTCCTGCTGGCCTGTGCCATTGGCATTCCGTTGGGCATCGGCATGGGGATCAGCCCGACGCTGCGCGGCATCTTTGACCCACCGATCGAGTTTTACCGCCCGATTCCACCGCTGGCCTATCTGCCGCTGATGATCATCTGGTTCGGCATCGGCGAGACGTCCAAGGTGCTCTTGATCTTCCTGTCGGTCTTTGCCCCTGTCGCGCTTGGCGCGCGCTCGGGCGTGCGTTCGGCCGGGATCGAGCAGATCCATGCCGCCTATTCCTTTGGCGCCAGCCGCTGGAAGGTGATCCGCCATGTCATCCTGCCCTCGGCCATGCCGGAAATCCTGACCGCCATGCGCATCGGCATCGGCTTTGGCTGGACGACGCTGGTCGCCGCCGAGATGGTCGCCGCGACCAAGGGGATCGGCTACATGGTGCTGTCGGCCTCGCAGTTCCTGCAGACGGCGACGGTGATCGTGGGCATCATCCTGATCGCCGCGATCGCCTATGCCTTCGACATACTGATGCGGTTCATCGAACGCAGGGTCGTGCCCTGGAAGGGCAAGATGTAGCGCAGGCGTGGCGGTTGGGAATTTCCGCGACAGGTGACTTTGTCACTGATCGGGCCTCCGGGCGCGTTCCAGAATGGCGCAATGGATCATTGCGCCAGAAGCACCGCCGGGATGACGACACCTGTATCTGCCTCGCATTGGGACGCGGTCTATGACGGCCGCGCCGATCGGGACCTGACCTGGCACCAGGAAGACCCGCAGCCCAGTCTGGACCTCGTCCTGCAGGGCGGGCCTGCCGGCAATCTGTCGGTGATCGATATCGGCGCGGGCCGGGCGCGCCTGGGCCGGGCCCTGATCGCCAGCGGGGTTCGCGATCTGGCACTGCTTGACCTTTCGCCCATCGCGCTGGCCGGGGTCACGGCGCAGTTCGCCGATCTGGCGGTGCAGCCCCGGCTGATCGTGGCCGATGTCACGACCTGGACGCCGGATCGGCGCTGGAATGTCTGGCACGACCGCGCCGTGTTCCACTTTCTGACCGAACCCGAACAGCGCGCGGCCTACCGCCGGCGCCTGATCGAGGCGACCGAACCCGGCGCGCGCGTCATCATTGCCACCTTTGCCGAGGATGGCCCCGAACGCTGCAGCGGCCTGCCGGTCATGCGCCATGACGCGGCATCGCTGTCGCGCGAGCTGGGCGACGGGTTCGAACTCCTCCAATCCTTCCGCCATCTCCACCAAACGCCTTCGGGGCGCAGCCAGGCCTTTCGCTATTCCGTCTTCCGGCGGCGCTGAGACCGGGCTGCGCATCGCGCGGCGGTGACATTGGTGTCAGGCGGATCCGGCCGGCCCCTGCAGGGCATCCAGCAGCGCGCAGCCCGCCTCTTGCCCGTCGCAGCCCGCGGCCAGTTCGGTCAGCACCTGCTCCAGCCGCCGCAGATGGACGATCTGGTCGCGAATGCGGTCCAGGTGACGCTGCGCGACGGAACGGGCCGCATCGCAATCGGGCTGACCCCGCGTCAGGCCCAGAAGGGCGCGGATATCGGCCAGCCCAAAGCCCAGATCGCGGCAGCGGCGGATCAGCGCCAGTTCGGCCACGGCATCCGCGGAAAAGGCGCGGCGTCCGCTGGCGCTGCGCGGCAGAGGCGCGATCAGCCCCTCGCGTTCATAATAGCGGATCGTCTCGATCCCGACCCCGCTGAGCCGCGCGGCTTCCCCGATCGCGTACATGTGATGTGTTCCTGCTTGATCCTGTAGCCGCTACAGGATGCACGCTGATGCCCGATCCGTCGAGTCCGCGCGGCCCGGCACAAGACCGTTTCAGGAGGTATCCGGATGACATCGATCCGCGCCAGCGTGATCGCGGCCCTTGCCGCGCTGGGAGTGTCGAGCTGCTGCGTTCTGCCGCTGGCCCTGCTGTGGCTGGGGGTGGGCGGCGCGTGGGTCGGGGCGGTCGGGCGCGCCTCGGCGTTTGCCTTGCCGATCCTGACCGTCTCGACCTCGCTTTTCGCATTGGCCTGGGGGCTGGCCATCCGCCGGGGGGCCGCGCGAAGGCACCGGACGGGGCTGGCCGCGGGCGGGCTTCTCTTGGCCGCCGCATGGCTGATCTACGCCAACGAGACACGCATCAACGACCTGCTGATTTCATGGATGTGACACGATGACCGAAGCGACACCGATCCTGCAAAGCACGCTGACCTGCCCCGAATGCGGCCATCGTCAGACCGAGACGATGCCGACCGATTCCTGCCAGTTCTTTTATGAATGCAAGGCATGCGGCAAGGTATTCCGGCCCAGACCCGGCGATTGTTGCGTCTTCTGTTCCTACGGCACGGTGCCCTGCCCGCCCATCCAGCTTGGCCGGGGCTGCTGCTAGCGCGAAAGCGCAGGTTCCGGGTTGTCCGGCCGCCGCGCTTCGGCAAGTCTGCACGACGTGGCGCAACCGGAGCAGCGACATGACCGACACCCAAACGACCGCACGGCCGATGAACGCTGCGCAATGGGCGATGCTGATCGGCCTGTCGGTGCTCTGGGGCGGGTCGTTCTTCTTCAACCAGATCGCGGTTTCCGAATTGCCGGTCTTATCGGTCGTCACCGGCCGGGTCGTCATCGCGGCGGTCGTCCTGGTGGCTGTCCTGCGGATCAGGGGGCTGCAGCTGCCACGAGACCGGCGCATCTGGGCGGCCTTCCTTGTCATGGGCCTGTTGAACAACGCCATCCCCTTTTCCCTGATCGTCGCCGGGCAACGCGAAGTCGGATCGGGCGTCGCCGCGATCCTGAACGCATCAACGCCGCTGTTCGGCGTCCTGTGCGCCCATGTCCTGACCCGCGACGAACGCCTGACGCCGGGCCGGTTGACCGGCGTGCTGGTCGGCCTTGCGGGCGTGGCGGTGATGATCGGCATGGACGCGGTGCACGAGCTGGGCGCGAACCTCCTGGCCCAGGGGATGTGCCTGGCCGCGGCCTTGTCCTATGCACTGGCCGGGATCTATGGCCGCCGCTTCCGGCGCATGGGGATCGCCCCGATGACAACCGCCGCCGGACAGGTCGTGGCCTCCAGTTGCCTGATGCTGCCCGTGGCATTGCTGCTTGACCGGCCATGGCAGATGCCACCGCCGGGCACGGGCGCCGTGCTTGCGGTCGTGGCGCTGGCGGTCCTGTCCACGGCGCTGGCCTACATCATCTATTTCCGCCTGCTGGCCAGCGCGGGGGCGACGAACCTGCTGTTGGTCACACTGCTGGTCCCGGTCAGCGCGATCCTTCTGGCCACCGGCATCCTGGGCGAGGTTCTGGCCCCCCGGCATCTGCTGGGCATGGCGCTGATCGGCGCGGGTCTTGCGGCGATCGACGGGCGTCTTGCCGCGCGGCTTGCGCGTCCGGGCTCAGGCTGAGGCCGGTTCCGGGCGCAGTCTCCCCGCCGCGATGGCCGAACCTGCCAGCATCAGCGCGGCCACCGTCAGCATCAGCGCCAGACCGCCCAGCTGATAGGTCAGGCCCGACAACAGCGTGCCCAAAAGCCGACCCGCGGCGTTCGCCATGTAGTAAAAGCCCACATCCATGGTCACGCGCTCGGCCCGCGAAAAGGCCAGGATCAGCCAGGAATGCAGCGACGAATTGATCGCGAAGACCCCGCCAAAGGCCAGCAGCCCCAGGATCAGCGTGACCGTCAGCCACGGCGCGGGCCCCTGGGCATTCGCCGCCACCAGCGCCAGACACGCCGGGATCGACGCCAACGCCCAGGCCCAGCCGCGCGCGGCGGCGATCAGCTCATGTTCGGGCCGGGCGCGGGCGCGCAGGATCGCCGGTGCCGCGGCCTGAACGGCCCCATACAGGATGATCCAGCCCGCCATGAAGCCGCCCACCAGGAAAAACGCCCGCCGCGCGCCCTCGGGCGTGCCGTCGGACAGGACCGAATGGAAATAGATCGGGATGCCGACCACGAACCAGACGTCGCGCGCGCCGAACAAAAGAACCCGGGCCGCCGAAAGCCAGTTCACGTTGGACGAGATCGACCAGACCTGGGTGAACTTCGCCCCCTTGCGTCCGCCGGGCAGACCCGGCGGCATGGCCACAAGCACCGCCACCAGGATTGCCCCGAGAACCGCCGCCATGCCCAGAACCGAAACCCGGAACCCCGCCAGCGCCAGCAGCGCGGCCCCCAGCAGAAAGCCCAGCCCCTTGACCGCGTTTTTCGACCCCGTCAGCCACGCGACCCAGCGAAACAGCGCGCCATCGCCCTTGGGCGCCAGAAGCTTGACCGCCGATTTCGATGACATCTTGGCCAGGTCCTTGGCCACGCCGCTGAGACCCTGCACTGCCATGACGAAGGGCACCGACAGTGCCGCCGGCCAGCCCGGATCCAGCCGCGCCAGCGCCAGCAGGGCCAAGACCTGCAATGCCAGCCCGGCCCGCAGGGTCGCCACCAGCCCGAACCGCGCCGCGATCCAGCCCGCCGACAGGTTCGTCACGATCCCCGCGATTTCGTAAAGAAGGAACAGCCATGCCAGTTGAACCGGGCTATAGCCCAGCTCGTGAAAATGCAGCAGCACCAGCATGCGCAGCGCACCATCGCTGAGCATGAAAGCCCAGTAGGCGGCCGTCACCGCCACATAGGCGCGCAGCCCCCGCGTCCGGTCGATCACGCTCCGCCCCCGACCATCAGCGCAACATCGACCAGGCGATGGGCATAGCCCATCTCGTTGTCATACCAGGCATAGATCTTCACCTGCGTGCCCGCGACGACCATGGTCGAAGGCCCGTCGACGATGGCCGAGCGCGTGTCGTTCACGAAATCGGCCGACACCAGAGGCCGGTGCTCGAATCCCAGTATCCCCTTCAGCGGCCCCTCGGCCGCCGCGCGCAGCAGGGCGTTGACCTCGTCGGCGTCGGTTTCGCGCGCAACCTCGAAGACGCAATCGGTCAGCGAAGCATTCAGCAGCGGCACGCGCACGGCATGACCGTTCAGCCGCCCCTTGAGCTCGGGATAGATCATCGTGATCGCAGTCGCCGACCCCGTGGTCGTCGGGATCAGCGAATTGAGCGCCGAACGCGCGCGGCGCAGATCCTTGGCCGGACGGTCAATGATGGTCTGGCTGTTCGTCACGTCATGGATCGTGGTGATCGCGCCGTGCCGGATGCCCAGGCTTTCGTGGATGACCTTCACCACCGGGGCCAGGCAGTTCGTCGTGCAGCTGGCCGCGGTGACGATCCGGTGACGGGCCGGATCATAGATGTCGTGGTTGACCCCATAGACGATATTGGCGGCGTCGGGATCCTTCACGGGGGCCGAGACGACGACGCGTTTCACGCCGCGCGCGAAAAATGGCGCCAGGCTGCGCGCGGTCTTGAACGCGCCCGTGCAGTCGATCAGCACGTCCACCCCGTCAAGCGGCAATTGCGCGGGGTCGCGCATCCCGATGAAGGGCAGGCGGTGGTCGTCGATCAGGACGGCGCCATCATCATGCGCGAACCGCGCGGGCCACCGGCCATGCACCGAGTCGAATTCCAGAAGATGCGCATGCATGGCGGCATCGCCCACCGCATCGTTGATCCAGGCGATGCGCGCGCCGCGTTCCAGCAGCGGACGCAGGGCCAGCTTGCCGATCCGGCCAAGTCCGTTCAGCGCATAGGTCGTCATTCTTCGGTCTCCCTGTCCGAACGCGCCAGGTCATCGACCTTGCGCTGCAATGACATGCGATCCAGCGTCTCGAAGGGCAGCGCCGCAAACAGCCGGATGCGATTGGCCAGCGTGGCAAAACAGCGCTGGAAGGCCAGGCCCCGTTCGGCTTCGCTTCCTTCGGCGCGTACCGGGTCGGGCAGGCCCCAATGGGCGGTGACCGGCTGGCCCGGCCATGCCGGACAGTCCTCGTTCGCGGCGCGGTCGCAGACGGTAAAGACGAAATCGAAGGGCGGCGTGTCGGGCCGCTGGAATTCCGACACATGCTTGGAGCGCAGGGGCGTCACGTCATGGCCGTTGCGGCGCAGCAGGTCCACGGCCAGGGGGTTGAGTTCCGAAAAGGGCCGCGTTCCGGCCGAAAACGCCTCGAAACGGTCGCCTGCCTCGTGCCGCAGGATCGACTCGGCCATGATCGAGCGCGCCGAATTGCCCGAGCAGATGAACAGCACGCGGAATTTCCGCCGCCCCGGCGCCCGTGGCGGCGCGGCGCAGGCCTCGACCCGGCCGCGGCAGCAATCGTTCACCAGATAGTCCAGCGTCTCCTGCACCGCATCGATCACCACCGCGTATTGCAGCGAGGTCGCAACGCGCCGCTGGCTGACCAGCCCGACCTGCATCAGCGCCGAGAGATAGCTGGACAGGGTCGAAGCCTTCAGGTTCAGCGCCTGCGCCAGCTCTCCGGCCGGCACATGGTCGGGATAGCGCCGCATCAGCAGCCGAAACAGCGCAAGTCGCTGCGGGTGGCCCAGAACGGTCAGGCGGTCGGGAATCACGTTTTCCATACTTCATGAATAACCGAAATACAGCGCCACGTCAGCGCCGAATCCGCGATGTCATGAAAATTTCACATGGGGTCCTTCCTCGGATGGGGGCCCTTCGCAAGGACAGAGGCCGGGCGATCCATCCGCGCCCGGAAACAGCGGATCAGATCACCAGATCGGGCGCATAGACCGAAAGGATCCAGCCCGGCAGGACCGGCTCGGCCCGCACCAGGCGGCCGCGGTCGAAGCGCAGCATCTCGCGCGGGGGTTCGTTCAGGGCGGAATTGTCAAAGACCATCCCGCGATCGGCGCGCAGCACCGCCTGCCGGATCAGCGCCAGACCGCGCGCAAGGCGGGCGCGCACCTTGTCCTCGGGCACGTCGTGGCCGCCCTCCTCGACCCGCGCCCGCACCCTTGCGACTGCGAGCTCCGGATCGTCCACGCCGACATGCATCACGATGACGACATAGCCGCGCGTGCGGGCCTCATCGATGATGTCCAGCTTCGATGGATGGGAAAACACCGTCTCGGTGACAAAGGACCTGCGCGCCGCCAAGAGCTCGTTGCGCCGCTCTTGCGCGATCCGCGCCGCCGCATAGGCCGCGCGCATCGAACTGTCGCGCAGTTCCTCGCGCTGGATCAGGTCGGCATTGACGAAAGGCCCCGCGAAACTGGGGGCAACGCGGTTCTGGTACAATGTGGACTTTCCCGCGCCGTTCGGCCCGGCCAGAAGCACCAGCGCGGGCCTCATGCCGCTTCGTCGGTCCCGGCCCGGATGATATTGCCGCCCGCATCAAGCCCCACGCCGCGGCCCAACTGCTGACGCCGGGCGAAAAAGGCGCGTTCGTCCGGGCCCGGCTCGGCCATCTTCCGGGTGAATTCGTCCAGCCAGACGGCCTCTTCCTCCTCGGTCAGCTGCGCGGGATCAAGCCGGCCTTCCAGCGCGGCCAGAATACGCCCGTGGTCGAAGGCGCCCGACCGTTCGATCGCCCGGCCGATCCGGATCCAGTGCGCGATCTGCCCCGCGACGGAACGGCTTTGCAATTCCGCTTCGCGGCGCACCAGCGCCATGATTTCGTCCGACAATTTCACCGACTGGGCCATGCGATCCTCCACTTGCGCCACAAAGGTAGCAATTTGCCACCCATACATCAAGTTTGCCGATCCCTGCCCCACGCAAAAGGACCGGCCCGCGCGATGCGCGAACCGGCCCCACCTTTACCCGCCGCGATGCGGCGCACCGGACAAAGACGGCATTACTTCTCGTAGGTCGGCAGAGCTTCCAGCTCTTCCTTCGTCAGCGGCACATAGACCCGAACGACGCTGTTTTCGTCACGCACGATGCGGATCTGATCCATCGACAGCGCAACCGGCTTTTCGCCGATCCCCAGGAAGCCACCCACGTCGATCACGGCACGGTCCAGCTTGCCATCATCGGTCAGCAGCAGCTCCGACACCTCGCCGATCCATTCGTCATTGGCGTCATAGACACGCTCGCCGGTCAAATCCTCGGTCGTCAGATCGTCGGGCATGACGGGCGTATAGCCTTCGCGCTCATAGGCAGCGCCGGTGGCGGTCATGCCTGCATCCGCCTTCATCGTGTCCATGTGATCGTCGCCCCAATGGAACGTCTGGGCCTCTTCGATCACGCCCAGGGCAGCCGGCGCGACGATGAAGAAGTCGTCGGGGTCCTCGGTCGAGCTATCGCCCAGGAAGCGCAGCGCCTTCATGTTCAGTGCAACGGGCTTTTCGCCGATGCCAAGGAAGCCGCCCACATCGACGATCACGGCCAGAACCTCGCCATCGCGGGTCAGCACCACGTCGTTGATTTCGCCGATGTCGTTCCACGTATCCTGCGGGCCGGTCACGTCGAAGACACCGCTGTCGATCGTTTCCGCGGCATAGACGCGCATGCCGATGAATTCCGACGCCAGCATGGCGTTGTCGCCGATCTCGGTCTGGAACAGGTTGCCGTGCATGTCGGCCAGCGCCATCGGCGCGGTGGCACACATCAGCGCGGCAGAAAGCGCAAGAGTCTTGATGGTCATGGTCTGATCTCCTGATGATCCAAGTTGTTCGATCAGCGTGGCCACGCTCGGCAAACCAACGCGCCTTCCGTCATCGGGTTCCGCCCGATTTTTGCCGGCCGGGAAAATTTTTCACCTTCCGCCAAGAGACGGGCCAAGCGCATCGCGCATCCGGGCCGGGCATCCGGAACGACAGGGTCGCCCGCGCGTTGGTTTCCTGCATGGCGGCATCAGGCCGCCGCCACCAAGCCCATGCAGGAAAGGAAGGACGACATGACACCACCCGATACCAACCCGCAGCGCCAGGTCCGCCGGCATCGCCCGTCCGTCTGGGCCATCACCGCCGCGATCGTGGGCGTCGTGCTGATCGCGATCGTGATCCTGGGGATCTATCCTTCGGGCGAAGTCACCCGCGACGCGCCCCTGGCCGAAACGGGTGCCAGCCCGGCCGCAACCCGATAGGCCGGGTCTTGCGCAAGTGACCAAAAGCAAACCGCCGGTCATGGACCGGCGGTTTTTTTCGGGTTCTGGTGTGACCCAGTTCAGAAAACGCAGCCCATGGTTCAGGCTTCGTCGAGGCTTTCCTTGACCATCCGCTCGATCTCGTCGATCGGGTGATTGGTCAGCGTCTTGGGGATCTCGGCGACCAGGCGCTTTCTGACCTCGTCGTGCCAGTTCTCGCGCAGGACGCCCAGAACCATCGGGCTGGCGACCACGATCAGCCGGTCATAGGCGCCCGCCACCGCCCGCTTGTACAGGATCTCGGCCAGATCCTCGGCAAAGCGTTCCTTGGCCAGGCGATGGAAGTCGGCTTCGTCCAGGGCCGAACGCTGGCCCGGACCCGCATCGGGCATCCGGCCGGGACGATCCGTCGCCTGGTCGCGGTTCGGCGGGTTGTCCTGCTCCTTCACGCGCACGACCTGGAAATGCGGGTTCTCGTGATCGGTCAGATTGCGCAGGAACAGCGCCTTTTCGCCATCGGCAACGACGATCCAGTCACCTTCCTTCAGCCTGGTTCTGGTCATGAAAGCTGTCTCCCTCTCCGTCAGGCCGGGAAGATCCCGGCATCATGTCTGGTTTCCAACGTCCCCCGGCGCGGCCCGGTTCCGGAGGAACCGGCCGCCCGTCCTGTCGTTTACCGATATGGGAACCCGCCCGGCACCGCTTCAAGCGGCAAGGGCAAGATCGGACACACATTCAAGGAGGACGGACATGGCCGAACGGAAACGATCGACCGATGGCAAACGCGAAACCGAACAGATCCTGGGCGAAAGGGGCACCATCCAGGGCCAGGGCCGCGAAGGCGGACGGCTCGCCCGTCAGATCGGATCGAAGGATGAGGAAAAGCGCGCATTCGAACGACCCGCCGGGGCCACGCGCGTGACCAAGGCGATCGAAGACGACGGGCAGGGGTGACTTGCCCACCTGCACCAGAGCTGGCGGCCCCGGGATCATCCGGGGCCGTTTTTCATCTGCCCGACGCGTGGAAACCGGCATGGAACCCTGCATGGAACCCTGGGGCCCCCTGAGGCGTTTCAAATCCAGACAGCAACATAACCAGGAGACAGATACCATGCTGGGCTGGGCCTTGACCTTTCTTGTCGTCGCGCTGATCGCTGGCGCATTGGGATTCACCGGCATTGCGGGCACGTCCGCCGGAATTGCCAAGATCCTGTTCTTCATCTTCCTTGTGCTCTTCGTCGTTTCGCTGATCGCGCGCGCAGTGCGCGGCGGCTGAACACGGCCAGAGCCTTGACATCCAGGGCGGCGGGGGTTCCATCCCGCCGCCCTTTTGCCTTGGGGCGTCGTGCCTTCTTGCGGCCGGGCAATCGTTGCGCGCCTTGCGCGGTTGGGGCAGTATGCCGGCGAAGGAGCCCGCCATGACCCTGAAATCCGAAATCGAGGCCTTGCAGGCAGAGATCCGGGCGCGCGCCAGCCGGGCACGCCCCCCCGGGGTCAAGGCCGCGCCGGACCACAACACGGCACCGCCGGACGAAGCGCCGCACGATGCCGAAACGATCGACGGCTTTCTGAAACTCGTTGGCGAAACGCTGGACGAATTCGGCGAAGAGATCGACCGATACCCGCGCCTTGCCGCCATGGCCGCGTTGGGGGTCGGGCTGGCGCTTGGCCTGCTTGTTGGCCGCGCGACGCGATAGACCCAGGGAAGGTTCAGGCCCATGTCCACACTCGAATCCGTCAAGTTGTATGGCCGTGTCACGCTGCTGCGCCGTCGGGTGCTACTGCAGCAGCTGGTTCGGCGCGCCATGGCCGCGGCCATCGCCGTGCTGGCATTCGTCGCCGCGATCGGCATGGCGACATTCGCGCTGTTCGTGGCGATCGCGCCGTCGCTGGGCACGGTCGGGGCCAGCCTGACGATCGCGGCGATCTACCTGGCCCTGGCGATACTTCTGCTGCTTTACAGCCTGCGCGAACCGAACTCGGCCGAGCTTCAGGCGCTGGAAGAGGCCGAGGCCGCCGCGCTGGAGATGCTGGCCCACGACGCGCAAGAGGTGGTTCAGGTCGCCTCTGCCGCCAGCCACAGGATCAGCGATCTGGGCAGCAATCTGGGCATGGCGGTCGCGATTCTGACGGCCCTGCGCCGCCTGCTTGGCGCGCGCAGGGGCGGAAACGGGACCGGTTCGTGACCCCGATCAGTCCGGTCTGGCGCTGACCTCGGCCTTGTGCCGGCGCAGCGCCCGGTCCAGCGGCAGGACACCGACCATCGCCAGCGCCGCAAAGCCCGCCCCGGCCAGGAAGGTCGCCTGCGGTCCGGCCAGATCCCACAGGCTTCCGGCGATCACGCTGGCCAGCAGCATGGCCACGCCCGTCAGCAGGTTGTACATGCCAAAGGCCGTGCCGCGCAGCTCGGCCGGCACGGCATCGGCCACCAGCGCCGACATCAGACCCTGCGTCAGGCCCATATGCAGCCCCCACAGCAGGATGCCGCCGCCGATCCGCCAGATGCCGCCGGACAGGGCCAGGCACAGATCAGCGGAAATCAGGACCATGAGCCCGATGGCCAGGATCGCGCCACGCGGGGCGCGGTCCGACAGCGCCCCGGCGGGATAGGCCGACAGCGCATAGACCAGGTTCATCGCCACCAGAACCAGCGGCACCAGGACCAGCGGCAGGCCCGCCCCCTGCGCCCGCAGGATCAGGAAGGCCTCGCTGAAGCGCGCCAGCGTGAAGGCCGCGGCGACGGCCACCACCCCCCAGTAGAGCCCGCCCAGCAGCCGCAGCTCGGCCCGCGACAGGGGGTTGCGCACCCGCCGCAGACCCGCCGGGCGCGGCGGTTCGTGCACGAGGAACAGGATCAGCGCCAGCGCGCCGAAGGCCGGGATCACCGCGACCCAGAAGACCGAGGCGAAATTCTCGGCAAAGACCCACATCAGCGCGACCGCCAGAAGCGGCCCCAGGAACGCCCCCGCCGTGTCCAGCGCCTGCCGCAGCCCGAAGGCCGCGCCGCGCAGATCGGGGGGCGCGATATCGGCCACCAGCGCGTCGCGCGGCGCACCGCGGATGCCCTTGCCGATGCGGTCGATGAAGCGGGCCGCGACCAGCCAGCCGACGGACGGGGCCAGCGGAAAGATCGGCTTGGTCAGCGCGGCCAGCCCGTATCCCAGCGCCGCCAGCTCCTTGCGCCGCCCGATCCGGTCGCTGAGCGCGCCGGAAAAGACCTTGGTGATGGCCGCCGTCGCCTCGGCGATGCCCTCGATGATGCCGACGGTCAGCGCGGTCGTGCCCAGCCCCACGACCAGATAGACCGGCAAGAGCGCGTGGATCATCTCGGAGGAGACATCCATCAGCATCGACACCAGACCCAGCGCCCAGATCCCGCCTGGCAGGCGGCGCCAGCCGCCCGGCTGTCGCGCGGCCTGCCCGGATTCGTTCGACATGAACATCCCCCCTTTCGCTGCGCGGGCGCAGGCCAATATGCCCGCCACCGCCCCGCAACGTGGCCCCCAACGTGCCGCGCATCGGTCTGATCGGGGCGCGGGGCAGATCACGACCACTCAATTCGGCGCGCGCGGCCTGTAATGGGCTGGACGCAAGGGCTGGCTTGCCTGCACAACACTCCGGGCGACCGGAGAGCGACATGCGAAACAGACAGGACGACGCGGCGCTCGTGGCCGGTCTTGTCCGCGGGGACGAGACCGCCTTTCGAACGCTCTATGCCCGCCACACGCCCGCGATGATCCGCGTGGCCTGCGCGATCCTTGGCGACCGCGCCAGCGCCGAGGACGTCACGCACGACACCTGGATTGCCGTACTGAGCAAGATCGACGGGTTCGAGGGGCGCAGTTCGCTGGCGGGCTGGATCTTCACGATCCTTGTCAACAATGCCCGCAGCAGGGTCCGGCGCGAGGCGCGGTCGATCTCGTTCGACGCGGGCGGCGCCGAGGACGGCCTGGCCGCCGCCTTCGACGGGCGCGGCCGCTGGAAACAAATGCCGGAGCTGTGGGAGGAGATCACGCCCGAACGCATCGTGGCCGGGCGCAGGCTGGCCGATCACCTGCTGGCCGCCATCGACGCCCTGCCGCCAATGCAACGCGCGGTGATCGTGCTGCGCGTGCAGCAGGACCTGGACCCGGCCGAGACATGCCGCATCCTGGGAATCTCTGACGGCAATCTGCGTGTCCTGCTGCACCGCGCCCGGCTGGCCCTGCGCAACAGACTGGCGGACCTGCTGTGACGGCCATGCCGAAATCCGCAAGAAAGACAGTAACAATTCGCCCGAACCTGCGTCATGTTCGGGACATGCCCCTGGAAGGAACGAAAGAAATGCTGAGCTGCAAGGACGTCGCCGCGCGCGCAAGCGCATTGATCGACCGGGAATTGTCGATGCGAGAGGCATTGCAGATGCGGCTGCACCTGATCATGTGCAGGGGCTGCAGGCACTTCGTTCGCCAGGTCCGGCTGACCGATCGGCTGGTCGCGCGGGTTGCGAATGCCGACCAGCCGCCCGATCCCGGCCCGGAGAAGCTGCTGGCCATTCTGCGCGACAAACGCCCGCCGGGCCGATAGATGCACGCCCCGGGCACGCGAACGCCCCCCTTTGCCTTGCCCGCGACCCGCCGGCAAGATGCCTGCGCCACCACCTCTCCCGCCCTGATGGAGACCGCACGATGCCCAAGACCGCCGCGCCGCCCGACAGCCCGACCGAACCCAGGGTCAAACGGGTCAATCTTGCCCTGCAAGGCGGCGGGGCCCATGGCGCCTTCACCTGGGGCGTGCTGGATGCGCTGCTGGAAGACGGCAGGATCGAGATCGCCGCGATCTCGGGCACCTCGGCCGGGGCGATGAATGCCGTGGCGCTGGCCGATGGATTCACCGCCGGCGGCCCTGAAGGCGCGCGCGCCAAGCTGCACCACCTGTGGCATTCGATCAGCCAGGCCGCGCAATTCTCGCCGGTCCGGCGTTCGGCGTTTGACATGGTCATGGGGACATGGACGCTTGAACGGTCCTGGGGCTACCGCGTCATGGACCTGATGACACGGCTGTTTTCGCCCTATGAATTCAACCCGCTGGACATGAACCCGCTGCGCGACATCGTCGAATCCTGCATCGATTTCGACAGCGTGCGCCATTGCGACAGCATCCGGCTGTTCATCTCGGCCACCAATGTGGAAACCGGCCGGGTCAAGGTCTTTGACAGCCGCAGCCTGACGGTTGACATGGTCATGGCCTCGGCCTGTCTGCCCCATCTGTTTCATGCCGTGGTGATCGATGGCGTGCCCTATTGGGACGGCGGCTATATGGGGAATCCGGTGCTGTTCCCCTTTCACACCGAAAGCGACACGGCCGATACGATCGTGGTCCAGATCAACCCGATCGAACGGCCCGGCATCCCGCGATCGGCCCATGACATCCAGAACCGCGTCAACGAGATCAGCTTCAATTCCAGCCTGCTGAAGGAATTGCGGTCGATCGATTTCGTGACCCGGCTGATCGACGAGGGCAAGCTGGACGAAGACCATTACCGCCGGGCGCGCATCCACATCATCGAGAACACCGAAAAGCTGGCGCCGCTTGGCGCCTCGTCCAAGATGAATGCCGAATGGGCCTTTCTGACCTTTCTGCGCGACCTTGGGCGCGAAACGGCCATCGCATGGCTGGATCGGCACCATGGCGATCTGGGCCGGCGCAGCACGGTTGACCTGCGGGCGATGTTCCAGGGAATCGGCCCCCAACACCAGGGATAGAGACGCGGCGGCCGGGACGGCCGGTGTCGGTCCAGCCGCTGGCCCGCCCCGGCGCTCACGCAGCCGTGATGCGTCGGCGTGTAACGTCGGGGGGCGCGCGATGGTCCCTTTCGCGTCACAACGCGGGAGGAGTATCCATGCAACGTCTCACACTTGCCGCCATTCTTGGCCTGTCGCTTGTCGCCCGGCCGGCCGTCGCGCAAGACATGCCCTTTGGCACCGAACAGGACACCGCCTATGCACAGCTTCTGTGGGAGGTGATGCAGGCCGAAAGGCTGGTCGGCCCGCAGATGATCCGGGCCAGACCCTATGAGGGCACCGATCCGCACGGCATGATGCTTGAAACCTTTTACACAAGGGCCACGATCGACGGCCATTCGGGCGATCTGATCGTCAAGCGCAATTTCGGCCCGGCCGGCGTGACCGAGGATCAGGTCCTGCGCGACCCGGCCAGCCATCTGGGCGCGGTGACCGTGATGTTCCGCCGCGCGGCAGGCTATGACCCCGAGGACGGCGACTGGTCCTGGGTCAAGTATCTGCCGGACGGGTCGCTGGACAAGGCGCCGAACGGCACGCCGCTGGCCGGCCGGGTGGCCAAGGGCATGGATACCGGCTGTATCGCCTGCCACCGGGGCGCGGGCGAGGACATGGTCTTTACCTCGGATTACCTCATGGCGAACTGACCGCCGCCATCCCAGGCCGGGGCCCGAACAGATGACGCAAGGCAAGTCAAACTGGCTGGACAGAATGCTGGACCGCATCGGCCACTGGCTTGCTTCGCGTCTGCGGCGTCCCTGTTCGGGCTACGACCCCTATACGCCTTCGGATTTCGAAACGCTCTGCCACGTCCTGCGCCCCGGCGACGTGCTGCTGGTCGAGGGCGGCGACAGGATCTCGACCGCGATCAAGTATCTGACCCAGTCCACCTGGTCCCATGCCGCGATGTATGTCGGCAGCCACCTGCCCGATCCCGGCGACGGGACCCCGCGCCACCATCTGGTCGAGGTCAATCTTGGCGAGGGCTGCGTTTCGGTGCCCCTGTCGAAATATGCCAGCTACAACACCCGCATCTGTCGGCCCGTGGGCCTGACCGAAGAGGAATGCGCACAGGTGACGGGCTTCATGATCTCGCGGATCGGGCTGAAATACGACCTGCGCAACATCCTTGACCTTCTGCGCTATTTCTTCCCGACTCCGCCCGTGCCCGTGCGATGGCGCCGGCGGATGCTGGCCTTCGGCTCGGGCGATCCGACGCGGGCGATCTGTTCGTCGCTGATCGCGCAGGCCTTCCAGTCGGTCCGCTATCCGATCCTGCCCAACGTGACCCGGCTGAAGCAACGCAAGGGGTCCCGGCACGCGCGGGCCGAGATCCTGCATATCCGCCACCACGCGCTGTTTGCGCCGCGCGATTTCGATCTTTCGCCCTATTTCCAGATCGTGAAGCCCAATCTGGCCGACAGTTTCGATTTCCACCGCCTTCGCTGGGCGGAAACCCCTGACGAGCAAAGCCGCCCCCGGCCCGTCGCGGCGGCACGCACGGGGCCGCACGGGGCCGCCTGGCAACGTCGCGCCGAAATCCCCGACGGCCGGAATGACTTGCCGGCGCCCTCCCGCCGGTATCCGTAACCGGACGCGCCTGCCGGTCCTCATGGAAAAAGCTGACCGCCCGTCTTGACGCGCGGCGTCGCGCGCCTTACTTGCGTTCATGCGCCTATGCGCATTTAGAAATGGAGTTGCCCATGCCCCTGCAGATCCTGACAGCCCTGGCCGAGCCGACCCGGCTTGCCGCGATCCGCATCCTTGCCGATGGCCAGGAACATTGCGTCTGCGACCTGATGAAGCAGCTTGACGCAACGCAAAGCCGCATGTCGCGACACATGCAGACACTGAAACAGGCGGGCCTGGTCGTGGACCGTCGCGATGCGCAATGGGTGCGCTATCGGCTGAACCCCGATCTGCCGGAACGCTATCGCGCCATTCTCGACGCCGTCCTTCAGGCCGCGCAAGCAGATGAAAGGATCGCCGCATGAGCGTTCAGACCTCGACCCATCCCGCCCCCCGGAACGACTGGCTGTGGCATCTGGGCGTTGTCGCCTTCGTCGCAATCTGGTGGCTGGTCTATCACCAGCTGATCCCGTTTGCCGAATGGCTGACCGCCCTGTTTCCCGTCGATCGGCACAGCCATACCGGCGAAGCGCTTGCCTTCTTCTTCTACGACGTGCCCAAGGTGATGATGCTGCTCACGCTCATCGTCTTTGCCATGGGCGTGGTCCGCAGCTTCATTTCCCCCGAACGCACCCGTGCCTTGCTGGCCGGGCGGCGCGCGGGCGTGGGCAACGTCCTGGCCGCACTGCTGGGCGTGGTCACGCCGTTCTGCTCGTGCTCGGCGGTGCCGCTGTTCATCGGGCTGGTTTCGGCCGGTGTGCCGCTGGGTGTCACCTTTTCCTTCCTGATCTCGGCGCCAATGGTGAACGAGGTCGCGCTGGCGCTTCTCTTCGGGCTGGTCGGCTGGAAGGTGGCTGTGATCTATTTCGTCTTCGGGCTGGGCGTGGCCATCGTCGCGGGCTGGATCATCGGCAAGCTGCGCCTGGAAGGCTGGCTGCAGGACTGGGTGCGCGACATCCATTCCGGGGCAAGCAGCCCCGCAACCACCGAAGGCGATCGGCTGAGCATGGTCGACCGCTATCGCCTGGGGATCGAGGCCGTCCGCGAGATCTTCGGCCGCGTCTGGCTCTGGATCATCCTGGGCATCGGCATGGGCGCCCTGATCCACGGCTATGTGCCCGAGGATCTGATGGCCCGCATCATGGGCGCGGATGCCTGGTGGTCCGTGCCCGCCGCGGTGATCATCGGCATCCCGATGTACACCAACGCCGCCGGCGTCATCCCGATCGTCGAGGCCCTGCTTGGCAAGGGCGCGGCCCTGGGCACGGTCCTGGCCTTCATGATGAGCGTCATCGCCCTGTCCCTGCCCGAAATGATCATCCTGCGCCAGGTCCTGACCCTGCGCCTGATCGCGGTCTTCGCGGCCGTTGTCGGATCGGGGATCCTGGCCGTGGGCTTTCTGTTCAACTTCCTGTTCTGAAGGGACAATCCAGTGGAAATCAAGGTTCTGGGTCCAGGCTGCGCCAAATGCAAGGCGACGGCCGAACTGATCACCCGCGTCGCCGCCGAAACCGGCAAGGACGTGACCGTCGAAAAGATCGAGGACATGCGCCAGATCGTCGGCCATGGCGTGATGACCACGCCCGCCGTCGTCATCGGTGACAAGGTCGTGCACAAGGGTTCGGTCCCGTCGCGCGACGACGTCCTCGCCTGGCTGAGCTGAGGAGGATGCCATGCGAACCGTCGTCAAGGATCTGCCCGAGGCGCGCGAAGTCTGCCCGACCACTTCGCAGCTTCTGTTGAGCGAGGGCGCGCTGCTGGTCGATGTGCGCGAGCCCGCCGAGATCGCCCAGGTCGGCTATGCGGGCTGCGACGTGGTGAACATCCCCTTGTCGCAATTCGAGGACCGCTGGCAGGAAATCCCGCGTGACCGTGACGTGATCCTGGCCTGCGCCAGCGGCGAGCGCAGCCTGAAGGCCGCCTATTTCCTGATCTACCAGGGCTATAGCCGGGTCATGAACATGCGCCCCGGCATCGCCCGCTGGATCGAGCGCGGCTTTCCGTTCACCGGATCGGCCAAGGCGGTGGCGGCATCCGAAGCCGCGTCGTCGTGTTGCGGCGAACCCGCCAAGGCCGCGGACGCGTCCTGCTGCGGTGACGGGGCCGAAGCCTCGTCCTGCTGCTGATGCCTGACGCGCCCGGCCATTCCGGCCGGGCGCCGAATTTTTCCACATATTCCCGAAGGGACAGGACATGCTGGACTATCGCGTACAGGCCCGCCGGATCGACGACCATGGCTCGGAAGCCACGACCCGGGATGCCCGGATCACGCTGGACACCAGCATGGCCGGACGCCCCGACGCCTTCAATCCGGCGGAATTGCTGCTTGCCAGCCTTGCGGCCTGCATGTTGAAGGGCACCGAGCGCGTGATCCCCATGCTGGGCTTCTCGCTGCGCGGGATCGAGATCTCGCTGCACGGCGTTCGCCAGGACAAGCCGCCAAGGATCATTCGCATCGATTACGAAATCATCGTGGACACCGACGAAAGCGACGCCCGGCTGGACCTGCTGCACCGCAACCTGCGCAAATATGGCACAATCACCAATACGCTGGATGCGGCCACCGCGCTTGTCGGATCGATCCGGCGCAAGGATGCGTGACCCCGCCCGAACGCCGCTGTCGCCAACGATCACGTTCCTTCAATCCTGCACGCTGGTTGGTGCGGGGGGCGGCGACCGCTGGCGCGCATGAAGACCTTGCGCCCGTTCCGCGCCCGCCCGGCACCATTCGGTTCGTCGGTCAGGGGCTGCCAGCCCGCGCCGGCAGGCACCCACGCACGCCTCACGGCCCACCGAATACGTCACGGTTGAGAGACAGGGGCAAATCGGTTAACGTTACGTCATATTTATTGGCATCCGGCTGCGCGTTCCCCGTTGGAACGTCCTTGCCCGCTTTTTCGGTGCAAGCGCCAGGTGACAGGTATTCATTACGCCGCCCTTTTTGCGCGGCAGGTTTTTGCAAGGACGGTTGCAGAGGGAATTGATGTCCGGCACCGTAATTTCTTCCAAGGTGGAACCCCGCTCCGACGCCACCGAGCCAAAGTTCCAGGCGCTGCGGAACAAAAGCCCCCACTTGGCGGCCGGCATCGCCATGGGCCTGATGATGGGCCACCCTGCCTTTGCCAATCGCACCTTCGGGGGCATCGCGCGGCTGATCGCCGGGCATGTCAATCGCGGTCACTACCTGATCGTGTTCCGCGACGGCCGCCCGCGCGGCTTTGTCGGCTGGGCCCTGACCGACGAGGCCGCGGCCCAGGCCTGGCTTGACGGCGACGGAAGCCGGATCGGCGACGGAACGCAGGGCGATTGTGTCCTGCTGAACATCTGGGTCACCGACGGCCCGGACATGAACACCTTCCTTGTCCAGACATTGCGAAACCTGCTGCACGACAAGCGTCGGCTATTTGCCCGCCGCATCTATCCCGACGGCCGGATACGGCCCGTCACGTTTTCCAACGCACGTCTGAATTCATCGAACAAGGTCTGATTTGAAGGAGATTACCATGGCTTTTCTGACATCGACCAACGCGACCGAAGCCATCGACATGAGCCTGCTTGGCCAGTTCGAGTATGACAGTAAGGATGTCTTATTCAACAGCTCGACTCGGTATTCGTGGCTGACGCCAGATGGCAGTGACGTGGAAGCTTTCGGTACCGGAATAACTTGGGATCCCGTTTCGGGGGATCCGCTAAGCGGCACCATTACCAAGCTGGAAGTCGATTTCAGCAACAATGGCGGATCGCCAGATATCGTCGTCACTGGCCTTTCGGCCGATCTTGTCGCCATGACGACAGGCGGAAGTCTTTTCGATGAAGTTTTCGGCGGCAATGACACGATAGATGCCACCGACTTTGCCGATACCATCAAGGGCGGCGCCGGCGCGGATTCCATCCTGGGTAATGACGGAGATGACGAACTTTTCGGCGAGGATGGATTCTCTACCACTGGCGGCAACGACACCATCCGTGGGGGGAATGGCAACGACACGATCCATGGCGGTGCGGGTGATGATTTCGCCTATGGAGATGCGGACGCGGACTCCATAATGGGCGGTGATGGCGACGATGTACTCTATGGAGAAAGCACCCTTTACCTGGTCTCGACTGGCGGCGATGACACGATCCGTGGCGGCGCGGGCAACGACACCATCTATGGCAATGAAGGTGACGATCGCCTTTATGGCGATGGCGGCACAAATGTCGTTTCCGGCGGCACCGGAAACGACATCATAACCGAAGGCGGTAATGATACGATCCATGGCGATGATGGTGATGACACCGTGATCGTCAGCTTCAGTTTCCTCGGTGACGATGAGTTTCATGGCGACGCCGGCAATGACCGTCTTGATCTGGGCGCTGTCTCATTCTCGACCGCGACCAGGATCGATCTGGCCAGCGGGGTCATCGAAGCTCTCGTCAGCCCGACCGGAGCCGACACGATTTCCGGGTTCGAGGAAGTCTATGGGTCGGATACGACCGATTGGATCAATGGAACCAACAATGCCGAATACCTGGCAGGAGGCGATGGCGGTAACGATTCCATTTATGGAAATGGCGGCGATGACACGTTGATTGGCTCCAATGCGGGGGTCACGGTCACCACGAGCACCATCTACGGGGGCACCGGGAATGACCAGATCGTCTCGTTCCTTGGCGATGACGAACTGATGGGCGATGCCGGCTTTGACACGATCAAGGGCGGCGCCGGGGCGGACAGCATCTGGGGGGGCGCGCAGGCTGACCTGCTGTATGGCGGCACGGACAATGACGTGCTGTTTGGCGAGGCCGGCGTCGACAACATCTATGGCGAAGACGGCGCCGACCGCATGTTCGGTGGCTCGGAAAACGACTGGATGTGGGGTGGCACGGGCAATGACCTGATGCGGGGCGGAACGCAGGAAGACCGCCTGTATGGCGAGGATGGCGACGACGTCATCTATGGCGAGGCCGGGTTTGACCGGCTCGAGGGCGGTGCGGGCAATGACACGCTGTGGGGCGGCGCCCAGGCCGACAACCTGTTCG
>NZ_PRDS01000005.1 GCF_002927635.1 Albidovulum inexpectatum
ACCGGTGTCGAGATGTTCCGCAAGCTGCTGGATCGCGGCGAGGCGGGCGACAACATCGGCGCGCTGCTGCGCGGTATCGAGCGTGACGGCGTCGAGCGCGGCCAGGTTCTGGCCAAGCCCGGCTCGGTGACGCCGCACACCGAGTTCGAGGCCGAGGCCTACATCCTGACCAAGGAAGAGGGTGGCCGTCACACGCCGTTCTTCGCCAACTACCGTCCGCAGTTCTACTTCCGCACGACGGACGTGACGGGCACGGTGAAGCTGCCCGAGGGCGTCGAGATGGTCATGCCGGGCGACAACCTGAAGTTCGAGGTCGAGCTGATCGCCCCGATCGCGATGGAAGAAGGCCTGCGCTTCGCCATCCGCGAAGGTGGCCGCACCGTCGGCGCCGGCGTCGTGTCCAAGATTCTGAAGTAAGAGACAGGTTCGAAGCAGGCCGGGCATGAGGCCCGGTCTGCCTCTCAACCCGATAGTCCGCGAGAGGCGAGACAAATGACTGGTCAAAACATCCGCATCAGGCTGAAGGCCTTCGATTACCGCGTGCTGGACGCCAGCACGCAGGAAATCGTGAACACGGCCAAGCGCACTGGTGCCCAGGTCCGCGGTCCGATTCCGCTGCCCAACAAGATCGAGAAATTCACCGTTCTGCGCGGTCCACACATCGACAAGAAGTCGCGCGACCAGTGGGAAATTCGCACCCACAAGCGCCTGCTGGACATTGTTGACCCGACGCCGCAGACGGTTGACGCGCTGATGAAGCTCGACCTCGCCGCTGGCGTTGATGTCGAAATCAAGCTGAACTGAGGAGGGCAGTAGAATGTTGCGCTCCGGAGTGATCGCCAAGAAGCTGGGCATGACCCGGCTCTTTCTCGAGGATGGCCGGCAGGTGCCGGTGACTGTCCTCCAACTGGACAAGGTTCAGGTCGTTGCCCAGCGGACGCTGGAGCGTGACGGCTATACCGCGGTGCAGCTGGGCGCGGGTACCGCCAAGGCCAAGCGTGTTTCGGCCCCGATGCGGGGTCATTTCGCCAAGGCCAAGGTCGAGCCCAAGCGCAAGCTGGCCGAATTCCGCGTGAGCCCCGAAAACCTGATCGAGGTCGGCGCCGAGATCTCGGCCGACCACTACGTGCCCGGTCAGTACGTCGATGTCGCCGGCACCTCGATCGGTAAGGGTTTTGCCGGTGCCATGAAGCGGCACAATTTCGGCGGCCTGCGCGCCTCGCACGGTGTGTCGATCAGCCACCGCAGCCACGGCTCGACCGGTCAGTGTCAGGATCCGGGCAAGGTGTTCAAGGGCAAGAAGATGGCCGGCCACATGGGTGCGGTTCGTGTCACCACGCAGAACCTGCAGGTCGTCAAGACCGACCCCGAGCGTGGCCTGATCATGGTCAAGGGCTCGGTCCCCGGTTCGAAGGGCGGTTGGGTCACGATCAAGGACGCGGTGAAAAAGCCGCTGCCCGAGAACGTTGCCCTTCCGGCTGCCGTGAAGGCCAATGCTGACGCCGCCGTCAAGGCCGAAGAGGCCGCTGCCGAAGCGCCCGAAGGAGAGAACTGATGAAATTCGACGTGATCAAGCTCGACGCCACGAAGGCTGGCTCGATCGATCTCTCCGATGAGATCTTCGGGCTCGAGCCGCGCGCCGACATCCTGCATCGGGTCGTCCGCTGGCAGCGCGCCAAGGCCCAGGCCGGCACGCACAGCGCCAAGACCCGCTCGACGGTCAGCTATTCGACCAAGAAGATCTATCGCCAGAAGGGCACCGGCGGCGCACGCCACGGTGACCGCAAGGCGCCGATCTTCCGTCACGGCGGCAAGTACAAGGTTCCCGTGCCGCGCAGCCATGCTCATGACCTGCCCAAGAAGGTGCGGGCCCTGGGTCTGAAGCACGCGCTGTCGGCCAAGGCCGGTGCGGGCCAGCTGGTCATTCTTGACTCGCTCGACATGCAGGAGCCCAAGACCAAGGCGCTGGCCAAGGCGGCCAAGGAGCTGGGCTGGAAAAAGGTGCTGATCATCGACGGTTCCGAGGTGAACGAGAACTTCGCTCGTGCCGCGGCCAATATCGAGGGCATCGACGTCCTGCCGTCGATGGGCGCCAATGTCTATGACATCCTCAAGCGTGAGACGCTGGTTCTCACCAAGGCGGGTGTCGAAGCTCTGGAGGCTCGTCTGAAATGAGCGTGAAGCCCGAACATTATGACGTGATCATCAAGCCGGTGATCACCGAGAAGTCGACGCTGGCCTCGGAAGCGGGGGCGGTGGTCTTCCAGGTTGCCAAGGACGCGACCAAGCCGCAGATCAAGGAGGCGGTCGAAGCGGTCTTTGGTGTCAAGGTGAAGGCGGTGAATACCACCATCATCAAGGGAAAGACCAAGCGTTTCCGCGGCCGCCCCGGCGTACGCAGTGACATCAAGAAAGCCTATGTGACCCTCGAGGAGGGGAACACTATCGACGTGACCTCGGGTCTCTGATAGAAGGCGCGCGAATCTAGCGGCCCCGGCCTGCCGGGGCCGCTGGACTTTTCAACCGGGGACCTTCGGGGCCCTTAATCCAACGGACCGACAGGTCCAAAGCTACGGAAGACAGAGAGCATGGCACTCAAGTCGTACAAGCCGACGACGCCGGGCCAGCGTGGGCTGGTTCTGATCGACCGTTCGGAGCTTTGGAAAGGTCGCCCGGTCAAGGCTCTCACCGAGGGTCTGACCAAGAAGGGCGGCCGGAACAATACCGGGCGGATCACGGTGCGCCACCAGGGCGGTGGTGCGAAGCGTCTTTACCGGATCGTGGATTTCAAGCGTCGCAAGTTCGACGTTCCCGCGACCGTCGAGCGGATCGAATACGATCCCAACCGAACCGCGTTCATCGCGCTGATCCGCTATGAAGATGGCGAACAGGCCTATATCCTGGCGCCGCAGCGTCTGGCGGTTGGCGACACGGTGATTTCGGGCGCCAAGACCGACGTGAAGCCGGGTAACGCGATGCCGTTCTCGGGCATGCCGATCGGCACGATCGTCCACAATGTCGAGCTGAAGCCCGGCAAGGGCGGTCAGCTGGCGCGCGCCGCGGGCACCTACGCCCAGTTTGTTGGCCGTGACGGCGGCTATGCACAGATCCGCCTGTCTTCCGGTGAGCTGCGCATGGTTCGTCAGGAATGCATGGCGACGGTTGGTGCGGTGTCGAACGCCGATCATTCGAACCAGAACCTGGGCAAGGCAGGCCGCAAGCGGCACATGGGCATTCGCCCGACCGTCCGCGGTGTCGCCATGAACCCGATCGACCACCCGCATGGCGGTGGTGAGGGCCGTACCTCGGGTGGCCGTCACCCTGTTACCCCGTGGGGTAAGGGCACCAAGGGTACCCGTACCCGCAAGAACAAGACCACGGACAAGTACATCGTCCGGTCCCGCCACGCGAAGAAAGGGCGTTAATCCATGCCGCGTTCAGTCTGGAAAGGCCCCTTCGTCGATTCCTACCTTCTGAAGAAGGCGGAAAAGGCGCATGCTTCGGGCAAGTCGGAAGTCATCAAGATCTGGTCGCGTCGTTCGACCATCCTGCCGCAATTCGTCGGTCTGACCTTTGGTGTCTATAACGGTCAGAAGCATATCCCGGTCACCGTGACCGAGGAGATGATCGGCCAGAAGTTCGGTGAATATTCGCCGACCCGCACCTATTATGGCCACGCCGCCGACAAGAAAGCCAAGAGGAAGTAAGCCATGAGCAAGGAAAAGAATCCGCGCCGCGTGGCTGACAACGAGGCGATGGCCAAGGCCCGCATGCTGCGTGTCAGCCCGCAGAAGCTGAACCTGGTCGCTGCCATGATCCGTGGCAAGAAGGTCGAGAAGGCGCTGGCCGACCTTACCTTCTCGAAGAAGCGCATCGCGCAGGACGTTCGGAAGTGCCTGCAATCGGCGATCGCGAACGCCGAGAACAACCATGGTCTGGACGTCGACAACCTGATCGTCGCCGAGGCCTGGGTGGGCAAGAATCTGGTTCTGAAGCGGGGCCGTCCGCGGGCCCGTGGCCGCTTTGGCCGGATCATGAAACCGTTCAGCGAGCTGACCATCAAGGTGCGGCAAGTCGAGGAGTCTGCTTAATGGGACAGAAGGTCAACCCGATCGGCATGCGCCTCCAGGTCAACCGCACCTGGGACAGCCGCTGGTACGCCGATGACAAGGATTACGGCAATCTCCTGCTGGAAGACATCCGGATGCGCGAGTTCATCCGGAAGGAATGCAGCCAGGCGGGCGTGTCGCGTGTCATCATCGAGCGGCCGCACAAGAAGTGCCGCGTCACCATCCACACCGCGCGTCCGGGCGTGATCATCGGCAAGAAGGGCGCCGATATCGAAACCCTGCGCAAGAAGCTGGCAAAGTTCACCGACAGCGAGCTGCATCTCAACATCGTTGAAGTGCGCAAGCCGGAGGTGGATGCGCAGCTGGTGGCGGACTCGATCGCGCAGCAGCTCGAGCGCCGGGTGTCGTTCCGTCGCGCGATGAAGCGCGCGGTGCAGAACGCCATGCGGATGGGTGCCCTTGGCATCCGGGTCAATGTCGCGGGTCGTCTTGGCGGCGCCGAGATTGCCCGGACGGAATGGTACCGCGAAGGCCGCGTGCCGCTGCACACGCTGCGTGCCGACATCGACTATGCCCTGTCGGAGGCCAAGACTCCCTATGGGATCATCGGGGTCAAGGTCTGGATCTTCAAGGGCGAGATCATGGAACACGATCCGCAGGCCCATGACCGTCGACTGACCGAGGCCCAGGACGGCCCGTCGTCGCGCGGTCAGCGCCGCTGAGCCTAGCTCGAGGAGACAGATAGATGCTGCAACCGAAACGGACAAAGTTCCGCAAACAGCACAAGGGCCGGATCCACGGGCTGGCGAAGGGCGGCTATGAGCTGAACTTCGGCCATTACGGCCTGAAGGCAACGCAGCCCGAGCGCATCACCGCGCGTCAGATCGAGGCGGCTCGCCGCGCGATCACACGCCACATGAAGCGTCAGGGCCGGGTCTGGATCCGGATCTTCCCGGACGTTCCCGTGACGTCGAAGCCCACCGAGGTTCGTATGGGTAAGGGCAAGGGCTCGGTCGATTTCTGGGCCGCCCGCGTCCATCCCGGCCGGATCATGTTCGAGATCGACGGCGTTTCGGAGGAAGTCGCCCGCGAGGCCCTGCGCCTTGGTGCGATGAAGCTGCCGATCAAGACCCGGATCGTGGTCCGCGAGGACTGGTAACCGGAATACAAGTTTGGCAAGGGGCGCGTCATCACGGCGCGCCCCTTGTCATTTGTCGGGCATGTCGAGCCTGTCGCGGCTATGTCAGGAAGCCGTCTGGGGCCGGTCGGCCCGTTCATGTCGTCGGGATCGCCGAATTTGATACGGCTCCGCGCGCCTGGGACTGGCCATGGGGCAGGCTGCAAGACGGGCGGTCCGAACAAATCCGCATTGATCCGATCAGACCCTTGCCATCCTGCTCGGTCTCACTTATAGGAACGCATCCTGCGATTCCGGGTCACCGGATTCGCATGTCCATCATTGACTCCACCGGGACCAGGGTCACCCTCGCGGGGCTCTCCGGTGATGTTGAGAAAAGGGAAAAGGCGAATGAACGCCCAGGAACTGAGAGCGAAGACGCCGGACCAGCTCCGTGACGAGCTCGTCCAGCTCAAGAAGGAGGCTTTCAACCTCCGCTTCCAGCAGGCCACCGGCCAGCTCGAGAATACGGCCCGGATGCGCGCCGTTCGTCGCGATGTCGCGCGCATCATGACGGTTCTGAACGAAAAAGCCCGCGAAGCGGCGAAGTAAGGGGAACGGAACATGCCCAGACGCATCCTGCAAGGCGTGGTGACCTCGGACAAGAACGAGCAGACCGTCACCGTCCTCGTCGAACGCCGCTTCAAGCATCCGCTGCTTCAGAAGACCGTTCGGAAGTCGAAGAAGTACCGGGCCCATGACCCGGAGAACAAGTACAAGGTTGGCGACGTCGTCCGCATCATCGAATGCGCGCCGATTTCGAAGACCAAGCGTTGGACGGTCGTGACCGAGGCCTGAGGCCTTACCTCACGATCCCCTTCAAGCGAAACCCTGGGACGCGTTCCCAAAGGTCGGGAGAAACCAAATGATCCAGATGCAGACCAATCTGGATGTCGCTGACAACTCCGGCGCTCGCCGGGTGCAGTGCATCAAGGTCCTGGGTGGTTCCCACCGCCGCTATGCCAGCGTCGGCGACATCATCGTGGTGTCGGTCAAGGAAGCCATCCCGCGTGGCCGTGTGAAGAAGGGCGATGTGCGCAAGGCCGTCGTCGTTCGCACCGCCAAGGAAGTCCGTCGTGAAGACGGCACCGCCATCCGTTTTGACCGCAACGCCGCTGTCATCCTGAACAATCAGGGTGAGCCGATCGGCACGCGTATCTTCGGACCGGTTGTTCGCGAACTGCGCGCGAAGAACTTCATGAAGATCATCTCGCTTGCGCCGGAGGTGCTGTGATGGCTGCGAAACTGCGCAAGGGTGACAAGGTCATCGTCCTGACCGGCAAGGACAAGGGCAAGACCGGAGAGATCGAAGCCGTGTTCCCGAAAGAGGGCAAGGCCATTGTCGGCGGTATCAACATTGCGATCCGCCATCAGCGCCAGAGCGCGACGAGCCAGGGTGGCCGCATCCCGAAGGCGATGCCGATCCACCTGTCGAATCTCGCGCTTCTCGACAAGAACGGCAAGGCGACCCGCGTGGGCTTCCGTTTCGAAGACGGCAAGAAGGTGCGCTATGCCAAGACCACGGGGGACGTGATCTGATGCTCGACCAAGCCACCTATACGCCGCGCCTCAAGGCGCTTTACGATTCGAAGATCCGGGCGGCCCTCAAGGAGGAGTTCGGGTACAGGAACGACATGCAGATCCCGCGGCTCGACAAGATCGTGCTGAACATGGGGGTCGGCGAGGCCGTCAAGGACACCAAGAAGGTCAAGCAGGCCGCCGAGGAGCTGTCGCTGATCGCCGGTCAGAAGGCTGTCATCACGACCGCGAAGAAGTCGATCGCCGGCTTCCGCGTGCGTGAAGGCATGCCGCTGGGCGCCAAGGTCACGCTGCGCCGCGAGCGGATGTATGAATTCCTGGACCGCCTGATCAACGTCGCCATGCCGCGCATCCGCGACTTCCGCGGTGTCAAGGGCACGGCCTTCGACGGTCGGGGCAACTACGCGATGGGCCTGAAGGAGCACATCGTGTTCCCCGAGATCGACTTCGACAAGGTCGATGAAGTTCTCGGCATGGACATCATCATCTGCACCACCGCGAAGACTGACGCGGAAGCGAAAGCGCTGTTGAAGCATTTCAACATGCCGTTCAACAGCTGAGATCGCGGAGGAAAGAGAAATGGCCAAGAAATCCATGGTGAACCGCGAGCTGAAGCGTCAGCGCATGGTCCAGAAATACGCCACCAAGCGCGCCGCGCTGAAGGCGATCGTCGAAGACCAGTCGCTGCCGATGGAAGAGCGCTTCAAGGCATCGCTGAAGCTGGCGAAACTGCCGCGCAACTCGTCGGCAACCCGCCTGCACAATCGCTGCGAGCTGACAGGTCGTCCGCACGCCTATTACCGCAAACTCAAGCTCAGCCGTATCATGCTGCGTGAACTGGCCTCGTTCGGCCAGATCCCGGGCATGGTCAAGTCCAGCTGGTAAGGAGGACAGGATCATGTCGATGAACGATCCTCTCGGCGATATGCTGACCCGCATCCGGAATGCCCAGATGCGCGGCAAGTCGACCGTCCGCACGCCGGCCTCCAAGCTGCGCGCCTGGGTTCTGGACGTGCTGAAGGACGAAGGCTACATCCGCGGCTACGAGACCGTGACTGGCCCCAACGGCCTGCCGGAACTGGAAATCAGCCTGAAATACCACGACGGCACGCCCGTGATCCGCGAGATCAAGCGCGTCTCCAAGCCGGGCCGTCGCGTGTATGCGGGCGTGAAGGAATTGCCGACGGTCCGTGAGGGCCTGGGTGTTTCCATCGTTTCGACGCCCAAGGGTGTCATGTCGGATGCAGCCGCACGTGCCGCCAAGGTTGGTGGCGAAGTGCTCTGCACCGTATTCTAAGGAGGGTTCGATGTCCCGTATCGGCAAGAAACCCGTCACCATCCCTGCCGGCGTCACCGCGACGGTCTCGGGCCAGAAGGTCGAGGTCAAGGGCCCCAAGGGCACCCTGTCCTTTACCGCTACTGACGATGTGACCATCGCCATCAACGAGAACGAGATCACGGTCACCCCGCGTGGCCAGTCGAAACGTGCGCGCCAGCAATGGGGCATGACGCGGTCGATGATCGCCAATCTCGTGAAGGGCGTCACCGAAGGGTTCCGCAAGGAGCTGGAAATCAACGGCGTCGGTTACCGCGCGCAGATGCAGGGCAATGTCCTGAAGCTGTCGCTGGGCTACAGCCACGAAGTGAACTTCCAGGTTCCGCAGGGCGTCACGGTCACGACGCCCAAGCAGACCGAAATCGTCGTGGAAGGTATCGATCCCCAGCTTGTTGGCGAAGTCGCGGCGAAAATCCGCGAATGGCGCCGTCCCGAGCCCTACAAGGGCAAGGGCATCAAGTACAAGGACGAGTACATCTTCCGCAAGGAAGGCAAGAAGAAGTAAGGACGTAGGGATATGGCAAACAGCAAACGGGAACTGTTCCTCAAGCGCCGCCTGCGCGTCCGGAACAAGCTTCGCAAGGTTGCCGATGGGCGTGCTCGTCTTTCGGTTCACCGTTCCAACAAGAACCTCAGCGTTCAGCTGATCGACGATCTGCGTGGCGTGACGATTGCCGCTGCATCGACCCTGGAAAAGGATCTGGGCGTCGTGGGCAAGAACAACGTCGAGGCGGCAAGGAAGATTGGCGCCGTGATCGCCGAGCGCGCAAAGAAGGCCGGTGTCGAGGAATGCTATTTCGACCGTGGCGGCTTCCTGTTCCACGGGAAGATCAAGGCGCTGGCCGACGCTGCTCGTGAAGGCGGGCTGAAGTTCTGAAGGTGCGGGTGGCGGTAACGCCACCCCGATGATCCGGGTCCCGGTCGCCGGGACACCTGGATTGGACCAATCGGCGCGTTTGCCGCGCCACCAGTCAAGGGATGCCAGATGGCTCAGAGAGAAAATCGCCGGGACCGCCGCGATCGCGACGAGAACCCGGAATTCGCCGATCGCCTGGTTGCGATCAATCGTGTGTCGAAGACGGTGAAGGGCGGCAAGCGCTTCGGGTTTGCTGCGCTCGTGGTGGTCGGTGACCAGCGCGGCCGCGTCGGCTTTGGCAAGGGCAAGGCCAAGGAGGTGCCGGAAGCGATCCGCAAGGCCACCGAGCAGGCCAAACGGAACCTGATCCGTGTTCCGCTGCGTGACGGCCGCACCCTGCACCACGACATGGAAGGCCGTCATGGGGCTGGCAAGGTCGTGATGCGCACCGCGCCCGAAGGTACCGGTATCATCGCCGGTGGTCCGATGCGCGCCGTGTTCGAGATGCTGGGCATCAAGGACGTCGTTGCCAAGTCGCTTGGGTCGCAGAACCCCTACAACATGATCCGCGCCACGCTTGACGGCCTGAAGAAGCAGTCGAGCCCGCGGATGGTTGCTCAGCGGCGCGGCAAGAAGGTCGCCGAGATCCTGCGCAAGCCGGAAACCGAGGCAGCGGCCCAGCCGGCCGAAGCGTAAGGAGTGCTGACCATGGCCAAGAAAACCATCGTCGTGAAGCAGATCGCATCGCCCATCCGGCGTCCGGCCATCCAGGCCAAGACGCTGAAGGGCCTGGGTCTTGGCAAGCTCAACCGCACCCGCGAGCTGGAGGATACTCCCGCGATCCGTGGTATGGTTGCCAAGATCCCGCACCTGGTTCAGATCATCGAAGAACGCGGCTGAGTCGCGTCACGAATTCTTGTGCGCACCCCGGCAGTTTGTCGGGGTGTCCGCTTTTTTGGCCGCCGTCGAACAAATGGCCGAAATACGTCTTTTCCGGCGGTGCGCGCCGCGTGCCGTCCAGTTGTTCATCAAGTGATGTTGTCAGCATGACCATCTTCAGGACCTTCCTGGAAACTGCCCGGGCCATTCGGCAGACCGTCTGCTATCTGACGCTTGCCGACATTCCGGGCGCTGAGGCGCGCCAGAACGCGCGCAGGGGGCGGGCCAGCCCGCGCTGACCGGTGATGATGTTCCGTTGAAGGCTTGCGCTGGGGCCACGGTGCGTCTATACGGGCGCGCGTGGCTCGCAGGGGCCGACTCGAAATCAATCTATGCCGTGTCCGCCCAATTCGCTTCGTGGGCGGTTCCGGCCAAGGAGAAGCGACATGAAACTTCACGAACTTCGCGACAATCCCGGCGCGACGAAAAAGCGCACCCGTGTCGGTCGTGGCCCCGGCTCGGGCAAGGGCAAGACGGGCGGCCGTGGTATCAAGGGTCAGAAATCCCGATCGGGTGTGGCCATCGGGGGCTATGAAGGCGGCCAGATGCCGCTTTACCGGCGCCTTCCCAAGCGTGGCTTCAACAAGCCGAACCGCAAGCAGTTCGCCATCGTGAACCTGGGCCAGATCCAGGCGTTCATCGATGCTGGCAAGCTTGACGCGAAGGCCGAGATCACCGAAGACGTTCTGGTCGCGTCCGGCCTTGTCCGTCGCAAGCTTGACGGTATCCGCGTTCTGGCCAAGGGCGATCTGAAGGCCAAGCTGAAACTGGCCGTGACGGGCGCGTCGAAGGCAGCGATCGAGGCCGTCGAAAAGGCCGGCGGTGCGCTGTCGGTCACGGGTGCGGCCGCAGCCGAATAAGCTGTTGTGGGCGGCCCGAGCGGCGCTTACATAGGATCTGAGTTTTCCAAAGCGCCGCCGACCGGAAAACGGTTTGGCGGCGCTTCCACATGAGAGAGACCGGAATGGCATCTGCGGCAGAGCAAATGGCGGCGAACCTCAGCTGGGGTACGCTGGGCAAGGCGACCGAGCTTCGCCAACGCATCTTCTTTACGCTTGGGCTTTTGATCGTTTACCGGATCGGCACCTATATCCCGGTGCCCGGTATCGATGCGGTGGCCCTGCGTGAATTCATGCAGAACGCTTCGCAGGGCATCGGCGGCATGCTGCAGATGTTCACCGGCGGCGCGCTGGGGCGGATGGGCATTTTTGCCCTTGGTATCATGCCGTACATTTCGGCCTCGATCATCGTTCAGCTGCTGACGGCGATGGTGCCGTCGCTCGAGCAGCTGAAGAAGGAAGGCGAACAGGGGCGCAAGAAGATTAACCAGTACACCCGCTATGCGACGGTGGCTCTGGCGACCTTCCAGGCCTATGGACTTGCCCGCAGTCTCGAGGCCGGCGACCTGGCCCATGATCCGGGGCTGTTCTTCCAGGCGGCCTGCGTCATCACGCTGGTTGGCGGTACGATGTTCCTGATGTGGCTGGGCGAGCAGATCACCGCGCGCGGTGTCGGCAATGGCGTGTCGCTCATCATCTTCGTCGGCATTGTGGCCGAGATTCCCGGCGCCCTGGCGCGCTTCTTCGAGCAGGGCCGCATCGGTGCGATCTCGGCTCCGGTGATCATCGGCGTGATCGTGATGGTCATTGCCGTGATCGCCTTCGTCGTCTTCATGGAGCGCGCGCTGCGCAAGATCCATATCCAGTATCCGCGCCGCCAGGTCGGGATGAAGGTCTTTGACGGATCGTCAAGCCACCTGCCGATCAAGGTCAACCCGGCCGGCGTCATCCCCGCGATCTTCGCCTCGTCGCTGTTGTTGCTGCCGACGACGATCTCGACCTTCTCGGGGGCGCAGACGGGGCCGATCATGTCGACGATCCTGGCCTATTTCGGGCCCGGCCAGCCGCTTTACCTGCTGTTCTTCGCCGGCATGGTCGTCTTCTTCAGCTACTTCTACACGGCCAACGTGGCCTTCAAGTCCGACGATGTGGCCGAAAACCTGAAGAATCAGGGCGGGTTCATTCCGGGCATCCGCCCCGGCAAGAAGACCGAGGAGTATCTGGACTATGTCGTGTCCCGCATCCTTGTCGTGGGTTCGGCCTATCTGGCGGCGGTCTGCCTCTTGCCCGAAATTCTGCGGTCTCAGTTCTCGGTTCCCTTCTATTTCGGCGGCACGTCTGTTCTGATCGTGGTTTCGGTGACGATGGACACGATCAACCAGATCCAGTCGCACCTCTTGGCGCATCAGTATGAAGGGCTTATTGAAAAGTCCCAGCTGAGAGGCAAGAAACGTGGCGGTGCGCGCAAGGCGCCGGCGCGTCGATAACGGGGGACCCATGACAAACATCATCCTGCTGGGGCCGCCGGGGGCGGGCAAGGGAACTCAGGCTCGGCGCTTGGTCGAGGAGCGCGGCCTGGTCCAGCTCTCGACCGGCGACATGCTGCGCGAGGCCAAGAGTTCGGGCACCGAAATGGGCCGCAAGGTTGCCGAGGTGATGGATGCCGGCGGGCTGGTCACCGACGAGATCGTGATCGGCTTGATCGAAGAGAAGCTGAAGACCGAAAAGGGCAAGGGCTTCATCTTCGACGGATTTCCCCGCACCCTGCCGCAGGCAGATGCCTTGGGCGAACTGCTGCAGAAGGCGGGCCAGAAGATCGACGCGGTGATCGAGCTGCGGGTCGATGATGAAGCGCTGATCGACCGGATCTCGGGCCGTTACACCTGCGGCAATTGCGGAGAAGTCTATCACGACCGCAGCAAGCCCACGAAGGTTTCGGGTGTCTGCGATGTCTGCGGTTCGACCGATCTTCGCCGACGCGCTGATGACAATGCCGAAAGCCTCAAGCAGCGGCTTATGGAATACTACAAGAAGACGTCGCCGCTGATCGGTTATTACTACGCCCTGCGCATGCTCCGCACGGTGGATGGGCTGCAGGATATCGAAACCGTCGCCCGCGAAATCGCCGCGATCCTGGACGGCCTGCAATCCTCTTGACGCGAGTGTCGTTTCCTTCTAGGTGACGACGTCTCGAAAGAGAATCGACAGGATTTGCCGGGATCATCGCGGCGAATCGGTCGGGATTAACCGGCCCGACGGAACCGGCGGAAGTCGCGCCGGTCTTCGGGCCATAGTTGTGAAAAAAGGTTCTGGAGTTACGGAACCGCAACGGAAGGAAGCTACGCGTGGCACGTATTGCTGGCGTCAACATCCCGACGGGGAAGCGCGTCCCCATCGCCCTGACCTATATCCACGGCATCGGCCCCTACTCGGCCAAGAAGATCTGCGAGGCCGTGAACATCGACGAATCGCGCCGTGTGAACGAACTGACCGACGCCGAGGTGCTGGCCATTCGTGAATACATCGACCAGAACTTCACGGTCGAAGGCGACCTGCGCCGCGAAGTGCAGATGAACATCAAGCGTCTGATGGACCTGGGCTGCTATCGCGGTCTGCGCCATCGCCGCAACCTGCCCGTCCGCGGTCAGCGGACCCATACGAACGCCCGTACCCGCAAGGGCCCGGCGAAGCCGATTGCCGGCAAGAAGAAGTAAGAGGGGGCAGGACAGATGGCTCGTGAAAAGACTCGCGTCAAGCGCAAGGAACGCAAGAACATCGCCGCCGGCGTGGCGCATGTGAATTCGTCGTTCAACAACACCAAGATCCTGATTTCCGACGTTCAGGGCAACGCGATCGCGTGGTCCTCGGCCGGCACGATGGGGTTCAAGGGGTCGCGGAAATCGACCCCCTATGCGGCCCAGCTGGCTGCCGAGGATGCCGGTCGCAAGGCCATGGAGCACGGCGTCAAGACGCTCGAGGTCGAGGTCCAGGGCCCCGGTTCCGGTCGTGAAAGCGCGCTGCGCGCTCTGGCCGCCTGCGGCTTCAACATCACGTCGATCCGTGACGTGACGCCGATTCCGCACAATGGCTGCCGGCCGCCCAAGCGCCGCCGCGTCTGACAGGCATACAGGCAGCCGGGCCGCGCAGATTGCGCGGCCCGGCTTGCATTCATTTTGATCCTCGGGCGTTCCCAGGCTTTGGACATGGGCCGGGAACAGGTATGGAGGTTTCCGCATGATCCACAAGAACTGGTCAGAGCTGATCAAGCCGCAGCAGCTCGAAATCCGTCCCGGCAACGACCCCATGCGCCAGGCGACCATCATCGCCGAACCGTTGGAGCGTGGCTTTGGCCTGACGCTGGGCAATGCCTTGCGTCGGGTGCTGTTGTCTTCGCTGCAGGGCGCGGCGATCACCAGCGTCCAGATCGACAATGTGCTGCACGAATTCTCCTCGGTCGCCGGTGTGCGCGAGGACGTCACCGACATCGTGCTGAACCTCAAGGGCGTCGCGATCCGCATGGAGGTCGAAGGCCCCAAGCGCCTGACGCTGTCGGCAAAGGGTCCGGGTGTTGTGACCGCGGGCGACATCTCTGAATCCAACGGCGTCGAGATCCTGAACAAGGATCACGTGATCTGCCACCTGGACCAGGATGCGGAACTGTTCATGGAGCTGACCGTGAACACCGGCAAGGGCTATGTCAGCGCTGACAAGAACCGCCCGGACGATGCGCCGATCGGCCTGATTCCGATCGATGCGATCTTCTCGCCGGTCCGTCGCGTCTCGTACGAGGTTACCCCGACGCGCGAAGGCCAGGTCCTGGACTATGACAAGCTGACGATGAAGGTGGAAACCGACGGATCGGTCACGCCCGAGGATGCGGTGGCCTATGCCGCCCGGATCCTTCAGGATCAGCTGGGCACTTTCGTCAATTTCGAGGAGCCGGAGAGCGCCTCGAAACAGGACACGGACGACGGGCTGGAGTTCAACCCGCTTCTGCTGAAGAAGGTGGACGAGCTGGAGCTGTCGGTGCGTTCGGCCAACTGCCTGAAAAACGACAACATCGTCTATATCGGCGACCTGATCCAGAAGACCGAAGCCGAGATGCTGCGCACCCCGAACTTCGGCCGCAAGTCGCTGAACGAGATCAAGGAAGTCCTGTCCAGCATGGGTCTGCACCTGGGCATGGAAGTCGAGAACTGGCCGCCGGAAAACATCGAAGAGCTGGCGAAGCGCTACGAAGACCAGTTCTGATCCGCATACGGCCGCGATATGGCCGGAACGGGTTGACAGGTTTCGGGGGCGGGTTTATTCGCCCCCGCAATGCCCGGACATGCCGGGGACGATCGGGCGGGATGCCCCAAGGAGAGCGGAGCGAAACGGACGCCCGCCGGACAAAGCAGAACCGATAAGGAGATCGAAAGATGCGTCACGCACGTGGCTATCGCCGTCTGAACCGGACCCATGAACACCGCAAGGCGCTGTTCGCAAACATGGCCGGTTCGCTCATCGAACACGAACAGATCAAGACGACCCTGCCGAAGGCAAAGGAACTGCGCCCGATCGTCGAAAAGCTGATTACGCTGGCAAAGCGCGGTGATCTGCATGCCCGTCGTCTGGCCGCGGCTCAGCTGCGCGAAGAGCGTCACGTCAAGCGCCTTTTCGAGGTGCTGGGCCCGCGCTTCAAGGACCGTCAGGGCGGGTATGTTCGCATCCTGAAGGCCGGCTTCCGGTATGGTGACATGGCGCCCATGGCGATCATCGAATTCGTCGAGCGCGATCCCAGCGCGAAGGGCGCGGCAGACCGGGCCCGCATGGAGGCCGAGGAAGCCGACGAATCCTGACCTAGCGTCAAGATCGAAAGTGTTGAAACATGGATCAACCCCGCCGATACTGTCGGCGGGGTTGTCGCTTGTATGGAGAAGAATAAGCCGGGGAAAGGGGATCAGTTCGCGGCAGGCTGAACGGCAAGGTCCGTGGGCCCGAACTTGCCAAGAATGTCATCGATCATGTTCGCCAGCTGTCTTTCGCTGACGGGTGTTGCGCCGATGAATTCCAGCACATCTGCCCGAACCGCATCCGGCAGCTTCATGATCTGGGCGAACAATCCTGGATGGATGGTGTACACGACGGCACCTTTTACATGACGCTGGTGCCGTTCAATTTACGGTTGACCGATAACAATACAACTTGTCTAAAGGGACATGTCCAAAGTGCCAATGCTAGACCCGATCCTGAAGAGCCTCGGCCAACTTGCGCCGGCGGGGTATTTTATCGGGCTTCACATTCGCTATGCATCGCCCCTGATGCAGTTTTCGACATACAATCAGGCCTGGCTGGACCACTATACCGAGAAGGCCTATGCGCTGCGGGACCCGACGATTGCGTGGGGCTTCAGCACCGAGGGCGCCAGCCGCTGGAAGGATATCGATGTCCCCGATCCGTTCGGACTGTTCGAAGACGCCAGGAAGTTCGGGCTGACCTATGGGGTGACCGTTTCGTGCGGGCCATTACGCTCACGCACGATTTCAAGTTTCGCGCGCGCAGACCGCGATTTCACGGATTCCGAGATCGAGGCGATCTCGGAACTTGTCCGACGGCTTCATGACCTTACCGAGCCGCCGGAAGCCCTGACCACCGCACAGATCGAAGCCCTGAGACTCATCGCGGCGGGAGATCGGCATGCAGCCGCAGCAGCGAAGTTGAATATTTCGGAAAGTGCGCTCAAGGCCCGTTTGGCGTCTGCCCGGCAAAGACTTCTCGCCCGAACGACGGCCGAGGCCATCCAGCGCGCCAAAGACTACAAGCTGATGTAGCATGATGCAGATCTTTCGTTTGCATGCAGGGCTTCTGATCACCAACCATCAGGAGACCACTCATGCAAACCACCGTCCTTTCGTTCGAAAACCTGCACAACCACGGTGAGCTCTTCGCCAATCTGTTCCGTGCCCGCCGCCAGTCCTTCATCGTCGAAAAGCGCTGGGATCTGCCCGAGGCCTTGGGCATGGAATACGACCAGTACGACACGCCGGCGAGCCGCTGGATTGCCATCCACGATGAGGGCGGTCAGGTCTATGCCGGAATTCGGCTGACGCCGACGACCGCACGCTGCGGGATCTACAGCTACATGATCCGCGATGCGCAGCGGGGGCTTCTGGGCTCGCTGCCGACAGACCTTCTGTATGAAGAGGCGCCGGTCGATCCCCAGATCTGGGAATGTACGCGCGTCTTTGTCCTGAACTCGACGCCCCAGAGCATTCGCCGCCGCGTCCATGCCTACATGGTCGATGCAATGGTCCGGTCCGCACGGGATCAGGGTGCGACCCAACTGGTTGCAATCACGCCTGCCAACTGGCCGCGCTGGTATGGGCGCTGCGGCTTGACGGCCAAGGCGATCGGTCCCGTCATGTTCATCGATGACGGCGATTATCAGTGCGTCCAGATCGACCTGACCGAAAAGATGCACTGACATGAGCCGCGCGGCGGGAACCGGGCCCATCGACCCTTCCGCCGCGCGCCGCCGAAGCGTAGAACGGGCGCATGAGCGATCTGTTCGACAATGCGGGCAAGTCCGCCCCGGCCCCGTCACGCATCAGGCACCAGCCGCTGGCCGATCGGCTGCGGCCGAAAACCCTGTCCGAGGTCGTGGGGCAGGAAAAGATCCTGGGCCCGGATGGGCCGTTGGGCGCAATGCTGGCGGCAGGCCAGTTGGGGTCGTTGATCCTGTGGGGGCCGCCGGGCGTGGGAAAGACCACGATCGCGCGGCTGCTGGCCGATGCGACAGACCTGACCTTCGTTCAGATCAGCGCGATCTTCACCGGCGTTACCGAGCTGCGCAAGGTGTTCGAGGCCGCCCGACTGCGCCGCGACCAGGGTGGCGGCACGCTTCTGTTCGTGGACGAGATTCACCGATTCAACAAGGCCCAGCAGGACGGATTCCTGCCGCATATGGAGGACGGGACGATCGTTCTGGTCGGAGCAACGACGGAAAACCCGTCCTTCGAGCTTAACGCCGCTTTGGTCAGCCGTGCGCAGGTGCTCGTGCTCGAGCGCCTGACTCCCGCCGATCTGGAGCGCCTGATCCAACGGGCCGAGGCCGATCGGGGGCGCCCCTTGCCGCTTGATCCCGATGCCCGCGAGGCGCTGATCGCCATGGCCGACGGCGACGGGCGGGCGTTGCTCAACCTGGTCGAACAGGTCGCCGGGTGGAAGCCGGAAGGCAGGCTCGACACCGAAGCGCTGTCCAGGCGCCTGATGCGCCGTGCGGCGAAATACGACAAGACCGGCGACGAGCATTACAACCTGATCTCGGCGCTGCACAAATCGGTGCGCGGATCAGATCCCGACGCCGCCCTGTACTGGCTGGCCCGCATGCTGGAGGGGGGCGAGGACCCGCGCTATCTGGCGCGCCGGATCACCCGGATGGCGATCGAGGATATCGGCCTGGCCGATCCGCAGGCCCAAGGCATCTGCCTGCAGGCCTGGGAGATACAGGAGCGGCTGGGCTCTCCCGAGGGCGAGCTGGCGCTGGCGCAGGCCGTGATCTATCTCGCGCTGGCCCCGAAATCGAATGCGGGCTATGTCGCCTACAAGGCGGCCCGTGTCGAGGCGCGGCGAACGGGCTCACAGCCGCCGCCCAGACATATCCTGAACGCGCCGACGCGGCTGATGCGCGAACAGGGCTATGGCGCGGGCTATGCCTATGACCACGACGCAGAGGATGCGTTTTCAGGCCAGAACTACTTTCCCGAAGGCATGCGCCGCCCGGTTCTGTATCAGCCGGTCGAGCGTGGCTTCGAGCGCGAGTTGAAGAAGCGGCTGGACTGGTTCACGCGCCTGCGCCAGCGGCGGAATGGTTGACTTTGCCGCTGTCGCAGCACAGGAAGACGCGCATGATATACACGCTGTTCCAGGTCGCCCTTGGGGGCGCGATAGGCGCCTCGGCGCGCTATCTGACGAATGTCGCGGCGATGCGGCTGATCGGATCGGGATTCCCATGGGCGACCGCCACGGTCAATGTCGTGGGATCCTTCCTGATGGGCGTCATCGTCGTGGTGCTGGCACACAAGGATGCCACCCGGCTTGCCCCCTTTCTGATGACCGGACTTCTGGGCGGGTTCACGACGTTTTCGGCCTTTTCGCTGGACGCGCTGACGCTGTGGGAACGGGGCGAGGCCGCGCTCGCGCTGATCTATGTCGCCGGATCGGTGGTCGTCTCGCTGACCGCCATCGTGGCGGGAATGAGCCTTGCGCGAGGGGTATTCGCATGAGCGGCGTGCGCATCCTGACGGTCGGCCAGGACGAAGGCGACAGCCGTCTTGACCGATGGCTGAAACGCAGGATCGGACACATTACCCAGGGGCAGATCGAAAAGTTGTGCCGGACCGGCCAGATCCGGGTGGATGGCGCGCGTGCCAAGGCTTCGACGCGTGTCGTTCCGGGTCAGCAGATCCGCGTGCCCCCCATTCCCGAACCCGCCGCTCCGGCACGGCCGCGTGCGGCGCCGGGCATCTCGGACGCCGATGCGCGGATGATCCAGGCCGCGGTGCTGTGGAAGGACGAACATGTGATTGCCCTGAACAAGCCCCCCGGATTGCCATCGCAGGGCGGCTCGGGGCAGGGGAACCGGCATGTGGACGGTCTGACCGAGGCGCTGAAATTCGGCTACAAGGACCGGCCGAAACTGGTGCATCGGCTGGACAAGGATACTTCGGGCGTGCTGCTTCTGGCGCGGACCGATCGGGTTGCGCGCGCGCTGGGCGCGGCATTCCGGGCGCGCACGACGCGCAAGATCTACTGGGCCGCTGTCGCGGGTGTCCCGAGTCCCGAGATGGGCACGATCCGCTATGGGCTGGTCAAGGCGCCGGGCCATGGGCGCCATGGCGAGGGCGAGCGCATGGTCGCCATCCACCCCGCCCGGATCGAACAGACCGAGGGCGCCAAGCGTGCCACCACAGATTATGCCGTGATCGAGGGGCTTGGCAATCGCGTCGCCTGGGTGGCCCTGGTGCCGATCACCGGGCGCACGCATCAGCTGCGCGTGCATATGGCGGAACTCGGCCACCCGATCGTAGGCGACGGCAAATATGGTGGGTCCGGGCAGGACAATCCCGGCGATGGCTGGGGGGCGCAGCTTGGGGGCGAGGTCAGCCGCAAGCTGCATCTGCATGCGCGTTCGATCAGCTTCGATCACCCGATCACGGGCCGTCGCATTACCGTCACCGCGCCGCTGCCAGAGCACATGAAGCGGACCTGGAAACTGTTTGGCTGGGATGAACAGGCAGCCCCGGCCGATCCTTTCGAGGATCTTGCCTGATGCGTCTGATCGTCTTCGACGTGGACGGCACGCTGGTTGACAGCCAGAACCATATCGTTGCCGCGATGGTTGCGGCCTTTGGCGCCGTCGATCTGCCCGCGCCCGATCGCCAGGCGATCCTGTCGATCGTCGGATTGTCCCTGCCGCAGGCTGTCTGGCGCCTTGCGCCGGACCTGTCCGAACAGACCCGCGCGGCGATCGTGATGGCCTATCGCAACCACTTCGCACAGGGTCACGCGTGTCATCTGTCGCCTCTTTTTGCCGGTGCGCGCGAGGCGCTGGATTCGCTTGCCGCGCGCGATGATGTCTTTCTGGGCATTGCCACGGGCAAGTCGCGCCGCGGGCTCGACCGGCTTTTGGACGCCTATGATCTGCGCGGGTATTTCGTGACCGCTCAGGTGGCCGACGATCACCCGTCCAAGCCGCATCCCTCTATGCTGCGCGCCGCCCTGGCCGAGACTGGCGTTGATGCGCAGGCGGCCGTCATGGTCGGTGATACGACCTATGACGTCGAGATGGCGCGGAACGCCGGCATTGCGGCGATCGGTGTCTCGTGGGGCTACCACGCGGCCGATGCCCTGCGTGAGGCCGGTGCGTCCGCTGTGCTCGACGATTTCAACGGCCTGGTTCAGGCCGTCGAGCAGATATGGGAGAGTGCATGAGCGTCTGGCGTCCGAAACGTTTCTGGAAATCGGTCTCGGTCCAGCCGGCCGAAGAGGGGTTCGGCGTCGCGCTGGACGGCCGGCCCGTTCGCACCCCCGCCAAGGCCGCCCTGGTCCTGCCAACACGCGCCCTGGCCGAAGCTGTTGCCGAGGAGTGGCAACGTGTCGAGGATGAAATCCGCCCCGAAACCATGCCGGTGACGCGCCGTGCCAATGCGGCGATCGACAAGGTCGCCCCGCAATTCGACGAGGTTGCCGAGATGATCGCCGCGTATGGTGGCTCGGATCTTCTGTGTTACCGTGCCGAAGGCCCGCGGGAACTGACCGATGCCCAGGCGCGCGGTTGGGACCCGCTTCTGGACTGGGCCGAGGCGACATTTGGCGCGCGTCTGGCCGTAACGCAGGGCGTGGTGCCCGTCGCTCAGGCCGAAACCGCGCTGGAGCGGCTACGCGCCGAAGTCCGTGCCTGTTCCGCCTTTCAGCTGACCGCGCTGCATGATCTGGTCGCGCTGACGGGATCTCTGGTTCTTGGGCTGGCGGCGACACGTCCCGAATTCGACCCCGAGGAATTGTGGGCCCTGTCGCGCATCGACGAGGAATGGCAGATTGCCCAGTGGGGCGAGGACGAAGAAGCCGCGCAGGCCGCCGCCCTGCGCAAGGCGGATTTTCTGTCGGCGCGCAAGTTCTGGGGCATGTGCGGCCAATGATCGCAAGAAAATTGCTTATTCGACGCGTGACATGGCGGCCTTGATTCGCTATTTCCCCTGCCACTTGGGGGGAGTTCCATTGTATTCTTGACGATCACCGGCATCTGGCGAAGACTGCCAATGCTGGGGGGCGATCCCCAATAACAGGGGCGGGAAGCCGTCTCGATAAACATGCCCAACAGGGCGGAACTCAGGAAGAGGTAAGTATGAAGAAATCGGTATTCCTTGGCACGCTGGCGGCAACGGCTCTTCTGGCCGGCTTTGCTTCGGCGGGCACGCTGGAAGACGTGAAGGCGCGCGGCGAACTGATCTGCGGCGTCAACACGGGTCTTGTCGGATTTGCGGCGCCGGATGCGAACGGCAACTGGCAGGGCTTTGACGTCGATGTCTGCCGCGCGGTCGCGGCCGCGGTTCTGGGCGATGCCTCCAAGGTGAAATATGTCCCGACCACGGGCGAAACCCGCTTCACCGCGCTGGCCTCGGGCGAAATCGACCTGCTGTCGCGCAACACGACGTGGACCTTCTCGCGCGATGTCGAGCTGAAGTTCACCTTTGTCGGCGTCAACTACTATGACGGTCAGGGCTTCATGGTCAAAAAGGATCTGGGCGTGACCTCGGCCAAGGAGCTGGACGGCGCGACGATCTGCATCCAGACCGGCACGACGACCGAGCTGAACCTGGCGGACTTCTTCAAGTCGAACAACATGTCCTATCAGCCGGTCGCCATCCAGACCAATGCCGAGGGCGAACAGCAGTACCTGGCCGGTGCCTGTGATGCCTACACGACCGACGCGTCGGGCCTGGCAGCGACGCGCGCGGCCTTTGCCGACCCGGAAAACCACGTGATCCTGCCCGAGATCATCTCGAAGGAGCCGCTGGGCCCCGTCGTGCGTCAGGGTGACGATCAGTGGGCCGACATCGTTCGCTGGACGCTCAATGCGCTGATCGCTGCCGAGGAATACGGCGTGACTTCGGCCAATGTCGATGAGCTGGCCAAGGGCACCCAGAACCCGGAAATCAACCGTCTGCTGGGCGCCGAGGGCAACCTGGGCGAGATGCTGGGTCTGGACAAGGACTGGGCGCACCGCGCGATCAAGGCTGTCGGAAACTACGGCGAGATCTTTGCGGCGCATATCGGCGAATCGACCCCGATCGGCCTGGCCCGCGGTCTGAACGCGCAGTGGACGCAGGGCGGCCTGATGTACTCGCCGCCGTTCCGCTGATCGGCACGAAATCCGGGCGCGCGGTCTGACCGCGCGCCCCTTCTGCATTCAAGACGACCGAAGGCTAACTGCAGAACGGCCAAAGATGCCGCCCGGCCTTCGGCAGCGGGGATAACATCATGACAATGGTCTCTGACACGCCGAAACAGCGCTTTCGGCTCGGGATGCTCGTCTATGACACCCGGTACCGGTCGATCACGATCCAGACGGTCGTGGGTATCCTGTTCATGGCCGGCGCCTGGTGGCTTATCGACAACCTTCTCAGCAACCTTGCCCAGCTGGGCAAGTCGCCAAGCTTTGCCTTTCTGTGGAATCGCGCCGGCTATGACATAGACCAGACGCTTATTCCCTATACCAATGACGACACGCATTTCCGTGCAATGCTTGTCGGCCTGGCGAACACGATCCTTGTATCCGTGCTGGGCTGTATCGCGGCGACGGTGCTGGGGGTCGTCGTCGGCGTCCTGCGCCTGTCGAAGAACTGGTTGATCGGGCGTCTGATGACCGTCTATGTCGAGATGTTCCGCAACGTGCCCGTGCTGTTGTGGATCCTTGTCGTCTTTGCGGTCTTCACGGATGTGACGCCGTCACCGAACGAATTCCGGGTGACCGAATCGATGCTGGCCGAAGGGATCGAGCCCAAGGCGTCGAAGATCGTCTTTGATTCGGTCGCCATCACCAATCGCGGTACATACATTCCCAAGCCGCTGTTCGAACGTTCGCTTGGGGCCATCCATATCGGTTTCATGCCGATCAGCCTGAACACGCTGGCAATCCTGGCCGTGGTTCTGGCCAGCTTCCTGGGCTGGCGGGCGCTTCTGCGCCACGCGACCCGGGTCCAGGAGGAAACCGGCGAACGCCCGACGACGTGGTGGAAGAGCCTGTTGGTCCTGTTCGCCCCGATCACGCTGTTGCTTATGGCGCTGGGCTTCCACCTGGAAATCCCGGAACTGGCCGGCTTCAACTTCAAGGGCGGCATTCGTGTTTCCAACGCCTTCATGGCGCTGTGGCTGGGTCTGACGCTTTATACCGCGGCCTTCATCGCCGAGATCGTTCGCGCCGGCATCCTTGCGGTTCCGAAGGGCCAGACCGAGGCCGCCTATGCGCTGGGCTTCCGCCCCACGCTGACGATGCGGCTGGTGATCCTGCCGCAGGCGCTGCGGGTGATCATCCCGCCGCTGATCTCGCAATTCCTGAACCTGACGAAGAACTCCTCGCTGGCCATCGCCGTCAGCTACATGGATCTGCGCGGCACTCTGGGTGGGATCACGCTGAACCAGACCGGTCGCGAGCTGGAATGCATGTTGCTGCTGATGCTGATCTACCTGGCGCTCAGCCTGCTGATCTCGTCGGTGATGAACGTCTACAACAGCTTCGTGAAGCTGAAGGAGCGGTAGGATGTCCGATACGCACGCTCAAACCGAGTTGTTCGTCCGCCACGAGATGATCCCGCCCTCCGAGCCGCCGGCGCTGGAGACGGGTGCAATCAAGTGGCTGCGCGAAAACCTGTTTTCCGGTTGGCTGAACACGATCCTGACGATCCTTGGTCTTCTGGTCGTGTTCGGCCTGGCAAGGCTGTTCTTGCCGTGGTTCCTTCATGGGGTCTGGAACGCCAATTCTCTTGGCGAATGCCGCGAGATCATCGCCCAGACCTGGGGGCCGGATGCAAGCGGCGCCTGCTGGGCCATGATCCGCGAGCGCTGGAACCAGTTCATGTTCGGGTTCTATCCGCGGGAACTGTACTGGCGCCCGGTTCTGGCATTGCTGTTCCTGCTGGTCGGCCTTGCGCCGGTGCTTTACTCGGAACTGTCGTCCAAGCTTGTCGCGGCGGGTGCGGTGATTGCCGCGCTGATCGTGGTGCTGGCCTACAATTACGGCGTCTGGCTGCCGGTCGGCATGCTGGTGACCATCGCGGCGGTCAGCGCCATCCTTGACGCGCGCGGGGCGAAATGGCCGCGCAACCTTCTGTGGTTCTCGGCGCTCTATCCCGCGGTGGCCTTCTGGCTGCTCTGGGGCGGATCGGTCTGGCTTCCCTTCGTGGCGGTGCTGGGCTTTGTCCTGGGCTTCATCGTCATGCGGCTGGTCAGCGCGCAGCTTGGAGCGATCCTGGGGGCCTCGGCGGGTGCGGTGGCGGCCGTCCTGTGGTGGAGTTTCGGCGCAGGCCCGCTTGACGAGGCCCTGATCGGCATGACCGGGACGGCCAGACCATTCTGGCTTCAGACCGTGACGTCCGACCAGTTCGGAGGTTTCGTCCTGGCCTTCACGATCGGCGTGACGGGCATCGCGGCCTCGCTGCCGCTGGGCATCCTGCTGGCCCTGGGGCGGCGCTCGGACATGCCGCTGGTCAAGGTGATCAGCGTCGGTTTCATCGAGTTCATCCGTGGTGTGCCGCTGATCACGCTGCTGTTCGTGGCTTCGCTGCTGCTGAACTATTTCCTGCCGCCGGGGACGAATTTCGACATCATCCTGCGGGTCATCATCATGGTGACGCTGTTCGCAGCCGCCTATATCGCCGAGGTCATCCGTGGCGGTCTGGCTGCCCTGCCGCGCGGCCAGTACGAGGCCGCGGCCGCCCTGGGCCTCGACTACTGGAAGTCGATGCGACTGGTCATCCTGCCGCAGGCGCTCAAGATCTCGATCCCCGGGATTGTCTCGACCTTCATCGGATTGTTCAAGGATACGACGCTGGTCGTGTTCGTCGGACTGCTGGACCCGCTAAAGGGCATCACCGACGCCGTTCGGGCTGCGATCGAATGGAAGGGTATCTACTGGGAACCCTACCTGTTCGTCGGCTCAATCTTCTTCATCGTCTGCTTCAGCATGTCCCGGTACTCGATGTACCTGGAAAACAAGCTGAAGCGCGAACATCGTTAAGGAGTTTCCCATGTCGGATCCTCACGCCATCACGCGCGAAATCGACCGCAGCCACATGACGGTCAGCGACGAGGTCGCGATCCAGATCACCAACATGAACAAGTGGTATGGCGCGTTCCACGTGCTGCGCGACATCAACATGACCGTCTATCGCGGTGAACGGATCGTCATCTGCGGCCCGTCCGGTTCGGGCAAGTCCACGCTGATCCGCTGCATCAACCGGCTGGAGGAACACCAGCAGGGCCAGATCATCGTCGACGGAATCGAACTGACCTCGGACCTGAAGAACATCGACAAGGTGCGATCCGAGGTCGGGATGGTGTTCCAGCACTTCAACCTGTTCCCGCATCTGACCATCCTGGAAAACTGCACCCTGGCCCCGATCTGGGTTCGCAAGATCCCCAAGAAAGAGGCCGAGGAAATCGCAATGCACTTCCTCGAGAAGGTCAAGATTCCCGAACAGGCGCACAAGTATCCGGGGCAGCTCTCGGGCGGGCAGCAGCAGCGGGTCGCAATTGCCCGCGCGCTGTGCATGAAGCCCCGCATCATGCTGTTCGACGAGCCGACCTCGGCTCTGGACCCCGAGATGATCAAGGAAGTCCTGGACACCATGATCGAGCTGGCCGAAGAGGGCATGACGATGCTGTGCGTGACCCACGAGATGGGCTTTGCCCAGGCCGTGGCGAACCGCGTCGTCTTCATGGACCAGGGCCAGATCGTCGAGCAGAACGAGCCGAAGGAATTCTTCAACAATCCGCAAAGCGATCGGACGAAGCTGTTCCTGAGCCAGATTCTGGGTCACTGAAACAAGCGAGCGGCCCCGGGGTTCACGGGGCCGCCTTTTTCCTTTGTTTTCTTTTTGTCCGAAGGCGAACGTTCAGCCCCGGTTCGCGGGAACGAAGAAATCCCGCGCAGCGCCCGCACCCGGTGCGACGTCGTTCCAGTCATCGATCAGGAAATCGACAACCAGCGTCGCGGCGGTCGGATAGCGGCGAAAATCGGGGTGCGCGGGCGGGGTTGCGGGCAGAAGGCCGGCAAGCTCGGCAATACCGGGATTGTGCCCGATCAGCATCACGCTGTCGCCTGTCGCAGACCGCAGGGCGGCCAGCATCTGTTCGGGCCCGGCCATGTAGAGTTCCTGCATGAAGCGAATCGTGGGCATGATCTGCAGCGGGGCAGCCATGACATGCGCCCAGGTCTCACGCGTTCGCCGCGCAGCCGAGCAAAGAACCTCATCCGGCTCGTAGCCGCGCGAGTCCAGCCATTCGCCAAGTTCAAGAGCCGCGATGCGCCCACGTGTATTCAGGGGACGATCGAAGTCCGCGGTGGCGGGATCGTCCCACGAGGATTTTGCGTGTCGCGTGAGGATGAGGCGTTTCTGGCCGGGGGGCATCATGGATGAAAGAGCCTCATGTGATAGGCGGATTGTTCGGGCAGCCTGCCATAGGCAGCCGATAGCGGGCAAGCCCTGCGTGTGGCGCAACCAAGGTTCATGCAGCCTTCGCCCGCGGGCTGGTCAAGTAATGCGTGGCATTCGGAAAGGTCATAGCCGTGATCGTTCAGCGCGCCGACCGGGCAGGCCGTCAGACAGGGCTTGTCCGGGCAGGCGGCGCAGGGATGGGCACAAGACGGCGCCGGCAGCTCCAGCTTCTCACGCAGGCCAAGCGCGCCGCGATAAGACACCATCAACCCTGCGCGGTCGTGTACCAGAAGCTGCACCGGCGATGCCCAGGCCCGACCGCTGCGCAATGCCCAGCGATAGAACGGATGCCTTGGTGGCCCGCCGAATGGCAGAAAGATGCGCGCTTCCAGCGGCTCGGCAAGTTCTCGCAGGGCGCGTGCCGACCAGCGGTCGATGGGATCGGGCTGGCCGTCCAGCCATTCCGGCTGCGCCTTCAGATGCGCCCAGAAGCCCGGCTCGCGCGGCCCCAGAAGGACAAGGGTGCCGATGTCGGGAAGATCGTCGTCCGGGCCGGGGTTGAAGGCGCCAAAGACCTCCAGCGCGTGATGCGCTGCTCGCGCGGCCAGCGAGGCGAGGATCGCCATTGCACTATTGGTCGCGCGGCCTGACCCGCGGCGGGCTGGAGCGAATGATCGATCCCGCGCCATGATCCGTGAACAGCTCCAGCAGGCAGGCATTCGGCTGCCGGCCATCCAGTATCACGGCGGCGCGAACGCCATTTTCGACCGCCTGCAGCGCGGTTTCCACCTTGGGGATCATTCCGCCCGATATGGTGCCATCCGCGATCATCGCACGCACTTCCTCGGGGCTGAGCTGGGTGACGACCTCTCCATCCTTGTTCTTGACGCCGGGCACGTCGGTCAACAGCAGAAGTCGGTCGGCTTTCAGCGCCGCGGCTATGGCGCCGGCGGCCGTGTCACCATTGACGTTGTAGGTTTCGTTGGCGTTCATCCCCGTGGCGACCGGGGCAACGACGGGGATGATGCCGGCTGCGAACAGGTCACGCAGGACCTGCACGTTCATTTCGACCGGCCGGCCGACGAAGCCAAGATCGGGATCATCGGCGACGCAGACCATCAGGTCGTCATCCTTCCCGGACAGACCCACCGCGCGGCCGCCTTCATCCATGATCGCCTGAACGATCCGCTTGTTCACCAGCCCGGTCAGCACCATCTCGACAACCTCGACGGTCGCCTTGTCTGTGATGCGCTTGCCGTTCAGGAATTCCGACTTGATTCCCAGCCGTTTCAGAAGGTCGTTGATCATCGGGCCGCCGCCATGGACGACGACCGGGTTCACACCAACCTGTCGCATCAGCACGATGTCGCGCGCAAATTCCGCCATGGCCTTTTCATCACCCATGGCGTTTCCGCCGAACTTCACGACGACAATGGCGCCGGCATAGCGTTGCAGATAGGGCAGGGCCTCGGACAGGGTCTTGGCGGTGGCAATCCAGTCACGATTCATGTCTTGGGTTCTCATGTGCGGACCAGGGATTGATGGCTGGAGCACAGTCGTAACCGCTACCGCCCGCGCTGGAAAGGGCCTTCAGGCCATTCCGGCGATGATCGCGCGCAAAGTGGGGATGCCGATTCCCTTCTCGGACGAGGTCACGACGATCTCGGGATAGGCGGCGGGGTGCTTCTGCAATGCGACGCGAACCTGCTCCAGGATCCGGGCCTGATCGGCGGCCTTCACCTTGTCGGCCTTGGTCATCACGATCTGGAACGTGACGGCCGACTTGTCCAGAAGGGACAGGATCTCTTCGTCCGCCTTCTTGATCCCGTGGCGCATGTCGATCAGCACGAAGGCTCGCCGCAGCGTCTGGCGCCCGGCCAGATAGGCGCGCAAGAGCGCCTGCCAGCGCGCAACGACGGCGGGCGGCGCCTCGGCATAGCCATAGCCGGGAAGGTCGACGATATAGTGACTGTCGCCGGCAGTGAAATAGTTGATCTCTTGCGTGCGTCCGGGCGTATTCGATGCCCGCGCAAGCGATTTCCGTCCGGTCAGCGCGTTGATGAGACTTGATTTCCCGACATTCGACCGGCCGGCGAAACACACCTCGACACGATCGGCCGGTGGCAGGCCGTCCATCGCGACCACGCCTTTCAGGAACTCGACGGGCCCCGCGAACAGAAGGCGTCCGCGCTCACGCGCCAGATCGTCCGGCTCGGGGGCAACGGGAAAGGGAATGGTCATGCCAGTATCTCGACCTTGTCTCGGACGCGGATTTCGCCGCTTTCGATCACCTTGGCATAAAGGCCGAAAACGGCTTCGCCATGCAATGCCTTCAGCCCGCCCAGCGTGTCCAGATCGCGCTGCCCGGTGTGCGGATTGGCAGCCGTCGCCAGACAACGCACGATCGGCTCGACGATCTGCAGCACGGCATCCCCGATGCGGAGGTGGCGCCCGATCCAGTCGCGCTCGGCCCAGGGCGTGGGCGCGTCCAGCCACAGATTGGCGCGCCAGCGCAGCGGCGAGATCTCGGCCCCAAAGTGATCGCCCAGGGCCCGATTGGATGCCAGCGAAATGATCGAGACAGAAGGGTAATCGGTATCCGTCACGCCTCTTCCGGGCAGGGCATGCACCCCGACTGGCCTTGCCCGGTCCGCCGGACAGAGCGGAAGAACCCAGTCGATGAAACGGGCAACATCGCGTTCATCCTCGGGGGCGAAGGTGATGGCGGGCCGTTCGGGATGGGTCAGGGTCAGCTGGCCGCGTGGTTCGTCCAGGCTTGCCTCGATGGCCATGAGCGCGGGGGCCTTGGCCCCGCGCGAGAAGTTCGAACAGGCGGCCCATTCCCCCGGCCGCAGCCGCGCGGCTTCGTGCGCGACGGCCCATCGACGGTCCCAGGGCATGGCCTGTCCCTGCAGCAGCTGGACGCGAGGCAATGCCTCGCGTCCATGGGACTTGAGCGGGTAGCGATGGATCTCGGCAAGGACCGCCGTCATTTCGATGCCGGTTTGCCGCGCGACCGCCCACTGCGGATATTGCCAAACAGATCAGGCCGTTTCCCGTGCATGGTCATGATCGCGTATTGCTGGATAAAGGTGATCACGTTGTTCGTGATCCAGTACAGGACCAGCCCGGACGCAAAACCGCCCAGCATGAACATGAACACCCATGGCATCCAGGCAAAGATCATCTGCTGCGCGGGGTCGGTGGGCGCCGGGTTCAGCTTTTGCTGCAGCCACATGCTGATGCCCAGAAGGATTGGCAGGATGCCAAGCGAGAAGATGAACAGGATCGACCCCGGTTCGGGCGTACCCCATGGCAGCAGGCCGAACAGGTTCAGGATCGAGCTGGGATCAGGCGCGGACAGGTCCTTGATCCAGCCGATCCACGGCGCGTGATACAGTTCGATCGTGACGTAGATGACCTTGTACAGCGAGAAGAAGATCGGGATCTGCAACAGGATCGGCAAGCAGCCCGAGGCCGGGTTGACCTTGTGCTTGCGATACAGCTCCATGATGCCCTGCTGAAGCTTCTGGCGGTCGTCGCCGGCTGCTTCCTTCAGCTTCTCCATCTCGGGCTGGAGTTCCTTCATCTTTGCCATGGACACGTAGGATTTCCGTGCCAGCGGGAACAGCAGCGCCTTGATGATGAAGGTCAGCGCGATGATCGCCCAGCCCATGTTGCCGATCGTGGCATGCAGCCAGTGCAGCAAGCGGAAGATCGGCTTGGTCAGGAAGAAGAACCAGCCCCAGTCGATCGAGTCCTCGAAGCCGGCAATACCCAGATTGTCCTGATAGGCCTTGATGACCTCCCATTCCTTGGCGCCGGCAAAAATGCGCATCGAGGTCCGGGCCGTTTCGCCCGCCGCGATCTGCATCGGGGGCTGGCGGGCCTCGGTCTGGTAGATGTCGGCGGTGGGGACATATTTGACAACGGCCGTGAATGGCTGGCCCGGCTCGGGGATCAGCGTCGTCATCCAGTATTTGTCGGTAAAGCCGATCCAGCCTTCTTCGTTGACCGTGATCTTTTCGGTTGGCCCGCCTTCGCGCGGATCCACGTCCAGATCGGGGATCTTGTCGTATTTGATTTCGGTCAGCTTCCCATCGGCATGTCCGACGACGCCTTCGTGCAGGACATAGATGCGCTGGCTGTCGGGAATGCCGTGGCGCGCGACGATGTTGTAGGGTGCCAGGCTGACCGTGACGTCGCCGCGGTTTTCGACCGTCTGGGTGATGGTGAACATGTAATTCTCATCGACCGAGATCACGCGGCGGAAGATCAGGCCCTGACCATTGTCCCAGACCAGGGTCACGGGGCTGGCGGGGGTCAGCTTGTCGCCGGATTCCACCGACCAGAGTGTGCGCGGGTCTGGAACGGCCATGTCGGGGGCGTCGACGGGCAGCCAGCCCTGGACGACATAGTAAGGCCTGTCGGCGTTCAGATCGCCCGAACCAACCGGGGCAAGCAGGCGGACATTCGGCGCGTCTTCGTCCAGCGACACCTTGTAGTCGTCCAGCAGCAGGTCATCGATCCGTCCGCCACGCAACGAGATCGAGCCGGTCAGCCGCGGCGTGTCGATCTCGACGCGCGGGGCGATCTCGGCCACGGGCTGTTCGGTCTGAGCCGCGGCGGGCTGGGTCGCTGGCGCATCGGTGGCCAGCGTCGGCACCGTCGGGGTGCTTGCGCCCTCTGTCTGCGCCGCAACCGGTGCATTCGGATCGACCGCCGTTTCGGGTGGCGGGAAAAGGGTGAACCACAAAAGGATCACCAGAAACGACAAGACCGTCGCCAGGATGAGATTCTTGTTCTGATCGTCCATGATCGCGCCACCATTCTCGCTGTCCGAGATGACGGTGGTTCAACAGAACGGGCACCGAAAGGTCAAGCGCTTTTCCCCGATGGCCAATGATGCGTGGCGTAGCCGTGCGGCCCGTTCGCGACCTGGGCCCTGGCTGGTGGCGCGCTTTCAGGGGGTGTTTCGGCGCTCTGTCCCCGAGGGGCATGGCGGCCCCATAGTGCAAGGGGCAACGCTTCGTGCGTCGGCGCAAGTCCGAAACAGGGAGGAACCCGCCGCCGAAGCGGGCAGGGGTCAGTCCAGCGTGTCGCGCAGGCGCGGGGGCTGAATTGCACCCATATCGTCCGCGCAAGCCGGGCGTGGCGTGAGCCCGGCAAAGTCGAACAGACGGGGGTCCAGAAGGTGCGAAGGGCGCGCGTTCATCAGCGCGCGGAACATCACCTGACGGCGGCCCGGGCTGCGGGCCTCCCACTGGTCCAGGATCTGCTTGACCTGCTGGCGCTGCAGGCCCTCCTGGCTGCCGCACAGGTCGCAGGGGATGATCGGGTAATCCATCGCGCGGGCAAAGCGTTCGCAATCGGCCTCGGCCACAAAGGCCAATGGTCGCAGGACCAGCAAGTCGCCATCTTCGTTCAGCAGTTTCGGCGGCATCGTCGCCAGCCGCCCGCCGTGGAAGAGGTTCATGAAGAAGGTTTCAAGTATGTCGTCGCGATGGTGGCCAAGCACGACCGCCGAGCAGCCCTCTTCGCGCGCAATGCGGTACAGGTTGCCCCGACGCAGGCGCGAACACAGGCTGCAATAGGTCCGGCCCTGCGGGATCTTTTCGGTCACGATGGAATAGGTGTCGGCATATTCGATGCGATGCGGCACGCCCATCCGCGACAGGAATTCCGGCAGGACGGTAGCGGGAAAGCCGGGCTGACCCTGGTCCAGATTGCAGGCCAGCAGATCGACCGGCAGCAGGCCGCGCCATTTCAGCTCGTGCAGGATGGCCAGAAGCGTGTAGCTGTCCTTGCCGCCAGACAGACAGACCAGCCAGCGCGCGCCGGGTTCGACCATGCCATAGGTTTCGATCGCCTCGCGCGTCTGACGCACGATCCGCTTGCGGAGCTTGCGAAACTCTGTCGTCGTGGGCGCACCCTGGAACAGCGGGTGGATCTCTTCGGCGTCATCCAGCATGAGGCTGCGATACCTGATACTTGGCGCTCTCACAAGCGCGGGGGGTTAGCGATGATCGGTCCGGGTCGCGCCGGGGCGCGGCGGCACCGGGTCGTGGCCCGATCCGCCCCAGGGATGGCAGCGCAGGATGCGCCGCGCGGCAAGCCACGATCCACGGATCGCGCCATGTTTTTCCAGCGCCTCCAGCGCGTAGGCCGAGCAGGTCGGCTGGTACCGGCAGCCATGCCCGACCCAGGGGCTGAGGATGAGGCGATAGGCGCGCACGGGCAGGGCGAGCAGGTGGGCAAGCGGGCTCATTGCGGGGACTCATGAATGCGGCGCAGGGCCCGGATCAGGTCCTCGCGCATGGCCGCGAAGTCGCGCGTGACGGTCGCACCGGGGCGGCCGACAAGGACGTAATCCCAGCCCGGGCGCCCAAGCTGGGGCAGGATCTCGCGCGCCAGGGCCCGAAGGCGGCGTTTCGCGCGGTTGCGGGTGACGGCGTTTCCCACCTTGCGCGAACATGTGAATCCCACGCGGATCGCGGATGGGTCAGGCTCGTCCGATGCGCGCCGTCGCGCCTGAAGCAGGAAACCTGGCATCCCGCGGCGCTGGGCCCGCGCGGCCTTCAGGAAATCCGAACGCCGCTTGATGACCTCGAGGCGAACGGAAACCGCCGGGGGCATGTCCGTGCCCCGGCCATTCTGGCCTTGCACGGGTGCCTCCGGCGGTGTCATTCCGTAACGTGTGCGGTCGGGATCAGGCCGACAGACGCTTGCGGCCCCGGGCGCGGCGAGCGTTCAGGATCTTGCGGCCGGCCTTGGTCGCCATGCGCGCACGGAATCCGTGCCGGCGGGCACGCACGAGGTTCGACGGTTGAAAGGTGCGCTTCATCGCATCAACTCCGGTACTGCGGCCCGAAACCTGCCTTGGATTCGAAGGCCGTCCTTATTCGAAGCCCGGCTATTAGACGCGTGCGGGCCGCAAGTCAACCAACCGGCGCCATTTTTTGCCGGGCATGGCGCATGTCACGGTCGCGGCGCGGTTTGAACCGGCGGCGCGAATGTCTATCTTGGGCAGGCGCACGAGGCAGCGGTGGCAGGGAGTATCCGTGTGAAACTGTTTGGAGTCAGCTTTTTCAGGACCTTGTCGGGCCGGTTCCTTGTGCTGACGGTGGTGTTCGTGATGCTGGCCGAGGTGATGATCTTCGTGCCTTCGGTCGCGCGGTTCCGGCAGGATTACATCATGTCCCGGCTCGAGCGGGCGCAGATCGCCTCGCTGGCCCTGCTGGCCACCGATGGGATGATCGATCCCCAGCTGGAAAGCGAGCTTCTGGCCAATGCCGAGGTCTATAACGTCGTGCTGCGGCGTGACGAGGTTCGCCAGCTTGTCCTGTCATCGCCGATTCCCGCGCCGATCCATCGCACATATGACATGCGAGACCCGTCGGCCTGGGAATTGATTCGCGATGCGATCGCGTGCCTTCTGGACCCGCAGGAGCGGATCATTCGGGTGATCGGCGCGCCGGTCCGAGAGGCGGGGCTGCTGATCGAGATCACGATGAGCACCGCGCCCCTGCGCGCGGCGATGATCGAATACGGTCTGCGGATCCTTGCCCTCTCGGCCCTGATCTCGGTCGTGACGGCGGCGCTGCTGTTTCTTGCGGTGCGCAGGTTGCTGGTCGCGCCCATCCGCCGCGTCGTCGCCCACATGACGGCCTATGCCGAAGCACCGGAAGACGTCCGTCGCGTGATCGAGCCCAGATCCGACATCCTTGAGGTGCGCGAGGCCGAGGAAGCCTTGCGCAGCCTGCAGCAACAGCTGACCGCGGCGCTGCGACAGCGCGAGCGTCTGGCCCAGCTGGGCGGCGCGGTGGCGCGTATCAGCCACGATCTGCGCAATATCCTGACCAGCGCCCAGCTTTTCGCGGACCGGATGGAGGCCAGCGCCGACCCCGCCGTTCAACGTGCCGCGCCAAAGCTCGTCTCGTCGATCAGCCGTGCCGTCACCCTGTGCGAATCCACGCTGGCCTTTGGCAAGGCCGAAGAGCCGCCCCCCCGCCTGACGCGGTTCCTGCTTGCCCCATTGATCGCCGAAGTGGTGGAAAGCGAGCAGATGGCAGCGGGGCAGAACGTGAGATTCGTCATCGATGTGCCTAAGACACTGTCGATTCGGGCCGACCACGAACAGTTGCATCGGGTTCTGACGAATCTGGTGCGCAACGCCCGTCAGGCGATCGAGGCGACCGGGCGCGCGGGAACCATCACGATCAGCGCGGGGGAAGAGGATGAAGGCTGGTGGATCCGCATCCAGGACACCGGACCCGGCCTGCCCATGCGCGTGCGCGAGCACCTGTTCGAGCCGTTCCAGTCCGGTTCGCGCAAGGGCGGCGCGGGCCTGGGGCTGGCGATCGCGGCCGAGCTGGTCCGGGGCCATGGCGGGCGGCTGGAACTGGCACGCAGTGACGAAAGCGGCACCGAGTTCGTTCTGCACCTGCCGCGCGATCTGGGGGCGGGAGACGGCTGACGCCGGCGCGGGCGATGACGAAAAAATCTGCAGATTGGCTCTTGCATCCCCCGGCGCGTGAAGCTAAATGCCACCGCACGCACCCGTAGCTCAGCTGGATAGAGCACCAGACTACGAATCTGGGGGTCGGGAGTTCGAATCTTCCCGGGTGCGCCATTCCCCCCTTGATTTTGCAAGCTGGCCAGAACAGGCGGTTCGTTTGTCCTCCTGTGCCCGATCATGTGCCGTCAGGCCGTTTTTGCGCGGCTTCCTTGTGGCAGCTGTCTGACACCGATCAAGGCCGACTTCCCGATCATGCGTCATCGTGCCCTTCGGAAGGGGCGGCACGCATGCAAGACGACAAGCGATTGAGACCTGATTCCCGGAGCCAGGGGGACGGCCTTGAGCCGGACGAGGTGCGTCGGCGTCTTGCGCGCTTTGGGCCCAACGAGATCGGCCAAACCGTTTCGGTTGCTCCGCACCGCGTACTGGCGCGGCAATTCGCAAGCCCGCTTGTTCTGCTTCTGCTTGGCGCGGCCGTGATTGCGGGATTGCTGGGCGAGATCGTGGACATGGCCGCGATCCTGCTGGTCGTCGGGCTGAACGCCATTCTGGGTTTCGTGCAGGAATGGCGGGCCGAGACGGCGATTGCCGCGCTGCGCGGCATGCTGGCGCCCCGGGCGCGGGTGCGGCGTGCCGGTCAGGAAGCTGTCGTACCAGCCCGCGATCTGGTGCCCGGGGACGTGGTGCTGGTCGAGGCCGGAGATCGCGTTCCGGCCGATCTGCGTCTGATCCTGGCCTCTGGTTTGCGCATCGACGAAAGCGTTCTGACCGGAGAATCGGTTGCTGTCGACAAGTCGCTCGACCCGGGAGAGGAGCACCTCTTCATGGGAACGCTGGTGGTCGCGGGTCGTGGCGAGGCCGTGGTCGAGGCCACCGGCGCCCGGACGCGGCTGGGCCAGATCGCGGGTATGACGCAGGCCGTTGCGGGGCGTTCCACGGTTCTGAGCCAGCGACTTGCCCGACTTGCGCGCCAGATCGGGCTGGTTGCTGTCATGGTTGCATGCGCGGTTGTGCTGCTTGGGCTCTGGAGGGGCGAATCCCTGACGGTCATGGGGATCACGGCGCTGTCTTTGGCGGTCGCCGCCGTGCCCGAGGGGCTGCCTGCTGTCGTGACCGTGACTCTTGCCTTGGGCGCATCGGCCATGGCGCGGCGCAAGGCGCTGGTCCGCAGGTTGCAGGCGGTCGAGACGCTGGGGTCGGCCTCGGTCATCTGTACCGACAAGACCGGAACGCTGACCGAAAACCGCATGACCGCGCGGATCATCCGCACGCCCGAGGCGCTGTACGAGGTCACGGGAAGCGGCCATGACCCCGCCGGACATATCGCCCGCGCCGGTCGGCGCGTGCGCGCATCGGATGATCCGGGATTGGCCGCGCTTCTTGAGGCCGCGATCGGCTGCAACAATGCGCGGCTGGTGCGACAGGGCGACGATTGGCAAATGGTCGGCGAGCCGACCGAAGGCGCCCTGGTCGTCCTTGCCTACAAGGGTTGGGTCGCTCCGGACGCGCCCGGCCCGCGGGAGCTGGAAATTCCCTTCGACAGCGACCGCAAGATGATGAGCGTCATTGTCCGCGTGGCGACCGGGCGCAGGCTGCTGACCAAGGGGGCGCCGGAATCCGTCATTCCGCGCTGCGACAGGCTGCGCCACGGCGCCAGGGTCCTGCCGATGGATCGGGATGCGCGGGACGACATTGCGCGCCAGTATGACGATATGGCTGCTCAGGGTCTGCGCGTTCTTGCCCTGGCCGAGCGCGATCTGCCGGGCCTGACCGATGACCCCGAGCAGAACCTGACTTTCCTGGGACTTGTCGGCCTGATCGACCCACCGCGTCCGGAAGTGCCTGCCGCCATTTCCGAGGCTCGCGGGGCGGGAATCGGCATCGTGATGATCACGGGGGATGCGCCAAATACCGCCCGTGCGATCGCGCGGGCCGTGGGCCTGAGCGCCAAGCCGGTCATTACCGGTGCCGAACTCGAGAATATGGACGATTCCGCGCTGCGCGTTGCGCTGGGCGGGGAGCCGGTTTTCGCCCGCACGGCGCCCGAGCAGAAGATGCGGATCGTCGCTGTCCTGCAGGCGATGGGACATGTCGTGGCAATGACCGGCGACGGGGTGAACGACGCCCCGGCGCTGAAAGCGGCCGATATTGGTATTGCGATGGGGCAGAGGGGAACGGATGTTGCCCGGGAAGCGGCGGATCTGGTGCTGCTGGACGACAACTTCGCCACGATCGTGGCCGCGATCGAGGAAGGTCGCCGTCAATTCGCGAACCTGCGCAAGTTTGTCCTGTACCTGTTTTCGGCCAATCTGGGCGAGGTTCTTGCAATCATGGGAAATCTCGCGATCGGCGCGCCGCTGATGCTGTTGGCGACACAGATCCTGTGGATGAATCTTGTGACCGATGGCGCAGTTGCCCTGGCGCTGGGCGCGGAAAGGGCCGAGCCCGGCCAGATGCGGCAAAAGCCCCGCCCGCGCGATGCGGCCCTGATCGGACGCGAGGGATTCGTGATCCTTGTCCTGTTCGGCCTGTATGTTGCTGCAGCCGGCATGGCGGCGTTCCAGATTGGTCTGCAGCAAGGCCTGGAACATGCCCGTGGCATGGCATTCGGTGCCATCGTAATGGTCCAGGTTCTGGGCGTGTTTGGTTTCCGATCCCTGGCCGTTCCTTGCACGCGGCTTGGCTGGCTGTCGAACCCGGCCTTGGTCGTGGCCGTACTGGCCACGCTGGCCGTGCAGGCCATGGCCTTTCATTGGGCCCCGCTTTCGGCGCTTTTGCATGCCCGGGCGCTGGGCGTGGGGGATTGGGCCATTCTCGTGGCCTTGGCCCTGCCGGGGCTGTTCCTTCCCGAAATGGCCAAGACGCTGTGGCGTGAAAGGCACCTTGGGGCGGCTTGATGCAGATTTCCGGTCATGGGTCTTGCAATGCGATTAAATATTCATAAGTGCGAATATGTCTGCAGAAGGAGGCTACGATGACCCTTGATAAAGCGATTCTGGCATTTGCCGGTCTGATGGTTCTTCTGTCGGTCGTGCTGACCGTCTGGGTGTCGCCGCTTTTCGTTTGGTTCACCGTCTTCATCGGCCTGAACCTGTTGCAATCCGCGTCCACCGGCCTGTGTCCGGCGGCCTTCGTGCTGCGCAAGCTGGGCTTCCGTCCCGGCCCGGCTTTCTGAGAAGGAGATTCGACATGATGCGTGCGACTTTGCTGGGCCTCGGGCTCTTGCTGGCGGCGCCCGCCCTGGCCGACAGCATGACCGTGGCGCCGCAGGTGATCACGGAATGGAAGTCGGTCTTTGGCCGGATCGAGCCGAAAGAGACGATCCCCGCCCGCGCCCGTATCGGTGGCACGATCGTCGAGCTGACGGTTGCCGAAGGCGATACGGTTGCCGAAGGCCAGCAGATCGCGCGCATAAAGGACGACAAGATCGACTTTCAGATCGCCGCGCTGGATGCCCAGATCGAGGCGCTGCGCGCCCAGCTCGACGTGGCCGAAACGGAACTGCGCCGCGGCGAGACGCTTGTCGAACGCGGTGTCGCGACCGTCCAGCGACTGGATCAGTTGCGTAGCGCGGTCGATGTCCTGCGCAACCAGATCGATTCGACCGAGGCGCAGCGCGCCGTCGCCGTTCAGCAGGCCGAGGAGGGCAGGGTGCTTGCTCCCGCCTCGGGGCGTGTCCTGACGGTGCCGGTCACGCGTGGCGGTGTGATCCAGCCCGGAGAGCCGGTTGCAACGATCGGGGTTGGCGGGTTCTACCTGCGCCTGTCGGTGCCCGAACGTCACGCTCCGGCGCTGGCCGAAGGGGACACGATCCGGATCGCGCTTCCCGAAGGTGAGGCGGCCGGCCAGATCGTCAAGCTGTATCCCCTGATCGATGGCGGACGGGTGACGGCCGATGTCGAGGTCGAGGGGCTGGACACCGATTTCGTGAATTCGCGCGTCCTGGTCCAGCTGCCGGTGGGCAGCCGCCAGGCGATACTGGTGCCGGAAAGCGCCGTCGTCACCCGCTCGGGGATCGACTTCGTGACCGTTGCCGAGGGCGGCGCCAAGGTCGATCGGGCCGTCATTCCCGGCGAACGCCTGATCCGCGACGGGCAGAATCTGGTCGAGATCCTGACCGGCCTGCAACCTGGTGAAGAGGTCATTGTGCCATGAGCGAACATGAACACGCCCTTGGCATCGCGGGCCGCCTGACGCGCGGCTTCATCACGTCGCCTCTATCGCCGCTGATGCTGCTTGCGGCCTTTGTCTTCGGGATGGTCGCGCTCGTATCGCTGCCGCGCGAGGAAGAGCCCCAGATCTCGGTCCCGATGGTCGACATCATCGTGCGCGCCGACGGGTTGCGCGCCGAGGATGCCGTCAAGCTGATCACCGAGCCGCTGGAGACGATCGTCAAGGGCATCAACGAGGTCGAACACGTCTATTCGCAGACTGCGGATGACGTCGTGATGGTCACGGCGCGGTTCCTGGTGGGTACGTCGTCGGACGCGGCGATCCTGCGGGTTCACGAAAAGCTGCGCGCCAACATGGATCGCATTCCTGTCGGCATTCCCGAACCCATGATCGTCGCGCGTGGGATCGACGATGTGGCGATCCTGTCCCTGACGCTGTCGCCCCGGCCCGAAGCCGCCGATCGAATCTCGGCCAATGACCTGACACGGATTGCCCGCGAATTGCGCAGCGAAGTGGCGAAGATCCCCGATGTCGGCCTGACCTACATCGTGGGAGAGACGGCAGAACGGATCCGGATCGCGCCCGATCCGCGCCGCCTGGCGCTGTATGGCGTCACGCTGCAGCAGCTTGCCGCCAAGGTGCAGGGCGCCAACCGTGCCGTTCCCTTGGGAGACCTGCGCGATGACGGAGAGCAGATTGAATTGGTCGCGGGTGAGACGCTGCCCTCGCCAGCCGAGATCGGTAACCTGCTGCTGACCACGCGCGACGGGCGCCCGGTCTATGTCCGCGATGTGGCCGATGTATCGTTGACCTGGGGCGCCGAGGAACACCGCGTATCCCAAGTCACGCGCGAAGGCGACGCGCTGTCCCGTCGCCCGGCCGTCACGCTTGCGGTGGCCAAGCGTGCGGGCGCGAACGCTGTTACCGTGGCCGAAGAAATCCTGCACCGGGTTCATCTGCTGGAAGGCAAGCTGATCCCCGACGATGTCGCGATCGAGGTCACGCGCGATTATGGCGAAAGCGCCAATGAAAAGGCCAATGAGCTGTTGTTCCACCTCGCTCTGGCCACGGTTTCGATCGTCTTGCTTGTCTGGGCGGCAATCGGTTGGCGCGAGGCGGTCGTCGTGGCGATCGTCATCCCGGTCACGATCCTGCTGACGCTGTTTGCCTCTTGGCTGATGGGCTACACGCTGAACCGGGTGTCGCTGTTCGCGCTGATCTTCTCGATCGGGATCCTGGTTGATGATGCGATCGTGGTGATCGAGAACATCGCGCGTCACTGGGCCATGCGCGACGGGCGCAGCCGCATTCAGGCCGCGATCGACGCCGTGGCCGAGGTTGGCAACCCGACGATCGTCGCCACGCTGACCGTTGTTGCGGCGCTTCTGCCGATGTTGTTCGTGTCTGGTCTGATGGGCCCCTATATGAGCCCGATTCCGGCGAATGCCTCGGCCGCGATGATCTTTTCGTTCTTCGTCGCGGTGATGGTCACGCCATGGCTGATGGTCAAGGTGGCCGGTCGTGCCGACATGTCCGCACATGCCCACGATGACAGCTATGGCGGCCATCCGGGTGGCGCGCTTGGCCGCGCCTATGCGCGGGTTGCCGCGCCATTGCTGAAATCAAAGGGGCGTAGCTGGCTGTTCCTTGCCGTTGTCACGGTGCTGACGCTTGGGTCGCTGTCGCTGTTCTACACCAGGCACGTGACCGTCAAGCTTCTGCCCTTCGACAACAAGTCGGAACTGTCGGTGATGATCGACCTTCCCGAAGGGGCTTCGGTCGAGGCAACCGATGCGGTGGCGCAGGCCGTCGCCCGTGCGGTTCTGGAACTGCCCGAGGTCGTCTCGGCCCAGACCCATGCGGGGACATCCGCGCCGTTCAACTTCAACGGTCTTGTGCGCCACTATTACCTGCGCAGCAGCCCGGAAATGGGCGAGGTTGCCATCAACCTGGCGCCCAAGGCCGAACGCGACCGCACCAGCCACGAGATCGCGCTGGAAATCCGCAACCGGATCGCCACGATTCCCGTTCCGGAAGGGACCGTGCTCAAGACGGTCGAGCCGCCTCCGGGCCCGCCGGTCCTGTCCACGCTGCTGGCCGAGATCTATGGCCCTGACGCCGAAACCCGGCGCGCCGTCGCCCAGCGTGTCGAGGCCGCGTTCCGGTCCGTGCCCTTCATCGTCGATGTGGACAATTCCTATGGCGATCCCGCGCGGCGGCTTCGGCTGACGGTTTCGACCGACAATGCGGAGTTCTTCCAGGTTCAGGAATCGGACGTGTTCGACACGGTTGCCCTGCTGAATGGTGGCACGACGGTGGGCTATTCGCACCGCGGTGGTGGCCGCCAGCCGATCCCGATCCGCATCGAGCGGCCGAAATCCGAACGGCGCCTGGACGAAACCTTTCTGTCCACGCCGATACCGGCCAATGTGTTGCCGGGTGCGCGCGGCGTGGTCGAACTGGGCGACGTCGTCGAATTGCGCGAGGAGCGCGCATCATTCCCGATCTTCCGCCACAATGGACGTGCCGCCGAAATGGTCACGGCCGAACTGGCCGGGGACTTCGAGGCACCGCTTTATGGCATGATCGCCGTGCAGAAGGCTCTGGACGCGCAGGATTGGGGAGATCTGCCCAAGCCGGTGATCCGGCTTCACGGCCAGCCCGAGGATGAAGGTCAGCCAACGCTTTTGTGGGACGGCGAGTGGGAGGTCACCTGGGTGACGTTCCGCGACATGGGCGCGGCCTTTGGCGTCGCCTTGCTGGGTATCTATATCCTGGTCGTCGCGCAATTCGGCTCGTTCCGGGTGCCCCTGGTGATCCTGACGCCGGTTCCACTGACCTTCATCGGCATTCTGTTGGGCCACTGGGCCTTTGGTGCGCCCTTTTCGGCGACGTCGATGATCGGCTTCATCGCGCTGGCCGGGATCATCGTTCGCAACTCGATCCTGCTGGTGGATTTCATCCGTCATGCCAGGGCGCCGGGACGGCCGCTGACCGAGGTGCTGATCGAGGCTGGCTCGATCCGGTTCAAGCCGATCCTGCTGACGGCGCTGGCGGCCATGATCGGCGCGGCGGTGATCCTGTTCGACCCGATCTTCCAGGGGCTAGCGATTTCGCTGCTCTTCGGGCTTGCCTCGTCCACGCTGTTGACCGTTCTGGTCATTCCGGCCCTCTATCGCGTGCTGCGAAGCTGAGGTTTCGTGTCAATTGTCAACGGGCGGCGCGGGAAACTGCGCCGCCCGCTTTCATTTGCCTGCGGGCGTGATCAATCCCCGGATTTTTCGCGATGAAGCCCCGAAGCCTGCACCTCAATGCCTCTTTTCCGCCACGGGGCCGGGGCACCGTGACAACCATAGGGAGCACAGAAACGCGTCGAGGGGAGCATGAAGATGTTTTTCACCGCCATCCGCCGGATCTTTGACCGCCATGCCGCCCGCAAGGACGCATTCGAATGCAGGCTGCAGACCCTGGGGGCCGAAATGGGCCGCGCCATGCGCCGCCGTCAGGCCCTGTTCATTCGTCCACAGCGTCGGCACCGGCCCATCTGACCATGACTTGCCGTGATCGCGGCGGGTGACGGCGTGCCATCCCGCCGTCAGAAATCCACGGTGACGCCCGGCAGTTTCAATTCGGCCATAAGGTCGCGCAGCTCCTGACGCGCCGCGATGTTCGACAGGTTCAGCCGTTCGACCCCCAGATCGCGCAGGTCAAGCAGGGTCAGCCCGCGCGGAAAGAGTTCGCGAAAGATAACCCGTTCCGAGAATCCCGGCGCGACACGGAAACCGATTCGTTTCGACAATTGCACCAGCGCGCCGCCGACCTTGCGCTTGTTGTGCATCTGCTGGCTGCCCAGGCGGTTGCGCAAGACCAGCCAGTCGATCGGCGGCAGGTTCGCGCGTGCGCGGGCCTGACGGGCATTCCACACCATTTCCGAATAGATCGAGGGGCCGGTAACGCGACCCGACTCGGGATCGATCCGGGCCAGCAGGTCGAAATCGATGAAGCTGTCATTCATCGGCGTGATCAGCGTATCCGCCAGCGAATGCGCCATCTGGCTGAGCCGCGTATGCGAACCGGGGCAATCGATGATGATGAAATCGCTGTTCGGCTCGATCTCGGCCATGGCGGCGGCCAGGCGGCGATCCATGACGTTCTCGCCCTCGGCCAGTGTTGCCGGATCGATCTCGGGCAGTTCGCGATATTCGGGTGTCGGCAGATCCAGCCCCTTGCGCCGCGCATAGGCGCGGCGATTCTCGATGTAGCGGCCAAAGCTGCGCTGGCGCAGATCCAGGTCCAGCGCGCCCACACGATGCCCCATCCGCGCCAGAGCGGTCGCTACATGCATGCAGGTCGTCGATTTTCCCGACCCGCCCTTTTCGTTCCCCACAACGATGATATGCGCCACGTCCCGTCCCCGTCGTTCCGTCCCCAGGTTTCGTTCCGTTGACCGGAATCAAAAGGCGCGCCGTCGCCGGCGCGCCCCGCTTGCATTTGTGCGCCTTCCATTCGAAAGCGCAAGAGATCAGAAGCCAAGACCGGAATATTTGCTCTTGAACTTCGACACGCGGCCGCCGGTGTCCATCAGCTTGGCCGAGCCGCCGGTCCAGGCGGGATGCGAGTTCGGGTCGATTTCCAGCGACAGCGTGTCGCCTTCCTTGCCCCAGGTCGACCGGGTCCGATAGGTCGTCCCGTCGGTCATCTTGACCTCGATGAAGTGATAATCGGGATGGATGCCCTTTTTCATGGCCCCGGCTCCTTATTCGGCTTTTTCTTTGTAGTTGCTGTCCTCGGCGATCCGGGCCGACTTGCCGCGGCGCGAACGCAGGTAGTACAGCTTGGCGCGGCGGACGCGGCCACGGCGGACGACCTCGATCGAATCGATGTTCGTCGAATACAGCGGGAACACACGCTCCACGCCTTCGCCGAAGGAGATCTTGCGCACGGTGAACGAAGCGCCGATGCCGTTGCCGCCCTTGCGCGAGATGCAGACGCCTTCGTAGTACTGCACCCGGCTGCGGTTGCCTTCGGTCACCTTGTAGCCGACACGCACGGTGTCGCCCGCCTTGAAATCCGGAATGTTCTTGCCGAGCTCGGCGATCTGCTCGGCCTCCAGTTGCGCGATCAGGTTCATCGCGTGATCCTTTCCTCTGCTCGCGGTGGGCCCGCGAAGGTGTGCTGCGCCTCAGAGCTCCATGTCTTCATCGGGTCCGCATGATGCGCCCGCCGGAGGTTCAGGTCGCCGTTTCCTGTCATGCCGGTGATCCCGTCACCCGGCCGAAGAAGACCGGGCCATGGGCCGATCCGGATCGACCCCGCGGAACAGACCGACAGTCCGGCAGACTCGGACGAGTCCCGGACGCGCGGGGTATAGTGCGAGACGGTTCGCCTTGCAAGAGTGCGCGGGGTTTCAGCCGCCCTTGCCGTCCCTTTTGCGCAGGTAACGTTCCCACAGGTCGGGGCGGCGTTCGCGGGTCAGGGCTTCGGACTGCGCGCGCCGCCATTCCGCGATCTCGCCATGGTGCCCCGACATCAGGACCGGCGGAATCTCATGTCCCTCCCAGACCGCCGGGCGGGTATATTGCGGATGCTCCAACAGACCCGCTGAGTGACTTTCATCACGCGTGGATTCGGCATTTCCCAACACGCCCGGCAGCAGGCGCACGGTGGCGTCGATCATGGCCTGGGCCGCGATCTCGCCGCCCGTCAGGACAAAGTCGCCCAGGCTGACTTCCTCGACCGCGTGATGGTCCAGGACACGCTGGTCGACCCCTTCGAACCGCCCGCACAGAATCGTTATGCCCTCGGCCGCCGCCCAGCGGCGCGCCATGGCCTGGTCGAAGACCCGCCCACGGGGCGAAAGATACACGACGGGCCAGCGTGCGCGATCGGGCGGTGTGCCGATCGCCGCCTGGTCCAGCGCGGCCCCCACGACATCGGGGCGCAGCACCATGCCCGCGCCGCCGCCAGCCGGGGTGTCATCGACGTTGCGATGCTTGCCGATGCCGAAATCGCGCAGATGGATCGTCTGCAATTGCCAAAGCCCGTGCTTCAGCGCCCGCCCCGTCAGGCTGAGGCCAAGGGTGCCGGGAAAGGCCTCGGGGAACAGGGTGATGATCCGCGCGACCCACGCGCCGCGAAGGCGATCGTTGCCGGCCATCAATTCCCGCGGGCGCAGGCTGGCCGTGATGGACAACCGCCCATGGGATCGGGGACGATCCTCGGTCATCACTCGATCTCTTCGGGCGGGTCGGCGATGATGCGGCCTGCGGTCAGGTCCACGGTCGGCACGATCTGTCGGGTAAATGGCAGCAGCAGCGCCTGACGCCGGCCAGGCGCGGTGATCTCGAGAATATCGCCGGCGCCGTGATTGTGAATGGCGCGAACGGTTCCCAGCGGCGCGCCGCCCGTATCAAAGACCGGCAGGCCCAGCAGATCGGCGTGATAGAATTCGTCATCCGGCAGGTTTGGCAGTTTCGACCTGTCGGCGTACAGCTTCAGGCCGCGCAGCGCATCGGCCTGTTCCTTGGTCTCGACACCCGACAGCCGTGCGGCAAAACCATTCTTGACCGTGCGCGTGATGCGCAGGGTGAAGCTGCGCGTTCCGTCCTCGGAATACAGCGGGGCATAGGCCATGATGGCCTCGGGCTGCGCACAGAAGCTTTTCAGGCGCACTTCCCCGCGCACACCGAAAGCACCACCGATGGCGCCCACGCAGATGCGATCAGCTGCCATGTCCTTGCGCCTCATCTTCAGGCCGGTCCGCATGGGCCGGCCGGGATCGTCCGGCCGAAGGGCGTAGCAAGGCGCCTCCGGCCGGACGGGTCGCGATCACTCTTCGGCCGAGGCTTCGGCGGCCTTGGCGGCCTTTTCTTCGGCGCGCTGCTTGGCCTTGGCGCCGGGCTCGCCCTTCTTCAGGTTCTTGCGCTCGACCTTCGGCTTCAGGCCGGCGGCTTCCAGGAAGCGCGCGACACGCTCGGTCGGCTGGGCGCCAAGGTTCAGCCAGTGCTGGACGCGCTCGATGTTCATGCGCACGCGGTCCTCGCTGTCCTTGGGCAGCAGCGGGTTGTAGGTGCCCAGCTTCTCGATGAAGCGGCCGTCGCGCGGCATGCGCGAATCGGCGGCGACGATCGAGTAGAACGGACGCTTCTTCGAGCCCCCACGGGCAAGGCGGATCTTCGTTGCCATATCGATATCTCCTGTCTTGGCAATCAATGTCCAGGCAAAGCCTGTCAGTCCTTCTTCATTTCTGAAGCTTCTCGTGATGCCTGATGACTTCGCTGATGACGAAGTTCAGGAACTTCTTCGCAAAGACCGGGTCCAGGTCGGCCTCCTCGGCCAGCCGTTCCAGGCGGGCAATCTGCTGGGCCTCGCGCACCGGGTCCGAAGGCGGCAGGTTGTGTTCGGCCTTCAGCCGTCCCACGGCCTGGGTGTGCTTGAAGCGCTCGGCCAGGGTGAAGACCAGGATCGCGTCCAGCCGATCGATCGACTCGCGATGGTTTCGCAACAATTCGGCGGCGCGGGTAGCGGTGTCGGTCATGGCGCGGCTCATTTCTTGCGGACCAGGCCCGACAGGCCGCCCGGCAGCTTCATCCCACCAAGGCCACCGGGCAATCCGCCCGGCATCTTGCCTCCGCCCAGCCCTTCCTTCATGCCCTTGGCCATGGCTTCCAGCTCGGCGGGGCTCATCTTCGATGGATCGGGCATGCCGCCGCCGAGACCTTTGCCGCCCATCATCTGGCGGATGGCCTGTTTCAGCATGCCGCCCTTGCCCATCTTCTTCATCATGTCCGCCATCTGGCGGTGCATCTTCAGAAGCTGGTTCAGATCGCTGACCTGCAGCCCGGCGCCCGCGGCGATGCGACGCTTGCGGCTGGCCTGAAGGATGGCGGGATTGGCCCGTTCCTTCTTGGTCATCGAATTGATCAGGGCGATCTGGCGACGCAGGACGGAATCGTCAAATCCCGCGGCCTCCATCTGCTTCGCGGCCTTGCCCATGCCCGGCAGCATGCCCATAAGACCCTGCATCCCGCCCATCTTCAGCATCTGCTCGAGCTGGGTCTTGAGGTCGTTCATGTTGAACAGACCCTTGGCAAAGCGCTTGGCCATGCGTTCGGCCTGTTCGGCCTCCAGCGTCGCCTGCGCCTTCTCGACCAGCGCGACGATGTCGCCCATGCCAAGGATACGCCCCGCGATCCGCTCAGGCTCGAAGGTTTCCAGCGCGTCCAGCTTTTCGCCCGTGCCGACGAAACGGATCGGCTTGCCCGTGACGGCCCGCATGGACAGGGCCGCGCCGCCGCGACCGTCGCCATCCATCCGCGTCAGCACGACACCGGTGATGCCGACCTTGGCATCGAATTCCTGCGCGACCTCGACCGCGACCTGGCCGGTCAGACCGTCGACGACCAGCAGGGTTTCGCGCGGATGCACGACGTCGCGCACCTCGGCAACCTCGGCCATCAGCACTTCGTCGATCTGCAGCCGGCCAGCGGTGTCGAGCAGATAGACGTCATAGCCGCCCAGCGTCGCCTGGCTCTTGGCGCGCCTGGCGATCTGCACGGCGCTTTCGCCCTTCACGATCGGCAGCACGTCGACGCCGATCTGCTGGCCAAGGATGGCCAGCTGCTCCATCGCGGCGGGGCGGTTGGTGTCGAGGCTGGCCATCAGGACGCGCTTCTTCTCGCGCTCCTTCAGGCGTTTGGCAATCTTGGCCGTCGTCGTGGTCTTGCCGCCGCCCTGCAGGCCGACCATCAGGATCGGCGCGGGCGGATTGTCGATCTTCAATGCGCCGGGATCGCCTTCGCCGCGCAGCACGGCGACCAGCTCGTCATGCACGATCTTGACGACCTGCTGGCCGGGCGTGACCGATTTCGTCACCGCAGCCCCGGTCGCCTTGGTCTCGACCCGCTTGATGAAGTCGCGCGCAACGGGCAGGGAAACGTCGGCCTCAAGCAGGGCCACACGCACTTCGCGCAATGCGCTGCGGACGTCCTCTTCAGAGAGCGCGCCCTGTTTCGTCAGCCGGTCGAAGACGCCGCCAAGGCGCTCTGACAGGTTCTCGAACATCTGGCCCTCCCTGGCCGTTGCATTACATGCCTTGGACATGGGTCCGCGGCGCTCAAACACCAAGCGCACCAGTGGGCGCAACGCGCTGACTGGTGGCGATCCCGCACGATGGGCGGGACCGGAAGCGGTGTCACTCCCGGAAGATCCCGACCCCATTATGCAAGCCAGGCGGATGAGTCAAGGCGCGACGTGGCACCGTCGGCGTCATGCGCGCGCGTCGGACCGGTCGCCCTTGCCCGTGATGTCGGTTTCCGTGCAACATCGACCGCAAGGGAGGATGTGTCATGATACGTCTATATGCGCTTGCCTGCGCCATGCTTGCATTTTTCGCTCTGCCGACCTTGGCGCAGGAGCCGCTCGTGAAGATCACCGCCGAAATTGCCACGGTCACGGTCCAGACTCCGAATGGCCCGGTCGAGATCGGCCGCGAGCAGAACCCCGATGCCCGGCTGGAGGGCGACTGGGCGCGGGTCGCGCGCGATTGTCCGCCTTTCTGCATTCAGCCCATGACGCCGGCCCCGGGTGTCACGACGATCGGCGAACTGGAGCTTCTGGAACTTCTGACCGATCCCGCGGCGATGGTGATCGACAGCCGGACACGGGACTGGTTCGAAGGTGGCACGATCCCGGGTTCGGTCAATATCCCCTACAACGAGATCGGCGACCGTCTGGCAGAACTTGGCTGCGAGGCGGATTTCGATGGCTGGGATTGCTCGAATGCGAGAAAGGTGGCGCTGTTCTGCAATGGCCTGTGGTGCGGCCAGTCGCCCTCGGCCATTCGGGTGATGCTGTCGCTCGGCTATCCGGCCGACAAGATCCACTATTACCGTGGCGGCATGCAGGTCTGGCGCCTGCTTGGGTTGACCGTGGTTCAGCCCTGAAGGTGGATGCGGCGCGGATCGCCCGCGCCGCAGGCCGGCCGTGTCAGGCCGCGATGCGTTCGACCTCCTGCTCGGCGCGCTTCAGCGTTGCCTCGGGGTCGAAGACCATCTGGTCGGCCGCAACGAATGTCACGTCGGTGATGCCAAGGAAGCCCAGCATGTGCCGCAGATAGGGCGAGGCGAAATCGACCTCGGACCCCATCCGGGTTCCGTCAGATGACAGGGCGACGATCGCGCGCTTGCCCTTCAACAGGCCTTCCGGCCCGTTTTCGGTATAGACGAAGGACTCGCCCCGCCGGGTGATCTGGTCGATCCAGTTCTTCAGCTGCGCGGGCACCCCGAAATTGTAGACCGGCAGGCCGATCACCAGGATATCGGCGGCGCGGACCTCTTCCAGCAACCTGTCCGAAAAAGCGGCGATCTGGGCCTGCTCGGCGTTGCGCTGATCGGCCGGGATATAGACGGCGCCCAGCCAGGCCCCGTCGATCGCCGGGATTCCGTTCGTCACGTCGCGCTCGGTGACGATTGCATCGGGATGCGCGGCTTTCAGCCGTTCGACAATGCGACCGGTCAGACGGCGGGAAACGGAATCGGCGCCCTTGATCGAGGAATCGATGCGAAGGATATGCGTCATGGTCTTTGTCCTTTCAAAACGGCTTCTGAATGATACCTAGTCCTGCGCGTCTGGCACATGAAGTCGCGCTGCGACATATCCTGTGTGCGCCAATGCACAATAGTGACCGTTGGAAATCTGCCATTTCGCCCCCCAGCCAACTGGCTTGAATGCCCGCGGGCAAAGGTGTTCAGATGCGCCAAGATCGAAGGCCGCCGGTCCGGAATGCGAAGCAAAGGGGTGTCATGGACAATTGGGATGAAATCCGGACGGCCTATCATGTGGCGCGCATTGGAACGGTTTCGGGCGCCGCCGAGGTGCTGGGCGTTCACCACGCCACGGTGATCCGCCATATCGACGCGCTGGAGGCCCGGCTGGGCGTCAAGCTGTTCCAGCGCCATGCCCGCGGTTATACGGCGACCGAGGCCGGGCGCGAATTGATGAAGGTCGCGCAGGCGACCGAGGATCAGTTCTCGCATCTTGCCGCCCGCTTGCGGGGCACGGCCAATGACATTTCGGGCGAACTTGTCGTCACCTCGCTGCCGGGCCTGGTCGAGCAGGTGGCGCCGACGCTGAACAGGCTGCAGCGCGAACATCCCGAGCTGCGCGTGCGCTATGTATCCGATGTGCGGCTGTTCCGGCTGGAATACGGCGAAGCCCATGTGGCGATCCGCGCGGGCGGCAAGCCGCAGGAGCCGGACAATGTCGTGCAATCCTTCTGCATCCATCGGCGCGGACTTTATGCCAGCCCGGACTATGTCGAGCGTCACGGTCTGCCGGAAAGCGAGGATGATCTGGCCCGCCACCGTTTCGTCGGACCGGTCGATCCCGAAAACCGCGCCCCTTTCTATCGCTGGCTGACGGCACGCGTGCCCGATTCGGCGTTCGTCGTGCGTACGAACGAAGACCGGATGGTGCTGGAAACCGTTCGGGGCGGTGTTGCCATCGGCTTTCTGTCAGCCCGACTGGCAGGCTTCTTTCCCGAACTGGTCGAGGTCATGCCGCAGCGGCCGGAATGGGACACGCCCCTGTGGCTGGTGACTCATGTCGATCTGCATCGCACGCCGCGCATACAGCTGTTCCTCAAGGCGCTGAAAGAGGATGCGCAGAAATACGATCATGCCTGAGCCGGGCCGAACGGGAACCTTGCGGCCGACCATGCAGGGCCATGCGGCGATGCTGGTTTTTTCGTCGCTCGTTGCCGGGTCATTCCCCCTGGGGGCGATGGTCGCGAACGCGATCTCTCCCAGTGCCTTCACGGCCCTGCGGTTCATTCTCGCGGCAGCCCTGATCGGGCTGGCTGTCGCCATGGGCCCCGGTCTGCCGCGGGCGGCGCTGAGGGCTCCGTGGCGCTACATGGTGCTGGGGGGCATCTTTGCCAGCTATTTCATCCTGATGTTCGAGGGGCTCAAGACCGCGAATCCCGTCTCTGCCGCTGCTGTGTTCACGCTGACGCCGATCATGTCGGCCGGATTCGGCTGGCTGCTGCTGCGCCAGATGTTGACGGCCCGCGTGGCGATGGCGCTGGCCCTTGGAGGCGTAGGGGCGCTTTGGGTGATATTCCGCGGAGACCTGGCCGCTGCCGCGCGGCTCGAACTGGGGCGGGGCGAGGCGGTCTACATGCTGGGCTGCGCGGCGCATGCCTTCTATACGCCGCTTGTGCGCCGTCTGAATCGCGGCGAAAGCCCGCTGGTCTTTACCTTTGGCACGTTGCTTGGGGGCAGTGTCGTGACGACGATCTATGCCTGGGGTGACATCCGCGCGACCGAATGGCTGTCCCTGCCGTCGATCGTCTGGGTGACGCTTGCCTATACCACGGTCTTTGCCAGCGCCGTGACTTTCGTCCTGCTTCAGTTCGCAACGCTGCGGCTGCCTTCGGCCAAGGTGATGGCCTATACCTATCTGGTGCCCGGCTGGGTGCTGGTCTGGCAGATGGGGCTGGGGCAGCCGTTCCCGGGCCTTGTCGTCGCGCCGGGCCTGGCGCTGACGCTGGGTGCCTTGGCGCTGTTGTTGAGGGACGACACCTCGGTGCCGATTGCGGCTGAAACCTAGTCCGACTCGGGCAGGGTTTCGGGCAGTTCACTTCGCAGGAACAGCTCGAATGCATCGAGATCGAGCGGATCGAACAGGCCGAAACCCTGGATCCAGACCGAGGCCGCGCGCATCGCGTCGGGCTCCAGCTTGCACCACTTGACCCTTCCCCGCCGCTCCTGGCTGATCAGGCCCGCCTCGGCCAGGACGGCCAGGTGCTTCGAGATCGCCGCAAGCGACATCTCGAACGGCGCGGCGACATCGGTCACGGCCATGTCGTCCTCAAGCAGCATCATCAGGATCTGCCGTCGGGTTGGATCGGCAAGGGCGGCAAAGATGGCGTCCAGATCGGCGGGCTTTTTCATGGCCGCACTCTAGCCGTTCCCGTGTGCCGTCTAAAAGGGGGACAAGTCGATATTCAACCGCATGGTTGAACATGCAATTGACCGCGGGATCGGGCCTTGGGCTGTTGCGCGAAAGCCGCGCCGCGACGGGTAGATTCTTAAAATCAAGCAAATACAATGGCTTGTCCGAGGTGTCTGGCGGTCGCTTCCAGATTGACTCGGCGGGCGCAAGCCACTAGCAAAGCCGCAACTGTTCACGGGGGACAACGCGATGTCCGACGAGCCCGATCCAGAGCGTCTGAAGGCGCTTGAGGAACGCCTCGAACGGCTGAAGGGCGAAAAGGGCCGCAAGCCCCATGTGGACGACAAGGTTTCCGCCGCCAGCGATGGCTGGCGGATGGTGATCGAGCTGGTGAGCGGTCTGGCCATCGGCTTCAGCATCGGGTTCGGACTCGACACCCTGTTGGGGACGATGCCGTTCATGATGGTGCTGTTCACATTGCTGGGTTTCGCCGCCGGCGTGAAGGTCATGCTGGGCACGGCGCGCGAGATGCAGAACCGGAATGCGGCGGAAGGTTCCGCCAGGGACGAAGGGGAATAGACGTGGCGACGGAAGATCACAGCGAAGGCCTGGTGTTCCATCCGATGGACCAGTTCATGGTCAAGCCGCTGTTCGGCGGCGACACGGTCGGCATGCTGACACCCACGAACGTGACGCTGTGGATGGCGATCACCGTCCTGTGCATCGCGGGATTGTTCGTCTTTGGCACGCGCGGCCGCGCGATCGTGCCCTCGCGCACGCAGTCGATTGCCGAGCTGGCCTACGGCTTTGTCCACAAGATGGTCGAAGACGTCGCGGGCAAGGACGCGCTGAAATTCTTCCCCTACATCTTCACGCTGTTCTGCTTCATCGTCTTCTCGAACATGCTGGGCCTTCTGCCGAAGGCATTCACCACGACCAGCCACATCGCCGTTACGGGCGTCCTGGCCCTGGCCGTCTTCATCACGGTCACCGCGATCGGCTTCATCAAGAACGGGGCCAGCTTCCTGTCGCTGTTCTGGGTAAGCTCGGCGCCGCTGGCCCTGCGGCCCGTCCTGGCGGTGATCGAGATCATCTCGTATTTCGTCCGCCCGGTCAGCCACTCGATCCGACTTGCGGGCAACATGATGGCCGGTCACGCCGTCATCAAGGTCTTCGCAGCCTTCGCGCCGCTCGTGCTGTTCTCGGCCGTCGGTGTTGTCGTGACGCCGCTGTCGATCCTGGCGATCACCGCGATGTACGGGCTGGAAGTCGTCGTAGCCTTCATCCAGGCCTATGTGTTCACCATCCTCACCTGCGTCTATCTGAAGGATGCGCTGCATCCGCACCACTGACGCCGGCTGAACCATCAACCAGTCAAACCAAACCGTAAGGAGAGAATCATGGAACTCGCAGCAGCAGCAGCTCTCGGCAAGTATATCGGCGTCGGCCTGTCGTGCCTCGGCATGGGCGGTGCGGCGATGGGCGTGGGCAACGTCGCGGCCAACTACCTGTCCGGCGCCCTGCGCAACCCCTCGGCCGCGGCCAGCCAGACGGCCACGCTGTTCATCGGCATGGCCTTTGCCGAAGCGCTGGGGATCTTCTCGTTCCTCGTCGCGCTTCTGCTGATGTTCGCCGTCTGATCCGCGGGCTTGTTTCCTTACGGCCGGATGGGCGCCAATGCGCCCATCCGGGTTGTATAACGGGCATCGACGGGGGCCGAGATGGCAAATACCACGCATGATACGGCCGCGACGCTCGGCCATGGGGCAGATCATGCCGCCCAGGCGGCAGGGCACGCGGCGCAGTCCGCGGGCATGCCGCAACTGGATCTTTCGACTTTCGCGAACCAGATCTTCTGGCTCGTGGTGGCCCTGATCGCGATCTACTTTATCCTGTCGCGCATCGCGCTGCCCCGGATCTCGGGCATTCTGGCCGATCGCCAGGGCAAGATCACCAGCGATCTGGCCGCGGCCGAGGAATTGAAGGCCAAGGCCGTCGAGGCCGAGAAGGCCTATAACGAGGCCTTGGCCAATGCGCGCGCCCAGGCCGCGAAGATCATCGCCGAGGCCCGCGCCGAGATTCAGGCGGATCTCGACAAGGCGATGGCCAAGGCAGACGCCGAAATCGCCGCCAAGGCCGCCGAATCCGCAAAGCGGATCGAGGAAATTCGGGCCAATGCCGCCAAGACGGTGGCCGAGGTCGCACGCGAGGCCGCGGTCGAGATCGTCGCGATGTTCGGTGCGCAGGCCGATGAACAGGCCGTTGCGGCGGCAGTCGAAGCACGACTGAAAGGATAAGGCCATGAAGAAGTTTCTGCCCATCCTGACGCTTGTCGCTTCGCCGGCCATGGCGGCAACGGGACCCTTCCTGTCGCTGCGGAACACCGACTTCGTGGTGACGATCGCGTTTCTTGTCTTCGTCGGCGTATTGCTGTGGTTCAAGGTCCCCGCGCTGATCGCGGGAATGCTGGACAAGCGCGCCGCGGCCATCAAGGCCGAGCTGGACGAAGCGCGTGCCCTGCATGACGAAGCGCGTTCGATCCTCGCCTCTTACGAGCGCAAGCAGAAAGAGGTTCAGGAGCAGGCCAACCAGATCGTCGAGACGGCCCGCAAGGAGGCCGTGGCGGCCGCGGAGAAGGCCAAGGAAGATCTGAAGGAATCCGTCGCGCGCCGTCTGGCCGCCGCGGAAGAGCAGATCAAGTCGGCCGAGGCCGCCGCCGTTCGCGAAGTCCGCAATCAGGCAGTCAGCGTGGCTGTCGCCGCTGCGGGTGAGATCATCGCCAAGCAGATGGATGCGTCGCGCAAAAACAAGCTGATCGAGGAATCGATCGAAGAGGTCGCGCGGCGTCTTCACTGAAGGCGTACCATGGAATGCCAAGGGCCGGGCTTGATGCCCGGCCTTTTCATTTGGTCAATCCTTCAGGGCAAGGCCCGCGGTTTCACTTGCGCTTGCTTTCATGTTCCAGGCGAAGCTGTGCCAGACGCGCATTGCGCGCGGCTTTCCGGTCGTCCTCGAGTGCCTTGCGCACGAAGTCCAGGTGCGTCTCGACGGCCGAGCGCGCCGCGGCAGGGTCGCGGGCCTGCAGCGCGGCGTTGATCGCGCGGTGCTGGTCCAGCAGCGTGGCGCGGGTCGCCTTCTGACGGAACATGACCTGACGGTTGTAGAACACCCCCTGCCGCAGAAGGTCGAACATCGACCGCATCATGTGCAGCATGACCACGTTGTGGCTGGCCTCCAGGATAGCAAGGTGGAACTCGGCATCCAGCCGGGCCTCGTCGGACGGATCGCGCTTGCCATGCGCGACCTCCATCCGGCGGTATATGCTGTCCACCACCTGAAGATCGGCATCCGAAGCAAGGCGTGCGGCGCGCTCTGCGGCAAGCGCCTCGAGATCGCGCCGGAAATCCAGATAGTCGAAGACGGCCTCGTCGTGCCGCGCGAAAAGGTCGATCAATGCCGGAGAGAAGGCCGAGCCCAGCACCTCGGCCACGTAGATCCCCGAGCCCGGACGCGCAACCAGCAGGCCGGCCTGCTGCAGCTCGGCAATGGCTTCGCGCAGCGACGGGCGGGAGACGCCCATCCTCTCGGCCAGTTCGCGTTCGGCCGGCAGCCGGTCGCCCGGACGCAGGATACCCTGCAGGATCAGGCTTTCGATCTGGCGGACGACGGATGTGGCCAGCTTTTCGGGTTCGATCCGGCGAAACGGCATTTGGACCCCCTGCAATTGGCAAAGTCTTATGACCGGATCGGGCCGCCTGCAATGCAAAAGGGGCCGGACGCTGGGCCCGGCCCCGAGAAGGAAGCACTGACCGATCAGCGCGTGGGAATGATCAGGATCTCGACCCGACGGTTCAGCTGACGTCCCTGGGGCGTCAGGTTCGAGGCAACCGGCTGATCCTCGCCACGGCCATAGGCGACGATGCGGCTGGGCGAGACGCCCGCATTGCGAAGGATCGCCGCGACGGCCTGAGCGCGCCTCTGCGACAGGTCCTGGTTGTAGGCGGCCGAGCCCGTATTGTCGGTGTGGCCGACGACCTCGATCCGCGAATTCGGATAGCGGTTCAGGTGCGCCGCCACTTCGTACAGATCGCCCTGGATCGACGGCTGGACCGCCGCGCTGTCAACCGGGAACAGGATGCCTTCCGGCAGCACGACACGCAGCTGGTTGCCTTCGTTGATGACCCGGATCCGGCTGTCCAGACGGGCCTGCAATTCGGCCGCCTGCTTGTCCAGGTTGTTGCCGACCACGCCGCCAATCAGGCCGCCGACCGCGGCACCGACGAGGGCGCGGTCACGCTTGTCCTTGCTACCTTCGCCGGTCAGGATGCCCAGCCCCGCGCCGATTGCCGCACCGGTCAGCGCGCCTTCCTTGGTGCGCTTGTTCGGGTCGGGGGTGTATTGATCGACAGGCGTACAGGCCGACAGGGCCAGGGCGGCCGCCGCGCCGATGGAAAGGATGTATTTCAACTTCATGCGTGATTCTCCGCGTTTGAATGCGCTGTTGCACCACTTGGTCGCGCATGGCGCAATGTTAGGCAATAACGCGGCCGCATGACAGGGGTTCCGGGGCGAGGAACTTCTGGATGCCCGTGCCTTAAGTCAGATCCGGGCTCGCCTCGGCGCGGGCTGTTTCCCATGCAAGCATCGCGCGCTTCACGGGCAGGCCCCAATGATAGCCACCCAGGGCACCCGACTTGCGGATCGCGCGATGACACGGAATTGCCCATGCAACCGGATTGCGTCCGACGGCCGTGCCCACCGCGCGCACGGCGCGTGGGGAACCTACGGACTGCGCCAGGTCGGAATAGGTCGCAACATATCCCGGCGGCACGCGCAGCAATGCCTCCCAAACCTTGATCTGGAAGGGCGCGCCGATCAGGTGCAGACGCGTCTCGCCGCGCCCGCCGAACGCGGCCTGCACCCAGTCGCGCAGGGCGGACGCATCGGGAACGAAGCGGGCCATCGGCCAGCGCGCTGCCAGGTCGGCAAAGGCGGCCTCGCGCCCGATCTCGGCCGCAAATGCCATTCCGCAGAGGCCGCGTTCGGTCCCCATGGCCAGAACCTCGCCAAAGGGCGAATCGAACCAGCCATGCCGGATGGTCACGCCGCTTCCCGCGCGCGCAAATTCCCCGGGCGTCATCGCCTCCCAACGCACGAACAGGTCATGCAACCGACCGGTGCCCGACAGGCCGGCTTCCTGCGCGGCGTCCAGCAGGCAGCGTCTCTCGTGCAGCAGACGCCGGGCCAGCTCCAGCGTCAGGTACTGTTGGTACCGCTTGGGCGACACCCCCACCCAGGCGGAAAAGACGCGCTGGAAATGCGCCGGGCTCATGCCCAGACGCTGCGCAAGGTCTTCGAGGCTCATCTCCCTGCCGCCCGCGCTCTCGATCAGCGCGAGCGCACGGGCGATGACCCGGTAATGATAGGCGTGATCGACGGTGTCGTTCGGTGCAATCTGGCTCATGTGCCACAGGATAGGGCAGTGCAACCGGCCGCGCGACCCGGTTCTTGCGCATCCGCCGCCATGGGGGCATACCCGCCGCATGTCCGCACAGCTCGACTACAAGACGATCAAGGAAATCTTCGGCCGCCTTCATGCGCTCAACCCCGAGCCAAAGGGCGAGCTGGAGCATGTCAACGCCTATACCTTGCTGGTGGCGGTGGTCCTGTCCGCCCAGGCGACCGATGCCGGGGTGAACCGCGCCACGCGCGCCCTGTTCCAGATTGCCGACACGCCGCGAAAGATGCTGGACCTGGGCGAGGAAGGGTTGATCGAACACATCAAGACGATCGGCCTGTTCCGGCAGAAGGCGAAGAACGTGATCCGGCTGTCGCAGATATTGGAGGAAACCTATGACGGGCAGGTTCCATCCTCGCGCGCGGCGCTGCAGGCCCTGCCCGGTGTCGGACGCAAGACCGCCAATGTCGTTCTCAACATGTGGTTTCATCAGCCTGCAATGGCGGTCGACACGCATGTCTTTCGGGTGGCGAACCGCACGGGAATCGCGCCGGGCAAGACGGTCGAAGCCGTCGAACGAAACCTTGAAGATCAGGTTCCGGCCGAATATGCCCTGCACGCCCATCACTGGCTGATCCTGCATGGGCGTTATATCTGCGTCGCACGACGCCCGAAATGCGGCATCTGCCCGATCAGGGATCTTTGCCCCAGCGAGGAGAAGACCGAGTGAAGAAGTACCAGGTGGTCGGCATCGGCAATGCGATCGTCGATGTCCTTACGCGTTGCGATGACGAATTCCTGTCCCGGATGGGAATCGAAAAGGGCATCATGCAGCTGGTCGATCGCGAGCGGGGCGAGGCGCTCTATGCCGCGATGACCGACCGGACCGAGGCGCCCGGCGGATCGGTCGGGAACACGCTGGCGGGTCTGGGCAACCTTGGCCTGCGCACGGCATTCGTCGGACGGGTGCGCGATGACGCGCTGGGCCGGTTCTTTGCGCGCTCGCTCGAGCTTGAGGGCACGGACTTTCCCAATCCGCCGGTCAAGGATGCGGAGTTGCCGACTTCGCGGTCGATGATCTTCGTCACCCCGGATGGCGAGCGATCGATGAATACCTATCTTGGCGCGGGTGCGGATTTCGGGCCGCAAGACCTGGACGAGGCCATCGTCGAAGACACCGAATATCTGTTCCTCGAAGGCTATCTCTTCGACAAGGATCCGGGCAAGGCTGCGTTCCTTGCCGCGGCCGAAGCCTGCCATCGCGGCGGCGGCAAGGCGGGGATCTCTTTGTCGGACCCGTTCTGTGTCGACCGCCATCGTGCCGACTTCCGCCGTCTTGTGCGCGAGCAGATGGATTTCGTCATCGGCAACCAGCATGAATGGTGCGCCCTGTATGAAACCGAGGATCTCGAGCAGGCGCTGGCGCAGGCCAGGGACGAATGCGACCTGATCGTGTGCACGCGTTCAGGCGCGGATGTCGTCATCATCTCGGGCGATCGGCGGGTCGAGATCCCGGTGCACCGGGTCACTCCGGTGGATGCCACGGGGGCGGGGGATCAATTCGCGGCGGGCTTCCTCTATGGTCTGGCCACGGGGCGGGATCTGGAGATCGCGGGCCGCATGGGTTGCGTCGCCGCGACCGAGGTCATCGGCCATGTCGGCGCTCGTCCCGAGACCGATGTCATGGCGCTGTTTCGCGCACATGGCTTGATCTAGCCGGAAAGGGGCTGGGTCAGCCGGACGCCCCATTCGCGGGCGGCTCGATCGCGCCACGTTGTGTCAATGCCCTTGCCAGTGCGGCGCATGCCAGCGCCCATGACGCGCCAGCCGCCCATCCGGCCAGGACATCCGTCGGCCAGTGCACGCCCAGGTAAACACGGCTGATGCCCACGGCGAGCGTCACGACCACGGCCAGTGAAACGACATAGAGCTTGAGGCTTTTCCGGGGAAAGCCGCGTGCAAGGATCAGCGCGAGCGTCAGCCAGGTGACGGCCGCCATCATCGAATGACCCGAGGGAAATGACGCCGTGTAGACATGGCTGCCATGCGGCACCAGATCGGGGCGCGGGCGATCGATCAGCGCCTTGGCAAGCGAGCTGAGCGCCAGACCCGATCCGACCGACAGAAGGATGAATCCCGCCGTCGCCCGACGGCCCTGAAGCCATGTCAGCCCCGCGCTGGCCAGGGTCACGAAGGCCAGAACCGCCACACCGCCCAGCGCGGTGACGTCGCGCGCCATTTCCTCGACCCATGCGGGGCCCAGGGGATCGGTCGGATCGCCCGGATTGCGCAGCGCCATGAGCAGCCGGCGGTCAAGCATGGCGGTTTCGCCCTCGATTACCTCGTCAAGAACCTCGCCAAAGATCCACAGGCCCAGGGCGGCAAGGGCAAGCAGCACTGCCACGGTCCCGGGATGCGTGCCCAGCCACCGCCGCAATCGGCGCAAGGGCGGGACCATCTGTTCCCTGGCTCGCATGTCACTCGCCCAGCTTGGCGTGAACCTCGTCCAGGTCGATCTCGCCAATGGGCATCTTGTTGGCCGGGTCTTCGAAGTCGTACCGGAACAGATCGAAATCGCTCTTGTAGATCTCGTATACGAGGTGCATCGACAGATCGTCGAAATAATCCTCGACCGGATGGGCGCGTTTCGGCCCGTGGCCTTCGCTTTCGTTGAAGCGCGGGACCTTTGACAGGTCAACCTTGTGCGGAGTCTCGACATTGTCGAGGACGACCTGCATGCCCTCGTTGAATTTCTCTGTGAAGAAGATGTGGTCGTAGCGTCCGCCGTTGACGATGAAGGTCGAGATATGGCCCGACATCGACGACCAGTGGATGTCGGGGTCCATCGGCTTGCGGAACCGGATCGTGTCGCGCGCGAACAGCAGGAAGCGGCGGAAGCTCTTGATCTGGTCGAATTCGAAGCCGTTTTCGGGATCGCCGACCTCGATCCCGTATTTCTGGATCACCATCGGCACCAGATTGCCGCGATAGCGTTTCCCGTTGCGCTGGATGCCGCAAATCTTGTCGAAGAACGACGACAGGATGCGGGTATAGGGATTGCGCACACAGGTGAAGGCAAAGCTGCGATGCGCGCGCACATTCGCCTCGATCGCGGGCTGGCTGGACTCGATCCCCCACTTGTGCAGGCCCTGTTCCGCGTCGTGGATGTCGCCGTCGTAGAACCGCCCGTGGTCCGAATAATACATTATCTGCCCGATCGTCGAGCAGGCGCATTTGGGCACCACGCGATAGACCATGCTTTCGCTTTCGGTCATCCACGTTCCCGGAAAGCCCATCCGATCCTCCGTTCCCCGCGATCGATGCAGGTGCAGATTGAAACAACCTTTGGTTAAAGATCAAACAAACACTGTCTTTTCAACGTCCGTTCGCGTTATCAAGCCGAATCGGAACATTCAGCGTGGACAGCCTTCGCATTCATGGCCCGGATCGCCTTCGTCCTGCTTTGTCACAAGGATCCAGACGCGATCATCCGGCAGGCGCGCCGCCTGACGGCGGCCGGCGATGCGATGGCCATTCATTTCGACGGCCGTGCCTCGGACGCCGATTATGCGCGTATCCGTTCGGCGCTTGCCGACAATCCCAACGTGACCTTCGCGCGCCGGCGCATCCGCTGCGGCTGGGGCGAATGGAGCCTGGTCGAGGCGACGCTTGGCGCCACGCGCGCGGCTGTCGAGGCCTTTCCCGATGCCACGCATTTCTACCTGTTGTCGGGCGATTGCATGGCGATCAAGTCGGCCGAATACGCCCATGCCTTTCTGGATGCGGACGAGGCCGATTACATCGAATCCTTCGACTTCTTCGATTCCGACTGGATCAAGACCGGCATCCGGGAAGAGCGGCTGATCTACCGGCACTTCTTCAACGAACGCAAACACAAGCGTCTGTTCTATGCCTCGCTTGAATGGCAAAGGAAGCTGGGCCTGCGCCGCGAGATCCCCAAGGATCTGCGAATCATGATCGGGTCGCAATGGTGGTGCCTGCGCCGGCGCACGATCGAATCGATTCTCGATTTCATCGACGCGCGGCCGGACGTGATGCGCTTTTTCCGCACGACATGGATACCGGACGAAACCTTCTTCCAGACGCTGGTCAGCCATCTCGTGCCGCGGCGCGAGATCCGTTCGCGCACGCTGACGTTCCTGATCTTCACCGATTACGGGATCCCGGTCACCTTCTACAACGATCACTATGACCTGCTTCTGGGGCAGGATTCGCTGTTTGCGCGCAAGATCAGCCCCGAAGCGCACGAGCTGAAGCGGCGCCTTGGCGATCTCTATGCCGCGACGGGCGTCAACTTTCGCATCACCAACGAAGGACGGCGGCTGTATTCCTATCTTGCCAGCAGGGGCCGGGTCGGCCGGCGCTTTGCGCCGCGTTTCTGGGAGGACGGGGGGTCCCTTGGGCGCGATCGCGAACTGCTGATCCTGACCTGCAAGAAATGGCATGTGGCCAAGCGCCTGGCCGCCCGCGCGACCGAGGTCACCGGCGTCCCGTCCGTCGAATACCTGTTCGACGAGGAATCCGCGGCGCTGCCGGACCTGGGCGGGATCGAGCAGAAGATGGAAAAGCGCACCCGGCACCGCAGGGCCCTGCTTCGAATGCTGTTCGAGCATTTCCAGTCCGAGCGCCTGATCATCTGCATCGATCCGGCCCGTTTCGACCTGCTGCAGGACCTGTCGGGCGACAGGGCGCGCACCCGGATACTCGAGATCGAGTGCCTCTTCTCGGACGAATACCTGCAGGGTCATGCGATGCGGATCGGCCTTGCCAGCGACCAGACCCCACCGGATGCGATGGAACGCCTGCTGCCCACGATCCGCCAGGACATCCGCTATGAGAGCGAGCGCCTGCGGGATGCCGATTTCGCGCATTTCCATCGCATCCGCGAGACCGAGCCCGCCGAACGCAATGCCGCGCAGATTGCGCAATTCCTTTCTATCGACGAATCCGCCGCGCTCGAGATCGCGCGGACCCACCACCTGTTCAGCGACTGAGGAGTGACATGGCCTATACCTATGACGACACCAACGTCTTTGCCCGCATCCTGCGCGGCGAGATTCCCAACAAGACCGTCATCGAGACCGAACACACGCTGGCATTTCACGATATCAACCCGCAGGCGCCGGTCCACGTCCTGGTGATACCCAAGGGGCGCTATGTCAATTTCGACGATTTCGCGGCCAATGCCTCGGAGGCCGAGATCGTGGATTTCATGCGGACCGCGGCCCGGGTCTGCCGCATTATGGGCGTGTCCCCCGACGCGGCGGGTGCGGGGTATCGCACGATCTCGAATGCCGGGGCGAATGGCGTTCAGGAAGTGCCGCACTACCACGTACACATTCTTGGCGGCCGACCACTTGGACGCATGTTGCAGCGGGCGGACTGAAATACGCCTTTCTTGACATGGGCGGCCGGGTTGTCCATTCCGACCCGGCCGCTATCATGCCGCCAGCCCTGTCTGATGGAGCAAACACATGTCGATTCCCGCCCCCGAAACGAAGGTTGTCACCACCTGGAAAGTGGCCTGCGACGGCGGTGAAGGCGCGCTGGGCCACCCGCGCGTCTGGCTGACCATCCCGCGCGACAAGGGTTACGTCGAATGCGGCTATTGTGATCGCCGGTTCGAGATCGACCGCGAACACGCCCACGACGACCACTGACCCGGGCCGGCCAGGGCGCCGGTCCGGCATATCCAGAACGGGAGCGCGATCATGACCTTTGGCAAGGGCAGTCACCTGCACCTGATCGACGGCTCGTCCTACATCTTCCGGGCCTATCACGCCCTGCCACCCCTGACGCGCAAGTCCGATGGCCTGCCGATCGGCGCGGTCGCGGGCTTTTGCAACATGCTGTGGTCCGAGCTTCAGGCCGATCACGGCGACGATGCGCCGACCCATCTGGCCTGTGTGTTCGACTTCTCGTCGCAGACCTTCCGCAACGACCTTTACGCCGAATACAAGGCCAACCGGCCCGAAATGCCCGAGGACCTGCGCGTCCAGCTGCCGCTGGTGCGCGAGGCGACGCGCGCCTTCAACGTCCCCAGCCTGGAGCTCGAGAATTACGAGGCCGATGACATCATCGCCACGCTGACGCGCCGCGCGGTGAAGGCCGGCGGACGGGTGACGATCATTTCGTCCGACAAGGACCTGATGCAGCTCGTCGGCAATGGAGTCGAAATGTTCGACGCCATGAAGAACCGTCGGATCGGTGTCGAAGACGTCATCAAGAAATTCGGCGTCCCCCCCGAAAAGGTGGTGGATGTCCAGGCGCTGGCCGGCGATTCGGTTGACAATATCCCCGGCGCGCCGGGGATCGGGATCAAGACCGCCGCGCTTCTGATCAACGAATTCGGCGATCTGGAAAGCCTGCTGGCGCGGGCCGCGGAAATTCCTCAGCCCAAACGCCGCCAGACGCTGATCGAGCATGCCGACCAGATCCGCCTGTCGCGCCAGCTGGTGCTTCTGGACGATTCCGTCGATCTGCCCTGGACGCTGGACGAACTGGAGCTGCGCAGGCCCGATCCCGACGTGCTGCTGGACTTCCTGACCCGGATGGAATTCCGCAGCCTGACGCGCCGCGTGGCGCAGGCGCTGGGCGTCGAGGCGCCGGTCACCCCCGAGACGCCATCGAAGGCCGCGCCGCCCGAATCTGGCGCGCCGCAACCGCCCGCCGAACCCGACCAGCCAAAATTCGATCCCGGTTCCTATGAATGCGTTCGCGACATGGAACGCCTGCAGGCCTGGATCGACGAAATCCGCGATCTGGGCCGAGTCGCGATCGATACCGAGACGACGAGCCTGGATGAAATGCGCGCCGAACTGGTCGGCCTGTCTCTGTGCACGGCGCCCGGACGGGCCTGCTATGTGCCGCTGTCGCATCGGGCGGGCGGGGACGATCTGTTTTCGGCCGACGAGCCCGTCGCGGGACAGCTTGACCGCGACACGGTGCTTCAGGCCCTGCGCCCCGTTCTGGAGGACGACGCGATCCTGAAGATCGGCCAGAACGTGAAATACGACTGGAAGATCCTGGCGCGCCACGGCATCCGCATGGCGCCGATCGATGACACGATGCTGTTGTCCTATGCCATGCATTCGGGCCTGCACGGGCATGGCATGGATACGCTGTCCGAACGCTATCTTGGCCACGCTCCGATCAAGATCAAGGAGCTGTTGGGCGGCGGCAAGTCGGTGATCACCTTCGATCGGGTGCCGATCGACAAGGCCACCCGCTATGCCGCCGAGGATGCCGATATCACCTGGCGCCTGTGGCAGCTGTTCAAGCCCCAGCTTCATGTCGCGCGCGTCACCACCGTCTATGAGACGATGGAGCGTCCGCTGGTCCCCGTCCTGGCCGAGATGGAGATGACGGGCATCCGCGTCGATGCCAACGCGCTGTCGCGCCTGTCGAACATGTTTTCCCAGAAGATGGCCGCGCTCGAGGCCGAGATCCATGAAATCGCGGGCGGTCCGTTCAATGTCGGTTCGCCCAAGCAGCTGGGCGAGATCCTGTTCGACCGCATGGGGGTCGAGGGCGGCACGCGCGGCAAGACCGGCGCCTACGGGACAGGCGCGGACGTGCTCGAGGACATCGCCGCCAATCCCGAACTGGGGCCGGCGGCCGAACTGGCGGCACGGGTTCTGGACTGGCGTCAGCTGTCGAAGCTGAAATCGACCTATACCGATGCCCTGCAAGCGCATATCGACCCGGATACGGGACGGGTCCATACCTCCTATGTCATCGCGGGTGCGAATACGGGGCGTCTGGCCTCGACCGATCCCAACCTGCAAAACATTCCCGTGCGCAGCGAAGAGGGCCGCCGGATCCGCGAGGCCTTCGTGGCCGGCCCGGGCATGCGGCTTGTCAGCCTGGACTACAGCCAGATCGAGCTTCGGGTGCTGGCCCATGTCGCCGACATCCCGCAGCTGAAGCAGGCGTTCCGCGACGGGATCGACATTCATGCCATGACCGCCTCCGAGGTCTTCGGCGTGCCGATCGAAGGGATGGACCCGATGATCCGCCGCCAGGCAAAGGCGATCAATTTCGGCGTCATCTATGGCATCTCGGCCTTTGGTCTGGCGCGCAACCTGCGCATTCCGCGTGCCGAGGCACAGGCCTTCATCGACCGCTATTTCGAGCGCTTTCCGGGCATCCGGGCCTATATGGACCAGACCGTCGAATTCGCAAGGAAGCATGGATATGTGCAGACGCTGTTCGGTCGCAAGATCCATACACCCGAGATCAATGCCAAGGGGCCGCGCGCGGGCTTTGCCCAGCGTGCCGCGATCAACGCGCCGATTCAGGGGGCTGCGGCAGACATCATTCGCCGCGCGATGATCCGGATGCCGGAGGCCATCGCCGATCTGCCCGCACGGATGCTGCTGCAGGTCCACGATGAATTGCTGTTCGAGGTCGAAGAGCGCGCGGTGGACGCCCTGATCGAGCGTGCCCGCAAGGTGATGGAGAATGCGCCCCTGCCGGCGGTCAAGCTGGACGTGCCGCTGGTCGTCGATGCCGGGCAGGGCGCGAACTGGGCCGAGGCCCACTGACGCGTCCCTATCCGGTCGCGATTCGTGGCCGGCCCGAAGCAGTCACGCGCAGCCGCGCCTCGATGAACATGGGCTGGCCCTCGACCTCGATCTGGCGGATGTCTCGGTCGATCTCCAGCCTTGCCTTCTCGACCCCGGCATGGCGCGCGCGGGCTTCGGCCTCGGCACACAGGGCTTGGGCAAGCGCTTGGACCGCCGTGTCCTGATCGCCGAAGATCGTGGGGCCGGATGGCAGATGCGCAACGAACTGGCCGGGGCCTGGGCTGGTGACGCTGCCTTCGGCATGGACCGCAACCTGGCCCACGACCGCGCCGATCGCATTCGCGACGCCCGCATGTTCGGGCAGGATCATGCGCGTGCCCAGCCGCTCGCCCACGGCACCGTACCAGGACGGGGCCGAGGCCCCGAGCCCGATCACGGGGACACCCAGACAGGCGCTCAGCCGGATCGTCCCTGCATGACGATCCAGCGCCGCCTGCATCAGCTCGTGACGCGCCAAGGTCTCTGGCGCGGCGGCCCAGTCCCGGCTATCCTCGGCCAAGGCACATTCCAGCAGGAAATCCACCGTCTGGCGCGTCAATTGATCGACGATGGCGCGGGCCAGGGATTCGGGGTCCCGCGCGATCGGGTCGCCGCGTCCGTCGCGGCGGCGCGCAAACAGCATCAGCGCCTTGCGGGCTGCATCGGTGTCCCAGCTGTCCAGGCGCCCCAGGACATGGGCCGCATCCGAAGGCGTGATGCCCGACAGCATGACAAGTCCGCGCTGGACCAGGCGCATCAGCGCAGGCAATTCCAGACGGGTGCGCAGGCAATCCGACAGCCGCGCCGGACCTTGCGCCAGCCGCTGTGCGATCTCGGTTTCGCGCCGATCGAGGCCTTCGGGTGGGGTGGTGCCGGCCCACATCGCGATGGCAAAGCGGCCGTCCTGTTCGCCCACGGCAGATTGCGCCAGCCACGCGTCCAGCGCGCCATGGACCAGTCCCGGATGGTTGCGCGCCAGCAGGGCGACCGGCACCAGTCGGCGCGGGCCAAGGCGCAGACCCGCGCGCAAGCCCTCGGTGAGGTGCACCTCGCTGTCGCCGCCTAGCCCCGTGGTGCGCATCGCGACGGCTTCGACCATCGTGCGAAAGCCGCCGACGCGCGCGCCGTCGGGATCGATCCTTGGCCGGCCCGCACGCAGCAGACAGACATCGGTGGTCGTCCCACCGATATCCGAGACGATCGCATCCGCGGCGCCGCTCAGCCATCGGGCGCCCGCAACAGATGCCGCGGGACCCGACAGGATCGTCTCGATCGGCCGTTCGCGCGCCAGTTCGGCGGAAACCAGGGCGCCGTCACCGCGTACCACCATCAGCGGCGCGTCGATCTCGCGCAGGGCCATGTGCGCATGGCATGCGGCGATCAGCCGGTCGATCATGCCGATCAGGCGTGCGTTCAGGAGCGCCGTCAGCGCCCGGCGCGGACCGTTCAGACCGGCCGACAATTCATGCGAACATGTGACCGGCAGTCCGGTATGCGCGCGGATCAGGTCACGCGCAGCCAGTTCATGTGCCGGATTGCGAGTGGCAAAGCGCCCGGCAACGGCGATTCCGGTAATGCCCGTGGGCAGCGCCTGCAGCCCGCGAGACAAGGCATTCAGGTCCAGAGGGGCGATTTCGGCGCCCGAATGACTGTGGCCGCCCGCAAGCGCGATCACGGGATCGCCGCGCAGCGCCTCGGCAAGGCCCTCGCGGTCAAGTTCGGCCGGATCGAAGCCGATGAAGACCAGCGCGACCCGCCCGCCGTGGCCCTCGACCAGGGCATTCGTGGCCAGCGTCGTGGACAGCGACACCATCGCGATCCGCCGTGGTTCGATTCCGGCCCGCGCGATCGCGGCATCGATCGCGGCGGCGATCCCCTGCGACAGGTCTGGGCGCGTCGTCAGCGCCTTGGCCGCAGCCACGACGCGGTCGGCCGCATCGTCCAGTATCACGGCATCCGTATAGGTGCCGCCCGTGTCTATCCCCAGAAGAAGTGCCACCTAGGCCCCCGAATTCGCGTCACGCAGGATCCGTTCGGCGCCGATCCAGCCGACAAGGATACTGGGCGCATTGGTATTGCCTCCGATCAGCGTGGGAAAGACCGAAGCGTCACAGACGCGCAGCCCCGCGACGCCCCGCAGGCGCAGATCGGGATCGACCGCCGAGGTCGCGGGATCGCGCCCCATCCGCAATGTGCAGGAGGGATGAAACACCGTGCCCGAACGCGCGCGGAAATCGGCGATCAGGTCGTCGTCGCTTGTCACCTCCGGCCCGGGGCGCAGCTCCTTCAGGATCAGCGGCCGGATCGGCTCTTGCGCGGCGATGCGGCGCAGGAATTTCACCGCGGCCAGCATCTCCTGCACGTCGTGATCGGTGGAAAAGGCATTCGCGACGATGCGCGGCGGGGCCAGCGGATCGGGGCAGGCCAGCGTGATTTCGCCGCGGCTGGTCGGGCGGCAGTTCGACAGACCGATCGACAGGCCCGAAAACGGGTCGGGCGTCAGCAGCGGACGCTCGCCCTCCCGCGGGATCAGGGTCGAGAAGGCCTGGAAGTAAAGCTGCATGTTCGGCCGCAGCTGGTCGGGCGAGGTGCGGAAGAAGCCGCCCGCATGGTTGATCGACTTGGCCAGCGGCCCGCGGCCGCCCAGAACGTATTGCAGCCCCACCACCAGCTTGCCCCACCACGGTCGCAGGATGTCGTTGTAGGTCGGCACCTTCATCGACCAGGTGTAGTTGATGCCCTGGTGATCGCACAGGTTCTGCCCGACCCGGGGCGCATCGGCGACGATCTCGATGCCCATCTGGCGCAGATGCGCGGCCGGCCCAACGCCCGACAGCATCAGAACCTGCGGCGAATTGATCGCGCCGCCCGACAGGATCACCTCGCGCGCGGCCATTGCCCGCTCGCGCCGGCCGTTGCGCAGGTATTCAACGCCGACCGCGCGCCGGCCCTCGAACAGGATGCGGGTCACATGGGCATGGGTCAGGACGCGCAGATTCGGCCGCCGCATCGCCGGGCGCAGGAAGGCACGCGCCGCCGAATTGCGCCGCGCCCCCCGGATCGTCATCTGGTAGATGCCGACCCCTTCCTGCTCGGCCCCGTTGAAATCGGGATTGCGCGCCAGCCCGGTCGCCTCGGCCGATCGCAGGAAGGTCTCGACCAGCGGATGCAGATCGCGCCGGTTGGCCGAGATGAAGAGCGGCCCGCCCGCACCGCGCCAGTCGTCCGCGCCGGCCTCGTTGTCCTCGATCGCGCGATAGGCGGCGCGCGCGGCCTCCCAGCCCCAGCCGGGGCCGGCCGCGGCCTCCCAGTCGTCATAGTCGCCGCGATGGCCGCGGATCCAGACCATGGCGTTGATCGCGCTCGACCCGCCAAGGATCCTGCCGCGCGGCCAGTAGTCGCGATTGCCCGCAAGCCCAGGATCGGGTTCGGTCCGGTAGCACCAATTGACCGCCGGATCGAAGAACAGCTTGCCGTAACCCAGCGGCAGGTTCACCCAGAACCGCCGGCCGCTGCCGCCCGCCTCCAGCACCAGCACCCGGTGGCGGCCGTTGGCCGTCAGCCGTTCGGCCAGAACGCAGCCGGCCGACCCGGCCCCGACGATGATGTAGTCATGGCTGTCCATCCTGCCTCCCCCTTTATCTGATCTAGCGGGTGGGGCGGGGTGTCACTGGTCGATCCGCGACAGGCCCTGTCGCTTTGCGACCCTGCGACGGGTCATTCCAGGCGATCGGGAAAGCCGGGTGCGCGCAGATCGGTGCCCAGCATGTCCTCCAGAAGTTTGGCGATCATCGGCGACTGGGCCTGCCCGCCATAGGCGGCACGCGCGGCGACATAGGTCTGTTCGGTCAGCGCGGCCAGTTCCAGCGGCACGCCGAATTCGCGGCCGAAGCCAAGTGCAAAGCCAAGGTCCTTCAGGGCAAGGTCGATCGAGAAGCCGATATCGTAGGATCCATTCAGGATCAGCGCGCCCTCGGTTTCGTGGACGAAGGAATTGCCCGAAGAGGCCCGGATCGCCTCCCATGCCTGCCCCAGATCCAGCCCCCCGCGCCGTGCCAGCATCAGGGCCTCGGACGTGGCCTTCAGATGGATGAAGGCCAGCATGTTGGTGATCACCTTGATGATTGCCGAGGATCCCAGCGGCCCCATGTGAAAGATTCGGTTGCCCATCGCTTTCATTGCGGGGCGGTGCAGCTCGACGAGGTCTGCGTCGCCCCCCGGCAACATGGTGATCTCGCCCCGGGCGGCCAGGTGGACGCCCCCCGTGACCGGCAGTTCGATCATGCGAACGCCCGCCTGCGATGCGACATCGGCAAGGCGCAGCACATCGTCCCGCCCCAGAGTCGACATCTCGATCCAGGTCGCGCCGGGGCGCATCGCGGGCAGGATGCGGCGCAGGACGGCCTCTGACACTGCTGGCGAGGGCAGGCAGGTGATCACGTGATCCACCGATGCGGCAAGACTCTCGACATCCTCGGCCCAGCGTGCCCCGTCGTCGATCAAGGCGCCACCCGCATCGGGGTTGGCGTCATGGATGGTCAGTGCGAACCCGGCCTGCAACAGCCGCCCCGCGCATTTCGCGCCAAGGTTGCCAAGACCGACGTAACCGTAATGCATATGGATCCCTTAATGGAAATGGATGTTGAACCGCGCGCGGATCGCCGCGTCGACGGCCGGGTCGATCTGGATCTGCGCGCGCGCCAGGATGTCCTCTTTCCGCGCGCGGGCGCGGGCGATCAGCTGGGGCCGTTCGGCCTCGACCCATTCCTTCGGGCTCATCCGGTTGCCCAGGCTGGGATAGACATATTCGGTCTGCATCAACCGCAAGGTCTGGTCCGCGCCCAGATAGTGACCCGGCCCCCCAAGACAGACTTCCTTCATCACCTCCAGCGAGGTCGTTTCGGCATTCACCTCGATACCGCGGACACAGCGCAGGACCTGGCCCAGAATGTCGTCTCCCAGGATCAGGCTTTCCATGCAGAAGCCCAGCAGGGAGGCATGCATCCCGACCGTTTCATAGGCCATGTTCAGACCCGCAAGCCCGGCCAGGACATTCGTGATGCCCTGTTCCCAACCCGCCTGCATGTCGGGCAGCTTGGAATCGGTGATGCCAGAGGCCGCGCCGCCGGGCAGTCCATAGAAGTGATGCATCTGCGCGCAGCCCGCCGTCAGCAGTGCCTGTTCGGCCGAACCGCCCGACATGGCGCCCGTGCGCAGGTCCGACACGAAGGGCCATGTGCCGAATACCGCCGGATGGCCGGGTCGGATCGCGTTGACATAGACCACGCCGGCCAGGCATTCGGCGACGGCCTGAACGATGGCCAGCGCGATGGGCGCGGGCGCGGTCGCCCCGGCCTGGCCAGCCGAAAGCAGCAGGACCGGCATTCCGGCCCGGATGCAGTGCTCCATCGCGACGCAGCTTTCCTCGGCGAATTTCATCGGCGGCACGACGAAACAGTTCGAGTTCGAGACGAACGGCCGCGCGCGCCAGGCTGCCTCGCCCCCGGCAATCTCGTGGATCAGATCCATGCAGGGGCCGACATTGGCCGGGTCCGAGAAGGACGTGCCCACATGCTTCAACGTCCCCGCGCAACTCGCATAGATCGTGTTCAGGTCCATCTCCAGCGGGTCGGCGATGTCGCGGGCGACCATGACGCGCTGGAAGAAGTGCACATTGTCCAGATGCTGGACGATCCGGGCGGCATCAAACAGGTCCTGCGCCGTCGAGTCGCGATATTCCCCCGTGATCGCATCGACGACATGGACCGCCGCGCCCGCGGTGCCGAAATGGACCCGGGTGCCGCTCAGATGCAGGTCGTATTTCGGGTCGCGACCGTGCAGAGTGATGTCGCGCGCGGCCACGGCCAGCATGTCCTCGACCAGGGCGCGCGGAAAGCGGATGCGGCCGTCGTCTCCACGAACCGCGCCGGCGCCCGTCAGGATCTCGACGCCCGAGGCGGGCGCGTTGGCCAGCCCGATCTGCTCGAGCGCATCCAGCGCTGCGGCATGGATCCGCGCCATGTCCGCATCGCTCAGCGGTCGATATTGTCCGCCGGGCAGGCCGGGCCGGATCGGCCGGATCTCTTCGGCCAGGGGGGCCGCGCGGGCCGCACGGCGTGCCTCACGCCCGCCCGTGCGCGCCGCGCGTCTTGGTGCACATTCCCGTTCCTGTTCCATGGCATCCTCGCTGCACAGAATTGGTGCCCCGGTTGGTGGGGCTACATGCGCATCCTTGCGCCCGTGGGGTCGTACAGAGGTTTCAGCGACGCCGTGGCTTCGACACGTCTTCCCGCGATCTCGATTTCATATCGCGACGCCAGAACGTCTGCCGCGCTCTCGTGCGGGCAGGGGACATAGCCAAGCCCCACCGCGCCACCCAGATGGTGACCATAGGCGCCCGTGGTCAGGTGCCCGACGATTCTGCCGTCACGCAGGATCGGTTCGTTGTGGTAGACCAGCGCCTGCGGGTCGCGCAGCAGGAACTGCACCAGCCGCCGCGAAAGACCCGTTTCCTTCTTGCGCAGCAACGCTTCGCGCCCGATGAAATCGGGCTTGTCCAGCGCCACGGCAAAGCCAAGCCCCGCCTCGAGAACGTGATCCTCGCAGGTGATGTCATGGCCGAAATGGCGAAAGCCTTTCTCGATACGGCACGAATCCATCGCATGCAGTCCACAGGGCTTCAGTCCCAGCTCGGCGCCCGCCTGCCAGAGCGTGTCGAACACATGCGCCGCCATGTCGGTCGAAACGAAGATTTCCCAGCCCAGCTCGCCGACATAGGACATGCGATGGGCCCGGGCCATCCCCATGCCGATCTCGATCTCGCGCGCCCAGCCAAACGGGTGGCCGTCATTGGAAAAGTCGTTCGGGCTGACGCGCTGCATCAGCTCACGCGCGCGCGGCCCCATCACGGCAAGGACGCCTTCGGCGGCGGTGACATCGGTCAGCACGACGTTGAAATCGCCCATATGGCGGCGCATCCAGGCCTGATCAGCCGGTCGCGTCACCGCGGGCGTGACGACCAGATAGGCGGTTTCCGACAGGCGGGTGACGGTGACATCGGCCTCGACCCCACCGCGCGCGTTCAGGAACTGGGTGTACACGATGCGGCCAACGGGCACGGCCATGTCGGCCCCGCAGATCCGGTTCAGAAAGGCCTCGGCATCCCGCCCCTCGACGCGGATCTTGCCGAAAGACGACATGTCGTAAAATCCCACGCCCTCGCGCATCGCGCGGTGTTCCTCGGCGGCATTGTCGAACCAGTTCTGCCGCCCCCAGGAATAACGGTATGCGCGTTCCTGGCCGGGGCGCGCGAACCAGTTGGCGCGCTCCCACCCACCGGCCTCGCCAAAGACCGCGCCCAGGGCGTCAAGCCGCGCATGGAAGGGCGTGCGCCGGATTCCCCGTGCGGTGGCCTTTTGCCGATAGGGGAAATGATCGGCATAGAGCAGGCCCAGGACCTCTTTCGCGCGTTCGAACAGATAGTGACGGTTGCCCTGGAAGGGTTGGTTGCGCGCCACATCGACATCGCCAAGGTCAAAGGGCTTCTCTCCGCTGTCCATCCATTCGGCCAGCGCCATGCCGGCGCCACCCGCAGACTGGATGCCGATCGAGTTGAAACCCGCGGCAACCCAGAAATTGTCGACCTCCAGCGACAGGCCCAGATTGTAGGCGTCGTCCGGCGTGAAGCTTTCCGGCCCGTTGAAGAAGGTGTGGATACCCGCATCGGACAGCATCGGCAGGCGGTGGACCGCGCGCTCGAGTATCGGTTCGAAATGGTCGAAATCCTCGGGCAGCTGGTCAAAGCAGAAATCCTCGGGGATGCCGTTCATGCCCCACGGCTTGGCGTTCGGCTCGAAGGCGCCCAGCAGCAGCTTGCCCGCATCCTCCTTGTAATAGGCGCATTCGTCGGGAACCCGCAGGACGGGCAACGGTTCGAGCCCGCGGATCGGTTCGGTCACGATGTAGAAGTGTTCGCAGGCATGAAGCGGCACGTTGACCCCGGCCATGCGCCCGACGTCGCGGGCCCACATGCCCGCGCAGTTCACGACATGCTCGACCTCGATCTCGCCCCGCTCGTCGCCTCTTTGCCAGCTGACCAAGCGCGCGCGCCTGCCTTCGACCTTCACGCCCGTCACCTTGACGCCTTCGGCGATCAGGGCGCCCCGGTTACGTGCCCCCCGGGCCAGCGCCAGCGCGATGTTGGCGGGGTCGCCCTGGCCGTCGGTCGGCAGCCAGACGCCCGCCGTCACGCCGTCGATGTTCAGATGCGGGTAGCGCGCCTTGACTTCGGCGGGCGAAAGCTCCTCGACCGGCACCCCGAAACCGCTCGCCATCGAGGCATTGCGGAACAGCTCTTCCTTTCTTTCTTGCGTCAGCGCGACCGAAATCGAGCCGACCGTGCGCATGCCCGTGGCCATGCCCGTCTCTTCCTCCAGGCCGCGGTAGAGATCGGCCGAATATTTTGCCAGCCGCGTCATGTTGGCCGAGGATCGCAGCTGCCCGATCAGGCCCGCCGCATGCCACGTCGTTCCGCAGGTCAGCTGCTTTCGCTCCAGCAGGACGACATCGGTCCAGCCCAGTTTCGTCAGATGATAGGCCACCGAGCAGCCCACGACCCCGCCACCGATGATGACGCACCGCGCCCGCCTTGGCAGCACCTGTTCAGACATGTCGTTCCTCGCTCTCTTCGGCCGTGTGACGGATCATGCGCGCAGCCGGGTATTCTCGGGGTCCCAGAGCGGCCGGTCGCCATGCACGACGGCGGGACGGCGCTCGCCATAGATCTCGACCTCGACTTCGGTGCCCGGGCCCACCAGATCGGACCGCAGCATCGCCAGTGCCACCGAGGCGTTCACACGATAGCCCCAGGCGCCCGATGTCGTTTCGCCCACGATCTGCCCGTCCTGCCAGATCGTGGACATGTAGGGCGCGTCGGCCTCGCCCGCGTCCACGGTCAGGATGGCAAAGCGCTTGGCCGGACCGCGCTCGCGCTCGGCCAGAAGCGCCTGCTTGCCGGGAAAGTCCTGTGGCTTGTCGAACCGGATGAAGCGGTCCAGTCCGCATTGCAGCAGGCTGTAGTCGCTCGACAGGTCCTGCTTCCAGGCGCGATAGCCCTTCTCGATGCGCAGGCTGTTCAGCGCCCACATGCCGAAGGGCCGCGCGCCGGCCTTCAGCACGGCTTCGTAGATCGCGGGCATGTCGGCATTGGCGGCGTGGATTTCCCATCCCAGTTCCCCGGCAAAGGAGACGCGCGCCAGATGGCAGGGCCGCCCCGCGACGCGCGCGGGCTGGTGCGACAGCCAGGCCAGGGACAGATCGGCCTCGGTCCCGACGGTTTCGAACAGGCCACGTGCCTCGGGCCCGGTGACGATCAGCGTATCGAGATCGCGCGTCCGGTCAGTCAGCGTCACGCCCTCGGGCATGCCCGCGCGCTCCAGCAGTTCGCGGTCATGCCATTGGGCCGCGGCGGCGGTGATCAGGGTGAACCGATCCTCGTCGTGGCGCATCAGCGTCATTTCGCTGAGCACGCGGCCGCGATGGTCCGGGAAATAGCCAAGATTCATGCGCCCCGCCCGGGGCAGCGCGCCCGCGATGCGCCCCAGCAGCCATTCGGCCGCGCCCGGGCCCGACAGCTCGAAGCGCGAGAAGCCGGGCAGGTCGAGAACGCCAACGCCGTCGCGCACGGCCAGTGCCTCTTCGCGGATGCGCGGCTCCCACGGGCCGGCACGCCCCCAGGTCAGCGTGGCTTCCTCGGACGTGTCGTCGCCGGGCCGCGCGAACCAGTTGGCGCGTTCCCACCCGTTATAGGCGCCGAACTGCGCACCCAGTTCGGCGACCCGCTCATGCACGGGCGACAGCTTCTTCGGCCGGCCGGCCGGCCATTCGTGCCACGGGAAATGCATGGCGTATTCGTGGCCATAGACCTCCATGCCCTTTGCCACGCAATAGTCGTGGTCGGCATGGTCGGTGAAGCGGCGCGGGTCGCACGACCACATGTCCCATTCCGTGGCGCCCTCGGTGATCCATTCGGCCAGGACCTTGCCTGCGCCACCGCCCTGGGCGATGCCGAAGGTGAATACGCAGGCCTCGAAGGCATTGGGCACGCCGGGCATCGGTCCGATCAGCGGGTTGCCATCAGGCGCATAGGGGATGGGGCCGTTGATGACCCGCGAAATCCCGGCCTTGCCCAGCAGGGGCACGCGGGCCATGGCATCCATCACGATGTCCTCGATCCGTTCAAGATCGTCGGACCACAGCTGGAAGCTGAAATCGTCGGGCATCGGGTCGTCCGGTGTCGCCCAATGCGCGCGGCAGTTCGGCTCGTAGGGGCCAAGATTGAAGCCGTTCTTTTCCTGCCGCAGGTAATAGGACGTGTCCACGTCGCGCAGCAGGGGCAGCTTGCGCCCGTGTTCCCGGGACCATTCCTCGACTTCGGGGATTTCCTCGGACAAGAGATATTGATGGCTCATCACCATCATGGGCACGCGCCGCCCGCCATGGGGGATGAACCATTCGCCCACGCGCTGGGCATAATAGCCCGCGGCATTGACGACATATTCACAGGCGATGTCGCCCTTTTCGGTATGGACGATCCATTCGCCGTTGCGCCGGCTGACACCCGTTGCCGGCGTGAAACGCAGGATCCTCGCGCCCATCTGCCGCGCGCCCTTGGCCAGCGCCTGGGTCAGCTGCGCGGGGTCAATATCGCCATCGGCCGGGTCATAGAGCGCGCCCTTGAGGTCGTGCAGCTCGATGAAGGGATATCGATCGCGGATCTCCCCGGGCGTCAGGATTTCCAGATCCATCCCCTGATAGCGCCCCATGCCCTTTGCGCGCTCGAATTCCTGCATGCGTTCGCGCGAATGCGCCAGGCGGATCGAGCCGGTGACATGATAGTTCATGGGGTAATCGACCGCCTGGCCCAGACCGCGGTAGAGCTCGGTCGAATAGCGCTGCATGTTCATGATCGACCATGAGGTCGAAAAGGTCGGCACGTTGCCGGCCGCGTGCCAGGTCGATCCGGCGGTCAGTTCGTTCTTTTCCAGCAGAACGCAGTCGGTCCAGCCCGCGCGGGCCAGATGATAGAGCGATGAAACGCCGACCACACCGCCACCGATGATGACGACCCGCGCGGTCGTCGGGACCCCGGACATGAGCGCCTCCCTGCATCCTGTCGTTTTCCGCAGTATTCGTGGCCCGGATGGCTTTCTTCAATTCGCATTGTCAGTCATTATTGATCGATGAATTCGATCAGACGGTGACCGCGATGCAAATCGAGCTTGTCGAAACCTTTCTTGATCTGTTCGAAACGCGCAGTTTCAACCGCACGGCCGAACGCCTGGGTCTGCGCCAGTCGACCGTCTCGGCCCGCATTCGTTCGCTGGAGGCCGCCCTCGGCCATCGGCTGTTTCAAAGGTCCCGGGCAGGAACCGAGCCGACGACCGAAGGTCTGCGTTTTGCACCCCATGCGCGGCGCCTGCTGCACGACTGGACCGAGGCGCGCCGCGCGATCCGCGACATGGGAAGCGAACGCGCCACCCTGCGCGTCGGCATTCAGCACGACCTCGTCGGCGAGCATTTCAGCCGCCTGATCGCGGGCTTTCGCTCGGCCTTGCCCGAAGCCTCGTTCCAGTTCGAAGCCGATTACTCGGCCCAGATGTGCGCAGACCTGTTGTCGGGTTCGCAGGATATCGCGATCCTGTTCACGCCGCGCTATCACCCCGATCTGCAATTCGAGACCCTGGGCGAGATCACCTATCTGATGGTTTCGACGGAAACCGACAGGCTGTCCGACGTTCGGCCCGATACCTATATCATGCCCCACTTTTCAGACGCGCTGCCGCAGGTTCATGCCCAGCTTCTGCCGCAACTGTCGGCCACCAGCCTGTCGATCGGTCAGAACGCGGCCATGGTGTCGCTGATCCGGACGATGGGCGGCACGGCCTATGTCCTGCGCGACTCGGCGCGCATTCTGGCCGAGGAAGGCATCGCCCGGCATGTGGCCGATGCTCCGCCCCTGTCGGTGCCGATCCATGCCGGGGTTCATCTGCGCAACCGCCATCGCGGGCTGCACCGGCGTCTTTTGCAGATCCTGCGCAGGCATTTCGGCCCCGGCCCCCATCATGACGCGCGCCGGCGCGTTGGATAGGCTCAGCGCGCTTCGCGGACGCCCCCGGGCGCGTCATGGCCTGGCGCAACGGTCTCTGTCTGTGGCGTGAAGGCTGTCCAACCGTGATGCCAGCGCGTCAGCGTGGTGACCGCGCACAGCAAGGCAAAGCCATAGGCCAGAATGGGAAAGCCCTGCGGCCACAGACACATGGCAACGAACAGGGCGATCGTTTCGGCGCCTTCGGTCAGGCCGCCAAGGTAATAGATGCCCTTTGTCGGAAAGGCCAGGGATCGCATCCCCCGCCGTTCGGCAATCGTGGCGAAGGCCAGAAAGCTGGACCCCGTGCCCACGAAACTGGCAATCAGCACGCAGGCGGGCAATGCGTTTCGCGACGGATCGACGATCGCAAAGCCCAAAGGCACCAGCGCATAGAAAAGGAAGTCAAGCGCGATGTCCAGAAAGGCGCCGCGATCCGTGGGGGTCGTCAGGCGCGCGATCTCGCCATCCAGCGCATCGGCCAGGCGGTTCAGAAGGATCAGCGCAAGGCCCGCCCCATGGGCGCCAAGCGCCAGCGCGGCCGCGCCGCCGACCCCAAGCGCGAAGCCAAGGATGGACACCTGATCGGCGGATATGCCGGCACGCACCAGAATGCGCGCGACGGGACGCACCGCTTGCCGGACCAGGGGGACCAGGTGACGATCGATCATTCAGCCTCTCTGCCAGTCGTGGAACCGCTGCAGCAGCGACAGCGCGGTTTCGTTCACATGGGTGCGCCGCCATTGCCCTGCGGTATTCTTCGCGGCCTCCGACAGCGTGGGATAGATATGGACCGTGGACAGGATCCGGCCCAGCCCGTGGCCCTGTTTCATCGCATAGACGAATTCGGCCATGATGTCGCCGGCATGTTCTCCGACGATGGTCACGCCCAGGATTCGGTCCTTGCCCGGAGGCGTCAGGACCTTGACGAAGCCGCGGGCGGCGCCATCGGCGATTGCCCGGTCCAGATCGTCCAGCGGATAGCGCGTGACCTCGTACGCGATGCCCTTTTCCCGCGCTTCGGTCTCGTTCAGGCCGACCCGCGCGATCTCGGGATCCGTGAAGGTTGCCCAGGGCATGACGCGATAATTGACCTTGAAGCGCTTGAGCCCGCCGAACAGGGCGTTCACGGTGGCGAACCATGCCTGATGCGAAGCCGCGTGGGTGAACTGGAACGGCCCCGCGACATCGCCCGCGGCCAGGATGTTCGGGAAACGGGTCTGCAGAAATTCGTCGGTTTCGATCACGCGCCCGGTTTCGATCCCCAGACGCTCAAGGCCATAGCCTTCGAGCCGCGCCTGCCGGCCGACCGCCACGATCACGTCGTCGAACCGGATGCGCCGTCGCGCGCCGTCGGCCTCGACTTCCACCCATTTGCCGCCATCATCCCGCCCGAAGGAGACGGCCCGATGCCCGGTCAGCACCTCGACCCCGTCGGCAGACATGGCATCGCGCACCAGGTCGCTGACCTCGGGGTCCTCGCGCAGCAGCACGCGATCGGCCATCTCGATCTGGATGACATGCGAGCCAAGCCGTGCGAAGGCCTGCGCCAGCTCGCAGCCGATCGGCCCGCCGCCCAGCACGGCCAGCCTGCGGGGCGCGTGGTCGCGTTCGCGCATCTCCTGCCACAGCGTGTCGGATGTCAGGTATCCGACCTCGTCCAGGCCGGGTATCGGCGGCACGAAGGGCCGTGCCCCGGTTGCCAGGATGATCGACCGTGTCGTCAGTCGTTGCGTCTGGCCATCGGGGCCTGCGATCTCGACCGTCCAGGGGTCGATCAGCCGGGCATGGCCTTGCAGGACCTCGACGCCCAGCCCCTGATAGCGTTCGACGGAATCATGCGGCTCGATCGCCTTGATGACATCCTCGACGCGCCGGAAAACCTGGCGAAAGGGGATTTCGGGCGCGACCGGCGTCAGACCATAGCGGTCGGCATGGCGCATCTGATGGGCAAGCTTCGCGCTGCGGATCAGCGCCTTGGACGGCACGCAGCCGGTATTCAGGCAATCACCGCCCATCCGGTTGGCTTCGACCAGTGTCACGCGCGCGCGCACGGCGGCCGCGATATAGGCTGATACAAGGCCGGCCGAACCGCCGCCGATCACGATCAGGTTCCGGTCGAACCGCCTTGGCCTTTGCCAGCCGGAATAGACCTGCCGGCGACGCCACAGGCCCACCGCCGCGCGCGCGACCCAGGGGAACACCCCCAGCGCGACAAGCGACAGGATCACCGGAAGCGACAGGATGTCCGAGGGGTTCTCGATGGCCGACAATTGTGTGCCGGCATTCACGTAGATCGCCGTCGCGGGCAGCATCCCCAGCTGGCTGACAACGTAAAAGGTCAGGGTGCGGATCGGAGTCAGCCCCATCGCAAGGTTCAGCGCAAAGAAAGGCACCACCGGGATCAGCCGCAAGGTGAAGAGATAAAAGGCTCCGTCGCGCTTCATCCCCTCGTCGATCGATTTCAGCCGATCGCCCAGGCGCGCATGGACCCAATCCGACAACAGGTGGCGTGCGGCCAGGAAGGCAAGGGTTGCCCCGATGGTCGAGGCAAAGGACACAAGCAGCAGCCCGGGACCAAAGCCGAACAAGGCCCCTGCGCCCAGCGTCATCCAGACCGCCAGCGGCAATGACAGTGCCGCGACCGCGACATAGACCACGAAATAGCCCAGCCAGGTGGCGACCGGATGCTGCTGCATCAGGCGTTCCAGCCGCGACAGGGCGTCTTGCAGCATCTGCATGTCCGGTCCTGACCGGGCGATCGCCCATGCGGCCACAAGAACCAGAGCGACCAGCAAGGCGAACAGGATGGGTTTGCGGCCAGACTTCACGGAGAACCTCGTTCATGTGTTTCGGTCACCCGTTCTACCCCGGATGAACACGGCGCCAAGCCACGTTTCAAGCCGGTCCCGATGACGTGAAGCCCCGTGATGATCCAGCCGTGATGATCCAGCGGTGATGCCCAAGCCATGAAGCCCGGCCCGTGCAGCGCGGCGCCGGATGGACCGTCGGTGCCGGATGCTGGCATGCCACTTGCCATTTTCGCCGGATCGCGCCCTAGATCGGGTGCGGTTTGGCGCAAGAGGACAGGATGGACGCAAGGCAAGAGATCGAACTTCTGGTGATCGGGGCAGGTGTCATCGGCATGTCTGCCGCGGTCGAGGCCGCAGCCCGAGGGCTGTCGGTGACGGTGATCGACCGTGAGGGGCCCGCCGCGGGGGCCTCGGCCGGCAATGCCGGCGGCTTTGCCTTTCCCGAGATCGACCCTCTGGCCTCGCCCGGCAAGCTTCTGGCGGCGCCGCGCTGGCTGTTCGACCCTCTGGGACCGCTGTCGATCCCGCCGCGCCATGCGGTGCATGTCCTGCCCTGGATGCTGCGCTTTGCACGCGAATGCCTGCCCGCCCGGGTTCGCGCCGCGCGGCGTGCGCAGGGCGCCCTGATGCTGCATGCAAGACGGACGCTGGAACCCTTCATGCAGCGCGCCGGAAGCCTGCACATGCTGCGCAAGCGCGGCCAGATCCGGGTCTATGAATCCGTGCGCGCCTTCGAGGCCGCCCGGCAGTCCTACGAGAGCGCCGAATCCGAGGGCTGGCGCTTCCAGTGGCTGACCTCGCCTGATGAGATCGCCGGCATCCAGCCCGGCCTGTCGCCGCGGTTCCAGCGCGGCATCTTCACGCAGGACTGGTGGGCGATTTCGGACCCGCGCGACTATGTTCTGGCGCTGGCGGAGGCGTTGCGCGCCGCCGGGGGGCGGATTGTTCGCGCCGAGGCGCGCGCCGTGCTGCCTGAGGACGGTTCAGTCGCGGTGCAGACCACCGACGGGGATATGCGGGCGTCGCATGTCGTGATCGCGGCGGGCATCTATTCCAACCGGCTGACGCGCAGCATCGGTCAGGATTTCCCGCTCGAGGCCGAAAGGGGTTACAACACGACGCTGCCGCCCGGCGCCTTCGATCTGCGCTGCCATGTCACCTTCGATGAGCACGGCTTCGTCGCCGCGCCCCTGTCTGGCGGCATACGTATCGGCGGCGCGGTCGAGCTGGGCGGGACGGAATTGCCGCCCAATTTCGCGCGTGCCCGGGCGATGCTGCGCAAGGCGCAGGACTTCATGCCGGGACTGCGGGCCGAGGGTGGCACCGAATGGATGGGCATGCGCCCGTCGCTGCCCGACACGCTGCCGGTGATCGGACGCGCGCGCCGGTCGCCGCGCGTTCTGTTTGCCTTCGGGCATGGTCACCTGGGATTGACGCAATCCTCGGCAACCGCGGACATCGTCGCCGATCTTGTGCAAGGCCGCGCGCCGGCCGTGGATCTTGCGCCCTTCTCGCCCGATCGCTTTGGCTGAGCGGGCTTGCCCCGCGCGGTCTGTGCGGCTATGTCGCGCCCCATGACCGAGGCCAAAAGACCATTTCGCAACTTCCACGGGCGCACGCATGGCAAGTCCCTGCGGCCAAGCCAGAAGACCTATCTGGAGGAAGATCTCGATCGCCTGCGTCCGCGCGGCGTGACATGGGACGAGAACCCCGAGCGTCACCCGATCGACCTGACGGCCCTGTTCCCGCAAAAGCGCGACGTCTGGCTGGAAGTCGGCTTTGGCGGGGGTGAACATCTGGTCCACATGGCGGCCAACAATCCGGATGTGGGAATCATCGGCTGCGAACCGTTCATCAACGGCGTCGCGATGCTTCTGGGCAAGTTGCGCCAGACCGGGTTGACGAATGTTGCCGTGCACCCGGGCGATGCGCGTGACCTGATGGACGTCCTGCCGGAAGGCTCGATCGGCCGGGCCTTTCTGCTGTATCCCGACCCATGGCCCAAGAAGCGTCACCACAAGCGCCGCTTTGTCACGCCCGAGCACCTGATCCCGCTGGCGCGCGCGATGCGCACGGGCGGCGAGTTCCGCGTGGCGACCGATATTCCCGATTACGTGCGCCAGACGCTCGAGGAAGTACCGCAAGCCGGGTTCGATCTGGTCGATCAGGGCAGCGCCCCCTGGGCGGACTGGATCTCGACCCGTTATGAGCAGAAGGCCCTGCGCGAAGGACGCGCGCCGCATTACCTGACCTTTCGCCGCCGCTGACCCCGATCCGGGGCATGGACCGCCCCGCGCGGTTGCGCTATCAGCGCGGACAAACACGCGAGGGAGATGCGCATGTCCGCCCATGGTAAGCCCGTTCCGATGACCGCCCGCCGCGCGGGGCCCCTGCGGGGCTCGGCCGAAGTACCGGGAGACAAGTCGATCTCGCACCGCGCGCTGATCCTGGGCGCGATGGCGGTGGGCGAGACGCGCATCACGGGCCTGCTGGAGGGGCAGGACGTGCTGGATACGGCGGCGGCGATGCGCGCCTTCGGCGCCGAGGTCACGCAGCACGGCCCCGGCGAATGGTCGGTTCATGGCGTGGGCGTGGGTGGTTTCCGCGAACCCGATCAGGTGATCGATTGCGGCAATTCCGGCACGGGCGTTCGCCTGATCATGGGGTCGATGGCCACGACGCCCATCACCGCGACCTTCACCGGCGATGCCAGCCTGCGCAAGCGCCCGATGGGGCGCGTGACCGATCCGCTGTCGCTGTTCGGCGCGCGCGCATACGGCCGTCAGGGCGGGCGGCTGCCGATGACCGTGGTCGGTGCGGCCGATCCGGTGCCGGTGCGCTATGAAGTCCCGGTGCCATCGGCGCAGGTGAAGTCGGCGGTCCTGCTGGCGGGACTGAACACGCCCGGTCAGACCGTGGTGATCGAACGCGAGGCCACGCGCGACCATTCCGAACGGATGCTGCGCGGCTTTGGCGCCCGGATCGAGGTCGAGACGACGCCCCAGGGCAATGTCATCACGCTGACCGGCCAGCCCGAGCTGAAGCCCCAGCAGGTCGCGGTGCCGCGCGACCCGTCCTCGGCTGCCTTTCCGGTCTGCGCCGCGCTGATCGTCGAAGGGTCGGATATCCTTGTTCCGGGCGTCAGCCAGAATCCCACGCGTAATGGCCTTTACGTGACGCTGTGCGAAATGGGCGCGCAGATCGATTTCATGAACCCGCGCGAGGAAGGGGGCGAGCCGGTCGCCGATCTGCGGGTGCGTTTCTCGACCCTGAAAGGGATTGAGGTGCCGCCCGAGCGCGCGGCCAGCATGATCGACGAATATCCCGTCCTGTCGGCAATCGCCGCCTTTGCCGAAGGCCCGACGGTGATGCGGGGCGTATCGGAGCTGCGCGTGAAGGAAAGCGACCGCATCGATGCCATGGCGCGCGGTCTGGAAGCTTGCGGCGTGCGCGTCGAGGAAGAGCCCGACGGGATGATCGTGCACGGGATGGGGCCGGCAGGCGTTCCGGGTGGCGCCGTCGTGCAAAGCCATCTGGATCACCGCATCGCGATGTCCTTCCTGGTGTTTGGCCTTGCCGCGCGCAACCCGGTCGGCGTGGATGATGGCGGGCCGATCGCCACGTCCTTCCCGGTCTTCGAGGACCTGATGCGTGGCCTTGGCGCCGATATCCGCCGCGAAGCGGAGTAGTGGCATGAAATTCACCGTGGCCATCGACGGCCCCGCGGCGGCGGGCAAGGGCACGATCAGCCGCGCGATCGCGCGCCATTTCGGTTTCGCGCATCTGGACACGGGGCTGCTTTATCGTGCGGTGGGCATGAAGGGCGGCGATCCGGTCGAGGCCGCCCGCAGCCTGACCGATGCCGACCTGCGGCGCGACGACCTGCGCAGCCTGGAAGCCGGGCAGGCCGCCAGCCGGGTCGCCACGATCCCCGAGGTGCGCGCGGCGCTTGCCGATTTCCAGCGCCGCTTTGCCCGCCGCGAGGGCGGCGCGGTGCTGGACGGGCGCGATATCGGCACGGTGATCTGCCCGCAGGCCGAGGTGAAGCTGTATGTGACCGCCAGCCCGGAAATGCGCGCCCGTCGCAGATGGCTGGAGCTGGGCGGAGAGGCTGCGCCCCGCAGCCTGGATCAGGTCCTGGCCGAGGTGCGCGAACGCGATGCGCGGGACATGAACCGGGCCGAGGCGCCGCTGCGGCCCGCGCCCGATGCGGTCATTCTGGACACCTCGGATCTGAGTGTCGATCAGGCCGTGGCGCGCGCGATCGAGATCGTGCAGTCGCGCCTGAACGCGCAGTGACGGCGAATTCATTGCGCTCTTGCCGCATGGGGGCAAAGCAATTATAGAGGCGGGCGTCGAGCAGGCCGCCAGAGCCGGTGCGGATCAAACGGGGCAGGGTCGGGTTTCACCGGCCCTTGTCGTTTTTCGTGCTTTCTGCGGCAGACCAACTGAAAGACCGGCGGAGCCAACCGCATGGCCAGTCAAACACGACGAAAAGGATAATTGAACCGCATGTGCGCTAAAGCCACGATGGAGGAATTCGAAGCCCTCCTGAACGAAAGCTTCGAACTGGACACGCCTCAGGAAGGCAGCGTCGTCAAGGGCAAGGTCATCGCCATCGAGGCGGGCCAGGCCATCATCGACGTGGGCTTCAAGATGGAAGGCCGCGTCGATCTGAAGGAATTCGCCAATCCGGGCGAGGCGCCCGACATCAAGGTCGGCGACGAGGTCGAGGTCTATCTGGAGCGCGTCGAGAACGCGCGCGGCGAGGCCGTGCTGAGCCGCGAGAAGGCCCGCCGCGAGGCCGCCTGGGATCGGCTTGAAAAGGCCTATGCCAATGACGAGCGCGTCGAAGGCGCGATCTTCGGCCGCGTCAAGGGCGGCTTCACCGTCGATCTGGGCGGTGCCGTGGCCTTCCTGCCGGGCAGCCAGGTCGATGTGCGTCCCGTGCGCGATGCCGGCCCGCTGATGGGTCTGAAGCAACCCTTCCAGATCCTGAAGATGGACCGCCGCCGCGGCAACATCGTGGTTTCGCGCCGCGCGATCCTGGAAGAAAGCCGCGCCGAACAGCGCGCCGAGGTCATTGCCAACCTGTCCGAGGGTCAGGTCGTGGAAGGCGTGGTCAAGAACATCACCGAATATGGCGCCTTCGTCGATCTGGGCGGTGTTGACGGCCTGCTGCATGTCACCGACATGGCGTGGCGCCGCGTGAACCACCCGTCGGAGATCCTGTCGATCGGCGAGACGGTGAAGGTTCAGGTCATCAAGATCAACAAGGACACGCACCGCATCAGCCTGGGCATGAAGCAGCTGCAGTCCGATCCCTGGGATCAGGTCGAGCAGAAATATGCCGTTGGCTCGGTGCATCGCGGCCGGGTGACCAACATCACCGATTACGGCGCCTTCGTCGAGCTGGAGCCGGGCGTCGAGGGTCTGGTCCATGTCAGCGAGATGAGCTGGACCAAGAAGAACGTCCATCCGGGCAAGATCGTCTCGACCAGCCAGGAAGTCGACGTCATGGTGCTGGAAATCGACAGCGCCAAGCGTCGCGTCAGCCTGGGCCTGAAGCAGACCCAGCGCAATCCGTGGGAAGTCTTCGCCGAGACCCATCCGGTCGGCACCGTCATCGAAGGCGAGGTCAAGAACATCACCGAATTCGGTCTGTTCGTCGGCCTGGACAACGATATCGACGGCATGGTGCACCTGTCCGACCTGTCCTGGGATCAGCGCGGCGAGGAAGCCATCCAGAACTACCGCAAGGGCGACATCGTCAAGGCGGTCGTCACCGAGGTCGATGTCGAGAAGGAACGTGTCTCGCTGTCGATCAAGGCGCTGGATGACACCTTCTCGGAAGCGATCGACGGCATCAAGCGGGGTTCGGTCATCACCGTCACCGTGACCGCGATCGAGGAAGGCGGCATCGAGGTCGAATACAACGGCATGAAGTCCTTCATCCGCCGTTCGGACCTGTCGCGCGACCGTTCCGAGCAGCGCCCCGAGCGCTTCCAGGTCGGCGACAAGGTCGATGTCCGGGTCACCAATGTCGATCCGAAGACGCGCAAGCTGTCGCTGTCGATCAAGGCGCGCGAGATCGCCGAAGAGAAGGAAGCCGTGCAGCAGTATGGCTCGTCCGACTCGGGTGCCTCGCTGGGCGAGATCCTTGGCGCCGCGCTCAAGGGGTCGAACGACAAGTAATCCTGCCAAGACCGGCAGATCGGTGGCCCCGCCCGAAAGGCGGGGCCATTTTCGTTGTGCGATGCCCCGCGAATCGGTCCGGGCGGGGTGCGCGTCGCGAGGGCGGGCACCGCCGCGATGCTGCGCTGCAGTGACGCGGAAACGCCCCGCCGATGACCCGAAGACGGGCCAGATGCCCCAGCTTTGTGGGCGAAATTCCCGTGTTTCCAATGGCTTTCTGTTTGTTCGGGGCGCGTTTGGCCCTATAGTCGGCCGGTATCGTGAAGGCTGCCCGAGAGATGCCGACAAGGGGGGATAGATGATCCGATCGGAGCTGATCCAGAAGATCGCAGAGGAAAACCCGCACCTGTATCAGCGGGATGTCGAAAGGATCGTGAACACGATCTTCGAGGAAATCATCGAAGCTCTGGCCCGCGGCGACCGGGTCGAGCTGCGCGGTTTCGGCGCCTTTTCGGTCAAGAAGCGTGACGCGCGGACAGGGCGCAACCCGCGCACCGGCGAGACGGTCCATGTCGAGGAAAAGCATGTTCCGTTCTTCAAGACCGGAAAGCTCTTGCGGGACCGGCTGAACGGGGGGTAAGCACGCAACATGCTTCGTCTGTTCCGCATCCTCTTTCTGACGCTGTTGGCTATCTGCCTGATCGCCGTCGCCTCGGCCAATCGCCAGATGATAACCCTGCGCGCCCTGCCGCAAGAGATGGACCAGTTCCTGGGCCTGTCCTGGTCGGTCGAGGTGCCGCTGTTCATCGCCATCTTTGCCGGCATCGTTGCGGGGCTGGGTATCGGCCTTGTCTGGGAATGGTTCCGCGAGGCCAAGCATCGCGCCGCCGCCGCCGAGAACCGTCGCAAGGCGCGCCAGCTGGAGCGTGAGGTCGAACGCCTGAAGACCGACAAGAACACGCCCGAGGACGAGATCCTGGCCATTCTGGATGGCAAGAAAGCCGGGGCATGAAACCAGCCGACGGATCGGTACGGGTCAAGATCTGCGGCCTGCGTGACATGGATGCGCTGCAGGCGGCCGTCGAGGCCGGCGCGGCCTATCTGGGCTTTGTGTTCTATCCCCGCTCTCCGCGCCATGTCGAGGTCGAGCAGGCGGCAAGACTGGCCCTGGATGTGCCCGTCGGCGTGGCCAAGGTGGCGCTGACCGTCGATGCCTCGGATGACGAGCTTGACGCGATCCTGTCTTCTGTTCCGATCGATCTGCTGCAGCTTCACGGGCGCGAAAGCCCTGAACGCGTCGCCCGGATACGCGAAAGATTCGGATTGCCGGTCATGAAGGCCGTGGGTGTGGCGGGGCCCGAGGATCTGCCGGCGATCGACTCTTATGGCCGCGTTGCCGACCAGTTGCTGATCGACGCCAAGGCACCGAAGGGCGCCGCTCTTCCCGGCGGCAACGGTGTGGCCTTCGACTGGAAACTTGTCGTGCGCAAATACTGGCCCTGTCCGTGGATGCTGGCCGGTGGCCTGACGCCGGAAAACGTGGCCGAGGCCGTGCGCCAGACGGGTGCCCGTCAGGTTGATGTCTCCTCCGGGGTCGAGCGTGCGCCGGGCGTCAAGGATCCCGACCTGATCCGGGCCTTCATCACAGCCGCCAAAGGGGGCTGAAACCCGCACTGGTCGCAATGGTTTGACCCCTGCGGCCAGCGCGCACCTTTACGCGCCCCGCGCCCCGCGCTAATCCGACAGCAACAGCGGAGGACTGCACCATGGGCATCGAGAAGACCAACAGTTTCACGAACGGACCGGACGAACGCGGGCGGTTCGGCATATTCGGCGGCCGCTTCGTCAGCGAAACGCTGATGCCGCTGATCCTCGAGCTGGAAGCGGAATATGAGAAGGCCAAGACCGACGACAGCTTCTGGGCCGAGATGGATTTCCTCTGGAAGCATTATGTCGGCCGTCCCTCGCCTTTGTACTTCGCCGAACGCCTGACCGAGCATCTGGGCGGCGCCAAGGTCTATATGAAGCGTGACGAGCTGAACCACACGGGTGCGCACAAGATCAACAACGTGCTGGGTCAGATCATCCTTGCCCGCCGCATGGGCAAGACCCGGATCATTGCCGAGACGGGCGCGGGCCAGCACGGCGTGGCCACGGCGACGGTCTGCGCGAAGTTCGGGCTGAAATGCGTGGTCTACATGGGTGCCCATGATGTCGAGCGACAAAAGCCCAACGTCTTTCGCATGAAGCTGCTGGGGGCCGAGGTGGTTCCCGTCACCTCGGGCCGTGGGACGCTGAAGGATGCCATGAATGATGCCCTGCGCGACTGGGTGACCAATGTGCGCGATACCTTCTATTGCATCGGCACGGTTGCCGGGCCGCATCCCTATCCGGCGATGGTGCGGGACTTCCAGTCGATCATCGGCAAGGAAGTGCGCAGCCAGATGATGGAGGCCGAAGGGCGCCTGCCCGATACGCTGGTCGCGGCGATCGGGGGCGGCTCGAACGCGATGGGTCTGTTCTATCCGTTCCTCGATGAAAGCTCGGTCCGGATCATTGGCGTCGAGGCTGGCGGCAGGGGCGTGGACGAGAAGATGGAACATTGCGCCAGTCTGACCGGCGGTCGGCCCGGCGTGCTGCATGGCAATCGCACCTATCTGTTGCAGAACGAAGATGGCCAGATCCTGGAAGGGCATTCGATCTCGGCGGGTCTCGACTATCCCGGGATCGGTCCCGAACATGCCTGGCTGCACGAAACCGGCCGGGCGGAATATGTCGCCATCACGGATGAAGAGGCGCTGGAAGCGTTCCAGCTGTGCTGCCGCATGGAGGGTATCATCCCCGCGCTGGAGCCCAGCCATGCGCTTGCCCATGTCATGAAGATCGCACCCGATCTGCCGCGCGACCATATCATCTGCATGAACATGTGTGGGCGCGGAGACAAGGATATCTTCACGGTGGCAAAGCATCTGGGCGCTGAAATGGGCTTCTGAGGCGCCTAAACCATGGTTTAGGCGCCCTTGCCCCGGGTTTATGGGGGCGAATCTAAACTTCGGCTCAATGGCCTGTCCGCATCCCGGCTGGTTTCCTGCATGCATCGCGACCGGTTCGATGGTTTGCCGGCATCGCGGAGGAGAAAAATGTGTCAGGAGGAAAGACAATGATGATGCGGAAACTTGCAATCGCGACCGCGACGCTGATGTTCTCAAGCGGCCTCGCCATGGCCGAGGTTTCGACCGAGGCGCTCGTCTCGGACCTGCAGTCGCAGGGCTTTGACTGGATCGAGGTGAAGCGCGGCCCGACCCAGATCAAGGTCGAGGCCGTCAGGGATGGCGTGAAATACGAGGTCGTCTATGACCGCGAGACCGGCGCGGTAATCAAGAGCGAGACCGAGTCTGCCGGCGACGATGCCGGGCGCAGCGGTGTCGAGGTGCGCGACCGCGACCGCGATTTCGTCAAGGAAGGGTCGGCCAGTTCGGACGACGACGATTCCGACGGCAAGGGCCGTGGCCGTGGCCGCGGTCGGGGCGGCGATGACGACGACGATGACGATCGTGACGGCGGCCGTGGCCATGACGATGACGACGACCATGACGATGACGATCGCGACGATGATCGTGGCGGTGATCGGGACGACGATCACGATGACGACCGGGATGACGACCGGGACGACGATTGATCCGCAGCATCCGCCGCGTCCCGGACTTGTCAGCCGGGACGCGCGCGGGGCATGATCTGTCAGAACGATATGGTGCGGGGGGCGCATGAAGCGCAGGACATTCCTGATCGGGTTGTCGGGGGCGCTGGTGGCCCCCCGCATCGCGTTGGCGCGCGACTTCGTTGCCGAAATCGTCGCGCAGCTGGGCGCGGCCGGTTACGAGATCGACAGGATCAGCCGCACCTGGCTGGGCCGCATCCGTATCCGTGCTCACAACGCGCGTGGTGAGCGCGAGATCGTGATCAATCCGGTAACGGGGGAAATCCTGCGCGATCTCTGGGTTTCGGGGCGCTTGCCGGGTGGCCTGTTCGGTGGCACGTCGGGAAGCGATGAAGGCGCGGGCGGTTCGGCTGGGGACGATGGCGGCGGTCGGGGGCGGGGCCGTGGCCGTGGCCGCGGGCGTGGCGGCGACGACGATGACGATCGCGATGACGACGACCACGATGACGACTGACCCGGACAGCACGGAAGGCCGCCGGCGATGCGAGGCGTAGCCACCATTCTTGCAGTCTTCCTGGTACAGTTCATCTGTGCCCTGTTTTTTGTCGGCGATATCGTCGCATCCGTTCTTGGCCTGCCGATCGGGCCCATGCCGTGGGAATACCGCGAGCTTCTCGAGGTCGGCGCGGCATTCGGATTGTTGATCGGGCTGATCTTGGGCGGGGTCCTGCTGCGCCGCGCGCTGGCCGATCGGCGCAGGGCCGAGGAAAGACTTCGCCGAGCTTCCAGCGCCTTTGGTGAACTGCTGATGGAGCGGTTCGACGAATGGGGCCTGACAGCGGCCGAACGCGACGTGGCCCTGTTCGCGATCAAGGGATTGTCCACGGCCGAAATCGCGGCAATCCGTGGCACGTCCGAAGGCACGATCAAGGCCCAGACCAACGCGATCTATCGCAAGGCCGGGGTCAGCGGGCGGCCACAGCTGATAAGCCTGTTTCTCGAGGATCTGGTCCACGACCTGAAACCGGACATGGAAACGGACCCGTCCCGGCCCGCTGCCACGCCCGGTGCCGCAGACTAGGACACCGAATCATAAACGCGCAACCGGATGCGTGTTGCGGCGAGTTTGATGAGGGCGAGGAAATTGGCGTCGTGTTTTTCGTATCGGGTTGCGATGGCCCGGTAGTGCTTGAGCTTCGAGAAAAATCGCTCGATCCGGTTGCGCCGCTTGCAGGCTTCGCGGTCCAGCGGCGGCGGGTCGGACCGGCGCGGGATCGGGCGGATGACGGCGCTTGCACCGACCTTTGCGAGGTGATCGCGCAGGCGATTGCTGTCGTAGGCGGCGTCCGCCAGCAGGGTCTGGCCCGGGCCGACGGTGCCCAGCATGTCGCCGGCGGAGCGGCCATCATGGGCCTGTCCGGCGGTCAGTTTCAGTGTGATCGGCAGACCGCGCGCATCGGTGACGGCGTGGATCTTGGTCGTCAGACCGCCCCGCGAGCGCCCCATGCAGAGGGCTCGAAGGTCAGCCACACCGGCGGCACCGGCGGGCGCCTGGCCCCCTGTTTGCGTTCGCCCCGTGCTGGTGAACGCGGATGGAAGACCTGTCCACCGACTGTTCCGACCCCTCATAAGCTGCGGATACCGCCTCGAATATCCGATCCCAGACTCCCAGCTTCGTCCATCGCACAAATCGATTGTAGCAGGTCGTATAGGGGCCGTAGCGCTCGGGAATATCGGCCCAGGGCGATCCGGTCCGCAGTCGCCAGTAGATGCCATTCAGGACACGACGGTCATCGACCCGCGGCACCCCGCGCGGCTTGTTCGGCAGAAGCGGCTCGATGATCGACCATTCGAAGTCGGTCAGCTCGTAGCGACGATGAGACATGCTGCTCTCCTCTTTCCCAGAAGTGAATCAGCATTTCTCAAACGCCGCTAGCAATTCATGAGTGTGTGACCGAATCGAGCGTGGAGAAAGAAAAGTTCGTGGCAGATCACGCCAAGTGGCGCGGTCTTTGTGCTGAACGAGGGGCAGCCGTCCTGGCTTTGCCGAGACTGGTTCGCACTCGCCTGGCAGTACCGTCAGACTTAGCGGCAATTTGCCGATTTCGGGCGGCGATGCGGCACGTTCTATGATGTGGTCATGCCGGATGGCGGGCGGGTCTGTCACGCATCATACAAGGCGGCCGAGGGCGCGGCCAACGCTCGGTCCGTGGACGAAGGGGTATTTGCAAACCCGCATGGTCAAAGAACGGCTTTGCATCGCCGAAATTCGAATGAATGTCGGCTGGGCGGTTCCGGTTCGACCGTTGTGGGGGCGTTGTGCCACATCTACCATACTTAGCGCAGCGCAAAGGCGGCGTTCGTGTCCAGCAGGTATTGGCGAAGCACCGGGTTCGACGCAGCGCCGATTCCGCGGGCGTTTTCGCCGACGGCGCCGGCCTCGACCCTGGGTGGGATCAGGCCGCGCATGTCCTGATGCACCAGATACCGGCGTACCCTCGCGACAAGCTCATCACGCACGCTGGGTGGAAAGGCGCCATCAATCAGCACTGCCTCGAAGTCGATGACCGAACAGACAGACAACGCGGCCTTGGCAAGCTCCTGTGCGGTCTGACCGATCCACGCCTCGACATGGCGTTCGATCCCGCTCCAGTCCTGCGGTTTTTGCCAAAGAACGGCCGCATCGATACCGGCCTCGACGAGGCGTCGTTCGAGAAGATGCAGCGAGGCCACGTCGATAAGTTGCTGGCTTTCGCCCTGGGGGCCTGTTGTTCGCAATGCGCCAAGGGCCCCGGCATTGCCACGATTGCCTTCATACACAGATCCGTTCAGTACGACACCGCCACCGATGAAAGAGCCGATGAAGAAATAGGCGTAGTCGCGGAATTCCTTCCCGCGTCCAAAGAGATGCTCGGCATGACAGGCGGCGGTTGCATCATTGACCATGAACACCGGAAGGTCGGCGAATGCTCGTACCTCGGCGGCGAAGTCGATGTCTTTCCAGGACCGGAACTCGCGCGCAGCTTCGCCTGAAAGGTCGGCCCAGCGCCACATTTCGAAGGGGATGCCAACCCCGATGCCTGCCAGCCTCTCTTGTCCCGCCGGCGGCAAGGCGTCGTGGGCCGCGGCAAGGCCTTCTTCCAGGAAACGGAATATCCGCTGGGGCGTCGCGATTGGGTAAGTGGCCTGCCGCTGCCAGCGAATGCTGCCCGTTAGGTCAAGCAGCAGAAGGTCGGCCGAGCGCCGCCCGATCCTGAGTCCCAAAGACAGCACACCGTCCGGATCGAGACGCATCGGGATCGAGGGCTTGCCGACCTTGCCTCGTATTGGCTCGCCGCGTGCCAGGATCCGGTCGCGTTCGAGTTCCCGCAGAATGATCGACACCGTCTGCGGACTAAGCCCGGTATGCCGCGCGATATCGCTGCCAGGCATCGGTCCGTTGCGCAACAGAAGCGACAGGATCAAGCGTTCATTGTGGTCGCGAACGCGGCTTTGGTTCACGCCACCGGCCAGTGTCCTGATCTCATTGCCATCCATGGATCGCACCATAGGCGCCTCCCGTGCGCCCTGCAAACATGACACGCCAGATTAGTAAATCAAGTTTATTTATATATTGACAGGCCGCAGTGAATCCGCTTCCCTTGCCTCTGGAAGCCGGGGGAGACCCGGGCGGCCGGGATCGGTGGGGGCCGGTCCATGATTGAAAGCCAATCCTGGGAGGAACAAATGAGAACGCTTCTGACGTCTTCGGTGCTGGCGCTTGCCGCGATGGCGGGCGCGGCCCATGCCGAGATCAGCGCCTGCCTGATCACGAAGACCGACACAAACCCCTTTTTCGTCAAGATGAAGGAGGGCGCCACAGCTGCGGCGCAAGAGAACGGCATCGAGCTGATGACCTTTGCCGGCAAGATCGACGGTGACGTGGAAAGCCAGATCGCCGCGGTCGAATCCTGCATCGCCAGCGGGGTCAAGGGCATCCTGATCACGCCGTCCGACAGCCGGGCGCTGGCGCCGGTCGTCACGCAGGCGCGCGATGCCGGAATCCTTGTCATCGCGCTGGACACGCCTTTCGAGCCCGCCGATGTGGCCGACGCCACCTTTGCCACCGACAATTTTAAGGCCGGCGAACTGATCGGACAATGGGCGCGCGCGAAACTGGGCGATGACGCTGCCAACGCCCGCATTGCGCTGCTGGACCTGAACGCCTCGGAAGTGTCGGTGGACTATCTCCGCGATGGCGGTTTCCTGCAGGGCTTCGGCATCGACATCAAGGATCCGACCGATATCGGCGACGAGGACGATCCCCGTATCGTCGGCCATGACGTGACCAATGGCAACGAGGAGGGTGGCCGCAAGGCGATGGAAAACCTCCTGCAGATCGATCCGAACATCAACGTCGTCTACACGATCAATGAGCCGGCCGCAGCCGGCGCCTGGGAGGCGCTGAAGGCCGCGGGCAAGAGCGCCGATGACGTCATCATCGTCTCGGTCGATGGCGGCTGCCCGGGCGTGCAGAACGTCGCCGAAGGCATTATCGATGCCACCTCGCAGCAATATCCGCTGCTGATGGCCTCCAAGGGTATCGAGGCGATCAAGGCCTGGGCCGAAACGGGCGCCAAGCCCGAAAACACGCCGGGGCTCGACTTCTTTGACACGGGCGTCAAGCTGATCACCGACGATCCGCAAGAGGGCGTGCCGTCGATTTCGTCGAAAGAGGGGCTGGAGCTCTGCTGGGGCTGAGGCTGACAGCAGGCGCGGCGGGGTCATTGCCCCGCCGCGTCGCGTGACCCACGCTGACCGGGGCGGAAAGTGCCCCGTTCAGATCGGACGCAGGGAGTAGGACATGACGAATGCAGGCGGATCTGCCCCGGGGGGGCAGGATTTCGAGCAGGTGCTTGACCACAGCGACGCGCGCGTCGCCCAGTTCCAGCGGCGCCGGACGGCGCTCGACCGCGTGCAGCATTTGCTGCACAACAATCCCACGCTGGTTGCCGTCTTCGTGCTGCTGCTCAGCCTTGTGGCCTTTGGCATCGTGGCCGGGGAGCGGTTCTTTTCGGCCTTCAATCTCAGCCTGATCCTGCAGCAGGTGTCGATCATCGGGATGCTGGCCGCAGCCCAGAGCCTGATCATCATCACCGCCGGGATCGACCTGTCCGTTGCCGCGATCATGGTCCTGATGTCGGTCATCATGGGCAATCTTGCCGTGAACATGGGCGTTCCCACGCCGCTTGCGATCCTTGTCGGCTTTGCCGGAGGCGCTGCCGCGGGGGCGATGAACGGATTGCTGATCACCAAGGTGAAGTTGCCGCCATTCATCACCACCTTGGGTACTTGGTCGATCTTCTTCGCGCTGAACCTGTGGCTGTCGGGCGCCCAGTCCATCCGCAGTCAGGATATCGACGCCAACGCGCCGCTGCTGAAGTTCTTTGGACGCTCGGTGAACGTCGCGGGCGCCCAGATCACCTATGGCGTCGTGCTGATGATCGCACTCTTCGTGCTGCTGTGGTACATGCTGAACTACACGGCCTGGGGGCGACACGTCTATGCGATCGGAGACGACAAGGAGGCCGCTGAAATGGCGGGCATCCGTACCGACCGCACGCTGGTTTCAGTCTATGCCCTGGCCGGGCTTGTCTGCGCCATCGCGGGCTGGGCTTCGATCGGGCGGGTCGGCTCGATCTCGCCCCAATCGTTCTACGAAGGCAATCTGCAATCCATCACCGCCGTCGTGATCGGGGGCATCTCGCTGTTCGGAGGGCGCGGTTCGATCCTTGGCGCGCTGTTTGGCGCGCTGATCGTCGGCGTCTTTCAATCCGGCCTGCGCATCGCGGGCGTGGATGTTCTGTGGCAGGTCTTCGCGATCGGCTGGCTGATCATCATCGCGGTCGCCATCGACCAATGGATCCGGAGGGTTTCGGCATGACCGACAGGAACGTTCCGCTGGTGCAGGCACGGGGCATCGTCAAGCGCTATGGCCATGTCACCGCCATCGACCATTCCGACTTCGAGCTGCGCCATGGCGAGATCCTCGCCGTGATCGGCGACAACGGGGCGGGCAAGTCCTCGATCGTCAAGGCGATCTGCGGCGCGATCCAGCCCGATGAGGGCGAGATCCTGATCGAGGGGAAACCGGTGCGCTTCTCCTCGCCCATCGAGGCGCGCGAGATGGGGATCGAGATTGTCTATCAGACGCTGGCCCTGTCGCCGGCGCTGTCGATCGCCGACAACATGTTCACCGGCCGCGAGATCCGCAAGCCCGGTATCCTGGGCAAGTGGTTCCGGATGCTCGACAAGCCCGCCATGGAGCGTTTCGCGCGCGAAAAGCTGAACGAGCTGGGCCTGATGACGGTGCAATCGATCAAGCAACCGGTCGAGACCCTCTCGGGCGGTCAGCGCCAGGGGGTGGCCGTGGCCCGCGCCGCCGCCTTTGCCACCAAGTTCATCATCATGGACGAACCCACGGCGGCGCTTGGCGTCAAGGAAAGTCGTCGCGTGCTGGAACTGATCAAGGAGGTCCGCGCGCGCGGGATCGCCATCATCCTGATCAGCCACAACATGCCGCATGTCTTCGAAGTGGCAGACCGCATCCATATCCACCGTCTTGGCCGCCGCCTGTGCACGATCGACCCGCGTGACTACACGATGTCCGACGCCGTTGCCTTCATGACCGGGGCAAAGGTCCCCGAGGAGGCGGCCGCCACGGTCTGAAGCGAGAGGGACAGGCTTTCCTGGGGGCTGAACAGAGCGGAGTGGCCTGTATTTCCTTGTCGTCCCGGCTGCTGCCCCTAGATTTGCCACATGATGACCCTTCCGCCCAAGTTCCAGAAGTGGTTCGCCGCGCGTGGCTGGCGGATCCATCCGCATCAGCAAGAGCTTCTGGACTGCAGCTCGGCCCCGGCGACCCTGCTCATCGCGCCGACCGGCGGCGGCAAGACGCTGGCGGGATTCCTGCCCAGCCTTGTCGAGTTGGCCGATGGCAAGCATGGCGGTCTGCACACATTGTACATCTCGCCGCTCAAGGCGCTGGCGGCCGATATCAGGCGCAATCTGGCGCGGCCGATCGCCGAAATGGGGCTGCCGGTCAGGGTCGAGGACCGCACGGGCGACACGCCACAGAGCCGCCGCCGCCGCCAGCGTGCCGATCCGCCGCATATCCTGCTGACCACGCCCGAAAGTCTGGCGCTTCTTGTCAGTTATCCAGACGCTTCGCGGATCTTTGCCGGATTGTCGCGCGTGATCGTCGACGAGATCCACGCGCTGGCCGAATCCAAGCGCGGGGATCAGCTGATGCTTGCGCTGGCCCGGCTTGGATCATTGGCCCCTGGCATGCGGCGCGTTGGCCTGTCGGCCACGGTGGACGACCCGCAGGCGATCGCGGCCTTTCTGGCGCGGCATCCGCAGTCTTGCCGCATCGTGCGGGCGGATCCGGGGCCAAGGCCCGACATCGCGATGCTGACGACAGCCGCTCCTCCGCCCTGGGCCGGTGGTGGGGGACGGCACGCGATACCGGAGGTGCTGCAGGCCATCCGGGCGCATCGCACGACGCTGATCTTTCACAATACCCGGGCGCAGGCCGAACTGTTCTTTCGTGACCTGTGGCTTGCGAACGAGGATGGCCTGCCGATCGCGATCCATCACGGGTCGCTGTCGCGGGAAGCGCGCGAGCGCGTCGAGGCCGCCATGGCCGAAGGAAAGCTGCGGGCCGTCGTCTGTACCGGGTCGCTCGACCTTGGCATCGACTGGGGGGACGTGGATCTGGTAATCCAGATCGGTGCCCCGAAGAACATCAAGCGTCTTGTCCAGCGTATCGGGCGGGCGGGCCACCGGTACAACGCGCCCTCGCGCGCGCTGCTGGTTCCGGCCAACCAATGGGAAGTCATCGAATGCCAGGCGGCGCTGCAGGCGGTATTGGAAAACGACCTTGATGGCGAAGAACGTGGCCCCGGCGGGCTCGATGTCCTGTGCCAGCACATCCTGATCACGGCTTGCGCAGGGCCGTTCGATGCCGATCACCTGTACGCCGAGATACGCACGGCCGGCCCCTATGCAAATCTTGCGCGGGCCGACTTCGATGCCTGTCTGGAATTTTGCGCGACCGGCGGCTACGCGCTGCGCGCCTATGACCGCTGGCAACGTCTGATCCGGCGCGACGGCCTGTGGCAGCTGCGTGATCCGCGCGCGGCCCGCGACATCCGCATGAATATCGGCACCATAACCGAGTCCGAAATGGTGCGCGTGCGCTGGCAAAACCGCCTTGGTGGCCAGCCATTGGGGGAAATCGAGGAATCCTTTGCGGCCACTCTGGCCCCGGGGGACACGTTCCTGATCGGTGGGCAGATCGTGCGCCATGTCGGCCTGCGCGAAATGGTGCTGGAGGTGGCCCCCGCGCCCGGTCGCGAACCCAGGATCGCCGTCTATTCGGGTACAAAGTTCGCGACATCGACCCAGCTTTCCGACCGTATCCTGCGGTTGCTGAACGATTGCCCCGAAACCCTGCCCGAACACGCCGCAAGATGGGTCGCATTGCAGGCACGCCGGTCGCGCCTTCCCAGGCCGGGCAGATTGCTGGTCGAAACCTTTCCCGTCGAAGGCCGCCCCCATGTCTGCGTCTACGGGTTCATGGGACGCAATGCCCAGCAGACGCTGGGGCTGCTTCTGACCAAGCGCATGGAGGAACTGGGGCTTGATCCGCTGGGCTTCGTCGCGGCCGATCACGCAACGCTGATCTGGGGGCTGAACGAGGTTTCAGATCCGGCGCAGCTGTTCGATCCCGACGCCCTGCGCGATGGTCTGGAAGGCTGGCTGATCGGCAATGCCGTGATGAAGCGCACGTTCCGCTCCGTCGCCCTTGTCGCGGGGCTGATCGCCCGCAACCATGCCGGCGCGCGCAAGTCCGGGCGTCAGGCGACGTTTTCCTCGGATATTCTCTATGACACGCTGTGCCGCTACGATCCCGATCACCTGTTGCTGCGCATCACCCGCGACGAGGCCATGCGGGGCCTTGTCGACTTTGCGCGCATCGAGACCCGGCTGGCCGCGATCGGCAATCGTATCGACCATGTGGCACTGGACCGGGTATCGCCCTTCGCGGCTCCGCTCTTGCTGGAACACGGGCGGGTCCCCGTCCATGGCGCGGGGCGCGAGCGCGTGCTGGCGGAAACTGCCGCGCGGCTGATGGCGCAGGCCGGGCTGGACTGACGGGGCATTGCCTTTTGCGCGGTGCAGAGGCACCAAGACCGCATGAACGGATACGGCTTCACCTTTTGCGCGGCGCGACTGGTTGCACTGCCTTCGGGCGCCCTGTACTGGCCCGAATTCGGCTGCCTTGTCGTGTCCGATCTGCATCTGGGAAGATCGGAACGCTACGCCCGCCGGGGCGGCGTACTTTTGCCCCCTTATGAAACTGCCGAGACCCTGGCGCGGTTGCGGCGCGACGTTCAGCAGACGGATCCTGGGGTCATGGTCTGCCTGGGTGACAGTTTCGACGATACCGAAGCCGTCCCGGATGCATCCGGGTTGCGGGCGATCATCGGGGATCTTGCGACGAACCGAAGGTGGATCTGGATCAAGGGCAATCACGATCCCCGGCCGCCGATCTCGATCGGAGAAAGTGCGCGTGAATGGCATCTGGGCCCGCTGGTTTTCCGGCATGAGGCCCGCAAAGGGGATGATGCGTCCGGCGAAGTTTCGGGGCATTTCCATCCAAAGATGCGTCTGGCTGGGCAATGGCGCTCCTGCTTTCTGGTCGATGAAAGGCGCATCATCATGCCCGCCTATGGCCGGTACACGGGGGGTATGGCATGTGACCGCCCCCCGCTGCGCGATCTGGTGCAACCCGACGCGATCGCCGTTCTGACCGGACCACGGGCCTATCCCGTCCCCCTGCTGCGCGCCGTGCCGGCGCGTCGTCCGAGCTGAGCCGGCCTCGATGCGCCATTGGTGACGGGCGTCCGAGGCCGGCGAACAAGCCGTTCTCGCGTCGATTGCGCGAAAACCTGCGTCAGGCCGCCTGTCTGGGCTTGCGCAGCGCCGCCAGAGCGCTGTCGACGTCGCCGGCAAAACGAACGGTGTGGCGGTCCAGGCCAATCGCCAGAAGCCCGCGCCGGACATCCCGGCGTGCCCCGGAGATGAAAACCTGAACATCGCGCTTGCGTGCCTTTCGGACAAGGCTTTCGATCATGCTGGCCCCGGTCGAGTCGAGGAAGGGCACCCCCGATAGGTCCAGAATCAGGGCGCGGTGATTGTCCTGGATGCGGTCCAGGACCGAACCGATCGAGGCCGCGGCGCCAAAGAACAATGCCCCGGTGACCCGATACACGATGATGTCGGGGTCGGCGGCTTCCTCGTGATACTCCTCGCGCGGATGTGCATCGTCGGGTTCGTCGCGTGGCACGATCGGCGTCTGGGCCGTGACCTCTGTCGTCCGGCTCATGCGGTGGATGAACAGGATTGCCCCCAGCGCAACGCCGGTCACGATCGCATCGGTCAGATCGCGGAAGACGGTCAGCAGGAAGGTCGCGGCCAGGACCGCGAATTCGCCCCATCCGGTGCGGGCCAGCGCGGCGATCGCGTGACGCTCGATCATGTTCCAGGCGACGACCGCCAGCACGCCGGCCAACGCAGCCAGCGGAATGAACGATGCCAGAGGCGCAGCCACCAGCATGAACAGCAGCAGAAACACCGCATGCAGCATTCCGGCCACTGGTCCGTGCGCGCCCGCGCGCACATTCGTGGCGGTCCGCGCGATGGTTCCCGTCACGCAGATCCCGCCAAACAGCGCCGAGCCCACATTCGCGATGCCCTGGGCCACAAGCTCGCAGTTTGACCGGTGTCGCCGACCTGTCATGCCGTCCGCCACGACTGCGGACAGAAGCGATTCGATTGCCCCCAGCAAGGTGAAGGACACCGCGTTGGGCAGGACTTCCGCCACGCGGGCGGGAGACAGGTCGGGCAGTTGGGGCGCGGGCAGGGTGGATGGGATCCCGCCGAACTTGCTGCCAATGGTTGCGATCGGCAGGCCCAGCAGGGCCGTTGCTGCGGCTGCAAGTGCGACGGCAATCAGCATTCCCGGCCAGCCGGGGCGATAGCGCCTGAGCGCGAGGATGACCGCCACGGTGCCGGCCGAGACGGCGACGGCTGCCGGTGTCAGCGTATGGCGCGCCTCCCACAGGGCGGGCAGCTTCTCCAGCAGTTCCGCGGGCTCGTGGTCCAGCTTCAGGCCGAACAATTCGCGGATCTGGCTGGCAAAGATGATGACGGCAATCCCGGCGGTGAAGCCCACCGTCACGGGAAAGGGAATGAACTTCACGAAGGTGCCCAGCCGCAGCAGACCCACGGCGCTGAGCATCAGGCCCGACAGGAAGGTCGCAAGGATCAGGCCATCCATCCCGTGTTGCGCGACAGTTGCGGCGACCAGGACGATGAATGCGCCCGCCGGCCCGCCGATCTGGAAGCGCGACCCCCCAAGTGCCGAAACCAGGAATCCCCCGACGATCGCCGTATACAGGCCCTGCGCGGGGGTCGCGCCCGAGGCGATGGCGATTGCCATCGACAGGGGCAGGGCGACGATGGCCACGGTCAGGCCCGCGATCGCATCCGCGCGCAGCTGGGTCAAGCCATAGCCTTCGCGCAGGACCGTGATCAGCTTCGGGGTGAAAAGCTCGGCAAAGCTTGCCTCGGCTTCCGTGCTTGTTGTTCGTGCCATTTTCGCAATCCGTCGGTTGGTATCGAGGGTCGGTTTTCGGGTCACTCCTCCGTCTTGTCGGGCGGGGATGTCGCAAAACCGGCAGGCGCGCGCAGCCGCACGCCGCGACCGCCCGTCGGGCTGGCCGTGCCTTCGGCGATCAGCTCTACCCCCGCGGCCTCGAACGCCTCGACGACGCGGGTCAGGCTGTCGATCATGCCGCGCACCGTACCGGGACAGGCTTCCATCCGGCGGATCGTCGGAACCGAAAGCCCCGTCATTTCAGCCAGCTGGCGCTGGTCGATACCCAGAAGTGCCCGCGCCGCGCGCATCTGCGGTCCGGTGATCATGCGAATCTCCGATCACTTTCGATGTCCAAGTCATAATAACTGATACATGAGGTATCAATACTGATCATCCATCTGCAATTCTCCTCCTGCGCCCGCAGGCCAGCTCGCACTGGACTTTGCCCGCATCCGCTCCATACTCGACCCGCAAGGGAGAGGAGCCACGATGAAGCCGAACATCGCCGGGATCGACGACGTCCAGGCCCTGCTGGCCGGGCAGGACTATGTCTGCGACAGGGCATTGGCCACGGTGACATTCCTTGCGCTCAGACTGGGCCGGCCGCTGTTTCTGGAAGGGGAGGCCGGCGTCGGAAAGACCGAGATCGCCAAGGCATTGTCCGCCGCGCTGGGGCGCCGGTTGATCCGGCTGCAATGCTATGAAGGGCTGGACGCGGCTTCGGCGGTCTATGACTGGAACTTTGCCGCGCAGATGATCGCGATCCGCACGGCCGAGGCGTCGGGCGTCGTCGATCGCGACGTCCTGCGCGCTGAACTGTTCACCGAGGAATACCTGATCGAACGTCCCCTTCTGGCGGCGATGCGACCGCAGCCGGGCGGCGCGCCGGTGCTTCTGATCGACGAACTCGACCGTACGGACGAGCCTTTCGAGGCATTCCTGCTCGAGGCGCTGTCCGATTTCCAGGTCACGATCCCCGAGCTGGGAACGATCCGCGCGCCAGAGCCGCCGATCGTCGTGATCACCTCGAACCGCACGCGCGAGGTGCATGACGCGCTGAAGCGGCGATGCCTGTATCACTGGGTCGATTACCCGGATTTCGACCGCGAGATGGCGATCGTCCGCGCCCGCGTTCCCGATGCCGCCGAATCGCTCAGCCGCGAGGTCGTCGCCTTCGTGCAGAAGCTGCGGACCGAGGACCTGTTCAAGAAGCCCGGCGTGGCCGAAACCATCGATTGGGCCAAGTGTCTTCTGGCGCTGGATGTGGTGACGCTGAGCCCCGAGGTCATCGCCGACACGCTGGGCGCGATCCTGAAATACCAGGACGACATCCAGCGCATCGCGGGTGATCCCGCCCGGCGCATCCTGGACGAGATCCGCGCCGAACTGGCCCCGGGCTAAGCCGAGGTCCCGATGCCCGAAGCCGTCTTCGATATCCCCGCCGATGGCAAGCTGGTGGCCAATATCGTGCATTTCGCGCGCGCATTGCGACGTGCCGGCCTGCGGGTTGGTCCGGGCCCTGTCCTGCGGGCCATCCGCGCGGTCGAGGCCGCAGGGTTCTCGGATCGGCGCGACTTCTACTGGGTGCTGCATGCCTGCTTTGTCTCGCGTCCCGAGGAACGCGTGATCTTCTCGCAGATCTTCCGTCTCTACTGGCGCGATCCGCGCTACCTGGAACACATGATGAGCATGATGCTGCCTGCCCTGCGCGGCGTGCAGCAGGAACGCCCCGCCGAGGCCGCGGAGCGTCGCGCGGCCGAGGCTCTGTTGGACGGGCAGGCGCCCGATATGCCCGCCGCCGAGGATCAGGGCCCGGACGAAACCGAGATCGAGATTGATGCCAGCGCCACCGCTTCCGAGGTCGAGCGTCTGCGCAATCTGGACTTCGAGCTGATGTCGGTCGAGGAACAGGCCGCGGCGCGACGGATGATCGCGAAACTCGACCTCCCGGTGCGTCCACTGGCCTCGCGCCGCACGGTGGCGGCGAAATCCGGCAGATTGGCCGACTGGCGCCGCACCATGCGCGCGGCCATCCGCAGCGGGGGCGAATTCCGCACGATGGCCATGCGCCGGCGGCGCGAGCGTTGGCCGAATCTTGTCGTCCTGTGCGATATCTCGGGATCGATGTCGCAATACAGCCGGATGGTGCTGCATTTCGTTCACGCGGTCGCCAATCGCCGCGACGGCACATGGGCACGGGTTCACGCATTCACCTTCGGGACGCGGCTGACCAATGTCACCCGGCACCTGCGCCAGCGCGATGTCGATCAGGCCCTGGCGGCAGTCGGCGCGCAGGCGCAGGATTGGCAGGGCGGAACGCGGATCGGTGCCTGCCTGCACGAATTCAATCGCGACTGGTCGCGCCGCGTGATGGGGCAGGGAGCTGTCGTGCTACTGATCACCGACGGGCTGGACCGCGATACGGGTTCGGACCTTTCGCGCGAGATGGAACGGTTGCGCCTGTCCGCGCGTCGGGTCATCTGGGTCAATCCGTTGCTGCGCTGGGAGGGCTTTGCCCCCCGCGCCCGCGGCATCGCCGCGATGCTGCCGCATGTCGATTCGTTCCGTGCCGGCCATTCCGTCGCCTCGCTCGAGGCGCTGGCACGCGCGATATCGGTCCCATCGGACCGGGGCGACCGCGACCGCCTGCTGGCCCTGATGCAAAAAGGAAGTTGAGTGTAGCCCGAGGACAGGCAAGGCAAGCCCATGGACAGGCCCGATCACGACAGGATTCCCGAAATCGCGCTGGACTGGCATCGCGCCGGGCGGGGGGCCGTTCTGGCCACCGTGGTCGAGACATGGGGTTCGGCGCCCCGCCCCGTCGGCAGCCAGATGGTCGTCGCGGGGGACGGGGCCATGATGGGCAGTGTTTCGGGGGGCTGCGTCGAGGGCGCGGTGGTCGAGGAATCACTGGCCGCGCTGAAGGACGGTCAGCCCCGGCTTCTGACCTTCGGGGTGGCCGATGACGATGCCTTTGCCGTGGGGCTGGCCTGCGGCGGCACGATCCGCATCCTGGTCGAGCCGGTGGGACCGGCGCTGCCGGTTGGGCTGCTGTCCGATCTGGTCGCGGCACGTGCCGCCCGCCGACCGGTGGCCTATGTCGTCGATCTGGACAGCTGGCAGCGCAATCTGGCGCCGCCGAACCCGGACCTTTCCGACCGGTTCCGCGCCGATCGTTCCGGGATCGAAGGCCGCCGCTTCATCGCCATTCACAACCCGCCCCTGCGCATGGTCGTGGTCGGCGCCGTTCATATTGCGCAGGCGCTTTTGCCGATGGCGCGGGCCTGCGGCCACGATCCGGTCCTGATCGACCCGCGTGAGGCGTTCGGGTCACAGTCCCGCTTTCCCGGCGAGACGATCCGCCACGACTGGCCCGACGAGGCAATGGCCGAGATCGGTCTGGACAGCCGCACCTCGGTGGTCACCCTGACCCATGATCCGAAGATCGACGATCCCGCGATCCGCTCGGCCCTGGATTCGGAGGTTTTCTATCTGGGCTGTCTGGGCTCGACCCGGACCCATGCCAAGCGGGTCGAGCGATTGCGGCAGGCGGGGTTCGATGAAGGCCAGATCGCGCGCATTCATGCCCCCGTCGGCCTGAATATCGGCGCGAAATCGCCGGCCGAGATCGCCGTGTCCATCATGGCCCAGATCACGCAGGTCTTGCGAGGACCAAGATGAGGTTCGGACCCGTTCCCGTCGATCAGGCGCAGGGCGCGATCCTTGCCCATTCTCTGACCCTGCGCGGACGAAAGCTGCCCAAGGGTGTCACCTTGACGGCAGATCACCTTGCCGCCTTGCGGCAGGCGGGTATGGCCGTGGTGACGGTTGCGCGGCTTGATCCCGGCGACGTGGCTGAAAACGACGCGGCCATGCGTCTTGCCGCCGCGCTGGTGTCGCAGCCGGGGGCTGCGGGGATTGCCCTGTCCAAACCCCATGCGGGCCGCGTGAACCTGAACGCGACGCGGCCGGGCCTGGTCGAATTCGCGCCCGAGCTGATCCATGCGCTCAATCTGGCCAATCCGGCGTTGACGGTCGCCACGCTGCCGCCCCTGTATCGGGTCGCGCCCGGAATGCTGGTGGCGACGGTCAAGGTCATAACCTACGCGGTTGCGGGCAATGTCCTTGATCGAGCCATCTGCAACCTGACCGCCGAAAGCGGCGTGATCCGCATTCGGCCCGTCATCCGCCACAGTGCCGGCCTGATCCTGACGACGCTGGACGGATCACCCGACAAGCTGACCAACAAGGCGCGCGCGGCCGTTCAGGCGCGGCTTGACGCGCTGGGCATGGGGCTTGCCGAATGCCGGATCGTCGCACATGACGAATCCGCCATCGCGACGGCCCTGCGCGATCTGCCGGGCGAGATCGCGCTGATTCTGACCGCGGCCGCGACCTCGGACCCCGAGGACACCGCCCCACGCGCCCTGCGCATGGCTGGGGGCACATTGCGCCGCTTCGGCATGCCGGTCGATCCGGGGAATCTGCTGTTCTGGGGCATGCAGGCGGAGCGTCCGGTCATTGGTCTGCCGGGCTGCGCGCGTTCCCCTGCGCTGAACGGCGCGGACTGGGTGCTGGAGCGCCTGGCCTGCGGGCTGGAGCCGTCCGACGCGGATATTGCGCGCATGGGTGTCGGCGGGCTTCTGAAGGAGATTCCCCAACGTCCGCAGCCGCGTGAAACGGGTCAAAGGCCGAATGAACCATAGGGCAGGAACAGGACGGGATCGCCCGGGCGGATGCTGATCGCCTGGTCTGGAAGTTCCACAAGCCCGGTCGCCCACGACAGGCCACTGATGCGCCCCGAACCCTCGGATGCGAAAACCTCGGCTTGGCCATCAGTGCCGATGCGTGCCCGAAGGAATTCGCGCCGTCCCGCCTTCTTGGTCTTTTCGAAACCTGCCGGAACAAGGAAGCCGCGCCGCTCGGGCCAGTCGGCCCCGGCCATGCGAAGGATCGCCGGGCGCGCAAAGACCAGGGCGCAGACAAGGGCCGCGACCGGGTTGCCCGGCAAGCCAAGGACGGGAACGCCACGCCATTCCGCGATGGCCAGCGGGCGTCCAGGTTTCAGCGCGATGCGCCAGCTGCTCAGCCGGCCTTCGGTCCGCAGCAGCGCCGAGACGTGATCCTCGTCACCCGCCGAAGCACCGCCCGAGGTCAGGATCACGTCGGCCTGCTCCGCCCCGCGATCCAGAACGGCCCGGATTGCCGCGGGATCGTCGCGCACATGGCCCAGATCGATCGCCTTGGCCCCCCATCGGGTCACGAGTTCCAGCAGCATGGGGCGATTTGCGTCGGGGATCTGGTGGGGACCTGCCGGCTGGCCGGGCCAGGGAACGATCTCGTCCCCGGTCGAAAGGACGGCGACGCGCAGGGGGCGAAAGACCTCGACCTCGCGGATCGCAAGGGCGGCCAGCAGGGCAAGGTCCGGGGCGCGCAGGACATGCCCCGCGGGCAGGGCGGTTGCGCCCCGGGCGACATCCTCGCCGGCCTTGCGGGTGTTTGCGCCGCGGCGCACCGGACCGTCGAAGGCGACGATCCGGCCATCCGTCGCGCAGTCTTCCTCCAGCACCACGGTATCGACGCCTTCGGGCAGGATGGCGCCGGTCAGTATGCGGATCGCGTGGCCCATGGGAACGGCATGGGGCCATGGCTGACCCGCCGCCGCACGCCCCTGAACCAATGGCAGCCGCTGAATGCCCGATCCCGTCGCCGCATGGGCAAAGCCATAGCCATCGACCGCGGAATTGGCCGCCGGCGGATTCGAGCGTCGTGCAATCGCAGGGCGCGCGAGAACCCGACCGCCCGCCTGCGGAAGCGGGACGGTCTCGGTCTGTGCGACCGGGGTTATGCCGTCCCGCAGCCGGGTCAATGCCTGATCCACCGGAATCCATGACACGCCCTGCGGCATGGCCATGCAATCGTCGCGCAGGCGTGGCGGGATCAGCGGCGTGTTCATGGCTCAATCTCGTGCAGGATGAAGTCCGCGACGGCGCTGGTGTCGTTCAGCTCCAGCACGGGCAGGGACAGGTTGACGATCGCCGGATCGGCCGGGCTGTCCGTCGCCACCGCGCGCACGGTCGGGTTCGAAGCCGCGATCGGGGCGCGCGACGATGGCCCGCGCCAGACCTCGATCTTGCCGTGGGGGGCGGTCTTGAAGCCCTCGACCAGAACCAGATCGACCGGCAAGAGGCGTACCAACAGGTCTTCCAGCGACGGCTCTGGCGCACTGCGCAATTCGTGCACCAATGCCCATCGTTCGGGCGTGGCCAGAATGGTTTCCTGCGCCCCGGCCCGGACGTGGCGCCAGCTATCCGTTCCGGGCTGGTCGATCCGGGCCACGTGATGGGCATGCTTGATCGTCGAGACGGCAATGCCGCGCGCCCTGAATTCGCGGATCAGACGTTCCATCAGATGGGTCTTGCCCGCGTTCTTCCAGCCGGTGATGCCAAAGACCTTCATGCGATCAATTCCTCGGCGCGCGCGATGTCTTCGGGGGTGTTTATGTTGAAAAACGGGTCGAAGGGCACCGAATCGAATTCGGCCAGGCCGGCGCCGTGACGCTCGGTCCAGGCAACGATCTTGCGCAGCCCGCCCTGAAGACTGGTGCGCAGATCCTCGCGCAGGGCGACGGGCCACAGGCCAAAGGTCGGGTGACGCCACAGGCGGCCGTGTTCGTCCCGGCTGGCGGCCAGCGCAAGACCGGACGCAGCTGCCGCCCGTTTCAGCCGTGCCGCAAGATCGCGCGGGAAGAAGGGCGTATCGGCCGCCACCGTCACGATGGCCCGCGCGCCAAGACCTGCCGCCCAGTCCAGCCCGACCAGAACGCCTGCCAGCGGCCCGGGGTGATCCGGCAGACTGTCGGCAAGGACCGGCAAATCGAATTCGGCCCATCGGGAAGGGTCGCCATTGGCATTGATCGCGATCGGCGCGCATTGCGGGGCAAGCCTGTCGATCACCATGTCGATCAGGCGCTTTCCCGCGACGCGGCGCAGGCACTTGTCGCCGCCCCCCATCCGCGTGGCCTGTCCTCCGGCCAGGATCACGCCCGGCAATCGGTCATGCCTGCTCATCTTTCGCCCCCTTGCGACGATGCCGGGGATCCTCGGCCGGGACCGAGGCGGGGTCGGCATCGCGGATCAGGCGCTCTTCGCCGGACAGACAGACAAAGCGGTGCCCGCGCAGCCGGCCGATCAGGGTCAGCCCGACCTGTCGCGCGATCTCGACCCCCCATGCGGTAAAGCCCGAGCGCGACGCCAGAACGGGTATCCCCATCTGCGCGCATTTGATGACCATTTCCGAGGTGAGGCGCCCGGTCGTGTAAAGGATCTTGTCCGAGCCCGGCACGCCGTGACGGAACATGAAGCCCGCGATCTTGTCCACCGCGTTGTGGCGGCCGACATCCTCCATGTAGACCAGAACCTTGTCGCGCTGGCACAGGACCGTGCCGTGGATCGCGCCTGCGGTCAGGTACAGCGATGGCGTCGTGTTGATCTGGCGCGCCAGGGAATACAGCCAGCTTGTGCGCAGCTTTGCGGGCGGCAGCCGCAGACCCTCGAGCCCCTCCATCATGTCGCCAAAGACCGTGCCAACGGCGCAGCCCGAGGTCCGGGTCTTCTTCCTGACCTTCTCTTCGTAGGACGTCTGTCGAAGGGTGCGTACCACGATCGTGTCGATCTCTTCATCGTGGTCGATGGCGGTCACGACGTCATCGTCCCGCAGCATCCGTTGATTGCGCAAAAAACCGAGGGCCAGATAGTCGGGGTAGTCTCCGATCGTCATCGCGGTGACGATCTCCTGCGCGTTCAGAAAGATCGTCAGCGGTCGCTCCTCGACGACGTCGATCTCGATCTCGGCGCCGGACTGGTCGGTGCCCCGCACGGCCCGCGTCAGGCGGCGCGCCTGCGGGTCGGGCAGTATCGGCAGGGATGGCATCGGTGGCATGGACGGGCTTTGCCTTTCGGTCTGCGCGGGCATCTTGTATTCCATCCCGGTGTCTTGCAAGGGCTGGCGCCGGGGGCCGTGGTCGGCTCTGGCAAAGCCGGTGTCACGCGGCCTGCGACCGTGGCCCTGGGCGGTATGGCCGGGTCGCGTTCTGCCGCGGACCGGTCGTGTGTGGGGATGACCCGATTGGAAAAAGCCGTGACATCCTGTCTGTCGACGAGCGTGTCAGGGATCGACCCCGATACGGGAAGGGTGGCAGCGCGATGAACGATATCGTCAGTGGGCTGACGCAGGCGGTCAGGCTGATCGCGACGCTTGATGCCAATCTGGTCGAGATCAGCCTGCGGTCGCTGCAGGTGACGCTGTCCGCGACGGTCATCGCTTCGGCACTGGGACTGCCTCTGGGAGCGTGGCTGGCGGTGAGCCGGTTCCGTTTGCGGCGGGTCGTGATTGCCACGCTGAACGCGCTGATGGGGCTGCCGCCCGTCGTGGTCGGGCTGATCGTCTATGTCATGCTGTCGCGCTCGGGTCCGCTGGGCGTGCTGGGCTTGCTGTTCACGCCAACGGCCATGATCATCGCTCAGGTCATCATCATCACCCCGATCATTGCATCGATCGCGCATCAGGCCATTCGGGAATTGTGGGCCGACTACCATGACCTGTTGATCTCTCTGCACACGACGCGGGCGCAGAGGGTCGCCACGCTGTTGTGGGATTCGCGCCGGGCGCTGCTGACGGCTTCGCTGGCCGGTTTTGGACGCGCCATAGGCGAGGTGGGCGCAATCATGATCGTGGGCGGAAATATCGACCATGCGACGCGGGTTCTGACGACGGCAATCGCGCTCGAGACCGCGAAGGGCGATTTCGCCATGGCGCTGGCGCTGGGCTTTGTCCTGATCGGTCTGGCGCTGGCGATCAATCTGGCGCTGCATGTCCTTTCTGGCACGGAAAGGGGCAGCCGATGGTGACGAATCTTCTGCCCCTTCGCATCACCGACCTCGAGCTGCGGCGCGCCGGGCGGCGGATCCTGGGCCCCATCTCGCTGACGCTCGAGGGGCGTGGGATCACCGTGGTCCTGGGGCCGAACGGGTCGGGCAAGACATCGCTGTTGCGCGCGATGCATGGCCTGGAGCGGCTCAGCGCCGGGCGGATCGACTGGGCCTGTGGCGAGGCCGTCGCCCGGGCGCGTCAGGCTTTCGTCTTCCAGACGCCGATCCTGATGCGACGGTCGGTTCTGGATTGCATTGCCTATCCCCTGGTCCTTGATGGCGTGGGCCGCCGTGCCGCGCGCGCTGCGGCAAGGGCAATGGCCGATTCCGTCGGGCTGACAGGTGTTGCGCTGGATGCCCCGGCCTCGGTTCTGTCCGGGGGCGAGCGTCAGAAGATGGCGTTGGCGCGTGCGCTGATCCGGCAGCCCCAGATCCTGTTCCTGGACGAGCCTTGCGCCAATCTCGACAATGCCTCGACCCGCGAGATCGAGACTGTTCTGTTGCGCGAATCCGCGCGTGGCGTCCGTATCGTCATGTCCACGCACAATGTCGGGCAGGCACGCCGACTGGCCGACGAGATCGTTTTCCTGTTTGCCGGACGATTGCATGAAGCCGCCCCGGCCCGGGAATTCTTTGCCGGCCCCGCCACGCCCGAGGCCCGCGCCCATATTGCCGGAGATCTGCCCACATGATTGCGCGTCTGATTTCGAGTCTGCTTCTGGTGCTCTTGCTGGCGACGCCGCTACGCGCCGAGATGTTGCGCATGGCGGTCACGACGTCCTTTGCCAATTCCGGGCTGGCCGATATCCTGCTGCCCGAGATCGCGCGCGACACGGGGATCGAGCTTCAGCTGCTGATCGTCGGCACCGGGCAGGCGCTGCGGCTGGGGGCGGCGGGTGATGTCGATGCGGTCCTTGTCCATTCGCGCGAGGCCGAAGAGGCGTTCATCGCGCAGGGCCATGCGACCCACCGGCGCGAGATCATGTACAACGATTTCATCATCGTTGGCCCGCGGCACGATCCCGCGCATGTCGCCGGCGCCGGAAGCGCGGCCGAGGCTTTCGCGCGCATCGCGCGTGCGGGCGCGCCCTTCGTCAGTCGTGGCGATGACAGCGGCACCCATCGGGCCGAGCTGTCGATCTGGTCGCGCGCCGGGGTCACACCGTCCGGCGCATGGTACCGCGCCACGGGGCAGGGAATGGGGGCCGCGCTGAATACCGCCTCGGGAATGGGGGCCTATATCCTGACCGACCGCGCGAGCTGGCTGAACTTTTCAAACCGCGCCGATCTGGTTCTTTTGGTTCAAGGCGATCCGGCGCTGTTCAATCAATATGCCTTCCTGCCCGTCAATCCGGCGCGCCACCCCCATGTGCGCGCGCAAGAAGCGGCATTGGTCGAGGCCTGGCTGACGGGGCCGCGCGCGCGGGAACTGATCGATGGCTACCGTCTGCACGGGCAGCAATTGTTTCATTTCAACGCGACGCCGATGGTCACGAAATGATCTCGAACCGGGTGACATCGACCATGCCGCGATCGGTGATCTTGAGCGCGGGAATCACCGGCAGGGCAAGGAAGGCAAGCTGCAGAAACGGTTCGTGCAGCCGCACGCCCAGGGATCGGGCGGCCGCCCGCAGGTCGATCAGGCGGTCGCGTACGGTTTCAAAAGGTTCGAGACTCATCAGCCCCGCGACCGGCAATGCAAGCTCGGCCAGAACCTGTCCGTCGCGCACGACCACGAAGCCGCCCTGGATCTCGGCCAGGCGGTTCGCGGCCAGCGCCATGTCCGCATAATCGATGCCGACCACCGCGATGTTGTGATGGTCATGGCAGACCGTCGAGGCAATCGCGCCGCATGTCAGCCCGAAGCCGCGGACAAAGCCCGTGGCGATGTTGCCGTTCTTGCCGTGCCTTTCCACGATCGCGATGCGGGCAAGGTCGCGCGCGGGGTCCGGGCGCTTGTCGCCATCCTCGATCTCGATCTCTTCGTGCAGATGTTCGGTGATGATCCGGCCCTCGACGATGCCGATCACGTCGGTTGCGGCGCGATTGGCCGGGCAGCGGAAATCGGATGGCTTCAAATGGGGCGCGCGCACCGAGTTCAGCCCGACAGGGGGCAGCAGCATGCGCCGGGCAAAGGCAGCATCGTCCACGATCTGCCCGCCACAGATCACCCGCCGGACATCGCAGGTTCCAAGATCGCTCAGGGCGACGATATCCGCCCTCAGTCCCGGCGCGATCTGGCCGCGATCGCGCAACCCGAAGGCCTGCGCCGCGGAAAGCGACGCGGCGCGATAGGCCGCCAGGGGCGTCGCGCCCCGTTCGATCAGGCGCCGGATCATGTAATCCAGATGCCCCTGTTCGGCGATGTCCAGCGGATTGCGGTCATCCGTGCACAGGCAGACATAGGCCGACACGGCGTCGGTCAGGATGGGCGCAAGGGCTTCGAGATCCTTCGACACCGACCCTTCGCGGATCAGGACGCGCATGCCCTTGCGCAGCTTCTCGCGCGCCTCGGCCTCGGTCGTGGCCTCGTGCTCGGTGCGGATACCGGCGGCGATATAGGCGTTCAGGTCGCGGCCGGAAAGCTGGGGGCAATGGCCATCGATATGGCCACCCTGAAACAGCCGCAGCTTGGCCATCGCGGATGGGTCGCGGTGGATGACACCGGGATAGTTCATGAATTCCGCCAGCCCGATGCCGCCTGGATGGCCCATCAGCGGACGCAGATCCTCGGCCTCGATCCGTGCGCCGGCGGTTTCCATCTGGGTCGACGGCACGCAGGATGACAGCTGAACGCGCAGGTCCATGATCGTGTGGCGGCTGGCTTCCTGGAACCACCGGATGCCTTCGACGCCGATGACATTGGCGATCTCGTGCGGGTCGCAGATCGCGGTCGTGATACCGCGCGGGGTCACGCAGCGGTCGAATTCGAATGGCGTGACAAGCGAACTTTCGACATGCAGATGCGTGTCGATGAAGCCGGGCACCAGCGTCAGGCCGTCAAGGTCAAGGATCTGCACCCCGTCATACGGATCGCCAAGACCCGCAATGCGATCGCCGACGATGGCCACGTCGCCCTCGATCGTCTCGCCCGTGACCACGTCGAAGACGCGCGCGCCGCGCAGGACAAGGTCGGCGGGCATCTCGCCGCGCGCGACCGCGATCAATCGTTCCAGATCATCCATGGGTGACGTCTCCTGACCGTGCTGACACGATCAGGCTTAACCACACCGGCGCAAAGGTCCAGAGTCTCAGACGCCTTGGCGCACCGTCTCGATCATCAGGCGCACGTTTTCGGGATCGGCGTCCGGGGTGATCCCGTGGCCAAGGTTGAAGATGTGCGGACCGCCCGAAAAGGCGCGCACGATCCTGCGGGTTTCCTCGACCAGCCGTTCGCCCCCCGTGACCAGCAGCGAAGGGTCCAGATTGCCCTGCACGCAGCCGTCGCGCTGGACATGCCGGGCCGCCCAGTCGGCGTCGACGGATTGATCCAGTGCGACGCAATCGGCCCCGGTCGCGCGCGCAAAGCCGACATAGCGATCACCCGCCCCGCGCGGGAAGGCGATGATCGGCAGGCCCGGATGGCGTTGTTTCAGCTCGGCAATGATACGCCTTGCAGGCTGCAGGGCGAATTCGTCGAAATCCGGGCCGGCAAGCGATCCCGCCCAGCTGTCGAACAGCTTGACGACTTCGGCGCCGGCCTCGACCTGAGCGGAAAGATATTCGATGGTTGCGTCGGTGATCCGGTCGATCAGGCTGGAAAAGGTCGCGCGGTCCTCGCGCATCAGGCGGTGCGCGGGACCCTGATCTGGCGTTCCGCGCCCGGCGACCATGTAGGTTGCCACGGTCCATGGGGCCCCGGCGAACCCGATCAGGGTGACCTCGGGGGGCAGTTCGCGCGCCAGGATCCGCACGGTTTCATAGACCGGGGCCAGGTGTTCGTGGATGTCCTGTGGGCGCTTCAGCCGTGCCAGCTCGGCCGCTGTCGTGATCGTCGACAGGCGCGGCCCCTCGCCGGTCTCGAACCACAGATCCGCACCCAGCGCCTGCGGCACCAGAAGAATGTCGGCAAACAGGATCGCCGCATCGAAACCATAGCGGCGGATCGGCTGCAGCGTGACCTCGGCCGCAAGTTCGGGCGAATAGCACAGCGACAGAAAGTCGCCGGCCTGCGCGCGGGTCGCACGGTATTCGGGCAGGTAGCGCCCCGCCTGCCGCATCATCCAGATTGGCGGGACGGCCTGTTTCTCGCCGGCCAGGGCGCGCAGGATCTTCTTGGTCATGGTGCCTCCGTTGTGCCCTTTCATTCATCCGCGTCGGGCCGTGTCAAGACGTGCGCCGTCTTGCCGCCATTGCAAGGGCAATCTGTCGCGGCTATGCCGAGCACATGAGAAAGCCCGACGCACACAACCCGCTGAAGATCGGAACGCGTGGCTCGCCGCTTGCGCTGGCACAGGCGTTCGAAACGCGCAACCGCCTGATCGAGGCGCATGGCCTTGACGAGGATTCCTGCGAAATCGTCATCATCAAGACGACCGGCGACAAGATCCAGGATCGGCCGTTGAAGGAAATCGGCGGCAAGGGCCTGTTCACCAAGGAAATCGAGGAAGCCTTGCTGGACGGGCGCATCGATATCGCGGTCCATTCCATGAAGGACATGCCGGTACAGCAGCCGGCGGGTCTGATGCTGGATTGCTATCTGCCGCGCGAGGACGTGCGCGACGCCTTCGTCTCGACCACGCATGGCCGGATCGCGGACCTGCCCGAAGGCGCGGTCGTGGGAACCTCGTCGCTGCGGCGGCGGGCGCAACTGCAAAATCGCCGCCCCGACCTGCAGGTCGTCGAGTTCCGCGGCAATGTCCAGACCCGCCTGCGCAAGCTCGAGGACGGAGTCGCCCAGGCCACCTTTCTGGCCATGGCCGGGTTGAACCGTCTTGGCATGGCCGCAATCGCCAAGGGGGCGATCGAGCCCGAGGAGATGCTGCCCGCGGTCGCGCAAGGCGCCATCGGGATCGAACGACGTGCCGATTGCTTGCGCTCGGCCGAGCTGCTGGCCGCGATCCACGACGGCCCCACGGGCGAACGCCTGGCCGCCGAGCGCGCCTTTCTGGCCACGCTGGACGGGTCCTGCCAGACACCGATCGCGGGGCTTGCCGTGCATGACGACAATGGTCTTTGGCTGCGCGGCGAGATCCTTCGGCCCGACGGTTCCGAGGTCATCACCGGCGAGCGCCGTTGCGCCGTCAGCGATGCAATCGAGGCGGGACAGGATCTGGCCCGGGAAATGCTGGCCCAGGCTCCGCGCGGCTTCTTTGACTGGCGATAGTCTGGGCCCTGCGCCGGACCGAATGCCCTACCAGCGCGACAGGGCGTCTTCGTCTTCGTCCTTCGCGGCCACCCATTGGGCGCCGTCTGCCCCGTATTCCTTCTTCCAGAACGGGGCGCGGGATTTCAGATAGTCCATCAGGTATTCCGCGGCCTCGAAAGCGGCCTTGCGGTGGCGCGCGGCGGTTGCGACCATCATGATCGCCTCTCCCGGACGCATTCTGCCGTGCCGGTGGATCACCTTCACGTCGGCCAGCGCCCAGCGATCACGGGCCTGCTGCGCGATCTTCGCGATCGCGCGTTCGGTCATGCCGGGATAGTGCTCGATCTCCATCTCGGTCAGCGCGCCGGAATCGTCGCGCACGACGCCCATGAATGTGACGACCGCGCCGACATCGCGCCTTCCCTGGCCGAAATTCGCGCATTCGGCGCCGAAATCGAAAGGCTCTGCCTGAACGCGAATGTCCATCCTAGCCACCGGTCATGGGCGGGAAGAATGCCACCTCGCGCGCGCCCACGATCGGAGCCGAGAAATCCGTCAGCTCCTGGTCGACGGCGACGCGCACGGCCGACAGGTCCGAGAATGCAACGGCATAGCGTTCTTCGCGCGATTTCAGTTCCTCGACCAGTTCTGCCACGGTTTGCGCCCTGGTCTCGACCCGCTCGCGCGGCTGACCGATGCGTTCGCGTAGCCAGGCGAAATACAGAACTTCGATCATGTGTCATCCTTCAGGAAAGGCAGAGCCTTGCGGAAATAGTCCCAGCCCGTGACGAAGGTCAGTATGGCCGCGATCCAGATCAACACAAGCCCCGCCAATGTCGCATAGGACGAACAGCCGCGAAGGCCGCATGACCGCAAGGGATCGGCAAGACCCTGAGAGACGAGGTCGGCATATTGGTCAGGCGTCAGTCCGCGCCGGGCGATACCCTCCATATGCTCCAGCCCTGTGCCAAGGAACAGGATGGCGATTGCCAGCATCTGCGCCGTGGTCTTCCATTTGGCCAGTTTCGTGACCTTCAGAAGCCCCGCGCTGGCGCCCAGGAACTCGCGCAGGCCCGACACGAAGACCTCGCGAAACAGGATGATGGTCGCCGGCAGGATCAGCCAGGGGTTCATCCCCGAATAGCCCGTCAGCACCATGATCGCGATCACCACCATGGCCTTGTCGGCAATCGGGTCCAGCATGGCGCCGAATTTCGATTCCTGCCGCCACAGCCGGGCCAGGTAGCCATCGAAGAAGTCGGTCACAGCGGCCGTCACGAACAGGGTCAGTGCAAACCAGTCCGCCCAGGGGCGGTGAAAGTACAGAAACATCACCGCAACACCGGGCGCGGCCAGCAGGCGAATGACGGTCAGGATATTCGGGATCGTCCAGGTCATGGGCAATGAGTAGCCGAAGCCAATAAAGGGTGGAAGAGGCAGAATTCGTGGCGTCAGGCGTTGAACGGGTGGCGCAGGGTTTTCCGTCGCCCAGCCGCGAATGCGCCGGTCAGCGCGCCTGCCTAACCGCCCGAGTGAAAGAAGTCATAGATGCGCTGGGCCATGGCCGCGGAAATTCCCTCGACGGCCTTGAGATCCTCCAGCCCCGCGCGGCTGACCGCCTTGGCCGATCCGAAATGGGTCAGAAGCGCCCGTTTGCGCGCCGCACCGATGCCCGGGATCTCGTCCAGCGGTGTCGCGCCGATGGCTTTTGCCCGTTTCGCCCGATGCGCCCCGATCGCCCAGCGATGGGCTTCATCCCGCAGGCGCTGGATGAAGTACAGCACCGGCGAATTTCGCGGCAGGGCAAATGGCGGCCGGCCCGGGCGGTGGAATTCCTCCTTGCCCGCATCGCGGTCGATCCCCTTGGCCACGCCGATGACCGGGATGTCCTCGATTCCCAGGTCTTCCAGTGTCTCGACCACGGCCGCGACCTGGCCCGCGCCGCCATCGATCAGCAGAAGATCGGGCCAGGTCTCGCCGCTGCGGTCCGGATCTTCCTTCAGCAGCCGCTGGAATCGCCGGGTCAGCACCTCGCGCATCATGCCGAAATCGTCGCCGGGGCTCAGATCCGCATTGCGGATGTTGAACTTGCGGTACTGGCTTTTCACGAAGCCTTCGGGCCCGGTCACGATCATCCCGCCGACGGCATGCGCGCCCTGGATGTGCGAGTTGTCGTAGACCTCGATGCGCCTTGGCACGCGGTCGAGCCCGAAGGCTTCGGCCAGGGCCTCGAGCAAGCGGGCCTGCGCCGCGTCTTCGCTCAGCCGCCGAGCAAGCGACTCGCGCGCATTGCGCGCGGCATTGGCGACAAGCTCGGCCTTCTCGCCGCGCAGGGGCACGGCGATCTCGACCTTTCGGCCAGCCCGTTCCGACAGCAATTCGGTCATGAGGTCGGCATTCTCGATCGCATGCGACAGGAGGATCAGCCGGGGGGGTGTCTTGTCGGCATAGAACTGACCCAGGAAGGCCTCGAGAACCTCGGGCTCCTCGGCGCCCGACCCGGTGCGCGGATAGAAATCGCGGTTGCCCCAGCTCTGGTTCGCGCGGATGAAGAAGACCTGCACGCATGCCTGGCCGCCTTCGATATGGACGGCGATCACGTCTGCCTCGGCCACGCCGCGCGGGTTGATCGATTGTGACGATTGAACGGCGGTCAGCGCGCGGATCCGGTCGCGCAGGGCGGCTGCGCGTTCGAATTCCAGCGCCTCGGCCGCGGCCTCCATCTCTTGCGCAAGGCGCGCCTGGATCTGGGTCGAGCGGCCCTGCAGGAAACGCTCGGCGTCCTCGACCAGGGCGGCATAGTCCGTCTGGCTGATCCGGCCGACACAGGGGGCGCTGCAGCGCTTGATCTGGTACAACAGGCAGGGCCGGGTTCGGCTGGAAAACACCGAATCGGTGCAGCTGCGCAGCAGGAAGACCCGCTGCAGATGGTTCAGCGTGCGGTTCACCGCGCTCGCGCTGGCAAACGGGCCGTAATAGTTGCCCTTTTCCCGCTTCGCCCCGCGATGCTTGCGGATCTGCGGATAGGGGTGATCCTTGGTGACAAGGATGTTGGGAAAGGACTTGTCGTCGCGCAGCAATACGTTGAAATGCGGCTTCAGCTGCTTGATCAGGTTCTGTTCCAGAAGCAGCGCCTCGGTCTCGGTGCGCGTGGTCAGGAACATCATCGAATGGGTGGCCTGGATCATGCGGGCGATCCGGGCCGAGTGTCCGGTGGGCCGGGCATAGTTCGCGACGCGCGCGCGCAGGTTCCGCGCCTTGCCGACATAAAGGACGCGGCCGGCTTCATCCAGCATCCGATACACGCCGGGCTGGGTGGTCAAGGTCTTCAGATAGGATTGGATCAGGGCGTGCCCGGTCAGCTTGCCCTGCGTCACGTCTGCCATGATCTTGCCACGATCTTCCTGCTCGTCGATTCTCTCAAGCAGCTGCGCCTGATGGCCGCGAATTTCAAGGCCAAAGCTTTCCACGGAATCTGTGGATAAGTCTGTAGAGAAGTCTTAGACAAACGCGATTTTTCCTTGAATCTCGCAGATTTCGTTGGTTTGCCCAAAATATAGGCAATAAGCTAAGCATCTGAATTATATGCATAAAAAACAGTGCGGCCGCCAAGGGCTTGAAAACTGCGTCAATTTCGCGCGTGAAGTTGCGCGCAACCATATCCGGTGGACAAGTCAGCCCTTGGCGTTCCAGTTTTCGGTCTCGAACGCGCCGTCGGGGCCCGTGATGTCCGGTGTCTTCCAGCCCAGATGCTGGCCCCCGTCGACGCAGATCAGCTGTCCCGTGACGGCGGGCGCATCCAGGAAATATCCAAGCGCTGCACAGATATCGTCGGGGTTGGCGCCGCGTTTCAGGATCGAGCCTCGGCGCTGGGCGTGGAACTGGGCCTCGCTTTGCCGGTCGCCGCGCAGGGTCGTGCCCGGGCCGATCGCGTTGACCCGGATGTCGGGCGCAAGCGCGCGCGCGGCAGTCTGGGTAAAGGCCCAAAGCCCCATCTTGGCAATCGTGTAGGTCATGAATTCCGGCGTCAGCTTGCGCACCCGCTGGTCGACCATGTTGACGACAAGCGCATGGGCGCGGGCTTCGCCGTCTTCCCAGCTGGCGCGCGGTGCCTGTTCTGAAAAACGCTGGGTCAGCACGAAGGGCGCGCGCAGGTTCGATTCCAGGTGCCGATCCCAGCTTTCGCGCGTGGCGGTGCGGATCGTGTCGTATTCGAAGATCGACGCATTGTTGACCAGGACGGTCAGGGGGCCGCCCAAGGCCTCGGCGGCGCGCCCGACCAGCGTGGCGGTCTGGGATTCGTCCAAGAGATCGGCCTGCAGGGCAATCGCCTGAACGCCCATCGAACGGGCCTCTGCCGCAGTCCTTTCAGCCTCTTCGGCAGAGGACGAATAGTGGATCGCCACATCGTGGCCGCGCCTGGCCAGATACAGCGCCATCGCGCGCCCCAGTCGCCGCGCCGCGCCCGTCACCAATGCTCGTGGTTTCATGCCTTGCCTCCACATTCACAGCGCGCGCGTCCGATCAAGGGTCGCCCGCATTTGTCGCAGCGGCGCACGGACTTGCGGCGCGGCAACCGGAAACCCGGCATCCGCAGTCTGCCCAGAAGCGCGAGGATCGCGATGAAAACCAGAAAGAGCGTGATGACCTTGACCATGATCTACAGGCCCAGACGCGCCCAAAGCGCGCGTTCTTCTATCTGGTCCATCACCTCGGCCACGGCCCGCCCGGTCAGCCGCTGCAGCAGCGGACGCTTCACGCCATGGGGAACGATGCGCACCTTGTCGCCGTACATCTCCTTGAGCTTGGGGACCAGATGCCCGATCCCGTCCGCCAGTCCCTTTTCAACGGCTGCGCGGCCCACCCAGACCTCTCCGGTGAAAAGGTCCTCGCCTGCTTGCAGGCGGCTGCCGCGCCGGGCTGATACCTGTGCCTTGAAAGCCTCGTGAATGGGTTCAAGGATCGCGTGCAGCCGACGCACATCCTCGGGCGTTTCGGGACGGAAGGGGTCGAGAAAGCTCTTGGCCTTGCCCGCCGTATGCACGCGCCGTTCGATCCCGTGGCGCGACAGGAATTCGGGAAAGCCGAATGTGGCCGAGATGACCCCGATCGATCCGACAAGCGAGCTTTCGTCCACCCAGATGTCGTCGGCCGCCGTCGCCAGCCAGTAACCGCCCGAGGCCGCGACATCCTCGACGAATGCATGGACCGGCAGCTTCTTCTCGGCAGCCAGACGACGGATACGGGCTGCGATCAGCGCCGACTGCACCGGTGAGCCGCCGGGCGAGTTGATCGAAAATGCGATCGCGCTGGGCCGTCCGCGGGCAAAGGCGCGTTCGATCACCGGGGCCAGCGAGGCATCGTTCAGCCCGCCGCCCATGCGGCCGCCGGCCGAGATCATGCCCTGCAGGCGGATGACCGCGACCCGGGGACGGCGTTTCAGGAAGGGAAAAGCGTGTTTCATGGAACCCGATGTAACGGCCGCAGGCGGGGCGGACAATAGAAAGCCCCTCTCATACGGCCGCGTGCAGGATCCGGATCAGCTCCTGCGTGCTCAGCGCGACGGGATTTGCCTTCATCGAGGACGACGCGACAGCGGCTTCGGCGATGGCGGGAATGTCCGTGGTGGCAAGTCCCATCTCGCCAAGCCGTGGCAGGCCGGACTCGCGGGACCAGCGCTCCAGCGCCCCGATCCCGTCCTGCGCGCCAAGCGCCTCGGACAGCCACCGGCGGACGTCCTGCATTCGCGCGGCGATCGGCGAGCCGGGTTCAAGCCGTTCCGCATTGGCCCGCAGGACATGCGGCAAGAGGGTTCCGCAGACCGCGCCGTGCGGGGCGTCGCACAGCCCGCCGATCGGGCCGGCAAGCCCATGCACCGCGCCCAGTCCCGCATTCGCCAGCGCCAGCCCGCCAGACAGGCTGACCCACGCCATCGAATCGCGCGCCTCGGCGTCCTCTGCGTCCATCAGCCGGCGCAGCGCCTTCAGCCCCATCGGGATCGCGTCGCGGCAAAGCGCGTCGGTAAAGGGATTTGCCCGTGTGCACAGGTAGGGTTCGATCACCTGCGTTATTGCATCCAGGCCCGAGGCCAGGGTCACCGCAGGCGGGCAGCCATCGGTCAGGGACGGATCGACAATGGCCAGCCGCGCGATCATGCGTTCGTCACGCAACGAGACCTTGCGGCGATGGTCCGGCACCCCGATCACGGCATTGCGCGTCGCCTCGGCGCCCGTGCCCGAGGTCGTGGGGATCGCCACGAATGGCAGCGGATCAATCCCAAGGGGCAGGCCGCGTCCAACGACCTCCAGATGATCCATCGGATCCGCATTGCCGGGGATCAGGGCGGCCGCGGCCTTGGCCAGGTCCAGCGCGGCGCCGCCGCCAAGGCCGATCACGAAATCGGCCTCCTGCCCGGCGCGGATGGCCTCTTGCAGCATGGGCAGGGTCGGCTCGGCCGGGCAGGGATGGGGCAGGACCGTCATGCCCAGGGCGCGCAGGCCCTGCACCGCCCATTCGACGCGGGCGGGGTCGCGCCCGTGAACCAGAAGGGCCACGCGCCCGAAGGCGGCAATCTCGGGCAGGGCGGCCCGCGCCTCGCCCCGGCCAAACCGGATCTTGCGCGGCATTGCCAGAGCGAAGGCCATCAGACGCTCATGGTGGCGGCGACCGCGCGTTTCCAGCGTTCGTAGCGAGCCGTGCGCTCGCTGGCTTCCATCGCCGGTTCGAACCGGCGCTGCAAGGCCCAGGCCTTGGCAAAGCCCTCGGCGTCGGGATAGATCCCGGCGCGCGATCCGGCCAGCCACGCCGCCCCCATCGCCGTGGTTTCCAGCACCTCGGGCCGATCGACCGGCGCACCAATGATGTCGGACAGGAACTGCATCGCCCAGTCCGAGGCCGTCATGCCGCCATCGACGCGCAGGACGCCCCCCTGATCTTCCATGCCGGGCCAGTCGGCCCGCATTGCCTCCATCAGATCACGGGTCTGATAACCCACGCTTTCCAGCGCCGAGCGGGCAAGCTCTGCCGGGCCGGAATTGCGCGTCAGGCCAAAGATCGCACCGCGGCATTCGGCATTCCAGTAGGGCGCGCCAAGGCCCACGAAGGCCGGCACCAGAATGACCTGCTGCGTCGGATCTGCCTGTTCGGCCAAGGGCTGGGTCTCGGCGGCATTGCGGATGATCTTCAGCCCGTCGCGCAGCCACTGGACGACCGCGCCCGCGATGAAGATCGACCCTTCCAGCGCGTAGGTTGGCTTGCCGTCGAACTGATAGGCGATCGTGGTCAGCAGGCGGTTTTGCGACAGGACCGGTGTTTCGCCCGTGTTCAGCAGCGCAAAACAGCCGGTTCCATAGGTCGATTTCATCATGCCCGGTCGGAAACAGGCCTGCCCGATGGTTGCGGCCTGCTGGTCGCCCGCCACGCCCATGATCGGGATCTCGCGGCCGAACAGATCGGCCCGGGTGGTGCCGAAATCGGCCGCGCAGTCACGCACCTCGGGCAGCATCGACATCGGGATACCCAGCAGGGCGCAGATGTCTTCGTCCCAGCGACCCGCGCGAATGTTGTAGATCAGCGTTCGCGCGGCATTCGTGGCATCGGTGGCGTGGACGCGCCCCCCCGTCAGCTTCCATATCAGATAGGTGTCAACCGTGCCGAACAGCAGATCGCCCGCCTCGGCGCGGGCCCTTGCACCTTCGACGTTCTCGAGGATCCACGCGATCTTGGTGCCCGAGAAATAGGGATCCAGCAGCAGGCCGGTGCGCTGCGTGACCATGGGTTCGTGCCCTTCGGCGCGCAGGCGTTCGCAAAGCGGCGCCGTGCGCCGGTCCTGCCAGACGATCGCCCGATGGACCGGTTCGCCGGTCTTGCGGTCCCAGACCAGCGTCGTCTCGCGCTGGTTGGTGATGCCGATCGCGGCGATCTCGGCCGCGTCGATCCCGGCGCGTTCGATCGCCTCGCGCGAGGTCGCCGCGACCGAGGACCACAGATCGGACGGGTCGTGCTCGACCCAGCCCGATTGCGGGAAGTGCTGCGGGAATTCCTGCTGTGCGATGGCCTTGATCCGAAGATTGGCGTCAAACAGGATGGCGCGGCTGGATGTCGTGCCTTGGTCGATTGCCAGAATGTGGCTCATGCGTTCCTCCCCCGTTGCATCCACGCGTCAAGCTCGGCGATCTGCTCGGCATTCATCCTCAGCCCCAGCTTGGTGCGGCGCCAGACGACATCCTCGGCCGTCTGGGCGTATTCGCGCGCCATCAGCCAGCGGATCTCGGCCTCGAACAGGCCGGCACCGAAATGGCGGCCCAGATCCTCGGCCGAGCCGGCATCGCCCAGGACCTGCCGTGCCTCGGTGCCGTAGCAACGCGCCAGACGCCGGATCGTGTATCCGTCCAGGAACGGATAGGCCCGGGCCAGATCGTCGCGCAAGGCGGCCACGCCGTCCACCGGGAAATCGCCGCCGGGCAGGGGGGCGGTCGCCGTCCAGGGGCCGGCGGGGACGTCCAGAACGCTGGCGATCTTGTCCAGAGCTGCCTCGGCCAGCTTGCGATAGGTCGTGATCTTGCCCCCAAAGACGTTGAGGATCGGTGGGCCGTCGCTGTCGAGGGTCAGCACATAGTCGCGGGTTGCCGCCGAGGCCGACTTCGCGCCGTCGTCGTAAAGCGGCCGAACGCCCGAATAGGTCCAGACGATGTCGTCCCTCGTGACCGGCCGTGCGAAATATTCCGAGGCAAAGGCGCAGAGATAATCCTGTTCTTCTTCGGTGCAGCGCGCCTGAAGGGGGTCGCCGTCGTGGTCGACATCCGTCGTGCCGATCAGTGTGAAATCTTCTTCATAGGGGATGGCAAAGATGATCCGCCCGTCGCGTCCCTGGAAGAAGTAGGCGCGATCGTGGTCGAACAGCTTGCGCGTGACGATATGCGATCCGCGCACCAGGCGAATATGCGCGCGCGGCGCCAGATGGGCGGTATCCTTGACGATCCGTTCCACCCACGGGCCGCCGGCATTGACGACCATGCGGGCGCGGAACTGCCGGCGCTTGCCGTTGCGTTCGACCTCGACGATCCAGTGATCGCCCGATCTGCGGGCCTCGACCACGCGGGTGCGCGTCATGATCCGCGCGCCGCGTGCCTCGGCATCGCGGGCGTTCAGGACGACCAGGCGCGCATCGTCCACCCAGCAATCGGAATATTCCCATGCGCGGCGGAATTCGGGCTTCAGCGGCTTGCCGGCGGGGTCGCTGGCCAGATCCAGCGTTCGCGTGCCCGGCAGGATCTTGCGGCCGCCCAGATGGTCGTACAGGAACAGGCCCAGCCGGATCAGCCAGGCCGGCCTTCTGCCGCGCATCCATGGCATGAAGGTCGACAGCAGCCGCGAGGTCGGCGTGTCGGATTCGAACCGCATGTCGGGGCTGTAGGGCAGGACAAAGCGCATCGGCCACGATATATGCGGCATCGCGCGCAGCAGGACCTCGCGCTCGATCAGCGCCTTTCGCACCAGCCCGAATTCGAAGTATTCCAGGTAGCGCAGCCCACCATGAAACAGTTTCGTCGAGGCCGAGGACGTGGCCTGTGCCAGATCCCCCATCTCGGCCAGGGCGACCGACAGGCCGCGGCCCGCCGCGTCGCGGGCAATGCCCACGCCGTTGATCCCCCCGCCAATGACAAAGAGGTCAAGCATCGGCTGCTGCGGTTCGGGTTCGGATACCATCACACGCTCCGCTGGACTGAATTCGCATCGTTTATCGCGCCGAGATGCGCGAAATGTCAACTTTTCCGTTCGCGAATGTTCGTTTTGATGCTATTTCTTCGGTGCAGCGGGGCATCGTCACGGAGGGTCGCATGGCGCTGAGCATCCGGCAAAGCGAAATCCTGGACATCGCGCGGGCCGAGGGGCGCGTCAGCGTCGAGGATCTTGCCGAGCGTTTTGGCGTGACGCTGCAGACCATTCGCCGTGATCTGACCGAGCTGGCCGATGCCGGACAGCTTGAGCGCGTGCATGGCGGGGCGGTTCTGCGTTCGGGCGTGGCCAATATCGGCTACGAGCAACGGCGGCTGATGAACGCGGCATCCAAGGCCGCGATCGGGCGGTGCTGTGCGGCCCTGGTGCCGGACGACAGTTCGCTGTTCATCAATATCGGCACCACGACCGAAGCCGTGGCGCGCGCGCTGTTGGGGCATCGCAACCTGACGGTCGTGACCAACAACATCAACGTGGCCAATATCCTGGCACAGAACGAAAGTTGCGAGGTCATCGTCGCGGGCGGCGTTCTGCGCCGATCGGACGGCGGCCTGGTCGGTGACCTGACGACCGAGGCGATCAGCCATTTCAAGGTCGATTATGCCATCGTGGGAACCTCGGCGCTGGACGCCGATGGCGATCTTCTGGATTTCGACCCGCAGGAGGTGCGCGTCAGCCGGGCCATCCTGCGTCAGGCGCGCCAGTCCTTCCTGGTGGCCGATGCCTCGAAGCTGGAACGCCGCGCTCCGGTACGGATCGCCTCGTTGTCCGAGATCACGCGCGTCTTTACCGACCGGCCGCTCCCGTCCGGTCTGGCGCGGAAATGCGCCGAATGGGGGACAGAGGTCACGGTCTGCCCCCCGGCAGAGTAGGAACGGTCAGGTCCAGTCCAGAACGACCTTGCCGCTTTTCCCGGTGCGCATGATCTCGAAGGCCTCGCGGTAGTCGTCCGCGGCAAAGCGGTGGGTGATGACGCCGCGCACATCCAGGCCGTTTTCCAGCATGGCGATCATCTTGTACCAGGTCTCGAAGATCTCGCGGCCATAGACGCCCTTGATCGTCAGCGCCTTGAAGACGATGCGCGACCAGTCCACCGGGCTCTTGCCCGGCGGGATGCCCAGCATCGCGATGCGGCCGCCCATGACCATGTTTTCCACCATCTGATCGAAGGCGGCCTGGCTGCCTGACATTTCCAGCCCGACATCGAAGCCTTCCTTCATCTTCAGCATGTGCTCGACCTCGCGCAGGTCCTGACGCGCCACGTTGACGGGCTCGACATCGGCCACCCGCGCGGCCAGGTCCAGCCGGTCCTGGTTGACATCCGTGATCACCACATGCCGCGCGCCGACATGGCGTGCCACGGCGGCGGCCATGATGCCGATCGGCCCGGCGCCGGTGATCAGCACGTCCTCGCCGACAAGGTCGAAGGACAGCGCGGTATGCACCGCATTGCCAAGCGGGTCGAGGATCGCGCCGATCTCGTCGTCGATCTCGTCGGGCAGGGGGACGACGTTGAAGGCGGGCAGGCGCAGATATTCGGCGAAGGCGCCGTTTTCGTTGACGCCGATGCCGCGCGTGGCGGGGTCAAGATGGAACTTTCCCGCCCGCGCCTGACGCGACTGGCGCCCGATCAGGTGCCCCTCGCCCGAACAGCGCTGGCCGATCGAAAGACCTTCGACGTTGCGGCCGATCTCGACGATCTCGCCGGCGAATTCGTGACCGGTGATCAGGCCGACAGGCACGGTGCGCCGGGCCCAGTCGTCCCAGTTCCAGATATGGATGTCGGTGCCGCAGATCCCGGTTTTCTTCACCCGGATCAGCACGTCGTCGGGCCCGATCTCGGGCACCGGGCGGGTTTCCATCCACAGCCCCGGTTCGGGCCGCGCCTTGACCAGGGCCTTCATCTCGTTGCGCATGTTACAGCACTCCCACCTTGCGACCGGCCTCGGCAAAGGCCTCGAGCGCCCGATCCAGATCGGCGCGCGACAGCCGCGCATTCATCTGCGTCCGGATCCGCGCCTGTCCATGCGGCACGACCGGATAGAAGAAGCCCTGAACGAAGATGCCACGGGCAACGAGCTCGGCCGCCATCTGCTGGGCCAGGCGGGCTTCGCCCAGCATCACCGGCACGATCGGGTGCTCGCCGGGCAGAAGGCGGAATCCCGCCGATTCCAGCCCCGCGCGCCAGTAGCGGGCATTGTCGAACAGGGATGCGCGCAGATCGTCCGCGCCCTCGACGATGTCGATCGCGGCAAGCCCCGCCGCCACCACTGCCGGCGGCAGCGCGTTCGAGAACAGATAGGGGCGCGAGCGCTGCCGCAGCATGTCGATCACCGGCTGCGGCCCCGCGACATAGCCGCCCAGCGCACCGCCCAGCGCCTTGCCCAGCGTGCCGGTCAGGATATCGACATCGACTCCGAAATGGGCCGGCGTCCCGCGCCCCTGCGGCCCCATGAAGCCCGTCGCATGGCAATCGTCCACCATGGTCAGCGCGCCGTATTCGCGTGCAAGCTCGGTGATGCGGGGAAGGTTGGCAAGGTAGCCGTCCATGGAAAAGACACCATCGGTGGCGATCATGACGAAACGGGCCCCCTCGGCGCGCGCCTTCTGCAACTGGGTCTCCAGATCCGCCATGTCGGAATTGGCATAGCGATAGCGGCGCGCCTTGCACAGCCGGATGCCGTCGATGATCGAGGCATGGTTCAGCGCGTCCGAGACGATGGCATCCTCGGGGCCAAGGAGCGGCTCGAACAGCCCGCCATTGGCGTCGAAGCAGGCCGCATAGAGGATCGCGTCATCCTTGCCCAGAAAGCGCGCGATCCGGGTCTCCAGCGCGCGGTGCAGATCCTGCGTGCCGCAGATGAAGCGGACCGAGGCCATGCCGTAGCCGTGATCGCGCATCGCTTCGCAGGCCGCCTCGATCAGGGCCGGGTGATCGGCCAGGCCCAGATAGTTGTTGGCGCACAGGTTCAGCATCTCGCGCCCGTCGATGCGCACATGCGCCCCCTGGGCCGAGGTGATCAGCCTTTCGCGTTTCATCAGGCCCTGCGACTCGATGTCCTTCAGGGTGTTGACCAGGTGGGTCAGGAAGGCGGGTTTGTCCGACATGGCAGAATATCCTCCGTGATGGCGGAAGGGTATCGCGAGCGGGCGAAATGTCAATATTTCGGATGGCGTTCCGGCATGACGGAAAATCGTCAGGAATTCTGGACGATCAGGATCGCGCGTGCGGGGCCGTCCTCGGCGGCGATACTGTGGGGCCGGTCGGCGAAATAACGCGCCGTGTCGCCCTGGTTCAGGACCTGGCACTCCTCGCCCGAGCGGACGCGCAGGCGGCCGGACAGAACCGTCAGATGTTCGCGGCAACCCGGCCCGTGCGGGTCACTGTCCAGAATGCCGCCTTCGTCCAGCGTGAGGTCATAGACTTCGTGCTCGCCCGCGGCTTCGGCGGGCGACAGGATGCGGATGCGCACGCCACGGCCGCGGCCCGCGATGACCGGTGCGGCCTCGGCGCGGATGACTTCGATCGCCGGTGTGCTGCGGCCTTCCAGAAGGCCCGCGAAATCGACCTTCAGCGCCTGGGTCAGGTTCCACAATGTTGCAACCGTCGGGCTTGATTCGCCGCGCTCGATCTGGCTGACCATCGACCGGGAAACGCCCGACAGGCGCGCGACGGCGTCGAGGCTCAGCCCCTTGGCCTTGCGCGCCTCGCGCAGGGCATTGGCAAGACGGTCGTGAATGTCGTTGCGGTTGCTCATGCCGGCCAAGTTGGGCAACGGGGCTGCAAAGGTCAACGGGGCAGCATCGATTCGCCTTGCGGATCGGCGGCCTGATCGACCAGCCATTGCCGAAAGGCGACAAGCGGCGGATAATCTGCCAATGCGGGCGGCCAGACCAGGTAATAGCCGCCCGACCCGGTGACAGGGTCCGGATGCAGGGCAACCAGCCGGCCTTCGTCCAGTTCGGGCTGGGCAAGGAAATCGGGCAGCAATGCCACGCCCAGCCCGTGGATCGCCGCCTGGATCAGGGGGCCGAACTGGTCGAACAGCATCCCGCCCGAATGCGGTGCCGCGATTCCGTGACGCGCCAGAAATGCGGCCCAGGCATTCGGTCGGGTCTCGAGCTGCAACAGCGGCAGCCGCGGCAGGTCATGGGGCCCATGCGCGCCATGTTCGGCCAGAAGCGCGGGCGCGGCGCAGGCGATCAGCCCTTCGTCGAAGAGATGCGCCGATTGCGTCCCGCCCCAGTCATCGGTGCCGAAATGGATTGCGGCATCGAACCCCTCGGTCTCGAAATCGAACGGCCGCAGCCGCGTTCCAAGGTTCAGCGTGATGCCCGGATGGGCGCGCAGGAAGCCGGGCAACCGGGGCGCCAGCCACCGCGTGCCGAAAGACGGCAGGATCGCCAGCGAAAGCGTGCCGCCGTCCATGTTGGCCCGGACCCGCATCGACCCGCGCGAGATCAGGTCCAGCGCCTTGACCACATCGCGCCCATAGGCCTTGGCCTGTTCCGTCGGCGCCAGCGCCCGGCGCTCGCGCCTGAACAGGGTCACGCCCAGCTGCGCCTCCAGCGATTGTATCAGCCGGCTGACCGTGCCCTGTGTCAGGCTCAGGTCGCGCGCCGCCGCCTGGGTCGATCCGGTGCGCAGGACGGCTTCGAACGCCGTCAGTTGGGCAATCGAGGGCAGAAACCGTCGCGGGGTCGCCATCTATGCACTCCATGCATCAAACGGCGCAAGAATATCGCTGTGCGCGCGCACGGCAATGGCGCAAGATGTATCCGACACCCGCAATCGGAGAGCCAGGATGAAATTGTCGCCAAAGGATGCCCCTGAACTTGGCCCCTTCGACTGGGCCGATCCGCTGCGTCTGGATGACCAGCTGACCGAGGAAGAGCGCATGCTGCGCGATGCCGCGCATGCCTATGCGCAGGACCGCCTGATGCCCCGGGTCATCAAGGCCTGGCGCGAAGAGCATACCGACCCGGCAATCTTTGCCGAGATGGGCCAGATGGGTCTGCTGGGCGTCACGATCCCCGAGGAATATGGCGGAATCGGCGCCTCCTACGTGGCCTATGGCCTTGTCGCGCGCGAGATCGAGCGCGTGGATTCCGGCTATCGGTCCATGATGTCGGTTCAGTCCAGCCTGGTGATGTATCCGATCCATGCCTACGGTTCCGAAGAGCAGCGCAAGAAATACCTGCCCCGGCTGGCCAGCGGCGAATGGATCGGCTGCTTCGGCCTGACCGAGCCCGATGCCGGTTCGGATCCTGCCGGGATGAAGACGCGCGCCACCAGGACGGCGGGCGGCTATGTCCTGAACGGGTCCAAGATGTGGATATCCAATTCCCCGATCGCCGATGTCTTTGTTGTCTGGGCCAAATCCGAGGCGCATGGCGGCAAGATCCGGGGTTTCGTGCTGGAAAAGGGGATGAAGGGCCTGTCGGCGCCGAAGATCGGTGGCAAGCTTTCCCTGCGCGCCAGCATCACCGGCGAGATCGTGATGGACAATGTCGAGGTTGGCGAAGATGCGCTCTTGCCCGGCGTCGAGGGGCTGAAGGGGCCGTTCGGCTGCCTGAACCGCGCGCGCTATGGCATTTCCTGGGGCGTGATGGGGGCGGCGGAATTCTGCATGCATGCCGCGCGTCAGTATGGGCTGGATCGCCGGCAGTTCGGCAAGCCTCTGGCCCAGACGCAGCTGTACCAGAAGAAGCTTGCCGACATGATGACGGAGATCGCGCTGGGCCTGCAGGCCAGCTTGCGCGTGGGGCGTCTGATGGACGAGGGCCGCGCCGCGCCCGAGATGATCAGCCTCATCAAACGCAACAATTGCGGCAAGGCGCTGGAGATTGCGCGGATGGCGCGTGACATGCATGGCGGCAACGGCATCCAGGAGGACTATCACGTGATGCGCCATGCGATGAATCTCGAGACGGTGAATACCTACGAGGGCACCCATGACGTTCACGCGCTGATTCTGGGCCGTGCGATCACGGGTCTTCAGGCATTCTTCTGATCGCGGCGGAAAGGGGCGGGCGATGGATCGTGCCGAAATCGTGCATGAAAATTTCCTGCGCCGTGTTGCGGCCGGCGATCTGCCGCCGGGGCGCTCTCCGGCCGGCCCTCTAGAGCCTGCGCGGGCGGTAAGCCTTTTCCGGGCGGGTTGCCTGTCGCGGGCGCTTGACCGTCAGGCGCGAGCGATGCAACGCGCGGGACACGGCTTCTATACGATCGGATCATCGGGGCACGAGGGCATGGCGGCGGTCGCGGCGGCGCTGCGGCCGACCGACATGGCCTTTCTGCATTACCGTGACGCGGCGTTCCAGATCGCGCGGGCAGATCAGGTGCCCGGCCAGACAATCGCCTGGGACATGCTGTTGTCCTTTGCCTCCTCGGCCGAGGATCCGATCTCGGGCGGGCGGCACAAGGTCCTGGGCTCAAAGGCCCTGATGATCCCGCCGCAGACCTCGACCATTGCCAGCCACCTGCCCAAGGCGGTAGGGGCGGCCTATGCGATCGGTGCGGCGCGGCGGCATCGGCCCGAACACCGCGTCATGCCGGATGACGCGATCGTCATGTGCAGCTTCGGCGATGCCTCGGCCAATCATTCGACGGCCCAGGGGGCCTTCAACGCAGCCCAATGGACGGCCTATCAGGCGATCCCGATGCCGCTGTTGTTCGTCTGCGAGGACAACGGGATCGGCATATCGACCAGGACCCCGCGGGGATGGATCGCAGCCAGCTTCGCCCACCGCCCGGGCCTGCGCTATTTTGCCTGCGACGGGCTGGATCTCTATGACACCTATCGCGTGGCCTGCGAGGCAGCCGAGTATGTGCGCAGCCGCCGACGGCCGGCCTTTCTGCACATGCGCACCGTGCGGCTGTACGGCCATGCCGGGGCGGATGTGCCCACCACCTATCTGTCGCGCGAGGAGGTCGAGGCCGAGGAGGCCAACGATCCGCTTCTGCATTCGGTGCGCCTGTTGCACGAGGCCGGGGTGCTGGAACCGGCCGAGGCGCTGGAGATCTATCGCGAGACCTGCGAGCGGGTGGCCCGGATCGCCGAAGAGGCCGTCACCCGCCCGCGCCTGAAGACGGCGCGGGAGGTGATGGCAAGTCTCATCCCGCCGCCGCGCCCCTGCGCGCCGACGAATGGCCCGTCGCAAGAGGCGCGCGCGGCGGCCTTCGGCGCCGATCTTAAGGCGATGGAGGAGCCGCAGATCATGTCGCGGCTGATCAACTGGGCGCTGACCGATCTGATGCTGGAGAATCGCGAGATCGTGCTGATGGGCGAGGATGTCGGCCGCAAGGGCGGGGTCTATGGCGTCACCCAGCGGCTGATCCAGCGTTTCGGCGCGGATCGCGTGATCGACACGCTTCTGGACGAACAATCCATCCTGGGCCTCGCGATCGGCATGGCGCATAACGGCTTCATCCCGATCCCCGAGATCCAGTTCCTGGCCTATCTGCACAATGCCGAGGACCAGATCCGGGGCGAGGCCGCGACGCTGCCATTCTTCTCGAACGGGCAATTCGCCAATCCCATGGTCGTGCGGATCGCGGGGCTGGGCTATCAGAAGGGCTTCGGCGGGCATTTCCACAACGACAATTCTGTGGCGGTGCTGCGCGACATTCCGGGGCTGATCCTGGCCTGTCCCTCGACGGGGGCCGATGCGGTGGGAATGCTGCGCGAATGCGTGCGCCTGGCGCGCGAGGAAAATCGCGTCGTCGTGTTCCTGGAGCCGATCGCGCTTTACCCGTTGCGCGACCTGCATGAGGAGAAGGACGGGCAGTGGATGTGCCGCTATCCGGCGCCGGGGCATCGCATCGCGCTGGGCGAGGTCGGCGTGCATGGTTCGGGGGGCGACATCGCCATCGTGACCTTCGGCAATGGTCACTACCTGTCGCGTCAGGCGCAGCGGCGGCTGCGCGATGCGGGCGTGGAGGCGCGCGTGATCGACCTTCGCTGGCTCTCGCCCCTGCCCGAAGCGGCATTGCTGCGTGCCGTGGAGGGCGCGAAGCGGATCCTGATCGTGGACGAGACGCGCCGCTCGGGCGGGGTGGCCGAGGCGCTGATGGCACTCTTTGCCGAACATGGCCGCGCACCGGTTGCGCGGCTCGTGGCCGAGGACAGCTTCATCGCCACCGGCCCGGCCTATGCCGCCACGATGCCATCGGCGGATGGCATCGTGCAGGCGGCGCTGGCGATGGTGGAGGGCGCGCGATGATCACCGCGGTTGTCGTCTGTCCGGGCCGCGGCACCTATGGTCAGGCCGAACTGGGCTGGCTGAGGCGCCACTTTCCGGACAAGGGCCTGCTGTCGCGGTTCGACGCGATCCGGCAGGCCGAGGGACAGGAGCGGCTGACCGCGCTTGACGGGGCGGCGAGCTTTTCCGTCGACCGTCATACGCGGGGCGACAATGCATCGGCGCTGATCTACGCGGCAAGCCTTGGCGACTTCCTGTCGATCGACCGGGCGCGGATCCGCGTCGTGGCGGTCACCGGCAATTCCATGGGCTGGTATACGGCGCTGGCCTGTGCCGGGGCGGTCACGGCCGAAAACGGCTTTCGGATTGCCAACACGATGGGCCGCCTGATGCAGCAGGCGATGATCGGCGGGCAGGCCGTGCATCCGCATATGGGGCAGGACTGGCGGCCCGATCCCGCGCGGAAGGCGGCGCTGCTGGATCTGGTGGCGCGGATCGATGCGCGCGAAGGTCACACGCTGGCGCTGTCAATCGATCTGGGCGGCATGCTGGTCGTGGCGGGGAACGAGGCCGGTCTGCGCGCCTTCGAGGCCGAGGTCACGCCCGAACAGGGCCGCTTTCCGATGCGGCTGGTCAATCACGCGGCCTTTCACACCGATCTTCGGGCGCCGGTGGCCGAACGCGGACGCGCGCTGTTGCCGCCATCGCTGTTCGGCCAGCCCGGCCTGCCCATGATTGACGGGCGCGGCGCAATCTGGTGGCCGCAGGCCACCGACAGGCAGGCGCTGTGGGACTATACTCTGGGCCATCAGGTGGTGCGGCCCTATGACTTCACCCAAGCGATCCGGGTCGCGGCGCGGGAATTCGCGCCCGACCTGTTCATCGTCACCGGGCCGGGCACGACGCTGGGCGGGGCGGTCGCGCAGTCGCTGATCCTGGCCAACTGGCGGGGTATGGGCTGCAAGGCGGATTTCATGGCGCGGCAATCGCGCGCGCCGGTGCTGGCCGCGATGGGAATGACCGACCAGCGCGCAATGGTACACAGGGAGACTGACATGACCCATTCCGACGTTCTGAAAGCGGCCGGGTTCAGCGAGGCCGAACTGACGGGCGGCGATCTGGCTGTCCATTCGCCAATCGACGGGGCCGAGGTGGCGCGCGTGCGCCAGACCGACCCGGCCGAGATGCCCGGCGTGATCGCGCGGGCGCAGGCCGCATTCCGCGCCTGGCGCGAGGTTCCCGCGCCGCGTCGGGGCGAGCTGGTTCGGCTTCTGGGCGAGGAGCTGCGCGCGGCCAAGGCCGAACTGGGCGCGGTGGTGACGCTGGAGGCGGGCAAGATCACCTCCGAGGGGCTGGGCGAAGTCCAGGAGATGATCGACATCTGCGACTTTGCCGTGGGCCTCTCGCGCCAGCTTTACGGCCTGACCATCGCCTCGGAACGTCCCGGTCACCGGATGATGGAGACCTGGCATCCGATGGGGCCGTGCGCGGTGATCACCGCCTTCAATTTCCCTGTCGCGGTCTGGTCGTGGAACGCGGCGCTGGCGCTGGTCTGCGGCGATCCGGTGATCTGGAAGCCGTCGGAAAAGACGCCGCTGACGGCGATGGCCACGATGAAGATCATGGAGCGCGCGCTGAAACGCTTTGGCGACGCGCCCGAGGGGCTTGTCCAGCTGGTCATCGGCGGCCCGGCGATCGGCGAGGCGCTGGTGGACAGCCGCGACGTGCCGATCGTCTCGGCCACCGGATCCTGCCGGATGGGGGCGATCGTCGGGCCGCGCGTGGCGCAGCGCTTCGGCCGTTCGATCCTCGAGCTTGGCGGAAACAACGCCATGATCGTGGCGCCCTCGGCGGATCTGGACATGGCGGTGCGGGCGATCGTGTTCTCGGCCGTCGGCACGGCGGGACAGCGCTGCACCTCGCTGCGCCGGCTGATCGCGCATCATTCGATCCGCGACGAGCTGGTTTCGCGCCTGAAGGCGGCCTATGCCAGCCTGCCCATCGGCGACCCGCGGCAGGCGCGCACGCTGGTCGGGCCGCTGATCGACCATGCCGCGCGCGACCGGATGCAGGCGGCGCTGGAGCAGGCGGGCAAGGAGGGTGGAAGGGTTCACGGCGGCCGAAGCGTTGCCGAGGGCGTGCCGCAGGGCGGGGCCTATGCCGAGCCGGCGATCGTCGAGATGCCGGAGCAGACGGCCATCGTGCGCACCGAGACCTTCGCGCCGATCCTCTATGTGATGGGCTACGAGAGGCTGGAGGAGGCCATCGCGATGCAGAACGATGTGCCGCAGGGCCTGTCGTCCTGCATCTTCACGCTGAACCTGCGTGAGGCGGAGACCTTCCTGTCGGCCGTGGGCTCCGACTGCGGCATCGCCAATGTCAATATCGGCCCCTCGGGGGCCGAGATCGGCGGCGCCTTCGGCGGCGAGAAGGAGACCGGCGGCGGCCGCGAATCCGGCTCGGATGCGTGGAAGGCCTACATGCGGCGCCAGACCAACACGATCAACTATTCGGCCGAGCTGCCGCTGGCGCAGGGAGTCAAGTTCGACATCTGAGCGCCCCGGCCCGGCCGGCTGCCGCCGCAATCGGCAGTTCGACCGGCCGGGCCGGCATATTTCTGCGAAACGCCTTTCACATCGACGTATTGATACGCGATTTCGGCGGGCCAAGCCGTGATTCTGCCGAAGCAATGAACAATGTGGGAGGCAGTGATGTCATTCGACAGGATCGCGGTTCTCGGTCTTGGCAAGGTCGGTCATCTGGCCGCCGAGCTGCTGGCCGAAGCCGGTTTTCAGGTGACCGGAATCGATGCGCGCGCGCTGGAAGACGCGCCGTTTCCGACGCGGCAGGCCGAGCTGACGGAAAATCCGGAGCAGCTTCTGAAGGACCAGCAGGCGGTGCTGTCGTGTCTGCCCTATCACCTGAACAAGCGCATCAGCAGTGCGGCGCATGCGTTGGGCGCTCATTATTTCGACCTGACCGAAGATGTGCCGACGACGAAGCATATCCGTGAGCTTGCAGGGACCGCGAAGGGCATCATGGCGCCGCAATGCGGCCTGGCCCCCGGTTTCGTCGGCATCGTCGGCGCCCATCTGGCCGAGATGTTCGAGCGTGTCCGCTCGATCCGGCTGCGCGTGGGCGCGCTGCCGCAGAACCCGACGGGGCTGCTGGGTTATGCCTTCAACTGGTCGCCCGAAGGCGTCGTGAACGAATATCTCAACGATTGCGAGGTGATCGAGGAGGGCGTGCACAAGACCGTCTCGGCCATGGAATGGATCGAGCAGATCTATATCGACGGCGTGCATCTGGAGGCCTTTACCACCTCGGGCGGTCTGGGGACGATGTGCGAAACCTATGCCGGTCGGGTCGAGAATCTCGATTACAAGACGATGCGCTATCCCGGCCATGTGCAGCTGATGAACTTCTTCTTTCACGAACTGCTGATGCGCGAAAACCGCGATCTGGCCGGGCGCATCCTGACCCATGCCAAGCCGCCGGTGGACGAGGATGTCGTCTATGTCCATGTCGCCGCCGAGGGCTGGTCCGCCGGTCAATTGCTGCGCAAGGAATTCGTCCGCTCTTACTATCCGTTGGAAATCCGGGGAAAACGACGCACGGCGATCGCCTGGACCACCTCGGCCTCGGTCGTGGCGGTGATCGAGATGGTGCGCGAGGGTATTCTGCCCCAGCGGGGTTTCCTGAAACAGGAAGAGATTCCGCTGGATCCATTCCTGGCGACGCGAACGGGGCAATACTACGTGACAGGCCACAGGGGCAGGAACGCGTGACCCCGGGCTGGCGTGGGGCTAGTAGACCCGCGCCACCACGTAATCGGCCAGATCGGTCAGGATGTCCCGGATTTCGTGCGCGGGCAGGGCGGACAGGGCGCCCTTGGCACGGTCGGCCCAGGACAATGCCGTGTCCCGCGTGGATTCGAGCGTACCGTGCCGCCGCATCAGTTCGAGAGCGTGTTCCAGGTCGCCTTCGCGCTGGTCGCCCCTTTCGATGACGCGGGACCAGAAGGCGCGTTCTTCGGCATCGGCGCGGGTCACGGCACGGATGACGGGCAGGGTCAGCTTGCGTTCGCGGAAATCGTCGCCGACATTCTTGCCGATCACCTCGCTCGCGCCGCCGTAATCCAGTAGGTCGTCCACGATCTGGAAGGCGATGCCCAGGGCGTCGCCATAGGTGAACAGGGCCTTGACCTGATCCTCGGGCGCACCGGCGATAACGCCGCCGACCTCGGTCGCGGCGGAAAACAGCGCGGCGGTCTTGCCGCGGATCACTTTCAGATAGATCGATTCGTCAGTGCGCAGGTCCTGTGCGGCGCTCAGCTGCAGAACCTCGCCCTCGGCAATCGTGGCCGAGGCATTGGCAAGAATGTCCAGAACCCGCAGGCTGCCGGTCTCGACCATCAGCTGGAACGACCGCGCGAACAGATAGTCGCCCACCAGGACCGAGGACTTGTTGTCCCACAGCAGATTCGCGGTGGGCCGCCCACGCCGCTGGCGGCTTTCGTCCACCACATCGTCATGCAGCAGCGTCGCCGTGTGGATGAATTCGACCGTCGCGGCCAGGCGGATGTGGTGGTCGCCCGTGTAGCCAAGCATTCGCGCCGCCGCGAGCGTCAGCATCGGCCGCAGCCGCTTGCCTCCGGCCTCGACCAGGTGGGCGGTCACCTCGGGAATGCGCGGCGCATGTTCCGATGCCATGCGTTCGCGGATAAGTGCGTTCACGGCGGCCATTTCGGGCGCCAGCAGGGCGCCGAGGCGATCGAACGGTTTGGTCGCGGTCTGGTCCAGGCTCATTGCGGCGTTGTCCTTGCTCGACAAACCCGGGGGTTGGTCCTTATGTGTCGAAGCATGAAAGAGCTCATCAGAACCAATGACCCGACGGTGATCGCATATGTGACGGCCCTGCTCGACGCGCAGGGTATAGCCAGCTTTCAGATGGACGTCCACATGAGCGTGCTGGAAGGGTCGATAGGCATTTTGCCGCGCCGGCTGATGGTCGCGGACCGGGATCTGTTCATGGCGCGGTCGATCCTGCGCGACGCGGGCGTCGAGATGGGCGAGTGAGATGTTCGCCGAAGACGATCTGACCTGCGATCATTTCCTGAATGGCAGGCTGCAGATCCTTCAGCCGCGGCAGGGTTATCGAGCGGCGATGGACCCCGTGTTCCTGGCGGCTGCCGTTCCTGCCCGGCCGGGCCAAACTGTGCTCGAGTTGGGCTGTGGGGTCGGCGTGGCCTCGCTATGCCTTGGCGCCCGGGTGCCCGACCTTGGTCTTGTCGGGCTGGAGTTGCAGCCCGACTACGCCTCACTTGCCCGCCGCAACGCCGAAGCGGCGGGCATGACCCTGGAGGTCGTCGAGGGCGACCTGTCCTCGCCACCGCCCGAACTGCGTGCAAGAAGTTTCGATCACGTGATGGCCAACCCGCCATATTATCCGCCAGGCGGCGGCACGCCCGCCAGCGATCGCGGGCGCGAACGATCCCTGCGTGAGGAAACACCGCTGGCGCAATGGGTCCAGACCGCGATTCGCCGTTTGCGATCTGGCGGATGGATGACCTTCATTCAGTCGGCTGACCGGTTGCCGGATCTGATGGCGGGACTCGATCGTAGAATGGGCGACATCCGGGTGCTTCCGCTGGCCCCGCGCATCGGGCGCGAGGCAAGGCGGGTGATCGTTCAGGCGCGCAAGGGTGGGCGCGGTCCATTCCGGCTGCTGGCGCCGTTCATAGTGCACGATGGACCGGTTCATCTGCGTGACGCCGAAGACCTGACCGATGCGGCCCGCGCGGTCGTCCGCGACGGCGCGGCCTTGCCGCTTGCCGCGCAATAGGCGGGGTCATGCCGGGGTACGAAAATCGTTCAAACTTGCAACCGATCCCGCGTGACACGACTCATGTTCTGTGGTCTCCTTGAACCGAGTTCACAGGAGAGGAGAGGCCTATGTCGCTTGGATCGCACCTGCAGGAACTTCGCAAGAAGCACCAGCACCTTTCGGAAGCCGTCGAGAAGGCCCAGCGCCAGCCTGGCTATGACGAACTGGCAATTGCCGAAATGAAGAAGAAGAAACTTCGCCTGAAGGAAGAGATCACGCGGCTCAGTCAAGCCTGACCGGGGCTTTGCGCTGGCTGCCGCGGGCGGCCAGCGCTGCGCCCAGGGTGATCAGCAGTGCCGCAAGGCCGATTCGCCACGTCGCTGGAGCAAGTCCCAAGCCGATCAGGACGAGAGTGGACAACAGCGGCGCAGCATAGGCCGAAACACCCAGAAGCTGAATGTCGCCGCGTTTCACGCCGATATCCCAGATGTAGAACGCCAGTCCCACGGGCCCAAGGCCCAAGGCCAGCACTGAAAGCCAGCCCCATTCGGTATCTGGCCAACGGGGCGTTTCAAAGGCAAGATGCGCGAGCGCCGAAATGATCGCGGTGCCGATGCAGAAGACGGCTACAGAGGCGGTCGGAACCTGTCCAAGGCGTCGCGAGATGACTGAATAGCCCGACCAGGTGAGTGACGCCAGAAAGGCCAGGGCAAGCCCCCAGATTTGTTGCAGCTGCACCTGTGCCGGCTGCTTGATGACGATCAGCGCCGCCCCCGCAAAGGCGACCAGCGCGCCCAGAACATGCATGCCGGTAAGCCGCTCGCCCGGCAGAAGGCCCGAGAACAGCACAATGAACAACGGCCAGAGATAGGCGATCAGGCTGGCCTCGGCCGGGGGCGCAAGGCGCAGGGCCGAGAAATACAGCAGGTGATAGCCGCACAGGCCGGCCGTGCCGAACAGATAGACCCGCAAGGGCACATGGCGCAGTTGAGCCCATTGGCCGGTCAAGGCCAGCCATATGACCCCGACAGCCCCGCCGAGGGCGAAACTCGTCGCGTTCAGCAACAGCGGCGGCATGGGTTCGGTCCCGACCGTGAAAAGCGCCAGCAAGGCCCACAAGAGTACCGCCCCAAATCCGATGGCCGTCGCGCGAGATCTGCTCATTCTTCGGCTTTCCATGGTTGTCTGCGGGATGAAATGGCCGAAAGTTGCAACCTGGTGCAACAGAAAAGGGCCGGCGCGTGGCCGACCCCCTGAAGTGCGATGCAAGCCCGTGTCAGACGAAGTACTGCCCGCCATTGGCGGAGATCGTCGACCCGGTGATAAAGCCCGCATCGTCCGAGGCGAGGAAGACAACGCAGCGCGCGATTTCCTCGGGTTCGCCCAGGCGGCCAACCGGAATCTGCGGCAGAATGCGTTCCTTCAACACCTTTTCGTCGATCGCCTTCACCATTTCCGTCGCGATATAGCCGGGGCAAATGGCGTTCACCGTGATCCCGGCGCGCGCGCCTTCTTGGGCCAGGGCCTTGGTGAAGCCCAGGTCCCCGGCCTTTGCCGCCGAATAATTTGCCTGGCCGGCCTGGCCCTTTTGGCCATTGATCGAACTGATGTTGATCACACGGCCGAATTTGCGCTCGCGCATGCCGGGCCAGACCGGATGGGTCATGTTGAACACGCCCGTCAGGTTGGTGTCGATCACCTCTTTCCACTGCTGTGGCGTCATCTTGTGGAACATCGCATCGCGCGTGATGCCGGCGTTGTTCACCAGAATGTCGATCGGGCCCAGATCGGTCTCGACCCGCCGGACGCCGTCGACACAGGCGTCGTAATCGGCCACTGACCACTTGTAGGTCGGGATGCCGGTTTCCTTGGTAAAGGCTTCGGCTGCGGCATCGTTGCCCGCATAGTTCGCCGCCACCTTGTAGCCTGCATTCTTGAGCGCGATGGAGATCGCAGCCCCAATCCCGCGCGTTCCCCCGGTTACCAAAGCGACTCTGGACATCTTCCCCCCAAAAAATGGTTTCGTTTAAAATGGTATTACCTAGATTGGCAGCGCAACACAACATTATTGCGCTGCGCCGCCGAATGGAATTGGATCACGCGCGCTCCAGGCACATCGCAACGCCCATGCCGCCGCCGATGCACAGGGTGGCAAGACCCTTCTTCGCGCCGGATCTCTGCATCTCGAACAGCAGGGTGTTCAGGATCCGAGCGCCAGACGCGCCGATCGGATGGCCGATCGCGATCGCGCCACCATTCACGTTCACCTTGGCCGGGTCCCAGCCCATGTCCTTGTTTACCGCGCAGGCCTGTGCCGCGAAGGCTTCATTGGCCTCGATCAGATCGAGATCTTCTACCTTCCAGCCCGCCTTCTCCAGCGCCTTGCGCGAGGCGTGGATCGGGCCTACGCCCATGATCGCGGGATCAAGCCCGGCCGTCGCGTAGGAGGCGATCCGGGCCAGAGGCTTGAGGCCACGGCGGGCGGCTTCCTCTTCGGACATGACAAGAACCGCAGCCGCGCCGTCATTGATGCCGCTGGCATTGCCCGCGGTGACGGTGCCATCCTTCTGGAAGGCCGGACGAAGCTTCTGCAAGGCCTCGAGTGTCGTGTTCGGACGGATATATTCGTCCGCGTCGACGACGATATCGCCCTTGCGGGTCTTGATCGTGATCGGAATGATTTCATCCTTGAACTTGCCGGCGGCCTGCGCGGCGGCGGCCTTCTGCTGGCTGCTCAGCGCGAATTCGTCCTGCATTTCGCGACTGATCTGCCATTTCTGGGCGACGTTTTCGGCCGTGTTGCCCATGTGATAGCCGTTGAATGCGTCCCACAGGCCGTCCTTGATCATCGAGTCGATGAACTGTACATCGCCCATCTTGTGGCCTGCGCGCAGATGCGCGACATGCGGCGCAAGGGACATGTTTTCCTGCCCGCCGGCACAGACGATGGCGGCATCGCCCAGCTGCACATGCTGGGCTGCCAGCGCGACCGACCGAAGGCCTGATCCGCAAACCTGGTTGATCGACCAGGCCGCGCTTTCCATTGGCAGGCCCGCCTTGATATGGGCCTGACGTGCCGGGTTCTGACCCTGACCTGCGGTCAGGACCTGGCCCAGGATCGTTTCGCTGACCTCGGCCTTGTCGATGCCCGCGCGCGCGACGACGGCCTCGAGAACCGCGGCGCCCAGATCATGGGCCGGAGTGTTGGCAAAAGAGCCATTGAAGCTGCCGACGGGGGTTCTGGCGGCAGAGACGATTACGACGTTGGTCATGGCATGTTCCTGTCTTTCAAGCGACGTTAAACGCTGGAAGACAGCCTGCGCGTCTTCCAGCGCGCTGCCATGCAGCATGACGATCGCTGCGCACAGGTCAAGGAAAACGGCGGCCCCTTGCGCGATTCCCTGCCGCTAGGGCAAGTCGGACGATCAGGCGCGCTTGCGCTCTTCCCCGCGCTTCCAGGGAGGCGCGACAGAAGGAGCGCCACAATAGTAGCCCTGCAGGCAATCGACACCGGCTGCGGCCAGCCACGCGGCGTCGCGCGCATTTTCGACCGATTCGGCGACCGCAAGCATGTCGAAATGCCGCGCGATGGACAAAAGCGCCTGAGTCAGGACCTGGTTGTCGGGATCGTCCGCAATGCCGCGAATGAACTGGCCGTCGATCTTGAGGATGTCAAAGTAGAATTCCCGCAGATAGCGGAACGACGTGTATCCCGCCCCGAAATCATCCAGCGCAAACGAAATCCCCTCGGCCTGCAGCTCGGACATGAAGACCACGACGGCGTCGGGCATGACCATGGCCGAGCTTTCGGTGATCTCGAGAATCAGGCGTTCGCCGATCGTGGCTTCGGCGCGCAGCCCCTTGCGCAGTGTCTGCATCCAGCGCGGATAGGCGATCGAACGTGCCGACATGTTGATGGCAAGACGTAGCGTCGGATCATGCCGCAACGCGCGCAGCCCAAGTTCGAGCGACAGGCAATCGATCACCCGGCCCAGTTCGGTCGTCTCGATCGCGTTCATGAAATCCTGTGCCGGGATGATTCGTCCGGTTTCGTCCAGAAGACGGATCAGCCCTTCATAGAAGGCGGGACGGGTTGGATCATCGGCCAGCACGACGGGCTGGTATGCCAGCAGGACGTCCCGCCGATCCACGGCCTTGCGCACCATGTCAAGTGTCTGGCGATCGCGAAGGTCGATCGCTGCGCTCAGTGGGGTTTCCAACGCCGGATCTGCCGGCTTGATCGTCCATCCGGTCCCGCGATTTCGCATCCCGTCCTCCATCATCATGCCTGCAGGGTGGCGCGATGTCCCTAATAAGAGGTAAATGGCAGCCGGATTTCATGCTTGGGTCGTGGGGAAACGAATGACAGAACGCTGCCCGTGGTGCGGGACCGATCCGATCTATGTGGCCTATCACGACCACGAATGGGGTGTCCCGGAACGGGACCCGCGCGCCTTGTGGGAAAAGCTGATCCTCGACGGATTTCAGGCGGGTCTGTCCTGGATCACCATCCTGCGCAAGCGCGACAATTTTCGTACGGCATTCCGCGGCTTTGACCCCGAAGTGATCGCAGGCTGGGGCGAGCCCGAGATCGACCGACTGATTCGGGATGCGGGTATCGTGCGATCGCGGGCCAAGATCGAGGCCACGATCGGAAATGCGCGCGCCTATCTGCGCCTGTCCGAACGACAGGGCTTTGACGACTTTCTGTGGCGATTCGTGGATGGTCGGCCGATCCAGAACCGCTTCGCGCGAATCGAGGACGTGCCCGCCCAGACCGTGCTTTCCCAACGCATTTCCAAAGAGCTTCGCGACGCGGGCTTCCGGTTTTGCGGGCCGGTCATCACCTATGCCTTCATGCAGGCGGTGGGGATGGTGAATGACCACCTGGTGACGTGCCCCGCGCATGACCGCGTGGCGTCCATGGCTCACTCGGGCGCCTGAACGGCGGAGTCCGCGTCGGCGGTCAATGCGGCGACGATGGCGCGGGCGCTGTCGCTGTCCCATTCCGCATCGCCCGTCATGCGGGCAATCTCGCGGCCTTGCGGGTCAAGGATCACCGTGACGGGCAGGCCAAGAACCCCCATTGCGCGTGCAAGCTCCATTCGGGTGTCCAGGTAGACCGGCAGGTGCTCGACCCCCAGTTCCGAGAACAGCCGCTCGATCGCGGGCAGCGGATTGCGGCCAACCGCGATGGTCACGACCTCGAAGGTTTCGCCCCCCAGGTCCCGGTTCAGCGCATCCAGCGCGGGCAGTTCCTTGCGGCAGGGCGCGCACCAGGTGGCCCAGAAATTCACAAGCACATGCTTGCCGGACCAGTCGCCAAGGTGAAGTTCCCGGCCCTGCGCATCGGTAAAGGCCACCTGCGGCACCGGTTGGGGCGATTCTGCGAGGGTCAGCTTGCGCATCGAACCTTCGCGCAACTGGGCGATGGCAGCGGGATCTGCCCCTTGGGCGTTTGCACCAAGGACAAGGGCCGTGTACAGGACGACAGAGATGAACCAGCGCATGAAGGCCTCCGGATAGCCATGACCGAAAAGACCCAGAATGCCATGTGGGGCGGACGTTTCGCCTCCGGACCAGACGCCATCATGGAGGCTATCAATGCCTCGATCGGCTTCGACCGTCGACTCTACGCCCAGGACATCCAGGGCTCGCGAGCCCATGCGGCGATGCTGGCCGCGCAGGGCATCATCTCTGATACGGATGCCGAGGCGATCAGGGAAGGGCTGCTCACGGTCTTGTCAGAGATCGAGGCGGGCAAGTTCGCCTTCTCGACCGCTCTGGAAGACATTCACATGAATGTCGAGGCCCGCCTGAAGGAGCTGATCGGCGAACCGGCCGGGCGGTTGCACACGGCGCGGTCGCGCAACGATCAGGTCGCGACGGACTTCCGCCTGTGGGTGCGCGACCAGATCGATGCCGCGATCTCGGGTCTGGTCGCGCTGCAGCGCGCGCTTCTGGACCAGGCCGAGGCCGGGGCTGACTGGGTCATGCCGGGCTTTACCCACCTGCAGACGGCACAGCCGGTGACCTGGGGCCATCACATGATGGCCTATGTCGAGATGTTCGGCCGCGATGTCGGCCGGTTCCGTGACGCACGCGCGCGGATGAACGAATGTCCCCTGGGGGCGGCCGCGCTGGCGGGCACGTCGTTCCCGATCGATCGGCGCATGACGGCGGGCGAGCTGGGCTTCGACCGGCCGATGGCCAATTCCCTGGACGCGGTCAGCGATCGCGACTTTGCGCTGGAATTCCTGGCCGCCGCCTCGATCTGCGCGATGCATCTTTCGCGCCTGGCCGAGGAGCTGGTGATCTGGTCCTCGGCCCAGTTCCGCTTTGTCACGCTGTCGGACAGGTTCTCGACCGGGTCCAGCATCATGCCCCAGAAGAAGAACCCCGATGCGGCCGAGCTGATCCGCGCCAAGATCGGGCGTATCTTCGGCGCCAATGTCGCGCTGATGATGGTCATGAAGGGGCTGCCGCTGGCCTATTCCAAGGACATGCAGGAAGACAAGGAACAGGTCTTTGACGCCGCCGACAACCTGATGCTGGCACTGGCGGCGATGGAAGGCATGGTGCGCGACATGACGGCCAACCGCGAGAACCTGGAACGGGCTGCCGCCGCGGGGTTCTCCACGGCGACGGATCTGGCCGACTGGCTGGTCCGGGCGCTGGGCCTGCCCTTCCGCGAGGCGCATCACGTCACCGGCCGTCTCGTGGCCATGGCCGAGGCGCGGGGCTGCGACCTGCCGGATCTGAGCCTCGAGGACATGCGCTCGGTCCATCCGGGCATCACGCAGGATGTCTATGACGTTCTGGGCGTCCACAATTCGGTTGCCTCGCGGCAAAGCTATGGGGGCACGGCCCCCGATCAGGTGCGCGCCCGCATCGCAGAATGGCGCGAGAGGTTGGAATGAAGGCAACGGTTGCGGCGTTGGTGTTGCTGTTTCTGGCGTCCTGTTCCCAGCCGCGCGCCCATGCCCATGTCCGCGTCACGCCTGACGGCCCGCGCGTGGCGCCTTCGGTCTCGACCTCGATCCTTGGTATCGGCCTGACGGTGACCAGATGATCCGCGCGATCCTTGCCTTGACCCTGCCATTCGTGCTTGCGGCATGCGGCGCCGACGGCCCGCCCGTGCCGCCACCGGGCGCCGGGCCGGTGGCGACGGCTGGGCCTGTCCTCACGCGCCCGCTTTCCCCGGACGAGGCGTTGGTCTAAACCTGCCACAGCGCAACGGGTAGCAGGGGCAGGGGGATGGACCATTTTCTGTATCGCGACGGCATGCTGCATGCCGAGGACGTGCCGCTGTCCGAGATCGCGGCCGCGGTCGGCACGCCCTTTTACGTCTATTCGACCGCGACCCTCACGCGCCACTACCGCCTGTTCGAGGAAGCGCTGTCGCCGCTGCCTCATGTGATCTGCTTTGCCATGAAGGCCTGCGGCAACCTGTCGGTCGTTCGCACGCTGGCCAATCTTGGCGCCGGGGCGGATGTGGTTTCGGTCGGCGAGTATCTGAAGGCCCGCGCGGCGGGCGTTCCGGGCGACAGGATCGTCTTTTCCGGCGTCGGCAAGACGCGCGAGGAAATGCGCACGGCCCTGACCGGCGGCATTCGCCAGTTCAATGTCGAGAGCGAACCGGAACTGGCCGCGCTGGACGAGGTCGCCCGTTCACTTGGTCTGCGGGCACCGGTTGCGATCCGCGTCAATCCCGATGTCGATGCACGCACGCATGAAAAGATCGCAACCGGCCGCAAGGAAAACAAGTTCGGCATCCCGATCTCGCGCGCCGTCGAGGTCTATGCCCAGGCCGCCGCGATGAAGGGCATCGAGGTCATGGGCATCGACGTCCATATCGGCTCGCAGCTCACGGAGCTCGAGCCGTTCGAGCAAGCCTATCTCAAGGTTGCCGAGCTGACCCGAGCCCTGCGTTCGCAGGGGCATGACATTCGGCGGCTGGATTTGGGCGGGGGGCTGGGAATTCCCTATGAGCGGTCCAATTCGGCCCCGCCCCTGCCGACGGAATATGGCGAGGTCGTCAAGCGCACGGTCGGCGATCTGGGCTGCGAGATCGAGATCGAGCCGGGCCGTCTGATCGCCGGCAATGCGGGCCTGCTGGTGTCCAGCGTGATCTACGTGAAGTCGGGCGAAGAGCGGGACTTCCTGATTCTCGACGCCGCGATGAACGACCTGATGCGGCCGACGCTGTATGGCGCGCGCCACGAGATCGTGCCCGTGCAGGAGGCCGTGCCCGGCATGGAACAACGTCTTTACGACGTCGTGGGGCCGGTCTGCGAGACAGGTGACACATTCGCGCGGCAGTATCCGCTGCCCGCCCTTGGACCGGGCGACATGGTCGCGTTCCGCTCGGCCGGGGCCTATGGTGCGGTGATGGCTTCGGAATACAATGCCCGGCCCCTGGTGCCCGAGGTGCTGGTGAATGGGGATCAATTCGCCGTCATCCGGCGCCGTCCAAGCTATGACGAGATGATTAATCGCGATAGCATCGCCCCGTGGCTGCAATCCTGAGGCGCGACTTGTCCCTCCGACGCAGCCAGTGAGTCGCACGGGCACGAAAGGACCGGCTTTGCCGTGAAGGGCACGCAACATCCCCGGGACGAGCCGCTGCGCCGGCTTGAACGCCCCTTGCGGATCACGCGGGCGGCCATGACCGTCGAGAGCGCGGCTCATGCGTTCTGGCCCGCGGGCTCGATCCTCTTGCTTGCGATATCCGTCCTGGCATTCGGTCTGACCGATCATCTGTCGCAAGGCGTCGGGCTGGCCGTTCTGGCGGCGTTTGGCATCGGGCTGGTCCTGGCCATCGGGCTTGGCCTGCGCCGCTTTCGCCTGCCGACACGGGACGAGGCAATGGCGCGGCTTGACGCCCAATTTCCGGACAGGCCGATCTTGGCCCTGTCCGACCAGCTTGCCGTCGGCCGGTCCGACCCGTCCAGCGCGGCGGTCTGGCGCGCGCATCTGCGCCGCATGGCCGATCGTCTGAATGGGTTGAGACCCTCGCCCCCGCGCATCCGTCTTGCCGCGCAGGATCCGTTCGCGCTGCGCCTTGTGGCGCTGACGGCGGCCGCGATGGCCCTGCTGTTTGGCGCGCCCGAACGCGTGGCCGATCTGCCCGCCGAATCCCTGCGCGCGGGCCGGGCCGAGGCCAGCGGCCCGTCATGGGAGGGCTGGGCCGAGCCCCCGACCTATACGCGATTGCCGGCGGTTTACCTGAACGAAGTCGAGGACACCGCGCTGACCCTGCCCGAGGGGACGCGGATTCTGTTTCGAATTTACGGCGAGCCCGGCGATATCGGGATCGAGCAGACCATCGCCGGGGGCCCCCTGACCAGCGCCACGGACACGGATAGGCCGGTTGGGGATTCGGACGCATCCGGGCCGGTCTCGGTGGAATTCGAGGCCGTGCGCAGTGGCGATCTGCGGGTCACGGGATCCGGCGGACGCGGCTGGCAGATCGAGGTGCTGCCTGACCTGCCGCCCGAAATCTCGGTTTCAGGGCCGATCGGCAAGGAGGCCGATGGCCGGTTCGTGCAGCCATTCACGGCGCAGGATGACCACGAGATCGTGGCAGGCCGGGCCGTGATCGAGCTCGATCTCGACCGTGTCGATCGTCGCCATGGGCTTGCGGCCGGACCCGAAGCGCGCCCCGCACTGGTCTTCGATCTGCCGCTGCCGATCACGGGCGATCGTGCCCGGATCGAGGAGGCACTGGTCGAGGACGCATCGAAGCACCCCTTTGCCAATCTTCCCGTCCGGATGGTTCTTGAGGTGACCGACGGCAGGGGGCAGACCGGCCAGAGCGCTCCGCAACTGGTGATTCTGCCGGGGCGGACCTTTTTTGACCCGGTCGCGGCGGCGCTGATCGAAATGCGGCGCGACCTGTTGTGGACGCGGGACAATGCGCGGCGCGTCTCGCAAATCCTGCGGGCAATCACGCACCGGCCTGAAGGACTTTTGCGCAACGAGCGCGCCTATCTGATGATCCGCGTGGCGATGCGGCGGCTGGACGGTGCACTGGCCCAGGGGCCTTTGTCGGATGCGATGCGCGACGAAATTGCCGAGGCGCTGTGGGAAATTGCGCTTTTGATCGAGGATGGCGGCCTGTCCGATGCTCTGGAGCGGATGCGACAGGCGCAGGACCGCCTGGCCGAGGCGATCCGCAGGGGTGCGTCGCCCGAAGAGATCGAACGGCTGATGCAGGAGCTGCGGGAAGCGACCGACGAATATATCCGGCGTCTGGCCAAGAACATGGAACGGCGTGGCCCCGACGAGCCGGGCCAGCAGCAGGCCGATAACGGCCAGCAGATCACCGGTGACCAGATCCAGCAGATGATGGACGAAATCCAGCGCCTGATGGAAGAAGGCCGCATGGCCGAGGCGCAGGAGCTTCTGGAACAGTTCCAGCGAATGATGGAAAACCTGCGCGTCACCGAGGGGCAGAGCGGCGAAGGCCAGCCCATGCCCGGCGGCGAGGCGATGGAAGGTCTGCGCGAGACATTGCGCGATCAGCAGCGCCTGTCGGATGAGGCGTTCGGCGAATTGCAGCGCCAGTTCGGTCAGCAACCTGGCCAGCCGATGCCCGGTCAGTCTCAACCCGGCAATCCCGGTCCGGGACAGCCTCAACCCGGTCAGAACGGCGGCCAGGATCAGCCCGGCCAGGGACAGCAGGGACAGGGCGGGCAGGGGCAGGGGAGCGACCAGCCCGGTCAGCAGGGACAGGGGGCCGAGCCCCGACAGGGCGAGGGGCAGGCAGGTCGTCAGCCCGGTGAAAGCGGTCGGGATCTTGCAGCCCGCCAGCGTGCCCTGCGCGAGATGCTCGAAGGCCAGCTGCGACAGGGATTGCCCGGAAATGATGCCGAGGCGCGGGAACGCGCACGCCGCGCGCTCGAGGACGCTGGCCGCGCGATGGAGGGTGCCGAAGGCGCCCTTCGCGACGGCGATCTGCCGGGCGCCATCGAACGGCAGGCCGAGGCAATCGAAAATCTTCGAGAGGGTCTGCGCGGCCTGAACGAGGCGCTTGCGCAGAATCGCGAAGGTCAGCCCGGCAACGGCGATCAGCAGGGTGAGGCCGGGACACGCCAGGTCCAGCGCGATCCGCTGGGTCGGACGGTCGGCCAGGGCGGTCGGATCGGCACGGAACGGGACATGCTGCAAGGGCAGGATGTCTACCGCCGTGCTCAGGATCTTCTGGACGAGATCCGCCGCCGCTCGGGCGAGATGACGCGGCCGCAGATCGAGCTGGACTATCTCAGGCGCTTGCTCGACCGGTTCTAGGCCGGTCGTGCGGATGCGCCGGTCGGGCCCTTAATCCCCTTGCAGCGCGGTGGTCAGATCCTGCATGCGCGCATCCAGCCACATGCGGGCACCATCGACGCCCTGTGCATAGGTCGCAAGGCCGGACTTCAAGGCTGGAAAACGTTCCGCCAGTTGTGGAGCGAAGAGATAGACCGCGACCAGGCAGACGGCCAGCAGCAGGGCCAGACTGAACCCCAGCCGGAAGCCGCGCCGATCCCGCTGGGCGACGGCCTCGGGCGCGTCCATCGCGGCCGGTTCGTCACCGCGTTCGGAACTTGCCCGCAGGGTGGACTTGATTTCTTCGATATCGGGCAGGGCAACCTTGTTGCCCGTCCCTTTGCCGGACTCGGGTGTTTCGGCGGCTTGCTCGGATCCTGTCGCCGCGGGCTGGGCGCCATCGGTCGATGCGCTGCGCGCCGGTGCTGCCGCCGTCAGGCCGAGGTCGGTCTGGGTTTCGATGCCGCCGCGCTCGGCCTCCCGCGCTCGGCGTTCGCGCTCGGCTTCCTCCCGCAGGACGCTGAGCACCGATTCGTCGATCTTGCGCGGCGGCGGCGCGGGCATGGCATCTTCGTCGGCCGGCTCATCCTCGGCGTCATCGATGTCCGCATCATGCGCGCGGGGTGTCGTCGCCGAAGCCTGTGTTGACGCGGATTCAGGCGGCGTCGGCTCGTCCGGCGCCATGGCGCGCGCTTCGGGCCGGGGCGGCTCTGCCAATCCGGGTGCTTCTTCTGATGTCTTTTCGGCAGCGTGCCCGACCGATGGGCGCTTCGCGGGCATCTGGAACCACGCATGGCCACAATTGGAACACTGGACATCCCTGCCGCTCTCGGGGATGACGCTGTCGTCGACTTCGTACTGCGCGCCGCAGCTTGGGCAGGTCAACCGCATGAGATACCCGTCTGGTTTCAATCTTTTCGCGCCAAGGGCGATCGGGGATGACCCGTTTGCCCAAGTCTTGCCCAAGTAGTAGCAAGCAAATCGGCGCGCTCCAAGACGCGACGACATTTCGCCGGAAAACGGGCCCAGACAATGATGAATTCGCCACGCAGTCCCGACGATCGCAGCGTGATCGCCTTTTCCGACGTTACCCACGGATATGGGGGGTCACCTTTGCTGCATGGCGTCTCGGTCCGCATCGCTCCGGGAAGCTTTCATTTCCTGACCGGCCCATCGGGCGCAGGCAAGACAACCCTGTTGAAGCTTTGTTATCGGGATCTGGTGCCGCAACAGGGCAGCGTATCGGTGTTTGGTCAGGAGACCGCGCAGATGGACCGCGACGCCGTGGCCCTGCTGCGTCGGCGTGTCGGCGTGGTGCACCAGGATTGCCGCTTTCTGGACCACTTGACGATCGACGAAAACGTCGCATTGCCTGTGACAGTGTCCGGGCGGCATATCGACCCGGCCGAGCTGGGCGAGCTGCTGGCGTGGGTCGGGCTGTCGCGTCGCGCCGGGGCGCTGCCGGCAGAATTGTCGGGGGGCGAACGTCAGCGTGCCGCGCTGGCACGCGCGGTCATCACGGCGCCCGAAATACTGATTGCCGATGAGCCGACGGGCAATCTGGACTGGGACATGTCGCTGCGGCTGCTGACCTTGCTGGTCGAGCTGAACCGGATGGGCAAGACCATCCTGATTGCAACGCATGACCTGAACCTGATCCGCGCCGCAAAGACGCAGGTTTCCGCGCGCGTCCTGCGTATTGCGAACCGACGGGTCGAACTGGCGGGGGCTGATCTGTGACACGGGTTTTCGATCATGTCATCGCGGTGATTGCCGGGCGCGGACCGGCCAATCGCATCGTTCCGCCCAGCGGCGCCACGGTCTGGCCGACGGTTCTGGCCGCCGGCGCAATGGCGTTCCTTGCGGTTTTCGCCCTGTCCGTGGCATTGGCGACCGATCGCCTGGCCGATCGCTGGGCCGACAGCCTTGCCCACAGCGCCACGGTGCGCGTGACGGTCGCGCCCGACCAGGCGGATCAGGCCGTGGACTCGGTGCTGCGGATTCTCGCGCAGACCCCCGGCATTGCCGAGGCGCGCGCGCTGGATCAGCAAGAGATCTCGCAACTTCTGGCGCCCTGGCTTGGGGCCGAGCTGCCGCTGGAGGACCTGCCCTTGCCGCGGCTGATCGAGATCCGCGAAACGGATGCTGGCTTTGACGCCGAATCCCTGCGCCTGCGCCTGTCGGCCGAGGTTCCGGGCGCCGAACTTGACGATCATGCCCGCTGGCGCCGCCCATTGGTCCTTGCCGCGGGGCGCATCCGTGCGTTGGGCATGGTGTCGCTTGGGCTGATCGTGGCGGCGATGGCGGCCATGGTGACCCTTGCCGCGCGCGCGGCACTTGCGGCCAACCGGCAGGTCATCGAGGTGCTGCGCCTGGTGGGGGCGCGTGATGCCTATATTGCGCGCGCCTTCGTGCGACGCTTCACCCACCGGGCAGGCACGGGCGCGCTTGTGGGTACTCTGGTCGGCATGTCTGCCATCGCGCTTCTGCCCGGCCCCGCGCAAGAAGGTGCGGGTTTCCTGTCCGGGCTGGGTTTTCGTGGCGCGGAATGGCTGCTGCCGCTGGTGATTCCGGTCGTTGCCGCTATCGTGGCCTTTGCAGCAACCCGCGCCGCGGCTCGGGGCGCCCTGAGGGAAGTGCAATGAGATTGATCCTGCAATATATCCTGTCGATGATTTTCATCGTCCAGATGTACCTGATGATGGCGATCTACGCGCTGTACTGGACGCCGCGCGTGATGTTTCGGCGCGAGGCGGCCTATGACGCCGTTCACGCCTATTGCAACTGGGTGCGCTGGTCGGCCGCCGCCATCGTGGGGCTGCGTTCCGAGATCCGGGGCGAAGTGCCCACGGATGAGGTTCTGATCGCGGCCAAGCATCAGAGCTTCTTTGACATCATCCTGATCGTCTCGGCCGTCCCGCGCCCGAAATTCATCATGAAGAAAGAACTTCTATGGGCGCCCATCGTCGGGTGGTACGCCAGAAAGATCGGCTGTGTCCCCGTTGATCGCGGCAAGCGCGGCCAGGCAATCCGGCGCATGCTGGCCGAGGTCAAGGCGGGCCGCGAGCTGCCCGGGCAGCTGATCATCTATCCGCAGGGTACCCGCGTCGCCGCCGGCGCGCGCAGGCCCTACAAGGTAGGTGTGGGCATTCTCTATTCCCAGCTTGGGCAGGATTGCGTGCCAGCCGCGACCAATGTCGGCGTGTTCTGGCCACGTCACGGGATCCTTCGCAAGCCCGGTCTTGCCGTTGTGGAATTTCTGCCGCGCATTCCCGCCGGCCTGCCCGTCGAGGAATTCATGGCCCGGATCGAGCCGATGATCGAAGAGGCCTCGGACCGGCTGATGGAGGAAGCGGGTTTTGTTCTGCCCGACCGTCCGCGCCAGCCCGCCGACGCCTAGGATCCGCTGGCGCAATCGGCGATGGCCTGCGCCAGCGAACGCATCATCGTCTCATACAGCATCGGGCCCGGTTCAATCCTACGCCCGGCGGGATCGACCGGGGCGCCGATGCGCAAGCCCGTGCCATCGGCAAGAAGACGGATCGCGCGATCGTCACGTCCGGCTTCCGGGAGAATGCAGCCGATCTCGCCTGCTTCGATCATCGCGCGCAGTTGCGAAAGATGCCCCGCGCCCGGCGTCGTTGCGTCCCCTTCGGCAAGCGTGGCGACAATCTTCAGGTCATACTGGTCGGCAAAATACCCATAGGCATCATGCGCAAACGCCAAAGGCACGTCGCGTGCCGGAGCCAGAGTCGCGCGCAGGGATTCGTCCAGGGCGCGCAGCCGCGCCTGGGTCAGCGTGGCGTTCGCGCGATAGGTGACCGCATTTGCCGGATCGATCTGCGCCAGCGCGTCTGCAATCACCCCGACCCACAGGGCGGCATTGTCCGGGTCCAGCCATGCATGGGGATCGATACCTTCATGGCGATGGGGCTCTTGATGGTCAGCCGCTTCGGCATGATGGTCGTGGTCGTGGTCGTGGTCGTGGTCGTGGTCGTGGTCGTGGTCGTGGTCGTGGTCGTGGTCGTCATAGTTATCGCCCGTCGCGGAATCGTCCTTTGGGTCCCCATATTCGCGCAGGGTGACGCCAGGCTGGTGAAGAAGCGCCACGGTCCTGCCCTTGCGGTCGGCAAGGGCGCGCTCCAGCCATGGTTCCAGCTCGGGGCCGACCCACAGGATCAGAGACGCGCCATTCAGAACGCTGACTTGCGAAGGGCGCAGCTGCATGTGGTGCGGATCGGCCCCCTGATCGACCAGAAGCCGAGGCCGACCCAGTTCCCCCATCACGGCCGAGGTCAGGGAATGCACGACGGGAATGTCGGTCACCACCTCGGGCGTCTGGCCAAGGCTGGGCCAGGCCGTCAGCAGGTAAAGGCACAGGGCAAGCGTGCGTTTCATCGGACCCTCCGGCAGGTTGTCAAGCATTCGAGCGTCATGTATGTTATATCGTAACAAGTCAAGGGATAAGGTCCTGCCAGCAATGCCTGCCGATCAGCCCAACCCAGCCGTGGCCTTTGCCAAGCATGACCATTCCGATTGCGCGCATCGGATTCTCGACCGTGCCGAGAAGCTGAGCGAGGCGCGCGGCGTTCGTCTGACACCCGTGCGCCGCAGGACGCTGGAAATCCTGCTGGAATCACACCGCGCGATGGGAGCCTATGAGGTATTGGAGCGTCTGGCGCAAGACGGGTTCGGCCATCAGCCGCCGGTGGCCTATCGCGCGCTGGATTTTCTGGTCGAACACGGTCTGGCCCACCGGATCCGGCGGTTGAACGCCTTTGCGGCCTGCATGGCGCCGGGCCAGACCCACAATCCCGTATTCTTCATCTGCCGCGCCTGCCAATCCGTTGCCGAATCTTCCACGCCCGAACTGCGCGATCGCATCGACGCGGCCGCGGATGCGATCGGCTTCGAGGTCGAGCGCGCAAATGTCGAGGCCCTTGGCCTGTGTCCCGCCTGTGCCGACAGAGAGGAATGATGCTGATCGAAACCCATGGCCTGTCGGTTCGCCGGGGCAACGCAACCGTCCTGCGCGATGTCGATCTTGCCATTGCGCAGGGCGAGATCGTGACCATCGTCGGCCCGAACGGATCGGGCAAGTCCACGCTGGTCCGCGCCCTGATCGGGCTTGAGCCATTGTCCGCAGGCACGCTCTGGCGCAAGCCGGGCCTGAGAATCGGCTATGTGCCGCAACGGCTGCATGTCGATGCGACGCTGCCGATGACCGTGCGTCGATTTCTGTCGCTGCCCCAGCGTGTCAGCGACGAAGCCGCCCGCGTCGCCCTGACCAGGACGGGCGTTCCGGACGTCGCCCAGCGCCAGCTTTCGGGCCTGTCGGGCGGACAATTGCAAAGGGTCCTGTTGGCACGCGCGCTTCTTTCGCAGCCCGACATCTTCATCCTGGACGAGCCTACCCAGGGGCTGGACCAGCCCGGAACCGCCGCCTTCTATCGCCTGATCGAGGAATTGCGCGCCGAGACCGGCGCGGCCGTGCTGATGGTCAGCCATGACCTGCATGTGGTGATGAGCGCTTCGGACCGGGTGATCTGCCTGAACGGTCATGTCTGTTGTCAGGGCGCGCCGCATGTCGTGTCGGCTGCGCCGGAATACAGGGCCCTGTTCGGGCTGGGGACCGGCGGAACGCTGGCGCTGTACCGGCATCTGCATGACCACGACCACGATGGCGAGGCCCATGCCCACAATCACGATCATGCGCGGGAGCATGAGGATGCCTGACGATTTCATCTTGCGCGCGGCACTGGCCGGCGTCGGGCTCATGCTGGCCGCGGGGCCGCTGGGGGCCTTCGTCATCTGGCGGCGCATGGCCTATACGGGGGACGCCACCGCACATGCGGCCATTCTGGGCGTTGCGCTGGCGCTTGCGACCGAAATGCCGATTGCCCTTGGCACCGCGATCGTCGCGCTGGCCATGGCGCTTGCCGTGTCCGCGCTGACCGGGCGCGGCCGGGCGGCCGATACCGTGCTTGGCGTGCTTGCCCATTCGGCCCTTGCGCTGGGCCTGGTGGCGGTGTCGTTCCTGCCCTCGGTGCGTTCGGATCTTTCCGTCTGGCTGTTCGGTGACGTCCTGACCGTCAATGCCCGCGACGTGGCGACGATCTGGGCCGGTTCTGGCGCGGTTCTGGGGCTGCTGGCCTGGCGTTGGGGGGCGCTGCTGACAGCCACGTTGAGCGATGAGCTGTCGCAGGCCGCGGGCTTTTCCCCGCGGCGGCAGCAGCTTGTCCTGACGGTTGCGGTCGCGTTGACGGTTGCGGTCGCGTTGAAGATCGTGGGCGCGTTGATGACCGGCGCGATGCTGGTCATCCCGGCTGCCGCGGCGCGTTCGTTGGCGCGCAGTCCCGAGGCAATGGCCCTGTGGGCGGTCTTGATTGGCAGCCTGTCGGTGGTCGGCGGGCTGATCGCGTCACTGCGACTGGACACGCCCGCCGGACCGTCGATCGTGGTCGTGGCCGCGACGATCTTTGCCCTGACCTTGCCGCTGGCGCGGTACCGCTAGGCGCCGCGACCCACGCCGGTATAGGCCTCGAAGCCCGCCTCGCGCACGGCCTGGGGCGCATAGACATTGCGCAGATCGGCCATGCGCGCCTTGCGCATGACCCCGGCAAGACGGGGCAGGTCCAGTGCGCGGAACTCGTTCCACTCGGTCAGGATGACGACGGCATCGGCGTCCCGGGCGGCCTGATAGGCATCCTCCATCCAGGTCACGCCGGGCAGCAGGGCCTCGCCTTCGCGCCGCCCCTGCGGATCGACGACGCGCACGCGAGCGCCGTTGCCCACCAGCGCGGGAACGATCGTCAGCGACGGGGCTTCACGCATGTCATCGGTATTGGGCTTGAAGGTCACGCCAAGGACCGCGATCGTCTTGCCGTTCACCGAGCCGTCGCACAGATCCATGATCTTGTCGACCATGCGGCGCTTGACCTCGTCATTGACCTTGATCACCGTTTCGACGATCTGCAGCGGGCTGGCATGATCCTGCCCGATCCGCGCCAGGGCCCGCGTGTCCTTGGGGAAGCAGGAACCGCCGAAGCCCGGACCGGCATGCAGGAACTTGGGGCCGATGCGGCCGTCCAGGCCGATCCCCTTGGCGACCTGTTTCACATCCGCGCCGACCCTTTCGCAAAGCTGGGCGATTTCGTTGATGAAGGTGATCTTTGTCGCCAGGAAAGCGTTTGCCGCATACTTGATCAGCTCGGCTGTCTCGAGGTCGGTATAAAGGATGGGAAAGTCACGCAGGAACAGCGGGCGATAGATTTCGCCCATGATCTTGCGCGCGCGATCCGAGGTCACGCCGACCACGACCCGGTCGGGACGCATGAAATCGTCGATCGCGGCGCCTTCGCGCAGGAATTCGGGATTCGATGCCACATCGAAATCGGCATTGGGGTTGGCACGCGCGATCACCTCGCGGACGACCGCATTCGTGCCGACGGGCACGGTGGATTTGGTCACCACGACGGCATAGCCCGTCAGGGCATGGGCAATATCCTCGGCCGCCTGCATCACATAGGTCAGGTCCGCATGCCCGTCGCCGCGCCGCGAGGGCGTGCCCACCGCGATGAACACGGCGTCAGCCCCGTCCACGGCGGATTGCAGATCGCGGGTGAAGCTGAGACGCCCGGCGGCGACATTGCGCGCCATCAGCACGTCCAACCCGGGCTCGTAGATCGGCACTTCTCCGCGCGCAAGCTTGTCGATCTTGGCGGGGTCCTTGTCGACGCAGACAACCTCGTGTCCAAAGTCCGACAGGCAGACGCCGGTAACGAGCCCGACATAGCCGGTGCCGATCATCGCGATTTTCATGGTCCACTCCTGCTCAGGGCCGCCACGGAATGGACCGAACTCGGGCCGGGTGTCAATGTCAGACCGTTTGCCGGCCGGTTTGCGCCATCGTGTTGCCCAAGTTGGGGGGCAAATGTCGCAAGAAGGCACGACTTGGGGATGAGATCGATGATCCAGCATATCGAAGCCGCGCGCGGCGCCCGACTGATGCTTGCAGTCGCGGCACTGATCGTGGCCATGTCGGGCATGGCGGCGGCATGTTCGCGTGCGATGCCGCAGGGGGCCGATCAGGTCGTCGCCGCCAACGGGCGCATCGATGCCGGATTGATTGACGCGGCGATCCGGGCCGAGGTCAACTATCACCGTTGCCGTGCGGGGCTGCCCGCACTGGCCGGCGAAAAGGGCCTGGCCAGGGTGGCGCGGAAACATGCCGAATGGATGGCGCGCGCGCGAAAGCTGTCGCACCGTTCGACGGTGCCGGGCCAATCCACCGCCGTGTCGCGGCTGAAGGCGTCCCGCGTGAAGTTTCGCGCGGGGTCGGAAAACATCGGCTATCTGGCGCGATATCGGATCGACGGGACACGTTTCCGGATCGTCAATTCCGGTGCCTGCCATTTCGAGATCAGCCGTGGCAAACCCGTTCCACCACACAGCTATGCCAGCCTTGCGCGTACCATCGTCCGGCTTTGGATGGATTCGCCCGCACATCGGCGAAACATCCTGGACCGCAAGGTCAGCCGGGTCGGATCTGGGGCCGCTCTGGACCCCAGGGCGGAACATTGTGGGCGCTTCTACGTTTCACAAAGCTTCGCTGGGTAAGAAGGAGTGGCGTTTTGGGCACAGATCTGCGACTGTTCAAGCGAGCCGATCTTGCCTCTTCATTTCTCGCGCGAAGTGTGTTGATATCCCAATCGGCCGCCGTCCTTAGGGCGGCGATGTCTCAAAATGGAGAGTGGACATGAAAAAGATTGTTACCCTTGCTTCGGTCCTGACGCTGACCGCTGGTGCCGCGTTTGCCGGCGGCATGGCCGAGCCGATGGTTGAAGCCGAGCCGATCGTCATCGAAGATGCGCCTTCGTCGAACATGGGCCTGCTGATCCCGGCTCTGCTGGTTCTGGCCATTGCGGCGGCCGCTTCGGATTCGTCGTCGGGCACCAACGACTGATCTGATCGGTGACATGGAATTTCATAGCCGGGCCCGTGGCCCGGCTATTTTTTTCGGTGAGTTCCGGCGATCATGCCAATGTCCTCAGGGTCTGAGGACCTGAATCGTGACATAGCCAAGGGCCGGCCCGATCCACTGCCGAGAGGCCAGCATCGCGCCGTTGCCCGTTACCCAATAACTGTTGGTGATCGTCAGGCCCCCGCCCGCCGTCTGGCAGGTTTCTTGAACGCGGGTGACATTCACCCGCTGCCCGCCCGCTTCCAGTGTCTCGCTGCCGGCAGGCAAGATTCGGCACGACATGGGTAAGGGGCGTTCGATCCCCTCGCCGTCAAGAAAGCGGTATTTTCGGTTGCTCTTGCCAGACTGACGAGACCGCACAATTCGCGCGGTTTCGCCGATATCCGAGGACATCAGATCATTCCCAAGACCGCGGCTTGAAACCACGATGCCATCGTTGAAGGCAAGCGTCCTTTCGTCCGGCGTGGCATAAGTCCTCACGCGCCCGTTTCGGCCGTATTCGCCCAGAACCGTGGTCAGTCCGACTGTCTCGAACTGCGCCAGCACAAGCGGGCCGTCGAACGACTGAAGCGCCGATGCGGCAAGGCGCGCGGGGTCGACCGGCTTGGGTCTTGTTCCATTCGGCATCAGTCGTTGGGCAATCTGCCTGAAGGCATCGCGCGTCAGGCGACTGCCTTCGGTTTGGGCCGCGTCGTTCCCGCAGGCAGCAAGCATAAGGCAGGCAGACAGGAACAAGCCGGCGCGCAAGCGCTGGGAGCGTTGGACTTTCACCGCCAGAATCTCCCCCATTGGATCTGCATGTCGCGCTGATGCGTGTCGCGGATGGTTTCGTAAAGACGCCCATCGACGGCCAGCCTTGCGCCTCCGTCGCGATTGAGCGGCTTGATCACGCTGGACACCTTGTTGCGCGACGGCTGACCGGTCACCCAAGACAGCGGAACCGTCAGCCGGATACCCTTGTCAAAGGACCCTTCGCCGAATTCCTCCTCGGATACGTCGGTGAACGTGGCATAAGCCCCGACCTTCCATCCATTGGCGAATTCCCGGTCCAGCGTGAAGGTCGCGCCCCAGTCGCCGGCCAGATACCTGCCCGCATCGATCTGACCGTGAAAGCCGTTGCCGAAGTCGTAATAGGCCGAGACATGACCCGTGGTGACCTCGTAGTCGCGGAAGGTGAACAGGGTATCGAAGTCCCTCTGGCGAACCCGGTTGATTTCGACGCCCAGGGCGAATGGACTGTCGACGGGTTTCCACAGAAGCTCGCCCGAAATGCCGCCGAACATCCGCTCCAGAAGCCCGACGGTCACGCGCCCGTAAAGATCCGGTGCGGGGCGGCTATACCAGGCCAGCGTCAGATCATGCAGCGCGGGGTCGCCCTGTTTCTGGTATTCGACGGCGTCCGAACGGACATGCGGCAGGATCGAATCCGACACCCGGGTGCTTTGATCCAGATTGCCGACAACCTTCTTGCGCAGTCGGCCCGAGGCGATCAGGCCGGGCGCGAATTCATAGCGACCCTTGAGCTGAAGGCCGAAATCGGCACGCAACGGATCGTCAGGGTCGAAGAACGATGCCTCGCCATATGGCGTGACCGCCCAGGTCAGCCGGGGATAGGCCGCCGGATTCGCCACAAGACCCGCCCCGTCGGATCGGGCGGGATCCGCAAACTCGGCGCGGTTGAGGATCTTGTAGGCGGCGTCATGCTCCAGGGCCTCGACATCCGATCTTTGCAACGTGACCGACGAGGTCGGGATCCCTTCGGCCACCGAGGTGATAACCATGGTCTCGACCGATGGGGGCAGGGCGCGGGTCAGGATACGGGCAGCGTGCCCGATCGCCTGCGGCTGCGCCAGATAGCGGCGATTGCGGATGCGAATTTCGGCGCGTGTGGCCGACAGGGACATCGCCTCAAGCTGCTGGCCGTCCTTCTCCAGCGCCTTGGCGATCGCGGACTGAACGCCGGGTTGAACCTCGGGGTCACTGGTCCAGTCCGTGCGCCATGCTTCGGGGTCCAAGTTGCGCTGGGGCCGGGGGCGGACGGGAAGCGGTGCCTTTTCGATCCCGCTGGGCGCGGGGGGGCGCCGGGGGTCAATCGCCATGGTCAGTTGCAGGCCCAGTTCCGAGCCATACAGATAATATCCCGACAGGTTCGCTGATTTCCCAAGGCGATAGTCGAAACCCAGGTTGAGCGAAGAATCCCGCGTGAATGTGCCGTAGGACGTTTCCTGATCGTAGGCGTCGGACGAATATTCGGCCTTCACCGTCAGCTTGTCGGTCGCGGCCCAGGACAGGCCGAAGAAGGGTGCCGCGGGCCCCCGGAACCATTGGTCCGTATTCGCCTTGCCGCCCTTGCCGAAGTCCAGCGGCGGGCGCGAACCGAACGGTGTTCCGATATCGCCGTGGCTGCCCAGACGGCCCCAGCCCAGACCTGCGGATACTTTCAGGCGGGGCGTGATCGTCTTGGTGGCGACGACGTATTCCCCCGAATAGACGCCGGTGCCGATGAAATCGCGCAGGCCGATCGCGATTGCGGGCCGCATGCCTTTTTCATCCAGCACACGATAATGGATGTCGAACGATCGGTCATAAAGTAAGTCGCCATTGTAGATCTTCGGCACGCGCGAGTACCGGAAGGCCCCGGTGATGCGATCGGTCAGCTGGAACGTGCTTGTGATGCGCATGCCGCCGGCAAACCGGAAAACGGAAGCTGTCAGCAGCCCTTCGCGGTTGCTTTCGGCCGTCGGCATGTCGATCAGGCCGGGCAATCCGAATGTTCCCGGGCTGGGCTTGAGAACGGGATCTGCATAGGCAATTACCGCCCCCATGGCCACGGCGCTGCAAAGGCCCGCGCCGACGCGGCCAAGCCATTTGCGTTCGCGCCGTGCTGTGCGTGGTGCTGTGATCACTGTCCTGCCGCCTGCTTGTCCGATTTCGGTGCAGACTATAGCGGTTCGGGGGCGCCGCGCCATAGGCGGCGACCCGTTTCGCGATGCTGCTGGCAGTCTGTTGCCGGTTGGACGCGCCCCTTGGCCTAAAGGCAGGCTTCGAACAATGCTCGCGTGTTCTCGTACGTCATCGGGATCGGGTTTCCGCCGCAAGACGGGTCTTCGATTGCCATTTTCGTCAGCTCGTCCAGCCTGTCACGTTCAACGCCAAGCTCGGAGAGCGAGCGGGGAATCCCGAGTTCCTCGCGAAGCGACACGATGCGCGCGCGGAAACCGTCGAACCCGCCCGCGATACCCAGATAGGCTGCGGCCATCGAGATTTTTTCCTCGATCGCCGGACGGTTGAAATCCAGGACCATCGGCATCACCACGGCATTCGTCGTGCCGTGATGGGTGTTGTAGACGGCCCCCACGGGATGGGACAACGCATGGATTGCGCCCAGCCCTTTCTGGAACGCCACGGCGCCCATGGCGGCGGCCGACATCATGTGGGCGCGCGCCGTCAGATCCGTGGGCGTTGCATAGGCGCGCGGCAGGTTCTCGAAAACCAGCCGCATGCCTTCCAGCGCGATTCCCTGGCTCATCGGGTGGTAGTGCGGGCTGCAATAGGCCTCGAGACAATGAGCCAGCGCATCCATCCCCGTGCCAGCCGTGATGAAGGCCGGCATGCCCACGGTCAATTCGGGATCGCAGATCGTCACCGTCGGCATCAGTTTGGGATGGAAGATGATCTTTTTTCGGTGCGTCTGCGAATTGGTCAGGACGCCCGCGCGCCCGACCTCGGATCCCGTGCCGGCCGTGGTTGGCACCGCGATGATGGGCGCGATCGTGTCCGGGTTGGCGCGCGTCCACCAGTCGCCGATATCCTCCAGCTCCCAGACCGAGACGGGCTGATCCACCATCAACGCGATCAGCTTGCCCAGATCCAGGGCCGAGCCCCCGCCGAAACAGACCACACCATCATGCCTGCCCGCGCGATAGACCTGCAACCCGGCTTCCAGGTTGCGTTCGTTCGGGTTCGGATCGACGTCGCAGAACATCGCGCGCCCAAGGCCGCCGGCATCCAGGATGTCCAGCGCACGGCGCGTGATGGGCAGTTCCGCCAGCGCCCTGTCGGTGACCAGAAGCGGGCGGCGCATGCCGGCCGCGCGACAATGCTCGGCCAGTTCGGCAATGCGGCCCGGTCCGAACTTGATTGCGGTCGGATAGGACCAGTTCGCTGTCGGAGCGGTCATTTCAGCACCTTTCGCAGATGGTAGGATTTCGGCCGGGTGACCGAGTGATAGCCAAGTACCGACAGCGCGGCGCCGCGCCCGGTATCCTTGCAGCCGGTCCAGCACAGGGCCGGGTCAAGATAGTCGCAGCGGTTCTGGAAGACCGTGCCGGTTTCAAGCCTGCGGCCGATCCGCGCCGCCCGGTCGGCGTCCTGCGTCCACAACGACGCAGTCAGGCCATAGTCGCAGTCGTTCATCAGGGCCACCGCTTCGTCGTCATTGTCCACCGGCATGATGCCGACAACCGGGCCAAAGCTTTCTTCGCGCATCACGCGCATTTCGTGGTTCACATCGACCAGGATCTGGGGCGCAAGATAGGTTCCGCCATCGTCCTGCGGAAACAGCGCCGGATCGATGAGGGCCCGCGCCCCATCGGTGATCGCATCGGCGATCTGGCTTCGCACCGTATCGGCAAAGCGGCGATTGGCCATTGGTCCAAGAGTTGTCTCGGGGTCCAGCGGATTGCCCAGCTTCTGGCGTTTGACCCATTCGACCGCGCGTTCCACGAAGTCGTCGAAAAGGGGCCCAGCGACATAGATCCGCTCGATACCGCAACAGCATTGGCCGGAATTGAACATCGCGCCGTCCATCAGCCCGTCAACCGCCGCATCGAGATCGGCATCCTCCATGACATAGCCCGGATCCTTGCCGCCCAGTTCCAGCCCCAGCGCCGTGAACGTGCCGGCAGCGGCGCGTTCGATCGCGCGCCCGCCATTGACCGATCCGGTGAAGTTCACGAAATCGAAGGCGCGCGAGGCAATCAGGTGCTCGGTCGCCGCGTGATCGAGCACGACATTCTGGAAGACATCCTGTGGCACCCCCGCAGCGTGGAACGCCTCGGCGAGGCGCTCACCCGCCAGAAGCGTCTGGCTTGCATGTTTCAGCATCACGGTATTGCCGGCGATCAGCGCGGGCACGATCGTGTTGATCGCGGTCAGGTAGGGGTAGTTCCATGGCGCGATGACAAGGACGACGCCCTGTGGCTCGCGTTCGATCCGGCGTTCGAAATGCTCCGAGGATTCGACGATCATCGGTGCCAGGGCCTCGGCGGCAATCGCGGCCATGTAGTCGGTGCGTTCGTTCACCCCGCCGAATTCGCCGCCATAGCGGACCGGGCGGCCCATCTGCCAGGCCAGTTCCTCGACGATGCGGTCCTTCATCTGGTTGAGCCTTTCGACCCCCGCGCGCACCAGGGCAATGCGTTCATCGAGGGGACGATCGGCCCAGCCCGGCTGCGCCGCGCGGGCGCGCGATGCGCGCAGTTCCGCTTCGGCCTGGCTCAGGGCCTCGCGTTCGGCATAGACGCGCCCGTCGATGGGCGAGATGCATTGGATCATTCGTGTCATGTCAGTCCTCTTTCGGCGCGGATCGCGCCCGTCAAAGTCGTTCGAACCCGCGGCGCAGTTCCCAGTCGGTCACGACGCGGTCGAATTCGCGGATCTCCCAATGCGCGGCATGCACGTAATGGTCCACGACATCGTTGCCAAAGGCCGCGCGGAGCATGGCCGACCGGTCCATCAGCTCTGTGGCCTCGCGCAATGTCTTCGGGATCTCGCGTGCACCTTCGGCGTGATAGACATCGCCGCGCGTTTCGGGTTCCAGTTCCATCTTCGCCTCGATCCCGGCCAGACCTGCAGCCAGAAGCCCCGCGCAGGCCAGATAGGGGTTCAGATCGGCGCCGCCGATGCGGCATTCGACGCGGATGGCCCTGGTATTCTCGCCGCAGATGCGGAACCCCGCTGTGCGGTTGTCAAAGGACCACACGGCGCGGGTGGGGGCAAACATGCCGATCACGAAACGCTTGTAGCTGTTGATGTTCGGCGCCAGCAGCGCGGTGATCTCGCGCGCATGGGCAAGCTGGCCGGCGACGTAGTGCCGCATCAGGTCCGACATGCCGTGTGGGTCGCCCTCGTCGCGGAAGGCAGGCTGGCCGGACTGCCACAACGACTGGTGGATGTGGCAGGATGAACCCGCCCGTTCGTGGCTGTATTTCGCCATGAAGGTCGCTGCCCGGCCGTGCTGGAACGCGATCTCCTTCACGCCGTTCTTGATGACGGCGTGCATGTCGCAGGTGTCCAGCGCGTCGGAATACTTCGCGTTGATCTCTTCCTGACCGATCTCGGCCTCGCCCTTGGAGTTCTCGATCGGGATGCCCGCGCCCCACAACCCGTTCCGAATGGCGCGCATCACGCTTTCCTCCTTGGTGGTGCCAAAGATGGAATAGTCGATATTGTGACGCCCCAGCGGCCGCAGGTCGCGATACCCGCGATCGTTCAGCGCATCATAGCTGTCCTCGAACAGGAAGAATTCCAGCTCGGTCGCCATCATGGGTTCGAAGCCCAGCTGGCGGGCCCGGGCGATCTGGCGCTTCAGGATGGCGCGCGGACTGACGGCGACTTCCTCATGCGTGTGATGATCCAGCAGATCGCACAGGACCATCGCGGTGCCGGGCAGCCACGGGATACGGCGCAGCGTCGCCATGTCGGGCTTCATCACATAGTCGCCATAGCCCTTTTCCCAGCTGGCCGTGCGATAGCCGGGAACGGTGTACATCTCGACATCGACCGCCAGCAGGTAATTGCAGCAATGCGTTTCCTGCCACGCCGAGTCGACGAAGTGATGCCCGACAAAGCGCTTGCCCATCAGCCGGCCCTGCATGTCGGGGAAGCAGGCGATGACCGTGTCGATTTCGCCCTCGGCCACGGCTTTCTTCAACGCATCGAAGGTCAGGTTGGCGGGCATGTCAGCCTCTCCTTGGTGTGTCCTTGGGCCGGGTTGTGCCCGGGCCACCAGGCGGTGATCCTTGATCAGATCGCGGGGCGGGAAAAGGGGCGGCAAGCGCGCCGCCCCCGGTCGTCTCAGGTATAGCGATAGGGCCGGCCGGCCTTGTCCATCGTTTCATTGTAGGCCTTGAAGATGGAAACGATCCGGGCCTTGGTTTCGCTTTCGGCCGCGATCTCGTCCCAGAATTCGCGGGCGGCGGCCTCGACCTGGGCCCATTCCTCGTCGGGGATCGAGGTCAGTTTCATCTTCGTGCCCTCGACGCGCAGTCGCGCTTCGCCCGCCCAGTACCAGTGCAGGCGGTAATAGTGCGAACTGTCAAAGCAGACCCGCACCAGTTCCTGCAGGTGCTCGGGCAATTCGTTCCACCGGTCCATGTTCGCAAAGAAATGCCCGATCCACGCGCCCGAGATGTTGTTGGTCAGGAAGTAGTTGGTCACATCCGCCCAGCCGACGGTGTAATCCTCGGTGATCCCGGACCAGGCCACGCCGTCCAGCTCTCCGGTCTGCAGGGCGACCTCGATATCCTCCCATGGCAGGGTCACGGGCACGACGCCGAATTTCGACAGGAACCGCCCCGCGGTCGGGAAGGTGAAGATCCGCTTGCCCTGAAGGTCGGCAAGGCTGTTGATCGGGTCCTTGGTCGCGAAGTTGCATGGATCCCATGCCCCGGCCGAGATATGCTTGACGCCCACCTTGGCGTATTCCTCGGCCCAGATCTCGTTCAGGCCCCAGTCATGGAACAGTGCCGGGACGTCCAGCGAATAGCGCGAGGCGAAGGGGAAGTATCCGCCGAAGACCGTCACCTCGGTCGGCGAGGCCATGGAATCGTCGTCCGACTGCACAGCGTCGATCGTGCCGCGCTGCATGGCCTGGAACAATTCGCCCGTCGGAACCAGCTGATCGGCATAGTAGAGCTCGATCTCCATCTGGCCCTGGGCGATCTTGTTGAAACTGTCGACTGCGGGCTTGACCACGTGTTCGCCAAGCGCCGCGCCGGCATAGGTCTGCAGGCGCCACTTGATCGGCGCCTGCCCAAGGACCGCAGGCGCGGCCAGGGTCGAGGCGCCAGCAACCGCGCCTGCCGTCAGGAACTTCCGTCTTGTCGTCGTCATCTTTCATACCTCCTGTGTTGGAAAGAAGCGGCGGTTGTCCCGCCTGTTGTCATCGGTTGTAGAGTGTCTCGGGCAGCCACAGGGCGATCTGCGGAAAGGCGATCACCAGCGCCAGAGCCACGATCATCACGCCAACGAAGGGAACGATCGAACGATAGATGTCGTGCAGCGTGATTTCGGGCGGGGCCATGGCCCGCATCAGGAACAGGTTGTATCCGAACGGCGGCGTCATGTAGGCCACCTGAGTCGTGATCGTGTACAGGACACCATACCAGATCAGGTCGAAGCCAAGCGCATCGACCAGCGGTACATAGAGCGGCGCCACGATCACCAGCATCGCGGTATCGTCCAGAAACGTGCCCATCAGCAGGAAGGTCAGCTGCATGATGATCAGGACAGTCCACCGGTTCAGGTGCAGATCCTCGAGGAACAGCCCCTTGAGCGCATCGACCGCACGCAGCCCGTCAAAGACCGCGCCGAACGCCAGCGCGGCCAGAATGATCCACAGGAACATGCACGACACCGCCAATGTCTGGCGCGTCGCGGTTTCCACGACGGCCCATGTCAGCCGCCCCTTGACGGCGGCCGCCAGCGTCGCGGCCAGCGCCCCGATGACCGAGCTTTCGACCAGCCGCACATAGCCGGTCACGAAGGGCACCATCATGGCCAGGAAGATGCCAAAGGGCAGAAGTCCGGCCCGCAGAAGTCGGATCTTCTCGGCCCGCGAGACCTGCGCGCGTTCCTGCGGCGACAGGACCGGGCCAAGTTCGGGCGAGATGCGGCACCGGATCCAGATGTACAGGATGAACAGCCCCGCCATCATCAGACCGGGCAGGACGCCCGCCAGCCACAGCTTGCCTACCGGCTGGCGCGCGATCATTGCATAGAGCACCAGCACCACCGAAGGCGGGATCAGGATACCCAGTGACGATCCGGCCTGGATCACGCCGGTCACCATCAGCTTGTCGTAATTGCGCCGCAGCAGCTCGGGCAGGGCGATGGTGGCGCCGATCGCCATGCCCGCGACGGACAGACCGTTCATCGCCGAGATCAGCACCATCAGGAAGATCGTGCCGATCGCCAGCCCGCCCGGCACGGGGCCGAACCAGACATGGAACATCCGGTACAGGTCGTCTGCCAGCCGGCTTTCGGACAGGATGTAGCCCATGAAGATGAACATCGGCAGCGTCATCAGGGGGAACCAGCTCATCAGCTTGATCGACTGGGCAAAGGCCAGGTCGTATCCGCCCCGGTCCCCCCACAGCAGCATCGCCGCCACGACGGCGACAAAGCCGATCATGCCGAACATCCGCTGGCCCGTGAACAGCAGAACCAGCATCGCGCCGAACATCGAAAGGGCGATCAGGTTCGGTGTCATGACAGCTCCTTGCCGCGTGCGCGGGCGAGATCCTTGAAGAAGATCGAAATGCTTTGCAGGATCATCAGCGTGATGCCGATGCACATGACCAGCTTGATCGGCCACATGTAGGGCTGCCAAAGACCGCGGCGCTTCTCGCCATATTCGATTGCATAGGCGGTGCTTTCGATGCCGCCATAAAGCAGCACCACGAGGTAGAAGATCAGCGCAAGGATGGTGACCGCATCCACGATTGCCCGGGTGCGATCGCTCCAGCGGCTGTAGAACAGGTCCATCCGCACGGCGCTGTCGAGCTGCAGCGAATAGGCCCCGCCCAGCATGAAGTAGCCAAGCAGCAGGAATTGTCCCATCTCGTCGGTCCAGATCGGCGGGGTGAAGGCCGCCCGGCTGATCGAAGCGTACAGCATCACGCCCATCAGGACGAACAGCAGATACATGGCAAAGCGGCCGACGCGATAATTGATCGCGTCGATCAGGCGAACATATGTCCTGATCCAGTTTGGCATTTCAGACCGTCTCCTTCCCGTTGCCAACGTCTTCAAGCCACTCCAGCGCGCGGCGCAGCGCCTCGGCCAGACCATCGGCGATGCGCGTCACCGCCGCGTCCTCGGCCAGAAGATCGTTGCGCACCTCGATCATGACATGACGCAGGCCATAGGGCGTCGCGTGCAGGCGCAGCGTATGGGCTACGCCGTCGGCAGCCGAATAGGGCGCGTTCAGCTCGCATCTGTGTCCCGTCGTGACCCGCGCACGGTCCAGGACCGTTTCGGCAAAGCTGGCGTCGCCATCGTGGATGAAGCCGATCTCGACATTCCTGGGCTGGCCGAAATAGACCGGCGTGAAGCTGTGAACGGTGACGAAGGCCGGCTGCTCGCCGCGTGCCAGACGCTGGGCCAGCTCGGCCGCGACCCGGGCATGGAACGGAATATAGATCTCGCGCGTGCGGCGCAGGCGCTCGGCAGTCGTCAGGTCGCGATTGCCGGGTATAAGGTAGACTTCGCTCTTTTCCGGCATGGCCGACTGGGCATTCGGGGGACGGTTGAGATCCTGGATCAGCCGTGACACGCCCGCATGGATCAGGACCGAATCGAGCCGCTTCGACAGCGCCCGCGCCAAGGCAAGCGCGCCGGGATCCCAGGCGACATGCGACCGAGCGGTGTCGGCGTCGATGCCAAGATCGCCAAAGGCGTCCGGAAAGGCGTTCGAGGCATGTTCGCAGACCAGCATGAACCGGCCCATACCGGTGCCGTTTTCGACCGTGACCGCGTTGAACGTCTGCGCCATGGTGCCGAAACCCATCCTGTTCGCAACTCAGGCTGGGCCAGCGCCCGCGATTCTGTCAACATGTTTTCAGCGTGCCAAAAGGTGATAAGATCCTTTCTGGCGGGGGGTGCTCAAAAGGGATGCAGGTCATGCCGAATCCGGTGCAGACGATCGAACAGAAGATCAAGGCGCAGTTCGAGACCCTGACACCGGCTGAACGGCGTCTGGCCAGCCATATCGCGCGCCACTATCCGGTGGCGATCCTTGGATCGGTCACGCAGCTTGCGCGCGATGCCGAGGTTTCCAGCCCCACCGTGGTGCGCCTTGCACAAAAGCTGGGCTATCGTGGTTACCCCGACCTTCAGGCCGCCGCGCGCGCCGAGGTCGAGGAGCGGCTGATCTCGCCCATAGCCAAGCATGATCGCTGGGCCGAAAGCGCGCCCGACGCGCATGTCCTGAACCGCTTTGCGGATGCGGTGCTGGGCAATCTTCAGGCCACGCTGGCCCAGGTCGATCGGGCAGAGTTCGACGCGATCGCCGCGCTTCTGGCCGATCCCCGGCGCAAGGTCTATGCGATGGGCGGTCGTATCACCCACGCGATTGCGGATTACTTCGTGACCCACATGCGTGTGATGCGGCGCGATGTTTCGTTGATCTCGGACATGGCGAATGCCTGGCCACCCGCGTTGATCGACATGGCGCCGGGCGATGTCCTGTTGGCGTTCGACATTCGCAGATACGAAAACACCGTCCTTTCGGTGGTCGAGATGGCCGCCGACCAGGGCGCCGAGGTCGTGGTGATCACCGATCAATGGGTCTCGCCCGCCGCGCAGCACGCGCGCCACCGCCTGTCAGCGCATGTCGAGGTGCCCTCGGCATGGGATTCAACCGTGGCGATCCAGGTTCTTGTAGAAACGCTGATGGCAGCGGTGCAGGACCTGAGCTGGCAGGAAACGCAGGCCCGGATGAAGCGGCTGGAAGAACTTTACGCCCGCGCCCGGTTCTTCCGGCGCGGGCGATAAGCCGGATCTCAGGCCGGTTCAGGTTGCGCAAGCGCTTCGGTCAGCGGGCCGGGGAAGTGGCAGGCCACGGCATGGGACTGGCCGGTCAGCAGCGGAACCTGGGCGGCACAAAGCTCGCCTGCGCGCGGACAGCGCGTGCGGAACACGCAGCCCGAAGGCGGCGACATGGGCGAGGGCAGATCGCCTTCCAGCGGGATCACGCGCTTTGCCCGTTCGGCCTTCGGATCCGGGATCGGCACCGCCGACAGCAGCGCCTGCGTATAGGGATGCTGGGGATCGGAGTAGAGATCGTGGCTCGACGCGACTTCCATTTCGCGCCCCAGATACAGCACCATCACCCGGTCCGAGATGTGCTTCACCACCGACAGGTCATGCGCGATGAAGATCATGGCCAGGCCAAGATCACGCTGCAATTCGTCCAGAAGATTGATGACCTGCGCCTGGATCGACACGTCCAGCGCCGAAACCGGCTCGTCGCAGATCAGCAGCTTCGGTTCGACGATCAGCGCGCGCGCGATGCCGATGCGCTGACACTGGCCCCCCGAGAATTCGTGCGGATAGCGGTTGATCTGGTTCGGCAACAGGCCGACCCGGTCCATCATCTGCTTGACCCGTTCCCTGACCTCGGTCCGGGACAGGCCCGGACGATGTGTCCGCAGGGGTTCGGCAATGATCTGGCCGACGGTCATGCGGGGATTCAGGCTGGCCAGTGGGTCCTGGAAGACCATCTGGATGTCCGCGCGGTATTTCAGCATTTCCCGGCGCGAAAGCGACAGAAGGTCGGTCTTGCCCTGCCACAAGACGCGCCCCGTGGCCGGCACCATCCGGATGAGAGCGCGGGCAAGGGTCGACTTGCCGCAGCCCGATTCCCCCACGATGCCCAGCGTTTCGCCGGGTTGCAGATCGAAGGTAATGCCGTTCACCGCATGCAGCAGCCGCGGCTTGCTCCACGGCAGATCGCCCGCGCGACGGATCTCGAATGTCACGCGCAGATCTTCGACACGAAGCAGGGGGGCAGTCATGCGATTTCCTCCAGGCTGCGGTTGCAGGCGCGCAGGCGCCCGGGCGCGAATTCCGTCAGGGGGGCAAGATGGTCCAGGCAGTCCTCACCCGCATGGGCGCAGCGCGGCGCAAACGGGCAGCCCCGGTCCTCGCGCGTCATGTTCGGCGGGCTGCCGGGGATGCTTTCCAGCTGGTCGCCTTCGCGGTCCACGCGCGGAATGGCGCGTAGCAGGCCGCGGGTATAGGGGTGCGATGGCGTCTCGAACAGCGGATCGGTAGGGCTTTGTTCCATCACCTTGCCGCCATAGAGCACCATGACCTGCCTGCAGAACCCGGCGACGACGCCAAGGTCGTGCGTGATCAGGATCGTGGCCATCGCGAATTCGCGCTGCAGCTCGGCCAGAAGCGACATGATCTGCGCCTGAACCGTGACATCCAGTGCCGTGGTCGGTTCGTCCGCGATCAGCAGTTCCGGTCTGCAAAGCAGCGCCATGGCGATCATCACCCTCTGGCGCATCCCGCCCGAAAATTCGTGCGGATAAAGATGCACCCGGTTCGCCGCGTCGGGGATTTTCACCGCATCCAGCATCCGGATCGCTTCGCGCACGGCCTGAGCCCTGGACATGCCCTTGTGATGGGTCAGAACCTCGGCCATCTGGTCGGATACGCGCATATACGGGTTCAGCGAGGTCATCGGGTCCTGGAACACCATCGCGATGCGGTTTGCCCGGATCGGATTGATGACCTTCGGCGGAGCGTTCAGGATCTCCTGACCGTCGAACAGGACCGATCCGCGCGCGCGCCCATTGCGTGCAAGAAGGCCCATGATGGCGAACGAAAGCTGGCTCTTGCCCGAACCGCTTTCGCCCACGATGCCCAGCGTCTCGCCCCGTTCCAGCGTGAAGCTGACGCCATTGACGGCATTGACCGTGCCGTCGGGCGTCTCGAAGCTGACGCCCAGATCCCTTACTTCCAGCAATGCCATTTCAGCGATCCTTAGGGTCCAGTGCATCACGCAGGCCATCGCCCACAAAGAAGAAGGCAAACAGCGTGATGACGAAGAAGAACAGGGGGAAGCCCAGCTGCCAGAGCGTGCCATAGGCCATGGTCCGGGCCCCTTCCGAGATCAGCGCCCCCCACGAGGTCAGCGGCTCTTGCACGCCAAGGCCAAGGAAGCTGATGAAGCTTTCGGTCAGGATCATCAGCGGCACCAGCAGCGTGGCATAGACCGCGACCACGCCCAGCAGGTTGGGCACGATGTGACGGCGGATGATCGTGAAGGTGGGAACGCCGGTGGCCTGCGCGGCCTCGATGAATTCCTTGTGCTTCAGGCTCAGCGTCTGGCCACGGACGATGCGCGCCATGTCCAGCCACGAGATCAGACCGATGCCGATGAACAGCATCGACATGGATCGCCCGAACATGACCAGCAGAAGGATCAGCACGAACATGTAGGGGATCGACATCAGGATATCCACGGTGCGCATCATGATGCTGTCGATCCGGCCGCCCAGATAGCCCGCCGTCGCGCCATAAAGCGTGCCCACGATCACCGCGATGGCCGAACCCACGATCCCCACCATCAACGAGATCCGCGTGCCTTGAACCGTGCGCGCGAACAGGTCGCGGCCCAGGTCGTCGGTTCCGAAATAGTGGCCGTTCGCGATCGACGGGCCGCCCAGCTCGGCGACTTGCCCCATGACCGAGAAGTCCAGCTCTTCGTTCGACCAGACGGCGATCATGTCGCCGAAGATCGCGAACAGCGCCACCAGCACCAGCACGATCAGGCCGCCGACCGCCGCCTTGTTGTGGAAGAAGCGCGCGCGCGCGTCGGCCCACAACGAGCGGCCCTTGATTTCCTGCTCGGCCAGCCGGTCGGCCAGCCGCTGCATCTTGGTTGAGTCCACCACCATGGGTCAGTACCGGATCTTGGGGTCAATCCACGCATAGAGGATGTCGACCACCAGGTTGAACAGGATCGTCAGCGCGCCGACCAGGATCGTGATGCCCAGCATCACCGCGTAGTCCCGGTTCAGAGCGCTGTCCACGAAGGCCTTGCCGATGCCGCCGGTCGAGAAATACATGTCCACGACGACCGAGCCAGTGATCATCGTCACGAAGGCCGGACCAAGATACGAGATCACCGGCAACAGCGCGGGCTTCAGCGCATGGCGCAGGATGATCTTGCGTTCCGGCAGCCCCTTGGCGCGGGCGGTGCGGATATGGTTGGAGTTCAGCACCTCAAGCATCGACGATCGCGTGATCCGCGCGATCGAGGCCATGAATGAAGTCGAGAGCGCGATCACCGGCATGACCAGGTATTGCCATTGGCCACCCTCCCATCCGCCGCCGGGCAGCCAGCGCAGCCACAGCGTGAAGATCAGAACAAGGATGGGCGCCATCACGAAGTTGGGCAGGACCTGCGCGCCGATCGAAACTCCGACGGCCAGGTAGTCCAGCCACGTGTTGTGCCGGATCGCGGCGACGACGCCCAGCGTCACCCCAACCGTCACGGCCAGCAGGAACGAGATCGAACCATAGGTCAGCGTGACGGGGAAGCCCTGAGCGATGATCTCGTTCACCGTCCGGTCCTTGTAGATGAAGGACGGGCCGAAATCGAAATGCGCCACGATGCCCCAGACATAGTTGACCATCTGCTTCCACAGCGGCTGATCCAGGCCGTATTTCGCCTCGAGATTGGCCAGGACCTGCGGCGGCAGGCCGCGTTCGGTCGTGAACGGGCCACCCGGCGCGGCGCGCATCAGCAGGAAAGAGATGATGATCAGCAGCAGAAGCGTCGGGATCGCGACGGCCAGGCGCTTGAGAATGTAGGAAAACATCAGTGAACCCCACCGAAAAGGGAAGGGACGCGCCAGCCGCGCCGGCGCGCCCCATCGGTTTCAGAAGACGTCAGTTGGCGACGCGGTACATGTCCTTGACGTACCAGTTCTGCATCAGGTTGTTCAGGCCCATGCCGCGCAGGTCGGGCTTGATCATCTCGACCTTGGTGTAGTGGTAGATCGGCGCAAAGGGCATGTCTTCGGCCAGGATCTCCTCGGCGCGCTTGTACAGCGGGGCCGGGTTGTCCGCGGTCTTGGACTCCTTCATCAGCCGGTCATATTCCTCGTTGAAATACTTGCCGTTGTTGTGGCCCGAATACGAGGTGAACAGGTCCAGATAGGTCGAGGCCTCGTTGTAGTCGCCGCACCACGCATAGCGCGCCACCTCGAAGTCCTGGTTCTGCAGCTTGTCGGTGTGGACCTTCCATTCCATGTTGTTCAGGGTCAGGTCGACGCCGATCTTCTTCCAGAACTGCTGGACCGCGATCGCGATCTTCTTGTGGCTTTCCGAGGTGTTGTAGTTCAGCGTCAGCTTCAGCGGGTTGTCCGGGCCAAAGCCTGCTTCCTTCATCAGCTCCATCGCCTTGGTGGTGCGTTCGTCCTGGGTCCAGGTCGCATAGTCGATCTCGGGCATCTCGAAGCCCTCGGTCGCGGGATGCGTCCAGTTGTAGGCCGGCGCCTGACCGCCCTGCAGGATGTTGTTCACGATGATGTCACGGTCGATCGCATAGCTCAGCGCCTTGCGCACGCGGACATCCTTCAGCGGCTCGGGGCCCTTTTCGGGGTCGAGGTTGAACAGGTAGATGTACGAGCACGATTGCGGCACCGAAACCGCCTGATCGGGATATTCTGCCTTCAGGCGCGGATACTGGCCGGCCGGGATCTGGACGCGGTCCAGCTCGCCCGCCAGATAGCGGGTCAGAGCGGCATTTTCGTCGTTGATCGTCAGCGCGGTGATCTTGTTGATGATCGTGTGTTCGTCATCCCAGTACAGCGGGTTGCGCTCCATCACGACCTTTTCGCCAAGGATGTGTTCCTTCAGCACATAGGCGCCGTTGCCGACGAGGTTGCCCGGTTCGGTCCACTTGTCGCCGAACTGCTCGATGACCTTCTGGTTGACGGGGAAGGTCGAGGCATGGGTCAGCATCTTGGGGAAATAGGGCAGGGGGGCTTCGATCGTGACCTCGAGCGTGTGATCGTCGATCGCGCGAACGCCCAGCTCCTCGACCGGCTTCTTGCCGGCGATGATGTCGGCGGCGTTCTTGACCTGCATCAGCTCCATGTACCAGGCGTATTCCGAGGCGGTCTTGGGATCGGCCAGACGGCGCCAGGCATAGACGAAGTCGTGGGCCGTCACCGGATCGCCGTTCGACCATTTCGCGTTGTCGCGCAGGTGGAAGGTGTAGACGGTCTTGTCCTCGGACACGTCATAGGAGGTCGCCACGCCCGGGACCAGGGCGCCGTTCTGATCTTCGTTGAACAGGCCTTCGAACAGCTGACGCAGCACGCCGGACCCTTCGACGTCGGTGTTGATCTGCGGGTCCATCGACTTGATCGCGTCGAGCAGCCAGTAGGTGTATTCCTGGTTCTCGGCCAGGACATCACCGGGCTGGACCTGGGCGGCAAGCGTGGGCAGTGCCAGCGCCGCGCTCAGCACGGTGGAAAGAAGCAGGCTGCGAGTCATGGTCATGACCTCCTGTCAATTTTTGGTATTTGTCTTGGGTCGCGCCCTTCGCGGCGCGGAATGGCACGAGCCTAGTGATCGGACGCGGATTGGCAAGACAAATGCGTCGGAACAAATGCCATACGTCGCGTCATTCTGCCGGTTCGATTGGGCAGAATGACTGACCTGTTGTCATGAGTGCCAGAACGCCCGCCGGGCGACCGGTGCGGCGGCCATTCAGGCGACTCAAGTGGCGAAGATCGTTCAACAAACGGGGCGCATCCACTTTTTACCATGATGAACGCCCCCGATTCCTGCGCCGCAACAAAGATTCGCTCGGCGGGAACTGTATCCAGTTCGTTAATATTCCCTGTTGTCGCCCTATTGTTGCCCCGATTGCCGGGCTGGATCGCAACGGCAGGGGGATCCCCTGCGAGCTGATGGCAGAAGTGAAAGTGCATGAGGGTTGGATGACCGCCGCGCGCACGCGGATCCGACCATCGGGGGCAAGGCGATGACACTGAACGAGCCTGCGAACGGGCCGGAATTCGAAGGTACGATGGACGAGTTGCAGCCGGGCACGACCCTGCTGCACGGCCAGTATCGCATCACGCGCTTTCTGAATAACGGCGGCTTTGGCATCACCTATCTGGCCAAGGATAGCCTGGACCGCGACGTAGTCATCAAGGAATGCTTTGCCGACGCCTTCTGCCGCCGCACGAACACGATCGTGACGGCACGATCGCGGGCCCATCAGAACGAGCTGAAATCGATCATCCGCCACTTCATCGAGGAAGCCCGACGGCTGGCGAAGCTGAAGCATCCCAATATCGTCGGGGTCCACCAGGTCTTCGAGGACAACGACACGGCCTATATGGCCATCGACTATATCGAAGGGAAGGACCTGCTGGATCTTCTGGACGATCCGGCGACCCGACTGACGCCTGAACAGATCGTGGCGATCACGCGCAAGCTTCTGTCGGCGATCGGCTATGTGCACGATCACGGGCTGCTGCATCGCGACATCTCGCCCGACAATATCCTGATCACGAAGGATGGCGAACCGATCCTGATCGACTTTGGCGCGGCGCGCGAACATGCCGCCAGCGGCGGTCGCAAACATTCGGCGCTGCGCGTGGTCAAGGACGGCTATTCCCCGCAGGAATTCTATATTCCGGGCAGCGAGCAGGGGCCGTGGAGCGATCTCTACGCGCTGGCCGCGTCTCTGTATCACGCGATCAAGGGCGAGCCGCCGGTCAATGGTCAGGCGCGTCTCGCCGCGATCGCCGAGCAGCGCCCCGATCCCTATGAGCCCCTGGCCGGTCGCATTCCGGGCTATCCTCCGGGCTTCCTCGAGGCCATCGACAAGGCGATGAGCACCCGACCCGCCGACCGCCTGCAATCGGCGGCGGAATGGCTGGCCATGCTGGACAATCCGCAAGCCGCATCGGCGGGGGCTGATCCTGAATCAGCCGTTTCATGGCTGATGCGCGAAGCCGGCGCGGACGAGGACAAGGCCGAAGACCCCAAGCCCGTCGCAGCGGCCAGTGCCGAGCTTGCCGAGCGCAAGCGCGGAGGCGGCGCTCGTGCGGCCGTATCGGTCCTGGCATTGATCGCGGCCCTTGGCGCGGGCGCATACTTCTATCTTGACGAGCAAAAGGATTCTGCCGCGCCAGTTGCTGCATTGCCGTCGTCGGATGTCGCCGCGACGATGAGTGACTCCGCAACAGAGGTTGCCGAGCAAACGTCCAGCGCGGCTGATCAGACAGGCACGGCGATATCCGCGCCGGCAGCCGCCACGGATCCCGCGTCGGCGGCGGTGATCGAACCTGTCCAGACCACAGACGAATCCGTGGATGGCGAGCCGGTCCCTGCGCCTGCGACGGCCTACGACATGGCCGCGCCGGGATCGGAAAGCCCGAAGCCGGCGAGTGCGACCGAAAACGACGGTGCCGGGGCCGGAGCGGCCATGGCGGCCGCAGAGCCGGCTGCCGTTTCGCAGGCTTCGGTCGAGAATGTGCCAGCAGATCCTGCGGCAGATCCGGTTGCGGACGAAACGCCAGTCGTTGGCATAACCGAGTCCCAGGTCGATCGTGCCGCTGCAGAGGCGGCCGAAGCAGCGGCGCTGCCGGATGCGTCACAAGATGCGGCCGGTGGGTCGGAAGATTCCGCGCCGACCGAAATCGTGGCCCCGGTCGAGCAGGCTGCGGTTGATGCGCAGCCCGTGATCGAGGAAGAAAAACCTGCCGCGACTGGCCCCGTCCTTCAGCAGCAGGTCGAATTCGCCCTGTGGGATGTCGAGGTTCCGTTCGACTATGAGACGATTGCCCGTGGCAATTCCCGGTTTGCGAGCGTGACGCAGGTTCCCGAAAGTGTCGCCGCCGAGATCGGAGGCTGGCTGCGTCCGGGCGTCGAGATCCTGACCGTCAATGACAAGCCGCTGACAGAAGCGGCACCGTTCGAAATCCGGATCCTGACCGACATGGTGATCGATCCGGACGGCAAGACGCGCATGACGGTCCGGTACAAGGACCCGGATACACTCCGGTTCGATCTGGCGCTGCTGGCAGTGCCCGTCATACGCCGGATAGGCTTGGCCGATGGTACAGTGCTGGTTGCGGCCATGCGGGACGGGGTCTGGCAGACCCGCGTGGCCGAGACGGGCGCGAATGCTGACGGTGTTCTGCAGCCGGGCGACATCATTCGTCGGGAGACCCAGACCGGCGCCGTGTTCGAGACGGCCGAGGCGGCCGAGATCGCCATGGCGGCACTGGTGGAAATGGGGGCCGAAGCCGCGCGGCTGGAAGTCCTGCGCGATGGCGAAACGCTGGTGGCAGAGCTGCCGCTGGCGCGCGCTCCGGAATAGGTATCGGTGGCCGCGGAGGAAATCCGCGGTCCCGCGATTGGTCATGAGGCGTCACCCGGGCCGAACCTGCCCGCGTCTCAGGTAAGAGTGCCGGATTGCTCAGGCAGTTTCCGGAACGGGTTCTCACAGGTCAAGATAACGTTTTCAGGGCTGCACGCGACGTGCCGCACCGAGGGGGCTTCAGGCTCCAGCGAAGGAAAGGGAAGAGGACATGCACAGCGCCATCAGATTTCTGAAGACGACAGCGATCGCGCTGGCCCTGTGTGCCGGGGCTGCCGGGGCGCAGGAGGCATGCAAGACCTACCGCGTCGCGCCGGGCGACACGCTTCTTAAGATTACCAAGCGCGCCTATGGCAACGACAATTGGCGCATGATCTACGAGGCCAACCAGGATGTCTTGCGCAATCCCGACATTATCGAGGTGGGCGACGTCCTGCGCATCCCCTGCACCGACGGCACCGTGCCCAGCCAGACGCCGGCGATCGCGGCCGAGGCTTCGCCTGCCGCGGTTGCAGCCGCAGCTGACGAGGAGCGCCCCATCGTCCTGATCACGGGCAATGACTTCCCCCCCTTCACGGATGAAAGCCTGCCCGGACGTGGCGTCTTTACCATTCTTGTCGAGACGGCAGCCTATCGTGCCGATCCCGAAAAGAAGGTCGAGGTGAAATTCGTCAACGACTGGGAGGCGCATCTGGACCTGCTGCTGCCGGTCCTGGCATTCGACGGATCCTTCCCCTGGTCCCGACCCGATTGCGAACGGACCGACACCTTGTCGGCACATGACCGGAACCGCTGCGAGAATTACGACTTCTCCGACCCGTTCTATGAGGTCGTGGACGGCTTCTTTGCCCGCGTCGGCAGCGGCTATGACGAGGCGCTGGACTATGCCGACTTGAAGGGCGCGCGCATCTGCCGGCCCGAGGGCTATTCGACGGCCCATCTGGATGAAGCGGGCCTGAGCGCTCCGGCCGTCGTCATGGTGCGGCCGCCGCTTGTTGCGACCTGCTTCGAGCAGCTGATGGCGGGATCCGTCGATGTCGTGTCCGTGGACACGCTGGTGGGCGCGAACGCGATCGCGGACATGTCCCTGGATGGTCAGGTGGTCGAGAACGCCAATCTTGGCGCGGTCAAGGAACTGTATGTCCTGGTTCACAAGAAGAACCCGCGCGGGCGCGAGGTGCTCGACCTGCTGAATTCCGGCCTGCAGAAGATGGTCGAGTCCGGCGAATGGTACGACATCGTCTCATCCTACCTGCGTGAGCGGATGCAGGCGGGGCGCGGCTGACGACACGGTGCGGGACGGTTCCGGCGCAATCGGCTGACCGAAGAAAAATGAAAAGGAAGAACGATATGATCCGGGGAATTCGCAGGTCGCTGTATGCCGTGACCGCTGCGGTGGCGATGATGGCTGGCGCGGGCGCATCGGCCCAGGAGGCATGTACGACCTACACCGTGAAGGAAGGGGAAAGCCTCGCCTCGATCGCCCAGGCGGCCTATGGCAGCTATGACTACCAGATGATCTTCAACGCCAACCGGGACGTGCTGGGGGGCAATCCGAACGCGGTCGCGCCCGGCACGGTGCTGCGCCTTCCCTGCGAGGATGGCAGCCTGCCCGGGGCAGAGACGGCACAGGCGATCATCCAGCGCGAGGAGGCGCGCAGCGCCGGCCGCAGCATTGACGGGGAGTATCGTCCGCCAATCAAGTTTCTGGGGGGCGACGACTGGAAGCCGTTCATGGACAAGAGCCTGACCGGCGGCGGGATGCTGGTGCGGCTGTCCACCACGGCGGTCAAACGCGGCGGGAACGATCGCGACTACATCATGTCCTATGTGGATGATTGGGGTGCTCATCTGACCACGCTGCTTGAAATCGGCGGATTTGATATCGCGATCGGCTGGACTCCGCCGCCCGATTGCTCGAAGCGCGATCTGCTGGACGAAGCCGCCCTGTATCGTTGCGACAATCTTGTCTTTTCGCTGCCGATCTACGAGTCGGTCACATCCTACTGGTCCCGCAAGGACAGCGAATATGCCGGTGTCCGCACATGGTCGGATTATGCCGGCGCACGGATCTGCCGCCCCGAGGGTTGGTCGACCTTCGATCTGACCGTCGAGGGCCTGGTCGAACCCGTCGTGTCCTGGGTCTATCTGCCAACGCCGAAGGACTGCATCAGGGCCGCGGTGGATGGCAAGGTCGACATGGTTTCTCTCGATCTTGAAAGCGCGCTTGGCGCGATCGCCGAGATTCCCGGCTCGGAAGAGGTGTTGGAGCCGAACCCGAACCTGTCGAAGGTCGAGCCTCTGAACTGGGTTGCGCACAAGAAGAATCCGCGGGCCGAGGAAATCATCGAGCTTCTGAATGCCGGGCTGAACGAGATGCGCGAAACCGGAGAATGGTACGCGATCATTCAGGACAGTCTGGCCGAATACAACAAGATCGGCGGGTAAGCCGAGACGCCCATGCACCGGCGCCCGTCCGGGCGCCGGGCACGTCAAGTCCCGTCCCCATGGGCCACCACCATCGGGGACGCACCGGAGGGAAGAAACGATGAAGACCACGATCCTGAAACTTGGACGGGCAACCGTCGTCGGTGCTGCCGTACTGCTTGCGCCCGGGCTCGCCGCGGCGCAGGAGGCTTGCTCGATCTACACCGTCAAGGACGGCGACAGCCTGGGTTCGATCGCGCAGGCCGCATTCGGGTCCTTCGACTACCAGATGATCTTCAACGCCAACCGGAACCTGATCGAAAACCCCAACAAGCTGGTTCCGGGCACGCAGCTGAAGATCCCGTGCGAGGACGGCAGTCTTCCGGGAGAACAGGCCGCCGAGGCGATCATTCAGGAGCAGGAGGCAAAGCAGGCCGCGACGCGCAAGCGCTCGAACCTGTATGAGCCGCCGATCAAGCTGGTTTCCGGGTCGGGATGGGAGCCCTATACGGGCGAAAACCTGAAGGGCGGGGGCATGCTGGTGCGTCTGGCCACGACCGCGCTTCAGCGGGGCGGCAACGACCGGGAATTCACGCTCAGCTTCGTCAATGACTGGCAGGCGCATCTGGACACGCTGCTGCCGCTTGGCGCATTCGACATTTCGATCGCCTGGTACAAGCCCGAGGATTGTTCGAACCTCGAGGCAATGGACGAGAATACCCGTTATCGCTGCACCCAGCTGGACTGGTCGCTGCCGATCTACGAATCGGTGTCGGCGTACTGGACGCGTACGGACAGCGACTATGCGAATGTGACGGCCTATTCGGATTATGCCGGGGCACGCGTCTGCCGGCCCGAAGGCTTCTCGCTGGCCGAGTTGTCCTCGGAAGGCCTGGTCGAGCCGGTCATCACGCTGGTTCAGCCGCCGCGACCCGAGGACTGTTTCCGCATGCTGGTCAATGGCGAGGTGGACATGACGCTTCTTGACCTGGAGGGCGGCGACGCAGCCCTGAAGGCGGTGCCGGAGGCGCAGGGTGTCGTGGAACCGAACCCGAACCTGTCCAAGCTGCAGACGATTCACTTCGTCTCGCACAAGACCAATCCCCGGGGCAGGGTCTATCTGACCCTTCTGAACCGAGGCCTGAACGAGATGCGCGAAACCGGCGAATGGTACGCGATCATCCAGGACAGCCTGGCGGACTTCAACAACCTGAAATGAGCGTGATCGGGGCCACGTGACATTCCCTGTCGCGGCCCCGGCGCGATCCGGCGGCGGGTCACAAATTGGCCGCAATTGCCGAAGACCTTCTTCGCGTCATCTTTTGGCCAGAATGCCGGGTCACAAATTGAGACAAAGCTGGGCCGAGATCGGCCCGCCAGTGGATTGGAAAGGCAAGACAATGGGCATTTTCGGAAAGCTGCTTGGCCGGTCGAACAGCTCGGGTCAATCCTATCGTGAGGACGATGAGGCCGAGCTGCAGGTTCCGCCTCTGTCGGAAGTCGTGCGCGAGCGGCGCGATCCTGCGCCCCGACCGACCTCCCAGGGCGCGGCGCAGGCCGTGGATGAGGATGCGCTGGATCTGGAGCGCCTGTCCCGGTCCCTTGAGAGCGATGAACCCGAGGGGGGTGCGGCCTCTTCTGCGCCGGGCGCGGTGAATATCTGGGATCTCGAGGATGACGAAGACCAAGCTGCGGGACAGCCGTCCGCGGCGCCCGCGCCCCAGGCGCGGCCGCAGCCCGCGCCCGTTGCGGATAGCGGCATCGACCTGACCTCGCGCCTGCCTTCGGGCAATGCACGTCGTCGGCGCGCCAAGACGCGGCTTCTGGGGTTCGAGAAATCCGATGGTGAGATCGTCGATCTGTTCAACAATCCCGCTCAGTCGCGCGCGGCCAGCGTTCGGTATCCGATTGGCTGGCTGGTCGTGGTCAAGGGGCCTGGACGCGGCGAATCCTTTGCCTTGCGCAGTGGCCTGTCCCAGATCGGCCGTGGCGAGGACCAGACAATTCCACTGGATTTCGGAGACACGGCCATCTCGCGCAGCAATCATGCAAGCATCGTCTATGACCCCGAAACCCATGAAACGCTTCTGGGCCACGGCGGCAAGGCGAATATCGTTCGGCTGAACGGCAAGCCCCTTGTCAGCACCGAGAAGCTGAAGAACGGCGACATGATCCGTATCGGAGAGACGACGCTGCGCTTCGTTGCCCTGTGCGATGCCGAGTTCAACTGGGCTGGCGAGGACGGCGAGGAGGCCGACGATGTGGAAATCGCCTGAGCCGCGTTTCGACGTCGCTTCGGCGATCTGCCAGGGCGGGCGCGACTATCAGGAAGACGCGATCGTCACGGACTTTCCCGCGGGCACCGATGTCGGTGTCGCCGTGCTCGCCGATGGCATGGGCGGTCATGCGGCGGGGGATGTCGCGTCCAAGATCGTCGTGACCGAAGTCTTCAGCGAACTGAAGTTCGAAAGTGCCAATTTCCAGGAATTGGAAGCCAACATCCCCAACTATCTGACCATGGCCGCGGCCAATGCGAATGCCTCGGTTCGTGACTATGTCAGCGAACACCCCAAGGCGGTAGGGATGGGATCGACCCTTGTCGCCGTGGTGGTGGTGGAAAACCGTCTGTACTGGATGTCGATCGGCGACTCCCCGCTTTACCTGTTCCGCAATGGCAAGCTGCGGCAGCTGAACGAGGACCATTCCCTTGCGCCGCGCATCGACGCGATGGTGGCGGCGGGCCTGATGGACCCCGAGGTGGGGCGGAACCATCCCGATCGCAACTGCCTGACCTCGGCGATCATGGGAGACAGGGTCGAACGGTCGCAATGCCCGCGCGAACCCTTTGTGCTGGAGGTCGGGGATATCGTGATCCTGTCCAGCGATGGTCTTCAATATCTCGAGGAGCAGCGGATCGAGAAGATTCTCAACAAGTATCGTCGCCGGAAAAGCGCAGAGATTGCCGAGCGCCTGCTGGATGCGATCATCGACCTGGCAGATCCCGACCAGGACAATGTATCTTTTGCCGTGATCAAGCTGAACCACAACAAGCCTGCCGAACGAAAGATGCGTCGCAGGCCAGAGGACGCCGCGGGCGATGATTCGGCTCATGCGACACGCGTGGTTCCCGTCGACAAGGCAGCTTTCACGCCGACCGAGGCAAAGTCGGGCGGTGACGGCCAACAGCCCTTCAGGCTGATCGCAGGAGGCAAGTGACCATGAAGACGACCGTTCGGCCCGAAATCGTCGACTCGCTGCGTGCTCTGACCGGCAATCTTGATCTGCCGATACATGTCCGCAAATCGGCCGAAGCGTTGCTTGCGCGTCTGACCCAGCCGGTTCGCGTGACGTTGTTCGGCAAGCGGGGCAGCGGCAAGTCGAGTATCGCGAATCTTCTGTTGGGCCGACAGATCCTGCCGTCGGAACGGGAACTGCCCACTCTGTTGGTCTCTGGTGCCAAGCGCGAAGAAGTGCGATGCACGCTTGCCGACGGTACGGTTCGAACACTGGCCCGCTTTGATCCGGACGCGGTGGCGGCTCTTGCCCCGATCTATGTCGAGATCGACATGGATCTGCCCGCGCTGGCCAGGATCAGCATCCTGGAAATAGTCGCCCCGACCCCTGCGGATCTCGAGCGCGCCGTTCGCTGGGCCGACAAGCGGACCGACATCGCCATCTGGTGCAGCCAGGTCTTTGACGAGGAAGAGCGCGCTGTCTGGCAGGGGGCAAGCGACCGACTGAAGGACCATGCGATTCTGGCCGTGACCCGGGCTGATGAAATGGTGTTGTCCGGCACGCTGGAGGCGACGCTGGCAGATCTGAACGATCGTGCAATCGAGCACTTCAACCATGTCCTGCCGATTGCCACCCCAGACGCTCTGGCGGCGCGGCGGCCTGACGGCAGCGTCGATCGCGACCGTATGGCGCGCAGCGGAGGGCGGGCGCTTGTTGCGACGGTCCTTCGCGAGATCGAGCTTGGTCTTCAGATCGCCACGGATCGTGCGGAACTTCTCATCGCGAAATTTGCGCAAACGGGCCAAACGGGGGCAGAGCTTGCAGAAGATGCGAGCGCCCTGCCCAACGCGGAGCCATCGTCCTTGCATGAGATCGCGGCAGAGACTGTTTCGCCAGATGCGCCGCTTGTCCTGACAAAGCGTGTCGAACCATCGGACCCGCCTGTCGAAAATCATCGGACGCCTTCCGCGCCTGTTTCGCCGGGCGACGCATCTGTTCGAACCGTTCGCCGCCTGCGTCCGGTTGTGGCGCATCGAAGCGAGGATGATGAAGCCACTGTCGAAGCCAGGTCACGCGGCATGTCCGAGGCCGCGCGCGCGGCACTGGAATTGGCGATCAACCGGCTGGCCCGTCATGGCCGCGAGTTCCAGTCTGCTTCGGGGCAAGCTCAGATCGAACCGGAAAAGCTGTTGGCCGAAGTCATCGAGTCGGTCGAATGGCTGGCGGAGTATCTTGCCGAGCGGGCAAATGGTGATCCGGCCCTTGCGCGAATCCGGGACGCCGCCTTTGACGCGGCCGATCTTCTGCAACTGATGCAGATGGAAAATGATGACGAATCGCTGCGGGAATCGCTGGCCATCGTCATTCAGTTGAAGCGCGAGATGGAGGCGAATCTGGCCGCCTGAAGTGGCCGGATTGCCGCCCGTGCCCCATATTTCGGGCGTCAAATGATTTATGAAATCAATGATTTGCGACAGAATCCGGGGCACGCGTGCCTTGCCTCATTTTCGCCCCCAAGTGGTGCTTGATTCAATGAGGGTGAAAATCAACACTTCTCCCACCATATTTCGGATCGAATATTTTGCCGGAACGTTCCAGAGGACCAGGTGATCAATGAAGAGTGACCGTGCAATCCGTCCAACTGCCGAGGGCCCCACGCCCCCGGATTTCATGCGTCAGGGTCAGGAGCGGCTTTCCGCACTCAAGGCCGAACTGGACGAGCTTCGCGATACCCTGCTGGACATCGAGGCACTCAGCCCGTCCGGATCCGACAGGCAGATCGAACGCCTGGTTGCGGAACTCGACAACTTCGAACCCGCCATCACGATGATCGGCCAGATCAAGTCGGGCAAGACGACGCTAGTGAACGCGATGATTGGTCGCCCAGGCCTGCTGCCGGCGGATGTGAATCCATGGACTTCGGTCGTGACCTCGCTGCATCTGAATGTGCCGATCGCGCCCGATGCGCCGGTTGCCACCTTCCAGTTCTTCGACGAAAACGAATGGGATCACCTGGTGACCAATGGCGGCCGCATTGGCGAGCTTTCCATGCGCGCCGGCGCGGATGACGAGGTGCGCAAGCTGCAAGAGCAGGTCGCGCAGATGCGCGAAAAGACACGGGCCCGGCTTGGGCGGCGGTTCGAGCTGCTGCTGGGTCAGCGCCACGAATACCGCCATGTCGATGAGGACCTGATCCAGCGCTATGTCTGCCTGGGCGACGACTTTGCCGACGAAGAGATGGACGACAAGCAAGGTCGCTTTGCTGACATCACGCGTTCGGCGGATCTTTACCTTTCCGCACCGGCAATTCCGATTCCGCTGTGCATCAAGGATACGCCGGGGGTCAACGATACCTTCCTGATGCGGGAACAGATCACCATCCGGGCGCTGCGCGACAGCCGCCTTTGCGTCGTGGTGCTGTCGGCCTCGCAGGCCCTGAGCTCGGTCGATATGGGGCTGGTCCGGCTGGTGTCGAACGTCAAGTCCGATGGTGTCGTGATCTTTGTCAACCGCATCGATGAATTGTCGGACCCTGCCAACCAGATCCCCGAGATCCGCGACAGCATCCTGAAGACGATGGCCCGGATGAACGGACCAAAGGATCCCCGGATCATCTTTGGCAGCGCCTATTGGGCGAATGCCGCGCTGGCAGACTCGGTGGGCAATATCGTTGCCGACAGCGCCGAGGCGTTGAGGAAATGCGCCGATGCGTTGGTCGGCGAAGGGGCGGGCGAACGGACCTCGCGCGGCATGATGTGGCGTCTGTCCGGCATCCCCGAATTGTTCGAGGTCCTGGGCGACCGGATCGCACGCTCGGCCGGGGCGCGTGTGCTCAACCATGTGCGTCAGCGTGCGGCCAACCATGTTTCGGGGCTGCGCGCTTCGACCTCGCTTGCCACGATGCGCATCGACGGCGACAGTGTTCAGGTCATGAGCCCGAATGAGGTGTCGCGCCTGCTTGACGGGATCGAGACCAAGGCCCGCGCACAGCTGAAAGAGGAACTGGATCGCGTGTTCTCGGCCTTTGCTGCGCGCGTAAACCAATCGCATGCGCGTTTCCTGGAACGCGCACTTGATGCATTGCTTCAGCACCTGGAAAAGAATGGCGAGGACGCGCCTTGGCAATACAGCCCCGACGGCCTTCGACTGTTGCTTCGCACCAGCTATCAGGTGCTGAGGAAGAATCTGTATGCCGCTTGCGGGTCGGTCTATGAGACGGCCGCCCAGGCCGTGACCCAGGCCTATGGCCAGGTCGTATCGGTCGGCGTTCAGGGGTTCTCGGTCCGACCGCCATTGCCGCCCGAAATGCCCGCGCCGGTTTCGCTGGGCACGACCATTGCGCTCGATCTGCATTCTTCCTGGTGGAAAAGCTGGTGGAAGCGTCGGCGGGGATATCGGGCCTATGCCAAGGGGTTCTACAGCCTGATCGAAGCCGAGACGGCCCCGATCGTGGCAGAGCTTCGCGACCGTCAGGCCGCCGAAATCCGCGCTGCTGCCGAGGCGCGGCTGGAAGAATTCCTGGCCGAACAGCGGTCGGTTCTGATGGATGTCGCTGAAAAGGGGCAGGTCGGCATGAACGAGCTTCAGGAGCTGTTTGGCGTCAGATCGCAGCTTGAACGGGCCGAGGTCCTGGAAATGATCCTTGAGGAACTGTCCGAAGCCATCGCGCAAACCGAAGAGGATGCGGCGGATGAAGAGGTTGCGATCGCCCGGAAGGGAGCGGCCGCATGACACTGGCGTCTGGCATGTCCCGCAAGCCGCGCATCGGGATCATGGGGGAATTCAGCGCGGGCAAGAGCACCCTTTCGAACCTGCTTCTTGGGCGGCGGGCCCTGCCTGAAAAGGTGACCGCCACCCGCTTGCCGCCGGTCTGGATCGCCTGGGGGGACGACCCGGCGCATCGTGTGGATATTCACGGGGACACGCACCCCGTATCGCTGGACTCCCTGGATGACATTCCGCTGGACGAGACGCTGTATGTCCGGCTTTTCCTGCAGGCAGAGATCCTTGAACATTGCGATCTGATCGATTTTCCCGGCATCTCCGACCCCAACATGGATTCCGAAGTCTGGGAGCGCGTCCTGGGTGAGGTCGACGGGGTCCTGTGGTGCACACATGCCACGCAGGCCTGGCGTCAGTCCGAAGCCGCTGTCTGGGAAATGGTGCCCGAGGAAGTGCGCGCCAACAGCCTGCTGTTGGTTACGCGTTTCGACAAGCTCGTCAGCGAAAGTGACCGCGCCCGTGTCCTACGCCGTGTCGAACGGGAAACGTCGGGCTTGTTCGAACGGGTTTGCCCGATTGCGCTGACACAGGCGCTTGAGGCGAGCGAGGGCGACGATTTGTGGGAAAGCTCTGGCGCTCATGGTCTGTATCAGGCATTGGCCGGGATCGTCGAACGCCTGGCAGGGCAACAGGATGTGTCCCGGCAACCGGCCGCGGGGTCTCCCATCGATCGGATTTCACGTCCAGCGAACGCAACCGCGACAGGTGAATCCCATCCCGATGCGCGTGGCCTCGAGTCTCGCCCCGTTGCGCCGCGGCGCGTGATGCCGCGCCGTGTGCGTCCCAAGGGGACCGTCACATCCCTGCGCCCGAGTGCGGAAGAGGGGCGTGCAATGCGGCAGGCGCTGTCCGTCGTCGCGCGCAGCCGCGAAGACGAAACGACGACATCGGGTTGACCCGTGCAGACCGGGAAAGGGGCATGACCTGTCATGAGCCGCGCCAGACGGACTTTCGCCCCCGATCCATCTGCGCTACCCCAAGGCGCGGAGGTGCACGGGATGGCGAACAAGGTCGTTGAATATCTGGACGCGCTGGCGGACCGTTTTCCGGGGACCAGTGTCGTTGCCTATGCCGATCTTTCGGCAGGGATGGTGCTGGTCACCAATTCCGCCTGCGGCATGGACCGCTCGGCCCTGGATCAATTGTGCGAGCAAGCCTGCACCCTGTTGGGCAAGGCGCCTGTACTGGGCGATGCACCGGCCAGGCGGGCCCTTGTCGGCGATCAGGATGGTATTGCCCTGTTCGTGCGTGCGCAAACGCAGCCTGATGAGGCATTGTTGTGCGTCGCAGAGGGCGCGATCGACGTTACGGCCCTGGGCCGCGAAGCGGTGGAATGCCTGGACCGCATAACCAACGAATGAACAAAGGCGGCAAAGACCGCGCAAGACAGCAGAGGCAGCCATGACCGACAACCGAGCAGTCGCAAGAAAATTGTCCATCCTGAGCCGGGAGCGCCCGGTCTTTCGCGGTCGGGCCCGCGTGATATCGAACGGGATCATGCCGCCGCCCATGCACGCAATCCTGGACGAGATCGATGTGACCGTGATGAAGCGGCGGGTAACGTTTCGCGTCGGCGACAGCGCTGCGACATTCCTGGTTTCCGGGCGCCGACTGATGGTGTTGGAAGACGCAAGTCCCGATCTGTCGATGCTGACCCCGCTTGTGGGGCAAGAGCTGAGCCATGACGAGGATGACGTCATGGAAGCCGTCGCCGCGGCACTGATGACTTTTGCGCAGAGCGAGGCCCCTGTTCTGGTCGAGGTCGACCTTCCCAAGGAGGCGGGCGCGACCATGGCAATCGGTATCCCGGTGGACCATCTGGCCGAGCTTCTCGAGGTCGATCTGGGGGAAACCTTTGATCCAATGCGCCTGTTCGTCGAACAGGCAGAGCAGAATTTCTCCGCCTGCCTCTATTTTGCGTCTGGCGTCTGGATCGGAACCAGTGACGACGAGGAATTGCTGGCCCGCCTGCGGACGATTGCCGAGACGCAGTGGGACCGCTTCCGCGAGGCGATGAACCGGATCGGACGCAGTTCGGACGTTCCGCGGTTGATCGTTCTGGATGGCGTGCTTGAAGGCGATCTATCCGTCACGGCAAGCTGGTCTCAGGACGAATTCGCCGTTCTGGCTCATTCCGCCGACGAAACCGCAGAGATCCACCGCCTGTGGCGGCGGATCTTCACGCTTTGATCGTTCAGGAAAACGCTGCTTCCAGCGCGATCTCGACCATGTCGCCGAAGCTTCGCTCGCGGTCTTCCGAGGGCAGAGCCTCGTGGGTCAGCAAGTGGTCGGAGATCGTCAGAACTGCCAGGGCGCGTGCACCATGTCGGGCGGCAACGGTGTAGAGTTCGGCCGTTTCCATTTCCACGCACAGGACACCGTGTCGCGTCATGGTCTCGGTCAGGTCCGGGCGCTCGTCATAAAAGACGTCCGAGGAATAGATGCCGCCTGCGTGGAATGTTGCGCCACGCGCACGGGCGGCCTGAACGGCTTTCTCCAGTAGTCCGAAATCGGCAACCGGCGCGAAGTTCAGTTCGCGAAAGATCCCGCGTGAAGGCGTAGAGATCGTCGAAGCCGTCATGGCGATCACGATATCGCGGATCTTGACGTGATGCTGCATCGCGCCGGCCGAACCGATGCGGATCAGGGTTCGCGCGCCGTAGTCGCGGATCAGTTCATTGGCATAGATCGACAGGCTGGGCATCCCCATCCCGGATCCGTGGATCGTGACCCGGTTGCCGCGCCACGTCCCGGTAAAGCCCAGCATACCGCGCACCTGGTTCACGCAGACAGGATTGTCCAGAAATGTCTCGGCCGCCCATTTCGCGCGATAGGGATCGCCGGGCATCAGGACGGTTTCGGCAATGTCGCCGGGTCTGGCGCCAATATGGATCGACATGTCATTCCCCCGTGTTCGAATCGGGGGCGACTATGGCACCGCGCGTCCGGGCGCGAAAGGCCGGCGGGCTATTCCGCCGCGACCGCCCGGGGGCTTGCCAGTTCGACCACGTCCTTCATGATCCGGTTCAGAGCGAAATCCTTGGGCGTATAGACCCGCGCGACGCCCATCTGCAGAAGGCGTGCCTTGTCTTCCTCGGGGATGATGCCCCCGACCACGACCGGCACGTGTTCCAGGCCGGCCGCGCGCATCCGCTCCATGACCTCGGCCACGAGCGGCAGATGGCTGCCGGACAATATGGAAAGCCCGACCACATGCGCGCCCTCGGATGCGGCCGTTGCAACGATCTGGGCTGGCGTCTGTCGGATCCCCTGATAGGTGATGTCCATTCCGCAATCGCGGGCGCGCGCAGCAATCTGTTCGGCGCCGTTGGAGTGGCCATCAAGCCCGGGCTTGCCGACCACGAATTTCAGGCGCCGTCCCAGCCGGGCCGAAACCGCATCGACAGCCTCGCGGATGTCGTCCAGCCCCTCGGTCCGGTTCGAAGGCGACGCCGACACCCCCGTCGGCCCGCGATATTCTCCATGCACCGCCCGCATGACGCCGGCCCATTCCCCGGTCGTGACACCGGCCTTTGCGCAGGCGATGGAAGCCGGCATTATGTTGCGGCCCTCCTGCGCAGCCGATCGCAGTTCGGCCAGGGCGGCCTTGACGGCAGTTTCATCGCGGCTGGCCCGCCACGCGCGCAGTCTTTCGATCTGTTCTGACTCGACGGCGGGATCGACGGTCAGGATGGCCCCATCGCCGGCGACCAGTGGCGATGGCTCGCCCTCGGTCCATCGGTTGACGCCGACGACGACCGTTTCGCCGCGCTCGATCCGCATGATGCGTTCTGCATTGCTCTCGACCAGGCGCGCCTTCATGTAGTCGATCGCCGCGATTGCTCCGCCCATCGAATCGATCAAGGCCAGTTCATCCCGCGCACCCTGCTTCAGCTCTTCGACCTTCGCGGCGACCACGGGGTTGCCATCGAACAGGTCCTCGTATTCCAGAAGGTCCGTTTCGTAGGCCAAGATCTGCTGCATGCGCAGGGACCACTGCTGGTCCCATGGGCGAGGCAGACCCAGCGCCTCGTTCCATGCGGGCAATTGGACGGCGCGGGCACGCGCCTTTTTCGACAGTGTGACCGCCAGCATCTCGATCAGGATGCGATAGACGTTGTTTTCGGGCTGCTGTTCGGTCAGGCCAAGGCTGTTGACCTGCACGCCGTATCGGAAGCGGCGGAACCTCTCGTCCTCGATGCCATAGCGTTCGCGGCAGATCTCGTCCCAGAGTTCCGTGAATGCGCGCATCTTGCACATCTCGGTGACAAAGCGGATGCCGGCATTCACGAAGAAGCTGATCCGCCCGACCATTGCGGGAAAGCGGTCGGCCGGAACCTTGGCGCGCAGGTCGTCGAGAACGGCGATGGCCGTCGCCAGCGCAAAGGCAAGCTCTTGCTCGGGTGTCGCGCCGGCCTCCTGCAGGTGATAGGAGCACACATTCATCGGGTTCCATTTCGGCAGATGCTCGGCCGTATAGGCCGCGACATCCGTGATCATGGCCAGCGACGGCTTTGGCGGGCAGATATAGGTCCCGCGCGAGAGGTATTCCTTGACCAGATCGTTCTGCACCGTGCCCTGAAGGCGATCGATTCGCGCGCCTTGCTCCTCGGCCACCGCGATATACAGGGCCAGCAGCCACGGCGCCGTGGCGTTGATCGTCATCGATGTGTTCATCTGCTCCAGCGGGATGTCCCGGAACAGGCTGCGCATGTCGCCCAGATGGCAGATGGGTACGCCGACCTTGCCGACCTCGCCGCGGGCGAGTTCATGGTCGCTGTCGTATCCCGTCTGGGTGGGCAGGTCGAAGGCCACCGACAGGCCCGTCTGGCCCTTGGCAAGGTTCGCGCGATACAGCGCGTTCGACTTCTCGGCCGTGGAGTGGCCGGCATAGGTGCGAAACAGCCAGGGGCGGTCACGGTCAGGGGTTCCGGTCATTGCGAACCTCAAGGCAAGAAAATTCGGTTGCCTTGAAGCTACAGGAAAGAAAGTTGCGCGTCCATATGCTGCGCCGCAAAAAGGCCAGCTGCGGCGCGGCGTCATTTTCGCAAGGCGCGTGGGCGCGTGTTTACGGCTGCGTTCAAACCTGACAGGCTGCGCCGATGACCCAGCCCGTGACGTTGCCCCTTTGGCTTGTCGTCCTGATTCTGGCCTTTGCGACGGTGTCGTTCCTGTCGCATTTCCTGTTTCCCTCGGTGCGCTGGTTCCTGCGCCGAAGGATGCAACGTGCGGTCGATCGGTTGAACCGCAGGCTGGAGCATCCGATCCAGCCCTTCAAGTTGATGGCGCGTCACGACATGATCGTGCGACTGACCCACGACGCGCAGGTGGCCGAGGCCATCGCCGCAGAATCCGCGCGCACGGGCGTACCGGCGACGGTCCTGCTGGAGCGTGCCCGACGCTATGCGCGCGAGATCGTGCCCGCATTCTCGGCGACCGTCTATTTCGGCCTTGCGGCACGCGTGGCAAAGTGGCTGGCCCGGTCTGTCTATCGCGTTCGCGTCGCCTCGGCGCCCGCTCCGGCCGATCCCGGAACCACGACGGTCTATGTGATGAATCACAGGTCGAACATGGACTATGTGCTTGTGACATGGCTGTCATCGGATCGCGCAACCTTGTCCTATGCGGTTGGGGAATGGGCGCGCATCTGGCCCCTGTCGTGGCTGATCCGCGCATGTGGGGCCTATTTCATTCGTCGTCGGTCGAACGATCCGTTGTACCGGAGAGTGTTGGCGCGCTATGTCCAGCTTGCGACGAGCGAAGGCGTGACTCAGGCGATCTTTCCCGAAGGCGGCCTCAGTCTGGACGGAAGGGTCGGCGCCCCGCGCCTGGGTATTCTCAGCTACATCGTCGAAGGGTGGTCCGCAGACGGGCCAGATGTCGTTTTTGTGCCCGTCTCGATCGCCTATGATCGAATCCTGGAAGATCAGGTTCTCACCCGCGCGCATGCAAGGGGAGAGCGCCGGTTTCGAACCTCGTTCTGGGGGGCGGTCCGGTTTGTGGCGCGGCAAGTGCGACGCGTTCTGACCGGAAGGTTCCAGAAATTCGGAACCGCTGCGGTAAGCTTCGGTCCGCCGCTGCGCCTTGGCAATCTCATGCAGGTCGCGACGGATGATCCCGTCGCGGCCCTGGGCGAGGAGTTGATGCGCCGCATCGTGCGCGCCATGCCCGTCCTGGCGGTTCCGCTGGTCTGTGCGGCGCTGCAGGGTCAAGGCAAATTGTCCCGTGCCGAATTGCTTGACCGGGTTCAGGACCTCATGAAGCGGCTGCAAGAGATCGGCGCCCCGACGGATCTGGCAGGGCGGTCGGCAGACGATGCGCTGGAGGCCGCACTGCCCATACTGGCCCGCCGTCGTGTTCTGCGTGAGACAGGGGGGCATATCGAGGTTGCGCGATCCTTCCTGCCGCTGATCGACTTCTATGCTGCTTCGGTTCTGCAGCATTTTTCTGCGTCCGCAGAAGAATGTGGCGGAGTTTTGGGTAATAAAATTTCTAAAACGACATAAAATTACAAAACATCGCGGCAATACTGTTGCAATCTTGCGTATTGCTGCGTAACCATACTGCTGAGGCCGCAAATGATTCTGCGGCGCAGCAGGATGCAGGAGGACAGGATGGCCCTGGACGCACAAAGCCCGATCGCCCCCTACGAGGCGCCGGAAAAGGAACTGTACGAAATCGGCGAAATGCCGCCTCTGGGCTATGTCCCGAAGAAGATGTACGCATGGTGCATCCGCAAGGAGCGCCACGGCGAACCCGACCAGGCTATGCAGGTCGAGGTCGTGGAAACGCCCGAGATCGATTCCAACGAGGTTCTGGTCCTCGTGATGGCGGCGGGGGTGAACTACAACGGCGTCTGGGCGGCGCTGGGCATTCCGATCAGCCCATTCGACGGGCACAAGGCGCCCTATCACATCGCCGGTTCAGACGCGGCGGGAATCGTCTGGAAGGTGGGCGACAAGGTCAAGCGCTGGAAAGTGGGCGATGAGGTCGTCATTCATTGCAACCAGGATGACGGCGACGACGAGGAATGCAATGGCGGCGATCCGATGTTTTCACCCAGCCAGCGGATCTGGGGCTACGAGACGCCCGACGGTTCGTTCGCGCAGTTCACCCGCGTCCAGTCGCAACAGCTGATGCCGCGCCCGCGCCACCTGACCTGGGAAGAGTCGGCCTGCTACACCCTGACGCTGGCCACGGCCTATCGGATGCTTTTCGGTCACCACCCCCATGAGCTGAAGCCCGGTCAGAACGTTCTGGTCTGGGGCGCCTCGGGCGGATTGGGGTCATTTGCGATCCAGCTGGTCAATACCGCCGGGGCGAATGCGATCGGTGTCATTTCGGACGAAAGCAAGCGTCAGTTCGTGATGGACCTTGGCGCCAAGGGTGTCATCAACCGCAAGGAGTTCAACTGCTGGGGCCAGCTGCCCAAGGTCGGTACGCCGGAATACAAGGAGTGGTTCAACGAAGCCCGCAGATTCGGCAAGGCGATCTGGGACATCACCGGCAAGGGCGTCAATGTGGACATGGTCTTTGAACATCCCGGCGAGTCGACCTTTCCGGTTTCGACCTTCGTGGTGAAGAAGGGCGGCATGGTCGTGATCTGCGCGGGCACCACGGGCTATAACCTGACGCTGGACGCGCGTTACCTGTGGATGCACCAGAAGCGTGTTCAGGGCAGCCACTTTGCCAATCTCAAGCAGGCCAGCGCCGCGAACAAGCTGGTGATCGAACGTCGGATCGATCCCTGCATGTCCGAGGTCTTCCCGTGGGATCAGATCCCGGCGGCGCACATGAAGATGCGGCGCAACGAACACAAGCCGGGCAACATGGCCGTTCTGGTCCAGTCGCCCCGTCCGGGTCTGCGGACCTTCGAAGACGCGCTGGAAGCCGGCCGTCGCTGAGCCGCTTCCCGAGAATCAAGACGGCCCCGTCCAAAGCGGCGGGGCCATTTGATTCGCCGCCATCTGCGCGGCCTCGTCAGTTTCGCCCGTCGAAAAATCGAAACCTGATGTTAAGGGTCGGCCCCCATTCTGAGGTTGAAAGGGCGACCCCACCACTTCAGATGGAAAAATTCGATGCAATACGACTGGATTCTTGACGTTCTGGCCGATCTGCGGGGCTTTGCGCGGATGAACGGCCTTGCCGAACTGGCGGATCATCTGGATCAGGCCACGCTGGTTGCCCTGGATGAGATGCGCCGCACACATGGTGCGCCGACGATGCCCGATGCCGGGTTGAACGCTTCGGCGAAACCGCTGCCCCAGAAGATGACCTGAGACTTGCGGTCCCGAACCGGGCAGCTTCTCAATGCAGCCCCGCGCTTTGCATGGCCTTGCGGGCGTTTCTTTGGCCGCATGTGAATGAACCTCGCGGCGGCACCGGCGCATGGATGGCGCTCGGTGCGGCAGGAAACCGTTAACCATCCCTCGCTAGCCCTTGTTGCACGCAACAAGGGAGGCATCGATGCTGCGTTTTCTGACAGGAGAAGAACTGGCGACCCATCCGGCATTGCAGGAATCCATGTTCCGCGACCGCGCGCGACAGTTTCGCGACCGCCTGCAATGGCAGGTGCGGGTCGATGAATGCGGGTGGGAGCGCGATGAATACGATCCGCTGAACCCTGTCTATGTCATCTGGCAGATGCCCGATGGCCTGCATGGGGGCTCGATGCGGTTTCTGCCGACGACAGGACCGACCATGGTGAATGATCACTTTTCCCATCTGGCAGCCGGGATGAGATTTTCGCATCCGAAGTTGTGGGAATGCACACGGTTTTGCGTGTCCGAACGTGCGCCACACATGGTTTCCTCGGCGCTGATGCTGGGGGCGGCTCAACTGGGATGCGCGCTGGGTCTGCGCCGCGCGGTCGGCGTTTTTGACGCCCGCATGGTTCGCATCTATCGCCGCCTTGGGTGGGAACCTGTGGTTCTCGGTTCCCAGGGGGAGGGTGCCGAGCGCATCAGCCTGGGCTTCTGGGAGTTTTCCGAAGAGATCCGACGGCACCTTGCGTCTCGGGTCGGGATCGCGCCCGAGCTTGTCGAAAGCTGGTATCGGGCCGACAGGGCGCAGGGCGATCCTCTGGCGCAGATCCGCTGATCTGACCATCTGGCGCCGCCCTGCGTGACGGGCTAGGGTCGCGCCATGACTGCCTCCGAGATCACCTTTTCCGACGATCAGGCCGAAGCCTGGGACCGCGTGGCGGACCTTCTGTCGCGCGCGGGCGTCGACCTGCTGGATGGCACGACCACGCCTCCGCGCGCCGCTGGTAGCGGCGTTCTGGCCGTCACCGGCAAGGCCGGTTCGGGCAAGACCATGCTGCTGGCTCAGCTCACCCGTGCGCTGCAGGACTCGGGTGTCGATATCGTCACTGGCGACTATGAGGGCCGCCGCCGCAAGGAGCGCCGTTCTGTCGCGATTCTGGCGCCCACGAACAAGGCCGCCAGCGTTCTGCGCAACCGGGGGGTGCCGGCGACCACGATCCACCGCATCCTCTATACCCCCGTCTATGATCCGCAATACGAACGCATCGCGGACTGGCTGGCCGGTGAAGGCACCCGCCCGTCGGTCGAGGGGCTGAGCGAGGACGCCTTGGACAGGGCGAAATCCTTCTACGATCTGCACAAGTCGATTCCGGGCGCTCTGGCCGCCGCGGGCTTGCGCGGGTCGGACTTCATCAAGGGGTGGAAGCGGCGCGAGGACCCGCTGGATATCGGCTTCGTCGATGAAGCCTCGATGCTGGACGAACGTCAGTTCGACGACCTGAAGGAAATCTTCCCGACGCTGGTGCTTTTCGGCGACCCGGCGCAACTTGCGCCGGTCGGGCAATCCGGTCAGATGGTCTTCGATGGCCTGCCGACCGGCGCGCGCGTCCACCTGAACCGCATTCACCGGCAGAATGCAGGGAACCCGATTCTGGACCTGGCGCATGCCCTGGCCGACCCGCAGATGGATTTCCAGTCGTTCGAGACCCTGGTTGCCGAGGCCGCGGCCGCCGATGATCGGGTGAGGGTCGGCGAACGTGTCGATGCCGCACTGATGGCGCGTTCGCCCGTTCTGGTGTGGCGCAACCAGACGCGCATTCGCCTGATCCATGCTTTCCGGACGGCCTATGGCGCCCCTCCGGACGAACTCTTGCCCGGCGAGCCGCTGATCTGCGACGGGATCGAACTGCCGCTGAAGCATCGCAAGCGGCGTATCGAGCTTGAGGCCCGCGGACTGATCAAGGGCGCCCAGGTCGTCTATCTGGGGCCCGGCAAGAAGCCGGGTTTTGCGCGGCTGTTCGTGATGGGCGCAGACGAACCCCAATTGTCGGCCGCCTCGATCATCAAGATCGAGCTGCCGGACGAGGACGAACCCTTCATCCCATCCGCGGCACATATGGGCGCGGCCTTTCTGCATGGTGCGGCGGTCACGATTCACAAGGCCCAAGGGTCACAATGGCCCGAAGTCCAGGTCTATGCCCCCGATATCCAGGCCGCCGCGCGCATGGGCCGTGTCGAAGCGGGCATCCCCCTGTGGAAGCGGCTTGCCTATGTCGCGATCACGCGCGCCGAACACCGTCTGCACTGGGTCGTCCGCAACCGCCTTGCCCTGCCGTCCGAGCCGCTATCGACGGCCGATCTGATCGCGCCACCCGCCGAGCTGGCGCTGACCGGCGGGCCGTGACATGCGTGCAGTTCCCGTTCATTCCTGCCATATCCGCCCCGGTTCGGGGCAACCGTCACGGAGAAGCCCATGCGTTGTGTCTTTGTCCAGTTCCGATGCCAGCCCGGCAAGACCTATGAGGTGGCCGAAGCGATCTTCGACCGCGAAATCGTGTCCGAGCTTTATTCCACCTCGGGCGAATACGATCTGATTGCCAAGGTCTATGTGCCCGACGACCAGGACGTCGGCCAGTGGTTGAACCGGAATCTGTTCGACATTCCGGGCATCAGCCGGACGCTGACCACCATGACCTTCCGCGCATTCTGAGAGAGATCAGCTTTTCAGCCAGCGAAAGACGGCCGAGGCCAGCCAGCCCGCCGCGATCGCGATGACGATCGACAGAATGCCATAGGCCAGCGGCTGTTCGTTGGCCAGCCGGTACAGGTCGCGCTCCAGCCCCACCTTGCGTACCGCCAGAGTGGTCGATTGGCTGGAGACGACCTTGCGGTCGCGGGTCAGATACAGGGTCACGCGATAGGTCCCCTCGGTCAGGTTCGCGGGCAGGGTCACCGCCGTGTTGAACAGGGTCTGGTCCAGAAACCGGATCGTGTTCGGACGCAACTGGTATATCCCCGATCTTGTCCGCAGCCGGATCAGCGCATCCGTGAACGAAAGGGAATCCTGGATGTTCGATGGGGCACCGACGGATCTGATCTTGCGCGGGATCGAGATCTTGTGGCGCAGATCCTCGGTATCCGACAGGATCTGGTTCAAGGGCCCGGTTGTCGCGATCGCATAGAATGAGGGCGCAAGATCAATCTCGACCGCGTCGGTGTTGACCCAGATACCGGCGATACGTTCCTTGCGCCGCACCGTCACGGGACGCGACGGGCCCTCGACCGTCACGATCACCGATAATGGAGAGTCGGTGCGTGCGGGACCATCGCGCTTGACAGCGCCGAAGACGATGATCTCGGTCCCGTCAAAGTCTGCCGTGATCGGCACCTGACGTTGGCTAAGATCCGCGACGATGCTTTCCCTGGGCGGTGCGGCCCGGGCAAATGTCAGGGCGGCAAGCAGAATGCCCGCGGTGACGATCAGGCCCACGAAATGCGGTACGATACCAGGGCCGGATCGTGTCGTGCCGGCAGGGTCCGATCGGTCGGAATACGGCACGCGAAGTTTCATCGGCGGGAACCTGCCTTGCGGGAAGATCTTTGTCAGTCTTCCCGCAAGGACGGGGCGTTGTCAAATTGCTGGCGCGTAAGGCTCAGCGTTCCTTCACATAGGGCTCGCCACCCGCGCGCGGTGGAATGGCGCGACCGACAAAACCTGCCAGAACGATCACGGTCAGGACATAGGGCAGGGCATCCAGCGCAGGCACGGGAACGTCGAAACCAAGCGTTCCACGGATCACGTCCGGCCGCAGCGCCAATGCCTGGAAGAACCCGAACAGGAAGGTCGCCATCAGCGCATGCCAGGGCCGCCACTTGGCGAAGATAAGTGCCGCAAGTGCGATATAGCCCCGCCCGGCTGTCATTTCCTTGCCAAAGCCGGTCTGCAGACCAGCGGCCAGATAGGCCCCCGCAAGACCGCACAGGATTCCGGTGATGATGACGGCGGTATAGCGCAGCCGGATGACCGAGACCCCGGCCGTGTCGACCGAGGCCGGGTTTTCGCCGACCGCGCGCAGGCGCAACCCGAAACGTGTACGGAACAGCACCCACCAGGTGACCGGCACGGCCAGAAGCGCCACATAGACCAATGCGCCATGGCCCGAGAGCACATCGGAATAAAGCGGGCCGATGATGGGAATATCTGCAAGCTGCGCCGCGAACGGCAGTTCGATCGGATTGAACCGTGCGTCGCCCGACAGCGGCGGTGTCCGGCCGCCCTGCCTGAACAGGGCCTGCGCAATCAGCACGGTGACACCCGAGGCCACGAAGTTCAGCGCCACTCCCGAAATCAGCTGGTTGCCGCGGAAGGTGATCGAGGCCAGCCCGTGAACCAGCGCGAACAGAATCGAACCTCCGATCCCGGCAAGCATTCCCAGCCAGACTGAACCGGTCAGCGCCGCGACCGCGCCGGTGCACATCGCGGCCATCAGCATCTTGCCTTCTAGGCCGATGTCGAAGATGCCCGATCGTTCCGAATAAAGCCCCGCCAGACAGGCAAGCAGCAGGGGCGTAGCAAGCCGCATCGTGGAATCGAGAATCTGGACCAGTGTCGAGAAATCCATCACGCGGCCTCCAGCTTGCGAGCGCGGAAGAACGGGACCAGCATCATGCGAACCATGTAGTCAAGGGCGCCGGTAAAGAGGATCACCAGACCCTGAACGACAGTACGCAGCTCGATCGGGATCGTGGTCCAAAGCCCAAGCTCGGCCCCGCCCTGGAACAGGAACCCGAACAGCAAGGCCGCAAGGAAGACGCCAAAGGGATGGTTGCGCCCCATCAGCGCCACCGCGATGCCGATGAAGCCCGCGCCCTCGGTCGAGTTCTGCAGCAGGCGCTCGCTCTCTCCCATGACGTTGTTGATCGACATCAGGCCCGCCAGCGCACCCGAGATCAGCATCGCCAGCATCGTCACCCGAAAGGGCGAGATACCGGCATAAAGCGCCGCAGGTTCCGACCGCCCGAAGGCACGAATCTCATAGCCCAGGCGTGTGCGCCACAGCAGAACCCAGACCAGCCAGCAGGCGATGAGCGCGATGAACAGCGTCACATTCGCCGGAACCTGCTTGTCGAAGATCAGGTTCACCAGCGGTATTTCGTTCAGCTGGGGCAGGTGGGCGCCTTCGGGAAAGCGCGCGGTGGCCGGATCCATCTGCCCTGCGGGCTTCAGCACGCTGACCAGCAGATAGATGATCAGCGCAGCGGCGATATAGTTGAACATGATCGTCGTAATGACGATGTGGCTGCCGCGCCGTGCCTGCAGCCAGGCCGGAATGGCCGCCCAGGCCGCGCCGAACAGGGCCGCGCCCACCATCGCGGCCGGCAGGGCCAGCGTCCAGTGCGGCCAGGGAAAGGACAGGCAGACCAGCGCCACGCCAAGTCCGCCCAGCGTTGCCTGCCCCTCGCCGCCGATATTGAACAGCGATGCATGGAAGGCCACAGTTACCGCAAGCCCGGTGAACATGAAGCTTGTGGCGTAATACAGCGTGTATCCCCAGGCATAGGGCGATCCAAGCGCGCCCACCACCATGGTGCGCAGAGCTTCCCACGGGCTTTGCCCGATGGCCAGGATGACCAGCGCCGAGATCACGCCAGCCAGCAGCAGCGAGATCAGAGGCACAAGGACCAGATCGGCCCAGCGAGGCAGGCGGGTCATCTTGCGTCCCCCTTGCCGTTTGCGACCCCGGCCATCAGAAGACCCAGTTCGCGTTCGTCGGTTTGTTCGGGCAGGCGTTCGCCCATGATGCGGCCGTCGAACATGACGGCAATGCGGTCGGACAGGCTCATGATTTCGTCCAGTTCAACCGAGACAAGCAGCACTGCCTTGCCGGCATCGCGCAGCTCGACAATGCGTTTGTGAATGAATTCGATGGCGCCGATATCGACGCCGCGCGTTGGCTGCCCCACCAGGAGCAGATCCGGATTGCGCTCGATCTCGCGCGCCAGGATGATCTTCTGCTGGTTGCCGCCCGAGAAGTTCTTGGCCTGCAGTGTCGGGATGGGTGGGCGAACGTCGAAGCGTTCCATCTTGCCCATCGTGTCGCGCAGGATCGCATCGTTGTCCATCAGCCACCGGTTCTTCTGATAGGCCGGATCGTGGTGATAGCCAAAGGCGACGTTCTCCCAGGCGGTAAAGTCCAGGATCATGCCCAGACGCTGCCGGTCTTCGGGGACATGCGCGATACCGCGCGCCCTGCGCGACTGGCCATCGGAATGGCGCCCGGTCAGGTCCAGTTCCTCGCCATTCAGGCGGACGCGACCCTGACCCTTCATGATGCCACCCAGGACCGCCAGCAGCTCGGACTGGCCGTTGCCCGCGACGCCCGCAATGCCCAGGATTTCGCCCGCGCGTATCTGGAAAGATATCCCCTTCAGTCGTTCGACCCCGTCGGCATCGGTCACGCGAAGGTCTTCGACCTCAAGCACGGTCGCTCCGGGCGAGGCTGGCGCCTTGGGAACGTTCAGCAGAACCTTGCGACCCACCATCAGCTCGGCCAGCTGTTCGGGGCTGGTCTCGGCCGTGCGTACGGTGGCGGTCATCTCGCCGCGCCGCATGACGCTGACGGTGTCGGTGACCTCCATGATTTCGCGCAGCTTGTGCGTGATCAGGATGATCGTCTTTCCCTGTTCCTTCAGGTTCTTGAGGATGCGGAACAGGTGATCGGCCTCGGCCGGGGTCAGAACCCCCGTTGGCTCATCAAGGATCAGGATGTCGGCATGGCGATACAGCGCCTTGAGGATTTCGACCCTCTGCTGATGCCCGACGGACAGATCCTCGACCACGGCATCGGGATCGACCTCCAGCTCGTATTCGCGGGCAAGTTCGTCAAGAACGCGCCGTGCCTTGGCCAGCGAGGGACGCAGCAGCGCGCCATCTTCGGCCCCAAGCACGATATTTTCCAGAACGGTAAAGTTCGGGACCAGCTTGAAATGCTGAAAGACCATGCCGATGCCTGCGCGGATCGCGTCCTGGCTGTCGTGGATCTCGGTCTTCTTGCCATTGATGAAGATCTCGCCCGAGTCGGCGCGATAGAATCCATACAGGATGGACATCAGCGTGGACTTGCCCGCGCCGTTCTCGCCGATGATGCCGTGGATCGTGCCCGGCATCACGCGAATCGAGATATCCTTGTTCGCCTGAACGGTGCCGAACGCCTTGGAGATGCCCCGCAGCTCGATCGCTGGTGGAACATCCAAAGGGGCGGCGGTGTCCCGCCGCCCCATTTTCGTTTCAGGGCTCATCATCTCAGAAGGTCAGGGCAGGGCAGGTCTCGTCGGCCATGTAGTCATGGACCTTGATCTCGCCCGAAATGATCTTGGCCTTGGCCTCTTCGACGGCGGCCTTCATCTCGTCGGTGATCAGCGCGGCGTTGTTTTCGTCCAGCGCGTAATCGACGCCGCCCTTGGCCAGGTCCATCACTTCGATACCCGGCTCGATGTTTTCGCCGGCCTTGAAGGCTTCGTAGACGGCATTGTCCACGCGCTTGAGCATCGAGGTCAGAACCTTGCCCGGATGCAGGTAGTTCTGGTTGCTGTCGACGCCGATCGACAGGATGCCTTCGTCGGCTGCGGCCTGCAGAACACCGATGCCGGTGCCGCCAGCCGCGGCATAGATGACGTCAGCGCCCTGCGCCTTCTGGGCCTTGGCGATCTCGGCGCCCTTGACCGGATCGTTCCATGCCGCGGGCGTCGAGCCCGTCATGTTCACGATGATCTTGGCATCGGGATTGACGGCCTTGACGCCTTGGGCATAGCCGCAGGCGAACTTGCGGATCAGGGGAATGTCCATGCCGCCGACGAAGCCGACCGTGCCGGTCTTCGATGCCTTGGCGGCCAGCACGCCGACCAGGTACGAGCCCTGCTCTTCGGTGAAGACGATCGATTTGACGTTGGGCTGATCGACCACCATGTCGATGATCGCGAATTTCGTGTCCGGATAGTCCGGCGCGACCTTGTTCAGCACGTCGCCGAAGGCAAAGCCGGTCATGACCACCGGATTGGCGCCAGATTCGGCCAGTCGGCGCAGGGCCTGCTCGCGCTGGGCCTCGGACTGCATCTCCAGTTCCTTGTAGGTGCCGCCGGTTTCGGCTTTCCAGCGCTCGGCACCGTTATAGGCGGCCTCGTTGAAGGATTTGTCGAACTTCCCGCCCAGATCATAGATGATCGCCGGATCGGCAAGCGCCGCGCCCGCCGTAAGCGCCAGCGCCGCGGCTGCGCCGAGGAATTTGGTCATGAGGGTCATGGAATGCTCCCTGTTTGGGTCACTGGTATCCGCAAGTGCGCCAGACCCGTCACGGTATCGGGCGCGTGCGGATTGGGAACGATTAGTGCGAAACCAGCCCGTCACGGTCAATAGCTATTTGCGCCTGCCCGCCTGCGGGGACGCAACGTGCGGGCTTCGATCAGTCCTGCCTTCTTAGGTTTCGTGCCATGACCAGAGCATCCACGGGGCTGCCATCGGGCCGGCGGTAGTACCCACGCCGACAGCCGGATTCAGCGAATTCGAAACGGCGATAGAGTGCGATCGCCGGAAGGTTGTCGGCCGCGACTTCCAGAAAGGCCGTCGCAGCCCCACGCCGACGGGCTTCGTCCAGGAAGGACCGCACCAGCGCCGCGCCGTGCCCCTGGCGCTGCCTTTCGGGGGCAACGGCAAGGGTCAGCAATTCGGCCTCGTCGGCGACCACGCGCCCGACAAGCAGCCCGCCCAGCCCGGCGTCATCCTGACGGCTCAGGATGAACGCGCCCGGCTGCCCGAGAAACGCGGCAAATTCATCTGCCGACCATGGCCGAGGAGTCGTGAAAACGGCCGCGTGCAGAGCGGCGAGCGCCCAGGCGTCCGTCATGGCAGCAGGGGCGGCGCCACATCGCGCGCGGGCGCTGCGTCTGCCGGGCGCAGGTAGAGTGGCGCCGGACGGGGTGCCGTTTCGTGGGCACGCTCGGCCGCCAGACGCGCGATCTGCGCTGCGATCTCTTGGGGAGACACGCGATCATGGCGCAGGATTGGCAGATCGGTCCTGTCAAGCTCGGACTCGGGCATGACGACGGGGGGCAGGGCCGATTGCGCGGTGAATTCCTGGACGCAAATCATGCCGCGCGGCGCGGGAACGACCGCCAGGCAGGCCATGGCCGGCGGGCGGATGGACTCGAAAGCCGACACGCCAATCGCGGGGATGCCGCGCGCAAGAGCCAGACCACGCGCCGCGGCCACGGCGATGCGAATACCGGTAAAATTGCCCGGTCCGATACCGACCCCGATCGCGTCCAGGGCGGACCAGTCCAGACCCTGCCTGTCCAGCAATGCGCTCAGAAGCGGCATCAGCCGTTCGGCCTGGCCGCGCGCCATCGTCTCGACGCGCGCGTCGACGATCTGGCCGCGCACAAGCAATGCGGCCGCGCAATGCGCGGCCGATGTGTCGAATGCCAGGATCGTCGCTTCAGGCGGCAACGGGACGAACCTCGATCACTTCGGGGATGTAATGGCGCAGCAGGTTCTCGATTCCCATCTTCAGCGTCAGGGTCGAGGACGGGCACCCTGCGCAGGCCCCCTGCATGTGCAGATACACGATACCGCGGTCGAATCCATGGAACGTGATGTCACCGCCATCCTGCGCCACGGCCGGGCGCACGCGCGTATCCAGCAACTCCTTGATCTGGCGAATGATCTCGGCATCGGGGCCGGATTCGTCGGTCTGGACATGGCCGCTTTCGGCCTGGCCTTCGTCCATCACCGGCTGGCCGGACTGGAAATGCTCCATGATCGCGCCAAGGATCGCGGGCTTGATGTGCTCCCACAGAACGTCATCGGACTTGGTCACGGTGACGAAGTCAGACCCCAGAAACACGGCCGTCACGCCGGGAACGGCGAAGATCCGCCTCGCCAGCGGCGATCTTGCGGCCGATTCGGCATCGGTGAAGTCCGCGGTTCCATTGCCCAGCACGCTTTGACCGGGAAGGAACTTCAGCGTGGCGGGGTTCGGCGTGGATTCGGTTTGAATGAACATGACAGGGCGCCTCCATCTGATCTGGATATGCGCCCCGCGGCCCGTCGCGTCAAGGACTGCTCAGGCCTGTTCGCGATCCGCGTCTGTCGGGAAGACCTGCTGGACGATCCCGACAAGCAGAAGATAGATCGAGCTGAGCGCCAGCCCCCAATGGGCAATGTCACCCGGCGCGAAATCGACCCAGGCCGCGCGCGCGGCAAACAACACCCAGGCGATGGCGATCGGCAAGGTCAGCCAGCGCCAGCGTTCGGTGCGCACGGGATGAACGAATTTCAGATTCGTGAACATGGATGCGGCCAAGGCCACGATGATTGCCGTCATGAGATAGAAATTCGGCTTAAGGGCAAACAGGACCAGCACGACCATGTTCCAGCAGGCCGGAAAGCCGGCAAAGGAATTGTCGCGCGTCTTCATGCGTGTATCGACGAAATAGATCGCGCTGGCATAGGTGATGACGATGATCGCCAGCCAGCCCGTCCAGCCCGGCAGCAGCCCCGATTGAAACAGCGCGAAGGCAGGAATGAAGACATAGGTCAGGTAGTCGATGATCAGGTCCAGAAGCACCTCGTCATAGGTCGGCCAGTTCACCTTGACGTGGTAGTGACGCGCCAGCGGGCCGTCGATCCCGTCGACGATCAGCGCCACGACAAGCCACAGGAACATCATGCTCCATTCCCCGTCCGCCGCGGCCAGCATTGCCAGCATCGACAGCACCGCACCAGTCGCGGTGAACAGGTGAACCAGCAGCGCCTTTGTCCGTGGCGTCATGTCATGTCGTCCTTCACTGGTGCAATCTTCATGCGCGGGGATGGGCCTTCTGGTAAATCTCCATCAGGCGGGCAGTGTCAACCGAGGTATAGACCTGGGTGGTCGAGAGGGAGGCATGACCCAGGAGCTTCTGGATCGCCCGCAGGTCGCCCCCGGCGGCCAACAGATGGGTGGCAAAGCTGTGGCGCAGGGCATGGGGGGTGGCGCTTGCCGGAAGGCCCAGGCCGTGACGCACCTGCTCCATCGCGCGCGCAACAAGGCGCGGGTTCAAAGGCCCGCCGCGAGCGCCGCGAAAGATCGGCGCGGCGCGGTCGTCCGCGATGGGCCAGGGAGCCAGTTCGACGTAACGTTCGACAGCCTGCCGTGCGGCCGGAAGCAACGGCACGATCCGTTCCTTTCCGCCCTTGCCGCGGATGCGCAGGCTGTCTTGCAGCGGCAGGTCCGCCCCGGTCAGGCCAAGCGCTTCGGAGATGCGCAGACCACAACCATACAGCAGCACCGCGACCGCAACATCGCGCGCCCCGATCCAGTCGGCGCGCGATGTCTGTCCGATCTGTTCGACCACGGCGCGCGCCGCGTCGGGCGAAAGCGCGCGCGGCAGGCTGCGGCGATATCTGGGTGCCCGGGCGGACAGGATCACCGTCAGGTCCAGGCCATCGCGCTCGGCCAGCCAGCGGGCAAAGGACTTGACCGCCGACAGGCGCCGCGCCAGCGTTCGGGCCGAAACGCCGCGCGCGCGTTCATGTGCCAGAAAGGCCCGCATGTCGGCCTGCGTGATGCTGGCCAGCGCACCCGGCCCGGGCGCGCCGCCCAGATGGGTTGCCAGAAAGACAAGGAAGTCGGATACGTCCGTCGAATAGGCCCGCAGCGTATGCGCCGACGCTGCATCCAGCGCGCCCAACCGCTCCAGCCAGTCCGACAGGGCCTCGCGCAGCGCAGGGTTGATGGCCAGCGTCATGACGGCCTAGCCCAGCCAGCGCCGCATCGTCCTTTCAAAGACCCCGGCCAGAAAGCCCAGCAGGTCGGTGCCATGCGCGGGGTCGAACTGATGCGCGTCCGCCGAGCCAAGGGCCAGCAGGCCAGGCAGGCGGCCCGCCCCGAAATCCAGCCGCATCACGGCTTCCGAGCGGATCCAGCCATTGTCCTCTCCAAAGATGACGGCTTCGTCGGGCGCTGTCTGGCGCAGAACCACGTTGCGCGGCGCCCCGACGCGGCCGGCATTGAGATAGGCGTCGGCAAAGCCCGGCCCGACCAGGCACAGGATGTCTCCGAACCGCTCGAGCGCCGGATCGCCCTGATCCGCGTGCGTTTCCAGCACCAGACGCACCGCGCGCACGCGCAGGATGCGGGCGACGTCCTCGCCCAGATTGCGCAGGAAGCTTTCGAAATCGGCAGGTTCCAGCAGGCTGAGAACCGCGCGGTGGATCTGGCTTGTGCCGGCAAGGTTTTCATACGCGGCGGCGATGACCGAACGGTGCGTGTCCTCCAGCCGCGCCAGGCGCGCCTCCAGGCGCTCCATCGCGATGCCGCGCAGATCGACGATGTTTGCGCCCATCGCGCGTTCATTCGCGCGGATCAGCGCCTTCATCAGGTCCGGGTCTTCCAGGATGACCTCTGGCTGCGCCAGAAGTTTCCTGCGCAATTCCTCTGCGAGGATCGCCGTTTCCGCCATGTCTGCCCTCTGCCATTTCTTGCTTTTGCGGCAGCCTAACAGCAATCGCCGCCGGCGTTTAGGAAAAAACGCAAACGAAGCCGCGGCGCGGGAACCTTGCCCGCGCCGCGTTTCAGGATCAGACGATCTTCTGCCCGGTCTTGGCCCAGTCCTTCAGGAACTGGTCCAGCCCCTTGTCGGTCAGCGGGTGATTGGCCATCGCCTTGATGACCTGGGGCGGGGCGGTGACGATATCGGCGCCGATGCGCGCGCACTCGATCACGTGATTGACCGACCGGATCGAAGCCGCCAGAACCTCGGTGCCGAAATCATAGTTGTCATAGATCGTCCGGATGTCGGCGATCAGGTCCAGACCATCCAGGTGGATGTCATCCAGACGTCCGATAAAGGGCGAGATGAAGGCCGCGCCAGCCTTGGCGGCAAGGATCGCCTGGGCAGGCGAGAAGCACAGCGTGACGTTGACCTTCAGGCCTTCGGATGCGAAAGCCTTGCAGGCGGTCAGGCCGTCCCAGGTCAGCGGGACCTTGATCGCGATGTTCGGGGCGATCTTGGACAGTTTCATGCCTTCGGCGATCATTTCCCTGGCCTCGGTGGCCACGACTTCGGCCGAAACCGGCCCTTCGACCATGTCGCAGATCTCGCGCGTGACCTCGAGGATGTCGCGGCCCGATTTCAGGATCAGCGACGGGTTGGTGGTCACGCCATCGACCATGCCCAGATCGGCAAGTTCCTTGATTGCGGCGGTATCGGCGGTATCGACGAAGAATTTCATGACGGACATTCCCTGGCTGGATATTGCTGTCGGGCGCCCTTCTATCGCGGATCGGGGCGAACCGGAACCCGCTATCGGGGGTATGCGTGGCTGAACGGTCCCATTTCCGCGAAGGCGAGCTGATCTCGGTGCTGACGACCGAACCGGTCGGGCGGCCGCTGGACTACCGCGCGCCGGCGGGTGGCGTTGCGCCGGGCGCGTTCGTCGAGGTGCCCTTGGGCCCACGCCGCGTTCTGGGCGTGGTCTGGGGGCCGGGAGAGGGCAGTTTCGACCCCGCACGCATCCGGCCGGTGAACCGGGTGCTGGACGCAGCGCCCATGGTGCCAGCCATGCGCGAGTTCCTGATCCGCGCGGCCGATTACACGCTGACCCCGCTGCCCCAGATGCTGCGGCTTGCGACCCGGGCCCCGGGGCTGGCCGATCCGCCGGGTCCCCGGCGTGTCTATCGCCGTGGGCCCGGCGATCTGCCGGACCGCATGACGGATGCCCGCGCACGGGTCGTCGAGGTCCTGCAGGATTACGGCGGCGCCAGTTTTGCGCTTGCCGAACTGGCAAGGCTGGCCGGTGTTTCGACCGGCGTCGTCAAGGGGCTGGTCAAGGCCGGGGTCCTGATCGAGGAAGACGCCCCACGGGACCTTCCCTATCCACGACTGGACCCCGACCGCCCGGGCAAGGCCCTGACCGAAGACCAGGCCGCCGCAGCCAGGCTTCTGACCGAAGGCGTGGCCTCTGGGCGCTATGGTACGACCTTGCTGAAGGGGGTCACCGGGTCGGGCAAGACCGAGGTCTATCTTGAAGCCGTGGCCGAGGCCTTGCGACACGGGCGGCAGGTTCTGGTCCTTCTGCCCGAGATCGCCCTGACCTCGGAATTCCTGACCCGGGTCGAGGCGCGTTTCGGCGCCCGTCCCGGGGAATGGCATTCCGGCGTGACCCAGACCGAACGCCGTCGGCTTTGGCGCATGGCGGGCGAGGGCGGCGTACAGCTGGTGGTCGGGGCACGGTCGGCCCTGTTCCTGCCATTCCGCGATCTGGGCCTGATCGTCGTCGATGAAGAGCATGACAGCTCGTACAAGCAGGAAGACGGGGCGCTGTACAACGCCCGCGACATGGCCGTCCTGCGCGCCTCGCTGTGCGATGCGCAGGTCGTTCTGGCCTCGGCCACGCCCAGCCTGGAAAGTTGGGTCAATGCGCGGACGGGCAAGTATCGGCGCATCGACCTGAACGCACGCTTTGGTCCGGCGCGGATGCCCTCGCTCTCGGCCATCGACATGCGGGCTGAGCAGTTGCAGCCGAACCGGTGGATCAGCCCGACGCTTGCCCGCGCAGTCGAACAGCGCCTGGCGCGGGGCGAGCAAGCCCTGCTGTTTCTCAACCGCCGTGGCTATGCGCCGGTGACCCTGTGCCGGGCCTGCGGCCACCAGATCGGTTGCGACCAATGCGACGCGCGCATGGTCGAGCATCGCTTCCTGAAGCGGCTAGTCTGCCACCAGTGCGGGGAAAGCCGCCCCATGCCCGAGGCCTGCCCGTCCTGTGGGGTCGAGGGAAAGCTTGCGCCGGTCGGCCCCGGCGTCGAGCGCCTGGCCGAGGAAGTGGCCGAGCGTTTTCCCGATGCGCGGGTGGCGGTTCTGTCATCGGATCTGTTTGCCTCGGCCCGCGCGCTGAAGGAAAGCATTCGCCAGATCGCCGAGGGCGCAGCCGACATCATCATCGGCACCCAGATCGTGGCCAAGGGGCACAATTTCCCGCTGCTTACGCTTGTGGGAGTCATCGATGCCGATCTGGGGCTGCAGGGGTCGGATCTGCGCGCGGCCGAACGCAGCTTTCAGCTGGTCCGGCAGGTGTCCGGTCGGGCAGGGCGGTCGGACCTGCCCGGGGCGGCGATGTTGCAGACATGGCAGCCTGAACACCCCGTCATCCGGGCAATCCTGTCCGGCGACGAAGAGGCTTTCTGGCAGGCCGAAGCGGCCCAGCGCGAGGCTGCCGGCATGCCGCCCTATGGCCGTCTTGCGGGGATCGTGCTGTCCAGCCCGGACATGCACGCGGCCTTCGATACGGGGGCGGAACTTGCGCGCAAGGACGCGCCGTTGCGCCGGATCGGCGCCCAGGTGTTTGGGCCAGCCCCCGCCCCGATTGCCCGTGTGCGCGGCCGTCATCGTGTGCGCCTGCTGGTCAAGGCAGCCCGGGGCGCACCGCTTCAGGCCGCGATCTCTGAATGGACGGGGCAGATCCGTCTGCCGGCGAATCTGCGATTGACGGTCGATATCGATCCGCAGAGTTTCTATTGAGCCTCAGGCATGGGCGACGCGGGCCGGGCGATCCAGCAGGGTATCGGCCAGAATGGCCCCCGCCCACATCGCGCACAGCGCAAGCCACGCCGTGCCGGCAAAGATCGATCCCCCGCTGACACCCGCGCCGATCGCGCATCCGCCCGCCAGCATCGCGCCAAAGCCCATCAGCACCGCGCCCGTCATGGCGCGGCGCATGCTGGATGCGCCGTCGAAGCCCTCGAACCGGAACTGGCCCGACAACAGGGCCGACAAACCCGCGCCCAGCACGACTCCCGGAACCAGTCCGATATCGAATCCCAGCACCCGGCGGGGTTCCAGGAAGAACATCAGCGTCGCTGCAGATGGGCCGGAAAAGGTGACCGAGCTGATCGTGACAGGATCGAAACTGATCTGGGCGAGCGCGTGGGTCGACACCCAGCCCAGAGCCACCGAGAAACCGACCCCGGACCCAAAGATCAGGGGCGATAAGCCGATACGGTTGCGCCAGGCCAGCACGATCGCAAGCGCCGCGAACCCAAGCCCCAGGATCAGGCCGCTGGCTTGGGGAAGGCCGGCCCAGTCGATCAGGTTCAGGTTGTGCCCGCCCGCCGTGACCGAAAGCGCGGCTAGCCTGTCGCGCAGGGGCGCAAGTATTCCGTGCAGGCTCATCTGGGCCACGACGGCAAAGATCAGCCCCGACACGATCGAACGCAGATTGCCCGAGGATGCCAGCACCAGAAGCCGCCCGGGGCAGCCGCGTGCGAGCACCATTCCGCCCCCGAAGATCAGCCCGCCGATCAGCGCGCCCGACCATGATCCCGGCACGGCCATCATCCGTGCCTCGGTGCTGCGAAACAGGCCGGTGAGTTCGGCCGCCTGTACCCAGACCAGCGCGGTCGAAAAGCACAGCAGCCAGACCGCAACGCGGGGGCCAAGCATGCCGCGTGCGAATTCCACGGTCGCCGCACGCAGACAGAATCGCGATCTCTGAGCCGAGACACCGAAGACCACGCCGGTGGCAAGACCCAGCATCGCTGCCGCCGGCGCTTCTCCAATCGTTTCGACAAGGGTGATGAGATCCATGACTGCCTCCGCTTCGCCGGCGCGATTCATGCACGAAAACGAATGCGTGCGATTTGATCCATGTCATTCGCCGCGCGAGCAAGGATGCGCGTCACGGCACTGGTCGGGGGTGTCGCCGCGGACTATCTTGGCCATGTCAAGCTGAGGAGACCGCCATGCTGAGCGCGATGTTCGGAAAGAAGACCCAGATGGTTTCGCCCGACGAGGCCTTGCCGGGCAGGCCCGACCCGATCCCCACGGCGCGGGAACACTTCGTCTTTCACCGCCCGCTGAAGGCCCCCATCCCCGAGGGCATGCAGGAGGCAACCTTTGGCATGGGCTGTTTCTGGGGCGTCGAGAGGCTGTTCTGGAACCTGCCCGGGGTGTGGCTGACGGCGGCGGGTTATGCCGGGGGATACACGCCCAACCCGACCTATGACGAGGTCTGTTCAGGGCGCACCGGTCATGCCGAAGTCGTCAGGGTGGTCTTTGACCCGACGCGGATTACCTATGCCGACCTGCTGAAGGCCTTCTGGGAAAACCACGATCCAACCCAGGGCATGCGGCAGGGCAACGATATCGGCACCCAGTACCGCTCGGCGATCTATACCCATGACGCTGACCAGCGCGCAGTCGCCGAGGCCACTCGCGCGGCCTATGCCGAACGGCTGGCGCGGGCCGGGTTTGGCCTGGTAACGACCGAAATCGCGCCGGCAGGCCCGTTCTATTATGCCGAGGATTACCACCAGCAGTATTTGGCGAAGAATCCGAACGGCTATTGCGGCCTTGCGGGAACGGGCGTCAGCTGCCCCGTCGGGCTGGGCGTCTAGGCTTGCGGCCGCGGGCGCGCGGGGGATATAGGCGGGGGAACACAGCGCCCGAGGATGACATGCCGACCTATTCCGCCCTGACGACCCTGGATTCCCGCGAAGCCGCCGAGGCGCTGGCCGAAGCGCTGGAGGGGATCGCGCCAGAACCCACCGGCGTTGGGTGCTTCGAGATCGAGGACGGTTCGGGTCGCTACGAGGTCGGCGCCTATTTCGAGGAAGAGCCCGACGACATCGTCCTTGCCCTGCTTGCGGCTGCGCATGGTGCGCAGCCCTTTGTCGTCTCGGAAGTTCCCGAGACCGATTGGGTGGCCCATGTGCGGCGCGAATTGCAGCCCGTCGAGGCCGGGCGCTTCTTCGTCCATGGCAGCCATGATGCCGACAAGGTGCCGCAGGATGCGGTTGCATTGCTGATCGAGGCTGCAATGGCCTTTGGCACCGGGCATCATGCGACGACCCGGGGCTGCCTTCTGGCGCTGGATGCTCTGGCCAGTCGGGGCGTGCAGGCCCGCAACGTCGCCGATATTGGCTGCGGAACGGCCGTTCTGGCCATGGCGGCGGCCCGGATCTGGCCCGACCCGGTGATCGCGTCCGATATCGATCCGCTTGCGGTGGAGGTGGCGCGGGCAAATGTCGTGGCCAATGGGCTCGCGGGGCGGGTTCAGTGCGTCGAGGCCGCGGGCTTCGATCACCCGGACCTGTTGGCGCGGGCGCCTTTTGACCTGATCTTCGCCAATATCCTGAAGGGGCCGTTGATCGATCTGGCGCCGGAAATGCACAGGCATACCGCGCCCGGTGGGCATGTCATATTGTCGGGCATCCTGATATCACAGGCCGATGAGGTGGTTTCGACCTATCGCAAACATGGCTTCGACCTTGTTGATCGAAACGATCTTGGTGATTGGTCAGCATTGATCATGAACAGGGTATAGCCGACACGATTTGGTCGCTTTTGCCAAAAATTTGCCTTACTGTCATTTCAGCATTCTTGCGCAGATGCAGCACGAATCGCCTTTTGATTGTATTTCGGGGTATTCACATGGTCGATCGCAACCTTCAGAACTTCTATGGCCGCGTAGCGCGGATCGAGCGTATTCACGCGTCAGGTGGCGGTTTCGAGGCCGAGGGCGCGATTGGCCGATCCTACTATACCCGCAAGAGCAGGCCGCTTCTGCGCCGTGGTGTGCTTGGGCCGGTGGTGCTGGTCCTGATGACCATCGTGGTGATCAAGGCTGCCGTCCTGGCATCGATCGGCGACGTGGCCTATGCCGACCGGCTGGAGCGTCTTCGGACTGGCAGCACGATTGATCGGGTCGGGGCCTATGTGCTGACGGCCGATCCGCTGACAGTGATGATTTCCAGACAGCTCGATCGTCTGGGGCTGTAAGGCAACACGACCCTCGTTGACGAGACGGGGCCGCCGCGATCTGGTCGCGACGGCCCCGTCTGCCTTTCCCGCCTGGCAGCTTCAGCGGCCGAAGGTCAGCGTTTCGATATCGGCGCGGGTCAGGCCGATATCGGCCAGCTCACGATCCGACAATGCGGACAGAGCCTTGCGCGTCACGCGCATGTCGTTCCAGGTGGTCAGCATTCCGACCAGCGCAGAGACAAGGCGCCAGATCGAGCCGGCGGCGGGGCGGCGAGTGGTGTCGAGTATGGCCATGATGCGTGATCCCGTTGCAAAACTGCGCGGCAGATAGGCCGAGTTTTCGAACCTCGCAAGCGCAAAAAACGCATCGCAGTCATGCCGATTTTGCATGTTCTGTCAGGTGTTTGGCCAAGATCCGCCTGCTGCGTCGCTTTCGTGTTTCGGCATGTCGATTTCGGGCTGAAAATCGGCCGCTGCCGCGTGGGGCGACCTGTCATTGATGCTTTGCGGTGTTCGCTATTCGTGCTAGTCGTGGGAAAAATACAACATGCGAGGAGAGCAGATGCGCGTTCTTGGGATCGATCCCGGCCTGCGAAACATGGGTTGGGGCATCATCGAGATGGCTGGTTCGCGACTCAGCCATGTCGGGAACGGAATCGCTCACTCGAAAGACGGGGATCTGGCCTCGCGGCTGCTTTCGCTGCACGAACAGCTTGCGTGCATCATTCGGGAATTCCGGCCCGAGGCTGCCGCCATCGAACAGACATTCGTCAACAAGGACGGCGCGGGCACGCTGAAACTTGGCCAGGCGCGGGGTATTGCCCTGCTGGTGGCGGCGCAGGCGGGGCTGAAGATCGGGGAATATGCGCCGAACGCGGTCAAGAAGACGGTGGTCGGCGTGGGGCATGCCGACAAGGGGCAGGTTGCGCATATGGTCCGCCACCAATTGCCGGGCGTCAAGCTGGCGGGCCCCGATGCCGCCGATGCCCTGGCCATCGCGATCTGCCATGCATACCACCTGCAAAGTTCGGGGCGGCTGGCTGCCGCGATGCGGGGTGTGGCATGATCGGGCGAATCGCGGGCATCATCCTGCACCGGGCGAACGACCATGTGCTGGTCGATGTGCGGGGGGTGGGATATATCGTCCATGTCTCGCAACGCACCGCGGCCACGTTGCCGCCGGCCGGACAGGCCGTGGCGCTCTATACCGACCTGATGGTGCGTGAGGATCTGCTTCAGCTCTTCGGGTTTACCTCGCTGCTGGAAAAGGAATGGCATCGGCTGCTGACCTCGGTCCAGGGCGTCGGGGCCAAGGTGTCGCTGGCCATTCTGGGGGCGTTGGGGCCCGAAGGGGTCAGTCGTGCGATCGTACTGGGCGATGCCGCGGCCATTCGCACCGCTCCCGGCGTCGGGCCGAAACTCGCGCAGCGCATCGTGAACGAGCTGAAGGACAAGGCGCCAAGCGTCATGTCCCTTGGGGGCGAGCTGTCGGCCGAGGCGCCGCCGCTCAAGGTGATCGAGGAGGACGCCGCATCGCCCGCGCCGGCGCAGACCTCGACCGCGCCGAACAATTCGGCCAGCGCCACGGCGGATGCCCTGTCCGCGCTGGTCAATCTTGGCTACACTCATGGTGATGCCGCTTCTGCCGTGGCCCGGGCCGCGCAAGAGGCCCCCGAGGCCGACACCGCCAGGCTGATCCATGCCGCCCTGAAACTGTTGGCGCCCAAGGCGTGACGATGGAACCCGATCCGATCCTGCGCCCCGACCCTCAACCCGAGGATATCGACCGCAGCCTGCGGCCTCAGACGCTGTCCGATTTCATCGGACAGGAGGAAGCGCGCGCCAACCTGCGGGTCTTCATCGAAAGCGCGCGCCGGCGCGGCGAAGCGATGGATCATACGCTGTTCTATGGTCCTCCGGGCTTGGGGAAGACCACGCTTGCCCAGATCATCGCGCGCGAGCTGGGCGTCAATTTCCGCATGACCTCGGGGCCGGTGCTGGCGCGGGCGGGGGATCTGGCCGCGATCCTGACCAATCTCGAGGCGCGCGACGTGCTGTTCATCGATGAAATCCACCGCATGAACCCGGCGGTCGAGGAAGTCCTCTATCCGGCGATGGAGGATTTCGCGCTGGACTTGGTGATCGGCGAGGGGCCCGCGGCACGCACCGTGCGGCTGGATCTTCAGCCCTTCACGCTGGTCGGGGCGACGACCCGGCTGGGGCTGCTGACCACGCCGCTGCGCGATCGCTTTGGTATTCCGACACGGTTGCAATTCTACACGATCGAGGAGCTGGAGCTGATCGTGTCCCGCGGCGCGCGCCTGATGGGTATTCAGGCCGATCCCGAAGGTGTCCGCGAAATTGCCCGTCGCGCGCGGGGTACGCCGCGTATTGCCGGTCGACTGCTACGCCGCGTCGCGGATTTCGTTCTGGTCGAAGGCAATGGCCGCCTGACGCAAGAGATCGCCGACCGCGCGCTGACGCGGCTGGGGGTCGATCACATTGGTCTTGATGGCGCGGATCGTCGCTATCTGACACTTCTGGCCGAGCATTATGGCGGCGGACCGGTCGGTGTCGAAACGATCGCCGCCGCGCTGTCCGAAAGCCGTGATGCAATCGAAGAGGTGATCGAGCCCTTCCTGCTGCAACAGGGCCTGATCCAGCGCACACCGCGGGGGCGCATGCTGGCCAGCCGGGCCTGGGCGCATCTGGGGCTGCCGCAGCCTCAAAGTGCGGGGCAGCCCGATCTTTTCGGCAAATAGAGGGCGCGCTCAGGCGCCGGTGATCTGCACCTTGCCGCTTATCCGCGCGCCCTTTTCCGACACCAGCGTGCGGGCGCTGACATCCGCCTTGACGTCGGCTTCGGCATCCAGGACCAGGTCGCCGCAGCTGATCGTGCCGGCATGACTGCCCTCGATCCGGACGATCTCGGCCTGGATTGCGCCCTGGACCTGTCCACCGGGCCGGATCTCGACCGTATTCGCGTCAAGATCCCCCGTGACGCGGCCCTTGATCTCGATCTCGCCCTGCTTCGAGGAGATATTGCCTTCGATGATCAGGTCCTGCTCGATGACAGAGCGGTTCATGTCTTCCCCTTCCGGCCAGTGTAGGTCCTTGCCTGTCGTGGCTACACCAGCCCGGCGAGCTTGCCAAGGCCGGGCGCGCGGGCTTGCGCGAAAGCGCCGGGAGACGCTAGTCAGGGGGGCAAACAGGGATCGCCCAATGAGCCACCGCCTGCAGATCCGGGTCTATTACGAGGATACCGACCTTGCCGGGATCGTCTATTATGCCAATTACCTGAAATTCATCGAGCGCGCGCGCACCGAATGGGTGCGGACGCTGGGGATCGACCAGGTCAGGCTGAAGGCCGAATCCGGGATCGTCTTTGCCGTCCGGCGCATCGAGGCGGATTACCTCTCGCCCGCGCATTTCGACGACCTTCTGGACGTTAATACCAGTCTGCGCGAGGTCCGTGGCGCGCGGCTGATTCTGGATCAGGCCGTGCTGCGTCGCGACGCGGTGCTGTTTCAGGCGGTTGTTACGCTGGTCTGTCTGGACGCACAGGGGCGCGCGGCGCGATTGCCGGCGGATATCCGCCAACGCATCGCGGAAACCGCCGCGTGAGGGCGTGATTGACCGAGCGTTCACGGGAAAGCCAGTGGAAAGGCGCGCCGATCGCGGATAGAATCGCCGCAAATCACGGTCGGGCAAGACGCCCGGCTGCATAACAAGAGCGCGAGCAGTCATTCATGGATACCCAAACCCTTGCCCTGGCGCAGGAGATGGATTTCTCTCTGTTGGCCCTGTTCTGGCGGGCATCACCGGTCGTCAAGCTGGTCATGATCATGCTTGTCGTGGCCAGCTTCTGGTCCTGGGCCATCATCATCCAGAAATTCATCGCCTTTCGCGAGGCCCGGCGCGAGGCCGCGATTTTCGACCGCGCCTTCTGGTCGGGCGAGCCGCTGGACGAGCTGTATGACCGGATCGGCCCCGATCCCGAAGGGCCTTCCGAGCGCATCTTTGCCGCGGGAATGACGGAATGGCGTCGATCTCTGCGCGATGATGGCGGCATGATCGCGGGCGCCCAGGCCCGGATCGAACGGTCGATGGATGTCGCGATCCTGAAGGCGACCGAGCAGTTGACGCGTGGCCTGCCATTCCTGGCAACCGTGGGATCGACCGCGCCCTTCGTCGGCCTGTTCGGGACGGTCTGGGGGATCAAGGTCGCCTTCGAGCAGATCGCGATCAGCCAGAACACCTCGCTGGCCGTTGTCGCGCCCGGCATCGCCGAGGCGCTTGTGGCCACTGCCCTGGGCCTGGTCGCGGCCATTCCCGCGGTCATCTTCTACAACAAGCTGTCCACCGATTCCGACCGGATCATCGCGGGTTACGAGGCTTTCGCCGACGAATTCGCCACGATCCTGTCGCGGCAGCTGGATTCCTGATCGATGGGCGCGGGGGTCATGAAACCGGGCAGTGGCGGGCGGCATCGCCGTCGCGGCCGCCGCGGCAAACCGCAGGTCATGAGCGAGATCAACGTCACGCCCTTTGTGGACGTGATGCTGGTGTTGCTCATCATCTTCATGGTCGCCGCTCCGCTCTTGACCGTCGGTGTTCCGCTGGAGCTTCCCAAGACCGCGGCCCAGGCAGTGGGCAGCCAGCAGGAGGAGCCCTTGGCGATCTCGCTTCAAGCGGATGGTACCATCGCCATACAGAACAGCCCCGTGCCCGAGGCCGAGCTGGTGCCGAAGCTGCGCGCCGTTCTGGCCGAGCGCAGCGACGACCGCGTGTTTCTGCGCGCGGATGGCAAGCTTGCCTATGCGCGTGTCGCCGAGGTGATGGGCGCCCTGAACTCGGCCGGGATCTCGAATATCGTTCTGGTCACGGAATCCGGCGGCCCGCGCCTTGACGGGTCGGCGGGGAACTAGGGCGCTTGCCCATGGACAGATCCGAACGCATCGGTCTTGTGGTTTCCGGCGCAGCCCATGCGGCGGTGATCCTGTGGCTGATCGTGGGGGGGGTGTTCTTCGAACATGACACGCCGCCCTTGCCCACGGCGCAGGTCACGATCATGTCGGAGTCGGAATTTGCGACACTTCTGGCCGCTCGCCCGGCCGATACCGCACAGCCGGCCCCCGAAGCGCCGCCGGCCCCCGAAGCGCCCGCCACGCCGGCCGTCGAGGAAGAGCCCCCCGTGCCCGCGCAGCCCGCAGACCCGGTACCGGAAACGTCGCCCGCCCAGGCCGAGCCAGCCGTGGAGCCCGACGCGACGCCCGATGTGACGGATCTGACGCCGCCCGTCACCGACGTCGAGGACACGCCGCCCCTGCCGCCTGCGTCGCCAACCGAGATCACTTCCGATATTCCGCTGCCTGCGCCGCAGGATACGCCAAAGGCCGCGCCGCGAGTCGCGCCAGAGCCGACCGAGGCTCCGGCCGAGAATGCCGATGTCGCGCCCGAAACCGTTACGGCGACTGCTCCCGAGCCGGCCCCGACGCCCGAGCCCCAGCCCGAAGCCGAGGCCGCCGCCCCCGAGGAAAGCGGCCAGGTTCTGCAAACCGAAGCCAACCGGCAGCAGAAGGATCTTGCCGCTGCAGCGCCGACATCTTCGCCCCGGCCCAAAAGCCGTCCGAAACCGAGACCGGAGCCGGCCGCCGAGCCGACCCGTGCCGAGACCAGGCCCGACCCGAAACCGGCACAGCCCGATGAGGACGCCGTGGCCGAGGCCCTGGCCGCCGCACTGGCGGGGGCGGCCGAGACTGCACCGGCAGCTGGCAATGGCACCGCGCGCTCGGGCCCTCCGCTGACCGGGGGCGAGAAGGACGGCTTCCTGCGTCAGGTGGCGCAATGCTGGAATATCGGCGCACTCTCGACCGAAGCCGCATCGACGAAAGTGACCTTGGGTTTTTCCATGACCCCCAACGGACTGCCCGTGGACGGGTCGATCCGCCTGGTGGCTTACGAAGGCGGTTCCGAAGCCGCCGCGCGTCAGGCCTTCGAGACGGCGCGACGCGCGCTTTTGCGATGCAAGGGCAACGGCTATGCTCTGCCGCCAGAGAAATACGAGCAATGGCGCGAGATCGAACTGGTCTTCAACCCCGAAAGGCTGCGACTGAGATGACGGACCGACAGGAAACCGAATTGGGACGCTGGGCGTTTGACGCGCACGAAGGCAGGACAAGCTTGAGAGGGTGGAAGCGGATGATCAGAACCATACTGGCGGCGGCCCTGGCGGGGTTGATGATCCCCCTGAACGCTGGTGCACAGCCATTGCGGCTCGAGCTCGATCAGGGCGTGATCGAGCCCTTGCCCTTTGCCGCGCCGGCATTTGTGGCCGAAACGCCCGATGCCGGGCAGATCGCGCAGTCGATCACCCAGGTCGTGATCGCCGACCTTGCCGGCACGGGCCTGTTTCGCGAAATCCCGCCTTCGGCGCATATCAGCCCCGTGACCAGTTTCGATGCGCCCGTTTCCTTTGCGGACTGGAAGGCGATCAATGCCCAGGCGCTGGTCACCGGGGCCGTCGGGGTGCTGGCCGACGGCCGGATCAGTGTCAAGTTCCGGCTCTATGATGTCTTTTCGGAAAGCCAGCTGGGCGATGGGCTGCAATTCGCGGGCACGCCGGCCGACTGGCGGCGGATCGCGCACAAGGTCGCCGACCAGGTCTATGCCCGGATCACGGGTGAGGGCGGCTATTTCGACAGCCGCGTGGTCTATGTGTCCGAGAGCGGACCAAAGGACCAGCGGCTCAAGCGGCTTGCCATCATGGATTACGATGGCGCGAACGTGCAGTATCTGACGGATGCCTCGTCCATCGTGATCGCGCCGCGCTTTTCGCCGACGGGCGATCGCATCCTGTACACCTCGTTCGAGACGGGGTTCCCGCGCATCAAGCTGATGGACCTGGCGACGCTGTCCTCGCGCGCGCTGGCCGAGCTTTCGGGCAACATGACCTTTGCGCCGCGCTTTTCGCCCGATGGCGGGACGGTCGTCTTCTCGCTCGAGCAGAACGGAAATACCGACATCTATGCGATGCAATTGTCGACCGGCCAGACGCGGCAGCTGACCAATGCGCCTTCGATCGAGACGGCCCCGTCCTATTCTCCCGATGGGCGGTTCATAGTTTTCGAAAGCGACCGGTCGGGCACGCAGCAATTGTATGTCATGCCCGCCGAGGGCGGCGAGGCGACGCGGATTTCCTTTGGCGAGGGGCGCTATGGCACTCCGGTCTGGAGCCCGCGGGGGGATCTGATCGCCTTCACCAAGCAACATGCGGGACGTTTCCATATCGGCGTCATGCGCACCGACGGCTCCGAGGAGCGGCTGCTGACGGCGTCGTTCCTTGACGAGGGTCCGACCTGGGCGCCGAACGGGCGCGTGATCATGTTCACGCGCGAAACGCCCGGCGCCACGGGCGGCGCACAGCTTTATTCGGTGGATATCACCGGGCGGAACCTGCGGCGCGTCGCGACGGAAGGATCGGCCTCCGACCCGGCCTGGTCGCCGCTCTTGCCCTGACGTTTCAAACGCGATCCAACAATGTTAACCTTCCGGCCATCGAGCCAAGAACAGAGGCGACAGACAATGAAACTCCTTCCCTCCTTCCTTATCGTTGTGGGCGCGGTCGCTCTTGCCGCCTGCAACAACCCCGACCGCTATGGTGCTGGCGGCGCAGGCGCGGGGGCCGGCGCAGGCGGCCCCGGAGCGGGCATTACCGCCGGCGTGCTGGGCGATCCGAACGATCCCAACTCGGTCGCCTATTTCAATCAGCGCATCGGCGACCGGGTTCACTTCGCGGTTGACCAGTCCACCCTTTCACCCGAGGCACAGCAGATCCTGATCCGCCAGGCGATGTGGCTGAACCAGCATCCGAACTATACCGCCATCATCGAAGGTCATGCCGACGAACAGGGCACGCGCGAATACAACCTGGCGCTGGGCGCGCGGCGCGCATCGGCGGTGCAGCAGTTCCTGATCGCCCAGGGCGTGGCGCCGAACCGGCTGCAGACGGTGTCCTATGGCAAGGAGCGGCCGCTTGCGGTCTGCTCGGACGAGGCATGTTATGCGCAGAACCGTCGCGCGGTTACGGTGATCGGTGCCGGTGCCGGGGTCTGACCGGGCCATGGGACCGATCCGCAACACGGTTCTGGCGGGCCTGATCGGCTTGATCGCAGCGATCCCCGCCCTTGGCCAGGACCGCGCCGCCACGCTGGCCGATCTGCGCGCCCAGCTTTCGGCTCTGGCAGCCGAGCTGCAGTCTCTGCGATCCGAGCTGATCGCGGGCGGCCAGTCCGCGATCCAGGCCGCTGGCGGTGCGTCCGCGCTGGACCGAATGAACGCGATGGAGGGCCAGCTTGCGCGGCTGACGGCCGAGGTCGAGCAACTGAACAACCGCGTGGCACGGATCGTCGCGGACGCGACCAACCGTATCGGCGACCTCGAATTCCGCATCTGTGAACTCGAGGACGGCTGCGACCCATCAAACCTGCCGATCACGGCCAGCCTTGGCGGCGGGGGCGGCGCCCCTGCGGCAATGCCGCCGGCGGTCGCGCCGGGGGCGGCTTCGCAAGGTTCGACGGGGGCCGGACCCGAGCTTGCCGTCGCCGAAAAGGAGGACTTCGAACGCGCCCAGGCCGCGCTGGAGGCGGGGGACTATCAGGCCGCTGCCGATCAGTTCGCGCGCTTCGTCGAAGCCTATCCGGGCGGCCCCCTGACCAGCGAGGCGCACTTCCTGCGAGGGGAGGCCCTGCAGAAGCTGGGCGATACGGCCAATGCGGCGCGCGCCTATCTGAACGCGTTCTCGGGCGCGCCGGACGGGCCGCGCGCTCCGGCTGCGCTGCTGAAGCTTGGGGCTGCGCTGGGGGTTCTGGGGCAGGTGCAGGAAGCCTGTGTCACGCTTGGAGAGGTGGGCACGCGGTTCCCGACCTCGCCCGAGGCAGTGGAGGCCGGAACGGCCATGCGTGCGCTGAACTGCCCGTGATCCGGGGGCGCCGGTGACGTCACGCGCGCAGGAGCACGAAGGTCCGGTCACGCATCTGCCGGGCTTGATTCAGGCGACCGTGCCCGGCCGAGTCTCGCGGCTGGGCATTGCCGTTTCAGGTGGCGGGGATTCGCTGGCGCTTCTTCTGGCCGCGGTGGACTGGGCACGCGAGCGCGGGGCCGAGTTGCGCGCGGTGACGGTCGATCACGCATTGCGGCCGGAATCGCGCCACGAGGCCGAGCAGGTCGCCCGCATCTGTGCCGGACTTGATGTCGCCCACGATCTGCTGACCTGGAACCACGGGGCGATCCGCGGAAATCTGCAACAGGCCGCACGCGAGGCGCGCTATGCGCTGATCGCAGGCTGGGCACGGGCCAATGGCGTTCAGGCCGTGGCCCTGGGCCATACCGCCACCGATCAGGCCGAAACGTTGTTGATGGGTTTGTCACGCGCCGCGGGGATCGACGGCCTGTCGGGCATGCGCCCGGCCTGGGAAGAGGCCGGGGTGCTGTGGCTGCGTCCGTTCCTGACCGTGACACGGCAGGACTTGCGGGCCTTCCTGCGACAGCGGGGTCAGGATTGGGTGGACGATCCTTCGAACGAGGATGCGCGGTTTGCCCGCGTTCGCGCGCGTCAGATCCTGAACGCGCTGCAGCCCCTGGGTATTTCCGAAGCCAGCCTTGCGCGGGTCGCCGAGAATCTGGCGCGCGCGCGTGAGGTCGTGGTGCGAACCACGGCAAGGGCTGCGGCCGATATCCTGACCGAACGCGCCGGGGCGTTGTTCTTTCATCGACGCGCCCTGATCGAACTGCCGTCCGAAGTCACGCGGCGGATACTGAGTTCCGCCCTGATGTGGCTTTCGGGCGCGTCATATCCTCCCCGGGCGGCCGAGATCGAGCGGTTGACCGTCGCGATCGCGGATGGAGGCGCGGCGACATTGGCGGGATGCCGCGTTGCGCCGATGGCGCCCAACGATATCGGTGACATGCTGGTTGCCCGTGAACTCCGTGTCCTGTCCGGACAGGTGCAGGCATTGGAACCCGGCTGGGAGGGCGCATGGGATCGGCGATGGCGGCTGAAGGCGCCTGATGGCGCCGATGTCAGCGGGCTGCGCGTGCGCGCAGTCGGGCCAGAGGGCTTGCGCCAGTGTCCCGAATGGCGTGACACCGGCCTGCCAAGGGCGGCGCTGATCGTTACGCCTGCGGTCTGGCGGAAAGAACACCTTGTCGCGGCGCCAGTGGCGGGCCGACCCGCCGGATGGACGGCGGAAATCGTCGCACCCTTTGCCGCGCGCCCGTTATCGCATTGAACCTGCCCCGGTAATCTCTATCTTATGGGCAACTTCGCGCTGGCGCGGCCTGTGCGATGGCAAATCGTTTGGAGGACACTTCGTGGGTAACGCACGCAACATCGCCTTCTGGGTCGTGCTATTTTTGCTGATCCTGGCGCTGTTTAACCTCTTTGGAAACGGCCAGTCGGCCATGAACGCGCGACAGATCGCCTATTCGGACTTCGTCAAGCGGGTCGAGGCAGGCGACGTCGCCGCGGTCGTCATGGATGGTGAAAAGGTCCAGATTCAGACCCGGGACGGTCAGAACTTCGTGACCATCAAGCCCCAGGGGGAGACGATCAGCGACAAGCTGGTCGAAACGCTGATCGACAAGAATGTCGCGGTTCGGGCCGAGCCTCAGGAACAATCGGGCTTTCTGTCGATCCTTTCGCTCTGGCTGCCGTTCCTGGTTCTGATCGGGATCTGGATCTTCTTCATGAACCGGATGCAGGGCGGTGGTCGCGGCGGGGCGATGGGCTTTGGTAAGTCGCGCGCCAAGCTTCTGACCGAAAAGCACGGTCGAGTCACCTTTGACGATGTGGCCGGTATCGACGAAGCCAAGGAAGAGCTGGAAGAGATCGTCGAATTCCTGCGCAATCCGCAGAAGTTCAGCCGGCTTGGCGGCAAGATCCCGAAAGGCGCGCTGCTGGTCGGCCCGCCGGGTACCGGCAAGACGCTTCTTGCACGCGCCATCGCCGGCGAGGCGGGCGTGCCGTTCTTCACCATCTCGGGCTCGGATTTCGTCGAGATGTTCGTCGGCGTGGGCGCCAGCCGCGTTCGCGACATGTTCGAACAGGCCAAGAAGAACGCCCCCTGCATCGTCTTCATCGACGAGATCGACGCCGTGGGCCGAAGCCGCGGTATCGGCTATGGCGGCGGCAATGACGAACGCGAGCAGACGCTGAACCAGCTTCTGGTCGAAATGGACGGCTTCGAGGCCAATGAGGGTGTGATCATCATTGCCGCGACCAACCGTCCGGACGTGCTTGACCCGGCACTCTTGCGGCCGGGCCGCTTCGACCGGCAGGTGCAGGTGCCCAATCCCGATATCAAGGGGCGGGAAAAGATCCTGGCCGTTCACGCGCGCAAGGTCCCGCTGGGCCCCGATGTGGACCTTCGCGTCATCGCGCGCGGCACGCCCGGCTTTTCGGGCGCCGATCTTGCAAACCTTGTGAACGAAGCCGCGCTGATGGCGGCACGCGTCGGCAAGCGCTTTGTCACGGCCGAGGATTTCGAGAAGGCCAAGGACAAGGTCATGATGGGCCCGGAGCGGCGCAGCATGGTGATGACGGAAGACGAGAAGAAGTTGACCGCTTATCACGAGGCGGGCCACGCGATCGTCGGCATACACGTGCCGCAGCACGATCCGGTGCACAAGGTCACGATCATTCCGCGCGGTCGGGCGCTGGGTGTCACCTTCTACCTGCCAGAGCGGGACAAGCTGTCGCTGACACGCCAGGCGGCACTGTCGAAACTGGCGTCAGCCATGGGTGGCAAGGCGGCCGAAGAGCTGGTCTTTGGCCCCGAGAACGTCACGAACGGCGCCTATTCGGATATCCAGCATGTCACCCAGCTGGCCACTGCGATGGTCAGCCAGTGGGGGATGTCCGACAAGCTGGGCAACATCAACTACACCAGCACGCAGGAAAGCTTCCTGGGGTCGCAGTCGCATTTCAACGCCTCGGAAGAAAGCCGCGAGCTGATCGACCGCGAAGTGCGTCGCCTAGTGGACGAGGCCTATGAGCGCGCCAAGACGATCCTGCGCGAGCACTGGGACGAGATGGAGAACCTTGCCCAGGGCCTGTTGGAATATGAAACGCTGACCGGCGAAGACGTCATGCGCGTCATTCGCGGCGAAAAGCCGACCTTCGGCAAGGACGGCGACGACAGCTCGAGCGGCAGCGAGGTTCCGTCGCTGACCGCCATTCCCAAGACCAAGAAGCCGCGCGCTCCGAAGGACGGCGGCATGGAGCCAGAGCCAACGGCGTAAGGCCTGGCCGGGCGATAGCGAAACAGGGGGAAGCCATCACGGCTTCCCCCATTTCTTTGGCGCGAACCGGGCCTGATCGCCTTGTGGCCATGACGATTCGGCGAAAATGTCCCCTGTGCTTACACAAGCAGGATGAGCGTCGCCGCAAGCGCCGTGCCCAGCGCGAACCCGGTTCCGACGATCAGTGTCGCAATTTGCATGGCGTCTTTCCTCTTGCGAATTTTCAATGGAACAACGCCGGTCAGGTCGGGGCGGTTCCCGGCGGGCCTTGGGCCCGACCTCTTTCGCGGCCACAGGTTTCGCATTGGAAACCGCTCACGGCGATTCCGCCCGGCTTTAGGTCGCAATTCAGCCTTCCCGCGACAGCTGGTGTCGTTATCACGCTAGGCAGGCGTCCCGGATCGTCGCAGGGAGAAAATCGACATGGCGTTCAAGACCGATATCGAAATCGCGCGTGAGGCAAAGAAGAAGCCGATCCAGGAGATCGGCGCGAAGCTGGGCATTCCGGCCGAGCATCTGCTGCCCTATGGCCATGACAAGGCCAAGGTCAGCCAGGATTTCATCCGGTCGCTCGAGGGGCGGCCCGATGGCAAGCTGATCCTGGTTACCGCGATCAACCCAACCCCGGCGGGCGAGGGCAAGACCACCACGACGGTCGGCCTGGGCGATGGTCTGAACCGTATCGGCAAGAAGGCAGCCATCTGCATTCGCGAGGCCAGCCTTGGGCCGAATTTCGGCATGAAGGGCGGAGCCGCGGGCGGCGGTTATGCGCAGGTCGTTCCGATGGAGGACATGAACCTGCACTTCACCGGCGATTTCCACGCCATCACCTCGGCGCATAACCTGTTGTCGGCGATGATCGACAACCACATCTACTGGGGCAACGAGCTGGGCATCGATCAGCGGCGTGTCAGCTGGCGTCGCGTGATGGACATGAACGACCGTGCCCTGCGCGACGTGGTCGTGTCGCTGGGAGGGGTGGCAAACGGTTTCCCGCGTCAGACGGGCTTTGACATCACCGTGGCCTCGGAGGTCATGGCCATCCTGTGCCTCGCGCGCGATCTGGAGGACCTGCAAAAGCGCCTGGGCGATATTGTCGTGGCCTATCGCCGGGACAAGAGCCCGGTCTATGCCCGCGACCTGAAGGCCGATGGGGCCATGACCGTCCTGTTGAAGGATGCGATGCAGCCCAACCTGGTGCAGACATTGGAAAACAACCCCGCCTTCGTCCATGGCGGGCCGTTCGCCAATATCGCGCATGGCTGCAACTCGGTCATCGCCACGCGCACCGCGCTGAAGCTGGCCGACTATGTCGTGACCGAAGCAGGATTTGGCGCGGATCTTGGGGCCGAGAAGTTCTTTGACATCAAGTGCCGCAAGGCGGGGCTGAAGCCGGCGGCAGCGGTAATCGTGGCGACCATTCGCGCGCTGAAGATGAATGGCGGCGTGGCCAAGGCCGATCTGGGCGCCGAGAATGTCGAGGCCGTCCAGAAGGGCTGTGCCAACCTCGGGCGTCATATCGCGAACGTGAAGTCCTTCGGCGTGCCGGTCGTGGTGGCGATCAACCACTTTGCAACCGACACCGAGGCAGAAATTCAGGCGGTCAGGGACTTCGTCGCAACCCAGGGGACCGAGGCCATCCTGTGCCGCCACTGGGCGGAAGGCTCGAAGGGGATCGTGGATCTGGCCGAAAAGGTGGTGCAGCTGGCCGAAAGCGGCGCCTCGAATTTCGCGCCGCTTTATCCCGACGAGATGCCGCTGTTTAAGAAGATCGAAACGATCGCCAAGCGGATCTATCATGCCGACGAGGTTCTGGCCGACAAGTCGATCCGTGACCAGCTGCGCGCCTGGGAGGCCGAGGGTTATGGCAATCTGCCCATCTGCATGGCCAAGACGCAGTATTCCTTCTCGACCGACCCGAACCTGCGGGGCGCGCCGACCGGTCATTCCGTGCCGGTTCGCGAGGTCAGGCTTTCGGCCGGCGCGGGCTTCATCGTCGTCATCTGCGGCGAAATCATGACCATGCCGGGCCTGCCGCGTCATCCGGCGGCCGAGGTCATCCGCATCAATGACCAGGGGTTCGTCGAGGGTCTGTTCTGACAAGACAGGCGCCCGGGGGCGTGTGGGTTCCGGGCGCCGCTTGCAGCCGGTTGCGGCCCGTGGCACGACAGGACGAGTTCAGGAAGGGAAAGGCAGGGACATGACGGCCCGGATCATCGATGGCAAGGCTTTCGCACAGGACGTGCGTGCGCGCGTGGCGGAACACGTCGCCCGCATCAAGGAGGCGAACGGCATCACGCCGGGTCTGGCGGTGGTGCTGGTGGGGGATGACCCCGCGTCCGAGGTCTATGTGCGGTCCAAGGGTAAGGCCACGGTCGAAGCCGGGATGAACTCCTACGAACATCGTCTTCCTGCGGATACGCCTGAGTCCGAATTGCTGGCATTGATCCGGCGGCTGAACGAAGACCCGGCCGTTCATGGAATCCTGGTGCAGCTGCCTCTGCCATCGCATCTGGATTCCAACCTGGTCATCAACACGATCGATCCGGCAAAGGATGTCGATGGCTTCCATATCTCGAATGTCGGCTTGTTGGGGACGGGGCAGAAGGCGATGGTCCCGTGTACGCCCTTGGGCTGTCTGATGCTGTTGCGTGATCTTCACGGAAGCCTGGCCGGCATGGAGGCCGTTGTCGTCGGTCGGTCCAACATCGTGGGCAAGCCCATGGCCCAGCTCTTGCTGGGGGACAGTTGCACGGTAACGATCGCGCATTCGCGCACGCGCGATCTGCCCGATGTCTGCCGGCGCGGGGACATTCTGGTGGCAGCCGTGGGGCGGCCCGAGATGATCCCGGGCGACTGGATAAAGCCTGGCGCGACGGTGATCGATGTCGGCATCAACCGCATCGAACGCGACGGCAAGAAGCGGCTGGTCGGGGACGTGGATTTCGAAAGCGCCGCGAAGGTTGCCGGCGCGATCACGCCGGTTCCAGGTGGCGTCGGTCCCATGACGATTGCCTGTCTGCTGGCAAATACCCTGACCGCTTGCTGCCGGGCGCATGGCCTGCGTGAGCCCGAGGGTTTGACCGCCTGAATGCGGCCTTTGCCTCGGCGCCGACTGGTAAACGCGCAACCAGATGCCTGTTGCGGCGCGTTTGAGCCGGTATCTTAATGGATCGCCCGGGGGCGGATCATCGCCACGGGGCGCTTCTGGCGGCGCGAAGGAGTCAGGTGGACTTCGGCCAAGGCTTCATCAAGCGCGGTTTCAATGCTGGCGGTCATGCTTGCGGCGCTTTCTGCCCCGACGCGCGCGGTACGGGCCGGATCAGCAGAACTTTCATCCGAAGGCGACAGGGCATCGCGCGCGATATCAAGCGCTGCCTGCATGTCAAGCGACTGAAGCTCGGCCCATTCCAGGGCGACTCGGGTCAGGGCCGATGATGCAGCCGACAGGAAATCATTCAACACCTTGGCCGATGTGGCCGTGCCAAATTCCCCCGTATGGATGGCCCGGCGCGACAATCTCGCAAGCAGGGGGTCAAGTGCCGCGATCGGTTCGGGTTCACCCCCGAGGAAGAAGGTCAACCTGCCTTCCCGGGCATCCTGTTGCGACCCGATGAAGGGGGCGTCTACCAGCGCGACATGGCGCGGAATTCGCGCGCGTAGGGCGCGAACGAAGCGCGGCGGAAGATCCGCCGCTATGACAATCTTCGAGCGAATGGGCAGCTGCCGGGCCAACCCCGACTGACCGATCAGGATATCCTCGAGCTCCAGCAGGTCATGCGGCACAAGCAACAGCGTGGAAAGCTGCTGCAAGCCATTGCCACGGTTTCTGACCAGTTCGTCGGTCGGGCGGATATCGATCCCGCCGGCTTGCAGCCTGGCAAGGAATGTCGCGGCGAAGGGCCCCGACCCTGCTATGCCGAGTGTTTCGGTCAATGCACGATCTTCTCGTCGCGAACGAACATGTTCGCCCATGCTCGATCGATGAGTTCGGGAGTCATCTGATACGGAATTCCTTCGAAATTGCAAATGGCGATCATCTGATCGATCAGGAATTGGGGTTGGTAGTTCGCGTATTCGTTGTTGATCGTCGGATACTTCACCTTCAGGAGGTGCAGCAGGGCCTTTTCGTCAAGCGGCATCTTCTTCTTCTTGGCCACCATCGCAAAGATCTTCAGGAACATCTCCTGGTCAGGACCGTCGATCTTGATCTTGAAGAAGATCCGGCGAAGCGCCGCCTTGTCGAAGATCTCGTTCGGGTGGAAGTTGGTCGAGAAGATGACAAGCGTGTCGAATGGGACCTCGAACTTTTCGCCCGATTGCAGGGCAAGGATATCACGATTTTCTTCCAGAGGAACGATCCAGCGGTTCACGATCTTCTGAGGTGGTTCGGACTGACGGCCAAGGTCGTCGATGATGAAGACACCACCGGTTGCCTTCATCTGCAGCGAGGCGGTGTAGGTCCGTGCCGTCGGGTTATACGTCAGGTCCAGCATGTCCAGCGTCAATTCGCCGCCGGTAATGACAGTGGGGCGTTCACACAGGACGTAACGCTGGTCGAACCGCGCCGAGGTCCTGCGCAGCGAGGTGGGGTCTTCCTCGACCACCTCGGCCGCGGTGTGGACGATCGGGTCGTAGACCGTGATGACCTGTCCCGCATATTCCACCGCGCGGGGGACATAGATCTTGTCGCCGATCGCATCGCGGATACCGTTTGAAATCGAGGACTTGCCGTTCCCCGGCGGGCCATACATCAGGATCGATCGCCCGGCACTGACCGCCGGCCCAAGATGATCCAGCAGGGAATCGGGCAGGATCAGATGGCCCATCGCCTGCGTCAGCTGTTGACGCGTGATCTGAATGTTGCGGATCGACTGACGCTTGACCTGTTCGCGGTACATTTCCAGCGGCACGGGCATCGCGCCGTAATATTCCGATTGCGACAGCGCATCGAGCGCGCGCGCCTTGCCGGCATCAGTCAGCTGATATCCCATCTCCTTGGACGCGGTGGCATGCAGCGTACCGGTCGCCTCCAGCAGCTTCTGGCTGCGCGCAAGATCGACCAGCTCCTGCGTGACGGCCACCGGCAGGGCAAGCGCGCGCGACATCTGGCTGACCTGCTCGAGATTCATGCGGAAGATCGTCTTCAGCAGCAGATCGCGCATCACAACGATCGACAGGCCCGTCTCCTCCAACGATCGGGGGGCGGGTGGCGCGATCACGTTCGAAACCTGCATGTTCATGTGAGTTGATCCTTGATCGATCTTGTCTGTACTGGTCTGGCCGAATTGCCACGCCCGGAATGTTCGTATCCAACCGGGATTCAGCCTGGGACAATGCCCGGGTAATGTGGCCAAAAAATGGAAACAATTTTGGGATCCTGGTTCGAATGGGCAGTTCACGCGCGATCCGTCTTTTGGCGTTCCTTGGCCTGGTGGTCGGCATTCTTGGGGGCGTCTCGCTGGTCAAGGGCGGGATCTATCTGGGCAAGCACGAAGGCGATGCCATGCACCTGGCCGAGCTGGTGCTGCGCATGGCGGACGGCCAGTTGCCGCACCGTGACTTCATGACGCCCATCGGAATTCTGGCCATCGCGCCAATCGCGGCATTCGTATCGTTGGGGCAGGGGATCGGCATGGCGTTTCTGCTGGCGCAATGTCTTGTTGCGCTGACACTTCTGCCCGCCGTCTTGCGGGTTGCGATCAGTCGCCTGACCGGGGTCTGGCCATGGGCCTATGGTGGCTTCGTAATGGCGCTGTGCGTAGCGCTTGTTCATGGCGAGGCGCATTCGGCCATCTCGGTATCCATGCATTACAATCGCTGGGCCTGGGCAGTGGCCTTCGTGGTTCTGCCGCTCGCCCTTCTGCTGCCGCATGCGAAGGAACGTCCATTCGTTGATGGCGCCATTGTCGGGATCGGAATGGCGGTGCTGGCGCTGATGAAGGCGACCTATTTTGTCGCGCTGGCTCCGGGCGTTGCCGTTGCGCTGATCGCGCATCGTCGGTTTGCGATGCTGGGCTGGGCGGTTCTTGCGGGGCTGGCCATCGCAGCGATGACCACGTTGCTTTGCGGCACCGACTTCTGGTGGGCCTATTTGCAAGACCTTCTGACCGTTGCGAGCAGCGACAGTCGCCCCGCGCCGGGGGAAGACTTCGTGACCGTGGTGGCGGGTCCAGCAAATATCGGCGCAAGCCTGTCCATTCTGGCGGCCGTGATATTCCTTCGGCAGGCCGGGCGCGCGGCCGAAGGTGTGGCGCTGCTGATCCTGATGCCGGGGCTGTTTTACATCACCTATCAGAACTTCGGCAACGATCCGCAATGGATACTGCTTCTGGCGCTGCTTTCATTCGCCCTGCGGCCCGACGCGGACCATAGGAACGGGCTGGGATGGCGCTTGCGCGATGCGCTGTCCTATGTGGGGGTGATCGCCCTTGCGCTTGGGCTGGCGTCGGCAGTCAACGTGGCGCTCAGCCCCTTTCGAAATCTGGCGGCCAAGACGGACGACACGACGCCATTGCTGTCACATCTGCCCCAGCACGCGGATCTGCGCGCACTGACGCCGCGCCTGTTCACGATCCGCCGGGTGGAATCCATGACCGAGCCCGGCGAGCCATTTGCGGTCTTCCGGGATCGTGTCGAGCACGAGGACCCCGTGGTTCTGAATGGAGAGACGCTGCCCGAATGCGCTCAGGAAGGTGGCATCACCGCCTGGTTCGAACTTGTTTCTGCCGAGTTGGAGGCGGCGGGATTCGCCGGATCGGCGATCATGGGGACGGATCTGTATTCGGCCTATTGGCTTTACGGCGACTTTCGCCCGGTGATTGGCGCCGCCCCGTGGTATTACGGCGGCCTGCCGGGAATCGAGAATGCCGACTATGTCGTCATCCCACTATGCCCGCTGTCGCGCAGTCTGCGCGCCTCGATGTTGAAGTCTCTGGAGGAGACGGGCTGGCAGCTGAACGAAGTCTTGCGCACGAGCCTTTACGTCGTTGCCGCGCCGGTCGCGCCGAACAGGAATGCGACGAGTGACGGGAAGGCCATCAGCGACAGGTAGAACAGGAAGGTCCCGACAAGGGCCAGCCCCATCGGAAAATCCTTGCGCGTCCAGCTGACCCAGCCCGGCGTCAGTCTGCGCACGGCGGGTATCGCTCGCAGCAGCCGGTGGGCGGCAAAGGCGCCCAGCAGGAAGGCTGCGAATACCGGCAGCACGATGGGAAGATGCGTCGGCGCAATGAACGGGGCAGCCGCCGCCGCGAATTTCGCGTCGCCCGCACCGACATGCGCAACCGCGTTCAGCACGAAGCCGATCAGCAGGACGACCACGAAATTGAGCCATCGCCAGGCCCAGGGCTCGAGCGGCAGAAGAACCGGCCCCGCCAGGGCAAAGATCGCCATGACGGCCAGAACCGCCTTGTTGGGAATTTTCATCGTGCTGAGATCGGACCACGCGACCCAGGCGCAGACCGGCAGGCACAGAACAAGAAAGACGCGATAGGCAAAGGTGACGGCCTCGAGACCTTCGAACGGATTCAGCATCGGGTCAGCCCTTCGAGACGGTCTTGTTCAGGGCTTCGAGCGCGCGGGCGGCCTGTTCGAAATGCCTGGGGCTGGTTTCGACGGCGTCTTCCAGCAGGCCGCGCCCGATCGTGACGTCGCCCTGCTTGATCGCCGTCAGCGCGGCCGTGTACAACAACTGGGCCTGTTCCTCTTGCGTCATCTGGATCAACGGGAGATCGTATTTGCGTTGCGCGGCGCGGGCCAGGACCAGGTTGTTCTTGATCGTGAAGTTGTTGGGATCATAGGTCAGTGCTTCGGCGAAAAGACGCTCTGCAGATGCGAAATCGCCGCGCGACAGCTTGGAAAAGCCCCAATTGTTGAGAACCCCGCCCGGCTGTGTCGTCAGACCAAGCGCCGTTTCATAGAACGAATCCGCCTTGGACCATTGCTTGTTGGCATCTGCGACCATGGCCTCGAGCCTGTAGCGGTCATAGGTTTCATGCGTCGGGGGGATGCTGTCCAGAACTGCCTTGGCCTTGGACCATTCATTGGCCCGGATAAGGGCGTCGGCGTAGGCAACGCGGTCGTCATTGGTCGCTTCGGGCGAATTCACGATCTCGGCCCAGACCGCACTGGCCTGAACGGGTTTGCCGGCACGTGTCAGCGACTTTGCCAGCCCGCGCTTGAGTTCGATCCTCTCGGGGTTTTGCGCAGATGTGCGGGCGAAGTAGTCCACCGCCTCGTTCGGATCGGCCGCGTTCAGCATCACCTCGTTGAGGTTGCTTTCGTCGATGACATTCACGTCCTTGAGAGCGCGCTTTACATCCGCATTCGACGTGTTTCCGCAGGCGGACAGGGCCGCGATGGCCGCAATCGTGACGGTAAGTAATGCCTGTTGGCGCATTTGCTGCGTCCCTTTTCTGCTCTTGCCTCAGGGCGCGGTCAGAAGCAGGTATTGCCCGTTCCCGCGCCGTACCAGGGAAAACTCGCCCTCTGGGCCGGAATCATACGATGGATTGTCCACTTTTGCGAGGGAAAGGCGAAGGTTCTGGCGGATCTCGTCAGACCTGCCGTTGTCCAGGGCGAAGGCGGTCTTGAAGACTTGACTGGCCTCGGCGTATTCGCCCTTCTCCATCAGGACGACGCCCAGGTTGTTCCATGCGGGGACAAAGGTTTCGTCCTTCTGGATCGCCAGCCGCAGGATCGTTTCCGCCTGTCCGAGCCGGCCCAGCCGCAGATTGGCCGATCCGATGGCCGACAACGTGTCGACGTTTATTCCTTGCTCGGCCGCTGCGCGGTAATAGGCCTTGAGCGCAAGCTCGTATTCACCCGCCGCCATCAACCGGTGTCCGACGATCAGACCATCGACGGATTCTTCGCCGGGAACCGGATCCGTCGGGGCATAGGGCCCGCCGATATCGGAGTGTCCGTCCGCCATCTGACAAGCGGCCAAGAGGACGGAAAGGACGAATCCAGGGAAAGGGCGGGCTGCCATGATCCTCAGGGGCGGAAATTCGCGAAGACCTGCATCATGTCATAAACCGACGGCCCGACAAGGATAACCAGAAGCGGCGGGACCGTGAACATCATGGTCCCCAGCGTCATCTTGGTTGGCAGCTTGTTGGCAATTTCCTCGGCCCGCATGACGCGCTTGTCGCGCATCTCGGCCGAATACACCCGCAGGGCATCGGCAATCGACGTGCCGAATGTCTGCGACTGGATCATGACAGTGACGAAAGACGAGATATCAGGAATTCCAACCCGCTCCGAGAATGCGCGCAGGACGGAAATGCGATCCTTGCCGGCCTTGGTTTCCTGGGCGACGATCTCCAGCTCCTCGGCAAGGGTGGGATACCCCACCTTCAACTCCTTGGAGACACGCATCAGCGCCTGGTCAAGAGATTGCCCGGCCTCGACGCAGACAAGAAGCATGTCCAGCGCGTCGGGGAAGGCATTCTGCATTTCCTGCTGACGGGTCTGGATCCGGCGTTCTACCCAGTATCGGGGCAGGAAATAGCCGACGAGCCCGGGAACAAGGACATAGAGCGCAAGCTGGGTCGTCGAGACGTCGCCGCTTGCCGAACTGATCAGACCGAAAATGACGCCGACGACAAGAAACGAGATGCCCAGTATGAACTGGATGGCGTGGAACTTGCGCACGGCATCGCGCCCGCGATAGCCCGCCCGCAGCATCTTGAGCCTGGCCGTCGAAAGCTCCTCTTCGGTCTTCGGCTCCAGGAAGGATGCGAATTTTTCCAGCTTGTCATTCTTCCTGCTGCTGCGAAGCGTGGCGCGCGGTTGGGATGACTGGGTCTTGGTGGCTCCCGCCGGGCGCGCAGTTTCGCGCAGCTTGTCCCATGGGTCCGCCCGCTTCTTCAGGATCACGGGCAGCGTCACGCCGATCATCAGCACGCCAAGGATCGCCACGGCATAGAGCGGTCCAAGCGGCCCCAGAAGATTTACCAGATATTCGTTCAGTGCGCTCAGCATGGCGTTCCCCTCAGACCTTGATGTCGGTCATCATGCGCATGAAGATCATGTTGATCCCCAACATGATGAAGACGAAAAGGGCCGCCGGCACGAAAAAGGCCGTGTCCTTGACCTTGTCGAAATAGTCCGGCTTTGCAAGCTGGATTATCAGCAGGACGAAAAGCGGAAAGCCCGACAGGAATGCGCCCGACCATTTTGCTTCGGCCGTGATCGCGCGGACGCGACGGAACAGGCGGAAACGGGCGCGGATAACCTTTGCAAGACCGTCAAGGATCTCGGCCAGGTTGCCGCCTGATTGCTGCTGGATGGTCACGGCGACCGCAAGGAAGCGAAGGTCCTGCATGTCGAGGCGTTCGGCCATGTCACGCAGGGCCTCGGAAATGTCGCGCCCATAGGCAGCCTCGTCTGCGATCAGGCCGAATTCCGTGCCCAGCGGGTCGGGGACTTCCTTGGCGACGATCTGGATGGCCGAGGAAAATGGGTGCCCCACACGCAGCGAACGAACCATGAGCTCGACCGCGTCGGGCAGCTGCTCCTCGATCATGCTCATGCGTTTCTTGGCCTTGCGGCTGATCCAGAAATAGACGGCCCCGATACCCATCACCAGCGACAGCGTGATCTGAACGGGCGTTGACGCCTGGGTGCCGATCTTGAGGCCGATGAAGGCGACAAAGCTCAGAAGCGCCATGATCCCGACCAGCGCCCTGGGCGAAAAGACGATATTTGCCTTCTGTGCCTTGGTCGCCAGCAGCGAGTAGAAGGGTATGCCCTTGGCCTTCAGGTGCTGGCTGGCTTCCTTGCGAAGCTGCTCCAGAACCTGCTCGCGCTTGCCGCCCTTTTCCAGAAGCTCGAGCCGGCGATTGACGCGCGAGTTGAGCGAGATCGACTTGCCGAAGGCAAGCAGATACAGACCTTCTACCAGCAACAGGACGGCAAGGAAAATGGCCGCGTAGATCAGCGGGGCGGGGCTCAGGATCATGTGCGCTTACTCCGCGGCGACGGGTTCATAGATGGAGGGAGGCAGGTCGTAGCCCCAGGCCTTGAAGCGATCGGAATAGGCCGAGCGCACGCCGGTCGCCGTGAAGCGCCCGATGATCTTTCCATCCGGCGCAAGGCCCAGCCGTTCGTAGCGGAAGATCTCCTGCATCGAAATGACGTCGCCCTCCATGCCCGTGATTTCGGTGATCGACACCATGCGACGCGAGCCGTCCTGCAGGCGACTTGCCTGCACGACAAGATTCACGGCGCTGGCGATCTGGCTGCGCACGGCCTTGATGGGCATCTCGATGCCGGCCATGGCAACCATGTTTTCCAGTCGCGAGATGGCATCGCGCGCCGAGTTCGCGTGAATCGTGGTCATCGATCCGTCGTGGCCCGTGTTCATGGCCTGAAGCATGTCGATGACTTCCTCGCCGCGCGTTTCGCCGACGATGATGCGGTCGGGACGCATGCGCAGGGCGTTTCTCAGGCAGTCCCGCTGTGTCACGGCGCCCTTGCCTTCGACGTTCGGCGGACGGCTTTCCATCCGGCCGACATGGACCTGCTGCAGTTGCAGTTCCGCCGTGTCCTCGATTGTCAGGATGCGTTCGGAATTGTCGATGAACGACGACAGCGCATTCAGCGTCGTGGTCTTGCCCGAGCCCGTACCGCCCGAGACGATGACGTTCAGCCGGGTTGCCACCGCTGCCTGCAGATAGGCGGCCATCTCCTCGGTGAAGGCGCCGTAGCGGATCAGGTCGTCGACCGACAGCTTGTCCTTCTTGAATTTCCGGATCGAAACCAGCGACCCATCCACCGCGATGGGCGGGATCATGCAGTTGAAACGCGACCCGTCCGCAAGACGCGCGTCGCAATAGGGGTTCGATTCGTCCACCCGCCGCCCGACGGCCGAAACGATCTTGTCGATGATGCGCAGCAGGTGGCGTTCATCCTTGAACTGGACGTCTGTCAGTTCCAGCTTGCCGTTGCGTTCGACGAAGACCTGATGCGGACCATTGACCAGGATGTCGTTGACCGTGTCATCCTGCAAGAGCGGCTCAAGCGGCCCGAGGCCCATGACCTCGTGATAGAGTTCCTGGAACAGCTGGGTGCGTTCGTCCTTGTTCAGGACGACGTTCATGCTTTCCAGCGCCTCGGTCGAGATGGCCACGATCTCCTGTCGCAGCTCGGCCTCGGTCGCATGTTCAAGTGCGGCGAGGTTGAGGTTGTCGAGCAGGCTCTTGTGCAGCTCGACCTTCAGTTCGTTCATCCGCTCCTTGCGCTTGCGCTCCTTGTCGATTGGCGCCGGCTGGGCGGCGACGGTCGGGGCCTTGCGCGTGACGCCGGTGGGCACGGTTGTGGCGGGAGCGGCAGGCTTGGAGGCCGCGGCCGGAGGCTGAGTGTTGCCCTGTGATTTCTTGTAGCGCGAGAACATGACGACCTCTCCTTCGCTCAGACCAGACCGGCCGTTGCCGCGGCCCGTCCGTGTTCAAGGATGGATTGCGCCATCTTGGTGATTTCCTTGCGCAGCGGGCTTTTCGCTGCGGTTTCCGCCAGGGGCAGACCGTGATCGTTGGAATCGGTCACTTGCTTGCCACCGTCTGGCAGCTGGATCTCGATCTTGATGTCCAGGCTTTCGGCCAGTCGCTTGACCCGGCCCTTGCCCGAAAGATCGGTGAATTTGGGCGCCCGGTTGAGGATGTAGCGCAGCTTTTCGAATGGCAGATCCTCGGCCTTCAGTGCGCGGATCATGCGCAGCGTGTTCTGGGCCGACCGCATGTCGAGTTCGATCATCGCGAAATAGACATGCGCCTGGTTCAGGACGGCCTCGGTCCACTGGACGACAGTGCGCGGCATGTCGACGATAACGAAATCGAAATTTGCGCGGGCGATGTCCAAAATGCGATTGATGTCTTCGGATGTCACGATATCGAGGGGCAGCATGTCCGAGGGCGCCGTCAGAACATGCAGCTTGTCCTTGAAGGTAACAAGCGTCTGCAGGAATGCGGCATGGTCCACGGCAGCGGTGTCCGAAAGCATTTCATAGACTGCCTCGCGGCGCGGCAGATCAAGATAGGTCGATACCGATCCCGTCTGGAAGTCGAAATCCAGCAGGCAGACCTTGGGCGGATTGGTCTTGTCGAGGTTCGCAAGTTCCCACGCCAGGTTGACGGCGAGTGTCGTGGCGCCGGTGCCGCCCGCAAGCCCGTGGATCGGATAGACGATACCCTGACGGTTTTCGCCGCCCGTGACGACGGCCGCGGCTTCGATGGCCGGGGCCTGAGCGGCCCGGCGAAGGCGTTCGATGGCATCGTGCAGCGCGGCTTCGGGCAGGGGGTAGGGCACAAAGTCGTCAGCGCCGAGTTTCAGCAGCTGATGCAGGGCCATTGGGCTGATTTCGTCGGCAATCAGAATGGCCTTGATGTCGCGATCCTTGGCAGCCTTCACGATATCCGCGATCCGGCCGAGATTGCCTTCGTCCTTCGAATCGACCGCGATCGCGATGAATTCCAGCGTTGCGGCATCGGGCTGCTGCAGATATTCGATCGCCTCGTCGAAGGAAAGATCACCCCAGCTTTCGCCAAGTTCGGTTTCCATGTCTTCGATCAGAAGATCGAAATTGCTGATGTCTCGGGAAATCGTACAGGCGACGACGGGTGTCACGTCCGGTTGCTGTGCTGCAGCGCTACTCATTCAATTCGTTCCTTCTCAATACCCTGGGCAAGGTTGTCGGCCCGGAAGGGGCAGGCACCGGCCACGACGGGATCCTGCAGTCCGGAATCGCAGGACCACCCAATGGTTCTTGACTTCACAGCTTCCGCAGAAAGGTGGCAAGAATTTGGCCAAATAATCGTAATTATACGCCCTGTGTGGAAGATGGGCGCGAAAAGGCGGCCTTTGTTGCCAAAGACCGCCTATGCAGTGTTCCGATCGGCGGATATCCGTCAACCGCCGTCGCCAACAAGTTCTGCTTCATTTTGACCATGCTGCGGCTGTGCGCTGTTGACGTATTCGCGCCAGATGACCGCCGCATACTTGCCGTTCAACACCGAAGGATGTTTCCGGACGAATCCGGAGACCTCGGTTACCGTGCGGCGATTGCGACGTTCGGGTGCCTGCACATAGACCAGTGGCTTGGTTTCACCGAAAGAGGCGACCGCCTCGAGCCGGGACCGATCGATGCCCTGCGAGACGAGGTAATTCACCACCGCCTGGGCGCGTCGCAGGCCAAGCCTTTTATTGTAGGCGTCCGAGCCTACGAGGTCCGTATGGCCATAGACGCGGAATCTGACCTCGGGGAACTGGCGGATCCAGTCGGCCTGTTGGCGCAGTGCCGCGCGCGCGGTTTCGTCGAGTTCGGCACTGTCAAAGGCAAAGTTCACCGTGTTCGGAACCTCGGCGGCAAAGCGGCGCGTCAGATCGATGACCATGGACCTTTCGTCCGCCTGGACGAGGGTGTTGTTCATCGTCGCATTGCCAAAGTCGCTGGTCTCGATCTCGGAACCGGCCTCGGAGTAGAATGTCCGGGCTATGTTGGTTTCCTTGGAGCACCCCGCAAGACCGACAAGGCCCGCAGACAGAAGAAGAAGGCTGAGACGTGTCTTCATCGGGCTTACTCCATCACATAGCCGTAAGAGCCGGAAAAGTCCTGCTTGGCCACTTCGGCCACTGCTCCCTTGGCCGACCGGTTGCCGGCGGTCTTGCCAAGCAGGAACAGCTCGGCCTCGGTCGGGGGACGGACGCGATCGGTCGGCAGGGCAAGAGCCTCGCCGCGCACCGGGGTCACGAGATGCGGCGTGATGATGATTACGAGCTCGGACTGCTTGCGCTGGAAGTCCACGGATCGGAACAGCGACCCCAGAACCGGGACGTCGCCCAACCAGGGAACTTGCGATGCTCCATCAGTGAAATCATCCTGAAGCAAGCCCGCGATCGCAAAGCTTTCTCCGTCCCGCATCTCGACGGTCGTGGTGGTCCGCCGCGTTTTGAAGCCGTTAATTGTGGTTCCACCTGCGACGGTCACGATGGATGAGTCGATCGACGAGACGGCCGTACTTATCTCAAGATTGATCAAGTCCCCATCTACGACCCGCGGAGTAAATTTCAGCTCTACACCGAACGGCTTGTACTCGATCGAAATCGTGTTGTTGTCGCCCCTGGTGGGAATCGGAAGTTCTCCACCGGCAAGGAAATCGGCTTCCTGGCCTGATAGTGCGGTAAGATTCGGTTCGGCCAAAGTGCGCACCAAGCCCTTGCTTTCGAGAGCTTCGAGCAAGACGTTCAACTCAAACGAGCCGCGTGTCAGCGAGAATCCCAACCCGCTTTCTGCACTCCCGCCGGCCGAAGATGTACTGTAGCCGCCAGAGGGCTTGAATGTTCCACGGGTAACGCTGGCGCCAATGGCGCTGGACAATTCCTTTGAAACCGAACGCTGCATTTCGGCGATGCGGACCTTCAGCATGACCTGCTGGACCCCGCCCACATTCATCAGGTTGGAAACACGTCCAGGTGCGTAGCGTTCGGCCAGATCCAACGCGCGATCAAGTTTTGCGGCAGAGGAGACCGTGCCCGACAATACGATGCTGTCTGCAGCCGTGCGCACCTCGATCTGCTCGCCGGGCAGGATTTGCTGCAGGCGCTCCTTGAACTCGCCGACGTCGATCGAAACATGGACGTCCACGTTCGCGATCAGGCTGCCATTCTCGCCCAGAAGTGTGAGCGTGGTTCGCCCGGGGGCCTTGCCCAGAACGTAGATCGAGCGATCCGATAGGGTCGAAATGTCGGCGATCCCTGGGTTGGCGATGGACAGCTGCGCAAAGGGTTGGTCCGCTTCCACGACCACCGCGCGGTTCATCGGAACGGTCAGCGAGCTGGACGCCGCACCGTTCATTACCCGCAATGTTTCGGAATGCGCGGGAATTGCTGCTGCAAGAGCGACCGCAATGCCCAGCATGCCGGCCGATAGTGTTGACTTCATGTGCATGTGACCTGCCTCTCCGATCACGGAAATGAATGGGGTCTTAGTGCCCCGTTAATTGCGATCACAATGAGGCCGTCCTGCATTCATTGCAACTATCAAGTGCTTGGCGCGCATTCTTTATGTGCGATCTGTGCAACACTGCGGGATATGGGTAAAATGAAATGCGCCGTCCACCTGATGTGGTGGTCGGCGCATTTGTCCAAGCGAAAACCGCCAGCCGCTCTAGTTCGTGCAGGGAATGACGGTCTCAACGATTTCGCCACCCTTATTGGTGCGAATCGTGCATACGCGTTCCTTTTCCTCGACAACAGGGGCGGGGGCTTCCTGGATACCCAGAAGCGTGTTCCGGTCGATTTCGATCTGACCGATTTCCGTCGTGTCGCCCGTACCGACCAGGGACAGGGTGAGGCGCCCCGTGCGCTGTGCGAGCTCCAGCGCGGCGACCTGTTCGGGCGATCCCTCGATCGTGACGGTGCGCGCAATCAGGGTTTCCTGGACCCGGTCCGCGTCCGCGTTCTGGTCGATGGCGATCAGGCGCACGTTCCGGTCGATCAGCTTCGTCACGTCCTGACCGTTGATGTTGCCCGACCAGTAGATGTCCACGCGGTCCTCTGGCCGCAGGAAGCCGGAAACGCCCGATGTGACATCCACGCGGATGGTGAAGGCGCGCATCCCTGGCGACAGGTTCGCCTTGATGCCGGCATCCACGCCGGGCGGCGTGATCTTCGATTCAAGGATTGGTTCGTATTTCTGGTAGCTGCGCAGCGTTGCGCGCGGGCGGGTTTCGCCCTCGTAGAACACCGGCTTGATGTTCGGGTCACCATCCTGCGGGGCGACAATGGCGTTGAAGGCGCCTTCGGGGACCTTGTCCGCCTGCCACTTGACGATGTCGAGATCATCGCGCGTGAAGCGTTCGCCGTAATTCTTTGGAGCCTTGGCGACGACGACATCCACCAGGCGCGGGGCGTTGCGCTGGGCGGCTTCAAGCTGCGCCGCACGCAGATTGGCCTGTTCGATGTAGTTCTGCGCCATGTAGACCGCAAAACTGGCCAGCGCGATCCCGACAACGAGAACGAGGCCGAATACCAGTCGCATGAAAGTCCCTTTCCTTGAAGCTGCGCTGCACGGGACAGATGTGCCCGCGCGGATTGCGAATTTCAAGCAATACAGCGCCCAAATATGGCAAAACGGCGATCAAAGATCGCCAAAAAGGTGGACTTGTTCTGTTTCGGAAACCTGCGCGGATCTTTGCCGGGAACGGGACCTACTTGCCCACGTCGGACGCTACAGCAGTCAGCTTTTCATCGATCTTTTGACCCAGCGTGGTCACGCCGGGCTTGATCGCGGTACCCGCAAGGATCGCCAGGGTGCAGACAACCGCCGTCAGCACGACCCAATCAATGGTTACCGCACCGGACTCGTCATCGAGGAATTTCCCAGGGTCGATATTGAAGCTCATTAATGCACCGCTGTCGTTTGTTCTGGAGGCCTCATTCCCGGGGTCGGCACCGGTCTGCAGGCTGGTTGATTCAGATAAGCGTAAGAAATAGGCAGGAATTGGGCAGGGTTGGGTCAATAGTTGGGGGGGCGCAGCGCGTGATATCAGCGCGTGGAAAAAATGAAGCCGCGCTTGGGGCGCGGCTTCCATGAACCAGCCTTGGCAGGCCGACCAATTACTGCAGCTGCGTGGTTGCGCTGCTCAGGTAGTTGTTGATCGCGGTCGACAGCGTGCCGGTGCCCGACTTGATCGCGCCCAGCGCCAGGATGCCCAGGCCGACAACCGCGGCGGTCAGCACGACCCAGTCAACGGTCACAGCACCGTCTTCTTCGTTGTGGAATTTCTTCGCAAGCTTGAACAGTTTCATGTCTCTCTCCGTTACGTTCGCCCGTTGCACCATCCGCGTCGCGCAGCGCCGTTTTCCGTTGGCCCTGATCACCGCGGCATGTGCATATATAGCAGGTCAATCATGGCAGGAATTTGGCGCGTATCGTTCATTTTCCGGTTTCTTCTTGGGCAGATGAGATTCATTCAACCAACTGATTGGGTTATATTTTTTGTGTGTTCTGTCCGTTGTCACCCGCCTGCCGTCACAAGAATCACGGGACTTTGGGGCTGCAAATCCGCCTCGTCCGCGGCCTTTGGGCTGGCCGTAAGCGCCCGGAAAGGGCATTCTGGTGCAAAGGGGTGAACCCGAACAGGCGATAGAAGCGATGCGAGCAGTTGAATGGTGCAGGGTGCCCGTCGTGGCGCTGGCGATACTGACGGCGGGCTGGGCCAAGGCTGAGACGCTGAACGCCAAGGCCGGTGGTCCTGCTGACTTTACGTTCAAGATGATCTCGCCGGCGCAAGCGAAGCCCGGCAGGTGGATCACGGTCCAGATCGACCCTGAAGAGCAGGCGCGCAGGCTGGCGGCCGGGCCATTGCCGCCGCCCGAAAACCCGATTCCGCGCGGCGGCGCCGCCCCGGGACTGCAGCCTGAATCCGCGCCTGCGGTCAGTTCCTACGATTGGTACTGGGCGATGGTTCCGGCAGCGCTTGCCGAAAGGTCGGGCAGGTTCGACCTTGCCCTTGCCGCGCTGGCCCGCGCTCCCGAGGGAAAGGCCGTGCCTGCACCGCGCCTGCAACAGATGCAGGAAATCGCCGCCCGCCATGGGCGCGAAATCCTGAAGGCCACCGTGGGGCGCAACATATCGCCGGCATTGGTTCTGGCGATCATTTCGGTGGAAAGCTCGGGGCGGCCCGACGCGATCTCGCCCGCAGGGGCCGCGGGGCTGATGCAGCTGATTCCCGCGACCGCCGAGCGTTTCGGTGTCGCCGATCGCATTGACCCGGCTGAAAACATCGCCGGAGGGGTCGCCTATCTCGAATGGCTGATGCGCGAGTTCGACCGCGATCCGGTGCTGGTACTGGCGGCCTACAATGCGGGAGAGAATGCGGTGCGCAAACATGGCGGGGTACCGCCCTATGCCGAAACACGCGCCTATGTGCCAAAGGTCCTTGCCGCCTGGCTTGTCGCGCGCGGTCTTTGCGTGACCCCGCCGGAACTGGTCACGGATGGTTGCGTATTCGCGGTCAACGGGTAGCCTTGCGGCATGAGCGAAACGACCCCCCTGGTTCTGGATGTCGACGGGACGTTCCTGAAGACGGACCTGTTGTATGAATGCCTGTGGGCGGGCCTTGGCCGTGCCCCGCGCGAGACCATTCTGGCCGTGATCCGGCATTTCCGGCATCCCGCCCGCCTGAAGGCAGAACTGGCGCGGATCGCGCCGCTGCGAACGGATCTCCTGCCGGTCAATCCCGATATCGCCGATCTGGCCTTGCGTTCGCGCATGGCCGGGCGCGAGGTGGTGCTTGCATCGGCCTCGGACCGGCTTCTCGTCGAGCGGCTGGCGGCGGAATATGGCCTGTCGGGTCGCGTATTCGCCTCGGACGGAGAAACGAATCTCAAGGGCGAGGCCAAGGCGGCCGCCCTGGTCGCCGAATTCGGCGAGCGCGGTTTCGATTATGCGGGTGATTCCGCCGCGGACCTGGCCGTCTGGCGGCATGCCGAGAATGCCATCGTCGTGGGTCCGGTGCGCAGTGCGCGCGCCCTCTCGGCCGATGGTGCCAATATCGTCGAGATCGCAAACGGGTGGAAATTTCGTGCCCTGATCCGGGCCATGCGCCCGCATCAATGGGTAAAGAACGTCCTGCTGCTGCTTGCGATGATCGCGGCGCACCGGTTCGACCTGCAGACCCTGATCCCGGTACTTTGGGGGATGGTCGCGTTCTCGGCGGCCGCTTCGTCGATCTATATCGTCAACGATCTGATCGATCTCGAGGCCGACCGCCTGCATCCGACCAAGAGGCTGCGCCCATTCGCCAGTGGCGAGGTCCCGATCGTCGTCGGAATGGGCGCGGCCGCCGGTCTTGCGCTGCTGGCTGTTGCAATTGCGGCATGGCTGGGATGGGCTTTCCTGGGCGTGCTGGTCTTCTACATGATCCTGTCGCTGGCCTATTCGCTGAAGCTCAAGCGGATGCGGTGGATCGATATCGCGACCCTGGCTGCGCTTTATACGGTGCGGGTCGTCGCGGGGGCAGCTGCGGGCAAGGTGGATGTGTCGATCTACATGCTGATCTTCATCTATCCCGTCTTCATCACGCTGGGATGTGTGAAGAGGCTGACGGAACTTACGCTGGCAAAGTCCGACGAACGTCTGCCGGGACGGGGTTACAGCCGTGCGGATCGTGGCGATCTGCTGAACGTCGCGGTGCTTGGCATCGTTGGCGCGCTGGTGATCTTCTTTCTCTATTCGATCAGCGAACAGGGCAGGCAGCTTTACCCCACGACGTGGCTTCTGTGGGTCGCGATGGTGCCCATGGCGTGGTGGCTGAACCGCATGGTTCTGCTGGGCTGGTTCGGCAAGCAGGACTACGATCCGATCGTGTTCGCCATGCGCGACAAGTTCGGGTTGGGGCTGTTGATGATCACGCTCAGCCTGATGTTCTGGGCAGCTGGCCTCTGGGCCAAATGGTTCGGGCTCTAATCCTCGTCCCGACGTTTCAGGCGGTACACGCCTTCGGGCAGGTTCAGCGCGGCTGCAAGGTCGCGCAACTGGCTCATGGACATTTCGATCTTGCAGACCTCGTCACGCCGCGGGTCGTATTGCTCGATCGTCACGCATTCGGCGAATGCGTGAATTATGACATCTTCCTGAAGATTTGGGCTGCCCTCGTCCACAAGGGTGATGACGGTTGCGTCGAAATCGTGCTCGATGGTGAACATGGGCGCAGGTTAGCGCGCCATCGTGGGTCCGGCAATGGCATCGGGCATATCTTGAAACGGGCGGGCTGACGCATCAGGGTTCCGGCAGCAAGAAGATGAGGCAGTGCAATGGTCTTACGTCCTGGTGTTCTTGGCGCAATGCTCATGCTGGCCGGCTGTGTTGCGACGTCACCTGCGGCACCGCCTGCCGTGGCGCCTGCTGCCGACGCCGGCTGGACGCCCGAGATTGCCGCGCGCAGCTTTGCCGATGTCGTCGCGCGCATGGAGCCCGTGATCGAAAATGAATGCCTTGCGGCAATGACCGTGGTCAATTGCGACTTCCTGATCGTCGTGGATGCCCGCCCGGGCCTGGCCCCGAACGCCTATCAGACATTGGACCGATTCGGACGTCCGGTCATTTCCTTCACCATCGGCCTTATTGCCGAGGCGAGAAACGCCGACGAGCTGGCATTCGTGATGGGACACGAAGCTGCCCACCATATCGCCGGGCACATTCCGCGCCAGCAACGCGAGGCCATGACCGGTGCGCTGGTGCTGGGCGGCCTGACCGCCTTGACCGGGGGCGATGACAATGCGGTGCGCACGGCGCAGCGCATCGGCGGGACAATCGCGGCGCGGCGCTATGCCAAGGCGTACGAACTGGAGGCCGATGCGCTGGGCACCGTCCTGACCTGGAAGGCGGGGTTTGATCCCGAACGGGGGGCGGCGTTCTTCACGCGTATTCCCGACCCCGGGGACGCCTTCCTTGGAACCCATCCGCCGAACGCTGCACGAATCCAGACCGTCAGGCGCGTCGTCGATGCCTTGCGGAACGGCGCAGGACAGGGATGAGGGAACGAATGAGCTGGCTTGGCAGTCTGGGTTCGGAAATCGCGCGTTTCAGGAACACCTGTAAATGGTCGTGGCAGGGCTTCACGGCGGCGTGGCGGTCCGAGAAATCGTTGCGCCAGTGGACCTTGGTGAATGTCCTGTCCGCCGCTCTGGCGTTCGTTCTGGACCTTGACGCGGGCGAGCGGGCGCTTGTCCTGGCGCTGGGTCTGATCGTGCTCGCGGCCGAGCTCGCCAATACCGCGATCGAAGAGATCGTGGACTTGGTCATGCCCGAACGCGATCCGCGCGCTGCCAAGGCCAAGGATTGCGGTTCGGCCGCCGTGGCCCTGTCGGCACTGGCCGGGGGCGTGGCCTGGCTGGTAATCCTTCTGGGGTAGGGAATTCCGGAATGTGCCGAAATGGGCTGCGGTGCTAGCCTGATTGCGGTGGTGACTGGTGGCGGAGGGTGGTCCGCCAGACGCGGTGCGACCGCCGCGTCAAAGCCGTTCGTCGCGGGGGTGGATCCGGGCTGCAAGGGCGTGCATCCTGGGTCCACCCCCGCGATGAACGGCCTTACGCGTCTGTCTTTCGGCGACTGTCAGCGCGTCGGCCTGACGATTCGACGGTTCAACGAACCAGCCGTCCCCACAGGTCGTATTCACCGGCCTCCTCGACCTCGACGGTGACGATGTCTCCGGGCTTCAGTCCGGTGAAGTCCTCGTCGATGAACAGGTTGCCGTCGATTTCGGGCGCGTCGGCCTTGGTACGGCACGTTGCGCCTTCGTCGTCCACCTCGTCCACGATGACGTCGAGCGTCTGACCGACCTTGCGCGCCAGTTTGGCGGCTGAAATCGCCTGGGCCTTTTCCATGAACCTTTCCCAGCGGTCCTGCTTGACCTCTTCGGGCACGTGGTCGGGCAGGTCGTTGGCGCGCGCGCCCTCGACGTTTTCGTATTTGAAACAGCCCACACGGTCGAGCTGCGCCTCTTCCAGCCAGTCGAGCAGCGTCTGGAACTCCTCCTCTGTCTCGCCCGGGAAGCCGACGATGAAGGTGGACCGGATGGCAAGATCCGGGCAGATCGCGCGCCAGGCGGCGATCTCGTCCAGCGTCCGCGCCGCCGCGGCCGGCCGCGCCATGCGCCTCAGCGTGTCTGGATGGGCGTGCTGGAAGGGGATGTCGAGATAGGGCAGAACCAGCCCCTCGGCCATCAGGGGGATCAGATCGCGCACATGCGGGTAGGGATAGACGTAATGCAGCCGTACCCAGGCGCCGAGACTGCCCAGATCGCGCGCCAGATCCGTGACATGCGCCCGAAATTCCCGCCCATCACGCCCCGCGCTGACGGCATGCTTGAGGTCAACCCCATAGGCCGAGGTGTCCTGGCTGATCACCAGCAGTTCCCGCACACCAGCCTCGACCAGCCTTTCGGCCTCGCGCATCACGGCATGGGCCGGGCGCGAGACAAGCCGACCGCGCATGTCGGGGATGATGCAGAACCGGCACTTGTGATTGCAGCCTTCGGAGATCTTCAGATAGCTGTAGTGCCGCGGTGTCAGCTTCACGCCGGTTGCGGGCAGAAGATCGACAAAGGGATTGGGGGCGGGCGGCACGGCCGCATGAACCGCGTCCAGAACCTGTTCGTATTGATGCGGCCCGGTGACGGCCAGAACCGAAGGATGCGCGCCGGTGATGTATTCGGGCTCGGCGCCAAGGCAGCCGGTCACGATGACGCGGCCGTTCTCGCGCAGGGCCTCGCCGATTGCCTCGAGGCTTTCGGCCTTGGCGCTGTCCAGAAAGCCGCAGGTATTCACGATCACCGCATCTGCGCCCTGGTAATCCGGGCTGATCGCATAGCCTTCGGCGCGCAGCCTGGTCAGGATGCGTTCGCTATCCACCAATGCCTTGGGGCAGCCAAGCGACACCATGCCGATCCGCGGCTGTCCGGGGCGGGCCTGCGTGTCGAAAACCGGGCTGGGCGCGATGTCGGGTCGAAGATCTGGCGGGTTCTGTGTCATGGCCGGCCCCTATACGCGGTTGGAGCATTCAGGGGAAGGGGTCAGTTGCGCAACCGCCATCCCGTGCGGAAGATGAACCATACCGCCGCCATGCCAAGCCCCAAAAAGACTGCGACCGCAACAAGCGATGCGGCGACGGGAACATCGGCCTGACCGAAGAACGCCCAGCGAAAGCCGGATACCAGATACAGCACCGGGTTCAGCTTGGCCACGTCCTGCCAGAATGGGGGCAGCATGGACGCCGAATAGAAGGCGCCGCCCAGGAAGACGAGCGGGGTGACGACCATCATCGGGATGAACTGCAATTGCTGCCAGTCCTTTGCCCATATCCCCATCAGGAAACCGAACAGCGAAAAGCTGAATGCCGTCAGGACCAGAAAACCCGCTGCCCAGAACGGATGCTGGATCGGCAGATCGACAAAGAACAGGGCCGTCAGATAGATGACCGCCGCGATGATGATGGATTTCAGCGCGGCTGCACCGACATAGCCCAGCACGATCTCGAAGAACGAGATGGGCGCGGCCAGGATTTCGTACATCGTGCCCACGAATTTCGGAAAGAAGATTCCGAAGGACGCGTTCGAGATCGATTGCTGCAGTACGGTCAGCATGATCAGGCCCGGCACGATGAAAGCGCCGTACGAAATGCCTTCGACCGATTCGATGCGCCCGCCGATGGCCGCGCCGAAGACCACGAAGTACAGAACCGTCGATACGACGGGCGAGGCCAGCGATTCCCACGGCGTGCGCCAGAAGCGCGCCATCTCGTGCGCAAAGATCGTTCGCACCGCCCGCCAGTTCATGCCGCTTCTCCCAACAGGCGCAGAAAGACGTCCTCGAGCGAGGATTCGCGCGTTTCCAGGTCGCGTACGGCGATGCCGTGCCGGGCCAGAGTGGCGAACAGCCGCGCGATGCCGCTGCGATCGGCGCGGGTGTCATATTCGTAACTCAGGTGTTGACCGTCTTCGGACAGCACAAGCCCCAGTTCACGCAGATCGGCCGGCAGGGTGATCAGCGGTTCGACCAGTTCGACCACCAGTCGTTTGCGGCCGAATTCGTGCATCAGATCCCGCTTGTCGCGCACCAGCATCAGGCGGCCCTTGTCGATGATCCCGATACGGTCGGCCATTTCCTCGGCTTCTTCCAGGTAGTGGGTCGTCAGGATGACCGTCACGCCCTGGTCGCGCAGGCGGCGCACGACGGCCCAGGTGTCGCGCCGCAGATTCACGTCAACGCCCGCCGTGGGTTCATCAAGAAACAGCACACGCGGCTGGTGCGACAGGGCCTTGGCGATCAGGACGCGACGCTTCATGCCGCCCGAAAGTTCCATCAGCCGGGCGTCGCGCTTGTCGTACAGAGACAGGTCGCGAAGCAATTTTTCCAGATAGGCGTCGTCGGGCTTCCGGCCATACAGGCCGCGGCTGAACCGAACGGTGTTCATCACCGTTTCGAACATCTCGATCGAGATTTCCTGCGGCACCAGGCCGATCAGGCTGCGCGCTGCGCGGTAGTCGCGGACGATGTCATGCCCGCCAACGCGCACCTCTCCGCCCGATGGCGTGACCAGGCCGCAGACAATCGAGATGAAGGTCGTCTTTCCCGCCCCGTTCGGGCCCAGAAGGGCAAGGATTTCACTCTCATGGATATCAAGCGAGACATCCGACAGCGCGGTCGTGCCGCCCGCATAGGTCTTGGACAGGTTGCGAACTTCGATGATCGGCACGATGGGCCTCGATCCGGGGCGCCGGGAGGCGCTGTCAGCGTTTGCGGTCGCGCCTTGCGCTCATGGGCTGGTACGCCAGCGCCGTATGGGCCTCGCAATAAGGCTTGCCCGGCAGCGCGGCCAGTCCGCAGAAATAGAAGTCATCCGTAGCCGGATCGCCAAGTGGCCATTTGCATGTCCGCTCGGTCAGCTCCATCAACGAGATGCGTCGGGCGAGCTTTTCCGCCTCGCTGGCCTTGGCCAAAGCCTCGGGGCTGATCTCGTTGGCAGAGGGCTGCGGCGGCAGGGGCTGGCCCGGAACGTGTTTGCGCGCGGGCTGCGCGGCCGGGGCGGCCGCCGCGGGCTCGGCCGCGGCTTTTTCGGGCGCTGGCGAAGCGGCGGCTTCCGAAGCTTCGGCCTTTGCGGGGGCTTCCGCCTGCCTGGCGCTGGTGTCTGGCTGTTCTTCCTTGGGCTTTGCCGTTTCGCCGGCTGCGTTGCGGTTGGACAGGCCCAGCCGATGAACCTTGCCGATCACCGCATTGCGGGTGACGCCACCCAGTTCCTTTGCGATCTGGCTGGCAGACTGGCCTTCGGCCCACATTCTTTTCAGGGTCTCGACGCGTTCGTCGGTCCAGGTCATGATCGATCCTTAGCTGTTTGGCCTTTTCAGCGCGGCCGGTCAGGCCTGCGCGAGGCATATCGGGCGTTGCGCGCATTTTAGTCGGGACACGACGAGATACAAGCCGCCCGGCCCGGTTTCAAGTCCAGACGAACGGGCGGCGCCTTTCGACGCATCGGTGGACAAGCTGCCGACATTGAATTAGGCGGTGAGTCATGAAGATGCATTGCGCCACCACGAAGTTCCCTCGACGCCGACGCTGAACCGCGTTCGTGGCGCGAACGCGCGCCATCTTCATGCCTTCCCACATCGTTGACTTGGCCCCGTGCATCGGGCACGGATTGCCAAAATCCGCTGGAGAGCACCCATGATCCCCACGATCCTTCCGACCTATAATCGTGCTCCGCTTTCATTCACCCATGGGCAGGGCAGCTGGCTGTTCGACGAGGGAGGCGAGCGATATCTGGACCTTGCCGCGGGGATCGCAGTCAATGCCCTGGGCCATGCGGATCCGCGCCTGGTGTCCGCCCTGACCGAACAGGCGGGCAGGCTGTGGCATGTGTCGAACCTGTATCGAATTCCCCAACAACAGGAACTGGCCGATCTTCTTTGCCAGACATCCTTTGCCGATACCGTTTTCTTTACCAATTCCGGGACAGAGGCCGCCGAACTGGCGATCAAGATGGCGCGCCGCTACTGGTTCGAAAAGGGCGATCCGCGCCCCGGCATCATCACGTTCCAGGGCGCGTTTCACGGGCGCTCGACCGGGGCGATTGCCGCGGCGGGATCCGAAAAGATGACGCAGGGCTTCGGCCCGTTGATGCCGGGCTTTCTGCAGGTGCCTTTCGGCGACCTTGACGCGCTGCGCGCGGCGATCGGCCCCGATACGGGTGCCGTGATGGTCGAGCCGATCCAGGGCGAGGGCGGCATTCGCGCCCTGGCGGATGAGGACATGGCCACGATCCGGGCCATCTGTGACGAGTTCGGGCTTCTGCTGATCCTGGACGAGGTCCAGTGCGGCATGGGTCGGACGGGGCGGCTTTTTGCCCATGAATGGGCGGGCATCGTGCCCGACATCGTGATGGTGGCCAAGGGCATCGGCGGCGGTTTCCCGCTGGGGGCGGTGCTTGCGCGCGAGAATGCCGCGGCGGCGATGACGGCGGGCAGCCATGGCTCGACCTATGGCGGCAATCCGCTGGCCTGCGCGGTCGGGCTTGCCGTTTCGCGGATCGTGTCCGAGCCGGAATTCCTGCAAGACGTTGCCCGGAAGGGTGCCGCGCTGCGCGCCGAGCTGCAGGCCCTGGTGGACGCCAATCCCGACCTGTTCGAGGAAGTGCGCGGGCGCGGTCTGATGCTGGGGCTGAAATGTCGCGTGGCCCCTGCCAATCTTGTTCAGGCTGGCTACCGGGCGCGCGTCTTGACCGTTCCCGCGGCCGACAATGTCGTTCGCGTGCTGCCGCCGCTCAACATCACGGATGCCGAGATTTCCGAGGCCGGGCAGCGTCTGCGCCGTGCGGTCGAAGTGCTGCGTGCCGACGCCGCCGGAAACTGACGCGCCGATCACAGACATTCATAACAAGGACAGCGGGATGAACCACTTTCTGGACATTCACAAGACCTCGCCCGAAGACCTTCGCGCCATGATCGAAATGGCCAAGGCGATGAAGCGCGCGCGCGGCGGGCGGCCCAAGGGCATGCGCGACGACGAAACGCCGCTGACCGGCCGGATGATCGCCCTGATCTTCGAAAAGCCATCGACCCGCACGCGCGTCTCGTTTGACGTCGGCGCGCGCCAGATGGGCGGTGAGACGATGGTTCTGTCGGGCAAGGAGATGCAGCTGGGGCATGGCGAGTCGATCGCTGACACGGCCCGTGTCCTTTCGCGTTTCGTCGATCTGATCATGCTGCGGACCTTCGAGGAGGCGACGCTTCTGGAGATGGCCGAACATGCGACGGTGCCCGTGATCAATGGCCTGACGGATTCGTCCCATCCCTGCCAGATCATGGCGGATATCATGACCTACGAGGAGCATCGCGGCTCGATCGCCGGGCGCCGCTTCGTCTGGGCGGGCGACGGCAACAATGTCTGCGCCAGCTGGCTGCATGCCGCCGGACAATTCGGGTTCGACCTGACCTTTACGGGGCCCGAAGCGTTCGACCCTGATCCGCGGGCCGTCGAATTCGCCCGCTCGCGCGGATCGAGGATCGAGATCGAGCGCGACCCGCTGAAGGCGGCAGAAGGAGCGGATGCGATCGTCACCGATACCTGGGTGTCGATGCACGACCCCGAAAGCGCGCGCGAGCGGCGCAACAAGCTGCTGCGCCCCTATCAGGTCAACGCGGCAGTGATGGCCCGCGCCAAGCCCGATGCGCTGTTCATGCACTGCCTGCCCGCCCACCGCAACGAAGAGGCCACGGACGAAGTCATGGATGGGCCGCATTCGGTCATCTTCGACGAAAGCGAAAACCGGCTGCATGCGCAAAAGGCGATCCTGCGCTGGTGTCTGGGCGTATGAAAGGCCGCGGGGCGGGGCTTCGCTCTGCCCCGTGTCAGCTTCCGCCGGACCACGCGACCGAGTAGAGCTCGCTTGGCGTGATTACCAGGTCCAGCCCGATCTTGACGCCGACGATCAGAACCAGCGCGGCCAGCAATATGCGCAATTGTTCGGCCTTCATGCGCGCGGCAAAGCCCGCGCCAATCTGGGCGCCAATCACGCCGCCGACCAGAAGGATGACCGCCAGCACCAGATCAACGGTCCGGTTCGTCGTCGCATGCATCAGCGCCGCATAGGCCGACACGAAGGTGATCTGGAACAGCGATGTGCCGATGACGACCTTTGTCGGCATGTTCAGAAGATAGATCATGGCGGGCACCATGATGAAACCACCGCCAACGCCCATCACGGCAGACAGGAAGCCCACCAGCGCCCCCACGCCCAGCGGCGGGATGATCGACATGTACAGCCCCGAGGTGCGAAAGCGGACCTTGAAAGGCAGCGCGGCGACCCATCCGCGCGGTGCCCGTCGGGTGGCTTTCGGTGGCGTCTTCGATGATCTGCGCAAGGCCCGCAGGCTTTCAATCAGCATCAAGGCCCCGACCGCGCCAAGAAAGACGACGTAGAGCAGCTGGATCATCAGATCGACCTGGCCCATCGCGCGAAGGGTGTTGAAAATTGCAAGCCCCGCCGATGATCCGATCAGCCCGCCGAACAGCAGGACCCAGCCCATGCGGAAATCCACGGATCGGCGGCGGATATGAGCGAAGATGGCCGACACGGAGGAGGCCACGATCTGATTGGCCGAGGTGGCAACCGCGACTGCCGGAGGGATGCCGATGAAGAACAGAAGCGGCGTGATCAGGAACCCTCCGCCCACGCCGAACATCCCTGACAGCACGCCAACCAGGCCGCCGATCGAGAATAGCGTGAGGATATTGACCGAGACCTCGGCAATCGGAAGGTAGATGTTCATGGATTACTTGTAGGCCCGGGCCGATCGCGCATCAAGCGCCGCGCGGCTTGGCGCGCAGCGTGGGTTCGGCCTGCGTCGGGTCTTCGGGCCAGGGATGCCTGGGATACCGCCCGCGCATGTCCTTGCGCACGTCCTGATACGAACTTTTCCAGAATCCGGGCAGATCCAGCGTGGTCTGAACCGGGCGCTGGGCCGGAGACAGCAGCGTGATCCGCAAGGGCAGCTGTCTTTGGCCGATCGTCGGATGTTCGCTTTGGCCGAACATCTCCTGCAGGCGGACCGAGATGGATGGATGGTCGCCTTCGTAATCGATGGGGATGCGCCGGCCAAGGGGCGTGGTGAAATGCGATGGCGCAAGCCGGTCAAGGAGCTGCGTATGCTGCCAATCCAGCGCGGCCTGAAGGGCCGGCGTGATGTCGAAACCGCGCAGATCGGCTTCGGTGCGAAGGCCGGCAAGAAACGGCAGCAGCCACTCTTCGGCGTTGCGCATCAGGCCTTCGTCCGAAAAGTCGGGCAGGTCCGCCCCTTCGGCGCGAAGCAGTTCGACCCGGGCGCGCAGACGTCGGGCCGCATCTGTCCATGGCAGGCCGATCTGGCGGATGCCATCCAGCGCGGCCCGGGCCAGCGCCTGGGGCGGGGCGTCGGGCCAGTTCCGATCCTCCAGAACCAGCGCTCCCAGGCGCTCTTGCCGGCGGGCAATCACGCGCCCTTCGCGCCGGGACCATTCGCAAGTTTCGATCCATTCGATCCGGTCGGCGAACAGGCGGCGCACACTGGATTCGGCAATTCCGATCCCCTGGCGGATTCGTGCTTCGCGCGGGTCGCCATCGAGGTCGGTTGCGACGATCAGTCGATGCGCCCCCAGAGGGTCGTCCGGGGCGGCGACCGCACCCTTGCCGCCCGAGAGCACATAACGCGGCATGTCGCCCTTGCGGCGCAATCCGATGCGGTCGGGATAGGCCAATGCGGCCATCTCGGCCAACGAAAATTCGGCGCCACCGTCCGGCACCATCCGTTCCAGCCGTCTTGCTTCGGCGCGGATACGTTCGATCACGCCCCGGTCGGCTGTCCAGGGGTGATCTCGCAAGAAGCCTTTCGGATTTCGGATTGCCGCTGCGCGCAAGCCAAGGTCCGCGGGTGCGCCGCGCAAGGGATCGCGATCGGACAGAAGGGCCGCAAGCAAAGCGCCTTGTCGCCCGGCGACCGCCAGCATGTGTCCCAGGCGTGGGTGCAGGGGCAGCGCGGCAAGTCTTCGCCCGTGTTCCGTGATGCGAAGCCTTTCATCCAGGGCACCAAGGGATCGAAGCAAGGCCCGCGCCTCGGCCAGAGCGGGGGCGGGGGGCGGTGTCAGGAACGCAAGGTCCGCCGCGTCCGAGCCCCAGAGCGCCAGCTCCAGCGCCAGCGCAACCAGATCGGTGGATTCGATTTCGGCCGGGGCGAAGGGGCGCAGGGCGCCTTCCTCTCCGCGGCTCCACAGCCGATAGCAGATGCCGGGCGCAACGCGTCCCGCGCGTCCGCGCCGCTGGTCGGCCTCGGCTCGACTGACCCGTTCCGTCACCAGCCGCGCCATGCCCGAGCCAGGGTCGAAGCGTGATCGCCTGGCCAGGCCTCCGTCCACGACCACGCGAATGTCCTCGATGGTCAGGGAGGTCTCGGCGATCGAGGTTGCAAGCACGACCTTTCGGCCGCTGCTGGCCGGTGTGATCGCGGCGCGCTGGGCCGCAAGGTCCATCGCCCCATACAGCATGTGCAGATGGCAGTCCTGCGGCAGGCGATCCTTGACCAGTGCGGCGGTCCGGCGGATCTCGCCCTCGCCTGGCAGGAAGGCCAGGATGCCGCCTTCGGTCTCCCGGGCGGCCTGTTCGATCAATGCCGCAAGGGCGTGTTCGAATCGTGTCGATCGATCAAGCGGTCGCGGCAGCCAGCGTGTTTCGACCGGAAAGGCGCGGCCCTGCGACGTCACGACGGGCGCGTCATCCAGAAGCGCGGCAACCGGCTGGGCATCCAGCGTTGCCGACATCACGACGATTTTCAGCTCGGGCCGCAGGGCACCACGGACCTCCCAGGTCAGGGCAAGCCCCAGATCGGCATGCAGCGAGCGTTCATGAAACTCGTCAAAAAGGATAGCTCCGATCCCGGGCAGGTCCGGATCGGACTGGATCATGCGCGTCAGGATACCTTCGGTGACGACTTCGATACGGGTCTGGGTCGAGACGCACGATTCGCCCCGGATGCGGTAGCCCACCGTTTCGCCGACCTTTTCGCCCAGCGTCTGGGCCATGCGTTCGGCGGCGGCGCGGGCGGCCAGACGGCGCGGCTCGAGGATGATGATTCGCCCTTCGACCAGACCGCATTCCATCAGGGCAAGCGGCACGCGTGTCGTCTTTCCCGCGCCGGGCGGGGCTTGCAGGACCGCGCGGCCATGCTGCGCAAGCGCCGTGGTCAGCGCCGGAAGGACGTCATCTATGGGCAGTCGGTCAGTCACGCGCGTCTTATCGCCGTTCCAGCCGTCCTTTTCCATAGATCGTGTCCATCGAAACCTCGACGACCTTCATGCGGCCATCCGGGCCGGGCTGCAGGCGCATGGTGAAGGGAAAGCGGGTCTTTTCGGCCATTTCCTTTTCGCTGAATCCGGCAAGCCGCCGGTATTCGCCGTTGCAACGCAGGCCGTTGCCGTCTGTGACTGGCGTCCCGATCCTGACCTGGCTGCGGCGCTTGCCATCGAAAAGCGTCAGCGACAGGTCGCAGGCCTCGGCGCGGGGCACGTCCCGAAGGGCTGCGAACAGGGCGGTCAAGGGGTCAACCGTGCCCCCCTGGGTGGCAGGGTCGATATCGCCACTGCGCGACTTGCGCGGCGGATCGTATTTCTTTAGCTGCGGCACCCCATTGACGTAGTCCATCACGGCGCGGGACTTCCGCTTGCCGGTATCGGCATCTTCCACGTACTGGCGCGGGACGAATCTGCCATCACGATATGTACCCTGCACGCGGGCATCATAGCGGACCTTGCGCACCAGGGCGACGAGCCCGCCGGATTTCAGGACGCCTGCCGCCGCATAGCTTTGCCCTTCGATCGCCCCCGAAACCGACAATGTGCCGGCATGTATTCCGCGCAGGGTCAGGTCGAACACGGCGGAAAAGGTCTCCTGCCCTGTGGCGGGGCCGCCCAGGGCCATGGCGATGGCAGCCACAAGGGCGCGCGTTCGGCCAGCGATTGCGGGTCGGGCGACGGGTCGGGCGCCGTTCATTGCGGGAAACATGTGCTGCTCGTCCTTGTTTTTCGTCGATGCTCTGGACACCGGCGGGGGGCAGCAGGCAAGAAATGCGCTGTAGCGTCAAATCAAAACGCCGTTGGTTCAGCGAAAGGCCGCCCATTGCGAAATATCGATGTGAAGGAACTGGCCGGCAAGGTCGCCGCGGGGGATCGTCGCGCACTTGCCCGGGCGATAACCCTGGTCGAATCGGGCCGGCCCGACCACCGGGCGCAGACGGCCGAGCTGATGGCGGCCCTGCCCAGGCCCGCACGCCCGGCCCTTCGGATCGGCCTGTCGGGAACGCCGGGGGTCGGCAAGTCCAGCTTTATCGAGGCGTTCGGTTTGATGCTGACCGAGCAGGGGCTGAGGGTGGCGGTTCTTGCGGTCGATCCGTCCTCGGCGCGTTCGGGTGGGTCCATACTGGGTGACAAGACGCGGATGGAACGTCTGTCGCGCGATCCGCGCGCCTTCATTCGGCCATCCCCCAGCCAGACCCATCTGGGCGGGGTGGCGCGGCGCACGCGCGAAGCCGCCACCTTGTGCGAGGCGGCGGGATTCGATGTCGTCCTGATCGAGACCGTGGGCGTCGGCCAGTCCGAAACCGTCGTGGCCCAGATGACGGATCTGTTCGTTCTGCTGATTGCGCCGGCGGGAGGAGACGAGCTGCAAGGCGTCAAGCGGGGCATCATGGAAATGGCCGACCTGATCCTTGTGAACAAGGCGGATGGGCCGCTGAAGGAAACGGCCATGCGTACCTGCGCGGACTATGCCGGCGCATTGCGGCTGTTGCGCAAGCGTCCGCAGGATCCCGAAGGTTATCCCAAGGCGATGTGCGTTTCCGCATTGGAAGGCTCGGGTCTGAAGGAGGCATGGGACGAAATGCAGTCCCTGGCCGAATGGCGGCGCAAGACCGGTCATTTCGACCGGATGCGGGCCGAACAGGCGCGCCACTGGTTCGAAGAAGAGGTCCGTCAGGGTCTTCTGGCCCGTCTGACCGAGGATCGTCACGCCCGTGTCCGCATGGAGGAGCTGGGGCGCGAGGTCGCCGCGGGCCGCGCCGTGCCGATCGACGCGGCCGCCCGAATGCTTGGCGAACTGGCGAGCATCCCCAAGGGGCACGGAGGGACAGAAGAATGAGAGTGGCGGCAGCTGCCTATCCGCTGGACTGGTTGAACGGCTGGCAAGACTACGAGACCAAGCTGGGCGATTGGGTGGCCCACGCGGCGGGGGACGGTGCCCAGCTTCTGGTCTTTCCCGAATATGCGGCGATGGAGCTGGCCTCGCTGGGGGGGGAGTGTGTTGCGGCGGATATCCGGGGGGCGCTGGAAGAGGCCGCACGTCACCGCGCGGCAGCGGACGAATTGCATGCGCGGCTGGCCGCTCGGCATGGCGTGCACATCCTGTGCGGGTCTGGGCCGGTTCTGGAAGTGGGTCGGATGGGCGATCGGCCGGTGAACCGGGCGACGCTGTTTTCGCCCGATGGACCCGTTGGCCATCAGGACAAGGCGATCATGACGCGGTGGGAACGCGATCCTTGGAACATGGCTTCGGGTTGCGGGCTGAACGTCTTTGATACCGAACTGGGCCGGATCGGCGTGCTGATCTGTTACGACAGCGAATTCCCCCTGTTGGGGCGCGCCCTTGCCGAGGCCGGGGCCGAGATCCTGCTGGTCCCCTCGGCCACCGAGACAATGGCGGGTTTTACCCGCGTGCGGGTCGGGGCCATGGCGCGCGCGTTGGAAAACCAGATGATCGCCGTGCATGCGCCGATCGTGGGGCAGGCGCCGTGGTGCTGCGGGATGGAGGAGAATACCGGGGCGGCCTCGATCTATGCGCCGCCCGATCGCGGATTTCCGTCCAGCGGCATCATCGCCGAAGGGCAAATGGGCAGGCCCGGCTGGGTGATGGCCGATATCTCGCTTGACGCCATCGAGGCCGTGCGCGCGGATGGCGGAGTGCTGAACCTTGCGCATTGGCCAGAGCAGCTTGCCCAGGTGTCGCAGGTGCGAATCATTGCCGCGAATCGAGATAAGTCTTGAAATCTTGGCCGTTCGAGCGCATCTAACCCGCGCCCGGAACGCGATTCCGGGCCCGTTCGAAGAAGGAGTGACCATGGCCAAGGAAGAAGGACTCGAATTTCCGGGCGTCGTGAAGGAACTCCTGCCGAACGCGACATTCCGGGTCGAGCTCGAAAACGGCCATGAGATTATCGCGACGATGGCAGGAAAGATGCGCAAGAACCGGATCCGCGTATTGGCGGGGGACCGCGTTCAGGTGACGATGACGCCCTATGACCTGACCAAGGGGCGGATCAATTACCGCTTCAAGTAAGGTGCGACCGCGCCTTGTACTCGGCTCGGCCAGCCCGAGGCGGCGCGAGCTTCTGGCCCAGTTGAACCTGGTGCCGGACGACATTCGTGCGCCCGATATCGATGAGACGCCGCACAAGGGTGAATTGCCGCGCCCCTATTGCATTCGCATGGCGCGGGAAAAGGTGCTGGCGGTACCCGGCACGCCGGACGAAGTCATCCTTTGTGCCGACACGACGGTTGCATTGGGGCGTCGCATTCTTGGCAAGCCCGCTGACGCGGCCGAGGCCGCCGAGTTCCTCATGCGTCTGTCGGGACGCAGGCATCGCGTCCTGACGGCGGTTGCCGTCCGGCGCGGCGATCGTATCTGGCAGCGTTGTGTCGAAAGCGTCGTCAAGGTGAAGCGTCTGTCGAACGAAGAACTCAACACCTATCTTGCCAGCGGCGAATGGCAGGGCAAGGCGGGTGGCTACGGCATACAGGGCCTGTTCGGCGCATTCATCCCCTGGCTTGGCGGATCCTTTACGGGAGTCGTGGGCCTGCCTCTGGCCGAAACGGCGAACCTGTTGCGGGCGGCCGGGCTGGTCATTCACGGAGAACAGTCATGAGGGGCAGGGTGGTCGTCCTTGGGCAATACCGCGGCCGCGAGGCCGCGGCTCTGATCGTCGATGGCCAGCTCGAGGATCTGTTGGTCGCACCGGGCGATGATGCCGGATTCCTGCCGGGTTCCATCCTTCGCGGTTCGATGGATCGACCCGTCAAGGGCATGGGGGGAGCATTCGTCCGGCTGCCGGATGGTCAGAAAGGATTCCTGCGAGAGACGCGCGGTCTTGCCCCGGGCAGGCCCGTGATTGTTCAGGTGTCGGGTCACGCCGAACCTGGCAAGGCGCTGCCGGTGACCACGCGCGTTCTGTTCAAGGGGCGGTTGGCAATCGTGACGCCCCTTGCGCCGGGACTGAATATCTCGCGCCGGATTCGCGCGGAGGACAGCCGCGCCCGGCTCGAGGCGATCGCCCAACAGGCCATGGCGGGATCGCCCTTTGGTCTTGTCATGCGATCGGCCGCCGAGCACGCGGATGACGATGAAATCGGTGAAGAAATCGCAGTTCTGCGCGATCTGGCCGAAAGGGTAATGGCCGATACCGATGGCGCGCCAGAGCTTCTGGTCGATGCCCCCGGCCCGGTCGAGCTTGCCGCGCGAGAATGGGCCGATCCGCTACCCGATGAAGTCGCCGAGGGCGCGGCCGCGTTTGCCGAGCATGGCGTGGAAGAAATGATCGACGCGCTGCTGCTCCCCACGGTTCCTTTGCCCGGAGGTGGCCATATGGCAATCGAGCCGACGCGGGCGATGGTGGCGGTGGACATCAATACGGGAACCGACATGACCCCGGCAGCCGCGCTGAAGGCAAATATTGCCGCGGCTCGCGACCTGCCCCGTCAGTTGCGGTTGCGCGGTCTGGGCGGCCAGATCGCTATCGATTTCGCGCCCATGCCCAAACGTGACCGCTCGGCGGTCGAACAACAGCTGCGCCGGTCATTCAAGGGCGATCCGACGGAAACGAATCTTGCCGGCTGGACGCCGCTGGGCAATTTCGAATTGGCGCGAAAGCGTGATCGTCTGCCTTTGGCGGAAGTTCTGAAGGGGAAAGCGTGATGAGCTGTCCGATCTGCAAGAACGAGACGGATCCGAAATATCGGCCATTCTGCTCGAAGCGTTGCGCTGATGTCGATCTGGCCCGCTGGCTGAACGGCTCCTATGTGATTCCGGCGGAAGAGGACGACCAGCCGGACGAGGATGAGATGCGTGATCCGCGTATTCCGCGCCACTGAAAGGAAAGTGCGAATTTTCCTGCAAAAGGCTCTGGACAGGCTCGCGCCTGTCGCCTAAACACAGCCCCGCCGGATGCAAGAGCATCCCCGGTGCCCAGATAGCTCAGTTGGTAGAGCAACGGATTGAAAATCCGTGTGTCGCTGGTTCGATTCCGGCTCTGGGCACCACCCGATATCCAACTTGCACAGATTGCTTCACTCCGTGCGCGCAGGTGAGTCCTGGCTGGTGCCGCGTTTGATGGCTCGGATTTGGTTGCAAACCCGAGCCGTCCAGGTCTCATTCGCAAAGATTCTTGTGACTTCCGTCGCAGAATGGCGGCGTCGAGGTCTGCTTGCAGCCGCAGAAGAACATGCGGCCATCGCTCTCAGCCGGCCACTTCAGAGGGGTGAAGTTCGTCCTCTTGTGGCTGCCGTCACAGAAAGGCTGATTCCCTGACAGTCCGCATGCGCACCAGAAATAGGTTTTGCCTTTCGAGACCTCGACCGGAATCGGAGCCTTTGTTGCGATCTCACCCTTGGCCATAGACATCTCCACAGTTGTTCCTGCCTGATATTGGTCATGTCGAGACAGCCGACAAGGCCACGCAGCGACCGTTGGGATCTAAGGGGGCTGTCCCTGTCTCCGAGTTATCCACAGGAAGTTGTGTGTTGGGTGTCATTTTTTCTTCATTTTGGGGTTGCGGAGTTTTTTTTGTGGGACTAGATAGCGGCTCACCGGACGGCGCGGGGCGCTGTTCTGGTGGTCCTGGGGGTCTGGCGATGGATTGCTGGTTCTTCGGGGTTTGATCGGAGGCATGATGGGCGGTTGCGCTGATAGGGTTTTGGCGCTTCCGGCTGGTTTTGTCTCTGCTGCTCTTTGACATTGCTGGAATACTGAAGAGATATGAGGGCGGTTTGGTCCGGATCGATGGATCGATCGCTGCATATCGGCTCACTAGGGGTTTCGGCCTCGATGATGTGAGTGTCAGCTTCACTGTTTGTCGGATCTGTCGATGAGACGAGATCCTGCAGACAGAGGCATTGCCTGGTGCCTTTTGGTGCTGGGTG
>NZ_PRDS01000006.1 GCF_002927635.1 Albidovulum inexpectatum
CCGCAAAGGTGGCAGCGAGAACCGCTGGCTGGCCGCGCTTGTGGCGCGAAAACCGAAGATGGTCGCCGCCGTTGCGCTGGCGAACAAGATGGCGCGCATGATCTGGGCCGTGACGACAAAGCAGGAAGATTATCGGATGGCGTGACCTGAGCCCCGACGAAGGGACGAAGACACGACATGGCCGCAAGGCCAGGGCGAGCGATCGACGAGGAGTAGGCGACACGGACTTCGAAGTTCAAGGCAGGGACAATCAGACCCGGGGCTCGAGCGCTTGCAGCTCTCTGAACCGATGTGATCCCAGCCTTCCGAACAGCATACCGGCCCGTGGCGTCAAAAGAAGGCCACGCTCAGAGGCCTGACACACGTCCGATCGAAGACCCTGCCGAGACCTCAAGAAACGCTTGCCAAACAGGAGGCATCCACACACGTCATGGCATACAAGATGCCGTTGGTGGGGGCATCCACCGCATCGGTTCACCGGTTCAGACCGGAAGGTATCTCGAATCCACTACTTGACGTTTGCGGTCGACTTGACTAGCTAGGGCGCGTATTGCGGGCGTTGTGTAGTGGTAAGACCTCAGCCTTCCAAGCTGATGACGCGGGTTCGATTCCCGCCGCCCGCTCCAACCCCCTGAATGTCCTCTCATGGGGTTGCGTCGGTCTCAGTACTCGACGCGGTAATCGGGTCTGCGATTTCGCGCTGCCGTCACGTTGCGCGGCAGGATGAACTTTTCGGCCTGGTTGTCGGTGACAATGATCGTGCCCGAGCAGTTCGTGACACGTATCTTTGGGTCCTTGCCGGGTTTTCTGTCGATATGGCGTACGCGATTTCCAACGATCTCGACATCCGTCACGGCATTGACGCGAATTCCATTCGGGCTGGAACAGGCAACCGAATTGTCCCGTATGACCACATTGGCATAGGGCCCATCGTGCAGGCTGATGCCCTGCAGCCGGGTCCGCAGGGGGTTTACCGGCCGTACCGTCCACTCCAGGATTGTGTTGTCCTTCACGACCAACCCGTTCAGCAGCCCGCTGGTCTTGAAAGATTGAAATCCATCAGGGTGATTGCCATCAATCTGTACGGCATCGGTAACCCGGTTGCCGATGACAACGCAGTTGTCTGCCGAGACGCGCAATCCATCGCCGGAAAATCCGAAAACGCGGTTTGCAAACAGTTCCGAGCTGGCCCCTATCACGTTGAATCCGAAATTCACGCCGATTGCCACATTGTTGCGTATCACGCCATGAGGGCCTCGCAGGAACGCGCCGCCGATCTTTGCCGCGTTCCAGTCTTCCTTGCTCCAGTAGGCAAACCGGTCGCTGTCCTCGCGGCCGCGGAACAGGCAGCCCTCGACCTCGATGTTCGAACTGCGCGCGTCCGCGGTGATGAGGTAAAGTTTTGCACGGCTCCTTTCCACGGGAGCGCCTGGCCACAAGTGAAGACCCGAAAGGGTCAGCCGCGAACAGCGGCTGATTTCGATACGCTCGAAATGGGCCGATCCCGGCTCGGCCGCGGCAAGGGTCACGCCGCCTGGAACATTGATGTTCCTGAGCCGGACCGAGCCGAAACGACCCGAGAGCAGAAGCGTCTGGCCCGCGCGCGCATCGGCCAGGCGCTCGAGGAGCTCGGTTCGCGTGGTAACGACTTCGGTCATGGGTTGCCTTTTCGCTGCTTGGTACCAGCCTAGGGCATGGCGTCGATTTGACCAAGCGTGTCCATTTCGGGCCCGTGACCTCTTGCCGCTTGCCCAGTGTCGTGCGCGGGCCTAAACGAAAGCCCGAGACAACGGAGGCAAGATGGCACGTCAGACACAGACCGTCGAGGATCGCGCGGCATCCAAACGCATTGGCGCACTGGCTGGATTGTGGCCGTTCATTGCCCCCTATCGCGGGTTGGTTGCGCTCTCGCTTCTCGCGCTTGTGCTTACCGCGTCGATTTCGCTCATCCTGCCGATCGCGGTGCGGCGTGTCGTGGACGGTTTCTCGGCCGGGGCAGAGCTGTTGGACAGCTATTTCGCCGGCGCTCTTGCCATCGCGGCGCTTCTCGCGCTTGGAACGGGCGCGCGTTATTATCTTGTAACCCGGCTTGGCGAACGCGTCGTCGCCGATATCCGCCGCGCCGTCTTTGATCGTGTCATCGGCATGAGCCCGGCCTTCTATGAACGTCTGATGACGGGCGAGGTCGTCAGCCGGATCACGACCGATACGACGCTGATTCTGTCGGTCATCGGCTCGTCGATTTCGGTCGCATTGCGGAACGTGCTGATCATGATCGGCGGGCTGGCCCTGATGCTGCTGACATCGCCCAAGCTTACCGGCCTGGTCCTGTTGATCGTGCCGCTGGTGCTTGTGCCGATCATCACGCAGGGGCGGCGCCTGCGTCGCCTGTCGCGCGAAAACCAGGACTGGATCGCGGCTTCCTCTCATGCCGCGGCCGAGGCGCTCCAGTCGGTCCAGATTGTTCAGGCATTCACGCATGAGGACCGCAGCAGGGCCGAATTCGGCCGGGTCACCGAACAGGCGTTCCTGTCGGCCAAGGCCCGGATCCTGACGCGCGCGATCATGACCGTGGCCGTCATCTTTCTTGTCTTCGCGGGCGTCGTGGGTGTCTTGTGGATCGGCGCTCATGACGTGCGGGCGGGCGCGATGACCCCAGGCGAGCTGGTTCAGTTCGTCATCTACGCGATCATGGTCGCGGGGTCGGTCGCAGCCCTGTCCGAGATCTGGGGCGAGTTGCAGCGTGCGGCCGGCGCGGCCGAGCGGCTGATCGAACTCTTGCACATCGCAGACACGGTGCGCGATCCTGAAAGACCGCGGCATCTGCCCCAGCCGGTTCAGGGTGACATCCTTTTCGAGGGCGTCAGTTTCCACTATCCCAGCCGGCCCGAGCAATCGGCTCTGGACGGGGTTGATCTGCATGTCTCGCCCGGCGAGACGGTTGCCCTGGTGGGGCCGTCCGGGGCGGGCAAGACGACGATCCTGCAACTGCTTCTGCGCTTCTATGATCCCGAGAAGGGGCGCATCCTGCTGGACGGCGTGAACATCGCCGAAGTCCCCCGATCAGAGCTGCGTCGCCATATGGCGCTGGTGCCGCAGGACCCGGTGATCTTTGCTGCCAGTGCGCGGGAAAACATCCGCTTTGGCCGTCCTGACGCAACGGACGAGGAAATCGAGGCCGCGGCCCGCGCTGCTGCGGCGCATGACTTCATCACGGCCCTTCCCGAAGGGTATGACACTTACCTGGGTGAGCGGGGCGTGATGCTTTCGGGCGGACAGAAGCAGCGCATCGCGATTGCGCGCGCCATCCTGCGCGATGCGCCCGTCCTGCTGCTGGACGAAGCGACCTCGGCCTTGGACGCAGAAAGCGAGCGCGCCGTTCAGCAGGCGATCGAGACCGTCTCGGAAGGCCGCACGACCCTGGTGATTGCGCATCGGCTTGCAACCGTGAAGCGCGCCGACAGGATCGTTGTCCTGGATCACGGCCGGATCGTGGCCAGCGGAACACATGACGCCCTGGTTGCGGAGGGCGGTCTGTATGCACGCCTTGCGCGTCTTCAATTCACCGAAGGCATGGCCGCGGAATAGATGCCGGCCCGGTTGGCCATTCTTACGCTTCTTACGCTGCGTCCGAATGTCGCCGATCGTCTTGCCCCTTTCCGGCGTTCCCAGCATCTTGGTTCCAGGGAAGAATTGCTGGCCGACAATGCGCGGCCCGTCCGTCTGGGGAGGACATCATGGGAAGATTCGAAGGCGTCGCGGATCGTGACGCGATCGAGAGGGAAATGCCGTACGAGCAGCGCGATCTGCCCGTCACGCTGTATCAGTTCATCAAGCGCACTGTCGATCGGGTGCCCGATCGTCCGGCCGTAAGCTTTCAGATCCTGTCCGATCCGAAGTCGAAGGCCGAGACCCTGACTTGGGCGCAGCTGATGGGCCGCGTGACTCAGGCGGCCAACCTTTTCCGTTCGCTGGGCATCGGAGAGAAGGACGTCGTCGCCTATCTGTTGCCAAACAGCAATGAAACCGTCGTCACCCTGCTTGGAGGGGCGATCGCGGGCATCGTCAACCCGATCAACCCGCTGCTGGAGCCCGAGCAGATCGCGGCGATCCTGCGCGAGACCGGCGCCAAGGTCCTGGTCACGCTCAAGCCGTTTCCTAAGACGGATGTGCCGCAGAAGGCGCATGAGGCCGTCAAGCTTGCGCCAAACGTCAAGACGATCCTCGAGGTCGATCTGAACCACTATCTGAGCCCGCCGAAAAGCTGGATCGTGCCGCTGATCCGGCCCAAGGTCAAAATCGAACATGGCGCGAAGATCCTGGACTTCAACGCGGAATGCGCGCGCCAGCCGGCCGACCACCTGACCTTCGAGGATAGCAAGGGCGACCGCGTCGCGGCCTATTTCCACACCGGCGGGACGACCGGTATGCCCAAGGTTGCCCAGCACAAGTATTCGGGCATGATCTACAACGGCTGGCTGGGTGGACGTCTGCTGTTCGACGAAAACGACGTTCTGCTGTGCCCGCTGCCGCTGTTCCACGTCTTCGCGGCCTATCCGGTTCTGATGTCGGTGATCGCCAGCGGTGCGCACATGGTCATGCCGACGCCCGCGGGCTATCGCGGAGAGGGCGTCTTCGACAATTTCTGGAAGCTGATCGAACGCTGGCGCGTGACATTCCTGATCACCGTGCCGACCGCCATCGCGGCACTGATGCAGCGCCCGGTCGATGCGGATGTGTCCTCGCTGAAGATCGCGCTGTCGGGCTCGGCGCCGCTGCCTCTGGAGCTCTACAAGCGGTTCGAGGATGCAACGGGCGTCCAGATCGCCGAGGGCTATGGCCTGACCGAGGCGACCTGCCTTGTCTCGTGCAATCCCGTGGACGGGCACAAGAAGGTCGGTTCGGTGGGCATCCCGCTGCCCTATTGCCATGTGCGCATCCTGCACCATGACGATGCGGGCAATGTGGTGCGCGAATGCGGCGTGGACGAGGTGGGCGAGATCTGCGTCTCCAATCCCGGCGTGTTCGAGGGCTCGACCTATACCGAGGAAGACAAGAACCACAACCTGTTCTCGGAAGGGCGGTACCTGCGCACGGGCGATCTGGGCCGGATCGACTCGGACGGCTATCTGTGGATCACCGGCCGTGCGAAGGACCTGATCATCCGGGGTGGCCACAACATCGATCCCGCGATCATCGAAGAGGCGCTGATGGCGCATCCGGCGGTGGCCTTTGTCGGCGCGATCGGACAGCCGGATTCCTTTGCCGGCGAGCTGCCCTGCGCCTATGTCGAACTGGTCGAAGGGGCCAAGGTCACTGCGGAAGAGCTGATGGACTTCGCGCGCGAACATATCCACGAACGCGCCGCGATCCCCAAGCATATCGAGATCCTGCCCGAACTGCCGAAGACCGCCGTGGGCAAGGTCTTCAAGCCCGATCTGAGAAAACTGGCGATCAAGCGTGTCTATGACGAGGTGCTGAAGGCCGCGGGCTTCAATGTCGAGGTGGCCGAGGTCATCGACGACAAGAAGCGGGGCCTGACCGCGCGGCTGTGCCGCACCGGCGAGGTCGATGAAGAGGCGCTTGCCCACAAGCTGGGCGAATTCACGCGGCCATGGGAATGGGCTGACTGAGCAGACCCGAGATGGATCGGAGGCGCGCCGAGGCTCTGCCCGGCGCGTCTTCCTGTTCATGTGGCGCGGCGTCAATCCGGGCGCCCGTGCGACCTTTCCGATGCTTTCTTACTTGCCGCGGTACGCCCGAGGCACGATATTCGGCCGATGAGTCTGCCGCCCGGATTTCTGGAAGAATTGCGCGCCCGCACCACGCTTAGCCAGATCGTGGGGCGCAAGGTCATTTGGGACATGCGCAAGTCCAACCAGGCCAAGGGTGACTGGTGGGCGCCATGTCCGTTCCATCAGGAAAAGACGGCATCGTTCCACGTCGATGACCGCAAGGGCTTCTATTACTGCTTTGGCTGCCATGCGAAGGGCGATGCGATCGGATTCCTGAAGGACGCCGAGAACATGTCCTTCATGGAGGCGGTCGAGACCCTGGCGCGCGAAGCCGGCATGACGATGCCCGCACAGGACCCGAAGGCTGCCGAGCGGGCCGACCGGCGCAGCGAACTTGCGCGCGTGATGGACGAAGCCGTACGATGGTTCCGCTTGCAGTTGTCCACCGGCGCGGGCGCCGAGGCGCGCGATTATCTGTCCCGGCGCGGGTTGAGCCAGTCGATGCAGGATCGCTTCGAGATCGGTTTCGCCCCCGATGGCCGTCAGGCCCTGTTCCAGGCGCTCACCGGACGCGGCATTCCGGCGGATCACCTTGTCGCCGCGGGTCTCTGCGCCCGGCCGGACGATGGTGGTCAGCCCTATGACCGGTTTCGCAATCGCATCGTCTTTCCCATTCGCGATGCGCGCGGGCGCTGCATTGCCTTTGGCGGCCGCGCGATGGATCCGAATGCGCGCGCCAAGTATCTGAATTCGCCCGAGACAGAGCTGTTCGACAAGGGGCGCAGCCTGTTCAACCACGGCCCAGCGCGAGAGGCCGCGGGCCGAGGACAGCAACTGATCGTGGTCGAAGGCTATATGGATGTCATTGCGCTGGTCGGCGCGGGCTTCGAAGCCGCCGTGGCGCCCCTTGGCACCGCGATCACCGAAGACCAGCTGCGCATGATCTGGCGTATCCATCCCGAGCCGGTGGTCATGCTGGACGGTGACACTGCCGGCCAGCGTGCCGCGCATCGTCTGATCGACCTTGCGTTGCCCATGCTCGAAGCCGGGCTGAGCCTGCGTTTCGTCATGTTGCCCGAAGGAATGGATCCCGATGACCTGATCCGCGCACAGGGGCGTGAGGCGATGGCCCGGCTGCTGGCCGAGGCGCGGCCCATGATCGATCTGTTGTGGCAGCGCGAGACCGAAGGGCGGGTTCTCGACAGTCCCGAACGCCGCGCCGCGCTGGACAAGTCCCTGCGCGAGCTTTTGCGCCGAATCAAGGATCCGTCGATCCGAACCCATTACGGTGAAGAGTTCAAACGCCTGCGCCAGGAACTCTTTGGTGTGGCGCGATCGGGCGGACCGGGCCGCGCCGGCAGGGCCGGGGGCTGGCAACCGGCGCAGCCCGGCGAGCGTCGGGCAGGGCGGGCGCCGTTCATTCCGGTTGCCCCCCTGCCGGAAACCCGGAATTCGCTACTGGCAAGGGCCTCGGACCAGCCGATCGAGGATTACCTGCGCGAAGCCATGATCCTTGCCATCGCGTTGACGCATCCATCCTGTGTCGAGCGTTTCGAGACCGAGCTTGCGGATGTCGAACTGCGCGCAGCCGGGCATGACAGGCTGCGGAATGCGCTTCTTGCTGCGGTGCGGGCCGGAGTGGGGGGCGAAGATCTTCGTGACAGGCTGATGAAGGAGGTCGGCGCCGATCTTGAAAAGCTGATGAGCCTTCCCTACATCCGCACCGCCCCACCCGTGCGCAAGGCCTGGGACGATGAACTGGCCGCGATGTGCCTTGCCGAGGAACTGGCCAAGCTGGAGGCGCGCAGGGGGGCAGAGGAGGAGCTTGCTGAAGCGGTCGAGGATATCGAGTCGCTGGCGAACGAGGGTCTGACCTGGAGATTGTCGCAGGCCGTGGATGCGCGCAACCGCGCGGGGCGCACTCGGCTGGATGATGACAGCGATCTGGGGGAAGACCGCGCCGCGATGTCGAACTGGCTGCAGGAACTGGTCGAAAAGGCCTCGGAGATCAAGAAGAAACGCTGAATTCGCGCGGCGGTCGGCGCCGCGATACGGGATCGTCCGAATCGGGTCAGATTGCAGGGCCTGTGATTCGGTTTCGTGATTCGATAATACATTTGAAACGATTCGCACTGCGCAGCGATTCGCCCAGACGGAAGGAACGCCCATGGCCGCCAAGGATACCGACGATCGCAAGCCGGAGACCGAGGAAACCGAGATCGCGTTGGACATGAGCCAGGCGGCGGTCAGGAAGATGATCGCCGAGGCCAAGGAACGCGGCTATATCACCTATGACCAGCTGAACCAGGTTCTTCCCTCGGACCAGGTCTCCTCGGACCAGATCGAGGAAGTGATGTCGATGCTGTCCGAAATGGGCATCAACATCGTCGAGGATGAGGAAGCCGAGGAAGAAGAATCTGTCGGCGATTTGGTCGAAACCTCTTCGTCGCGCGAACTGACCGTCGCAACCACCCAGACCGAAACGCTGGACCGCACCGATGATCCGGTGCGCATGTATCTGCGCGAGATGGGATCGGTCGAGCTTCTGTCGCGTGAAGGCGAAATCGCCATCGCCAAACGGATCGAGGCCGGTCGCAATACGATGATCGCGGGCCTGTGCGAAAGCCCGCTGACGTTCCAGGCGATCACGATCTGGCGCGACGAGCTTCTGAACGAAGAGATCCTGCTGCGCGACGTGATCGACCTGGAAACCAGCTATGCCCGGTCGCTGGAGGATGATGCCGAGGGCGACGACATCGCCGTCGTTGCGGGCATGCCTTCGGCAACAGCAGCAGGGGGGGCGCCCAAGGCCAAGAGCCCCGAACTGGATGCCGACGGCAATCCCATCGCGTCAAGCGAGGACGATGACGAGGATGACGAAGCCGCGAACATGTCGATCGCAGCGATGGAAGCCTCGCTGAAGCCGCGGGTTCTGGAAATCCTGGATCGCATCGCCGACGCCTATGCGCGGCTGTCGCAGATGCAGGATCAGCGGATGTCGGCAACGCTGAACGAGGACAACAGCTTCTCGATCGCCGACGAGACGGCCTATCAGAAGCTTCGCACGGAAATCGTGCAGATGGTCAACGAACTGCATCTGCACAACAACCGTATCGAAGCGTTGATGGACCAGCTCTATGGCATCAACCGCAAGATCATGCAGATCGACAGCCAGATGGTGAAGCTGGCCGATCAGGCGCGGATCAACCGGCGCGAATTCATCGAAGCCTACCGTGGATACGAGCTGGATCCGACCTGGCTGGACCGCATGGCCGAGAACAAGGGGCGTGGCTGGCAGACCTTCGTCGAGAAATATCGCGACAAGATCGAGGAGCTGCGCAACGAGATGGCCCGGGTCGGCCAGTATGTCGGCGTCGATATCGGGGAATTCCGCCGCATCGTCGCCCAGGTCCAGAAGGGCGAAAAGGAAGCCCGCCAGGCCAAGAAGGAAATGGTCGAGGCCAACCTGCGGCTGGTGATCTCGATCGCCAAGAAATACACCAACCGCGGCCTTCAGTTCCTGGACCTGATCCAGGAAGGCAATATCGGCCTGATGAAGGCGGTGGACAAGTTCGAATACCGCCGCGGCTACAAGTTCTCGACCTACGCGACCTGGTGGATCCGCCAGGCGATCACGCGTTCGATCGCCGATCAGGCGCGCACCATCCGCATTCCGGTGCACATGATCGAGACGATCAACAAGCTGGTGCGCACGGGTCGCCAGATGCTGCACGAAATCGGCCGCGAGCCCACACCCGAAGAGCTGGCCGAGAAGCTGCAGATGCCGCTGGAAAAGGTCCGCAAGGTGATGAAGATCGCCAAGGAGCCGATCAGCCTCGAAACCCCGATCGGGGACGAGGAGGACAGCCAGCTTGGCGATTTCATCGAGGACAAGAACGCCGTCCTGCCTCTGGACAGCGCCATTCAGGAAAACCTGAAGGAAACCACCACACGGGTCCTGGCCAGCCTGACCCCGCGCGAGGAACGGGTTCTGCGGATGCGTTTCGGCATCGGCATGAACACCGATCACACGCTGGAAGAGGTCGGCCAGCAGTTCAACGTCACCCGCGAACGCATCCGCCAGATCGAGGCCAAGGCCCTGCGCAAGCTGAAGCACCCGAGCCGCTCTCGCAAGCTGCGCAGCTTCCTCGATCAGTAACGCCGGGATCGCGCAAAGAAAAACGCCGCCGCGGGGCTTCCGTGGCGGCGTTCGTCATTTCGGGACTTCCCGCGAAGGGATAGCCAACAGGTCGGACTCAGGCGATTTCCACCAGCTCGATATCGAAATTCAGGTTCTGTCCGGCCAGCGGATGGTTGGCGTCCAGCGTCACGGTGTCGTCGGTGATCTCGACCACGGTCACGGGAACCGCGCGCCCGTCGGGGGTGCGCATCTGCAGGGCAAGCCCGACTTCCAGGGGAATGTCGGCCGGAATGTGTTCGCGCGGGATCGCCTGACGTGCCGCCGGGTTGTGCGGGCCATAGGCGTCCTCGGGGGCGACGGAAACGGTCTTCTTCTCGCCAACGGTCATGCCAGGCAGCGCCTGATCCAGACCGGGGATGATCTGCCCCGACCCGACCGTGAACTCCAGCGGCTCGCGTCCCTCGGAGCTGTCGAATTGGGTGCCGTCGTCCAGCGTGCCGCGATAGTGAATGCGCACGGTGTCGCCCGTCTTGACTTGGGTCATGTTATCCTTTCGGTGATGTCTTGGGTGGATTTCGAGGCCGCGCGTCCTTCACGTCACGGGTGCTCACGTCTTTCCAGTCTAGCCTTTTTGGCTGTTGCGGTAAAGTCCGCGATCTTGCGCCCGGACGGCCCGCGCGGCATTGTCGCGCGCGATCCGGCCTAACAGGGGGACGACGGCATGATTCCGGTGCGTGGATATGAAGGGCGCAAGGTGGGTGTTCTGGGGCTTGGACGGTCGGGCTTGGCGACTGCCCGCGCCCTTGCCGCCGGCGGGGCCATTCCCCGCCTTTGGGACGACAGCCCCGAATCGCGCGCACGGGCCGAGTCGCAGGGTTTCGACATGACGGACCTGACGCGCGCCGATGTCTGGCACGACATGGCGGCCCTGATCGTGTCGCCCGGAATTCCACACCTCTATCCCGAACCTCATCGCCTGATCGCCCGTGCGATGGCGGCGGGCGTGCCGATCGACAACGATATCGGCCTGTTCTTCCGGTCATGGTCGACCGAGGCCTGGGACGACATGGACCCGACGCCGCGCGTCGTGGCCGTCACCGGTTCGAATGGCAAGTCCACCACGACGGCGCTGATCCATCACATCCTGAAAGAGGCCGGCCGGCCGACGCAGATGGCCGGGAATATCGGGCGCGGCGTGCTGGATCTCGACCCCGCCCGCGAGGGCGAAGTAGTCGTTCTCGAGCTTTCCTCATATCAGACCGAACTTGCCCGCGCCCTGACGCCCGACATAGCCGTGTTCACGAACCTGTCGCCCGACCATCTTGACCGTCACGCGGGGCTGGGCGGCTATTTCGCGGCAAAGCGCCGCCTCTTTTCCGAAGGGGGCCCGGATCGCGCGATCATCGGCGTGGATGAGGTCGAGGGCCAGTTCCTGGCCAATCAATTGTCGCAGGGGCCGGGCGATGACCGCGTGATCCGCGTATCGGCCGTGCAGAAGCTCGACGGCGCCGGGTGGACCGTTTTTGCGCGGCGCGGATTTCTGTCGGAATGGCGAAAGGGCCGCCAGGTCGCCTCGATCGACCTGCGCGGGATCCGTGGCTTGCCGGGGGCGCACAACCATCAGAACGCCTGCGCGGCCTATGCTGCGGCGCGCTGTCTGGGCCTTGCGCCGCGCCTGATCGAACGGGCGCTGCACAGCTTTGCGGGGCTGCCGCACCGCAGCCAGCTGATCGGCGAACGCGACGGCGTACTGTTCATCAATGATTCGAAGGCCACCAATGTGGACAGCGCGGCACGGGCCTTGCAGGCGTTCCCAAGGATCCGCTGGATCGCCGGGGGGCTGGGCAAGGAAGGTGGCATCGGCGCCCTGCGCCCCCATCTTGGGTCGGTCGTGAAGGCCTATCTGATTGGCCATTCCGCGCGCGATTTCGCGCTCGAGATTGGCGAGACGCCGCACGAGATCTGCGAGACCATGGAGCGCGCCGTCGCCCGGGCCGCCGCCGATGCCCAGCCCGGAGAGGTCGTGCTGCTTGCGCCCGCAGCGGCGTCATTCGACCAGTATCCGAACTTCGAGAAGCGTGGCGAGGACTTCACGCGGCTGGTGCAGAAGCTTCTGGATGGCTGAACGCCGCCGGCAGACGCGGCGCATCGGGCAATTCTCTGGCATTGTTGTCCCATCTTCGCTAGACTCGTACCCAGACCCGGAAAACGGGCAGGCTGAGGCAGTGAAGGCAGTATCCCATGACTGAAATGGTCTATGGCTCGGTTCCCGTCCGGGCCGCAGAGCCGGTTCTACCGAAATGGTGGCGTACGCTCGACAAATGGACGCTGGCCGCCGTGCTTGCGCTTTTCGCTATCGGAATGCTGCTGGGGCTCGCAGCCTCGGTCCCTCTGGCCGAGCGCAATGGTCTGGAGCCCTTTTACTATGTCAAGCGCCAGGGCCTGTTTGGCGGGGTGGCGTTGTGCGTGATGCTGTGGCTGTCGATGCAGTCGCCTGCGACGATCCGGCGGATCGGCGTGATCGGCTTTCTGGGCGCCTTCGTCGCGCTGACCCTTCTGCCTGTCTTTGGCACCGACTTTGGCAAGGGGGCGGTGCGCTGGTATTCTCTGGGATTTGGCAGCTTCCAGCCGTCAGAATTCCTCAAGCCCGGTTTCGTCATCATGACGGCCTGGCTGATGGCTGCGGCGATGGAGATCAATGGCCCGCCCGGACGGCTATATTCGTTTGTCATGACGGGTATCATCGCGCTTCTTCTGGCGCTGCAACCCGATTTCGGACAGGCCTGCCTGATCCTGTTTGCCTGGGGCGTGATGTATTTCGTCGGCGGTGCGCCGATCGCGCTTCTGACGATGATCGGCGGCATGGTGGTGGCCGCAGGCATCTTCGCCTATGAAAGCTCGGAACATTTCGCCCGTCGCATCGACGGGTTCCTGAGTGCCGAAATCGACCCTCGTACACAGATCGGGTTTGCAACCAACGCCATCCGTGAGGGCGGATTTTTCGGTGTCGGGGTGGGTGAGGGCACGGTGAAATGGTCGCTCCCCGATGCTCATACCGACTTCATCATCGCGGTTGCGGCCGAGGAATACGGCCTGATCCTGGTTCTTCTTGTCATTGCGCTGTTCGCCCTGATCGCGGTGCGCTCGCTGTGGCGTCTTGTGAAAGAGCGTGACCCCTTCATCCGGCTGGCCGGCACCGGCCTTGCCTGCATCTTTTGCGTTCAGGCGCTGATCAATATGGGCGTCGCGGTGCGACTTCTTCCGGCCAAGGGGATGACGCTACCCTTTGTCAGCTATGGCGGCTCTTCGGTGATCGCCTCGGGCATCACGCTTGGCATGCTGCTGGCGCTGACGCGGACCCGGCCCCAAGGGCTGATCGGGGACCACCTGATCAAGCGGGGGCGCTGATGAAGGCGCCGCTGCTTCTGATCGCGGCCGGGGGAACGGGCGGGCACATGTTCCCCGCCCAGGCTCTGGCCGAGGAGATGATCCGGCGCGGATGGCGCGTGCGGCTGTCCACCGATGCACGGGGCGCGCGTTTTGTCGGCAATTTCCCCGCCGAGGTCGAATTGCAGCGGGTCTCTGCCGCAACCTTCGCGCGCGGAGGAGTGGCGCAGCGCCTTCTTGTGCCTTTGCGCATCGCCGGTGGGGTGATCGGTGCGGCATGGGGCATGTTGCGCGACCGGCCCGATGCCGTGATCGGCTTTGGCGGGTACCCAACGATACCCGCGCTCGCGGCGGCGACGATCCTGCGCGTGCCGCGAATGATCCATGAACAGAACGGCATCCTGGGGCGCGTCAACCGCATGTTTGCCCGCCATGTGCGCTGGATTGCCTGCGGAACCTGGCCCACGGACATTCCCGAAGGCGTCGAGGCGCACCATACCGGCAATCCGGTGCGCAAGGCCGTGCGCGACCGGGCGGCGGCGCCCTATATCCCGCCCGGGGACTATCCGATGAGCATTCTGGTCATGGGCGGCAGCCAGGGCGCGCGCATCCTGTCGGACCAGGTTCCGGCGGCCTTGGCCCTGTTGCCCGACCATCACCGCCGCAACATTCGCGTCGCCCATCAGGCCCGCCCCGAGGATGTCGAGCGCGTCGATGCCGCCTATGCCGAGGCGGGCATCCGCGCCGAGGTCCGCCCCTTCTTCGACGATGTGGCGGCGCGTCTGGCCGATGCGCAGCTTGTGATCTCGCGTTCGGGGGCAAGTTCGGTTGCCGACATCTCGGTGATCGGGCGGCCTTCGATCCTGGTCCCCTTTGCGGCGGCCGCGGGCGATCACCAGACCGCCAATGCCCATGGCCTGGTCGAGGCCGAGGCCGCCATCCTGATCCCCGAATCGCTGCTTGACGCGGAAACCCTGTCGCGGCATGTCGGCACGATCCTTGACAATCCCCAAGCCGCGACGCGCATGGCGCATGCCGCGCTGAGCTATGGGATACCCGATGCAACCGAACGCCTGGCCGCGATGGTCGAGGCGCTGACGACGAAAGACACCGCATGAACGCCGCCGCAACCAAGCTGCCCGGAGAGCTGGGCCCAATCCACTTTGTCGGGATCGGGGGTATCGGCATGTCCGGTATCGCCGAGGTGCTGTTGACGCTGGGCTACCGTGTGCAGGGGTCGGACGCCAAGGCGTCAAGGATCACGGACCGGCTGCAATCCCTGGGCGCGACCATATTCGAAGGCCAGCGCGCCGAGAACATCACCGATGACGTGTCGGTGGTGGTGATCTCGTCGGCCATCAAGAAGGACAATCCCGAACTGATCGAGGCGCGTCGGCGGGGCTTGCCCGTGGTGCGGCGCGCCGAGATGCTGGCCGAGCTGATGCGGATGCGTTCGAACGTTGCGATCGCGGGCACGCATGGCAAGACCACGACGACGACCCTGGTCGCCACGATGCTGGACAAGGGCGGCTTTGACCCGACTGTCATCAATGGCGGCATCATCCATGCCTATGGATCGAATGCACGGGCCGGGGCGGGGGAATGGATGGTGGTCGAGGCTGACGAATCCGATGGCTCGTTCAACCGTCTGCCGGCCACGATCGCGATCGTGACCAATATCGATCCCGAGCATCTGGAACACTGGGGCAGCTTCCATGCGCTACGCAAGGGGTTCCACGACTTCGTGTCGAACATCCCGTTCTATGGCGTGGCGGTCTGCTGCACCGACCACCCCGAGGTTCAGTCGCTGGTCGGGCAGATCACGGACCGGCGCGTCATCACCTATGGTTTCAATGCCCAGGCGGATGTACGCGCGGTCAACCTGCGCTATGAAAACGGTGTGGCGCATTTCGACGTCGCGCTTCAGGGTGAGGGCAAGGGGGCGTTGATCGAAGGCTGCACCCTTCCGATGCCCGGCGATCACAACGTCTCGAATGCGCTTGCCGCGGTCGCGGTTGCGCGTCATCTGGGCATGAAGCAGGACGAGATTCGCGAGGCTCTTGCGAGCTTTTCGGGGGTCAATCGCCGGTTTACCCGCGTCGGCGAGGTTCTGGGCGGGGTCACGATCATCGACGATTACGGTCATCACCCGGTCGAGATCGCGGCCGTTCTGAAAGCGGCGCGTCAGGCAACCGGCGGCCGTGTGATCGCGGTGCACCAGCCCCACCGCTATACGCGCCTCTCCAGTCTGTTCGAGGATTTCTGCACCTGTTTCAACGAGGCCGATGTGGTCGGCATCGCCGATGTCTATTCGGCGGGCGAAGACCCGATTCCCGGCGCCAGCCGCGACGATCTGGTGGCCGGCCTGCGCGCCCACGGGCATCGAAACGTCCATCCGATTGCCAGCGAGGATGACCTGGCCCGCCTGGTGCGCGAGCATGCCAGGCCGGGCGACATGGTCGTCTGTCTGGGCGCCGGCACGATCTCGGTCTGGGCGAATGCGCTGCCGCAGCGGCTGGCCGACCAGCAGGTGGCATAGGCAGGCGTCTTCCACCACGGTGTCCGATGCGCCCATCTTGCAGCGAACATTCGGCAGGGCGGCGCATGCCTCGGTCGCGCCCCGTTCATGCGTCTGCGTTGATCCGCGCGATTTCTGCGCCCATTTGACCTATCGCAAGGCGGACGCATCATGCATAGCTTAGCCAAGCTTGGCAGTGGGCCAGGCCGAACGCAGAGGGAGAGAGCATTCATGAATGCCGCAAGACTTCTTTCGATGGCAGTCGTCACAGGGCTGACGCTGGTATCGCCCGCCCTTGCTGCCGGCGATGCCGCAAAGGGTGAAAAGGACTTCAAGAAGTGCAAAGCCTGCCATGCGATCGTGGCCGATGATGGAACGGCGATCGTCAAGGGCGGCAAGACGGGTCCGAACCTGTACGGGGTCATCGGGCGTCAGGTCGCCTCGACCGACTTCAATTACGGCGATTCGATCAAGGCCGTGGGGGAAACGGGCCTGGTCTGGGACGAGGCCGAGCTGGCTGCCTATATCACCGACCCCAAGGCATGGCTGGTGGAAAAGACCGGCGATGCCGGCGTCAAGTCGAAGATGTCGTTCAAGCTGAACAAGGGGCAGGAGGACATTGCGGCCTATCTCGCCTCGGTGAGCGCGCAGTAATCCATGGAGGCCCGGGCCATGTCGTCCGGGCCGCCTTGCTGCGTCAATTTTTCCCCTTTCCATCGGCATGACGGATTGCCCTAACTGAATGCGGTCAGTATTACGGGGGCAATCGCGGTGCGGGCCGATCCGGTCGGCACCTCCGTGCTTGGAATGGGAGAAAAACATGGCCGACGCAGCCATTCATGGTCATGGTGAACATGCCAGACCCGGGTTCTTTACCCGCTGGTTCATGTCCACCAACCACAAGGACATCGGTATTCTCTATCTGGTCACGTCCGCCATCGCGGGCCTGATCTCGGTTCTGTTCACCGTGTACATGCGGCTCGAGCTGATGGAGCCGGGTGTGCAGTACATGTGCCTGGAAGGCGCGCGCTTCATCGCATCCGACGCGCCGTGCACGCCGAACGGGCATCTGTGGAACGTGATGATCACCTATCACGGCGTCCTGATGATGTTCTTCGTCGTGATCCCGGCGCTCTTCGGCGGCTTCGGCAACTACTTTATGCCGCTGCATATCGGCGCCCCGGACATGGCGTTCCCGCGGATGAACAACCTGTCCTACTGGCTGTATGTTGCGGGTCTGGCGCTGGGCGTGGCGTCCATGCTGGCGCCGGGCGGCAATGACCAGCTCGGTTCGGGTGTGGGCTGGGTCCTCTATCCGCCCCTGTCCACGAACGAGGCGGGGTGGTCGATGGACCTTGCCATCTTTGCCGTTCACGTCTCGGGCGCCTCGTCGATCCTGGGCGCGATCAACATGATCACGACCTTCCTGAACATGCGCGCGCCGGGCATGACCCTGCACAAGGTGCCCCTGTTCGCCTGGTCGATCTTCGTGACCTCGTGGCTGATCCTGCTTTCGCTGCCCGTTCTGGCCGGCGCGATCACGATGCTGCTGACCGACCGGAATTTCGGCACCACCTTCTTCCAGCCCTCGGGCGGTGGTGACCCGATCCTGTACCAGCACATCCTGTGGTTCTTCGGGCATCCCGAGGTCTATATCATCATCCTGCCGGGCTTTGGCATCATCAGCCACGTTATCGCGACCTTCTCGCGCAAGCCGATCTTCGGCTACCTGCCGATGGTCTATGCGATGGTGGCGATCGGTGTTCTGGGCTTCGTCGTCTGGGCGCACCATATGTACACCGTCGGCATGAGCCTGACGCAGCAGAGCTATTTCATGCTGGCGACCATGGTGATTGCCGTGCCCACGGGCATCAAGGTGTTCAGCTGGATCGCCACGATGTGGGGCGGGTCGATCGAGTTCAAGACGCCCATGCTGTGGGCCTTCGGCTTCCTGTTCCTGTTCACCATCGGCGGCGTGACCGGCGTGGTGCTCAGCCAGGCGCCGGTGGACCGTGTCTACCATGACACCTACTATGTCGTGGCGCACTTCCATTATGTGATGTCGCTGGGCGCGGTCTTCGCGATCTTTGCCGGTATCTATTACTGGATGGGCAAGATGTCGGGCCGTCAGTATCCGGAATGGGCCGGCAAGCTGCACTTCTGGATGATGTTCATCGGCGCCAACCTGACCTTCTTCCCGCAGCACTTCCTGGGTCGTCAGGGCATGCCGCGTCGCTACATCGACTATCCCGAAGCCTTTGCCTTCTGGAACTACATCTCGTCGTGGGGCGCGTTCCTGTCCTTCGCTTCCTTCGTGTTCTTCTTTGGCGTGGTTGCCTACACCCTGATGTATGGCCGTCGCGTGACCGAGAAGAACTACTGGAACGAATGGGCCGATACGCTGGAATGGACGCTGCCCTCGCCGCCGCCCGAGCATACGTTCGAAACGCTGCCCAAGCCTTCGGACTGGGATCGCAGCCACGCGCACTGATCCTGATGGCAGGATGAACCCGCAGCCCCGGCTTTCTGGCCGGGGCTGTTTTCGTTCAGGCCCTTGCGACGATGCCTGCGTCGGTCTAACCAGCGGCCATGAATGACAGGATTCCATCCGTTCGCGGTGTCTTGACGCCCAGCCGGCCGCTGGCCGATCTGACCTGGCTGCGCGTAGGCGGGCCGGCGGACTGGCTGTTTCAGCCCGCCGATCTGCAGGACTTGCGCGACTTTCTTGCCAATCTGCCCCCGGACATTCCGGTCTTTCCCATCGGGGTCGGATCGAACCTGATCGTCCGTGACGGCGGCATTCGCGGCGTCGTCATCCGGCTAGGCCGCGGCTTCAATGCAATTTCGATCGAGGGCAACCGCGTGCGGGCGGGCGCCGCGGCGCTGGATGCCCATGTCGCCCGCAAGGCTGCCGAGGCTGGCCTGGATCTGTCCTTCCTGCGCACGATTCCGGGCGCGATCGGCGGCGCGGTTCGGATGAATGCCGGCTGCTATGGCACCTATGTCGCCGACCGGCTGATCGAGGCGACCGTCGTGCACAGGGATGGTTCGCAATCCGTGATCGACGCGCGGGACTTGGGCCTTGCCTATCGATCGTCCGATCTTCCGCCGGACTCGATCATCATCGAGGCACTTTTCGAGGCCCCGGGCGACGATCCGGATGCAATTCGCAATCGCATGGAAGAGCAGCTTGCCCGCCGCGATGCGACCCAGCCGGTGCGCGACCGCTCGGCGGGTTCCACGTTCCGCAATCCTGCCGGATATTCCTCGACCGGGCGTGCGGACGATACGCACGATCTGAAGGCGTGGAAGCTGATCGACGAAGCCGGTTTGCGCGGTGCGCGTCTTGGCGGTGCGCAGATGAGCGAAAAGCATCCGAACTTTCTGATCAATACCGGCACCGCGACTGCCGCCGATCTGGAAGCTCTGGGAGAGGCCGTGCGAAAAAGGGTTTTCCAAAACAGCGGTCTGACGCTAGAGTGGGAAATCATGCGGGTGGGCGATTTCGGCCCCCTGTATGACAGAACAAAAGATCTGGAACCGGTTCTGAAGCCGGACACGGACAACCAAGGATAAGGTCCCGCCAAAGGGGCCGGGCAGAGGCAGAATTGGCAGGCGAGTCGAGCAGACAAGCCTCCAGAGTCGCGGTGCTGTTGGGTGGCCTTTCCGCCGAGCGGGAAGTGTCACTGTCCAGCGGGCGTGAATGCGCGCGCGCTCTGCGGGAGGCAGGGTACGAGGTGGTCGAGGTCGATGCCGGCCGCGACCTTGCCCATCGGCTTGCCGAGATCCGGCCCGATGTCTGTTTCAACGCATTGCATGGCCGCTGGGGCGAAGATGGCTGCGTTCAGGGCATGCTGGAATGGCTGGGCATCCCCTATACGCATTCGGGCGTTCTTGCCTCGGCCCTGGCCATCGACAAGGCGCGCGCCAAGCAGGCCTTTGCCGCAGCCGGAATTCCGGTGCCGCATAGCCTGCTTGCCCATCGCGATGAAATCGAGGCGCGCCACATCATGCCGCCGCCCTACGTGGTCAAGCCCAACGACGAAGGGTCCTCGGTCGGGATCCATATCGTGCATGAGGGCAGCGCGCCTCCGGTGCTTGGCCCGGACATGCCGCAGACCCTGATGGTCGAACAATATGTTCCCGGGCGCGAGCTGACCGTGTCCGTGCTGGGCGACCGCGCGACCTGCGTGACCGAGATCCACACGGAAGGCTGGTACGATTACCATGCGAAATACGCGCCGGGCGGTTCGCGCCATACATGCCCCGCCCGGATCCCTGATGAGATCGCCGAGGCAGCCCGGGACTATGCCCTGCGGGCGCACATGGCGCTGGGATGTCGCGGCCTGTCACGCTCCGATTTTCGCTGGGACGACAGCCGTGGCGTGGACGGGCTGTACATACTGGAGATCAACACCCAGCCCGGAATGACGCCGACCTCGCTGAGCCCTGAACAGGCGGCGGTCGAGGGGATGAGCTTTGCCGACCTCTGCGCCTGGCTTGTGGAGGATGCGTCATGCGGGCGCTGAAGTCCCTGGTGTCGATGCTGTCGGCGCCGCGAGTACCGCGCGACCCCGCGCCGTCGCGTTTGGCCTACCGCATGGAGCGCCTGTGGCTGACCCCGGCTTTTCGTCATGCCGTCCGGGTCGGGATGCCGGTCATGGCCGTTCTCATGGCCGGTATTGTCTGGCTGTCCGACGCCGATCGCCGCGAGGCGATGAGCGCACGCCTGTCCGAACTGCGTGAGAGCTTCGAGAATAGGCCGGAATTCATGGTCGGCCTGATCGCGGTCGAGGGCGCTTCGCCCGCCGTCGATTCTGCGATCCGGCAAATGGTTCCGTTCCAGCTTCCGGTGTCCTCGTTCCGGCTGGACCTTGATGCCCTGCGTGCCCGGATCGAACGGATCGATGCCGTGGCCCGCGCCGAGCTGGCCATCCGCAAGGGCGGCGTCCTGCAGGTTCAGATCACCGAGCGCCAGCCCGTGATCCTGTGGCGCACGGCAGGTGGGCTCGAGATGCTGGACGAAACCGGCCACAGGGTTGCGACCTTGCTTGATCGCACGGCAAGGCCCGACCTTCCGGTCATCACAGGCGAAGGGGCCGATGCCCATGTGCCCGAAGCGCTGGCGATCCTGCGTGCGGCCCGCCCCATCGCCGCGCGGATCCGTGGCCTTGTCCGCGTGGGCGAGCGTCGCTGGGATATCGTCCTGGATGGCGATCGCCGCATCCTGCTGCCACAGGACGGCGCTATCGAGGCCGTGCGCCGCGTCGTGGCGATCGACCGTGCCGAAGATCTGCTGGGGCGCGCGATTTCGGTTGTCGACCTGCGCAATCCCGGGCGCCCCACGCTGCGCCTGGCCCCCGAAAGGGTGGCCCAATTCACCAGTTCTGATGTCGAGGTGACAGGACAATGATCGATCTGTACCAGTCGCAAAGGGCAATGCGAAACATGCGGCGCGCGGCCTTGCAGCGCGGCGTCATTGCAATTCTCGATGTCGGCACGTCGAAGATTGCCTGTCTTGTGCTGCAATTCGATGGGCCCGAAGAGCCTCGCGAGGACGGCCTTGGTTCGCTGGCCGGCCAGTCGCAGTTCCGGGTCATCGGTGCCGCCACGACCCGGTCGCGCGGTGTACGCTTCGGCGAGATCGAGACGATCGGCGAAACCGAACGGGCGATCCGCACCGCCGTGCAGGCGGCACAGAAGATGGCACAGACGCGCGTCGATCACGTCATCGCGACCTTTTCGGGGGCGCGGCCGCGCAGCTATGGTCTGGCCGGCGAGGTGGAGCTGACCGACGGTCAGGTCACCGAGCATGACATCGCGCGCGCGCTTGCTGCCTGTGAACTTCCTGATTTCGGTGCGGGACGCGAAGTCTTGCATGCCCAGCCCGTAAATTTTGCCATCGATCATCGGACCGGCCTGAACGATCCGCGTGGCCATGTGGGCAATCGCCTGGCGGTGGACATGCACCTGCTGACGATCGATGCGCGGGTGGTGCAAAACCTTCTCTACTGCATCAACCGCTGCGACCTCGAGATCGCGGGCCTGGCCTCGTCGGCCTATGTGTCGGGGCTGTCCTCGCTGGTCGAGGACGAACAGGAACTGGGCGCGGCCTGCATCGATCTGGGCGGAGGATCGACGGGCATTTCGATCTTCTACAAGAAGCACATGATCTTTGCAGACAGCGTGCGGCTGGGCGGCGATCATGTGACGTCGGACATTTCCAAGGGACTTCAGATCTCGATGGCAATGGCCGAGCGTATAAAGACCATCCATGGCGGCGTTCACGCAACCGGCATGGACGATCGAGAGATGATCGAGATTGGCGCCGATTCGGGCGACTGGGAAAAGGACCGCCGCCAGATCAGCCGGACCGAGCTGATCGGCATCATGCGCCCCCGGGTCGAGGAGATCCTGGAAGAAGCCCGTGCGATGCTGGATGCGGCCGGATTTGACCAGCTTCCCAGCCAGCAGATCGTGCTGACTGGCGGGGCAAGCCAGGTCCCGGGGCTGGACATGCTGGCCACGCGTATCCTGGGCCAGAACGTGCGTTTCGGCAGACCGCTTCGCGTGCGGGGCCTGCCGCAGGCGGCCACGGGGCCTGCCTTTTCCTCGGCCGTCGGGCTGTGCCTGTTCGCGGCGAACCCGCAGGACGAATGGTGGGATTTCGAGATACCCGCCGAGCGCTACCCGGTTCGTTCGTTGCGTCGGGCGATGAAATGGTTCCGCGATAACTGGTAGCCGCATCATCTTGCGCTTTCGGCGAAATGCCGCTTAACGGGGCGCAATGCGGCCCAGATTTTGTGGCAGGGGCGCGTTTTTTTAGTGACCTCAGGGCGATCTGTGACTAGAATCACACGTAATTGAAAATTTTGGTCAGGCAGGCCACGGACAGAACAGGCGGACGAGCAATGGCATTGAATCTTACCATCCATGAACGCGAAGAGCTGAAGCCGCGCATTACGGTTTTCGGCGTCGGTGGGGCCGGCGGCAATGCGGTCAACAACATGATCGAAAAGCAGCTGGAGGGTGTGGAGTTCGTCGTTGCGAATACCGACGCCCAGGCGCTGCAGCAAAGCCGTGCCAAGACCCGCATCCAGATCGGCGTGAAAGTCACCGAAGGGCTGGGCGCCGGCGCGCGCCCGGCGATCGGCGCCGCTGCGGCCGAAGAGACGATCGAGGAGATCGTGGACCATCTGGCCGGCGCGCATATGTGCTTCATCACGGCCGGGATGGGCGGCGGAACCGGTACCGGTGCTGCGCCGATCATCGCGCAGGCCGCGCGCGAACTGGGCGTGCTGACCGTCGGGGTGGTGACCAAACCCTTCCATTTTGAAGGCTCGCGCCGGATGCGTCAGGCCGAAGAGGGGATCGAGGCGCTGCAGAAGGTGGTCGATACCCTGATCATCATCCCCAACCAGAACCTGTTCCGTCTGGCCAACGAAAAGACGACCTTCACCGAAGCCTTCGCCATGGCCGACGATGTTCTCTACCAGGGCGTCAAGGGAGTGACCGACCTGATGGTCCGGCCTGGCCTGATCAACCTCGACTTTGCCGATGTCCGTTCGGTGATGGACGAAATGGGCAAGGCGATGATGGGCACGGGCGAGGCCAGCGGCGAAGATCGTGCGATCCAGGCCGCCGAGAAGGCGATCGCCAACCCGCTGTTGGACGAGATCAGCCTGAAGGGCGCCAAGGGCGTCCTGATCAACATCACCGGCGGCCCGGATCTGACGCTGTTCGAGCTGGACGAGGCTGCAAACCGTATCCGCGAAGAGGTCGATCCGGACGCCAACATCATCGTCGGCTCGACGCTGGACGAGACGATGGAAGGCATGATGCGCGTGTCGGTCGTCGCGACGGGCATCGACGCTGCGGTTGCGCAATCCGAAGTTCCCGCGCCGCGTCGTCGTCTGGCCGAGCCGCTGCCGGCCTCGGCGGTTTCGTCCCGCAGCCAGCCGGAGGTTCGCACCGAACAGGCGACGCCGAAGGCCGAGCCGCAGCCGGCGCCTGCCGCGCAAGCCGCGCCGCAGACGGCCCCGCAGACGGTGCACCAGCCGCGGGCCGAAGAACCGCGTCGCACCCTGTTCGACGCGAATGCGAGCGCTGATGATGATCTTCCGCCCCCTGCCTATCGTCCGCAGGAAGATCGTGCGCCCGAGCCACTGCATGTCGAGGATGAGGCGCAGGGGCTTGTCGCGCCCAGGCCCCGGACTCCCGGTCAGCCCACGCCCGAGGCACTTGCGCGTCTTCAGGCAGCAGTCAACAAGGTTCCTCAGCAGCGCCCTATGGCAGCGCAGACGCGGGCACCGCAGCCTGTCTCGCGGCCGGCCGAAAAGCCGCGCTTTGGCATCAATACCCTGTTGAACCGAATGACGGGGCACGCGGCCGAACCGTCGCATCGCAATGTGCCACCAATGCGTCATCAGGCGCAGCCTCAGACCTCTTACGAGGACGAGAACACGCCCGATCCCGATCAGGAGCGGATCGAGATCCCGGCTTTCCTGCGTCGCCAGGCAAACTGAACGGTTCACATTTTCAGGAAAACGGTCGGCGCAAGCCGGCCGTTTTCTTGTTGGGGAACAAGGGGATGCATGGTGACCGCGCCGGGCCGGCAAGCCTTCGCCGTCAATTTCGGCGAATGTTACAGACAGTTGCAAAGAGTGAGTTGGCTTTACGCCACCGTCTGATTACCTCAAGCCAGCAACAAGCCCGCAAGTGGCGGAAAGAGGTAATCGTGCAGACGACCATCAGAACTTCGGTGAGCTTCTCCGGCATCGGCCTGCACACGGGCGAGCCTGTCCGGATGACGATTCACCCGGCCTCGGCCGAATACGGTATCTGGTTCCGTCGCACCGATGTGGTCGGCGTCGATCCGATGGTGCCTGCGCATTGGAATGCCGTGACCGACGCGACCTTGTGCACGCTGGTCTCGAATGCCTCGGGCGTGTCGGTATCGACGATCGAACATCTGATGGCTGCGCTGGCCGGCTGCGGCGTGCACAATGCCCTGGTCGAACTCGACGGTCCGGAAGTTCCGATTCTCGACGGTTCCGCGGCGCCCTTCGCGGCCGCAATCCTGTCGCGCGGCCTGCGGCGTCTGGACGCGCCCCTGCGCTGCTTCGAAATCCTCAAGCCGGTTGAAGTCCGGCAGGGCGAAGCGGTGGCCCGGCTCGAGCCTTCAGAGATGCCCGAGATCGATTTCACCATTGATTTCGCCGATGCGGCAATCGGCCGCCAGCAGCGGCGGCTTTCCGTCGCGAACGGGGCGTTCCTGCGTGAACTTTCCGATTGCCGGACCTTCTGCCGTCAGTCCGACGTGCAGGCGATGCTGGCGCGCGGCTTGGCACGTGGCGGGCGTCCCGGGGAAAACGCGGTGGTTTTCGACGGTGATCGTATCGTGAGCCCGGGCGGGCTGCGTCGCATTGATGAGCCGGTGCGTCACAAGATGCTGGATGCGCTGGGCGATCTTGCCCTGGCGGGTGCGCCGATCATCGGTCGCTATGTTGGCGTCCGTTCGGGCCATGCCATGACGAACAGGCTGTTGCGCGCGGTGTTCGCCGATCCCACGGCCTATAGGCTGCGTGACTGCGATGCGGCGCTTCTCAGCCGTCTGCCCGGCACGAATGTCGCACCGTCCGACATCCCGGCAGTTGCCTGAACTTCGTGGTCTTTCCTGGACAAAGGCGTTTTGCGCGCCCAAATCTTCTGTGCTAGACGGGGCGATGCGGGCTGGTCGGAATGTCAGCCGCGCGGGCAAGTGGAACAACAGGTCAGGGTAACGCGCATGGGTCGGGGCGTCAGAGCGGCAAACCTTGTCGGTGGCCTTGTGTTGGCCGTTCTGGTCGCGGGCTGTGGGGGCGGTCCGCAAGAGGTCGATCTCGAGACTCTCGACGCCGCCACCATCTACCAGATGGGTGAGCGTGAACTGGAAACCAGTCGCAGATCGCAAGACGCCGTTCGTTACTTCGCCGAAGTCGAGCGGTTGTACCCATATTCCGAATGGGCCAAGCGCGCGCTGATCATGCAGGCCTATGCGCATCACAAGAACCGCGAATACGAAGAGGCCCGCGCCGCCGCACAGCGCTTCATCGACACCTATCCCGCCGATGAGGATGCGGCCTATGCGAAGTATCTTCTGGCGCTTTCCTATTATGACCAGATCGACGAGGTCGGCCGGGACCAGGGCCTGACCTTTCAGGCCTTGCAGGCGCTGCGCGCGGTGATCGAGGAATATCCCGACAGCGATTATGCGCGCTCGGCCATACTGAAGTTCGATCTGGCCTTCGACCATCTTGCCGCCAAGGAGATGGAGATCGGGCGCTATTACCTGAAGCGCAAGCATTACACGGCCGCAATCAACCGCTTCCGTGTCGTGGTCGAAAATTTCCAGACGACCACCCAGGTTCCCGAGGCCTTGCATCGGCTGGTCGAAGCCTATCTGGCTCTTGGTCTGACCGACGAGGCGCAGACCGCTGCCGCGATCCTCGGCCACAATTTCCGTGCGTCCGAGTGGTATCAGGACAGCTATGCGTTGCTGACCGGGCAGGGATTGAAACCCGAAGCCAAGGGTGACAGTTGGCTGGCACGAATCTATCGCCAGACGATCCGGGGCGAATGGCTGTAAGGGGGCCGGGCGTGGCAAGGGGCGGCCCGGGGGGCGGACATGCTGCGCGCGCTTGAAATCCGTGACATGCTGATCGTCGACCGGCTGGAGCTGGAGTTCCAGCCGGGTCTGAACGTCCTGACGGGCGAGACGGGTGCGGGGAAATCGATACTGCTGGACTGCCTGGGTTTTGTCTTGGGATGGCGCGGACGGGCGGAACTTGTGCGTTCCGGGGCATCGCAGGGCGAAGTGACGGCAGTGTTCGACCTGCCTGCCGATCACCCCGCGCGATCGATCCTGGCAGAGGCGGGGCTGGATGCGGCGGACGAGCTGATCCTGCGCCGGGTCAACACGGCAGATGGGCGCAAGACCGCCTGGATCAACGATCGCCGCAGTTCCGGCGAAGTCTTGCGGGCGCTGTCCGAAACGCTTGTCGAATTGCATGGACAGCATGATGACCGCGGGCTTCTGAATCCGCGCGGGCACAGGCAGCTGCTGGATGCCTTCGGCGGGCTCGACACCGCGCCGGTTCGGGCCGCATGGAACGCCCGCGCCCAGGCCCGCAAGGCGCTGGAGGAGGCCGAAGCGGCCATCGCTGCACTACGCGCCGAAGAGGATTTTCTGCGCCATGCGGTGCAGGAGCTGGACCGCCTTGCCCCTCAGCCGGGCGAAGAGGCAGAACTCGACTCCCGTCGCCGTGCGATGCAGGCGGGCCAGCGCATCCGTGAGGATATCGCCCGCGCCGCCCAGGCGATGGGAGAGGAGGGGGCGGAACGGTTGCTGACCGATGCGGTCCGGTGGCTGGAGGGCGTGGCCGACCGCGCCGAGGGTGCCCTGAACGAACCCCTGGCCGCGCTGGACCGTGCCATCACCGAACTGGGCGAGGCGCTGTCCGGGGTCGAGCATTGTCTGCGCGATTTGACATTCGATCCTCGCGAGATGGAGGCCGTCGAAGAGCGTCTGTTCGCCATTCGCGGTCTTGCGCGCAAGCATGGAGTCCTGCCCGACGATCTGGCGGCCCATGCCGACACGTTGCGCGCGCGTCTTGCCGTGATCGACAGCGGGGAAGAGCGGCTGGGCGACCTCTCGCGCGCGCTGGTCGAGGCCGAAGCCTCATATGACGCCGCCGCACGGGAGCTGTCCCGCGCCCGCAAGGACGCGGCCGCCCGCCTTGATGCGGCCATCGCCGAGGAGCTGGCGCCGCTGAAGCTGGACCGGGCGCATTTCACGACGCGGATCACCGAGACCGATCCGGGGCCGGATGGGATGGATCAGGTGGAATTCACCGTGGCGACCAATCCGGGCGCGCCCTCGGGGCCGCTCAGCCGTATCGCGTCGGGTGGGGAATTGTCGCGCTTCCTGCTGGCATTGAAGGTCGTTCTGGCACGCGGCGGCGACACGCTGACCATGATCTTTGACGAAATCGACCGGGGCGTCGGCGGGGCTACCGCGGATGCCGTGGGTCGTCGGCTGGAACGACTGGCCGAGAATGCGCAGATTCTGGTCGTTACCCACAGCCCGCAGGTCGCGGCGCGGGGCGCCCATCACTGGCGCGTGGAAAAGCGTGTGACCGATGGCATGACGACCTCGACGGTCGTTGCCCTTGATTCGCAGGCGCGGATCGATGAACTTGCGCGCATGCTGTCGGGCGACACGATCACCGAAGCCGCCAGACAGGCCGCACGGGCATTGCTGAACGCCTAGGGCGCGGCTTGCCTGCCGACAGTCTTTCGCATAAGCCGAAGCACAAGCAATCCACCCAAAGGACCAAGAGCCAGATGCGTCTGTCCCGTTATTTCCTTCCCGTCCTCAAGGAAACGCCCGCCGAGGCGCAGATCGTCAGCCACCGCTACATGCTGCGCGCGGGCATGATCAAGCAGCAGGCCGCGGGCATCTATTCGTGGCTGCCGCTGGGCTACAAGGTGCTGAAGCGGATCGAAGAGATCGTGCACGAGGAACAGATCCGCGCGGGCCATATCCCGATGCTGATGCCGACGCTGCAGCCGGCCGATCTTTGGCGGGAATCGGGGCGCTACGACGCCTACGGCCCCGAGATGCTGCGCTTCAAGGATCGCCATGACCGCGAGATGCTCTATGGTCCGACGAATGAGGAGATGATCACCGACATCTTCCGGACCTATGTGCAGTCCTACAAGGATCTGCCTCTGACGCTGTATCACATCCAGTGGAAGTTCCGCGACGAGATGCGGCCACGCTTCGGCGTGATGCGCGGGCGGGAATTCTACATGAAGGACGGCTACAACTTCGACCTGACGAAGGAGGACGCCCTGCACGCCTATAACCGCCATCTGGTCAGCTATCTGCGCACCTATGAACGCATGGGGCTTCAGGCGATCCCGATGCGGGCCGATGGCGGACCAATCGGCGGGGATTACACCCATGAATTCCTTGTGCTGGCCGAGACCGGAGAATCCGAGGTCTTCTATGACTCGGCGATCACCGAGCTGCGCTTTGGCAATCGCGACATCGATTACGACGATGTCGCGCAATGCCAGGCGATTCTCGAGGAATTCACCTCGCGCTATGCCCGCACGGACGAAACGCATGACGAGACGCTGTTCCATCAGCAGGTGCCGGAAGAGCGCCGCCGCCGCGCCCGTGGCATCGAGGTCGGCCAGATCTTCTATTTCGGCACCAAGTATTCCGAGCCCATGGGGGCGATGGTCGTCAATGACAAGGGCGAGCGCGTGCCGGTTCACATGGGCAGCCATGGCATCGGGGTCAGCCGCCTGGTCGGCGCGATCATCGAGGCCAGCCATGACGACAAGGGCATCATCTGGCCGGAAGGCGTGACTCCGTTCCATTGCGGGATCGTGAACCTCAAGACTGGCGATGCCGAGGCCGACGCCGCTTGTGACGCCATCCATGACAGCCTTGTGGCGCTCGGGCTCGACCCGCTCTATGACGACCGTGACGAACGGGCCGGTGCGAAATTCGCGACGATGGATCTGATCGGCCTGCCGTGGCGCATCACGGTTGGCCCGCGCGGCCTGAAGAACGGCGTGGTCGAACTGACCTGCCGCCGCACGGGCGAGTCGCAGGAGCTGCCGCCCGAAAAGGCCGTCGAGCGCATCGCGCAGATCTACGGCAAGGCGCTGGCCGAAGCCTGAGGCGCAGGGAGGGATCTTGGCCAGCTTGCCGTTCGCGCGTTTCGAGTTCCTGATCGCCTGGCGATATCTGCGTGCGCGCAGATCCGAAGGCGGCGTCAGTGTGATGACCTGGATCAGCCTGATCGGGATCGCGCTGGGCGTGATGGCACTGGTCGCGACCCTGGCCGTGCGGGCGGGTTTCCGCGCCGAGTTCGTTGACACGATCGTCGGCTCGAACGCCCATGTGTCGGTCAGCCGCGCGACATGGGTGGGCGAGGATGGCGTGGCCAGCCGCGCCATCCCCGACGCCCCCGCCATTGCCGAGCGCATCCGCCAGATCCCCGGGGTGACCCGCGCGGCCCCGGTCATCCGCGGCCAGGCGATGGTCACGGCGAATGACCGGTCCTCGGTGGCCGAGGTCTATGGCATCACGCTGAGCGATCTGAAGGCGATCCCGCGCATTGCCAATTCCGAACAGGCATTCGGCGATATCGACCGGTTCGATCAGGGCATGGCGATCGGAATCGGCATTGCGCGCGACCTGGGGCTGAAGCTGGGCGACCGCGTCAAGCTGATCCAGCCCAATGGAGCGCGCACGGCATTCGGCGTCAGCCCGCGCGTCAATGCCTACGAGGTCGTCTATATCTTCTCGGCCGGGCGGTGGGATATTGATCGGACGCGGATCTATCTGCCCTATGCCGAGGCGGAGTCGTTCTTCAACCGCGAACGCGGGGCGGACGAGATCGAGATTTTCGTCGAAGACCCCGAACGGATCGAGGATTATACGGCCGCGATCTATGCCGCGGCCGGGCAGGGTGCATTGCTATGGACCTGGAAGGACGCATCAAGCGCCTTTCTGAACGCCCTTTCGATCGAAGATGACGTGATGTTCGTCATCCTGTCGCTGATCGTCCTGATTGCCGCTTTGAACATCACGTCGGGTCTGGTCATGCTGGTCAAGAACAAGGGCCGCGACATCGGGATTCTCAGAACGATGGGGCTGACAGAAGGCTCGATCCTGCGCATCTTCTTTCTTTGCGGCGCTTTCGTGGGCGTGATCGGCACGCTGGCGGGGGTGGTGCTGGGATGTCTGCTGGCGCTAAACATCGATCCGATCATGTCGGCCATCAACTACTGGACCGGCGGCGGCGCATGGGATCCGGCCGTCCGGGGAATTTATCGTCTGCCGGCGGAACTGAGGGCATGGGATGTCGGGCGCGCCGTGATCCTGTCGCTTGGCCTGTCCTTTGTCGTGACGATCTTCCCGGCGCGGCGCGCGGCGCGCATGAACCCGGTCGAGGCGCTGCGATATGAGTGATCCGGTTCTCAGCCTGCGCGGCATCGAGAAGACCTATCTGAAGGGCACGCCGGGCGAGGTGCGCGTGTTGTCCGGGCTGGATCTTGACGTCCGCCGGGGCGAGGTGGTCGCGCTTGTCGCGCCGTCGGGGGCCGGGAAATCGACCCTGTTGCACGTCGCGGGCCTGCTGGACACCGCGGATGCCGGAGAGGTCAGGATCGGTGGGCGCGAGGTCACGACCCTGTCGGACCGCGCGCGCACGGCGGTGCGGCGGCGCGAGATCGGCTTTGTCTATCAGTTCCATCACCTGCTGCCGGAATTTTCGGCCGAAGAGAACGTGGCCCTGCCGCAACTGGCGGATGGCAGGGATCGCCGCGCAGCTTTCGACCGTGCGCGGGACCTTCTGGAACGGGTCGGCGTCGGGCACCGTGCCACACACCGCCCCGCCGAGCTATCCGGGGGCGAGCAGCAGCGCGTGGCCTTCTGCAGGGCCCTGGCCAATGGTCCGGCACTTCTTCTGGCCGATGAGCCGACGGGAAACCTGGACCCTGTGACGGCGGATCGCGTCTTCGACATCCTGATGCAGGTCGTGCGCGAAACCGGGCTTGCCGCGCTGATCGCGACCCATAACATGGAACTGGCGGCCAGGATGGACCGCACGGTCCGGTTGTCGGATGGTCGAATTGCATGACGTCGATCAAGGCAGTGTCGGATCTGCGCGTCATAATGTCCGCACCAAGAACAGGGGAGGGGCCGACATGACGTCCAGATTCGTGATTGCCGCGGGGCTGCTGGTGACAGCCGCCGCGATCATTGCCTGCGCTCCGCAGCATCAGGTTTCGGGGCGGGCGCTTTACATGGAGTACTGCGCGTCCTGCCACGGGGCCGATGGCCGCGGTGACCCCGAGGCCGCGCAAGCCCTGGGCAAGATGCCGGCCGATCTGACACGGATATCCGCCCGCAACGGCGGCACGTTCCCGATGGTCCGCGTGATGTCGGTCATCGACGGGTACACCCGGCGAGGCGACCGCAGTTCGGTCATGCCAGAGCTGGGTCCGATTCTGCAGGAGGGGCCGCTTGTCATGCTCGAGCTGGATGACGGGACTGTGACGCCCACCCCTGCCAATCTGGTGGCCTTGGCCGAATATCTGCGCGGCCTGCAGCGCTAGGCCGCGCATCGCGCCCTATGACTGGAACGCGTCGCCCCACAGGGCGACGAATTCGCGCCATTCGCCCTTGGACATGCCCGAATTCTCCTGCGTGATCGCTTCGCCTGCAAGGCGGCGGCGGATCAGCTCGACCCCCTTGGCCGACAGGGTAGCGCCACCCAGTCGGTAATCCTCGAATGCCTTGTAGGCCAGTGGGACCCAGTCGCGAACGATGTCGCAGATCACGTCGGCATAGGCGCGGATCTCGTATTGCGCATGGGCATCGGCGCGCAGACGCAGGAAATGGAACAGGTTGTGCAGGTCGATCTTCCAGTACCATTGGGTGTAGATGTTCGCCGGCAGGTTCATGCGCGCCAGTTCGCGCGCAAGGCCCTTCTTGCCGTCCTGGCTCAGCATTTCCTCGTAGTGGTCGTAGGACCGCATCGCATCCTCGCGCAGGATCTGCAGAACCCGCGCGGCTTCGTCGCCCTCCAGAACCTCTCCTCGGCCCTGGTTGTTGGTGGTCGACTGGGCGGCCAGATGCTCGGGTGCGGGAATGTAGAATTCGCGGTCCAGAATCGAATAGCGCGCGGAATATTCGTTCACATTCGCCGTGCGGTGGCGGATCCACTGGCGCGCGACGAAGACGGGCAGCTTGACGTGAAACTTGACCTCGCACATCTCGAACGGAGTCGAATGCCAATGCCGCATCAGATAGCGGATGAGACCCTCGTCATTCGAGACCGATTTGGTGCCCCGGCCATAACTGACCCGCGCCGCCTGACAGATCGCCGCATCATTGCCCATGTAGTCGATGACGCGGACAAAACCATGATCCAGAACCGGATGGGCCGTGTAGAGCCGCTTTTCCATCCCTTCCGAGATCGCGCGAAGCGTTGGACGGGGTTCGGCACGTTCGGCGTCGATCTCGGCCTTCTGTTCCGGTGTCAATGTCATCGGCGGTCCTCCATTACTCGAATCGCTGTTAGCATATCGCGCGGCACAATTGACAGCGTGCGGCTGCGACCTTGAAGGCGCGGGAGCCGCTGTTACCTTGGACCGGTAACAACGCACAGGAGAATGCAATGGGGCTGCGATACCTTCATACAATGGTCCGCGTGCTGGATCTTGAAAAATCCATGGCCTTCTACAGGCTGCTGGGGCTCGAGGAAACGCGCAGATATGACAGCGAAGAGGGGCGTTTCACGCTGGTTTTCATGGCGCCGCCCGGGCAGCCCGAATGCCCGATCGAGCTGACCTACAACTGGGACGGTGATCCGGGCCTGCCATCGGACAGTCGGCATTTCGGCCATATCGCCTATGAGGTGGACGACATCTATGAGCTTTGCGCCCATCTTCAGGCCAATGGCGTGACCATCAACCGTCCGCCGCGCGACGGGCGCATGGCATTTGTCCGCTCACCGGACAATATCTCGATCGAATTGCTGCAAAAGGGTGACCCGCTGCCTCCGGCAGAGCCCTGGGTGAGCATGCCGAATACGGGGCATTGGTAAGGGTCTGGACCCTCTGGGCGGCGCTTGTCGCCGCCTTGCTAGGCGCCACTGGTGCGGGCGCGCAGTGTCGGCTTGCGCTGCTACTGGCGCTGGACGTGTCCGCCTCGGTCGATGAGCTCGAGGACAACCTGCAACGGCAGGGCTTGGCGAACGCCCTGCTTGCGCCCGACGTGGTCGATGCCTTTCTGGCATTCCCGGACCATCCCGTAGCACTGGCCGCATTCGAGTGGAGCGGTCGCTGGCAGCAGGATCTGATGCTGGACTGGACCCTTGTGAGGGGGGCAGAGGATCTGCTGCAAGCCGCCAGAACCATACAGGCAAGCCAGCGTCAGAGATCGGATCTGCCGACGGCTCTGGGCTACGCCTTGGGTCACGCGGCCGGAGTTTTCGCCCGCGGACCGAAATGCGATGCGGCCAAGCTCGACGTGTCGGGTGACGGCATCAACAACGACGGCTTTCCGCCCACATCGGCCTATCGGGCGTTCGATCTTGGCAGCGTCATCGTGAACGGCCTTGCCATTTCGACCGATGGACAACCCATCGCCGATTATTATCGGAACAGCGTGATCCGAGGTCGAGGCGCCTTTGTGATCGAGGCGCACGGATTCGAGGATTTCGAAGACGCGATGCGGCGCAAGCTGTTGCGCGAACTGCGAGGCCCGGTGATCGGTCGCGTTCAGTAGATATAACGGATCTGGTCGGTCCAGAAACGCTCCATCCTGCGCAGCATCGCGTTCATCTCGGCGGTGGTGGAAAACCCGATGACATTGCGCGCCTGCATCAACTCGGCATGGCGGCGGAAAAGGTCGGCCACCTTCCGATGGATGGCGCGTCCCTTTTCCGTCAACCGCACCCGCACGGCACGTCGATCGACCTGGCAGCGTTCGTGGTGCATGTAGCCGCCTTCAACCAGCTTCTTCAGGTTGTAGCTGACATTCGATCCCTGATAATAGCCCCGCGATTTCAGCTCGCCTGCCGTGACTTCGTTTTCACCGACATTGAACAGCAACAGGGCCTGAACCGGGTTGATCTCCAGTTCGCCGAGACGTTCGAATTCATCCTTTATGACGTCAAGCAGCAGCCGATGCAGACGTTCGATCAGGCCCAGCGTTTCCACGTAGGAGTCGAACAGGCCCCGCTCGGTCCCGTTTTCGAGCACTGAATGCACGCTCATCACCCTCTCCGCCATTTCATCATCTGGGGTCAGATTCGGGGCAAAGAGCGAAATTTTCGTTAAAACCTGTCAAAGCCGAAGCGGCGGTCCTCAGGATGTGCCGTGGCGTGTCCCGGCAAAGTCCGAAAGTCGCGCGATCAGGGCTGCGAAACGCGCCGGCGCCCGATCGACCCCCGAAACCCAGCGATACAGGTCCTGGTCGTTTTCGTTCAGCAGATCGTCCAGCAGGTCCAGCTCTTCGTCGTTCATGCCGGCAAGATGTGCATCCGCATAGGGGCCAAGGATCATGTCCATTTCCTTGGTGCCGCGACGCCAGCAGCGCATCCGCATCCTGCGAAGCCGCGTTTCCCGATCTTCCGTCATCAGGCCAGATCCTTGTCCGTTGTTTCCCGCAGGCGCTTTTCAAGCTGGCCAAGGCGGGTTGCGATCGTGCCCAGCGCTGTCCGCAGCTCGCGGATTTCGGCAATCACGCCGGCAGCATCCCGCCGCAGGGGTTGGCCGTCCTCGTCCAACTCGATTCCCTCGCCCTCGCCGGTCAGCAGCCAGCGAATCGAAACGCCCAGCATCCCGGCCAGCATCTGGAGGCGGTTGGCGCGCGGCTCGGTCCGGTCCGTTTCCCACTGGATCAGCGTCTTCTTGCGGATCCCAAGCCGCTGGGCGAGATCGCTCTGGCTGAGTCCCGCGGCCTCTCGCGCCGCGGCCAGGCGGTCGCCAAAGGTCGCAGCGTCGTCGCTGAACCAGTTCGTGTCGGTCGTATCCCTGTCCTGCATGTTTTCGCCCCGGATGGTGAAAAGCTTGTCGCGTGTTCGGGGGCACCTTAAGACAGGCGTGGGACAGACGCAAAGCCGGGAAAGCACCTCATGTCGTTCATTTCCGACACGCTGGCGCGAGTGAAGCCGTCGCCGACGATCGCCATGACGAACAAGGCGATGGAGCTCAAGGCCGCGGGGCATGACATCATCGGCCTGTCCGCGGGCGAGCCCGATTTCGACACGCCCGATCACATCAAGGATGCCGCCTGCCGCGCGATCGCCGCGGGGCGTACCAAATACACCGCGGTTGACGGAATCCCCGAGCTGAAATCCGCGATCTGCGCAAAGTTCCGGCGCGACAACGGCCTGCATTACGACACAAGCCAGGTGACCGTCGGGACGGGCGGCAAGCAGGTGCTCTACAATGCGCTGATGGCGACGCTCAATCCCGGCGACGAGGTCATCATTCCCGCGCCCTACTGGGTCAGCTACCCCGACATGGTGACGCTGGCGGGCGGTGTGCCGGTGATCGTCCCCTGCACGATGGAGAACGGCTTTCGCCTGACGCCCGAGGCATTGGAGGCCGCCATCACGCCCCGGACCAAGTGGCTGATCTTCAACTCGCCATCGAACCCTACCGGCGCGGCCTATGGGCGCGAGGACCTGCGCGCCCTGACCGACGTGCTGCTGCGCCATCCCCATGTCTGGGTCCTGTCCGACGACATGTACGAACACCTGATGTTTGACGGTTTCGAGTTCGTGACCCCCGCGCAGGTCGAGCCCGCGCTTCATGACCGGACGCTGACCTGCAACGGTGTATCCAAGGCCTATGCGATGACGGGCTGGCGCATCGGATACGGCGCGGGGCCAGTCAGCCTGATCCGCGCGATGCGCACGATACAGTCCCAGTCGACATCGAATCCCTGTTCGATCTCGCAATATGCGGCACTTGCCGCGCTCGAGGGGCCGCAGGACTTCCTGACCGAGTTCCGCCGCGTGTTCCAGCGCCGCCGCGATCTTGTCGTCGGCCGGCTGAACGAAACGCCGGGCATCACCTGTCCGACCCCACAGGGCGCGTTCTATGTCTATCCCGACATTTCCGCCTGCATCGGCATGCGTTCTGCCGGTGGTCGGCTGATCGACAGCGACGCGGCCTTTGCAACGGCGCTGCTGGAGGAAACCGGCGTTGCCGTCGTCTTTGGCGCGGCATTCGGCCTGTCGCCGAATTTCCGCATCAGCTATGCGACATCGGATCAGGTGCTGGAGGAAGCCTGTCGCCGCATCCGGGCATTTTGCGAAGGACTGCAGTGATGCCGGGCTCCATCGTGCCGCGCCTGCATTTCCGGGTGCGCGAGAATGGCGCCCAGGTTTTTCGCCTGGGGTGTGACAATCGTCAGAACCGGCTGGACATGCAGCCGATCGCGGTCATCAACCTGCGCAAGGCAGAGATCCGGCCGCACGGCGATCAGGACCTGTCCGAGGAAGAGCTGACCGCGATGCGCGAATGGATCGCCGCCCGCCGCCAGATCCTGGCCCGGCGCGAGATCGAGGACCTGTGGCGTCTGGTCGATCAGCTGCACATGGTCACGAACTGGGTTCAGTCGCGCGCCAGCGACGAAGATCTGGCCGCGCTTGACGATGCGCTGTTGATCGCGATGCATGACCTGCGGGCCGCGCTTGTCCGGCGGCGGGCCGAGCGGGCCACCGGGGACGATGCGGATCAGGAACCGTCCTGACCCTGCTCAGGCGGGAAGCGGCCCGCGCAGTGCCGTGCGAAACCGCGCGACGAGAAGGACGGCCGCGACCGCAAGCCCGATCGTCAGCCCCAGCCACAGGCCCACGCCGCCAAGACCGATGGGAAAGGCCAGCAGATAGCTGGCCGGGATGCCGATCAGCCAGTAGCTGACCACCGTGATCCACAGGGGGCCCGCCGTGTCCTGCAGACCCCGGAGAAGACCCAGCGCCATGACCTGGGCCGCATCGAACAGCTGGAACAACGCAGCCACCGCCAGAAGCATGGCGCCAAAGGCCACGATCTGTCCCGCGCGCGGATTGGCCCTGTCCAGGAACAGGCCGATCAGCGGTTCTGGCCTGGTCAGGAACAGGACCACGACAACAAGCCCGAAGAGAAAGGACAGGCCCATCGCCGCGATCGCGCCATCACGCAGCCCCGCCAGATCGCCGCGCCCCGCCGCGTGGCCCGCGCGCACGGTCGCCGCGTTCGACAGCCCCAGATGCACCATGAAGGCCAGGGCCGTGATCTCGATCGCGATGCCATGAGCGGCAAGCTGTATCGTCCCGACCCAGCCCATCATCAGGGCCGAGGCATTGAACAATCCGCCCTCGGCCAGCCCGGTCAGCCCCACCGGCCAGCCAAGCCGCCACAGCCGGACGAATGCTTCGGGGTCGGGGCGCCAAAGCCGCAGGAACAGGGCATAGGGACGCAAAGCAGGTAGCCAGGCGGCATACAGGCCCAGAAAGGCCGCGCCAACGATCTGGGTTGCCAGCGTGGCAACCGCCGCGCCGCGCAGTCCCAGCTCGGGGGCTCCCCAGTTGCCAAAGATCAGCGCCCAGTTCAGCGCGACGTTGACCGCCAGCGAAACCAGCGTGGCGATCAGGACGACACGGGTGCGTTCGATGGCCGACAGGAAGCTTTGCAGCGTCTTGATGATCAGGGCAGGGGCCATGCCAAGCCCCGCGATGCGCAGATAATCCTGCGCCAGAGCGGCAAGATGGGGATCCTGGCCCAGCAGGCGCAGGATCGGCCCGGACCACCACATGATCGGCATGACCGCTGCCGCATACAGCACCGACAGCCACAGTGCCATGCGCGTGGCCCGCCGCGCCTGGGTCTGGTCTCCCGCGCCGATCGAGGCCGCCACGAGTCCCGTCGTGGCGATCGGAAAGCCCGCCCCCAGGATGAACAGGATGAAGAACGTCGATGCCCCAAGGATGACCGCGGCCAGCGCCTCGACGCCGTACCAACCCAGCATCACGGTGTCGGCGACATGCAGCGCCATCTGCGCAAGGTTCGACCCGATCAGGGGCAAACCCAGGATGAGCAGGGCGCGCGCATGGGCAAGGCAGGATTGAAACCGCGTCATCCGGTCGCATTAGCCCCGGGCGCCTGAAAGGTCCAGACGGTCTATTCCCGCGTCCGGGGCGATCGCGGCAGGTCGATCAGATGGGCGGTCACACAATCCGGATCGGCGTCGGGCACCTGTACGAAACCTGACCGCTCGGCGATCCGCCGCATGGCCTGGTTGCCGCGCAGATAGACGACCCACAGATCGTCGATGCCGCGCCTGCGACATTCCTCCAGCGCTTTTTCGAACAGGCGGTGACCAATGCCGTGATTGCGCCACTCGGTGTCGACCGAGACTGCAATCTCGGCCGAACGATCCAGCGTGGCATGCGGGTGCACCTCGGCCACGCCGATCAGCCGTCCGCCCGATCCGGCTGTGATCAGAAACAGCGGCTGGGCGCGATCTGCATAGGCGCGAATTGCCTCGTCCCTTGCGGGCGACAAGAAGCGGTTGATCCGCGCCGGCAGATCGAGACGCGCAAGATGCCGCGCAAGGGCGGCACGCCAGCCGCCCGAACTGTCATTCGGTTGTGCGAGTGCAAAGCGAACCGAAGCCGGACTGGCGGCGGACATGACATTCACCCCTTGCTGCGCTGCGGCGAAAATAGGGGCTTTGGTGGCAAGGGTGAAATGGCAAGCGCTCAAACCCGATATGACCCATGCGCATGATATTCGGGGGCTTGCGGGCGCCGTCGCCCGGAGCCACCATGAGCGCAGGCGGGAAACGGAGGGGGAAGAATGCTGACACTTTATGGCGTCTATCGCAGCCGCGCGTCGCGCAATTTCTGGCTGCTCGAGGAGCTGGGCCTGGAATTCGAACATGTCCCCGTCATCCAGGCCTATCGCCTGCCGGACCCCGAGGCGGAAGATGCGCCGTTCAACACGCTGTCGCCCGGATTCCTGCAGATCAGCCCGGCCGGTGCGGTGCCTGTGTTGCGGGATGGCGACTTCGTGCTGACCGAGTCATTGGCGATCAATCATTACATCGCCCGCAAGGCTGGCGGCCCGCTGGCGCCGAACGATGAGCGTGAGAACGCGCTGATGGAGCAATGGGCCCTGTATGGCGTCAGCGCGATTGAACCGCATGCCTTGGCAATCATGTTCGCCCATGCCGAGAACCGCGCGAAAACGCCCGACGGTCAGGCCGAGATCGCCCGGGAAACCGCCCGCTTGCGGCGGCCGCTGAAGGTTCTGGACAGCCATCTGCGCGAAAATGGCCACATGGTGGGCGGGCGCTTTACCGTCGCCGATATCAACATGGCCGAGATCATACGGTATGCCCAGGCCGAGCCGGGCTTGATCGATGCCTATCCCGCGGTGGCCAACTGGCTGGCCGATTGTCATGCCCGCCCCGCTTTCAAGGCGATGTGGGCGCGACGCCTGGCCGAACCGGCCTGATCCGCGCGCCGAAGCGGGCCCGCGATGCCTTGCCCCTGCCGCCCGCGCGTGGTGTAATCGGCAGCCAAAACAAACGACAGAGCAGTCTTCATGGCAGACGATCTCCTCTCCTCGCGGGCGGACGACTACAACGCCTCCGCGATCGAAGTTCTCGAAGGTCTGGAGCCGGTGCGAAAGCGCCCCGGCATGTATATCGGCGGCACCGACGAGCGTGCCCTGCACCACATGGTGGCCGAGATCCTGGACAATGCGATGGACGAGGCCGTCGCGGGCCACGCCAACCGCATCGAGGTCGAACTGCACGCGGACTATTCGATCACGATCCGCGACAATGGCCGCGGCATTCCCATCGATCCGCACCCGAAATTTCCCGACAAGTCGGCGCTGGAAGTCATCCTGTGCACGCTGCATGCGGGGGGCAAGTTCTCGGGCAAGGCCTATCAGACCTCGGGCGGTCTGCACGGGGTCGGGGCCTCTGTCGTCAATGCGCTGTCGGATTCGATGGTCGTCGAGGTTGCGCGCAACCGTGAATTGTTCGAACAGCGTTTTTCCCGCGGCGTGCCGCTGGGCCCCGTCCGCAAGGTCGGGCCGGCGCCAAACCGGCGGGGCACATCGGTCACCTTTCATCCCGATGCCGAAATCTTTGGCCATCACCGCTTCAAGCCGGCGCGGCTGCTGCGCATGGTGCGATCGAAGGCCTATCTGTTTTCCGGCGTCGAGATCCGCTGGAAGAGCGAGATCGACGATGGCGAGACTCCCACCGAGGCGACCTTTCACTTCCCTGGTGGTCTGGCGGACTACCTGAACGAACAACTGTCCGGCGTGACGACCTATTCCGAAAAGCCCTTTGCCGGAAAGGTCAGCTTCCAGGACAAGTATGGCGAGCCGGGATCGGTCGAATGGGCAATCAACTGGACCCCCGCGCGCGATGGCTTCATTCAATCCTACTGCAATACGGTCCCCACGCCCGAGGGCGGCACGCATGAATCAGGATTCTGGTCAGCGATCCTGAAAGGCATCCGCGCTTATGGTGAGCTTGCCGGCAATCGCAAGGCGGCGCAGATCACGCGGGATGACCTGACCGGAGGCGCATGCGCCCTGGTCTCGTGCTTCATCCGCGAGCCGCAATTCGTTGGCCAGACAAAGGACCGTCTGGCGACCGAGGCCGCGGCGCGCATGACCGAAGGCGCGGTGCGCGACCATTTCGACAACTGGCTGGCGTCCGACCCGAAATCGGCCGGGGCGATCCTGGATTTTCTTGTGCTGCGGGCCGAGGAGCGCCTGCGCCGCCGGCAAGAGAAGGAAACCGCGCGCAAATCCGCCACCAAGAAGCTGCGGCTGCCTGGCAAGCTGGTCGATTGCAGCGCCCAGACCCGCGAGGGAACCGAGCTGTTCATCGTCGAGGGCGACTCGGCAGGCGGGTCGGCCAAGATGGCGCGCGATCGCAAGACCCAGGCATTGTTGCCTCTGCGGGGCAAGATCCTGAACGTTCTGGGGGCCGCGAGCTCGAGACTGGGATCGAACCAGGAAATCGCCGATCTGACCCAGGCGCTGGGCGTGGGGTTGGGGACAAGGTTCAGGCTGGATGATCTGCGTTACGAAAAGATCATCATCATGACCGATGCCGATGTTGATGGCGCGCATATCGCATCGCTGCTGATGACCTTCTTCTTTACCCAGATGCGTCCGCTGATCGACCACGGGCATCTGTACCTTGCCTGCCCGCCGCTTTACCGGCTGACCCAGGGGGCCAGGCGCGTCTATGTCTCGGACGATGCCGAGAAGGAGGAATGGTTGAAGAAGGGTCTGGGCGGCAAGGGCCGGATCGACGTCCAGCGCTTCAAGGGCCTGGGCGAAATGGACGCCAAAGACCTGCGCGAAACCACGATGGACCCCGCGACCCGCCGCCTGATCCGTGTCACGATCGACGAGGATGCCCCGGGTGAGACAAGCGATCTGGTCGAGCGCCTGATGGGCAAGAAGCCCGAGCTTCGCTTTCAATATATTCAGGAAAATGCGCGTTTCGTCGAAGAGCTCGATCTGTGACTATGTGCAGCCACGCGGCCGGGGGTGGCCCTCCGGCCCCGGGGCGGGCAATCACGCAGCCAGCAGGGCCAGCCGCAGACGCTCGCGCAGCGATCTGCGCCGCATCGTGATCGAGACGATATACGCATCTGGCCCGATCCGTTCGTACAGGTCGCCCAGGGTCGGCGTGGTGTCGAACATCTCTTCGGCCCGTGTCTGCCCGTCTCGGGTATAGGTCACACAGATGCGGGAGATCTGTGCAAGCGCCTTGATGCGGCCGCGGCGCGCGCGTGCCGTCAGACGCCGACCGGCCTCGGTGGACAACCGGTCAATGAGATCTGCGCTGATCGTCATGTCTCCTCCTTGCAGACCGGCACGTGCCGGTCCGTTCAATTTCGGATCCTGAGATGCAATACGACGGCGCAAGTGGGGCGCGTCGTGTCATTCGTTGCTAGATGCGAGATGCGGCCCGATCAAGCGGGCGTATTGGTGCTGTAACGGAAACGACATGATGTTGCCGATGGCGGTCGGAAATCCGCCGATGGCGGTTGCATTTCAACGCCGCTCCGGCATCCATGTCTCGCAGCATGAGGAGAAACCGATGATTTTGTATGGCGTGAAGACCTGCGATACCTGCCGCAAGGCCATGAAGGCCCTTGGCGCGGCTGGGCATGACGTGACCTTCCGCGATGTCCGGGCCGAGCCGCTGGGGCCCGAAGATATCGATCGCTTTCTGTCGGCCTTTGGCGACAGGCTGGTGAACCGAAGCTCGACGACCTGGCGCGGACTGGACGAATCCGAACGCCAGCGCCCGGCTGCCGAGTTGCTTGCGAAATACCCGACGCTGATGAAGCGCCCGCTGATCGACGCAGGCGGCACCCTTCATCTGGGATGGACGAAGGACGTGCAGGCAGCCCTGTTGGGGTGATTGGCGTGGAATCAAAAAGGCCCGCGTTTTACGCGGGCCTTTCCATGCAATTTTGTCTGCAGATCAGAGCAGTTTCAGATCGCCCGCCGAGCTGCGGCCATCGCGGCCCGACTGAAGCTCGTAGGAAACCTTCTGGTTGTCGTTCAGCGTCGTCAGGCCGGCGCGCTCGACAGCCGAGATGTGCACGAACACGTCCTTGCCGCCATCATCCGGCGCGATGAAGCCGAAGCCCTTCGTCGAGTTGAACCATTTCACGGTGCCAGTAGCCATCCGCTTTCTCCTTCGTCAATTTACCCGGGCACCATTGCCCGAGGCCGTGCAGCCAAGTCTTCCAGATAGTCCGGCTGCCCGATTGATCGAGGGAGGCGGTAGGGAATCTTAGGTCACGTGGGCCTTATCATCGACGTTCGCGCGGGTTTTGCAAGGGCTATTTTCAAAAGCGTCGGTCGTCCTTGCGCCGGGTCAGAACCCGATCCAGCGACAGCCAGCCACCGCCATGCATTACAAGGATCATGAACAGAAGCATCCAGAAGGCGCGCTGATCCAGGATCAGGGCGTCAGAGGCGCGATCGAACCACTGGCCCAGATCGGCGCCGGCGACACCATGGCCCCAAATGTCAGTCAGGCTTTGAACGGTCACAAAGCCGATCATGCCCAATGCCGCAAGGCGTGTCAGCAGACCCAGGACGATCAGCGCGGGAAGGATCAGCTCGGCCCATGTTCCGGCAAGAACGATCAGGCGGTGAAGCAGGCCGAGCTGCGAGAAATCATACCCGACGGATTCGACGACCTTTGGCAGCACCTGGATATAGGCTCCGTCCGAAGGCGTCCAAAGCCCGGGGACACCGGGCCCCAGCTTGGTCACGGCCGAGCCCCAGAAATAGAACAGAAGGACACCGGCAAAAACGATCCGGGCGGCCAGGGGCAGGGCGCGTGGCGCAATCTGATCCAGAAGACCTGCTGCGCGGCGATACAGGGCAATCATGCGGAAGTCTCCGTGGCAATGTCGATTATCGCGCCGCCGGACACGAGAAGCGCAAAGGTCGCGTTCAGGTCGAAGTCCCCCGCTGCGTCAAGCGCGGTGCCGATCGTCTTGCCTTCCGCCAGGGCGGCGATGAACGGCGCGGCGCCCTGTGGCAGAAGATGGGGCTCGGGATCGAATTCCGGCCGCAGGATCAGAATGTCCTGCGCTGTCACCGTCCTGGGCGGCGGGGCCTCTTTCATGTTTGCCACCCAGATCGCGTGGATCGGCCAGTCGGAGCGAACCAGTCGTAGCGCCGGCGCAAGGCGCAGCCGGATATTCGCAAGATCCTGGGGCGGGATGGCGGCAAGACGATCCGGCGCGACGGGTGTGGCGTCGGCTGCATGATAGGATTCGCGCAGCGCCAGCTCGAGGCGGGCTATGTCGGGCAGATAGGGCAGGTGGGAGACCGGGGGGAAGCGGGCCAGAAAGTCTGGCATGTCGGTTCCGTACAGCATCAGCAGGGGCGAGCGCGGGGGATGCGCGCGAACATGCTCCAAGGCCATCGCGGCGAAGAATTCTTCTCCGACCAGTTTGCGCAGCACGGGGAATGCAGTCTTCAAGGCCTCGACCAGCGAAACGGTCACGTTGTTGCGATAGACATTGAAGCGCCTGCCTGCGGGACGTCCCTGCGGGTCGGTCAGGCCCGGCGGGTGGGGGCGCGAGGGATCCAGCAGGGCGGCGCGGAAATCGGCCTGTCTCATGCGGTAACCCGGTCCAGAATGCGCGCGGCCCTTTCGGCCTCGTCGGCCAGGACCGGCCAGTCGGGCACGTCATTGTCCCATTCGATTAGGGTCGCCAGGGGTCCGGCGCGGGAAATCGTGCGTTCGTAAAGCTGCCAGACCGGATCGACGACCGGATGGGCATGGGAATCGATCAGCAGCGGCGCGCCGGCATCGTCGACGTCTTCGTCGTGGCCACCAAGATGGATTTCCCCGACGAGATCGATCGGGAATCGATCGATGTAATCCCGGGCATCCGTCTGGCGGTTCGTGCATGAGACATGAACGTTGTTGACGTCCAGAAGCAGACCGCATCCGGTGCGCGACGCGATTTCGCTCAGGAATTCGATCTCGCCCAGATTGCTTTCGGCAAAGTCGAGATACACGGACGGGTTTTCCAGCAGCATCTTGCGGCCAAGCCGTGTCTGCACCTCGTCGACATGGGCGCAGACCCGGGCAAGCGTCTCCTCGGTATAGGGTAGAGGCAGAAGGTCGTTCAGGAACTCGGCGTCATGCGTCGACCAGGCAAGATGTTCGGAAAAGCTGGCGGGTTGCAGCCAGTCGCAAAGCCGCCGCAGGCGGTCCAGATGGTCGCGGTCCAGTGGCCCTTCGCCCCCGATGGACAGGCCGACGCCGTGAACCGAGATCGGGAACCGTTCGGCCAGGTGACGCAGTTGGGCGATGGGGCGGCCGCCTTCCCCCATGTAGTTTTCAGCGTGGATCTCGAGCCAGCGCACGGGCCCCGGGTCCTGCATCAGCGCGGTGAAATGTTGGGGCTTGTAGCCAACACCCGGGGCAGGGGGCAGGCCGGGCTCGGTTTGTCTGTCCAGCATGTCGTGTTCTCCTGCAGGCGGATGGTGTCGGGGCGCCCTGCGAAAGGGCGCCCCGGTTCTTCAGCCCCGCGGCAGATCGCGGTCCAGCGGCTCCAGCGATCCGGTGCGGCCGTCAGGCAGTTCCATCGTGGTGCATGTGCCGGCTGGTACGAGTTTCCAGGCGTTGCCCTGATAGTCCACCTTCGAGGTACCGGCACAGGTCGTGCCCGGCCCGGCCGCGCAATCGTTCTGGCCGGCGAGCGCCACGCCATAGCACTTTTCCTTGGCTTCTTGCGCGGCAGCGGGCGTTGCGCCATGCGCTGAAAGGGCGGCTGCAAGCGAACCGGCAACGGCGAGCGTCTTGATCGAATTGGACATCATGTGTTCCTTCGGTTGGTTGTAAGCGAAATTGATCTGGATCGTGTCGCGACACAGGCAAGCTAACCTGCGGCGTGATGACGCGCCACTCACGAAGGCGTGCCCCACGGCCCTGTGACGGGTTGTAACATCTTGCACGAAACAGGGCGCGCCCGCTGCCGAGCGCGCCCCTGTCGTGGTCATGCGATCCGTCGTCAGACCGCGCGCAGGTCCGGCGGCGTGGCCTCGGCCTTGAAGCCGGCGATCGCCTCTTCCAGCGGTACGGTCTGGGTGCGGTTCTCGCCCAGACGGCGGATCGAGACGGTGCGCTCGGCCACCTCCTTCATGCCGATGGCAAGGATCGCCGGGACCTTGCCGACGGAATGTTCCCGCACCTTGTAGTTGATCTTTTCGTTGCGCGTGTCGGCTTCGGCGCGGATGCCGGCCTGGGTCAGTTTCTCGACGACCTCATGCACATAGGGATCGGCGTCCGAGACGATCGAGGCCACGACGACCTGACGGGGGGCCAGCCAGAAGGGCAGCTTGCCCGCATAGTTCTCGATCAGGATGCCGATGAAGCGCTCGAACGACCCGAGGATCGCGCGGTGCAGCATGACGGGACGGTGCTTCGCGCCGTCTTCCCCCACATATTCCGCGCCCAGGCGAACCGGCAGGTTGAAGTCGCACTGGAACGTGCCGCACTGCCATTCGCGACCGATCGCATCGGTCAGGGTGAAGTCCAGCTTGGGGCCATAGAAGGCGCCGTCGCCCGGATTGATCGCATAGGGCAGGCCCAGCCCCTCGATCGCCTTCTGCAAGGCACCTTCGGCCTTGTCCCAGATCGCGTCCGAGCCCACGCGGACCTCGGGCCGGGTGGACAGGCGGATGTCGAATTTCGTGAAGCCCAGATCGGCATAGACCGAGGACAGAAGCGCGATGAAGTCGGCGCATTCCTTTTCGATCTGGTCCTCGGTGCAGAAGATATGCGCATCGTCCTGCACGAAACCGCGTACCCGCATCAGACCGTGCATCGAGCCCGAGCTTTCATAGCGGTGGCACGAACCGAACTCGGCCAGACGCAGCGGCAGATCGCGATAGGATTTCAGGCCCTGATTGTAGACCTGGACATGGCAGGGGCAGTTCATCGGCTTCAACGCATTGATGCGCTTTTCGCGCGCGCCTTCCTCGTCGACCTCGACGATGAACATGTTCTCGCGATAGGCTTCCCAATGGCCCGATCGTTCCCACAGGATGCGGTCGACGACCTGCGGGGTGCGGATTTCCTGGTATCCCGCGCGGCGCAGCCGGCGGCGCATGTAGTCTTCCAGCGTGCGGTAGATCGTCCAGCCATTGGGGTGCCAGAAAACCATTCCCGGCGCTTCCTCCTGCAGATGGAACAGCTCCATCTCGCGTCCCAGACGCCGGTGGTCGCGCTTGGCGGCCTCTTCCAGCATGTGCAGATAGGCTTTCAGGTCGTCGCGGTTGCGGAAGGCCACGCCATAGATGCGCTGCAGCTGTTTGTTGCGGTGATCCCCGCGCCAATAGGCGCCCGCGACCGACATCAGCTTGAACGCATCCGCCGGCAGCTGACCGGTATTCTGCAGGTGCGGGCCCCGGCACAGGTCCTGCCAGTTGCCGTGCCAGTACATGCGCACGGGTTCATCCTCGGGGATGGCCTCGATCAGTTCGACCTTGAAGGGTTCGTTCTTGCGGATGTAGTGCTCGATCGCGCGCGACCGGTCCCAGACTTCGGTGCGCACGGGTTCGCGCGCGGCGATGATGGCGCGCATCTCCTTTTCGATCAGCGCCAGATCCTCGGGCGTGAAGGGTTCGTCGCGGTCGAAGTCGTAGTACCAGCCGTTTTCCACGACCGGGCCGATCGTGACCTTGACGTCGGGCCACAGTTTCTGAACCGCCGCCGCCATGACATGGGCAAAGTCGTGGCGGATCAGCTCCAGCGCCTGGGGCTCGTCCTTCATCGTGTGGATGGTGATCGTGCCGTCTTCGGTGATGGGCCATTGCAGGTCCCAGTGGCGGCCGTTGAACGTGGCCGAGATCGCGGCCTTGCCCAGCGAAGGCGCGATGGCGCGCGCGACTTCTGCGGCGGTCACGCCCCGCTCGAAACTGCGGCTGCTGCCATCGGGAAAGGTCAGGGTAATCTGGGTCATGGCCCATTCTCCTCGTCGGTTTGGCGCCCACGGAACGCCCGGTTGCGGGTGGTGGCCGCCTTTCTGGGCAATCGCGAGCGCGAAGTCAACGCGGGTGCCGGGTCAGCGTGGGCGCGCGCCTTTCGCCTTCGTTGCGTCAGCCTGTCGCCGCGGGGCTTTCGCGGTAGCCGCGCGGGCTGTATCCCTGTTCAGGAAACCGGAGAAGAGGGGGCAAGATGCAGGCTTATCTGGAAACCGATCAGGGGCGCCGTATCGCCTATGACAAGATCGAGGGGGCGGGGCCGGGCGTCGTCTTTCTGGGTGGGTTCCGCTCGGACAAGGAGGGGACGAAGGCGCTGGCGCTGGAGGCCTGGGCGCGCGAGCACGGCCGGGCCTTCCTGCGTTTCGACTATTCCGGGCACGGCAAGTCATCGGGCGAATTCACCGAGGGCTGCATCGGCGACTGGTTCGAGGATGCGCGCGCCGCGATCATGCAGCTGACCGAGGGGCCTCAGATCCTGGTCGGTTCGTCGATGGGCGGGTGGATTTCGCTGCTGATGGCGCGCGCCCATCCCGACAAGGTCGCGGGCCTCGTGACGATTGCCGCCGCGCCCGACTTTACCGAGGACGGGATGTGGCAGGCCTTTACCGAGGCGCAACGCCGCGAGTTGATGGAAAAGGGGCAGATCGCGCTTCCGTCGGAATATTCCGACGAACCCTATGTCATCACCCGCCGCCTGATCGAGGACGGTCGCAATCACCTGGTGTTACGCGCGCCCTTGCACCTGCCCATGCCGGTGCGCATGTTGCAGGGAACGGCGGATACCGATGTTCCCCTGTCGGTCGCGGTGCGCCTGATCGAACATGCCGAGGGTCCCGACATGCGCCTGACCGTGGTCAAGGGCGCCGACCACCGCTTTTCGACGCCTGATTGTCTGAGGCTGGTAGAGACGAGCGTTCTGAAGGTTCTGCAGCGACTGGAGCGGACGGATGCTTAGGGTGACTGCATGGGGCCTGGTCGTGCTGGCCGTCGCGATTGGCGTTCTTTTTGCCGTTGGTCCGCGCGAGCCGCTGGATCTGCACGTCGATTTCGATGACTCGGTTCTGCCCGACGATCCGGCCGCTCTGGATAGGTGGCTGGCTACACGCGAATCCGTCGTCGGCGGCATCGTGCCCGGCGCGGAAAAGCGCATCGTCTGGGATGGGGTGCCGGGCCAGGTGACGGATTGGGCGGTCGTGTATCTGCACGGATTTTCCGCGACCGCACAGGAGATCCGACCGGTTCCCGACCTCGTGGCCCGGGCGCTGGGCGCCAATCTGTTCTTCACACGGTTCGCCGGACACGGCCTTGGGTCCGAGCGTTTCGCCGGGCCGACCGCGAATGACTGGATGATCGATGCGGCCGAGGCCCTGGCCATCGGCAAGCGGCTTGGAAAGCGCGTTCTGGTCATCGCGACATCGACGGGCGGCACGATCGCGGCCGAGGCGGCGTTGCAGCCGGAATTGCGGGCCAGGATGGACGCACTCGTGTTCGTTTCGCCGAATTTCGGCATTCGGGCCGCGGCTTCGCGCATCCTGACATGGCCCTATGCGCGCAAATGGGTGCCCATCGTGGCCGGACGCGAACGGTGCTTCGAGCCTCAGAACGAAGATCATGCGCGGTTCTGGACGACATGCTATCCGACCGTCGCGCTTCTGCCCATGGCGGCATTGGCGGAACACGCGGCAAGCGCGGATTACGCGGGGGTCGATCTGCCCGCGCTGTTCGTGTTTTCGCCGAATGACATGGTCGTCTCACCGGATGCGACGCGCAAGGTCGCCGCGCGCTGGGGTGGGCCCGTGCGGGTCGAGGAGGTGACCGTCGGCCCGGACGACGATCCCTTTTCGCATGTCATTGCGGGCGATATTCTTAGCCCGGGCATGACCGACACGGTGACGGATCTGATCCTGAGCTGGGTGCGCGGGCTGTAGCGTCAGCCCGCGCGCATTTCGGTCTTCGCGCCCCGGCGGCGGCGCGGGGCTTCGCTGTGGGCGTCGAAGAAGTCCAGCACCAACGGACGGATGTTGTTGCGCCAGGACTTGCCGGCGAAGATTCCGTAATGGCCCGCGCCGGGTTCAAGATGGCTGAACTTGCGGCTGTCGGGAACGCCGGGCGTCAGATCAAGCGCGGCAATGCACTGACCGGGGGCCGAGATGTCATCCTTCTCGCCCTCGATCACGAAGATCGCCACATCGGTGATCTTGCCGATATCGACCTGGTGACCATCCACCACAAAGACGTTGCGCGCGATCTCGCGGTTCTTGAACACGCGCTCGACGGTGGACAGGTAGAATTCGGCGGTCATGTCCATGACGGAAAGGTATTCGTCATAGAAGCGGTTATGCGCGTCGTTCTCGCTGTCCTTGCCCTGGGCGGCGGCAAGGATCTTGTCGCTGAATGCCTGTGCGTGGCGGTCGATATTCATCGAGATGAACGAGGCCAGCTGCAGCAGGCCCGGATAGACGAGCCGACCCGCACCGGCATATTTGAAGCCCACGCGCTGGATCGCCAGATGCTCCAACTGCCCCATGGTCACGCGGCGGCCGAAATCGGTCACCTCGGTTGCCGCGGCATCGGGGTCGATCGGGCCGCCGATCAACGTCAGCGTACGCGGCTGGGCCTTGGGGTCCCGTTCGGCCAGAAGGGCGGTGGCGGCAAGCGCCAGTGGCGCGGGCTGACACACGGCCACGACATGCAGGTCCGGGCCCAGATGCCGCATGAAGTCGACCAGGTACTGCGTGTAATCCTCGATATCGAACTTGCCGCAGCTTACGGGGATGTCGCGCGCGTTCTTCCAGTCCGTCACATAGACGTCGCAATCGGGCAGCAGGCTGGTCACGGTGGACCGCAGCAGCGTTGCGTAATGGCCCGACATGGGCGCGACCAGCAGGACCCGACGGGGCATCGGATCGCGGCCGATCACGTTGAAGTGGATCAGGTTTCCGAAGGGCCGCTCCAGAACGGTTTCGACTTCCACCAGGTGGTCGCGGTCATCGGTGCCCACGACGGTGCGGATGCCCCAGTCGGGCTTGATGACCATGCGTGCGAAACTGCGTTCGGTCACCCGGCCCCAGGCCGACATCAGCTTGAATATCGGGTTGGGTGCGAGCCCCCAAATCGGATACGAGGCATAGGCACGCGCCGACGCCCCCAACCATTCGTTGGTGTTTCGGACGCTTTCCATCAGGTCGTAGGAAAATGTGCCCTTCATGGTGATCGGACCTTCCTTTGCGCTTCCGTCTCTGCCCGACCCGATCGGCCGTGGTTCCGACTTGGGCCTTTGAGCATTGCCGGAATGCGGATATGCTGCAGTGCAACACAGTAGGGAGGAAAGGGCACCATGGCAACCGACGCGACACCATCCCCCGAAAATCTGGAGAAGATGAAGGCGAATCTGGCCAAAATCGAGGCTTTGACGCAACGCCTGATCCAGGCCATGGCGCAAAAGAGGTTGCCCAATCCCGCCGTCGAAGCGCCGGGAATCGGGCTGTTTGCCCACGCCGTCGGTGCCTATTGGCGCGAAGCCATCGAAAATCCCGGCCGCCTGATCGAACAGCAGGCCACGCTGTGGGGCAAGGCGCTGAAGAACTATGTCGAGCTGCAGCAGGCATTGGCCAAGGGCAGGTTCGAACCGCCCGAGGATGACACGCCCGAGGATCGTCGCTTCTCGAATCCGCTGTGGAAGACCCACCCCTATTTCAATTTCGTCAAGCGACAGTATTTCCAGAATGTCGCGGCGATGGAGGAGGCGATCAACTCGATCGAAGGGTTGCAGCCGCACGAGCGCAAGCGCGTGCAGCATTTCGCGCGCCAGCTGATGGACATGATGGCGCCGACGAATTTTCTGGCCACCAACCCCGATGCGCTGGAGCGTGCGCTGGAAACGGAAGGGGAAAGCCTTGTGCGTGGGCTGGAAAACCTTGTGCGCGATATCGAGGAAAACCGGGGCGATCTTCTGGTCCGGCTGGCCGACCCCGAGGCCTTCCGCGTCGGCGAGAACATCGCGACCACCGAAGGCGCCGTGGTCTATCGCAACCGGATGATGGAACTGATCCAGTATTCGCCCCGGACCGAACAGGTCCACGAAACCCCGATCGTCCTGTTCCCACCGTGGATCAACAAGTTCTACATCCTGGATCTGAAGCCCGCCAATTCGCTGATCCGCTGGATCGTCGACCAGGGCTACACGCTGTTCGTCGTAAGTTGGAAGAATCCGGACAAGACCTATGCCGATGTCGGGCTCGACACCTATGTCGAGGAAGGTTTCCTGACCGCGATCGAGGAAGCGCGCAGGATCTGCAAGGTCGAGCAGGTCAATGCCGTGGGCTATTGCATCGCCGGAACGGTCCTGACCCTTGCGCTGGGCGTGCTGGCCAAGCGGGGCCAGAAGCCGGTCAGGTCCGCGACCTTCTTCACGACCCTGACGGATTTCTCCGATCCCGGCGATGTCGCGGTCTTTCTTGATGACGATTTCATCGACGGGATCGAGGAACAGGTCCGGCGTGACGGCTATCTGGACAAGTATTTCATGGCGCGGACGTTTTCCTTCCTGCGGTCGAACGATCTGGTCTATCAGCCCGCGATCCGCAACTACATGCTGGGAGAAAAGCCGCCGGCCTTCGATCTTCTGTTCTGGAACAGCGACGGCACGAACCTGCCTGCCCGCATGGCGGTCGAATATCTGCGCTGGATATGCCAGGACAATCAGCTGGCCGAAGGGCGCATCCGGATCTGTGGCGAGACGATCGGTCTCAAGGACGTGACCCTGCCGATGTTTGCCGTGGCATGTGAAAGCGACCACATCGCCCCATGGAAGGGGTGCTTCAAGGGCGCCCGCATGTACGGGTCACGGTCAAAGACCTTCGTCGTGTCCCAGTCGGGTCATATCGCGGGCATCGTCAACCCTCCGAACAGAAACAAGTACGGCCACTACACCAATGATGGACCGATGCGCGACCCTGACGAATGGATGGCCAGCGCCACGTTCAACGAGGGCAGCTGGTGGCCGCGCTGGGAGGCGTGGCTGAAACGCAGGTCGGGCAAGATGATCCCCGCGCGCGAAGTGGGTGATTCGGACCATCCCCCGCTGGCGCCCGCGCCAGGTACCTATGTGGTCGAGTCGCCAAGTTCTTGACCTTGCGTAAGGAAAACCGTCCATGCCGCGCTGCAGCAGAAAAAACTTGAAATGCTGCGGCGCAGCATCTATCTTCACCTCAGACGCAACACCGCCCGCTTGCAGGAGATGAAAGATGCAAAAGGCTCAGGACTTCACCAAGGTCATGCAGGACATGACCGCCGCCTTCCCGTTTGACGCGAAGGCCCTTCAGGACAGCTTCCGCAATTCGGCTGCCTATGGCGAGAAATTCGTCAAGGTCGCCCTGGAAGCCGCGGAAAAGAGCAACGAGATTTCGTTCAAGTGGACGAAAGACGCTCTGAACAAGGTGGCCGACCTGACCAAGGTCAAGGAAGAACCGGCCGAGTATTCGAAAGCCGTGACCGACTTTGCTTCGGCCGCCGCCGAGATGACCGCCGAGACCCTGGCCGCTTTCGCCGAAGTGGCGAAGAAGGCCCAGATGGAAACGGTCGAGCTGATGCTGGCCGCCGGCAAGGAAATGTCGCAGGACGCGTCCGCCGCGGTCAAGAAGGCCCAGGCCGAAGTTACCGCCGCGGCGAAGAAGGCCACGGCTGCGGCCTCCAAGTGATCCGAGACGATCCGGCCACTCCTCCCCGGTCGGATCCTCGATTGGTCTCCCTTTCCTCCCTGTCGGCGAGACCGAACCTTGGGCGGGCACGATGTGCCCGCCCTTTCTTTGTTGTCTTTTCCGCGACGTGGCATAAGCTTGCCGCAACGCAAAAGTGGCGAAAAGACAAGGGAGGCCATGCCGATGGCAGGGGAAGCCAAGGATACAAAGCCGCTGCTGATCAAGCGGTATGCCAGCCGGCGCCTGTACAATACCGAAACCAGCGATTACGTGACGCTTGAAGACATTGCGGGGTTCATCCGCGATGGACGCAGGGTTCAGATCATCGATCTGAAGTCCGGCGATGATCTGACCCGCCAGTACCTCTTGCAGATCATCGCCGAGCACGAGAGTCGTGGCGAGAATGTCCTGCCGATCGACGTGCTGACCGATCTGGTCCGCAGCTATACGACCAGCGCGCAAAGCATCGTGCCGCAATTTCTGGCCGCGTCCTTCCAGATGCTGCGCGAAAGCCAGTCCAAGATGCTGGAAAACCTGTCGTCCTTTCCCAACCCGATGGCCGGCATGCCGGGCTTCGAGGCATTGCAGCGCCAGCAGCAGGCTTTTCTGAAGACGCTGATGCCAGGTTTTGCCGGGTCGTCGGGTCCCGAAAGAGAAGAGGGTGACAGCAGCGCGGACAGCTCGAGCAAGGAAGAGCTGGAGGCCATCAAGAAACAACTGGCAGAGCTGCAGGCGAAACTGTCGAAACTCTAGGCGGCGGGAAGGAACCGCCGCCCTGATCCGCGCGTCGCAACCGGCCTACACGTTCAGCAGAAGGTGTTCGCGTTCCCAAGGGCTGATGACCTGCATGAACTCCTTGTATTCGGCGCGCTTCACGGCTTCGTAAATGTCGCAGAATTCCGGCGACAACAGCTCGCGGATCGGCGCGCATTCGGAAAACATGTCCAGCGCATCGCCCATCGTCATCGGGATTTCGTCAGAGGCGATATAGGCATTGCCACGCATCTCTGGCCTTGGCATGCGCTTTTCCTTCAGGCCCAGATACCCGCAGACCATCGTTGCAGCGATCCCCAGATAGGGATTGCAGTCCATGCCCGGCAGCCGGTTTTCGACTCTCCGTGACTGCGGATCCGAAATCGGCACGCGCAGGCCCGTCGTGCGGTTGTCTCGGCCCCATTCCAGGTTGATCGGGGCAGCGAAATCGGGGACGTAGCGCCGATAGGAATTCACATAGGGCGCGATCAGCGCGACGACGGCGGGCAGATAGTTCTGCAGCCCGGCGATGAAGTGGAAGAATTCCGGCGTTTCCTGGCCCGTCTCGTCGGCAAAGAGGCTGCGCCCGGTCTTCATGTCGACGACCGATTGGTGAATGTGCATTGCACTGCCAGGCTCATCCTCGATCGGCTTGGCCATGAAGGTGGCAAAGCTGTCATGGCGCAGGGCGGCTTCGCGGATCAGTCGCTTGAAATAGAAGACCTCGTCGGCCAGCACGACCGGGTCGCCATGGCGCAGGTTCAGCTCGACCTGGCCCGCCCCGCCTTCCTGGACGATACCGTCGATCTCCAGCCCCTGTGCCTCGGCAAAGTCATAGATGTCGTCGATGACGCGGCCATATTCATCCACGGCTGACATCGAATAGGCCTGCTTGGCCATGACGCGCCTGCCCGAACGCCCGACCGGCGGTATGATCGGCTGGTTTGGGTCGATGTTGCGCGCGACGATGTAGAATTCCATCTCGGGCGCGACGATCGGGCGCCAGCCTTCGCGCTCATACAGCTCGACCAGCCGCTTGAGCACGTTGCGCGGCGCCATCTTTACCGGCTCACCCTCGCGATCGGAAATGTCATGGATCACCTGCAGGGTCACATCGGCCGTCCACGGCACCGCCTGGGCGGTTGAAAAGTCCGGCGTCAGGATCATGTCGGGTTCCGTGAACTCGCTGCCATCGGGCATGTCGGCATAGTCGCCCGTGATGGTCTGAGCGAAAATCGAGTTGGGCAGGTGGAAATGGGTCTGCTTGCCGAATTTCCATGCAGGCATCGCCTTGCCCTTGGCCACGCCCGCAAGGTCGGAAACGAGACATTCCACTTCGTCGACGCGACGGCCAGAGATGAAATCCTTGGCGGCCTGGGGAAGCTGTTCGGTCCAGTCGGACATGAGATCACACGTGTTCCTGTTTCTGGTGTGCAAGAAAGAATTCGGCGATCTGTTTCGCGATATCTGGCGCCGAGTTCGTTTCGGTAAAGCGCGCGCGCGCCTGTTCCATCAGCGCGTCGGGAACGACGCCGCGCCCGCGCGTGTTCATCAGGTCTTCGATAAAGGCGTTGTCGTATTCGGGATGGGACTGAACCGTAAAGGCGCGATCACCATAGACAAGCGCCGCGTGACGGCAGAATTCATTGCTGGCAACCGTTTCCGCCATCGAGGGCTTTTCTATCACCTGGTCCTGGTGCCACGCATTCAGCACCACCCTGCGCCCGCCGAAATCGTAGACCTGGGGGCCAACTGCCCATCCGCCCGGGTATTTTTCGACCCGTCCGCCCAGAGCCTTGGCCACGATCTGGTGACCAAAGCAGATGCCGACAATGGGGATGCCCGCTTCGAAAGCCTTGCGGATGAAGTCCTCGAGCGGCGGGATGAAGGCGTGGTCCTCGTATACACCATGGCGCGATCCGGTGATCAGCCAGCCGTCGCAATCATGGATGTCGGTCGGGAACTGCATGTTCTCGACATCGTAGGTGACGAAATCGAAGCCATGCCCGCTCAGAAGGCGACGGAACATGTCGGGGTAATCCCCCGTTCGGGGCCTGAGACTTTCGGGGGCCGAGCCGGTCTGAAGAATGCCGATGCGCATTTGGGTGCTGCCTGTCCGTGCAATGTCCTGTGGTTCGGATCGTGCTGCGCAAGCCAAGCCGGCGCAAGTGGGTGCTGTCAAACCGTGTCGAGATACAGCTCGACCTTTTCCTCTGGCGTCAGTTCCTGCATGTAGTGCAGCTCCTGACGTTTGGTCATCACCATGTTCTGGATCAACTGGTCGGGGAACAGCCGGGGTATGATGCGGCTGGTTTCGAACGTGTCGATCGCCTCTTGCCAGCTTTCGCACAGAAGCGGCAGGTCCAGGGCATAAGCATTGCCGCTGATGGGATCGGGCGGGGTCATCCGTTCCTCAATCCCGATCAGGGCCGCGCCCAGGATTGCGGCCAGCATCAGATAGGGGTTGACGTCACCGCCGGCGACCCGATGCTCAATCCTTCTTGCGGCAGGCGCACCCGAGGGGATGCGAATTGCGGCGGTTCGGTTTTCATAGGCCCAGCAGATGCCGTTCGGGGCATGTGCCTCGGGCACCAGACGCTCATAGCTGTTGTCATGGGGCGCAAAGATCAGGGTGCAGTCTCGCATCGCCCATAGACAGCCAGCGACCGCGTTGCGCAGGGTCTCGGTTCCCTCGGGGCCGCCATTGTCAAAGATGTTGCGCCCATCGCGGTCAAGCACCGAGAAATGCGTATGCAGTCCGTTGCCCGAATATTCCGGGTATGGCTTGGCCATGAAGCTGGCCGCAAAGCCATGACGCCGCGCCAAGCCCTTGACCAGCATCTTGAACAGCCACGCATCGTCGGCTGCCTTCAGCGGGTCGTTGCCGTGAACCAGGTTGATCTCGAACTGGCCCAGACCTGCTTCGGAGATCGCCGTATCGGCGGGAATGTCCATCGCCTCGCAGGCCTCATAGAGGTCGGTGAAGAAGCGATCGAACGCATCCAGGGCTCGGACGGACATGATTTCGGCCGCCTTGCGGCGCTTGCCGGAACGCGGCGATGGCGGAACCTGCAACGTCTTGCCCGAATCGTCGATCAGGAAGAATTCCAGCTCCATGGCGCAGACGGGCGTCAGGCCACGCGCGCGATACCGCTCGACGACACGGGCCAGGGCATGGCGTGGATCACCCTCATAGGGCGTGCCATCCTCGTGGAACATCCAGATCGGCAGCAGCGCGGTTGGGGCGTCCAGCCACGGCATTGGCATGAAGCCGCGTTCGGTTGGCTTAAGCACCCCATCACGGTCTCCTGTCTCGAAGACCAGCGGGCTGTCCTCGATATCCTCTCCCCAGATGTCGAGATTGAGAACCGACATCGGAAAACGCGTGCCGTTCTCGATCACGGATGCCGCGTATCGGGCGGGGATGCGCTTGCCGCGTGCCTGTCCGTTTAGATCTGCCGCGGCGACACGGATCGTGCGCACCTCGGGATGTTCAAGCAGCCATTCCTTCATTTTCGCACCGGTTTGGGGGACCGGCCGGATGCCACCCCGGTTACGACGATACGTCCCCAGTGCTGCTCCGGCCCGGTTCCTGGGCCATCGCTTACATGATCAAATCCAACGAATTCACGATCAATGCGGCACAACCCTATGAAATGTCGTGCTTCGGTAAGCGTCAGATTTTGATCAAATAAGGGATACTATCGAAGAAACTGGGGAAGCAAGCGAATTCTTGGCTGCTGAACCCGTGGCAGATGGCGGTTCAGCCGGGCATTGATCGCGCCGAAGATGCCGATGATCGTCAGGGTCAGGAGAATGAAATAGAAGGCGAGGATCGGGTAGGGAACGAACGGGTTGAATGTCTTGTCGGCGAAATAGTTCGCATAATACAGCGCGTCGCCCTTCTGATGGGTCGTGGGAAAGCCCGAGAAGAAGACCAGCGTCGTGGCATGGAACAGGAAGATCGCCTCGTTCGTGTAGGCGGGCCAGCCAAGGCGCATCATCGTTGGCCAGATGATCCGGCGGAATCGCCGCCACCCGGTCAGGCCATAGGCGTCGGCGGCTTCGATGTCGCCCTTGGGCACGGACATCAGCGCGCCGTAGAAGATCTCGGCCGAATAGGCCGCCGTGTTCAGGACAAGGACGATCAGCGCGCCCAGCGACGCCGCCGTCAGCGGTGCAAGGAACGGATAGACGGACTTGAGCTGCAGGAACAGGAAGTAGGCAAAGAAGAACTGGATGAACAGCGGCGAGCCGCGAAAGACGAAGATGAACCATTCGGCCGGCTTGCGCAGCAACGGGTTGCGCGCCGCCTTGCCGAGCGCCAGCGCATTGGCCAGGAAAAAGCCGGTCAGCAGCGAAAGCGTGCCGAAATAGATGTTCCAGATCAGGCCCGAGCCGATCAGCGTGAATTGCTGGCACAGGGTAAAATCGCTGCGCGGCAGCAGTCGTTCGCCGATGCCCAGGCTGCGCAGACCATAATCCGCGATCGTTTCCCAGCAGCTCATGCGGCAGCCTTTCGTTGCGCTTCGCCGGCCACGGTCGCCTGGCCGCGCGTCAGGCGACGCATGATCCGGTCAAGGACGATTTCGGATACCCGGGTGAACAGCAGATAGAAGATCAGAAGGGCCAGGAAATACCACATGCGCCAGTCGGGATGCGGGTAGTCCGAGAAACGCGCAGTCTTCGCCCCCCCCAGTTCGCGCGCCCAATAGACGATATCCTCAATGCCCAGAAGGAACAGCAGCGGCGTTGCCTTGATCAGGACCATCCAGAGATTCGAAAGGCCGGGGAGGGCATAGACCCACATCTGCGGCACGATGATTCGCCAGAAGGCCTGGCGCTGGGTCATCCCATAGGCCTCGGCCGTTTCCACCTGTGCCCGCGGGACCGCGCGCATGGCTCCGAAAAGGACATTTGCCGCGAAAGCGCCAAAGACGATCGCAAAGGTCAGGACGGCCAGGAAGAATCCATAGGTTTCATGGACCCATTGCGGTGCGGTCCCCAGCGGCAGTTTGGCCTCGGGGCAGACGACGAAATCGTTGCCCTGCCAGATGTCCTGCGGCCAGTCGGGGCATTTCAGCTTGTGCCGGATCACCTCGAACAGCTGATCCAGAGCGATGACGAAGAACATGAAGAAGGCGATATCTGGCACGCCCCTGACGATCGCGATATAGGCCCGGCCGAACAGCGAAACCGGCAGGAAGCGGCTGCGCGCGGCCATGGCGCCGCCAAAACCGAAGGCCAGAGCGGTCGGCGCAGTGATTGCCAGAAGCAACAGCACCGTTCCCAGCGCCCAATACATCTCGATGTGCTTGCCCGTGGTCAGGTAGCACGACAGCCAAGCGAGGCCTTCAAGTGACGAGGGGTCCGAGCAGAAACTGAACATGTTCCACGATTCCATGGGGCGGGGCCGATCCGGCCCCGCCCCGGGGGCATCAGAACAGGGTGGTGTCGTCGCCGAACCACTTCTTCAGAAGCTCGTTGAGCGAGCCGTCATCCTTCATCGACTGGATCGCGGCGTCGAACTTCTCCTTCAGTTCGGTGTCCGATTCACGCAGGCCCATGCCGATGCCGCCGCCCAGCGGCACGTCGTCACCCACGAAGACCAGTTCGCCATTCGATTCCTCGACGATCGGCACAAGGAAGTCCTTGTCGGCCAGCACGGCGTCGGCCTCGCCGTTGCGGACTGCGTTGATCGTTTCGTCCGGCGTGGGGAATTCCAGCAGGGTCGCGCCGGTTTCGGCCACATGTGCCGCCTGGATCGTACCCGTCTGTGCCGCGATCACGCCCGTCAGGTCGGCGTCGGGCGATGTCGCCACATAGGCCGAAGCGGTCGGCGGGTAATAGGGCTGGGTGAAGTCGATGACTTCGTCACGCTCGGGCGTGATCGACATGCCGGCCATGATCGTGTCGTAGTTGCCCGACAGCAGGTTCGGGATGATCGAGTCCCAGTCGTTGGTGACCCATTCGCAGGTCAGCTCGGCCCGGCGGCACAGTTCGTCGCCCAGCTCGCGCTCGAACCCGTCGACCTCGCCCTTGTCGTTGATGAAGTTGTACGGAGGATAGGCCCCTTCCGTGCCCATGCGCACCGTCTGGGCCGATGCCATTCCGGCGGTCAGGGCCAGCGCGGCGGCGGTCAGGACGATCTTTTTCATGTTCTACTCTCCCGGTTGTTGATCTGTCTTCATCTTCAGGCGGCGCCAGACGCACTCAGGAACTGGCGCAGCCGTTCGGTTTGCGGGTTGCCGAAGACCTGGTCCGGCGGACCTTCCTCTTCGATCCTTCCCTGATGCAGGAATATCACGTGATCGGCAACATCTGCCGCAAGGCGCATGCCATGCGTGACGATGATCATCGTGCGATGTTCCTCGGCCAAGGCCTTGATGACGCGCACGACTTCCTGCTGCAGCTCTGGATCCAGTGCCGAGGTCGGTTCGTCGAAAAGGATGGCCATCGGCTCCATGCACAAGGCCCGCGCAATGGCGGCGCGCTGCTGCTGGCCGCCCGAGAGCTGCGCCGGATAGGCATCGGCCTTGTCGCCGATTCCCACCTTTTCCAGATAACGCCGCGCGGCCTGCTCGACCTCGGCCCGGTCGCGCTTCTGTACTGTGATCGGTGCTTCCATGACGTTTTGCAGGATCGTCATGTGGGACCACAGGTTGAACTGCTGGAACACCATGCACAGATTCGTGCGTATCCGCACCAGCTGATCCCGGTCGGCGGGGTGGCGATTCGGGCCTTCACCCTTCCAGCGCACCTTTTCGCCCATGAAGATGATGTCGCCCTGCTGGCTGTCCTCGAGCAGGTTGCAGCAACGCAGCAACGTGGATTTGCCCGACCCCGACGACCCGATCAGCGCGATCGTATGGCCGCGCGGCGCGGCCAGCGAGACGCCTTTCAGGACCTCGAGACTGCCATAGGCCTTGTGCAGGTCTCGGACTTCGATGACTGGCGTGTTCTGGTCTTGCAAGTGATCTTCCCCCCGGGGTCGAGAGTAGTGCGGATATTTCGGCAATTGACAATGTGCATTTTGTCAGGCGCTGACCCGATCTTTCGTCATGTTGGCATCATCGCCAGTTCATCCTGGGAAGGCAGCGGCGGTGTGGGCACGCTCAGATACGCTTCGGCTGCTATCGTGACGGTCGGTCCGATCCCAAGGCTGCGCCGGGTATCGGGCGGCAACGTGTCAACGGCCTCGTCAAAGGCGGCCCGCAGCGCCGCCCCATCGTTGCCCAGAGCCGTGATCAATGGCAGGCCGGGCGTGGGGGCGGTAGCTTCGATGATGCGCAGGCGCGCCGCGATGTCGGGCATGAATCGCGTGATCAGTCGCCACGTGGTGGCGTCGATCGCTGCCGTATCGGCCACCCCCGCGGCCACGGCCTCGGCGCTGGCGCGGTGGGATCCGGTATGCAGCACCCGCCGGAACATTGCCGGCCGGACATGGTTCTGCGCCGCCGCCCAGCCGGACTGGCTGTCCTGGCCATTATAGGCAAGGGTGCGGTCCAGAAAATCGCAGACACCGCCCTTTTCCGCCTGCCGCGTGACGAAGACCGAGTAATAGTATCCGGGCGGAGCATCGGGCAGCCCATAGTCCGGCGTGCCCACCAGTGTCACCCGGCCATGCAGGCGATCGCGATAGGGCAGGCCGCAAGTCAAAGCCAGCAACAGGTCCGGGCTTAGCCAGATTTTCCAAAGACTCGTGTCGCGGGTCAGACGTTCCGGCGCGGCGATGCCACGCCGGCCCAGTGCCGCGGCGATCCGGCTCCACAGACGGTCATGATCGGCTCGCATCTGGGGCCAGTCATACATTGCCAGGCTGGCGATCATTTCCGCGTATCCTCGACACGCTGGCGCGCGATCGCGCGTTCGACATCGTTGACGCCAAGAAGGTCGGCCACGACGCGAATCAACGCATCTTCGCGTCCGTCGCGCTGATCATCGGACAAAGCCACCTCCCACATCGCCTGAATGAGTTCGATGCGGTTTTCATGCGCCACGGCCTCTTTCAGCGCGCGCGTGAAACGAACCGTGTCCGGGGCCTGCGCCTCCAGTTGCTCGGCCTCCTGGCGCAGACGGGCGGCATCTTCACTGGCCATGGCGTGGCGCGCCGAAAGGATGCGGTCGATCCGGCCGCGTTCTTCGGGCGTGTAATGGTCATCGGCGCGGGCCAGCCGCACGAGAAGGGCGGCCAGGGCCAGTCGCGCATCCATCGGGTCCAATGGGGCGGGGGCGGGGCTCAAGAGCCTGTTCAGAAGACGTCCGATCATGCGGCCATATAGGCCGGATCAGACGCCGTTGCAAAGCATTGCCGGGCCAGTCAGCGGACGAAATCCCTGCCGGTCGCCTCATCCGGTCGTGGCGTTGCGAAAGAAACGCGCAGCGCAAGGGCAACCAGCGGGATGCACGTGACAAGGCCGCCAAGGCCCGACCAGATCACCAGTCCCAGCCAGACGGGCAGCCCGAACCAGAAGACGGCAACCGCGCCGGCAACCAGTCCGACGAGGCTTCCGATGATCAGCATGCCAAGCATCATTGCGCTGCATCCCGTTTACGCATTGGTTCATTTGACGCCACAAATGTGGCGCAAATGGGGAATGCGCACGGGCAAATGCACGCCTGAAGCGAAGCCTCAGACCAGCCGATCGACCTCCTTGGCAGCGCGAATGAAATCCGCGAACAGCGGGTGCGGTTCGAATGGCTTGGATTTCAGCTCGGGGTGGAACTGGACGCCGATGAACCAGGGATGGTCCTTCCACTCGACGATCTCGGGCAGTTTGCCGTCCGGGCTCATCCCCGAGAAGATCAGGCCGCATTTTTCCAGCTGGTCGCGGTATTTCACGTCCACCTCATAGCGGTGGCGGTGACGTTCCTCGATCACCGTGGTGCCGTAGATCTGCGCGACCTTCGAGCCTTCCTTCAGATGCGCGGTATAGGCGCCCAGCCGCATCGTGCCGCCCTTGTCGTCGTCAACGCGGCGCTCGACCGTCTGGTTGCCCTGCACCCATTCCTTCAGGTGATAAACGACGGGCTCGAACCTCTTGGCGCCGGCTTCGTGGTCGAATTCCTCTGATCCTGCGCGTGTCAGGCCGGCGGCATTTCGCGCAGCCTCGATCACGGCCATCTGCATTCCAAGACAGATGCCCAGATAGGGGATCTTCTTTTCCCGCGCGAATTGTGCGGCGCGGATCTTGCCCTCGGTTCCCCGTTCGCCAAAGCCGCCCGGCACCAGAATGCCGTGGAAGTCCTCCAGATACGGGGTCGGGTCCTCGCGCTCGAAGATCTCGGCGTCGATCCATTCGGCCTTGACCTTGACCCGGTTGGCCATGCCGCCATGGGTCAGCGCCTCGGCGATCGATTTGTAGGCGTCCTCCAGCTGGGTGTACTTGCCGACGATCGCGATGCGGACCTCGCCTTCGGCATTGGTGAGCCGGTCCATCACGTCTTCCCAGCGCGACAGGTTGGGCTTTGGCGCGGGCGCAATGCCAAAGGCATCCAGCACGGCCTGGTCCAGACCGGCGCGGTGATAGGCCAGCGGCGCTTCGTAGATCGAGCTGAGGTCATAGGCCGGGATCACGGCTTCGGGCCGGACATTGCAGAACAGCGCGATCTTGGCGCGTTCCTTCTCGGGGATCGGGTGTTCCGAGCGGCAGACCAGCACGTCGGGCTGCAGGCCGATCGAGCGCAGCTCCTTGACCGAATGCTGGGTGGGCTTGGTCTTCAGCTCGCCCGAGGCGCGAAGATAGGGCAGCAGCGTCAGATGCATGAAGACGCATTGCCCGCGCGGACGTTCCTGCGCGAACTGGCGAATCGCCTCGAAGAACGGCAGGCCCTCGATATCGCCGACGGTGCCGCCGATCTCGCACAGCATGAAATCGACCTCGTCATCGCCGATGGCGATGAAGTCCTTGATCTCGTTGGTGACGTGGGGAATGACCTGAATGGTCTTGCCCAGATAGTCGCCGCGGCGTTCCTTTTCCAGCACGTTGGAATAGATGCGGCCGGCCGAGATCGAATCGGTGCGCCGGGCATGGACCCCCGTGAAGCGTTCGTAATGACCCAGATCCAGGTCGGTTTCGGCGCCGTCATCGGTGACGAAAACCTCGCCATGTTCGAACGGGCTCATCGTACCCGGATCGACGTTCAGATAGGGGTCCAGCTTCCGCAGGCGGACCGAATAGCCCCGCGCCTGCAACAGAGCCCCCAGGGCGGCCGAAGCCAGGCCCTTGCCAAGCGACGAGACCACACCGCCGGTGATGAAAACATAACGCGCCATTCTAAGAGATTCCCCGCGATTGTCCCGAAACGTTCTGGCCTGCCGCGCCAACCGGACGCAGCATCACGGGATTTGACAGGTAACAGATTCGTGCCCTGCCCGCAACCAGACCGCTAGGTGTTGTGGATTTGTCCTGGCCAGCGGCCAAACGGTTGTGAAAATGTCACTCGGCCGACGGTGGCGTGACGGGTGCATCCGCCGCGCTGGGCGGGACCAGGCTGCCTTCGGGAAGATCCGGCACGACGGGCGCAGGGGCCTCGACCGTGCCCGTGTCGATGCGATCAAGGACCGAGCCGCCATCGGCATTCCGCGCAGCGACAATGGTCAGCGCCAGCGAGGTCGCCATGAAGCCGATGCCAAAGATCCAGGTCAGGCGCGTCAGCGCGTTGGCCGTGCCGCGTGCGGTGAAGGCGCCGCCGCCCGACAGAAGCCCGCCCCCTTCGGACCGCTGAAGCAGAACGACCCCGATCAGCAGCAGGGCAAGGATCAGCAGGATGGTGAGCAGGACGTTTTCCATCGGTATTCGGCCTTTGGCATGTCGTGACGCGCCTATCTAGGCGCATGCGCCGCGCGGTGCAAGGCGTTTTGGCCGCGGTGGGCGGTGGCTTGCGCGGACCAGGGCAAAGGGTCAATCATCCCTGTAGCCTGTCAAGCAGCGGAGGAACGGATGAAGCCGGTCAACTGGGGAGTATTGGGTGCGGCGCGTTTTGCCCGCGAGCACATGGCGCGCGCGATACACGAGGCCGAGGGTGCCCGGCTGTTTGCGCTGGCGACGTCCGACCCGTCCAGGGCGCATGGATTCCAGGCCTTTTGCCCCGATCTGATCGTGCACGATAGCTATGACGCGCTGCTGGCCGATCCGCGGGTCGAAGCCGTCTATATCCCCTTGCCGAACAGCCTTCACGTCGAATGGACGTTGAAAGCCATCCGGGCCGGCAAGCATGTGCTGACCGAGAAACCAATCGCCATGCGCGCCGATGAGATCGACGAATTGATCAGGGCGCGCGACAGCTCGGGCCTGTTGGTGGCCGAGGCCTACATGATCGTGCACCATCCCCAGTGGCAGCGGGTGCGCGGCCTGATCGCGGATGGGGCGATCGGCCGTATCCTGCATGCGGATGCCCATTTCACCTATGACAACCGGGCCGACCCGACGAATATCCGCAACAGACCGGAGACCGGCGGTGGCTCGATCCCCGATATCGGGGTCTATACCTATGGATGCCTGCGCTGGGCCGCACAGGCCGAGCCCGTCGCGTTGCGGGCCACGATTCGGCATGAAAACGGTGTGGATGTCTTCGCGCAGGTCACAGGCCGCATGGCAGGCGATAGTGGCGAATTCACCTTTCACGCCATGACGTCGATGCGGCTCTTTCCCAGGCAGGAAGTCGTCTTCCAGGGCGAGCGCGGCCTGATACGCCTGACGGCGCCGTTCAATGCGGGGGTCTTTGGCGAGGCCCAGGTCCAGATGTATCGCAAGGGGCAGGCGGACCACATCGAACGGTTCCCCGGCGTCCGCCAGTATCGCAACCAGGTCGAAGCGTTCGTGCGAAGCTTGCGCGACGGAACCCCCTATCCGTGGACCCTGGAGGATGCGCGGGGAACGCAGTCGATGATTGACCAGGTGGTCGCCTCGGCCTTGTAATCGGAACGGGACTCGTTCCCGGCGTCGAAAGGAGGGCACATGGTAAAACCGATCCGCACCCTCGTCGTGCTGGCCGATGATGGCATGGCGCGCTTTATGTTGAACACGGGCATCGGCAAGGGGCTGGAAGAACTTCGCCGCATCTCGGCCGAAGCGTTTTCGGATACGCAGATCGAGGTCGAGGACAATCGCGGCCGACAGACCGGTGGACCGGGCGATATGGGACGGCACGCGTTCGATCCGCACGAAACCGCCGATGAAGCCGGACGCGCGCGGTTCGCCGACCATGTCGTGGCCGAGCTGGAGCGCGAGTGGCGGCGTCAAAAGGCCGATCGCTTGATCCTGGCGGCGGCACCCAAGATGCTGGGCGCGTTGCGGACACGCCTGAAGGGCGATCTGGCCAATGCGCTGTATCGCGATCTGGCGAAGGATCTGACCAAGGTCCCGCCCAGGGATCTGCCGGCCCATTTCGCCGATATCATGCCGATGTGATATGTCTGCGGGGCGATTGGCTTTCGCCTATGCTTTGCGTCGCGGCAGAATCTCGCGCAAGACGCGCATCATGTTACCGCCCATCACCTTGGCAATCGTCGGTTCCGAAAGTCCTCGATCCATCAGCGCCTGGGTCAGGGCGGCCAGTTCGGACGTATCAAGCGTGGTCTTGACCGCGCCGTCGAAATCCGACCCCAGCGCGACATGGTCCTCTCCGACCAGGGCAATCGCGGCGACAATGGCATCGGCGATGCCTGCCGGTGTGTCGTCACAGGTCACATCGGCCCAATAGCCGATGCCGATCACGCCACCGGTCGCGGCAATGTCGCGCATCAGGTCGTCGGGAAAGTTCCGTCGGCTCGGGCAGTGGCCATGGATACCCGTGTGGCTGACGATGATGGGCACGTCGGTGATCTGCAGGACATCGCGCGCCATCCGAACGGACGCATGTGCAAGATCGATGATCATGCCCCGTTCGACCATGCCCCGCACGACCTCGCGCCCGAAATCGGTCAGACCCTTTTCCCAGGTGTTTTCGCCATGCAGGGAACCGCCAAGTTCATTGTCGAAGAAATGCGTCAATCCGATCAGCCGAAAGCCCGCGTCGTACAGCCGCCCCAGGTTGCCAGGATCACCGGACAGGGCGTGCCCACCCTCGGCGCCCAGAATCGCCCCGATCACGGGCTGTCCAGCCGTCCGCAGGCGCAGCACGTCGTCGATATCATCGACCGTGCGAACGATGCGAAGCAGGTCGGGTTTCGTGGCTTCGATCCGCGCCAGCGCCTCGGCCTGGACCAGCGCGCGTTCGGTCAGGTCGAACCACGCCCGCGGCGGTCGCAGCTGACCGATGAACAGGGCGGTGATGTTGTCGCGCGCTTCGGCCGAATTGTGGTCATAGTTCAGGCCCGACGGACTTTTCGTCACGGTCGTGAAGACCTGAAACGCGACGTTGCCCTCTCGCAGGCGGGGCAGGTCCACATGGCCCCGGTCGTGCCGGCGGGTCAGGTCCCGATCCCATAGCAGCGCGTCGGCGTGCAGGTCCCCGACGATCAGGCGGTCGTGCAGGGCCTGTGCCTCGGGGCTGATCGGCCAGGGCTCATGCGGCGCGACGGGGTTTTGCAGACGATCGGCGATTCCCGGTCCCAGCGTGAAGAACGCCGCGATCGCCAGTGTCGTCAGGGCAGAACTCCATGCCAGGAAACGCCTCATTTTTTCCTCCCGTCCGGGTCATCTTCAGGATCGCACGCAATTCATAGCGGCGGGTCGTAGGCCTTGCCGCAGGATAGGAGGCGATCGCCAGCGTTCCAAGCTCGGGGAACAGCGCAAGAAGCTCGGCGCGTTGATCGTCGTCCATGTCGCTCAGGGTTGCCTGGCCGGGTTGGAAGCTTTCGCTCCAGATCCCTTCGGACAGGACGATCTCGTGCCGATCGAACAGAAGATGGATATAGGTGACGCCATCCGATGGCGTTTCCTGCGAGATTCCGGGTTGTCCGACAAGCTGGATCGCCGGGGCCAGCAATTGCGGCTCTCCGGTCGCCAGCTCGGCCTCGGGGCAGGCGATCAGCACCCGATGCTGGGGCGAAAGACGCATGTCCCGCAGGGGGCGGTTGGAACCAAGCGCGCCGCGGCGTATCAGGACCGGGCGCAGGTTTGGCGCCATCCGAAGGTCGGCGCCGGTCAGGGTCTTTTGTCCGATCCACCGGATCGGCTGATACCCGTGGTCAAGCGTCAAGACCCTGTCGCCGACGTGCAGATCCTCGACGGCGACATCGCCGCGGTCCGTCGCGATCATCGTCCCCGGTGTGAAGCACGGCACGACCGTTTCGATGTTCGAGAACGACAACGTGCCGATGACATTGCCGTTGGAATCGAGAAACTCGACGGTGCCGTTTTCCTTGCTGGGGCCGGAAAATATGATGTTCGTGTTGGCCTTGGTCCAGCCCGAGCCGAACAGGTCCAGCACGTCATTGTCGGAATTGTCGGGGTCTTCCGACCCGTCCACGGTGTCGCCCGCGCCCAGCCCGACGAAGCGATCGCTGCCCAGGCCGCCGGTCAGGTTGTCGTTGCCCGCGCCACCGTCGATCGTGTCGCCGCCGGCTCCGCCCAGAAGGGTGTCGTTACCCGAGCCGCCCAGAAGGGAATCATCGCCGTCGCCACCATCGATCGAATCGTGCGAATTGCCGCCATCGATCGAGTCGCTCCCCGCGCCCCCCAATATCGTATCGCGCCCGCCGCCGCCCAGCAGCGAGTCATTGCCATCCCCGCCGTCGATGGAATCGTTTCCGCTGCCGCCGTCGATCGTGTCGTTGCCAATGCCCCCCAGTAGCGTGTCATTCCCTGCGCCACCGAGGATCGAGTCATTGTTTCCGCCGCCATCGACCCAGTCGTCACCGCTGCCGGCAATAACCGTGTCATTGCCCGCGCCAGCGCGCACCTGATCGTCGTTCCATCCCGTCGTGGCCGAGGACAGACCGTCGCCGTTGTCAATCTTGTCCGTTCCATTCGAGATGGGTTCGACGTAATTGGCGTCGATCAGGTCATCGCCGCTGGTCCCTTCAATGAATCCGTCGTCAAAACCGGTGAATACGCGGTCGATCGACATTCCAACGTAATTATTGCCAACGAGACTGTTGAGCGTGATCGAGACGATCGGTTTTGCTTCATAGGCAGCCGTGTCAGCAGAATCGAAATTCCCGCTCTGCGATTCCGGGGCAAGAAACAGGTTTCCGTTCGTGTCCTGTGCGATGACGGCAGTAACGGTCTGTGTCGTTCCGTCGGCATAGGTCAGGGTTGCGTTATAGACCGACGTTCCGTCAAAAGTGAATGTCTGGGACCCGTTGCCGATATCGGTGATGAACTGGTCATTCGAGCTATTGTTGTTCTGATCCAGCCAGGTATCATTATCGTTATTGACCATCGTGGCCGAGGTGATCCGGCCATAAAGCGGATCTGTCGACGTGCCAAAGGTCCGCCCCACCAGCGAGCTGGCGTTTTCTGCTTGAGTGTTCCCTTCTGTAGGGTCGATGCTCGGGCCGGTGCCCAGGTAGATCCACTTGAACGTCGTGGGCATGCTCGAAAAATTCTCCTATCGTCAAAATACCCATGGCCGGCTAGGTGGCTGTCGGCCAGCGTCACAATCGTATCATCCGTTTTGCGAACAAACCGTAACGACCGATCGGGTGAGCAGGTTGCCACGCAGCGCCTCGCAATGCAATGCTAGGCTGCAACATGCAGGCAAGGAAGGCACTCTACGCCCGAACGGGACGGCCATGTGCCCCCTAGCCAATTCCATTATTCCATCGACTCGAGCTCATCGATCATTCGGGCGATCATCGACAGGCCCTTGTCCCAGAATGCCGGATCTGATGCATCAAGGCCGAAGGGGGCCAGCAGTTCGCGGTGGTGCTTTGATCCGCCCGCGCGCAGCATGTCCAGATACTTCGACTGAAAATCGGGCAGGCCTTCCTCGTATGCGGCGTAAAGTGCATTCACCAACCCGTCGCCAAAGGCATAGGCATAGACATAAAAGGGCGAATGCACGAAGTGGGGTACATAGGACCAGAAGGTCTCGTAACCCGGCATGAATTCGAAGGCATCGCCCAGACTTTCGGTCTGAACGCTCATCCACAGGGCGTTGATGTCGTCGGGCGTCAGCTCTCCCTCGCGCCTGGCGGCATGGAGTTTCGACTCGAAGTCATAGAAGGCGATCTGGCGCACGACCGTGTTGATCATGTCCTCGACCTTGCCCGCCAGAAGAATCTTGCGCTCTGGCGGTGTCGTGGCCTGCGACAGCAGTTTGTTGAAGGTCAGCATCTCGCCAAAGACGCTGGCAGTCTCGGCCAGGGTCAATGGCGTGTGGCTCAACAATTCGCCCTGAGCGGCAGCCAGAACCTGGTGGACGCCATGGCCCAGCTCATGCGCCAGCGTCATCACGTCGCGTGGCTTGCCCAGATAGTTCAACAAGATGTAGGGATGCGCGTCCGTTACCGTGGGATGTGCGAACGCGCCGGGCGCCTTGCCCGGCTTGACGCCCGCGTCGATCCAGCCGCGCTCGAAGAACGGACGGGCGATATCGGCTATTTCGGGCGAAAAGTCGGCATAGGCCGACATCACCGTCTCGCGCGCCTCGTCCCAGCCGATCATGCGCGGCTGTTCGATGGGCAGCGGGGCGTTGCGGTCCCAGACCTGCAGCTTGTCCAGCCCCATCCAGCGCGCCTTCAGCCGGTAATAGCGGTGCGACAGGCGCGGATAGGCCGCCACGACCGCGTCGCGCAGGGCCTGAACCACTTCGGGTTCGACATGGTTGGCAAGATGGCGCGCATGCTGTGGCGTGGGCATCTTGCGCCAGCGATCCTCGATTTCCTTTTCCTTGGCCAGCGTGTTGTGAATGCGCGAAAACAGCTTGATGTTTCGGCCAAAGACCAGTGCCAGCGCCCGCGCGGCCGCCTCGCGCCGCTTGCGGTCGGGATCGGTCAGAAGGTTCAGCGTGGATTCGAGGTTCAGCGGCGCCGTCTCGCCTTCGACCTCGAATTCCAGGCCGGCCATGGTTTCGTCGAACAGCTTGTTCCAGGCCGATGCGCCCACGCTGGACATGTCGTGCAGGAAGCGCTCCAGCTCGTCGGACAGCTGGTGCGGCTTCATCGCCCGCATCCGGTCGAAGACCGGGCGATAGCGGGCAAGCTCGGGGTCGGCCGAGAATAGCGCGGCATAGGCCGTATCGTCGATCCGGTTGAATTCCAGCGAGAAGAAGACCAGCGGCGTCGTGTAGCGCGTGATCCGGTCCTGGCAATCCGACAGGAACTTGGCCCGGGCGGCGTCGGTCGTGTTCTGGTAGTAGCGCAGCCCGGCATAGGACATGATGCGCCCGGCCTTCATCTCGATCCGTTCATAGGCGCGGACACATTCCAGCATAGCCGCAGCATCCAGCGTGGCCAGCTTGCCTTCATAGCTTGCGGCGAAATCGGCGCAGGCCCGTTCCAGCCAGTCCAGATCGCGCGAAATCTCGGGCGCGTCGGGCGAGGGGTAGAGGTCGCTCAGATCCCATTCCGGCAACTCGCCAAGCGCACCACCAGAGGCATTGGCGTCAAGAACCGGGCTTGGCAGGTGGATCGTCATCGCTTTCTCCTTGTCATTTGCCGCCCAGACATGGCAGCGCCGGACGTGCAAGACAAGGGGGGGCGGGCCGTGAAGGGCGATCAGTCGCCCGAGATCCTGGAGGCGGATGGCGCGGCGGTTGCGTGGCAATCGAACAGCTCGGCCGCGCGGTCAAAGAACTTCCGCCGGATTGGCGGCGTTTCCATCATCAGTTCGTGTTCGGCATTTCCGATCAGGTCGAACTCGGCCCCAGGCCAGCGGCGCATGCGTTCATGGATCGCCGCAGAATGCACGATACGTTCGTCCGAGCCCAGGACCGTCAGGCAGGGGATATCCGGCGCATCCATCCGCAGCAGGGCCCGCGTTTCCTTCAACGCTTCATACAGCCATTGCAGGGTGGGCCCCCCGATGCCCAGTTCCGGATGCGCGACCAGCTGCCTGCGCATGAACTCGTACATTTCGGGGTCGCGCGTCAGGAAGTTGTCCTCGAAAGGATTGGTCAGCACATAGTTGTCGGGCGTGGTCGAAGGCGTCATTCTCCAGCCCTGTCCGGATATGGTGGCGGCAAAGGACAGGCTCCATGCGACGGGCCGCATCAGCGGGTGCATCTTGATGCCCCACATGGGTGCCGAGAAGGTCACGGCGCGCACGAGCAGGCCCCGATGCAGGGCGCGCAGGCCGATACACCCGCCCATCGAATGGCCGACAAGGAACCACGGCTGCGGCAGGTCCATTTCGCGCGCAAAGGCGACCGCCGCGTCAACGTCGCGCTGATAGTCGGAAAACCGTTCGACGTGGCCGCGACGGGCATCGGGGATCAGCCGGTCCGCCAAGCCCTGACCGCGCCAGTCGATGACAAGGGCAGAGTAACCCCGCGCGGCGAATTCGCCGGCCGCGGGGCCATATTTCTCGATATATTCGGTGCGCCCCGGGAACAGCAGCACCGTGCCTTTGCCGCCCGCCCGCCAGGCAGCCACGCGCAACCGAACGCCGTCATCGGCATTCAGCCAGGCGCAGGTCACGCCCTTTGGTGCCTGGGTGACCTCGGCAAAGAACGGCGCCTGTTCCATGGACTCAGGCCAGGACCGAGCCCAATTGCATCGCAAGCCCCATGTCGCCATCGACGGACAGCTTGCCCTGCATGAAGGCGGCGGTGGGATTGACCTCGCCCGACAGGATGCCCTCGAAGGTCTCGCGATCGGCGGTCAGGGTCACGTCGGCATCTTCATCGCCCGCGCGGACGCCCTCCGAATCCAGGATCACGGCGCCTTCGCCCTCGATGACGAACTTGGCCTTGCCGGCCGTGAAGCCGCCCGACAGCTTTTCGTTCAGCGCCTTCACGGCAGCGTTGACGACGTCGCTCATTCTTTCCTCCGAAGTGATCATGTTATCGAAATGTGATCGCCGGGCTCTTACCTTTCCCGACGGGTTTCGGATACACTCTGCCGTGGAATGATGCGTCGCGCCACCCTCCATGCGGTCCTGCTGGCCGCTTGTGCCGCAGCGTCATCGGTCGATGCCGCCGATCCGGCGCGGGCCGATGCGCTGCAGGATCTGTATCGCCAGCTGGCCGATCCGGCCAACCCCGACTGGCGGCGGATACAGTCCGACATCCTGCGCGAATGGTCGCTTTCGGGGTCGCCGGCCATGGATCTGCTGTTGCGGCGCGGGCGCGAGGCGCTGGAGCGGGGCGACACCCGCGCCGCGATCGAACACCTGACGGCGCTGACCGATCACGCGCCGGAATTTGCCGAAGGCTGGAATGCCCGCGCGACGGCCTATTTCATGGCGGGCCGCTTTGGCCCGGCTCTTGCCGACATCCGGCGCACGCTGCAACTGAATCCCAATCATTTCGGCGCCCTGACAGGGCTTGGCCGCATCTTCGAGGAACTGGGCCAGGACGAACGCGCCATGGCCGCATATCGCGCGGCCCTTGCCATTCATCCGCATCTGGACGAAGTTCGCGCGGCTCTCGAGCGGCTGGAACGCAAGTCAACCGGAATCGACCTGTAGGAGTGTGCCCATGGCGCCGCAGTCGAGGATCACGGCGGTCCTCGGGCCGACGAATACCGGCAAGACCCATTATGCGATCGAACGGATGCTCGCCCATCGCAGCGGTGTGATCGGGTTGCCCCTGCGTCTGCTGGCGCGCGAGGTCTATGACCGTGTCGTGGCCGCGCGCGGGCCCTCGGTCGCGGCGCTGGTGACGGGTGAGGAGCGCATCATCGGCCCGCGTGCGAAATACTGGATCTGCACCGTCGAGGCGATGCCGACCGACCTTGCCCCGGACTTTCTGGCCGTGGACGAGATCCAGCTTTGTGCCGACCCCGAGCGTGGCCATGTCTTTACCGACCGCCTGCTGCATGCGCGCGGTCTGCACGAAACCCTGTTCCTGGGCTCGGACACGATGCGCGGCGCCATCGCCGCCCTGGTCCCGGGCGTACAGTTCGTCCGGCGCGAACGGTTCTCGACCCTGACCTATGCGGGCTCGAAGAAGCTCAGCCGCATGCCCCCGCGATCTGCCATTGTCGGCTTCTCGGTCGAGAACGTCTATGCGATGGCCGAGCTGATCCGACGACAAAAGGGCGGAGCGGCGGTGGTGATGGGGGCGCTCAGCCCGCGGACCCGCAATGCCCAGGTCGCGATGTATCAGAATGGCGACGTGGACTATCTGGTCGCGACCGACGCGATCGGGATGGGTCTGAACCTCGACATTTCGCACGTTGCCTTTTCGGCGACGGCCAAGTTCGACGGCTGGCGCATTCGCAATCTCTTTCCGCACGAAATGGGACAGATCGCGGGCCGGGCCGGGCGGCATACCAGTCCCGGCACGTTCGGCGTCACGGGCGAGGCCGCGGCCCTGTCGCCCGAAGTGATCGACGCCATCGAATCGCATCGGTTCCGGCCGATCGAGCGGTTGAACTGGCGCTCGCGCGATCTGGACTTCGGCTCGCTGGATCGGCTGATCGAGTCGCTTGAGGTCCAGCCTGCCGATACGTGGCTGACCCGCGGGCGCGAGGCCGACGATCTGCGCGCGCTGAAGATGCTGGCCGACATGGCCGTGATCCGTGATCGCGCCCGCACGCCGCGCGACATTCAACGCCTGTGGGAAGTCTGCCGCGTTCCGGACTTTCAGGGCATTTCGGCGCAGGAACATGCCAATCTGCTGTTGCGTATCTTCGGTTTCCTGCAGGAAGGCCATGTTCCGGATGACTGGCTGGCGGCCCAGATTCGCCGAATCGACAAGGTGCACGGCGACATTGATGTCCTGTCGCGGCGCCTGGCCTATATCCGCACATGGACCTATGTCGCGCAGCGTTCCGGCTGGGTAAGTGACGAAACCCATTGGCGCGAGGAAACGCGCGCGGTAGAAGACCGGCTGTCGGATGCGCTGCACGGCGCACTGACGCGAAGATTCGTGGACCGGCGGACATCTGTCCTTCTCCGCCGGCTCAAGCAGAAGGAGAGCCTTGTGGCCGAGGTGAACGACAAGGGTGAAGTGATGGTCGAGGGCGAGTTCGTCGGCCGTCTGGAAGGGTTCCGCTTCCGTCAGGATGACTCTGCTTCGCCCGACGAGGCGCGGACATTGCGACAGGCCGCCTATGAGGCGCTGCGACCCGAGTTCCATCTGCGGGCGGATCGCTTCTATAACGCACCCGATACCGAGATCGACTTTACCGAGCAGGGCGGCCTGATGTGGGGCGATCAGGCGGTCGGCAAGCTGGTCAAGGGCGTGGACGTCCTGCGCCCGCAGGTCGAACCCTTCGTCGACGAAGAGGCCGGTCATGACGTGACCGAAAAGGTGCGCCGTCGTCTGCAGCATTTCATCGACCGCAAGGTCGCCACGCTGTTCGAGCCGCTGCTGAACCTGTCGCGCGACGAGGAGCTTTCGGGGCTGGCGCGTGGCTTTGCCTTCCGTCTGGTCGAGGCGCTGGGCATCCTGCCGCGTGAAGGCGTCGCCGACGAGGTCAAGGCCCTGGACCAGGACATGCGCGGCAGCCTGCGCAAGCATGGCGTTCGCTTCGGCCAGTACACGATCTTCCTGCCTGCCTTGCTCAAGCCTGCGCCGACGCGGCTGCGTCTTGTCCTTTGGGCGCTGTTCAACGATCTGGATGAATTTCCTGAAGCGCCGCCGCCCGGGCTGGTCACCGTGCCGAACCTGCCCGATGTGCCCAAGGGGTATTACACCCTGTCGGGCTATTTCCCGGCGGGGTCGCGGGCCATTCGGATCGACATGCTGGAACGCCTGGCGGACCTTCTGCGGACGCAGGATTCGCGCGCCGGGTTCGAGGCCAATCCCGACATGCTGTCGATCACGGGTCTGACGCTCGAGCAGTTCGCCGACCTGATGCAGGGCCTCGGATATGTCGCGGAACGCGGCGAGCGCGAGAAGCAGCGGCTCGAACCCGTGGTGAAGTCCGAAGACCCGGAAGCTCCGGCCAACCCGATCCCCGAAGACGAGCCCGCCGCGCTAGAGATTGCCGAAACCGAGGTCTTCTACACCTTCCGCTGGGCGCCGAAACGCGCGCCGCGTGCCGACAAGCCCCGCCGCAAACCGGGTGCGACAGCGCCCGCCGCGAAAGAGCGTCGTGCAAAGGGCAAGCCGCCCCGCGGCAAGCAGGACGTCAAGCCGCAAGGCGGTTCGGCACGCCCGCCGCGCAAAGAGCGGATCGATCCGGACAATCCGTTCGCCGCGGCCCTGATGGGACTGCGCGACAAGCTCTGAGACCGACTTGGCCGAAGACCGCATCCGCATCGACAAGTGGCTGTGGCATGCGCGCTTCTTTCGCACGCGTTCGATCGCCTCGACGCTTGTCGCGTCGGGGCGCTTGCGTCTGAACGGCGCGCGCATGTCAAAGCCGGGCCGCGCCGTCGGGCCGGGGGATGTCCTGACCTTCCCGCAGGGCAGGGCGATACGGATCGTGCGCATCATCGCTTGCGGAACCCGGCGCGGCTCTGCGGACGAGGCGAGTCTTCTTTACGTCGACCTTGATCCTGGACGATCGGTCCCGTCTGTTGGCGCGGCTGACGAATGACATTCCGGCCCGGCGCGTGGAATCGGACAATCGGTCCGATCAAGCGCCGAAGGCTTGAATGATCCCGCGCCAGCGTCTAGTTAGGCCGCGAAACCAGCAAGCGGACGCCGTGCCATGACCTATGTCGTTACCGACAACTGCATTGCCTGCAAATACACCGACTGTGTCGAGGTTTGCCCCGTGGACTGCTTCTACGAGGGCGAGAACATGCTGGTCATTCACCCGGATGAATGCATCGATTGCGGCGTCTGCGAACCCGAATGCCCCGCGGATGCGATTCGACCCGATACCGAACCAGACATGGAGAAGTGGGTCGAGTTCAACCGCAAATATGCCGAGCTCTGGCCCGTCATCACGCAGCGCAAGGACCCGCTGCCGGACGCCGAGAAACATGACGGCGAACCTGGCAAGCTCGAGAAGTATTTCTCGGAAAAGCCGGGCTCGGGCGACTAGACCTGCGGGCCGCAAGGGCCGGTGATCGGGAATCCGGCAGGCGCGATATCCTGAAGCCGCGGTCCACATTTGAGTGGGCGCCGATTCTGTGATATATTCCTGTTACACATGGATGAGGACATCTGGCCGGTGCAGGGTGGCAATACCGCCCTGTGGGGATGAATTTGCGAATTGATGGTGTTGACGGGGCCTCTGGCGTCCGGCAATGCCGTTTTCTCTGCCCCACCCGCCGGCTCCGCTGTCGTGCAAGGAAGGGCCCATATGAGCAAGACCAAGAAGACCGAGTTTCGTCCCAACGACTTTGTCGTTTATCCCGCGCATGGCGTGGGCAAGATTCTGGCGGTCGAGGAACAGGAAATCGCCGGACTGAAGCTCGAACTGTTCGTCATCTCGTTCGAGAAGGACAAGATGACGCTGCGCGTGCCGACCCACAAGGCGAAGGAAATCGGCATGCGCCAGCTTTCGTCGCCGGATCTGGTGGAAAAGGCGCTGGAGACGCTGAAGGGCAAGGCGCGGGTCAAGCGCGCCATGTGGTCTCGCCGTGCCCAGGAATATGAACAGAAGATCAATTCCGGCGATCTTCTGGCCATCGCCGAGGTCGTGCGCGATCTACACCGTACGGACGATCAGCGCGAGCAGTCCTACTCCGAACGCCAGCTCTACGAGGCCGCGCTGGAGCGCCTGACCCGTGAGATCGCCGCCGTCTCGGGGGTCGATGAGGCCGGGGCGCAAAAGCGCGTGGGCGAAGTGCTGATGTCGCGCGCTGCCTGATCAGAGGGGCAGTCGCAATTCCATGGCGCGCGAGTCAGGCTCGCGCGCTTTTTTTGTCGGCCGGGTCAGGCGCGTACCGTACCGTACCGTTCAGGCGGTGGAACAGATGCGTGAAGGTGGCCGCGCCCAGAACCGGAATCACAAGGTTCACCAGCGGTATCGACAGCGGGGCAGCCATCAGGATTCCCGCCAGCCAGATCTGGCCCGCATGTCGCTTGCGCAGCTCGCGCGCGCCCTTTCGCCCCAGCCTGCGCATGGCGGCGACCTGGAAATATTCGCGGCCCAGCAGATAGCCGTTCACCGCCCAGAACAGCAGCGGCGCCAGCGGTCCGACCAGCAGATACAGCAGCAATGCCACGACGTTCACGGCTGCCAGCACACCGAAGAAGTTGATCGAGTCGATCAACCCATCCATCACGCCCACCTGCGAAGCCGGCGGCAGATGCGGATAGTGGCGGGCTTCGACCGCGTCAGCCACGGTATCCAGGAACAGCCCGGTGAACATCGAGGCCGCCGGCACCATCAGGAAGACCGAAAGAACCAGCATCAACAGCAACGAACCCCAGCTGATCAGGCTGTCGATCCAGGTGATCTCGCCGAACCACGGAAGCACCAGTGCGTCGGGCAGCAGCCAGTCCAGGCCTTGTACAAGCCCGACATAACAAACGACCAGCAGCGCAAGAGACAGCGCCACGCCAAGGCCCAGGATCTTCAGAAAGTGCCGGTCGCCCAGCTGACCCAACGCTTTCAGGAAATCTGCGAGGATCATTCCGACATCCAGGTGGTGATGGCGTCGATGTCCGGGCGGGGGCGTTCGGGCGGGGTCATTGTCTCGGTGCCGATATGGATAACCCCGGCGACCCATTCACCCGGCTTCAGCCCAAGACCGCGACGGCAGAATTCGGGGTCATGGACATGCCAGCCGGTCAGCCAGCAGGCCCCCCAGCCCGAGGCCAATGCGGCATTCAGCAGCGCCATGCAGGCGGCGCCGGTCGAAAGGATCTGCTCGATCTCGGGAACCTTGTCCGAATCCTTGGGGACATGTACGACAATGACCGCCAGATCCGCATCGGCAAACTGGCTGATCCCCTTGCGCGCGCGTTCGGGGTCGATTCCAAGTTCGGCTGCGCGCGCCTCGGCCAGCGCGGCAAGGCGCTGCAGGGCGGGTTTCTCTGCCACGATGAATCGCCAGGGTTCCAGCTTGCCATGGTCGGGCACCCGCGCCGCGGCGGTCAGGATCGGGCGCAATTCCTCGTGCGTGGGTACCGGGGCTGTCAGCGTGCGGGCCGGGCGCGATCGGCGCGTCAGCAGAAAGTTCATCACCGGATCGTTGCGTTCTGGCATGGCGGTCTCCTTGATCGTTGCGGTCAGACTTGGCCCCGGGCCGCTGCGTGGTCAAGGGCTGCACTGGCCTGAAAAGTCCGGATACGGTATGTGGCTGCCATGACCGACCTGTCCCATATCGCCCAGCCCGGCGCGCGTATCCCCGTCAGGGTGACCCCGCGCGCCTCACGTAATGCCGTGACTGTCGATGACGATGGCACGATCCGCATTCATGTGACCGTGGTGCCCGAAGGCGGCAAGGCGAACGCCGCAGTCGTGAAGCTGTTGTCCAAGGCGCTGGGCGTGGCAAAGTCGCGGCTGACCCTTGTGCGGGGCGAAACCTCGCGCGACAAGCTGTTCCAGATCGACCCCTGACCGGGCCGTTGGTCATTGCCGACCGAATCTCACTCTATGCGGATGAAGCGCGATTCCGCATCGGAATTGTCAAAGAAGGGAACGCTGCCGGGTTGGGTTTCGCGCGAAAGATGCGCCCGGATTTCCGCCAGGACAACCTCGGTGATGAAGGGCAGGTCCAGATCGCGTGCGCGCGCGAGCGGTACCCAGGCAAGCGCCGAGAGTTCATCACAGGCGCGCGAGAAGTCATCGACATTCCCGGCGACGTGATCCGCATCGGCCAGGAAAAAGCGCGCATCAAAGCGCCGCGGGCGTCCTGGGGGCGTGATGGCGCGAAAGACAAAGCGCAAGGCCCCGGCCGAAGGCAGATGGCCCGTATCGGCGAAACCGCGCCATCCCGGTGGGGCGGGATGGGGCCATGTTCCGGGCTGGCCTAGGATCAGCCCGGTTTCCTCCCACAATTCGCGGATTGCCGCGGCGGCGATCGCATTGGCAGATGCGCCGGCGGCGCGCCAGGCAAGTCGACGCGCGCAGACCGGATCAAGAGGGTCGGCCAAGGGTACTTGCGCGTCGCAGGGATCGACCGCGCCGCCGGGAAACACATATTTGCTGGGCATGAAAGCGGCGCTTGCGCCGCGCCTGCCCATCAGGACACGGGGGCCCGCAGCGCCGTCCCGGCGCAAGAGTATGATCGTTGCCGCGTTGCGAATCGAGGGGCTGACTTGCGCGGCCCCTTCGGTCATTCGGTGTCGTCTCCGAAGCCGTGCATCCGCTTGGCCCACTGGATGCCGACGATCATGCCCTTCAGGCGTGGCAACAGCGCAAGAGACAGCGCTATGCACCCCACGGCAAAGACGGTGGCAAGCGTCACCGGATCGGGGCGGTACTTCACGAAGGCCCACATGATGAGCGGCGCCATAAGGTGACCGACGATCAGGATCGTCAGATAGGCCGGCCCGTCATCGGCGCGGTGATGCGAATAGACCGCGCCACATTCGGGACAGCGGTCGCGGACGCGCAGATAACCCTGCATCAGGCGCCCACGCCCACAGGCGGGGCAGCGGCCGAAGAAACCGCGGCGCATTGCGCGGCCCAACGGACGGTCTTCGGCAGTTGCGGAAATCGCAGTCATTTCGGTTCTCCCATCTGCGCCTGATTACCACCTGGGCGGCGCGATGCGAAGGCCCCTGGCCGCATGTCGCATCGGAAGAAATGTCGCATGCGCCGAAAAATCCGCGACGGAATTCCGGTGCGCCTGCGTTTGACGATCAGACGGCCGGGAAAATTGGCCGCACCATCGAAGGAGAATGAACGATGACGATGAAACGAGCAGGTGTTCTGGTCGCTCTTCTTGCCGGCGCCGCTACGCTGGTTCCGGCGGTTTCTTCCGCACATGATCGCGGCCCGGGGCGCGACGGGATGGATCGGCCCGGCATGATGGCGCCGATGCCCGATTTCGACGAAGTCGATGCCAATGGGGACGGCAAGATCACGCGTGAGGAGATCGCAGCCCACCGCGCGGCCGCGATCGCGGGTCTGGACGCCGACGGTGACGGTTTCATCAGCAAGGACGAGATGACCGCGTTCGCCACGGCAAGGGCCACCGAGCGGGCCACGCAGATGGTCGAACGTCATTTTGCCGAACGTGACGTGGATGGCGACGGCAAGATCAGTGCAGCCGAGATGATGGCGCCTCCGGCACGTCCGGACATGTTCGAGCGTCTTGATGCCGACGGCGACGGTGCCATCAGCAAGGAAGAGGCCGACGCGGCACGTGAGCGGATGATGGAGCGCGGCAAGGAAGGTCGCGGCCGCATGGGCGCACACCATGGACGAGGTGACCGTGACGGCCATGGTCCGCGCCATCCCTTCTTCCCTTGGGGACAGGGCGACAACTAGGCCATGATGATGCGGCCTCGGCGCACAAATGTCGCGCCGGGGCCACATCCCCGTTTGTGGCCAGTTGCCGCGCGTTATACCAGTGGGACATCATGGCAATGGCTTTCGACGCCCGGGACGACCTGTCTGACGAGGATCTTCTGACCCTTTACGGTCAGGGAGATGTGGCGGCTGCGCGCGTGTTGACCTTGCGTCTGACGCCTCTGGCCTATCGCGTTGCCCTGCGCATGCTGAACGACGCCGCCGAGGCCGAGGATGTCGCCCAGGAAGCCATGCTGCGCCTGTGGCGGCAAGCGCCCGACTGGCAGCGCGGAACGGCGCAGGTTTCGACCTGGTTGTATCGCGTGGCGACGAACCTTGCGACCGACCGGTTGCGGCGTCGGCGCTCGGTGGGGCTGGACGAGATCCCCGAGCCTGCCGACGATGATCCCGGTGCAGTTGGGCGAATGATCGAGCACGACAGGCAACAGGCGCTGCAACACGCGCTGATGCAATTGCCCGAACGCCAGAGAACGGCAGTGGTGCTGCGTCATATCGAGGGGCTGGCCAATCCCGAGATTGCCGAGGTCATGGGGGTCGGTGTCGAGGCGGTGGAAAGCCTGATTGCGCGTGGCAAGCGTGCATTGAAATCCGCCCTTTCCGGGCGACGCGAGGAATTGGGGTATGGCGATGGCTGAGAGGGATATGAACGACACGGCGCTGGAAGAGCTGTTCACGCAGGCGCGGACGGCAGCTCCCGAACCCTCGCCAGACCTGATGGCGCGGGTCATGGAAGATGCCGCGCGACTGGCGCCGCGTACCGCAATGGCCGAGGCGCGGGCCGGGTATGGTGTGGTGCAGCAGTCGCGCCTGTCCAGGGTGATCGGCTGGATCAAGGACGCCTTGGGCGGATGGCAGGGTATCGGCGGGTTGGCGACGGCGACGCTCGCCGGGTTCTGGATCGGTTATGCCGGGCTTGCCGGGACGGCCACGCTGTCCGGCGTGCAGACCAGCACCGAAACTGCCGACATGGTTGAACTTATGCCCGGCAGCGAGTTTCTTGCGCTGGCCTGGGATGTGGAGTGAGCCGATGGCAAAGCAGACGATTGGCGATCAGGGTGGCAAGCGGTGGACGCCGGTCCGCGTTGCCTTGGTGTTTTCTCTGGCGTTGAACTTCTTCGGGGCGGCGGCGCTTGTTGGCGCGGCCCTCCATCGACATGGCCATGACGCGCATCAGCCCCCGATTCGCGATGTGGGCGTCGGCCTGTTGACCGAGGTCCTGCGCCCCGAGGATCGTGAAGCCCTGCGCGACGCCTTTGTCGCGGCCGCGCCCGATTTTCGGGCAGAGCGGCGCGAAGCATTGCGCGATTTTTCGGAACTGGCTGAGGCCCTTCGGGCCGAGACGCTGGATCGCGCGCGGATCGAAGCGATCCTGACACGGCAGGAACAGCGCGCACGCGACCGCATGACCTTGGGCCGCCAGCTGTTGCTGGACCATCTGACGACCTTGCCCTCCGATGAGCGCCGCGCCATCGCCGAACGGATCGAGGACCGCCTGCAGAATGGTTGGCGTGGTCCGCGCAGGAAATGATCCGCTGGCGTGTTGCGCCGTTCAGGCTGTCTGGCCGATCGTGACCTGGTTTCGTCCTGCCGATTTCGAACCAAGAAGCGCGCGATCGGCCCGGTCGATCAGATCTTCGATACCGGAATCGGTCGGACCCAGGGCCAGGCCAATCGAAAGGGTGACGGAAATGTCGGCTTCGCCGCGTGGCAGCGGCACGGGACGCGCGGCGATCACCCGGCGCAGACGTTCTGCGGTGGCCTGAGCCGCTTCCGGTGTGGTGTCGGGAAGGGCGACCAGGAATTCCTCGCCCCCGAGCCGGGCAATCAGGTCTGCCGCGCGAAGGTTCGAACGCAGCCTGTCTGCGATTTCCACGAGAACCGCGTCTCCCGCGGCATGTCCGTGCGTGTCATTTATCGATTTGAACCGGTCGATATCCAGCACCATGACCGCGATGCGCCGGCCTTCGCGGCGTGCTGCATCTGCCATTTTCTGAAGATGCGGCATCGCATAGCGCCGGTTGTGCAGCCCCGTCAGCGGATCCGTCATGGCCAGCCGCAATCCGGTTTCGACCGACGCGCGCAGGCGGTCGGCCTGCAGCTTTCTGTCGATCTGGGCGCGAATGCGATAGGCGATCTCCTCTGGCGTGGCATCGGGTTCGATCAGGTCATTTGCCCCAAGATCCAGCGCCATGGCGGCCGCATCCTGGCCGCGGTCGTCCTCATCAAGCCCCGCGATATGCACGCAGATCGCCGCGTGGCGCGTCTCGGCGCGCGCGCGCAGCTCGGCGATCAGCATCAACCCCTCACGCACGCTGCCGCCGCCGCCAAGTGCCACGACAAAGGCGTCGGGTGCGCGGCCTTTCTGGCTGTCACGCAGGATGCTTTCGCGGTTGGCCGCGACAATGTCGGCATCAAGATGGGGCGAAGTGGACCGGGCGAGCTCTGGCGCGGCGGGCCCGACGATGACGACACGGGCGCGGGGGGCAAAGGCGGCCGGTGGCTCGGCGAATCCGAACTCGCGATATGTGCTTTCGCGCAATCCCAGCTGACGCTCGGTCTCGCGGGCACGCAAGAGGCTGCGGATTCGCGCCAGCAGGACGGTTTCGTTTATGGGTTTGCCGATGACGTCTTCGGCACCGGCGCGCAGCGCCTGCATCTTGCGACCGACATCGTTGTAGGCGGTCACCATCACGACAGGTATCCCTGCCGTCCTTGGGTCGGCCTTCAGCTTTTGGCACGTCGCGATCCCGCCCAGGTCGGGCATTTCAATATCCAGCAGAACAAGATCCGGATTCGTGTCCCGGGCAAGCGCCAGGGCCTCATGGCCGCTTGCGGCCTCGATCGGCTCGTAGAACGCATTCGACAACATGCGCATCATGACGAACCTGTTGGCCCCCACATCGTCCACGATCAATATACGGCCGCCCACCTGGCTGCTCCGCCCCGTTTACAAGCCTGTTCGCGTTGATCATCCTTTGACCCAGATGGTTAACAAAGACTTTCCCAATCCGAGGAGCAAGAGCGGAATGAAGCAGGCTGGGCCGGAATTTGCCGAAACGGTGGCCGTGATGGCGCTGGGCTGGCTGGCAGGAAAGGACGAGCTGCTGCCCATCTTTCTGGGGGCGACCGGTACCAGCCTGGCCGAGATGCGCGAGAGGGCGGATGATCCTGCCTTTCTGCGCGGTGTTCTTGATTTCGTCCTGATGGATGACGAATGGGTGCGCGCGTTTTGCGACTCGGCCGAACTTGCCTATGACGCGCCGATGCGCGCGCGCCAATCCCTGCCGGGTGGCGCCGAGCCGAACTGGACCTGATCGGCGCCTTGCGCGATCACGATGGACGGTTCAGTCTTTGCGCCGGCCAAGGACAGCAGCGAGGTCAGGATGGTACGCGGCGTAATCTTCGACAAGGATGGCACGCTTTTCGACTTTCGCGCGACGTGGGGCGCATGGGCAGGCCGGGCATTCATGGAGCTGGCCGGAGGCGATCCCGAACTGGCCGATCGTCTGGCCACAGCCACGGGGTTCGACATGACGACGCGCAGCTTCGATCCGGACAGTCCGATCATCGCGGGCACGCCCGATGACATCGCCCAGTGCCTGTTGCCACACCTGCCCGCGGCCGATCTGTCGACGCTGGTTGCGCGCATGAACGCGGTATCGGCCGAAACGCCCCAGGTGCCCGCCACCGACCTGAACGCCCTGTTCGAAGATCTTTCGAAAAGGGATCTTCGGCTGGGTCTGATCACGAATGACGCCGAGGCACCCGCCCAGACGCATCTGCGCGATGCCGGAATTGTGGGCCATTTCCACTTCATCGCCGGGTTCGACAGCGGCCACGGCGCCAAGCCAAGCCCCGAGCCCCTGCTTGCCTTTGCCCAGGGGCAGGGCCTGCCGCCGGATTCGGTGGTCATGGTGGGCGACAGCCTGCATGATCTCGCGGCTGCCCGTGCCGCAGGGATGCGCTGTGTGGGCGTGTTGACGGGGCTTGCTGGTCGGGCCGAGCTTGAATCGCTGGCCGATTGTGTCTTGCCCGATATCGGGCACCTGCCGGCCTGGATCGACGCACAGGACGGTCTGCCGGCCTGATCGCGGCGCCCGAAAGCGACCTGCCGCTGTCGCAGTGCGAAGGGCAAGGCCTGTCGTACTGCCCGATCCTTTCCCTGTGACCCGCGGGGAGAAGGACCATGACAGCCACCTCCGCGCGGCGCCGTGCAGGCGGCCGCGCAGGACATGCCGAGAGGCTGGGAACGCAGAGTGTGCAGCAGATGGGCTGGCGCATTCCGTCGAACCCCGATCGCCCGACCGACCCCATGGACGAGGACGGCGTCCGGGCAATTCACGACGCCGCGATGCGCATCCTGCGCGATATTGGCATTCGCTTTCTGAACGACGAGGCGTTGGAGATCCTGCGTCGTGCGGGTTGTCGGATCAGGGGCGACGTCGTGTGCATGGACGCGGATTTCGTGACCGAAATGGTCGCTCGTGCCCCGTCCGGTTTCACGATCACCCCGCGCAATCCGGAACGCGCGATCCCCATCGGCGGCCGTCACATCCTGTTTGGAAATGTTGCCTCGCCGCCAAACACGTGGGATATCGAGCGCGGCAAGCTTCCCGGCGCGATGGAGGCCTATCGCGACCTGGTCAAGCTGACCCAATACTTCAACTGCATTCATTTCTGCGGTGGCTACCCGGTCGAGCCGCTGGACGTCCACCCTTCGGTTCGTCATCTCGAATGCCTGTTGGAGATGCTGACCCTGACCGACAAGGCATGCCACGCCTATGCCCTTGGCCCCGAAAGGATCGAGGACGCGATGCAGATGGTTCGGATCGCGGCGGGGCTGGACGAAGACGACTTCCGGCGTCAGCCGCGCATGTTCACCAACATCAACTCGGTTTCGCCCTTGAAGCATGACCAGCCGATGATCGATGGCGCCCTGCGGATGGCGCGCAATGGACAGGCGGTGATCGTCACGCCCTTTACATTGGCCGGGGCGATGGCGCCGGTCACCCTGGCCGGGGCGGTGGCATTGTCGATCGCCGAGGCACTTTCCGCGATCGCGCTGCTGCAATATGCGGCGCCCGGAGCGCCTGTCGTGATCGGGACCTTCACCTCGAATGTCGACATGAGGTCGGGCGCACCGGCCTTCGGCACGCCGGAATATGTTCGTGCGACGCAGATGACGGGCCAGATGGCCCGGTTCTATGGCCTGCCATTGCGCTCGTCGGGCGTCTGCGCCGCCAATGTGCCTGACGGCCAAGCCATGTGGGAAACCTGCAATTCGCTGTGGGCCGCGATGCAATCGGGAACGAACATGGTCTATCACGCTGCCGGCTGGCTGGAAGGCGGCCTGATCGCCAGCCCGGCCAAGTTCGTCATGGACTGCGAAGTGCTGCAGATGCTGCAACGCTACATGGAGCCGGAGCTGTGGGCCACCGATGAGAACGCCCTGGCCCTGTCGGCGATCGCCGAGATTGGACATGAGGGCCATTATTTCGGCTGCGCCCATACGCAGCAGCGCTACTCCACCGCCTTCCATCAGCCCTTCGCCTCGGACTGGCGCAATTTCGAAGCCTGGACCGCCGATGGGGCGGTCTGGACCTCGGAGCGTGCCCATCGCATTGCCCGGTCGATCCTGGCCGAATTCGTCCCGCCACCAATGGATGACGCCATACGCGAGGAACTGTCCGACTTCGTTGCCCGCCGCAAAAGAGAGGGCGGCGCGCCAACCGATTACTGAACCGGCCCGGATTCGCGGATTGTTAACGTGCATCTTCCTAGCATGGCGTCGGGAAAAGGGGGTGCACGATGCATGGACTGGTCAATCGATCCATTGAATCGTTTCTTCGCCACACCTATGGCAACGAAACCTGGGGCGAAATCGCCGATCAGGCCGGCATCGACCGGGCGGGCTTCGAGGCCATGATGGTCTATGACGATGCCGTGACCAATGATTTGCTGCGGGCCGCCGCGATCCGGCTGGACCGGCCCGTCGAGGCGATTGCCGAAGACGTCGGCGCCTATCTTGTGGGGTATGAGCCCTTGCGCCGGTTGTTGCGTTTCGGCGGAGTCGAATACATCGACTTTCTTCTGTCCCTTGATGAGTTGCCTGATCGCGCCCATCTGGCGGTGCCGGATCTGGATATGCCCGATCTGGAAATATCGGGCGGAGAAAACGGACATTTCGAGCTTTGCTGCAAGCCTGACCGGTTCGGATTTTCGTCCATGCTTGCCGGTCTGGTCCGGGCCATGGCCGACGATTACGGCGCACTTGCCCTGATCGAATGCGCCGGCGGGGGACGCGTGACGATCGATCTTCTGGACGAACGCCACGCGCGAGGGCGCGCGTTCGATCTGACAAAAGGGGGGGCGGTTTGATGGATACGATGGTCGGCGGGACCATAGGCATCGACCCGACGGCGCTGGGCGTCCTGATGCCGATGCACATCGTGATTTCGGCGGAAGGCGAGATTGCCTCGGTGGGGACGACCATTGCGCGCCTGCGGCTTGGGCGGCCGCTTCTGCATTCGCAATTTCGTGAACGGTTCGAATTGCGCAAGCCGCACACTTCGATCAGCCTGGGCGATCTTCGCAGGTTGACGGGACAAAGGCTGCATTTGCGCCTGCGCGAGTCGCCCTTCACCGCCTTTCGCGGAACCTGTGTCGAACTGGCGACAGGCCAGGGATTGCTGTTCAACCTGTCTTTCGGCATCGGCCTGGCCGAGGCGGTTCGGAGTCACGGACTGACGGCGGCCGATTTCGCGCCGACGGATCTTGCGATCGAATTCCTTTACCTCAAGGAAGCCAAGGCGGCCGTCATGTCCGAGATTGTCGCGCTGAATGGTCGGTTGCGAGTCGCGCGTCAGCGGGCCGAGGCTCAGGCCCTTACAGATCCCCTGACCGGCCTGCACAATCGCCGCGCTCTGGACATGGAACTGCAACGCTCGGTGGCTGGGGTGTTGCGCGGCGGGCCTGGATTCGCGCTGATGCAGATCGATCTGGACTTCTTCAAGGTCGTGAACGACACCAAGGGACACGCCGCCGGCGACCATGTCCTGACCGTGGCGGCCGAGCGCCTGCGCAAGGTCTTTCGCAGTCAGGACTTCATTGCGCGTGTGGGCGGCGATGAATTCGTCATCCTGCTTCCCGGGCTGACGGAACCGGCAGATCTGCGCCGCGTGGCCCGAAGGCTTATCCGCAACATCGAACAACCGATCGAGTGGCAGGGAGAGGCTTGCCGCATCTCGGGCAGTATCGGCATCACCATGTCGTCTCTTTACGCCAGCCCAGATCCGGACCGGATGCTGAGCGATGCGGATGCCGCATTGTACGAGGCCAAGCGAAGCGGCCGCGGCTGTTATCGCGTCCATTCCGAGAAAACCGCCGCGTCAGCGCGAACGTGATCCTGGTTCGGCTGCGTTCCCGGGGCAGGTCGCTGAACTAGCGCGACAATTCCTCGGCCAGCCGATCGGCGAGCTCTGCGATTGCCTGACCAGCCGCCGCAGCGATCGCGTCCGGCCCTTCGCCACCCATCTCGACCGTCGTCTGGAAACGACCGATGCGCTCGCGGATCAGACCATCGGGCGAGGCGATGGCATACTGGGCTGCCAGCTCCAGCTTGCCGTCGGCGCGCGCGACCAAGCGTTCGATGCGCACATCCACGACGGCCTGCGCCGGATCGGACAGGGGCCATGGCTCGGCCGCGACGGTGGCCCGCGATGCGGCATCCAGACTTCTGGCCAATGCATGCGTCACACCGCGCACGGGGTCGTCGGCCCACAGGGAATCGGGCAGATTGCGCAAGGCCCCGTCGGCTTCCAGCCGCGAGATCTCGACGGCCGAGGCATAGGCCGGCAGGCTGACATCGCGCATCTCGACCGTGGCGACCCGCGCCGGACGTTCGGCCGAAACGGCGGGCGGATCAATCAGGTAGCGCGCCTCATTGCCCGAACCGCAGGCTGCAAGTATCGCAGCACTCATCAGGATTGGTGTCAGTCGCATCTTACCGCCCCATCAACAATGAATTGGGATTGCGCTCGATCGCCCGGGCCAGCTGGCTGACCGAGCGAGCAGCATTGCGAACTTCGCGCAGCGTCGCAAGCGTTTCGTCGTTGAACTCCGACCGGTCACCATAGGCGGCAATCAGTGCCTCGGACTGCGCAACCAGACGCTCGAGCCGCGCCGAAAGTTCGGGCAGCCGCTCGACCGCAGCGGCGACCGATTCGGCCGCATCGCGCGTGGACGCCATCGTCGCGTTGAGGTTTTCGACGGCACCACCCTTGCGCAGTTCGGCAACGGCCGCGCGGATCTCTTCCAGTGCTCCGGTCAGGGCAGGGGGCAGCTCGCGTGCGGCATCGGTTCCGATCAACTTGTCGGCGCTGTCCAGAACGCGCGTGGCCGACGCGATCAGCTCTTCGGCCTGCAATGAATTCGCCTTGGCCGCCAATGCCCGCAAATCCTCGACCAATGCCGGGATCTGTTCCGAGGCCGTTTCGATATTTGCCACCGCTGCATCCGCGCGCTGGATCGCCTGGGTCAATGTTTCGAAAGTCCCGGCCTCCTTCATCTCGGCCACGATCTGGCGCAGATCCGTGACCGCGGCGCGCAGGTCCGACGGCAAGGCGCGTGTCGCCTCGTCGTTCACCAGGCTGCGCGTGTCCTCGATCAGGGCCAGCACCGCGTCCGGGGTCTTCTGCGTGCCTTCTGCGCGCACGACCTGCTCGATCGAGGCCATCAGGCTGATTGCCTGGTTCAGCACATCCTCGATCGGCAGCTTGTTGATCCGCTCCAGCACACCTTCGGCCGTTGCGGTGAAATCGGGCAGATCCGACGGCACGGTGGGAAGAATGGGCAAGGGCTCGGCCGTGCGGTCCAGTTTCGCGGGCGGGGCGTCGGGCAGTTCGACCAGTTCGACGATGAGGGCGGAACTGAAAATCGATGCCGTCGCAAGCCGCGCGCGCAGCCCACGCTCCACGGCCTCTTCCAGGAATTGCAGCACCTCGTCCTCGGTCGCGCCCGCTTTCAGGCCCAGCCGGTCGGGTTCGATGGTCAGGTTGGCGAACAGGCGGACCTGTGGGCCTTCCGCCGTATCCTCGGCCTTGGCAGAGAGCGCCTTGACCTCACCGACCTTCAGGCCGTTATACGTGACATCGGCGCCGGGTTCGAGCCCGCTGATGGATTCGTCGAATTGGGCCGCGACCGTGACCGTCGCGCCGGGCGTGCGCGCGATCAGGCTGCGTCGTGCCTCGGATTCGTCGGGGTAGATATTGAAGACATGGCCTGGCCCGACAGGCTCGCCGCCCTCGAACAGGTTGTCGAATTCGATCCCGCCCGCAATGATCGAAGCCAGCGAGTCGAAGTCCAGCGAAACCCCGCCCGTGCCGATCTTGAAGGACACGCCCGACGTGTCCCAGAACCGCGTGGCCGTGGTCAGGCGCCGGTCATGCGGAGCCTCGATAAAGGCATCGACGATGATCGTGTCCGAGGACAGGATCAGCCGCGGCTTTTCCAGGCGTCCGACCTCGATCCCGTGGAAATAGACGGGCGCGCCTTCCGAAACCAGTCGGCCGTCATTGGTGATCAGGCTGATCCGCTTGCCGGGCCTTCCCGGCTGGACCAGGGGCGGCCCGTCGGCGCCGACAAAGCTGTATTTCTGCTCGCCCGGCGTTTCATCCCATGCGCCCTCGATATAGACGCCTGACAGAACGGTCGACAGGCCGCTGACCCCCCGCGCCGTGACCTTGGGCGAGACGATCCAGAATTGCGCATCTTCGTCCAGGTAGGGGGCGATGTCCTTGTCGACACGGGCGTGCACGACCACCGCGGACAGGTCGCTGGTGAAGGTCAGTTTCTCGACCGTGCCAACCACGACATCGCGGTACTTGATGACCGTCTCGCCCGGCGTGACGCCTGTCGCATTGGGGAACGTGATGGTGATCGCGACACCACGCTGCGAGTAGCTTTGCCAGGCAAGCCCCAGTGAAACGATCAGTGCGGCAATCGGCACCAGCCAGACAAGCGACAGATTGCGGAAGAACCCTCGGCGCGCAGGTTCGATATCGGGTTCGGCGGGTTCGATCAGGTCATTCATGTGTCATCTGCCTCATAGGCGTCCCAGATCAGCCTGGGATCGAAGTTCTGGGCTGAAAGCATCGTGAATGCAACGGAAAGCGCAAAGCTGACGGCGGCCGTGCCCGGGTTGACGCTGGCCACGAAGTCAAGCTGGACCAGCGCGGCAAGGATGGCCACCACGAAGACGTCGATCATGGACCAGCGGCCAATGAACTCGACGATCTCGTAGACATGTTGGCGGGTATGCCCATCGGCGGCAGATCGGCTGCGCACCGAGATCGCAAGCCAGGCAATCGCGATGAACTTGCCGATCGGCACGACGACCGACGCCACGAAGACGATCAGGGCGACGCCCCAGCTGCCGTGATGGACAAGCTCGATGACGCCCCCGACGATGGTGCTTTCCTGGCGCTTGCCAAAGGTCTGCGTGATCAGCATCGGATAGACATTGGCCGGGATATAGGCCACGAGGCCGGCGATCAGCCATGCCCAGACGCGCTGCAGGCTGGTTTCGTCACGGCTTTGCAGCGCCGCGCCGCATCGGCGGCAGACACGGGTATCCAGCGGGTGCACCTTGCCGCAGGTCGTGCAACCCACCAGCCCTGCGCGCCGCGCGGTCAGGATTTCGTGCGTTCGTCCAGCGTTCGCCATATCGTGAACCGACACATGAAGTTGTCCTTGAGTACCGTTACCAGAACCAGCGCGGCAAACGCCCAGAAGGCCGGCCCCGGGGTGACCTTGGCCAGACCCGCGACCTTGACCAGCGCTACGGCCACGCCGATGATGAAGATCTCGGCCATGGCCCAGGGACGGACCCATTCCGACCAGCGAAAGACGCGTGCCGCATGGCGTGCGGGCCGCCAGCCCAGAGCCATGGGCGCCAGCACATAGATCAGGGCCACGAACCGCGCCAGTGGCAGGCCAACGACGAAAGCAGCCACCGCAAGCGACAGGGGCAGCATCCCGGCATGAGAGAATGCAAGAACCGCGCCCATGATCGAGGTCCGCTGGTTCAGGCCCCCGGCCTGAAGCTCCAGAAAGGGAAAGAAGATTGCAGCGATCATCAGGATCGCAGCCGTTGCCGCCAGCATGACGATCTGGGTCATTGCGCCTCGGCGCGGGGCCAGAAGGACCGTGTGGCACCGCCGGCACCGGGCCGTCATGTCCGGCGCCACATGCACCAGGCGATGCAGGCCGTCGCATGTCGGGCACGCGATCAGCTCGTCCAGCGGTCCCAGCGCCGGATGTCCTGTTGTGTGGGGGACATGGATTGTCATGCGTCGGGTCCTCTCTGGCGCGATGTTAGAGACTGACGCAGCCATGCGCCACAAGTGTTGATGCGACATGTCGAGGAAAGAAGTGGCAGCCCGTAGGGGAATCGAACCCCTCTTTCCAGGTTGAAAACCTGGCGTCCTAACCGATAGACGAACGGGCCGCGCTGGCGCGCCATCCGACGCAGCGACCGAAGTGGCAGCCCGTAGGGGAATCGAACCCCTCTTTCCAGGTTGAAAACCTGGCGTCCTAACCGATAGACGAACGGGCCGCGGTTCCGGCGTGGGGCGGTGTCTACTAAAGCCGCGAGAACCGCGCAAGAGGTTTTTCGCGACTTTTTCGCATCACTCGCCCGCCGTCTGTGCCCCGCTTTCGGCGGCGTCCTCGAGTCGCAACTGAACCCGGCTGCGGCCCTGCCAGTGATTCATCTCGACACGCCCGGCGAGGTGGAAACGACGCCCCTTTCCGGCGGCCAGAATATCACCAAGTGGCGTGTCGAATGCGCCGAACAGGATGGCCTGCAAGCTGGCCGAGGCCCCGTCCGTCACCCCCAGGCGAAGGTGAGACTCGCCGACGCGCTGCACATGGGTCACGACCATGTCGGGCATGGCAAAGCGCGGCGCCGGCGCACCCTGGCCAAAGGGGCCGGCGCGCTCGATATCCTCGATCAACTCGGGGGTGGCCGCGCCGGGCATGAGCAGCCCATCAAGGCGCAGGTCGCGCGGTCCGACGCGAATCGCGCCCTGGCGCTGCAACAGCGACCCCAGCCGCTCCATCGCGGCCTCCAGCCGATCGCGGGAAACGGTCAGCCCGGCGGCCATCCGATGCCCCCCGCCACGAATCAGCAGGCCCTCCATCGCGACGCGCTGAACGGACGCCCCCAGATCGACGCCTTCGACCGAGCGGCCCGAGCCCTTGCCTTCGTTTCCGTCAAGTCCGATGACGATGGCCGGGCGATTGGTCGCCTCCTTCAGTCGCGCCGCGACGATGCCCAGAACGCCCGGGTGCCAGCCGTCACCGGCAGCCCAGACCAGCGGACCGTCCAGACCGCGAGATTCCGCCTGAATCAGTGCCGCGTCGCGAATGCGATTCTCGATCTCGCGGCGTTCGGCGTTCAGCGCCTCAAGTTGCTCGGCAATCCTGCGGGCCTCGGCTTCGTCATCGGTGGCCAGAAGCCGCGCGCCCAGATGGGCCGCGCCGATGCGCCCCCCCGCATTGATGCGTGGGCCCAGGACAAAGCCCAGATGGAACGATTCCGGCGCGCGGTCCAGCCTGGCGATATCGCACAGAACACGCAGACCGGGGCGTTCGCGCCGCGCCATGACACGCAATCCCTGGCGGACAAAGGCGCGGTTCACGCCCGTCAGCGGCGCAACGTCGGCAACCGTGGCCAGCGCCACGAGGTCCAGAAGCCCCAGCAGATCGGGGCCGTTCACGCCATCCGCGCGCAGTAGGCGGTTCAGCTCGACCAGCAGCAGGAAAACGACCGAGGCGGCGCAAAGATGGCCAAGCTCGCCATCTTCGTCCTGACGGTTCGGGTTCACCACGGCCAGCGCGGGAGGCAGGGTTTCACCGCCAAGGTGGTGGTCGAGCACCACGACATCGGCCCCACTGGCTGCTCCGATCGCCTCGTGCGAGAGCGTCCCGCAATCGACGCAGACGATCAAATCATGATCGCGTGCAAGCTGGCGCATCGCGGGCACATTGGGCCCATAGCCCTCTTCGATCCGGTCGGGCACATAAAGCGTGGCCTGCCGTCCCATGGCCTTCAGCCATGTGATGAGCAACGCCGCCGAAGCGCCGCCATCAACGTCGTAATCGGCGAAAATGGCGATCCGTTCGCGTCCCCGTGCGGCTCGCAGGATGCGCTGGGCCGCCGCGGCCATGTCCTTCAGACTGCGCGGGTCGGGCAGCAGATCGCGCAGCTGAGGCTCGAGGAACCGGTCGACCTCTGCAGGAGTCACGCCGCGGGCGACCAGAATGCGCGCAAGAGGAAGGGGCAGGGCCGTCGCCTGGGCCATGGCCTCGGCCAGGCGGTCCTGCTCGGGGCCTGGGCCGATCCAGCGGCGCCCGCTCAGGGATCGTTCGACCCCAAGAAAGGCGCCCCGGGTCGCGCTTGCCGCATCGACACTCATGCGCGATTCGCTGGGCGCACCGGATTGCGATAGATCATGCGGCGAACCGATCCGGTCTTGGACCGCATCAGGATGGTTTCGGTCTCGATGAAGGTCGGCTCGCGCCGCACGCCACGCAGGATCGAGCCGTTGGTCACGCCCGTCGCGGCAAAGATCACATCGGCCCTCACCATGTCGTCGCGCGCATAGACCCGATCCAGATCGGTGATCCCGGCCTTGGCGGCACGTCCGCGTTCGTCGTCATTGCGGAACAGCAGCCGCCCCCACATCTGCCCGCCCATGCATTTCAGGGCGGCCGCGGCAAGGACGCCTTCGGGGGCGCCGCCTGCGCCCATGTACATGTCGATGCCGGTCAGTTCGGATTCCGCGCAGTGAATGACGCCGGCCACGTCGCCATCGGTGATCAGCCGGATCGCCGCGCCGGTCGAGCGGACCTCGGCGATCATGTCTTCGTGCCGGGGGCGTTCAAGGATGCACACGGTGATGTCACTGGGCGCGCAATTCTTGGCCTTGGCAAGCTCCTTCACCCGTTCTGCGGGGCTCATGTCGAGGCTGACGACATCTTTCGGCAGGCCGGGTCCGACGGCCAGCTTGTCCATGTACACGTCCGGGGCGTGCAACAGGGTGCCCCGCGGCGCCATGGCGATGACGGTCAGCGCGTTCGGCATGTCCTTGGCGGTCAGTGTCGTGCCTTCCAGCGGGTCCAGCGCGATGTCGACTTCGGGGCCATTACCCGATCCGACCTCTTCGCCGATATACAGCATGGGGGCCTCGTCGCGCTCGCCTTCGCCGATCACAACCGTGCCGCGAATGTCCAGCAGATTCAGCTGATCGCGCATCGCATTCACGGCGGCCTGGTCCGCGGCCTTTTCGTCGCCCCGTCCGATCAGGCGTGCAGCGGCATGGGCTGCGGCCTCGGATACCCGCGCCAGCCCAAGCGACAGCATGCGGTCCTGAAATTCCTTCTTGTCGGCCATGCCTGTGGCTCCCCCATGAATTGCCTTTGGCTGCATCTAGCCGCAGAGCCGTGGCGCGGGCAAGGGCAGGCGGGACTCAGACGGTCTCGATGCGGATCGCCACCGGATCGCCCTCGACGACGCGGGTCTCGGGCAGGCGGCTCAGCGCATGGTCGATCGCTTCGCGTGTCGTCTTGTGCGTCACGATCAGAACGGGGGCCGTGGCGTCGGAATGGCCATATTGCCGCATTCGGTCGATCGAGATGCCTTCGTCGCCCAGGACGGTCGCCACCTTGGCCAGCGCGCCGGGCTTGTCGGCAAGCTGCATGCGCAGATACCAACGCGCCGGGGCGCTTGTTGCGGCCGGCACCGCCTCGCTCAGCGAGGCCGCCGGCTGGCCGAAGGTCGACACGCGGCAGCCGCGCGCGATCTCCATGATGTCTGCAAGCACGGCCGAGGCCGTCGGGCCTTCGCCTGCCCCGGCACCGCGCAACACGATCTGGCCCACGCTGTCGCCTTCGATCACGACCATGTTCGTGCCGCCCTGCAGCTGACCCAGCGGACTGTCGGCGGGGACAAGGCAGGGCGTCATGCGCTGCTCCAGTCCCCGGCCGGTCATCTGGGCTACGCCCAGAAGCTTGATGCGGTAGCCCATGTCCCGGGCACGCCGGATATCGTCGATCGAGATCCGGCCGATGCCTTCGATCTGGACCGCGTCGAAACAGACACGCGTGCCAAAGGCGATTGCAGCCAGAAGGCTCAGCTTGTGGCCCGCGTCGATCCCGCCCACATCCAGGTTCGGGTCGGCTTCGAGATAACCCAGCTGGCGGGCCTCTTCGAAGACCGCGTCATAGGTCAGGCCCGATTCCTCCATCCGGGTCAGGATGTAGTTGCAGGTGCCGTTCATCACACCCATGACGCGCCGGATCTCGTTGCCCGCAAGCCCCTCGCTCAGCGCCTTGACCACGGGTATGCCCCCCGCCACGGCCGCCTCGAACCGGATCACGCGGCCAGCCGCCTCGGCGGCGAGCGCAAGGTTGTGCCCATGTATGGCCAGCAGGGCCTTGTTGGCGGTGACCACGTCCTTGCCAGCGGCGATGGCAGCTTCGATCGAGGCCTTGGCCGGGCCGTTCTCTCCGCCCATCAGTTCGACATAGACATCGACGTCATCGCGCCGGGCCAGTGCGACCGGGTCGTCCTCCCAGGCATAGGCGGACAGATCGACGCCCCGGTCCCGCTTGCGATTGCGGGCGCTGATGGCGCTGATGCGAATTTCGCGGCCTGCGCGCCGGGCCAGCATCTGGGCATGGCGCTGAATGATCTTGACTGTCCCGATGCCGACCGTGCCAAGTCCGGCAATGCCAAGACGCAGGGGCTTGGTCATGGAAAACTCCGCTGGTGTTCTGGCCGACGTGGCCCTTGGGGCAGGGTGTTAGCCCGTCGCGCGAGCCTGCGCAATCCGTCTGGAGGCAGATGCATGGCTGCGTTGCATGGGCGTCAGCCCGGATGTCAGTTGCTTTCGCCTTGCAGACTTGCCGCGCGCGCCTTCAGCGCGGCCGCCCTGTCCAGCAATCCGGTCGGGTCATCGGCTGGTGTGGCGGGGGCGGCCTGTTCAATGTCGGACAGGGGCACAAGCCTTGGCCATGGGGCACCCGTTTCCTTCCGCGCGCCCGGTACGCTACAGCCGGTCAGCATGAAGAGCAGGCATGTCAGGATGAATTTGCGGGGCATCGTCAGCTCTGATCCGGTTGCGCGGAAGGCTATTGCGGGGCAGTCCAGCGCGCAAGCGGCTTCGCTGCGATCTTGTATTGAACACACGTTCAGTTAACTTGGCGACATGGCAAGAAAGACCGGATCCCATTCTGAAATTACGGGGCCGCGCATCCGCGATGCGGCGTTGCGGCTGTTTGCGCGGTATGGTTTTGCCGCCGTCTCCATGCGCCAGATTGCGGCCGAGGTCGGTGTGCAGGCCGGGGCGTTGTATCTTTACACGCCTGACAAGGAAACCTTGCTGTTCGATCTGCTCAAGTCCCACATGGATGAGCTTCTTGCCGCATGGGAGGCCGAGCCGAAAGATGAGGATCCCCTGACGCGGCTGGAACGCTTTGTTCGCTTTCACATCCGGTTCAACCTGGAGCGGCCCGATGCGGTCTTTCTGTCATACATGGAACTGCGCAATCTGGGCCCCGACAACTTTCGGCGGATCGAGTCGTTGCGCAGGGCCTATGAAGATGAGCTGGAGACAATCCTTCGCGACGGCGTCCGGCAGGGCCTTCTTTCGATTCCCGACACCAAGATCGCGACGCTGGCGATCATCGCGATGTTGACCGGCGTGACGACATGGTATCGCGAGGGCGGTCGCCTGAGTCGCGACCGCGTGGGCGACATCTATTGGGACATGGTCCGCAAGGCGGTTTCAGCATGATGGATTCCGCCCGCGGTGCCGTTGACGAGACGATTGGGGAGCAACTGACCGGCATGAACGATGAACGAAACGACCAGATTCTGGCGCGTATCACGCCTTCGGTTCCCCGCCGGCTTTTCGCGCTGGGCGTGCTGGGCGCGTTGGGCTTTCTGTTGGTGTACCTGGCCTTTTCGATTCCGTCGGGGTCTGGGTTGGTTTCGGGGATGCTTGTCGTCTTCGGGGTGCTTGCACTTGTCCTGTGCGTGCGCATGTATCGTGCCACCGCGCGATCGCTGATCCTGACACAAGACGAGCTGCGTGACAGCGAGGGGACGGTGATCGCACGTCTTCAGGATGTCGAGCGCGTCGAGCGTGGCGCCTTTGCCTTCAAGCCGTCAAACGGCTTCCTGCTGCACCTGACGACATCGCACAGCCGCAGATGGGAGCCGGGGCTGTGGTGGCGCCTGGGTCGCCGGGTCGGGGTGGGGGGCACGATTTCGGGTGCCGAAGGGCGCAACATGGCTGATCTGCTGTCCGTCGCGTTGCAGCAACGGCAAGCCAACGACCCCGGATAAGACAAAAATGGCCGCCCGGTCCGGACGGCCATTTTCCCACGCGTTTGCGGATGTTTCAGCCGCCCGTCGATACCGGATCGCTGCCATCTCCCGTCGTTACGGTAACCTCGGTCGTGACGTCGTCATGGACCTCGCCGTCCGGGTCGATGGCCGAGTCATAGATGCAGGCCGGCGTCGAGCCGTCCTTCTTGTCGAAAGGCACACAGGCGGCAAAGCGCGGGCGCGTCGTGATGAACGTCGTCAACCAGCGCGGATCGATCCCGATCAGCTTGAACACCGGTTCGAATGCCATGTTGGTTTCAACCACCAGAACGCTGTCGCCTTCGGGCATGAACGGAATACGCCCACGTTGGGCATTGATCGACGAATCGGAATGGGCCTGCGCCGAACCGGTGCCGTAGGACCATGCCACCTCGTACTTGTCGTCCGTTGCATCATAGATGACCGAGCTGACGCGGATCCAGGTCGGCTGACGCGAAGTGGTCATGTAGTCGAAAAGGTCGTTCAGCCCCTCGATATAATCGGCGTCAACCGCATTCGTCTGCCGCGAGATCAGGTCGGCGATCGTATATGCGGCCTTCAGGTTGATGTTCTTCTGCCGATAGACGTCGAAGAACGAAAACGACGCCATGTACCACCAGAACAGGAATACCGAAGCGATAAGCCCCTCTGCGGCCATGTTTCCCGCGCTGTCCGTGGCAAAGGCGCGCAGCCGGATCCGAAGGCGTGACAGTATGGACATGGCTCAGCTCCCCCCCAGATCGGGTTCGTTGACATAGGCCGACATGGTGACCAGCGCATAGGCCCCGGTATTGTCCTTTGGCAGGTAGAAGCCCAGCCCCGTGGTCGGAAATACCGGATCGAACTTGACGCAGGCGCGGATCAGCATGATCTGGTCGCCTTCGCCGTCCTCGAATTCCGGCATGTCTTCGGGTTCCATCGGGCTTGCGCGATCCACGCAGACCGGCCCCGTGTTCAAAGGCGACCAGGTCGTCGTGTCGATCGGGCGCAGTTCGACCAGAAGGACGTTCTCGCAATCGGGGATGATGCCGGCGCGGCTGCAGACGACCTTCTTGAACTCGTCATGCGTCGGGTCTTTCCAGGTGCCCAGACGCAGATCGCGCACCGAAACGTCAACCGCGTGTTCCAGCATCACATGCCGAAGCAGGAGGATGCCCTGTTCCAGCGACGACATCAGCAGCACAAGGAAGGCCGGAACGATGATGACGAAGGGGATCGTCGAGGCACCGTCCTCCTCGCGGCACTTGCGCCACAGCCAGCCGCGCATGCGTTTCATCACCGTCGTCATCAGTGCGTCAGCCTCAGCTTGTTGATCGAGTTCACGATGCCGGCAAAGGCCTTTTCGATGTCTAGGCCGGCGACGTTATAGAAGCCGCCGTCGGCACTCGCGCAGCTTTTCAGCAGGTTCTGGCCGCCCGTCGGGGCTTCAAAGGCAATGGTGAAGATCTTCACGCCATGCGCCTTGGCCGCGTTGCACAGCCGCGTGGTGCGATCGTCCTTGTCGCTGGCAATGCCGTAGAATGCTTCATCAAAGAAGTCATAGTAGCGGCTTGCCGAGCGGGTGGCCTCATAGAGAATGTTGTAGGCGTAGTAGCGCAGGGACATCGCGTCCCACACCTCCGGCCAGGTCATGCGAACGGCGTCGCCTGGATCTCCGGAATTGTCGCCATAGGGCTTGTCCAGCCACTTTTCCTTCTTGAAGCTGTAGTACTTTTTCGACGAACGGGTTGGGTCATAGAAACTGTATTGGTCGATGCTTTTCGAGCCTGAAGAAAGATACGCGGTGTTCGTATACAGCAGGCTGTCCCCCGAAGCGTAGGCCGGCTTCAGGCGATATTCTGTGGTGTTTTCGCCATCCGTCATCAGCACGATGATCTTCAGCGCCTCGGCATCGTCAAACGCGTAAGGACGGTCGCCGAAGGCCGCCGGCAGCTTGCCGTCCGCGATCATTCCATCGACCACCGGTTGCAGCGAGGAGTCAAGCAGCGCAGCGCCCCATTTCATCCCGATATCGATCGAGGTGTTCCCGCCCGCCGACAGGCTGTTGATGAAGGATTTCAATTCATCCCGGTTGCCCGAGAACGGCAGGATCTTGGCTTCGCTTTCGGTCCGACAATTCAGCAGGCGCGGCGGCTTGCGGGTATAGAACGGGTCAAAATGGCCGTTGCGCTGATAGACGCGCGCGCCAGCCCCAAAGCCGACATCCATCGCGGTCGTGTCGAAATCGCCCTTGGCCTTGTCGAACTCGATGCAGTTCGAGTAGCCATGTTCGCCCGAAATGTTGAAATAGCTGGCGAAATCGTCGGTCAGGTTGACCTGCGTCGAATAGGGCACGATCGAGATCGAAACCTTGCCCGGTTCGGTCGAGTCAAAGATCTTGTCCACGAAGTTCTTGGCCGCGGGTTTCAGGTTTGTCAGGCGGTTGTTGCGCCCCATGGACCCCGAGATGTCGAGGATCAGCGAGATCTCGACCTGGCCGATGCTTTCCTCGGCGGTGGATGCCGCGGGCGTCGTCATCTCGTTGATCCCGACCATGCGCATGAACCAGGTGGGCATGTTTTCCGAAGTCTTGACGGCAACCTTGCGGTATTCGTTGTAGGCGCCCTGCTGGACGACGATGTCCTCGTCCTTCGGCGGCGTCAGGCCGGCCTTGACGAAATAGTCCTTGACCACCTCCTTGGGGGGCAGGGTCTGCTGAAGGTCGGCAGCCGCCAGCGCGGCGCGGTCGATCGTTGCCTGCAGCACGGTGCGCCGCTCTTCATATCGCATCACGTCCAGCGCGACGCCCGTCATCAGAAGCATCATCACGAAACAGAACAGTCCGAAGACGATCAGCGATCCGTCTTCTTCGCGGCGGAAGCGCGCAACTGCTCTGGCTGCAGCGGTTCTTGCAACCCGGTGCGTCAGTTGCTTCAATCCAGACCGTATCATCGTTCAAACCCTTCCCGGCGGCTGTGGGGCAGCCCAAAAAATTCCAGTTGCAACGGTGTGCGTGTCATGCACGTACCGGACCCCTCAAGGAAAGCACAATATCCTTTCCAGTTGTGGCAAAAGTTGGGCGCTATAGTGAATTGAAACGCCTGACGTTTTCAATGATTGTCAAATTGGTGCCATTGTTCAGAATTCTTGAACATGTCTGGATGCAGGCCGCAGCGCGTCCAGACCGGGCGCAGCGATTCGTCGCTTCCCGAGCCCCGGGCCGGCCAGTCGGGATCCTGGCAGGCGGCATCTTGTCTTTGCGTCACGCTCTGATATGCACGGGCATCGTTCCGCCGTCGCCTTGGGCGCTGTGTTTCGCCTGCGCCCCGAGCGACCATGAGGGAGAAATCGCATGTCCGCGCCACGAGAACCCAGTTTCCGTCAGTCCGTCGACCTGATGTTCGACCGGGCCGTCAAGGTCATGGACCTGTCGCCGGGGCTGGAAGAAAAGATCCGGGTCTGTAACTCGACCTACACGGTTCGCTTTGGCGTGCGTCTGCGCGGGCAGATCTTCACCTTCACGGGCTACCGCTCGGTCCATTCCGAACACATGGAGCCGGTCAAGGGCGGGATCCGCTATGCGATGTCGGTCAACCAGGACGAGGTCGAGGCGCTGGCGGCGCTGATGACCTACAAATGCGCGGTCGTCGAGACGCCCTTTGGCGGATCGAAGGGCGGATTGCGGATCGATCCGCGCGAATGGGACGAACATGAGCTGGAGCTGATCACCCGCCGCTTCACTTACGAGCTGGTCAAACGCGACCTGATCAATCCCGCCCAGAACGTGCCGGCGCCCGACATGGGCACATCCGAACGCGAGATGGCCTGGATGGCCGATCAGTATCGGCGCATGAACACGACCGATATCAACGCTTCGGCCTGTGTGACGGGCAAGCCGCTGAATGCCGGGGGTATCGCGGGCCGGGTCGAGGCCACGGGCCGCGGCGTGCAATACGCCCTGCGCGAGTTCTTCCGCCACCCGACCGACATGGCCGAAGCCGGTCTGACAGGCACCCTGGACGGCAAGCGCGTCATTGTGCAGGGCCTTGGCAATGTGGGCTATCACGCCGCCCTGTTCCTGTCCAAGGAGGACGGTGCGATCATCACGGCGATCATCGAACGTGACGGCGCCCTGATCAACGAGAACGGCCTGAACGTCCAGGCCGTGCGGGACTGGCTGACCGAACATGGCGGCGTCAAGGGCTGCCCGGAAGGCCGCTATGTCGAGGACGGCGCCAAGGTTCTGGAAGAACCCTGCGACATCCTGATCCCTGCCGCCATGGAAGGCGTGATCCATCTGGGAAATGCCGACCGCATCAAGGCGCCGCTGATCATCGAGGCCGCGAACGGCCCGGTCACGGCGGGCGCGGATGAAATCCTGCGCAAGAAGGGCGTGGTGATCATCCCCGATCTCTATGCCAATGCGGGCGGTGTGACCGTTTCCTATTTCGAATGGGTCAAGAACCTGTCGCATATCCGCTTTGGCCGGATGCAGCGCCGTTATGAAGAGGGCCGCAACCGCCTGTTGGTCGAGGAGCTGGAGCGGCTTTCGGCCGATCGCGGCCTTGGCTGGACGCTGTCGCCGAATTTCAAGGACCAGTTCCTGCGCGGCGCGGGCGAGCTCGAGCTCGTGCGGTCGGGCCTGGATGACACGATGCGTTCGGCCTATCAGGCGATTGCCGAGGTCTGGCGCAGCCGCGACGACGTTCCCGACATGCGCATGGCGGCCTATGTCGTGGCCATCGACCGGGTCGCCAAGAGCTATCGCTCCAAGGGCCTGTAAGGTCACGGCATGTCCCCCCTGCGCGGCATCGCCTTCAAGGTCGCCTCGGTCTGTGTGTTCATGGCGATGGCCAGCCTGGTAAAGGCGGTCTCGGGTGCCGTGCCGCCGGGCGAGGTGGTGTTCTTCCGTTCGGCCTTTGCCGTTCCGGTGATCCTTGTCTGGCTGTTGCTGACCCGTGGCTTGCGCGAAGGTCTGGCGACTCGCAACCTCATGGGGCATTTCTGGCGCGGTCTGGTCGGAACCGCGGCCATGGGATGCAGCTTTGCCGCGCTGGGCCTGTTGCCGTTGCCGGAAGCGACCGCCATCGGCTATGCGGCTCCGCTTCTGACGGTCGTCTTCGCGGCAATGTTCCTTGGCGAAAATGTCCGGCTTTTCAGGATATTCACCGTCGCCCTTGGCATGACGGGCGTGGTCGTGATCCTGTCGCCGCGCATGAGTGCTCTGCAAGCCGGAACGGTTGCCCCGACCGAGGCCCTTGGGGCGCTGCTGGCACTGATCGGCGCGGTATTCGCGGCCTTGGCGCAGGTCTTCGTGCGCAAGCTGGTGTCCACGGAAAAGGTCAGCGCGATCGTCTTCTACTTCTCGATCAACTCGGCGCTTCTGTCTTTGCTGACGGTGCCATTCGGCTGGGTCTGGCCCGATCCGATGGTCGCGGCAATGCTGGTATGCGCCGGCATTCTTGGCGGGCTGGGGCAGGTGCTTTTGACAAGCTCGTATCGTTTCGCAGATGCCTCGGTCGTGGCGCCTTTCGAATATGTCTCGATGCTTCTGGCGCTGGTGATCGGCTATGTGGCCTTTGGCGAAACCCCGACGCTGGTCGTTCTGGCGGGTGCGGCGCTGGTCATGCTGGCGGGTATCCTGATCATCCTGCGCGAGCGCCAACTAGGGCTCGAAAGGGCGCGTCAGCGTCGGGCGATGACTCCGCAGGGCTGATCGGTCAGACGTCCATCCAGATCGTGACGGGACCCTGGTTGGTCAGCCGCACATCCATGTCCGCGCCGAATTCGCCGTTCTCGACATGGATTCCCTGCGCCCGCAGCGCGTCCGAGAAATGCCGGTAAAGGCGTTCGCCTTCCTCCGGCGGAGCGGCTTCGGAAAAACCCGGGCGGTTGCCGCGCGAGGTGTCGGCGGCCAGCGTGAACTGGCTGACGACCAGCGCGGCGCCGCCGGTCTCCAGCAGCGAACGGTTCATCTTGCCCGCATCGTCGCGGAAGATCCGAAGCCGCGCGATCCGCGCGGCCAGTTTCTCGGCATTGGACTCGGTATCGCCGCGCATTGCGCAGACGAGGATCAGCAGGCCCGGTCCGATCCGTCCCGTCACGCGATCGCCGACGGTGACGCTGGCCTCGGTCACGCGTTGGATCAGCGCGCGCATCAGGCGAGCTCCTCGGCCCAAGGCGGGTTTGCCCCCGCGCGTGAGACGGTAATCGCGGCCGACCGCACGCCCAGAGACAGGGCCGCGTCCAGAATTTCGTCGGTCAGCTCCGACAGGGCAGCGCGTGACAGGCAATCTGCCCGATGCAGGGCTGCAAGGATGCCCGCGTTGAACGTGTCGCCCGCACCGACCGTATCGACGACCTGCACCGTCTGGGCGGGAACGAAGCGCGCCACGCGATGGGTAAAGGCATGCGCCCCACGCGCGCCTTCGGTGATCAGCACCAGTTTCGGTCCGCGTGCCAGGATGCCGCGCGCGAGTTCCTCGATCGAACCGTCGCCCTCCAGCCAGCGCAGATCTTCGTCGGACAGCTTCACGATGTCGGCACATGACAGCATCCGGTCAATACGCGCGCGGTAGGCGGATTCGTCGCGGATGAAGCCGGGGCGGATGTTCGGGTCGATCATGGTCAGCCGACCCGCCGCGGATTCGCGTTCCATCAACGCCTCATAGGCCGCGCCGCAGGGATCAACGGCAAGGCTGATCCCGCCGAAGAACAGCGCGCCGATGTCATCCGTCAGGTCCGGCAGATCCTGCGGCGAGATCATGCGACCGGCCGTGTTCTCGTCATAGAAGGCATAGGTTGCCTGCCCGTCGATCAGCCTGACAAAGGCCAGCGTGGTCGGCCGGTCCGAACGGATGGTCAGCGTCCCGTCCACGCGCGACTGTTTCAACGCCTCCATCAGAAGCTGTCCGAACAGGTCCGTCGAGATCCCCGACAGAAAGGCCGCGGGCGCGCCCAGCCGGCCCAGCGCAATCGCGGTATTGAAGACCGCGCCGCCCGGATAGGGGGCAAAGGCATCCTCGCCGCCTTCGGTCCTGCGTGGCAGCATGTCGATCAGGGCCTCACCGCAGCACAGGATCATCGTGGCCACTCCCTTCGCGTGCGGCCATTGCCTGGCCGCGGATGTTAGCGTTAACGTCCTCGCGCATACCCGAAGGCCAGCCGGTCTTCAACGGTCATGGCGGTTTCGGCCTGCGTTTCGGGCAACAATTCCCGCGCGATCTGGCGCACGATGGGTTCGGCCTCGGCCAGTGTCATGCCGGGTCGCAGCCGTGGGTCATAGAGGATTCGCAGCATCAATTCATCCTGCGGTGTGAGCAGCGCGAATTCCTCGTTGTCATTGAAGATCGACGGTCTCGCATGGGGTGAATCGTTCACCAGACCCAGGCTTTGGGCCAGCTCTTCATGGATGCATGCCAGGCGCATCCGATACGCCAGCTCGGCGCGGATGACGGTGACCGCCGAGACATAGACGTGACTGGTGTCGTCGGACAGGGCGATGACCGTGCAATAGGTCTGTCGCGCCATGTCGCGAACCGATTGCAGAGCCGCCGGAGAGATCGCGGGTGCGAAGGCGCGAATCCGATCGAGCGCCTCCTTTCGCTCGTCGCTGTTCAGGATCAGGACCAGGTGGTTCGGGCGCCAGTCGCTGCGGCTGATCCGCAACCCGGTCAGGCGTGCCAGACGCGCGGCATAGGCATCAATTGCCGCCAGATCCGCGCGCCTTTGTGCCTCATCGACGGAAGGTCCGAATTCCACCGACAGTCGAACGGGCCCCTCCCAGCGTTGCAGGCGCCCCTCGCGCGGCTCGGCGACGAGCTTGCCGTCACGTTCGACGAATTCATCGAAAAAGGCGATCCGCAGGAAGTTGCGCGCCAGATCCTCGGCGTCGAAGGGGGCGTCCTCGATCCGGTCGTTGCCGCGCAGCAATCCGCGCGCAAGATAGTTTTCCTGAATCCTTGCATAATATCGCCGTTCCGCCGCGCTTTCGGCAGAAGGTTCGGGTTGTGCTGGTTGGCTCTGCGCGGGCGGTTCGGCCGCAAGCCTGTCCCGTGGTGCGATGGGTGCCTCTTCACAGGCGGCAAGCGCAAGGCAGCCGGCCATTGTCCACCAGATCCTGCGCAGGGCGGGGCGCGGGTTCGCACCGAATCTGCCCAATCCCTGCCGCATATGCGTCACTCCGGCCATTGTTGCATTCCGGCCCACATTGGCATGAGAGCGGGCCAAGACAAAGCCCCGGTTTGGATCAATGTTTCAGCGCTTTCCGGACCCCTTGCCGCCCCGCCCCGGCCCGCGCATCGCGGGCCGTTCAGCGCCGCGCCCGTCGCGTCCGGGTTTTCCCGCCTTGCCACCAGCCGCGCCCCTGGATGGCCATGTTCGCGGCTTGGCCGGCGCGCTGTCGGACGCGCCAGCCCCGGGCCTGGCCGGTTTACCCGCGCCGGGGCCCTTGCTGCGGGGCTTTCCGGCGCGGGCCTTCGGTTTCGCGGCGCCGTCGCCGGACGATGCCGCGCGCGCGTTCACGCTGGCGCCGGGCAGACCGTCCAGAAGACCGCCCAATTGTTCGCGCATGACGCGCGCCCTGACCTCGACCACATCGCCCGGCTGCATCGTGTTCAGGCGGAAGGGGCCATAGCTGATCCGGATCAGGCGGTTCACGACAAGGCCGATCTCGGCCATCGCACGACGGATCTCGCGGTTCTTGCCTTCGCGGATACCCACCGTCAGCCACGCATTCGCGCCCTGCTGCCGGTCGATCGTGACCTCCATCGGCTGGAAGCTTTCGCCATCGATCGTGATGCCCTTGCGCAGCGGTTCGACCGTCTGTTCCGTCGGGCGGCCGTTGACACGCACGCGATACTTGCGCAGCCAGCCGGTCGAGGGCAGTTCCAGCCGCCGCTTCAGTTCGCCGTCATTGGTCAGCAGCAACAGCCCTTCCGAATTCAGGTCCAGACGCCCCACGCTCATCACGCGCGGCATGCCTTCGGGCAGCGTGTCGAACACGGTCTGGCGGCCCTTTTCGTCGCGCGCCGAGGTCACAAGACCCAGGGGCTTGTAGTACAGCCACAGCCGCGTGGGCTGCGGCGCGTCGATCGGCTTGCCGTCCACGGTGATGCGATCGGACGGGCGCACGTCAAGGGCGGGGCTGTCGATCTTGCGGCCGTTGACGGTCACGCGGCCCTCGAGGATCATGCGTTCGGCATCGCGGCGCGAGGCGATGCCCGCACGCGCAATCACCTTTGCGATACGGTCGCCCTTGGTTTCGCTTGTGGTCTTGTCGCTGCTCATGCCGGTCCTCGTTCCAATCAGGCGCTCACCACTATACCCGATCCGGGTCACAGGGAAGCGCTTGCGTGCAAGGCGCCGCTGCGGCATCCACGGGGAATGAGCCGATTTCGCAGCCATATGGAACTTGCCCTGCAAGAGGCACGTGCCGCGGCACGTCGCGGCGAGGTACCCGTCGGTGCCGTTGTCGTTGCGCCGGACGGGCGGGTGGTCGCCAAGGCCGGCAATCGCACGCGCGAGCTGAACGACCCCACGGCGCATGCCGAGATCCTGGCCTTGCGCACGGCCTGTACGGCCCTTGGGTCCGAGCGCCTGCCCGGCCATGACCTGTATGTGACGCTCGAGCCATGCCCGATGTGTGCCGCGGCCATCTCGTTTGCGCGGATCCGGCGGCTTTACTATGGCGCAAGCGATCCGAAATCGGGCGGCGTGGCGCATGGAGCGCGCGTGTTCTCGCACGCCCAGTGCCACCACGCGCCCGAGATCTATGACGGGATCGGCGCCGAGGATGCCGCGCGGCTGTTGCGCGAATTCTTTGCCGCGCGGCGCCCCGATGAGTGATCGGTCAGATCTCGATCGGTTCCAGAACCTCGGGCTCGATCACCTGGCTGCCGGGCAGGTTGGCTTTCAGTTCGACCGCAGACTGCGCAAGAATCGGGAACGTACGATAGTGGCACGGGATCACGACCCGGAAGTCAAAGAACTTGCGGGCCGCCCAGGCCGCCATCTTCATGTCCATCGTGTAATGTCCGCCGGCGCTGAGGATGCCGATATCGGGCGCGAAATATTCGCCCATCCATGCCATGTCGGCCATGATCGTCGTGTCGCCGCTGAAATAGATCGTGTGGCCTTCGCCCGCGATCATGAAGCCTGCCTCGGACCCGCCGGCCCGTGGCGCGTCTTCGCCAAAATCGACCGAGGAGGAATGACAGGCGTTCACCATCGTCACCCTCGCGCCGTTCAGATCGATCGTGCCACCCTTGTTGAAGCCGATCACCTCGACGCCCTGCGCGCCCAGGATGACCGAAAGCTCGTGGATGCAGGCAACCGGGATTCCCAGCTCCCGCGCGATGCCGGCCGCGGACGAAGCATGGTCGCCGTGGCCATGGCTGAGCAGGACATGCGTCGCGCCCGCGATGGCTTCGTCGCGACGATCTGCCGGGAACATCGGATTGCCTTCCAGCCAGGGATCGACCAGCAGAACGGCCTGTTCGATCTCGATCCGAAAGCCCGAATGGCCAAGCCAGGTAATCTTCATCTGTCTCTCCTGTAACGGGTTTGTTGCCTGTGGAATGGTGCGATCGCACCGGCGCCCTTGCGGGATGGGCGCCCTGCGGGTAAACCCTGCCGCGATCCAAAGGAAGAGTATAGCCCCATGTCGATCGACATCACTACAGCGCGAAAGGTGGCACATCTGGCGCGTATCGCCGTGCGCGACGAGGATCTGCCCGATCTTGCGCGGGAACTGTCCGCGGTCCTGGCCTTCATGGAACAGCTGAACGAGGTCGATGTCGAAGGCGTCGTGCCGATGACCTCGGTCACGCCGATGCGGTTGAAGCGCCGCCCCGACGTCGTGACAGACGGCAATATCCAGGACCTGATCCTTGCCAATGCGCCCGATGCGCGCGAAGGCTTCTTCGTCGTCCCCAAGGTGGTGGAATGAGCAATCCCAACGAACTGACGATCGCCGAGGCGCGCGATGCGCTGCGCAAGGGTGATCTGACAGCGGTCGACCTGACCGAAGCCTGCCTGTCGGCCATCGAGGCGGCAGGCGCCTTGAATGCCTTTGTGCACAAGACGCCCGAGATCGCGATGGAGCAGGCCCGCGCGGCCGATGATCGTATTCGCGCGGGCGACGCGCCCGCGATGTGCGGCATTCCCATCGGCATCAAGGACCTGTTCTGTACGCGCGGCGTGCCCAGCCAGGCGGCCTCGAAGATCCTGAACGGCTTCGTGCCGCCCTATGAATCGACCGTGACCCGTCAGCTGTTCGAATCCGGCGCGGTGATGCTGGGCAAGCTGAACATGGACGAATTCGCCATGGGCAGCTCGAACGAGACATCGGTCTACGGCCCGGCGGTGAACCCGTGGCGGGTGGATGACCGCCTGCTGACGCCGGGCGGGTCCTCTGGCGGTTCGGCCGCGGCCGTGGCGGCCGATCTGTGCCTTGGCGCGACGGGCACGGACACCGGCGGTTCGATCCGTCAGCCCGCAGCATTCACCGGCACCGTCGGCATCAAGCCCACTTACGGGCGCTGCTCGCGCTGGGGGATCGTGGCCTTTGCCAGCTCGCTGGACCAGGCCGGGCCGATGACGCGCAGCGTGCGCGACGCGGCGATCATGCTTGGGGCCATGGCCGGGCACGACCCGATGGATTCGACCTCGGCGGACATGCCGGTGCCGGATTTCGAAGCGATGCTGACCGGCGATGTGCGCGGCAAGAAGATCGGTATCCCGCGCGAATACCGTATGGACGGCATGCCCGAAGAGATCGAGGCGCTTTGGCAGAAGGGCGCCGACATGCTGCGGGATGCGGGCGCCGAGATCGTCGATATCTCGTTGCCGCATACGAAATACGCACTGCCGGCCTATTACGTCATCGCGCCGGCCGAGGCGTCCTCGAATCTGGCGCGCTATGACGGCGTGCGCTATGGCCACCGCGCCAAGCTGGGGCCGGGCGACGGCATCACCGAGATGTACGAAAAGACCCGCGCCGAAGGGTTCGGTCACGAGGTCCAGCGCCGCGTCATGATTGGCACCTATGTGCTGTCGGCGGGCTTCTACGACGCCTATTACAACCGGGCGCGGAAGGTGCGTGCCCTGATCAAGCGCGACTTCGATCAGGTCTTTGCCGACGGGATCGATGCGATCCTGACGCCGGCGACGCCTTCGTCGGCCTTCGGTCTGGGAGAGATGCAGGACGCCGATCCGATCGCGATGTATCTCAACGACGTGTTCACCGTGACCGTCAACCTTGCGGGCCTGCCCGGCATTTCGGTTCCCGTGGGGCTGGATCGCCAGGGTCTGCCGCTGGGGCTGCAGCTGATCGGCCGGCCGTGGGAGGAAGGCGATCTGCTGAATCACGCCTATGCGCTGGAACAGGCCGCGGGGTTCTCGGCCAAGCCACAAAAATGGTGGTAGGGTCGCACCGACAGGCAAGGAGCACCGCATGCGTGGATTTTCGGCCCTGATCGTCCTGATGGTCGCCTCTGGCTGTACGCCGCCGCCGCCCGTTGAGCAGGGCGGAGTGGGTTTTGGTGACTACAACGCCTATCTGCGCGCGCGAGAAGCCGAAGCGGCGGCCGGCCGGACGGCCAGTGTCCAGGCGCCGGTTGCGCCCTACGATCCCTATGCGGCCCCCATGGATGGGGCGCCGACGGCGGAAGAGCTGGCACGGGCAGGCATAACGGGTGCCGCATCGCTGCCGCAGGTCGCGGTTCAGGGCGGCGCTGCCGGTTTGCCCGCGCAGCCGATGTCTCCGTCGGCGCCAGAGGTCGCTTCGGTCGCACCTGTCGTGAGCCATGGTGGCATTTCGGACGAACAGGATTTCCAGGCCGTCGCAACGCGTGAGACGATCGAATCCGACAAGGAAAGGCTGGAACGCAACCGGGCCCTGTATCAACAGGTGCAGCCGGGGGAACTGCCGCAGCGTCCCGGGGAAGACACGGCATTGATCGTCGAATACGCGGTCAAGGCTCCGAACCGACTGGGCGAATCGATCTATCCGCGCTCGTCGCTTGCACTTGCCAGCCACGAGCGCGCCTGTGCGCGCTATCCCAATCCCGAGGCCGCCCAGGAAGCCTTTCTAAAATCGGGCGGCCCGACGCGCGATCCGAAGAACCTTGACCCCGATGGCGATGGTTTCGCCTGCAGCTGGGATCCGACGCCGTTCCAGACGGTGCGGAACTGACGGCCAGATGGGCTATCCGTCGCCCAATCATGGCGAGCGAAGGGGTGGAGCCCGTCCCAGCCTGATCGTGATCCACTATACCGCCATGGACAGCTGCGCAGAGGCCCGCTCTCGACTGTGCGACCCCCTGGCCGAAGTGTCCGCGCACTGGCTTGTCGATGCGGATGGTGCGACCGAGCAGCTGGTGGACGAGACGCGCCGCGCCTGGCATGCGGGAGCAGGGGCCTGGGGGCCGATCGACGACGTGAATTCCCATTCCATCGGGATCGAGCTGGCCAATCCCGGGGACCGGCCCTTTCCCGAACCCCAGATGCGGGCGCTGGAAGACCTGTTGGCGGCGGTGATGGCGCGCTGGGCGATCGCTCCTCATCATGTGATCGGGCATTCCGACATGGCACCGGGCCGCAAGGCCGATCCCGGGCCGCGCTTTGACTGGCGACGGCTGGCGCGAATGGGTCTGTCGGTCTGGCCCCGTCCGGACGCCGCCCTGGGGGATCGCCCGCTGGTCCGGTCGTTGCGTGCCTTCGGCTATCCCGAGGCGCCGGAAGACGTTCTGCTGGCGGCATTTCGTCTGCGCTTTCGTCCGTGGGCGCGGGGTCCCGAAGACATGATCGACCGCGCCCTGGCGGCCGATCTGGCGCGCCGGTATCCGGTGAAAGCTGGGCACGACACAGATTGCCGTTGACCTGGCGCGGGCGGCTGCCTAACTGAGCCTTGCGCGGATGGCTGGATGGCCGCGGGCCTCTGGGCCCGAGGAAAGTCCGGACTCCATGAAGCTACGGTGCCGGGTAACGCCCGGCCGGGGAAACCCGAGGGAAAGCGCCACAGAGAACAGACCGCCCCGGATCCGTCCGGGGCAAGGGTGAAACGGTGGGGTAAGAGCCCACCGCGGGACGGGCAACCGGACCGGCACGGCAAGCCCCACCGGGAGCAATGCCAAATAGGGGCCTCGCGCGGGGCTGATCGGGAAACCGATATCGCCGCAGGGACGCTTCATCCCGAGAGGCCCGGGTTGGCAGCACGAGCCCGTCGGCAACGTCGGGCCTAGATGAATGGCCATCCAGGGGGGCAACCCCCGGACAGAATCCGGCTTACAGGCCATCCGCGCTTTTCTGTCCAATCCGCTGCATTCCCGGGCTATGATCGGTTCTGCAATTGCAGGGAGGACAGTCCATGAGTTTCGTTCGCACGCTGGCCGCATTGGCCGCCGGTTTCGCCGCCGCGCGCGGGGTCGACAAATACCGCCAGATCGGCGGTATGGAGGGCATCAAGGATGCCCTGAAGAAGGCGGGCGATCCGGGTGGCCCGGTCGACCAGCTGGCCCAGCAGGCCGAGAAGCTGGGACTGCCCGGCGGCGCAAAGACCGTGCGTGAGTTTTATGAGAAAATCGGTGGTGCCGGTGAGGCTGCCGAAGCGGGGTTGGGCAATCTCATTGCCTCGATGACGTCAGCCACGACCGCCGGCAGCCGCATGATGGCCGAGCTGATGGAATCAATGACCGGTGCCAGTCCAAGCTCCCCCCTGGCCGAGGAGAATGCCCGCCTGATGATCCGGGCGATGATTCAGGCCGCCAAGGCGGATGGCGAGATCGACGAGGAGGAGCGCAAGAAGATCCTGGACCAGCTGGGCGATGCCAGCGACGAGGAAATCGCCTTTGTCGAGGCCGAGCTGAACCGGCCTCTGGACCCGGTAGCACTGGCCCGCGACGTCAGCGAATCGATGCGCGAGCAGATCTATGCGACCTCGCTGATGGCGATCCGGCTGGATAGTGCGGCCGAGAGCCTGTATCTGGATCAGCTGGCCCGTGCCCTGGGGCTTTCACCCGAAACACGGGCCCGGCTGCATGCCGCGATGGGGCGCAAACCACCGGCGGCATAGGCGGCCTTGCGCCGCGGCGGACAGGGGCGTGGAAAATGGCGCCCAGGCGCGCCTTTCCGGTTGACTTCGGTTCGTGGGCGAGTAAAAGGCGGGGCCTGAAGGATTTTGCGGGCGGTCACGCCGTCCGGCTGATGGAGAGAAACGATGGCGAAGCCGACGACGATCAAGATCCGTCTGAACTCGACGGCGGGTACGGGGCACTTCTACGTGACGAAGAAAAACGCCCGCACCATGACCGAGAAAATGGTCGTGCGCAAATACGACCCGGTCAAGCGCGCCCATGTCGAATACAAGGAAGGCAAGATCAAGTAAGATCTGCCGTATTCCGGATCACAAAGGGCCGCACCAATGGTGCGGCCCTTTGCTTTGCAACATCCCTGCGGCCTGCCGTGTCGGCGTCGGCATGTCGAAAGCGAAACGGGGCCAGGAGATCCCGGCCCCGCATGCTTTCCCCCTGGATTTGCGCCTACTCGCGATTGCCGAGGAACTGCAAGAGGAAGGTGAACATGTTGATGAAGTCCAGATACAGGTTCAGCGCACCCATGATCGCCGCCTTGCCCAGCCATTCGGTATCGCCTTGCTGGGCATGGGCAATGTAGGTGTTCTTGATGTTCTGGGTGTCATAGGCCGTCAGGCCCGCGAAGATCAGCACGCCGATCGCCGAGATGGCCAGCTGCACCGTGCCCGAGCCAAGGAAGATGTTGACGATCGACGCCACGATCAGGCCGATCACACCCATCAGCAGGAACGTGCCCCAGCCCGACAGATCCTTCTTGGTCAGATAGCCCCACAGCGAGAGCCCCGCAAAGGCGATTGCCGTGACCAGGAAGGTCTGAATGATCGATACGCCGGTGAAGACCGCGAAGATCCAGCTGAGCGACAGGCCCATCGAGGTGGCAAAGACATAGAAGAACAGCTGTGCCGCAGCTTCGGACAGTCTGTTGATCGCAGCGCCGAACGCAAAGACCAGAACCAGCGGCAGGAACATGATCACCCACCGCAGCGGCGAGGCATAGATCGCATAGCCGAAATCGGTCAGGTACCGGTCACCGCCCAATTGGGCGGCCGCCAGAGAAGGATCGGTCGTGATTGCAAGGCCCGAGATCGCCCACGAAGCGGCCGCCGTGATCAGCATGCCGACCGACATCAGGCCATAGACCTTGTTCATGTAGGCCCGAAGGCCCTCGTCGATTGCCAATCCGCGTGCGCCGACCTGCGCCGTGCGGATCGTGTCATATTCTGCCATCAAAGCCTCCTGCAGCGTTTCCTGTTCGCATTTCTGCGCGGTTGTCCGCGGAAAATATCGGGTGTCGGGCAGCTTCGTTCAAGTCCGGAAGCGCCGATTTCGGCACCTGTCGCCGGTTTTGATCTGCTTCATTCTGCCGGGGCGACCTGTATCACGACCTTGCCTGTCGATTTCCTGCTGCGCAAGAGTTCCAGCGCCTCTTGGGTTCGTTCCAGCGGCATCAGGTTGGAAACATGCGGGCGAATGCCGCCCTCGCGGTACCAGTCCAGAAGCTGGCGCAGGCTTTGGGTCAGGGCTTGCGGGGCAAACCGCAGATATCCGCCCCAATAGAAGCCAAGAACCGAGAGGTTCTTGACCAGCAGAAGATTGGCCGGGATCTGCGGCACCGTCCCGCTGGCGAATCCGATCACCAGGATACGCCCTTCGGGCCGGGTGGCGCGCAACGCCGAGTCGAATTGTGTTCCGCCCACGGGGTCATAGACGACATCGGCCCCGCCGAGCGTCCTGACCGCATCGCGCAGGTCTTCGCTTTCACTGTCGATCAGATGGTCGGCGCCGGCGTCACACGCGACGGAAAGCTTGTCGGCGCCGCGCGCAACGGCGATGACCCGCGCGCCCAGGCGCTTGCCGATCTCGACCGCGGTCAGCCCGACCCCGCCCGCGGCCCCAAGAACCAGCAGTGTTTCGCCTCGTTTGAGCCCGGCGCGGTGCGTCAGCGCCAGGTGGGATGTTCCATAGGCGACCTGGAATGCCGCCGCATCCTCGAAGCTCATTTCGTCTGGAAGGGGCAGGCACCGGTCGGCCGGAAAGCAGCCATATTCGGCCAGCCCGCCACTTGGTGCATGTACCACCACCCGCTGACCCGGCGTCAAGCCGCCGACTCCGGGGCCCAGCTTGTCGATCCAGCCCGCGGGCTCCATGCCCAGTGTCACGGGGGGCTCGGGTCGTTCCTGATACCGCCCTTCGATCATCAGCAGGTCGGCGAAATTCAGTCCGCAGGCAGCGATCCTGATGCGCACCTCGCCCGGGCCCGGCTCTGGCGACGGCACGTCCCGCAATGCCGGGGTTTCACCGAATCGGGTGATCTGGAACGCCTTCATCTTTCCCTCGCGCAATTTTCTTGCGCAGGCTATGCGCAACGAACCCGTTGGTCCAGCGCGTTTTCTTCGCGTCTTGCAAACAGGCCGATGGCGATAAATTGCAAAAAGCAATGCAAAATGAAAAGAGCATGTGGGGCGAGTGCATTTTTTTCACATTCGCCTTGTGCGCGAGGGACGCATTGGGGATGATTTGGCTGCCCCGGGTGAAAGCGGTGCGGGACTTATGGGTTGGTGAAAATGCAATGAAAATTTTTCCCGTTTGGCACGAAGATTGCTTGGACGTGGGGTAGAGAGTGTAGGAGGTTATGATGAAACACCCTGTGGATGTTCATGTTGGCAAGCGCGTCAGGCATCGGCGCTGGATGCTGGGCATGACGCAACAGCAGCTGGCTGAAAAGGTCGGCATCAAGTTCCAGCAGATCCAGAAGTATGAAACAGGCATGAACCGAATCTCGGCTTCGCGTCTGTGGGATATTGCCGAGGCGCTGGAAGTGCCGGTCAGTTTCTTCTTCGAAGGGCTGGAGTCGCGTCATGAAGCGCTGGATGGGATCGACGGCGACATTCTCGCCGACAAGGAGGCACTGATGCTGGTGCGGTCCTATTACGCGATCCCCGAGGCGCAGCGCCGTCGGCTGTTCGATCTGGCCAAGGTCCTGTCGGACGTTGCATGAAGCCTGCGCCTTGACCGGCGCGGCCTGCCGTTCTACCGCGCATCAAGTGCGGACAGCAAACGGGGGGGGCGCCGATGGCGCAATACGATCCGTCAGAAGTCGAGATGCTTGTCGCGACGGCCAATGAACTGGCCGACGCGGCGCGCAAGCAGACCCTGGCGCATTTCCGTTCGGCCACATTGCGGGCCGACAGCAAGCGCGGCGCCGATTTCGACCCCGTGACCCAGGCTGATCGCGCGGCCGAACAGGCCATGCGCGAAATACTGGCGCACCGTCGCCCCAACGATTCGGTCGTGGGAGAGGAGTTCGCGGCAACTCACGGCAGTTCGGGCGTGACCTGGGTTATCGACCCGATTGATGGCACGCGGGCCTATCTGTCCGGCACGCCGACCTGGGGCGTATTGATCGCGGTGTCCGATGCAACCGGACCGCTCCTCGGCGTGATCGACCAACCTTATATCGGTGAACGCTTCGTCGGCGGCTTTGGCCGTGCTTGGGTCGAGGGGCCGATGGGCAGGGCCGATCTTGCCTGCCGGCCGGCACGCCCGCTGGACCAGGCGACCCTGTTCACCACCTTTCCCGAAATCGGCACGCCCGAGGAAGAGGCCGCCTTTGCGCGGTTGAAGTCGCGCGTTCGGCTGACCCGCTACGGGATGGACTGCTACGCCTATGCGCTGGTCGCGGCGGGGCAGATCGATCTGGTCGTCGAGGCCGGGTTGCAGCCATATGACATTCACGCGCCCATCGCGGTGATCGAGGCCGCGGGCGGCGTGGTGACGAACTGGCAGGGTGGGCCGGCACATCAAGGCGGTCAGGTCATCGCCGCCGCAAATCGGGATGTTCATGCCGCGGCGCTCGAGCTTCTGAACGGTTGACCGATCAGTCGCGCCGAACGGGCCGGCCATTTATCCAGACGGCCCGGATTGCCCTGTCGTCGCCCATCATGATCGTCGGGAAAAGCGCCTGCCAGATGTCATCGGCTCGCCGCGCGCGCTGCGCGACTGCCGGGGTGGATTCAAGGTCGATGACCACCAGATCGGCCTCCATTCCCGGGGCGATATTGCCGATACGGTCTGCAACCCGAAGGCTGGCAGCCGAGCCCGCGGTCGCCAGCCACCACAGGACCGATGGATGAATGGCATTTCCGCGCAGCTGTCCGATTTCATAGGCCGCGGCCATCGTGCGCAACATCGAAAAGGAAGATCCTCCGCCCGTGTCGGTGGCAAGGCCGATGCGCAAGCCGCGCGCGGCGAGACGCGACAGATCGAACAGCCCCGATCCGATGAAGGTGTTCGATGTCGGGCAATGAACCACCGCGGCGCCGGTCTCGGCCAGCCGGTCGATCTCGCGTGGCTCCAGGTGGATCGCATGGCCGAACACAGCGCCGGGTCCCAGCAGGCCATGGCGTTCGTATGTATCCAGATAGTCGCGCGCCTCGGGGAACAGGCTGCGCACCCAGGCCACCTCGTCGGTCTGCTCGGACAGATGTGTCTGCATCAGGCAATCGGGTCTTGCGGCCCAAAGCGCGCCCAGCGCCTCGAGCTGTTCGGGCGTCGATGTGGGCGAAAAGCGCGGCGTGATGACATAGGACAGCCGCCCACGCCCGTGCCAGCGCTCGATCAGTGCAAGGCTGTCGTCATGGGCCGACTGTGGCGTATCACGCAGACCTTCTGGCGCATTCCGGTCCATGCAGGTCTTGCCGGCAAAGACGCGCAAGTTGCGGCTTTCGGCCTCGGCCATGAAGGCATCGACGCTTGCGGGGTGGATCGTGCAGTAGGAAGCAACGGTCGTCGTCCCGTTTGCCAAGACAAGATCCAGATACAGCGAGGCGATCCTTCCTGCATGTTCGGGATCGCCGAATCGCATCTCCTCGGGGAAGGTATAGGTGTTCAGCCAGTCGATCAGCCGCTTGCCCCAGCTGGCGATGATGCCGGTCTGGGGGTAATGGACATGGGCATCGACAAAACCGGCCGAGATCACCGCCGCGCCATAATCCGTCACGTGCGCCTGCGGATGCTGGCGCCGCAGATCGTCGGCCTCGCCCACCGCGCGGATCACGCCGTCTTCGATCAGGACCCCGCCCCGCGCGCTGTGCCGCGCTGCGTCTGGCCCCTCGTGCAGGGGATTGCCCCCGAAACGCAGAATCTGTCCAAGAAGAAGTTCCGCCATGATCCATTCACCTGTTGGCCTTTCGGGCTGGACAGTCTAAACCCTGTGCGCATCGGGGGGAATCCGCGCATTATGCGCATTTTCCCTGAAGCAGCTTCCGTTTCGTCGCGCAACTGCAGGGGAGGGTGCCAATGACCGAGCAGCAGGACCTGATCGTCGAGCGTGACGAGGACGAATACGGCATCGATCCGCGCGTCGTTGACGCCATTCTTGATGCCGTCGCCGCGGGCGATGTGGCGCGGCTCGAACAGCTGATGGAGCCGCTGCACGCGGCCGACATTGCCGACCTTCTGGAACAGATCGATTCCGACGACCGCGAGGCTCTGGTCCGTCTGTGGCCCCAGGGGATCGATGGCGATGTCCTGTCCGAACTGGACGAATCGATCCGCGAGGAAGTCGTCGAACTGTTGCCCCAGGACGTGCTGGCCGAGGCTGTTCGCGATCTGGATTCCGACGACGTCGTTGATCTCGTGGAAGATCTCGAAGAGCCACAGCAGGAACGCATCCTGCAGGCGCTGGAAGACTCCGACAGGGTCGCGGTCCAGCAATCGCTGACCTATCCGGAATATTCCGCCGGACGATTGATGCAGCGCGAAGTGGTCGCGCTGCCCGAACACTGGACCGTGGGCGAGGCGATCGACTACCTGCGGTCGGCCAGTGAACTGCCAGATCAGTTCTACCACATCATCCTTGTGGATCCGCGCTGGCATCCGGTGGGGCAGGTCGGACTTGGGCGCCTTCTGGCATCGCCCCGGGCGACGCCGCTGAAGGACATTGCCGAGGAAGACTTCCGCGTCATTCGCGTTTTCGACGAGGAAGCCGACGTTGCGTATCTGTTCAATCAGTATCACCTGATTTCGGCCCCTGTCGTGGATGACAGCGGTCGCCTGGTCGGTGTCATCACGATCGACGACGCGATGACGGTTCTGGACGAGGAAGCCGAAGAGGACATCCTGCGTCTTGCCGGCGTCGGCGAGGAGGGTGGCCTTTCGGGTCGGCTGATCGACACCGTCCGCGACCGTGCCGTCTGGCTGTTCGTCAACCTTTTGACGGCGATCCTGGCGTCCATGGTCATCAATCAGTTCGCCGATACGATCGACCAGCTCGTCGCGCTGGCCGTGCTGATGCCGATCGTGGCTTCGATGGGCGGCAATGCGGGCACACAGACGATGACCGTCGCGGTGCGCGCAATCGCCACGCGCGACCTGACGCCCCGCAACGCGATGCGCATGATCTGGCGCGAGATCACCGTAGGCACCGCGAACGGCATGCTGTTTGGCGTGCTGATGGCGCTGGTCGCGGGCTTCTGGTTCGGTATCCCGATGCTGAGCGTCGTGATCGCGGTCGCCATGTTGTTCACGCTGGTGGCCGCTGCCTGCGGTGGGATCCTGATTCCGCTGCTGCTGGACCGTTTCGGCATCGACCCGGCCCTGGCTTCCGGTCCGTTCGTGACCACCGTGACGGACGTCGTCGGCTTCTTCGCCTTCCTTGGACTTGCATCAAGTGTTCTGCTGTGAGTGATCTTGCCTCGATCAAGGCCGAAGCGCGCGCGGCGGCATTCGCGCGGCGCAGGCAGGCGCATGGCCGGCACGGCCCGAAGGATGCCGCATTGCTGATCGAACTGCTTGCCGATCACGCGGGCGAAGCTCTGGCGGGCTACATGCCGATGCGAACCGAGATCGACTGTCTGCCCGCCATGCGTGTCCATGAGGGCCCCGTGGGGGTGCCCGTCATCGAGTCCCCCGGTACGCCCCTGCGCTTTCGTCGCTGGACCCCGGATGCAGTCATGGTCCCCGGCGCCTTTGGCGCGCTCATCCCCGAAAGTGGCGAATGGATCGAGCCGCGCGTTCTGATCGTGCCGCTCGTCGCCTTTGATCGGCGCGGCTACCGGCTGGGCTATGGCGGAGGATTTTACGATCGCACCTTGGCGCGTCTGCGCGCGCGAGGCCCCGTGACCGCGATCGGGTTTGCCTTCTCGGCGCAGGAAATGCCCGAAGTGCCGATCGAACCCACGGACGAACCCCTGGACCTGATCGTCACCGAACGTGAGATCATCCGCCCGAAAGGATGATCCCGTGCTTGCCCTTTTGCGCCGCGGACACTAGGCAGACGCCATGCGAATTCTGTTTCTTGGAGATGTCGTCGGACGGTCGGGGCGAACGGCAATCGTCGAACGTCTGCCGCAACTGCGCGCGGATTGGGGCCTGGATTTCGTCGTCGTGAATGGCGAGAACGCCACCGCCGGCGCGGGGCTTTCCGCCGCACATGCAAAGCTCTTGCTGGAGGCCGGGGCCGACTGCATCACCCTTGGGGACCATGCCTTCGACAAGAAGGACATGCTGAGCTTTATCGAGACCGAGCCCCGCATCCTGCGCCCGCTGAACTTCGCCCGCACGGCGCCGGGCGCAGGCGCGCGGGTCTTCACCGCGACGCAGGGGCGCAGGGTCCTGGTTGCGCAGGTCCTGGGCCAGGTCTTCATGAAGCGGCCTTTCGACGACCCGTTCTCGGCCATCGACTCGGTTCTGAATACTTATGCTCTGGGCGCCGCCGTGCAGGCGAGCATCGTCGAGATCCATGCCGAGGCGACGAGCGAAAAGATGGGCATGGGGCATTGGTGCGATGGCCGGGCCAGCCTGGTGGTCGGTGCGCATACGCATGTGCCCACCGCGGATGCCCAGATCCTTGGGGGCGGCACTGCGTACCAGACCGATGCCGGTATGTGCGGTGACTATGACTCGGTGATCGGCATGGAAAAGATGGAACCGATGCGCCGCTTCATCACCGGAATGGCCAAGGACCGTTTTTCGCCCGCCGAGGGTGAGGCGACGCTGGCCGGAACCTATGTGGAAACCGACGATCGCACGGGTCTGGCCACGCGCATCAGCATGGTCCGCATCGGCGGCCGTCTGCAGCAATCCGCACCGTGAAGTGTGCCTTGGCAAGACGAACCAGCGGGATGTGGCCTCAGGTCACGGTTTGCCTGTCCGTGGCGGGTCGATAATATCCGTGCGATGACCTGTCGGAGTCTCTGAATGATCGACCTTCCCCTGACGGCCGATGGACGCGCGCTGCTGATGCTTGGCATCGTGGTGGGCATGTTCGTCATGTTCGTGCGTGAACGCCATCCCGTCGATGTGATCGCGATTGCCGGTGCGGCCCTGTGCATCGTTCTGGGGCTTGTGCCCTATGATCGCGCGGTTTCGGTGTTCACCAACCCCGCGCCCTGGACCATCACCGCGATGTTCATGATCATGGGCGCTCTGGTGCGCACGGGCGTTCTGGAATGGCTGACACATACCGCCGAAGCCAGCGCCGATCACAGGCCGACCGTGACGCTGCTTATTCTGTTTACCGTCGTGGCGCTGGCCTCGGCATTCATGAACAACACCCCGGTCGTCGTGGTGATGATTCCGGTCATGGTGTCGATTGCGCGCAAGCTGGGGGTCACGCCGTCCAAGCTGCTGATTCCGCTATCCTATGCCGCGATTCTGGGCGGGACGGTGACGTTGATCGGAACCTCTACGAACCTTCTGGTCGATGGCGTGGCGCGTGCAAACGGGCTCGAGCCTTTCGGCATCTTCGAGATCACGCCCCTGGGTCTGATCCAGGTTCTGGTCGGCATGACCTATATCGCCACGATCGGCCGCCGCATCCTGCCTGATCGCCAGTCGATGGGCCTGATGCTGTCCGACAGGCGCAAGCTGAAGTTCTTTACCGAGGTCGCGGTGCCCGAACACAGCAACCTGATCGGGCAGAAGGTTCTGGACGTCGACCTGTTCAAGCATCCCGGCATTCGCGTCATCGACGTCCTGCGCGGGGATACGTCGCTGCGGCGCAATCTGGCTTCGGTGACGCTGCAGGCTGGCGACCGGATCGTGCTGCGCACCGAGATGGCCGAGCTTCTGGGAATGCAGGAAAATCCCGACCTGCGTCTGGTGGACAAGCTGTCCTCGGTCGAAACCGAAACGGTCGAGGTTCTGATCTCGCCAGGGTGCCGCATGGTCGGCAGGTCGCTGGGCGAGCTGCGCCTGCGCCGGCGTTATGGCGTCTATCCGCTGGCGGTTCACCGACGAAACCAGAACATCGGACGCCAGCTTGACGATATCGTCATCATGGTGGGCGACACGCTTCTGCTGGAAGGCGCCCCCGAAGACATCCAGCGTCTGGCCGTCGACATGGATCTTGTCGATGTGGCGCGCCCGACGGTGAAGGCCTACCGGCGCAAGATGGCACCGATCGCCTTTGGCGTTCTGGCCGGGGTCGTCATCCTGTCCGCGCTGGGCGTGGCACCGATCCTTGCCTTGTCCTTTGTCGGGGTGGCAATCGTCCTGCTGACCCGCTGTGTCGATGCTGACGAGGCTTTCTCGTTCATCGAGGGGAGGCTTCTGGCGCTGATCTTTGCAATGCTGGTCGTCGGCGTAGCGATGGAAGAAACGGGTGCTGCCGCCTTGCTGGTCAGCTGGGTCAGCCCCTTCATGCAGGATTTGCCGCCCCAGCTGGTCGTTCTTGTGCTTTACCTACTGGCGTCGATCCTGACCGAGATCGTGTCGAACAACGCCGTGGGCGTGATCTTCACGCCAATCGCGATACAACTGGGCCACTCGCTGGGTCTTGATCCTCGGGGCCTGGTCGTCGCGGTGATGTTCGCGGCTTCCGCCGCCTTCTCGACGCCGATCGGCTATCAGACCAACATGCTGGTCTACGGGCCGGGCGGGTACCGATTCACCGATTATCTGAAGGCCGGCATTCCGCTCAACCTGATGCTGGCCGTTACCGCGAGCATCATGATCCCGATCATCTGGCCGTTGTGACGTCATGCGTGGGGTCGGTCGTTCGATGGCGGATCCGGTCTGCCATCCGTTGCGGAGGTGCGGACACGGGGCGCCGCGCAGGGTTTCGCGCCGCTGGTAGCCGCTGGTAGATGTCCGTCGGGCTTGCGGCCCGCCCGGCGGCTGTCCTATAGAGGCCCGCGACCAGATAAACCCCGAAACATCGACGGAGCATGTCATGGCGGGCCACTCCAAATGGGCCAACATCCAGCATCGCAAGGGCCGGCAGGACGCCGCGCGGTCCAAGCTGTTTTCGAAACTGTCCAAGGAGATCACCGTCGCGGCCAAGATGGGTGATCCCGACCCCGAAAAGAACCCGCGCCTGCGCCTGGCCGTAAAGGCCGCCCGTGCGGCCTCGATGCCCAAGGACGTGATCGAGCGCGCGATCAAGAAATCCTCGGGCGGAGATTCCGCAGACTATACCGAGATCCGTTATGAAGGCTATGGCCCGGGCGGGATCGCGATCATCGTCGAGGCGATGACTGACAACCTGAACCGCACCGCATCAAACGTGCGTTCTACCTTTACCAAATATGGCGGCAACCTGGGCACGACGGGTTCGGTCAGCTACATGTTCGACCGCGTGGGCGAGATCAAGTATCCGGCCTCGGTGGGTGACCCCGACACCGTCCTGATGGCCGCGATCGAGGCCGGCGCCGACGACGTGGAATCGGATGAAGAGGGACACTGGATCTATTGCGCCGATACCGAGCTTTCGGCCGTATCGGACGCCCTGGAAAAGGTTCTGGGGGAATCCGAGGAATCGAAACTGGTCTGGCGCCCGCAGAACCGCACCCAGGTCGATCTCGAGACGGCGCAGAAGCTGATGAAGCTGATCGAGGCGCTGGAGGACGATGACGACGTTCAGTCCGTCACCGCCAATTTCGACGTCTCGGAAGAAACCGCGGCGCAACTGTAACCGTGCGGCTCAGGCCGGGCGCAATACGCGCCTGGCCCGACGCCGGATCGCATCTGTCAGGGGCGCAAGCGCCTTTGCGGTCAGCCGCCCCACTTGCCAGTACAGCATCACATCCAGCGGTCGGTCCGCCAGCGCAACCAGCGCGCCGGTTGCCAGTTCATGGCGCACCAGCGGTTCAGGGTTCATGCCCCATCCCATGCCAAGTCTGGCAGCCTCGACGAAACCGGTCGAAGACGGAAGGTAATGGCCGGGCAGGGCAAGTCGCCGACCGCAGACCTCCTCGGCCCAGTCGGCTTGCAGGCGGTCTTTCAGGTTGAAGATCAGCGCGGGCGCGCGGCTCAGCGCCTCGGCGGTGGGGCCGTCGGGAAACCAGCGTGCGACGAAGTCCGGACTGGCTGTTGCCAGATAGCGCAGTACGCCCAGCGGATAAGCGTCGCAACCGGCGATCGGGCCGGGATGCGAGGTAACCGCGGCCTGTACCTCGCCGCGCCGCAGCCATTCGGCCGAGTGGTCCTGATCGTCGATCACGATGTCGAACAGCATGCCATCCGTTTCGGCCAATGCAGACAAGACCCAAATGGCGACACTGTCGGCATTGACGGCGATCCGCACGACGGGGCGTTCGGCCTGGCTTGCCAGCCCAAGGTCCTGGGCCAGCGCGCGCTCCAGAAGTCTAAGATCCTCGGCGTGGCGGGCCAGCCGCGCGCCGATCGGCGTGGGGCGGGCAGGCTGTTCCCGAAGAATCAGCGCCGCTCCCACGCGTTCTTCCAGCGCGCGGATGCGCTGCGACACCGCAGATGGCGTGACATTCAGTTCATGGGCCGCGGCCTCGAAGGATCCCACGCGCAGGATCGTCGCCAGGGTTTCCAGGTGAATGGGGTCAAACATGAAGCAGAACTTAACCCGGGTTCATTAAATTAAATAGACTGAATTTCCTGCCGACGCTATCCACGGGCCGGAAATGGAGGACGGACATGTTCGCCGCGGCGGTATCGGGCTTCAAGTTGACAATCGGGTTGATCATGGCGATCGGCGCCCAGAATGCCTTTGTTCTGCGACAGGGGCTGCGGCGCGAGCATGTTCTGCTATGTGTCCTGTTCTGTGCGGCCTCGGATGCGATCCTGATTGCCGCGGGGATCGTCGGGCTGTCGGCCGCGAATGCGGCTTTTCCGTGGTTGGGGGATGCCCTGCGTTGGGGCGGCGTGGCCTTTCTGACGGTCTATGCGTTGCGCGCGCTGTGGTCGGCCTGGCGCGGCCAGCAGGCGTTGACCCCGGCATCGGGGGCCGCGCCGTCCTCGGCCTGGCGCGTCATTGCGATACTTGCGGCAATCACCTGGCTGAACCCGCATGTCTATCTGGACACGGTCGTTCTGATCGGATCGGTTGCCTCGCAATTTCCGGGGCGCGAGCTGGCCTTTGGCATCGGTGCCGCCTGTGGGTCGTTGATCTTCTTTCTCTCTCTGGGCTTTGGCGCGCGTCTGTTGGGGCCGATCTTCGCACGCCCGGCGGCATGGCGTGTTCTTGACCTGGCCGTGGCTGGCATCATGGGGGCGATAGCCTTCGATCTTGCAATGGCCTGAGCCTTGCGCATCACCGCGGGATGCGTTCATCTCGCGGCATGAACGCCGTCATGTCAGCCCGCCCTGTCGTCGGTGTCCTGTGGATGCTGGCCACGGGGCTGTGTTTTGTTGCGGTGACGGGCATCGTGCATCACCTGGGAACCGGTCTTCCGGCGGTGCAGGCGGCCTTCATTCGCTTTCTGTTCGGGATCGTCTTTGTCGCGCCGACCCTGATACCGGTGCTGCGCACGGGCATTCCGGTGGGCACGTGGCGGCTGGCGCTGGGCCGGGGCGCGCTGCACCTGCTGGCGGTCACGTTGTGGTTCCATGCCATGGCCCGCGTGCCCGTGGCCGAGGTCACGGCGATCGGCTACCTGAACCCGATCGTCGTCACGCTGGGCGCGGCGCTGTTTCTGGGCGAACACTTGGCCACGCGGCGGATCCTGGCTATCGCGGTGGCATTGCTGGGGGCGTTGATCGTCCTCAGGCCGGGTTTTCGCGAAATCACTCCGGGTCATCTGGCCCAGCTTGGCGCGGCCACGTCCTTTGGCCTGTCCTATCTTCTGGCCAAGCGGTTGACATCGCTTCTGCCGGCAAGCGTCGTGGTTGGGCTTCTGTCGCTGATCGTCACCGCAGGTCTGGCGCCCTTTGCGCTGGCCGTCTGGGTGCCCCCGACGCCGGAGCAGGTGGCCTGGCTGGGGGTCGTCGCGATCTTTGCGACCATGGGGCACTATACGATGACGCGCGCCTTTGCCGCGGCGCCGATGGCGGTGACGCAGCCCGTGACCTTCCTGCAGCTGATCTGGGCGTCGATCCTTGGCGCGACGATCTTCGACGAAGCGATCGACCCGATGGTCATTCTGGGCGGAGCCATGATCATCGGGGCGATCAGCTACATCACCTGGCGCGAGTCGCGTATCCGGCAGCGTCCCGTCACGCCATCATCGGGCGCGGGCAAGTTCTGACCGCCTATCCGCGCGGGTCCAGAAGACGGCCCAGGACGCTTTCGCGCGTGATCCGTCCCAACGACCGCCCGCCATCGACCACGGCAAGGGCCGGAACCTCGCGCAGACGCGCCATGACCTCGCGGATCGGGGCTGAAGGAGCAATCTCGGGCACCGAAGGTGCGCGCGCGCCGCCGGGCTCCATGACGTCGCTTGCAGTCAGGACGCCCAGGGGATTCATGTGGGCCACAAAGTCGGCCACGTAATCCGATGCCGGATTTGCAATGATTTCGCGTGCGGTTCCGCACTGGACGATGCGTCCGCCCTCCATCAGCGCAATGCGGTTGCCGATCTTGAACGCCTCGTCCAGATCGTGGCTGACAAAGATGATCGTGCGCTGCAGGCGTTCCTGCAACTCCAGCAGTTCGTCCTGCAACCGCGTGCGGATCAACGGGTCGAGCGCCGAGAAGGGTTCGTCCATCAACAGGATGGGAGCATCGGTCGCAAAGGCCCGTGCCAGCCCGACCCGCTGCTGCATGCCGCCCGACAGCTCGCCCACCTTGCGATCGGCCCAGTCGGACAGGCCCACAAGCTCCAGCTGGTGATCGACCTTCTCACGCCGCGCACGCGAGGACAGCCCGGCCAGCTCCAGCCCAAGGCCCACATTCTCGCGCACGCTGCGCCATGGCAGCAGTCCGAACTGCTGGAACACCATGGCCACGCATTCGCGGCGCACACGCAACAGGTCGGCCGGGGTGGCGCCGACCACGTCGCAATCCCAGCCGTCCACATGGATGCGAACCGACCCGCGGCAGACCGGGTTCAGCCCGTTGACCGCGCGCAACAGCGTGGACTTGCCCGAACCGGACAGCCCCATCAGAACCAGAATCTCGCCGGTATTCACGGTCAACGAGCAGTCGTGGACGCCCAGGACCTGGCCGGTGCGTTGCTGGATCTCGCTGCGGTCCAGCCCCTGGTCCATCAGGGGCAGGGCGCGCTCGGGATGGTCGCCAAAGACGATGTTCACCTTGTCGAATTCGACCGCGACGCTCATTTCGCCCCTCCGATCCTCAGCATCCGATCCAGGATGATGGCCACGACGACGATGACGAAGCCGGATTCAAAACCCAGCGCCGTGTTGACCGAGTTCAGCGCCCGCACGACCGGCACGCCCAGGCCATTGGCACCGACCAGGGCGGCGATGACCACCATGGACAGCGACAGCATGATGGTCTGGTTCAGACCGGCCATGATCTGGGGCAGGGCATAGGGCAGCTCGGCCTTCCAAAGGATCTGGCGCCTTGTGCCGCCAAAGGCCGTCACGGCTTCGAGCAGTGGCTGCGGTGTCGACGACACACCCAGATGCGTCAGGCGGATCGGCGCGGGCAGCACGAAAATGACCGTGGCGATCAGGCCCGGCACCATGCCGATGCCGAAGAACACGATGGCCGGGATAAGATAGACGAAGGTTGGCAGCGTCTGCATCAGGTCCAGCACCGGGCGCATCGCCGCATACAGGCGCGGACGATGCGCGGCCGCAATACCGATCGGAACGCCCGCAGCCATGCAGATCACGCATGATGACAGGACCAGCGTCAGGCTTTCGGTCGTCTCTTTCCAATAGCCCTGGTTCAAGATGAACAGGAACCCGGCAAGGACCAGCAGGCAGGCCTTCCAGCTACGTTGCAAGAGCCACGTCAACGCGACAAAGGCGGCGATGACAACGATGGGATGCGGGGTTTGCAGGACCCAAAGGATGCTGTCGATCAGCCATTCCATTGCCGTTGCCATGGCGTCGAAGAAGGGCGCCGCATTGTCCTTCAGCCATTCGAAGGCCTGTTTTGCGGTCTTTCCCACCGGGATCTTGTGGTCAGTCAGCCAGTCCATGCCTCAATCCTGGAGCGCGCCGCCATGCCGGGCGGTGCGTCTTGCTGGGGTTCGTTTTGGGGGGAAGGGAAAGCATTGGCCCCGCGGTCAGACCCGCGGGGCCGGGCGCATCAGTTCAGCGCGGCCTTGACCGCGGCCAAGGCGTCGCCGCCATCCTTGGTCGTGACGCCGTCAAGCCAGGCCTCCAGAACCTCGGGATGGGCCGCCAGCCACGCGCGCGCGGCATCGCGCGGGTCTTCGCCGTCATTCAGGATGGCGCCCATGATCTCGTTTTCCATCTCCAGCGAGAACTTCAGGTTCTGCAGGAACTTGCCGACATTCGGGCATTCGGCGGCAAAGCCCGCGCGGGTATTGGTATAGACCTCGGCGCCGCCGAAATTGGGGCCAAAGACGTCATCGCCGCCCGTCAGGTAGGTCAACTCGAAATTGGCATTCATCGGATGGGGTTCCCAACCCAGGAACACGATCGGCTTGCCGTCGGCATCGGCCTTGGCGACCTGGGCCAGCATGCCCTGTTCGCTGCTTTCGACCAGCTCAAAGCCCTTCAGGCCGAACATGTCGTTTTCGATCATGTCCAGGATCAGGCGGTTGCCGTCATTGCCCGGCTCGATGCCATAGATCTTGCCATCCAGCTCGTCACGGTGCTTGGCGATGTCGGCAAAGTCCGTGATGCCCAGTTCGGCGCCGGCCTTGTTCGTGGCCAACGTGTATTTCGCGCCTTCAAGGTTTTTCGCGATCGTCTCGACCGTACCCGCCTCGCGATAGGGGGCGATATCGGCCTCCATCGTGGGCATCCAGTTGCCCAGGAACACGTCGATGTCCCCCTGGGCCAGACCGGTATAGGTCACCGGTACCGAAAGGACCTTGGTTTCGGTCTCATAGCCCAGAGCCTCGAGGATCGTGGTCGCAACCGCGGTCGTGGCGGTGATATCGGTCCAGCCGACATCCGAGAAGACGACCTTGTCGCAGCCCGCGCCGCTGGCCTGTGTCGCGCCCGCCAGCGTGACCGCGGCCAGAAGGGCCGCCCCTAGTGTCTTGGAGAGTGTCATTCGCATGCTCCCTGCTTTTCTTGATTGATGAGTCAATAAACTTCATGCGGCGGCGTGTTTGCAAGCGGATTCTCCGCCCACCATCCGGTTGGGTGCCGCGCGACAGCCTAATCCACGTTGAAGCAAAGTGAAAGCAACCCGCCTGGCATGACGCGCGTTTTTTCTTGATTGACGGATCAATAAATGATCGGCTAGCAGGCGTCAAACACAAGAGGTTGCCATGCCCAAGGTCGGAGCCGAACCCATAAGAAAGGCCGCGCTGGTGTGGGCCACGATCACCGAGATCGGTCGTGCGGGATCGCTGGACGTCACGGTCGCGCAGATCGCGCGCCGTGCCGGCATGTCGTCGGCACTGGCCCATCACTATTTCGGGTCGAAGGAACAGATATTCCTGGCCGCGATGCGGCATATCCTGACCGTCTATGCGGCCGAGGTGCGTGGTGCGCTTGCCTCGGCCGATGGCCCCCGGGGCCGGGTCGAGGCGATCGTGCGGGCCAGCTTTACCACGACCAACTTCCGGCGCGAGGTCATTGGCGCCTGGCTGAACTTCTATGTCCTTGCCCAGACCCAGCCCGAGGCCGCGCGGCTGCTGTCGATCTATCAGCGCAGGCTGCGGTCGAACCTGGTCCATGACCTGCGCCCGCTCGTTGGCGAACGCGCAGGCCAGGTCGCCGATACGCTGGGGGCGCTGATCGACGGGGTCTATATCCGCCAGGCGCTGAAGAAGCCCGGTGCCCCGGATGGTGCGGGCGCGACCGAACTGATCCTTTCCTGTCTGGAACGCGAACTGGAGGCATCATGAAGGCGCAACCGAAGGCTAGTCACTTCGTCGACGGCGCGTGGCTCGAGGATGAATCGGGCGCGCCGATCGACGTCATCCATCCGGCCACGGGCGAGGTCATCGCCCGGGTGCACGAGGCCACCGAAGCCGTCATCGAGCGCGCGCTTGCATCCGCAGAGCGCGCCCAGCGCGAATGGGCCGCCCTGCGGCCGGTGGAACGCGGCCGGATCCTGCGCCGCGCGGCACAGATCATCCGCGACCGCAACCGCGCGCTGTCCGAACTCGAGACGCTGGATACGGGCAAGCCGATCCAGGAAACGCTGGTGGCCGATGCGACCTCGGGCGCCGATGCGCTGGAATATTTCGGCGGCCTCGCCCCGGCCGTCACGGGCGAGACCGTGCCTCTGGGCGGCGACTTCGTCTATACGATACGCGAACCGCTTGGCGTCTGCGTCGGGATCGGTGCCTGGAACTATCCGACCCAGATCGCCTGCTGGAAGGCCGCGCCCGCGCTGGCCATGGGCAATGCCATGGTCTTCAAGCCCAGCGAGGTGACACCCCTGTCCGCCCTTCAGATTGCCCAGATCTTCGTCGAAGCGGGACTGCCGGCGGGGCTGTTCAACGTGGTGCAGGGGCGTGGTGCCGTGGGATCGACCCTGATCCGTGATCCGCGCGTGGCCAAGGTTTCGCTGACCGGCTCGGTCGAGACTGGGCGCAAGGTCTATTCCGCCGCCGCCGAGGGCATCCGTCACGTGACGATGGAGCTGGGCGGCAAGTCACCCTTGATCGTGTTCGACGATGCCTCGATCGAGGATGCGGTGGGTGGCGCTCTGCTGGGCAATTTCTATTCCACCGGGCAGGTCTGTTCGAACGGCACGCGCGTCTTCGTGCATCGCGCCATCAAGGAGAAATTCCTGACCCGGCTGCGCGAGCGCACCGAGTCGATACGCATCGGCGATCCGCTGGACGATGCCACGCAGATGGGACCGCTGGTTTCAGCCCAGCAGCTGGAGAAGGTCCTGTCCTATATCGAGATCGCGCGGCGCGAAGGCGCACGTCTTGTCACAGGCGGCAACCGTATCCAGCGCCCGGGCTTCTTCATCGAACCCACGATCTTTGCCGACGTGACCGACGGCATGACCATCGCGCGCGAGGAGATCTTTGGCCCCGTCATGGCCGTGCTGGATTTCAAGGACGAGGACGAAGTGATCGCACGCGCCAATGCTACCCAGTTCGGTCTGGCCGCCGGGGTCTTTACCCGCGATCTGGCGCGGGCGCACCGGGTGGTTGCGCGGCTTCGGGCGGGAACGTGCTGGATCAATGCCTATAACCTGACCCCGGTCGAGGCGCCCTTTGGCGGGGTCGGCCTGTCCGGCGTCGGGCGCGAGAATTCGCGCGCCGCGATCGACCATTACAGCCAGATCAAGAGCGTCTATGTCGGCCTTGGTCCGGTCGAGGCGCCTTACTGACCGATCCCTGCAGATCAGGACAACCGGGCCGGCCGTGACCGGCCCCGCATGCGGAGTGGAACGATGGAAGCCGATTATGTCGTCGTCGGCGGCGGGTCCGGCGGCAGCGCTGTCACCTGGCGCCTGGTCGAGGCGGGCAAGAGCGTGATCGTCATCGAATATGGCGGGACCGATGCCGGGCCGTTCATCCAGATGCCCGCCGCCCTGTCCTATCCGATGAACATGCGGCTCTACGACTGGGGCTATCAGAGCGAGCCCGAGCCGAACCTGAACAATCGCCGGCTGGCCTGTCCGCGCGGCAAGGTGATCGGCGGGTCCTCGTCGATCAACGGCATGGTCTTCGTGCGCGGCCACGCGCGCGATTTTGACCACTGGGCGGAAAGCGGCGCCCAGGGGTGGGCCTATGCCGACGTCCTGCCCTATTTCAAGCGCATGGAGACATGGCATGGCGGCAACGGCCAGCCGAGCCCATGGCGCGGAACGGACGGCCCCCTGCACGTCTCTCGTGGGCCGCGCAGGAACCCGCTGTTCCATGCCTTCGTCGAAGCCGGGCGCCAGGCCGGCTACGAGGTGACCGAAGACTACAATGGTGAAAAGCAGGAAGGCTTCGGCCCGATGGAGGCCACGATCTGGAAGGGCCGGCGCTGGTCGGCCGCCACGGCCTATCTGAAGCCCGCGCTGAAACGCCCCAACTGCACGCTGGTGCGCGGCCTTGCCCGCCGGGTGGTCATCGAGAACGGCCGCGCTACGGGTGTCGAGATCGAGCGCGGCGGAAAGGTGCAGACCATCCGCGCCCGCGCCGAGGTGATCCTTGCCGCGTCGTCGATCAACACGCCAAAGCTTCTGATGCTGTCCGGCATCGGACCGGCGGCGCATCTGGCCGAACACGGGATCGGCGTGGTGGCCGATCGTCCCGGCGTGGGGGCGAACCTGCAGGATCACCTGGAAATCTACATGCAATATGCCAGCCGGCAGCCGATCACGCTGTATCGCTACTGGAACCTGTGGGGCAAGGCGATCATCGGGGCCCAGTGGCTGTTCACGCGGACGGGTCTTGGCGCCTCGAACCAGTTCGAAAGCTGCGGCTTCATCCGGTCGGACAAGGGCGTGGAATATCCCGATATCCAGTATCATTTCCTGCCGCTGGCGGTGCGCTATGACGGCAAGGCCGCGGCCGAGGGGCATGGCTTCCAGGCCCATGTCGGGCCGATGCGCTCGAAGTCGCGCGGCTCGGTCACGCTGCGCTCATCCGACCCGCGCGAGGCGCCCGTGATCCGCTTCAACTACATGTCCCACCCCGACGATTGGGACGAGTTCCGCAAATGCGTGCGCCTGACGCGCGAGATCTTTGCCCAGCCCGCCTTCGAACCCTATGTCGATCACGAGATCCAACCGGGCGCGAAGGTCCAGACGGATGACGAGATCGACGCCTTCATCCGCGAACATGCCGAAAGCGCCTATCATCCCTGTGGGACGGCGAAGATGGGGCGGCGCGACGATCCGATGGCGGTCGTCGATCCCGAATGCCGCGTGATCGGGGTCGAGGGGCTGCGCGTGGCCGACAGTTCGATCTTTCCGCGCATCACGAACGGCAACCTGAACGCGCCGTCGATCATGGTGGGCGAGAAGGCCGCCGATCACATCCTGGGGCGCACGCCTCTGCCGCGCGAAAATCTGCAGCCCTGGATCAATCCGCGCTGGCGCGAGTCGCAACGCTGAAACCGGCCGGCGGGGTCACTCGACCAGCCGCGCCGGGATCAGGCCGCGCAGGGAATTGCCGACGAACAGCCTTGCCCCACGAAGCTCATGCGGGCGGATCACGCCCTCGCGCGCGGCGCGGCTGGCCAGAAGTTCGCCCCGCAGGATTCCCGGCAGACAGCCGCAGGACAGCGGCGGCGTGATCAGGCCCTGACCCGGATCGACAAAGACATTCGTGATCGTTCCTTCGGCGACTTCGTCGCGGGTGTTGAGGAAGATCAGTTCGTCCACGCCGTCCGGCAGATTGGCGCGCGCACGGTCATAAAGTTCGCGCGCGGTGGTCTTGTGCTGCAGCGCCGGGTCGTCGGGGTTCAGTCGCTCGGACGCGATGGCGACACGCCATTCGGTGGGGGCCGGGGGCAGGGGGGCGGTGATCAGCTGCACATCGCCCGCCCGCCCGATCGTCAGCCTGACACGCAGGGCGCGGTCGCCCGATATGTCGGACAGGGCCTCATCGATAGCCGCGCGGTTCCATGCGAAACCCAGGATCGCTGCCGATGCCCGGGCGCGGCCCAGATGCGCCTCGAGCCTGCGAAACCCGTGCCCGTCCCAGGCAAGGGTTTCGATCAATCGCGTGTCAGGTCGGCAAAGCGCGCTTTCCACAATGCTTCCTCGTATTCACCTTCGGGCGTGGAATCCGCGACGATCCCGCCGCCTACGCCAAATTCGGCCCGCCCGTCATCGTAAAGCTCGATCGTGCGGATCGCCACGTTGAAGCGCGCCGCGCCATCCGGTGCCATCCAGCCGATCGCGCCGCAATAGGCATCGCGGGGGCCGTCCTCCAGCTCACGGATGATTTCCATGGCGCGAATCTTGGGCGCCCCGGTGATCGAGCCACAGGGAAAGAGCGCGCGGAAGATCTCGGAGCCGCGCACGCCGTCGCGCAGACGCCCCGTCACGCGCGAAATCATCTGATGGACCGTCGCATAGGTCTCGACGCGGTAGAGATCGGGCACCCGAACCGAACCCAAGCGGCAGATCCGAGAGATGTCGTTGCGAAGAAGATCAACGATCATAAGGTTTTCCGCCCTGTTCTTCACACTTTGCGCCAGGCCGTCGCGCAGGGCGGAATCACGCTTGGGATCGGGGTGGCGCGGGGCCGTGCCCTTCATCGGGCGGGTTTCGATATGGCCATCCGCGGTCGTTGCAAAGAACAGTTCGGGTGATCGGGACAGGATCCGGGGCATGCCGGGCAGATCGACCAAGGCCCCGTGCCGGACCGGCTGGCGTACGGCGAGCGCTGCGTAGAGACCCCGGGCGCTGCCCCGGTACTGCGCCTGCATCCGCATCGTCAGGTTCGCCTGGTAGATGTCGCCGGCCGCGATGTAGTCCAGAATCCTGCAAATGGCCGTGGCATGGCGGCGGGCATCCCAGCCGGGCGTGATGTTCGCCAGCGTCGCCAGCCCGGCTTCGTCCCCAGCGGCGCGCAGGAACTCATTCGCCGGGCGGGGGCCGCCGAAGACACCCAGAGCCAGCAGCGGCACCCGGCGGCCTTCGGGCATCAGCGGCATCAGCCGCGCCTCCAGCGCATAGCCAAGCTCGTAGCTTGCCAGCCCCGCAACCCATTTCCCGCGCGCGAGAGCCGCGTCCAGCCGCGCAAGCGCCGCGGGCACCTCCGCCGCCGCATCGGCGCGGATGATCTCTTCGGCGTCGTCGAACAGGACCGGCGCGCCGGACGGGCCGTCTTCGATCAGGATCATGGCATCCCGCAGTGTTGAGAATCGCGCGCGAACTTGGGCGTTCGCGGGCGCAAAGGCAAGCACGCCGGCGCCATGTTGCGGCCCGTTCGCGGCGTTGCCCGCCGGCAGATGCCCCCGGGAACTAGAGCTCCTTAGCCCGGGCGCGCAGTTCGAATTTCTGCACCTTGCCGGTGGCCGTCTTAGGCAGTTCGCAGAAGACCACACGCTTTGGTGTCTTGAAGCCCGCCAGTCGCGCACGGGCAAAGGCGATCAGCTCTGCCTCGGTCGCGTCGTGCCCTTCCTTCAGTTCGACGAAGGCGCAGGGAACCTCGCCCCATTTCTCGTCGGGCTTGGCCACGACCGAACACAGAAGGACGGCGGGATGATGCATCAGCACGCCCTCGACCTCGACCGAGGAGACGTTCTCGCCGCCCGAAATGATGATGTCCTTCGCGCGGTCGGTGATCTTGATATAGCCGTCGGGGTGCTGAAACGCGATGTCGCCCGAGCGGAACCACCCGCCGCGAAAAGCCTCTTCGGTGGCTTTCGGGTTGCGGTAATAGCCCTTCATCACGGCGTTGCCGCGAATGGCGATCTCGCCCAGCGTCTGGCCGTCGCGCGGAACAGGCCGGTCATGGGCATCAAGGACGGTGATCTCCTCCATGAAGGGCATGGCGACGCCCGTGCGCGCCTTGATCGCAGCGCGTTCCTCCTGGGGCAGGTCGTCCCATTCCGGGCGCCACAGGCATTCCGTCACATGGCCGAAGGTTTCGGTCAGGCCATAGACCTGCGTGACGTTGAAGCCCAGCGGCTCGATCGCGGCCAGCGTTGCGGCAGCCGGCGGGGCGCCTGCCGTAAAGACCTGGACGACATGGTCGAAGGGGCGGCGCTCTTCGGGCCTGGCATTGATGATCATGTTCAGAACGATCGGCGCGCCGCCGAAATGCGTGACCCCGTGATCGGCAATGGCATCATAGATGTTGCGCGCATTCACCTCGCGGCAGCAGACCAGCGTGCCACCGACCACCGGCAGCATCCATGTGTGGCACCAGCCGTTGCAATGGAACAGCGGCACGATCGCCAGATAGACCGGGCGGATGCCCACGGCCCATGAGACCGCTGTTCCCATCGCAAGGAGATACGCTCCGCGGTGATGATACACGACTCCCTTGGGCCGTCCGGTCGTGCCCGAAGTGTAGTTCAGCGACAGGCTTTCCCATTCGTCCTGGGGCATGATCCAGCGAAAGCCCGGATTGCCGCTGGCCAGGAAGTCTTCGTACGCGATGTGCTCACCCGTGGCCTGCAGGCCGGCCTGCGGATCGGCAACTTCGACGATACGTGGCGCTGGACCATCCATCATGTCGATCGCCTGCATTGCAAGCGGCAGCAAGGCGGTATCGCAAAGCAGGACCTTCGCGCCGCCGTGGTCAAGGATGTATCCCACGGTATCGGGATCAAGGCGCGTGTTGATCGTGTTCAGAACGGCCCCTGCCGCGGGCACGCCGAAATGCGCTTCGGCCTGGGCGGGGACGTTGGGTAACAGGGTGGCGACGACATCGCCCGGTTGCACCCCCGCCGCGGCCAGCGCCGAGGCCAGCCGCGTGACCCGTTGGTGATACTCGGCATAACTGCGCTGGACATCGCGATAGATCACGGCCACATGGTCGGCAAAGACATCGGCCGCACGATGCAGAAACGACAGAGGTGTCAAAGCGACATGGTTTGCCGCGTTTTTTGCAAGACCGGTTTCGTCGGCCATCCAGCCCATGGTTCTCCTCCCCGACGGAAAATGTCGCCCATGGGACAGATTAATTGCACGGGTGGTGCCAGCAGGATACCGGAAATCGACATTCGGTGAGCCCATGACGACACTTGTGACCGTTGCCACGAAGAATCGCACACTTGTCGCCGCATGTCTTGTGCTGGGATTTGCGGCAATCATCGGGCTGACCGACAATCTGGTCCGGCCGCTGGCGGCCGAGATCGGGCTGTGGCAGTTCCACGCAATGCGCAGCATGTTCGCGCTTGCCCTGCTGGGGCTGGGCGCGCCGCTGCTGGGGTTGAACCTGCGCCCGGTGCGGCCCGGCGCGGTCGCGCTGCGCAGCCTGCTGCTGGGTGGTGCCATCATGATTTATTTTGCCTCGCTGGCCTTCATGCCGGTCGCCGGGGCGGCTGCGGGGTTGTTCACGGCGCCGATCTTCACGCTGCTGATCGTGCGGTTCTGCTTCGGCGTGCCCATCGGGCGCTTCCGTATCGCGGCGGTAATCGTTGGTTTTGCGGGGGTCCTGCTGGTGCTGAACCCGTCACCCGGAAGGACGGGAATGATCGCCCTGATGCCGGTCGTGGCCGGGATCCTGTATGCGCTTGGCAATATCGCCACCCGTCGCTGGTGCGAGGGCGAAACGCCCGAGGCGCTTCTGATGGGGTTCTTCATCGCTCTTGGGGTGATGGGGGCTGTCGGCATGGTCGTGATGGCCATTCTTCAGCCCAGCGTGCCACAGGGTCCGGCGGGCTTCGTTCTTCGGCCGCTCGTAGCCCTGTCGCCTTCGATCCTGGCGCAGATCCTGTTCCAGGCCGTCGGCGCCCTGGCGGGGGTTGCGCTTTTGACCCGGGCCTATCAGATCGCCGAGGTCAGCCGTGTCGCGATCTTCGAATATGCGCTGCTGCCCATGGCGGCGGCGTGGTCCTGGGTGCTGTGGGGGCAGTCGGCCTCTGCCGCCGAACTTGCCGGAATGGTGCTGATCGTCGTCTCGGGGCTTATCATCGCGCTGAGGGGCAGATAGCCTGCGCCGCATGATCCTTTCGCGCGGCCGCAGATACATCTTCATCCATATCCCCAAAACGGGGGGGACGGCGCTGACGCTGGCGCTCGAATCGCGCGCCATGCGCGATGACATCATCCTGTCCGACACGCCGAAGGGCCGAAAGCGCCGCAGGCGTGTTCAGGGCATCAATTCCGCCGGGCGTTTGTGGAAGCATTCCCGCCTGAGCGACCTACAGGGGCTGGCCACGCAAGAGGAGCTGGAAAGCTTCTTCGTCGTCACGATGGTCCGCAATCCGTGGGACCGCCTTGTCAGCTATTATCACTGGTTGCGGGTGCAGAAGTTCGATCACCCTGCGGTCCATCTGGCCCGCAGCCTGTCCTTCCCCGCCTTTCTGCGTGCACCCGCCATCGCGCAATCGATCGCGAACAGTCCGGCGGCGTCCTATGTCGCGCTGCCCGACGGGCGCGAACATTGCGATTGTTTCATCCGGCTGGAACATTTCGCGCGGGATGCCGCGCCCTTCGAAACCCATCTGGGCTTTCCCCTGTCCCCGCTACCCGTCGCAAACAGGTCCGAACGGGCGCGTGACTGGCGTGTTCATTATACCGATGCAGATGCAGAAATCGTCGCGCGGATCTGTTCTGCGGACATCGCGCGATTTGGCTACCGCTTTGATCCTGAATGAAGGTTCAGCAATTCGGCACATTCACAGCCAGGCCGCCCAGCGAGGTTTCCTTGTATTTCTCGTGCATGTCATGGCCTGTCTGGCGCATCGTCTCGATGCAGGCATCCAGCGGCACGAAATGCTGCCCATCCCCGCGCAGGGCAAGGCTGGCCGCCGACACGGCCTTGATCGCGCCCAGGCCGTTGCGTTCGATGCAGGGCACCTGAACCAGCCCCTTTACCGGATCGCAGGTCATGCCCAGGTGGTGTTCCAGCGCGATCTCGGCGGCGTTTTCGATCTGCTCGGGGGTGCCGCCCATCACCGCGCACAGCCCCGCCGCTGCCATTGCCGCGGCCGAACCCACCTCGGCCTGACAGCCGCATTCGGCGCCCGAGATCGAGGCATTGTGCTTGCACAGCCCGCCGATCGCGGCCGCGGTCAGAAGGAATTCGCCGATCCGCACCGGGTTCGCCCCGGGGACATGGTCCAGCCAATAGCGAATGACGGCGGGCACGACGCCCGCGGCCCCATTCGTCGGCGCGGTGACGACCTGTCCTCCGGCGGCGTTTTCCTCGTTCACCGCCATGGCATAGACGCTGATCCAGTCGTTGATCGTGTGCGGCGCGTTCAGGTTGAGGCCGCGTTCGGCCAGCAACGCCTGATGGATTGCGCGGGCGCGGCGGCGGACCTTCAGACCGCCGGGAAGGACGCCTTCGCCCGCAAGGCCGCGCTCGATGCAATCGTTCATCACCTGCCACAGCCGCGCCATGCCATCGTCCAACTCGCGGGCCGATCGGAAATGCAGCTCGTTCGCGCGCTTCATCTGGGCAATCGAGAGGCCGGATTCGCGCGCCATGCGCAGCATCTCGGCCGCGCTCTGGAACGGGTAGGGACAGCCCGAGGGCTGCGATGCCTTGGCGGCGCCGGCCTCAAGTTCGTCCTCGGTCAGCACGAAGCCCCCGCCGATCGAGTAATAGGTCTCCTGCAGGATCACGTCGCCCTGAGCGTCGGTTGCCATCAGGATCATCGCGTTGGCGTGTCCGGGCAGGGGGCGGTCATAGTCGAAGATCAGGTCGCGATCGGGGTCGAAGCGCAGCGGCCCAAGGCCCGGCGGCGTGATCCGCCGCGTTTCGCGGAGCGCGGCCAGCGCGGCCTCGGCCCGGTCGTGGTCATAGCTTTCGGGCTCGAAACCGGCCAGGCCCAGGATCGTCGCCCGATCCGTCGCGTGGCCCTTGCCCGTGAAGGCAAGCGAGCCGTGCAGGGATGCGCGCAAGCCATGGGCCGAAAAGGGCGATGCGCGCAGCCGTTCCAGGAAGCGGGCGCCCGCGACCATCGGTCCCATCGTGTGCGACGAGGACGGGCCAATGCCGATCTTGAAGATGTCGAAGACGGACAGAAACATGCTGGCTTTCCCTCGGGCGTTTCATCGGCATGTGCATGGCGGACGCGTCGCGCAATGCGGCCGGTCGGATGTCCTGCCGCCCAGAGATAGAGCCACAGCGGACCGGGCGCGTACATCGAAAACGACCTTTCGGAGACGAAAACGCGCCCACGCGTGCAGCTTGGACAGACGATTGCCCCTCGCGCTGGCCGCCGGTCTTGCCTATAACCAAGGCGATCGCCGAGACGGAGACGAGAATGTTTGCAAATCTGTCCCCCATCGACAGGGCAAAACTGGCTGCCGCGCGCCATGCGGTAGGCCTGATCGAAAACGGCATGCGCGTGGGGCTGGGCACCGGATCGACTGCCGCCTGGATGGTGCGCTGCCTGGCCGAACGCGCCCAAAGCGAAGGGCTGGATCTGACCTGCGCCGCCACGTCCGAACGCACCGCGCAACTTGCGACCGAACTTGGCCTGAATGTCGTATCCCTTGACGAGGCGGGCTGGCTGGACATCACCATCGACGGTACGGACGAATTCGACCCGGACCTGAACCTGATCAAGGGCGGCGGCGCGGCGCATCTGCGCGAAAAGATCGTGGCAACCGCATCGGACCGGATGGTGGTCATCGCCGATCCGGGCAAGCGCGTCGCGCAGCTTGGCGCCTTTCCCTTGCCGGTCGAGGTTCTGGCATTCGGCATGACGGCCACCCGTCGCCTGATCGAGGAAATCCTGGAATCCTTTGACGTTCTCGGGCGCCAGATCACGCTGCGGATGGACGGCGACAAGCCGCTGGTGACGGATGAAGGAAATCACGTTCTTGACCTGCATCTGGGCCGTATCGGCAATCCGCGCCAGCTGGCGCTGGTACTCAACCAGGTGCCCGGTGTGGTCGATAACGGCCTGTTCATCGACATCTGCGACCAGGTGATCGTGGGGCATCCCGACGGTCGGGTCGAGATCCATGACCATGCCAGCGGCCACAGCACCTTGGGCCAGGTTCCCACCGAAGAGCCCGAGAACATCTTTGCCGATCTTGGCGACTGAAATGCAGGACGGAATGAGTTTCGACTACGACCTTTACGTTATCGGCGGCGGATCGGGGGGCGTCAGGGCGGCGCGGATCGCGGCGGGGGAGCACGGCGCTCGCGTTGCGCTGGCCGAGGAATACCGTCTGGGCGGAACGTGCGTGATCCGCGGCTGCGTGCCAAAAAAGCTGATGGTCTTTGCCTCGGATTTCGGCGCGCAGATCGAGGACGCGGCCGCCTATGGATGGAAGGTCACGCAGTCGGGCTTTGACTGGCCGGCCTTCCGCGCGCGTCTGGACGCAGAGCTTGACCGCCTCGAGGCGGCCTATCGCCGCACGCTGGACAATGCGGGCGTGACCGTTCATTCCGCGCGCGCCGTGATCGAGGATCCGCATACCGTGCGGCTGGACACCGGCGAACGCTTTACCGCGCGTCATATCCTGATCGCCACCGGAGGCAGGCCCTTCGTGCCGGAAATCGCCCGCAAGGCCGGGGTTCTGACTTCGAACGAAGTCTTCAAGCTGGACAGGCTGCCGCAACGTGCGCTGATCGTGGGCGGAGGATACATCGCCTGCGAATTCGCCTGCATCCTGAACGGTCTGGGCGTGGCTGTGACCCAGTTCTATCGTGGCGAGCAAATCCTGCGCGGCTTTGACGGCGAGGCGCGCGGTCTGATCGCCGAACACATGCGCGACGCAGGCATCGACCTGCATGTCGGCTGTGACGTGGCCGAGATTTCGCGCGATGGCGACACCTGGCGCGTCGTCACGACGGACGGGCGTGACGGCGAATTCGACTGCGTGATCTATGCCACGGGCCGCAAGCCGAACAGTGACGGCCTGGGGCTCGAGGCGCTGGGCGTCGAGCTGGGCCGGAACGGACAGATCGTCGTGGACGAATGGTCACAGACGGCGGTTCCGTCGATTTATGCCGTGGGCGATGTGACCGATCGGGTCAATCTGACGCCGGTCGCGATCCGCGAGGGTCACGCCTTTGCCGATACGGTCTTTGGCGCAAGGCCCTGGAAGGTCGATCATTCGCTGGTGGCCAGCGCCGTCTTCACCCAGCCCGAGATGGGCAGCATCGGCCTGACCGAAGAAGCCGCCCGCGACCGTGGGCCGATCGAGGTCTACGAGACGACGTTTCGGCCGATGAAGACCGCCTTTGCCGGGCAGTCGGATCGCGCGATGATGAAGCTGATCGTCTGCGCGGACACGCGCCGCGTCCTGGGCTGTCACATCGTGGCCCCCGAGGCAGGCGAGATGATCCAGCTGGTCGCCATCGCGATCGGCATGGGTGCCACCAAGGAGGATTTCGACCGCACCATCGCGGTGCATCCGGTCATGTCCGAGGAACTGGTCACGATGCGAAAACCCGTCCGGACGGCTTGATTTTCGCGGCCAAGTGGCCAGTTGTTTCAATACTGTATGAAAGAAGAAGGGAATACAGCCAATGGCAGGAAGCGGAGGCCCATGGGGAGGCGGGTCGGGCGGTAACGACGACCGTCCCGGCGGGCAGGATCGCCCCGGAGGCAACAGGCCCGGCCAGGGCCCTCAGATCACCGAGATCGACGACCTTGTTCGCAAGGGAACCGAGCAGCTGCGCGTCCTGATGGGTGGCCGTGGCGGTGGTCCGCGCGGTCCGGCCGGTCGCGGCGGCGGTCAGGGGCCACGGATGACCCGCGGCACGATCGGACTTGGCATTCTGGCCGCGGTCGCGGTCTGGGCATTCGCCAGCTTCTATACCGTTCGGCCCGAGGAGCAATCGGTCGAGCTGTTCCTGGGCAAGTTTTCCTCGATCGGGCAGCCGGGTCTGAACTTTGCGCCCTGGCCCTTCGTGCGGGCCTATGTGGTGCCGGTCACGCCCGAACGGACCGAAGATATCGGTGTCGGGCGGGGCGATGCGGATTCCGGCCTGATGCTGACGGGCGACGAAAACATCGTCGATATCGACTTCCAGGTCGTCTGGAACATTTCGGATCCGACGAAATACCTGTTCAACCTGCGTGACCCCGAACTGACCATCCGGTCGGTTGCCGAATCCTCGATGCGCGAGATCATCGCCCAGTCGCAGCTGGCGCCGATCCTGAACCGCGACCGTGGCATCATTGCCGAGCGGCTGAAGGAACTGATCCAGTCCACGCTGGACAGCTACGATTCCGGCCTGAACGTCGTGCGTGTCAACTTTGACCGCGCCGACCCGCCGCGCGAGGTGATCGACGCCTTCAAGAACGTCCAGTCCGCCGAGCAGCAGCGCGACCGGTTGCAGAAAGAGGCCGACGCCTATGCCAACACCGTTCTGGCCGGTGCGCGCGGTCAGGCAGCGCAGCTTCTGGAAGAGGCCGAGGCCTATCGCGCCCAGGTCATCAACCAGGCCGAGGGCGAGGCCAGCCGATTCCTGGCCGTGCTCGAGGAATACCGAAAGGCGCCCGAAGTCACGCGCAAGCGCCTGTATCTTGAAACCATGGAGCGTGTTCTGGGCAAGGTCGACAAGTTCATCATCGATGAGGGCGCGGGCGCGAATGGCGTCGTGCCCTATCTGCCGCTGAACGAGCTGGGCCGGAAGGCGACCAATCCGCCCGCAACCAGCAACACCAATGTCGGGGGGGCGAACTGATGAACCGCGCAACGCTGCTTTTGCCCGTGGCCGTGGTCGCCGTGGCTGCCGCTCTGTCGTCGATCTTCATCGTGGACGAGCGGGAGAAGGCGCTGGTGCTGCAATTCGGCCAGATCAAGGCCGTGCACGAAGAGCCCGGCCTGTATTTCAAGATCCCGCTGGTGCAGGAAGTCGTTCGCTATGACGACCGGATCCTGGGGCTGGATGTCGAACCGCTGGAAGTCACGCCGCTGGACGATCGCCGTCTGGTCGTGGACGCCTTTGCGCGCTTCCGCATCGATGATGTGCGTCGCTTCCGCCAGGCGGTCGGCGCGGCGGGCCTGCCGCTGGCCGAACAGCGTATAGACACGATCCTGCGCGCCCAGACGCGCGAGGTCCTGGGTTCGGTCACGTCGTCCGAGATCCTGTCGGAGGACCGCGCGATCCTTGCGACACGGATCCGCGATGCCGCGCGGTCCGAGGCCGCGACACTGGGCGTCGAGATCATCGACGTGCGCCTGAAGCGCACCGACCTGCCCGAGCAGAACCTCGACGCCACCTTTGCCCGGATGCGGGCCGAGCGTGAACGCGAAGCCGCCGACGAGATCGCGCGCGGTAACGAGGCCGCTCAGCGCGTTCGCGCCCAGGCCGACCGGACCCGCGTCGAGCTTGTGTCCGAAGCCCAGCGCGAAGCCGAGATTATCCGGGGCGAGGCTGATGCAAGACGCAACGCGATCTTTGCCGAAGCCTATGGCGCTGATCGTGACTTCTTCGAATTCTACCGCTCGCTCGAGGCATATAGCCGCGCGCTTCTTGCGGGCAATTCGACGATGGTCATCGCCCCAGATTCCGAGTTCTTCGATTATCTCAAGGCGTCGAGGCCGGAACGCTGATGTCGGGCGCAACTCTGATCCTTCTCGGGTTAGGGCTTGTCCTGGTGATCGAGGGGCTGGTGCTTGCACTGGCCCCTTCGCGCATCGACGAGCTGCTGGAGTTGATCCGCCGCATGCCGGTCGAGATGCGCCGGAACCTGGGGCTGGGCGCCATGGCGCTGGGGCTGGCGCTGATCTGGCTTGCGCGCGGTCTTGGAGGCTAGGATGCGCAGGCTTGACGGCCTCACATCCTGTTGAGCCGAACATGCGCGGATTAACCGTTTCCCCGGCGGCCGACTTGGCGCAAGATCGTCCGGGATGGTTGGCGCGGACGGGATTGCGTGTGCACATTGCCTTGAGTGTGGCATGCGACGGAACCGCCAGATTGACAGGGAGTTACAGGTGAACAGCCAGATGCCGATGCAAACCGAAACGAAACAGCGCCGCGGTGCATGGACGCGGATGGTCGCGGCTCTTGTCCTTGGGCTGGGCGTTGCGATCGGGCCGATCGCCCCCGCGCCGCTGCACGCCGCGCCCGACAGCTTTGCCGATCTGGCCGAGCGCGTCAGCCCGGCCGTGGTCAACATCACCACGACGACCGTCATTGCCGCGCCGACCGAAGGCTTTCCGACCGTGCCGGAGGGCTCTCCGTTCGAGGATTTCTTTCGCGATTTCGGTTTTCCGAACGGACCGCGCGGGCCAAGGCGCTCGAATGCACTGGGATCGGGTTTTGTGGTGTCCGAGGACGGCTACATCGTGACCAACAACCACGTGATCGAAGGCGCCGATGAAATCACGATCGAATTCTTCTCGGGCAAGACCCTGGATGCGCGCCTGATCGGCACCGATCCGAAGACCGACATCGCGCTGCTGAAGGTCGAAAGCGACGAGCCGTTGAAGTTCGTCCGCTTTGGCGATTCCGACCGGATGCGTGTTGGCGATTGGGTCATGGCCATGGGCAACCCGCTGGGCCAGGGGTTTTCGGCCTCGGTGGGGATCGTGTCGGCGCGCAATCGCGAATTGTCCGGCACCTATGACGATTTCATCCAGACCGACGCCGCGATCAACCGGGGCAATTCCGGCGGGCCGTTGTTCAACATGGATGGCGAGGTGATCGGCGTGAATACCGCGATCCTCAGCCCCAATGGGGGTTCGATCGGGATCGGCTTCTCGATGGCGTCGAACGTGGTGTCGAAGGTCGTCGCGCAGCTGAAGGAGTATGGCGAAACGCGGCGTGGCTGGCTGGGGGTCCGCATTCAGGATGTCACGCCCGACATGGCCGAGGCGCTGGGCCTGGACGAACCCAAGGGCGCGCTTGTCACGGACGTGCCCGAAGGCCCCGCGCGCGAGGCCGGGATGGAGGCGGGCGATCTGATCGTCAGCTTCGACGGAGTCGAGGTCAAGGATACGCGCGATCTAGTTCGCCGCGTGGCCGATACCGAGGTTGGCAAGACCGTGCGCGTGGTCGTGATGCGTGACGGAGAAAGCAAGACGCTGCTGGTCACGCTGGGCCGTCGGGAACTGGCCGAAGGCGAAGAGGCCCGCCCATCGGCGGCGCCGGCAAAGCCGATGCAGAAAGAGATGTTCGGCATGACGCTGGGGGTGCTTACGCCCGACCAGGCCGAGCGCATGGGCCTGCCCGCGGATGCCGAGGGTCTGGTGATCCTCGATATCGACGAGACCAGCGAAGCGTATGAGAAGGGTCTGCGTGCGGGCGATGTCATCACCGAGGCCGGTCAGGAAAAGGTTACCTCGATTGCCGATCTCGAGGCGCGGATCGACGAAGCCAAGGAGGCCGGGCGCAAGTCCGTGCTGTTGCTGATCCGTCGCGGCGGGATGCCGCGCTTTGTCGCGCTTTCGGTCGAATAGGCTCACGCCGCGACATTGACCTGGGGGCGTCCGTTTGGGCGCCCCCTTTTCTGCGTGCGATATTGCAGGGGAGGCATTATGCGGAATGGCGCCTCTCTGGGCGAAAATCCGTTACGCAAGACATGGCCGGATCCGGGGATCGGGGGCTGACCTGTGTTCACCGCGCGGCGATCGCCAGTCAGGGCAGGATTTCAAAGCCTTCGGGCACATCGGCCGGATCGGCCTCTTCCGTCCATACGTCGGTGACCTGCGCGGCGGCCGGACCTTCGGACATGGCGGCGATCATGGATTTCACCGCGTCTTCGGGGCCGGCGATCAGGGCGACAACGGAGCCGTCGTCACGGTTTCGCACCCAGCCGCGCAGACCCAGTGCGCGGGCCTGCGCCTTTGCCCAGGCGCGATAGGCGACCCCTTGAACCCGACCAGTGACACGAACAGATGCGGCCGTTTCCGTCATCGTGGCCTCCATTCATTGATCCGGGATGTCGCGTTTCACCCCATAGCGCGCAAGAAAGGTTTCGACCGCGCCGCGCACGATGCGATCGCGTTCGGCGTCCGAGAACTCGGTCTTCACGCCAAAGCAGACCGAGGGAAAGATGTCGGCCTTGCACAACTCGGCGAACTGGTCTGCGGCCAGATGGATGTCATCGATTTTCAACTGGCCGCGTGCGACGGCGCCATTCAGATACGAAGACAGGCGTTCGCGCAGCAGGCCGGGCCCCGTTTCATAGAACTGTCGGCCAAGTTCCGGAAAGCGATAGGCTTCGGCCAGGCAGACGCGGTAAATCTGTCGGCCGAAATCCGACAGGATGAAATCGACAATTCGCCGTCCGGCGACAGGCAGCATCTGTTCAGGAGGGGCTGACATGCTGACGAGATCCTCGACCTCATCTGCCTGGCGGCGGCACTCTTCCCGCGCGACTTCCAGAAACAGCTGACGCTTGTCGGGGACATAGGCATAAAGGGTCGCCTTCGAGACGCCTGCCTCGGCGGCGATGTCGTCAACGCTGGCGCCTTCGAAACCGTCGCGCAGAAAGACCTTGCGCGCACCTTCGATCACTTGCGCGAACTTGCGACCGCGTCGAATTGTCGATTTGGGTTGGTCGTCCATCCCGTCATGCCCCCTCTCTTTCAGGGTAGCCCCATGCATGGTGCAATCGCAAGGCGGCAATTCGGGTACCGTGGCGTATCCGCTTGGGGGCGTGAACAAAAATGGGCGGGCACAGGACCCGCCCAGTACGCCACTGGGAGGAGAAGCGGACAGAATTCAGTTCCTGGGCGCTGTGCAAACGGGCGTTGCCGATCCATTGCATGCGCGGCTGGTCGTGTCCCCATGCGGGAAATCCAGCCGGGGCAGATCGAACCCGCCGACAAAGGCATTGGCGGGCATCGCAGTTGCGAATGCGGCCAGTGCTGCCATGAGCATTGCCGCGACGGTCGTTGTCTTGCGGGTCATCTCGTGCCTCCTTGCCGTTCGGTATCAAGCACACGCGTTATCTAAACCGTATAGTTCATAAATCAAGACATAACTGAACCATAAAGTTTATATCTGCCATGATCAGCGTGCAATGCTGGCTGGCGGTTGCGCTTTGTTTTAGATTCATTCTAAATAAGGCCCGGATTCCCTCTGAAGCAGGAAAAGGGCCAGAAATGATCCCCGGTATCGCAAGCAGACGACGCTTCTCGGACCTGACCGAACAAGAGATTCTGGCGCTGGCGATCTCCTCCGAGGAGGACGATGCGCGCATCTACCGCCTGTATGCCGAGCGTCTGCGCAAGGATTATCCCGCATCTGCGGCCGTCTTCGAGGCCATGGCCAAGGAAGAGGACGAGCATCGCCGCCGTCTGATCGAGCGCCACAAGGCGCGCTTTGGCGATGTAATCCCCCTGATCCGGCGCGAACATGTTGCAGGCTTCTATGCCCGCCGTCCTGTCTGGCTGATCGAGAATCTGGGTCTTGATCGCATCCGCGAAGAGGCTGCCGCGATGGAGCGCGAGGCCGAGGCCTTCTATCGCCGCGCGGCGCAGCGCACGCAGGATGCCGAAACGCGCAAGCTGCTGGGCGATCTGGCCGCGGCCGAGGCACAGCACGAAACCCGGGCCGGCGAGCTGATCGAAGGTATCCCCGAAGACGTTCACGAGGAAGAGCGCCGCGCCGCCCACCGCCAGTTTGTCCTGACCTGGGTCCAGCCGGGCCTTGCGGGGCTGATGGACGGTTCGGTATCGACGCTGGCGCCGATCTTCGCCACGGCCTTTGCGACCCACGATACGTGGACGACCTTCCAGGTCGGTCTGGCGGCATCGGTCGGGGCCGGGATCTCGATGGGCTTTACCGAAGCCGCACATGACGACGGCGTTCTCTCGGGCCGGGGCTCGCCGGTCAAACGCGGGCTGGCGTCGGGCGTGATGACGACGCTGGGCGGGCTGGGCCATGCTCTGCCCTATCTGATCGCGGATTTCTGGACTGCAACCGCGCTTGCCGTTACGATCGTCTTCATTGAATTGTGGGCGATCGTCTGGATCCAGAACCGCTACATGGAGACGCCCTTCCTGCGTGCAACCTTTCAGGTGGTTCTTGGGGGGGCGATGGTCTTTGCCGCTGGCGTTCTGATCGGCGGCGGATAGTATCGACCCCGTTCGAAACGGAGGTCGCCATGTATTCACGGGATCGGATCGCCTATACTCCATTGCCGCTGCCGGATCGCATCGAGATGCCGGACGATCAGGCATTGCAGGCGGCGCGCCAGTTCCGCGACTACATGAAGCGGCGCCATTCGGTGCGCGACTTCCGCCCCGATCCCGTGCCTAGCGAGGTCATTTCGGCCTGTATTGAGACTGCCGCCAGCGCGCCGTCAGGGGCAAACCATCAGCCCTGGCATTTCGTTGCGATCTCGGACCCCGCGCTGAAAGCGCGCATCCGGGCCGAGGCAGAGCGCGAAGAGCAGGCCTTCTATGACGGCGGTGGGGGCGATGAATGGCTGCGTGCGCTAGAGCCTATCGGCACGGGTGCCTCGAAGCCGCACCTGGAGATTGCGCCGTGGCTGATCGTTGTCTTCGCGCAAAGATACGGCGTGACAAAGGAAGGGCAGCGCTACAAGAATTATTACGTGCCTGAAAGCGTGGGCATAGCGACAGGTTTCCTGATCGCGGCCCTGCATCACGCGGGGCTGTCCACCCTGACCCATACGCCGAACCCGATGCGGTTTCTGAATGACCTGTGCGGCCGGCCCGCGAACGAAAAGCCGGTCATGATCCTGGCCTGCGGCCGCGCTGCGCAAGACGCGACCGTGCCGGCCGCCGCAAAGATCAAGAAGCCGCTGGGCGAGGTCATGACGGTTCTGCACGGCCAGCCCGGGTCGTGATGGATGCTGGCAATCTTTCTCAAGACGCTGCCGTTCTTCGCGCTGATCGGGCTGGGCTGGCTGGCGGGGCGGCTGCGGATGTTTCCCGAAGCCGCGACGGAGTACCTGACGCGCTTTGTCTTCTACTTTGCCCTTTCGGCGATGCTCTTTCGCTTTGCTGCGCAACTGTCGCTGGGCGAGATCTTCGATGCGCGCTTTGCCATGGCCTATCTGTCCGGCTGTCTTGCAGTCTATCTGCTGGTGACACTGGTTGCCCGGCTGCGCGGCCTGCCAATGACCGAGGCCGCCGTCGAGGCGCAATGCGCCGTGATCGGGAATACGGGCTTTCTGGGCGTGCCGCTGTTGACGGCGCTTCTAGGTGCGCGTGCGGTGGGTCCCGTGCTGATGGTGCTGTCGATCGACCTGATCGTCTTCTCCAGCCTGATCACGCTGATCATTACCGGAGCACGTGAAGGTCGCATCAGCCCAAGGATCTTCCGGGTCCTCGGGCTTGGGCTGCTGCACAACCCGATGATCGTGTCCATGGTCGCGGGATTGGCCGTGTCGGCCCTGGAATGGCCCTTGCCCGCGCCGGTTGACGAGTTCCTGACGATCCTGGGTGCGGCGGCCACGCCGGGTGCGCTGTTTGCCATCGGGACATCGCTGGCCACGAAATCGGCCGAGCGGCTGTCGGTCGCCCTGTGGCTGTCATTTGCCAAGCTGGTTCTGCATCCCGCCGCAGTAGCAGTGGCCGCACTGTTCGTTTTTTCGGTCGAACGTCAGGCCGCTGGCGTGATGATCGCGGCTGCCGCTCTTCCGGTTGCGGGAAATGTCTATATTCTGGCGCGGCATTACGGGGTCGCGCCAAACAGGGTTTCCGCCGCGATTCTGGTTTCGACCGTGTTCAGCATCCTGACCGTTTCGTTGGTCGTGGCCTGGATCACGGGGGTTTGAGCAAAGGGGCAGGGACATGCAGACGATATCGGAGAACCGCTGCTTTGGCGGGATACAGGGGGTGTATCGGCACGACTCGGCGGCCTGTTCCTGTCCGATGACCTTTGGCGTCTACCTGCCTCCGCAGGCCCGGACGGGGTCCGTGCCGGTTCTGTGGTATCTGTCGGGCCTGACCTGCACGCATGAAAACGCCATGGTCAAGGCCGGCGCTCAGGCCTGGGCCGCACGCGCAGGGATGGCCCTGGTCTTTCCCGATACCAGCCCGCGCGGCCCCGACGTGCCCGATGACGAGGCCTATGATCTGGGGCAGGGCGCGGGGTTCTACGTCAATGCGACGCAGTCACCATGGAGCACGCATTTCCGCATGTGGGATTACGTGGCCGAGGAACTGCCGCGCATCGTGACCGCGAACTTCCCCATCGATGAAGAACGTCAGGCGATTACCGGCCATTCAATGGGCGGGCACGGAGCGCTGACCCTGGCAATGGGGCAGCCCGAAAGGTTTCGCTCGGTCTCGGCCTTTGCGCCGATTGCCCATCCCGCCCGATCCGACTGGGGACGCAAGCAGCTTTCGGCCTATCTGGGTGAACGGGAATCGGCATGGGCGCTGCATGACGCCACCCTGCAGATGCAGGCGCGTGGCTTCGACGGCGAAGTGCTGATCGACCAGGGAACCGAGGACCAGTTCCTGGACCTGCTGATGCCCCAGGCTCTGGCTGAAGCCATGGCTGCGCGGCGTCAGCCGGGGGCGTTCCGTCTGCAGCAGGGCTATGATCACAGCTACTTCTTCGTGGCCAGCTTCATGCGGGACCATGTCGAGTTTCATGCCCGGGCGCTGGACCTGATCTGAGGGAGGCAGGATGACACCGCGCGCAGTCGTTTTCGATATCGGCAATGTGTTGATCGAATGGAACCCCGAGAGGTTCTATGACCGAACGATCGGGGTCGCGCGCCGAAAGGCCCTGTTTGCCGAGGTCGATCTGGAGGGCATGAACCGCCAGCTGGACCTTGGCGCGCCCTTTCGCGAAACCGTCGAGGCTCTTGCCCGGCAGCATCCCGAATGGTCGGCCGAAATCATGGCCTGGCATGACCATTGGCTGGACATGGCAAGCCCCGAGATACCGGACAGTGTCCGGCTGTTGCAGGGCCTGCGGGCGAATGCGGTCCGAACCGTCGCGCTGACCAATTTCGGAACGGAAACCTTCGGGATCGCCGAACGGGCCTATCCCTTTCTGCGCGCCTTCGACCTGCGGGTCGTCTCGGGCCATCTGGCCCTGATGAAGCCCGACCCGCAGATCTACCAGCATGTCGAAAACGCAACGGGCCTGTCGGGTGCCGATCTGTTCTTCACCGATGACCGGCCCGAAAATGTCGAGGCCGCGGCCGCGCGCGGCTGGCAGGTTCACCTGTTCGACGGCCCGCAGGGGCTGGCGCGCCGGCTTCGCGATCTGGGGCTACCGGTGGACGAGGAGGCCGCATGACGCCCACCATCGTCGGCCCCGAGGCCGAGGCCCATCTGGACTGGATCGCGCTGACCGACGCGATCGTGGCCGGCCATCGCCTGCCCAAGGCCGAGATCGCCGATACCTTCCTGCGGCGCCGCGCGGATACGCTCTTGACGCGTTCGGCATGGATCGACGGGCTGGGGCTGGCGGTCAAGGCCGCCACGATCTTTCCGGGCAATGAATCGCTGGGCCTCGCGAATGTTCAGGGCGCGTTGGGCCTGTTCGATGACCGGACCGGCGCGCTGCGTGCCTATCTGGACTTCGGTCTGGTCACGAAGTGGAAGACGGCGGCCGACAGTCTGCTGGCGGCCCGACTGCTGGCGCGACCGCAATCACGGAATTTCCTGATCGTGGGGGCCGGTGCCGTCGCGCGATCGATGGTTCAGGCCTATGCTGCGGCCTTTCCACAGGCGCGTTTCCACGTGTGGACGCGCTCGCCCGAGAAGGCGCGCGCCTTTGCCGTAGAGACGGGCGCCCATCCGGTCGAGGATCTCGAAGCAGCCGTGCGCGCGGCCGATGTCATCGCAACAGCCACGATGGCGACCCAGCCGATCATCCGGGGCGCATGGCTGCGGCCGGGGACACATCTGGACCTGATCGGCGCTTACCGTTCGGACATGCGCGAGGTGGACGATGACGCCATGCGCCGCGCGCGTGTCTTCGTGGATTCCCGCGCGACCACGGTCCACCATATCGGAGAGATCATGGCCCCCATCGCATCGGGCGCGCTGAGCGAGCAGGACATCGTTGCGGATTTCTACGACATCGCCGAGGGGCGCTTTGCCCGCATCTCGGACGACGAAATCACCATAGCAAAGAATGGCGGTGGCGCGCATCTTGACCTGATGACCGCCGATTACATCCTGCGCGCAACGGCTGGCTGAAAAAAACGCCGGGCCTGAACTGCAAGGGGCCGGGATGATCCCGGCCCCTTTTCATGTCGTGTCTCTGGACAGATCAGGCCGCGGCTTCGCCGCTGCCATAGCGGCCATAGAAGCTGTCACCCTTGGTCGCGATGTCGCGCAGAAGGGCCGGAGCCTCGAAGCGAGGACCATGGCGCGACTTGAGATCTTCGCAGATCTCGACCGCGCGCCGCGCGCCGATGATGTCCAGCCACGAGAACGGGCCGCCCGACCAGGGCGCAAAGCCCCAGCCCAGGATCGCGGCGACGTCGCCCTCGCGAATGTCCATCAGCACGCCTTCCTCGAAGGCGCGCACGGCCTCGAGCACCTGCGCCATCATCAGCCGGTTCTGGACCTCTTTCAGGTCGGGCTGGTTTGCCGCGACCGGCCACAATTCGCCCAGTCCCTCCCACAGGCCAAGGCGCGTGCCCTTTTCATCATAGGCGTAGAACCCGGCCTTGGCCTTGCGGCCCAGGCGGCCGCGCTCGGCCATGGCGAACAGGACCTCGTCCACCGCATCGTCGGGATAGGCGTCGCCCATCGCCGCGCGCGTGGCCTTGGCGATCTTGACGCCCAGATCGATCGAGGTTTCGTCCACCAGCTGCAGCGGCCCGACGGGGAAGCCCAGAAGGCGGGCGGCATTTTCGACCAGGGCCGGCTTCACGCCTTCCTTCACCATCCGAATGCCTTCGTTGATATACGGAATGATGCAGCGGTTGGCATAGAAGAAGCGCGCATCGTTCACCACGATGGGCGTCTTGCGGATCTGGCGTACATAGTCCAGCGCCTTGGCCACCGCGCGGTCGCCGGTCTGGCGGCCCTTGATGATCTCGACCAGCATCATCTTGTCCACCGGGCTGAAGAAGTGGATGCCGATGAACTGATCGGGACGCGCGCTGGCCTTGGCCAGATCACTGATCGGCAGGGTCGAGGTGTTGGTGGCAAAGATCGCATCCTGCGGGATCACGGCCTCGGCCTTCTTCGTCACCTCGACCTTGACGGCGGGATCCTCGAAAACGGCCTCGATCACCAGATCGCAGCCTTCAAGGGCGCCGTAATCCGTGGTTGCGGTGATGCGCGACAGAACTTCGGCCTTCTTTTCGGCCGTGACCTTGCCGCGCTTCATGCCCTTGTCGAGCAGCGCTTCGGAATGCGCCTTGCCGCGGTCGGCGGCTTCCTGGCTGGCGTCGATCAGGACGACGTCGATCCCGGCCAGCGCCGAGACATGGGCAATTCCCGCGCCCATCATGCCGGCGCCCAGAACACCCAGCTTGCGCACACGCTGATCGGGGGCTTCAGGGCGGTTGGCGCCCTTCTCCAGCTTTTCCTTGTTCAGGAACAGCGACCGGATCATCGCCGAGGAGGACGGATCCATCAGGACCTTGGTGAACCAGCGCGCCTCGATGCGCAGCGCGACGTCGAACGGCACCAGTGCACCTTCGTAGACAGCCGACAACAGCGCCTTGGCCGCGGGATAGACGCCCTGGGTCTTGGCATGGACCATCGCGTTCGCGCCCACGAAGGTCATGAAGCCCGCGGGGTGATAGGGCGCGCCGCCGGGCATCTTCCAGCCCTTCTTGTCCCAGGGCTTGACGCAATCGTCATCCTTGGCCGAAAGCACCCACTCCTTGGCGCGGGCCATCAGTTCGTCGGGCGAGACGACCTCGTCGATCAGGCCAGCCGACTTGGCCTTGGCGGGCTCCAGCATCTTGCCTTCCAGAAGAACGGGCGCCGCGGCCATTGCCCCGACCATGCGCGAATAACGCGTCGTGCCGCCACCGCCGGGGAACAGGCCCACCAGGATCTCGGGCAGGCCAATTTTGGCCTTCGGCCGATCGGCCATGAAGCGGCGATGGCAGGCCAGGGCAATCTCGGTGCCGATGCCGGCGCAGGTGCCGGGGATGGCGCAGGCCACGGGCTTGGCGCCCTTCAGGGTCTTGGGATCCATGCCCGCGCGTTCCAGCTTGCGCAGGATATGGTGGCCCGACATCGTGAAGTCGAACAGGGCCTGCGCAGGGTTGTCGCCGGCCTCCTCACGGATGCGGGCCAGCACGTTCAGGTCCATCCCGCCGGCAAAGCTGTCCTTGCCCGAGGTGACGATGATGCCCTTGACCTTGTCGTCGGCCAGCGCCCGGTCGATCATCTCGCTGACCTCGGCAAAGGCCTCGCGTGTCATGACGTTCATGGATTTGCCGGGCACGTCCCAAGTCAGGATCGCGACGCCGTCTTCGTCCACATGATATTTGAAATCGCTCATTTCTTTTCTCCCTGAAGGGGGGTGTCTGCGTGGCGGGACTGGGCTGCGAGGCGTGGCGCCCCCTGTCTGCCCCAATCCGACCGCCGATTGAATCGTCCGCCCATCACACCCTCTCGATGATCGTGGCCGCGCCCATGCCGCTGGCGATGCACAGCGTGGCCAGGCCCACCGACTTGTCCTGCCGCTCCAGCTCGTCCAGCAGCGTGCCGATGATGATGGCGCCGGTCGCGCCCAGAGGGTGACCCATCGCGATCGCGCCGCCATTGACGTTGACCTTGGCGGGGTCCACATCGAATGCCTTCATGAACAGAAGGACGACCGCGGCGAAGGCTTCGTTGACCTCGAAAAGGTCGATGTCGGAAATCGCCATGCCCGAATCCTTCAGGATCTTTTCGGTCACGGGCACGGGGCCGGTCAGCATGATCGTGGGGTCGGTGCCGATCTTGGCCGTGGCGCGGATCCGGGCCCGCGGCTTCAGCCCGTGGCGTTCGCCGAACTCGCGGTCGCCCACCAGGATGGCCGCCGCGCCATCGACGATGCCGCTGGAATTGCCCGCATGGTGGATATGCTCGATCCGTTCCAGATGCGGGTACTTCATCAGCGCGACCTTGTCGAAGCCCGGCATGACTTCGCCCATGTCCTTGAAGCTGGGCTTGAGCGCGGCAAGGGCCTCGAGCGTCGTCTGGGGGCGCATGTATTCGTCGCGATCAAGGATCGTCAGGCCGTTCTGGTCCTTCACCGGCACGATCGAGCGGGCAAAGCGTCCCTCTTCCCACGCCTTTGCGGCGCGACGCTGCGATTCCACGGCCAGCGCATCGGCCTGTTCGCGGGTGATGCCGTATTCGGTGGCGATAATGTCGGCCGAGATGCCCTGGGGCACGAAATAGGTCTTCATCGCCAGCTGCGGATCGACCGCGATCGCCGCACCGTCCGAGCCCATGGGGACACGGCTCATCATTTCGACGCCACCGGCGATATAGGCATGGCCTGCGCCGCCCTTGACCTGGTTCGCGGCCAGGTTCACAGCCTCCATCCCGCTGGCGCAGAAGCGGTTGATGGCAAGGCCGGGGATGCGTTCGTCCAGATCCGACAGCAGCACCGCGCTGCGGGCAAGACAGCCGCCCTGTTCGCCGACCTGGGTCACATTGCCCCAGATCACGTCCTCGACCGCGTGGCCGTCAAGGTTGTTGCGGTTCTTGATCGCGTTCAGGATCTGGGCCGACAGCGACACCGAGGTCACTTCGTGAAGGCTGCCATCGGGCCGCCCCTTGCCGCGGGGCGAGCGCACGGCGTCATAGATATAGGCTTCGGTCATTGAATCCTCCGGTCAGTTCTGTGCCCGGTCCGACGGGTTGCCGGGCATGAGGTCATAGGGATGTTTCCAGCCGGGCAGGGACGAGACATTGTCCAGCCAGCGGTCGATATTGGGCCAGTCCGTTCGGTCAAAGCCGAAGGGTTCGGGATAGAACAGGTATCCACAGCAGGAAAAATCTGCGATTGTCGGGCCATCGCCCACGATCCAGTCGCGCCCCTTCAGGTGCTGGTCAAGTGCGGCATAGGCGTTCCTGAGCCGGCCCTGCATGAAGGCGATAACCTCGGCGGGGCGCTTCTCGGGTGGCAGGAAGTTCATCAGGAACCGTGTCATTCCCGCCTGGCTGGACAGCTTGTGATTGTCCCACAGCACCCAGCGCAGGACTTCCTCGCGGTCTTCCGGCCGGCCGCCGAATTTTCCGGTGCGTTCGACGACATGGTACATGATGGCGCCCGACTGGGTCAGGACGCGGCCGTCTTCCTCGAAGACGGGGACTTCGCCCATGACGTTCAGTTTGCGGAATTCGGGCGTACGTGTCGCGCCATTGAAGAAATCGACAAAGACCGGCTGCCAGTCATAGCCGGATAGCTCCAGAGTCAGCGCCGCCTTGTAGGCATTGCCGCTTTCGCCAAAGCAGTGCAGTCGCGCGGTCATGTCCTGTCTCCCCCCTTGGACATTGCCTGATCGCGGGGCCTGGCCCGCCGCGGCGGCCCGGAAGTCGTGCCCGGACCGCCACATGCGTTAAGACGCGGATCAGAACGCGTCGGGCTCCAGCGCCATGACCGGCGCTGCACCGGACTGGATGCGGGCCAGGTGGGTCGCGGTCATGGGCAGCTGACGTGCCATGTAATAGCGACCCGTGGCCAGCTTGGCTTCGTAGAAGCGCTTGTCCTCGGCCCCGGCATCCAGAGCCTTCAGCGCGGCCCGCGCGCTTTGCGCCCACATCAGGCCAAGGCAGACATGTCCGAACAGGTGCATGAAGTCATAGGAGCCCGCCAGGGCTTCGTTCGGGTTCTTCATGCCGTTCTGCATGAAGAACATCGCGGCCGATTGCAGATCCTTCGAGGCCGCCTTCAGCGGGTCAAGGAAATCGGCCCTCAGCCGTTCTTCGCCCTCGTTCTCCTTGATGAAGGATTTCACCATCTCGAAGAAGGCCATGACATGCTTGCCGCCGTCCTGGGCCAGCTTGCGGCCGACGAGGTCCAGCGCCTGGATACCGTTGGCGCCTTCATAGATCATGGTGATCCGGGCGTCGCGCACGAACTGCGACATGCCCCATTCCTCGATATAGCCGTGACCGCCATAGATCTGCTGGGCCAGCACGGTGGATTCAAAGCCCTTGTCGGTCAGGAAGCCCTTGATGACCGGCGTCATCAGCGAAATCAGCCCCATCGCGGTGGCGTCGTTGTTGCGATGCGCCCGGTCGATCAGCGTCGCGCCCCAGAAGGTGAAGGCGCGCGCGCCCTCGACAAAGCTCTTCTGGTCCATCAGCGCCCGGCGCACGTCGGGATGCACGATCAGCGGGTCTGCCGGTCCTTCGGGATTTGACGCGCCGGTCACGGCACGGCCCTGCAGGCGATCCTTGGCATAGGCGACCGCGTTCTGATAGGCGGCCTCGGCCACGGCATAGCCCTGCAGGCCCACGCCGATGCGCGCCTCGTTCATCATGGTGAACATCGCCCGCATGCCCTTGTGAAGCTCGCCCAGCAGATAGCCGGTCGCGCCGTCATAGTTCATCACGCAGGTCGAGTTGCCGTGAATGCCCATCTTTTCCTCGATCTTGCCGACCGAGACCGCGTTGCGCTCGCCAAGGCTGCCATCGGGATTGACCAGGAATTTCGGCACGATGAACAGCGAGATGCCCTTGGTGCCCGGGCCACCGCCCGGCGCTTTTGCCAGCACCAGATGGACGATGTTCTCGGCCATGTCGTGCTCGCCCGAGGAGATGAAGATCTTCTGGCCGGTGATCTTGTAGCTGCCATCTGGCTGGGGCTCGGCCTTGGTGCGCAGAAGACCCAGATCGGTGCCGCAATGCGGCTCGGTCAGGTTCATCGTGCCCGTCCAGTCCAGCGAGATCATCTTGGGCACGAATGTCTTCTTCTGGTCCTCGGTTCCATGGGCAAGGATGGTCGAGATCGCGCCATGGGTCAGGCCCTGATACATGTTGAAGGCCATGTTGGCCGAGACGAAGATTTCGCCCACCGCGGTGCCGATGATGTAGGGCAGGTTCTGGCCGCCAAATTCCTCGGGCAGGTCCAGGCCATTCCAGCCGCCCTCCTTGATCGCCTCGAAAGCTTCACGGAACCCCTTGGGCGTGCGCACCACGCCGTTTTCCATGTGGCAGCCTTCCTGGTCGCCGACCTGGTTCAGCGGGGCAAGAACGTCGCGGGCCAGCTTGCCGGCCTCTTCGAGAATGGCCGAGGTGAAATCGGGCTCCAGCTCGGAATAGCCGGGCACGTCGCTGTTGCGGATGTCCAGCACCTCGTCGAGGACGAACTGCATGTCGCGGGTTGGTGCCGTATAGCTCGGCATGGTCTCTCTCCCTATGTCTTTCAGTCTGTTGTCAAGTCGTCGCTTCGCGTGGCGCGGTCAGGCTTTTCTCGACCAGCGCGATCTGCTCATCCAGCTCCTCGATTGCCCGGGCCAGGTCGTCACGTTGGCGGACCATCTCCTCGCGCCGCTTCCGTGCCAGTTCCAGGGTGCGCCGCAATTGCGTCTGCTTCTGGTCGCCGATGTGATACAGGTCCAGAAGTTGCCGGATCTCCTCGAGGCTGAAGCCAAAGCGCTTGCCGCGCAGGATCAGCTTCAGGCGGGCGCGGTCGCGCCGGGTATAGAGCCGTTTCTGACCCTGGCGGATCGGTGACAGCAATTCCTTGGATTCGTAGAATCGCAAGGTACGCGGGGTCACCCCGAAGGTTTCGCACATCTCGCGAATGGTCATCATCTGGTCGGTCAAGCCGTCACCCTTCCACATTCCTGGCATCGTCCCCGTGTGCTGATGTGGAGCCTTTCGGATACCATACAACCAGGGTTTACGTGCACGTCACTGTAACGTGACGTCACGCGGGATGCTGACGTTGTGTCATGAAACGGGACGGGCCCGGACGCGCGATCACGCCGGGATCGAAGACGGGTTATGATTGGCAATCAATCGGTTATCAGTTCGGCCGTACGGTCGCGCAGGGCCTTGAGATCGGCGATCGTGTTGTCCAGCTCGCGCCGTTGACGCTCCAGCTCTTCCAGCTGGCGGTTCGCCAGGTCGATGAAGACCTGGTACTGCTCTTTCGTGCCCTTCTGATCATACAGAAGCAGCCACTGGCGGATTTCTTCCAGGCTGAAGCCAAAGCGGCGTCCGCGCAGAATCAGCGTCATGCGGGCGATCTCGCGTGGGCCGTAAAAGCGCGCGCGGCCTTCCTTTCGCGGCGAAAGAAGCTCGATATACTCGTAATAGCGAAGCGTGCGCGGCGTGACATCGAAGCGCGCGCACATCTCCTTGAAGCTGAGTTCCTCTTCGGCCATCACGGTCCTCCTGCCACGAAAGTAGCGATTGGCGCGGCAGCTTACAACCGCGCCCGGTCAGGGCAAGGGGGCCGACAGGAAATCCGGGGCCAGGAAGTACAGCCCATAGGCGACAAGCAGCGCGGGCAGGGTGGAAAACACCGTCGCCATGATTGCAGCGCGCGGCGCCAGGGCGATGGCGGGAAACAGCGCATCGCCGTCATTCGAAATGGCATTGGCCACAAGCGCCGAGAACGGGATTGCCCCGTTGACATACAGCGTCGCCACCAGAACCTGCGGCCCGCAGCCGGGGATGAACCCGATGGCCGCGGCGATCAGCGGCAGCACGGGCGCGATGGAACCGAATGCGGATGCAAGATCCAGCCCAAGATACAGGGCGGCATAATCATAGGCGAGATAGGCGATCAGTACCCAGACCGAGATGAAGGAGGTCTCCTCGGCCATGCGTGTCACCGGGTCGTCGGCGCCATTCGTCATCGCATCGACCGGAGAGGTCGCCCAGATGGCAAGGCCGACGAAGACACCGGCCAGGGCCAGCGCGGAGACCGGCACACCGAAGAGCGTTTCGATCTCGATGCCGCCGATCTGCGCCGCGCCCACGATCAGGCCGGGAATGGCCACGGCCAGATAGACCAGGTCGCGTTTCCTGCGCCGACCGATCAAGGGCGCCATGCGGCAGGATCCGGCCATCGGACGGTAATCGACGACCAGAAAGCGGTCGATCAGCCATCCCGTCACGATCCCGGCGGCGAATTGCAGCGGCAACAGGACCATGGCTGCGTCCGGCCGCGTTGCGATCAGCAGGAAGGCCGCATCGCCCATCGTGGCGGTCAGAGCGGCGACGACGGCTCCGAAGGTGACCTTGCCCGAGGCATAGGCCGCGACCACGACGACCGCACCACCGCAGCCGGGCGTTGCCCCCATCAGGGCCGCGATCGGCACCTGCATGGCCCGCGCGCGGCCGATCGCCTGGCCAAGGTCAATGCGGAACAGACGCTCCAACCCGTAGAAGAGCAGCAGGGTCGCCGCCACGAAGGCCGAGACCTGCACAAAGGCGTCGTGCATCAAGTCGCGCGTCAGCGCGCCCAGTTCGCCAGGCGCGATCGCCAAGGCGACCAGAAGGACCGCCAGAACGGCACGACGCGGGCGAATCGGACCCGGCCCCGAAAGGGCTGTCAGGGGGGAGGTTGCGGTGACGGTTGGCGTGGATGGCATGGCTTCCTGCAATTGCGAACCATTCGCAATTGATAACCTAGCACTTGCGGCGCCCCGTGCAAGGGCCAATAAACGGCAAAGGCAAACGGGAAGGCGAAAATGGACGAACGCAAACGTGAGCTTGCCCGGAAGTTCATCGAGGCAATCCCCCACAGCCGCGCGCTGGGCATGGTCCTGGAACGGATCGAGGACGGCGTGGCCGTGATCTCGATGCCCTATGACGAACGGTTCGTGGGCGATCCGGAAACCGGTGTCATACATGGCGGGGCGGTCTCGGCCCTGATGGATACATGCGGCGGTGCCGCCGTGATGAGCCACCCGACCGGGGCGATCGGCACGGCGACCCTGGATCTGCGCATCGATTACATGCGCCCCGCGCGTCCGGGGGACCGGATCACGGCACGGGCCGAATGCTATCACGTCACCCGTTCGGTCGCCTTCGTGCGGGCCACGGCACATGATTCGGACACCGATCGCCCTGTCGCCGCCGCAAATGGCGCATTCACGCTCGAACGCCCCAGGGAGGTCGAGACATGAGTCCCCGGCAACGGCCCGAACCGGTCCAGGTCGTCAAGCAGCGCCGCGATGCGGCCCTGCGCGCCCTGGTCCAGTCGGTGCCCTATATCCGCTTTCTGGGCATCGAGTTCGAGCGACGCGGCGACGAACTGACGGCCATTCTTCCCTTTGACGAAAAGCTGATCGGAAACCCCTTGCTGCCCGCCCTGCATGGCGGCGCGACGGCGGCGTTCCTGGAGGTCGCGGCGATCATCGAACTGTCCTGGTCGCTGATCTGGGAGGAGATGGAATCGGGCCGCCTGGATCCCCAGCGGCTTGGCCCGGATTGCCTGCCGCGCCTGCCCAAGACGATCGACTTCACGGTGGATTACCTGCGGTCCGGCCTGCCGCGCGACGCCTATGCGCGGGCCCGCGTCAACCGGTCTGGCCGTCGCTATGCCAGCGTGCATGTCGAAGCCTGGCAGGACAATCGCGCGCGGCTCTTCGCCCAGGCGACGGGGCATTTCCTGATGCCGCAAGGCGGCCTGCTGCGCCATGGCTGACATCACGCATCGGCGTGTGCTGAAGATCGCGCTGCCGATCGTGTTGTCGAACGTGACCGTGCCCCTGCTGGGGGCGGTCGATACCGGGGTCGTGGGACAGCTGGGCCAGGCCGCGCCGATCGGCGCCGTCGGTCTGGGTGCGGTCATCCTTTCGACGATCTACTGGGTGTTCGGTTTCCTGCGCATGGGCACGACGGGGCTTGTCGCCCAGTCCCATGGCGCGCGCGATCCGGCCGAGACCGGGGCAATCCTGACCCGCGCGCTGCTGATCGGCGGCGTTGCCGGGCTGGCCTTCATACTCCTGCAGGCCGTCCTGTTTCGCGCCGCCTTTGCCATCGCCCCGGCCTCGGCCGAGGTCGAGTCGCTGACGCGGGATTACCTGGCGATCCGCATCTGGGGCGCGCCCGCCACGATCTGCCTGTATGCGATCACCGGCTGGCTGATCGCGGTCGAGCGGACCCGCGGCGTGCTGGCCGTCCAGGTCTGGACGAACGGGCTGAACATGCTGCTGGACGTGGTGTTCGTTCTCGGGCTTGGCTGGGGCGTGCAGGGGGTGGCCGCGGCGACGCTGATCGCCGAGTGGACGGGGCTTGCGCTGGGGCTGTATCTGTGTCGCGCGGCCTTTGCCGGCGGGCAGTGGCGCGACTGGGCGCGGGTCTTCGACCGGGCCCGGATCGCGCGGATGCTGCAGGTCAATGGCGACATCATGTTGCGCAGCGTCCTGCTTCAGGGCGCATTCACAAGCTTTGTCTTTCTTGGCGCGCGGTTCGGCGATGTGACGCTGGCCGCAAACCAGGTCCTGCTGCAATTCCTGCAAATCACGGCCTTCGGTCTGGACGGCTTTGCCTTCGCGGCCGAGTCGCTGGTCGGTCAGGCGGTGGGGGCAAGACGCGCGGGCGAAGTGCGCCGTGCCGCGGCGGTCAGCGGGCAGTGGGGGCTGGTGGGCGCGGTCGCCCTGGGCATCGCCTTCTGGCTGGCGGGGCCGGCCCTCATCGACATCCTGACGACCGAGCCGCATGTGCGCGCCGCGGCCCGCGATTATCTGCCCTGGGTCGCCTTTGCCCCGGTCATTGGCATTGCAAGCTGGATGCTCGACGGGATTTTCATCGGTGCGACACTGTCACGCGAGATGCGCAACGCGATGATCGTTTCGGTCGCGGTCTATGTGGTGGCGCTGCTGAGCTTGCCGCCGGTCTGGGGCAATCATGGACTTTGGGCGGCGCTGATGATCCTGAACATGGTGCGCGGACTGACCATGGCGGCGCTCTATCCGCGCGCCGAGCGCGCCGCCGCCTGAAGCCTAGGCGTCCTTCAGCGCGCGCCAGCCGATGTCGCGCCGGCAGAATCCCTGCGGCCAGTCGATCCGGTCGACCATCCGATAGGCCCGGTCGCGCGCCTCGCGCAGGCTGGACCCGCGCGCGGTGACGTTCAGGACACGCCCGCCCGCAGCCACGATCGCGCCGTCGCGCTCGGCGGTGCCGGCGTGAAAGACCATGTGGCTGCTGTCTTCGGGCAGCGCGTCGAGCCCGCGAATGACGGTGCCTTTTTCATAGCTGCCCGGATAGCCGCGCGCGGCCATGACCACCGTCAGCGCGTGATCGTCGGCCCAATTGACCGAGACCTCGTCCAGGCGCCCCTCGGCACAGGCCTGCATCAGGTCCAGCGCCTGCGCACCCAGCCGCATCATCAGGGCCTGACATTCCGGGTCGCCAAAGCGGACATTGTATTCGACCAACCGTGGCCGCCCGTCCTGGATCATCAGGCCTGCATACAGCACGCCCTGGAAAGGCGTGCCGCGCCGCGCCATCTCGGCGATCGTCGGGCGGACGATCTGATCCATTGCCTGTTGCAGCACGGAATCGTCAAGCACCGGGGCGGGGGAATAGGCCCCCATGCCGCCGGTATTGGGGCCGGTATCGCCGTCGCCCACGCGCTTGTGGTCCTGCGCCGTGCCGATGGGCAGGACGTTCTTTCCGTCGCACAGAACGAACAGCGAGGCTTCCTCGCCCTGCATGAATTCCTCGATGACCACTTCCGCCCCGGCTGCGCCAAAGGCGCCGGCGAACATGTCGTCCACGGCGGCCAGGGCCTCTTCCTCGGTCATGGCGACGATGACACCCTTGCCGGCGGCAAGCCCGTCGGCCTTGACGACGATCGGCGCGCCCTTGGCGCGGATGTGGTCGCGTGCGGCCTCGGCCTCGGTGAACCGCGCCCACCGGGCGGTGGGCGCGCCGCAGGCGTCGCAGATTTCCTTGGTGAAGCCCTTGGAGGCTTCAAGTCGCGCAGCCTCGGCCGATGGTCCCAGGACCGGGATCCCGGCGCCACGAAGGACGTCGGCCACGCCGGCAGCCAGCGGTGCCTCGGGGCCCACGATCACAAGATCGACGGCATTTTCTTCGGCGAATGTCGCGACGCTGGCGCCGTCGAGGATATCGATATCGGCGCATTCCGCGATCTGCGCGATGCCCGCATTTCCCGGGGCCACGATCAGCCGATCGCATTTCGGGTTCTGCTTGACCGCCCAGGCCAGCGCATGTTCGCGCCCGCCGCCGCCCAGAATGAGGATATTCATCGTCGCCCCCGCTTGGCCTTGCCCTTGCGGCGTTCTAAGGTCGGGCAACACAGGATACAAGTCAGGCCATGGATCTGTTCGAAGACGAAACGCCCGTCGGGGCGAATGCGCATGAATATACCGTGTCCGAGATCTCGGGTGCGGTGAAGCGGGTGATCGAGGGCGAGTTCGGGCGTGTCCGCGTACGCGGCGAGATCGGACGTGTCGCTCGGCCCGGATCGGGGCATCTGTATTTCGACCTGAAGGACGAACGCGCCGTGCTTGCCGCCGTCTGCTGGAAGGGACAGGCGGGGCGTCTGTCCATCAAGCCCGAAGAGGGGCTGGAGGTGATCGCGACCGGGCGGCTGACGACCTTTCCGGGCCAGTCGAAATACCAGATGATCGTCGAGGAGCTTGCCGCGGCGGGTCTTGGCGCGCTGATGGCCATGCTCGAGCGGCGCAAGGCCGCGCTGGCCGCCGAGGGCCTGTTCGCGCCCGAGCGCAAGAAGCCATTGCCCTATCTGCCGCGGGTGATCGGCGTCGTGACTTCGCCCACGGGCGCGGTGATCCGCGACATCCTGCACCGCCTGCGCGACCGCTTTCCCCGTCCGGTCCTGATCTGGCCGGTCACGGTTCAGGGCGAACGCTGTGCCCCCGAGGTTGCTGCCGCCATCCGCGGCTTCAACGCCCTGCCCGAAGGGGGTCCGATCCCGCGGCCCGACCTGATCATCGTCGCGCGCGGGGGCGGCTCGATCGAGGATCTGTGGGGCTTCAACGAGGAAATCGTCGTGCGCGCGGCTGCCGAAAGCCGCATTCCGCTGATCTCGGCGGTCGGGCATGAAACCGACACGACGCTGATCGACCTTGCGGCGGATCGGCGCGCGCCCACCCCCACCGCGGCGGCCGAGATGGCCGTGCCCGTGCGCATGGACCTGATCCGGACGGTTTCCGATCACGGCAGCCGGATGTCCCGGGCGATGATCCGGCGGATCGAGCAGGGCGGGCAAAGGCTGTCGGATCTTGCGCGCGCGCTGGGCTCGCCGCAGGCGCTACTGGCGCCGGCCAGCCAGCGTCTTGACCTGTGGTCCGACAGGCTTGCGCCCGCATTGCGCGGGGCAACGGCCAATCGGCGGGCGAGTTTCAACGCGGTAGCGGGTCGGTTGCGCCCGTCGGTTCTGACGGGCCGGCTGGGGCAGGAGCGTCGGCATCTGGATACGTTGGCGGCGCGGCTTCGCCCGGCCTTCGACCGGTCGCTGCGCGAGGCGCAAAAAGAGTCCGCGCGCAGGCGCAACGATCTGCAATCGCTGGCGGATCGGATGGACTCTGCGATGACGCGCAGGCTGCAAACGCTGTCTGACAGGCTGGCGGCGCTGGATCGCACACGTCAGAGCCTGGGGCATGCGGAAACCTTGCGCCGTGGCTTTGCGATCGTCTGGGCCGGGGAGCATGTCGTCACGACGCGGGCCACGGCAATGGGCCACGCGGAATTGCAGATCGAGTTTGCCGACGGACGTTTGCCCGTGCGGACCGCCGATGCGCAATAGTCCGCCCTAGACGCCCAGATGCGGGCCCTGGCAGATCAGCGCGTCGGGGCTTTCCTCGACGGCGACCAGGGCCATGCCTTCGGGGTCGCCGCGAAAGCGCGCCATCAGACCCTGTTCGCCCTGCCAGAAGGTCCAGCATTGCGGCTCGCCCAGGTCTTCATAGGCAAAGCAGATGTCGCCGCGATCTTCGTACCAGTATCCCTCGCGGCATTCCTCACCGACGAAGGCCCAGACAACGCGCCGCCCTGGCAGGTATCGCTCGATCCCATAGGGGTCGCCGCCTGACATGTAGACCATGGTCTTGCCCCGCGTCAGCGCGTCGAATGCGGCAGCCGACAGGGGCGGCCCCGGCTCGGCCGCGCACAGGGGCGCGGCCAGGGCGCAGAGGGCCAGCATGGCAAGGGTCTGGATGCGTGTCATGGGATTATCCCTTTTGCGCCAAGTGTGCCACAAGCTGCGGGTTCGTGTCACCTCGGCTCAGTCCGGTTGCATCCTGCGCAGCCTGCGGTCCATGAGCCGCCGCCACAGCGGCGGGACCAGGGCAACCGTCGCCATGATCGGCAGCGAGGCCGGCAGGCGCGGAGTTCGTGCGGGCGTCTCCAGTTCGCCGAAACCTTTGGAAGGGTGCAGGTGATGGTCGGCATGGCGCGAGGCATTCAGCATCATCAGGCCGGACAGGCCGCGCGGGGCATCCCAGCTATGGGCCGGGCCGACGGGCTCGGGCCGGCCATCGGGCAATTCCTGCCGCAGCAGGCCGTAATGCTGCACATAATCGGACAGCAGGATCTGGATCTGCGCATGGGCGCAAAGCAGCAGATACGCCACCAGCCCATCAGGCCCGAAGAGCCACGCAACAAGGGTCAGCAGGGCCAGAGCTCCGCCTACATGGATCACATAGGGGTTCAGCCGCCCCGGGCCACGCGCGCGCCGGCGCAGGTTTCGCTCCATCTCGTATCCGGCCAGAAAGGCGCCGGGCCATGCGCGGATCAGGAATTGATAGAAGCCTTCGCCGGCGCGGGCGGTGTTCGGATCGTTCGGCGTGGCGACGAAACGATGATGCACCAGCCGATGCGCCGAAACGTGGTGGCCATAAAGCAGTGTCACGAACACCGCCCAGCCCAGCCGGAACAGCCAGCGCTCGCGCCGGTGGATCAGTTCATGCGCGTTGGCATTGGATGCCTGGCCAAGCCAGAGCCCGAAGGCCAGGAAGGTCGCAACCCCGTCCCAGGGGCCAAGGGGGCCGGCGCCGCTCAGGCTCCAGACTGCAAGGGGCAAGAGCAGGAAATGCGTCAGCGCAAGCGCGACCGATACCCGGTCGGCAACCGGTTGCGCGACATGGTCGGCCCCCCAGGCGGGGCGTATCCGAACAAGCATCGCATCGGCCAGATGCAGTCCGACGCTCATCCACAGAAGGGCGGCAAGGCTCCAACCACCCCCCAGCATCGCGGCGGCGACAAGAAGCGGGACAGGCGCCATGGTGGCCGCCACATGCGGCAGCGCCGCGCGCCAACCTTTGGCGCCGACCTTGTCATTCTGTGCCCGTTCCATCCCCGGTCGCGCGTCTGCCTTCATCCATCCCATCCTGCCAAAGGCGGCCGCGCGCGTCGAGCATCAGAATGGGCTCGACCCTTCCATCCGGTCGGCGAAAGGACTACGTGAGGGGAAAGGTCAACGCGAAAGTCTGCTCATGTCGTTCTTCACCAAGCTCAAGGACCGGTTGCTGAAGTCCTCGTCGCGGATCGAGGAGGGGTTGGAAACCATCGTGACCGAGGTCGCCGATGCGGCGGCGCCGGGCGATGGCGCGGCGCCCGACAAATCCGCACAGCCGGATCCCGCGAAGCCGGGCCTGATCGGCCGCATCCTGCGCCGTGCGGAAGACGAACCACGGCGTGTGCTGGACGACGAGATGCTGGAGAGCCTCGAAGAGCTCCTGATCCAGTCCGACATGGGGGTCGAGACGGCCATGCGCGTCACGGCCAACCTGGCGCAAGGGCGCATGGGCAGGCGCGTATCGGTGCGCGAGATCAAGCAGGCTCTGGCCGACGAGATCGCGCGCATCATGGAGCCGGTCGCGCGGCCCTTGCCGCTTTACCCCACGCGCCCGCAGGTCGTTCTGGTGGTTGGCGTGAACGGGTCGGGCAAGACGACGACGATCGGCAAGCTGGCCAGCCAGTTGTCGGCCGCGGGCAAGAAAGTGGTCATCGCCGCGGGTGACACGTTCCGTGCCGCTGCAGTCGAGCAGTTGCAGGTCTGGGGGGACAGAGCGGGGGTGCCGGTGCTGACCGCGCCCGAAGGCTCGGACCCGGCAAGCCTGGCATTCGACGCCATGACCCGCGCGCAGGCGGATGGGGCGGATCTTCTGATGATCGACACGGCCGGGCGGCTTCAGAACCGCCAGGACCTGATGGAGGAGCTGGCCAAGATCGTCCGCGTGATCCGCAAGAAGGACCCCGAAGCGCCGCACAACACGATCCTGGTGCTGGATGCCACGACCGGCCAGAACGCGATCACGCAGGTCGAGATCTTCCGCAAGATTGCCGATGTCTCGGGTCTGGTGATGACCAAGCTGGACGGCACGGCCAAGGGCGGCGTCCTGGTGGCGCTGGCCGACCGGTTTGGCCTGCCGATCCACGCGATCGGCGTCGGCGAGAAGATCGACGATCTGGCCCCCTTTGATCCGCAGGAATTCGCCCGAGCGCTGGTGGGGCTGGAGGAAGAAGGCTGAACGATCAGGCGACAGCCGGGCTCAGCGCGCGTTCGCGCACCGGCAGATGGACGACGGCCGAAAAGGCGCCGACGGCCACCCCGATCCACCACACGGCGGTGTAGGACCCATAGGCGTCATACATCCGTCCGCCCAGCCAGACGCCCACGAAGCTGCCGATCTGGTGCGACAGAAAGACGATGCCGTACAGCGTGCCCATGTAGCGCAGACCGTAGATATGGGCGACAAGTCCGCTGGTCAGCGGCACCGTCGCAAGCCACAGCGCGCCCATGACGACGGAAAAGACGATGACCGATGTCGGGGTCATGGGCAGCATGATGAAGGCCGCAGCCGCGATCGTGCGCCCGGCATAGATCGCGGCCAGCAGGTATTTGCGGGAATAGTATCGGCCCAGCCAGCCCGCAGTGATGGTGCCCACGATGTTGGCCAGCCCGATCAGCGAGATCGCGACCGCGCCCAGCGCCGATGTCGATGTCACCCCCAGCGAGGCCAGGGTGCCCGAGGGGTCGATCGCGCCGCACATCTCGGTCACGAAGGCCGGGAAATGCGCGGTGATGAAGGCCAGCTGATAGCCGCAGGAAAAGAATCCAAGGAAGATCAGGGTGAAGGAAGGGTCGCGCGCGGCCTTCATCAGGACCGCGCCCATGCTTTCTTCCAGTTCCGCGCGGGTCGCGGGCGCAGGCGACCGCATCATCGGCAGAACGGCAAGCGCGGCAAGGATCATGCCCGCGAAGATCAGGAACACCGTCTGCCAGGGGAATTGGGTCAGCAGGGCTTCGGCCAGCGGGGCGCCAAAGACCTGACCCGCGGACCCGGCCGCGGTCGCGATGCCCAGCGACAGGGATCGCGTTTCCGGGCTCGCGGCACGTCCGACGACGGCAAGTATGACGCCAAACCCCGTGCCCGCGATGCCGAAACCCACAAGGATTTCCAGCAGCTGATGCTGGATCGGCGTCGTGGCCCCGGCCGACAGGACAAGCCCCGCCGCGTAGCACAAGGCGCCAAGGACGATGGCGCGGCGATCGCCGAACCGTTCCGCCAGCGCGCCGAACAGGGGCTGGCCAAACCCCCAGGCCAGGTTCTGGATGGCAATCGCCAGGCTGAATTCCGCCCGCGGCCACCCGAATTCCTGCGCGATGGGTATCTGGAACACGCCGAAACTGGCGCGGATCGCAAAGCCGATCATGATCACAATGCAGCCCGAGATCAGAACGGGCGTGAAGATGGGGGCGCGGGGCGGCATGCGGCTGTCTCCTCTGGGCCGAGACGGTCGCATGCCGGCTTTGGCCGCGTCAAATCCGGAATTGTCATGACGACAATTCCGCGTGGCATGGTTGATGCAGGTCAAGGAGGCCGGAAGGGCGCGGGCCTAGATTGCGGGTGACAAGACAGGCAGGAGAGACCACATGTCGCACACCCCGCACGAACTGCACGAGGAATTCCCTGACAAGGCTGAAAGAATTCACGCGCTGAAGCTCTCGAACGCGCATTTCGCGCGGCTTGCCGAAGAATATCACGAGATCAACCGCGCCGTGCATCGCGCGGAAACGGGGGTCGAGCCGATCGACGGCCTTGCCGAGACCGAGCTGCGCAAGAAGCGCGCCGCGCTGAAGGACGAGATCGCGCGGATGCTGGCCGAAGCCTGAAGTCTTCAGTCGATTTCATAGGGAAGAATGCCGCGGCGGTTGGGGTCCACCCTCAGCCGCCGTTCCAGCGGCGGGACGGATCTCTGGTGACAATCCCGCCGCTCGCAGATCCGGCAGGATATGCCGATCGGCTGGTAGGCGCGCGCATTGGTCAGGTCCAGATCGTCGGCATAGACCAGGTCGCGGGCATGGCTGATCTCGCATCCCAGCCCGATCGCATAGCGCCGGACCGGCGCGTGGAACGACCCGCCCGGTTTCGACACGTCGCGCGCAAGGCAGAGATATCGCACGCCGTCCGGCGTCTCGGCCAGCTGGCGCAGGAACCGGCCCGGCGTCTCGAAGGCCTGATGCACGTTCCACAGAGGGCACGCGCCGCCAAAGCGTGCGAACTGCAATCGCGTTGCCGAATGGCGCTTGGTGATCGTGCCCGCCTGATCGACGCGGACAAAGAAGAAGGGGATCCCTTTCTGACCCGGCCGTTGCAGCGTCGACAGCCGATGCGCGACCTGCTCGATCGAAGCGCCGAAGCGGTCGGCGAGACGCTCGAGATCGTGGCGCGTCTCGCGCGCGGCCTCCATGAACCGCGCATAGGGCATCATCGCAGCCCCGGCGAAATAGTTGGCCAGCCCGATCTTCGCGATGGCGCGCGCCTCGTCGGTGTGAAAGCGGGCAAGGTCCAGCGTGGCGTCCAGCAGATCGCCATGGGCGATCACTGCGACCTGATGCAGGATCTGGAACCGGCGGGTCGACGGCGCGGCGCGGGTCGACAGGACCAGCCTGCCATCGGTCCGGTGGCGGATCTCGTCGGAATCGGACAGGACCAGCTCGATCCCGTTGCGCGCCAGCAATGACCTTGCGCGCGCCTCGATGTCGGCGCTGGCGCCCCGCGCCTCGGCGAAATGTTCGGCCGCCCGATCGACCGCGTCGATGTAATTGTCGCAGTAGTGAAAGAAATCCCGCACCTCCTCCCATGGCGAGGGGCGCAGGGCGGATTCGTCCCTTCCCAGGGCTTCGTCCAGAGAGGCCAGCCGTTCATGGCTTTGCCGATAGGCGCGGTGCAGCGCCAGAAAGGCCCGCGCCAGCATCGGCGCATTCGAGGCCGCAAGCCGCAGATCCGCGATCGGGGGAACATTGCCGTCGAATACGGGGTCGGCCAGCGCCTCGCGCATGTCCGAGACCAACCTTTCCGCGTCGCCCGCCGACAATTCGGTGACGTCCATCCCGAATTCCGAGGCCAGCGCCAGAACGACCGCCGCCGAGACGGGGCGATGGTTGTTCTCCATCTGGTTCAGGTAGGGCAGCGAAACGCCCAGCTTGGCGGCAAAGGCCTTTTGCGTCAGGCCAAGCCGCGTGCGCGTCTCGCGCAGCTTTGCGCCGGCATACAGCTTCTGCGATCCCATTGCCCGGCCTCCGTGACGGTTTGCAGGCGCGAAGCTAGCCTTTGCAAACAATCTTGCCAAGGAAGGGCTGTGCGGAACGGGGCTGCCCGGTCAGGTCCATTTGTGGAAGATGAAGAAGGCGCCACAGGCGATCAGCGCGAACCCGATCGCGTGGTTCCAACCAAGCGGTTCCTTCAGGTAAAGCGCAGAGAAGCCCGCGAAGATGACCAGCGTGATGACCTCCTGGATGGTCTTGAGTTCCGCCGCGCTGAAATATCCGTGCCCCAGACGGTTTGCCGGCACCTGCAGGACATATTCGAACAGGGCAATGCCCCAGCTGACAAGGATCACGGCGATCAGGGGTGCCGACTTGAACTTCAGGTGGCCGTACCACGCAAAGGTCATGAACAGGTTCGAGGCGATCAGCAGGCTGATCGTGACCACGGGAATGGGTAGAGAGGGCATCTTGTTGCTCCTGCGCGTTTGCGCGGTTCAGATAGGCGATCCGCGCCATCTGTGAAAGGGGGATGAAATTTGCTGATTTGCACTTTGCACAGACATTGAGGCAAACAGATTGCAAATTTTCGGAAAACCGCTTTCCCGACCGGACGAGGCCGGGTAGCTTCGTTGCATCCGACGGAACAATTCCGGCCGCAGTCCCGGCGCATGCGCGCAAGCGGCGCCAGGGACCGGCCAGCAGGGAGAGAGCATGCAGGATATCCTGGAGGAACTGGAGCGGCGTCGCAGCGTGGCCCGATTGGGGGGCGGCGAAAAGCGGATCGAGGCTCAGCATGCCCGCGGCAAGCTGACAGCGCGCGAGCGGCTGGAGATCCTGCTGGACGAAGGCAGTTTCGAGGAATTCGACATGTTCGTCGCCCATCGCTGCACCGATTTCGGGATGGAAAAGAGCCGTCCCGCGGGCGATGGGGTCGTCACCGGATGGGGCACGATCAACGGTCGGATGGTCTATGTCTTCAGCCAGGACTTCACGGTCTTTGGCGGCTCGCTGTCCGAGACGCATGCTCAGAAGATCTGCAAGATCATGGACATGGCCATGCAGAACGGCGCGCCCGTCATCGGTCTGAACGATTCGGGCGGCGCGCGCATCCAGGAAGGCGTGGCCAGCCTTGCGGGCTATGCCGACGTGTTCCAGCGCAACATCATGGCCTCGGGCGTTATCCCGCAGATCAGCGTCATCATGGGCCCCTGCGCGGGCGGCGCGGTCTACAGCCCCGCCATGACCGATTTCATCTTCATGGTGCGCGACACCAGCTACATGTTCGTGACCGGCCCGGACGTGGTCAAGACGGTGACCAACGAGGTCGTGACAGCCGAGGAGCTGGGCGGAGCCGTGACGCATACGAAGAAGTCATCCGTCGCCGATGGCGCCTTCGAGAACGATGTCGAGGCGCTGCTGGAGATCCGGCGCCTGTTCGACTTCCTGCCCCTGAACAACCGGGACCGCGCGCCGACCCGGCCATTCTATGACGACCCGAACCGGATCGAGGAAAGCCTTGATACGCTGATTCCGGACAATCCGAACCAGCCCTATGACATGAAGGAGCTGATCCTGAAGGTCGCGGACGAAGGCGACTTCTACGAGATCCAGAAGGATTTCGCGGCCAACATCATCTGCGGCTTCATCCGGCTGGAGGGACAGACCGTCGGCGTCGTTGCCAATCAGCCGATGGTGCTTGCCGGCTGTCTGGATATCGACGCCAGCCGCAAGGCCGCGCGTTTCGTGCGCTTCTGCGATGCCTTCGAGATCCCCATCCTGACCTTTGTCGACGTGCCCGGCTTCCTGCCCGGCACGGCCCAGGAATATGGCGGCGTCATCAAGCACGGCGCCAAGCTTCTGTTCGCCTATGGCGAGGCGACGGTGCCCAAGGTGACGGTGATCACGCGCAAGGCCTATGGCGGGGCCTATGACGTGATGAGCTCGAAGCATCTTCGGGGCGACTTCAATTATGCCTGGCCGACGGCCGAGATCGCCGTCATGGGCGCGAAAGGCGCGGTCGAGATCCTGTATCGGTCAGAGCTGGGCGACCCCGACAAGATTGCGATGCGCGTGAAGGAGTACGAAGAGCGCTTTGCCAATCCCTTTGTCGCGGCCGAACGCGGCTTCATCGACGAGGTGATCATGCCGCATTCCACGCGGCGCCGGGTTTGTCGGGCATTTGCCAGCCTGCGCGGCAAGAAGCTGAGCAATCCGTGGAAGAAGCACGACAATATTCCGCTTTGATGGCTGGCGGCCGGTTGAAATGGACTTGCGGCACCTCTTGGGTCATTGGGCTGGGTCTTTGTGTCGTGTCGGCCGGAAGTGCCGGCGCGACCGAAGAGCGCGTCGTGACGCCCTCGGGCCTGAATGCCGAGCTGTTCGAGGTCATCCGGTCTTCGCCGGGAACGCAAGGCCTGACGATCCGTTTTCGTTTCGTTGCGCCGAAGCTGCCGTCGATCGGCGTGGTGCAGGCGCTGTCGGACATGGAATGGCTATGCGAAACATATGCCGTGCCGCGCCTGCCGAGTATCGGGCCCAGCCCCGCGCAGGTCGTCATCTCTCTTTCCGACCGGCCCTTGCCCTTTGGCGAGACCGATCCACAGGCGACGCAGTATTTCGACGCCTTCACCATCGACCGAGAGGAATGCCGATGGGAACCATTCTAGGCGAACGCATGCTTGATGCGATGCGGCAACAGAGGCTGAAAGCCCCATCATTTCCTTATGGAGTTCGGCCAGGCCGCGATATGATGCCGTGGCGCGGCACATGTGTCGTGCGGTCGCATCACGGTGGGGCAGGTGGCATGAGGCCGCCCGCCTTGGCTGACGCAGCAGTAGAAAGCAGGAAGAAACCATGTCGAAACACATCCTCGTCGCCTGTGCATTCGTGGCATTCGTGGCGGCCTGCGCCCGGCAGGAAGAGCCTGTCGTCATGCAGGAACCCGTCACGACCGAGCCTGTCTTCACCGGCAAATACGGCGGCTGACGCACAAGCTCTGGACAAGATCCGTGCCGGCGGCCCGTTCCGCCGGCGCGCCTGTGCGACTTTCCGCAGGGGGGAGTGCGCACCATGCTGAAACATCGCGGCTTTCCTGGCCGTCTTCCCGGCACCGATTATCAATTCACCATTCGCCGTGCCAATCCCAAGGGGGCGACGCGGCTTGTGGCGCGGGAACGCTATCGCGATCGCAGCCCGGCCGACCGGCGCGCCGACGAAGCCTTCATGGCCGCCCTGTGGGAATATTTCGGCGAAGAACCCTTTGAGCGCGGCAATCTGGATGCAGGCCGCCTGTCGTGGCTTTTCGGGCGCGAGGTCGTTCCGGCCGAGGAGCCCTTCGACCCCGAAAGCTACGAGGCCCTGCTGCGCATCGATGTCAAACGTGCCCGGGCGTCGTTTCCGCAGATCTTCGAAGAGGACGACTGGGCATGAAACCGCTGACCCGCGACGAAATTGGGCGCTTTTCTGCCGGTTGTTTCCGGCCGGGAAACTTTGCATTTGTCGCGGCGCGGGCGCTGGTCCATGGTGATCGTGGGGCGACACCCTATGCCAAGCATCACGCCCCGAATTGTCAAAACCGTTACCCTTCCCCTTCTCTACGGCCTGGCCCCTTCGGGGTCAGGCCGCTTTTGATTCATCAGACATTGGCGGAACCTTGCCGCCCGGCCGATCCGACAGGCGGATTTCGCTTTTCCTTCCGTGTGCGCGCGCTAAGATCGTGTGAAACACAACCATCTTCTGGAGGAAGAGCAGTATGCGGATTCTTGCAATCTCCCTTGGCCTTGTTTCGGCTGTCGTCCTGTCGGGCTGCATGCAGACGGACGGCGAGCGTGCGCTGGCCGGCGCCGCGGCGGGTGCGCTGGTCGCGGACGCGACCGACAACAACGTCGTCGCCGGTGCCGCACTGGGCGGCGCTGCGGGCGCGTTGTGCGACGACATGGGCGTCTGCCGCAACTATTGATGGCCGAGCGCCGACGCTCGCAGACTCAAGGGGAGCTTCACGATGCGTATCAGACTTCTGGTCCTGTCTCTTGGTGCGGCCTTCGCGCTTTCGGGCTGCCTGCAGACCGATACTGAACGCGGACTCGCCGGCGCGGCGGGGGGCGCCGTCGTGGCCGATGCACTGGGGGGCAATGCGCTCACCGGCGCGCTGGTCGGCGGTGCTGCGGGCGTGTTCTGCGACGACGCAGGCATCTGCCGCTAGGACTTTGGCGCGGGGCATCGCCCCCGCCCTGATCGAGATGATCGACAATCAGGCCATCGCGGCGTCGCGCCGCGGTGGCCTTTTCATTGCTTGCGCGGCCGGGGGTGCCCCCGGCGTTGCGGGAAAGGGGACGGAATGTTCAACAAGATCCTGATCGCGAACCGTGGGGAAATTGCCTGTCGCGTCATCAAGACGGCGCGCAAGATGGGGATTCGCACGGTCGCCGTATATTCGGACGCCGATCGCAACGCCTTGCATGTGCGCATGGCGGACGAGGCCGTCCATATCGGCCCCGCACCGGCGAACCAGTCTTATATCGTGATCGACCGCATCATGGATGCGATACGGAAGACGGGTGCCGAGGCTGTCCATCCCGGTTATGGTTTCCTGTCGGAAAATCCCCGCTTTGCCGAGGCGCTGGAGAAGGAAGGCGTCGTCTTCATCGGCCCGCCCAAGACCGCGATCGAGGCGATGGGCGACAAGATCACCTCGAAGAAGCTTGCGGCCGAAGCCGGCGTCAGCACGGTCCCCGGCTATATGGGTCTGATCGAGGACGCGGACGAAGCCGTGCGCATCAGCCGTCAGATCGGTTATCCGGTCATGATCAAGGCCAGCGCGGGGGGCGGCGGCAAGGGCATGCGCATCGCGTGGAACGACGACGAGGCCCGCGAAGGTTTCCAGAGTTCGAAGAACGAAGCCGCCAGCAGCTTTGGCGACGATCGGATCTTCATCGAGAAATTCGTCACCCAACCCCGGCATATCGAAATCCAGGTCCTGGCCGACAGGCATGGCAACTGCGTCCACCTGTTCGAGCGCGAATGCTCGATCCAGAGGCGCAACCAGAAGGTCATCGAAGAAGCGCCTTCGCCGTTCCTGGACGAAGAGACGCGCCGAGCCATGGGCGAACAGGCCTGCGCTCTGGCCCGCGCGGTGGGCTATTCCAGTGCGGGCACGGTCGAGTTCATCGTGGATGGCGATCGAAATTTCTATTTCCTTGAAATGAACACGCGCCTGCAGGTCGAACACCCGGTGACCGAGCTGATCACCGGCATCGATCTGGTCGAACAGATGATCCGTGTCGCGGCGGGCGAAAAGCTGCCCTTTGCGCAGGAGGATCTGAAGATCAACGGCTGGGCCATCGAAAGCCGTCTGTATGCCGAGGACCCGTATCGCAACTTCCTGCCCTCGACCGGCCGTCTGACGCGCTATCGCCCCCCGGCCGAGGCCGTTACGGCAACCAGTATCGTACGCAACGATACCGGCGTCTATGAAGGCGGCGAGATCAGCATGTTCTATGACCCGATGATCGCGAAGCTGTGTTCGTGGGCGCCGACGCGCAGCGAGGCGATCGAGGTCATGCGCGTCGCGCTGGACGAATTCGAGGTCGAGGGCATCGGACACAATCTGCCGTTCCTTTCGGCGGTCATGGACCATCCACGCTTCGTGAAAGGCGACCTGACAACGGCCTTCATTGCCGAGGAGTTTCCCGACGGCTTCAATGGCGTTACCCTGCAACCCGATCAGTTGCGCCGGATCGCAGCATGCGCCGCGGCCATGCACCGGGTCTGCGAAATCCGCGACGCACGCATTTCGGGCCGGCTTGGCAATCACGAGCGCCGGGTCGGTACCGATTGGGTGGTCGCCGTTCAGGGCGAGGAATTCGCGCTGCATATCGACGCCGATCGCGATGGCGCGACGGTGACCTTCGCCGACGGCACGCGCCACCGCGTGGCCTCGGACTGGAAGCCCGGCATGACGCTGGCTCGGCTGGAGGTCGATGGTCAACCGGTCGTGCTGAAGGTCGACCGTATCCCGGCAGGCTACCGCATCCGCAGTCGCGGCGCCGATCTGAAGGTTCATGTGCGCAGTCCCCGCGTCGCCGAACTTGCGCGACTGATGCCGGAAAAGGCCGCGCCCGACATGTCGAAATACCTGCTGTGCCCGATGCCCGGGATGGTGGTGAAGATCCATGTCGAGGAAGGCGACGAAGTGCAGGAAGGGCAGGCCCTGGCTACGGTCGAGGCCATGAAGATGGAAAACATCCTGCGCGCCGAACGCAAGGCGGTGGTCGCCAGTATCAAGGTCGAGGCCGGGGCCAGCCTGCAGGTGGACGAAGTGATCATGGAGTTCGAATAGGGATGCAGCTGACCCTGCATATCGGAGCCCATCGCACGGGATCGACGGCATTGCAGCAGCTTTGCCGACGTCGTCGCGACTGGTTGCGGGGATACGGTATTGCGTTCTGGGGGCCGCGCACGATGCGCGCCGGGCGGCGTCGCGATTTCGTGCCGCGTGTGGCGCGCGGCGGCGGGCCGGGCGCCAGGCGGCCCGACCTGGCAGGTGTCGTGCATGAGATGCATGTGGCCTTTGCAGCCGAAGCCGAGTCGGGGATCGACCATATCCTGGTCAGCGAGGAAAACCTGCTTGGCGCCATGGCCGAGACCTATGCCGATGGCACGCTGTACTGGGATGCACGTGACTGGCTGGCGGCGACCGCCGAGCTGTTCCCGGTGCAGCCCGACCAGATATTCCTGTGCATCCGCGATTATGCCAGCCTTGCGGTGTCGATCTATTCTCACTTGATCTGCCGCAAGCCGATGGGGCCCTTTGACGATCAGCGGATGATGCGGCTGGGGCAGAGCAGGGGGTGGGTGGACGTGGTGCGCGACATCCACACGGTGTTTCCCGACAGTCGGATCGTGGTTTGGCAATACGATTCCTCGCGACAGGCGGTGTCGAAGGCTCTTGCGCGGATGATCGGTCCGGATCTGGCGCGGGAACTGGGAGATCCGCCGCGCGCTGCGGGGCGATCGGCCTCTGCCTATGCCGTGTTCGAGCTTCTGCAACTGGGCGCGCGCGGCGATTGGGGCGACCGAGAGGCCTATCGGGAAGAGGCCGAGCGTATACGAGGGGCATTGCCCGGCCCCAGGTTGTCGCCGTTTTCCGCCGATCAGCTGAAGATCCTGCAATCCCGGTTCGAGAACGACTGGCGACTGCTTGCCGAAGGCGCGGTCAACGGCGTCGAGCTGTGCGATCCGCCTTCCATGCGGGAGGTCGCCGGATGATCGCCCGCTACTGCTCGCGCAGACGTTCGTCCCGGATTTCCTGCTGGCGCAGCGGGAACTTGTCGATCGCACGCACGATTTCGCGGACGCTCCAGGGTAGCGGCTTGCGCAGCTTCACCGCGCCGTCCTTGTCCAGCAGCACCATCGAGAAACCGCGCGGCCGCAGTTTTTCGCGGACGGCGCTCTTTTGTGACGGATCGGTATCGACGATCACGACCACGTCGCGCTTGATCAGTTCCTGGGGGTCGTCGGCCAGATACAGCATCTGGTTGACGAAGGCCGGGTCGTTCGGGCTGTCGGCAAAGACGACGATCGGCCGCTTCTTCCATACGAAATCCTCCAGCCGAACCTCGGCCGCGGGCAGGATTTCCAGACGATCGGTTTCGGCCTCGGCGGCAAGCGCGGGGAAAAGCGTCGACATCCATGCCGCAAGGGCCAGAACGAAGATGTATCTCATGCAGCCTCCTGTCCCTGTCATATAGGTGACAGGGGTCGGGTGGAAAGGTTTCTTGCCGCCAGGTCGCGGCGCAGGGAAAGGACGAAGATCATGACGGACCCGTTGGAAAGCTGGCGCAAGCTTGCCGAGAAGGAGCTGAAGGGCAAGAGCCCCGACGATCTGGTCTGGAACACGCTGGAAGGCATCCCGGTCAAGCCGCTTTACACCGAGGCGGATCTGGAGGGGGTCGGGCATTTGGGCTCGCTGCCCGGTCTGCCGCCCTTCGTGCGCGGCCCGCGCGCGACCATGTATGCCGGGCGCCCTTGGACGATCCGCCAATATGCGGGCTTTTCGACCGCCGAGGAATCCAATGCCTTCTATCGCAAGGCGCTGGCGGCGGGGCAGCAGGGCGTCTCGGTTGCGTTCGACCTGGCCACCCATCGCGGCTATGACAGCGATCATCCGCGCGTCGTGGGCGATGTCGGAAAGGCGGGCGTGGCCATCGACAGCGTCGAGGACATGAAGATCCTGTTCGACGGCATCCCGCTGGACCGCATCAGCGTCAGCATGACGATGAATGGCGCGGTGATCCCGATCATGGCCAATTTCATCGTCACGGGCGAAGAACAGGGCGTCAGCCGCGACAAGCTTTCGGGCACGATCCAGAACGACATCCTGAAGGAATTCATGGTGCGGAACACCTATATCTATCCGCCCGAACCTTCGATGCGGATCGTGGCCGACATCATCGAATACACCGCGCGCGAGATGCCGAAGTTCAACAGCATCTCGATCTCCGGCTATCACATGCAGGAGGCGGGCGCGAACCTGGTGCAGGAGCTGGCCTATACCCTGGCCGATGGGCGCGAATATGTGCGCGCGGCGCTGGCGCGGGGCATGAATGTGGACGATTTCGCGCCGCGGCTGTCGTTCTTCTTTGCCATCGGCATGAATTTCTTCATGGAAATCGCCAAGCTGCGGGCCGCGCGGCTGCTGTGGCACCGCATCATGTCCGAGTTCAACCCCAAGAAGCCGCAAAGTCTGATGCTGCGCACCCATTGCCAGACTTCGGGCGTGTCGTTGCAGGAACAGGACCCGTACAACAACATCGTCCGCACGGCCTATGAGGCGCTGGCCGCGGCGCTGGGCGGGACCCAGTCCCTGCATACCAACGCGCTGGACGAGGCGATCGCGCTGCCCACCGAATTCTCGGCCCGGATCGCGCGCAACACGCAGCTGATCCTGCAAGAGGAGACGGGCATCACCCATGTCGTCGATCCGCTGGCGGGGTCGTACTACATCGAACGGCTGACCGCCGATCTGGCGGAAAAGGCCTGGGCCATGATCGAGGAAGTCGAGGCCATGGGCGGCATGACCAAGGCGGTGGCCAGCGGTCTGCCCAAGATGCGGATCGAGGAAACCGCGGCCCGTCGTCAGGCCATGATCGACCGCGGCGAAGAGGTCATCGTCGGCGTCAACAAGTACCGCAAGGAGCACGAAGAACCCATCGAGATCCTTGACGTCGACAACATGAAGGTGCGCGAGGCACAGATCGCCCGGCTGGAACGGGTGCGTGCAAGCCGCGATCAGGCGGCCTGCGATGCCGCGCTGGCCGAGCTGGAACGGCGCGCGCGCGAAGGGGGCAACCTGCTGGAGGCGGCGGTCGAGGCAGCGCGGGCGCGCGCAAGTGTGGGAGAGATCAGCATGGCGATGGAAAAGGTGTTCGGACGCCACAGGGCCGAGATCCGCACCCTGTCGGGCGTCTATGGCGCGGCCTACGAGGGGGACGAAGGCTTTGCCCGCATTCAGCGCGAGGTCGAGGCCTTTGCCGAGGAAGAGGGGCGCCGTCCGCGGATGCTGGTCGTCAAGATGGGCCAGGACGGCCATGATCGGGGCGCCAAGGTCATCGCCACGGCCTTTGCCGATATCGGCTTTGACGTCGATGTGGGGCCCTTGTTCCAGACGCCAGAGGAAGCCGCGCAGGACGCGATCGACAACGACGTTCACGTGGTTGGCATTTCCAGCCAGGCGGCCGGTCACAAGACGCTGGCCCCCAAGCTGATCGAGGCCCTGCGCGAACGCGGGGCGGATGACATCATCGTCATATGCGGCGGCGTGATCCCCCAGCAGGATTACGATTTCCTCAAACAGGCCGGCGTGAAGGCGATCTTCGGGCCCGGCACCAACATCCCCGCCGCGGCGGCCGAGGTGCTGGAACTGATCCGCAAGGCGCGACGCGTGTGACCGATTCCGGAACCGCGCGGGCCGCACGTGTGAGCCGGTCATGCGCGGCTGGTTGACCCGCCTTTTGCGACACTGCAAGACTGGCGACGGCTGCCCGTGCACGGATCGGCCACACCACCATTTCGGAGCACCGAGTGATCGTCATGAAGAGAATTTCCGGGTTGATTGCGATTGGTTTGCTGTCTGCCAACATCGCCTTCGGGGCCGATGACGGGCTGCGCGAAGCGGCCGAACGCTTTGCCGCGCTGCCGTCTCAGCAGAAGATGATGGACGACATGTTGTCGGTCGATGCCGCAATGGTGCAGCTGCGGGCGACCATGCCCGGTGCGAGCGAGGACGATATGCGCGCCCTGGCCGAGATCGTGAACGACGAACTGAAATCCCTGCGTCCCACCATGGAAGCCGCGATGGTCGACGCAATGGTCGAGATCTACACGCTTGAAGAGATCGAGGCCATGACCGCGTTCTATTCGACCCCGGTCGGCGCCAGCGTGGCGGCCAAGACGCAGCCTTACATGGCCAGTTTCTGGGCACGGATCGGCCCCGAATTTACCGCGATGCAGGGCCGCTTGATGTCGCGAATGCAGCAGCGGATGGAATGACCGGTCCCGTCGATTGACGGGGACATGTGCTGGACGGCGCTTGCATGCGGCGGATCATGCCATGACGGAATGTGTCATCGCGGCATGTCCGCATGGGGGCGGGCGGGGGCGTGCCACCGGAACCGACCCGCTCAGACTGTAACGCCGCCCTTCCGTATGTGACATTTCCGGTCTAGCTTGCGCGCGGAGCGGGCTCAGACATGGCGCGTAGGGCGAGAAGGCAGGGGCATGGCAGCGCTGGATCATCTGGTAGTGACAGCCAGGCGGCTGGAGGAAGGTGTGGCGTGGCTCGAGAGCCTTCTGGCCGTGCCCCTGGAGCCCGGCGGGCATCATGCCGCGATGGGCACGCATAACCGTTTGCTGCGGCTTGGCAATTGTGAATATCTCGAGGTCATCGCCATCGATCCCCATGCACCGGCGCCTCTTCAGCCGCGCTGGTTCGGGCTGGACGGGCGTGCCGGGCCGCCCTCGCTGACCAACTGGGTGGTGCGGGTGGATGATCTGGACGGGGCGCTGGCCGTTGCCCCGAAAGGCGTGGGGCGGATCATGGATCTTTCCCGTGGCGATCTGCGTTGGCGCATGGCCGTGCCCGAGAGTGGGCATCTGCCGTTCGACGGCATGTTCCCCGCCCTGATCGCTTGGCAGGGCGATGCACACCCTGCCGGACGGCTGCCCGACCGTGGGTGCCGGCTGGACCGGCTGGTCATCCGTCATCCGGATGCAGACAAGCTGGCCGACGCGGTCGCCCTTGACGATCCGCGGGTCGAATTCGTCGCAGGGCCGATCGGGATCGAGGCCTGGATCCAGACACCGTTCGGGTTGCGGAGGCTGGGGTGAAGATCCGTCCGGCCGAGGACCGGGATCTGTCAGGGATCCAGGCGATCTGGAATCCGATCATTCGGGACACCACGATCACCTTTGCATCGGATCAGCGCGACGCCATCGCGATTGCCGCCATGATCGCCGCCAGGCGCGCGGCCGGGCGCGAATTTCTTGTTGCCGAAGACGGCGACGCAATCCTGGGTTTTGTCACCTATGAGCAGTTTCGGGCCGGGAATGGCTATGCCCACGCGATGGAGCACACGGTGATGGTATCGCCTGTCGCGCGCGGCAGGGGTGTCGGGGGCGCTCTGATGGCGGCAATTGAATCCCATGCGCGCGATGGCGGGGCGCATTGCATGATCGCGGGCGTGTCGGCCGAGAATGCCGCGGGCATCGTCTTTCACGAACGTATCGGCTATGCCCATGTCGCACGCATTCCGCAGGTCGGCCGCAAGTTCGATCGTTGGCTGGATCTGGTTCTGATGCAGAAATTCCTGTGACTGCGCGCTGACAATCACCGAATAGCGGAGTAACCTGTTCACATGTCCGTCTGGTCCCGCATTTCCGAGGCCCTGCAGGCGCTTGCCAAGGGCGAGCCGCTTTCGGCCGTATTCGACCGTTTGCGCACACCGCCCGAACGCAGCGCCGCCTTTACCATTGCGGTCATCGCGCTTGGGGCAAAGATGGCCAAGGCAGACGGGCAGGTCACGCGCGATGAAGTGACGGCCTTTCGCGAAGTCTTTGCCATCCCGCCGGGCGAAGAGAAGAATGCCGCCAGGGTATTCAACCTCGCGCGGCAGGACGTCGCGGGATACGAACTTTATGCGCGCAAGATCGCGCGCATGTTCGGCCCGGGCGATCCGGTCCTGGTCGATCTTCTGGAAGGGCTGTTCCATATCGCGCTGGCCGATGGCGCGTATCATCCGCACGAAGATGCCTTTCTGCGCGAGGTCGCGCGAATTTTCGGAGTGAGCGAGGCGACGTTTCGTGGCCTTCTGGCGCGCTTTGCACCCGACGAGGCATGCGATTCCTATTGCGTTCTGGGCGTGTCCCCCGATGCACCCATGGAAGAAATCCGGGCTGCCTGGCGTCGGGCGGTGAAGGAATGTCACCCCGACCGGCTGCGGGCGCGGGGCCTGCCGGACGAAGCTCTGAAGATGGCCGAACAGCGTCTGATCGCCATCAACCGGGCATGGGAGGACATCAGCGCCCGGCATGCCGCCTGACTGGAAAACCCATGCGTATCGCAACCTACAATGTCGAATGGTTCACCAATCTCTTTGACCGCGACGGCCGGCTGATGGAGGATCAGGGCTGGTCGGCCCGCCACAATGTCACGCGCGCCGATCAACTTGCTGCGCTGGGCACCGTCTTTGCCGCGATGGATGCGGATGCCGTGATGATCGTCGAGGCGCCCGACGACAATCGCCGTCATCACACCGTCGAGATGCTGGAGGCGTTTGCCACCAGATTCGATCTGCGTACCCGCAAGGCGCTGATCGGTTTCCCGAACGAGACCCAACAGGAAATCGCGCTGCTCTACGACCCTGCGGTTCTCTCGGCCGTGCATGACCCGATCGGCCTGCCCGAACAGTCGATCGAAGGCGTGTCGTCGCCGCGGTTCGACAGTTCCTACCGGATCGATCTGGATATCGACAATACGCTGGACGTGGTGCGGTTCTCCAAGCCGCCGCTGGAGGTTGCGGCGACCGCGCGGAAATCCGGGCGGCAGTTTCGGATGATCGGCGTGCACGTCAAGTCGAAGGCCCCCCATGGCGCGACCGGAGAGGCGCAGATCCGGCGCCTTGCGATCGAAAACCGCCGCAAGCAGCTGGCCCAGTGCATCTGGCTGCGTCACCGGGTCGAGGAACATCTGCGCGCTGGCGACAGTCTCATGGTCATGGGCGATTTCAACGACGGCCCCGGACTGGATGAATACGAAAAGCTGTTCGGTCATTCCGGGGTTGAAATCGTCATGGGGCTGGACGGCCCGCCGGAATTGCAGCTGTATGACCCGCATGCGCGACTGGCCTTTTCCAAGCGTCAGGTCGTCATGCCGTCGACCGCGCGCTTCTATCTGGACGACCAGGGGCGCTTTTTCTCGGCCCTGCTTGATTATCTGATGGTGTCGCCCGACCTGGCCGCGCGCAAACCCCGATGGCGCATCTGGCACCCGTTCGACGATCCGGCAATCTATGCCACGCCCGATCTGCGCGAGGCCTTGCTGACGGCTTCGGATCACTTTCCGGTCTCGATCGATATCGACCTGTAAGCGCTCTCGCGCCAAGGCGCGCGATCGTCTATGATCGGCGCATGAAGACTGGAACCATCTTGTCGATTGCCGCGATCATGGCGGCTCTGGCCCTGCCGGCAGGGGCGCAGGATGCGCCGCCCGCGGACGAGAACGCGTCCGAAGATATCGAGCACGGATTCAGCCTGCTCGAGGAAGGGGCGAAGATCATCCTGCGATCCATGATCGACGAGGTCGAGCCCGCGCTGAAGGATCTTCAGACGGAACTCGGCGATGCCTGGGCCGAAATGGGGCCGGTCCTGCGCGATCTGGCGCGGATGATCGGCCAGATCGACGATTATCATCCGCCCGAGATGCTGCCCAATGGCGATATCATCCTGCGCCGCAAGGTTCCGCTGGCTCCCGACGACCGGCCAGATGCAGCACAGCCGGGCGAAGAGATCGAGATCTGATCACTCGGCCGGCCTGGAATTTTCGGCGCGCTTCGGCCGGGCCGCGACGGTCACCTTGGTTTCCGCGCCCAGGGCCTTGGCCAGCGAGCGGAAACGCGCCTCGGCGACCTCTCCGAACAAGGCTTGCGATTCGGGGTTCAGGCGCAGTTCCAGCACCTTCTTCTTGGGCCGCCAGGCCAGCTCGCCGGCTTCCTCGGGCGACTTCACGGCGAACATCGCGCCAAAGCGCATGGCCTTGCCCAGAACCTCGGCGTCGCGCAACTCGTCCTCCGAGAGCAGCTTGAACAACGGCTCCATCCGCGACCCCGAGCGCGAATTCTTGTAGCGGTGCAACAGCGCGACGCCCAGAAAGACCCGTTCGGGATGCGACAGCCCGCCCAGATTGGCGCGGGTGGCATTGTCGAAGCACACCTCGGCACGATAATCGGGATGGGCGCGCCAGGTCGTGTCGTGCAGCAGACATGCCGCCCGGATCAGACGCAGCCTTTCGAAGCTGGCATTCGAATAGAGCGGCAGCAGGAACTGATACAGTTTCTTGCCAAAGCCCGGCATCCGGGCCTGCGTGCGTTCTGCATGGCGGCACGCTTCGATCAACGGGTCGCGCATGCGCAGCCGCTCGGGCATCTGTTCGTACAACAGGCCTTCGCGAATGCCATACGAGGAGACGTCGATCTCCTTGGGCCGGAAGGTTCGGATCAGCTGGCGCAGGACCTGCGCGGCCAGCGGGACCACCGCCATGCGGGCGGCCGAGGTTCCTGTCCGCGCGCGCAGATCATCCAGATCGCTTTCCTCGATCCAGTTCAATGTCTGCAACAGGCCCTGCGGCTTCATCCGGTATTCGTGCAGAACGGTCATCGGGTATTTGCGCCGCTCCATGTCCAGCCGCGCGATGGCGCGCCACGATCCGCCGACGAGATAGATCCGGTCGTGGTCGGTACCCATCTGCTCGGCCAGGGACTCGACCGTCTGGCGGATGAATTTCTGCACGCCCTTGCGGCCGCCCGTGATTTCCTGCAGCCGGAACGGACCCAGCGGCGAGGAAATGCGGCGGCCGACCTTGCCGCCGGCGACCTCGGCCAGTTCCATCGAGCTGCCGCCGATATCGCAAACAAGTCCCTGTGCCTCGGGCCAGCCCAGCAGCACGCCCTGTGCCGACAGGCGGGCCTCTTCCAGCCCGTCGATCACCCACAGTTTCAGACCGGTCTCGCGCTCGACCTCTTCGCAGAACTCGGCCCCGTCCTCGGCCTCGCGCACGGCGGCGGTCGCGACGCAGGTCAGGCTGGGCAGCTCCATGCCCTGGGCAAGAAGTGCAAAGCGCTTCAGCGCGGCCAATGCCCGCCTGCGACCCTCGGGGTTCAGCCGTCCCGTCGCGGCAAGCCCCTGCCCAAGTCCGGCCATGACCTTTTCGTTGTAGAAATAGGCCGGGCTGCGTGCTGCGCCGTCGAAAACGACAAGCCGGACCGAGTTCGACCCCACATCGACCACGCCGACCCGTTCCAGCGCGCGTGCAGAAGGGTCGTCGAACAAGGGCTTTCCAAACGGCCCCCAATCTTCGGCAAGGGCCCGGGCCGTGGCGGCCTTCGCGCCTTCTTTCCTGCGGGGCTTTTCGGTCTGGTCAGTTGTGGACATGGTCATCCTGTTCGCTGGCATGGGCAAGTTTCGGGGCGTCCTTTGCCCCAGCCGACCCCCGGCCCGAAAGCGAGGGGTTTTCCATGAAGAATCGGTGGCAGCTGAACAGATCGTCGCGGTCCGGCGGCAGATCGCGCAGATACTTGCCATCGGGGCGCAGTACCCAGCTTTGGGCCTCGTCCGCCAGGTTCGCCGCCATGATCTGGCTTGTGATCTGTTCCTTGACGGTTTCGTTGTGCATCTCGACCAGGGTTTCGACCCGCCGTGAGAGATTTCGATCCATCCAGTCGGCCGAGGAGATGAAGACCCGCGCCCGCGGCGACGGCAGGCCATGCCCGTTGCCAAAGCAGACGATGCGGGAATGTTCCAGAAACCGGCCCACGATGGACTTGACCCGGATATTCTCGCTCAGGCCCCGGATGCCGGGCCGTATGCCGCAGATGCCGCGGACCACAAGGTCGATGCGAACGCCTGCCTGGCTGGCGGCATAAAGCGCGTCGATGACATCGGGTTCGATCAGCGCGTTCATCTTGGCCCAGATCCGCCCGGGACGGCCGGCGCGGGCATGGTCGGCCTCGGCCGCGATCATCTGCAGCAGCCGCTCTTTCAGCGAGATCGGCGCGATCGCCAGGTTCTCCAGCCCCTCGGGCTGAACATAGCCGGACAGGTAGTTGAAGACCTTCGCGGCATCGCGCCCCAGCGCGGGATCGCAGGTAAAGAAGGACAGGTCGGTATAGATGCGCGCCGTGATCGGGTGGTAATTGCCGGTCCCGAAATGGGTATAGGTAACCAGGCTGTCACCTTCGCGCCGGACAACGGCCGAGATCTTGGCGTGGGTCTTGTAGTTCAGGAAACCATAGACGACATGGGCGCCGGCCCGCTCCAGCCTGCGGGACTGGCGGATATTCGCGGCTTCGTCGAATCGCGCCTTGAGTTCGACAAGCGCGGTGACGGACTTGCCCGCTTCGGCCGCGTCGCACAGCGCCTGCACGATCGGGCTGTCATGGGATGTGCGATACAGCGTCTGCTTGATCGCCAGCACGTTCGGATCCGAAGCGGCCTGGTTGAGAAAGCGCACAACCATGTCGAAGCTTTCATAAGGATGATGCAGCAGAAGATCCTTCTGCCGGATCGCGGCGAACATGTCGCCGTCATGGTCCTGTACGCGTTCGGGCACGCGCGGGGTGAAAGGCGGCCACAGAAGGTCACGCCGGCTGTCCAGAACCAGTTCCTTCAGATCGGACATGCCCAGCATGCCGCGAACATCGACGACCTCGTCATGGGTGACGTCGAGTTCGTCCATGATGAGTGCGCGCAGGTCGGCCGGGGCGCCGGCGGTGATCTTCAGCCGCACGACACGACCGCGCCGCCGCCGCTTCAACGCGGTCTCGAATTCGCGCACCAGGTCTTCGGCTTCGTCCTCGACCTCGATGTCGCTGTCGCGCAGCACGCGGAAAGCGCAATGTCCGGCATCGCGATAGCCCGGAAACAGCGATTCCAGGTGCAGGATCAGCATGTCCTCCATCGGCAGAAAACGGGCTTCTCCGGGCAAGCGAACGAAACGTGGGATCTGTTGCGGAATGGGCAAGAGCGCCTTCAACGGCCTGCCGTCGCGCTCGCGTTCAAGCTTGAGCGCCAGTGAAAAGCCCGTGTTCGGAATGAACGGGAAGGGATGCGCGGGGTCGATGGCCAGGGGCGAAAGGACGGGAAAGACGTTTTCGAAGAAGTGGCGGTCCAGGAAGGCACGATCGCGCCGCGTCAGGCGCGAGCGCGAGACGACCTCGATCCCGTTTTCGGACAATTCCCGTTTCAGCCGGTTCCAGATCAGCTGTTGTTCCTTCATCAGGTGACGGGCATCCGCATCGATCAGCGCCAGCTGCTCGGCCGGGGTCAGCCCGTCATGCGACAGCACGGCATTGCCGCCGCGGACCAGTTCCTTAAGGCCCGCGACGCGGACGGTATAGAATTCGTCCAGATTGGTCGCCGAGATCGAGAGAAAACGAAGCCGTTCGAGCAGGGGTACGCGCGGGTTGCGCGATTCCTCGAGCACGCGCCAGTTGAAGGCCAGCCAGCTGAGCTCGCGATTGAAGAACCGCTTGGGACCCGCGATGGCTTCGGCGGGCAGATCCACGGGGGCGGGGGGTGGCGAGTTCAGGAAGTCGGCCTGAGTCATGTCTGCCCTTTAGCGGTTGGATGTGGCGGTTTCCTGACAGCGGTGTCACATGCCCGCCGACCACCGGATGCGGATCGCGCTGCGGCTGGCGGCGTCGCCATCATGGCGTCTGCTCGGCCAGCATGTCCAGAACCTCGGCCGCCAATGCGCGCGTGACGGCGGTCCGGCGGGCAAGCGACAACGCATCCAGTTCGGCCACGATGCGCCGCGCGGCACCAAACGACCGGTCCATCCGCGACACCAGCCACGGGATCAGCGTGGGTGCCACGGCCAGCTGCCTGTCGGCGAACAGCTTGACCAGAACCGCCGCCAGCAGCGCGTCATCGGGCGCCAGAAGCTGTGCGGTGGCGGTGGCCTGCATCCGGCTGGCCAGATCGGGCAGGGCGATGCCCCAGTCGCGCGGCGCAGAACGCGCGGTGAGAAGAAGCGGCGCGCCCGCGGCCAGCATGTGATTGTGCAGGTGAAACAGCGCGACCTCCCCTGTTGGGTCGCCCGCGATCCGGTCCGCGTCCTCGATCACGATCGGGCCGGGCTCGGGCAGATCGTGATCACGCAGATCCGCGGCACGGATGATGCGCGCACCCCGATCGCCGGCCCAGACATGGGCAAGGTGGCTCTTGCCGGAACCTTCCGGGCCGATCAGCAGCATCTTTCCCTGCGGCCAGTCGCCCGCGTCCAGCGCCGCCAGCGCCAGTTCATTGGCCGGAGAGACGAAGAAATCCTCGCGTCCCAGTGCGGGTCGCACCGGCAGATCGAAGGCAAGCTGGGCCATGGGTCCTAGTCTGCTGATCCTTGCTGGGTCTGACTGCCCTGCGTTTCAATTCCGCGATACAGGCGGCTTTCCAGATACTTCTCTATGGCAAAACGCGCCAGAACGCCAATCGCCGCGGCGACGGGGACGGCCACCAGCATCCCGACGAAGCCAAACAGCGAACCAAAGGCCGATAGGGCGAACAACAGCCAGACCGGATGCAGGCCGACCGACTTTCCCACCAGGCGCGGCGTGATGATGTTGCCTTCCAGAAACTGACCTGCCGCGAAGATCCCCGCGACGATGCCGATCTGCAGCCAATCGCCCCAGAACTGAAACAATGCCAGGCCGATCGCCAGCGTGCCGCCCACGATCGCTCCGACATAGGGAATGAAGGTGATCAGCCCGGCGATCGCGCCGACCAGCAGGCCGAAATCCAGCCCCGCCAGCATCAGCGCGGTGGAATAGAACGTGCCCAGGATCAAGCAGACCGATACCTGCCCGCGCACGAATCCGGCCAGAACGCCGTCGATCTCGCGCGCCAGGCGCCGGACCGTCTGGCGGTGGTCGCGGGGCACGAGCCGGTCGATCTCGGCCACCATCCCGTCCCAGTCCAGCAGCATGTAGAAGGCCACCACCGGGACGACGACGATGAACACGACCGCGTTGATCAGGCTCAGCGCCGAGCTGAGAACCCCCTGCGCCAGCTTGCCGCCCTGCGACCGGATCGTTTCGCCGATCGCCGAGAGCGTGTCGCGCAGCACGCTTTCATTGTCCATCAGTGAAGGAAACCGATCCGAGAGAAATGCCTGCAGCTGCCCCGTGATCGAGGGTGCGGCCTCGACCAGGCCGGAAAGCTGACGAACCAGCATGGGCACGATCAGCAGGCCCAGGATCACGAAGATGACGACCGCCGAAAGCGAAATCACCGTCGTGGCGGCTGCGCGGCTTAGCCCCACGCGTTCCAGCCGGTCGGCTATGGGGTCAAGGAAATAGGCGATCGCCCCGCCGACCAGGAATGGCAGGACGACCTGCCCCAGGGCCCACAGCGCCAGAAGGAACAGCGCAAACGCAATTCCCCAATAGGTCACCTGCTGCCGGACGGGTAGGGCCATGACATCCTCTTTCTGCCGACAGCTTTCATGGCGCATGCGGCGCGTCCGTGCAAGCGCCGCAGCGTTCCGTGCCAAACCTGTCCGCTTTTCCTTGCCAAAGGGCGTGGTGGCGCTATCCTTTCGGCGTCCATGGGGATGCCGCAGTGCTGAAAGTCGCAAAGTTTCCGCAGATCACCGAAATCACGCCGACGGCGGCGATTGACCGCGCCCGCCATGGCTGGCGCGCGAAATGCCTGCAGCGACTGATCCGGCTTGATCTGCCGGTGCCGCGTACGGTGGCGCTGGATTGTGAAAGCGTCCGCGCGATCGCAGCGGGGCAGATGCCCGATGTCGATGCGATCGCGGCGATGTTCGAGGGCGAACTTGTCTCGGTCCGTCCCTCGCCGGGCGAGCCCGAATGGGGCGGTCCGAACACGGTCCTGAGTGTCGGGATGAATGCCCGCATGCACGAATTGCTGGCCCGCGAACACGGGCAAGCCTTCGCCGATGCGCTGTATCTTGGCTTTGTTCAGTCCTATGCGATCCATGTCGCGCGGCTTGACCCGGACCTCTTCACCGCCGAGCCGTCACCCACGGCCCTGGCGGCGGCTCTGGCGGCCTACGAGGCCGAGATGGACGAGGAATTTCCGCAGTCGCCCGCGCGGCAATTGTCCGAGGTTCTGCGTTCCATGGCGCGCGCATGGGAAGGAACCAGCGCGCGGCTGCTGCGTCAGGCCAAGGGGGCGCCCGCCGATGCGCCGCTGGGCTTGGTCGTCCAGCGCATGGCCCTTGCCGTGGGGCCGGGAGTTGCGGGGACCGGGACGATCCAGATGGTCGACAGCGCAAGCGGAGCGCCGCAGATCACCGGGCGCTTCGTGGCGGTCGATCCGGACGATCCGCGCGAGACACGGCCCTATTACCTTGTACGTGATCCGCGCGGGCCTTCTTTGGAGGATGTCGCGCCAGACCTGTTTGCGCAATTGCAGGACCATTGCCGCATCTGCCGCGCGCGCCTGCGCGAGGAGATGCAGATCGAATTCGCCATCGAACGCGGAGAGCTGCGCGTGATCGATGCCGTGCGGGTGACGCGCAGCCCGCGTGCGGCCGTGCGTATCGCGGTTTCGCTTGCTCGTGACGGGATCATTTCGCGCGACGAAGCCATCATGCGAATCCCACCCCAGTCCCTGTCAGAGCTGCTGCACCGGCAGGTCGATCCGCGCGCCCCGCGCGAGGTGGTCGCCCGCGGAATCGGTGCCAGCCCGGGCGCGGCGGCGGGCCGGATCGTGTTCACCGCGGCTGATGCCCAGGCCGCGGCCGCGCGCGACGAGGCCTGCATATTGGTCCGCCGCGAAACCTCGCCCGAGGATATTCGCGGCATGCATGCGGCCGTCGCCGTTCTGACCGAGCGGGGCGGGATGACCAGCCACGCGGCGGTCATTGCGCGCGGGCTGGGGCTGCCCTGCATCGTCGGGGCGTCGGAGCTGGAAATCGACCTGCGCGATCGCCGGATCGTCACGCGAACCGGCCGCGTCCTGCGCGAAGGCGACACGGTTACCGTGGATGGCACATCGGGTGAGGTTCTGGGAGGGCAGGCTCAGATGCTTGAGCCCGCGCTGGACGAATGGTTCCGCACGCTTCTGGACTGGGCCGACAGCGTTCGCGACATCGGCGTGCGCGCCAATGCCGACACGCCTGCCGATGCCCGCACCGCGCGCATGTTCGACGCCGAGGGAATCGGCCTGTGCCGGACCGAACACATGTTCTTTGACCAGGACCGCCTGACGGTCATGCGCGAGATGATCTTTGCCGATACGGCGGCCGACCGGAAGGTTGCGCTGGATCGATTGTTGCCGATGCAGCGCGAAGACTTCATCGCGCTGTTCGACATCATGGCCGGCCTGCCGGTCTGCATCCGCCTGCTGGATCCGCCGCTGCACGAATTCCTGCCGCAGGACCGCGACGGGATGCGCGAACTGGCCGAATCGCTGGACAGGCCGCTGTCCGAGGTCATGCGTCGGGTCGAGGCGCTGTCCGAGTTCAACCCGATGCTGGGTCTTCGCGGTGTACGACTGGGCCTGATCTATCCCGAGATCTACGAAATGCAGGCGCGTGCGATCTTCGAGGCTACCGTCGAGACCGCGCGGCGCGGTGCGGCGGTGGTCCCCGAGATCATGATTCCGCTGGTTTCGGCCCGCCGCGAGGTCGAGCTGGTGCGGACCCGCGTGGATTCCGTCGCTGCGGAGGTGCGCAACGCAAGCGGGGTCGATTTCGACTACCGCCTGGGGGTCATGGTCGAGACGCCGCGCGCCGCCCTACGGGCTGGCGACATTGCCCAGCATGCATCATTCCTGTCGTTTGGCACGAATGACCTGACCCAGATGACCTATGGCCTGTCGCGCGACGACGCGGGCCGTTTCATGGCCGAATATGTTCAGCAGGGGATCTTTCCCGAAGACCCGTTCCACATACTCGACAAGGACGGGGTGGGTGAGTTGCTGACCATCGGCGCGGCGCGGGGGCGGCAGGCACGGCCGGATCTGACGCTGTCGGTTTGCGGTGAACATGGAGGGAATCCCCAGTCCATCGAAATCTGCCGCCGGATGGGATTCGATTATGTGTCCTGTTCGCCATTTCGCGTTCCGATTGCGCGATTGGCGGCGGCGCAATTTGCGCTGAGCGAGTCGACCGTCAAGTAGAATTTATAAGAATTATCAATTTGTTAGTTTTCGATCCTGATAATTCATGCAAGCCGCAGAGCGCGTTTCACATGAAGCTGCGGGCGCGATTTTGCCGATTTATGTTGTAATTTTGCAACATAGGGTGGACGGAGCGGTCATTTTCGAGTATGCCCCCGCGGTCGGACGGGCAGCCATGGTTGCCAACGGTCCGACCGAACGAAGCAATTCGGGAAGATGTGATGTCACCGCTGAAGAACTGGACGATGGGGGCAGCGATGCTCCTTGCGCTGGTCGGCGCCGTGGATGCGGAAACGACGGTCAGCCAGTCCAATGACCCCACCGCCGCCATCGGTGTCGACATTGAAAGCTTGCTGGGCCAGGAACGTGCAGCCCTCGGCGGACTGACCGCCTCGCGTCTGAACGATATCGTCAGCCCGCCCGAACGCCCGGCGGATCTGGGCAAGGTCAGGATCAAGTATGATCGGAACTGGATCGCTTCGCTTCCGGCGCCGGCCTCTTCCGACGAACAGTTGGAATGCCTGGCGCAGGCGCTGTATTTCGAAGCGCGCGGCGAAGGCGTCAAGGGTCAGGTCGCCGTGGCCGAGGTCATTCTCAATCGCGTGGACAGCCCGCGGTTCCCTTCGACGATCTGCGGTGTCGTGAACCAGAAGAACAGCCGTGGGTGCCAGTTCTCGTTCACCTGCGATGGATTGCCCGAGAAGATCGGTAACCCCTCCGCCTGGGAAACCGCGCGCAAGATTGCCAAGCTGATGATCGATGGGGCGCCGCGCCAGCTGACCGATGGGGCGACCTATTTCCATACGCCCGCAGTCAGCCCGTCCTGGGCCAAGCGGTTCCACCGCACCGCGCAGATCGGCCGGCATATCTTCTATCGCCGGACCCTTCGCACGGCGATGAACTGACCACCGGGCGGCGCATCCGGGTCATGCCCGGTCGCCTTTCGCCTTTCCCCTGCGCAGGCCTGCGCTATGATGCGCGCGGTCAGCAGGAGCCGAGATGTCCGACGTTATCCGACTTGCCTTCGCCCATCCCGAAGAGCGCGCAGCCGCAATGGCGGGGGATGTCCCCCGCGATCGGCTGTCCTTGCGCGATTTCGTCGTGACGGCCGATATCGGCGCATTTCAGGACGAACGCGGCCGCGCGCAGAGGTTGCGCTTCAACGTCGCCGTCGAAGTGGTGCCCGCCGGGCCGGTCGGCGATGATGTGGACCGTATTCTGTCGTATGATCGCCTGATCGAGGCGATCGAGATCGAGCTTGGCCAGGCACGCTACAACCTGGTCGAGACGCTGGCCGAGAACATCGCGGCGCGCATCCTTTCCGAGCCGCAGGCCGAGCGGGTATTCCTGCGGATCGAGAAACTTGACCGCGGCCCCTATGCCCTGGGTGTCGAGATCGTGCGCAAGAAGGGTGGCGCGACGGTCGAGCGCGCAACGGCACCGCGCCCGGTGATCGCGCATTTCGAACGTACCGATATCGAACCCGCCGTCCTGGCGCGCCGGCTGGACGAGCTTGCGGCAAAGGGCGACGGGCCGGTCGTCCTGACGGTCGGCCTGCCCGATCTGCCCCGGCCCTGCGCGCGGAATGACGAGGCGCAATGGCGGATCGAGCTTCTGGCGATCGAGCAGAATGCATGGGCGCTGGCCGCGCTGGACTCCCGGCTGCGCGTGGCGGCATCGCGTACCGAACTGGACTGGGCCTTGCGCAATGGCGGGATGATTGTCTGGGCGCCGGGCAAGATGGCGCTGGACGTGCAGGGTGCTCCGGGACCGGGGGCGCGGGCGATCGATCTGGCCGCCTGGCTTGCCGGGCAGCTTGACGCCCTGCGCCTGGTCGTTCACGGGCAGGTTTCAGCACCGGCAGCCTGCCGCGTGCCGATCGAGGTCGTCTGACTTGGCCCATTGCCAAATCTGGTTTGTCGCGCCAGAACCGGCCGCATGATCTATTACCGACCGATAGCAATGATGGACCCGGTGCGCCCGCCCGAGGCGGTGCCGTTGGCCGGAACGTGGTGCTGGTTCGACCGTGTCGAGGTGCTGAGTCGTGAGGGCAGTCAGGGCCTGATCCGGGCGCGCGACGTGCCGGAAAAGGTTCTTGATCGGCTGACGGCGTCGCGCCCTCCGGTCGCGGGAATGTCCATGGATGCCCCCCGGATCATGGGAATCCTGAACGTGACGCCCGACAGTTTCTCGGATGGCGGATTGTTCGACGACCGAGAAGCGGCGCTGCGCCACGCCCGCGCAATGGAGGCGTCCGGGGCGGCAATCCTGGATGTCGGGGGTGAAAGCACCCGTCCCGGTGCGCAGGATGTCGATGTGGGTGAAGAAATCGTTCGAACGGCCCCCGTCATCGCGGCCTTGCGCGAGGCCGGGATCGACCTGCCGATCTCGATCGACACCCGGAAGTCCGAGGTCGCCGAGGCCGCGTTGCGGGCTGGGGCGAACATGGTCAACGACGTGGCGGCCTTCGCCTATGATTCCCGTCTGGCCGATATCGTGGCCCGACACGGTGTGCCCGTATGCCTTATGCATGCGCAGGGCGACCCCGCGACCATGCAGAACGATCCGCGCTATGACGATGTGCTGCTGGATGTCTTCGACTTCCTCGCCGAACGCATTTCCTGGGCCGAAGCGCACGGTATCCCGCGCCAGCGGATCGTGATCGACCCCGGCATCGGTTTTGGCAAGACGGTTGAACACAATCTCGCCCTCTTGCACGGGCTGTCCCTGTTCCACGGGCTGGGCTGTCCGATCCTGCTGGGGGCTTCGCGCAAGCGTTTCATCGGCGCGATCGGCGGCGCGGCAGAGGCGCGAGATCGCGGGCCCGGCACGATCGCGGTCACGTTGGCCGCGATCGCGCAGGGTGTCCAGATTCACAGGGTTCACGACGTCGCCGAGGCCGCGCAGGCAATTCGCCTGTTCCGGGCGGTGACGATGGGAGGATCGCAATGACGCGCAAGCTGTTCGGAACCGATGGCGTCCGTGGGCGTGCAAACACGTTTCCCATGACGGCCGAGATGGCGTTGCGGCTGGGCGCCGCAGCCGGCCGGTTCTTCCGCACCGACGGGCGCAATGGCCATCGCGTGGTGATCGGCAAGGATACGCGCCTGTCGGGCTACATGATCGAGAACGCGCTGACCGCGGGCCTGACCTCGACGGGGATGAACGTGCTGCTGCTGGGGCCCGTGCCGACCCCGGCGGTGGGCTATCTGACGCGGTCGATGCGGGCCGATCTGGGCATCATGATTTCGGCCAGCCACAACCCGGCGCATGACAACGGCATCAAGTTCTTTGGACCGGACGGCTTCAAGCTGTCCGATGAGGCCGAGGCCGAGATCGAGCGCATGGTCGGCGGAGAGATCGCGCCGGTCCGCCCCGAGAATATCGGCCGGGCAAAGCGTATCGACGATGGCCTTGGTCGCTATGTCGAATATGCCAAGACGACCTTTCCCGCGCGGGGGCAGCTGTCGGGCATGAAGGTGGTGATCGATTGCGCCAATGGCGCGGCCTACAAGGCGGCGCCTCAGGTCTTGTGGGAGCTTGGGGCCGAAGTCGTGCCGGTTGGCGTGTCGCCCAACGGCCTGAACATCAACGAGGCCTGCGGGTCCACCTTTACCCGAACCGCGGCCGAGGCCGTCGTGGCCCATGGCGCGGATCTGGGCATAGCACTGGACGGGGATGCCGACAGGGTGATGATCCTGGACGAACGCGGCCATGTCGCGGATGGCGATCAGATCATGGCACTTCTGGCTGCACGCTGGGCCGAGGCGCAGAAGCTGCGCGGCGGGGCGCTGGTCGCCACGGTGATGTCGAACCTGGGGCTGGAGCGTTTCCTGGCAGCGCGCGGTCTGCGGCTGGAACGCACGGCGGTGGGCGACCGCTATGTGGTCGAAAGGATGCGGCAGGGCGGTTACAACCTGGGTGGCGAGCAGTCGGGCCATATCGTGATGACCGACTATGCCACCACGGGGGATGGCCTGATTGCCGGGCTGCAATTCCTGGCCGCCATGGCGGAAACCGGTCGCCCGGCATCCGAACTGGTGCGCCAATTCGAAACTGTGCCGCAGATGCTGCGCAATGTGCGCTATGCGCCGGGGGCCGAGCCGCTGGCGCAGGACAGGGTCAGGCAGGCAATCGCCGCGGCCGAGGCGCGCATCAACGGGACGGGGCGAATCCTGATCCGCAAGTCGGGGACGGAACCGCTGATCCGGGTCATGGCGGAATGCGAGGACGAAGCCCTGCTGACCGAAATCGTCGAAGAGATCGTCTCGGCGGTCGAGGCGGCAAGCTGAACGCACCTGACGCGAAAACGGGGCCCCATCAGGGGCCCCGCAGTGTTTTCGGCGGTCGCGATCAGTTGCGCGAGCGGTCCACCATCTTGCCCTTGGTGATCCAGGGCATCATGGCGCGCAGCTTCTCGCCGACCTTTTCGATCTGGTGTTCGTCGTTCAGACGGCGGGTCGCCTTGAAGAAGGGTTGGCCAACCGCATTCTCCTGCATGAAGTCGCGCACGAACTTGCCGGTCTGGATGTCGGTCAGGACCTCCTTCATGCGGCGCTTGGTTTCCTCGCGCGGCAGGATGCGCGGACCGCTGACATATTCGCCATATTCGGCCGTGTTCGAGATCGAGTAGTTCATGTTCGCGATGCCGCCTTCGTAGATCAGGTCCACGATCAGCTTCACCTCGTGCAGGCATTCGAAATAGGCCATCTCGGGCTCGTAGCCGGCCTCGACCAGCGTTTCGAAACCCATGCGGATCAGCTCGACAAGGCCGCCGCACAGGACTGCCTGTTCGCCGAACAGGTCGGTTTCGCATTCCTCGCGGAAGGTCGTCTCGATGATGCCCGAACGACCGCCGCCGATACCGGCGCAATAGGACAGTGCCAGATCCAGCGCCTTGCCCGTGGCGTCCTGGTGAACGGCGACCAGACAGGGCACGCCGCCGCCCTTGACATATTCGCCCCGCACCGTGTGACCCGGCCCCTTGGGCGCCATCATGATGACGTCGACGCCGGGCTTCGGCTCGATCAGGCCAAAATGCACGTTCAGGCCATGCGCGAATGCGATCGCGGCACCGTCACGCAGGTTGTCATGGACGTATTTCTTGTAGGTCTCGGCCTGCAGTTCATCCGGCATGGTGAACATGATCAAGTCGCACCAGGCGGCGGCCTCGGCGATGCCCATCACCTTCAGGCCCTCGGCTTCGGCCTTCTTCGCGCTGGGGCTGCCTTCGCGGAGCGCGATCACGATGTTCTTGGCGCCCGAATCCCGCAGGTTGAGCGCATGGGCATGGCCCTGGCTGCCATAGCCGAGGATGGCGACCTTCTTGTCCTTGATCAGGTTCACGTCGCAATCGCGATCATAATAGACACGCATGTTCCGTCCTTTCGTTGGTTTGCCCGACGGGGCAGGCTTGATGCCGCCAGAATAGATGTGTTGCCCAAAATTGGTATTCAAAATTTCATTGATCGACAGTTCATGCATAATTGTCATTCCAATAATTGCAGGATAATGAAAATATCATGCAGATTGATGATATCGACCGCCGCCTGTTGCGCCATCTTCTGGCCGAGCCCGACCTGTCCACCACGGACCTTGCCGCGCGCGCCGGGGTGACGTCGGCCACCGCCTGGCGGCGTATCGAGCGGCTGCGAGAGGCGGGTATCCTGCGTGGCCAGCATGCGATCATCGACTGGCGCGCGCTGGGCTGGGAGGTCGAGGTGTCGCTGCGATTCACCCTCGACAAGACCGACCCGCGGGCGTTCGACGAATTCCTTGCCGCCGTGCGCGAGGTTCCCGAGGTGATCGAGATCCAGACCTTCCTGGGTCGGGTGGATGTGCGTCTGAACGTGATCGCCCGCGACATGCGGCATTACCAGGAAATCTACCGCGATCGCATCCTGACCCTGCCGCATATCGCGGATATCGAAAGCCTGATGCTGGTTTCGACCATCCGCAAGACCGAGAGCCTGCCGATATGATCGAACTGGACGAAACCGACCGCGAGATCCTGCGCGCGCTGGTGCGGGATGCCACGCAAAGTGCGGGGGCGATCGGTCGCGCGCTGGGGCTGTCGCAGCCCGCGACATGGCGCCGTATCAACAGGTTGCAGAAGGCCGGCGTGATCGCGGGTCGCCGCATCGATCTGGATCTCGACCGGCTGGGTTTTGGCGTGACCGTGTTTCTGGGTATCAAGCTGGCCACAAAGGGCCGCGTGAGCCTGGAAGATTTCGAACGCGCGGCCAGCGCCATTCCAGAGGTCCAGACCATCCAGCACGTTCTGGGGCTGTATGATTACCGCCTGCGGATCGTCGCGCGCGACCTTTCCGATTTCGAACGCGTCTTGCGGCGGCGGATCATGACACTGCCGGGCGTGGGCAATGTCGAAGCCAATGTCTTGCTGAGCGAAGAGCGCAGGCCGGGTCCGCTGGGCTGACATGGGGCGATCTGCCGCCCGCACACCCCTTGCGCCTTCGGGGGTGACGGGTAACCCTGCGGGCAGGAAACAGCGCAGGAGAGATGCGATGCCCGGATTGCTGCCCCATGTCGACCCCGAGGGGCTCGAGGAATTTTCGGTCGTCTATACCGATCGATCGCTGAACCACATGAGCAAGGCCTTTCAGGCGGTGATGCGGGACATCTCTGCCATGCTGCGCGATGTGTATGGCGCCGATGCCGTTGCGCTGGTCCCCGGTGGCGGAACCTTCGCGATGGAATCCGTCGCGCGGCAGTTCGCGCAGGATGCGCGGGTTCTGGTGGTTCGCAATGGCTGGTTCTCGTTCCGCTGGTCGCAGATCCTCGAGACCGGCGGTTTCGCGCGCGAGATCGAGGTCGCGCTGGCGCGCCGCGTCGGGAATGAGCCCCAGGCCCCCTTCGTGCCGGCCCCGATCGAAGAGGTAACCGCCCGCGTCCGCGACACCCGTCCGGATGTGGTCTTTGCACCGCATGTGGAAACCTCGGCCGGGATGATCCTGCCGGACGACTACCTGTCGCAATTGGCCAGCGCGGCGCATGAGGTTGGTGCACTCTTCGTTCTGGACTGCATCGCAAGCGGCGCGGTCTGGGTCGACATGCGTGATGTCGGCGTGGATGTTCTGATCTCGGCCCCGCAAAAGGGCTGGTCCGCATCGCCTTCTGCCGGGATGGTGATGCTGTCGGAACGCGCGGTGCGGCGGATGGAACAGACCAACGCGAACAGTTTTGCGCTGGATCTGAAGAAGTGGCGCCAGATCATGGCGGCGTACGAGGCCGGCGGTCACGCCTATCACGCGACCATGCCGACGGACGCGCTGAGGGGTTTGCGCGACGCGATGACCGAGGCGCGCGACCATGGGCTGGAACGTCTGCGCGAGGCGCAATGGCGGTTGGGCAATGCGGTGAGGGCCGAACTGGCAGGCCGCGGCATTCGCTCGGTCGCGGCCGAAGGCTTTGGCGCGCCCGGCGTTGTCGTCAGCTATACCGATGACCCGGATATCCAGTCTGGCCGGAAATTCGCCGAGGCCGGCGTGCAGATCGCCGCGGGCGTGCCCCTGCAGGTGGGTGAGGGCGATGCCTTCCGGACGTTTCGCATCGGGCTGTTCGGGTTCGACAAGCTCTATGACGTGGACGGCACTCTTGGCCGTCTGCGCCGGGCATTGGACGCGGTGGGGCTTTAACTCCGCTGCATGCCCAGCCCCGCGCGCATCAGGGTGCGGCGGATCGGTGCGGCGGCATACAGTGTGTCAAGCGCCCGCGCGCGCAGATCGCGCAGCGGCTGGGCGGACACCATCGATGCGCGGTTCAACGCATCGATTCCCATGACACGCGCCTTGACCTCGGGCCAGCGGCGCAGGTGGTACCGTCGCAGCATGTCGCGGCTGCCAAGCTGGTCCGGCGTCGCCTGGGCCATGTCCAGCAGGCAGGCAATGTCGGCCAGCGACATGTTCAGACCCTGCGCGCCGATCGGCGGCACGACATGGGCGGCTTCGGCAACCAGGGCGATCCGGTCGGCATGGAAGCGGTCCGCGATGCGCGCGATAATCGGCCACAGGCTGCGCCGCGTAACCAGCTTCAGCGGCCCGAACAGGCCGGCCGAGCGGATGAACATCTCTTGCTCGAATTGTCCGACCGGCAGGCTGGCCAGTCGCAATGCCTCGCGCCCGCGTTCCATCCAGACCACGGCCGAACAGGGCTGTCCGTCGCGATCGGGCAGGGGGACCAGCGTGAACGGCCCGCCCGAGCGATGGATTTCGGTCGAGACGTTGTTGTGCGGCACCGGATGCGTGACGGCAAAGGCCAAGGCCTTTTGCCCGTAGCGATAGGTGCGGGTTCCAATCCCTGCACATTCTCGCACAGGACTTTCGCGACCGTCGGCCGCGATGACCAGCCGGGCGATCACGCGACTGCCATCGGACAGTGTGACCCGGGCCTCGCCTTCGCGTCCCAGGACGTCGGCCGTTCCGATGCCGGGACGGAACGAGACATTGGGCAGCTCGGCCAGCCGCGCCACCATTTCACGTCGCAGCAGCCAGTTCGGGAAGTTCCAGCCGAATGGGTCATCGCCGATTTCGGAAGCGTCGAAATCCCGAACCACACGCGGCTCTGGCAGGTCGCCGCGCAACGGGCCCCCGGCATCGACGATGCGCATGACCTGAAGCGCTGCGGCATGAGGCGCAAGGCGGTCCCACAGGCCCGCACGCTGCAACAGCTTGCGCGCGGGCTGAAGAAAGGCCGTGGTGCGCAGGTCGGCACGCTCGTCCTCGGCACTCGTTACCGGGGCGGCCGGGTCGGTGCAGATGACCGAGAACCCCGCCGAACCGAAGGCCGCCGCAGCCGTCAGCCCGGCAACGCCGCCGCCGGAAACCAGGATATCGACCGTCTCTGTCATGGTTGCCCCATCCCGCCGCGATGCCGGCGCAGAGTAGTCGCTGAGGCGGGCCGAGCCAAGGGGTGGGCCGCTATTTGCCCAGCGTCAGTGCGATCAGGATGACGAACATCAAGGGCACCGTGGCCAGCGCCGTCAGGCCAAGGGCGACCAGCCCCCAGGTCTTGACCGCCAGAACCAGCGCGGTGAGGCAGATGACAAGGAAATACAGGATGTTGTCGCGGCTGCCATGAACCAGGTCGCGCGCGATCCAGCCAAATACGGGGATCGAGTAATACCACGGCAGGCGGCCGCTTTCGTTTGTCGTGGACATCGCGTTTCCTCCATGAGTTTTCCGCGCCTATATGGACGGCCTTTCGACCGTGAAAACCGGGCGCGATGCCGCAGTGCGGCACCCTGTCGCGGGCTTATGTCAGGCGGGCCAGGAATGCGGCCAGATCGTCGGTATGATGGTGGATGTGTGGTTCTGGCTGTGGCTCTGGCGCCACATGGACCGTCCGCATCCCTAGGGTATGCGGCACGGCAAGGTTGCGCGGATCATCCTCGAACATCGCGGCGCGCATGGGATCCACCTTCGCGCGGGCAAAGATGGCCTGGAAAGCGGCACGTTCGGGCTTGGGCCGGAAGTTGGCATGTTCGACACCAAAGACATCGTCGAACACGTCGCCCAGTCCGCGTGCCTGCAATACGCGCCGGGCATAATCAGCCGCGCCATTCGTGAACACGATGCGCCGGCCGGGCAGGGCGGCGATGGCGTCGCGCAGGGCGGGGTCGGGCTCCAGCGCCTGCAACGAGACATCGTGGACATCCCGCAGATAAGGGAGGGGATCGATGCCGTGTTCGTGCATCAGCCCGGCCAGAGTGGTGCCGTAAAGCTGCCAGTAATGGGCACGTAGCCGGTCTGCTTCGTCCCGCGCAAGGCCGAGCGCCTGCATGACATAGGCCGTCATCCGCGTCTCGATCTGGTCGAACAGGCGCGCCGATGGCGGATAAAGCGTATTGTCCAGGTCGAAGACCCAGCAATCGACATGAGCGAAGTCGTGTCTTGGCATGGCCGCAAGCTAGGCCGCCGGCGCGGCGGGCGCAACGGGGATCGTTCGCTTGCCATGTCGCACGTCGCGCGGTTAGCTTCGCCCAGCCAATGACAGGATGCGCAATGCAGAAGGACGCCTATACGCTGATCCTCGAAGCGATCGATCAGGGAATCTACAAGCCGGGCGACCGGCTGGTCGAGGCCGAGCTTGCCGAACGTTTTGGCGTATCGCGCACCCCGGTTCGCGAAGCGTTGCAGCGGCTGGAGACGCAGTCGATGCTGACGCGCGACGGGCGATCGCTGATCGTGGCCTCGCTTGACCACAACCAGCTGGCCGAACTCTATGTCGTGCGCTCCGAGCTCGAGGCCCTTGCCGCGCGGCTGGCCGCCAAGCATGCCACGCCCGAGGAGGTGAAGGTCCTGCAGGACATGGTCGAGGCCGATCGCGCGCTGCTCGGCGACCCGGCGGCGCTGGCGCGCGCGAATCGGCGGTTTCACAAGCAGATCCATCTGGCCTCGCACAACCGATACCTGGTCCAGCAACTGGACATGGTGCATCGGTCGATGGCGCTGCTCGCCACGACCTCGCTTGCCGCCGAGGGGCGGGGCGAGGCGGCACTGGCCGAACATGATGCCATCGTGAAGGCGATCGCCGCGGGCGATGGCGAAGCGGCGCAGCAGGCGCTGCGTGCGCATATCTCGAAAGCCTTCGAGACGCGTCTGAAGCTGGATGCCGGGGCGGTGCACGGCTCGACCGAGTGATTCAACCGTGTGCGGGGGCGCCGGATATCCCGGGCACCTGCCTTCATCCCGTCACGCGGCACTTGGCCAGTCCGGGTGACCCCCCCCACTGAAGTGGTCCGCCGTTATGTTTAGGAAAACGGAGGATCAGAATGGGAACGAAACGACACAAGCCGGAGGAAATTGTCACGAAGCTGCGGCAGGTTGAGGTGCTTGTCGGCCAAGGGATGGCGCGAGTGGATGCGATCCGTGAGGTGCGCATACCCGAGCAGACCTACTACCGCTGGCGCAAGCAGTATGGCGGGATGGGAACCGACCAACTCAGGGAACTCAAACGGCTTCAGAAGGAGAACGAGCGTCTGAGGAAGGCCGTGTCGGACCTGACGCTGGACAAGCAAATCCTGACCGAGGCCGCAAAGGGAAACTTCTGAGCCCCGCCCGCCGTCGGGCCTGTGTCAATCATGTGCGCAACGAGCTGGGCGTCTCGGAACGTCGTGCCTGCCGGGTGCTGCGCCAGCACCGCTCGACGCAGCGCAAGTTGCCGAGGGGGCGTGCCGACGAAGAGCGCCTGGTGGCGGACATGATCGAGTTGGCGCGGCAGTATGGTCGCTACGGCTACCGTCGGGTCGCCGCGCTTCTGAGAGATGCCGGCTGGCAGGTCAACGACAAGCGCGTCGAACGGTTATGGCGGCGGGAGGGGCTGAAAGTGCCATCAAGACAACCGAAGAAGGGGCGGCTGTGGCTGAATGACGGCTCCTGCGTCCGGCTGCGGCCGGAATACCGCAACCACGTCTGGAGTTACGACTTCGTGCATTGCCGGACTGACGACGGAAAGGCTTTCCGGACGCTGAACATCATCGACGAGCACAGCCGGGAATGCCTGGCGATCCGGGTGAAGAGGAAGCTGAACTCGGGCGACGTGATCGACGCCTTGAGCGACTTGTTCATCCTGCGTGGTGTCCCGGCCTACATCCGGTCCGACAACGGACCTGAGTTCGTCGCCCAGGCCGTCCGGGACTGGATTGCCGCCGTCGGCGCAAAGACGGCCTACATCGAACCGGGCTCGCCCTGGGAGAATGGCTACTGCGAAAGCTTCAATGCCCGCTTCCGCGATGAACTGCTCGATGGCGAGATCTTCTACAGCCTGCGAGAGGCACAAATCCTGATCGAACAATGGAGGAGACACTACAACACGAAACGACCGCACAGCGCTCTGGGCTACCGCCCACCGGCACCCGAAACCCTCGTCGCAATGGACCAGAGGCCGGCAATGCACTAACAATCAAACTGGACCACTCGGGTGGGGCTGATCAATCAGACAGCACAAACTGAACAAGGCGGGCGTATAGGAAACTAGGGCCACCTCAAAATGAAGGCATGGAGGAAGAAAAATTGTCCGCATCAAACGTTACGAGACGCATCCTCATTCTGAGTGTATTGGCTCTATGTGCCTGTCAGGCGAGTGGTGTAGGCGAGACTCCCAGCCGCACACTAACTGGCGCATATGACGGCGAATACACACTCACTGTGGGGCGCACGCATAACCCAACACCAGAGAACGCACGCGACCCTCTCTCATACCCCAACAAGTATGAATCTCTTGCTTTCCTAAGGCTGCGAGTTGAAGGAGGAAGGATCTCTGTTCTGCGTGTAGACGAGGCCGGGGTCGCAAAGGGCTACACTGACTTTTCAGGCGCATTCTATGACGGCGGAATTTTGGAATTCCGAACAACTGTCGGCTACATGTTTCACAAGAGCGATACATTCGACCTTCATGTAGTTGCCGATGTGGGGGATCAGCTTCTGTCCGGCAAGGAAGTAGTTTTGCGGCCAGATGGCTTTAACGCAAACTACGCTGCACATGTAGCAATCAAAAAGGTTGGCTGAGATCAACCACAATTGGCTTCACTACGTTCAGGACCTATTAATATGCTTGATGCGTTCCTGTCGGCGAGATTCAAGCTCCCAAACAGGGGGGGCTTCATGACCAATCTTTTGTTCACTTAACCTTCTTAACTGACGAATGACATGACGGTTTCGATGGGCCGTCTGCCCTGGTTTCGGTAGCCCAGATGCGGGCGCTCGGTGTTGTAGTGCACCAGCCAGGCGTCGAGATCGGCCTGAAGCGCTTCCACGGTCTCGTAAAAGGTCTCGCGCATCTTCACCCGGAAGAACTCGTCCAGCACGGTGCGGTTGAAGCGCTCGACGAAGCCGTTGGTCTTGGGGCTGATCAGATAAGGGCGCGGGCGGCCGCCCCGCCGTGAAAATCCGGGCGGGCGGACGGTCACATCCGTGACAGGCGGTCCTCGTCGTCAACGACGCGCAGGTCACAATCCTGGCCGCTCCAGACCCACAGGACGATGTTGAGATTGGCCATGGAGGCCCCCCGGGCAAAGCTTCGGACCAGGAGCCCCGCGAAACCGTCGGCGATGAGGTCGTTCGCAAGCGCCTGCGTCGGCACCCTTTCGCCGCGCAGCATCTTCATGCGCCATGCCGGGTCGGCAAGCGTGTCCGCATTCATGCCGTATCTCTTCAGGGCGTCGTGATCGCGCGTGTCGAAAATGGGCCCGATGGCGGCACGGTACGACACAAGGATTGTCGGCTGCAGGGTGCCGACCTGGTTGGCCTCTCTCAGGGCCGTCGCGGGATCAAGCGCCGTATAAAGCGCGGGTATGCCCCTTGCGTTGAAGCGCCCGCCATGGATCTGTGCGCCACGGCCCGAGAGCGGCTCTCTGGCATAGACGGGGTTCAGCGCCCGGTAGAGCGATCCCGTGTAACGGCCCAGCTTCAGCGGCATCAGGCAAAGACACCCGCATCGACCGCGTCGATATAGTCCAGAACCTGATGCGCCTTGCCTTCCTGCACCAGCTGCATGGCGGTCCGGCCATCGAAGCCGGGCAGCGGCTCGGATCGATACCACGCATAGGCCAGAAGCGCCGAGCCGAAGCGCGGCTCGACCTTGTTCAGGATCTCGACAAGCTCGCGCAGGCGGCGCTGCGTCTTGTCCGAGCCGATGCGGGATCGTCTTTGCAATGCGTCCTTGCCCAGGCCGACGGTCAGGGCGATTTCCTCGGTCGAGGTGCGCAGGACCGCGGCGATCTTGCGCGGCTCGAACCGACCGGCTTCGGCAAGGTTCGTGATGTGCATGGCCCCGATCCTTCAGTAAACTTGACGCGATATAGCGTCAAAATCACTGATCGTCAAGGGTTCGGGCTGAACACGCGCCCTGTGCCGGAAGGCAGAGGGCGCCCGTGGAACAGGCGTGACGCGCGTTTCTGCCCTGGCCCCGAACGGGTCGGGACACCCCCGCCATCCCGACCGCCCGCCGCCATCGGCGCGGCATCGGCCTCTTCCGGGGGGGCGCGCGCTTATTACATAACATTGCTTCTCGGCCAATTGGATCTGACCTGCCCCCGTGCCCTGCACCTCTGACCCGATCTGCGGCCGCACGCTGCCAGTGGCTCGGATTCCTTCCCCTGTGACAGATATGATGACCGTACGATTGTCGCCGCCATGGCATCTGCCAATGTCTGTCGCCACGCGGCCGCAACGGGCCGGGTCATGTCTCCTGCCGGCGCAATGGCTCAGACTTCACGGCAGCATGTTGCGACCAGATCGGGCAGCCGGTCGAAGGAGTCAAAGGCCTCGGCATGGGGGATCGTCGCGATCGGGGACTTGCGATAGCCTTCGGTGAACAGCAGGAAGCGTATCTGCGCGCGGCGCGCGGTTTCGGCGTCCACCTCGCTGTCGCCGACATAGATCGCGGGCCCCGGCGGAAGGGCGTCAAGCGCGGCGCGCAGCGGCGCGGGGTCGGGCTTGTGCACCGGCAGGCTGTCGCCACCCCAGACGGTCGCGAAGAACCGGTCCAACCCCAGATGGGCCAGGACGGCCCGCGTGGGGCCGATCGGCTTGTTGGTGCAGACCCCAAGGCATGGCCCTGCGCGCGCAGCGCCTCCAGCGCCTCGGGCACGCCGGGATAGGGCACGGTCAGATGGACCGCATCCTCGTAGGCCGCGATGAAATCGGCCAGCATCCGGTCATGCGCGCTGTCGGGGATGCCGCGCGCGGCGCGCATCCTCTGGACAAAGACGCTGGCGCCGTTGCCGATGAACTCGCGCGTCTGTTCCAGCGTGATCGGGGCCAGGCCCTCGGCCGCGAGCAAAGCGTTGGCAATGCCGTGGATGTCCGGCGCGCTGTCGATCAGCGTCCCGTCCAGATCAAAGACGATACGGGCCATTCAGGCGCCGTCCTTCCACTTGATCGAACAGCCCATCGAGGGGATCTGCTCGCGCGGTCCCTGTCCGGTTTCGGCCACCTGCTTCATGGCCTCGAAAAGATCGCGGCGCGCATCGGGCGGCGCGGCCTCCTTGCGCGAGGCATCCAGCCGGCCGCGATATTGCAGCTCCAGATCGGCGTTGAAGCCGAAGAAATCCGGCGTGCAGGCCGCGCCATAGGCGCGGGCGACCGACTGGTCCTCGTCATGCAGATAGGGAAAGGGGAATCCCCGCTCCTCGGCCATGCGCTTCATGTTGTCGAAACTGTCGTCGGGATAGGCGGTCGCGTCGTTCGAGCAGATCGCCGCCACGCCGATGCCCAGTTCCTGCAGGTCGCGCGCATCGCGGATGATGCGGTCCAGAACCACCAGCACATAGGGGCAGTGATTGCAGATGAACATGACCAGGGTGCCGCGCGGCCCGGCGATATCCGCCAGGCTGTAGGTCCTGCCGTCGGTCGCGGGCAGGGTGAAATCGGGCGCCTTCCAGCCGAAATCGCATACGGGGGGGTGTTACAGCCAAGTCTTGTCTCCGGTCCTGATTGACACCGCGCAAAGCGCACGCCGAACGGCATCGATGCTGTCTGCGTGCGAAAAGCAGTCCACGACGAGATCCGCCTTGGAAAAGTCCTGATCATCGGTATAGGGCCCGGGCGACACGATGCAAGCCATCCCTGCGGCCCTGGCCGCCAGCAGGCCGTTGCGGCTGTCCTCGAACGCAAGACAGGCGCCCGGCGGCGATGCTGTCAGACGAATGCGAACCAGTCTCCACAAGGGCAGCATCGCTGTCCCTTATTCGGCGCAGAGACCGCGCCACTCGGCGAGAGCGGTGGTACCGTTGGCCTTGAAGTGCAGTCTGCTGGAAAGGTCTCGGTCCTGATTGAAGTGGTTCGAGACTGTGGCGTGAACGGCCGCGAACACTTGCAGACTTCGCATCAGCCGAAAGCGCTGCATGGCCCTCTCTCGTCGTCGGAATGGCAGGTGCTAATTCTCTGCGCGGTTGTTCGCCCATAGCCCCGTTTCCTGGCGGTGGCCAGCGCCAATTTCCCTCAAGGTAGCACCATAGGAATTGAGCCTGTCGGTCACGATCACTTCGGGGCGGCCATGCTTGCGCATTGCTTTTCTTAGGAATTTCAGCGCGGCCTTCTTGTCACGCGTCTTGGTGACGAGGCTTTCCAGAACCTCGCCCTCGTGATCCACGGCCCGCCACAGGTAATGGCCTTCGCCGCCCACCTTCACGAACATCTCGTCGAGCTGCCACCCCCAGCGGCTCGATCGCATGCCCTCGATCCGCCGCTTGCGGATCTCGGCGGCGAACAGTGGCCCGAACCGGCGCGACCGGCAGCGCCCCGTCTCATGGCTGGCCTCGGCGCCGCGCTCATGAAGCAGGCCCCCGACGCTCCGGGGCGAGCGCGGAAACCGGGACATTCAACATCACCGCCGGCCGGATGATCTCGGGGCTGGTCCTGAAATGGCGAAACGGGGATCATTTTTTCATCGCCAGACGTCACCGAACGCCTCGCCCAGCCTTGGGCCAGGTTCCTTTGACAGAGCCCCCTCACGGCTTTCTCCTGATATTCCTTCTGCGCCGTTCCCTGAGCGGGTGCTCGTGCGGCAGGGCGCATAGGAAGCCGAGGCCCTTGGTCCAGTTGAGGAATTGGGTGAAGCTGTCGACCTGGTCGTCGTTGCGGCCGCGGGGGAAGGCTTGGAGCTCGCGGCGGAAGGCGGCCAGCCAGGGGGCCTCGCGGGGCAGGCAGACCTTGCCCTCCTCGACGGGCGCGCAGGCGGCGGCGAAGCGGATTTCCTTGTCCCGGTCAGGCGTGATGCGGACAAAGCGCCGGTCTCGCCCGGCCCGGGCGAGTTCGTCAAGGAGCGGCCTGCCGGTCGCGGCGACCTCGATGAGGATCCTGCCCGGCGCCCAGTGATTGACCAAGGCCAGCACCCGCGCCCGGAGGTCCGGGTAGTCGAGCTGCCCCCGCCAGACGTCGAGCAGGTGCCAGTGCGGGTGCAGGTAGCCCCAGATGGTGGAGGCCGACCAGTCGGAGCGGGGATCGGCGGACATGCCCGTGTCCCAGCTTTGCACGATGAGCTGGTAGCGGACCCGCGGCAGAACCTCATTGTAGCTTCCGAACCATTCCCAGCGGAGCGGCGAGCCCTCGGGGGCGACCGGGTTCTGCTGGTAGTGGCAGTTGAAGACGGCGCTGCCCATCTCCCGGCGCATCCGCTAGAGCGTTTCGCGGTCGAGCCGCTCGGGGAAGAGCAGATCGCCGGGGCGGCGTTCGGGGAACTGGCCCCGACCGATGGGAATGCGCTCGTGGGTCTCGGCGATGGCCGGCAGGTTGAGGTGCCGATAGGTGCCCTTCTCGATGTGGTAGCCTGGCGGGTCCATCTCGTGCAGCCTCTGCGCCACCATCACCACGCGCCCCTCGGCCGGGTTGTCGAAGCGCGAGAGCAGTGTGCCCTCGATGAAGTCCTGCGCGCGGATGAGCTCGGCCGCGGAGGTGGCGGCGGCGGCCTTCATCAGATCGTTGATTATGATGTGATCGGCGCCATGCCCGATTACCGCGCCCCCGATCCCGACCGCCTTGCGGGTGTCAGGTGGTTTGACAATGGCGGGAACCGTTGTGCTTTCGCAACATCTCGCCATAAAAGTGATGCTGATGTGTTATCTGAGGCACCTTTACTGTTGCATCATTTAAGATGATAACGATATATCATCGTCATCATCTTACTGGAAGTATCATCTTACTGGAAGTGCCATGCAGCTTTCGCGCCATGCCAAAAAACGACTTTCACAGCGGTGCCTGCCGAAGAACGTGCTGAGAACGATCTTCGAATACGGCTCCGAACGACATTCGAAAGGCGCCATTAGCCTCACGCTCGACAGAGAGGCGATCGAGCTTGCGGCGGACGGCGATCGCCGTGTCGTGCAGAAGCTCGAGCCTTTTTGCGGCGCCTTTCTGATCGTCAGCGACGGTGAGAAAGTTATCACTGCCGCTCGGCGCACCCGTCGATTTCGCCATTAATTCAACCATCCAGAACCGGAGTTCAGACCCTTGGAGCAAGATCTGACAATCGCTCGAACCCTGCTTCCCGAACTGGTCCGCACCGCGGGCAAGGATTTTCAGCGCCAACACACCCTGCGCCTGGACGAGGACGGTCGCATCAGCGTTCAATACGCTCCGTTTGATCACGTAACCCGCTCGGCGCGCCTGGTCGTTGTCGGCATCACGCCGGGTCTTGCGCAGGCGGTCAACGCGGTGAATGCCGCTGTTGCCGCGCGGGATGCTGGGCTTCCGCTGGAAGAAGTCCTCGAGAAGGCCAAAATGACCGCCAGCTTCAGTGGCGGAGCAACGCGGAAAAACCTGGTGGCGATGCTGGACGCCATCGGCGTGGCGCGCCACTTCGGGCTGACAACGACCGCGAATCTGTTCAGGCCCGGATCGCGCGATGTTCACTTTACCTCGGCCCTGCGTTACCCGGTCTTCGTGGATGGCAGGAATTACAATGGCTCGCCGGATATGCTGAAAACGCCCATGCTCCGGCGGATGGTTGAAACCTGGCTGGCCGAGGAGGCCCGGCTGCTGCCGAACGCCCTGTGGCTTCCTCTCGGGCCGAAAGCGCAAAGCGCCGTCATGCATCTGGTCCGGTTAGGCTTGCTCCGCGACGCTCAGGTGCTGGCCGGAATGCCACATCCCAGCGGGGCGAATGCAGAACGTGTGGCGATCTTCCTCGGCCGCAAACGTCCCGAGGAGGCCTCGCGGCAAACATCACCCGCGCCCCTGCTCGAGGCCTTTGCCAGGCTCTCGAAACAGGTGTCCACGATCAAAGGAGACCGCGCATGAACAAGACCGGAGAAATCCCCTACAGCTGGGACGTGATCGAAGAACAGATCCGCGACGCGATCTTCAGCCAGGCGAGCATCCTCGAGGCCTTCGGGCCACGAGATGACGGGCGCACCGTGCGTGCCTATCTCGGCCTGGAGGGAGAAGGTTTCGTCGGTGTTCAGGATCTGACGAGCGAGGACCTCGCCGCGATCGACATAACGCGGCACGAACTGCACTATCACGCGCGCGTCGCGTACGATTACGCCTATCAATGCCGACCACAGGACCGCTACACCGTGCTGTCCACATGGCACGAGGTCGACGGCCTTCTGCAGGGCTTTCCCGAGACGGACGCGGAAGGCGAACCATCGCCATTCTGTACGCTCAACGACTTCCCGCTGCGGCGGATGCTAGAAACTTTCTTCGCCCGCTTTGCGCTGTTCGATGACGACCTGCGGTGGGACGTGAGCATTCGACAACTTTCGCTGCTCGCGAACATGACCGTTCCCGCCGTGCGCACCTCGCTCAGCAAGGAAGGCTTCAAGCTGGAAAAAAGCCGGGGACATGAGCGCTCACGGCTCGACGGAACGGGCTTCAAGCTTGCGAATGCCGACGCCAGGCTCTGGCTTTCGCGGCGTCGCGGCTTTATCCCGCAACTTGGCGAAGAAACGGAGGACAACGACCGGAAAGTGGCCCAGGTGCTGTCTGACCCAGACCTGACGTTTCCGGAGGCCCTGTCGAGAGTCCTCGAACTGCGGGGCCTCGACGTTCCCACGCTCGCCGCGAATGCCGGCGCGGACAAGGAATGGCTCGAGGGGCTTAAGGACGGCCGCCGCATTGCACCGCGCATTGACCCCCTGCGGTCCCTCGCCAGAACGCTCCGGGTTCCCGAACCGGATTTTGCCGCCGCCGCCATCAAGTACATCCTCGCCATGGAGGCCGGCTGATGTGCTTTCAATAGCACCTGTCCCCAGGACCGGCCGACGTTATGGATCCCTGACGCACACTGCCGCGCCGCGCAGTCTGCCCCCGGGCTTCGCCAAGGAGATAGCCCGGCGGGCGGCGGGTGCGGCGGTGGAACGGCATGACCCGCGTCGTCAATATGGCCGACAACGGCTTCGCCAAGAGCGGCCAGTGACCTGCCCCCCGTAAAATCCCTCACCGTGATGTAGAGTCTGCTCACCCTTGAAGGAGCAGACATTTGCGAAAGAGCCGTTTCACCGAGGCCCAAATCATCGGGATGATCAAGGAACAGGAGGCAGGTGTGCCGACGGCCGAGGTGTGCCGTAGGCATGGCCTCAGCCCGGCGACGTTTTACAAATTCAAGTCCAGATATGGCGGCATGGAGGTGTCCGACGTCGCCAAGCTGCGGACACTTGAGGACGAGAACGCCAAGCTCAAACGCCTGCTGGCCGACGCCATGCTGGACAATGACAATATCGTGTTGAAGGACTTGCTGGGAAAGAACTGACGACGCCAACCGAACGGCGGGGTGCGGCGCTCAGGGCGATGCGGGATCATGACATCTCGCAACGCCGAGCGTGCAGGCTCGTTGGTGTCGATCCCAAAACTGCCAGGCGCGAACGCCCGCCCGACAATCCTGAGATCAGGAAGGAGATGAAGGCCGTCGCTGCCAAGCGGCGCAGGTTCGGCTATCGGCGGATCGGCGTGATGAACTGATGCGGTGGATGCCCCCACCAACGGCATCTTGTATGCCATGACGGTTCTATAGGAACCAATTTTGGAGGGCACATCGATGGCGACGAAGATCAGCATGCTGGCGATCGACTTGGCGAAGGGCAGTTTTCAGGTCTGTGCGGTCGGGCCGGATGGGACGGTTCTCTACAATCGGGCGCTATCGCGGACACGGTTGGCCGCGCTTTTGGCCGAACAGCCAACCTGCATCGTGGCCATGGAGGCTTGCGCAACCTCCCATCACTGGGGCCGGGTGGCGCAACGACATGGCCACGAGGTG
>NZ_PRDS01000007.1 GCF_002927635.1 Albidovulum inexpectatum
CAAGCCCAGAAGCTCCTTGCGGCCCCATTCATCCGCGCCGATCAGCACCAGAACGCATTGCTTTTCCTCATCCATCCGCGGCTGGAAATAGACGCCATCGGCCCAGACATAGACGAAGCGGCGGGCCGAAAGATCGCGCCGTTGCCAGCGTTCGCAATCCTCCCACCATTCGGCCTTCAGCCGCGCGATCGTGCTTGCCGAAAGGCCCGCAGCGTTCGGCCCCAAGAGCGCGGCAAGCGCCTCTTGAAAGTCGCCGGTCGAAATGCCCTTGAGGTAAAGCCAGGGCAGCAGCTCCTCGACCGACTTCGCTTTGCGCATGTAAGGCGGCAGGATCGACGAGGTGAAACGGATCTTCTCGCCGTGCGTCCCCCGGTCGCGCAGCCGCGGCACCTTCACCGCCACCGGGCCGATCCCGGTCATGACCGCGCGCTCGGGCAGATGGCCGTGCCGCACCAGACGCGCCTGGCCCTCGTCGGTCCGCTCTGTGGCATGGGCGGCGAGCAGCGCGGCCAATTCCGCCTCAACCGCCTGCTCGATCAGCCGGCGCGCCCCGGCGCGCAGCACGTCGGTCAGTGGATCGGCGGAAAATCCCGATGGCAAGCGCAACTCGGCGATGGTAGTCTCACTCATGTGGCATATCCCTTTCTCTTCGGAGAATTGACGGCGTTTCGACACCGCCATGATATGCCGCCCCTCAGGGGCCATCACCAACTTTCAGCTATATCTCGGCTAAGCACCGTTGCACCCCGTTGCAATTCTCACGGTGCACCCGGGTGCAACGCGGCCCGTTGCAACTTGTTGCAACTTGGGCGCCGACTCGCTTGAACCGGTCGGGCGATTGCGCGACAAGACAACAAAACAAGACATTTTGAGGGGGGCACGGATGCCGACACTCGACTGGATCGGCAAGCAGGCGGTTGTCAATCATCACCGGGAAGTTCCCTATCGGCTGATCCACTGCGACAAGGAACTGTCGGCGGGTGATGCTGAGGCCGGCAACCTTCTGGTGCAGGGCGACAACCTGCAGGCGCTGCGGGCGCTGCTGCCCTACTATGCCGGGAAGGTGAAGTGCATCTACATCGACCCGCCCTACAACACCGGCAACGAGGGCTGGGTCTACAACGACAACGTCAACAGCCCCGAGATTCGCAAGTGGCTGGGCGAGGTCGTGGGGAAGGAGGCCGAGGACCTGTCGCGCCACGACAAGTGGCTGTGCATGATGTATCCGCGCCTGCGGCTGTTGAGGGAGTTCCTGCGGGAAGATGGAGTGATTTTCGTCAGTATTGACGATGACGAAAACCATCGCCTGAGAATGATCCTGGACGAGATATTTGGCGTCAGAAATTTTGTGGCGACCTTCGCTTGGCAAAAGAAACAGTCTCCGCAAAACGATGCGATTAGCGTGTCGGACATGCACGACTACGTTGTCTGTTACGCCAAAAAGGCTGCACTCTCACGAGAGGACACCTCTGGCTTTAGAGCCAATCGACTACAGCGCACGGATGTGCAGGACGGCAGGTTTAAGAACCCAGATGATGATCCGCGCGGCCCGTGGTTCTCGGCGGACTATACATGCGCAAAGTCGGCTGACGAACGGCCGAACCTTTACTACTCCATCATTAACCCGAACACGGGAGAGGAGATTTGGCCAAGTAGGACGCGTGTGTGGGGATACTCTAAGGATGAGCACGAAAGGCATTGTCGCGAGAACCTGATCTATTGGGGAGCTGACGGAAAGGGCAGGCCACGATTGAAGAAATTCCTCAAGAACGGGATGAACGGTGTGGTTCCCTCGACTTGGCTTACAAGAGAAGAGTGCGGCGACAATCAAGAGGCACGTCGGGAAATTCGAGCCATTCTTTCAGGAACGGGCACGGACTTTGAAACCCCAAAGCCTACACGTCTTATTCTGCGCATCTTGGAAATTGCCACAGGACCCAACGACCTCATCCTCGACTCCTTCGCCGGTTCCGGCACTACCGGCCATGCGGTGCTCGACCTGAACAAGCAGGACGGCGGCCACCGCCGCTTCATCCTGGTCGAGATGGAGGGAAACGTCGCGAAGGACGTGACTGCCGAACGCCTGCGCCGGGTCATCGAGGGCTACAACAAGGGCGGCGATCCGGAAAAGCCGGTCGAGGGGCTGGGCGGCGGCTTTCGCTTCTGCCGCCTCGGCACGCCGCTCTTCGACGAATTCGGCGACATCGCCGGTGAAGTCACCTTCCCCGACCTGGCCGCGCATATCTTCTTTTCCGAAACCGGCGTCCCGATCCCCGAGCGGGCCACGGGGCCGCTTCTGGGCACGCATCAGGGCAAGGCCGTCTACCTTCTGTTCGACCCGGCCAGCGCCCAGGCCCCGCGCGCAGCGGCCGGCAATGTGCTGACCCCCGACAAGCTGGCCGAGCTGCCCGATCCGCCCGAGGGCTTCGAGGGCGTGCGGGTGGTCTATGCCGAGGGCTGCACCGTCTCGCCCGAGCGGTTGAAGGCGGCTGGTGTCGTCTTTCGTCAGATCCCCTATCAGGTCGAAGGGGCCGCGTGACATGGCCGGAACCACCTTCGAGCTTCGCCACTACCAGAAAGAGGCGCTGAGGGCGCTTCGCAGCTATCTGGGCAAGGTGCCCCTCATGGGTGCCAAGACGGCCTTCTACGACGTCACCAGCGCCCCCTATCGCCCCGCGCCCTTCGTGAATGAGGAGACGCCTTACGTCTGCCTGCGCATCCCCACGGGCGGGGGCAAGACGGTGGTGGCCGCCCATGCGGTGGGCATCACCGCGCGGGAATATCTGCAGGTCGACAACCCGATGGTACTGTGGCTGGTGCCCTCGACCGCCATTCTCGACCAGACGCTGGCCGCGCTCAGGAACGAGGATCACCCCTATCGCGCGGCGCTGGCGGCGGATTTCGGGCGCAACGTCTCGGTCCTGTCGCTGGCCGAGGCGCTGTCGCTCTCGCGCCCTGATGCCGAGGGCGGCGCCTGCATCATCGTGGCGACCTTGCAGGCGTTCCGGGTGGACAACACCGATGGGCGCAAGGTCTATCAGGATGCCGGCGCGCTGATGGACCATTTCAGCGGGTTGAAGCCCGAGCAGCTTGCCCGACTGGAGAAGGTGGAGGGCAGCGAACGGCCCGTGGCCTCGCTGTGCAACGTGCTGCGGCTACACCGGCCGATGGTCATCGTGGACGAGGCGCATAACGCCCGCACGCCGCTGTCTTTCGAGACACTGCGGCGCTTCGACCCCTCGATGATCCTGGAGCTGACGGCCACGCCGGCGCTGGAGGCCAATGGCGAGCAGCATCCCTCGAACGTGCTGTTCCACGTCTCGGCGGCCGAGCTGAAGGCCGAGGAGATGATCAAGCTGCCGATCCGGCTTCAGACCGACCGCGATTGGCGCATCACCATCGGTCAGGCGCTGGATTGCCAGGTGAAGCTGGAAGAGGCCGCGCAGGCCGAACAGGCGGAGACCGGCGAATACATCCGGCCCATCGTGCTGTTTCAGGCGCAGTCGAAGTCGAAGACCGACCCAGACAGGCTGACACCCGACAAGGTGGTGCAGTTCCTGACCGACGACAAGCGGATCGACCGCTCCCAGATTGCCATCCACGGGGCCGGAAAGGCGGAGCTCGACGACATCGAGGACATCTCCGCGCCCGACTGCCCGATCCGCTATGTCGTGACCGTTCAGAAGCTGCGTGAGGGCTGGGACTGCCCGTTTGCCTATATCCTGTGCTCCGTGGCCGAGTTGAGCTCTCCCACGGCCGTAGAACAGCTCCTGGGCCGCGTTCTGCGGATGCCCAGGGCACGGCGCAAGACCCGCGACGTTCTGAACCGGGCCTATGCCTTTGTGGCGTCGTCAGACTTCCAAGCCGTGGCCGAGCGGCTGAAGGATGGATTGGTTGAAGGCGCCGGCTTCGACCGTCTGGAAGCGGCCGAGCTAGTGAAGTCAAACACCGGGTTCGAGTTCGACGACGAGCGCGCCGACTACGTTCATCGGGCCGACCCGCTGCCGGATTCTCCGCAAGCCAAGGTCGAAGACGTGAAGGCGGCCATCGAGAAGCTACCTGCCAGCCTGCGCACCCGCGTAACTTTTGATCCGGCAACCCGCGAGCTGGCGGTGACGCGGCCCTTGTCGCGGGATGACCGCAATCTGATGCAATTGGCCTTTGCCCCGGTGGCTGGTGCGGCCACGGTCATCGACCGGTTGTTCATCAAGTCGAACCGCATTCAGGCCAGCGAACTGCCGCCCGGTGAGAAGCCGCCCTTCCTCGTGCCGCGTCTCGGTGTGCGCCGGCAGGGTGAGTTGGAGCTGTTCACCTCTGACCATTTCCTGGACACGCCTTGGAATCTTGCCGAGTGCGACCCGGTGCATTTCGCCGAAACTTTTGTCATTCGCGAGGACAGCAAGGCCGGCGAAATCGACGTCAGCGACCGGGGCCGGATGAAGATCAAGTTCGTCGGCCAGATACACGACCAACTAGCCCTGGCGATCCACGAGCCTGCCTGGACACTTCCACGCCTGGTGAACTGGATCGACCGGGGCATCCCGCACCTCGACGTGACCAAGCCCGCAGCGCGCCTTTTCATCCAGAAGGCGCTTGAGGCGCTCATGGCCAAGCGCGGCTACACGCTCGACCAGCTTGCCCGCTACAAGTACGAGCTGCGCCGCGCGTTGGCGGAGGAAATCTCGCGGCTGCGGGGCGAGCGGGAGAAAAGCCAGTATGCGGCCCTGTTTGCCTCGGATGCCTCGGCATTCGAGACAAGCGCCGAACTCGCCTTGTTGTTTGACGAACAGACCTATGCTTACAACCAGCCGTATCGTGGCGCGCGAAAGTTCAACAAGCACTACTTCCCGATCATCGGAGACCTGAAGCCAGACGGCGAAGAGTTCCACTGTGCGGTCTATCTCGATGAGCATCCGAACGTGCGGTATTGGGTGCGCAACGTCGACCGCAAGCCCAACGCATTCTGGCTGCAACTGCCAAGCGGCCGCTTCTATCCGGACTTCGTGGCGATGCTGGATGACGGGCGTATTCTTGTCGTCGAATACAAGGGCGGGCATCTGGCTGCTGACGCTGAGGAGAAGCGCAAGATTGGTGAGCTGTGGGCAGAAGCGAGCGGCGGCGAGTGCCTGTTCGTGATGCCGGTGGATGGGGATTTTTCGTCCATTGACCGGACCATCAGTTCTACGAATCCTTGATGCCCACAGGATGATTTCGATGGAAAACTTAACCTAGGCGATGAGAGTACCTTCTACCCAGCCCAGACCATAGTGCACGGAAGATCGAACGTGATTATCAGCCGAGTTGTTGAACTGAAACGAGCCGGGGTGTGGAAAGACTTTTCTTCCTCCGCCGACCTTCTGCTAGCGCCGCGTACATTAATTTACGGCTTCAATGGATCGGGTAAAACCACCCTGTCTCGGGTGTTTTCTTCGATTGAGCGAGAAAGCTTGGAAGAGCGACTGCCAAGCGAAACGACCTTCAAAATTGAGTTATCAGACGGATCGACAATCACGCACGACCCTATCTCCAACCCATTTGGGCGTAACCTGCTGGTGTTCAATACCGACTTTGTGTCCCGAAACTTCAAGTGGGATGCCGGCAGCACAAAAGCAATTGCGTATCTGAGCGAAAAGAAGATCGATGCCCGAAGGGAGTTCGATGAGGTTGCCGAGAAGCTTGAACATGCAAAACAAAAAGCCAAGACCAAAAAGGACGAGAAGGAAAAAGCCGATAAGGCCTTGAAGGACTTCAAGACACGAGTGGCTCGCAATATCCGAGAAGTTGCTTCATCGAGCACCTACACGCAGTCCTATGACGCCCGGAAAATCGAAGGTCACTACTCGAAAGCATCCTTCGGCAAGGAGAATATCCTGTCCGAAGAAGACCTCAAGAAATACCAAGTAGTGCTTGCTCAGCGGGAACCCCTTCCAACGCTTTCATTTTCCCCAAGCCTTCCTACCGGTCTGATTGACTGGTTCAAGGATGGTCTAGCCCTGCTAACGCAGAGCGTTTCTGGCATCGCTTTGAAAGAGTTCGAAGCCCACACGGATGCTCTTCGCTGGGTCGAGGAAGGGCTCCACTTTCACGACGAACACAGTGTGTCGGACTGCTTGCTTTGTGGAAACCCGTTTTCTGAAGAACGTCGAGCACAGCTTCGAGACTTGTTCGACAAGTCGTGGACCGAGGCGCTTCGCGCCTTGGAAGACGCGGTGAAGCATGGACAGGAACACCAACAAGCTCTCAGGGAACTCTACCGAACTATCCCCAAAGAAGCCGAGGTCACCGCCGATGAGCGGAAGGCTTTCAGCCAGAACCGAGCGCTCTTCGAAACCGCTATCAAGCAGCTCGGTGTGTGTGTCGGGGAGCTTCTCAAAGGCCTCGAGGTGCGAGCAGCAAACCCTATCAAAGAAATCGTGGTTACCGGAGAATTGGCCGATTTCGACCTTGAAGAGTGGCTCGCAGAATATGGGACCATAGAGGCCGCCCTCAATGCCACCGTGAAGAAACACAACGATGCCTCCACGAATTTTGCCGCGATGCAGAAGGAAGCCTTCGAGAAAATAGAAGCGCACGTTTTGGCAACCAACCAGAGTGATTGGAACCATCTTCAGAAGGATGTGCAAGAAGCTGAAGCGGCGCTCGAAGTTGCGCGAGATGACGAGAAAAACCTTTCCGACCGTCAGCTTCAGCTCCGCAACGAGTTACAAGACCACGGTGTCGGCGCGGACAAAATGAACGAGCTCATTTGGGCCTACCTGGGGCACAAAGAACTCCGCCTTGTTGCCAATGACGCCGGAGGCTACAGAATCCTTCGCCCGAGCGGGAAACCTGCAACGGAACTTAGTGAGGGAGAGCGGACTGCGGTCTCCTTCTGCTATTTCTTGACGCAACTGGAAGCCGAGGGTCGCAAGCTTAATGACCTTGTATTGGTCATCGATGATCCGATTTCGAGCCTCGATACTGCCGCTCGAACCCATGCATATAGCCTGATGACCCGCATGACCAAGAAGTGCGCGCAGGTGATCGTTCTGACGCACAACACGAGCTTCATGAACATGGTGAAGCGCGAGTTTCAAAACCTTCAGAAGCGGAATCCCGAGAACAAGGTGACCGCGCTCTTGTCGCTCGATTGTCGGAACTCTGGAAATGGGGAGGAGCGAGTGACCTCGTTGATTCCCATGCACAAGCTCCTGGAGAAATATGATAGCGAGTATCATTACCTTTTCAGTTTGGTTATGGATGCTGCCGAAAAACAGTCGACGGACTATCTGTTCTTGCTTCCGAATGCGACCCGAAAGCTCCTAGAGAGGCTCTGTCAGAGGAACGGGGCTTGCCGCGGAGGCGGGCGCCGCGTAGCGTCCGGCGATGGCCAAGCGATCCCCGTTCAAGTACTTCAAGACCAGCCCCGAGATCATCCGCTTGGCGGTGATGCTGTACGTTCGCTTCCCGCTTTCGCTGCGCAACGTCGAGGACCTGCTTCATGAGCGGGGCGTCGATGTCAGCCATGAGACGATCCGGTTCTGGTGGCACAGGTTCGGGCCACTGTTCGCGGCAGAGATCCGCAAGCGCCGGATCGAGGGAATGCGATCAAGCCGCTGGCGCTGGCACCTCGACGAGATGTTCGTGAGGATCAATGGTGAACGCCATTACCTTTGGCGCGCGATCGATCACGAGGGCGAGGTGCTGGAAAGCTTCGTCACGAAGACCCGCGACCGGAAGGCCGCGTTGAAACTTCTCAAGAAAGCAATGCGCAGGCATGGCCGCCCGGAAGTGATCGTGACCGACAGATTGCGGTCCTACGGAGCGGCCCTGAAGGAAATCGGCGCTAGCCAGCGCCAGGAAACCGGTCGGTGGCTCAACAACCGCGCCGAGAATTCGCATTTACCGTTCCGACGACGAGAGCGGGCGATGTCGCGCTTCCGGCGGATGCGAAGTCTTCAGAAATTCGCCGCTGTCCACGCCTCCGTCTCAAACCACTTCAACCACGATCGCAGCCTTTCCAGCAGACCTCACTTCAAGGCCAACCGAGCCGCCGCTCTCGCAGAGTGGCGCGGTCTTTGTGCTGAATGAGGGGGCAGCCCGCCTGGCCTCGGAGAGACTGGTTCGAATTCGTCTGACACCTCCGTCGGACGCGGTACGGTCTGAATGGGCCGCAGGCCAGCGACGCGATTGGATGGCCCCAGTAAGGGTATGATCAGCAATCGCGTGAGCCGGCGCTGGCGTCCGTCCTGCCTGCGGCAGCAAGGGTATCGGCCCGCCGGTTGTCCGCTGCCGGCAGGGCTCAGCCGCGCGCCCGGGTCTCGTCCATGTCTGGGGCAAGCCCCATCGCGTCCCTGCTCCAACACAGCAAGGCGTCCAGCTTCGGCTCCAGCTCTAGTGCCATGCCATCGACGAATTCGTGAAACGCCTCGGCATTCAGCCGGTTCAGCCCGACAAGGACGGGAATTTCCCGTGCCAGGGCTTCCGCGATCAGGGGACGGAATCCGCGCCCTTCGGCTTCGTGCCGTCCGAACTTGTTGACGATCAGCAGATCGGCGCCGGCTTCCATCTGCGCGGCAACATGACCCACGGCCTCTTCAAGAGCCTCGGGATTCAGACGGCAGCCGCGCGCGCCGGCGCCAAGCGACTGCGAGATACGGATGACCGGCCCATCCGGAAGAACCCGGACATCCATGTCGCAAAGGCCCTGGTTTGCGCATTCGGTGTTGGTCTGGACCACGCCCGCAAGACGCGCGCCGCGGCCGATCAGGGTCCTGGCCAGGCGTTCCAGCAACAGATCGGTGTCGCCACGGCCTGGCGCCATCGTGAAGGCGATGCGCATCATGTTCTTCTCCGCATTCCGGATCGCTTCGGGGCGCTGGCGTCGTGCCCCCGGCTGCCCTCAAGGCGATCATGTCAAACCCGGCGCCGTCCGGCAAGCCGCGGGCGGTGGCAATCCGATCGACACGGCCCGGGCCCGGGACGCCACGAAGGGACTATACCGGTGCCTCGGCCAGGAAATGGCCCGGACCGATCGAGCAATCGAGATTGCGCAGACGCCCGTCCCTCAGGCCATAGATCAGCCCATGGACGCGGACATCCACGCCGCGGCCCCAGGCGCGCTGCATGATTGGCGTTTCGGCGACACGCCGCACGCCTTCGATCACGTTCAGCTCGGCAAGTCGATCGCGGCGAGCCTCGATGTCCTGACACTGGGCCAGGTCCACGGCATAGGCGCGCGCCAGCCGACGGATCGGTTCCAGCCAGTGATCGGCCAAACCGTGGGGCATGTCCTCGGTCGCGGCCCGAACCCCGCCGCAGCCATAATGACCGCAGACGATGATTTCGCGCACCCCAAGCGTTTCGACGGCGAATTCCAGCGCCGAGAGCATGTTCATGTCGGCCGAGTGGATCACATTGGCCACGTTGCGGTGGACAAAGACCTCGCCCGGTTCCAGGCCCGCGACGACATTGGCGGGCACGCGGCTGTCCGAGCACCCGATCCAGAAGAATTCCGGCGCCTGAAGGGCCGCAAGGCGGGGGAAATAGGCCGGATCCTCGGCGCTGCGTCGCTCGGCCCAGTGGCGGTTGCGGTCAAGCAGGGTTTTCAGCATCGGTCAGCTCCGTGGCGATGTCCGCCCCCCGGATGTCTGCCTGGACGACAAGCCTGCCGATGAACTGACGCGCGGCCCGTGTCCATGCGGCCTTTTCCATGGCGTCGCGAATACGGGGACGGACGGCCTGAAACGGCAGGACGGCGCCTTCGGCGATCGCATCCATCCGGACGACATGCCAGCCATGACGGGTCTGGCGCGGCTCACGGGTGATTTCGCCGGGCCGCAGCGCACGAAGGATGGACTCGAATTCGGGAACCGTGTCTCCGGGCCGTATCTGGCCCAGCGAGCCGCCAGACGACCGGGATGGGCAATCGGAATGTCGTGCCGCGACGCGCGCGAAGGAGCCGGGATCGGCCAGCACGGCCGCGCACAATTCCACGGCGCGTGCATGGGCCGCCTGGCTGGCTTTGGCATCGCGCGGATCGCAGGCGATCAGGATGTGCGAAACCTCCCACAGCGGTGGCGACCGGAAGCGCGAAGGGTCGCGCGCCCATTCGGCACGGACCTCGTCGTCGCTAGGCGGTTGCATCGAAATTTCCTTGTCGAGGAGGCCCCGGATCAGGGCCTCCTCCTCGGTTTCGAAGCGGCCGGGTGCGATCTCGGCCGGGTCCGCGCTCAGGCCCTGCCGGCGGGCTTCCTGCAAAAGCAACGCGCGGATCGCCAGCGCATTTGCCGCCTTGCGCCATGCCATGCCCGGCTTGCCGCGCGGGGCGGGGTGGTTCTGGGCCTCGGCGGCAATCCGGGCATGGGGAATGCGATGGCCGTTGACTATCACATCGGGGAACAGGGCTTTTGTCATGGCTTACTCCGCAGCCTTGGGTGCCGGGGCCGCAACGGGTCCGCGTACCGACCGGCCCGCGACCTTCGGGCGCTCGGGCAGGGGGGTGGTCCTGCGCGAACGGACGATCTGATAGCCCGAGCGCAGGAAGAACCGCACCGGCGCGGCGAGGCCCGACAGGATGTGCACCAGCCGCGTGAAGGGGAAGACCAGGAAGATCGTCAGGCCCAGGAACAGATGCAGCTTGAACACCAGCGCCGCATCCTCGATGTAGCTGGCCGCATTCGGGTCGAAGGTCCAGATGCCCTGCGCCCAGGCCATGAAGCGGACCATTTCCTCGCCGTCCAGATGCTGCAGCGAAATGAAGATCGTCCCGATGCCCAGAACCAGCTGCGCCATCAGCATCCACATGATCGCCATGTCCCAGAAACTGGAGGTCGCGCGGATGCGCGGGTCGATCATGCGCCGGTGCAGAAGGATCGCTCCGCCGACAAGGGCCATGATCCCGGCCACGCCGCCGGCGACGACGGCCAGGATCTGCTTTGCGCCATGGCTGATGCCAAGTGCGTCGAAGACCCAGATCGGGGTCAGCAATCCGACGAGGTGCCCGAAGAAGATGACCAGGACGCCCACGTGGAACAGGATCGATCCGACGATCAGCTGTCGTCGGCGCAACAGCTGGCTGGACGAACTCTTCCAGGTGAAAGGATCGCGGTCATAGCGTGCGATGGATCCCACGATCATCACGGTCAGCGCGATATAGGGATATATGCCAAAGAGAATCTCATGCATTGGTCTGACCTTTCGTCATTCTGCGGCATGCGGCGCGGGTGGGTCCATCCGGGCCAGCAGGTCGCGCGAGATGGGGCAACCGGCGTTGGGATCGGGGCCGAAATGCACTTCGGCCTCTTCCCAGACCGCGTCCAGCGCCTCGAGATCGTCTGGATCGGTTTCAGGCTCTGCCAGAAGCTCGGCGACGGCGCCGGCATCGGGCTTGACGCTGGCGAGCTGGATCAGGGCGACGAAAACCGCGGCATAGGGGCTTTCGCGCCGCTCGAGCCGTTCGGCCAGCGCCTGCAGGATATGCGCGGCATCCGCCAGGATATCGCGCGCGGTCCGGGGCGGCTGGGTTGCAAGGAATTCCAGCAGCACGGGCAGGTGATCGGGCAATTCGGTCGTGACCGGCTCGAACCCGCCGGCGCGATAGGTTTCCAGCAGGTCCACCATCGCGCCGCCCCGGTCACGGCTTTCGCCGTGGACGTGCTCGAACAGGTCGAGCGACAGCGATCGCGACCTGTCGAACAGGGCCACGTACTGCTCCTGCAGGTCGTAGATGTCGCCCGAGGTCAGCTGTTCGACGAGGGGGCGCAGGGCGCGACGTTGCGCACCCGTCAGCCGCGTCTCGGAGGCCAGAAGCCCGCCGATCTGCGGCATTGCCTGCTGAAGTTCGGTCGTCGGATACCCAAGAAGCAGCGAGATGGCCTTGAGTGTCCGGTCCTGGATGCGCGGTGTCATCGTCCTGCCTCCTGTGGCATTTTCAGCGGTCGTTTCGCGCCGCCGAACAGCGAGGCCTTCGAGATGCCCGTCGAGCAGCCATTGCTGTCGGTGAAGCCGCAGCCGCCCCGCAGGTCATAGGCATCCTCGACCTGTTCGCGGTGCGTCGTCGGGATCACGAAGCGGTCTTCGTAATCGGCCAGCGCCATGATCCTGTACATGTCCTCGATCACGCGCCCCGACAGGCCGACGCGTGCGGCAAGGCCTTCGTCGCGCACCCCATCGATGGTGAGCCCGCGCATGTAGGCGCGCATGGCCAGCATCCGTTCCAGCGCGCTGACGATCGGGGCTTCGTCGCCCGCGGTCAGCATGTTCGCCAGGTACCGCACCGGGATGCGCAGCGAGCGCACGTCCGGCATGGCGCCATCGCTGCCGATCGCGCCGGCCTCGGCGGCATTCTGGATCGGCGACAGGGGCGGGACGTACCAGACCATCGGCAGCGTCCGGTATTCGGGGTGCAGCGGAAAGGCGACCTTCCATTCCATCGCCATCTTCCAGATCGGGCTTTGCTGTGCGGCCTTGATCCAGTCTTCGGGGATGCCGTCGGCGCGCGCAGCTTCGATCACGCCCGGATCGTTCGGGTCCAGGAACACGTCCAGCTGGGCGTCGTACAGCTGCTGCTCGCTTTCGACGCTTGCGGCCTGTTCGATCCGGTCGGCGTCATACAGCATCACGCCCAGATAGCGGATGCGCCCGACGCAGGTTTCCGAACACACGGTGGGATTGCCTGACTCGATGCGCGGATAGCACAGGGTGCATTTCTCGGACTTGCCGGTGGACCAGTTGTAATAGACCTTCTTGTAGGGGCAGCCCGAGACGCACATCCGCCAGCCGCGGCATTTCTCCTGGTCGATCAGGACGATGCCGTCCTCTTCGCGCTTGTAGATCGCGCCCGACGGGCAGGAGGCTGCGCAGACCGGGTTCAGGCAGTGCTCGCACAGCCGCGGCAGATACATCATGAAGGTATTTTCGTATTCGCCGTAGATCTGCTTCTGGATGCCCTCGAAGTTGTAGTCCTGGCTGCGCTTTTCGAATTCGCCACCCAGGATCTCTTCCCAGTTCGGGCCCTTCTCGATCTTTTCCATCCGCTCGCCGGTGATCTTTGACCGTGGGCGCGCGGTGGGGAAGGCCTGCATCTCGGGGGCCGATTTCAGGTGGTCGTAGTCGAAATCGAACGGCTCGTAATAGTCGTCGATCTCGGGCAGATCGGGATTGGCGAAGATGTTCGCCAGGATCCGCCACTTGGCGCCCTGCCGCGGCTGCAGCTTGCCCGATCGGGTCCGAACCCAGCCGCCGTTCCAGCGCTTCTGGTTTTCCCAGTCGGTCGGATAGCCCAGCCCGGGCTTGGTCTCGACATTGTTGAACCACGCGTATTCGACGCCGTCGCGGCTGGTCCAGACGTTCTTGCAGGTGACCGAGCAGGTGTGACACCCGATGCACTTGTCGAGGTTCAGCACCATGCCGATTTGTGCGCGCACTCTCATTGAGCTGCCTCCTTGGTGGTGGCGGGCTGGTCGAGCCAGTCGACCTTCCGCATCTTGCGCACGATCACGAACTCGTCGCGGTTCGCGCCAACCGTGCCGTAATAGTTGAAGCCCCAGGATTGCTGGGCGTAACCGCCGATCATGTGCGTGGGTTTCAGCACCGCGCGGGTCACCGAGTTGTGGATGCCGCCACGCTTTCCGGTGATCTCGGATCCCGGCGTGTTCACGATCTTTTCCTGGGCGTGATACATGAAGGTCGTGCCGTCCTTGATCCGCTGGCTGACGACCGCGCGCGCGGTCAATGCACCGTTGACGTTGAACAGCTCGACCCAGTCGTTGTCCTGGATTCCGGCCCTCCTTGCGTCATTCTCGGAGATCCAGATGACCGGCCCGCCGCGGTTCAGCGTCAGCATCAGGAGGTTGTCGGTATAGGTCGAATGGATGCCCCATTTCTGGTGCGGCGTGATGAAGTTCAGCACCAGCCCGTCGCCCTGTTCCTTCAGCTTTTCGGTGACGGTCTTCAGGTCCACCGGCGGGCGCCAGGTGACGAAGCCCTCGCCGAAGGCGCGCATCCACAGATGATCCTGATAGGTCTGCTGGCGCCCCGTCAGCGTGCGCCAGGGGATCAGCTCGTGCACGTTGGTCCAGCCGGCGTTATAGCAGACCTTCTCGCTCTCGATCCCCGACCAGGTGGGCGAGGTGATGATCTTGCGCGGCTGGGCGGCGATGTCGGCAAAGCGGATCTTCTCGTCCTCCTTGGGCCGCGCCAGATGGGTGTGGTCGCGCCCCGTCACCTGTGACAGCGCGGCCCAGGCCTTGACCGCGACCTCTCCGTTGGTCTCGGGAGCCAGCATCAGGATTGCCTCGGCCGCGTCGATGTCGGTGACGATCTTCGCCGCGCCCCTGGCCGCGCCGTCCTCATGCGTGCCGTTCAGCGCGCGCAGCGCCTCGACCTCGTGCTCGGTTTTCCAGGCGATGCCCTTGCCGCCGTTGCCGACCTTTTCCATCAGCGGGCCAAGCGCCATGAAGCGATCGGCGATGGCGGTATAGTCCCGCTCGACGGCAACGAAGTTCGGCGCGGTCTTGCCGGGGATCAGGTCGCATTCGCCGCGCTTCCAGTCCCGCACGTCGGTCTGCGCGATCTCGCCGGGCGTGTCGTGCAGGATCGGCACGGCCACGACGTCGGTCTCGCGGCCCAGGATCGCCGGGGCGATCTCCTGGAACTTCACCGCGATCGACTTGAAGATCTCCCAGTCCGAACGGCTTTCATAGGCCGGGTCCACGGCCGCCTGCAGCGGGTGGATGAAGGGGTGCATGTCCGAGGTGTTGAGATCGTTCTTCTCGTACCACGAGGCCGTGGGCAGGACGACATCGGCATAGACCGCCGTGGTGGACATGCGGAAGTCGATGCAGATCAGCAGGTCGAGCTTGCCCTGCGGCGCCTCCTCGTGCCAGCGCGCTTCCTTCGGCCGGCGCGTGGTCTCCTCGCCCAGAACGCCGTTGTCGGTGCCCAGCAGGTGGCGCAGGAAATATTCGTGCCCCTTGCCGCTGGAGCCCAAGAGGTTCGACCGCCAGACGAACAGGTTGCGCGGCCAGTTCTCGGGCGCGTCGGGGTCCTCGCAGGACATTTCCAGCTCGCCCGATTTCAGCTTTTCGGCGACGTATTCCGCCACCGGTTTGCCGGCCTCCTTGGCTGCGCGGGCGACCTCCAGCGGGTTGGTGCGCAGCTGCGGCGCCGAGGGCAGCCAACCCATCCGCTCGGCGCGGATGTTGTAGTCGATCAGGCTCAGCTCCTCCCAGTCGCCTTCGGGCGCGGTGGGCGAGAGGATCTCGCCTGCCGTCACCGTCTCATAGCGCCACTGGTCGGTGTGGGCATACCACGCGCTGGTCGAGTTCATCTGCCGCGGCGGCCGGCCCCAGTCCAGCGCGAAGGCAATGGGCGCCCAGCCGGTCTGGGGGCGCAGCTTCTCCTGGCCCACGTAATGCGCCCAGCCGCCGCCCGACTGGCCGATGCAGCCGCACATGATCAGCATGTTGATCACGCCGCGATAGTTCATGTCCATGTGGAACCAGTGGTTCATCGCCGCGCCGATGATGATCATCGACTTGCCCTGGGTCTTCTCGGCGTTCTGCGCGAATTCGCGCGCCACATGGATGATCTTGTCGGCCGGCACCCCGGTGATCTTCTCGGCCCATTTCGGGGTGCCGGGGATGTCCTCGGCGTAGTCCTTTGCCACCCAGTCGCCGCCAAGGCCCCGGTCCAGCCCGTAATTGGCGCACAAAAGGTCAAAGACGGTGGCCACCGCGACCTCGCCCTCTGTCGTCTTCAGTCGCTTGACCGGCACGTTGCGGGTCAGCACGTTCGGCCGCCGGTCGCCGGTGTCGAAAGCCTCCGACGCATCGGCGCCGAAATAGGGGAAGTCGACACCGGCGATGTCGTCATGATCCTCGTCCAGGATCAGCGTCATCTTCAGCCGCACATCGCGGCCGCCGGCCTTTTCCTCGAGGTTCCATTTGCCCTTTTCGCCCCAGCGGTGACCGATCGTGCCATTGGGTGCGACCAGTTCGCCGGACCGTTCGTCGATCGCGACCGTCTTCCATTCGGGGTTGTTGGTCTCGCCCAGGGCGCCTTCGATCTCGGCGGCGCGCAGGAAGCGGCCCGGCACCAGCCGGCCGTTGCGTTCTTCCAGCTTCACCAGCATCGGAAAGTCGGAATAGCGCCGGCAGTAATCCTCGAAATAGTCGACCTGCCGGTCGAGGTGGAATTCGCGCAGGATCACATGGCCAAAGGCAATGGCCAGCGCGGCATCCGTGCCCTGCTTGACGTTCAGCCAGACATCGCCGAACTTGGCGGCTTCGGAATAGTCGGGGCAGATCACCGCCGACTTCGCCCCGCGATAGCGCGCCTCGGTGTAGAAATGCGCATCCGGCGTGCGGGTCTGCGGCACGTTCGAGCCCCACAGGATCAGGTAGCCCGCATTGTACCAGTCGGCGCTTTCGGGCACGTCGGTCTGTTCGCCCCAGGTCATCGGGGATGCGGGCGGCAGGTCGCAATACCAGTCATAGAACGACATGCACACGCCGCCCAGCAGCGACAGATAGCGCGAACCGGCCGCATAGGAGACCATCGACATCGCCGGGATCGGCGAGAATCCGAAGATGCGGTCCGGGCCATAGGTGCGGATGGTCCAGGCATTGGCCGCGGCGATCATCTCGGTCGCCTCGTCCCAGCTTGCGCGCACGAAGCCGCCCTTGCCGCGGGCCTTCACGTATTCGGCGCGCAGGATCGGATCGGACTGGATCGCGGCCCAGGCTTCGACGGGCTGCTTGGTTTCCCGCATGCGGCGCCACAGCCGCATCAGCCGGCCGCGCACCAGCGGGGTCTTCACCCGGTTGGCGCTGTAGAGATACCAGCTGTAGCTGGCCCCGCGCGCACAGCCGCGCGGTTCATGGTTCGGCAGGCCCGGGCGCGTGCGCGGATAGTCCGTCTGCTGCGTTTCCCAGGTCACGATGCCGGACTTCACGTAGATCTTCCAGCTGCATGACCCGGTGCAGTTCACGCCGTGGGTCGAGCGCACGATCTTGTCGTGACGCCAGCGGTTTCTGTAGGTGTCCTCCCAGTCGCGGGGTTCGCGGGTAACCTGTCCGTGACCATCCGAGAATGTCTCGAGCGTCTTGGGCTGAAGGAAGTTCAGTCGGTCGAGCAACTGGCTCATCTTGGTATCCTTTCGGGTTGGGCCCGGGCGGACGCGCCGCCCGGGGCTCGACACATCACTCTGCGGGTTGCGGGGCAGGGGCCGGACCGGCGCGCTCGACGTCATGCAGCAGACCGCCGCGGCGCGTGTAATAGGCCCAGGTCAGCACAAGGCAGAGCACGTAGAAGGCAAGGAATGCCCACAGCGCGCCCACGGGCGACCCGGTCAGCGCGATCGAGGTGCCATAGGCCTTGGGGATGAAGAAGGCGCCATAGGCCGCGATCGCGCTGGTGAAGGCGATGATCGCCGCGCTTTCGCGTTCGGCCTGCCGGCGCCGGGCCTCGGCATCCAGCTCGGGCATCAGCCGCGGGATCTCGCGCGCCATGATCGCGGGGATCATCTGGAAGGTCGAGGCATTGCCGACCCCGGTCAGGAAGAACAGCGCCATGAAGCAGGCGAAGAAGCCCGCGAAGCTGCCCGCCCCAAGCGAGGCAATGACGCCGAAGACCGCCACGATCATGCCAAGGAACGTCCAGAAGGTGACGCGCCCACCGCCCCAGCGGTCCGAGACCCAGCCGGTGCCGGCGCGCGACAGCGCCCCGACCAGCGGCCCCAGGAAGACATAGTTCAGGGCGTTCACTTCCGGGAAGGCGATCCGCGTCAGAAGCGGGAAGCCCGCCGAATAGCCGATGAAGCTGCCGAAGGTCCCGGTGTAGAGGATGCACATGATCCAGTTGTGGAAGCGCGAGAAGATGATCGCCTGTTCGCGGAAGCTGGCCTTGGCATCGGCGATGTCGTTCATCCCCACCCAGGCCGCGATGGTCGAGGCGATGATGAACGGCACCCAGATGAAGCCCGCATTCTGCAGCCACAGTTTCGTGCCATCCGACAGGACCTGCGGTTCGCCCGCCATCGCTCCGAAGACGCTGGTGGTGATGACAAGCGGCACGACGAACTGGGCGACGGACACCCCCAGATTGCCCAGCCCCGCGTTCAGCGCCAGCGCGTTGCCCTTTTCCGCCCGGGGGAAGAAATAGGCGATATTGGCCATCGACGAGGCGAAGTTGCCGCCCCCCAGGCCGCTGAGCAGCGCCAGCGTCAGGAAGATCAGATAGGGCGTTTCGGGATTCTGCACCGCATAGCCGATCCCCATGGCCGGCAAGAGCAGCGAAGCGGTCGAGATCGTGGTCCACAGCCGGCCGCCGAAGATCGGGACCATGAAGCTGTAGAAGATCCGCAGCGTCGCGCCCGACAGGCCGGGAAGGGCCGCCAGCCAGAACAGCTGGCCCGTGGTGAAGTCGAACCCGATTGCCGGAAGCTTGGTCACGACCATCGACCAGACCAGCCAGACCGCGAATGCCAGCAGCAAAGCGGGGATCGAGATCCACAGGTTGCGCCGTGCGATGCGCCGGCCCTTCGACTGCCAGAACTGCGGGTCCTCGGGACGCCAGTCTTCGAGCACGCGCGCCATGCGCGTGGTCTGCGGGTCGTGGATCGGCTGCATTTCGGGCAGTTCGGGCAGCTGGTCCAGCGCCTCGCCATGCGCGCGCCGTTCCATCGCGCGGATCGACATGTGCATCCATGCCAGCGACACGGCGACGATGGCGAACAGGATCCAGAAGCAGGACGTGTAGATGCCCGTCAGGTCCAGCGCCGCGCCGAACGTGATCGGCAGGATAAAGCCGCCAAGACCGCCGATCATGCCCACCAGGCCGCCGACGGCGCCGACATGGTTCGGGTAATAGACCGGAATGTGCTTGTAGACGGCCGCCTTACCAAGGCTCATGAAGAAGCCCAGCGAAAACAGCGTGATGACGAAAGGCCAGAAGCCCATGCGGGTCGTGAATTCGATCGGGCCGTTCTTGCCTTCGATCACGTAATGCGTGGGCGGGTAGGACAGCATGAACAGGAAGACCAGGCTGAAGCCGAAGGTCCAGTACATCACCGTCCGGGCGCCGAAGCGGTCCGAAAGATAGCCGCCATAGGCGCGGAACAGGCTGGCCGACAGGCTGAAGGACGCCGCCGCCATACCGGCATAGCGCACGTCAATGCCATAGACGTCGATGATGTAGTGCGGCATCCACAGCGCCAGCGCGACGAAGCCGCCGAAGACGAAGAAGTAATACAGCGAGAAGCGCCAGACCTGCAGGTTCTTCAGCGGCGCGAACTGTTCACGCAGGGTGGGCGCGCGCAGCCCCTTCTGTCGCCGTTCGACCAGTTGCGGGTCATCCTTTGCGAACAGGAAGAACACCACACCCATGATCGCAAGACCCGCGGCCCATACATGGGCCACGCCCTGCCAGCCATAGGCGACCATCACGAACGGGGCCAGGAACTTGGTGACCGCGGCCCCGACATTGCCCGCGCCGAATATGCCCAGGGCCGTGCCCTGATGCCCGGCGTCGTACCAGCGGCTGACATAGGCCACGCCGATGATGAAGGAACCGCCGGCAAGGCCGATCCCAAGCGCCGCGACCAGGTACATGATATAGCTGTCCGCGAAGGTCAGCGCCCAGGTGGCCAGCGCGGTCAGGATCATCTGGGCCGAAAAGACCAGCCGACCGCCGTATTTCTCGGTCCACACGCCAAGGAACAGGCGCGTGACCGAACCGGTCAGGATGGGCGTGGCCACCAGCAGGCCGAACTGGGATTCGTTCAGGCCCAGCTCCTGCTTTATCGCGACGCCGATGATGGAAAAGATCGTCCAGACCGCAAAACATGCGGTGAAGGCGATCGTGCTCAGCGCAAGCGCGCGGCGTTGATCCGCGGGCGAGGCTGTCACTGTGCTTTGCATGGCACCGACTCCTGATTGCCGATTTCGGGTCCCCAGAGATCTGGGTCGGACCCGTGATCGACCGCGGTCGGGTGCGGAAACTTGATCTGAATCAAGAAACTGGCCCCAGGCAGGCAAAACAAGCCGCAACGGGGCAGAGGTCATGCGCCCCCCTTTTCCACGTCAAGGCAATGGCGGCGCATGCGCAAACGACATGCCCATGATTGCATTGCGCCCGTTTGACATTTATCAAGCGAATCTGCGCTGCAAGGATGATCCAATGCCCGATTCGCACTTCGAAGAGGTCCGTTCGCTGCATCTGTTTGCCGGGATGTCGGACGACAGTTACGCGCGCCTGATGCGTGCGGCCTATGTTCAGAGCTTTCCGCCCGAAGTCGAATTGATCGCCGAAGGCGAGTCGGCCGACTTTCTGCATATCCTGGTGTCCGGCGCGGTGGATCTGTACGCGGAATGGAACGGGCGCCGGACCTCTATGGCGACGGTCCGGCCGGTTTCGACCTTCATCCTGGCGGCGACGATCAGGGATGCGCCCTATCTGATGTCGGCGGTCACGATGGAAAAAAGCCGCATCGTCATGATCCCCAGCCAGGATGTGCGGCAAGTCTTCGATGAGGATGGCGACTTTGCGCGCGCTGTCGTGGTCGAGCTTGCCACCTGCTATCGTTCGGTCGTCAAGGCGCAGAAGAACCTGAAGCTGCGCACCGCGCAAGAACGACTGGCGAATTTCCTGCTGCGTCAGCAGCAGCGCGCGGGCGGCGCGGCGGAATTCGACCTGCCGTTCGAAAAGCGCCGCCTGGCCTCGCTGTTGGGCATGACGCCCGAAAATCTGTCACGCACCCTGCGGGCGCTGCAGGCCTATGGCGTCCTGGTCGATGGCGCGCGGGTGCGCATCGGCGATCAGCAGGACCTGGAACGCTTTGCCCGGCCCAGCCCGCTGATCGACGATCCGGCCAGCTGAGGTCACGCCGGATCGACGGGGCAGGGGGGCAGCGCGATATCCGCCAGCGTCGCGCGGTCCAGTTCATCCAGAAAGGCGCGCTGGGCAGCTTTCAGCCGGGTCTTCAGGCGGCAGCTTCCGTCGATGGTGCATGTCCCGGATGGACCCAGACATTCGACAAGGGCCGAACCTTCCTCGAGTATCCTGACCACGTGACCCAGCCGGATCTGTTCCGGCGGCAATGCAAGGCAGGCACCGCCCTTGCCGCCGCGCCGGGTTTCGATGATCCCGGCCTGCGCCAGGCGTTGGGCGATCTTGGCCAGATGATTGCGGGACAGGGCAAATTCCGTCGCCAGTTCCGCGGTCGTGAAGGCGTGGCAGGGCGCGCTTGCCAGTCGCATCAGCATCCGCAGGCCATAATCGGTGAACGAGGTCAGCCGCATCGTTGCACGAGCCTTTCCTTAATTGGTATTTACAATACCTATTAACGCGGCTAGCGTCCCAAGCATAGCCTTGAAGCGGTGATCGACCATGCAACCCCTTCCGCGAATTCTGTCTTCGCGCCCCCAGGCCACGGCGCGACTGATGGCCGAAACCGGGCTGAGCGACGAAATGCTGCGCCGTCTTGTTCACGCATTCTACGACAAGGTACGCCGCGATGACGTTCTGGGCCCAATCTTCGAGGCGCGCATCAGCGACTGGGGCCCGCATCTGGACCGGATGGTCGATTTCTGGTCCTCGGTTGCCCTGATGACCGGACGCTATCACGGCGCGCCGGTGCCGGCGCATGCGGGATTGCCGGTCGAATGGCGCCATTTCGAGCGCTGGCTCGGCCTGTTTCGCGAAACGGCGCAGCAGATCTGCCCGCCCAAGGGCGCGGGGCACCTGATCGAGCGTGCCGAACGCATCGCGCGGTCGCTGCATATCGCGGTCAGAAACGCCCAGACCGAAAAGGGCGCCGTCCCACTGTTGCGGTGAATGGGCCGATGCGGTCAGTTCCGCGACGATTCATGGAGAACCGCAATGGCCGATGAAGATCGCCGTGGTTTTGCCTCGCCGCCCTGCATGGCGTCGGACGTCGCGCCGGATTATTTCGATCCGCTTGCCGTCGACGCCCAGCAGGCGCGCGATGTCGCCCGCTGGCGCAGGGCACAGCGGACGCGGCTTCTGCAAGACCGCGCGGCCCTGCCGGTTGCCCTGCGCAAGGAGATATCCGCCCGGCTGGAAGGGCATCTGGAGCGCGTGCTGGACTCATGCGGCGGTCCCTCCGGGCGGGTGATCTCGGCCTTCTGGCCGATCAAGAGCGAACCCGATCTGCGCGCCCTGATGGCGCGGTGGCACGCACAGGGGGCCATCGTCGCACTGCCGGTCGTCGTGCGCCCGCAGGCCGCGCTTGAGTTCCGGCGCTGGACGCCCGGCATGGGCCTGGTCCGCGGGCACTGGAACATCCCCGTTCCGCCCGATGATGCGCCGGTGGTGACGCCAGACATCTGTATCGCGCCCCTGGTCGGCTGGGCCCTAGAGGAAGATGGCACATGCTGGCGGCTGGGATTCGGAGGCGGCTATTTCGACCGCACTCTGGGCGCCTTGCTGCCACGGCCGAAGGCCATCGGGGTGGGGCTGGACGCCGCGCGCGTACCGACGATCTTTCCGCAGCCGCATGACATTCCCATGGACCAGATCGTCACCGAATCCGGACCAGTGAAGGACATCGCACCATGACAAGCTCGGCCGAACGGATGCGCGCCTGGGCCGTGCCCGCGCTGCTCAGCTACGGATTTCGCCCGTTCTTTCTGGGGGCCGGGCTGTGGGCCACGCTTTCCATGGTCATCTGGATCACCATGCTGGGCGGGCTCGATCCCTTGCCCATCGCCATGGCGCCGGTTGAATGGCACGCGCACGCGTTTCTGTTCGGGTTCCTTGGGGCCGTGATGGCGGGCTTCATGCTGACCGCGGTTCCGAACTGGACAGGACGGCTGCCGATTACCGGGTGGCCCCTGGCGGGGCTTGTCGCGCTGTGGGGCCTGGGGCGCGTGGCCATGGCCGTGTCCGGTCATCTGCCGATGGGCATGGTGGCCGTGGCCGAACTTTCCATGCCTGCGGTTCTTGCCCTTGTCATCGCGCGCGAGATCGTGGCCGGCCGTAACTGGCGCAATCTGGTGATTCTGGTCCTTCTGGCCGTCTTTGCGCTTGGCGACGGCCTGTTCCTGTGGGAGGCCGCGCAACACGGTTATGCTCAGGGTGGGGTCGGCTTGCGGTTGGGGCTGGCCGCCGCGGTGATGATGATCGGTATCATCGGCGGACGCATCGTGCCATCGTTTACCCGAAACTGGCTGGCCGCGCAGGGCGCTGCGGCCATGCCGGCGGCGCCGATGCAGGTATTCGACCGGATCGCGCTTGCGGGTCTCTTGCTTGCCTTGGCCGCATGGACGGCCGCGCCCGAACATGTGCTGACCGGCATGCTGCTGCTGGTCGCCGGGGCGCTGCACCTGATCCGACTGGCCCGGTGGAGAGGTCACGCAACGCTGGCCGAGCCGTTGGTGACGGTCCTGCATGTCGGCTATTGCTTCGTGCCGCTTGGCGCGCTGGGCATGGGGGCCGAAATCCTCTTGCCCGGCACCCTTGGCATGGCGGCCGCCCAGCATCTGTGGATGGCGGGTGCGGTGGGGCTGATGTCCATGGCGGTCATGACGCGCGCCGCATTAGGGCATACCGGGCGGGCATTGCACGCAAGTGGTGGAATTGCGACGCTTTACGGCGCGTTGATCCTTTCGGTCGCCGCGCGAGTTCTTGCCGGGGCCTGGCCCGGCGAAGTCTGGCTTCTGCATCTTTCGGCGGCGGGCTGGATCGGCGCCTGGGGCGGCTTCGTGGCGATCTATTGGCCGATCCTGACCCGGCCTCGGCTTGCACGAAAAGCCCCGTCCGGCGCGCGGCCCGCCGCGTGACCGGCCCCTTGCCCGAGTGATCGGGCGCGTTCGGAACGTAGCGCCGACGACGTGCGATTCAGGCATCCACCGGATCGAACCGGGTCATGTCCGCAAAGACACAAAGACGGCCGGGAAGGAAATCCGGTGGGGGCAGGGGGGACGCAAGTTCCCGGGCAGCAGCCCGATCGAACGCCTCGGCGGCGGCCTGATCGGGCCAGGCGATCATGTAGCCAAGCGTCAGGTGAAAGACATAGGTCCGATGCCCAGGCCGGTGTGACAGACCGGCCGCCGCGGCGATCGCGTCGCGCCATGCGCGCAGGCGACGGCGTTCGGCGGTGTCGGCCTCCTCGAAACGGATGCCGAAGCCGCCGGTTTCGAAGCCGCCAAGACAGGTGGTTCGCATCCGGTAGGGCGGCTTGGGAATGGGGTGCTGCCGTATCGCCGCGCGCATGTGGTTCAGGGTGACCTCGGCCCTGTCCGGCCCTCGGGGCAGGCCCCCGGGCCAGTATTCGGCACGCTCTTCGTTCAACAGGACGCCGTCGAACAGCGTCATGTGCCAGGACGATTCCGGCAGCCAGGCGATCGCGGTCCGGCCGGCCTCGGTCGCCCCGAGACTCGCGCGAATGGCGCAAAGCCGCTCCCGGAACGGGCCGTCGGCCAGCATGGCCACGAGCGTGTTGCCGGGTTCGGACAGCGCGCGCCCCGCGGCGTCGAAACGCCGGTTCAGAAAGCGTGGGGGGCATTCGCGCCAGCGACTGCGTCGGCAAGGCTCACAGAGCCTTGCCCGTTTCCGCGTCGAACAGGTGCACGTCGCGCGGGTCGATCAGCAGCGTCGTCGCCTGGGACGGCGGCGGCGCGCTGGCGTCCTGCTGCAGCGTGAACTCGGCGCCACCGATGCGCCCGTGCAGAAGGCGCGAGGCGCCCAGTTCCTCGACCACGTCGATTGTGAAGGGGATGCCATTGCCGTCATCGCCCACGCGCGCGCGTTCGGGGCGCAGCCCCCAGATCGCCTTGGCGGGCAAGGCGCCATCATGCGAAGGCGGCAGCGGAAGGGCGACGCCGTCGCGCATGGCGCGGCCAGCTTCGATGCCGACTTCGATCAGGTTCATGGGCGGCGCGCCGATGAAGCTGGCCACGAAGGTCGATGCCGGGTCGCCGTAGACCTCGGCCGGCGAGCCGATCTGTTCGACCCGGCCGCCATTCAGAACGACGATCCGATCGGCCAGGGTCATGGCCTCGACCTGGTCGTGGGTGACATAGATCATCGCCGTGTTCAGCCTGCGCTGCAGCTTGCGGATCTCGACCCGCATGCGGTTGCGCAGCCGTGCATCCAGGTTCGACAGCGGTTCGTCGAACAGGAAGATCGCGGGGTGACGCACGATCGCCCGACCCATCGCCACGCGCTGGCGCTGGCCGCCCGACAATTGCGATGGCTTTCGGTCCAGGAATGCGCCGATCTCCAGGATCTCGGCGGCCTCCTCGACGCGACGATTGATCTCGTCCGCGGGCAGGCCGCGGTTCTTCAGGCCATAAGACAGGTTCTTGCGCACCGACATGTGCGGGTAAAGGGCATAGTTCTGGAACACCATGGCGATGTCGCGCTCGGCGGGCTCCAGATCGTTCACCACCCGACCGGCCAGCTCGATCGAGCCGTCGGTGACCGTCTCCAGCCCCGCCACCATGCGCAGCAGCGTGGACTTGCCGCAACCCGAGGGGCCGACGAAGACCACAAGCTCGCCCGCATTCACATCCACGTTCACCCGGTCCACGGCAAGCGCGCCGTTCGGATAGCGTTTGACCACATCGGTCAGGACAAGCGTCTTTTCTGTCATTTTTCGGATTCCACCAGCCCCTTGATGAACATGCGCTGGAACACGATGACCACCAGGCCAGGTGGCAGCATCGCCAGGATCGCCATGGCCAGCGCCTCGTTGTAGTCGGGGATATTCGCCCCGATATAGGTTTGCAGCACCTGCTTGATGCCGCGAACCAGCGTGAAGTAGTGCTCGTCGGTCGTGATCAGGATCGGCCACAGATACTGGTTCCAGCCGACGACGAACATGATGATGAAGATCGCCGCGATCATCGTGCGCGACAGCGGCACGAGAAAGTCGATGAAGAAGCGCAAGGGACCGGCGCCATCGATGCGCGCGGCCTCCAGCAGCTCGTCCGGGACGGACCGGAAGAACTGGCGAAAGTAGAACGTCCCCGTGGCCGAGGCGATCAGCGGCAGGATCAGACCCGTATAGGTGTTCAGAAGCCCCAGCTGCTGGACGACCTCATAGGAGGGCAGGATGCGCACCTCGAGCGGCAGAAGCAGGGTCGAGAAGATGACCCAGAAGAAGAAGCTTCCAAGCGGAAAGCGGAAATAGACGATCGCATAGGCCGCCAGCATCGAAACCACGATCTTGCCCACGGCAAAGCCGATGCCGAGGATCAGCGAATTCATCGTCATCAAGGCGCCCGTGACCTCGCCGGAAAAGCCGCCCTTCTGGAACAGCACTTCCTTGTAGGTTTCCAGGAAATTGCCGCCCCAGCCCAGTTTCATCCCTTCGCGGTGGATTTCCACCGGATCGAAGGTCGAGGTGGTGAAGGCGACGATGATCGGCCCCATCATGAGGATCGCGCCAAGGATCAGGACGATATGGTCGCGCAGTCGATCGCGTTTCATGGTCGGACCTCAGCTGTAATGGATGCGCCGTTCGATCAGGCGGAACTGGACGATGGTCAGCGCCAGCACCAGGATCATCAGGATGACCGACTGCGCCGACGAGCCGCCCAGATCGTTGCCCCGGAAGCCGTCAAGATAGACCTTGTAGACCAGCGTCTTGGGGTTGTTGCCGGGCTCGCCCTTCACCATCAGGTCGATGATGCCGAAGGTTTCGAACAGGGCATAGGTGATGTTGACGATCATCAGGAAAAAGGTGGTGGGCGCCAGAAGCGGGAAGATCACCGTCCAGAAGCGCCGGATCGAGGAGCGGCAGTCGATGGCCGCGGCCTCGCGCACGGAATTCGGAATGGATTGCAGACCCGACAGGACAAAGATGAAGGTGTAGGGGATCTGCTTCCACGAGGCGACGATCATCATCGCGATTGCCGTGTCCCACCAGCTGACGCCGACCTGCATCTCGTGCCCGAACAGGGCCACGAAATCGACCAGCGGGCCGATATGCTGGTCAAACAGCATCACGCCGATCAGGCCCGCGACGGGTGGGGCGATCGCATAGACCCACATCAGAAGCGTCTTGTAGGTGTTGTTGCCGCGCAGAACATTGTCGGCGGCCACGGCCAGCCACATGCCTATGCCCAGCGTGGCCAGGGTCACGACCGCCGTGAAGATCACGGTGAACCAGGCCGCGCGCGCGTAGTCGTCGGATGTCAGCGCGGTGACATAGTTTTCCAGCCCCACGAAGACCCGCGTGCCAAAGAACGGATCTTCCAGAAAGAACGACGCCCATACCGCCTCGGCGGCGGGCCACAGGAAGAAGATCGATATCACCGCCATCTGCGGCAGCAGCAGAAGATACGGGCCGAACCTCGAATCGAATTGCGCGCTCTTCATGTCGGGGTCTTTCCTGGGTGATGAAAGCCGGCGCTCTGGGCGCCGGCTTTCGCATTGTTACGAAACGGTGGTCAGCCCGTCGTGCGGGCAAAGCGATCCAGCAGCGCGTTTGCTTCGCTTTCGATGGTCGCGAAGGCCGTATCGACGTCGGTCTCGCCCGAGAAGATGCGACCATATTCGCGGTTCATCACGTCGCGGATCTGGACATAGTAGCCAAGGCGATAGCCGCGCGTCCATTCGCCCGCGCGCTCGTTGAGCTGCAGGATGCCGATCTCGGCCGCGGGGAAGCGCTCGTAATGGCCGTCCATTTTGGCCATCTCGTATGCGGCCTTGGTGATCGGGACATAGCCCGTCTCCTTGTGCCAGTAGTACTGGATTTCCGGCGACGAGAGATACTTGAAGAACTCGGCCGTGGCGCGGTTTTCCTCGGCGGGCTTGCCCGACAGGGCAAACAGCGCGGCGCCGCCGATGAAGGTGCTGTAGGGCTGTTCGGTGATCTCCTTCCAGTAGGGCAGGAAGGTGGCCGAGAACGGGAAGTTCGTCGATTTCAGCAGGCCGCCGAACGACCCCGACGAACCCAGCCACATCGCCGCCTTGCCGGTTTCGAAGGCCGCCTGGTTGTCGTTCCAGCCCGTGCCGTAGAAGCCGAACAGGCCGGCATCCAGCCATTCCTTGACGCGGGCAAAGTGCATCTTGATCTCGGGCGTGTTGATCAGCAGCTTCGTTCCCTCGGCGCCATCGAAGCCGTTGTTGTTCGTCGCGAACTGCAGGTTGTGCCGCGAGAAGAAGTTTTCGGTGAAGATCCAGGGCAGGTGCGACTGGGCCAGCGGAACATAGCCCGCCTCCTTCAGCTTCGGCGCGATTTCCTGGAATTCCTCCCAGGTCTTTGGCGGGGTGACGCCTGCCTTCTTCAGCGCGTCTTCGTTGTAGTACAGGATGGGCGTCGAGCTGTTGAACGGCATGCCGATCATCTTGCCCGCCGAATCGGCATAGAAGTAGCGCACGCCGTCGATATAGTCGTTGGGATCGAAGGCGACGCCGGTTTCGGCAAGCAGGTCTTCGGCCGCCGCCACGGCGCCCGGCGCGCCGATGATGGTCGCCGCGCCCGCATCAAAGACCTGCGCGATGTTCGGATGTTCGCCCGCACGGAAGGCAGCGATGACCGAGGTCAGCGTGTCTTCGTAGCCTCCCTTGTAAGCGGGTTCGAGCATGGCCGCGCTCTGGTCGGCGTTGAACCGCGTCGCGATTTCGTTGACGACCTCGCCCAGACGGCCGCCCATCGCGTGCCACAGCGTGATCTTCGTGGCATCGGCCGCATGTGCCATGCGCGGCAGGGTGGTGCTAAGCGCCGTGGCGCCCGTGAGTGCGATAAAGCTTCTGCGATCCATGGATTTTCTCCCTGAGAAGGTTGCTACGCTGCGGTGGCGTAGCTCTTGTTTGTGACAGACAGATGAACGCTGTTTCATGAAAAAGTAAAGATCGAAGATTCCCGATGAGAAAAGGAACAAACCCGATCATATGCGAAAGCGCACCGAACCCCATCGGGACATGACCGGCGATTGGGCAATCATTCATGGCAAGGCTTGATCCGCCACGACGACCCGCGCGGAACATGGCCGGCCTGCGGCAAGGAATTCAGGGGGCCGGTCAGCGCCGTCAAAAGCAATGGGACGAGAAGATGCGACATGCCGATACCGCGCGAAAACGGCTGCGCATGGTGCGCCTTGACGGCGGTCGCGGCGTGGATCGGTCCTAGGCCCGGGTTCCACTGCGCGCGGCGCGGGGCGGGGGCACTTCGCGTGCCGAGCCGTCGGGCAGGATCTCTGCGGCCCAGGCGCGGGTCTGGCTGCGGACGACGACACGCCGCTTGCCCGCATCCTTGCCTTCGCCGATTTCCGTCACTCCGACGACTTCTCCGTTCTTCATGGCGGCGCGCATCGCATCGGGCGTCAGCCCAAGACGGGGGGCCAGATAGTCGGGATCGACGGCGATCCGCCCGTCCTCTAGCGTGACGGTGCCGGGCGGCAGGGGGCGGTTCAGAACGGGGGGCTCGCCGGGCGTTCTGCTGTAATAGGGGTTGGCGCCCAGTTCGTGCTCGGTCACATCCACGATCTCGCGGATATCGGGGCGGGCCGCGCGCAGCATGCGCTCGACGCCTTCGCGCAGGGTGGCGGCCGAGGCCGCGCAGCCCTGGCAGCCGCCCGACATGCGCAGGAAGACGCGGCCCTGTTCGACGCGCACCACGTCGATCTGCCCGCCATGCGCGGCGATCGCGGGATTGACCTGCCGGTGCAGGATCTCCTCGACAGCGCGCAGCAGGGCCGCATCGTCATTGCGTGCCTGCGCCGTGCCCAGCGGGCTTGCGGTTTCGGCCATGACCTTGCGGATGGTCGCCGCGACCTGGTGCTTCAGGCTGGCCCAGTCGGCCGTGGGGGCCTTGCGCAGCCAGATCGTTGCCCCGTCGATGGCGATGCGCTCAATGCCTTCCACGCCAAACAGCGCGCGCGCAAGCGGCGCCATTGCCGCCTCTTCGGGCGAATTGAAGCGGTTGGCCACGCCCGCCGGCAGCGGCTGGTCCAGCATGAAACCCATCGCGTGCGGATCCGTCATCGAACTGCGCGCGCGGATGCGCATTTGTCCGGGCGCGTCAGACATCCTCGACCTCGGGCTCGCTCATTTCGCGCAGGCTGGCGAAAGTGTGGATGCCGGTGTCGTGTCCATCGCTGAAGGCAAGCCCCAGCGCATAGTTTCCGACACTGTGCACACGGGTCAGGTGGACATCCAGCGGCACGGTCTCGGGCAACAGCAGCCTTGCGCCGGTCATCTCGTCCTTGCAGCGCGCGCATCCGCAGGCAAGGCGCAGGTCGCGCGCGGGGATCGTCTGGCGCCGGCCGTCCCCCCAGGTCAGCGTCAGTGCCTCGGGGCGGATCTCGATGCCGCAAAGCGCGCCGGGGGGCGTATCCGGGCCGGGCGCAACCGGGGCAGCGGGCGATTCCGCCTGCCCGGGCGTCCAGGAAAACGGTGTGGCGATTCCACCCGATGACACGGACTCGGCCGCGATTTTCGTGGCGATGTCGCGACACGCCGTCGCGGCGGGAGAATCGGGCGCGGTCAGAACGACCGGCCTGCCGGCATCGCCGCAATCGACGACCGACGGGTCCAGCGGAATCCGCCCCAGGAAGGGGACACCGAGTTCGGCCGCGACGCGTTCGCCACCGCCCTGATGGAAGATATGGGTCACCGTTCCGCAGCTGGGGCAGGTGAAGCCGGACATGTTTTCGACCACCCCCAGGATCGGGACATTGACCTGTTCCATCATGCGCAGACCGCGCCGGGCAATCTTCAGGCTGACATCCTGCGGCGTGCTGACCACGACCGCGCCCGACAGCGGAAATGCCTGCGCCAGCGTCAGCTGGATGTCGCCCGTGCCGGGGGGCAGGTCCAGCAGCAGGACGTCCAGCGGCCCCCAATCGACCTGACGCACGAACATCTGCAGGTATTTTGACACCATCGGTCCGCGCAGGATCGCCGGGCGATCATCGTCGGTCAGCATGCCCATCGAGATGACGCGCACGCCATGCGCCCGGGCGGGGATGACCCGGCCCTCGGGCGTCATGGCCGGGGGGGCCGAGGCAATCCCGAGCATCCCCGGGATCGATGGGCCATAGATGTCGGCATCCACCACGCCCACGCGCAGCCCCGCCTGCGCCATGGCGACGGCGATATTCGCCGTGACGGTCGATTTGCCGACCCCGCCCTTGCCGCTGGAAATCGCGATCAGTCGCGGTGTTGTCTCAGTCGTTGTCATTCCTGTCGTGTCCTGTCTTCGCAATTGTCCGGCCGGGGGTCAGTTCGCTTGCGGCATGGTTTGCGCATAGGCTGGCGCGATCGGTGATCTCGATATCCCGGCCCATGCAGGCGCAATGCGCGCCGGATGTGCGTTCTTCCAGATGCTTGCAATCGTCGCAGGTCCCGAAGGCGGGAAGGCCCCGGCGCGCGGCCAGCTGGGCGGCCAGTCGCATCAGCGTTGCGTGGAAGGCGCGCCGCTCGGTTTCGTCAAGGTCGGCAATCGCGGCCACCAGATCCTGAAAGGGATCGTCGGCGAGCACCTTCCTGCCTTGTTCGGTCAGGTCAAAGCGCACGCTGCGCCCGTCCTCCTCGGATCGGCGCCGCGCGATCAGTCCGCGGCATTCCAGCGACTTTGTGATCTGAGAAGCCGTCCCCCGCGTAGTCGCATGGAAAGAAGCGAAACCGGACGGCGTTCTTGTCCGGGCATTGGCCCGCGCCAGGAACCGCAGGCAGGTCCACTGGGCCGCGGTCAGGCCCGACGCCCCATCCTCGCACCGGGCGGCGCGTCCAAGATGGATCAGGATCTGCGCAAGGCAATCCGCTTCGGGCAGTTCGTTCGGTCGCGTCATTGTGAATTGATAGCGATACGAAATCATTTTGACAAGCCGGGTCGAAAGGAAATAGTTTCGAACCGAAACCAACAGGAGGCCGCGCATGAATACTCCCTATCCCAACTGGGGCCGCAGACGCTCGGCGGATCGCTCTCGCGCCCTGTCGGCCGAAGACGAAGCCAACCTGATCCGTGCGTGGCAGGAGCGTGGGGATGAACGCGCGCGCGAGCGCCTTCTGAATGCCTTTGCGCCGATGGCGGTCGCAATGGCGCGGCGCTTTTCGGGCGGGCGCGGTGTGGCGGATCCCGACCTTGTCCAGCAGGCCAATATCGGTCTGATGAAGGCGCTTGACCGGTTCGACCTGAGCCGGGGCCGCCGCTTTTCGACCTATGCCGTCTGGTGGGTGCGTGCCGAAGTCCAGGAATATCGTCGCACCATGGGGTCGATCGTTCGTCGCCCGAATTCGGGCGATTCGGGAATGAGATCGGCCCTGAGCCGTCTCGACGGCATCCATGTCGGCGACGATGCGCGGATCGCGCAGGAACTGGGCATCGAACAGGACGCGCTGGAGGCGATGCGCGCCCGTGCCGTGCGGGCCGACGCGTCGTTGAACGTTTCGTCGCTGGACGACAAGGCCGAAGACCGGCTGGCCAACCTGGTCGATCCCGACAGCATCGATCCGGGCGACCGCGTCGACTGGCTGGATCAGCAGACGCTTCGCGACGCGCTGGTGCGCGCCCTGTCGGACCTGCCCGATCGCGAGCGCGACATCATTCTGGCGACCCAGGTCCGGGAGCCTGCCGCGACGCTCGAGGAATTGGGCCAGCGCCATCGGATATCGAAGGAGCGTGTGCGCCAGCTGCGCGAACGTGCGCTTGAACGCATGCGCGAGGCGCTGAGCCGGTCGGGCGCGCGGATCGAAGCCTTCATCTGACGGGCCGGGCCTGCCGCATGGACAATTCCGGCCCGTGATGGCATCAGCCCCGGCGTATCAACGGCGTGGGGCAGTGCAGATGAGCATTTTCGAAAGGTACCTTTCGCTTTGGGTCGCCCTTGCGATGATCGCGGGCATCGTGCTGGGCCTTGTCGCGCCGGGCCTGGTCGAGGCCATCGCCGCGGCCGAGATCGCCCGGGTCAATCTGGTTGTCGGCGTGCTGATCTGGGCGATGGTCTATCCGATGATGATCGGCGTCGATCTGGGGGCGCTGGGGCAGGCCGTGCGTCAGCCGAAAGGGCTGACCATCACGCTGATCGTCAACTGGCTGATCAAGCCCTTCACCATGGCCGCGCTTGGCGTGTTGTTCTTCGAACATGTCTTTGCCGACCTGATCGCGCCGGAAGACGCACAGCAATATATCGCCGGCCTGATCCTGCTGGGTGCCGCGCCATGCACCGCGATGGTGTTCGTGTGGTCGCAACTGACCCGCGGCGACGAGAACTATACCCTGCTGCAGGTTTCGGTGAACGATGTCGTGATGGTCTTTGCCTTTGCGCCGATCGTGGCCTTCCTCCTGGGTGTGACCGAGATCGAGGTGCCCTGGCAGACGCTGGTCCTGTCGGTCGTGCTGTTCGTGGCGCTTCCCCTGGTCGCCGGGGCGCTGACGCGGCGCGCGCTGGGCAGCGAGGAAAGGATCGAGGCTTTTCGCGAGCGGCTGAAGCCGTGGTCGGTCATCGGGCTGATCGCGACGGTGATGATCCTGTTCGGCCTGCAGGGCAAGGTGATCGTCGAACGCCCCGAGGTCATCCTGCTGATCGCGATTCCGATCCTGATCCAGTCCTACGGCATCTTCGCGCTGGGCTATGGCGCAGCCTATGCCCTGCATGTTCCGCACCGCATCGCCGCGCCCTGCGCGCTGATCGGCACGTCGAACTTCTTCGAACTGGCGGTTGCGGTTGCAATCAGCCTGTTCGGTCTGAATTCGGGCGCGGCGCTGGCCACCGTGGTGGGCGTGCTGGTCGAGGTGCCGGTGATGCTGTCGCTGGTGGCTTTTGCAAACCGCACGCGCGGGCGGTTCGAGGACCGGGCCAAGGCCGCCGGGCAGACCGGCTGAGCATCAGCCCAGCCGGGCTTGCAGGCGGGAATCCAGCGTGTCGGTGTCGGGGACGGCCTCGATGAAATCGCGCAGCGAGGCTTCCGCGAAACCTTCAGCGATCACGTGATCGATGAGCCCGATCAGGGGTTGCCAGAATCCTTGCGTGTCCAGCAGGAAGATGGGCTTGTCATGCAGGCCAAGCTGGCGCCATGTCAGGACCTCGAAGAATTCGTCCAGCGATCCCGCGCCGCCCGGCATGACGACCACGGCATCGGCGTTCATGAACATCACCTTCTTCCGTTCATGCATGGTTTCGGTGATGACGAAGGTGGTCAGGTCGCGCTTGCCGACCTCGCGCGCCAGCAGATGGGTGGGGATCACGCCCAGGGTCTGGCCGCCCTCGGCCTGCGCGGTGCGGGCGACTTCTCCCATCAGGCCGACATCGCCCGCGCCATAGACAAGCCGCCAGCCGTTTCGCGCCAGCATTGCGCCGACGGCGCGGGCATCGCGGGCATAGGAGGGGTGCCGCCCGGCGCGCGAACCGCAGTAGACGCAGACGGATTTCGGGAAATTGCTCATTGACCGGCCCTGAAATGATTGCTTTTTCCCGTGATAGCGGCCTTTCTTGGCCAATCGCAAGCGGATCGCATCGCCGCCGAAGGACCGGGGCGATCGTCGAAGGGCGGAGGGGAGATGGACGAACAGCCGAAAAGCCAGATCGCAAGGGCCGCGCGCCGCGACCCCATTCTTTGGGGCATGGCTGTGCTTGCCTTGATCCTTGCGGTGGCCGGGATCCGGTGGTTCGACCCGCTGGGCAATCGCGAACAGGCCGATGAGCCAACCGTGGCCCTGGTGCCCCAAGGCGCCCCATCGGCAGCGCCGGATCCGATTTCCCCAGACGTTTCGGAATCGACCGCGCGACAGGTCGATTCCGGGGTGACGGCCCGGGAAACTGCCACCGACCCGGCGCAAGCCGACGCTGCCCAGGCTGGTGATGATCCGACCGCCTCGGCCGCGCCAGAGATTCCGGCCGAACCGCAAGTCGCCGCGCCCAGTTTCGACACCGTCAGGGTCGACCCCGACGGCACGGTCCTGATCGCGGGACGTGCGGGGCAGGGCGGCCCTGTCTCGGTCCTCGTCGATGGCGCCGAGATCGCCCGCGTGCAGCCGGATGGACGCGGCGCCTTCGCCGCGATGGTCGAGCTTGCGCCGTCCGAGACACCGCGCGTGATGACCCTGCGCAGACAGGATGAAGACGGACATGTTGTGGATTCGGATGCCAGCGTCGTCATCGGCCCGATCCAGCGCCCGGTCGCCGAGAGTCCCGGGGTGGATGTCGCCGTGGCGCCCGAGACCACGTCCGATGCCGCGGCCAGGGTCGAAGCGCAGGAGTCCGCGACCGCGGATGAATCGCAGCAGGCCGCCGCGCCCGAGCCGGAAGTTCTGATCGTCGATCGCACCGGCGTGCGCCGCCAGAGCCAGGCCAATGCGGGCGGCACGATCGTGCTGGACACGATCGGCTACGGCCCCAAGGGTGAAGTCCTGATCGGCGGCCGTGGCGGCGCGGGCCAATATGCGCGGCTTTACCTTGACAACGCGCCGGTCGGGATCGTCTCGATCGGTCAGGACGGGCAATGGACGATCTCGCTGCCCGGGATCGCGCCGGGGGTCTACACCCTGCGCATCGACCAAGTGGACGCGTCCGGCCGCGTGACCTCGCGTGTCGAGACGCCTTTCCAGAGGGAAGCGCCCGAGGCCGTCGCCGCCGCGCTGGCCGGTGCGGCAATTGCGGGGGGTGAAGCCGGTCCCGACGCGCCCGAAATGCCTGCCACGCCGGAAGGGCCCCAGTCGCCGGAGGCAATCGCACGATCCGAGCCGGTCGGCCAGCCGGCCCAGACGCCCGCGCCGCAGGCGGATGCGACGCCTGCCTCGGTCCCGCGCGCGGCGATCGTGACGGTGCAGCCGGGCTTTACCCTGTGGCAGATTGCACGGGAAAATTATGGCCAGGGAACGCTTTACGTCAAAGTCTTCGAAGCCAATCGCGACCAGATCCGGGACCCGGACCTGATCTATCCCGGGCAGGTCTTCACCGTGCCCGAACCCACGCGCTGAGGCACGGGCAGTCCATGTCGGCGCGCAGCCCCTGTGCGCGCCGCCTGCCTGCCGGCCCTTGCGTCCGCCCCGCGCGGATGCGATCAGGGGCATCCGCAACTCGCTCAGCAGTAAAAAGGGACAAGGCAGATGTCCGCGCCAGCGCAACAGACGATCGCCGGGGATCAGGCTCAGCACGCGGATGGCTGGGCAAGCAGCCTGCGCACCCTGCGCCGGGTCGCGCCCTATCTGTGGCCCCGGGGCGAAAGCTGGGCGAAGCGGCGCGTCGTCCTGTCGCTGATCGCGCTGGCCATGGCCAAGGTCGTGGCGGTCATGACGCCCTTCTTCTACAAGGCGGCGGTCGACGCGATGTCGGGCGAGCCGCGCGATGACGGCTTCCTGCTGGCCGCGGGCGCGGTGGGGCTTACGGTCGCCTATGGCGTCGCGCGTGTCGCCTCGGTCGGGTTCAACGAGCTGCGCGACGTGTTGTTCGTCCGGGTCGGACAGCGCGCGCTGCGCAGGCTGGCGCTCGAGACCTTCACGCATATCCATCGCCTGTCGCTGCGCTATCACATCACGCGCAAGACGGGCGGGCTGTCGCGGATCATCGAACGGGGGGTGAAGGGGGTCGAGTTTCTCCTGCGCTTCATGCTGCTGTCGGTCGGGCCGCTGATCCTGGAATTGTCCATGGTGACGGTGGTCTTCGCGCTTCTGTTCGATTGGCGCTATGCGCTGGTCGTGCTGGTGACCATCGCCATCTACGTCACCTGGACGTTCAAGGTCACCGAATGGCGGGTGAAGATCCGCCGCCAGATGAACGCCCAGGACACCGAGGCCAACCAGAAGGCCGTGGACAGCCTGCTGAACTACGAAACCGTCAAGTATTTCGGTGCCGAGCGGCGCGAGGCCGAACGCTATGACGCCGCGATGGCCGGATATGAACAGGCCGCCGTGCGCACCGGGCAATCGCTTTCGCTGCTCAACTTCGGTCAGGCGCTGATCATCACGACGGGGCTTGTGATCGTGATGGTCATGGCGGCGATCGGGGTCCGCAGCGGCGCCCTGACGGTCGGCGATTTCGTGATGGTCAATGCCTACATGATCCAGATCACGATGCCGCTGAACTTCCTTGGGACCGTCTATCGCGAGATCCGGCAGGCCCTGGTGGACATGGGCGAGATGTTTGCGCTGCTCGATCAGCCGGCCGAGATCACCGACAAGCCCGGCGCCCAGCCGCTGAAGGTGACCGAAGGGCGGGTGGAACTGGACCATGTCAGCTTTCACTACGACCCGGCCCGGCCCATCCTGCGGGATGTCAGCCTGACGGTCCCGGGCGGCAGGACCGTGGCGATCGTCGGGCCGTCGGGTTCGGGCAAGTCCACGATCGGGCGGCTTCTGTTCCGGTTCTACGATGTGACGGGGGGCGCGATCCGCATCGACGGTCAGGACCTGCGCGACGTGACGCAGGATTCGATCCGGGCCGCGATCGGCGTCGTTCCGCAGGACACGGTCCTGTTCAACGACACGATCTATTACAACATTGCCTATGGCCGTCCGGACGCCACGCGGGAAGAGGTGATCGAGGCCGCCCGCGCCGCGCGGATCCACGATTTCGTGGTCTCGCTGCCCGAAGGCTATGACACCCGGGTGGGCGAGCGTGGCCTGAAGCTTTCGGGCGGCGAGAAGCAGCGTGTCGGCATCGCGCGCACCATCCTAAAGAATCCGCCGATCCTGCTTCTGGACGAGGCGACCTCGGCGCTGGACACGCAGACCGAGCGCGACATCCAGGTCTCGCTGCGGGCCATGGGAAAGGGCCGCACGGTCATCACCATCGCCCACCGGCTGTCCACCATTGCCGATGCGGACATGATCGTGGTGCTGGAAAAGGGCCGTATCGTCGAACAGGGGCGGCACGAAGACCTGCTTGCGCGCGGCGGACGCTATGCCGCGATGTGGGCGCGCCAGTCCGCCGAGGGCGAGTCCGGGGAAGAGGGCGAAGAGCCCGCGGGGCCCCGTCTGCGTCTGGCCGATCAGGAAGAGGCTTCTGGCTGAGGCGCGGGCTTGGCAAGTTCGCGCGCTTGCGTGTAAGACACTGCGGAACCCATCAGGCGGAGAACGGGCGTGAGCGATACCGACAGTTTCATCGAGGAAGTCACCGAAGAGGTGCGCCGCGATCGGCTTTTTGCCTTCCTGCGCAAATACGGATGGATCGGAATCACGCTGGTCGTGCTGGTGGTCGGCGGCGCTGCCGTCAATGAGTGGCAAAAGGCGCGGGCGCGTGCCGCGGCCCAGGCCTTTGGCGACGCGATCATCGATGCCCTGTCGGCCGAGGACCCGGCGGCAAGGGCCGAAGCGCTGGAGCAGATCCCGGCAGATGGGCCGGGCGCCCGGGCGGTCGTCGAACTGCTGGCCGCCGATGCCCTGCTGCAGGCCGAACGGCGCGACGAAGCGCTGGCCCGGCTGAACGCCCTTGCCGCAGACCAGGAACTGCCCGACCTCTATCGGCAGCTGGCCGAGCTGAAGGCCGTGATCCTTGCCGATGCGCAGATGGATCCGGCTGAACGCAAAGCGGTGCTTGATCGTCTTGCCCAGCCCGGCGCGCCCTATCGTGCGCTTGCCATGGAACAACAGGCGCTGCTTCTGGTCGAACAGGGCGATACCGCGGCGGCCATCGAACAATTCCGGCTGGTCGCGCAAGAGCCCGGCGCATCCGCCGACTTGCGCCGCCGGGCGAACCAGATGATCCTTGTGTTGGGTGGCGCGCCGGGGGCTGCGTGATCCGGACAATGGCGTGACCATAACGATCGGGAAGGGGCGGCAGGTGAAGATTTCCACAGCTATCGGAATGGTCGCGGCTCTGGTCTTGCTTGCGGCTTGTGGCGAGCAGGAAGTGATCCTTCAGGGTGAACGGATCGACCCCCGCGTCCAGGCGATGGGAGAGCCGTTGCAGGTGACCGCCGCCCGTCCGGCCCCGATCCGGCTGCCGGCTGCGCGCGCCAATGCCGAATGGGATCACCGCGCGGGGAACCCCGCCCATGCGCCTGGCCATGTCGCGCTGTCCCCCGCGCCGGTCCAGGTGTGGGAGGTGTCGATCGGCGCGGGCAACGACCGCAAGCATCGCATCAACGCCCAGCCGATCGTGGCGGGCAACCGGGTCTTCACGCTGGATTCGCAGGCCCGGGTCACCGCGACCGACCTTTCGGGTCGCGTCCTGTGGCAGGCGGATCTGACCCCGCCCTCGGACCGTCCGGGTGAGGCGACGGGCGGCGGGCTGGCCTATGATTCCGGCCGTGTCTTTGCGACCACGGGCTATGGCGAGCTGATCGCCCTTGATCCCGCGAATGGCGGCATTCTCTGGCGCCAGCGGCTTCTGGCCGGCGTGGGCGGTGCGCCCACGGCCGTGGACGGGCTGGTTTATGTCGTGGCCGACGATGCCTCGGCCTGGGCGGTGCGGGCGGCGGATGGCAAGGTCGAATGGACGCTTCCGGGAACGCCATCGCCTTCGGGCGTGGCAGGTGCGGCCGCACCGGCGGTCGATACGCGGCAGGTCGTGTTGCCCTTCGATTCCGGCCAGATGATTTCGGTCGATCGCAAGAACGGAACCGGGCTGTGGCAGGCTTTCGTGGCAGGCCAGCGGCGCGGCCGGGCCTATGCCTCGGTCAGCGACCTGACGGGCGATCCGGTCATCGCGAACGGCACCGTCTATGCGGGCACGCATGCCGGCCGGTTGATCGCGGTCGATGCCGATACGGGCGCGCGGCTCTGGACGGCTGCGGATGGGGCGCTGAGCCCGGTGGCCGTCGCGGGCGGCTCGGTCTTCCTGGTCAATGACGAAGATCAGCTGCTGCGCCTTGATGCGGCCTCGGGGGCCGAGATCTGGCGCATCGATCTGCCCTATTTCACCAAGGACAAGGACAAGCGCCGCAAGGCCGTGGTCGCGCATTACGGTCCGGTCCTGGCCGGGGGGCGGCTGGTCGTCGTCTCTTCGGACGGGCTGTTGCGGAGTTTCGACCCGCAGTCGGGTGCGCTGGTCTACAGCACGTCGCTGCCGGGCGGTGCCGCGGCCGCGCCGGCCGTTGCGGGCGGTGTCCTGTACGTCGTCACGCGCGACGGGCGGCTTCGGGCTTTCCGTTGACGGCAAAGCCGTGTAAGCGGGCGGCTTGGTCACAGGAACGGATACATGAGCTTTACTCTCGCCATCGTCGGACGGCCCAATGTGGGCAAGTCCACGCTGTTCAATCGCCTGGTCGGCAAGAAGCTGGCGCTGGTCGATGACCAGCCCGGGGTCACGCGCGATCTGCGCGAAGGGGACGCCCGGCTGGGCGATCTGCGCTTCACGGTCATCGACTCGGCCGGGCTGGAGGATGTGACCGACGACAGTCTGCAGGGCCGGATGCGCCGCCTGACCGAGCGCGCGATCGACATGGCCGATGTCTGCCTGTTCGTGATCGACGCGCGCACGGGTGTCACCCCCACTGACGAGGTCTTTGCCGAGATCCTGCGCCGCCGTGGCGTCAGGGTTATCCTTGCTGCCAACAAGGCCGAAGGCAAGGCTGGCGAGGCCGGGGCGCTGGAAGCCTATGCGCTGGGTCTGGGCGAGCCTCTGCGTCTTTCGGCCGAACATGGCGAGGGCTTTGACGACCTGTATCGCCGGCTGCAGCCCATCGCCGATGAACTGGCCGAGCGCGCCGCGGCCGACGCCCCCGAAACCGATGTCGAACTGGACGAGGACGCCGACGAAAACGACGAAAAGGCCTGGCGCCCGACCGCCGAGCGGCCGCTGCAGATCGCCGTCATCGGGCGCCCGAATGCGGGAAAGTCCACCCTGATCAACCGCATCCTTGGGGAAGAGCGCCTGTTGACCGGCCCCGAGGCGGGGATCACGCGCGATGCGATCTCGGTTCGGACCGAATTCATGGGCACGCCCATGCGCATCTTCGACACGGCAGGGATGCGCAAGCGCGCCCGCGTGACCGAGAAGCTGGAAAAGCTGTCGGTCGCCGACGGCCTGCGCGCGGTCCGCTTCGCCGAGGTCGTCGTGGTGCTGCTGGACGCCGCCATTCCGTTCGAGACACAGGATCTGCGCATCGCCGATTTCGCCGAATCCGAGGGCCGCGCCGTGGTCATCGCGGTCAACAAATGGGACGTGGAGGAGAACAAGTCCGAGAAGCTGAAGCAGATGCGCGAGGCGCTGGACCGGCTGTTGCCGCAGTTGAAGGGCGCCCCGCTGGTGACCGTCTCTGCCAAGACGGGCAAGGGGCTGGATCGTCTGCATCAGGCGATCCTGCGCGCGCATGAGGTCTGGAACCGCCGGATCGCGACCTCCCGCCTGAACCAGTGGCTGTCGGCAATGACCGTGGCCCATCCGCCTCCGGCCCCCGGGGGGCGCCGGATCAAGCTGCGCTACATCACCCAGGTCAAGACACGCCCGCCTGCCTTCGTGGTCAAGTGCAACCAGGCCGAACATCTGCCCGAAAGCTATGCGCGCTATCTGATCAACGGCCTGCGCGAGGATTTCGACATGCCCGGCACGCCCATCCGGCTGTATTTCCGCGACCAGGGTGATCAGAACCCGTTCAAGGACCGCAAGTTCCACACGCCTTCACGGCTGCGCAAGCATACGAAGAAGGGGCCAGGAAAATCCTGACCCCCTGATTTCACGGCGCCCGTGACCGATTCAGACCAGCTCGCCTTCGGGCGTCAGGCGGGTCTTGCCGCCAAGCCACGGATGCAGGGCTTCGGGCAGGACGACGGACCCATCCGCCTGCTGGCCGTTTTCCAGCACGGCGATCAGCGTGCGTCCCACGGCAAGGCCCGACCCGTTCAGCGTGTGCACGAATTCGGGCTTGCCGCCCCCGGCGGGGCGATAGCGGGCATTCATCCGCCGGGCCTGGAAATCGCCGCAGACCGAAACCGATGAAATCTCGCGATAGCGGTTCTGTCCGGGCAGCCAGACCTCGATGTCATGGGTCTTTTGCGCGCCAAAGCCCATGTCGCCAGTGCACAGAACCACCGTGCGATAGGGCAGCCCGAGGCGTTCCAGCACGGTTTCGGCGCAGCGCGTCATGCGTTCGTGTTCTGCCAGCGAGGTCTCGGGCGTGGTGATGGACACCATCTCGACCTTCTCGAACTGGTGCTGGCGCAACATGCCGGCCGTATCCTTGCCCGCGCTGCCGGCCTCGGAACGGAAGCACAGCGTATGAGCCGTCATGCGGATCGGCAGCGCGGCCTCATCGACGATGTCGCCCGCGACCGTGTTGGTCAGCGTGACTTCCGATGTCGGGATCAGCCACCAGCCATTCGTCGTGCGATAGCTGTCCTCGGCGAATTTCGGAAGCTGCCCCGTGCCCAGCATCGCCTCGTCGCGCACAAGGACAGGCGTCATCATCTCGGTCAGGCCGTGTTCGGTGGTGTGCAGGTCCAGCATGAACTGCGCCAGCGCACGATGGATGCGCGCGACCGCGCCCTTCAGCACCACGAACCGGCTGCCCGACAGTTTGGCCGCCGTTTCGAAATCCATTCCCGGACGGACGCCCGGAATGTCGAAATGCTCGCGCGGGGCGAAATCGAAGTCGCGCGGCGTTCCCCAGCGGCGCAATTCGACATTGTCGTTTTCGTCCTTGCCGTCCGGCACGTCGTCAAGCGGAAGGTTGGGGATTTCCATCAACAGGTCGCGCAGGCGGGCATCCTCGGCCGCGGCCTGTCCTTCCAGACGCGCGACCTCGGCCTTCTTTTCGGCCACAAGGGCGCGCAGGCGCTCGAACTCGGCCTCGTCACCGCAGGCCTTGGCGGCGCCTACCTCTTTCGAGGCGCGATTCTGTTCGGCCTTGGCGCTTTCGGCGGCCTGGATCGCGGCGCGCCGGGATTCATCGATGGCAAGGATCTGCGCGGCCATGGGCGGCAGGCCCCGGCGCGCAAGTGCCGCGTCGAAATGGTCGGGATTTTCGCGAATGGCGCGGATATCGTGCATGTCTGTCGCTGCCTCGTTGTTGCAGGCCCCGGGATTGCGGTCAGATATGCCCGATCCGCCTGCCAAGGGAAACCGTGAATCGATCGCGGGGATGGGACGAAGCGACGCTGCGCTGCGCCTTGCAAAGCCCGCAAGCCGCCTATAGGTTCCCCGCGACATGACGGAGCGGCCAACCCGCCCGACACAGACAATGATGGGGAAAACCTGATGCTGATTACGCCTGCCTATGCCCAGGCCGCCGGTGGCGGTGGAGCCGCCGCCTTCGGGCAATTCATTCCGCTGATCCTGATCTTCGCGATCATGTATTTCCTGCTGATCCGCCCCCAGCAGAAGCGGATGAAAGAGCACAAGGCGATGATCGAAGCGCTGCGTCGTGGCGACCAGGTCGTCACGCAGGGCGGCATCATCGGCAAGATCAGCCGCGTCAAGGATGGTGAAAACGAAGTCGAGGTCGAAATCGCCGATGGCGTGCGCGTGCGCGTCGTGCGCTCGACCATTGCGTCGGTCCTGTCCAAGACGGAACCCGCATCCTCGAAATAGAAGCGGCCAAGAGCAGGCGAAACCATGCTGCAGATCCCCCTATGGAAACGGGTCATCATCTGGGGGCTCTGTGCCCTTGGGGTGCTGACTGCGCTGCCCAATCTCTTCTATGATCGGGTCGAGCGTCATAACGACGCCGTCGCAACGATCGAACGGACGGGTGTCGAGACGCCGGAACTTGCGGCCGAACGCGCGCTGTGGCCGGACTGGCTGCCCTCGAATCTTGTCAATCTGGGGCTGGATCTGCGCGGCGGCGCGCATCTGCTGGCCGAGGTTCATCTGGAAGATGTCTACAAGGCGCGAATGGACGCGCTGTGGCCCGAGATGCGCCGCGCGCTGGCCGAGGCGCGCGCCGAGATTGGCGGCATCCGGCGGCTGCCATCGGACCCGTCCGAGCTGCGCATCCGTATCGAGAGGCCCGAAGCCATGGCCCGGGCCGTCGAGATCGCCAACAGTCTGAGCTCGAACGTGGTCAGCCTTTCCGGCATAGGCCAGCGGGATCTGGACATCACCGCCGAAGGCGACACGCTGGTCATTCGCCTGTCCGAAGCCGAACGCGCCGCGACCGACGATCGCACCATGGCCCAGGCGCTGGAGATCATCCGCCGGCGGGTGGACGAGGTCGGCACGCGCGAGCCGACGATCATGCGCCAGGGCACGAACCGCATCCTGATTCAGGTGCCGGGCATCGGATCGGCCGCCGAGCTGAAGGAGCTGATCGGCACGACGGCGCGTCTGACCTTCCACCCGGTGATCGGCCGCACGACCGAGCCCGATCCCACGCCGCGACCGGGCACGATCGTCCTGCCTTCGGTGGATGAGCCGGGGGTCCATTACATCCTGGACGAGGTTCCCGTCGTGACGGGCGAGGATCTGGTCGATGCGCGCCCCGATTTCGACCAGAACGGCCGGCCCGCGGTCTCGTTCCGATTCAATCCGTCGGGGGCGCGGCGGTTTGGCGATTACACGGCGGCAAATGTCGGCCAGCTTTTCGCGATCGTGCTGGACAACGAAGTCATCTCGGCGCCGCGGATCAACCAGCATATTCCTGGCGGCTCGGGGATCATCACCGGCAATTTCACCGTCGAAAGCGCGACCAATCTTGCGGTGCTGTTGCGCGCCGGCGCGTTGCCCGCGGGGATGACCTTCCTTGAAGAACGCACGATCGGTCCGGAACTGGGACAGGATTCGATCGAGGCCGGGCGGATCGCCGCGATCATCGGCACGGTCGGTGTCGTGGTCTTCGTCATCCTCAGCTATGGCCTGTTCGGGGTCTTCACCTCGATCGCGCTGGGGCTGAACATCGCGATGCTGTTCGGCATCCTGTCCACGATCGGCGCGACGCTGACCTTGCCGGGCATTGCGGGCATCGTCCTGACCGTCGGCATGGCGGTGGATGCGAACGTTCTGATCTTCGAGCGCATTCGCGAAGAGTTGCGCACCGCGCGTGGTCCCGCCCGCGCGATCGAATTGGGCTATGAACGGGCGATGTCGGCCATCGTGGACGCCAACATCACCACTTTCATCACCGCGCTGATCCTGTTCTTCCTGGGGTCGGGTCCGGTCAAGGGCTTTGCGGTGACGCTGGTGGTCGGTCTGGTCACGTCGGTCTTTACCGCGATCTGGGTGACGCGGGTCATGGTGGTAACGTGGTTCGAACGCCGCCGCCCAAGGCAAATCACGGTCTGAAGGGGATAGAACAATGGCATTCCGTCTCAAACTCGTCCCTGACCAGACGAATATCGACTTCTTTCGCTGGGCGGGCCTGACGTTCTGGGGGTCGATCGCGCTGGTCGTCCTGTCGATCCTGTACACCGCTGTTGCGGGTCTGAATTTCGGCATCGACTTCCGGGGCGGCACAACGATCCGGACCGAGGCCGCGAATCCGGTGGATGTGGCCGAATACCGCCAGGCGCTTGCCCCCCTGAATCTGGGCGATGTCTCGATCAGCGAGGTCTTCGATCCGACCTTTGGCGAAAACAAGCATGTCGCGATGCTGCGCATCCAGGCGCAGGAAGGCGACGAGGCGATCACGCCCGAGATCATCCAGGCGGTCGAGCAGGCGCTGAAACAGGTCGATCCGACGATCCGCTTCACGGCGGTGGAATCGGTTGGCCCGAAAGTGTCGGGCGAGCTGATCCGCACCGCGATCTGGTCGGTTCTGGCCGGCGTCGCGGCGATCTGTGTCTATATCTGGCTACGCTTCGAATGGCAGTTCTCGGTCGGGGCGCTGGTGGCCTTGATCCATGACGTGGCGCTGACGGTTGGGATCTTCTCGCTGTTCCAGATCAAGTTCGACCTGTCCATCATCGCGGCGCTTCTGACGATCCTGGGCTATTCGATCAACGACACGGTCGTTGTCTTCGACCGGCTGCGGGAGAACCTGATCAAGTACAAGACGCGCCCGTTGCGCGATCTGTGCAACCTGTCGGCCAATGAAACCCTGTCGCGCACGATCATGACCTCGGGCACCACGTTGCTGGCGCTGATTGCGTTGCTGGTCTTTGGCGGCGACGTGATCCGCGGCTTTGTCTTCGCGATGACATGGGGCGTGATCGTCGGGACCTATTCCTCGCTGTACGTGGCCAAGAACATCGTCCTGATGCTGGGCGTGAAGCGCGACTGGGGCGTCAAGAAGGATGACGGCCCGGCGGGCACCCAATTCGCGGAAGGCAAATGATCCATCTGACCGAGGTCACATTCGACGACGCGACGCCCATCGACAGCTATGGGCCGGGCTTTTTCCGCATCGGCGGGCAGGTCATGTTCGGCGCGGTGATCGTCACCTCTGACGCGGCGCGCAGCTGGGGCGGGATGGAGGATCTGGACGCGGTTCGCGACCTGATCGGTGCCGTCGATTTCGTCCTGCTTGGCACCGGACGCCGGATGGTTCAGCCACCTGCCGCGTTGCGCGCGCTGCTGGAGGATGCCGGGATCGGCATCGAACTGATGTCAAGCGACTCTGCCGCGCGAACCTACAACGTCCTGCTGGCCGAGGGGCGGCGCATGGCGGCGCTGCTGCTGCCGGTGGACGGAGGGCCGGGCGGTGACGGCTGAGCCGCTTCTTTCCGTGGCCGGAGTGACGGTCGGCCGCGGCGGAATTGCGTTTCTGGGCCAAGTCTCGTTCGATCTGCGCCCCGGCGAGGCCCTGGTCCTGCGCGGCCCGAACGGTGTGGGAAAGACGACATTGCTGCGCACCATCGCAGGTTTGCAGCCCCCGATGGCGGGACGGATCGTCATGGCCGAGGACGGAGCCGCCTATGCGGGCCATGCTGACGGGATCAAGGCAACCCTGACAGTGCGGGAGAACCTGCTTTTCTGGGCGCGTATCCACGGGCGCAGCGACGTCGCGCCCGCACTGGCGGCGATGGACCTCGAAGCGCTGGCCGATCGCCCCGCTCAGAATCTTTCGGCAGGACAAAAGCGCCGGCTGGGCCTTGCGCGGCTTTTGGTCACTGGACGTCGCCTGTGGCTGCTGGATGAGCCGACCGTTTCGCTGGATACCCGCTCTGTGGGGTTGTTCGCCCAGCTTGCGCGCGCGCATCTGCGTTCGGGCGGCGCGGCGGTCATGGCGACGCATATCGATCTGGGGCTGGACGAGGCGCGCATCCTTGACGTTTCGCAGTATCGGGCATCGGCCATGGCGATGCCTGCGACGGATGGTTTCGACGAGGCGTTCGCATGACCCGGCCGATCGCGGATAGCCGCCTGACAGGAAGTGGAGCGGTCGCATGTGGGCGCTTCTGATCCGGGACTTGCGGCTTGCCACGCGGGCAGGGGGCGGTTTCGGCCTGTCGCTGGCCTTCTTTCTGATCGTCGCGGTTCTGGTGCCGTTCGGCGTGGGCCCCAAAGCCGCCACGCTGGCCCTGATTGCCCCGGGCATCCTGTGGGTTGGTGCGCTTCTGTCCTGCCTGCTTTCGCTGGACCGGATCTTTGCCCTGGATCGCGAGGACGGATCGCTGGACCTGCTTGCGACATCGCCCATACCTCTGGAGGGCGTGGTGGGGATCAAGGCGCTGGCGCACTGGTTGACGACCGGCCTGCCGCTTGCGGCCTTTACGCCCGTCCTTGGCGTGCTTCTGAACCTGCCGGCGGCGGGGTTCGGGCCGCTTGTCCTGTCCTTGCTGATCGGGACGCCCGCGCTGTCGATGATCGGGGCTTTCGGGGCGGCCCTGACCGTGGGGTTGAAACGCGGCGGCCTGCTCTTGTCGCTTCTGGTCCTGCCGCTTTACGTGCCCAGCCTGATCTTTGGCGCCGAGGCCGCCCGCCGCGGGGCCGAGGGGCAGGAGATCCTGACACCTCTTCTGATGCAGGCGGGGATCAGCCTTGGGACGATCGCCCTGCTGCCCTTTGCCGCGGCTGCGGCAATCCGCGTCAATCTGCGCTGATCCCACCCGTGCTAAGACGGTTGAGCGTGAAGTATCGAAAGGCTAGTGATCTGCCCATGTCGCTTTGGGAATATGCCAATCCGAAGAAGTTCATGGCGCTTTCGGCGCGCGTCCTGCCATGGGTCACGGGGCTGGCCGCGACGACGTTGCTTGTGGGTCTGGTCTGGGGGTTCTTTTTCACGCCGGACGATTTCCGCCAGGGTTCCACGGTCAAGATCATCTATGTCCATGTGCCTTCGGCCATGATGGCGATCAATGTCTGGGTGATGATGCTGGTGGCCTCGCTGATCTGGCTGGTGCGGCGGCATCATGTCTCGGCGCTGGCGGCGAAGGCGGCCGCGCCGATCGGGATGGTCATGACCCTGATCGCGCTGATCACCGGGGCGGTCTGGGGACAGCCGATGTGGGGCACATGGTGGGCGTGGGATCCGCGGCTGACCTCGTTCCTGATCCTGTTTCTGTTCTATCTGGGCTATATCGCGCTGTGGCAGGCGATCGAGGACCCGGACACCGCGGCCGACCTGACTTCGGTGCTGTGCCTTGTGGGGTCGGTCTTTGCGCTGCTGTCGCGCTATGCCGTGCTGTTCTGGAACCAGGGGCTGCATCAGGGCGCGTCGCTGTCCCTGGACCGCGAGGAACATGTCGCCGATGTCTTTGCCTGGCCACTTTGGGTGTCGATGGCGGGGTTCGGTCTGCTGTTCCTGGCGCTTGTGCTGCTGCGCACGCGGACCGAGATTCGTGCCCGACGGCTACGAGCGCTCGAGGCGCGCGAGAGGATGCAGTGACCATGCCGGATCTTGGGAAATATGCCTTCGAGGTGCTGAGCGCCTATGCCGTTTCGCTGCTGCTGCTTGGCGGGCTGATCTGGATCAGCCTGCGGCAATCGGCCCGGATGCGCCGGCGTCTTGAGGAGCAGGAGAGAAGGATGAACCGCAATGGCTAGGCTGTCGCCCATGGTCCTTGTGCCCCCCGTGCTGTTCGCGGGGCTTGCGGCACTCTTTTTCGTGGGGATGCAGCGTGAGGACCCCGACGCGCTTCCCTCTGCCCTGCAGGGGCGCGAGGCCCCGGCGGTGGCCGGAACGCCGCTGGGCGATCTGCCACGTTTCGAGGATGCCGATCTGCGCGATGGACAGGTCAAGCTTGTGAACTTCTGGGCCAGCTGGTGTGCCCCGTGTCGGGCCGAGCACCCGGTTCTGGAAAAGATGACCGGGGATGGCGTGACAATCCTTGGCGTCAATTACAAGGACAAACCGGATGCGGCCCTGGGCTTTCTGACCGAGCTTGGGAATCCCTATGCCGCCGTGATTGCCGACGACAAGGGCCGCATGGGCATCGATTGGGGCATCTACGGCGTGCCCGAAACCTTCGTGATCGACGGGCAGGGGCGTATCGTCCTGCGCTTTGCCGGGCCGATCACGCAGCGCAGCCTGGAATCCGATATCCTGCCGGCCATTGCGCAGGCGCGGGGCGAGGCGACGCAATAGGATTGCCCGGACCCGTCATTTCGAACGCCTGGACAGGCGGCGCGCAACCGGGCGGGCCGCCTTTTCTGTCGGATCGAGCCGCACCGATGACACGGACGCAACAGGCCGCGCGGTTTCCCGCGCGGCCTTTTCATGGACTGAAACTGGCCTTTACGACCGGGCCAGATTGCGCAGCACGTAGTGCAGCACACCGCCGTTCTGGACGTATTCGATCTCGACCTCGGTATCGATCCGGCACTTGATCTGGATCGTCTTCTCGGTGCCATCGGCATAGCGGATGGTGCAGGGCACCAGGCTCAGCGGCTTCAGATCGCCTTCCAGCCCGTGGATCGAGATGACCTCGTCGCCCTTCAGGCCCAGCGTCTTGCGGTTGTCGCCGCCCGTGAATTCGAACGGGATGACACCCATGCCGACCAGGTTCGAACGGTGAATGCGTTCGAAGCTTTCGGCGATGACCGCCTTGACGCCCAGAAGGGCCGTGCCCTTGGCCGCCCAGTCGCGCGAGGAGCCCGCGCCGTATTGTTCGCCGGCGAAGACGACCAGCGAAACACCGCGTTCCTGCCAGGCCATGGCCGCATCGAAAATCGAGGTCTGCTGCCCGTCGGGGCCGACGGTATAGCCGCCCTCGACACCGTCCAGCATCTCGTTGCGGATCCGGATATTGGCGAAGGTGCCGCGCATCATCACTTCGTGGTTGCCCCGGCGCGAGCCATAGGAGTTGAAGTCGCGCGGCTGGATGCCGCGTTCCATCAGGTAGCGGCCGGCGGGCGAGTCGGGCTTGATCGAGCCGGCCGGGCTGATGTGGTCGGTCGTGATCATGTCGCCCAGGATCGCCAGGATGCGCGCATCGCGAATGTCGCGGATGCTGCCCTTTTCCAGCGTCATGCCGCGGAAATAGGGCGGGTTCTGGATGTAGGTCGAGCTGGGCGGCCAGTCATAGGTCTCGGACTCGGTGACGGGGATTGCCTGCCAGCGTTCGTCGCCCTTGAAGACATCCGCGTATTTCTTCTGGAACGCCTCGCGCGTGACGGTCTTTTCGACCAGTTCGGCGATTTCCTCGTTGGTCGGCCAGATGTCCTTCAGATAGACCGGCTTGCCGTCCTTCGAGGTGCCGATCGGCTCGCGCATGATGTCGATATTCATGTCGCCGGCAATGGCATAGGCCACGACCAGCGGGGGGCTGGCCAGATAGTTGGCGCGCACATCGGGGCTGATCCGGCCCTCGAAGTTGCGGTTGCCCGACAGCACGGCGGTCGCGACCAGGTCGCCATCGGCGATGGCCTTCGAGATCGCCGGATCCAGCGGGCCGGAATTGCCGATGCAGGTGGTGCAGCCATAGCCCACAAGGTTGAAGCCGATCGCGTCCAGGTCCTCTTGCAGGCCAGCGGCCTCGAGATATTCCGACACGACCTGGCTGCCCGGGGCCAGCGACGTCTTGACCCAGGGCTTGCGGGTCAGCCCCAGCTCGCGCGCCTTGCGTGCGACGAGGCCCGCGCCGATCATCACGTAGGGGTTCGATGTGTTGGTGCACGAGGTGATCGAGGCAATCACGACCTTGCCCGAGGACATGGTGAAATCCTTGCCCTCGACCGGCACTTCCTTGTCCAGCGGACGCTTGAAGGTTTCGGCCATCTCGCGGGCGAAACGTTCCTTGGCCTCGGTCAGCGGCAGATAGTCCTGCGGGCGCTTCGGACCCGAGATCGCCGGAACGACGGTGGACATGTCCAGCTCGAGCGTCGAGGAATAGACCGGTTCGTAATCCGGGCCACGCCACATGCCGTTTTCCTTGGCATAGGCCTCGACCAGCGCGATACGGGCTTCGTCGCGGCCGGTCTGGCGCAGATAGCGCAGCGTTTCCTGGTCGACGGGGAAGAAGCCGCAGGTCGCGCCGTATTCGGGCGCCATGTTGGCGATCGTCGCGCGGTCGGCCAGGGGCAGCTTGTCCAGGCCCGGACCGTAGAACTCGACGAACTTGCCCACGACACCGTGTTCGCGCAGCATCGCGACGACCCGCAGAACGAGGTCGGTGGCGGTGGTGCCTTCGACCATCTCGCCGGTCAGCTTGAAGCCCACGACTTCGGGGATCAGCATCGAGATCGGCTGACCCAGCATCGCGGCCTCGGCCTCGATGCCGCCGACGCCCCAGCCCAGGACGGCCAGGCCGTTGACCATGGTCGTGTGGCTGTCGGTGCCCACCAGCGTGTCGGGATAGGCGACCTGCTGGCCCGACTGGTCGGCATCGGTCCAGACGGTCTGGGCCAGGTATTCCAGGTTCACCTGGTGGCAGATGCCGGTTCCCGGCGGCACGACGCGGAAGTTCTGGAACGCCTTCTGACCCCACTTGAGGAAGGTATAGCGTTCGATGTTGCGTTCGTATTCACGTTCGACATTCACCTGGAAGGCGCGCGGATTGCCGAATTCGTCGATCATCACGCTGTGGTCGATGACCAGATCGACCGGGTTCAGCGGGTTGATCTTCTGCGCGTCGCCACCCAGCGCCTTGATGCCGTCGCGCATCGCGGCCAGGTCCACCACCGCCGGCACGCCGGTGAAGTCCTGCATCAGGACGCGGGCAGGGCGATAGGCGATCTCGCGCGGGTTCTTGCCGCCATTGTCGGCCCACTCGGAAAAGGCCTTGATATCGTCCACCGAAACCGTGCGGCCGCCATCCTCGAAGCGCAGCAGGTTCTCCAGCACCACCTTCAGCGAGGCGGGCAGGCGCGAGAAGTTCCCAAGCCCGGCCTCTTCGGCAGCGGGGATCGAGTAATAGGCATAGGTCTGGCCACCCGCGGACAATGTCCGGCGGGTCTTGGCGGTGTCCTGTCCGGTGACGATGGGCATTGGCGTCTCCCTTTGGGGTTTGTCCGGTAATGGTCCGAAGTCGGATCTCGAACTCGGCTGCCTTGTGCCGCATCGGGGGCAGCCGATCAAGAGAATGCGTTGAAAGCATGCGCGGTATACCATTGTGCACAATGCTGCGCAAGGGGCGCGCCGGGGCCTGTCTCGCAATTCCTTGATTGGATCGCAGGACGGGCATGGTCTAAGCAAGGGATGACAGGGCACAAGGACAATCTGATGAACCGAATGATGGCGGCTGTTTTCGGCCTGTTTCTGGCACTTGGCGGGCAGGCCGCGGCGCAGGATCCGGGCGCCCCGGTCGTGATTGAACTGTACACGTCGCAAGGCTGTTCGTCCTGCCCGCCGGCCGACCGGCTGCTGGAGCGCCTGTCCACGCGCCCGGGCGTCATCGCGCTAAGTCTGCATGTGGATTATTGGGACTATCTGGGCTGGAAGGATAGCCTTGCGCAGCCCAAGTTCTCGGAGCGACAGCGGTCCTATGCGCGCGTTGCGGGTGCAAGATCCGTCTATACGCCCCAGATGATCGTGGCCGGTGTGGATCATCTGGTCGGCGCGCGACCGGCGCGGCTGGAAGAGCTGATCCGCAAGCATGCGGCAAGGGCGGCACAGGCCCGCGTGCAGCTTGCCCGCAAGGGCGATCGGGTGGCCGTGTCGGCCGAGGCCTCGCGTGTCTTCAATCCGCCCGCGATCGTGCAGCTTGTCCGTTATCTTCCCCATGCCCGGGTCGAGATCGGGCGCGGCGAGAATGCCGGGCGGGTGATCGATTACGTCAACGTGGTGACCGACTGGGCACAGGTGGCCGAATGGGACGGTCGCGCGCCGATCACGCTGGACCTGCCTGCGCCGGGCGACCAGCCGGTTGTCGTGATCGTGCAGGAGCAGGGTCCGGGCCGCATCCTGGGCGCGGCGGCGATACGGTAAGCCGCAAGATTCATTTCCAGCGGCGATGGATCCAGAACCACTGATCCATGTGCTGGCGGACGATGTCCTCCAGGCTGTCATTGATCGCCTGGGTCATCGTTTCGGGGTCGCTGTGGGGAATGGGCGCGTGCGTCACGATGCGAAAGTTCAGTCCGTCGGGCTGTCTTACGCCGTAGATGGGCACCAGATCCGCGCCGTATTTCAATGCCAGGTCCGCCGCCGAGGTCGCCGTGCGCGCGGGATGGCCCATGAAGCGCAGCGGCACGCCGTGGCCCATGTGCTGGTCCATCAGAAGCCCCAGCATGCCGCCTTCGCGCAGGAAGCGAACCATTTCCCCCATCCCCTTGCGCCCGCGGGGAAAAAGCGGCGTGCCGATCTGCGAGATCGTCCGCACGTAATGATCGTTGAACAGCGTGTTCTTCATGGGGCGATAAAGCGCGCCGACCCGATAGCCACGCGCGATCAGCGCCGCGCGGGCGACGTCGTAATTGCCGAAATGTCCCGTGGCCAGAATGACCGGCCGGCCGGCGCGATGCGCGGCGTCAATCGTTTCTGCGCCCGGGCCTTCGATGGGCAGGTCGCGGACGCGGGAAATGAAGTCCTCGCCGGAATAGAGCTCGATCATCGTTCGCCCGACATTGTCGGGAACCGCGCGCACGAGGCGCCGGATTTCATCATCGGGCAGGTCGGGGCAGACGAGGCGGAGATTCTCGCGAACCCGGCGGTTCCAGCCGACCAGAGGCGCCACCATGTGCGACATGATCCAGCCGACAGCGGGGATTCTTCTTTCGTAGGGAAGCGAATTGGCCACGGCCAACAGGCCCCGGAACGTGGCATTCGCGGCGCGGTCGCGCAGGGTCGGTGGTCGTGACTTGGCCTTCATCGTCCTGATCTGTTCGGCGGATACCCGAACCGGTCAGCAGATCCGGTCGGGCGGGGTCGCCAACAGATAGGCCGTCATCGGGCCATGCACAAGGACCGCAAGCAGGGGGTGCTCCGCTCAGCTGCCCACGGTCACACAGCGCTGGCTTTCGGCATCCCAGGACTGGCCTTCGCCGCAGGTGATCTGGGCCTGCCGGTCATGGCCGGAGCAGGCAGACCAAGCAAGGCCCGGTGCGAATGCCGCCGCCAGGGCAAGTGCCAGTGTGAAATGTCTAATCTTCATGATGTCCTCCCAGACAGGACCCTTCCCGGAGACATCATGCCATGAAAAAGCCCGCGGGCCAAAAGGCCGCCGCGGGCCGGGGCAGGGTTTCACGCAAATGTGTTACGCCGCGTCATTCGCCAAAGACGCGGGCAAAGATCGTGTCCACGTGCTTGGTGTGATAGCCAAGGTCGAACTTCTCGTTGATTTCCTCTTCCGAGAGCACCGCGCGGACATCGGGGTCGGACAGCAGCTCGGTGCGGAAATCCTTGCCTTCTTCCCAGACCTTCATCGCGTTGCGCTGCACCAGGGCATAGGCGTCCTCGCGGCTGACGCCCTTCTGTGTCAGGGCCAGCAGGACGCGCTGGCTCATCACCAAACCGCCAAGCCGGTTGAGGTTTCGTTCCATGTTCTCGGGATAGACGACAAGCCTTTCGATCACGCCCGCCAGCCGGTTCAGCGCAAAGTCCAGGTGAACGGTCGCGTCGGGCGCGATGCCGCGTTCGACGCTGGAATGGCTGATGTCGCGTTCGTGCCATAGCGCCACGTTCTCCATCGCCGGGATGACGGCGGAACGGATCAGGCGGGCAAGGCCCGTCAGGTTCTCGGTCAGGACCGGATTGCGCTTGTGCGGCATCGCCGAGGAGCCCTTCTGGCCCTTCGAGAAATATTCCTCGGCCTCCAGCACCTCGGTGCGCTGCATGTGGCGGATCTCGACGGCGATGTTCTCGATGCTGGAAGCGATCACGCCAAGCGTGGCAAAGAACATGGCGTGGCGGTCGCGCGGGATCACCTGGGTGCTGATCGGCTCGGGGCGCAGGCCCATCTTTGCGCAGACATGTTCCTCGACGCGCGGGTCGATATTGGCAAAGGTGCCGACCGCGCCCGAAATCGCGCCGGTCGCGATTTCCTCGCGCGCGCGCTGCAGGCGTTCGCGGCCGCGCGCCATTTCGGCGTAGAAGCGGGCAAAGGTCAGGCCCATCGTCACGGGTTCGGCGTGAATGCCGTGGCTGCGGCCGATGCGGACGGTGTATTTGTGTTCGAAGGCGCGTTTCTTCAGCGCCGCCAGAACGCGATCCATGTCGGCCAGCAGGATGTCGGTCGCGCGCACCAGCTGGATGTTCAGCGTCGTGTCCAGCACGTCCGAGCTGGTCATCCCCTGATGCACGAAGCGCGCCTGTTCGGCGCCGACGATTTCCGACAGGTGGGTCAGGAAGGCGATGACGTCGTGCTTGGTGACGGCCTCGATCTCGTCGATGCGGGCAACGTCGAATTCGACGTCCTTGGCTTTCCAGACAGCCTCGGCATTCTCGCGCGGGATGATGCCAAGATCGGCCATGGCGTCGCAGGCATGGGCCTCGATCTCGAACCAGATGCGGAACTTCGTCTCGGGGCTCCAGATGGCAACCATCTCGGGGCGGGAATAACGCGGGATCATCTTGGCAGGCCTTTCGGTTTTGGGAACGCGCGGCGGTTTCCTAGACCGGCGCGCCGCGTCAGGCAAGCGCGGGGGGATTGTGCAGCCCCGTCGGGCAATGGCACAAAAGGCGCGGCCGGCCTGCGCGAGGTGTAAGGATGGATCTTCAACTGTCTGATCTTGAAGGAATTTGGCTGATCCAGCGCAAGATCGACGATCGCCGCGCCGGCCATGTCCTGCATTTCGCGGGCCAGGCGCAGTTTCGGCCCGATGGTATCGGGCTGCATTATTTCGAGACCGGACAGCTGCATTTGCCCGATGGCACGAAGCTGCGGGCCGAGCGCAGCTATCTGTGGCGCCGGCAGGCAGGGCGCATCGTCGTGCTGTTCCCTGACGGCCGCAGCTTTCACGACTTCACGCCCGACCGGGCCGAGGCGTGCCATCTTTGCGCCGCGGATGAATATCGCGTCCGCTATGACTTTTCAGGCTGGCCGGAATGGCGGGCCGAATGGGCGGTGCGCGGCCCGGCAAAGGACTATGCGATGGTCAGCCATTACCGCAGACCAGGTGACGCCTGACAGGAAAGATCAATTATGACAGAAGGTTGTGGCGGTATGTTGACGGATCAGGCGTCCAGATCGATCCAGACCGGGACATGGTCGGACGGTTTCTCGCGCCCGCGGATTTCCTTGTCGATGCCGGCATCGCGCAGCAGGTCCGCAGCCTGCGGGCTCAACAACATGTGGTCGATGCGGATGCCGTTATTGCGCGCCCAGGCGCCGGCCTGGTAGTCCCAGAAGCTGTAGTGGCCGGGCTCGGGGTGACGCAACCGAAAGGCGTCATACAGCCCCAGATGCAGAAGACGCCGGAAGGCCGCGCGCGATTCGGGCAGGAACAGCGCATCCTTTTCCCATGCCTCGGGACGGGACGCGTCCTGACGTTCGGGAATCACGTTGTAGTCGCCTCCAAAGACGATCGGCATTTCATCGGCCAGCATCTGGCGCGCACGGGCTTTCATCCGCTCCATCCATGACAGCTTGTAATCATATTTGGGCCCAGGCGCAGGATTGCCGTTCGGAAGGTAGAGACCGACCACGCGCACCGCGCGTTCGCCGACGACCGTTGCCTCGATCCAGCGGGCGTGATCGTCGTCATCGTCGCCATCAAGCCCGCGCGAGACGTCCTCGAGCGGCAGGCGCGAGAGGATCGCAACGCCGTTGAAGCTTTTCTGTCCATGCGTCTCGACATTGTAGCCGCGCGACTCGAAGGGTTCGCGGGGAAATCCTTCGTCCACCGTCTTGATTTCCTGCAGCAGGGCAATGTCGGGGCGGGCTTCGTCCAGCCAGTCGAGCAGCGCGTCGATGCGCGCCTTGATTCCGTTGATGTTGAATGTGGCGATCTTCATTCTCAACTCTCCGGTCGCGTTCCCGCCATCATCGGCGGGAACGCCCCGATCCGCAAGCCGCCCGCAAGGCCTGGCGGCTATCGCGCCGCAGGGGCGCGTCAGGTGCGGCCCTATCCGGCCATATCCGTGCAATGTCATGGAACCAATTTGGGGGCGTCGGGTCTGGTCCCCCTGCAGCCCTGGTTGGGGGGGGTGTCCGACGTGTCCATCATGCCTGACGCTCGGGCGATGGCGAGGCATGGGAATGGTTTCGGCGACGATGATGCGTTGAAACGGGGGCTGCCGAAGCACTTTGCCGGGCGCGCGTGCCAATCTTTCGGCCCCCTGTCGGTCACTTCAGCCTTCATCCCCATGCGTCGTGCCGTCAGAGGTTTCCCCATCGCCGGGGATCGCGCATAGATCGGAGCCGGGCCGGAAACACCGATTTCCCGGCCCCGGCTTTCTGGCAATGGCGTCGGTCGGGCCGTGCTGACGCGCCGCCCGTTCGCGGCTCATATCGAAAACGAGGTGCCGCAGCCGCAGGACGAGGTCGCGTTCGGATTGTCGACGACAAAGCGCGCGCCGATCAGTTCCTCGACATAGTCGATCGTCGCATTGGCCAGGAAGGGCAGCGAGACGGGATCGACCAGAACCCTTTGCCCGCCCGGTCCCTCGATCACCAGGTCGTCGTCGGCCGGGTCGTCCAGCCGGATGTCATACTGGAACCCGGAGCAACCGCCGCCTTCGACCGCGACGCGAAGTGCCCGGGTTTCTCCAGCTTCGGCATTGATTTCGGCCAGCCGCGCAAAGGCGCGCTCGGTCACTTTCGGTGGCAGGTTCAGATCCATGGGCGCGATCGCCTCCTGTGGTCCTGCGGAAACACGGGGCCGGTTCGTCGCCCGAACCCGTGCGTTTTCCTGTTGCCCGACATATATGGGGCGGTGAGGAAAACGACAAGAAGTGGACAGATGACGCTTGCCCCCTATGCCTGCCGGCCCGAGGACAGCCGCGGGCGGCTCTATCCCGAAACCGTGTCCACCTTTCGCTCGCCATTCCAGCGCGACCGGGACCGGATCATCCATTCGTCGGCCTTTCGCCGGCTCAAGCACAAGACACAGGTCTTCGTCGAGCACGAGGGTGACTATTATCGCACCCGCCTGACCCATACGATCGAGGTCGCGCAGGTCGCGCGTACCATCGCCGGGCATCTGGGGCTGAATACAGATCTGGCCGAGGCGATCGCGCTGGCGCATGATCTTGGCCACCCGCCATTTGGCCATACCGGTGAGGACGCCCTTGCCGAGCTGATGGCGCCTTATGGCGGATTTGACCACAATGCCCAGGCCCTGCGCATCGTCACGCGGCTTGAGCGTCATTATGCCGATTTCGACGGGCTGAACCTGACATGGGAGACGCTGGAGGGCATCGCCAAGCATAACGGGCCCGTGACCGGCGATCTGCCCTATGCGCTGGCCGAGGTAAACGACGCGTTCGATCTCGAACTGCATACCCATGCCTCGGCCGAGGCGCAGGTTGCCGCGGTGGCCGACGACGTGGCCTATAATCACCACGATCTGCATGACGGGCTGCGTGCGGGCCTGTTCTCCGAGGACGACCTGATGGAGCTGCCCGTCACGGGGCCTGCCTTTGCCGAGGTTGACCGGCTGTATCCCGGGCTCGAGCCGATGCGCAGGCGGCACGAGGCGCTGCGGCGCGTCTTTGGCGTGATGGTCGAGGATGTGATCGCGGTGGCCGAGACGCGGCTGAAGGCCAGCCGCCCCCGGTCGGCGCAGGCGATCCGCGAAATGGACGGGCCGATCATCCGCTTTTCCAAGCCGCTGTACCAGAACCTGAAGGCGATCAAGTCGTTCCTGTTCCAGCGGATGTACCGCGCGCCGTCGGTCGTGAAAGAACGACAGAGGGTGACGGCGATCGTCAAGGACCTGTTCCCCGCCTTTCTGAACGAGCCCGCGCTGTTGCCGCCCGAATGGCAGCAGGACGTCGCACGCGCTGCCGATCAGACAGAGCTGGCGCGGGTCGTTCTGGATTACGTCGCCGGGATGACCGACCGATTTGCAATCCAGGAGCATCAGCGCCTGTTCGGCGGCGTTGCCATTCGGCCAACCGCGTAAACGGTTGCACGCGGGGCGGTCGTGCCGCGCCATTGGCGATTGCATTGCATACTGAAAGCTGCGAATTTCCGCGCGTATCAAAACCAGATCAGGAGAGACAGAATGGGCGTTCATGGCGCAGAGGACGGCAGGGTTGCGGTGGTGACAGCGGGCGGCAGCGGCATGGGGGCGGCCGCGGCGCGCCGTCTGGCTCGGGACGGGTATAGGGTGGCCATTCTGTCTTCCTCGGGCAAGGGCGAGGCTCTGGCCAAGGAACTGGGCGGTTTCGGCGTCACCGGGTCCAATCAGTCGAATGACGATCTGAAGCGTCTGGTGGACGGCGTGATGGATCGCTGGGGTCGGGTGGACGTTCTGGTGAATTCCGCCGGTCACGGGCCGCGCGCGCCCATTCTCGAATTGACCGATGAGGATTGGCACAAGGGGATGGAGGTCTATTTTCTGAACGTCGTGCGCCCCACACGCCTTGTCACGCCGATCATGGAGCGCCAGGGCGGCGGAGTGATCATCAACATCTCGACCTTTGCGGCGTTCGAGCCAGACCCGGTCTTTCCGACATCTGGCGTGTTCCGGGCGGGCCTTGCGGCCTTTGCCAAGCTGTTCGCAGACAGGTACGCTGCGCAGAACATCCGCATGAACAACGTCCTTCCGGGTTTCATCGACAGCTTGCCCGAAAAGGAGGAGTTCCGCGTTCGGATTCCGATGGGCCGCTATGGCCGCGAGGAAGAGATCGCGGCCACGATCGCATTCCTTGCCTCGGATGGGGCCGGTTACATCACCGGTCAGAACATCCGGGTCGATGGCGGTATAACGCGCTCGGTTTGATCGGACATGGCTGATCCTGTCGGTGGTCTTTCGCCCAGCATGGCATTTGCGCTGATCGGGGCGCTGGGTGTCGGTAGCCAATGGATAGCCTGGCGGTTCCATCTGCCAGCCATCGTGCTGATGCTGACGGCCGGGATTCTCGCGGGGCCGGTTTTCGGGCTGCTCGATCCAATGCGCGACATCGGCGAGATCACCGGGCCGCTGATCTCTCTTGCCGTTGCGGTGATCCTGTTCGAGGGCGGCCTGTCGTTGGATATCCGGCGCCTGAGCGATGCCCGCAAGGGCGTGCTGCGTCTTGTCGTGATCGGCGCGCCCTTGGGTTGGCTGCTGTCGACACTTGCGCTGCGCTATGGCGCCGGTCTGGGGTGGGAGGCATCTTCGGTTTTCGGCGGGATCATGGTCGTGACCGGTCCGACCGTCATTGCGCCGCTTCTGCGCCAGGCCCGCCTGGCGCGCAGGCCCGCGCAGCTGTTGCAGTGGGAAGCCATCGTCAACGACCCGATCGGCGCCATGGCGGCCGTTCTGGCCTTCCAGATCGTTCTGGTCCTGCATACCGGCACGGATGCGCCAGGGGCCTTGGGGCATCTGGCACTGGGTATCCTGTTTGCGCTTGCCGTGGGGCTGGCGGCGGGATTTGGCCTTGCGCGGGCCTTCTGGCGCGGCTGGGTGCCGGAATACATGAAGGTGCCGGTCCTGTTCGCGGTCCTGCTGCTGGCCTTCGCGGTATCCGACAATTACCTGCATGAAAGCGGCCTGCTGGCCGTGACCGTGATGGGGCTGGTCATCGCCAATGCCGACCTGCCAAGCTACGAGGAATTGCGCCGGTTCAAGGAACACGCGACGATCCTGCTGGTATCGGGCGTCTTCATCCTGCTTGCCGCGTCGCTCGACTTCTCGACGCTGTCGACCCTGACCTGGCGGGCGGGCCTGTTCGTTGCGCTGGTCGTGCTGCTGGCGCGTCCGCTGACGGTGCTGTTGTCGCTGGTCGGCACCGCGCTGCCCTGGCGCGAACGGCTGCTGATCGCCTTTACGGGGCCGCGCGGCGTTGTACTGGTCGCGGTGGCCGGGCTGTTCGGCGAACGTCTGGCCGAGGCGGGAATCGCGGATGGCGCCCTGATCGGTCCGCTGGCCTTCGTGCTGGTGCTGGCGACGGTGGTCATTCACGGCTTCTCGCTGGCCCCGATGGCGCGGGCGCTGGGCCTGGCCGGGGCCGAGGTGCCGGGCGTGCTGTTCGTCGGGGCCTCGCGGCTGACGGTGGGGCTGGCCGAGATCCTGAAAAAGGCCGAGGTGCCGGTCCTGATCGCCGACCCGAACCATTCGCGCCTGTGGCGCGCCCGCGCGGCCGGGCTGCCTACCTTCTATGGCGATATCCTGTCCGAGGCGGCCGAACACCAGGTCGAATTGCTGAGCTTCTCGAGTCTCGTCGCGGCCACCGACAACGATGCCTACAACACTCTGGTCGCGACCGACTTTGCCCCGGAATTCGGGCGCGAATCCGTCTGGCAGATCGCGCGGGAACGATCGGACAATTCGCGCCACGCCCTGCCGACCCAGCTTGGCGGGCGGCCCTTTGGCGAAGGTCTTGGCTACGAAGGCTTCGAACGCCTTCTGGCCGAGGGGTGGACACTCAGCATGACCCGCCTGACCGAGGAATTCACCCTGGCCGACTGGCGCGAAAAGCGGCCCGAGGCGCGGCTGGTCGCGCATCTGGGGCCAAAGGGCACGTTCCGGCTTGTCCGCGGCGACAAGGATCCGGACCTTGGTCCCGGCTATCGGATCATCGCGCTGCGTCCGCCCGAAACGAACGGCGGTGAAAACGGCAAGTCCTGAACCCGGCGGACCGCCCGGCATTGACGATGCCGGGCGGCTCTGGCATGGCACGTCCGAAGTCAGGGATACATGCGATGAATCTGTTTACCGATATCCGCGCGGCGGTGCTGGCCGCGCTTGATCAGTTGGTGGCCGCCGGCGAATTGCCCAAGGGCCTGGACATGACGAATGTCGCGGTCGAACCGCCACGCGACCCCGCCCATGGCGACATGGCCACCAATGCGGCCATGGTTCTTGCCAAGCCTGCGGGCAAGGCGCCCCGTGCCATCGCCGAGGCGCTGGCCGATCGCCTGCGCGAAGACGACCGCATCGCAACGGCCGAGGTCGCGGGTCCGGGATTCCTGAACATGCGCCTTGTTCCGGGGCTTTGGCATGACGTGGTTCGCGCGGCGCTGGCACAGGGACGTGATTTCGGGCGCTCGACGATCGGTCAGGGCACGCGCGTGAACGTGGAATTCGTTTCGGCCAACCCGACGGGGCCGATGCATGTCGGCCATACCCGCGGCGCGGTCTTCGGCGATGCGCTGGCCAGCCTGCTTGATTTCGCGGGCTATGACGTCACGCGCGAATACTACATCAACGACGCGGGCGCGCAGGTCGATGTGCTCGCGCGCTCGGCCTATGAGCGCTATCGCGAGGCGCACGGGCTGGAGCCGCAGATCAGCGAGGGCCTGTATCCCGGCGACTACCTGATCCCGGTGGGCGAGGCGCTGAAGCAGGAATATGGCGACAGCCTGCTGGACAAACCGGAATCCGAGTGGCTTTCGGTCGTCCGCGACTTCGCCATGGGCCGCATGATGCAGATGATCCGCGAGGACCTTGCCTCGCTGGGCGTGAAGATGGACGTCTACAGCTCCGAGCGCGCGATCACCGAGGCTGGCCGTGTCGAGGAGGCGCTGGAAACCCTGCGCGGCATGGGGCTGATCTATGAAGGCGTGCTGGAGCCGCCGAAGGGCAAGATGCCCGAGGACTGGGAGCCGCGCGAGCAGACCCTGTTCCGTTCGACGGCCTTCGGTGACGACATGGACCGGCCGGTCAAGAAATCCGACGGCAGCTGGACCTATTTCGCGCCCGACATCGCCTATCACTGGGACAAGGTGCAGCGCGGTTTCGACCAGCTGATCAACGTGTTCGGGGCCGATCATGGCGGCTATGTCAAGCGGCTCAAGGCGGTCGTTCAGGCGCTGACGAACGGGCGCGTGCCGCTGGACATCAAGCTGATCCAGCTGGTCAAGCTGTACAAGAACGGCGAGCCCTTCAAGATGTCCAAGCGCGCGGGAACCTTCGTTACCCTGCGCGACGTGGTCGAACAGGTCGGCCCGGACGTCACGCGCTTCGTGATGCTGACGCGCAAGAACGACGTGGCGCTGGATTTCGATTTCGACAAGGTGCTGGAGCAATCCAAGGACAACCCCGTCTTCTATGTCCAGTATGCGCATGCGCGTGTCTGTTCGGTATTGCGCAAGGCGGCCGAGGCAGGCATCCCGGCGGATGACACCGCGCTTGCCGGCGCCGATCTTTCGATCCTGACGCACGAGGCCGAACTTGAACTGGCGCGCAAGATCGCCGAATGGCCGCGCATCGTCGAAATCGCCGCCCGCGGACACGAGCCGCACCGGATTGCCTTCTACCTGAATGAGCTTGCAGCCGAGCTGCATGGCCTGTGGAACCGGGGCAATGACGATGCCGCGTTGCGCTTCATCCAGGACGACAAGGAGGTTTCCCGCGCCAAGATCGCGCTTGCACGGGCCGCAGGCGTTGTCATTTCGGCCGGGCTTGGTATCCTTGGCGTGACACCGGCGGAAGAAATGCGCTGACAAGACGCGTCGCCGCCGGGGTGACAGGCAAGAACAACGGGGGCAGGCGCGACCTGCCGCATCCCGGCGAGCGAGGCAGAAATGGCGGACTGGAACTTCGATGAATTCGATGCCTACGGGCTTGATGAGCCCGACGGGCAGGGGGGCAATTCGCGCCTGTCGCGCCTGGTCAACACGGCGGGGGCCATCACCTCGGCCGCGCTGATCGTCGGGTTGGGGATGTGGGCCTACAATCTGGCCATGCGCGATGTGCGCGGCATTCCGGTCATTCAGGCGCTCGAAGGGCCGGCGCGCGTTGCCCCGGACGACCCGGGCGGTGAACTGGCCGTTCATCAGGGGCTGGCCGTCAACGAAATCGCCGCGCAGGGCATCGCGGGCGCCCCGGCGGATGAGCTGTTCCTTGCACCCGGCCCCGCGGACCTGGCCGAGGAAGACCTGCCGATGGGGGATCTTCAGGCCAGCCTTGCCCAGCCCGCGACCGAATTGCCAGCGCAGCCCCCCATCATCGCGCCCGAGCCCGATTTCACGCAGCCTGTGCCCGAACGCGCCGCGCGCCCCGATCCCCTGCCGGATGGCCCGGCCGATCCGATCATGGAGCCGCCGATTTCGGCCAGTTCGGCCGAGGTCATGCCCGAAACCGTGCCGGGTGTCGCGCAATCGCCGCGGCCCCTTGCCCGGCCGGTCGGTCTGGCGATGGCTGCGTCGGGATCGGATGCGGTGGATGACGTCGAAACCGACCCCTTCGCCGCTGCGGCCGAAGCCGCGCTGATGGAGGCGCTGGCGTCGGACAGCGCGGGCGCGGTCGAGGTCGCACCCTTGGCCTTGGCGCCGGGGACTCAGCTGGTCCAGATCGGTGCCTTCCCGGATGAATCGCTGGCGCGCCTTGCCTGGGACAGTGCCGCGGCGCGGCTGGGAGGCCTGATGAATGGCAAGCGCCGCGTGATCGAGCCGACCGAAAGCGGCGGCCGTGCTCTCTATCGGCTGCGAGTCGAAGGCTTTGCCGATCTCGAGGATGCGCGCCAGTTCTGCGCGGCCGTGCGTGCGCGCAACGGCGAATGCGTACCCGTCAAGGTCCGGGAGTGAGCGGAGCGGGCGTGAGCGAGACCACGACGGCGGCCATACTGGGCCTGGCCGGCACGTCCCTGTCGCGGGACGAGGCCGCGTTCTTTCGCCAGGCCGATCCCTTCGGCTTCATCCTTTTTGCGCGCAATATCGAATCGCCAGACCAGGTCAGGGCGCTTGCCCAAGATCTGCGGTCCTGTGTCGGACGAGATGCCCCGATCCTGATCGACCAGGAGGGCGGCCGGGTTCAGCGCATGCGCGCACCTCATTGGCGCGAATGGCTGCCACCTTTGGACCATGTGGCAAGGGTTCCACCTGCGTCACGGGCGCGCGCGATGTGGCTGCGCTATCGTCTGATCGCCGAGGAGCTGCACACAATCGGAATCGACGTGAATTGCGCGCCGACATCCGACGTGGCCTGCGCCGAAACACATCCGTTTCTGTACAATCGCTGCCTGTCCGAAGAGGCCGATGAAGTGGGCGTATTGGCGCGCGCGGCGGCAACGGGGCTGATGGCGGGGGGCGTCCTGCCGGTTGTCAAGCACATTCCGGGGCATGGCCGCGCGGTGGCCGACAGTCACCTGACACCGCCGCGGGTATCGGCCTCTGTGAACGATCTTCGCGCGCGTGATTTCGTGCCCTTTCGCGCCTTGGCCGACATGCCGATGGGCATGACTGCGCATGTCATTTTCGAGGCGATCGATTCGGTCCGCCCTGCCACCGTTTCCGAGACCGCAATCGGGCTGATCCGTCACGAGATCGGCTTTGACGGGCTGCTGATGACCGACGATCTGGCGATGGAGGCACTGTCGGGCCCGGTCGAGGCACGGGTGGTGGCAGCTCTTGCCGCCGGATGTGACGTGGCGCTGTACTGCCGTGGAGACATGCGTGGCAACGAGGCTGCCGTAGCGGCGGCAGGCACGCTGCGCGGGCGGGCGCGTGAGCGCGCGCAGGCGACCTTGCAGCGCCGCATTGCGCCCGATGGCATTGACACAAGGGCGCTTGAGGCCGAACTTGAAGCTCTTCTGGATGGACAGGCCAATGACGGAACCGGAAGGGTTTGAGCAGGGCGCCGAGACCGTTGCCGCGCGTTTGGCGGCCGAGTCTCTGATCGTCGATGTCGACGGGTTCGAGGGGCCTCTCGACCTGTTGCTGACGCTGTCGCGTACGCAGAAGGTTGATCTGCGCCGCATCTCGATCCTGAAGCTGGCCGAACAATATCTGGCTTTCGTGTCGACGGCGCGCAAGCTGCGGATCGAACTTGCCGCCGATTACCTGGTCATGGCAGCCTGGCTGGCCTATCTGAAATCCCGCCTGCTGCTTCCGCCCGATCCGGCCGATGAAGGCCCCTCGGGCGAGGAACTGGCCGCGCATCTGGCCTTCCAGCTGGAACGCCTGCAGGCCATGCGCGAGGCCGCGGCGCGGCTGATGGCGCGTGACCAGCTGGGACGCGACTTCTTTGCCCGCGGCCTTCCCGAAGAGATGACACGCACCCGGCGCGTGCGCTATACGGCAACGCTGCTGGACCTGATGCAGGCCTATGCCCGCATCCGGACCCGGGACGAATTCCGTCCCTATGCCTTTGACCGCGACAGCGTCTTCACCATGGAGCAGGCGCTGGAGCGGATGCGCGGGCTGATCAACTTTGCGGGCGACTGGACCGATCTTTCGGTCTATCTGCCCGAGGAATGGACAGGCGACCCCGTGCGCAGGCGGTCGGCGACGGCGGCGACATTCGCGGCATCGCTGGAGCTGGCCAAACAGGGGCATATCGAACTGAAACAGAGCGAGACATTCGCGCCCATCGCGATCAGGCGGAAAAAGACGTGACCGAAACCGAGACCGAAGAATCCGGGCATGCGCCCAGCCTTTTCCAGGCCCCGCCGATGGCCGAGCAGGAACGCATGGTCGAGGCAATCCTGTTCGCCAGTGCCGAGCCCGTCACCGTGGCCGAGCTGGAATCGCGCATGCCCCATGGCTGCGACCCTGCCGAGGCGCTGGTCCATCTGCGCAAGCGCTATGAGGGGCGCGGGGTGCGTCTGGTCAGGGTGGGCGATGCCTGGGCCTTTCGCACGGCGCCGGATCTGGGCTTCCTGATGCAGAAGGAAGTCGTCGAGACACGCAAGTTGTCGCGCGCCGCGATCGAGACGCTTGCCATCATCGCCTATCACCAGCCATGCACGCGCGCCGAGATCGAGGAAATCCGAGGCGTCGCCGTCAGCCGCGGGACGATCGACCAGCTGCTGGAGATGGAATGGATCCGGTTCGGGCGCAGGCGCATGACGCCAGGCCGGCCCGTGACCTTCGTGGTGACGCAAACATTTCTTGACCATTTCGGGTTGGAATCGGCGCGTGACCTGCCGGGGCTGCAGGAGCTGCGCGCGGCGGGTCTGCTGGACAGCCGCCCGATGCCGGGCCGCGACCTGTCGGCCGAGGAGGCAGAGGACGAAGACCAGATCGGCCAGAGCGAGCTGTTCGAGGATTGAGGCGACCACAGGGGAGAACGCGCATGAATGTCGAAAGCCTGATCCGGATGGCCGTGAACACGTTCATGCGGGTGGTCATGCGGCGCGGCATCAACGCCGGGATCGATCGCATCGAGCGTCGCGGCAAGCCGCCGGAACAGATGACCCCCGAGGAGCGTCGGCGCGCAGGGCAGGCGCGCCGCTCGGCGCAAAGAATGCGGCAGGCCATCAGGATGATCCGCCGCTTTGGCCGATAGGTCGGCCGTATTCAGGCCGGGCTGCGGAAATGCTTGGACAGCTTGAGGCCCTGCCCTTGGTAGTTCGAGGCGATTCCCGCGCCATACAGACGCTCGGGGCGGGCGCTCATGCGCTCATAGACCAGCCGGCCGACGACCTGCCCATGTTCCAGCACGAAGGGCGCTTCGTGACAGCGCACCTCCAACACACCCCGTGACCCCGCGCCACCCGCATCGGCCCAGCCGAACCCGGGATCGAAGAAGCCCGCGTAATGCACGCGGAACTCTCCGACCATGGCAAGATAGGGCGCCATCTCGGCGGCGCAGTCCGGCGGGATGGTCACCGCTTCGCGGCTGACGAGGATATAGAACGCGCCGGGATCGAGGATCAGCTGACCGTCGCGGGTTGTCAGCTCTTCCCAGAAATCGGCAGGGTCATAGTAACCGATCCGATCAAGGTCGATCACGCCGGTATGGGGTTTGGCGCGATAGCCGACGATACCGCCGTTGGAGGGGCGCAGATCGACGGAAAAGCCAAGCCCGTCGTCGATCAATGCCGGTCCCGAGACAAGCGGCGTGCTGGCATGCAGGGCGCGCAATTGATCGTCGTCCAGGATCGCCTGACCCTGACGGAAGCGGATCTGGTTCAGGCGCATGCCCGGGCGCACGAGAACCGAAAATGAGCGTGGGCAGATTTCGGCATAAAGGGGGCCCGAATAGCCCGGTGCGACGCGGTCGAATTCGGTGCAACCATCGGTGATGGTTCGGGTCAGCAGGTCCAGCCGGCCGGTCGAGCTCTTGGCATTGGCCACGGCGGTGATGCCCGGTGGCAGGTCCAGCCGTTCCATAAGGGGAACGACATAGACGCAGCCCTTTTCCAGCACGGCGCCTTCGGACAGATCGATGCGATGCATCTCGAATTCCGCAAGCCGGTCCGCCACGCTGCGGTCGCGACCCGCCAGGAATGACGCCCGCACGCGGTAGGCCACGTTACCCAGGCGCAGATCCAGGCTGGAGGGTTGGACCTGTTGGTCCAAGATCGGCGTTTCGGCGCCGATCTGGCCAATGGCAATCATCTGGCGGATGGCTGTGTCGGGCAGGACTCCGGGATGGGTCATTGTGCTCCTCCGGATACACCAACGCCCATCCCGATTTCGGGATGGGCGTTTTGGTAATGGTCGGGCCGGCGAGATTCGAACTCGCGACCTTCCGCCCCCCAGACGGACGCGCTAACCAGGCTGCGCCACGGCCCGACGCGGCGGTGTATAGGCTGAATTCGGGGGCGGGGGCAAGCGGCAAAACGCATCCGGTTCAGGGAATTGGACATTCTTTGCCTGCCGCGTCAGTCGCGCCGTTCGGGCGGGTCCTGATCCAGCCGGTCGCGCAGGGCCATCAGGCGCCGACAGGCGGTCTGCAGGCCGTCCGCATGCGCTTTCGCACGCATTCGATCCATGGTGCGCAGCATCCGGGCGGCCCGGCGCAGTTCTGCATGGGCCGAGTCGCGCGGCGCTGCCTTGCCTTCCGGTTCGGACGATTCGGACGCGGGCGGGGGCGTTTCCAGCGACGGCTTCGGGGGGCGCGGTGCGATCGGCAGCGGCGCGCCGGCTTCCTCGAAGGGCAGGGTGGGGGCATCGTCCCGCGACGATCCGCGCCCCGTGTCGGTGGCGTGCTGATCCCGGGCCGTCATGTGCTCAGGCTCGGGACTGGGGGACGGTGGCCAGACCGTGTCGTCGGCATCGGGTGGAAGATCGTCGGGCGCGGTCCGCAAGGCCGATGAATCGTCCGCGCGGCGTGCCGGGACATCCTGCCAGGTTTCATGGGGGCCCGCGGTTTCGATCGCCTCGTCCCCCAGGGCCACCGAAACCAGCGAAGACACGTGACGCACACCCTTTTCGCGCAGAACCTTTTGCACGCCGCGAATCGTCAGCCCGTCTTCATGCAGCAGCTTGCGGATCCCCGCGAGCAGCGCGACGTCACTGGGCCGGTAATAGCGGCGCCCGCCGGCGCGCTTGACGGGCTTTACCTGGGTGAACCGCGTTTCCCAGAAACGCAGCACATGCTGCGGCACCTGAAGGATGTCTGAGACTTCGCTGATCGTGCGAAATGCCTCCGAGGACTTCCCCATCCGCATGTCCCCCGCGATTAGCGCTTGTTACCGGCCGCAACGCGATCCCGCATCAGGTGAGAGGGACGGAAAGACAGGACGCGGCGCGGATGGATCGGAACCTCCTCGCCGGTTTTGGGGTTGCGTCCGATGCGTTCGGATTTCTCGCGAACGCTGAAGGTTCCGAAGGACGAGATCTTGACGGTTTCACCCCGAACCAGCGCATCGGAAATGTGTTGCAGGACGCTTTCCACCAGCTGCGCGGATTCGTTGCGCGACAGGCCAACCTCGCGAAAGACGGCCTCGGTCAGGTCCATTCGGGTCAAGGTTTGATTGCTCATGAGCTCACCCCCGGCGCAAAACACACCACACGCCCGCCAGCATGGGGGCGATATATTCACAAGTCAACGTCAATGACTTGGCCCGGGCTTTTCAAGCAGCGTTTTACCAGCGCAGGACGACCGAGCCCCAGCTGAACCCGCCGCCGATCGCTTCGCTGACGATCAGATCGCCGGGCTTGATCTGCCCGCGCTGGCGTCCCACCGACAGGGCAAGGGGAATCGAGGCGGCCGAGGTGTTGCCGTGATCCTGCACGGTGACGACGACCCGCTCCATGGGGACCTGCATCCGCTGCGCCGTGGCCGAGATGATGCGCAGATTCGCCTGGTGCGGCACGATCCAGTCGACATCGCCACTGGCCAGGCCCGCCTTGTCCAGCGCGCTATGCGCGGTCTGGGCGAGCTTCTCGACGGCATGGCGGAAAACCTGGTTTCCCTGCATGCGTAACTTTCCCGCCGTTCCGGTGGTCGAAACCCCGCCATCGACATACAGCAATTCGCGATAGCGTCCGTCGCTGTGCAGATCGGTCGACAGGATGCCGCGATCCGAAGCCTTGCCCTCGCCCTCTTGCGCCTCCAGCACCAGGGCGCCGGCGCCGTCGCCGAACAGAACACAGGTCGAGCGATCGGTGAAGTCGAGGATTCGGCTGAACGTCTCGGCCCCGATCACCAGGACACGCCGCGCCTGTCCCGACAGGATGAGCGCATTTGCGTTGGACAGCGCAAAGATGAACCCCGCGCAGACGGCCTGTATGTCGAAGGCAAAGCCAGAGGTCATCTCCAGCTTGGCCTGCACCATCGTCGCAGCCGAAGGAAAGGTATAGTCGGCCGTCGACGTGGCCACGATGATCGCGTCGATATCCTGGGGGGTCAGCCCGGCATCGTCCAGCGCGGCGCGTGCGGCCTGTGCGCCAAGATCGGATGTCGTTTCACCCTCGGCGGCGAAATGGCGACGTTCTATGCCGGTGCGGGAACGGATCCAGTCATCGGAAGTTTCCAGGAACTCCTCAAACCAGGTATTGGGGACCACCCGTTCGGGCAGGTAATGGCCTACCCCCCGCACAACGGCTCGTATCGTCATGGATTCTGTCCGTCCTGTTCGCGATCAGCGGGCGCATCCTGCCCCGCCTGCGCTGCATGCGCAACCCGTGCCGCCAGCCTTTCCTGATAGCCAGAGCGCGCCAGCTTGTAGGCCAGTCCGATGGCCGCGGCGACCCCCGTCGCATCCGATGCGCCATGGGATTTGACCACGGTGCCATTCAGGCCAAGAAACACCCCGCCATTGACCCGACGCGGGTCGATCCGCGCGCCAAGAGCCTTCAGCGCGCGCATCGCCAGCAGCGCGCCCAGCCGCGCCATCAGGCCGGAATTCAGGGCCTCGCGCAGGAAATCACCCACCAGCCGGGCCGTGCCCTCGCCGGTCTTGAGCGCGACATTGCCGGTGAAACCATCGGTCACGATCACGTCCACGCGGTCGGATGGCAGGTCGCTGCCCTCGACGAAACCGACATGTTCGAAATCCGCATCAGGTGCGGCCGCCGCAATCAATTCGTTGGCCAGCTTGAGCTCGGCGCGGCCCTTGTGTTCCTCGGTGCCGACGTTCAGCAGGCCAACGCGCGGCCGCTTCAGGCCAAGACCGTTGCGCGCATAGCTGACACCCATCAACGCGTATTGCAGAAGATCCTCGGCATCTGCCTTCACGTCGGCGCCGACATCCAGCATCACGTTGAAGCCGCCCGGATTGCGCGAGGGCCAAAGACAGGCAATCGCGGGCCGGTTGATCCCCGGCAGGCGGCGCAGGCGGATGACCGACAGCGCCATCAGAGCGCCGGTATTGCCGCAGCTGACGGCAACGCCCGCCTCGCCGGCACGCACGCTTTCCAGCGCCGACCACATCGAGGTGTTCTTGCCGTTTCGCACGACCTGCGACGGCTTGTCATCCATCGTGACGACACCGTCGGCGTGGCGGAGCGTGCAGCGTCCGGAGAGCTCCGGGTAACGGTCGATCAGGCCCTGCAGGGTATCCTGCGGGCCATGAACGATGAACCGGATGTCCGGCGCGTCGGAAACCGACCGGGCCATGCCGCCGATCACGGCTTCAGGCCCCAGGTCGCCCCCCATGGCGTCGATGGAAATGACGACACAGCCCGAAGACCCTTGCTTTGCGGCTTCGGGCCGTGAATCGTTCATTGCCGACATTCCGATGACCTGTGAAGGCGTGGCTTATGCCGCGTCTTCGTCCAGGTCGACCTCGGCCGTCTGGGCGACGACTTCGCGGTCATTGTAGTGACCACAGGCGCCGCAGACGTGATGCGGGCGCTTCAGCTCGCCGCAATTGGGGCATTCGTTCGGATTGGCAGCAACCAGTGCGTCATGGGCACGGCGCATGTTGCGACGAGAGCGCGTGACTCGGTTCTGAGGGACAGCCATGTCTCAACCTCGGGTTAGTAGGGCAGGGCCCTGGTTTTCCTCGGGTTTCGGCACGAGGCAGCGACGTAGCGACCGGTGCGAACCCACATTCAAGCGAGGCCGGGAACATACTGCGATTTGGGCGGCGTTCAAGTGTTTTCTGTCCGCCCGCGCAAACTTCCCGACGACGCGGCTCAATCGGATGAATCGGCGTCCTTTTCGTCCTTTTTCAGAAGATCCGCAAGACCCGCGAAGGGGCGAAGATCCTCGTCCGTCAGGGGCGTGACGCCGGGGGCGGCGAATTGCGCTTGGCCAAGCTCGGCGCCGGGGCGGCGCGGATAGTCGGGAAGGGCCAGCGCAAGTGCCTCGACCATGACCGTGCCCAGATCGATCACTTCGGTCAGCCGCTCGGCCGTGTCGTCTTCGGGCATCTCGACTTCCTCGCCCTCGGGCTCTTGATAGTCGGCCAGGTAGCGGCGGATGACCTGTTCGTCGATGCGCGTCGAAACCGGGTCCAGCGTCACGACGCAAGCCTGGCGCACCGTGGCACCCAATTGCGCCGTCAATTCCCAGTCGCCGCGCCCGATCGGGCGCAGCTCGCCCTCGAAGCGCAGCTTGTCCACGCCCAGAATCCCAAGGGACTGGGCGATTGCCGCGCTGGTTTCGCTGTCGGGTTCCAGACGAAAGCGCGTGGGCTTGCGCGGCGGCAGGTCCGCGACGCGGCGGGTATCGGACCATGGGGTCGGGGTCTTGGTCATTCGTTTTCTCCTGCGGTCCCGGGCCGGGATCGGGGCGTCGGGGCCGGGCGCGCCCGCTTCGTCCTTGAAGCACGGCCCCGGCATGTTGTAAGCCCGATAAAAGTCCGAACGCGGCATGGCAAGGGGAAGGTATGGGTAAGATCGGTTCCGGGCTGCGGCTGGTTGCTGTCCTGGTCACGGTTGTGGCGCTTTCCGCCTGTGCAGTGCGCTATCGCGATCATGGCTATGTACCGCGCGACGAAGACCTGGCGCGTATCACGGTCGGCGAATCGACGCGCGAGGATGTTGCCCGCGCCGTGGGGCGCCCCTCGACGACGGGCCTGCTGACCGGGGGCGCCTGGTATTACGTCGGCAGCCGTTTCCGTCTGTATGGCCCGCGTGAACCCGAAGAGATCGACCGTCAGGTCGTTGCGATCAGCTTCGACGATCGCGGCGTGGTCGAGAATGTCGAGCGCTTTGGCCTCGAGGACGGCAAGGTCGTGGCCCTGTCGCGCCGCGTTACCGACAGCAACATCAAGGGCGTCGGCATCCTGCGTCAGTTGCTGGGGAACCTGGGCAATGTCAGCGCGGCGCAGCTGGTGAACGAATAGCGGTCTCACCCCTTTGGCCGCCATTCCAGCGCCACGCCGTTGATGCAATAGCGCAGACCCGTCGGCGGCGGGCCGTCCGGGAAGACATGGCCCAGATGCGCGTCGCAGGCCGAACAATGGACCTCGATCCGTTTCATGAACCAGCTGCGGTCCTCGGATTCCTCGATCGCATCGGCGTCGATCGGGCGAAAGAAACTGGGCCAGCCGGTGCCGGAATCGAACTTCGCATCGGAATCGAACAGGGCCTGTCCACAGCACACGCAATGATATGTTGCGGGGCCTTCGGGGAAATCGTCGTGCGTGAAGGCCCGTTCGGTCTTGTGCTGGCGCGTGACGCGATAGGCCAGGTCGGACAGTTGCGCGCTCCATTCCTCGTCGCTCTTGCGAATCTTCTCGACCATTCTTGCTTCTCCGTTACCGCGTCGACATCTTTGTCGGGCATTTTGGCCCTTGGCAGAGTGTAGGCGCGCCGGGCCTGTGCGCCAAGGGCGGGATGGGGGTGCGATTGCAGATGGGTTTCGGGCGATATCTGGCATCCGTGGCCGTCGAGCCGCGCGACCGGGCCGCGGCGCTGGACCTGCGCGCACAGTGTTTTCGCGCCGGGCGGCCGGACGAAGAGCCGCTTGACGCAATATGCGATCATGTCGTGGTGCGCAGGGGGGCGGATGGGCCGGTCGTTGCCGCCTGTCGCTTGCTGCGCCTGACGCGGCGCGAGGAGCTTGGCCGCAGCTATGCGGCACGGTTTCATGACCTTTCGCCGCTGGCGAATCTACCCATGCCGATGATCGAGATGGGGCGCTTCTGCGTCGCCCCGTCGGCCGATGGCCCGGACCCTGCCAGGGCCCTGTGGGGGCTGGTCGCGGCGCTTGTTCTGAGGGAGGGGGTGACGACGCTGTTCGGATGCACGTCCTTTCCCGGCACCGATCCGGAAAGATATGCGGATGCGCTGGCGCTGCTTCATGCGCGCCATCTTGGGCCCGTGGGGCGGCGCACCGCTTCCCGGGCGCCCTTGGCCTTTCCGCTGAGCGACTGGGCCCTGTCAGCGTATGACGAAGCGCGTGCGCTGCGCCAGATGCCGGCCCTTCTGCGCGCCTATCTGGCGATGGGGGGGTGGGTTGGCAGCCATGCCGTCATCGACCGCGACCTTGGCACGATCCATGTCCTGACGGCGCTGGACGTGGCGCGCATTCCGCCACAGCGCGCGCGGCGGCTGCGAAGTCTTGCGGGAGGTGATGGCTGAACGCGAAACAGGCGCTGCAGCAGCGCCTGTTCCGTTTGCGCGGAGATCCGGTCAGCCGCGTGCGCGGCGTCGGCCTTCCCGGCGCCCGCCGCTTGAAGCGGCCTCGCGCGAGGCGGTGGCGAAGTCCTTGCCCTCTTTGACGGCATCCAGCACGCGCGAGAAGCGGATCCATTCGCCGCCATTCGGGTCATGATTCATCAGCAGGTTTGCCGCCCGGATGGCCTCCATCTCGACGGCGCGGACCGGGTTCATGATGGCCGAGGTCATGCCCGAGGCAATAGCCATCGGCAGGAAGGCCGCATTGATCCCGTGCCGGTTGGGCAGGCCAAAGCTGATATTCGACGCGCCGCAGGTCGTGTTCACGCCCAGCTCCTCGCGCAGGCGCTTGACCAGGGCAAAGACCTGACGGCCGGCCGTTGCCATGGCGCCGACAGGCATGACCAGCGGGTCCACCACGATATCGTGGGCGGGAATACCGTAATCGGCCGCGCGCTGAACGATCTTCCTGGCCACTTCGAAACGCACATCCGGATCCTCGGAAATGCCGGTATCGTCGTTCGAGATGGCCACCACCGGCACGTTGTATTTCTTGACCAGCGGCAGGATCTTTTCCAGCCGCTCTTCCTCGCCGGTGACCGAGTTCAGCAGCGGCCGACCCTGGGCGGCTTCCAGCCCGGCTTCCAGCGCACCGGGGACCGAGCTGTCGATGCACAGGGGCACATCGACCAGGCCCTGAACCAGCTCGATCATCTTGCGCATCAGCGGAGGTTCGGTCTCGTTCGGGTTGGGGTTCGAATTGTAGACCACGCCCGCATTGATATCGAGCACCATCGCCCCGCAGGCGACCTGCTCCAGCGCGTCCTTCTCGACGGTCGAGAAGTCGCCGGCCTCCAGCTCGGCCGCCAGCTTCTTGCGGCCGGTCGGGTTGATGCGCTCGCCGATCACGCAGAACGGTTCGTCAAAACCGATGACGACGGTTTTCGTTTTTGATTCAATGACGGTACGTGTCATGGTTCACCTTGCTTGTCAGGATTGGGCCGCGGGCCGGGTGGCCGCGCCGCCATGTTCGATGGCCCAGGTCGCATTTGTCTTGATCCCGCCCAGCGGGAAGAAGTGAACCGACTCGATGCCGAAATCGGGATGTGCCGCCTTGTGCGCGGCCAGCTCGGCCACGAATTCCGTTGGTTCATAGGGCAACAGAAGCTTGGTGACGTCCATCGCGCGCTTCTGCAGCACCTTCAGCGACGGGCCCACGCCGCAGGCAATGGCGAACTTGATCAGCGTCTGCAGCTTGGCGGGGCCTGCCACGCCGATATGAACCGGAATGTCGATGCCTTCGGCCTGAAGCCTGTTGACCCAGTCGATGACCGGCCGCGCCTCGAAACAGAACTGCGTGACGATCGCCATCTGCGCGTCGGTGCGCTCGCTGAATTCCTGCTTCCAGCGCAGGGCTTCCATCACGTTGCGGTCGGATCCGTCAGGGTCGATGTCGCGGTTGCCCTCGGGATGGCCGGCGACGTGCAGGCGCTCGAAACCATCGAACAGGCCCGTTTCCAGCAATTGCATCGAGCAATGGAACGCGCCATGCGGCTTCGACACCCCGCCGCCCAGCAGCAGGGCCTGTCTGACATCGGCTTCGGCCTGGTAGCGTGCGATCCAGTCGGCCAGCGTGGCGCGATCCTTGATGATGCGCGCGGGGAAGTGCGGCATGACGGTGAAGCCTTCGCGGGCAAGCCGGGCGGCGGTGGCGACCATGTCCTCGATCGGGGTGCCGTCGATATGGGCGATGTAGACGCGCGTGCCCGCGGGCAGCAATTCGCGGAAGTCCTCGATCTTTTCGGCCGTGCGCGGCATGACCTCGATCGAATAGCCCTTCAGAAAGGCTTCCATCTCGGGCGAGGGGCCGGTCTCCGGCGTGACCTCCTTGCGGCGGAAATTCAGCAATGCCATCTGCACCCCCTGCAGTAGAACGGGCCCTAGGCCCAGCCATCGTTTTCGATCAAGGCGCGCAGCCGCGCCGTATCGTATTCGCGGTCGATGCGGGCAGCCTCGGCTTCGGCCACGGCTTCGTCCTCGCCCTCGATCGTCACGGGCCCGACCTTGCGCCATTCGGCCAGATAGGCGTCGGTTTCGGACGCCCCGATCTTCATGGCGCAGCGGTCGATCGCCTGCTCGAACCGTTCGGGCAGCGGCCTCTTGATGCCCCGGCGCCCCTTGCCGACGATCACCTGGGCCGGAATGTCCCGCCAATAGACATAGGTGACTTCTGCCATGACGACTCCCTTCGACTGGCTCACTGGATAGCGCCTTGCAGGCCCTGGCCGACGCCGATTTTCGACTTAACATGGGGCCATGGCGACCTTTCATGCGGTATTGCGACGGCGTGCGGCAGGGTGACACAACATGCACGACGAGCGAAGAGCCCGGCTTGCTCGAAATTTTCATCTTGTTCATGAGCGCCACGACGACTTGCAGCGGGCGGCGTCGGCGACTAACTTGAAGGCAAGCACAGAATGGAGGGCGCGAAGGATGGCGCCCAGGCGTCCCGAAGGCGCGGGCGCGTTCCCGAAACCGGTCGAGCCGCCCGCCAATGAACGGCCAGATCCCGCGCAGCTTTATGCCGCGCTGGATCTTGGCACGAACAGTTGCAGGATGCTGATTGCCCAACCCAAGGGCAATCAGTTCCACGTTGTGGACAGCTTTTCGAAGTCTGTCCAGCTTGGCCATGGGCTGGAGGCGCATGGCCGACTTTCGCGTGCGTCGATGCATCGTGCCGTCCAGGCATTGCAGATCTGCAGACGCAAGATCGAACGGCACGAGGTGCGCCGGATGCGGCTGGTCGCGACCGAGGCCTGCCGTCGCGCGACCAATGCGCCGGAATTCCTGTCGATGGTCGAACGCGAAACCGGTCTGAAACTGGAAATCATCACCCCCGAGGAAGAGGCGAGGCTGGCCGTCGTATCCTGCGCGCCGCTTGTCTCGACGCGGACCGAACAGCTGCTGGTCGTTGATATCGGCGGCGGCTCGACCGAGCTGGTCTGGATCGATCTTTCCGCGGTGCCCAGGCATGAAAGACCGCGTGCGATCATGCGCTTGCATGCCGGATTTCATCCCCCGGAAAGCCCGTTTCCCGCGGCCAAGGTCGTGGACTGGATCTCGGTCCCGCTGGGGGTGGCGACACTGAAGGACCAGTTTTCCGATGTTCAGGATGACAGGGCGCGATTCGCTCTGATGAGCTGGTTCTTCGAAGAGAACCTGTCGGAATTTTCGCCCTATAACGCCGACCAGCCGCGCGAGGGGTTCCAGATCATCGGCACCTCGGGCACGGTCACGACGGTCGCGGCCAGCCATCTAGGCCTGCGCCGCTATGACCGGACCAAGGTCGATGGGTTGCGCATGACGTCGGACCAGATCGATCGAGTGATCCAGGGATATCTGCGGCTGGGGCCGGACGGGCGGCGGCAGGACCCGCGCATCGGGCGGGACCGGCATACATTGATCATGTCGGGGGCGGCAATCCTGCAGGCACTGATGCGGGTATGGCCGACGGATCGCCTGTCGGTGGCCGATCGGGGGCTGCGCGAAGGGCTGCTGTATGCCCAGATGTGCGCCGATGGCGTGCTGGAGGACGGACCGTATTGATCCGTCGAGGCCGGCGGGGCGTGCGTGCCATTGTGAAGACAACGCGCATGGGCTATGGCCGCCCGTGCAACGTTTCCCCCGGCTTGGGGGCCGGACGGCAAGGGCAAGGGTATGGCAAAGAAACCGACGGACAAGACCTCGGGGCGCGGCCAGCGCGAGCTGCGCGTGCGCGTGCGTACGGCCAAGGGGCGAAAGCTGTCGTCAACGCTGTGGCTGGAGCGCCAGCTGAACGATCCCTATGTGCAGCGCGCCCGCCGCGAGGGTTACCGCAGCCGCGCGGCCTACAAGATCATCGAGCTGGATGACAAGTATCGGTTCCTGGTCCCCGGCGCCCGTGTGGTCGATCTGGGATGCGCGCCGGGCGGCTGGTGCCAGGTGGCGGTCGAGCGTGTGAACGCCCTTGGCAAGAAATCGGGCAAGAAGGTGGGGCGCGTCGTCGGCGTGGACCTGCAAGAGGTCGAACCCATTCCGGGGGCCGAGCTGCACCAGCTGGATTTCATGGCCGATGGCGCGGACGATCAGGTCAAGGACTGGCTGGGCGGCAAGGCCGACGTGGTGATGTCGGACATGGCTGCGGCCTCGTCCGGGCACAAGGCCACGGATCACCTGCGCATCATGGCTTTGTGCGAGGCCGCGGCCTATTTCGCGTTCGACGTCCTCGACGAAGGCGGGACCTTCGTGGCGAAGGTGTTGGCCGGCGGCGCCGAAAGCGAGCTGCTGGCGCTGTTGAAGCGCGCCTTCATCAAGGTGGTGAATGTCAAACCGCCGGCCAGCCGCGCGGACAGTTCCGAGAAGTACGTGGTGGCGACGGGTTTCCGTGGCCTGCACGAATGAGACTGACCTGCCCAGACCTATCGTGTCGCGGCAGCCAGGATCGCCCCGTAGAGACAGATCTGGCCCGGCGCGGCCAGCCGGATCGCGTGATAGCTGACGCCGTGCGTCTGGGAGCGGCGGATTCCTTTCGTCCCGACCAGATCGCGCGCCATGCGGTAATGGTGCCGGAAGCTTCCCGGCTTGATGCTTACCCTTTGATGGGGCGAGATCATGAGGTCCTGGGTGGGCAAGCCCGCACCAAGGCTTCCCGCGGGGACAAGAACGGGCAGGGCGTCCGGCGTAAGCGACAGGAAGTCCGCGTCGAGATGGTAGCTGTCCACCTTGGCGATGCGCGCGGTTTCTCCGCGTATGCCCAGGATGCGGTCATTGGCGCGCAGGGCTTCGACCGGCACCTCGCCAAATTCCGTGTGGATGCGCATCGTCCCCACGATCCCGGGCAGGGTCCAGACCTTCTTGCGGCGTCTGCGCGGTCCGGATTCACGGCTGTCGGTCGTTTCGCTCCCCGGTGCTTGAATGTGCCTTTCGCGCGCCTCGATCAGGCCTTGCCGGGGGTGGTGCATCATACCGTCCTTTCGCTTCTTCTTCGGTGGCCCGGTGAACGGGCGACCGTTCGCATTTGCCTTTGCGGCTTGCGCCCAAATGGAGGGTCAAATCTGACAAAGGTGGGGCCGCAATCTTTCGAAACCGGGGCAGACCCAACCTGTGATTGCGCGCCAAAAGCAAAGAAGTTCTTAATCTTTTGACGTATCTACCATCTGGGAGAGTTGATTGTTTCGCCCTTGTGGAAGAAGCAAGCCAACCGACGTTGGGCGTTCGCGAATTTATCGCTAACACGTACATTGAGCCCGGCGACAGGGCTGACATTTTTTTGCCAAGATCAGTCGCAGGTGCCGGGCAAAACAGTGTTCTTGTTTGGCGAACAATTACGCCAGGGTTGTGCCCGGCCAGGTTGTGACAGCGACCTGCGCTGGCGATCACGAACGAAACGGGGCCGCACCGGGAAGTGCGGCCCCACGGAACTTGATCGAAAGCAGGAAGTCAGCCTGCAAGATAGGCGTTCAGACTTGCCTCGACGCCCTTGTCATGGATCATGGGTAGCCAGCGCGCAAATGCGTCGGCAAACCGATCGGCCGAGGCAAGATCGCCGTAGATGTGGCGCTGCTCCAGCCATGCAAGGGGGCGCTCACGCGCCTCGATGGCAATGGCCTGAAGCTTGTCCCAATTGGGATCGTTCGGCTCGACCTTGCTGCCGTCCTCGCGGATGCCCGTGCAATAGCGCGCCCACAGGGCCGATACCAGGGCAAGCCCCTCGACCGGAGTCCCGGCCTTCAGGCCGTCGCGGATCGACGGCACCAGGAACCCGGGATGGCGCGAGGACCCGTCGAACGCGACGCGCCGGGTCGTGTCACCGATCTCGGTATTCGAAAAACGGCGGTCCACGAGTTCGAGATAGGATTGCGGCGTCATGCCGGGCACCGGCGCCACATGCGGGGCGATCTCGTCCAGCACGACCTTGTGCAGAAGTCGACGGATCCGCGGATGCGCCATTGCGCCCGCGATTGTCTCGATCCCCAGGATTTCGGCCGGATCGGCGATGACCTGGTGGCCGCCGTTGAGGATGCGGATTTTCATCCGCTCATAGGCGTGGACCTCGTCCGAGAAGGTGACGCCCGCGCGGTCCCATTCCGGGCGTCCCGCGCAGAAACGGTCCTCGATCACCCATTGACGGAAGTTTTCGTGCGTCACCGGGGCCTTGTCGTCGATACCGAAGGACTGGACCAGCGCGATCTCCTTCGGGCCCGTGGCCGGCACGATGCAGTCCACCATCGAGTTGGGGAAGGTGCAGTTCGCGTCGATCCAGTCGGCCAGATCCGGGTCGGACATGCGGGCCAGTGACAGGATCGTCTGGCGCAGGATCTTGCCGTTGCCCTGCAGGTTGTCACAGCTCATGCCCGTGAACGGTCCGGCGCCGGCCTCGCGCCGACGTTTCAGGGCCGCGATCATCGCTCCGAACGCGGTTCGCGGCCGGTCCGGATTGGCCGCGTCATGCACGATGTCGGGATGCCCGGCGTCGAAACCGCCGGTCGCGGGATCAAGGAAGTAGCCGCCTTCGGTGACGGTCATCGCGACGATGCGGATCGCCGGGTCCGCCATCGCGTCGATCAGCGGCCCGTTGTCCGGCGCGACCGGCACGAAATCGATCATCGAGCCAGAGATCTCGGCCGATTTTCCGGCGGGGTCCAGTTCGATCAGAGTCGTCAGCCAGTCCTGTGCCTGCAGCTTGTCGCGCATGACGCTGTCAGAGGGGCGGACACCGGCGCCGACGATCGCCCAGTCATGCCCAAGGCCCTGCTGCATCAGCCGGTGCAGATACCATGCCTGATGGGCGCGGTGAAAATTGCCCAGTCCGATATGCACGATGCCGCGGGTCAGTCGGGCACGGTCATATCGGGGGACCGCGACGCCCTCGGGCATGCGCGGCAGATTGGCCTGATTCAGGGGGATCAGCTCATCCATTGGCCGCCATCCACATTATAGGTTTGCGCAACGATGTAGTCGGCCTCGTCCGTGGCCAGGAAGATGGCCATGCCGGTCAGATCCTCGGCCTTGCCCATCCGGCCATAGGGCACGCCCGCGCCGACCTCGCGCTTCTTCTGGCCGGGCGCCTTGCCTTCATATTTGGCGAAGAAAGCGTCAACGCCGTCCCAATGTTCGCCGTCGACCACGCCGGGCGAGATCGCGTTCACGTTGATCCCGTGCCGGATCAGGTTCAGCCCCGCCGACTGGGTCAGCGAAATGACGGCCGCCTTGCTGGCGCAATAGACGGCGACCAGAGGTTCGCCACGCCGGCCTGCCTGACTGGCCATGTTGATTATCTTGCCCTTGATGCCCCGGTCGATCATGTGGCGCGCGACGGCTTGCATCATGAACAACGTACCCGAGACATTGACCGCGAAGACGCGTTCGTAATCCTCGCGCCGGATCTCGACGATCGGGGCGGCCGTGAAGATCGCGGCGTTGTTGATCAGGATGTCGATCTGGCCGAGCGCATCGACCGTCGTTGCCACGGCTGCGTCGATGCTGGATTGATCGGTGACATCCAGATGGACGGCGATCGCCGCGTCGCCAAGTTCCGCGGCGGCCGCGCGGGCGCGATCGATGTCGATATCGGCGATGGCGACCCGCGCGCCCTCCTGCACATAGGCCCGCGCAAAGGCCAGGCCGATTCCGCGCGCCGCCCCGGTGATCAGGGCGTTCTTTCCGGCAAGGCGGTTCATTCGATCCTCAATCCGTTGCTGTCAAAGCGATGGATCTTGTCGTCCTCGGGCGTCAGCCAGACCGTATCGCCGTGGCGCAGGCCGACTTCGCCGCTGGCCCGCACGGTGATCGTTTCGGCAAGGCCGGTGGCGTGAACGTGCAGGAACGTGTCCGATCCCAGATGCTCGGCAACGCCGACGGTGCCTTTCCAGCGCCCTTCGGTGGTCGAGACCTGGATATGCTCGGGGCGCACGCCGATGGTCGCGGCATTCAACTTGTCGGCTTCGGGCCCGGTGATGAAGTTCATGTTCGGGCTGCCGATGAAGCCCGCGACGAACAGGTTGCGCGGGCGGGAATAGAGCTCGAGCGGGCTGCCGACCTGTTCGATCCGGCCGGCATGCAGCACCACGATCTTGTCGGCCATGGTCATGGCTTCGACCTGGTCGTGCGTGACGTAAATCATCGTGGTCTTCAGGCGATTGTGCAGCTCGGAGATTTCCAGCCGCATGCCGACGCGCAGGGCGGCATCAAGGTTCGAAAGCGGTTCGTCGAACAGGAAGGCCGCCGGTTCGCGAACGATGGCGCGGCCGATGGCGACGCGCTGGCGCTGACCGCCCGACAGCTGGCCGGGCCGGCGGTCAAGATACGGGGTCAGGTTCAGAACATCGGCCGCGGCGGCGACGCGACGGTCGATTTCGGCCTTGTCGAACCCGGCCATGCGCAGCGGAAAGGCGATGTTCTTGCGCACCGACATATGCGGGTAAAGCGCATAGGACTGGAACACCATCGCAAGGCTGCGCTTGGCTGGCGGGATGTTCGTCGCGTCCTTGCCGTCGATCACGATCCGGCCCGAGGTCACGTCCTCCAGCCCTGCGATCAGGCGCAGAAGCGTGGACTTGCCACAGCCCGACGGGCCGACGAAAACAACGAATTCTCCGTCCTCGATGGTCAGGTCAAGCGGTGGAATGACCTCGACGTCGCCGAAACGCTTAACCACCTTTTCAAGCAGGATCTGTCCCATGTGTCGTATTCCCTATTTCACGGCGCCGAAGGTCAGGCCGCGGACAAGCTGTTTCTGGCTGAACCAGCCAAGGATCAGGATGGGCGCGATCGCCATGACGGATGCCGCGCTGAGTTTGGCATAGAAGAGGCCTTCGGGGCTGGAATAGCTGGCAATGAAGGCCGTGAGCGGTGCGGCGGTCGCCGCGGTCAGGTTCAGCGTCCAGAACGCCTCGTTCCAGGCAAGGATGACGTTCAGCAGGACGGTCGAGGCGATGCCGGGCACCGCCATGGGCGTCAGCACGTACAGGATTTCCTCACGCAGACCTGCGCCATCCATCCGTGCGGCCTCGAGGATCTCTCCGGGGATCTCGCGGAAATAGGTGTAGAGCATCCACACGATGATCGGCAGGTTGATCAGCATCAGGACGATCGTCAGGCCCAGCCGCGAGTCCAGAAGGCCCATGCGGATGAACAGCAGATAGATCGGATACAGCACCCCCACCGCGGGCAGCATCTTGGTGGACAGCATCCACATCAGGATGTCCTTGGTCCGCTTCGAGGGCACGAAGGCCATCGACCAGGCGGCGGGCACCGCGACCAGAAGACCCAGGAAGGTCGAACCGACCGACAGGATCACCGAGTTCCAGAAATGCTTCAGATAGTTCGAGCGTTCCTGCACGGTGGCATAGCTTTCCAGCGTCCAGGGGGCGGTCAGAACCTCGATCGGGGTGCGGATCGCGTCACCCTCTGACTTGAACGAAAGAACCGTGATCCACAGGATCGGAAAGAAGATGATCAGGCCGACGCCCCATGCGAGCACGGTGTTGATCGTCTTGCGGCGGGTGGAAACCATACGGGCCATTGTGCTGTCTCCTCAGGCGTCCAGGTTCTTGCCGACGATGCGCATCAGGAAGATGGCAACGATGTTGGCCAGAATGATTGCATAGACACCGCCCGCGGACCCAAGGCCCACATTCTGGCTTTCCAGAACGCGCTGGTAGATCAGGTAGGTCAGCGTCCGGGTTCCAAAGGCCCCGCCCGTGGTCACGAAGATCTCGGCAAAGATCGACAGAAGGAAGATGGTCTGGATCAGGATCACGACCGTGATCGCGCGGCCAAGATGGGGCAGGGTGATGAAGCCGAAACGGGCGAGCGGGCCGGCGCCGTCCATCTCGGCGGCCTCCATCTGCTCGCTGTCAAGCGATTGCAGGGCGGTAAGAAGGATCAGGGTCGCGAAGGGCAGCCATTCCCACGACACGATCAGGATGATCGATCCCATGGATGCCTGGCTCAGCCAGTCGATCGGCTGCAGGCCGACCGCGCGCCACAGATGGCCCAGGAATCCGTTGTTCGGGTCCATCATGATGTTCTTCCACACCAGTGCCGAGACGGTGGGCATCACGAAGAAGGGCGCAATGACAAGGATGCGAACGATGCCCTGGCCCCACATCGGCTGGTCAAGCAGAAGCGCCAGAAGGACGCCCACGACCAGCGTGATGGCCAGAACGCCGACGACAAGCGTCAGGGTGACCTGAACCGATGGCCAGAAAGCCGAGGATCTGATGAAGCTTGCATAATTGTCGAAGCCGACCCAGCCGAGATCGCCGCCGCGCAAGGGCAGATACTTGCGGAACGAAAACCACAGAGTCATCACGAGCGGGACGAGCATCCAGCCCAGAAGCAGCACCACGGCTGGCGCCATCATCAGTCGGGCAGCAGAGCGGGAATGACGAGTAGCCATCGGGGACACCTGAATGGTCTAAGGTTGGCCGGAACGCGGCGAAGCAATGGTGATCGCCGGGTTGGTCCGGGAAAGGTCAGGGGGCGGACGCACCGCCCCCTGAAGAAGGTTCACGCGATCAGCGGTAGCCAGCGGCTTCCATCGCGTCGTTCGTGATCTCCTGCGCCTTGGCAAGAGCTTCGTCGATCGACTGCTGGCCAGCATAGACGGCCGAGAATTCCTGGCTCACCTCGGTGGCGATGCCGGCGAATTCGGGGATCGCCACGAACTGGATGCCAGTGTAGGGCACGGGCTTTTCGCAGCAATTGGTCGGATCCGCGGCCAGGATCGACTTCAGGGTCATCTGAGCGAACGGGATGCTGGCGTATTCCGGGTTGTCATACAGCGACTGACGGGTGCCCGGCGGAACGTTCGCCCAACCTTCTTTCGAAGCCACGAGCTCGAGATACTCTTTCGAGGTCGCCCATTCGACGAACTTCTTGGCGGCCTCTTCCTTCTGGGTGCCAGCCGGGATGCCCAGCGCCCACGCCCACAGCCAGTTGGCCTTCTTCGAGATGCCATCCTTGTGCGGCGCCATCGCGAAGCCAACCTTGTCGGCGACGGTCGATTCCTTGGGGTTGGTCACGAAGCTGGCCGCGACGGTTGCGTCCATCCACATGCCGCACTTGCCCTGCTGGAACAGCGACAGGTTTTCGTTGAACCCGTTGGTCGCGTAGTTGTCCGGACCGTAGTCGTTCATCAGGTTGACGTAGAAGGTCAGTGCTTCCTTCCACTCGGGCGTGTCGAACTGGGCGTTCCATTCCTCGTCGAACCAGCGGGCGCCGAACGAGTTGGCAACGACCGTGATCAGCGCGCCGCCTTCACCCCAGCCGGCCTTGCCGCGCAGGCAGATGCCGTTGATGCCGTTTTCGGGGTCGTCCATCGCGGCCGCGGCCTCGCGGATGAATTCCCAGGTGGGCTCTTCCGGCATCGTCAGTCCGGCCTTTTCCATCAGGTCGGTGCGATACATCAGCATCGAGCTTTCGCCGTAGAACGGCGCGGCATACAGCGTGCCGTCGGCGCTGAGACCGTCGCGCATCGCCGGCAGGATGTCATTGACATCATATTCGGCCGACAGATCGTTCAGCGGCACCAGCCAGCCGTTCTTGCCCCAGATCGGCGCTTCGTACATGCCGATCGTCATGATGTCGAACTGACCACCCTTGGTGGTGATGTCCGTCGTCACGCGCTGACGCAGGACGTTTTCTTCCAGCGTGACCCACTCGACATCGATGCCGGTCTTCTTGGTGAACTCGTCCGTCAGGCCCTGCATCCGGATCATGTCACCGTTGTTCACGGTCGCGATGGTGATCGTTTCCGCATTGGCCGCCGCGCCCGAGATCAGCGCAAGAGCCGTGGCTGCACGAAGTGCATATTTCAATTTCATGAAGTCCTCCCATGGTGAGCTAACTTGCCCAAGCGGAAGGTTGATCAATTCCTTGCCGCGCGTCAATAAAAATTTTACGCGCGCAAAAAACTCAGTCAGATCAAGCAGAGCCACGCAGGATGAGCCGGGCGGGATAAAGCACCTCGAGACGCTCGTCGAGCTTGCCGCCTGATTCGATCAGCTCGAACAGCGTACGCACCGCGCGTTCCGAAACCGCTTCGTAGTCATGCGCGGCGGTGGTCAGCGGCGGACAGGTGAAGCGCGAGAAGGGGTGATCGTCATGCGACGCCACGCGCAGGTCGCAATCGGGCCCGATTCCGACGCGTACCGAGGATTCGCAACAGGCCGAAAGGAACCCGATCGCCAGGCGGTCGTTGCTGCACAGCACGGTATTCGTTGGCAATGCCTTTCTTTCAAGGACGTCGAGCCCGCCCTTGCGGCCGATCTCCTCGAATGCCCAGCCGGTACCATCGACGCTGATGACATGCGGCTGAAAGCCCAGTTCCTCCATCCTGCGAAGATAGGCCAGCCTGCGCTTGTTCGCGTTCGGGTTGGCGGGGTTCTTCATCTCGAAGAAACAGGGGGGTGAGCCACTGCGCACCAGGTAATCCACCGTCTGGTTGACGAAACTGGCATTGTCCGACCCTATGAAGGCCGCCCCCATTCCTTCGATGTTGCTGTCGAAGAGAACCGTCGGCACGTCGCGGCAGAAGGATTCGATCTCGGACTTGACCGAAGCGCGCCCCAGGGGCGCCAGCAATACGCCCGCCGGTTTCAGCGAGCGCAGGCCGTCCAGGATATCGACCTCGAGATCGGGGCGGCCATGCGCGCTGTACAGGGCAGGACGATAGCCGGCCTCGATGATGCGTTGCTCGATGTTTCGCGCAATCTCGGCAAAGAACGGATCGGCCAGATAGGGGACGACGATTCCGACCGTCTTGGTCAGGCGCCGGTTCTGGTTCATGGCATAGAGATTGGGCCGAAAGTCGTATTGTTCCAGCGCCTGCTCGATCCGCGCCCGTGAGCTTGGCCGCACGCTGTTCGGGTCATTGAAGTATTTGGACAGGGTTGGCCGCGACACGCCACTGAGGCGTGCGAATTCGTCCATGTTGCGGACCTTGGTCGGGTTCATCGGCCGTCTCCCTGCGGCGGGGTTGATCCCGCACCCTTGCCGCGCCTGTTTTACGCGCGGCAAGATTTGAAAAGGACAGTAGTGAAGATTCGCCGTCCGGGTCAAGCAAGGTGGCGAACGCGGCATGTCGGGTCACCTTGCGCTCTGTCAAATCAGGGCTCTCGATTGCGCGGTAAGCTTGTTCAAGTGGCGCGCGGGACATGACGGAGGAGGGCATGGTCATGGCCAGTCCAGGGTTCCAGTTCAAGGATCGTGAAGATGCCGGGCGGCGGCTGGCCGCCGAATTGTTGAAGCGGGAATTGGACAATCCGGTGGTTCTGGCGCTGCCGCGCGGGGGTGTCCCGGTCGCGGCCGAAGTGGCCGAGGCCTTGGGTGCGCCGCTGGATCTTGTCCTGGTGCGCAAGATCGGCGTGCCCGCCAATCCCGAGGTGGCGCTGGCCGCGATCGTCGAGGGCGATCCGCCCGAAATGGTGCTGAACGAACAGGTCATGCGCCATTCGGGCGCCGATCAGGCTTATCTGCAACGCGAGCGCGACAGGCAGCTGGCCGAGATGCAGCGCCGCAGGCGCAGGTATCTGGGCGATCGTCCCCATGCCGACATCCGGGGCAAGACGGCAATTCTTGTGGATGACGGTCTGGCCACCGGGGCTACGATGAAGGCCGCCCTGATCGCTGCCCGGCGCTGGGGCGCGGGGCGGGTGATCGTTGCGGTTCCGGTCGCGCCGGCCTCCGAGATCCCCGAGATCGAACGGCTGGCCGATGAGGTGGTCTGCCTGCATCCCGATCCCTGGTTCCGTGGGGTAGGGGGTGCCTATGCCGATTTCCACCAGCTGAGCGATGAAGAGACGGTGGGCTATCTGCGCCGGGTGTGGACCATCGCCGACCGCACCGCATCGGGTGTTGCTCTGGGCCGGGAAGTACGGATTCCGCCGCTTGGGCTGCAGGGGGATCTGGTGGTGCCCACCGATCCCCGCGGTGTGATCCTGTTCGCCCATGGCAGCGGGTCCAGCCGGCTGAGCCTCCGGAACCGTCAGGTTGCGGAACGGCTCAATGAGCTGGGCTTTGCCACGTTGCTGCTGGACCTGCTGACCGAGGAAGAGGCCGCCAACCGGCGCAATGTCTTTGACATCCCGCTGCTGGCCGAAAGGCTGTTGCAGGCCGAGCTGTGGATCACGGCCGAGCCGGAACTCGCGGATTTGCCCCTGGGCCTGTTCGGGGCAAGCACGGGGGCGGGGGCGGCCCTCTTGGCGGCGGCCGAGCTGGGCGACCGTATTGGGGCCGTGGTGTCGCGCGGGGGGCGTCCGGATCTGGCCGGGCCACGGCTTGCCGATGTGACCGCGCCCACCTTGCTGATCGTGGGCGGCAATGACCAGACGGTGCTGGATCTGAATCGCCGGGCGCTGGAGCAGCTGCGCTGCGAAAAGCTGCTGCGGATCGTTCCGGGCGCGGGGCACCTGTTCGAGGGGCCCGGTGAGCTGGAAATCGTCACCGACATGGCCGGCGCCTGGTTCCAGCATTACCTGGCACGCTCCGAAGTGCCGCTCAGCCCGCCGCCCGAGGTTGCCAAGGCGCCTCTCACACCGGCCGAGGCGGTCCGCGCGGCGGCCGAGCCATTGCCCGATCCCGACGATCCGGAGTTCGGGGTGGCATTCGACCGATATGGCGATGCCCGCGTCGTGTTGCTGGGCGAGGCGTCGCACGGCACGTCGGATTTCTATCGCGCCCGTGCCGCCATTACCCGCCGTCTGATCGAAAGGCATGGTTTCAATATCGTCGCGATCGAAGGCGACTGGCCCGATGCGGCGGTGATCGATCGCCATGTGCGTGGTCTGCCGCAGCGGCGCCGCAATGTGCCGGTCTTTTCCCGCTTTCCGACCTGGATGTGGCGCAACCGCGATGTGGACGATTTCGTGAAATGGTTACATCGGCACAACTCTGCGCGACCAGCCGGGGAACGGGTAAGATTCCAGGGTCTCGACATCTACAGCATGTTCAATTCGATCGCCGAGGTCCTTGCCTATCTCGACAGGCATGACCCCGAAGCAGCGGCCATGGCCCGCAGGCGCTATGCCTGTCTTGCGCCCTGGTCACGCGAGCCCGCCGCCTATGGGCGCGAGTCGCTGAGCCGGGGGTATGCGATGTGCGAAGAACCGGTGACACGGGTGCTGGTCGATCTGTTGACGCGCGAACTGGCCCTGGCCCGCCGCGATGGCGACGAATTCTTCGATGCGGTGCAGAATGCGCGGGTTGTGGCCGGCGCCGAGAAATACTACCGCGTGATGTATTACGGCTCGGCCGAAAGCTGGAACCTGCGTGACGGCCACATGTTCGACACGCTCAAGCGGATCATGGATCACGTGGGACCCGGCGCCAAGGCCGTGGTCTGGGCGCATAATTCCCATATCGGCGATGCCCGCGTGACGGATATGGGCGTGAACAGGGGCGAGCTGAATATCGGACAGCTTTGCCGCGAGGAATGGGGCGAGGACGCCCGGCTGATCGGCTTTGGCACGCATTCGGGCACGGTCGCCTGTGCTTCGGACTGGGACGGCCCGATGGAGATCAAGGCGGTTCGCCCGTCGCGTCCGGATAGCCACGAAGCCGTGTGCCACGAAGCCGGGATTGAACGGTTCTTGCTGGATCTGCGTCCAGGCGTGAACCCCGAGGCGCGTGCAGCCATGGCCGCGCCGCGGCTGGAACGCCATATCGGCGTCATCTATCGTCCCGAGACCGAGCGATGGAGCCATTACAGCCACGCAATCCTTTCGGCCCAGTATGACGGTTTTGTCTGGCTGGATCAGACCCGGGCCGTTGTGCCGTTGCCCGCGGAAACGGCGGCCGGCGAGGATGAAACCTATCCCTTCGGTCTGTGATCTCGGACGGTGGGCGCACCGACTGATTTGTCGCGTCGTGATGCTCGGGGCCCGGCAGTTTTCGTTCCGGAATGCCTATTGGAGCGCGATCGTCATTCCTGCACCATTCGCTTGTGCAGAGGCGGAGTGCTTTGACCGTTGCGATGCTTCAGCTTTCCTGAACGCAGGGGTCATTTGCTGTTCTTCCTGTCACGCCGTTTCGGGCCAGGGATTCTGGGAAAGCCGTCAACGATGCTTTGAATTCGCGGATGTTTTCTGCAGGATAGAACCGGTAGCAGCGGAGGCGCGAACAGGCCATGGCAGATACTTTGCGCGGCGGTATCGTCATCAACGAGATGCTGGTCGATCCGAATGGCGGCGCCTTCAATTTCGACGCCGATGGGAACGGAACAGCAGCAGCCACGGACGAGTTCGTCGAGCTGGCGAATATTTCGAACACGCCAATCGATATCGGCGGGCTCGAACTCTGGGATGCCGGGGTTGGGAAGTGGTTTACCTTTCCCGCAGGGACGATCCTGCAGCCTGGCGCCCATGCGCTTGTCATGACGGGCCTTCAGCCCGGCGGCAGTCTTCCCCAGGGTGGCCCCAACGATCTGGCCTTTGATGCAGGGCGCGGATCGGCATTGATCAACAATGGCGGCGACAACGCCGTCGTCTATGACCCGGTTGCCGACGCGTATATCCAGGCGACCTTCAACGGCGACGCGCTGGATGATCCACCGACGCAATATCCCGGCTTTTCGTCCACGGCGACCCGCGTTGGCGCGGGCGAAGACATGGGCAACGACACCGATGGTCAGTCGGTGCAGCGTTACAACGATACCGCAGACACGTTTGTCACGGGTACGCCGACACCGGCAGACCACAATATCTGCTTTGTGGTCGGGACGCTGATCGCCACGCCGGATGGTCAGCGAAAGGTCGAGGAGCTTCGCCCCGGCGATCTGGTGTGCACGATCGACCATGGCGCGCAGCCCGTCATCTGGGCCTGGTCCACTCAGCTGAGCGTAAAGGCAATGTGTGACGATCCGCGCCAGGCTCCGTTGCGTATTGCAGCGGGTGCTTTCGGCGCCGGGTTTCCACGCCGGGATTTGTGGGTTTCGCGCCAGCATCGCGTCATTATGGCCGGTCCGATCGTCAGGCGCATGTATGGTGTCGACGAAGTCCTGGTCGCGGCGCACCGACTGACGGCTCTGCCCGGTATCGTGGCCGAGACTCCGGCAAAGCCGGTCAACTATGTGCATATTCTCTTGAGACGTCATGAAATCCTGCTGGCCGAAGGGTTGCCTGTCGAAAGCCTGTATCTGGGCGACGAGGCTCGGGCCGCGATTCCATTGAGAGACCGCATGGAGATTCAGAAGAGGCTCGGGTCGCCCTTGGATACATGCTGGCAGCCAGCCCGCCCCCTTGCCGAGGGACGGCGGGCGAAAAACCTTGTCATGCGCCATCTGGTCAATCGAAAAATGCCTGTCTGCGTGTGACGCGTCCCGGATTGGGGCTTGCACCGGGCATGGAACTTTGTGCCGGGTCGATCCACGACGGGTCGGCCCTTCTCGTCGAGCCCGGCCCTGCCCATGACAAACGGTTGCCTGAAGCCGGTCCCTGCAGGCGGATATGTCCCCGCGGCGCGGAGCATCCAGCCGCGCCAGAGCCCACGAAAGAGGATGGAAAGCAAACGCGCGAGGGATGATGGAAATGGCGGAGAGACAGGGATTCGAACCCTGGGACCCCGTGAAGGGTCAACGGTTTTCGAGACCGCCCCGTTCGACCACTCCGGCACCTCTCCGCGTGAAGGGTCGTTGTGAGGCGGGATTTAGCCATCCTTGCCGGCTTCCGCAACCCCCGATTTTCGCTTTTTCTTCCTGATGATCGGGTGCGCCCCTTCATGCGCTTGGACTTTGGGGGGCATGGGGATAGAAGTCATGAAAGGAACAGGAGGATCCGCCATGAATCCAGTCACCAGCCGCCTTCCCATTACCCGTCTCCTGCGCGGCATCGTCATCGTGATCGGGCTGGTTCTGGTTTCGGCGACAGCCTCGCCTGCAGGGGATGAACGTGTCGCCCGGCTGGCGCAGGCCATGCGGATGGACGAGGTCTTTGCCGTCATGGCGAAGGAGGGCGAGGATTACGGGCGGCAGCTCGAGGAAGAGATGTTCCCCGCCCGTGGGGGTGCCCGCTGGCAAGAGGCCGTGCGTGGAATCTATGCGCCCGATCGGCTGCTGGCCGGTTTCATGCCGGCATTCGAATCTGCCTTGGCCCAACCGAATGTCGATATCGATGCAATGATCGACTTCTTCGAATCCGACCTGGGTCAGCGAATTGTCACGCTGGAAATTTCGGCGCGGCGTGCCTTGCTGGATCCGGCAGTCGATGACGCGGCCCGCCTCAAGCTGTCCGAAATGCGCGAGATGTCGGATCCGCGGATGATGCTGATCGAGGAATTCGTCTCGGCCAATGATCTGGTCGAGGCCAACGTGATCGGCGCCATGAATGCCAGCTATGCCTTCTACCAGGGGCTTGCCGAATCTGGTGCCCTGCCGCCAGACATGGATGAAGGGCAGATCCTGTCGGAAATCTGGGGGCAGGAGGACGATATCCGCGCCGAAATGGATGACTGGATCCATTCCTACCTGCTGATGGCCTATGCGCCCCTGTCGGACGAGGATATTCGCCGCTACACCGAATTGTCGCGCTCACGCGCCGGACAGGACCTGAACCGGGCGCTTTTTGCGGGCTTCGATGCCGTCTTTGTCGAGGTTTCGCGTCAGCTTGGCCGCGCGGCCGGCGCGATCCTGACAGGTCAGGATCTCTAGGCGCATGAAGGCCAGCGGATGGGCCTGGACGGGATGACTTGGTCGGGGAATGCGCGGGCGACGGTTCGTCGGCGAAAGGTATTCTATGTTCCCGGCTACGATCCCTTTCCGCCAAGACGCTACCGCGAGCTTTACCGGCGCGAGGCGGCCGAGCAGGCGCGCCTGTCGGGCTTTTCGATCGATCTTCGGGCGGGGCAGGGCGGCCGCGAAAGCTGGCAGGTTCATGCCTGCATCGATGAGCAGGATGTCGAGTCCGACTTCGAGGTTCTCGTCTGGTCCGACATCGTTCAGGCCTCGATGTCCAGGGGGATCCTGGCAACCTATTGGCAGCTGGTTCGCACTGCCTGGATTTACGTTCGCTCCGGGGCGCTGTGGAGGTTGATGCGGCTGCGCAAGGGCCCGATGATCGCCGCCCTCTATCCGATCGGGCTCCTGCTGCTGCAACTGGTTCTGGCCGTGCTGGCCGGATGGGCGGTCGGGCGCGGTGTCGCGGCGATGACCGGGATTCCCTTGCTTGGCTGGGCCGTTGCAGTTTGCGTCGCCTGGGGCGTTCTGGCCGGATTCCGGGCGATCGATCGACGATTGTATGCCTATTACCTGATGCACGATTACGCATTCACGGCCCGCGATGGCGGTGCCTATCCGCCCGAGATGGAGGCCCGGATTGCGAGTTTTGCCGAAAGGATCGCCAAGGCGCTGTCTGCGGATTGGGACGAAGTGCTGGTGGTCGGTCATTCCTCGGGCGCGCATGTGGCAATTTCGGTGGTCGCGGATCTGGTGCGCTCGGGGCACGTCGCGAAGGGCAGGGGGCCTGCGCTGGCGCTTCTGACCCTTGGGCAGGTGGTGCCCATGGTGTCATTCCTGCCGCGCGCGAAACGCCTGCGTGCGGATCTGGTCTGTCTTTCGACATGCGAGGAGATCGCCTGGGTCGATATCTCGGCCCCCGGAGACGGATGCGCCTTTGCGCTGTGCGACCCCGTCGCCGTCAGCGGCGTGGGCACGGCACGGCAGCGCTGGCCTCTTGTCCTGTCGGCGGCCTTCACCCAGACATTGTCGCCCGAGCGCTGGCGCGCCTTGCGCTGGCGCTTTTTCCGGCTGCATTTCCAGTATCTGTGCGCTTTTGACCGGCCCGGTGTCTATGACTACTTTCGGGTGACCGCCGGACCGGTTCTTCTGCGTGACCGCTTTGCCGGGCGGCAGCCGTCGCGCAGCCGGATCATCGCGCCCCTCAGCCCCCACAGGGACGTCGCATGATCCCGCCCAAGCCGAAACCGCGGGCCGATCGGATCTCGCTGTGGCAACATTTGCGCATGTTTCGCGCGGACATTCTTTCGGCTCAACCCGCGCGGCTGTACCGCGCCTGGATGGCCGAGTTCCGAACGCCCTTCTTCCGGTCCTACCTGTGCAACGATCCGGACCTGATCGAGACCGTCCTGAAGCGCCGCCCCGAGGATTTTCCAAAATCCGACAGGGTCAGAGAGGGTCTGGCCCCGCTTCTCGGTCGTTCCGTCTTTGTCACGAATGGCGCCGAATGGGCGCGCCAGAGGCGTATCATCGACCCGGCCTTTGGTGGGGGACGGCTGCATGAAACCTTTCCGGCCATGTGTGCGGCCGCCTTTGCCGCGCGCGATCGTCTGGCCGCACGCGCGGGGCAGGTGGTCGAGATCGAGGAAGAGTCCAGCCATGCCGCCGCCGATGTGATCTTTCGGACGCTCTTTTCCATTCCGATCGACCATCACATTGCCCGGGCGACATTTCACGCTTTTCGCAGCTATCAGAAGGCTCAGCCGCTGCTCAATCCCGGCGCCTTCCTTCCGCTGCCGTCCTGGGTGCCACGGTTTCACCGCCGCGAGGTTCGCCGTTCGGCGCGCCAGATCCGAAACCTGATCCGGCAATTGACCGCGCAGAGACTGGACCAGATCGCGGCCGGGAACGCACCCGATGATCTTGCGACCAAGATCCTGACGACTCCCGATCCTGAAACCGGGCAGCGTTTCGAGCTGGAGGAAATGGTCGATCAGGTGGCGATCTTCTTCCTTGCGGGGCACGAGACATCGGCGGCCGCGATTGGCTGGGCGCTGTATCTTCTGGCCTCTGCGCCGGATTGGCAGGAAAGGTTGGCACGCGAGGCGCGGGACCACCTGTCCGATCCGCCCGACTTTTCCGACATGGCGCGAATGAAGCTGACCCGAGACGTGTTTCGCGAAACCCTTCGGCTGTATCCGCCCGTGCCGATGATGGTCCGGCAGGCGCGCTGCCCGGTGACGTTCCGGGGCCGTGACGTGGCGCCGGGCAGCCAGATCGTGCTGAGCCCCTGGCATGTGCACCGGCACGAACGGCTGTGGTGCGACCCTGACGCCTTCAACCCCGAACGCTGGCAGGGACCCGAGGGCAGGGAGGTTGCGCGCCGGGCATGGCTTCCCTTTTCGGCAGGCCCGAGGGTCTGTCCCGGAGCAGGCTTCGCGATGATCGAAGGGGTTCTGATGCTGTCCGTCCTGCTGCGTGACCTGCAATTCCATGAGGTCGAAGGCAAGCGGCCCCAGCCCGTTGCTCATCTGACCGTGCGTTCGCGCGATGGTATCTGGTTGCGAATCGAGCGGCGGGAAAAGTGAACTGAACGGTTTGAAATTGGTTGAAAAAGCCAGGGAAGCGCGAAAATATCGGTCAGCGATTCCAACCCATTTGCCCGACCTGATGCCGCTTCCGGCTTCGGGCTATTGTCGTGACGTGACGTCAGAAATCGATCTTCGCGTATTTGGATAACCATTTGTGCTATGACCTCCGCAAGGTCGTGCGATCTCCGTTGCACCCGACCTGATCGCTCGGGCGGCCATGTGCCTGATCGAGTGATCCGTGCGAGTAATCATTTGTGGGCGGGGTCGGATATTGGTTGAGTGGTTCATGAAAGTCATTGGCAATCCGGCCCCGACCCCGCGTATCCCAAGGGTGCGAATCGCATGGCCTGCAACCTGGACGCCGACAGCGCGAAGCCTGGCTGCAAGCCCGCAGGCGCAAGGGCTTTCGCGCGAGGAAGTCGCCGCCCTTTTCCGTGACGAGATGGACGCCGCACTGCGTTCGACGGCCGCGTCGAGCAATTGATCGGGCTGGCCCTGGCGCGTCAGGCAGGCGGCGATCACGCGCCGGAACACGCTTTATTCGGCCAACACTGGTCGTGAAACTCAACCTTCCGGCTGCTTCGCTACGGTTGATGGTGAAATTGTGCCCGACAACCTGTACAAACAGGCAGATCGAATCGTCTGCCACGGGAATTCGCGGGGCAGATCGCGCATTTGCACGTTTCTTCGGTTACGACCTCTGCAAGGTGATCCGCGCTTGGCTGGGAGACAGCGATGGACGAAGGATCGGACGACGACGCCACGGGGTGGGCCGATCTGATCCCCAGCCGTGCCAGTCTGCTGCGGATCGCCATTCCTTCCTGGCGATTTCTGGGGGTCAGGATCGAACGCCAGGAACCGGTCGAGAACGTCTCTCGCGAGGAGATCCAGAACCTTTTCGGCCATGAACTGTCTTCTGCCCGCGAAACGCTAGCACGCAAGCCGGCCTCGGTCAGGGCGGCGCGTGGAGCCTATCGATCCTCGTCGGACTGAAGCTGTGCGCGCGCCAGGCGTTCCTGCAGATCACGCAAGACCGCCAGGCGGATCGCGGTGGCCAGCCCGTGCCTGGTCCCGCGCTCCGTATCGATTTCTGCCGCCAGGGCATTGATCGCCACGCCGCGCCGCCGTGCCATCTCACGGAAAGCGTGCCAGAATTCTGGCTCGAGCGATACGCTGGTCCGGTGGCCGTTCAGGGTCAGCGAGTGCTTCACGGGGCGGGCCATGGCCTTCAATCGTCGTCCCGTCGATGTGCGTCCAGCCGTCGCCTTGAAAGCTCGGCGCGTGTCTCTTCAAGCGTTTTCTGGGCCTTCGTTCGGCCAAAGCGGGCCGCGTTCTCGGCGGCCCGCTTCGTGTCTTCCTCGCGCGCACGGCGTTTGCGGATCGTACGCAGGTTGACGATCTTCGCCATGCGTGCGCCCCTTATTCCTCGGGGCCGACCATGCGCTCGGGGCGCACGATACGGTCAAAGGTCTCTTCATCGACAAAGCCCAGGCGCACGGCTTCTTCGCGCAGGGTCGTGCCATTCTGATGGGCCGTCTTGGCGACCTTTGCGGCGTTGTCATAGCCGATATGGGGCGCCAGTGCCGTGACCAGCATCAGGCTTTCGCGCATCAGCTTCTCGATCCGCTCGATATTGGCCTTGATACCCACAACCATGCGGTCGGTGAAGGAAGCCGCCGCATCGCCCAGCAGCTGCATCGATTGCAGCACGTTGTAGGCCATCATCGGGTTGAAGACGTTCAGCTCGAAATGGCCCTGGCTGCCGGCAAAGCCCACGGCGGCGTCGTTGCCCATGACATGGGCGCAGACCATGGTCAGCGCTTCGGCCTGAGTCGGGTTCACCTTGCCCGGCATGATCGACGAGCCGGGCTCGTTTTCCGGCAGGATGAGTTCGCCCAGACCCGAGCGCGGACCCGAACCGAGGAAGCGGATATCGTTGGCGATCTTGAACAGGCTGGCCGCAACGGTCTTCAGCGCGCCCGAGAACATGACCATCGCATCATGCGCGGCCAGCGCCTCGAACTTGTTCGGAGCCGTGACGAAGGGCAGGCCGGTGATCTCGGCGATCTTGGCGGCGATCGCGGTATCCCAGCCCTTTTTCGTGTTCAGCCCCGTGCCCACGGCCGTGCCGCCCTGGGCAAGCTCGTAGATATGCGGCAGGCACATCTCGACCCGCTTGATGCCCATGGCCACCTGGTGCGCGTAGCCCGAGAATTCCTGCCCCAGGGTCAGCGGCGTGGCGTCCTGGGTGTGGGTGCGGCCGATCTTGATGATGTCCTTGAATTCCTCCGACTTCGCGGCCAGCGCGGCGTGAAGGTGCTTCAGGCCGGGCAGCAGGACATCGCGCGCCATCATCGCGATCGCGACATGCATCGCGGTGGGGTAGGTGTCGTTCGAGCTTTGCCCCATGTTGACGTGGTCGTTGGGGTGAACCGGCTTTTTCGATCCGATCTCGCCGCCCAGGATCTCGATCGCGCGATTGGCGATGACCTCGTTGGCGTTCATGTTGGTCTGGGTGCCGGACCCTGTCTGCCAGACGACCAGGGGGAAGTGATCGTCGAACTTGCCGGCAACGACTTCGGACGCCGCCTGGACGATTGCCTTGCCAATGGTCGGGTCCAGCCGGCCCTGCGCCATGTTCACTTCGGCCGCTGCCTGCTTGATGACGCCCAGGGCGCGGATGATCGCAATGGGCTGGCGCTCCCACCCGATCGGGAAGTTCTGGATGGATCGCTGGGTCTGGGCGCCCCAGTATTTGTCAGCGGGGACCTCGATTGGGCCGAAGCTGTCGGTTTCGATACGCGTCTTTGCCATCGGTCACGTCCGTTTTGTGAAATGCCGCGCCCTAGCTATGCGATTTCGGGGCGCGGGCCAAGGACGTATGGGACGGCGTTTGCGCTAACCCGGCCGCACTACTTGCGAAAACGGTCAAGCGAAACGATTTCGGCCTCGTGTCGCGGAGCATCGGCATCCGTTTCCATGGGGGCGTCTTCGTCGGTGTCGTCGTCGGCATCGTGTTCGGCCGACTCGAAGCGCAGCCCGAATTCGACCGCCGGGTCGACGAAGGTGCGGATCGAATCAAGCGGGACGTAAAGCGTTTCTGGCACATTGCCGAAATTCAGCGTGACCGAGAAGCCATCGGAATCGACCTTCAGACCATCGAACCAGTGCTGCATGACGATCGTCATCTCGTCGGGATAGCGCTCGCGCAGCCAGTCGGCCAGCTGGGCCCGGGGATGACGGGTATCGAAGGTGATGAAGAAATGGTGATCGCCGGGCAGGCCCTCGCGCTCGACCTGTTTCAATACATCGACGATAAGCCCCCGCATCGCGCGGTGCATCAGCGTTCCGTAGTCGATCGTCTTTTTCATCTCGTCATTTCCGATGCATTCCTCGCGTCAAGCATAGAGCATTCGTGGTCGAAGGGAAGTCCGATCGGGTGCCACCCGTTGCGGCCGCGATCCTTTGCGTGCGGGCAGACGGCCCGCTGCCTGAAGCCTGGAGGCGTGGCCCGTCGCGGTCCGGGCAATGCGCGGAACTTGCCCGCCCCAAGGGGGTCAGCCCGTTGGCCGCGTGATCTCGCGCAGGATCTTGTCGCGGATCGCGCGCGGATAGTCGCTCAGGCCCCGGGCCGTCACGACGAAGCCATCGGGACTTGTGACGTGACGCGCGTAATATGTGCTGATCGGGGTTGCGCGGCCCATGTCTTCGATGGCGATGGCGTTGATCTGGGCCCGGCTGCGCAGGGCAGCCATCCGGCCCAGATCAAGCGGCATTCCTGCGTTCTGCGGCCCGTCTCCCGAGATGTCGATGACCCGCCTGCGACAATCCGGCGCGCTGGAAAACAAGGCGGCCGCAAAAGCCAGCGCCTCGCCCACGGCGGTGTCAGAGGCTTCGAACGCGCGCGGCATCGCCCGGGCGCGCGCCGCAAATTCGGCAACCGTCGCCGCGCTGTTCATCCTTTGCCAGCTCAGGGTCACGGTCTGCTGGCCGGCACCCGACCATTGCAGGACGGAAAGGGCCGCCTGTGTCGCGACAAGCGCGTCGATCAGCTCGGGATCCTCAAGCGCCCGCGCCAGCCCTTCGGTCTGCAGGCGGTATTCGGCCCGGTCGATGGACCCCGAGACGTCGATGGCCAGAACCAGGGCGACCTCGCAGGCATGCACGCGAACGGCCGAACCGGCCATCGCGGCAAGCAGGATCAGAACACGGCTCAGGGATGCAGACGACATGCCCACATGATGCCGGTCGAACCTGCCTGCGGCAAGCCGGTCACCCAAGCCGTTCGCTCGACAACAAGAGCAGGAATGCGTCCTTGGGCAGCAGGCCCGCCTGTTCGAAGAATGTTATGAAATCGAAGCAGTTGTAGGCTTCGACGATCTTGCCTGCGCTGATGCGAACCATGACCTGTCCATGGGCACGAATCGGGTTGTCGGATGTCGCGGATCGCCCGGTCGCCACGATCTGGGCCCACAGCCAATCGTCGCTTTCGACGCTTTTCACGACTTCGATCCGCAGGTCGCGCACCAGTGCCAGCAAGGCCGGAACAAGGGCACGGAAATCCTCGGCCCCGACCTGGCCATCGGGCATCAGCCCGTCCGCGGCCGCCTGGGGCGCGAAATAGTCATCTATCGCGTCAAGATCCGCCTCGATCCACACACGGCGGTACCATTCCCGCAGAAGTTCCAGCTTGTCGCTTGTCGGCATCGTTTCAATCCCGGATTGCATCTTGGGGCCAAGCTAGTGCGGCACGGTTGACGAAAAATGAATCCCGGGGCCTTGCTTCGGGCTTTTTCCGGGTGGGTCGAAAGCACAAAGGCCCGGGGCAAGCCCGGGCCTTTGTGAAGGTGCAGGCTTCTGTTGCCAGGTGCCTGCGAACCCCGCCCTACGCGGCTAGGCGCAGGGACTTATGTTTCGGTCTGTCGAGCTGCTTACGCAGCCAGAGCGACCGGAGCACGATTGTCGTTGGCAATTGTGCGTCTTGGACCGATAACGGTGGTACCTCACCGGGGCAAAGCCACTCCTTTACACGTTCGTCGATCCTGTTTCGGCCCCATGGTCCCCAACGAGGGTATCTGGTGGAGCCGCCGGGTACCGCCCCCGGGTCCGATCCGCTTATTACGAGCGCGTTTATGCCCATAGTCCGACTTGCGCCGGACAAGCGGAATATAGGAACCGCAATCGATCCGTGCAAGTGGGTTGGGCCGGCTTACGTGCCGATGGCGCGGCGTCCTCTTGCCGCATCCGGTGCCCTTGCTAAGGGAAGCGCCGGAAACTAGGTTCGCGCGCGACAGTGACGGAGGGGCGGATGGCTGCCAATCGCAAGATCTTCGAAGACGTCTTGGACAATGCCCGCCGCGAGGCCGCGCCGAAGGGAGGGCTTATCGATTCCGGCCGAACGGGCTCGCGTCGCGCCGTCAGCATCTGGCTGGGCATCCTGTTCGCACTGGTTGTCGCGATGATCGCCGTCGGCGGGCTGACCCGGCTGACGGATAGCGGTCTGTCCATCACCGAATGGCGCCCCGTGACCGGCGCGCTGCCCCCGATGAACGAGGCGGACTGGCAGGCCGAGTTCGAGAAGTATCAGCGCATCCCGGAATACCAGCTGCAGAACCGGCACATGACGGTCGAGGATTTCAAGTTCATCTATTGGTGGGAATGGGGCCATCGCCAGCTTGGTCGCTTCATCGGGCTTGTCTGGGCAGTCGGTATTGCCGGGCTCTGGCTGACCCGGAAGATCCCCGCGGGATGGACGGGCAGGCTGCTTGGCCTTGGCGCGCTGGGCGGGCTGCAGGGGGCGATCGGCTGGTGGATGGTGTCGTCCGGGCTCAGTGGGCGGATGGTCGATGTGGCCTCGTATCGGCTGGCCACGCATCTTGGCATTGCCTTCGTCATTCTTGGTCTGATCGCGTGGTACATGATGGATCTGGCCCGCAGCGAGCCTGAGCTGCTGCAGGCCCGCCGCTCGCGCGATCGTCGCGCGGTCGCGCTGGGCACAGGGCTGATGCACCTGGCCTTCGTGCAAATCCTGCTTGGCGCGCTGGTCGCGGGGATCGATGCCGGGCGGGCCTTCCCGACCTGGCCGCTGATGGGTGACAGCTTCTTCCCCGCCGATGCCTTCTATCTGCCCGAAGGGGGGCCGGCGGTGCTGGCCTTTTTCGAGAATCCGGGCCTGGTGCAATTCGTTCATCGCATGGTGGGCTATGCCCTGTTTTTCCTTGCGGTGTTTGCATGGTTCCGGACCCGGCGTTCGCCCCATGCGGCGACGCGCGGGGCCTTTGCCCTTGCGGCTGTACTGGTCGTCGTGCAGGTGATCCTTGGAATTGTGACGGTTGTGCATGCCGCCCCGCTGTCGCTGGGCCTGATCCACCAGCTTGGTGCGGTTGCGGTCTGGGTTGCCATCCTGCGCGCCCGGCACCGCGCCACCTATCCCTTCGGATCGGCCATTCGCGGAGGTGCGGCATGACGGCATTCGATGAACTGATGGCCTACCAGCGCCAGACCGAGGCGCTTGCCCAGATCGCGGGGCGCCTTGGCTGGGACCAGGAAACCGTGATGCCGCGCGGGGCCGCCGAACAGCGGGCCGAGGAACTGGCCGCCATTGAATCGGTCCTGCATGCGCGGCGCACGGACCCGCGGATCGCGGAATGGCTCTCGCACGCCGAGGCACCCGACGAGATCGGCGCCCGCGCCCTTGAGCTGATCGCGCGCAGCTATCATCGCAACGCCGCCGTTCCCGCCGAGCTGGCGGCCGAGATTGCGCGCGCGACCAGTCGCGCGCAGGGAATCTGGGCCGAGGCGCGGGCCACGGAAGATGTCGGTCATTTCCTGCCGATCCTGACGCGGGTGATCGATCTCATTCGTCAGAAAGGACAGGCGCTCGCGCAGGCCGGTTTCGGGGCGGGCGATCCATATGACGCCTTGCTGGACGACTATGAGCCCGAAGCGACGGCAGCCACGATCGGTGCCATGTTCGACCGCATGCGCCCGCGCCTTGTGGCCCTGCGCGAACGGATTCTTTCGCGGCCCGCGCCGGACGTTCTGACGGGACATTTCCCGCGCGAGACGCAGCTGCGGATGGCGCGGACGCTGGCCGGGGCCTTTGGCTATGACTGGGACCGCGGGCGGCTGGATCTTGCCGTGCATCCGTTCTCGTCCGGGTCGGGCAATGACGTGCGCATCACGACCCGGGTGGACGAATCTGATCCGTTCAACTGCTTCTATTCGACGATTCACGAGGTCGGCCATGCGGCCTATGAACAGGCGATCCGGCAGGATTTCCTGCTGACACCGCTGGGCGCCGGGGTCTCGATGGGCGTTCACGAAAGCCAGAGCCGCATCTACGAGAACCAGCTGGCGCGCAGCGCTCCCTTCACGGGCTGGCTTCATGGCCAGATGCGGGCGGCCTTCGGCGATTTCGGCGTGGACAATGCGGACAGGTTCCATGCCGTGGTGAATGCGGTTCGCCCGGGCTTCATCCGGACCGAGTCCGACGAGGTTCAGTACAACCTGCATATCATGATGCGCTTCGATCTCGAACGCGACCTGATCGCGGGGCGGCTGGACCCGGCCGATCTCGAGGAGGCGTGGAATGCCCGCTTCCTTGCCGATTTCGGGCAGGCGGTCGAAAAGCCGTCGGATGGCGTTCTTCAGGACGTCCATTGGTCGGTCGGGTTGTTCGGCTATTTCCCGACCTATGCGCTGGGCAATGTCTATGCCGGATGTCTTCATCGCGCCTTGCGCGCCGACATTCCGGAGCTTGACGCAGCCCTGGGCAGGGGCGAGGCCCATGTCGCCACCGCATGGCTGGCCGAGAAGGTGCAGCGCCATGGCGGCCTGTATCCGCCCGCACGGCTCATCCGTCAGGTCTGCGGCTTCGATCCCGACGAATCGCCGCTCCTGGACTATCTGGAGGACAAGTTCGGCGCGCTCTACGATCTCTAGGCTGAAGGCCGATCATTCGGCCCAGTCGGGCCTGCGCTTGTTCAGGAAGGCGTCGATGCCTTCATTGGTGTCACGCCACAGCATGTTCTCGACCATGACGCGGGCGGCGTGGTCATAGGCGTCTGCAAGCGACATCTGGGCCTGTTCGTAGAATGTGCGCTTGCCGATCCGCACGGCCGCGGTCAGCTTCGACGCTACCTGCCGCGCAAGCGCCAGGGTTTCGTCCTGCAGCGATTCGGCTGGCACCACGCGATTGACCAGGCCGATCTCGGCGGCCCGGCGGGCGTCCACGAATTGGCCGGTCGTCAGCATCTCGAACGCGATCTTGCGCGGCACGTTCCGGGTAAGCGCGACCATGGGTGTCGAGCAGAACAGGCCGATATTGACGCCGTTGACGCCAAAGCGCGTTCCTTCGGCCGCGACGGCCATGTCGCAGCTGGCAACCAGCTGGCAGCCCGCGGCAGTGGCTATTCCATGCACCTGCGCGATGACGGGTTGGGGCAGGGCGGGAATCATCTGCATGACCTCAGCGCAGCGTGCGAATAGATCCGCGAAATAGGCCCGCCCCCCGTCCGGTGCCGCGCGGCCGGCCTGCATCTCCTTCAGGTCATGACCCGCGCAGAAGGCCTTGCCCGCGCCGCGCAGGATCACGACGCGTATGTCCCGGCTGTCGGCCAGCACGTTCAGTACATCGCGCAGCGCGGCCAGCATGGCGTCGGACAGCGCGTTCAGATTGCCCGGAGAGTTCAGGGTCAGAACGGCGATCGGCCCCTGATCCTCGCGCAGCAGGATCGCTTCGCTCATCTTGTATCTCCTCCCGTTTCCGGGCCAAGTCTAGGCCGATGGGCAAAGGGAGGAAAGATGGACGATCTGATCGCACCGAAGATGTCCGAGCAGGAACTGGCCGAGTTCCTGACCCGGGAATTCCCCCAGGTCGCCGGGGATTTCACGATCGAGCGACTGACGCCGCAAGGCGTGGATCTGCGCCTCAGGGTTGCCGAACGGCACTTGCGCCCCGGCGGTACGGTGTCGGGGCCCAGCATGTTCGCCTTGGCCGATCTTGGGGTCTACCTGGCGGTGCTGTCGCGGATCGGGCCGGTCGCTTTGGCGGTGACAACGAATGCCGCGATCGACTTTCTGCGCAAACCCGAAGCGGAACGGGACCTGTTGGCCGAGGTGCGCCTGTTGAAGCTTGGCCGAAATCTGGCCGTGGGCGACGTGCTGGTCCGGTCCGATGGCATGGCGGCACCTGTCGCGCGCGCCAACCTGACCTATTCCATACCGCCGCGGCGCGACCGGGGCTAGATGGCGACGAAGCCCTCACCGCCGCAATGGGAACAGCGCGTGTGCTTCAGACCCATGCAGCCGGTGCAGCGCCCGAAGCGCGGTCGCCCCTGGCCATCGGTGCCCACCATGACTTCCCCCTTGCCGGCGCAGATGCGGCAGGGCGCACGCCCTGATCCGTGACAGCGATGACAGCGCCGCCTGGTCGGCGCGCCTTTCTGGCCATGTCCGTGACTCACGCCTTGTCTCCGTTTCGGTCTGACGACTCAAGTCAAGCACAAGTCCGTGCGGTCTGTCACCGATTGTCTTGCAGCGGGTCGGGAAATGTGGGGTAAAATGATACCCAAATTGCAAGCGATTGAATATACGTTGAAATCTGGAATGACGGGATCTTGACGTGACGCACGAATTCGCGGATAAGCCCGCATCGGAATACGCGCGGCGCAAGCCGCCATTCACAGATCCCGAACTCGAAGGGCTGACAATGAAGACCTACACCGCAAAACCGGCGGATATCGAGAAGAAGTGGATCCTGATCGACGCGGAAGGCGTCGTTCTGGGCCGTCTCGCCTCGATCATCGCCACCCGGCTGCGTGGCAAGCACAAGCCGACCTTCACCCCGCATATGGACATGGGCGACAACGTGATCGTCATCAACGCCGACAAGGTGCAGATGACGGGCAACAAGCGCTCGGACAAGCGGTATTACTGGCACACGGGCTATCCCGGCGGCATCAAGTTCCGCACCGCCGAACAGATCCTCGACAGCAAGCACCCCGAGCGTGTCGTGATCAAGGCCGTCGAGCGCATGATCAGCCGCAACAAGCTGGGTCGCCAGCAGATGCGCAACCTGCGCGTCTATGCCGGCTCCGAGCATCCGCATGAAGCGCAGAAGCCCGAAGTGCTCGACGTCAAGTCGATGAACCCGAAGAACACCCGGAGCGCGTAAGATGGCCGAAGAAATCAAGACCCTTGACGATCTGAAGTCGGTCGTCTCCGGTGAAGCCGCCGCCACCACCGCGACCGAAGAGCCGCGTGAGCCCGTCCGTGACGAGCTGGGCCGTTCCTATGCCACCGGCAAGCGCAAGGATGCGGTTGCACGGGTCTGGATCAAGCCCGGCTCGGGTAAGGTCATCGTGAACGGCAAGGAAATGTCGCAGTACTTCGCGCGCCCCGTTCTGCAGATGATCCTGCGCCAGCCCTTCCAGGTTGCCAATGTCGAGGGCCAGTTCGACGTCATGGCCACCGTCAAGGGCGGCGGGCTGTCGGGCCAGGCCGGTGCGGTCAAGCACGGCATCTCGAAGGCGCTGCAGCTGTACGATCCCGCTCTGCGTCCGGCGCTGAAGGCCGCCGGTTTCCTGACCCGCGACAGCCGCGTCGTGGAACGGAAGAAATACGGCAAGCGCAAGGCGCGCCGCAGCTTCCAGTTCTCGAAGCGCTGATCCGGTCGGATTGCGGAACGATCGCGGGCGCGGCCAAGGCCGCGCCCCTTTCTTGTTTCGGACAACGGGCCGGACCGCGCCGGATGGCAGAAAGAAGAAGGCCCCGCACGAAGGGCGCGGGGCCTTCTGTTTCCGCCGTGGCAGAGATCAGCCTGCCTGCATCTTGTTGTGCTTGCGCGCAATGAAGTCCTTGGCCGTCTGAACGGCCACGGCGGCGTCACGGCAATAGGCATCGGCGCCGATCGCCCGGCCGAATTCCTCGTTCAGCGGCGCACCACCAACCAGGATGATATAGTCGTCGCGCATGCCCTTTTCCTTCAACGTGTCGATCACGACCTTCATGTAGGGCATCGTCGTGGTCAGCAGCGCGGACATGCCAAGGATATCGGCCTTTTCGCGCTCCAGCGCTTCGATATAGTTCTCGACCGGGTTGTTGATGCCGATGTCGACGACCTCGAAGCCCGCGCCTTCCATCATCATGGCGACCAGGTTCTTGCCGATGTCGTGGATGTCGCCCTTGACCGTTCCGATGACCATCTTGCCGACCTTCGGCGCTCCGGTCTCGGCCAGCAGGGGCTTCAGGATCGCCATGCCTGCCTTCATCGCATTGGCCGACATCAGCACCTCGGGGACGAAGAGGATGCCGTCGCGGAAGTCGTCGCCGACGATCTTCATTCCTGCCACCAGGGCTTCGGTCAGGATGCGATAGGGCTCCCACCCACGTTCCAGCAGGATGTTGACGCCTTCCTCGATTTCCTCCTTCAAGCCGTCATAGAGGTCGTCATGCATCTGCAGGATGAGTTCCTCGTCGCTCAGTTCAGAGAGGATGATTTCTTCTTCGTCGGCCATTGCGTGTCTCCTGGCGGTTCTTGAGCCCCGTATGGGGCCAATGGTGGCAGATCACTTGGCAAATAGCGACATGCGTCGCATCTTTGGCGACCGCTGCAGCTGCGGCATTGCCGCCTGTCGCCGGTATCTTGCGTTGTGTTCTTGTTGTGTTCTATGTTTTCGCGATGAAGCTTCCGCCACCCGATCCGTCTGTCCGCTTGCGCGCGCGGGGCGCCACGGCCAATCCCGATGGCCGGTTCGAAACCCTGCGGCGCGAGATCGATCCCGATGCGTGGTCCGATTGCGCCCCCGTGCCCGAGGATCAGCGCCTGCTGCGCACCGAGGTAAGGATCGAAAGGCCAAGAACGATCCTCAATCGCGTTTCCTCGCCCGATCTGGGGTTCGATCGCACGATCAACCCATATCGGGGGTGCGAACATGGCTGTGTCTATTGCTTCGCCCGGCCGGGTCATTCCTATCTGGGGATGTCGCCCGGGCTGGATTTCGAGACGAAGCTGATCGCCCGGCCGGATGCGCCCAAGATTCTCGAGCGGGAGCTGGGCCGTCGGGGCTATCGCGTGGCGCCCGTGGCGATCGGTACGAATACCGACCCTTATCAGCCGATCGAACATCACCACCGCGTCATGCGTGGCATCCTTCAGGTCCTGTCCGACTGGAACCACCCGGTCAGCATCGTCACCCGCGGCACGTTGATCGAACGCGATCTGGACATCCTTTCGGACATGGCCGGCCGGGGGCTGGTGCATGTCGGTCTGTCCGTGACGACACTGGATGCCGCGCTTGCCCGCCGAATGGAGCCGCGCGCGCCCACGCCCGCGCGCAGGCTTGCGATCGTCCGCACGCTTGCACAGGCGGGCATCCCGGTGCGCGTCATGGTCGCCCCGGTGATCCCGGGCCTGACCGATCACGAGATGGAAACCATCCTGAAATCCGCCGCCGAGGCTGGCGCGCGCGCCGCAAGCTGGATCCTGCTGCGCCTTCCGCACGAAGTGGCTGACCTGTTTTCCGACTGGCTTGAACGCGCCGAGCCCCTGCGCGCGCGCAAGGTGATGGACCGACTGCGGCAGATGCATGGCGGCCAGGACTACGATCCGCGTTTCGGCCACAGGATGCGGGGGCAGGGGGTGCATGCCGATCTTCTGTCCCATCGGTTTCGTATCGCTGTCCGGCGGCTGGGGCTGGATGGCGATCTGCCGGCGCTCGATTGCTCGCGGTTCCGTCGGCCGCCGCGCAAGGGCGACCAGCTGTCGCTGTTCGAGTGATCCCCGCCGGACCTCAGCCGCGCCGCCGCCCGCGCCGCTCGCGCGCCGGTCCGGCTTCGCCGCTGCCGTCCGAGGCAGACGAATAGCCGCCCATCTTCTCGGCGATCAGTTCCAGCGTTGGCCGTTCGCCCCGCGGGCGTTCTTCCAGCGCCTTGCGCATCGCGGCCAGATGGTCGGGCGTGGTGCCACAGCACCCGCCGATGATCCTGGCGCCAGCATCGCGGGCCAGCACCGCATATTCGGCCATCAGTTCGGGCGTCCCGTCATAGTGGATGTGCCCGTCGTGGTATTTCGGTATCCCCGCATTGCCCTTGGCGATGATCGGCCGTTCGGCCCCGGCCGTCACAAAGCCCAGCACCGTGCGCAGCAGGTCCGACGCGCCGACGCCGCAATTGGCGCCAAAGGCCACGGGCGGGTGGGACAGGCGATCGACCAGCGATACCATCTGCGCCGCGGTCACGCCCATCATCGTGCGTCCCGCCGTGTCGAAGCTCATCGTGCCGCACCAGGGCATTCCGGCACGGGCACAGGCCTCGGCCGCGGCGGCGTATTCCTCGGCCGCGCTGATGGTTTCGACCCAGAGCACGTCCACGCCGCCTTCCTTCAGGCCCTCGGCCTGTTCGTGGAAGATCTCGACGGCGATCTCGTGGGTCAGGGTCCCCATCGGGGCCATGATCTCGCCGGTCGGCCCGATCGATCCCGCCACGATCACGTCGCGGCCCGCGGCATCCGCAACTTCGCGCGCAAGCTCGGCGCCGACGCGGTTCAGCTCACGCGTCCGTGCCTGCGCATCGTGCAGTTTCAGACGGCTGGCATTGGCGCCGAAGGTGTTGGTCAGGAAGATGTCCGATCCGGCCTCGACCGCCGAGCGGTACAGCTTGCGGATATTGTCGGGCTTGTCGGTGTTCCACAATTCCGGGGCGTCTCCCGCCGTCAGCCCCATGTTGAACAGGTTGGTTCCGGTCGCGCCATCGGCCAGCAGCCAGTCGCGTGTCTCAAGCAGGCGGGAAAGCGGGTCGGTCATCCTGTGGCCTTTCAGAAAATCGTGGTGATTGAATCGATACACCCGTGGCGCGCATTTGCCACGGGTGCAGTGTTTCAGGCAAATGGAACATGATCATGAAGATCATGAGGCGCGTTCATGCCGCGGCGGCTGTGACGGCCTCAGGTCTCGTTCATGATCTGCTTCTTGGCCTCTTCGAGAAGCTCGACCATCCTGGTACGGATGGTTGTCTCGTCGACCTTGTCGCCAAGATCGCCCGCGACCTTGCGATAGACGTCTTCGTCGCCGGCTTCCTCGAGATCGGCCATCACCACGGTCTTGGCATATTCCTCGGCCTCGTCGCCGGTCTTGCCCAGAATTCCGGCCGCCCAAAGGCCCAGAAGCTTGTTGCGCCGCGCGATGGCGCGGAATCGCAGCTCTTCGTCATGGGCGAACTTGGATTCGAATGCGCGTTCGCGGTCGTCGAAAGTGGTCATGACTGGCCCCTTGTGGTGTCTGTTGCCCCTGATATGCCCGCCGGATGCCTGTCGCGCAAGCCCCGAGCGGCGCGTTTCGTGCCGCATGCGCGGCTTGCGGCGCTGCGGGGTTTGGCCTATAGCGTCGCTCGAGCAGGGGCGGCGCCCGAGGCCGCGCCCGACCAACGGAGCTTGCATGGCACGTCGCAAGAAGATCTACGAAGGCAAGGCCAAGATCCTTTACGAAGGCCCCGAACCCGGCACGCTGATCCAGTATTTCAAGGATGATGCGACCGCGTTCAACGCGCAGAAAAAGGCCACGATCGAAGGCAAGGGTGTGCTGAACAACCGCCTGTCGGAATTCTTCATGACGGGCCTGACGAATATCGGCATCCCCAACCATTTCATCCGCCGGATCAACATGCGCGAACAGCTGATCCGCCAGTGCGAGATCATCCCGCTGGAAGTGATCGTGCGCAACTTCGCGGCCGGGTCGATCGCCAAGCGGCTTGGGCTGGACGAAGGGACGCCGCTGCCGCGGCCGGTCGTCGAATACAGCTACAAGAACGATGCGCTTGGCGATCCCATGGTGTCCGAGGAATACATTCTGGCTTTCGGCTGGGCCAGCCAGCAGGACCTCGACGACATCGTGTCGCTGGCGCTTCGCGTGAACGACTTCCTGTCGGGTGTGTTCTATGCGGTCGGAATCAAGCTGGTCGATTTCAAGATCGAGATTGGCCGGATCTGGGATGGCGACTTCATGCGCCTGATCGTGGCCGACGAAATCAGCCCCGATTCCTGCCGTCTGTGGGACATCCGCACGGGTCAGAAGCTCGACAAGGACGTGTTCCGCAACGACCTGGGCAACCTGACCGAGGCCTATACCGAGGTCGCGCGTCGTCTGGGCGTCTTGCCGACGCAGGCGACGCATGTGAACAAACCGACGCTGATCAACTGAAGGGGGCGCCACGATGACCGCCAGGATCAAGGCCCGCGTGCATGTCATGCTGAAGGACGGGGTCCTGGACCCACAGGGCGAGGCCGTGCGCCATGCCCTGGGGACGCTGGGCTTCTCCGGTGTCCAGTCGGTGCGGCAGGGCAAGGTGATTGAACTGGAACTCGACGCCGACGGCCCCGATCAGGCGCGCGACGAGGTCAAGGCCATGTGCGAGAAGCTTCTGGCCAACACGGTGATCGAGAAATACGATATCGAGATCCTGTGATGCAGACCTGCCCGGGTGTGGCCGTCGGCCGGGGCGGGGTCCTTGAGTGATTGCAGGCGGCGAGGCGCGACAGGCGCGTTGAGACGGACATTTCGGGGGCGCCCATGAAGGCCGCGATCATCACCTTTCCGGGTTCGAACTGTGACCGGGACCTTGCCGTGGCCTTCGAGAAGGCCGGTGCCCAGGTCGTGCGGGTCTGGCACAAGGATACCGAGCTGCCGCAGGGCACCGATGTCGTCGGCGTGCCCGGGGGCTTTTCCTTCGGAGACTACCTGCGCTGTGGCGCGATCGCGGCCCAGTCTCCGATCGCCCGCGCCGTGCGGGATTTTGCGCACAAGGGCGGCTATGTCCTCGGTATCTGCAACGGCTTTCAGATCCTGACGGAAACCGGCCTGCTGCCCGGCGCGCTGTTGCGCAATGTCGGCCTGACCTATGTCTGCAAGACGGTCGAGCTGCGGGTCGAGACGACGGACTCGGCCTTCACCTCGGGATATGGCCGCGGCCAGGTGATCCGCATCCCGATCGCGCATCACGACGGAAACTACAATATCGACGAAGACGGCCTGAAACTCCTGCGGGATCAGGACCGCATCGCTTTTACCTATGTCGACAATCCGAACGGTTCGGTGGCCGATATCGCCGGTGTGCTGTCGGAAAACCGGCGGGTTCTGGGCATGATGCCGCATCCGGAACGCATGTGCGAACCGGTCCATGGCGGCACGGATGGATCGGTGCTTTTCCGCTCGCTGATCGGCATGATGGCGCTTGGCTGACGGGTCGCCTTTCCGCCCGCGCTTGAGGCCGGCTGCGCTGCTGCCTAGAATTGCGCAATGAGCCGCGAAACACATCTTGACGACCGGACCGGGTCCGGGGCCACGCGCACGGGCGCTGGGTCCTCTGGCGAGACGGACCAGGGCAGGCGCGGTCTTGCCCGGCTTTACATGGCGGCCTTTGCGATCCTGGCGATCGCGGTCGTCTGGATGACCAATTCCTATCTGTCCGAGCGGCTTGTCGAATCCACGCGCAATCGCGCGCAGATCCGGCTTGCGCTTTATACCGGCCATGTCCTGTCCGAGTTGCAGCGTACATCCGTGGTGCCCTTGTTGCTCGCCCGCGATCCGGCGCTTGCCTCGGCGCTGAGTTCCGGCCAGTTCGAGCTGACCTCGCAAAAGCTGATCGCGGCACAGCAGGAAATCGGCGCGGCGTGGATCCTGCTTCTGGAGTCCAGCGGACGCGCGGTGGCGGCAACCGACCGGACCCGGATCGGATCGAACCATGGCAATGAACCCTATTTCGTCAGCGCGCTGCGCGCCTCCGATACCGTGTTCACGGTGGCCGAACGGCAATCGGGCGGATACGACTTCACCTATGCGCGGGCCGTTGTCTCGGACGGGCGCATCCTGGGCGTGATCGTCGTGGGGGTGGATCTGACAAAGTTCGAACGGGTCTGGGCCGGCATCTCGGACGCCGTCGCCGTCGTCAACAGCGAAAACCGTGTCCTGCTGTCGACCGAGCCGCGCTGGCGCGGTCTTCCCCTGGACCAGGCGCTTGCGGTCCGCCCCCCCATGACGGCAATCGAACGGGCCGTGCAGGTGACGGCGGACTGGGCCAAGACGCCGCCTGATGCCTATGTTCGGGGCGAGGCCGTGATGCGCAACGAGGCCCGGATCCCCTTCCGCGGCTGGCGTCTGGTCAGCTTCACGACCTATGATTCCGTGCGCGAGCGCGTGAATGCGGTGCTTGCGCTCGAGGTCATGGGATTTGCCGTCCTGATGGCCCTGGGCTTTTATCTCTCGACCCTTCGCACCCGCCGGCAATTCATCGATGCGCGCAGGGAATCGGCGGAATTGCGGCGCCTGAATGCGCGCTTGCAGCAGGTAATCGCGGAACGCGAAAAGGTGCGAAAGGATCTGGAGGTCGCCGAGCAGACGCTTGCGCAATCCTCCAAGCTGGCCGCCCTGGGCGAAATGTCCGCCGCCATCAGCCATGAGCTGAACCAGCCTCTGGCCGCGATGAAGACCTACCTGGCCGGGGCACGGCTGTTGCTGCAGCGTCAGCGCACCGAAGAGGCGCTGGCCTCGTTCCAGCGCATCGACGATCTGATCGAACGGATGGGGGCGATCACGCGCCAGCTGAAAAGCTATGCCCGCAAGGGTGGCGAGGCGTTCGAGCCCGTGGACATGCGCGAGTGCATTTCCTCGGCCCTGTCGATGATGGAGCCGACCTTGCGAAACCGGTCCGTCCGCATCAATCGGGTGATCGCGCGCGATCCGGTCATGGTCATGGCCGATCGCGTGCGGCTTGAACAGGTCATCATCAACCTGCTGCGCAATGCCGTGGACGCCACCCGCGATGTTCCCGACCCCGAGATCGAGATCATCCTGACCGCGGGGGAAACCGTCACGCTGGCCGTGCGCGACAATGGCCCGGGCATTGCCGAACTGGATCGCCTGTTCGAACCCTTCTACACGACCAAGAAGCCCGGAGAGGGGGTCGGTCTGGGGCTGGCCATTTCGTCGGGGATCGTGCGCGATCTGGGCGGCAGACTGACGGCGCGCAATGCGCCGGACGGGGGGGCTGTATTCGAGGTGCAGCTTCCCATATTGAAGGACAAGACACAGGCAGCCGAATGAAGAGGGTTTCATGGCACGCGCAATGAAGGTGGCGGTGGTCGACGACGAACAGGACATGCGTCAGTCGATTGGCCAGTGGCTTGCGCTGTCCGGCTTCGACGCGCAGACCTTTGCCAGCGCCGAAGAGGCGTTGAAGGAAATCGGTCCCGACTGGCCCGGAGTCGTCGTCAGCGACATCAAGATGCCCGGCATGGACGGCATGGCCTTCCTGAAAAAGCTGATGAGCATCGATTCGGGCCTGCCGGTCATCATGATCACGGGCCATGGCGACGTTCCCATGGCGGTCGAGGCGATGCGTGTCGGCGCCTATGACTTCCTGGAAAAGCCCTTCAACCCCGACCGCATGACCGCGCTGGTCAAGAAGGCGGGGCAGGCGCGGCGCATGACGCTGGACAACCGCGCCCTGCGCAAGGAATTGTCGGACGGCTCGACGATCATGAAGAAGCTGATCGGGGCATCGCCCGCGATGCAGCGGCTGCGCGAGGATATTCTTGATCTGGGCCAGGCCGACAGCCACGTCCTGATCGATGGCGAAACGGGGACAGGCAAGACGCTTGTTGCTCATGCCCTGCATGCCGTCGGTCCACGTGCCGCGCGGCGTTTCGCCCTGATCTCTTGCGCGGCCTGGTCCGAAGATCAGCTTGCGGCGCGGCTTTTCGGCCCGATCGAAGAGGGCGGCCAGATTCCCCTGGTCGAGGAGGCACGCGGCGGCACGATCGTGCTGGAGGATATCGAGGCTCTCAGCCAGCCGCTGCAGGCGCGCCTGCTGACCTTCATCAACGATCAGGGCACCCCGCCGGAAACCCGCATCATTGCCATCTGCAACAATCATCAGCAGGGCATGACCGTCGAGGACGTGCTGCGCCCCGACCTGTATTTCCGACTTGCCGCGCTCAAGATCACCGTGCCGCCGCTGCGCGCGCGGGGCGAGGATATCCTGACCCTGTTCACGCGCATGACGGAAACCTTTGCCGAGGAATATGGCTGCGAAGCGCCCCAGATCACGGCGCGAGAGGCTGCCCAGCTTCTGCAGGCGCCATGGCCGGGCAATGTGCGCCAGCTGATCAACGTCGCCGAACGGGCCGTCCTGCAGAACCGGCGCGGATCGGGGTCGATCGCCTCGCTTCTGATGGCCGACAACGAGGAAACCGGCCCGACGATCACGACCGAAGGCAAACCGCTGAAGGAATATGTCGAAAGTTTCGAAAAGATGCTGATCGACAATGCAATGCGCCGCCACAAGGGGTCGATCGCCGCGGTGATGGAGGAGTTGTGCCTGCCACGCCGCACATTGAACGAAAAGATGGCCAAATACGGCTTGCAGCGGGCGGACTACCTCTGAAGCGCGCCTTTTCCGGGTCTGGCGTTTCGGCGCAATGCTTCGGCGATCCGTGCGTCGGAATGAAAATTCCGATTGTATTTGGCGTGTCTTACCCGCTAATGTCACGAAACATCGGGAACTGTCCGCCTTTGGATGCGGATGGTCCGATCCAGCGAATTTGCCGCCTTCCCGACAGCCGGGCCCGAATGTCCCGGCAGGGGTTGTGCAGGCCGATAGGCCGCAAGGCCAAACATTCGCCCCGCAGCCCGTTTCGGCCGGGGCCAGAGTTGGGCGCCGCAAGGCGTCTGGGAACGAACCGCGATGAGACGCGAGAGGACCACTGAGCGATCGTCAGGCTGCCCATCGGGCGCCAACGGTCTTCTGTCCTCCGCGCCATTCGCCTCACGGAATGAACGCCAGACGCCCGCCCCGGCCAGACCGGCCCGGCGGGTTTCGGCATTCGGAAAGATTACATGGCCAAGAAAATGCTCATCGATGCCACCCACCCGGAAGAGACCCGGGTCGTGGTGGTTGACGGAAACAAGGTCGAGGAATTCGACTTCGAAACCGCAAACAAGCGCCAGATTGCTGGCAATATCTATCTTGCAAAGGTAACGCGCGTCGAACCGTCGCTGCAGGCCGCCTTTGTCGACTACGGGGGAAACCGCCACGGTTTCCTGGCATTCTCGGAAATCCACCCCGATTACTACCAGATCCCCGTCGCCGACCGTCAGGCCTTGCTGGCCGAAGAGCGCGCCGCAGTACGCGAAAGCGATGACGAGGACAGCAGCCGCGCGCGCCGCAAGGCCGAGCCGAAGGCAGAATCGGCAGGAGCGGAGCAGGCTGCAACGACGGCCCAGGAAATCCCCGGAATGGCCGTTGTCGATCTGGCGGATGAAGAGGATGCCGATAGCGGGCCGATCCCCGTGCCCGGCGCCGAGCAAGAGCCCGCGCCCTATGTCGCGGCCGATCATGCCACCGAAACGGACCCCGAGATCGAATCGGTGGCCGATGAGGACGTGGCCGAGGAAATCCGCCCGCCGCGTCGCCCGCGTCCGCGCCGCTACAAGATCCAGGAAGTCATCAAGGTCCGGCAGATCATGCTGGTCCAGGTGGTCAAGGAAGAGCGCGGCAACAAGGGGGCGGCGCTGACGACCTATCTGTCGCTTGCGGGCCGCTATTGCGTTCTGATGCCCAATACCGCGCGCGGTGGCGGCATCAGCCGCAAGATCACCAATGCCGCCGATCGCAAGCGCCTGAAGCAGATTGCGTCCGAGCTGGATGTGCCCGAAGGGGCGGGTCTGATCATCCGCACGGCCGGCAGCGAACGCACGAAGGCCGAGATCAAGCGCGACTACGAATACCTGCTGCGCCTGTGGGAGAAGATCCGCGAGCTGACGCTGAAATCGATCGCGCCCGCGCCGATCTACGAGGAAGGCGACCTGATCAAGCGCGCCATCCGCGACTATTACTCGCGCGATATCGATGAGGTCCTGGTCGAGGGAGAGCAGGGCTATCGGACGGCCAAGGACTTCATGAAGATGATCATGCCGTCCCATGCCAAGAACGTGAAGCTGTACAACGAATCCCAGCCCCTGTTCGCGCGCTACCAGGTGGAAAGCTACCTGGCCAGCATGTTCAACCCCGTCGTCCAGCTTCCCTCGGGTGGCTATATCGTGATCGATGCGACCGAGGCCCTGGTCGCGATCGACGTCAACTCGGGCAAGGCGACCAAGAAGGGCTCGGTCGAGGAGACGGCCCTGCAGACGAACCTCGAAGCGGCCGAGGAAATTGCCCGCCAGTTGCGCCTGCGCGATCTTGCCGGTCTGATCGTGATCGACTTCATCGACATGGAGGAGCGCAAGAACAACGCGGCCGTCGAGAAACGCCTGAAGGAAAAACTGAAAAGCGACCGCGCCCGTATCCAGGTCGGCCGGATCTCGGGCTTCGGCCTGCTGGAGATGAGCCGCCAGCGTCTGCGCCCCGGCATGGTGGAATCGACCACCGCGCCTTGTCCGCATTGCCATGGCACGGGCATCATCCGCTCGGATGACAGTGTGGCGCTGCAGATCATTCGGCAGATCGAGGAAGAGGGCACCCGCAAGCGTTCGCGCGAGGTGCTGGTGCGGGCGCCGGTTCCGGTCATGAACTACCTGATCAACAACAAGCGCGAACATCTTGCGCAGATCGAGGCGCGCTATGGCATGTCGGTCAGGATCGAGGCCGACCCGACCATGATCAGCCCCGATTACTCGGTCGAGAAGTTCAAGACCGCGACGCGCAATGTTCCCGAGTTCCACCACCAGGTGGTCAAGGTGGATGTCCTTGCCGAGGATGACGATGTCGTCGAGGACGAGGGGATCGAGGATCAGGCGCCCGACAGCGTCGAGGCTTCGACGGCCGAAGGCGAGGCACCGAAGAAGAAAAAGCGCCGTCGCCGTCGGCGCCGGAAGGGCAATGGCGCATCGTCGGACGTGGCTTCGCCCTCGACGGAAGCGTCGGGTGAATCCGAGTCCGATGCCGCCGATGCGTCCTCCACGGAGAGCGCGGCAGAGATGCCGGATGCCAATGAGGACGCTCAGGCGGCAAGTTCCGCGCCGGCCGAAGCACCCGAGATCGAAGCGGCGGCCGAACCCGCCAAGGTCGAGGAGAAGCCCAAGCGCACGCGCACACGTGGCGGACGCAAGTCGGCCAAGACCAAGGCTGCCGAGGCTGGAGACGATGCCGCCGCGCCGTCCGTTGCCGCACAGGTCAGTGACGCCGAATCTGCTTCGGATGAAGCCTCTGCAGGCGAAACCGAAGAGCCGGCCAGAAAGACGACCCGCAAACGCAGCTCGCGTTCGCGCAGCAAGGCGGCCGAGGCGACCGATGCTGCCGGTGCGGATCAGGCAGAGGAAACCCCGAAGCCAAAGACGCGATCGCGCAGCAAGCGAAAGAAAGAGGCAGACGCGGCCCCGGCCGAAACGGTCGAAACGACTGAAGCCCCGGTGGTTGCAGAGCCGACAGATACGACAGCAATGTCCGAAAGCGTCCAAGCCGAGGCAGAGCCGGAAGCGCAGGCAGAAATGCGGGATCAACCCGGTCCCGAAAATCAGGCGCCTGCACCGGCGGCCGAACCGGCTGGATCTTCCGGCCCGGCCCAGAGCAATGGCGAAGCCTCGCTTGTCACGGAACATGCTGGGGTCGAAAGCGGTCTCGACAGGCACGAAGATACGGTCGAGTCTCAGGCCACCGGCTCTGCGCCGATCGGATCTGCCGAGCAGGCCGAGACCCCATCAGAATCGCAATCCCCGGAGCCTCGGTCGTCGGAACCGCAGGCCCAGCAACAGGCCGCGGCGACCGAGGAATCCGGCAAGCCGCGCCGGCGTGGCTGGTGGTCTCTGGGCCGCTGATTGCCATGTAACAACAGGGAAATGCCGGGCGCACTGCCCGGCATTTTCACTTGGCCATCCGCCATCTGGATATATCGCGTTGCCCAAACTGGCCCTACGCGCCGCGTTGGTTCCGTGGTGACCTAAGGCAGAAGGTCACGGCCGCGGCGCGCGTGACATGATGACATGCCCCATTTCAGGTGATCGCGATGATCGATACTGTCCATGCGAACGATCCTTCGGCCGTGATCGAGGCCGACCGTGCTCATGTCTGGCACCATCTGACCCAGCACAAGCCCTTTGAAACCGTCGATCCCCGCATCATCGTCGAGGGCCGCGGCATGCGTGTCTGGGACATCAAGGGCAAGGAATATCTGGATGCCGTTTCGGGCGGCGTCTGGACGGTCAATGTCGGCTATGGGCGCGAATCCATCGTCCGGGCCATAGCGGACCAGCTGATGAAGCTGAACTACTTCGCCCAGTCGGCGGGGTCGATCCCCGGATCGATCTTTGCCCAGCGCCTGATCGACAAGATGCCGGGGATGAGCCGGGTCTATTACTGCAATTCGGGGTCCGAGGCGAACGAAAAGGCGTTCAAGATGATCCGCCAGATCGCGTACAAGCGTTATGGCGGCAAGAAATACAAGATCCTGTATCGCGAGCGCGACTATCACGGCAGCACGCTGGCGGCCATGTCGGCGGGCGGTCAGGACGAACGCAACGTGCAATACGGACCCTTTGCGCCGGGTTTCGTGCGTGTGCCGCATTGCCTGGAATATCGCCGCCACGAACAGGAAGGTGCCCCGTCCGAGCATTATGGCGAATGGGCGGCCGATCAGATCGAGCAGGTCATCCTGCGCGAAGGCCCCGATACGGTGGGCGGCCTCTGCCTGGAACCCGTTACCGCCGGTGGTGGTGTGATCACCCCGCCTGACGGCTATTGGGAAAAGGTGCAGGAGATCTGTCGCAAATACGATATCCTGCTGCATATCGACGAAGTCGTCTGCGGCCTTGGCCGCACCGGAACGTGGTTCGGCTATCAGCATTACGGCATCCAGCCCGATTTCGTGACGATGGCCAAGGGCGTTGCATCGGGATATGCCGCCATTGCCTGCTGCGTGACGACCGAGGCCGTCTTCGAGATGTTCAAGGACGACCCCTCGGACAAGCTGGGCTATTTCCGCGACATCTCGACCTTTGGCGGCTGCACGGCGGGGCCGGCCGCCGCGATCGAGAACATGCGCATCATCGAAGACGAAAATCTGCTGGAAAACACCCGGAAGATGGGCGAGCGGCTGATGAACAACCTGCATGAGCTGATGTCGCGTCACCGGGTGATCGGTGATGTGCGCGGCAAGGGGCTGTTCTGCGGTGCAGAGCTTGTGGCGGACCGAAGCACCAAGGAGCCGGTCGAAGAAGCCAAAGTTGCCGCGGTCGTGGCCGAATGTGCCGCGCAGGGTGTCATCATCGGGGCATCGAACCGCTCGGTTCCGGGGCGCAACAACGTGTTGTGTCTCAGCCCGGCGCTGATCGCCACGCCGGACGATATCGACGAGATCACCACGGCGATGGACCGCGCGCTGACCAAGGTCTTTTCCTGACGCGCAGCAAATCCGGGCTTGACCCAAGGACCGATCGGGGCACTCTGCTGTAAGTCCAGTTTGCGTCACCCGATCGGTCCAGCCATGCCCGTCGCCGCCGAAGGCTTCTTTCTTGACCCCGGCTACAGGGGCACGCTGCAACAGCAGATCCAGGAGATGGTGCTGGAAGGCATCCGCGCCGGGCGCTTGCGGGCGGGGGACAGGATGCCATCCTCGCGCGCGCTTGCGCGCCATCTTGGGGTCAGCCGCATCACCGTGACGCTGGCCTATACCGAACTGGTCGCGAATGACGTGCTGGAGGCAAGGGGGCGTTCGGGCTACTTCGTCTCGGCCGCGGCGCCGGCCCTTCCGCCCGCGCGGTCGGCCCCGCCCGAACTGGATACGGGCATCGACTGGGCCGCGCGTATCGGCACGCGCCATTCGGACCACGGCATGCCGCCACGCATTCAGGATTGGCACGCCTATCCCTATCCCTTCATCTACGGTCAGGCCGATCCGACATTGTTCGATCACCAGAACTGGCGCAAATGCGCCCTGATGGCCCTGGGACGAAGGGACTTTGATGTCCTGTCGCACGACTTCTATGAACGCGACGATCCGATGCTGGTCGATTACATCCTGCGCGCCATTCTGCCGCGACGCGGCATCACGGCGCGACCAGACCAGATCCTGTTGACGATGGGGGCGCAGAATGCGCTTTGGATCGCGGCTCATGTCCTGCTGCGCCCGGGCCAATCCGCCGCGATCGAGGAACCGGGCTTTCATGGGTTTCGCACCATCCTGAACCAGCATGGCGTGGCCATCCATCCCGTCGCCGTGGACGAAGGCGGAATGCCCCCCGAGGCGATACCCAGGGGCGTGTCCACGATCTTTGTCACACCCAGCCACCATTTCCCGACCAATGCCACGATGCCCGCCATCCGGCGCGCGGCGCTTCTGGATCTGGCTCGGCGCAGGGATTTCCTGATCATCGAGGATGATTATGAATTCGAAACATCGTTTCTGCGCCCGGCACAGCCCGCGTTGAAATCCCTGGATCGCACGGGCAGGGTGATCCATGTGGGATCCTTCTCGAAATCCCTGTTTCCGGGTTTGCGTCTGGGCTATCTGGTTGGCGCCGCGCCCTTCATCCGCGAGGCGCGTGCCCTGCGCGTGGCAATGCTGCGCCACCCGCCGGGGCATATCCAGCGTACCCTGGCCCACTTTCTTGCGCTTGGCCATTATGACGCACTGATCAACCGCATGAACACGGCATGGCGCCGACGCCGTCAGGCCATGAGCGAGGCCATCGCGCAGCATGGGTTGAACGTGGCCGGATCGGGGGACTTCGGCGGCTCCAGCTTCTGGATGCGGGCGCCCGATGGCGTCGATACCGAAGAGCTGGCCGCCCGGCTGCGACAGGACGGGGTGCTGATCGAGCCGGGCCATGTGCACTTTACCCGACAGCCGGCGCCGCGAAACCTGTATCGGCTGGCCTATTCCTCGATCCCGCAGGCGCGGATCGCCGAAGGCATCGCGCGGATCGCGCGGGCGATCGGCTGATCTGGCTATATGACCAGACGAAAACTGGCCCTACAGGGCGCCGCAAGGCTGGGCCTAGATCAAGCAGCCACATCCGTAACGGGTCGCGGCCAGACATGTTCAGGGAGGAAGCCATGCGGATGACGACCGAGGAAGCCTTCGTCAAGGTCCTGCAACGTCACGGAATCGAGCACGCTTTCGGTATCATCGGTTCGGCCTTCATGCCGATATCCGATCTCTTCCCCAAAGCGGGCATCAGGTTCTGGGACGTCGCACACGAATGCAACGGCGGCTACATGGCCGATGGATTTACCCGCACGACGGGCAAGATGGCGATGATCATTGCCCAGAACGGACCCGGGATCACGAATTTCGTCACCGCGGTCAAGACCGCCTACTGGAACCATACGCCGATGCTGTTGGTGACGCCGCAGGCCGCCAACAAGACGATCGGGCAGGGCGGCTTTCAGGAAGTCGAGCAGATGCGCGCCTTTGCCGACATGGTGGCCTATCAGGAAGAGGTCCGCGATCCCTCGCGCATCGCCGAGGTGCTCAATCGCGTGATCTCGAAGGGCAAGCGGCTGTCTGCGCCGGTGCAGATCAACGTTCCGCGCGATTACTGGACGCAGGTGATCGATATCGAGCTGCCCGAAATCGTCGAGTTCGAGCGCCCCTCGGGTGGGGAAGAGGCAATCGCTCAGGCCGCGCGCCTGCTGACCGAGGCGCGCTTTCCGGTCATCCTGAACGGTGCGGGCGTGGTGCTTTCGGGCGCGATCGAGGCAAGCCGCGCCCTGGCCGAAAGGCTGGATGCGCCGGTCTGCTGCAATTACCAGCACAACGATGCCTTCCCGGGCTCGCATCCCTTGTCGGTCGGACCGCTTGGCTACAATGGCTCGAAGGCCGCGATGCAGCTGATCGCGAAGGCGGATGTGGTGCTGGCGTTGGGTACCCGCCTGAACCCGTTTTCGACCCTTCCCGGCTATGGCATCGATTATTGGCCGCGTGAGGCCAAGCTGATCCAGGTCGATATCAACCCCGACCGGATCGGGCTGACCAAGCCCGTTGCGGTCGGCATCGTCGGAGATTCCCGCAAGGTGGCCGAGGCGATCCTTGCGCGGCTGGGCGATGGCGCGGGCGATGCGGGGCGCGAGGAGCGCCGGGCGCTGATCGCGCAGACCAAGTCGGCCTGGGCGCAGGAGCTCTCCTCGATGGATCACGAAGCCGACGATCCGGGGACCGACTGGAACGAACGCGCGCGCAAGGCCAAGCCCGACTGGATGAGTCCGCGCATGGCCTGGCGCGCGATCACGTCCGCATTGCCGAAGGATGCGATCATCTCGTCCGATATCGGCAACAACTGTGCGATCGGCAATGCCTATCCGACATTCGAGGCAGGGCGGAAATACCTGGCGCCGGGTCTCTTCGGCCCCTGCGGCTATGGCTTTCCCGCCATCATCGGCGCCAAGATCGGCAATCCGGACGTGCCTGTCGTGGGTTTCGCGGGCGACGGCGCCTTTGGCATTTCCATGAACGAGATGGTTTCGCTGGGTCGGCCGGACTGGCCCGCAATCACCATGGTGATCTTCCGTAACTACCAATGGGGCGCGGAAAAGCGCAACACGACCCTTTGGTACAACGACAATTTCGTCGGCACCGAGCTGAGCGAGCGCGTAAGTTACGCCGGCATCGCGCAGGCATGCGGGCTGAAGGGCGTTCAGGTGCGCACGATGGACGAACTGACCGACGCACTGGCCCAGGCCGTGCGCGACCAGAAGCAAGGCGTGACGACCTTCATCGAAGCCCTGATCAACCAGGAGCTGGGCGAGCCGTTCCGTCGCGATGCGATGAAGGCGCCTGTCGAGGTCGCCGGCATTGACCCGGCCGACATGCGGCCGCAAAGGGGCGCATGATGGATCTGCCCCTGGGTCTTGGCGCGCCGGGGGCAGCCTTTCTGCTGGTCGCCGTGCTGGGCGCGGCAATCGTGCGGGGTTTCGCGGGGTTCGGCTTTTCGGCGCTTGTCGTTTCTGCCGCGGGGTTTGTGGGTGACCCGATGCGTGCCGTGCCGGTCGTGTTGTTCTGCGAGGTCGTCATGACGCTGCAGGTCGCGCGCGGCATTGTGGCGGACATCGATTGGGTCCGCGTTGGCTGTCTGCTGATTGGCGCCCTGATCGGGCTGCCAATCGGGCTGAGCTTTCTGCTGGCGATTGGCGTCGATGGGGCGCGCGCTGCGATTTCGGTCTTCATTCTTGGCATTTGCATCCTGCTCGTGTCCGGCTGGCGCTTGCGCCGTGCCCTTGGGGCCCTGGGAAATGTCGGGCTTGGCCTTGTCTCGGGCGTTGCCAATGGCGCGGCCATGGCAGGACTGCCGGTGGCCGCGGCGATGAGCGCACAGCCGATCCCGCCGCGGGTCTTTCGGGCCACGCTGATTGTCTATTTCGCCGCGCTTGACCTTCTGTCGCTGCCGGTCATGTGGCGGGCTGGACTGATCGGGCGTGACACGGTGCTGGCCGCCCTTGCCACGATGCCTGTTCTTCTGCTGGGCAATGGGCTCGGTCAGTGGGGTTTTGCGCGGTCGCGTCCGGCCGGTTTTCGGTTGATCGCGGTCGCATTGCTGGCAAGTCTGGCCTCGATGGGGCTTGGCAAGGCGGTGCTTGGGCATGTCTGAACACACCATCCTGGTCATCAATGCCGGGTCGTCCTCGATCAAGGCCGCGCTGTTCGATGCCGGGCTTGACGTGATGATGCGCGCCAGCGTGACCGAAATCGGCGGGGCATCGCGGCTGGAAATCGGCACGGAAGTGGGCCCCTGCAGCGCGCCGACGCATCAGGCCGCGCTGCGCCAAGTGCTGGCGGCCCTGGCCCGGAACGGCTATCCGCTTGACCGGATTCGCGCTGCGGGACATCGCGTGGTGCATGGCGGCCAGAATTTCACCCGGCCCGCGCGCGTCGATCCGGCGGTTCTGGCGGGGATCGAGGCCTGCATCCCGCTGGCGCCTCTGCATAACCCACACAACCTGGCCGCCATCCGTGCCCTCGGCGATCTTGCGCCAGATCTTCCTCAGGTCGCGGTGTTCGACACGGCCTTTCACGCAACGGTCCCCGAAATTGCCGCGCGTTATGCAATCCCCGACGGCGAGAATGCGCGCGGAATTCGCCGATACGGGTTTCACGGCATCTCCTATGCCTCGCTGGTCGAACGGTTGCCCGATGCGCTGGACGGCAGGCTTCCGGGCCGGGTCCTGGCGCTGCATCTTGGCAATGGCGCGTCGATCTGCGCGATCAGGGAAGGCAGGTCGGTGGCCACGACCATGGGCTATTCGCCGCTATCGGGCCTGACGATGGGGACGCGCGCCGGGGATATCGATGGCAATGCCGTCCTGCGACTGGCCGAGATACACGGGATCGAAGCAGCCGCGCGCATTCTGAACCGCGAAAGCGGCCTGGTCGCCCTGGGCGGGGCGTCGGACATGCGCGTATTGCATTCAAGGGCGGATGCCGCGGCAAGATTTGCAATCGAGCATTTTTGCTATTGGGCTGCGCGCCATTCGGGGTCCATGATTGTCGCCATGGGAGGATTGGATGCGATCGTGTTCACCGGCGGTATCGGTGAGAACGACGCCGAGGCGCGCGGTCGCATCTGCGCGCATCTGGCGTGGCTTGGTGTCGAAATCGACCCGGCGCGCAATGAACGAAACGAGGCGCGGATCGATTCCGGTGGTCTGCCGGTGCTGATCCTGCCGGCTGCCGAAGAAAAACACATTGCGCAGCAGACTCGACAGGTGCTGGGGGACTGAACCCGGCCCGAAAGGGGGGAAGAAAGAAATGACGCACCAAGCGCCACAGCCGGAATTGTCGCCGCGCATTGCTGACGAGGTGCGGCAAACCACCTGCTACATGTGTGCCTGTCGCTGCGGCATCAACGTGCATCTGAAATCGGGCCGTGTCGTTTATATCGACGGCAATCGCGACCATCCGGTCAACCGGGGCGTTCTGTGCGCCAAGGGAGCATCCGGCATCATGCAGGTCACGGCGCCATCGCGCCTGCGCGCACCGCTGAAGCGGGTCGGCCCGCGTGGCTCGGGCGCCTTCGAAGAGATCAGCTGGGACGAGGCGCTGGAGATCGCGACCGGTTGGCTGAAGCCGCTGCGCGAAACCGCGCCCGAAAAGCTGGCCTTCTTCACCGGGCGCGACCAGTCCCAAAGCTTTACGGGCTTCTGGGCACAGGCCTTCGGCACGCCGAATTACGCGGCACATGGTGGTTTCTGTTCCGTCAACATGGCAGCGGCCGGGATTTACACGATGGGCGGGGCATTCTGGGAGTTCGGCGCGCCCGACTGGGACAGGGCGAGGCTGTTCATCCTGTTCGGCGTGGCCGAAGATCACGACAGCAACCCGATCAAGATGGGTATTGGCAAGCTGAAGGCGCGCGGCGCGCGGGTGATTTCGGTCAATCCCGTGCGTTCGGGATATTCGGCTGTTGCGGATGACTGGTATGGGATCACCCCGGGAACGGACGGGCTGCTGATCCTTTCGCTGATCCATCTGTTGCTGAAGGCGGGAAAGATCGATCTGGACTATCTGGCACGGTGGACGAATGCGCCCTGCCTGTTCGGGCCGGATGGGCTGCTAATGCGCGACTCCGAAGATCGGCTTGTGGTCGTCGATCGTCGCAGCGGCAAGCTCGTTCCAATCGATGCGCCGGGGATTGTGCCCGATCTTGGCGCTGAACATGACGGCATGCGGACGGTCTTTCGCCACCTTGCGGAACGCTATCTGTCCGACCAGTACGCACCCGAGAAAGTGGCAGCAAGGACGGGGATATCTGCAAGCCGTATCAGGGCCTTGGCGGGCGAAATTGCGACTGCGTTCGACCAGCCCGTGACGATACACCAGCCTTGGACAGATTTTCGGGGCGAGCGACATGACCGCATGGTCGGGCGGCCGATTGCGTTCCATGCAATGCGTGGCATCTCGGCCCATTCGAATGGCTTTCAGACGGCACGGGCATTGCATCTGCTGCAGATTCTGCTGGGAGCGGTGGAAACACCGGGGGGATTCCGGTTCAAGCCACCTTATCCCAAGCCCTTTGACGCCCATCCGGCCCCCCATGCCGAATGCCGGCCGGGCCAGCCGCTGAAAGGGCCGCATCTGGGCTATCCGCGCGGTCCCGAGGATCTGGCGCTGCGGCCCGATGGCAGCCCGGCGCGGATCGACAAGGCCTTTACCTGGGAAAATCCGCTGTCCGCGCATGGGCTGATGCACATGGTCATTCCCAACGCCCATGCAGGCGATCCCTACCGGATCGATACGCTGTTTCTGTACATGGCCAACATGGCCTGGAACTCGTCCATGAACACGGCCGAGGTCATGCGCATGCTGACCGACCGGGACGAGAACGGCGAATACCGCATCCCGCGCATCATCTACTCGGATGCCTATGCGTCTGAAATGGTGGCTTATGCCGATCTGGTCTTGCCCGATACGACCTATCTGGAACGCCATGATTGCATATCGCTGCTTGACCGTCCGATCGGAGAGCCCGAAGCCGCGGCCGATGCGATCCGCTGGCCTGTGGTCGAACCCGACCGCGATGTCCGCCCGTTCCAGAGCGTCCTGATCGACCTGGCCGTGCGGCTGAAGCTGCCGGGCTTCGTCGATGAAAGTGGTCAGGCCCTTTATCGCGACTATGCAGACTACATGGTGCGGCATGAACGCAAGCCCGGCGTGGGCCCGTTGATGGGCTGGCGCGGGGACGGCAGCAAGACCGGCCGCGGCGCCCCGAATCCAAAGCAGATCGACCGCTACATCCAGAACGGCGGCTTCTGCATCGCCCATATCCCGCCCGAGGCTGCCTTCTTCAAGCCATGGAATTCGGCCTATCAGGATTGGGCGGTCCAGCTTGGCCTCTACGACCGGCCGTTACCCTATTTGTTCTCGCTCTGGAGCGAGCCGCTGCAACGCTTTCGCCGCGCGGCCGAGGGGCATGGGCCGCTCCAGCCGCCGGACCATCTGCGCGCGCGTCTGGCCCGCGCAATGGACCCGCTGCCCTTCTGGGAGCCGCCTTTCGGCGATGCCGATGCGGAAGAATACCCGTTGCATGCGATCACCCAGCGCCCGATGGCGATGTATCATTCCTGGGGGTCCCAGAATGCGTGGCTGCGCCAGATCCATGCGCAGGATCCATTGTATATCCCCATTGATCTGTGGCGTAAGCTTGAGTTCCAGCCGGGCGATTTCGTTCGCGTCAGTTCGTCCACCGGGCAGATCACGGTGCCGGCAGCACCGATGGCCGCCGTGAACGGATCGACCCTGTGGACCTGGAACGCCATCGGCAAGCGACGCGGGGCCTGGGCTCTGGACCCGGATGCGCCCGAAGGCACGAAGGGCTTTCTTCTCAACCACCTGATCCATGAACTTCTACCAGGATCGGGGGCAGGGCGTCTGCCGAACTCCGACCCGGTCACGGGTCAGGCAGCATGGTTCGACTTGCGCGTGCGGATCGAGCGTGTGCCTCCACAACCCGTTTCGCAGCCTGTCTTCGAGCCGTTGATATCCCCCGTCCCACCAGCGCCAAGGAACCGCCCATGACCGCGCTTCCCCCAAGAACGGACCGCAAGCTGGGTCTGGTCATCGATCTGGATACCTGCGTGGGCTGCCATGCCTGTGTGACCGCCTGCAAGGGCTGGAACGATCAGGCATATGGCGCACCTCTATCCGACATGAATGCTTATGGATCAGACCCTTGCGGGACATTTCTGAACCGCGTTCACAGCTATGAACTGACCCCTCCGGACGGCCCCCCGCAGGTCGTGAACCTGCCCCGCTCGTGTCTGCATTGCGACGATGCGCCCTGTGTCACGGTCTGCCCGACCGGGGCCAGTTACAAGCGCGCCGAAGATGGGATCGTACTGGTCAACGAAGACGCCTGCATCGGGTGTGGATTGTGCGCATGGGCCTGTCCTTACGGAGCGCGGGAGATGGACGCCGCCGCGGGCGTGATGAAGAAATGCACCCTGTGCGTTGACCGCATCTACAACGAAGCCTTGCCCGAAGAGGACCGTATCCCCGCCTGCGTGAGGACCTGTCCGACCGGCGCGCGCCATTTCGGCGATCTGGGTGATCCGGATAGCGCGGTCAGCCGGCTGGTCGCCGAACGTGGCGGCGTCGAGCTGATGCCCGAACAGGGCACGCGCCCGGTGAACCGTTACCTGCCGCCGCGCAAGAAAGGGCCGGCGCCGGTTGTCCAACCCCTGCAGCGCGACGAGGAACCGACCGGGGTCGCGGCCTGGCTTGACCGCATTCTGGGGGTGTTCTGATGCATCCGGCACCTTCAATCATCATCTTCACCACGTTGTCCGGCGCGGGGTTTGGCATGCTCGCATGGCTTGCGCTGGGGGCCGTTCCGGTTGGGGGCATGCCAGCGCTGCTTTTCTGGGGCATGGGGTATGCGCTTGCCATCGGCGGGCTTGTGGCTTCGACATTTCACCTTGGAAACCCGCAAAGGGCGCTGTTGGCGTTCACTCAGTGGCGCACAAGCTGGCTGAGCCGCGAGGCCTGGGCGTCGGCCATGACGCTGGTGATCCTGGCGCCGGTTGCGCTGGCGGCGATCCTCGGGATACGTGTGCCCGTGGTGATCGGCGTGATCGGAGCGCTGATGTGCATCGCGACCGTTGTTACGACCGGAATGATCTATGCCCAGATGAAAACCGTGCCGCGCTGGAACACCTGGATGACGCCGGTGCAATTCGTGCTGTTTTCATTGACCGGCGGGGCGATCCTGTCGCTTCAGTTGTCCGATGCGGTCGTGCTGTGTGTCTTGCTTGCCACGGCTTTGGTGGCGGTCTACGCAATGGGGGACGCACGGGTGCGCGAAGTCTTTCCGTCCACGCAGTCGGCCATAGGGTCTGGAAGAAACGTCGAAACGCGCGCACTGTTCGCGCCCCATTCCGGGCCGAACTACGTGATGAAAGAGATGATCCATGTCGTCGGGCGCAAGCATTCCCGACGATTGCGGGTTCTGTCCGTGCTGCTGGCCGCGATCATTCCTGCGCTCTTGATGCTGTTTGCGCCGGGGCAAGACATCCTGCCCATTGTCGCCGTGCTTCACTTGACCGGTGCGCTGGCTGCCCGGTGGCTGTTCTTTGCGGAGGCCGAGCATGTGGTCGGCCTGTATTACGGCGCCGGGCCCGGGACGACACGGAATTGATTAATCCGTCAGTCAATAATACGCCTTGCGTCAACGGCGGGCAGGCGGTTTCATGGACCTGCCCCTTGTTCGTAGCGCGTCCACGCGACCCACGGTCCTGGCGAAGGCGCCGGACGATGGGCTTGCGAAGAGTGGTTGACCGCCGCATCCCGTCGTGCACCTATTCGCAATCATACAACAAGAAAAGCTCAACACGGAGGACACGATGACAGATACCAAGTTCGGACAGGTGAGCCGGCGCGGCCTGATAAAGGGCGCCACGGCCATGACGGCGGCGGGCCTGATCCTGCCTTTCGGTGCGGGAGGCGCACTGGCCGAACCCAAGCGCGGCGGCATCCTGCGCCTGGCTCAGGGAAGCGGCTCGACGACTGACAGCTATGATCCCGCGACGTGGGACTCGCAGTTCGTGCAGGTGCTCAATACCGCGCGCTGCGGCTTCCTGACCGAGATCGCGCCCGATGGGTCGCTGGTCGGCGAAGTCGCCGAAAGCTGGGAGGCCACGCCCGACGCCAAGGTCTGGCGCTTCAAGATCCGCAAGGGAATTACCTTCCATTCCGGCAAGGACCTGACGGCCGAGGATGTCATTGCCTCGATCAACTATCACCGGGGCCCGGATTCGAAATCGGCAGCCAAGCCGATCGTCGATCCGATCGTCGAGATCACGACCGATGGGCCGGATGTCGTGGTCTTCACGCTCGAAGCCGGCAATGCCGACTTCCCCTTCATCATGTCGGATTACCACCTGGCGATCCTGCCGGCGAATGACGGCAAGATCGATCCGACCTCGTCGGATGGCTGCGGTGGCTATGTCGTTGAATCGTGGGAGCCGGGCGTCACCGCGCGCCTGCGCCGCTACGAGAACTACTGGAAGCCCAATCGCGCCTGGTTTGACGGGATCGAGATGACGGCCATTCACGACGCGGCCGCGCGGCAGAACGCCCTGATCACCGGCGAGGTGGACGTGATCGACCCGGTCGATCTGAATACCGTGGCATTGCTGCAGCGCGCGCCGGGCATCCGCATCCTGTCAACCACGGGCACGCAGCATTACACCTTTGCCATGGACACGCGGCAGGCGCCGTTCAATGACAACAATGTCCGCCTTGCGCTGAAATACGCCATCGACCGGCAGGAGCTGGTGGACAAGATCCTGAACGGCTATGGCAGCGTGGGCAACGATCATCCGATCGGCCCGTCGCAGCGCTATTTCAACAAGGATCTGCCGCAGCGGACCTATGACCCCGACAAGGCGAAGTACCACCTGAAGCAGGCGGGGCTGGACAGCGTCTCGGTGCAGCTTTCGGCGGCCGATGCGGCCTTCCCAGGCGCGGTGGATGCGGCGCTTCTGTATTCGGAAAAGGCCGCTGCCGCGGGCATCAACATCGAGGTCGTGCGCGAGCCGAACGACGGCTACTGGAGCAATGTCTGGATGAAGAAGCCCTGGAGCGCGGTCTATTGGGGCGGCCGTCCGACCGAGGACTGGATGTTCACGACGGCCTATGCCGCCGGCGCGGCCTGGAACGATTCGTTCTGGGATCACCCGCGATTCAACGAACTGCTGGTCGCCGCCCGGTCCGAGCTGGACGAGGACAAGCGCCGCGCCATGTATTACGAGATGCAGGAAATCGTCTCGAACGAAGGCGGTGTCGTCGTACCGATGTTCGCCTCGTATGTCATGGCGATGTCGGACCGCGTGGCCCATCCCGAGCAGGTTGCCGCCAACTGGACCTTGGACGGCTTCCGCGCGGTCGAGCGCTGGTGGTTCGCCTGATCCGACCTGTCGTCCCGGCGCGAGCCGCGCCGGGACATCCCGCTTGCGCGTGACGGCGTGGGCAGTCAATTCATGCGATCTGGTATTGGGGGGCGGGCGTGTCCAAAATCTGGATCATGATTGCCAAGCGTCTGGGCCTTGGGGTTCTGACCCTGTTTGCGATCTCGATCATCATCTTTCTTGCGACGGAGCTGTTGCCGGGGGATCTGGCGCGTTCGATCCTGGGCCAGTCGGCGACCGAAGAAACGGTTGCCGCCTTTCAGCGTGAGCTTGGCCTGGATCAGCCTGCGCATGTCCGTTATGCGCAATGGCTCTGGGGTGCGGTGCAGGGCGATTTCGGGACCTCGCTGGCCAATCGCCGCCCAATCGCGGACCTGATCGGCACGCGCCTGGCGAACACCATGTTCCTTGCGATCTATGCGGCCGCGATCGCCGTGCCGCTGTCGCTGATCCTTGGCATCATGGCGGCCTTGTTCCGCAATACCTGGTTCGACCGCGGCGCGAACGCCGTGGCGCTCAGCGCGATCTCGTTCCCCGAATTCTTTGTCGCCTATATCCTGATCTTCGTGCTGGCGCAGTCGGGTCTGTTTCCATCGATGGCCCGGATCGATTCCACGACGACCTTTGCGGACGCGCTTTACAAGACGTTCCTGCCGGCCCTGACGCTGACACTGGTGGTGACGGCACACATGATGCGCATGACGCGCGCGGCGATCATCAACCTGCTGGCCAGTCCCTATATCGAGATGGCTCAGCTGAAGGGCATGCCCCCGGCGCGGATCATCCTGGTGCATGCATTGCCCAATGCGCTGGCGCCGATCATCACGGTCATCGCGCTGAACCTTGCCTATCTGATCACCGGTGTCGTCGTGGTCGAGGCCGTCTTTGTCTATCCGGGGCTGGGGCAGCTGATGGTGGATTCCGTTTCCAAGCGTGACATCCCCGTCGTGCAGGCGGTCGCGCTGATCTTCGCGGCGGCCTATGTGCTGCTGAACCTTCTTGCGGACGTGCTGGCGACCTTGTCGAACCCGCGTCTGATCCATCCGAAATAGGGGGCGTGAATGGAAGTCCTGACGACCCTTTTCTGGATCGCGGTTGCCGTTTCGGTCGGCATGGCGGCGGGCTGGCTGTTCCTGCGTGTGCTCGCGACCGCATTGCCCGGTCGCGCGGGGCGCGTGTTCCGCTCGGCGCCCATATCGGCCGGTTTCGGCATGCTGGTGATCCTGATCTATCTGCTGGTGGCGATCCTTGCCCCTGCCATCGCACCCTTTTCCGAGCGCGAAGTCGTCGGCGGGCAGTTCCTGCCATGGGATGCGACGCATCTTCTGGGAACCGACAATCTGGGCCGCGACATGTTCTCGCGGCTTGTCTATGGCGCGCGCAACACGGTGGGTATCGCATTCGTGACCACGGCGCTGGCCTTTCTGCTGGGCTCGGTCCTTGGGCTTCTGGCGGCCGCTGTCGGCGGCTGGCTGGACCAGGTTCTCAGCCGCGTGGTCGATGTCTTGATGGCGATCCCCGCACTGGTCTTTTCGCTTCTGCTTCTGACGATCTTCGGCACCTCGGTCGTCACGCTGATCCTGGTGATCGCGGTGATCGACTCGACCCGGGTCTTCCGTCTGGCGCGGTCGGTCGGGATGAACATCGTTGTCATGGATTTCATCGAGGCCGCCCGCCTGAGGGGCGAGGGCCTGTTTCACCTGATCGTGCGCGAGATCCTGCCCAATGCCTCGGCCCCGCTGATTGCCGAATTCGGGCTGCGTTTCTGTTTCGTGTTCCTGACCATCTCGGCCCTGTCTTTCCTGGGGCTTGGGATCCAGCCGCCGACCGCGGACTGGGGCTCGATGGTCAAGGAGAACGCCGTGCTGATCACCTTTGGCGACATCACGCCCCTGCTGCCCGCCGGTTGCATCGCACTGCTGACAGTGGCGGTGAACTTCGTCGTGGACTGGATGTTGCACCGCGCCAGCGGCCTGAAGGAGTGAGCCGATGAGCGAAACCGACAAACCCGTCCTGTTGCGGATGCGCGACATTCATATAGATGGCCGGACAGAAGAGGGCTGGCAGCCGATCATAAAGGGCGTGGATCTGACCCTGCACAAGGGCGAGGTCCTGGGCCTGATCGGGGAATCGGGCGCGGGCAAGTCCACGCTGGGCCTTGCCGCGATGGGCTACACGCGCGATGGCTGCCGCATCACGGGCGGCAGTATCGAGTTCGACGGCATCGACCTTGTCAAGGCGACCGAGCGCACGCGCCGAAGCCTTCGCGGGCGGCGGATCGCCTATGTGGCCCAGTCCGCCGCGGCCAGCTTCAACCCGGCGCATCGGCTGATCGACCAATATGTCGAAGGCCCGGTCGTTCACCGCGTGATGAGCCGGCAAGAGGCCGAACGCGACGCGGTCGAGCTGTATCGCCGCATGCGTCTGCCAAACCCCGAGGAAATCGGCTTTCGCTATCCGCACCAGGTCTCGGGCGGCCAGCTGCAGCGCGCGATGACGGCGATGGCCATGTCCTGCCGGCCGGATCTTATCGTGTTCGACGAACCGACGACGGCGCTGGACGTGACGACCCAGATCGAGGTTCTGGCGGCAATCCGTGACATCGTCGCCCAGTTCGACACGGCGGCGATCTACATCACTCATGATCTTGCGGTCGTGGCGCAGATGGCCGATCGGATCAAGGTCCTGCTGCGCGGCGAAGAGGTCGAAGAGGCCGACACGCGCACCATGCTGTCATCCCCGCGCGAGGAATACACCCGGTCGCTGTGGGCGGTGCGCAGCCATGTCAGCCCGGCCAAGCCCAGGCCCGCACCCGACGCGGTTCCGGTTGTGTCGGTGCGGGCCGTGACGGCCGGATATGGGCGGATGGACGTGCTGCACAACGTGAACTTCGACATTCATCGTCGCCGGACCGTGGCGGTGGTCGGGGAAAGCGGCTCGGGCAAGTCCACGACGGCGCGGGTCATAACCGGGCTGTTGCCGCCGCGACAGGGCCAGATCCTGTTTGACGGTCAGCCGTTGCCGCCCGATTACCGTCAGCGCACGCGCGAGCAGCTGCGCCAGATCCAGATGATCTACCAGATGGCCGATACCGCGCTGAACCCCAAGCTGCGCCTGCGCGACCTGATCGGTCGCCCTGCGCGGATGTATCTGGGTCTGAAGGGCAAGGCGCTGGAGGAACGGGTGCGCGAATTGCTGCGCCTGATCGAACTCGAACCTAACGAATTCATCGACCGGCTGCCATCCGAATTGTCGGGCGGGCAGAAGCAGCGCGTCGGGATCGCGCGGGCGCTTGCGGCCGAGCCGCGCTTTGTCATCTGCGACGAGGTGACCTCGGCCCTGGATCAGCTGGTCGCCGAGGGTATCCTGAAGCTGCTGGACCGCCTGCAAGGTGAACTGGACCTGTCCTACATGTTCATCACGCATGACCTGGCCACCGTGCGCGCGATCGCCGACGACGTGGTGGTCATGCAGAATGGCCGGGTGGTCGAACAGGGGCCAAAGGACGACATGTTCCGCCCGCCGCATGACCCCTATACCGAGCTGCTGCTGTCGTCCGTGCCCGAGATGGACCCCGACTGGCTGACGCGCCTTCTGGCCGAACGCGAGAAGGGAAAGGCGGGTGCCGCTGCCGATGCCTGAGCGTCAGGTTGCGGGCTTGTGCCTTTCGGTGCGGCGGGCTTCCCGGTGGGCGCGCACCTCGCGCCCAAGCTGGGCGGTATAGCGGGCCAGATCGACCAGCACGCTTTCGGCTTGCACGGCGACCCGTGCCGCGATTGCATCGGCGATGGCAGTGTGCAGGGCGACGATCCTTTCGCGTGAACGTGCGGTAAAGGTGATCATGTTCATCAGGGGCTGCATTGCCTCGACCGCGCCCGAAAGGTGATAAGACAGCACCGGATTGTCCGCGGCCTCGATCAGGGTCCGGTGAAAGGCGACGTCGGAAGCGCAGAAATCCTCATCCGACAGGCCGGGCAGGGTTTGGCGCGCTATCTCTGCGCGCATCCGTCCCAGGTGGTCGGCCGTTCGACGCTGGGCAGCAAAGGGGATGCAGGCACGTTCCAGCGCAAAGCGCGCCTCGCAAGCGGTTTCGAAATCGACGCCGTTCATCGACAACAGAAGGGTCGAGATCGTCACCTGTTCGGCCGAGGCCTGATCGTAGCTCAGCCGATTGACAAAGGCGCCGCCCGTCGCGCCGCGTTGGGTGCGGATCAGGCTTTGCGCCGCAAGACGCTTGAGGGCCTCGCGCACCGTGGGGCGCGAGACGCCGAAATGGTCGGCCAGTTCCTGCTCGGACGGCAGGCGTTGATCGACGATCAGCTGGCCTTCGATGATCGCGGCGCGGATCGCATCGGCGATCTGGACGGGCTTTTCGCCGCCTTCGTCCTTCAGCGTCAGGCCGTCCATGTGTCCTCTTCAATTGTCAGACAATAAATGTTTGACATTTCGGTTTCCCGACCTGAACGTAAGTTCGACAGGCGCGCGCGTCCACCACTTTCTGGGCCCGCGCGCCGGGCTTGGACGTTCGGGGGGATCATGGCGTCATCCGGGTCATTGTCGGGACGGTTCCGCGGCTTCCGGCTGCCGGTGTGGGAGGTCTGGCTTGCGGTCTACGGCCTCATTCTGCTGGCCTGGATCGGTATCGCGGCAATGTCCATGCAATGGCAGCCAGACGGTTCGGTCCCCGCCGAGTTCTGGGCGATGCTGTGCTCTCCGGCCGCTGCGATCAGCCCGTTTTCGCTGTGGGCCATGTGGGGCTTGATGTCGGTCGCGATGATGTTACCGGGTTTTCTGCCGGTGCTGTCGACCCATTCCGATCTGCGCCGCGCCGGCGCGGGTTCGGGGGGCGAGGCCGCGGGCCTTGTGGCCGGATATCTGGCGGTATGGCTGGGCGCGTCTGCCTTCGGGGCCGCAACCCAGTACGGGTTGTCGCGGCTGGGGCTGGTCAGCCCGCTGGGCCAGAGCCTGTCGCCCTGGCTGAATGCGGGCCTTCTGATCGCGGCCGGACTGTACCAGTTTTCGGCGCTCAAGGCGGCGTGCCTGACGCGCTGCCGAATGCCGCTGACGGTTTTCATGTCGCATTGGCGGCCGGGGCCAGCTGCGGGCTTTGCCCTCGGTCTGCGGTTCGGGGCGCATTGCCTGGGCTGTTGCTGGGCGCTGATGCTTCTGGGGCTGGTCGGTGGCGTGATGAGCCTTGGCTGGATGGGGGCTGCGACGCTGTTCATGGCATTCGAGAAACTGCCCGCCATAGGGCGGCGCCTGACGGCGCCGGCGGGTCTTTTGCTGATCGTGGCGGGGGGCGTGGCCGCGCTCTCGGCCCTGCATCTTGTCTGAGGGAGGAACGTCATGGCCGATAGCTTGCCCGAATGGGCGATCAAGGGCGAATTGATCCTGAACTGCAATTGCACGGTGTTCTGCCCCTGCGTGATTTCGCTGGGCGACCATCCCCCGACCGAGGGCTATTGCATGGGTTGGGCCGGTATCCGGATCGATCAGGGTCACTATGACGGGGAGGACCTGTCCGGGCTGAATGTCGGCCTGCTGCTGGAGATTCCGGGCAAGATGGCGCGCGGAAACTGGAAGGCCGCGGCCTATATCGACGAACGCGCCTCGGACAAGGCCTATAACGGGCTGGTGAAGATCTTCACCGGTCAGGCGCGCGGCACGACCGGCCTGTTCCGCATCCTGGTCAGCGAATTCCTTGGCGCCACGCGTGCGCCGATCGAATACCAGACCGAGGGCAAGACGCGTCGCCTGATGGTCGGCAAGGCGATCAAGGGCGAGGTGGCTCCGGTACCGGGACATGGCGGCAAGGATATCGTCGTGACGAACACCCAGTACTGGATGGGGCCCGACGTCACGGTTGCCAAGGCGTCGCAGGGCCGGGTGCGGGCATTCGGGCGGGTCTGGGATTTCGACGGACGCTCGGCCGAGATCTGCCAGATCGACTGGCATGGACCAAAATGATGGGTGTGTGATGGCTCAGATCACGGCTTCGCGGCGCGTGCGCCGCACGCCCTTTACCCCCGGCGTCGAGGCGGCCGGGGTCCGGGGTTACACTGTCTATAACCACATGCTGTTGCCGACCCGGTTCGGGGCCGACTTTGTCGATGATTACCACCATCTGAAGCAGCATGTTCAGGTCTGGGACGTGGCATGTGAGCGGCAGGTCAGCGTCAAGGGTCCCGATGCGATGCGCCTGATGACGATGTTGTCGCCGCGCGACCTGTCGCGGCTGCGCGATGACCAGTGCTTCTACATGCCCGTCGTCGATCGCGAGGGTGGCATGCTGAACGACCCCGTCGTCCTGCGCGTTGCACCCGATCACTTCTGGATCTCGATCGCCGACAGCGATTTCCTGCTGTATGTGCTGGGGGTGGCTGATGCGCTGGAAATGAATGTCACGATCGAAGAGCCCGATGTTTCACCCCTGGCCGTGCAGGGGCCCAGGGCCGATGATCTGATGGCGCGCGTCTTTGGCGATGAGGTGCGCGAGATCCGCTTTTTCCGCTTCCGGCGCATGGCGTTTCAGGGCCACGAGCTGATCGTTGCGCGATCTGGCTATTCCAAGCAGGGCGGCTTTGAGATCTATGTCGAAGGAACGGAACTTGGGATGCCGCTGTGGGACGCGCTGTTCGCCGCGGGCGAAGATCTGAACGTGCGCGCGGGTTGCCCCAATCTGATCGAAAGGGTCGAGGGCGGTCTGCTCAGCTATGGCAACGACATGACGCGCGAGAACACGCCTTATGAGGCCGGTCTGGGCGTCTTTGTCAATTCGCAGGCCGACTATCTGGGCCGGGCCGCGCTGGAGCGCCGCCCGATCGAGCGGATGATCCGCCCGATCGAGATCATGGGCGACGTTCCGCCCTGTGACAGGCTGTGGCCGGTCTATGCCGACGGAAGGCGCGTGGGGCAGGTGACCAGCGCCGCCTTCAGCCCCGACTTTCAGACGGGGGTCGCGATCGGAATGATCGACGCCACCCATTGGGAGGCCGGAACCGAACTTGAGGTCGAAACCCAGGACGGCATGCGCCGGGCCCTGGTGCAATCGAAATTCTGGATCTGAGGAGGAAGCCATGTTCAAGGCGTTGGTCGTCCGCAAGGACGAGGAAACGGGCAAGACGTCCGCTGCTGTCGAGGAGATTTCCGAAAACGACCTGCCCGAAGCCGAGGTGACGGTCGCGGTCGAATATTCGACCGTGAATTACAAGGACGGTCTGTGTATCGGGCCGGGTGGCGGTCTTGTGCGCAAATATCCCCACATTCCCGGTATCGACTTTGCGGGGACTGTCGAAACGTCGTCGGACCCCCGCTACAAGCCCGGCGACAAGGTCATTCTGACCGGGTGGCGCGTCGGAGAGGCCCATTGGGGCGGCTATGCGCAGAAAGCACGCGTGCGCGCCGACTGGCTGGTGCCCTTGCCCGAAGGCCTGACAACCCGTCAGGCCATGGCGGTTGGCACGGCCGGCTTTACCGCCATGCTGGCCATCATGGCGCTTGAGGATCACGGCCTGAAGCCCGGCCACGGTCCGGTTCTGGTGACCGGAGCGGCGGGCGGCGTGGGCTCGGTTGCCACGGCCATTCTGGCGAAGCTGGGCCATGAGGTTGCCGCCGTCACCGGCCGGCCGGAGACCGAAGACTACCTGCGCGGTCTTGGCGCGTCCCGGATCGTTCCGCGGGAAGAGCTGAACGAAGTGACGCGCAAACCTCTGGAGAGCGAGACCTGGGCGGGATGTGTCGATTCGGTCGCTGGGGCCATGCTGGGGCGGGTGCTCAAACAGATGAAATACGGCACCTCGGTCGCGGCCGTGGGGCTGGCGGGCGGCGCGGCGATCGAGGGGGCGCTGATCACGCCCTTCATCCTGCGCGGGGTAAACCTGCTGGGGATCGATTCCGTCATGCAGCCCTATGACAATCGCGTACGCGCCTGGCAGCGTATCGCGCGCGATCTTGATCTGGACAAGCTGGAGGCGATGGTTCAACCCGCAACGCTGGAAGACCTGCCGCGTCTGGGGGCCGAGATCCTGAAGGGGCAGGTGCGCGGCCGTGTCGTGGTGGACGTGAACGCCTGAGCGCCGAACCGCGCGGCCGGGGCATCGATGGTTGTTCCGGCCGCAACCGATGCTAGACTTGACGCCGTCTCTGCGCTATCAAGCCTTTCGTTAGCGCTAACACAGCCGCAAGGGACGGGCATATGGTTTCTCGCGTCATTCCGGTCGATCCGTTCGACCTCGTGATTTTCGGCGGCACGGGCGATCTTGCACGCCGCAAGATCCTGCCGGGCCTCTACAACCGCTATCTTGCGGGGCAGATGCCGGACGAAGCCCGCATCATCGGTGCCGCGCGCGCCGAGCTGGATGAAGACGGCTATCGTCAGATGGTCGCCCAATCGATCGAGGAATTCGTCCCGGCCCAGAAGCGTGACGCTGCCGTGATCGACAGCTTCCTGCAGCGGGTACATTACCTGCGGATCGATGCCCGCGGCACGGACGGCTGGGAAGATCTGGCCCGCATGATCCGCAAGGACGTCGTTCAGGCATTCTATTTCTCGGTCGCGCCGTCGCTGTTCGGCGATCTGGCGGAAAGGTTGCATGCCCACGGCATCTCGGGGCCGGAGTCACGCATCGTCGTGGAAAAGCCCTTTGGTCACGACCTGAAATCGGCGCGGGCGCTGAATGCGACGCTTGCGGCGCATTTCGATGAAAGCCAGATCTATCGTATCGACCATTATCTGGGCAAGGAAACGGTCCAGAACCTGATGGCGGTGCGCTTTGCCAACATCCTGTTCGAACCGCTGTGGAACGCGCGCCATGTCGATCATGTGCAGATCACCGTGGCCGAAACGGTCGGCGTAGGCGGGCGGGGGCAATATTATGACCAGTCAGGCGCGATGCGCGACATGGTGCAGAACCACCTGATGCAGCTTCTGTGCCTGATCGCGATGGAGCCGCCCTATCGCTTTGACCCCGACGCGGTGCGCGACGAAAAGCTGAAGGTCATCCGCGCGCTGCAGCCAGTGCGCCCCGACGACATCGTGCGCGGCCAATATCGTGCGGGCAAGGGGCCCGATGGAACCCCGCAGCCATCCTATCTTGACGACGTTGGCAATCCGGATTCACGCACCGAAAGTTTCATCGCCATGCGGGTCGAGATCGCCAACTGGCGCTGGAAGGGCACGCCCTTCTATCTGCGCACGGGCAAGAAGCTGCGCGCCCGGGCGTCCGAGATCGCGGTCGTGTTCAAGGAGGTCCCGCATTCGATCTTCGGCGATGACGAGGGCTGGCGCGAGAATGTCCTGTCGATCCGTCTTCAGCCGAACGAGGGCATGACGCTGTCGGTGATGATCAAGGAACCCGGGCCGGGCGGCATGCGCCTGACCGAGGTGCCCCTGGACATGACCTTTGCCGAGGCCTTGGGGGCGGACGGGCAGGACATTCCCGATGCCTATGAGCGGCTGATCATGGACGTGATCCGGGGCAACCAGACGCTGTTCATGCGCGGCGACGAGGTCGAGGCCGCCTGGGCCTGGACCGACCCGATCATTGCAGGCTGGGAGGCGCGCGGCGACCGGCCGCGGCCCTACGATCCGGGGTCATCGGGGCCCGAGGATGCGCTGATGCTGCTGCATCGCGATGGCCGACGCTGGAGGGAGATCCGCGAATGAACCTGCATGAATATCCCGACCGGGAATTGATGATGATGGCGCTTGCCGATCGCATCGCCGCCCAGCTGGGCGATGCGCTGCGCGGAAAGGATCGTGTTACCCTGTGCGTTCCGGGTGGAACCACTCCCGGCCCGGTATTCGATACGCTTTCCGACGTCGCGCTGGACTGGGACCGGGTCACTGTCTTTCTTTCGGACGAAAGATGGGTTCCCGAAGATCACGAGCGGTCGAATGCCCGGCTGGTAAGGGAACGTCTGTTGCGCAACCGCGCCGCCGCGGCGACCTTCCTGTCGCTCTACGCCGATGCGCCGCAGCCCGAGGACGTCATCGACGATCTGGCCCGCGCGATCGAGCCGCATCTGCCGATCGACGTCCTGTTGCTGGGGATGGGGGCAGACATGCACACGGCTTCGCTGTTCCCCGGGGCCGATCGCCTGGCCGATGCGCTGGCCGATGACGCGCCCATTCTGGTGCCCATGCGCGCGCCCGGCGCGCCCGAGCCGCGCGTGACGCTTTCCGCGCCGGTTCTTGCGGGTGCGATGCACACCCACATCGTCATCACCGGGCAGGACAAGCGCGAGGCACTGGAGCGGGCCCGGAATTTGCCGCCAGAGGAGGCTCCGGTCGCGGTCGTGCTGCCAGAAGCCGAAATACACTGGGCTGCGTGAGGGAAGAATGAGCCATTGGGACGATCTGCGCGCCCATGCGAAGGCGCATGAAAATCGCCGGATCCTTGATCTGTTCGACGCCGACCCGAACCGGGCGCAGGACTTTGCGATCGAGGCCGACGGGCTGTTGTTTGATTACTCGAAGACCTCGATCGATGCCACCGCCCGCGACATGCTTCTGGCGCTGGCTGAAAGCGCCAATGTCGCAGGCCGGCGCGAGGCCATGTTCTCGGGGCAGAAGATCAATGAAACCGAAGGCCGCGCCGTTCTGCACACGGCGCTGCGCAACCTCGACGGTTCGGTGTTCGTCGATGGGCGTGACGTGATGCCCGGCGTGCGCGACACGCTGGCGCGCATGGAGGCATTCTCGAACGATATCCGCTCGGGTCGTTTCCGGGGGCAGGGGGGCGCGATCACGGATGTGGTGAATATCGGGATCGGCGGATCGGACCTTGGGCCCGCCATGGCTTCGATCGCGCTTGCGCCCTATGCCGACAGGCCGCGTGTGCATTTCGTGTCGAACGTTGATGGCGCGCATGTCCATGACGTGCTGGCCCCGCTGAACCCGGAAACGACGCTGGTCATCGTTGCCTCGAAGACATTCACCACGATCGAGACGATGACCAATGCACGCACGGCGCGTGACTGGATGGCCCGGCGCGTTGCCGATCCGGGCGCGCAATTCGCCGCCGTCTCGACCGCCCTGGATCGTACGGCTGAATTCGGGATCGCGCCCGAACGCGTCTTTGGCTTCGAGGACTGGGTCGGCGGGCGCTATTCGATGTGGGGGCCGGTGGGACTGGCCCTGATGATTGCCATCGGCCCCGACCGGTTCCGCGAATTTCTGGCCGGCGGCGCGGCGATGGACGCGCATTTCCGGTCGGCCCCGTTCGGGCAGAACATGCCGGTGATGCTGGCCCTTGTGGGAATCTGGCACAACCAGGTTCTGGGTCACGCGACGCGCGCGGTCCTGCCCTATGAACAGCGCCTTTCGCGCCTGCCTGCCTATCTTCAGCAGCTGGAGATGGAATCGAACGGCAAGCGCGTGGCTATGGATGGCAGCGACCTTGCGGTCCATTCCGGTCCCGTCGTCTGGGGCGAGCCCGGCACGAACGGGCAGCATGCCTTTTACCAGCTGATCCATCAGGGCACGCGGGTGATCCCCTGCGAATTCCTCGTGGGTCGCGAAGGACACGAGCCGGACCTTGCCCACCACCACCGTCTTCTGGTGGCAAACTGCCTGGCGCAGGCCGAGGCCCTGATGCGCGGCCGAAGCCTCGAGGAAGCGCGGCGCATCATGGCCGCCAAGGGCCTGACTGGAGATGAGCTGGAACGCCAGGCGCGCCACCGGGTTTTCCCGGGGAACCGGCCTTCGACAGTGCTGTTCTATCCAAGGCTGACGCCATTCGTCCTTGGGCAGATCATCGCGCTTTATGAACACCGCGTATTCGTCGAAGGCGTGATCCTTGGCATCAATTCGTTCGACCAGTGGGGCGTGGAGCTGGGCAAGGAGCTGGCTGTCGCGCTGGAGCCCATCCTGGCTGGACGCGAAAGCGCGGAGTCCAAGGACGGTTCCACCCGTCGCCTGGTCGCCTGGGCGCGTGGAGAAGCGATCTGACAGAAAGGGCCGGGCGCGGTGACGGATGCCGCGCCCGGTGGGTTATTCGGCCGTCTCGCGCAGGTACTGCGCGCAGCCTTCAAGCGCGGCGTAATCGTCTTCGATGATCCACAGACCGAAGGCGTCCATGAATTCCGCGAACCGCCCCTTGTCACGGAAGGCTTGGCCAAGACCAAAGTGATCGTAATGGGCCGTGAAGGCCCGCGCGACGCCGCCGATCAGGTAGATGCCGCCAAAGGGCAGGTGAACCAGCGCAAGATCCCCCACGACATTGCCCAGGATGCGGACGAAATCCTGGCCCGTGGCTTCGGCGACCGGATCGCCCGCCTGCATGGACTGCATGATCGAGGCCGCGTCGGCGCCGCCTTTGCGACCGGCCTTCTGGCAATGAAAATCGTGCAGCCGCACAAGGCCGCGCCCCGAGAGGACATCCTCGACCCCGGCGAAACCGTGCGCCACCTCGACGAAGCGGCGCAACTGAAGGTCATGTTCCGAATGGACCGGCAGGCTCATATGCCCGCATTCCGAGGCGCCGACGAGTCGCGTCGCGCCCATGTCATGCACCGGAGCGGCGTTGAAACCGGTCCCGACCCCGACCACCAGCCGCACCGAACCCGCGCGCGGCGCCCGCGCCGTGACCAGCGGGCGCAGGCTGTCCGGATCGACATGACCCAGCGCATAGCCTTGTGCCTGCAGGTCGTTCAGAACGGCAACATGCGCGATCCCGGTCGTCGGGGCAATCCGGGCGGGGTCGATCACCCAGTCCAGGTTTGTCAGGCGCGCCACTCCATCACGAACCGGACCGGCGGCCGCGATACAGGCCGCGGACAGGCCGGTCGCGCCCGTCTCGGCCAGGAAGTGGTTGAGGACCTCCTCGATCCCGGAATGTTGGGCATTGGCATAACGACGGATGGTCGCGCGATCCACGCCGCCCGAATGGGCAAGCGCCACACGCGTGTTCGTACCCCCGATATCGGCGACCAGAACCGTCCGATCCGACGTCATTGACTTACCCCCGTTGCAGCGCGGCAGCCCGTGCGTGATAGGACGCCTTGCACGCCAAGCGCAAGGCGCGCGCAATGCAAGGCCGCCATTCGTTTCATTCGCCCGGCTCGCTTGTGGTGGATCGGTGAGCCGATGACTTTGGTCGGGGCGCGGGCCCCGTCGATCGGCCCAGGATCAGGCCGGCCTCGAGCAGGCGGTCAACCGGTCCCGATTGCGGGTTTGCGATCAGCTGCAGCAGCATCGCCGCGGCCTGCCTGCCGGCTTCGCGCACCGATGACCGGGTTGCCGTGAACAGTGGATCGGCCCCGCCATTGCCAAGATAGCTTAGCTCGTCGTCATGCGTGACGACCGAGATGTCCTTGCCCATCCGCAGGCCGCGCGTCTCGATCGCGCGGCGCACCCCCATGGCGATCAGGACCGACGACGCAAGGAATGCCGTCGGCGGATCGGGCAGGTTCAGCATCTGCTCGGCCGCGTCATGGCCGTAGGTTTCGGTCATCTCGGCCGAGCGCATGAGCGCAGGATCGGGATCGATCCCGCGCCCCTGCAGCGCCGTCAGATAGCCTTCGCGCCTGCGGATGGCGAAGTCCATGTCCTCGAGCCCGTTCAGCAAGGCGATCCGGCGATGACCGAGATCCAGCAGAAAGTCGGTCGCCCGCACGAATGCGCGGCGGTTGTTCACGTCAAGCCAGGAATAGGGGGTCTGCACGCCCGAGGCGCGGCCATGCACGACGAATGGCAGACCGAGTTCCGCCAGAAGCGGGATCCGCGCGTCATCACGTTTCGGGCCATGAACGATGAAGCCATCGACATTTCCCTTTGCCTTCATCTCGCGATAGGCGCGGGCGACCTCGCGGTCGGGGACGACCGACAGGACCATGTCATAACCTGCCTGCGAATAGGTTTCTCCCGCGCCGGCGATGAAGTCGGCAAAGACCGGGTTCACGATCTCGTGCCGCGTCGAGACGGGAATGACATGGCCGATCGCCATGGCGCGCCCGGTCGCAAGCCCGCGCGCGCGCATGTTCGGACGATAGCCCACCGCGCGTGCGGCCTCGACGACCCGGCGGCGCGTTTCCTCGCTGACCTCGGGATAGCCGTTCAGGGCGCGGCTGACCGTCGTCTGCGACAGACCCAGATGTGCGGCCAATTGCCTGAGATTCATCCCGTCACCCAAAGCGCTTTGAAAGCACTTTAGGCCATGGCGCGACGAAGGGTCAACGGGACTGGCCTGGCAACGCCAATTTTTCATATGGGAACAAGAAACAATTGACGAAACCCCGCCCGTTTCCGTTATGATGCCTTCAAAGCGCTTTGGCTGTTGATTCCCTTGACCGCCGCGCTTTGACAATTTCGTAGGGAGGACTGCATGAAATATCGCTGCATGACATTCGCGGCCCCGCTGGCGCTTGCCGCCGGGCTGGCCTCGGCGCAGGATCTGAAGTTTCCGGTGGGCGAGGATGCGCGCTTCAACTGGGGCAGCTACAACCAGTTTGCCGAGAAATATGACCTGGCCGGTCAGACCCTGACGATCTTCGGCCCGTGGCGCGGCGAGGATCAGGTGCTGGTCGAATCGATGCTGGCCTATTTCGAGGCCGCGACCGGTGCCGAAGTCAGCTATTCGTCGTCGGAGAACTACGAACAGCAGATCGTCATCGACACGCAGGCGGGTTCGCCGCCCGATATCGCGGTCCTGCCGCAGCCCGGTCTGATTGCCGAGCTTGCCAGCAAGGGATACCTGGCACCGCTTGGCGAAGAGACCGAATCCTGGCTGCGCGAAAACTATGCCGCGGGGGACAGCTGGGTCAGCCTGGGCAGCTACAAGGGGCCGGACGGGCAGACCGCCCTGTACGCTTTCCCCTACAAGATCGACGTGAAGTCGCTGGTCTGGTACGTGCCCGACAACTTCGAGGATGCGGGCTATGAGGTTCCCCAGACGATGGAGGAGCTCAAGGCGCTGACCGAGCAGATCGTCGCCGATGGCGGCACGCCCTGGTGCATCGGGCTTGGATCCGGCGGGGCGACAGGCTGGCCTGCCACCGATTGGGTCGAGGACATGATGCTGCGCACCGCTTCGCCCGAGACCTATGACAAGTGGGTCAGCCACGAGATCCCGTTCAATGATCCGGCCGTGATCAATGCGATCGAGGAATTCGGCTGGTTCGCCAAGAACGACGCCTTCGTGGCCGGCGGCACCGCGGCCGTTGCAGCGACCGACTTCCGCGACAGCCCGAAGGGTCTCTTCACCTCGCCCCCGCAGTGCTATCTGCACCACCAGGCGTCGTTCATTCCGACCTTCTTCCCCGAAGGCACTCAGCTGGGCGTCGATGCCGACTTCTTCTACATGCCGGCCTATGCCGACAAGGATCTGGGCAAGCCGGTGCTGGGTGCCGGCACGCTGGCCATGATCACGCGTGACACGCCGGCTTCGCGGGCCTTCATCGAATGGCTGAAGACGCCGATCGCCCACGAGATCTGGATGGCCCAGTCCGGTTTCCTGACCCCGTTCAAGGGCGCCAATCCCGAGGCCTATGCCAACGATGCGCTGAAGAAGCAGGGTGAGATCCTGCTGAATTCGACCACCTTCCGTTTCGACGCGTCCGACCTCATGCCGGGCGCCGTGGGCGCGGGCACGTTCTGGACCGGCATGGTCGATTACGTCGGTGGCAAGTCGGCCAAGGAAGTGGCCGACGCGATCGAGGCCAGCTGGCCCAAGGAGTAAGGTCAACACTTTCCGCCGGTCCGGGGCAGGGCGTCCCGGGCCGGCCATCTGTTTCAGGAGAGGGCACGATGCATCCGACAATCCAGGCATTGATGACGATCGTGATCGGGGTCGGGGGCTGTGTCGGCTATTTCTATGCGTCGAATCTGCTGCTGGATCGCGTGATCTTTCCGCCCAGGGGCGCGAATGCAGGGCGCAACATCAATCGCGCCAACATGATCCGGCCATGGCTGTTCCTGTTTCCGGCGATCTTTGCGCTGGGGCTCTATCTTGCCTATCCGGTTGTCGCCACAAGCTGGCTGTCACTGTCTCGCGAAGGCACTTTCGTGGGCCTGGAAAACTACAGCCGCATGCTGGCCGAGCCCAAGTTCTGGGAATCGATGCGCAACAACATGCTGTGGCTGATCGTCGTTCCCGCCTTGTCCACCGCATTCGGCCTGATCGTGGCGCAGCTGACCGACCGCATATGGTGGGGCAACATCGCAAAGTCGCTGATCTTCATGCCGATGGCGATTTCCTTCGTCGGTGCGTCGGTGATCTGGAAGCTGGTCTATGACGCGCGCCCGGAAGGCCAGCCGCAGATCGGACTTCTGAATGCCCTGTGGCTGCAGTTTCAGGGGGGATGGGGCTCGCTACTGGTGCTGAAGGCCCTGCCGATCGCGGCCATTCTGGCCTTTGCCGCCGGCGTTGCATGGGGCGTCTGGCGCGTCGGGCGACCGGTCGCGACCGACCCGGCAGGTCTGGCGCGGCGCCCGTTGGCCGGGCTGCTGCGCGTGCTGGCTGTGCTGGCAGGGCTGTCGGTGCTGTATCTCAGCCTGCGCGGGGTCCTTGGCGTGGCCACGGCCGAACTTCCCTATGGCAAGCCGCAGACCTGGCTGACCATCCTGTTTTACAACAACTTCTTCCTGATGGCCGTTCTGGTCTGGATCCAGGCGGGCTTTGCCATGGTCATTCTGTCGGCCGCGCTGCGTGCCATCCCGGAAGAGACGATCGAGGCCGCGATCCTGGATGGCGCAAACCCGTTCCAGATCTTCTTCCGCATCAAGGTGCCCCAGATCATGGGGACGATCGTCGTGGTCTGGACCACGATCACGATCGTCGTGCTCAAGGTCTTCGACATCGTCCTTGCGATGACCAATGGCCAGTGGGAGACGCAGGTTCTGGCCAACTACATGTACGACAAGATGTTCCGCGCCTTCGATATCGGCGTGGGGTCGGCCGCGGCCATGGTGATCATGGCTCTGGTGACCCCGATCCTTGTCTGGAACGTCTACAATGTCCGCAAGGAGATGAGGTAGGCCATGGATCGCGTTGCTGGCCGCAAGTCCGCACTTGTCTGGACGGTTCATCTGTCCGTCCTTTTCCTTGTCGCCCTTTGGGTGGTGCCCACCCTAGGTCTGTTCATCTCGTCGTTCCGCACGGCGGATCAGATTTCGTCCTCGGGGTGGTGGAGCGCGCTGGCCACGCAGGAACGGCAATTGCCCGCAATCCGCGTCGAGGGCGAGCCCGAGCTGCGCGACGGGCTCTATGTGATCGAGGGCACGCTTTTTCCACGCGAACGATCGACGCTAAGCGCCTGGGGTACGTCTTCGCTCAAGCCGCAGGCTTACCAGCCGGGAGACGTGGCCGAGTTGAAGGACGGCATGACGCTGAGCGTGGACGACAAGGGCCGCTACGTCCTGACCTCGCCCGATCCGCTGGAGGGCAAGCGCCTGCCGCGCATCTTTGCGACGGCAACCCAGCCGCCCGAATTCACGCTGGACAATTACCGGCAGGTCCTGGTCGGGGCCAATACCGGCATCAGCATCGGTCAGGCCTTTCTGAATACCGCGACCGTGGCGATCCCGGCCACGGTGATCCCGATCCTGATCGCGGCCTTTGCGGCCTATGCCCTTGCGTGGATGGATTTCCCGGGGCGGGCACTGCTGGTCGCCGCGGTGGTCGGGCTTCTGGTTGTGCCGCTGCAGCTGGCGCTGATCCCGCTGTTGCAGCTGCATAACTGGGTTGGCATCGGCAAGGGCTATCTTGGGATCTGGCTGGCCCATACCGGCTTTGGCTTGCCGCTGGCCATCTATCTTCTGCGCAATTACATGGCCGGATTGCCACGCGACATCATCGAAAACGCGCGTGTGGATGGCGCGACGGAGTTCCAGATCTTCACCCGGATCATCCTGCCGCTCAGCTTTCCGGCGATCGCTTCCTTCGCGATCTTCCAGTTCCTGTGGACCTGGAACGATCTGCTGGTGGCCTTGGTCTTCCTTGGTACGGGCAACGATCAACTGGTGCTGACCGGGGCGCTGGTCAACCTGCTGGGTTCGCGCGGTGGGGATTGGGAAATTCTGGCGGCTTCGGCCTTCGTTTCGATCGCGGTGCCGCTGTTCGTGTTCTTTGCGATGCAGAAATACCTGGTGCGCGGCCTTCTGGCCGGCTCGGTCAAGTGAGGACAAGATGACAATGATCGACAAGAGCCTTTCGGCACGGGCCGGGGCAGACAAGGACTGGTGGCGTGGGGCGGTGATCTACCAGATCTATCCGCGCAGCTATCAGGACACGAATGGCGACGGGATCGGCGACCTTGCCGGGATCACCCGGCGGCTGGACCATGTGGCGCGGCTGGGCGCGGATGCGATCTGGATATCGCCCTTCTTCAAGTCGCCGATGAAGGATTTCGGCTATGACGTGTCGGATTATTGCGATGTCGATCCGATGTTCGGGACGCTTGCCGATTTCGATGCGCTGGTGGCGCGGGCGCATGAGCTGGGCCTGAAGGTGATGATCGACCTTGTGCTCAGCCATACGTCGGACCAGCATCCCTGGTTCGTGGAAAGCCGCAAGGACCGGACCAATCCGCGCGCCGACTGGTATGTCTGGGCCGATCCCAAGCCCGACGGGACACCGCCCAACAACTGGTTGTCGATCTTCGGCGGTTCCGCCTGGCAATGGGACGGAAAACGGATGCAGTACTACCTGCACAATTTCCTGACATCGCAACCCGATCTGAACTTTCACAACCACGACGTCCAGGACGCCTTGCTGGACGTGGCCAGGTTCTGGCTGGATCGTGGTGTCGACGGTTTCCGGCTGGACACCATCAATTTCTACTTTTGTGACAAGCAGTTGCGCGACAATCCTGCCTTGCCGCCGGAATTGCGCAACGACACGATCGCGCCTGCCGTCAATCCCTATAACTGGCAGGAACACCTGTACGACAAGAACCAGCCCGAAAACCTGGACTTCCTGCGCCGCCTGCGCCGCCTGATGGACCAGTACAATGCCGCGGCGGTGGGCGAAGTGGGCGATGCCCAGCGCGGGCTGCAGATCATGGCCGAATACACGGCCGGCGACGATCTGATGCAGATGTGCTATTCGTTCGAATTCCTCTCGCGGGAGCCTCTGACCGCGCCGCGCCTGGCCGAGGTTCTGGGCCGGGTCGATGACATCGCGCCCGACGCCTGGCCCTGCTGGGCGCTGTCCAATCATGACGTTCCGCGCCACATCTCGCGCTGGGGTCTGTCGGATCAGGCGGCGCGCGCCTATGCTACGCTGTTGGTCTGCCTGCGCGGGTCGGTCTGCCTGTATCAGGGCGAAGAGCTGGGCCTGCCCGAAGCCGAAATCGCCTTCGAGGACCTGCGCGACCCCTATGGCATCGAGTTCTGGCCGACCTACAAGGGGCGGGATGGTTGCCGCACGCCCATGGTCTGGCAACACGACGCGCCCCATGGCGGGTTTTCGACAGTGAAGCCCTGGCTGCCGGTCCCGGCCGAGCATCTTGCCCGCGCGGCGGACCTGCAGGTGGACGACCCGAACGGTCTGCCCGCCCATTACCGGCGCGTTCTGGCGCTGCGGCACGAACACGAAGCCTTGCGCAAGGGCACGCAAGGCGCCGTCGAGGCGCAGGGCGACGCCATCGTCCTTGTCCGCAAGGGGGGCGGCGAGGAAATCGCCATCGCGATCAACCTTTCCGATCGTCCGGGTGTTGCGCGGCTTCCCTTTGGCGATGGCACGCCCATCGGACAGGATCTGGGAATGGTCGCGCCAAAGCCCGATGGCACCGTGGAACTGGGGCCGTGGCAGGCAAGCCTTCTGGCACGCAAGACCGATTGATACGGGTTAGGGGGGAACGATGGCCAGTGTCACGCTGCGCGACGTGCAGAAATCCTATGGCGATGTGCATGTCCTGAAAGACATCAACCTGGAAATCGAACGTGGAGAGCTGGTGGTCTTCGTCGGGCCATCGGGCTGTGGCAAGTCCACCCTGCTGCGCATGATCGCCGGGTTGGAATCCATTACCTCGGGCACGCTGGAAATCGAGGGGCAGGTCGTCAACGACGTCCCGCCCGCGCAGCGAGGAATTGCCATGGTCTTTCAGTCCTATGCGCTGTATCCGCACATGACGGTTTACGACAACATGGCCTTCGCGCTGAAGATCGCGGGGCGAAAGCGGGACGAGATCGACACGGCTGTCCGCCGCGCGGCCGAGATCCTGCAACTGACCCCCTATCTGGATCGTCTGCCCAAGGCGCTGTCGGGTGGTCAGCGACAGAGGGTGGCCATCGGTCGTGCGATCGTGCGCGACCCGAAGGTCTATCTGTTCGACGAACCCCTGTCGAACCTGGATGCCGCCTTGCGCGTCGCGACCCGTATCGAGATCGCGCAGCTGAAGGAAAAGATGCCGGACTCGACCATGATCTATGTCACCCATGACCAGGTCGAGGCGATGACGCTGGCCGATCGGATCGTGGTCCTGACCGTCGGCAACGGGATCGGCCAGTTCGGCACGCCGCTGGAACTGTATGAAAGGCCGCGCAACGAATTCGTGGCGCAGTTCATCGGCTCGCCCGCCATGAACCTGCTGGAAGGAGAGGTGATCGGTACCGGTGCGGAAACGACCGTCAGGCTGAAATCCGGCGGTATCGTCCGCTCGGCCGTGCCGACGCGGGACTCGGACATGGGGCTGCCCGTTCGCGTGGGGATACGACCCGAGGATTTCGTGCCAACCGACGGTGAGGCCGTCTTCAGCGGAGAGGTCAAGCTGACCGAGGCCCTGGGCGAGGTGACCTTGCTGCATTTCCACGGGCAGGGAGAGGACATGCCGGTCATTGCCAAGGTGCCGGGCATCCAGTCGGACCTGCGGCACAAGCCGGTCAGCCTGACCGCGCACCCCGACAAGGTGCACCTGTTCCACGCGGGGCAATCGCTGCTGTATCGCTGATCCGTCGTTCGGTTTCGCAGGCCGTCCTACTCGGCCGCGATCTCGATGACGGGCTCCATTTCGGCGAATTCGGCCTCGGAAAGGTGGCACTTGATCTGGTGACCGTCAGCCATCTGCCGCATCGGCGGAACGCTGGTTTCGCACAGATTGCCCGGCACGCGCGATTTCCACCGACAGCGGGTCTGGAAGGGACAGCCCGGCGGCGGATTGATGGCCGACGGAATTTCGCCTTCCAGGACGATATGCTTTTTCTTCACATGCGTGTCGGCAATGGGCACGGCGGAAAGCAGCGCCTCGGTATAGGGGTGATAGGGCGGGCTGAAGACCTGCTCGGTCGTGCCGATCTCGACGACGTGGCCCAGATACATGACCAGAACGCGATCCGACAGATAGCGCACGATGGACAGGTCGTGGCTGATGAACAGCAATGTCGTCCCGTTTTCGCGCTGGATGTCCATCAGAAGGTCGGTCACGGCCGCCTGAACCGAGACGTCGAGTGCGCTGACCGGTTCGTCCGCCACCACGATCCGCGCATCGCCCGCAAAGGCGCGCGCGATGCCGACGCGCTGTTTCTGGCCGCCCGACAGCTGGCGTGGCATCCGGCGGGCGAATTCGCGGGGCAGCTTGACCAGGTCCAGAAGCTGCAACATGCGTTCGCGCCGTTCGGCATCCGTCTTGCCGATGCCAAAGACCTCCAGCGCCCGGATGATCTGCCGCCCCACCGTCATCGACGGATTCAGCGTGTCGAACGGATTCTGGAACACCATCTGGACCGAGGCAATCGTCTGGGCCGTACGTTTCTCGATCGGCGTATCCTGCACCTCGTTGCCCAGCAGGACGATCCGGCCGTCCGTCGCCGTTTCCAGCCCCATCAGAACCTTGGCAAAGGTCGATTTTCCGCAGCCGGATTCGCCGACAATGGCCAGGGTTTCGGCCTCGCGCGCCTCGAAGCTAAGCGATTCATTGGCCTTGACCACGCGCGCGGCCCCGCCGAACAGGGCATTCGCGCGCAGTTCATAGTATTTCTTGAGATCTGCGACCTGAAGAACCGGCGCGCCGATCGGCGTGCGCTCACCCTTGACCGGCGCCGCGGGCGGGGCATCCCAGTCGATCTCGTTCATGCGGATGCAGCGCGAACTGTGGGACGCGTCCCCGGGGACCGGGAACATCGGAATGTCGGCCGCATCGCAACGTCCGGCAACGAAGTAGTCGCATCTGGGGCCGAAATTGCAGCCCTGGGGTCGCTCATGCGGCAGGGGAAAGTTTCCGGGAATGGCAATCAGGGGGCGCCGGGTCTTGTCGGCGCCGGGCAGGGGGATCGAACGAAACAGCGCCTGCGTATAGGGATGGCGCATCTTGTCGAATACGTCGCGGACCGATCCCGTTTCCACCGCCTCGCCGGAATACATCACGGTGATGCGGTCGCAGGTTTCCAGGACAAGGCCCAGATTGTGGCTGATGAACAGCATCGAGGTGCCGTATTTTCGGCCCAGGTCCTTGACTAGGTCCACGACCGCGGCCTCGACCGTGACGTCCAGCGCGGTGGTCGGCTCGTCCAGGATCAGCAGCGCGGGCTTGGACATCAGCGCCATCGCGATGACGATACGCTGCTGCTGGCCGCCCGAAAGCTGATGCGGATAGCTTTTCAGGATCCGCTCGGGGTCGGGCAGGCGCACATCGGCCACGACTTCGAGCGCGCGGGCGCGTGCCTCGGCCTTGCTGATCCCTTCATGGACGATCGGCACCTCCATCAGCTGTTGTCCGATCTTCATCGCGGGGTTCAGCGAGGCCATGGGCTCCTGATAGATCATGGCAATCTGCGAGCCCCGGATGTCGCGCAGCTCCGCCTCGGGCATGGTTGTCAGCTCGCGCCCCCGAAAGCGGATCGAGCCGCCGGTGATGCGGCCGTTGCGCCCAAGATCGCGCATGATCGCCAGCGCCACGGTGGATTTGCCGCAGCCGGATTCGCCCACCAGGCCCATGGCCTCGCCCGGCTGAACCGTGCACGAGAAATCCATCACCGCCGGGATTTCGCGCAGGCGGGTGAAAAAGCTGATCGAGAGATTCTCGATCTCCAGGATCGGTCCGTCATGAGCCTGATCGGTCATCGCGCGTCTCCTGTCGGATATGTCGTTCGGCGGGACATGACGATCATCAGTCCCGCAGGCTTTCCTCGCGCAGGCCATCGGCCAGCAGGTTCAACCCCAGAACGAGGCTCATCAGCGCAAGCGCGGGCACGATCGCGGGGTGCTGCGCAATCGTCATCAGCTTGCGCCCCGCATTGATGGTCGAGCCCCAGTCCGGGCTTTCCGGTGAAAGTCCGAGCCCGAAGAACCCCAATGTTCCCAGAAGGATGGTGGTATAGCCAATGCGCAGGCAGAAATCGACGATCAGCGGCCCGCGTGCGTTTGGCAGGATTTCCCAGATCATGATGTACCATGGCCGTTCGCCGCGCGTCTGCGCCGCCGCGACATAGTCGCGTGTCTTGATGTCCATCACGATGCCCCGGACGATGCGGAAAACCGTGGGCGCATTGACGAAGACGACCGAGACGAACACGATCAGGATATTCCCGGGCATCGAGATTGCGTCCACGGCCGATGGCAGAATGGCGATCGCGCTGTCGGGTTCGCTGATCAGTGACAGATAGACATAGCCCCCAAGGACGACGATCACGGCCACCAGCAGGTTGCGTCGCGGTGGGTTCACGCGAAAACGCGAATTGACCATGGTCAGCAGGAAGATGATCGGGAACAGGAACAGGACAACCGCCAGATATTGCGGCATTCCGGTTTGCACGATCTCGGGCGTGACCAGCAGGTAGAACAGCAGGATCACCGGAAAGGCCAGGATGAGGTTGGCCAGAAAGGACAGGATACTGTCCAGGCGCCCGCCATAATACCCCGCAGGCAGGCCCAGCGTGATGCCGACCATGAAGGCGAAGATGGTCGCAAAAGGGGCGATCAGGATCACGATGCGCGACCCTGCGACCATGCGCGAAAAGACATCCCGGCCAAGGTGGTCGCCGCCCAGCAGATACCAGCCCGAACCGTCCGGCAAGGCCGTGCCCGGCGCCTTGTTCTTCATGCGGCTGACCTGTTCCAGAACGTCCTGCGTGATGATCAGGTCCGAGAAGATCGCGGTGAAGACCCAGAACATGACAAGACCGAAGCCGATCATCCCGATCGTCGAGTCGAACAGCTTGCCATACAGGCCAAGTCGCCGCTTGTAGCGCACCGACAGCGCAAACGTGATGCCCAGCGCGATCCAGACCGGCAGAAAACGGCGGGTCAGCGCCCCGATGATCCCGCCCTGTTCCGGCGGCAGCAGCGCCCCGACCATCGGATAGACCAGCACCAGTATCACAAGCGTGACAAACAGCAGGCGCACGGCAAGATCGGCCAGCGCGAGCGCGCGCGGCGTTTCGGCCACCACGCGCGTGGGCGCGGTCGCGGGTGTATCTGGCGCCAGAGCCGAAAGAACGGTCTGAACCAACAGCGCCGCAAGCAGCGCCAACGCGGCGGCCATGGTGACCGGGTTCAGGAAGGCCAGCGAACCGGTCCAGTCGAGAGGTTGCATGCTCACTCCTGCCTCATGAAATCCGGATGCGCGGGTTCAGCAGGACATAGCCGATATCCGAAATCAGCTGTGTCGCCAGCACGACCATTACCGCCACGACCGAGCAGCCCAGAAGCAGCTGGATATCGTTGTTGCCCGCCGCCTGAACCAGCGTCCACCCGAAACCCTTGTAGCTGAACAGAGTCTCGACGATGACGACGCCGTTCAAGAGCCACGGAAACTGCAGCATGATCACCGTGAACGGCGCGATCAGCGCATTGCGCAGCGCATGTCGCAGCACGATCGTGCGAAAGCTCAGCCCCTTGAGCCGGGCCGTGCGGATGTATTGCGACGTCATCACCTCGGCCATCGAGGCCCGGGTCATCCGCGCGATATAGCCCGTGCCGTACAGGGCGATCGTCAGGACGGGCAGGGCGAAATTCTCGAAGGTCACGTCGTTCATCGCGCCGGTCGCGGTTCCCTTGAACCACTTCAGCCCGAACATCGACGATGCAAAGACCGCGATCAGCAGAACGCCCGATACATATTCCGGAGTGGCGGTCGAGGCGATCGAGAAGGTCGACAGGGTTCGGTCAAGGCGCGACCCCTCGCGCATGCCGGCCAGTACCCCGATCAGCAGGGCCATCGGGACCATCACGACCATGACCCAGAACATCAGAATCCCGGTCAGGCCAAGGTGATAGGCGATCTTTTCGCCCACGGGCGCCTTGAAGAAGGTCGAAAAGCCCCAGTAGCCCTGCAGCACGCCGCAAAAGCGCGGCGCCGTGGCGGGATCCTGCCCGGGCTGGATGCAGCGTCCGGTGACCTTGCCATCCTGCTCGTTCCGCCAGCCCGGCACGACGCCCATCCATTCGCCATAGCGCAAGAGCATCGGGCGCGCGAAGCCGTTGCGTTCAAGCCAGCTTTCCACCTCGGCATCGCTGATGCGGCTACCGGCCTCGGTCTTGGCCAGCTTTTCCAGATTGGGCGGCAGATTGGTCAACACGAAGACGACGAAGGTCAGGCATAGCGCCGTCAGCAACATCACGAAGGTGCGCCGGACAAGAAATGTCAGCATGGGTAAATGGTCCTCGTCCCGCAAAAGGGGCAGGCATCATTGTTCCGAAAGGCCTCGGATCGGGCCGGAGAACATGTCCCCGGCCCGGTCTCGGATCAGGCTTCGATCCACCACTTGTAGTGGTGATGTTCAAAGGTCGGATGCATGTCCGCCCCGCGAACATTCGGCTTGAAGTGCCGATAGACGTTGCGCCAGTAGGGCTGGATCAGCACGCCTTCGTCCTGCATGATCTTCTCGAGCTTCGCCATGACCGTGCGGCGCTTGTCGGCATCGGCGATCGACATGGATTCGGCCAGCAGGGCGTCGAATTCGGCATTCGAGAACCCCGTTTCGTTCCACGGCACGCCCGACTTGTAGGCAAGTGCCAGGACCTGCACGCCAAGGGGGCGCATGTTCCATTCGGTCGCCGAGAACGGGTATTTCAGCCAGTCGTTCCAGAAGGTCGAACCGGGCAGGATCGTGCGCTTGATCTTGATCCCGGCGTCGCGGAGCTGTGCCGCCACGGCGTCGCATGTCGCGGCCTGCCAGGAATCGTCGATCGAGATCAGTTCGAATTCCGTATCGGCATGGCCGGCGGCTTCGATCATCTCTTTCGCCTTGGCCGGATTGAATTCAATCGGCGGCAACTTGGCATATTCGGGATGGATCGGGCAGACATGGTGGTTTTCCGCCGGCGAACCCAGACCGGCATAGCCAAGTTCAAGAACGACCGCATTGTCCACCGCGAGCTGCAGCGCCTTGCGAACGTTCAGATCCGTGTAAGGTTCGGTTTGCTGATTGAATCGAACCGCGATCGTGGCCGCCGTGACCGCTTCGGACTTGGTCCAGCCGATCGTGTCGAAGATCTCGACGAAATCGCCGTCGGTGCGATGCAGCATGTCGATCTCGTCGGCCTCGGCCGCGGCCAGGAAGGATGACGGATCGGTGCCCAGGTCGATATATTCGATCCGGTCCAGATAGGGGCCGCCATAGACCTCGGTCCCCCACCATGTATGGTCGGGATTGCGAACCAGGACCTGGCGGACGCCAACGTCGTTCACCTCGGGCAGATAGGGGCCGGTGCCGATCGGGTTCGCCGATGGATCGCCGCCATCATAGCTGGAATGGACGATCGCCGCCGGGTAGTCTGCCATGCCGACGATGATCGTGATGTCGGGCGCGGGCAGCGTCAGCTTGACCGTGTGATCGTCAACGATCGAAATCGCGCCTTCGCGCGCCTTCTTGGTGGCTTCATCCACCAGCGCACCCATGCGCGTGGCCATCGAGTTGCCCTCGACCGTGGCATCGCACCAGCGTTCGATGTTGCGGGCCACGTCCGCCGCGGTGAAGTCGTCTCCGTTGTTCCATTTCACGCCGCGGCGGACATGCAGCAGGTATTCGGTGGCGTCCTCGTTCGCCTCCCAGCTTTCCAGCAGCATCCCGCGAAGGCTGCCGTCACGGTTGTATTCGACCAGGTAATCCAGCCAGCCACGACCGAAATTGGCAAGTTCGGACCAGTCCCACGTGCGTGGGTCCTTTTGGGCCTTGGTTTCCATCTGCACCCGCAAGGTGCCGCCCATCTTCGGCGTCTGCGCAAATGCGGGCGAGGGCGCGGCGAGCCCAAGCAGCCCATAGGCTGCTCCGGTCCCGACGCCCAGCGCCGAGGCGCGGGTCAGGAATTCACGCCGGCTCATCGTGCCTTCACGCACTTCTTCGGCATAGCGACGTGCGGCGGGATGGATGCCCTTGGCGGTCGGTCCTGTCATGTCTTGTTCTCCCCGGTCTGTTTTGCGGCAAGCCTGCAGTCGGCCGGCCATCATGTCTGCGCCGCGCCCCCGATCTTGTTCTGCTGACGCGGCCTGCGGGGCGTGGAGCCGATGCGTTGTCGAAATTCGGGACCTGTCGGCCCCTTGCGCCAGCTTGCGGCCCAAGGGTCAACGATAACATCCAGCTTTTCAACCCGATTTTGTGGCATCGGTGACAGGGTCTCGGCGGTTGACCTTGCGGAATGCCGACGGGGTCTGGCCCGTTTGCCGTTCGAAGGCGCGCGTGAAATAGCCCGCCGACCCATATCCAAGCCGTCTAGCGATCTCGGCCACCGGCAGGCGCGTTTCCGCCAGAAGCAGCCGTGCCTCGAACATCAGGCGATCTTGCAGAAGGGCCATGGCCGACCGGCCACAACATTTCTGGCATGCGCGCGTCAGATGGGTCGGGGTCACGCCAAGTTCCGCGGCGAGTTCGGCCACTCCCTTGCCGCTGCCAAGGGTGCATTCGATCAGATCGGTATATCGGGTCACCAGCCGCTGCGCGGCATCCGGACCAGGGCTTTCCTGGGCGAGGTTTTCGTGCCGCATCAGCCAGATGCCGATCAGGCCCAGATGGTGCCATGCTGCCTGGCGGGACAGCGGTGCCGCGGAAGCAAGTTCGCGCTGCGCATTTTCTATCAACGAGGAAAGCGCGGCCTGTGCCGCGACGTCGCGCACACGCAGGTGCAACGGGGCCCGGGGCAGCGCAAGGTTGGGTTCGTATCCGAAAAATACAGCACTTCCAAATGTTTGTGGGCCAATTTCAACGCAATGCATCACGCCCGCCGGGACGTGGATCGCGTTGTGCACACCATAGCCGCGGCGAAGCCCGGAAATCGTGATCCGCCCCTGTCCGCGCGTGAACCACAAGAGCATCGGCTCGGCCAGGGCGCGCATCGATCCGGCGCGCCATTTTCCGCCAGAGGCCAGCTGCTGCACCGGAACGACCCTTGCCCTGCAGCGGTCCCATGGCCGCGCATCGGCCTTTTCTTCGGGGCCAGGATCAAGCGCGCGGATCAGCTCCCTTGTGAACAGAACAGGCACGGAGTTCGTCTTTCATCTGGATCCCGGGGCGCAGCCTAGACCTTTGCCACCGGGGTTCAAGCCGGAAGTGCCGCGGCGCGTATCCGCGGCGGTACGGCGCCGTGGCGGTCGGTTCGGACGATCACGGGCGGGACACACGGCGCCACTTTTTCATCCGGTTGCGAAACCAGGTCCTTTGGCGCTTGGCGTATTGGCGCGATGCGGCCTGTGCGCGTCCGATGGCCTGATCCAGCGACAATTCGCCGCGCAGATGCGCCACAAGTTCGGGCGCGCCGATCGCACGCGCCCACAGCGCCAGCGGGTCCCAGATCGGCAGAACCGCTTCGACCTCGGCCAGCGCGCCGGCATCGATCATCTGCAGGAAACGGCGATCTATGCGTTCGGCCAGCCAGTCGCGATCAGCATCGATGACGATCGGCAGACAGCGCGACAGCGGCAAGAGGGGCGGAGGCGTGCGGTCCTGCCATTCGGCCAACCCAATGCCGGTGGCGCGCAGGACTTCCCATGCCCGCTGCACGCGCGCCGGATTGTTCCGGTCGATCCGGGCGGCGGTCTGCGGATCGAGCTCGGCCAGCAAAGCCGCATGACCCTCGCGCGCGATCCGAGCGTCGGCTTCGGCCCGGATCCGGGGCGGGGTTTCGGGAATTTCGGCAAGCCCTTCGGTCAACGCGGTCAGATAGAGCCCGGTTCCGCCAACGATGATCGGGCGGCTGGGGCCATGAAGGATCGGCGCGACCTCGCGCAGCCAATGGCCCACCGAGTAATCCGCCCCCGGCGGCAGGTGGCCGTAAAGCATGTGCGGCGCCCGCGTTTCGTCCAGTTCGGAAGGGCGCGCGGACAGAATGCGCCAGCACGACCATACCTGCAGCGCATCGGCATTCACGATGACGCCGCCCTTTTCCTCGGCTATGCGCAGCGCCAGCTCGGACTTCCCCGAAGCGGTGGGACCGGCGATCAAAACCGGTGTTTCATGGTCTATTTCGTCAATCATTACGTTTTTTTAACCGACTGCCTTCATTCGGAGCGCGGGCTGGATCGGCGACGCATCGCGACTGCATGGGTGTTGCGGTTGAACCCGGGCGCGAATTCCGTCATGTTGCGCGCGATCCAGAACAGCGGCAAGGGAAGCAGGCATGAGCGCGTCGGACGAGCCCAGTGTCAAGTACAAGCGTGTCCTTCTGAAGATCTCCGGCGAGGCCTTGATGGGGGACCAGGGATACGGCCTGCACCCGCCGACCGTCGAGCGAATCGCGCGCGAGGTCAAGTCGGTGCGCGATCTTGGCGTCGAGATCTGCATGGTCATCGGCGGCGGCAACATCTTCCGCGGCCTTCAGGGCTCGGCCCAGGGGATGGAGAGGACCACTGCCGACTATATGGGGATGCTTGCCACGGTGATGAACGCCCTGGCCATGCAGTCGGCACTGGAATCGATGGGGGTCTTCACCCGTGTCATCAGCGCGATTCGAATGGACGAAGTGTGCGAGCCCTATATCCGGCGCCGCGCCGTGCGCCATCTTGAAAAGAAACGCGTTTGCATCTTCGCGGCGGGAACGGGCAATCCCTATTTCACGACCGACACCGCGGCGACGCTGCGCGCCAACGAGATGGCCTGCGAGGCGATCTTCAAGGGCACCAAGGTCGACGGTGTCTATGACAAGGACCCGAAGAAGCACCCCGACGCCAAGCGCTATGATCGCGTGACCTATGACGAGGTGCTGCAAAAGCATCTGGGCGTGATGGATGCCAGCGCGATCGCGTTGGCGCGGGAAAACAACCTGCCGATCATCGTCTTTTCGCTGGATGAACCGGGCGGGTTCCGTGGCATCCTTTCGGGGCGTGGCACCTATACGCATGTCGGCCAGTGACAGGAAATCGGCGCGGAACCGGGCGCTGCCCGGAAATCGGCGCAATCGCTCTCTATACAGCTGCTTGCCCTTGGCGCTATAGAGGTGCGAACGAAAACCCGACATTCGGAACAATCACGGCGATACAGGCATGAGCGAGAACATCGAAATTCAGACTGACGATCTGGAACGGCGCATGGACGGCGCACTGAACGCACTGCGCCAGGAATTCGCATCCCTTCGCACCGGGCGGGCCTCGGCCTCGATCGTCGAGCCGATCATGGTCGATGCCTACGGCGCGATGACGCCGCTGACCCATCTGGCGACCGTCAACGTGCCCGAACCCCGCATGGTGACGGTGAACGTGTGGGACAAGGGCCTGGTCGGAAAGGTCGAAAAGGCCATTCGCGAAAGCGGCCTGGGGATCAACCCCCAGACCAACGGCACGATCATCATGCTGCCGATCCCCGAGCTGAACGAGGAGCGTCGGCGGGAACTGGCCAAGGTCGCCGCGCAATATGCCGAACACGCCCGCGTCGCGATCCGCAACGTGCGGCGCGATGGCATGGATCGCATCAAGAAGGCCAAGGCCGAGGGCATGAGCGAAGACGACCAGAAGTTCTGGCAGGATGAAATTCAGGCCATGACCGATCGTCACATCGCGATGGTCGACAAGGCGCTGGAGGAAAAGCAGGCCGAGATCATGCAGGTCTGAGACCTGCATTGAGGCAAGAGGGGCTGCCGATGGCCGCGAGGGACATCACGACTGGCGCGCCTGCGCATGTGGCCATCATCATGGATGGCAATGGTCGCTGGGCGACGTCTCGCGGCTGGCCACGGCTTGTCGGGCATCGGCGTGGCGCCGAACGGGTGCGCAGCATCGTCGAGGCCGCGCCGCAGCTCGGGATCCGCTATCTGACCCTTTATGCCTTTTCGACCGAGAACTGGAAGCGTTCGACCGAAGAGGTCATCGGCCTGATGGCGCTGTTCTCGCGCTATATTCAGTCCGAGGCCGACCGGCTGGCGCAACAGGGCGTTCGCATGCGCTTCATCGGCGCGCGGCATCGGCTTGACGACAAGCTGCAGGCCCTGATGGCGGGTATCGAGGAGCGCACGCGCAACAACGATCGGTTGCACCTGACGGTGGCGATCAACTACGGCGGACGGGATGAGATCCTGCGCGCCGCGCGCGACTTCGCCAGCGATGTCGCCGCGGGCCGCGCCCGGCCGGAAGATCTGGATGACGCAACGTTCTCGGGCCATCTGGACACGGCGGATATTCCTGATCCGGACCTGGTGATCCGCACAAGCGGCGAGACGCGGATTTCCAACTTTCTGCTGTGGCAATGCGCCTATGCGGAATACGAGTTCACACCGACGCTGTGGCCCGACTTCACGCCCGAGGAAATGGCAGAGATCGTATCCCGCTTCGGGACGCGCGAAAGACGGTTTGGGGGCGCTCTGACGGCATGACGGCAACGGAAGGCAAATGGGGCGACCTGGCCGCGCGGGCCGGGTCCGGGATTGCGATGGCCGTGGCCGGTATCGTTCTGGTCTGGCTGGGCGGCCCGTGGTTCGCGGCGCTGTCGGTGCTTGTCGGTACGCTGATGATCTGGGAACTGGCCGCCATGACCGACCAGTCGCGCCCAAGGGAGGCATTGGCGCTTGCCGGCCTTGCCGCAATTTGCATGGTCGTGGTCCTTTATGGACAGAATCCCTTTCTGATGCCGCTTCTTGTCTTGCCGGCACTGGCGGGTCTGTTGCGTCCGGGCCGCCCGATGCGGTTCGCGTTTGCGATCTATGCCGTATTGATCATGGTGGCCTGCTATGGGCTTGTCGCCTTCCGTGACGGCTATGGCATGCTGTGGATCGTGTGGTTGATCCTTGTCGTGGTCGTGACGGACATTGCCGGCTATTTCGCTGGAAGGATGATCGGTGGGCCGAAATTCTGGCCGCGCTTCAGCCCGAAGAAGACATGGTCGGGGGTGGTCGCGGGCTGGATCGGCGCGGCCATTGTCGGCGCGGTATTTCTTGTCATCTCGACGGCAGGACGCGACCTGATATGGATTTCGGCGCTTCTGTCACTTGCCTCGCAGCTTGGCGACATCGCCGAAAGCGCTCTGAAGCGCAAGGCTGGCGTCAAGGATTCGTCGGCCCTGATCCCGGGGCATGGTGGCTTGATGGATCGGTTCGACGGGCTGCTGGGAGCGGCGATCTTCATGCTGATCGTGGCGCAGCTGACCGACGTTCCCGTGGTGCGGTTCTGATCCGATGCGCAGGATCTCGATCTTTGGCTCGACCGGTTCGATCGGGCAGAGCACGGTTGATCTTCTTCTTCGCGAAGGAGGTCCGGAAACCTTTCGCACCGTCGCGCTGACCGGCGGACGCAATGTCGCGCTGCTGGCCAGCCAGGCGCGTGCCCTGCGTGCAGAAATTGCCGTGATCGCGGATGACTCGTTGCTTGGGGCGCTGAAAGAGGCCCTTGCCGGCACCGGTATTGCCGCGGCTGCGGGCCGAAACGCGATTCTCGAGGCTGCGCAGCGGCCATGTGATTGGACCATGTCGGCCATCGTCGGGGCCGCGGGGCTGGTGCCGGGCTTCCTGGCCCTGTCGCATGGCACGACGCTTGCTTTGGCCAACAAGGAAAGCCTTGTGACCGCCGGCCCGCTTCTTCTGGCCGAGGCGCGGGCGCATGGCGCGCGCATCCTGCCTGTGGACAGCGAGCACTCGGCCATCTTCCAGGCCCTGCAGGGCGAGGAGATGGAGGCCGTGCAGTCGATCACGATCACGGCGTCTGGCGGGGCTTTCCGCGACTGGCCGATCGAGAAGCTGGCCCAGGCGACGGTCGAACAGGCCTCGACGCATCCCAACTGGGCCATGGGACAAAGGATCACGATCGACTCGGCGTCGATGTTCAACAAGGCGCTGGAGCTGATCGAGACGCATGAATTCTTTGGAATCGACCCGGATCGGATCGAGGTTCTGGTGCATCCCGAATCCCTGGTTCATGCCCTGGTCGCCTTTCGCGACGGGGGCGTGATCGCGCATATGGGGGCGCCGGACATGCGCCATGCCATTGGCTATGCGCTGAACTGGCCCGAACGCAGGGATCTGCCGGTCGCGCCGCTGGATCTGGCCCGGGCCGGTTCGCTGACCTTTCGCGTCCCAGACCCGCAGCGTTATCCCGCGTTGGGGTTGGCGCGCGATGTCATGCGGATCGGCGGGCTGGCGGGGGCCGCGTTCAATGCCGCCAAGGAGGCCGCGCTGGACGCCTTCATCGAGGGTCGCATCCGCTTCACCCAGATGGCCGAGGTCGTGGATGACGTGCTGAACCGCCTTTCGCGCGATCCCGCCCTTGGCAAGGTGCCTGCGGATCTCGATATGGTGCTTCAGATGGATGCCGAGGCCAGAAAGGTCGCGGACGATGTGATCGCACGACAATTCGGAGGATAGGGCGTGGAAACGACGGGACTGATCGCATCTTTCGCAAGCTCGGGGCTGACGGTTCTGTCCTTCGTCGTTGCCCTGTCGATCATCGTGTTCGTGCATGAATTCGGCCACTACATCGTTGGCCGCTGGTCCGGGATCAAGGCCGAGGTCTTCTCGATCGGCTTCGGTCCGGCATTGTGGTCGCGCATGGACAGGCACGGCACGCGATGGCAGGTCGCCGCGATCCCTCTTGGCGGCTATGTGAAGTTTCTTGGCGATGCGAATGCCGCTTCGGCCGGGGCCGATGAAGAGACGCTTGCCCATCTGAGCGAGGACGAGCGTCGCCATACGATGCACGGGGCGCCCCTGTGGGCGCGCGCGGCGACGGTCTTCGCCGGCCCCGCCTTCAACTTCGTCCTGTCGATTGTGGTCTTTGCGGCCATGACCTTTGTCAGCGGCGTGGCGACGGACGGCCCCGAGATCGCCTCGATCAGGCCGCTGCCGCAGGTCAACGAATTGCGGCCGGGCGACCGCATTCTGGCCGTGGCGGGGATCGAGACTCCGGACTATGCCGCCCTGGCCGAAGCCGTCGAAAAGCTGCCGCCCAGCGCGACGGTGGAATACCGCGTCCTGCGCGACGGGAAGGAGATCACCGTGACGGGGCCGACGCTGATGCCTCCGATCGTGATGTCGGTACAGCCGCGCAGCGCGGCGCAGGATGCCGGGCTGATGCCCGGTGATGTGATCGTCGCGGCCAACGGGCAGCCGGTGGCGCGCCTGACAGATCTGCAGACCATTATCCGTTCGGGCGAGGGGGCGCCGATCACGCTGGATGTCTGGCGTGACGGTCAGGTATTCCAGACCACGCTGACACCGCGCCCGCGCCCCGTCCCGACCGAGGATGGCGGGCTTGAAACCGCTTGGCTGATCGGGATCACGTCGTCCTTCTTCTTCGAGCCCGCCACGCGCCATCCCGGCCCGGTCGAAGCCCTGGGCATCGGCGTGTCGCAGACCTGGGGCATCATCGAAGGCACCATTACCGGGATTGCCAGCATCATTTCCGGGGCGATCTCGAGTTGCAACATCAATGGCCCGATCGCGATCGCGCAGGCCACCGGCACGGCAGCAAGTGCGGGGCTGGATTCCTTCGTCTGGATGATTGCGGCGCTGTCAACGGCGATCGGCCTGGTCAACCTGTTCCCGATTCCCGTGCTCGACGGCGGACATCTTGTGTTCCATGCCTATGAATGGGCGACCGGCCGGCCCCCGTCCGAACGGTTCATGAATGCGGCCATGGCCCTTGGTCTGGCAATCGTCCTGACGCTGATGCTGTTCGGCCTGACCAACGATCTGTTCTGCACCTGAGAACGGCGTCCGGGGCAGGCCCAATTACTGCCATAATCCGCGGCTAGGCTGCGTGAAGCGATACTTGAACTGGGGCGTTTCCCATGCAGACCTTGCAAAATGGCCTTTCCGGCGGAATGCGCAGCCTGGCGGTAATGCTGGAAGTGGGCCTTGACCGGGTTCTGATCCCGCTTGCCATCGTTGTGGCACTGGCGGGAAGCGCGATGATCGGCGGTGAAATCGCACGCATGTTCCCGCCCGACCATCATCAGATACGCTGACGCGCCCCCCTCGCGACACTATCGGAAAATCATGTCGGCGCGCCCTTTCGGGCGCGTTGTGGCTTTTGACATGGTTCGGCTTTCGGGCTAGTCACGGATCAAGGTCTTGAACCGTGAAATCGGGGGGCAGAAATGAAATCGGCCGGGCAGGGCGTCGATCGCGGCGCGAACGAGATTGCAACCCTTCGGCGGGCTGCGCAGGGTGGGCGCGGAGATTTCCGGCGACTGTTGCGGCCGGTGGCGGTCCTGCTGGTGACGGCGGCCTTTGTCCCGCCCGCGCCGCCCGCAATCGCGCAAAGTTATTCCTTTTCGTCCATCGTCGTCGAGGGCAACGAAAGGATCGAACCGGCCACGATCGCCCGGATTGCCGGGTTACAGTCGGGCAGGACCGTCTCGGCCGGCGAACTGAACGATGTCGTCCAGCGGTTGAATGCCTCGGGCCTGTTCCGCAGCGTTGATGTCGTGCCCTCGGGCGGGACGCTGATCATCAAGGTCGTCGAAAATCCGGTGATCAGCGTCGTTTCCTTCGAAGGCAACGCGCTGATCAAGGACGAGGATCTGTCCAAGATCGTGAAGTCCCAGCCGCGTCGTGTCTATACGCCCGCGCAGGCCGAAGCGGACGCCGCCGCCATCACGCAGGCCTATGCCGAGTCGGGCCGTCTGGCGGCCCGGGTTGAGCCGCGCGTGATCGAACGGTCGAACAACCGCGTCGATCTGGTCTTCGAGATCCGCGAGGGCGCCGTGACCGAGATCGAGCGGCTGTCCTTCACCGGCAACCGTGCCTTTTCCGACCGGCGGCTGCGCCAGGTCCTGCAGACCAAGCAGGCGGGGCTGCTGCGTCGCTTCATCCAGCGCGATACCTTTGTCGCCGACAGGATCGAACTGGACAAACAGCTGCTGACCGATTTCTATCGTTCGCGCGGCTATATCGACTTCCGCGTCCTGTCCGTCTCGCGGGAGTTTTCGCCCGAGCGCGATGCCTTCTTCCTGACCTTTGCCGTTCAGGAAGGGCTGCAATACAGCTTTGGCAATGTCACCACGATCAGCGAATACGAGGGTATAGATCCCGCGCCCTATGCCGAGGTCGTGAATATCCGACAGGGCCAGACCTATTCCCCGACCGCCATCGACACCGTGATCTCGCGCATGGAGGCGATCGCGACCAGGCAGGGCGTAAACTTCCTGACGGTCGAGCCGCGCATCACGCGCAATCCCAGAACGCAGACCCTGGATGTCGTCTTTGCCCTGACAAAGGGGCAGCGTGTCTTTGTCGAGCGGATCGACATCGAAGGCAATGCGACCACCTTGGACAAGGTCATCCGGCGTCAGTTCCGCACCGTCGAGGGCGACCCGTTCAACCCGCGCGAGATCCGTCAGGCGGCCGAACGGATCCGGGCGCTGGGGTTCTTTGAAAACGCCGATGTGCGCGCGCGGCAGGGGACCGGGCCGGATCAGGTCATCGTCGATGTGAATGTCGAGGAGAAACCCACCGGTTCGCTGTCTTTCGGCGCCGCCTATTCCACGTCGGACGGGGTCGGGTTCAACGTTGCGCTGTCCGAGTCGAACTTCCTTGGTCGAGGCCAGTTCGTGAGCGTGTCCATCTCGACGACCGAGTCGGATCAGAACAACTCGATCACGTTCATCGAACCGGCCTTTCTGGATCGTGACCTGAAACTGCGTCTTTCGGCCTATTACCGCACCAGCGACAACAGCAATTCCTACTACTCGACGCGGCGCGCGGGATTCAGCCCGTCGATCGAGTTCCCGTTGGGCGAACTCAGCACGCTGGAGCTGCGCTATGCGATTTCGCGTGACGAGCTGACCGATGTGGACACCGACTCCTCGGCGCTCTTGCAGAACGAAGCCCTGCGCGGCGCCGAGATCACCAGCGCGATCGGCTATACCTATCGCTATGACAGCCGCATCGGCGGGATCGACCCGAACCGTTCGTGGCGGGTTCAGTTTGGCCAGGATTTCGCGGGCGTCGGCGGTGACATCCAATCCGTTCGGACCACCGGACTGCTGTCCTATCAGCAGAAGATCATGCGCGAAGAAGTGACCCTGCGCGCCGAGCTGGAAGGTGGCGCGGTTGTCGCAACCAAGGGCGACACGCGTATCCTGGACCGTTTCGCTGGCCGCAGCCCCGTGCGCGGGTTCGAGCCGAACGGGATCGGTCCGCGTGACCTTGGCGCAGTCAACGAGGGCGCCGTTGGCGGCAATTTCTTTGCCGTCGCGCGGCTCGAGGCGGAATTCCCGCTGGGCCTGCCCGAGGAATACGGCATCACCGGAGGTCTGTTCGCCGATGTCGGGTCTGTCTGGGGGCTGGACGATACCGCCGGGACGGCAACCATCGACGACGGCCTGCATCTGCGCAGTTCGATCGGCTTCTCGGTCTTCTGGGATACGCCGCTTGGACCGTTGCGCTTCAACTTCTCGAAGGCGATCCAGAAGGAAAGCTATGACAAGGAGCAGACCTTCGATCTGACGGTTTCCACCCGCTTCTGATGCGCGTGCTTCGCTGGATCGCCGTTGCGATTGCCTTGACCGCCGGCCATGCCGACGGCCAGGAGATCGTGCCGCAGGTGCCGGTTGTCACGGTCGATCAGGATCGTCTGTATTCGGCAAGTCTTTGGGCTGCCCGGGTGAGAGAGCGGATCAGGATCGAATCCGAAGCCTTGGCCGCCGAGAACCGCCGCATCGAGGCCGAGCTTGTCGCCGAGGAACGCGACCTGACCGAGCGTCGCAAGACGATGGATCAGGCCGCCTTTCGCAAGCTTGCCGAGGCGTTCGACGCCAAGGTCGTGGACATACGCCAGCGGCAGGAAAGCAAGGCCCGCGCGATATCGCGGCTGCAGGAGATCGAGCGGCAGCGCTTTCTTGCAGCCGCTTTGCCGGTGATCGAAACATACCTGCGCGAGCGCGGCGCGCTGATCGTGCTTGATCGGCGGGTGGTCTTTGCCGCGGTCGATGCCATCGACATTACCGACGATCTGACCGCGCGCATCAATGCATCGGTGGGGGCCGGCGAAGATCTGCCGATGGATGAGATCGACATCCCCGCCGATGGCCGGGCTGAGCCTGACGACGCATCCGGCGGCCAGTGACGCCTTGCCACGGGCAGGCGCAATTGTTAGCAAGGCGAGACCTTTCAAGACCCCTTGGAGAGCACAGCATGACCGCGACGCAGATCACCGAGGCCGATATTGCTTTGATCCAGCGGATCATCCCGCATCGCTACCCGTTTCTTCTGATCGACAAGGTCGTGGACATCGTCCCCAACAAGAGCTGCGTCGGCATCAAGAATGTCACGTTCAACGAGCCGCACTTCCAGGGCCATTTCCCGGCCAAGCCGATCATGCCCGGCGTGACCATCGTCGAGGCGATGGCCCAGTCCGCGGCCGTTCTTGTCGGAATATCGATGGATGTGATCGGGCGCGACCTGCTGACCTATTTCATGTCGATCGACGGCTGCAAGTTCCGTCGCATGGTCGTTCCCGGAGACGTGCTGGAGCTGCACATGACCGTCAAGCGCGGCGGGGGCAAGATCTGGCGCTTCCACGGCCATGCCAAGGTCGGCGACCAGACGGCCTGCGAGGCCGAGATCACGGCCATGATGGATCTGCGGGACTGAACATGACCATCGCCGAAAGCGCGCGGATCCATCCTTCCTCGGTGATCGAGCCGGGCGCGGTGATCGGACCGGATTGTCATATCGGGCCATTCTGCATCATTGGGCCGAATGTGCGCCTTGGGCGGGGGGTCCAGCTGAAATCGCATGTCGTGGTTCAGGGCGACACCGAGATCGGTGATGAAACGGTGGTCTTTCCGTTCTCATGCCTGGGTGAAGTGCCGCAGGATCTGAAGTATCGCGGCGAACGGACCCGGCTGATCATCGGGCGGCGCAACCGGATCCGCGAGCATGTCACGATGAACACGGGCACCGAAGGCGGCGGGGGTATCACGCGCGTCGGCGATGACGGGCTGTTCATGGCAGGCTGTCACGTCGCCCATGACTGCCAGATCGGCAGCCGCGTGATCCTTGTCAACAACGTCGCCCTGGCTGGCCATTGCGTGCTTGAAGACGAGGTGATCGTCGGCGGACTGTCCGGCGTCCATCAGTTCGTGCGCATCGGGCGGGGCGCGATGATCGGGGCCCTGTCGATGGTGACGGCCGATGTCATTCCCTATGGGCTTGTACAGGCGCCGCGGGCGGTTCTGGATGGGCTGAACCTTGTTGGATTGAAGCGCCGCGGGGTGGCGCGGGCCGAGATTGCAGCGCTTCGCGATCTTCTGGATGCGCTGTCGCGTGGCAATTTCCGTGAAACGGCGCGCGCCCGGGTCGAGGCCGGCAGCGATCACGCGCTGGTCCGCGAGGTTCTGGATTTCATCCTGGGCCCCACCGACCGTTCCTTCCTGACGCCGCGATGATGACGAAGACCGCCCTTATCGCCGGGCAGGGGGCCTTGCCCGCCATCCTTGCGCGGGCGCTGGCCCGCAACGGCACCGATCATCTGGTCGCCGAGATGGAGGGATTTCCCTGCGGAATCCGCGCGCCCGAGCCGGTGCGCTTTCGCATCGAACGTCTGGTCCCCTTTCTGGACCATCTGGCCGATCACGGCGTCGAACGGGTGGTCATGGCCGGGGCGATCCGCCGGCCGCGCGTCGAGGCCGAGCTGGTCGATCCGCGAACGGCGACCCTGCTGCCTCGGCTGATCGGCGCCTTTGGCAAGGGTGACGACGCGCTGCTGCGCGAGGTGATCGGCATTTTCGAGGATTGGGGGCTGACGGTCGTCGGCGCCGATGCGATTGCGCCCGAACTCGTCCCGCCCGCGGGTGTTCTGGTCGGTCAGCCCAGCGATGCCGATGCGCGCGATGTCGAACGCGCGGCCGAGCTTGTCTCGGGCCTTGGGCGGCTGGATGTCGGGCAGGGTGCGGTGGTGGCCCAGGGGCTGTGCCTGGGGCTTGAAAGCCTGCCGGGAACGGATGCCATGCTGCGTTTCGTCGCTGCCGAGGCTGCAGATCTGCGCCCCGATCCGAACGGCGCGCGCGGGGTGCTGTTCAAGGCGCCCAAGCCCGGACAGGATCGCCGGATTGATCTGCCGACGATCGGGCCCGAAACCGTGCGCGGTGCTGCCCGGGCGGGGCTTGCCGGTATCGCCTGGGAGGCCGGTGGCGTCATCCTGCTTCAGCGCGAAGATGTCGAGCGGCTTGCCACCGAAGCCGGTCTGTTCCTGTGGTCATGGGCGCCATGAAGCTGTTTCTCGTCGCCGGCGAGCCGTCGGGCGATGCGCTGGGGGCGGCCTTGATGGCCGGGCTGAAGCAGCTGGCGCCGGATGTCGCGTTTCACGGCGTCGGCGGCCCGCGCATGCAGCAGCAGGGTCTGACCAGCCTTTTTCCCATGGAAGAACTCTCGGTCATGGGGCTGATGGAGGTCCTGCCGAAATACCGTGCACTGAAGCGCCGGTTGGAAGAAACCGCCCGGGCAGCGGCTGAAATCGCGCCCGACGCGCTGATCACGATCGACAGCCCGGACTTTTGCCTGCGGCTTGCCGCCAGACTGCGCGAATTGCGACCGCAGCAGCGTACCATTCACTATGTCGCGCCCACCGTATGGGCATGGCGACCGAAGCGCGCCGAACGCATGGCGCGGGTGATCGACCATGTTCTGGCGCTTTTCCCCTTCGAGCCGCCCTACATGGAGCGCGCGGGAATGACCTGCGATTTCGTTGGCCATCCCGTCGTGGCCGAGCCCTGGGCCGGCCCCGATCAGGCCGCCGCGTTTCGGGCCGAGAAGGGGATCGGTCGGGATCAGCCGCTGCTGTTGTGTCTGCCCGGTTCGCGGCGTGGCGAGGTGCGCAGGCTGGGGCCGCGTTTCGGCGAGGCGATCGCGCGCCTGCGTGATCGCGAACCCAGCCTGCGGGTGGCAGTTCCAACATTGCCATCGATTGCCCCGATGGTGCGACAGATGGTCGAACACTGGCCAGTCCAGCCCGTTGTCGTCGAGCAGGCGGATGCAAGAAGGGCTGCATTCGCGGCGGCCGATCTGGCGCTGGCCGCCTCGGGAACGGTCAGTCTCGAGCTTGCTGCAAACAGCGTTCCCATGGTCGTGGCCTACGACTTCAACCGATTGTCGTGGTGGATGATCCGCCGGGCGGCACTGATCGATACCGTGACGCTGGTCAACATCGTGTCGGACACACGTGCCGTGCCGGAATTTCTGGGCCCCGATTGTCGCCCCGGGCCGATTGCGGATGCCCTGGCGCGCCTGCTGGACGATGACGCCGAGCGCCGGGCGCAGATCGAGGCCATGGAGGTCACCATGCAGCGCCTTGGTCGGGGGCAAGAGGTCCCGGGCCTGCGCGCGGCGCGTTCGGTGCTGGATTTTCTCGCCCGCTCTCAGTAGCCGCGCCAGATCCAGCCGCCGCCCAGAACGCGCGTCGTGCCTTCCTCGTAGAAGACACAGGCCTGACCGGGCGAAACGCCTTCCTCGGGCTCCAACAGCTCGACCACGGCCTGCTCCTCGGACAGCGGACGGATGATTGCCGGACGCGGCGGCCGCGTAGAGCGGATGCGGACCAGCGCATGCCATTCGGTGGCCGAGGTAAAGGGTGCATCGCCCAGCCAGTTGATTTCGCGCACGGGAACATCCTTGCGCGCAAGGGCTTCCTTGGGGCCGACGACAACGCGACGGGTTTCGGGGTCAAGCTTGACGACGTAAAGCGGTTCGCTCAGCCCGCCGATGCCAAGGCCGCGCCGCTGGCCGATCGTGTAGTGGATCACGCCGCGGTGCTGGCCAAGAACATTGCCGTCCATGTCCACGATCTCGCCCGGATCGGCGGCGCCGGGGCGCAGCTTTTCGATCACGCTGGCGTAATTTCCATTCGGCACAAAGCAGATATCCTGACTGTCGGGCTTGTCCGCGACCGACAGGCCATATCGCGCGGCCAACGCCCGCGTTTCGGCCTTGGATTTCAGATGTCCAAGCGGAAACCGCAGGTATTCCAGTTGCTCGCGCGTCGTCGAGAACAGGAAATAGGACTGGTCCCTGTTGGGGTCCGCCGCGCGGTGCAGCTCGGGCCCGTTCGGGCCCATCTTGCGCTGGATGTAATGGCCTGTGGCCATGCAATCGGCATCAAGGTCGCGCGCGGTGGCCAGAAGATCCTTGAACTTGACGCGTTCGTTGCACCGGATGCACGGAACGGGCGTGGCGCCAGCCAGATAGGCGTCCGCGAACTCGTCGATCACGGCTTCGCGGAACATGTTCTCGTAGTCCAGCACGTAATGGGGAAATCCGATCGTGTCGGCCACGCGGCGGGCGTCGTGAATGTCCTGACCCGCGCAGCAGGCGCCTTTCTTGGCCAGCGCGGCCCCGTGATCGTAAAGCTGCAGCGTGACGCCGACGACGTCATACCCTTCTTCGGCCAGCATTGCGGCCACGACCGAGGAATCGACGCCGCCCGACATCGCCACGACGACGCGCGTATCCTGCGGCCGTTTCGGGATGCCAAGCGAGTTCAGCGGTTGGGTTTCGTCAAGAGCCATGGGACCTCCGGGGTTGCGTCGGAATATAGGAAAATACGACGTAGTCACAAGGCGCCGTTTCACCTTGCGTTAATCGCGTTCCCGACAGGATCGGCGCGACGAGACAAAGGGGGGGCGCCATGTTCCTGAAAAAGATCGAAACTCCGCGATCGGTCACCTTGCCTGATGGTTCGGTCCTCACGCCGGCGGATCTGCCGCCTGCCGACACGCGACGCTGGGTTGCCAGTCGCAAGATGAAGGTCGTTCTGGCCGTCAGGCACGGCCTGCTGTCGCTCTCTGATGCGTTGGAAAGATACGCTCTGTCTTCAGAGGAGTTCGAGGAATGGTGCCGCGCCGTGGACCGCGACGGCGAAAGGGGCTTGAAGGTGACAAGGCGCAACCGCTAGATACAACCCATGGTAGAAATTTGGATTCGGCACGTTCCGGTAACTTGCAATTAACCAAGTGGTGCCACGGTCGGGTTCACAATCCATGAACGCGGAGAACGCCAGATGAGGATCCTGTTGGTGGAAGACGACCCGACCACTTCGCGGTCGATCGAGCTGATGCTGACGCATGCCAATCTCAATGTCTATTGCACCGATCTGGGGGAAGAGGGCATCGATCTTGCCAAGCTGTATGATTACGACCTGATCCTGCTGGACCTGAACCTGCCCGATATGAACGGACATGACGTGCTGCGTCAGTTGCGCATGTCCAAGGTGAACACGCCGATCCTGATCCTGACCGGGACGGACGATACCGAAAGCAAGGTGCGCAGCTTCGGCTTTGGTGCAGACGACTATCTGACCAAGCCCTTCCACCGCGAGGAACTGATCGCACGGATTCATGCAATCATCCGCCGCTCGAAGGGGCATGCGCAATCGATCATCCGCACGGGCAAGATCGAGGTCAACCTGGATGCCAAGACGGTCGAGGTCGAAGGCAAGCCGGTGCATCTGACGGGCAAGGAATACCAGATGCTGGAGCTTCTCAGCCTGCGGAAGGGCACGACCCTGACGAAAGAGATGTTCCTCAACCATCTGTATGGCGGCATGGATGAGCCCGAGTTGAAGATCATCGACGTCTTCATCTGCAAGCTGCGCAAGAAACTGGCCCAGGCGACGGGCGGTGAGAACTATATCGAAACCGTCTGGGGGCGGGGCTATGTGCTGCGCGATCCGGGAAGTGCCGACTGTTCACTTAACCTTCTTGACTTACGAATGACATGACGGTTTCGATGGGCCGTCTGCCCTGGTTTCGGTAGCCCAGATGCGGGCGCTCGGTGTTG
>NZ_PRDS01000008.1 GCF_002927635.1 Albidovulum inexpectatum
CCTTCGCGGATGGCGAAGCGCAGGCCTTCTTCCATCGCGATCGGGGCGATCAGCTCGACCTCGAACTTCAGGTTGTCGCCCGGCATGACCATCTCGACGCCCTCGGGAAGCTTCACCGTGCCCGTCACGTCCGTCGTGCGGAAGTAGAACTGCGGACGGTAGTTGGCGAAGAACGGCGTGTGACGGCCACCCTCTTCCTTGGTCAGGATGTAGGCCTCGGCCTCGAACTCGGTGTGCGGCGTCACCGAGCCGGGCTTGGCCAGAACCTGGCCGCGCTCGACGCCGTCACGCTCGATACCGCGCAGCAGCGCGCCGATGTTGTCGCCCGCCTCGCCGCGATCCAGCAGCTTGCGGAACATCTCGACACCGGTCACGGTCGTCTTCTTCGTCGGGCGGATGCCGACGATCTCGACTTCGTCACCAACGTTGATCACGCCACGCTCGACACGGCCGGTCACAACCGTACCGCGGCCCGAGATCGAGAACACGTCCTCGATCGGCATCAGGAACGGCTGGTCGATCGCACGCGCCGGGGTCGGGATGTATTCGTCCACCGCCTTCATCAGCTCGCGGATCGAGTTCTCGCCGATTTCCGGGTCACGCCCTTCCAGAGCCGCCAGCGCCGAACCCTTGACGATCGGAATGTCGTCGCCCGGGAAGTCGTAGGACGACAGAAGCTCGCGGATCTCCATCTCGACCAGCTCCAGAAGCTCCTCGTCGTCAACCTGGTCGACCTTGTTCATGTAGACCACGATCGCCGGAACGCCGACCTGACGGGCCAGAAGGATGTGCTCGCGCGTCTGCGGCATCGGACCGTCAGCCGCCGAAACCACCAGGATCGCACCGTCCATCTGCGCAGCACCCGTGATCATGTTCTTCACGTAGTCCGCGTGGCCCGGGCAGTCCACATGCGCATAGTGACGGTTCTCGGTCTCGTACTCGACATGCGCCGTCGAGATCGTGATGCCGCGCGCACGCTCCTCGGGGGCCGCGTCAATCTGGCTGTAGTCCTTGAACTCGCCAAAATACTTCGTGATCGCAGCCGTCAGCGTCGTCTTGCCGTGGTCAACGTGACCAATCGTGCCGATGTTCACATGCGGTTTCGTGCGTTCAAACTTTGCCTTTGCCATCTCGCGGGCGCCTCATCTACTCGGGGGGCCTGCGGCCCCGGTTAGACATCGCGCGCTGCCTATCGGCTGGCGACGAAAAAATCAAGCGTCAGTTGGCCTGCGCGGACGAAACCTGCGGACCAAGCCGCAGGCGCTCTTCGGCGGCTTCAGGCGTGAACCATTCGCGGTTTTGCACCAGCCATTCGTTGATCTCGCGCGCGGCATTGGCCGACAGGTTGGTGATCTGCTGTTGCTTGTCCTGCGTCAGGCCCGATCCGATCAACGTTTCGGGCGAAATCTGCTCGAACACGGTAAAGGTTTTCGGTTCGGGATTGACCTTTCGCTGGGCGGCATCGTCCCAGACATTGACCGTGATCCGCAGCACGGATTTCGGCGAAAGCAGCACCGGGATCCCCGGCACGGCCAGTGCATAGGCATCCACCCCGACGCCCACGTGATAGAACCTGTCTCCGTCATAGCGGCCAAGCTGCGCCTCGATCGCCGATTTCAGTGCCTGTTCCCATTCCTCGGCGCTGGCCTTGCGTGACGGGCCGGCCGTCTGTGCCTGCCGCGCTGAAACGATGGTGTAGCCCAGGCGAAAGTCGCCGAAATCCTCGGGCGGCTGTGTCAGGTCCTTGCCCGCGCAGGCGGCCAGCGAAACGACGGCACAAAGCGCAAGAACGTGGCGGATCGGCATTGCGGCTTCCCTCCCGTTTTCGGACTGCTTAGCCGCGCGCCGGGCAAACGGCAATCGCACATGCCTTTGTCGTGCGCGCCCGGCGCCCTATATTCCGTCAAACAGGGAGACGATCATGAAAGACGCGGCCACCGACGCGGCCAGGTATCCGGCGCGGGTGCCTTTGCACAACCGGCCCTTGGGCATATGGGAGTCCTTTCGCACCGGCCGCCGCAACGTTCTGGAATTGATCCCCGAGATCGCGACGCGCCAACCGATCATCTCGGGTCGGACGGTGAAGCGCTGGCATATGGTCATGGACCCCGACGCAAACCGCAGGATCCTGAAAGATGCGGTCGAATCCTACCCGAAATCGGACGTCACGAAACTGATCCTCAATCCCGCGATCGGCGACAGCCTGTTCATCGCCGAAGGCGCGCATTGGCACTGGCAGCGCCGCGCCGCCGCGCCTGTATTTTCGCCGCGGCATGTGCAGGCCTTGGCCCCCGTGATGACCGCGGCGGCCGAACGCGCATGCGACCGCCTGACTCGTCAGGCTGGCCGCGCCGCCGACCTGTTCGAGGAGATGGTCGCAACGACCTTCGAGGTGATATCGGATGTCACGTTTTCGGGCGGCGAAGGCTTCGACCGCGACGCGGTTCATCACGCGATCGACGCCTTCATCGCGGGATCGGCCCGGGTGTCGCTGCTGGATATCATTGGTGCGCCGATGTGGGTGCCAAGGCCCTCGCGCCTGTTCGCCGCAAGAGATCTTGCGGCCATGAAGGCCATGGCGGATGCCGCAATTGATCGCCGCCGGCAGACGGGCAAACCGGGCGTTCCCGACCTGCTGGACCTGCTTTTGCAGGCGCAGGACCCCCAGACCGGTCGGCGCATGACGACGCAAGAGCTGCGCGACAACCTTCTGGCCTTCATCGTGGCGGGGCATGAAACGACCGCCCTGACGCTGGCCTGGGCGCTGTATCTGTGCGCCTTCGATCCGGACGTGCAGGACCGTGCCCGCGCCGAGTCACAGGCGGCCCTGCAAGGTCGTGCCGCGACCGTCGCGGACCTGCCCAATCTTCCACTGACGCGTCGGATCGTGGACGAGACCCTGCGTCTTTATCCGCCGGCTGCGTTTCTCTCGCGCACGGCCCGTGCGCACGACACGCTGTGCGGCCGCGAGATCCGCCCCGGAGACACGGTGATGCTGCCCATCTACGCGCTGCACCGGCACCACATGTTGTGGGAAGATCCCGACCGCTTCGATCCCGATCGGTTTGTCGAACCCGACCGGATTGATCGCTTTGCCTTCCTGCCCTTCGGCGGGGGGCCGCGGATCTGCATCGGCGCATCATTCGCCCTGCAGGAAGCGGTGATCGTTCTGGCCACGCTGCTGTCGCGGTTCCGGTTCTCGGCAATTCCGGGGCGCGAACCCCGGCCCGTCCTGATCGTCACGCTACGCCCCGAGGGCGGCGTCTGGCTGCGGATCGAGCCTGCATGAGCGAATTTCGTCACTTTTCCCCCTGAGTCGCACCGCCGGATGGGTTACCCTGTTCGCGACAAGATGGGAGTTGAACATGAGCCTGATGGGAACACTGGCGAAGGTCGCGATCGGCGTGGTCGTGGCAAAGGGCGTAAGCGGAATGATGGGTGGCGGACGCAGCCCGGGCCGATCGGCCGGAGGCGGCCTTGGCGACATGATGGGCGACATTCTGGGCGGGTCCGGGGCGTCCGGCCGCGCCAGCCCGCAAACGGGTGGATTCGGCGATCTGCTGGAAGAGCTGGGCCAATACGCGCCCGACCGGTCCCGCGAAACGGCGCGCGGCGGCGGGCTGGACGACATCCTTGGCCGCACGGCCGGTTCGGGTGGTCTGGGCGACATCCTTGGTGGCGTTCTTGGCGGCATGATGGGCGGGGCTTCGCCCCGCGCGGAATCCGGGGCCGCCCCCGAACCCGAAGGTGGCTTTGGCGATCTTCTCAACGAATCCATCGGTCAATGCGGCGAGCCGACGCGAAAGCCAACGCCCCAGCAGGATGCGGCCGCGGGTCTGATGCTGCGGGCGATGATCCAGGCGGCGCGCGCCGATGGGCGCATCGACGCGGAAGAACAGCGCAAGCTGGCTGAAAGCCTTGCCGATTCAACGCCCGAGGAGCGCCGCTTTGTCGAGGAAGAACTGCGCCGTCCGATCGATGCGCGCGCCTTGGCCGAACAGGTGCCGCCGGGGCTGGAGCCGCAGGTCTATGCAATGTCGGTCATGGCAATCGACCTCGACAGCCGGGCCGAGGCAACATATCTGCACGAACTGGCGCAGGCCTTGGGTTTCCGCCCCGAACAGGTCAACGCGATCCATGACCGGCTTGGCGTGCCACGGCTTTACCGCTGAACTCGGGACGGGGGTGATAACCGGTTGTTAACCCTGATTCCGCTAGGGCTTTCCTGCGTGAGAGGCGAAGCCAGGCAGGTCAGGTTTGTTTTTCCATTCCACCCCCCTTACCCCACCCACCGCGGAAGACGACAGGCTGTCGTGGCTTCGCCTCATTCGTTCGCGCCGGGTGGGCCCCACGACGTTCTGGCGACTTCTGGCGGAATACGGCTCGGCCGATGCCGCGCTGGAAGCCCTGCCCGAAATCGCACGCGCGGCCGGGGTCGAGTCATATCAGCCCTGCCCCCCGCAGATTGTCGAACGCGAACTGCGCGCCGGGCGCAAGCTGGGCGCGCGATTGGTCTGCCGGGGCGAGCCCGATTATCCCGAACCGCTGGCCGGACTGGATGACGCTCCTCCCGTCCTCTGGGTGCGCGGATGCATCGACACCTTCACGCGCCCGATGATTGCCCTGGTCGGCTCGCGCGCAGCATCCTCTCTGGGCCTGCGGATGGCGCGCAAACTGGGCCGCGATCTGGCAGAGGCGGGTTTCTGCGTCGTGTCGGGCCTTGCGCGCGGCATAGATGCGGCGGCCCACCAGGCCGCGCTGGAAGGCGGGACAATCGCCGTCATGCCCGGCGGCGTGGATGTCATCTATCCCCCCGAACACGAAACGCTGGCGCGATCGATCGTGGAAAATGGCGCCCTGGTTTCCGAACACCCCCCGGGCGAGCAGCCCACGGCACGCCACTTTCCCGCGCGCAACCGGATCGTGGCCGGCCTGTGCCGCGCGGTGATCGTGGTCGAGGCGGCGCCCGGTTCCGGCAGTCTCATCACGGCGCGTCAGGCGCTGGATCAGGGACGCGAGGTCATGGCCGTTCCGGGTCATCCGCTGGACCCGCGCGCGGCCGGATGCAACATGTTGATCCGCGATGGCGCGACCTTGGTGCGCGGCATTCAGGATGTGCTTGAAGCCCTTTCCATTCCAGCCGAACCTTCGATGCCCGCCCAGGACAAGGATCATCGCGGCACTTGCGCGGGATCGCATCCAGCCCCGACACCGCCTTTGCCCCGCGCCCATCAGGGGCCGGCCGCAGCCCACCGCAGCGATGAGCAGACGCAAGAAGACGCAATGGCCGGGGCGCAAACCCTGTCCGCCCGCATACTCGCCCAACTTGGCCCCTCGCCGATCGCAGAGGATCAACTGATCCGGGATCTCGATCTGCCGGCCGCGCGGCTTGCCTCCGAACTGACGGTGCTTGAACTGGAAGGTCGCATTCTGCGCCACCCGGGCGGGGCGGTTTCCCTGGCATTGTAGGCGCCTGTCCGACCAGCGCAGACTGCGCCCCGGATCAGCGCCTGATCGAGGGGTCATTGACATCTCTGCCCCTTGCCGCCCATGTTCCGCGCCCAAGCACAGTTCTGAAAACATGAGGCAATCATGGCCGTCGTCGTCGTCGAATCCCCAGCCAAGGCCAAGACAATCAACAAGTATCTGGGATCCGACTTCACGGTTCTGGCGTCCTATGGGCATGTGCGTGACCTGCCTGCCAAGGATGGATCGGTCGATCCCGAACATGGATTCGAGATGAAATGGGAGGTCGCGCCGGACAGCAAGAAGCACCTGCGCGCCATTGCCGAAGCGTTGAAATCCGACGACACGCTGATCCTGGCCACCGACCCTGATCGCGAGGGCGAAGCGATCTCGTGGCACCTGACCGAGGCGCTGAAACCCAGCCTCAAGAAGGGCAAGACGGTGCGCCGCGTGACCTTCAACGCGATCACCAAGACTGCCGTGACGGATGCAATGGCGCGCCCGCGCGACATCGACCAGGCGCTGGTCGAGGCCTATCTTGCGCGCCGGGCACTGGATTATCTGGTGGGGTTCAACCTGTCGCCCGTCCTGTGGCGAAAGCTGCCTGGCGCGCGGTCCGCGGGGCGCGTCCAATCGGTCTGCCTGCGCCTGATCGTCGAGCGCGAGATGGAGATCGAGACATTCCGCGCCCAGGAATACTGGACCGTGACCGCAACCCTGGCCACGCCGCGCGGTCAGGAATATCAGGCCCGCCTGACGGTACTGGGCGGACGCAAGCTGGAACGGTTCGACCTTGCCAACCAGACGGCGGCCGAGCTGGCCGTGCAGGCCATCCAATCGCGCGATCTGCGGGTCGCATCGGTCGAATCCAAGCCCGCGACACGCAACCCCTGGCCGCCCTTCATGACCTCGACCCTGCAACAGGAAGCCAGCCGCAAGCTGGGCATGGGCGCCAAGGCAACCATGTCGGCAGCGCAGCGGCTGTATGAGGCCGGTTATATCACCTATATGCGAACCGACGGGATCGACATGGCGCCCGAGGCCGTTCATGCCGCGCGCGACGAGATCCGTCGCCGCTTTGGCGCCGAGTATGTCCCCGACAGCCCGCGGATGTACAAGAACAAGGCCAAGAACGCACAGGAGGCCCACGAATGCATCCGCCCCACGGACATGAGCCTCTCGCCGGACAAGCTGAAGGTCGCCGAAGACCAGCGTCGCCTGTATGATCTGATCTGGAAGCGCACTCTGGCCAGCCAGATGGCCAGCGCCCGGCTCGAGCGCACGGTCGTCGAGATCGAAAGCCCCGATCGGGAAGTCGGGCTGCGCGCCACCGGTCAGGTCATCACGTTCGACGGCTTCCTGAAGATCTATGACGAAGGCCGCGACGACGATGGCGACGAAGACAGCGCCCGCCTGCCCCAGATCGCGGCCGGCGAGCCCGCCGAAAAGCGCGCGATCCAGCCCGAACAGCACTTCACCCAGCCGCCGCCGCGCTATACCGAGGCAACGCTGGTCAAGCGGATGGAAGAGCTGGGGATCGGCCGCCCCTCGACCTATGCCTCGATCGTCACGACGATCCAGGAACGCGACTATGTACGCAAGGAGAAGGGACGTCTGATCCCGCAGGACAAGGGACGCCTTGTCACGGCCTTCCTGACGAATTTCTTCCGGCGCTATGTCGAATACGACTTTACCGCCGACCTGGAAAACCAGCTGGACGAGATCTCGGCCGGCCACCTGAACTGGCGCGAAGTGCTGGATCGCTTCTGGCGCGACTTCACCGCGGCCATAGCCGAAACGGCCGATCTGCGCATCTCGGAGGTTCTGGAAAAGATCGACGAGTTCCTGGCGCCCCATCTCTATCCCCCACGCGAGGATGGCTCGGACCCGCGCCTGTGCCCGGGTTGCGGCAAGGGTCGGCTGTCGCTGCGCACCGCGCGGTCGGGCGGGGCCTTCATCGGCTGTTCGAACTATCCCGAATGCCGGTACACCCGTCCGCTGTCCGCCCCAAGCGGGGACGAGACCGAGGCGGCCGCCGACCGCCTTCTGGGCGTCGATGGCGGTGACGAGATCTGGCTGAAGACCGGCCGCTTTGGCCCCTATGTCCAGCGCGGCGAAGCGACCGAGGACAATCCAAAGCCGCCGCGCGCCAGCCTGCCCAAGGGTTGGGACCCCGCCGACATGGATCTGGAACGGGCCCTGATGCTGTTGAACCTGCCGCGCCAGATCGGCCCCCACCCCGAGGACGGCGAGATGATCGAGGCCGCGATCGGGCGTTATGGCCCCTATGTCAAGCATGGCCGAACCTATGCTAACCTGCCCGATGTCGAGGACGTCTTTACAATCGGCATGAACCGGGCGGTCGAGCTGCTTGCCGAAAAGGCCGCCCGCGGTCGCGGGGGGCGCGGCGCGCAGGCCCCCTTGCGCGAACTGGGCGAACATCCCGATGGCGGCGTGATCCAGGTGATGAACGGCCGCTATGGCCCCTATGTCAAATGGGACAAGATCAACGCGACCCTGCCCGCGGGCGTGACCCCGGACTCTGTCACGCTGGAGCAGGCGCTGGAACTGATCGCCGAGAAAGCCGCCAAGAAGGGCACGCGCAAGACCGCAACCAGGAAGACGGCCGCCAAAAAGAAGACCGCCACCAAGTCCACGGCAAAGAAGAAAGCCTCTGCGACGAAAGCCAAGGCCAAGGAGTGAGAGCGCCGCACCGCGGCGATTGACTCATGCGCGCCCGGCCTGCATGACTTTTCCCAGCGAAATTGCGGGGACGAGACCATGAAGAAAGTCTATGGCAGCGCGAAGGAGGCCCTGGACGGGCTGCTCTTCGACGGCATGACGATCGCGGCGGGCGGCTTTGGCCTGTGCGGCATTCCCGAGCTTCTGATCGATGCAATCGTCGAAAGCGGCGTCAAGGATCTTACCGTGGCCTCGAACAATGCCGGAGTCGACGATTTCGGCCTGGGCAAGCTTCTGAAAACGCGCCAGATTCGCAAGATGATCTCTTCCTATGTCGGAGAGAACGCCGAATTCATGCGGCAATACCTCGCCGGTGAGCTCGAGCTGGAATTCACGCCTCAGGGCACGCTGGCCGAACGAATGCGGGCCGGCGGCGCGGGCATCCCGGGCTTCTACACCAAGACCGGCGTGGGCACCGTCATCGCCGAGGGCAAGGAACACAAGGAATTCAACGGCGAGACCTATATCCTGGAACGCGCGATCGTGGCCGACCTGTCGATCGTCAAGGCCTGGAAGGCCGATAAGACGGGCAACGCGATCTTCCGCAAGACCGCGCGCAACTTCAATCCGCCGGCTGCGACCTGCGGCAGGATCTGCGTGATGGAAGTCGAGGAGATCGTGCCCGTCGGCAGCATCGACCCCGACCACGTCCACCTGCCGGGGATCTATGTGCATCGCCTGATCCAGGGACAGCACGAAAAACGCATCGAACAGCGCACGGTCAGACCGCGCGGCGAGATGAGCGGCGCGCCTGCCGCAACGGGGGAGGAAGTCTGATGGCCTGGGATCGCAACCACATGGCCGCCCGCGCGGCCGAAGAGCTTGAAGACGGGATGTATGTCAACCTTGGCATCGGCATCCCGACGCTGGTGTCGAACTACATCCCCAAGGACAAGTTCGTCGTCCTGCAGTCCGAGAACGGAATGCTTGGAATGGGGCCGTTCCCCTACGAGGGCGAAGAAGACCCCGATCTGATCAATGCCGGCAAGCAGACCATCACCGAACTGCCCTATACCGCCTATTTCGACAGCGCGACAAGCTTTGCCATGATCCGCGGCGGCAAGATCGCCATGGCCATTCTGGGTGCGATGGAGGTCAGCGAAACCGGCGACCTCGCCAACTGGATGATCCCCGGCAAGTTGGTCAAGGGCATGGGCGGCGCCATGGACCTGGTCGCCGGTGTGCGCCGGGTGGTGGTGGTCATGGACCATACCAACAAGCACGGCCAGTCGAAGGTGCTGAAGCAATGCACCCTGCCGCTGACCGGCAAGGGGGTGGTCGATCGGATCATCACGAATCTGGGCGTTCTGGATGTGGTCGAAGGCGGGTTGAAGATCGTCGAACTGGCCCCCGGCGTGACCGAAGCGGAACTGCGCGCGGCGACCGAAGCCACGATCGTCTGATCGATGAATTCGCTGGCCGGGCGCGCGCCCGGCCACTGTCGTTTTTTTCGAAACAGATCCATAATCCTGCCCCAATCCGTTGCTAGCCAGCGGGGCAATGAGACATGCCGACGTGATCCACCCCTTTTCCCGCAACCGGCGCGCCTTCTGGCGGCGCGACCGGGTCTTCATGGCGGCGCTTCTGATCTGCTTCGTCGTGGGGCTGGCCGGACTGGCGGCGGCAACCGGCTGGCGCGAGACTTGGGCCCAGATTGCACGCCTTGGTCCCGCACAGCTGCTGGGCCTGCTGGCCCTGTCCTGCGTGAACTATCTTTTGCGCGGCCTGCGCTGGCATGTTCTGGCCCGGCGCCTTGGGCTGCCATTGTCTGTCGAACGCAACGTGATCCACTTCCTTGGCGGTTTCGCGATGATCGTCACCCCGGGCCGCGTGGGCGAGCTGGTCCGCATGCGCTGGATCGCGCGCGAAACCGGATGGAGCTTTGACCGAACGGCCCCATTGGCCCTGGTCGATCGCGCGGCCGACCTGGCCGCGATGGCGGCGATTCTGGCGGTGGTCGCGATGGCGACGGCCACGGGCGGGAAGATGGCATTGGCCGTGGCCGCCGCGGGGCTACTGGCCGCATGGATCGTCACCCATCCCCCGCTTCTTCGCGCCTTGGTCACCGGCCTGCACGCGACGATCGGACGGATGCCACGCCTGTTTGGCCGCGCGCGACGCGCCGCGCGGGCGATGGAGCGTGTCGTGACGCCACGGGCCATGCTTCCCGTCATGGGACTGGGACTGCTTGGATGGCTCGCCGAAGGCTATGCGTTCCATCTGTTGCTGGCATGGATGGGGGCCGATATCGGGGTGATGCGGGCCATTGGAATCTTTGTCTTCGCCACGCTCGCCGGCGGCCTGACCGGAGCGCCCGGGGGCCTGGGCGGGGCCGAGGCCGCGATGATCGGCCTTCTTGCGCTCGAGGGTGTTCCGATGGAAACCGCCCTGCCCGCAACTGCGATCATTCGCGCAACGACCCTGTGGTTTGCGCTCGCCATGGGGCTGGTGGCCTTTCCGCTGGCCGAGCGGCAATCGAAAAGAGGAAGAGATGTCCTGGAAGCGGACTGAATATGCCGGCTGGGGCCGGGCCTTGCGCGCAACGGCGGAAATCGCCCGACCCGAGCGTCTGCGGGCATTGCACGGCACGATGGGCGATGCCCTCGTCCCCGCCATGGGAATGCGGCGCAGCTATGGCGACGCGGCGCTGGTCGACGGCGGTCGGGTCATCGACATGACGCGTCTTGACCGCATGATCGGCTTTGATCCGGCAACCGGTATTTTGGAGGTCGAAGCCGGCGTTCGTATCGGCGAGATCGCCGCGGCCTTTGCGCCGCGCGGCTGGCTGCCGGCCGTCATGCCCGGCACGGGATTTGCCACGGTCGGCGGATGCATCGCGCAGGATGTGCATGGCAAGAACCACCACCATGCCGGTTCCTTCTGCCAGCATGTCGTCTCGCTGCGGCTGGCGACCCCGACGGGCGAAAACGAGGTCACGCCGGAAGGGTCCCCCGACCTGTTTCGCGCCACGGCGGGCGGCCTTGGGCAAACCGGGGTCATCGTCTCGGCGCGCATGAAGCTGGCGCGCTGCCCCGGCGACGTGATGGTGGTGACGGAGCGGCGCATCGCGGACTGGGACGAATTCCTGGCGCGGCTGGACGGGTCGCGCGCGACCTACACGGTCGGCTGGATCGATGCGACCGCGACCGGGGCGAAACTTGGCCGCGGCATCCTCGAGGAGGGCGAAACCGGCTCGGGCCTTGTGCCGCGTCGCAGGCGGGCCGCGCGTGTGCCCATGGATGCGCCGCGCATTGCCTTGTCCTCGCCCGTGGTGCGCGCGTTCAACGCAGCCTATTTCCGGCGCGTTCCGGCCTCGGGGCGCACCGTGGTTCGGCCGATCGACGACTTCTTTTTTCCTCTGGACCGCATTCATGACTGGAACCGCCTGTACGGGAAGTCCGGTTTTCACCAGTTCCAATGCGTCGTCCCGGTTGGCGCGGCCGATGCGCTGCGCGCCATGCTGGAGCGGATTGCGCGTTCCGGCCTCGCCTCGCCCCTGGCCGTGCTCAAGCGCATGGGGGCCGGACGGGCGGGATATCTGAGCTTCCCGATGGAGGGCTATACGCTGGCCGTCGACATGCCCAATACCGAGGCGGCACGCAGCCTGATCCGCGAACTGATCGTCCAGGCACGCGATGCGGGCGGCCGTATCTATTTCGCAAAGGACAGCCTTGCGAGGGCCGAAGACATTACGGGCATGTATCCCGAACTGGACGACTGGCGCGTGGTCGTCGGCAGGCAAGACCCGCAGGGACGGCTGATCACCGATCTGGTTCGCCGCCTGCAATTGAGAGGAACGGCATGAACAGCACCTGGATCATCCTTGGCGCAACCTCTTCCATGGCGCGGGCCTTCGCGCGCGCGGTTGCCATCGAAGGCGCGGGCATCCTGCTGGCAGGCCGGGACATGGAGGAATTGTCGCGTCTGGCCTCGGATTGTCAGCTGCGCGGGGCACGCATTGCCACGGCACTGCATTTCGACGCCCGCGACCCCGAAACCTTTGGCCCCCTGATCGCGCGCGCCTGCCAGGAAGAAGGCGAGCTCAATGCCGCTGTCTTCGCCGGTTCGATGCCCAGCCAGACCGAGATCGATTCCGACCCGTCCCTGATCGATGGCGTCATGGCCGACAACCACACCGGCCCCGCGCGTGTGCTGCACATGCTGGCGCCCCGGATGGAATCGCGCGGCTGCGGCGCGATCGTTGGCGTCGGGTCTGTGGCCGGCGATCGTGGCCGGCTGAACAATTATGTCTATGGCGCGGCCAAGGCGGCTTTCGCCACCTACCTGTCGGGACTGCGCAACCGTCTTGCCCGATCGGGCGTCCATGTCGTGACCGTCAAGCCGGGCTTCGTCGATACGGCCATGACCTGGGGGTTGCCGGGCATGTTTCTTGTCGCCTCGCCCGAGGCCGTGGCACAGGACATCCTGCGCGCGGTGCGCAAGCGCAGGAATGTCATTTACACGCCCTTCTTCTGGCGCTGGATCATGCTGATCATCCGCACGATCCCCGAGCCGATCTTCAAGAAACTGAAGATCTAAAGCGCCTTTCAAAGCGCGCGCAGCCAGAATTCCATGGGCTTTACCGTCTCGGCATGTTCGCCGACATCCTTCCAGGAATAGCCGGTCCGGATCTCGGGCCGCGGCGAATATCCGCGTTTGCGCCAGAAATCGTCAAGCGGCCGATAGCTGGCCGGTCGCAGGGGATGGTCCGCTGGCCGCACCACCCGGCAGAAGGCCGACCATCGGCGGCCCAGCGCACGGGCGTGGGCCTCGCGCGCGTCAAAGAAGGCGTGTCCGATTCCCTGGCCGCGATATTCCGGCAGCAGGACGGATTCGGCACAGTAGAAGATCTCGCCAAGATCCAGCCCGGTATTCTGGAAGGCGGCGGAGAATTCGTCGACGTGATCCTCCATCGGGGTACCGGTGGCCGCCCCGACCAGCCGACCGTTATCGAACGCGCCCACCACGATCGCATTGGCCGATTCGCGATAGGCGGAAAGATAGCGCCGCTCGTAATCCAGATCGCCGTCGTACAGATAGGGCCATTCGCGGAAGACCGCGATGCGCAGCCTGGCCACGTCGTCCAGCGCGTCTTCCAGCGCAGCACCGGCAAGCGGAACGACCTTCACGCTCATGCCGAAACCTGGCGGATCCAGTCCTGAAGGTTGTAATAGGTGGTCACGCGCGTGATCTTGCCGTCCCGCAGCGTAAAGAATGCCCCTGCCGGCAGGACATATTTCTGTTCGCGGGCCTCGGGCAGACCGGGATCGTTCCGAAGATACGTCCCGTTCACCGTGAACTCGGCCGCCGCGCGGGTGCCGTCCTCGTTCACGAAGATCACCATGTCCGTCAGTTGTTCGGAATAGGTTTCGGCCATGTGACGACAGAAATCGGCAAATGCCTGCTTGCCCATGCGCGGGCTGCCCTCGTTCACGTGATGGACGAAATCGTCATGCAGCGTGGCCAGCATTCCGTCGATATCGCCCCGGTTGAAGGCGTCGTAATAGGCCAGGATCGTGGCACGGCTCATGAGGTCCCTCCTGTCTCGGAATACGGCGTCGAATTTACGGCCATGCGGGGCTGCGGCCATGCCGCTTGCGGCGCGCGGCCGACGATTTGCGTCAATCCTGAACCTTGGTCGGCGGCCCGAAACGTTCGATCATCTTCGCCCGGATCTGGTCGCGTGTCTGGCGATAGGCGTTCAGTTTCGCCTCGCGCGTTTCACCGATGCCGGTCGGATCCATGATGGGCCAGTATTCGACGGTCAGGTGAAAATACCGCGTCAGCTCAAGCGCCTGCCGCTGGCTGGCGGGCGACAGGGCGACCACCAGATCGAAGCCCGAAAGGTCATCGCCCCATTGCTGCATTTCCTCGAAGCTGCGCACCCGGTGGCGGGACAGTTCGACGCCAATTTCCTTGCACACCGCGATGGCAAAGCCGTCGATGTCCAGATCGTTGCGAACCCCGGCCGATTGCACATAGCAATCCTGGCCGTAGAACTTCTTCATCATGCCTTCCGCCATGGGCGAACGGACCGCGTTGTGATCGCAGCAGAAGAGCACCGACTGGGGCAGCTTGCCGTTCACGTCCTAGGCCCCGGAATGCAGCACGCTGATCAGCGTGAACAGGCGGCGCGCGGTGTCGATGTCAAGTTCGGCCTTTCCCTCCAGCCTTTCCTGCAGGACGCGGGCGCCTTCATTGTGAATGCCCCGGCGCGCCATGTCGATCGCCTCGATCTGGCCGGGCGGCAGGCGCTTGACCGCCTCGAAATAGCTTTCGCAGATCTGGTAATAGTCCTTGACCACCTGGCGGAACGGTCCAAGCGACAGATGGAATTCGGCCACCTTCTGTCCATCCTCGCTCTGGATGTCGAAGACCAGGCGACGCTCGCGAATCGCAAGCAGCAGGCGGAACGGCCCCTGTGGCGCGGGCTGGCCATCGCGGCCGGGAAGTACAAAGCTGTTGTCTTCCAGCAGATCGAAGATCGCCACGCGGCGTTCCTGCTCGATCTCCGGGGTCGGCGGCGGAAGATCGCTGTCGTCGATCTCGATATGGCAGATGCGGCTCATGCCGTGCCCTCGTCGTTCAGGTGGTCGAGCCGCGCCCGCACCGACAGGCCGTGCGCCTGCAGGCTTTCCGATCCGGCAAGGCATTCGGCCGCCGGGCCGATCGCGGCCAGAGCCCCGGGCGTCATGCGGGCAATCGTCGTGCGCTTGAGGAAATCCATCACCGACAGGCCGCTGGAGAAGCGCGCCGAACGCGCTGTCGGCAAGACATGGTTCGGCCCGCCGACATAATCGCCGATCGCCTCGGGCGTCCAGCGGCCAAGAAAGATCGCCCCCGCGTGACGGATGCGCGCGGCCAGGGCATCTGGGTCGGCCACGCACAGCTCCAGATGCTCGGGCGCGATGCGGTCCGACAGGGCGACGGCCTCGTCCATGTCACGCACCACGATCACCGCGCCGTGGTCGCGCCAGCTGGCCGAGGCAATCGCGCGACGTTCCAGCGTATCAAGGCGGGCATCGACTGCCCGCATGACGGAGCGACCGAAATCGGCGTCATCCGTGATCAGGATGGACTGGGCGCTTTCGTCATGTTCGGCCTGGGCCAGAAGATCCAGCGCGATCCAGTCGGGGTCATTCTCACGATCGGCGATAACCAGGATTTCCGACGGCCCCGCGATCATGTCGATGCCCACGCGGCCAAAGACGCGACGCTTGGCCGCCGCCACATAGGCATTGCCGGGTCCCGTGATCTTGTCCACCGCGGAGATGGTCTGGGTTCCATAGGCCAGGGCCGCGATCGCCTGCGCGCCACCGATCCGATAGACCACATCCACGCCCGACAGGCGGGCGGCCAGAAGCACCAGCGGATTGACCGCGCCGCCCGGCGTAGGGCAGGCGACGACCAGCCGCTCGACCCCCGCGACCTTGGCCGGGATCGCGTTCATGAGAACCGAGGACGGATAGGACGCCAGCCCCCCCGGCACATAGAGGCCCGCCGCGCCGACAGCGGTCCAGCGCCAGCCAAGTTCGGCGCCGGTTGCGTCGCGCCAGCGTTCGTCGCCGGGCATCTGGCGTTCGTGATAGGCGCGAATCCGCTCGGCGGCGAGTTCGAGCGCCGCGCGCTCCTGCGCACCGACGCGGGCGCATTGGGCATCGATTTCCTCGGGCGTGAACGCCAGCGTCTCGGGCGTCAGGCGCAGCCGGTCGAAACGTTCGGTCAGTTCGATCAGCGCCGCGTCGCCACGGGTGCGGACATCCTCGATGATGGCGGCGACGGCCGCATCGACATCGGCGGCCTCCTCGCGCTTTGCCGACAGAAGCGCGTTGAAGGCGGCATCGAAACCGTCATCCAGGGTCGAGATGAAAACGGGCATGGATTGGCTCCTGGCTTGTCGATGCAATAGCGCGCGCCACCCTCGGCCTCAAGCCGACGACGCCTAGTCGGGATGGGCGGGCGCCTTGCCCGAGGGTGCGGCATAGGGCCGCGTGACGTCCTGAAGCGTCACGTCAAGGCATTCGACCGTCGCTGCGATCGCGCCATCCCCGGCCAGCGTGATCTCGACCCGGCCCGCGCCGTCCTCGGCGGGGTGCCATGCAATGTCCAGGATCGAAAGGACCGCGTCCTTGTCGGACCGGTCGATGCCGGTCGAGGCCACGCGCAGGACACCGTCGATGACCAGCAGGGCGCGAACGCGTTCATAGGGCCGTCCCGCGCGCTCTGCCGCCTCGCGGTCTTCCCAGCGGAACCGGTTGACCAGAAAGGCCAGACGATGCCGGCGCGGCTGCCAGGCCATGTCGGCCATCGTCAGGATCGCGTCCTGAACCAGGGCGGCAATCACGGGCATGTCCTCGGCCGACTCGGCCCGCAGGCGCAGCGGCCGGTCGTCTGCATCTTCGAAACGCGCGTCTTCCACCATCACTCTGCCCTGACCCGTTCGATCCGCGCTCCACAGGCGCCCAGCTTTTCCTCGACCCGTTCATAGCCGCGGTCAAGGTGATAGACGCGGTTCACGACGGTTTCCCCTTCGGCTCCAAGACCCGCAAGGATCAGCGACACCGAGGCACGCAGATCCGTCGCCATGACGGGTGCGCCTTTCAGACGCTCGACGCCATGCACGGTCGCAGTGCCGCCATGAACCTCGATATTCGCGCCCATGCGCACCAGCTCTGGCGCGTGCATGAAGCGATTCTCGAAGATCGTCTCTTCCAGCACGCTGGTGCCGTCGGCGGTGCACATCAGCGCCATCATCTGCGCCTGAAGATCGGTCGGGAAACCCGGAAAGACCTCGGTGCGGACATTGACCGCGCGCGGGCGGCCGCTGCCACGGCGCACGCGGACGCCGCGCTCGATCGGTTCGATCTCGATGCCCGCTTCCTGCAGCTTGTCGCAAAAGGCAGGCAAGAGATCCATCGTTCCGCCGATCACCTCGATCTCGCCACCGGCGATGGCGGGTGCGATCATGTAAGTGCCCAGCTCGATCCTGTCGGGGATCACCGAATGGGTCGCGCCATGCAGGCGATCGACACCCTGGATCTCGATCCGGCTCGTCCCCTCGCCCTCGATCTGTGCGCCCATGGCCCGGAGGCAGCGGACGAGGTCCACGATCTCGGGCTCACGCGCGGCATTGGTGATGACCGTCGTGCCCCTGGCCAGCGCGGCGGCCATCACGATGTTCTCGGTCGCACCGACCGAGGCAAAGCGCAACTGGATCTGCGCCCCCTTCAGCCCCTTCGGCGCGGCGGCATGCAGATACCCATCCTTCAGCTCGATCGTGGCGCCCAGAGACTCGAGCCCATGGATATGGATGTCCATCGGCCGTGCGCCGATGGCGCAGCCACCGGGCAAAGAGACCACGGCATGCCCGGCCCGCGCCAGAAGCGGCCCCAAAACCAGATTCGATGCCCGCATCCGCCGGACGATCTCGTAATCGGCGCGATGGCTGGTCAGGTCATGGCTGGACATGGCCAGGACGCGGCCGTCCTGCATGGACCGCACCTCGGCGCCCAGAGACTCAAGCAACAGCGTCATGGTGCGGATATCCGACAGACGCGGCGCATTGGTCAGCGTCAGCGGCTCGTCCGAAAGAAGCGTCGCCGGCATCAGGGCAAGACAGGCATTCTTGGCGCCCGCAACATGAATCTGCCCCCGGAGCTCGACGCCCCCTTGTACGATGATCGAATCCATTTGCCCTCAGTTCTGCCTGTCGTCCCCGTCGGGTTTCTTTGCCCGGGCGCGCGCCTGCGCCTTGCGTCGCGCAAGGTTGGCCTTCAGCGCGGCCTTCAACCTGGCCTCGCGGTCGTTGGGCGTTTCCCTGGTCCGGTCCTTGGGGGATCTGCTGTTCATGCGCCTTCTCTACATTGGTTGGCAAAAAGGGTCCAGATAGGCCTTGCGCAAGCGCGAATTTCTGTCTAAACGCCGCCCCACGAAACGGGCTGCCGTAGCTCAGTGGTAGAGCACTCCCTTGGTAAGGGAGAGGTCGAGAGTTCAATCCTCTCCGGCAGCACCATCCCCACACCGCATCATCCCATTTCAGAAGCCGGACCCGGTGCAGCCGGTTTTGTCCGCGCCTGCATCGTCTTATTGTGCGCGCGAATCGTCAGCCAGACAGGACCGCACCATTCCATGCCGGACGACAGAACTCAGGACATGACGCAAGCCGGGCCCGCCGGGTTCAATATCCTGTGCATCGGTCAGGCGGGACGTCTGGCCTATGAGGCCGTGATCCTGGCAGCCACGCTGCGCGCGGCCGACCCCGCGGCGGCGGATCGCCTGATCGTGGCCGAGCCCCAGCCCGGACCCCTGTGGCCGGACGATCCGCGCATGCCCGAGGACATACGCGCGCTGCTGGTGTCGCTTGGCGCGCGAATCGTTCCGTTCGAAAACAGGCATTTCGGCGCGTCCTACCCCCACGGCAACAAGATCGAAGGGTTGTTTGCCCTGCCCAAGGGTGAACCGTTCATCTTCTTCGACACGGACACGCTGTTCACCGGTCGGGTCTCCGAGATCCCCTTCGACTTCGACCGCCCCTCGGCCTCGATGCGGCGAGGCCCCACATGGCCCACGATCGAACTGTACGGCCCGGGCTATACCGCGATCTGGAAATCCCTCTACGACCGCTTCGGGCTGGACTTCGAAAGCTCGCTCGACCTGTCGCAGCCCGACGAGTACTGGCAGCGATACCTGTATTTCAACGCCGGCTGGTTCTTCTTTCGCTGCCCGCACGAGTTTGGCGAACGCTTCCTGCACCATGCCCTGACGATCCGCGACGACCCGCCCGAAGAACTGGTCTGCCAGCCCCTGGACCCGTGGCTGGACCAGGTCGCCCTGCCGCTTGTGATCCATTCCTTCGGGGGTGGACGTCCCGGGCCGGAACTCTGCGGGCTCGATGGTCATGTCAGCTGCCATTACCGCTGGATACCGCTGCTGTACGCGAAGGAATCCGACGCCGCCGTGCAGGCCCTGGAAACGGCCATCGCGCCCAACAGGATCAAGAAGGTTCTGAAACAGTACGAACCGCTGCGCAAGCTGGTCTATCAGCGCAAGGGACATCGCATTCGCGCCATGTTCGACCGCAGCGCCCTGCCCCGGCGCGAACAGGCAATTCGCAATCAAATCAAGCGCGCCAAACTCTGGTTACGCTAGGGGATTGAAAACCGGCGCGGGCGCGGCCAGCTTGCGCCCCAGGAAGGAGAGTTTCGATGCGCCCGATCCTTGTCGTCCTGACGGCACTTGCCATTCTATCGGCCCCCGCCCGGGCCGAGATACCCCGGTCGCAGACCCAGATCGCGCTGACATTCGCGCCGGTCGCACGCAAGGCGGCCCCGGCCGTGGTCAACATTTATGCGACCCGGATCGTGGCGGAACGGGTCAGCCCCTTTGCCAATGATCCCTTCTTTTCGCAGTTCTTCGATTTCGGCCCGGCGATCCCGCGCGTGCAGAATTCGCTGGGATCGGGCGTGATTCTTCGACCCGACGGGATCGTGGTATCGAATTACCACGTCGTCGGCGGGGCCGAGGACATCCGCATCGTCCTGGCCGACCGCCGGGAATTTGCCGGACGTGTCGTTCTGGCCGATGAAGAGTCAGACCTGGCCATCATCCGGCTGGAAGACGCCCATGACCTTCCGGCGCTGGAGCTGGCCGATTCCGACGAAGCACAGGTCGGAGATCTGGTCCTGGCGATCGGGAACCCCTTTGGCGTGGGCCAGACCGTGACATCGGGCATCGTGTCGGGGCTGGCGCGCGCCGGTGGCGGCATGAACAGCGGACGAGGCTACTTCATTCAGACCGATGCGGCCATCAACCCGGGCAATTCGGGCGGCGCGCTTGTCGACATCCAGGGCCGGCTGCTGGGCATCAATACCTCGATCCTGACGCGGTCGGGCGGGTCGAACGGGATCGGATTCGCGATCCCGTCGAACCTTGTCGCGCAATATGTCGCCCAGGCCGAAGCGGGCGCCACGCGCTTTGCGCGGCCCTGGGCGGGGATCGACGTTCAACCGATCGACCATGCGCTGGCCGAGGCCCTTGGCCTGCCGCGACCGATGGGCGTTCTGGCCCGCCAGATTCACCCGCAAAGCCCGTTCGCGGAAGCCGGAATCCGTCCCGGCGACGCGATCCTTGAACTGAACGGACGACCGGTCGATGCGCCGCAAGAGCTTGATTATCGCCTGGCCGTGCTTGGCCCCGGCGCGGATACGATCGTGACCTATTGGCGCGACGGCGGGACGAACAGCGCCCGCATCCACCTGGCCGAAGCGCCGGATACAGGGAGCCAGGCAATGACACTACCCCCGGGAACGCTGCTGGAAGGCCTGACGGTTGCGCCGCTGGACCCCGCGGCAATCCAGCGGCTTGGCCTGCCCCAGACCGCAACCGGGGTGGTCGTGACCGATGTCACCGGCCGCGCACGCCGCACGCGGCTGCAACCGGGAGACGTGATTCTTTCCGTGAACGGCAACCCGATCCGTTCGCCCCAGGACCTGATCGCCGAGGCCGCGCGCGACCGTCCCGTCTGGCGTTTCGAATTCCTGCGCGGGCGGCAGCGCATCACCCTGCAGGTGATCGACGGCTAGGTGCGACCGGTTGCCGCGGCCATGACCTTGGCCTAACGTCTGGCGCGAACACACCAGCCGGAGGATACCAAATGGCCAGGCAATACGGATTCGATACCCTGCAGGTTCATGCGGGCGCGCGCCCCGATCCCGCGACCGGCGCGCGACAGACGCCGATCTATCAGACCACAGCCTATGTCTTTCGCGATGCCGACCATGCCGCGGCGCTTTTCAACCTGCAGGAAGTCGGCTTCATCTATTCCCGCCTGACCAACCCGACCGTTTCGGTCCTAGCCGAGCGCATTGCAACGCTTGAGGGCGGCGCGGGCGCGGTCTGCTGTTCGTCCGGCCATGCCGCGCAGATCATGGCCCTGTTCCCGCTGATGGCGCCGGGATGCAACATCGTGGCCTCGACCCGGCTTTACGGCGGAACGGTCACGCAATTCAGCCAGACGATCCGTCGCTTCGGCTGGTCGGCCCGCTTTGTCGATTTCGACGATCTGGAGGCGCTGGAAGCGGCGGTGGACGAAAACACCCGCGCGATCTTCTGCGAATCGATCTCGAATCCCGGCGGCTATGTCACCGACATTCCCGCCGTGGCCAAGGTTGCCGACAAGGTCGGCCTGCCGCTGATCGTCGACAACACCTCGGCCACGCCCTATCTGTGCCGGCCCATCGAAATGGGTGCGACACTGGTCGTGCATTCGACGACCAAATATCTGACGGGCAACGGCACCGTGACCGGCGGCGCGGTCGTCGATTCGGGGCGCTTCGACTGGTCGGCCTCGGGCAAGTTCCCGTCGCTTTCCGACCCCGAACCCGCGTATCACGGGCTGAAATTCCACGAAACCTTTGGCCCGCTGGCCTTCACCTTCCATTCCATCGCGGTCGGCCTGCGCGATCTGGGCATGACGATGAACCCGCAGGCGGCGCACTATACCCTGATGGGTATCGAGACGCTCAGCCTGAGGATGGAGCGCCACGTTGCCAATGCCCGCAAGATCGCCGAATGGCTGGAAAACGATCCGCGTGTCGATTTCGTGACCTATGCCGGCCTGCCCTCGTCACCCTACTACGATCGCGTGCAACGCCTTTACCCGCGCGGCGCCGGTGCGCTGTTCACCTTTGCCGTCAAGGGCGGATACGAGGCCTGCGTCAAGCTGGTCGATTCTCTCGAACTGTTCAGCCACGTGGCGAATCTGGGCGACACGCGCTCTCTGATCATCCATTCGGCCTCGACCACGCACCGCCAGCTGACGCCCGAGCAGCAGGTCGCGGCCGGCGCCGCGCCCAATGTCGTTCGTGTCTCGATCGGCATCGAGGATCCCGACGATCTGATTGCCGATCTCGACCAGGCCCTGGCCAAGGCGACATCCTGACCCCTTGCCCGGGCGGGGCCGCATCAGACCGCGGCCCCGCTGCTTTCGCGATTACTGTTCGATCTGCCACGACATGCTGACCGAGGCCTCGACGGTCAGCTCTCCGGCCGCGATCGGCACATCCATCGCGCGTCCCGCAAAGGCGGCCTCGGCCTTGAACATCGGCTGGGGCATGCCCGACCCGCCTTCCGAAATCGAGACGATGGGACCCAACTTTACGCCCGAGGCCTGGGCAAGTACCTGCGCACGCCCGATTGCGTCGGCCACCGCACGCCGACGGGCTTCGTTCATGGCCTCGTGCGGATCCGCGATCCCCAGCGTCAGACCCACAAGCTGGTTCGCGCCACCCTGGACGACTGAATCCAGGACGCCCCCCAAAAGCTCGAGGTCGCGGATACGCACGGTGACCATGTTCTGCACGCGGTAGCCCGCGATCCTGGGGGCGTCGTCCCGGTCCTCGGGGCGCGTCCATTGCGGCGACACCGACAGGGACGACGTCTGGATGTCACGCGCCGCAACCCCGGCCAGGGTCAGACGCTGAATGACCTCGGCAAGGGCCCTGGAATTGGCGGCCATGGCATCATCTGCGCCCGGCGCCTCGGTCACGACGCCCAGGGTGATCGTCGCCATGTCCGGCGCGACCTCGACCTGTCCCGCACCGGTGACGAACAGACGCGGGCCAGGCGCTTCCTGGGCGATCGCGGGCAACGCCAGACAGGTCAATACGGCAATCAGGGGCAGGCTTTTCATGTCGGACTCTCCTCTTTCTGCGCGATGATGCGGCGCTGGCCCGCCGAAACAAGGAAATTGTGATCGCCCGCGCCTAGGCGTAGGCAGATTTCTGCCTTAACACGGGTCCAGGATCGTCGCGCCGGTTCCGGCCGACGACTCAAGGGTGATACCAAGGGACCATGACGCCGCAGCTTGCGCTTTTCCTCGACCATGACACGGTCACATTGTCCATCCGCGCCGATGGCGGCTGGGTGCCGATTGCATCGGCTTCTCTCGAGACCGAGGACCTTGATACGGCCATGGCCGAACTGCGCGCCAAGGCGCAGGAGCAGCTTGGCGACGACCAGGCCGATCCCGAATGCCTGCTGGTTCTGCCACCCGACCTGGTGCGCCATGAAACCGTCATGGTCTCTGAAACCGACCCCGAGGCACGGCGCGCGCGCATTCTGCAGGAACTGGACGGCCTGACACCCTATGCGGTCGAGGATCTGGTCTTCGACTGGACTGGCGAGCCCCCGGAACTGGTCATCGCGATTGCCGCCAGGGAGACTCTGGAAGAGGCCGAAACCTTTGCCTGCGCCCATGGATTTCGGCCCATCGCCTTCATGGGGCCGTCGCGGCGCGATCTGTTCCCGCGCGAGCCCGACTTCGGCCCCACGCAGATGGCGTTGGCACGCGACAGGCGCACGGATGACCATCCGACGCAAGACCAGGACGCGCCGCCGGATCCCGTCGGAACCGAGGCTGCAGAACACCGCCCCGAAATGACCGCCGAAGAGGCTCCGTTCGCGACAGTCGAAGATGAACCGGTCCCCGCCGACGATGGCGGCGACGACAAGGCCGCGCTGGACCCAAGCCTGATCGCGGGGTCCGAGAAGCCCGCACTTGTCACAACCCGGCTTGGCGATCCCTGGATTGATGACAAACCGAAACCCGGGCTGGTCCGCATCGGTCTGATCGCCGCACTGGCTGCGGCCATCGCGGCTGGCGCCTATCTGATGCTCGGGGCCGAGCCGGCGGACAATTCCCGCGCCCCGGTCCCCGATTTGGCGGCCCCGGATTTGGCGGCCCCGGATTTGGCGACCCCGGATACGGCGGCCCCGGATACGGCGGCCCCGGATACGGCGGCCCCGGAAGCGGCGACCCCGGCGCCCGCGAGCCAGATGTCTTCCGCGGGCAAGCCTGCGCCAACCGCGCCGGACGACCCGTCTGCCGACGCGCAGCCCGAACCCGTTGCCCCGGCCCAGCCCGCGCCCCGCCCCGATGCCGATGCAATCGCCGATCCGGCCGAGGACCTGCAGCCGCCGCGCGCCGTATCACCCGAACCGCCCGCCGAGGCCAGCGAGCCCGTCGAAGACGCCGCCGGCGCGCCGCGCATCGAACCGACGTCTCCGCCGACCGGGCGGCCGCAAGATGTTGAACCGATTTCACCACCTGCGGACCAGACCGCGGATTCCGCACCGCAACCGCAACCCCTGCCCCCACCCTTTGGCACCGAATACGAACTTGACGAGAACGGCTGGATCCGCGCCACGCCCGAAGGCGTCCCAATGCCCGGGGGCTTCACGCTTCATGCCGGCCGGCCGGACGTCCTGCCGCCCCCGCGTCCCGGTAAGGTGCGCCAGTCGCCGACGGATGACAGCGGCCCATCCTCCGCCCCCGACACGGCACCGCAGGAGGCGGCGCCCGATGACGCCACGCCCGAACCGTCCAGCGAAGATGCGGCCCTGCCGCCCCCCGTCAATCCGTCCCATGCCGCGCTTGGCCCGCGCCCGCGCCCCACGGAAATCGTCACGGCATGGCAGCAGAAGCGCGCCCGGGAACAGGCCGAAGCCGAGGCGCTTGCCCGCCAGATCGCTTCGGCAATGCCACAGGCGGTGGCCAGTTCGCAGCGACCAGCGCCACGCCCCGCCGGACTGAAGCCGTCCGTTCGAACAGCCGAGGTGGACGACGCCGCCGCCGCGGCATTGGCTGCCACGATTGCCATGGCCGTACCCGCATCTGCGGCCCCTGCGCCCGAGGAAACCGTGGACGAGCCCGAGCCCGTGGCTCCGGCCCCGAATATCCCGACATCGACAACGGTCGCAAAGCAGGCGACCGTCGCGAATGCGATCAACCTGCGAAAGATCAACCTGATCGGGGTCTTCGGCTCCTCGGCGAACCGGCGTGCACTGGTCAGGTTGTCCAACGGGCGGCGAATCAAGGTCAAGGTCGGGGACAGCCTTGATGGCGGCAAGGTCGTTGCAATCGGCGACGATGAGCTGAGCTATGTGAAAAGCGGTCGCACCCATGTGCTGCGGATTGCCGGCGACGGCTGAGCCAGCGGACAACCGGCAATCATTTCCCGATATTGCAACAAGTTGACGTGCAATCTTCAACTTCCCGGGCAATAATCAATCTGGCCATTGTCTGACCCGCCGATGCGGCCGATGCAATGGTGTTGCCATCCGCCGCCGCCACTGGCGCAAGTTCACGTTCGCAGGATTGCCCGGACCCGATGGAAAGCTTTCTGTTTCAAGCCACGCTGTATCTGATTGCCGTCGTTCTGGCCGTGCCCATTGCCTCGCGGCTGGGCCTTGGTTCGGTGCTGGGCTATCTGGCCGCCGGGATCGTGATTGGCCCGGTCCTGGGCCTTGTCGGGTCTGAAACCCGGGACCTGCAGCATTTCGCCGAGTTCGGCGTCGTCATGATGCTGTTTCTGATCGGCCTGGAACTGGAACCGCGCGCCTTGTGGAGCATGCGCGACAAGCTGGTGGGGCTGGGCGGACTGCAGGTGGTGGTGACCTCGGCGGCCGTGACGGCGGTGGCGCTGGCTCTTGGGCAGGATTGGCGCATCGCGGTCACGCTGGGGCTCGTCCTGTCGCTGTCCTCGACGGCCATCGTCCTGCAGACGCTTTCCGAAAAGAACCTGATGTCCACGGCTGGCGGCCGCAGCGCATTTTCGGTCCTGCTGATGCAGGATATCGCGGTCATCCCGATGCTGGCCTTTCTGCCGCTTCTGGCGCTGCCGGGTGCGCGCGCGCTTGCGGCGGCCGAGGCGGCCGAGCACAAGGTCCAGCTGCCGTTCCTTCAGGCCCTGCCCGGCTGGGGCGTGACACTTGTCACGGTTGCCGTCATCGCCGCGATCATGCTGGCGGGGCATTACGTTATCCGTCCTCTATACGGGTTCGTCCACCGGGCGCGACTGCGCGAGGTGAATACGGCTCTTGCCCTGACGATCGTCCTGGGAATCGCGACGATCATGCTGATGCTGGGCCTGTCACCTGCGCTGGGCGCATTCCTGGCGGGCGTGGCGCTGGCCAATTCGGAATTCCGGCACGAACTGGAATCCGACATCGCGCCGTTCAAGGGGCTGCTTCTGGGGCTGTTCTTCATCACCGTCGGCGCGGGGATGGATCTGGACCTGCTCTGGGCCGAGCCGGTCAGTCTGTTTGGACTGACGATGTGCCTGATGCTCTTGAAGGGGGGCGTGCTGTTCGGACTGGCCAGCCTGTTTCGCCTGAAGGCGCGCGACAGGTGGCTGTTCACGCTGTCGCTGGCCCAGGCCGGGGAATTCGGCTTCGTTCTCAGCGCCTTTGCCGTCAAGCAGCGCATCATGCCGGAACCGCTGGCGCAGAAGCTTCTGATGGTGATTGCCCTGTCGATGCTGCTGACGCCATTGTTCTTCATTTTCTATGACGTGCTGGCCAGACGCCTGCGCGAGGACGCACTTGGCGGCCACACGGATGATATCGATGAACAGCAACCGGTCATCATCGCCGGCGTCGGGCGCTTTGGGCAGGTCGTCAACCGGCTGGTCACGATGTCGGGCTTTCGCACGACCGTTCTGGACCAGGACGTCAAGGTGATCCAGCTGCTGCGCAAGTTCGGCTTCAAGGGCTATGTCGGGGACCCGACGCGCCCCGAATTGCTGCGCGCAGCGGGCCTGGATCGCGCAAGGGTTCTGGTGGTCAGCCTCGACGACCGCGCCGGCGCCGTGCGGCTTGTGGAATATGCTCGCAAGCAGCGGCCGGACCTGCATATCATTGCGCGGGCGCGCGACCGCGAACATGTCTATGCGCTGCGCAAGGCGGGCGCCGATGACATCGTGCGGGAATATTTCGACAGCGCCCTGCGCGTGGGGCGCTATGTGCTGGAAAACATGGGTTTGTCGGAATACGAGGCGCACGAGCTGGAGCGCACCTTCTTCAAGCTGGACCGCGAAGCGATCCGTGAACTGGCCGAACTGTGGCGGCCCGACGTGCCGATCGAACGCAACGAGGCCTATATCGCCCGCGCGCGTGAACTGAACCGTGAACTCGAGGCCGCCTTGCTGTCCCGCTTTGCCGAGACTCGGCGCAAGAAGAGCGATGGGGACGAGCAGTCCGCCGCCGAGTAGTCACCGGACGGACGTCTCGGTCCCCAGGCGGTTGAACCAGTCGATATCGCGCAGGCCGATCGCGCCGGAAAGGATGATCGCCGCGATGATCGTCCACAGAATGATCGTGATGATCGTCGTCACGATCAGCTTGCGCCTCAGGTTCAAGGACGCGGGCGCGCCAGCGGGCGTGCCGGGAACGATCTCGCCCGAGTCGGCCTGGCTGCGCGCGCCGATCTGCAGCGACACAAGGAAGGTCATGAACCAGATCACCGCAAACAGAACGATACCGCCCGTGAGATTCATCAGACCTGCTCCAGTTCGATCAGGCAGCCGTTGAAGTCCTTGGGATGAAGGAACAGCACCGGCTTGCCATGAGCGCCAATCTTCGGCTCGCCGTTGCCCAGAACCCGCGCGCCCTGCGCCTTCAGCCGGTCGCGCGCCGCGATGATGTCATCCACCTCATAGCAGATATGATGGATGCCGCCCGCCGGATTGCGCTCGAGAAAGGCCGCGATGGGGGACTCCTCGCCCAAAGGATACAGCAGTTCGATCTTCGTGTTCGGAAGCTCGATGAAGACGACGGTCACGCCATGGTCCGGTTCGTCCTGCGGATCTCCGACTTTCGCCCCCAGAATGTCCCGATATTGGGTGGCCGCAGCCTCCAGATCAGGCACCGCGATGGCGACATGGTTCAGACGTCCGATCATCTTTTCCCCCCTGCTGGATCGAATGACATTGGTTATGCGGTCGCTGCCTCGGCTTCGCAAGCGCGACGCAACGAAGTGCGACGATTCACGCAATGTTAGGCCCACAATGCTGTTGTGCCATTGATGCGGTTGGGCGGCGGCGATGCTGATGGCGGCGACACGAACAGAATCTGATGGAATGCCCTTGGCCGGAATGACCGTTCTGCTGGTCGAGGACAGCGGCTCTGCCAGCGAGGTGTTGGGGCTGGCGTGCGTTCGGTCAGGCGCGCATGTCCGGCGGGCGGGCAACCTGGATCTGGCACGACGCCTTTTTGTGTCGCTCTGCCCGGATGTCGCGGTCGTGGATCTGGGCCTGCCCGATGGATCGGGACTGGACCTGATCCGGGAGGTCAGCAAGATGCCGGGAGTGCAGACCGGACTGATTGCCATCTCTGGCGATGATCGCGCCGGCGATGACGCGATGGCGGCGGGCGCCGACAAGTTCATCGCCAAGCCTTTTCCCGGCCTTGTCAGCATGGTGCGCGCGATGCTTGAGGTCACGGGAAACGGGCGTGGCCCGGCCGCTGGTCTGTCGAAAACCGTCTTTCTGCAGGGTCCGCAGCCCAGGACCGGAACGCTGCGCAACACGACCGTAAAGGCCAATACCGTAAAGGCCAATTCGGGGGCAGGCCCCGGACAGCTTCCTGGAAACAGGCAAGCGGGTGGCGTCCAGCAGATCGACCTTGGCCACCGCGCCGCGAAATCGGGCGATTACGGCCGCAAGGGAAATTCGAACTCCATGATGGCCGGCAGCCCGCGCGAAGCGCCGAAGCCCCACAAGGCCAGATCGAATCCGTGACGGCTGCACGGCACCGCCCCGAAAACTGTCCCCTTTTGCCCCCGTCGCGGCCCGAGTTGACCAAATTCCTGCCTCAATCGACAGCCACGTTTGTCCGACAGACTGCGAAGGGGATGCAGGACATGACCGAACGGCTGATCCGGATGGCGACAAACGAAAGACTGACCCGCGCCGCGCATTGGACGGTGTTCACGATCGGGTTGCTGTCGCTGGTATTCTCGATCGCTGCGACGGCTGCGTCGGCGCTTTGATCCGGTAAGGCGCAAACTACATGGAACGGCCACATCCGCGCGGTGTGGCCGTTTTGTCGTGCGGGGCCCGCGGCCGGTTCCCGCAACCCGACCGTCCCGGCTTGGCGCGTCATCAGCCCTACGGCAGAAAACCCGCCCAACAGACAGGCCGCGTGCAATCGGGCCCATGGTCAGGTCCCAAGTGAAACAGCCTGCCTTCTTGCAAAGGCAGGCTGCAATCTGACCGAAGCGGGCCGCGATTACTCCTTCGGAACGATGCGAAGGCCCAGTTCGCGCAACTGCTCATTGGTCGGTTCGCTCGGCGCGCCCAGCAGCAGGTCTTCAGCCCGCTGGTTCATCGGGAACATGATCACTTCGCGAATGTTCGAGGTCCGGGCCAGAAGCATGACGATCCGGTCGATTCCGGCCGCGCAACCGCCATGGGGAGGTGCGCCGTACTTGAACGCCTTGACCATGCCGCCAAAACGCTTCTCGACCTCTTCGCGCGAATATCCAGCGATCTCGAAGGCCTTGAACATGATCTCGAGCTTGTGATTGCGGATCGCGCCCGACAGGATCTCGTAACCGTTGCAGGCCAGGTCATACTGATAGCCCAGAACCTTCAGCGGGTCGCCGGACAACGCCTCGAGCCCGCCCTGAGGCATCGAGAACGGGTTGTGGCTGAAGTCGATCTTGCCGGTCTCGGGGTCCTTTTCATACATCGGGAAGTCCACGATCCAGGCAAAGCGGAACGTGTCTTCGTCGATCAGGCCCAGTTCGCGGCCGATTTCCATGCGCGCGCGCCCTGCCACGGCCTCGAACTGGTCAGGCCGCCCGCCAAGGAAGAACACGGCGTCCCCCACGCCAAGGCCCAGCTGGGCGCGTATCGCCTCGGTCCGTTCGGGGCCGATATTCTTGGCGATCGGTCCGGCGGCCTCGATGCCGGAACCGCCTTCGGCCTCGCGCCAGAAGATGTATCCCATGCCGGGCAGGCCCTCGCGCTGGGCAAAGGCATTCATCCGGTCGCAGAACTTGCGGCTGCCGCCACCTGGCGCCGGAATCGCGCGGATCTCGGTGCCCTCGTTCTCCAGCAGCTTGGCAAAGATCGCAAAGCCCGAGCCGCGGAAATGCTCGCTGACCCGCTGCATCCGGATCGGGTTGCGCAGGTCGGGCTTGTCGGTGCCATACCAAAGCAGCGAGTCCGCATAGCTGATGCGCGGCCATTCGGTATCGACGCGACGGCCTTCGGCGAATTCCTCGAAGACGCCCTGGATCACGGGCTGGACGGCGGAAAGAACATCGTCCTGCGTCACGAAGGACATCTCGACGTCCAGCTGGTAAAAGTCCGTCGGGCTGCGGTCGGCGCGCGGGTCTTCGTCCCGGAAACAGGGCGCAATCTGGAAATAGCGGTCGAAGCCCGCCACCATGATCAGCTGCTTGAACTGTTGCGGCGCCTGCGGCAGCGCATAGAACTTGCCCGGATGCAAACGCGAGGGGACCAGGAAGTCGCGCGCGCCCTCGGGAGAAGAGGCCGTGATGATCGGCGTCTGGAACTCGGTGAAGCCCGCATTCCACATGCGGTCGCGCATCGACTTGATGACACGCGAACGCAGCATCATCTTGCGATGCAGGCTGTCACGCCGCAGATCGAGGAAGCGATAGGTAAGTCGCGTCTCCTCGGGGTAATCGGGTTCGCCGAAGACCGGCAGGGGCAATTCTTCGGCGGGGCCGAGAACTTCGATATCGGTGACATAGACCTCGATTTCGCCCGTCGGGATCTTCGGGTTGACCAGGGCCTCGTCACGCGCCTTCACCCGACCATCGATGCGGATGACCGTTTCGGCCTTCAGCTTCTCGATCGTCGCAAAGGCGGGGCTGTCGGAATCGGCCAGGATCTGCGTCACACCATAATGGTCGCGCAGATCGACGAACAACACGCCACCATGGTCGCGCACCCGGTGAACCCAGCCCGACAGGCGGACCGTCTGACCGGCATGCGACTTGTTCAGTTCCGCGCAGGTATGGCTGCGATAGGCGTGCATGGACATCCCTTTCCGGAGGCATTTCTTCGATCCGGATGGATACACCCTTTGCCGCGCGCGAAGTCAAGGGCGGGCGGGACTTTCCATGACCATGGTCGCGAAGTAGGGTCCATGCAGTTTTGCAGGCGGCATGCGGGTGCAGGCGATGTTCGACACTCCCGGGGCCATGGCCCGAAACGGATCACAGGCTTCAGGTTGGGATCGGGCCTTTTCGGCCGCGATTCTGGGACTATGGGCGGCTGTCACCATCTGGCTTCGCTGGAACGCATGGGCCGAGGACCTGTCGGCGATCTACATTGCCGGAAGGTTATGGCAAGACGGACAGGCCGACCTGATCTATGCCGCGCCACCGGGATTCTTCGGCGGCCCGCCACCGGAATGGCAGTCGGCCCGGGAGGCCTTGGGCATCGCCGACCGCGCCAGCTTTCCCTATGTCTACCCTCCTCTGTGGGCAGCGTTGACGGCTCCTCTTGCCAAAGCGGTCTCGGCCCAGGACTTTGCCAATGCGGCAACGCTGATACAGGTGCCCCTGCTGGCCTTTTGCGTCGCGCTTGCAGGACGTATCGCGCGACCGGCCCGCATGCCCTTCTGGGTATGGACACTGCTCGGCGTGGCAATTCTTTCACTTTCGATCGATATATTTCTTGCGATCTGGCACAACCAACCATCCATTCTGGTCGCGTTCCTTGTCCTGCTTGCCTTCGAGCGGCTGCAGGCTGGCAGACCGATCCTTGCGGGTGCCATGCTTGCGCTGGCGGCCGCGATCAAGCTGACGCCCGCGATCTTCGTTCTGATCTTTCTGATGGATCGCCAATGGCGCGCCATCGCAAGCTTTGCGTTGTTCGGAACTGCCCTTGCCCTTGCGTCCATTGCATTGGCGGGCTGGCCCCTTCATCAGGTCTTCCTGGAGCAGCTGGGTACCGTCTCGCGGGCAGGTTTAATTCACACGGTCAACGTATCGGTTCGCAGTCTTGCGCTTGCCATCCATGCACTTGCAGAGGCCACACCGAGCCTTGACCTCTCCCAGCGCATAATCGTGATCGAGGACGTTCCTGCGTGGATAGGCCCCGCATCGTCCATCACCCTGACGGCGCTTGCCGCGCTGCTGATGATCGCCACGGCACAATCGGATTCGTGCGCGCGCCGATTTCTTGCGCTGTTCGGGCTGTCGATTCTCGTGCCGCTGTTCGGCCCGCTTGGATGGATGCACTATTATATCATCCCCGCACTCCTGATACCCGCGCTGCCCGCGATCGCACCATGGCGCGCAACCTTCCTGGTCGTGGCAGCCTGGGCTTTTGGCGCCTCGCACATACTGCATGCGCTCGATCTTCCCGCCATTGCCTATGTAGCGTTACGCTGTGCCCTCTGGCTTGCCGTTTTCGCCGTCCTGATCATGGCCGCGCGGGCCAGGCGACAGGGCGCCCGCCAACAGGGGTTGCGCTGACCGGCGTTCCGTCTATAAACCCCGACAATTTGCGAATTGGGGGCCGGTAGGATGCCGAAGAGAACCGATATCGAATCCATCATGATTATCGGGGCGGGTCCGATCGTGATCGGGCAGGCCTGCGAGTTCGACTATTCCGGGGCGCAGGCGTGCAAGGCACTTCGCGAGGAAGGGTATCGTGTCATCCTCGTCAACTCGAACCCTGCCACGATCATGACCGATCCCGGCCTTGCGGACGCGACCTATATCGAACCGATCACCCCCGAAATCGTTGCCAAGATCATCGAGAAGGAACGCCCCGACGCCCTGCTGCCGACCATGGGTGGGCAGACCGGGTTGAACACATCGCTTGCGCTTGCCGACATGGGCGTGCTGGATCGCTTTGGCGTCGAATTGATCGGCGCCAACCGCCGCGCGATCGAGATGGCCGAAGACCGCAAGCTGTTCCGCGAGGCGATGGAGCGTATCGGGCTGGAAAATCCGCGCGCGACCATCGTCGCGGCCCCAAAGCTGTCAAACGGTCGATACGACATCAATGCCGGCGTCGCCGAAGCCATGCGCGCGCTCGACCATGTGGGGCTGCCCGCGATCATCCGCCCTGCCTTCACGCTGGGCGGGACCGGCGGCGGCGTGGCCTATAACCGTGACGAATACGAAGCCATCGTGCGCTCGGGGCTGGAAGCCTCGCCCATGGCACAGGTCCTGATCGACGAAAGCCTGCTGGGCTGGAAGGAATTCGAGATGGAGGTGGTCCGCGACAAGGCGGACAACGCGATCATCGTCTGCTCGATCGAAAACATCGATCCGATGGGCGTGCATACCGGCGATTCCATCACCGTCGCCCCGGCGCTGACGCTGACCGACAAGGAATATCAGATGATGCGGTCGGGCTCGATCGCGGTGCTGCGCGAGATCGGCGTGGAGACCGGCGGATCGAACGTGCAGTGGGCGGTCAATCCGCGCGATGGCCGCATGGTCGTGATCGAGATGAACCCGCGGGTGTCGCGCTCTTCGGCGCTGGCCTCCAAGGCCACAGGTTTCCCGATCGCCAAGATCGCGGCGAAGCTGGCTGTCGGCTACACTCTGGATGAGCTGGACAACGACATCACGCGGGTCACGCCCGCCAGTTTCGAGCCTTCGATCGACTATGTCGTGACCAAGATCCCGCGCTTTGCCTTCGAGAAATTCCCCGGCGCCAAGCCCGAGCTGACCACCGCGATGAAATCGGTGGGCGAGGTCATGGCCATCGGTCGCAGCTTCCATGAGAGCGTGCAGAAGGCTTTGGCCGGCCTGGAAACCGGGCTGACCGGGTTCGACGAGATCGAGATTCCGGGCGCCGACGATCCCGCGACGGGGCGCGCGGCGGTCATCAAGGCGCTGTCGCGCCAGACGCCCGACAGGTTGCGGCTGGTGGCACAGGCGATGCGCCACGGGCTGAGCGACGAGGAAATCCAGCACGCCACGGCCTTTGACCCGTGGTTCCTGGCCCGCATCCGCGAGATCGTCGAAACCGAGGCCGAAATCCGCCGGAATGGCCTGCCCGTAACCGAAGAGGGGCTGCGGCGGCTGAAGATGATGGGCTTCACCGATGCCCGCCTGGCAAGGCTCACCGGCCGGGACGAGGATCAGGTCCGCCGCGCCCGCGCCCGCCTCGGCGTCAACGCGGTCTTCAAGCGCATCGACACCTGCGCGGCCGAGTTCGAGGCCCAGACCCCCTACATGTATTCGACCTATGAAGCCCCCGCGATGGGCGAGGTCGAATGCGAATCCCGGCCCACCGACCGCAAGAAGGTGGTCATCTTGGGCGGCGGCCCGAACCGGATCGGTCAGGGGATCGAGTTCGATTATTGCTGCTGCCATGCCTGCTTCTCGCTGTCGGATGCGGGCTATGAGACGATCATGATCAACTGCAACCCCGAGACCGTGTCGACCGATTACGACACCTCGGACCGGCTGTATTTCGAGCCCCTGACACTGGAACATGTGCTGGAGATCCTGCGCGTGGAACAGTCGAACGGCACGCTGCATGGCGTGATCGTCCAGTTCGGCGGTCAGACCCCGCTGAAGCTTGCCCAGGCGCTGGCGGCCGAGGGCATCCCGATCCTGGGCACCAGCCCAGACGCGATCGACCTGGCCGAGGACCGCGAGCGGTTCCAGAAGCTTCTCAATGACCTGGGCCTGAAGCAGCCGGTGAACGGAATCGCCTTCTCGGACGATCAGGCGATCGAGATCGCGCAAAGGGTGGGCTTCCCGCTGGTGATCCGGCCCTCCTATGTGCTGGGCGGTCGCGCGATGGAGATCGTGCGCGACATGGACCATCTGAAGCGCTACATCACCAATGCCGTGCATGTTTCGGGCAAGAACCCAGTCCTGCTCGACTCCTATCTGTCGGGCGCGATCGAGGTCGATGTCGATGCGCTTTGCGATGGCGAGCGCGTCCATGTCGCCGGCATCATGGAACATATCGAGGAAGCGGGCGTCCATTCAGGCGACTCGGCCTGCTGCCTGCCGCCGCATTCACTGCCCGACGAGATCGTCGCCGAGATCAAGCGCCAGACCGAGGCGCTGGCGCTGGCGCTGCAGGTGCGCGGCCTGATGAACGTGCAGTTCGCCGTCAAGGATGGCGAGATCTACGTGCTCGAGGTCAATCCGCGCGCCAGCCGCACCGTGCCCTTCGTGGCCAAGGCGACCGACAGCGCCATCGCCTCGATCGCGGCGCGGATCATGGCGGGCGAGAAGCTGTCGGACTTCCCGATGCGCGCCCCCTATCCCGAGGGCGTCGGCCCCGACACCGACCTGCCCTATGCCGATCCGATGACGCTGGCCGACCCGAAGACCCCGTGGTTCAGCGTCAAGGAGGCGGTCCTGCCCTTTGCCCGATTCCCGGGTGTGGACACGATCCTTGGCCCCGAGATGCGCTCGACCGGCGAGGTCATGGGCTGGGACCGGACCTTCCCGCTGGCATTTCTCAAGGCGCAGATGGGCGCGGGCACGATGCTGCCCGAATCCGGACGGGTCTTCATCTCGATCAAGGATTCCGACAAGAGGCCCGCGATGGCGCAGGCCGCGCGCGACCTGGTCGAGCTGGGCTTCGAGATCGTGGCCACCCGCGGCACGGCGGCCTTCCTGGCCGAACATGGGGTTCAGGCCGAGATCGTCAACAAGGTCTATGAGGGCCGTCAGGACGGCAAGCTGCATGTCGTCGATCGCCTGAAGAATGGCGATATCGCGCTGGTCTTCAACACGACCGAAGGCGCACAGGCGATCGAGGATAGCCGTGCAATCCGGTCTGTCGCGCTGCACGACAAGATCCCCTATTTCACCACCGCCGCAGGTGCGATTGCCGCCGTTCAGGCGATGAAGGCGCGCAGCGAAGGGATCGGGGTGCGGACCCTTCAGGGGTGAAACGTACGCATGGCCCGGTCATGGCCTTGGCCGGGCTTCCAGGGCGTTCAATTTGACAGGGCAAAACCTGCCTGCAGCCGCACGCGGCGCTGGGCCAGCACCTTTTCCTGCGGCTGCCAGCGATAGCGCACATCCTTCGCGACAGGCGCCCAGAACAGCCGCCCGCCCCAGCGCCAGGGATCGATCACGATCCCTTCCTCGATCGGGCGACCGCGCGCGACGATCACGGCGGTCGAATGGTCGATGCCAATTCCGCTTGGCAAGGCAATGGCGCGCCGGATCTCGAGACTGCGGAACTGTTCCGCCTGCAGGCGGCGCTGCATGTCCTCGGCCCAGTGCCAGCACAGGCCACGCTCCCTAAGCCCAAGATTTACCTTGGTATTGTGTATCAGCGGCGGATCAGTCACGCGGTAGCGTCGCGCCAGCTCCAGCGGCCAATCATGGGCAATATGCGCGGCACGCGCCGCCTCTTCGGGCAGGACGTCCGATGACAGGTCCGCGATCGCGGCCTGCAAGGCACGGACGATGTCAGGATCGCGAACATCCCTGCGGTCCACGGAAACGCAGCTTGCGACCAGCAGCGCAAGAAATACGCCTCGCCACCGATGCAGGGCGGCGCCCACTTCACTTCACCTCGCGCTCGAGGTTCAGCTTGATGTCGATCAGGACCTTCTGGATCGCCAGCGTTTCGGCCAGCAGGCGCTTGGCCTCGTTCATGGTGATCGTGCCATCCTCGATCGACTGATGGTATTCCGCCATCAGCATGGCAAATCTCTGCGACAGAGCGACGACGTCGGAATTGATGCCGGCGCTTTCGGTGTTGGGGCGGGTCTTGTCGTGGCTCAGCGTGATCCCGCGCAGGTCGGCCAGCGCGGCCGTCACATGGGGAAAGGATGCCGCGCCTTCCAGCCGGGCCACGACATCGATGGGCATGAACCGGTCGGCATGTTCGGCGTCATGCGAATAGTATCGTCCCAGGGTTGCCTTGGACTTGCCGCTCAGCTTGCTGGCCGTCTCGATTCCCAGGTCCTTGACCAGAGCTTCGGTATGTTTTTTCAGATAGCTGCCGATCGCATCGCTCATGGCCTGTCCCTTCGCCCAACCCGCGTCGCCAGAGATCCGGCGCGGGGAAAACGTGCCTCTGTTTCCCATTAATTCACCAGCTTGCGTTTGTCATAGTCAAATCGTTCTCGGAAGGGAACGCGTGAGAGTGTCCGGCGCCCCAGGCCGGTGCGGTTAAGAAGGGTCACGTCCCGGCAGGTGGGTGGTCGGGTGCTGCAAGGCAAATGCGTGACCCTTCCAGACGTGTAAGCGGTCTCAAGGTTGTGTTCCCGGGTGGATTTCCCCCATCCCCCGGGGCTGGATCGGGTCGAAGGCTGGTGGCTTTCGGCCCGAGCCATCTTGGCGCCTGCGATCCATGGGCAACAGCATGGGGCAATGACGCGGATGCGGCTTGCCGCGCCCTCAGCCGCGGCTTGAAACGCGCGGCCCGCCCGGTCTATCAGGCGCCATGGCCAAACTCTATTTCCATTATTCGACCATGAACGCGGGCAAGTCGACCCTGCTGCTGCAGGCCTCGCACAATTACCGCGAACGTGGGATGCAGACCTATCTGCTGACCGCCCAGCTGGACGACCGCGCTGGCCTGGGGCGCATCGCCAGTCGCATCGGCATCGGCGAGGAGGCCGATACCTATGCCCCTGATACGGACCTGTTCGACCGCATCCGCGAAAGACTCGCGCGGGGGCCGGTCGCCTGCGTGTTCGTGGACGAGGCGCAGTTCCTGACGCCCGACCAGGTCTGGCAACTGGCCCGCGCCGTCGATGACCTGGACGTGCCGGTGATGTGCTATGGCCTGCGGGTCGACTTCCGGGGCGAGCTCTTTCCCGGATCGGCGGCGCTGCTTGCCCTGGCAGACGAGATGCGCGAGGTGCGTACCATCTGTCATTGCGGTCGAAAGGCCACGATGGTCGTGCGGCGCGGACCGGATGGCCGCGCGATGCGCGATGGCGCCCAGGTCCAGATCGGCGGCAACGAAACTTATGTTTCGCTATGCCGTCGCCACTGGCGCGAGGAAATCGGCGACCGCCGCGCCTCGACCGCTGCCGAGTGAGCCCGTTTCAGAACAGCCGACCGCCCAGCGGAACATCCTGGTCGGGCGCGACCAGGACGACTTCGCCATCGGCATCCGGCACCCCCAGAACAAGCACCTCGGACCGGACGGGCCCGATCTGGCGTGGCGGGAAATTTACCACGGCCAGAACCTGCCGTCCGACCAGATCTTCGGGCCTGTAATGCCGCGTGATCTGGGCCGAGGACTTGCGCTCGCCGATCTCGGGCCCGAAATCGACCCACAGCTTGTAGGCCGGCTTGCGCGCCTCGGGGAACGGTTCGGCCCGCGTGATGCGACCGACGCGAATTTCGACCTTCTGGAAATCGTCGTAGGTGATTGTCACTTGCCCAGCTCCCGTCCACGTTCGGCCGCGGCATGAACGGCGCGTTTCATCAGTTGCGTCAGGCCCGTATCGGGATCCATCAGCACCTTCAGGGCGGCCTCGGTCGTGCCGCCCGGCGAAGTGACATTGCGGCGCAGCTGCTCGGCGCTTTCGGACGAGGCATCCAGCAACGCACCGGCGCCCGAAACCGTCGCGCGCGCCAGCTGCATGGCCAGGTCGGCTGGCAGCCCTTTGGCCCGGCCGGCCTCGGCCAAGGCTTCGACCAGATGAAAGACATAGGCCGGCCCCGATCCGGAAACCGCGGTCACCGCATCCATCTGCGATTCCGCGTGCAGGCGAACCACCGGGCCAACGGCCGACAACAGGGTTTCGGCCAGTTCCATATGGGCCCCGGTCGCATGGTCGTTGCCAATGATCGCCGTAATGCCGCGTCCGATCGCCGCGGGCGTGTTGGGCATCGCCCGGATGACGGGCGTCCCGGCCCCCAGAATGCGTTCATAGGTGGCAATCGTCGTGCCGGCCGCGATGCTGAGGAACAGCGTCTTTCCGCCACCAAGGCCGGCCACGGATTGCAGTGCCTGTTCCATCATCTGCGGCTTGACGGCAACCACGACCACGGCCGGATCCTGTGGCAGGTCGCCCTGAAGATGCACGCCCAGCGTAATCAGCCAGTCCGAGGGATGCGGCTCGCGCACCCAGACCGAGCTTGCGGGCAATCCGCCGTTCAGCCAGCCCTGCAGCATGGCCGAACCCATCTTTCCACACCCAAGAAGGACAAGCCCCCGGTCGCGCAATTGATCCATGACTTTCGATGACCTCCTGTTCAGCGGCGCCACATTAGCCGGCTCGCCGATGAAGGAAAGCCCCGATCAGGCGTGACCCATCGCCCCCGCGATCGCGACCTGCATCGCCTGAACCGGGCTTTCACCGCCCCAGCAGGCAAGCTGAAAGGCCGGGTAGAAACGTTCGGCCGCCTCGACCGCCTCGGCGATCATCGTATCGACCTGTTCAGGCGATGCAAATTGCCCGCCCGAGAGGATCAGACCATAGCGCCACACCATCAGCCGCTGTTCGGGCCAGAACGCGAATGCCCCAGCCCAGACACGGTCATTGGCGTGGTTCAAAGTCTCGTAAAGCGCCCCGATCCGGTCCTGCGGCGGGTCCATATCGAAGCTGCAGATCAGCCGCAGCGTTTCGTCCTGCGCAGACCAGGCAAGAGTTACCGAATAGGTGCGCCACTGGCCTTCGACCGCCATGGCGATCTGGTCCTCGGCAATACGATCGAAGTCCCATTCATGATTTTCTGCCACCGCCTCGACGATGTCGATGGGGTGCAGTTCCTCGCCCTGCAGGAAATCTTCGCAATATGCCATCTGCGGCCTCGCCTCCTCCGCCGCGGGGATGTCCCGCAGCCCTTCGGTTCATGGGGCGCGAGTCGATTCCGCCCCTCCAGCCATGCTGTAGGCGAGGCTCTGGCCTGTAAAGCAATATTTTAGAGCGCACCACAAAATGTTGTGGACAACACTGGGGATGGAAACATCAGCTCGTGGTGGCGTCGTCGGAGAGCCGCTTTTCCAGCGCCTCGATTCGCGCTTTCAACGCCTCGTTTTCCTCGCGCGCCTTGACGGCCATGGCGCGGACGGCCTCGAATTCTTCGCGCGTCACGAGATCGCGATCGGCCAGCCAGCGATCCATCCACGATTTCAAGGCGTTCTCGGCCTCGCTGCGCGCGCCCTGGGCGACGCCCATCGCGTTGGTCATCAGCTTCGACAGATCGTCGAACAGCTTGTTCGGTCCGGTCATCGCATTCTCCCTACCACCGTGTCGCGCCATGGCCTATATGAGCGCCCACGGCGGAAAGCTCAAGGTTGACTTCGCCATTCCAAAGCGGTCTGTCCCGTCTGACAGGAGGTCCGCATGATTGCCGCCATACCCTTTCCCGACATTTCGCCCGATGCGGTCGCGATCGAGCTGTTCGGCCGCACATTTGCCCTGCGCTGGTATGCGCTGGCCTATCTTGCCGGGCTGATCGCCGGCTGGCGCATCCTGATCGCGTTGATGCGGCGCCCCCAATTGTGGCCCGCCAATCGCGCGCCAGCCGCGCCCGAGCGTATCGACGACCTGCTGACCGCGATCATCCTGGGCGTCGTCCTTGGCGGGCGTCTGGCCTATGTGCTGATCTATCGCCCCGGCCATTACCTGTCGCACCCGGCCGATATCATCCGCATCTGGGAGGGGGGCATGTCCTTCCACGGGGGCTTTCTGGGGGTCGTCGTGGCCGGATTGTGGTTCTGCAGGAAATATGGCGTGCCGCGGATGCAGCTGGCCGACGCCTTGGCACTGGTCACGCCGATCGGACTTTTCCTTGGGCGGATCGCGAATTTCATCAATGCCGAATTGTGGGGCCGCCCGACCGACCTGCCCTGGGGCGTGATCTTTACGGGCGTCGCGGCGCAGACCTGCCCCGGCATCCTTTATGGCGAATGCGCGCGCCACCCAAGCCAGCTTTACGAAGCGGGCCTCGAGGGGCTGCTTCTGGGGCTGGTCCTGTTCATCCTCTTCCGTCGTGGCGCGCTAAAGAGGCCGGGCACCATCACGGGTGCCTTCATTGCGGGCTATGGCGTTTCGCGGTTCATCGTGGAATTCGCGCGTCAGGCCGACGCGCAGTTCATCACGCCCGACAACCCGATGGGACATGTGGTCCGGCTGGGCGCGTTCGGGTTGACCATGGGGCAGCTTCTGTCCCTGCCGATGATCCTGGTCGGCATCTGGCTGATTCTGCGCGCGCAAAGGGGCGGCGCGCCGCGATCCGAGGCAGGCGCATGACGACTCCGCTGGGCCGGTTTCTGATCCAGCGTATCGCGGCCAGCGGCCCGATCTCGCTGGCCGAGTACATGGCCGAATGTCTGCTGCACCCGGACCACGGCTATTATGCCACGCGCGATCCTCTGGGCCGGGCGGGCGATTTCACCACCGCGCCGGAAATATCCCAGATGTTTGGCGAGATGCTGGGACTGGCGCTTGCCCAGGCCTGGCTGGACCAGGGGCGGCCCACGCCCTTTGTCCTTGCCGAGCCGGGCCCCGGCCGCGGTACGCTCATGTCCGACATCCTGCGCACGATCCGCGCCGTGCCCGGCATGGCCGATGCCGCCCGCATATACCTGATCGAAGCCTCGCCCACCTTGCGCGCGCGTCAGGCCGAGACATTGAAGGGACATGATCCGGTGTGGCTGGAACGGGTCGAGGATCTGCCGGGCGCGCCCCTGTTTGTTGTGGCCAATGAATTCTTCGATGCGCTTCCGATCCGTCAATTCGTGCGCAAGGGAGACGGATGGGCCGAGCGACAGGTCGGCCTGGTGGACGGGCGGCTTGCCCCCGGGCTCGCCCCGCCGGTGCCGCTGGCCGCTCTGGCGGATCGGCTGGCAGACACCCGCGAAGGCGACGTCGTCGAGATCTGCCCTGCCCTGCCGGGCATCGCAGCCGAAATCGGGCGTCGCATCGCGGCACATGGCGGCGCGGCGCTGATCGTCGATTATGGCGGGTGGCATTCGCTGGGCGACACGTTTCAGGCCGTGCGCGGCCACAGCCCGGTGGATCCACTGGCGGAACCCGGCCTTGCCGACCTGACCGCGCATGTGGATTTCGAGGCACTGGCGCTTGGTCTGCGCGCGGGGGGCGCCGTGACAACCGCCATGACCCCGCAGGGTGTCTTCTTGGAAAGGCTGGGGATAACGGGCCGTGCGCAACGTCTTGCCAACGGCCTGTCAGGAGACAAGCTGGAATCGCACATCGCCGCGCATCGCCGCTTGACCCATCCCGGAGAAATGGGACAGTTGTTCAAGGTCATCGGCGCTCATCCCCCGGGATGTCCGCCACCACCGGGACTGGACCCTGCCTGATGACGATGACGACGACGCTCGAGATCATCACCCACGAGACGCTGTCGCCGCTGCGGCACGGTTTTTTCACACGCAAGGGCGGCGCGTCGTCGGGCATCTTCGCGGGCCTGAACTGCGGCCACGGCTCCTCGGACCAAAGCGAGGCCGTCGCGATCAACCGCGAGCGCGTGGCCGAGGCTCTGGGTGTGTCAACGGGCGCGATGATCGGCGTTCATCAGTTTCATTCGGCAGAGGTTGTGACCGTCACCGGGCCATTGATGGCGCCGATGAAGGCCGACGCGATGGTGACATGCGAGCCGGGGCTGGCCCTGTGCGTTCTGACGGCCGATTGTCAGCCGGTTCTGTTTGCCGACCACGATGCCGGTGTCATCGGCGCAGCCCATGCCGGATGGCGGGGCACGCTGGACGGGATTCTCGAGGCCACGATCGATGCGATGGTCGCCCTAGGCGCAAGGCGCAGCCGGATCGTGGCGGTGATCGGCCCCACGATCAGCCAGCGTGCCTACGAGGTCGGCCCCGAATTCATGGAGCGTTTCCTTGACGAAGATCCATCCTGGTCGCGCTTCTTTGCAGGGGGACCGGGCGACAGGGTGATGTTCGATCTGCCGGCATTCGGGCTGTATCGCCTGCGCGAAGCCGGCATCGGCAACGCGGAATGGACCCGGCACTGCACCTATTCAGACCCGGATCGGTTCTTTTCCTACCGGCGCTCGGTCCACAGGAAAGAGGCCGATTACGGGCGCCTGATTTCGGCGATCCGGCTTTAGGCCTTCACGCATTCTCAAGCTTTTCGCCGTCAAATCGCTATGTCCGCGCCCAATCGCTGCCGCAATTCTGGGTTGATCATGGGATCAGTAACGAGTGTCCGACATCGCAACCACCCTGCGCGAGGAGACACGGCATGAAAACCGAACGCCGCTGGATTGCCAGCGTTCTGCGCGAAAGCGCCAAGAATGATGTGACAATGCCCTGGAGCCGCAAGAGCACAGAGCTTTCCGAAGCTGCCTGACGGAAGGGCACCTTCCAGAAAGCTCTGCGGCCGTCTTGTCCCAAGGCGCCACAAAGTCACTTTGTCCGACATGGACCGCAGGCCGGGCCCGAAGATCGTCTTCGGGCCCGGAAATTTCTTAAAAGGGACACGGCCAAATCTTGGGCCCTGCGCCTGCAAACACAATGAGCCGAATCGGTTGTAGATCCCGCACGCACCGGCCAATTGTCGCCTGCCCACCAATGAACCTTGCCATTTGCGCAAGATTGGCCACGCAACCGCTGGCGATTTACCTTTTGTTTGACTCTTTCGTGGCCAGCCGCCGATATTGGCCCTGTCCGGTGCATCGGGTGGGGGCCCGCATCCGTGACGATATTTGAGGTCGTTTTCGTGACGAGTATTGATCGCTCCGCCAATGCCATGGCGGTTTCCGGCCCCGCATTACATACATCGCTACCCCGGCGCGAAGCCTCCAGCATGGTGGGGCATGGTGACCAATCGGGCACCCGGCTTTGCCGGCGCTACAGGATTTCAACCCTGTTGCCGGATGGTTCGATCCTGGATCGCGTCGAGATCGCCCCGGCGGAACCGCCATTCGAATCGGCCTTCGCCGCAATGGGCGCGGGCTGCATGATCGCAACACCCACCGGCAGTATCGCCGCGATTGACCTGATGCCCGGAACAACCGTTTGCACGGCACAGGGAGCAACCGCTCGCGTCCTGTGGGTTGGGTCGGTCACGATCCATCCCGCCGAGGCCGAAGCAGGCGGTTCATGCCTTTTCCGGGTGGTGGCGGGTGCGTTTGGTCCGCAAACGCCCGAAACCGATCTTCTGCTTGGTCAGGGTGCGCTGCTGGCCACGGGCCCTGCCGGCCCCCTGGAGCGTGCCCGGGACATCGTCGATGGCGACAGCATCATCGCGACACGTCCGATCAGCCCGGTCAGCCTGCATCAGGTCGTTCTTGACCGGCCGGGCTTGCTTAAAGTCTCGGGACTGTATCTTGCGCCGGGCAAGACTGACCCTGGCACGCGCCGCTTCCGTCGCGCCGAAGACCGCCGCAGATTCGCCGAACTTTTCGCCGGGCTGTGCCTGTCTGGAATGAACGCCGCCTGAGCCCGACGGGCTCAGGCGCTGCGCGCCAGACGCTCTTCCAGCACTTCGAAGGGAACGCCCGGCTTGTCCTTGGCGCAGCGGATTACCAGTGAGGTCTTGACGCTTGCCACGTTCGGGGCCGAGGTGAGTTCCTCGGTCAGGAAGGTCTGAAAGGTCGACAGGTCTGGCGCGACGCATTTCAGGATGAAGTCGATCTCGCCGTTCAGCATGTGGCATTCGCGCACCAGCGGCCAGCCTCGGCAACGTTCCTCGAACGCCGACAGATCGGCCTCGGCCTGGCTATGCAGGCCGACCATGGCAAAGACCTGCACCTCGAACCCCAGGGCGCGCGCATTGACATCGGCGTGATAGCCGCGGATATAGCCTGCCTCTTCCAGCGCGCGCACGCGCCGCAGGCAGGGCGGAGCCGAGATGCCGACGCGACGGGCCAGTTCGACATTCGTCATGCGCCCGTCTTCCTGCAGCTCGGCCAGGATCTTGCGATCGATTTCGTCGAGCTTGTTCGCGCTCATGCCACTTGTTCCCCGTTCAGTTCAGTGCGGACCTTACCAATTCACCCCAATCTGCGCAAGATTATTTCAATATATAGCAATATATTTTCACGGCCGGCCCGAAGCCCGGTATCTTGGCGCGCCCGGGTCCCCAGGGCTTTTCGCGGCCATGCAGGCGGCATATATCGGTGGGCGATACGAGGAAAGGAAGGACCATGGCCGATACAAGACATACCCGGGTACTGATCATCGGCTCGGGCCCGGCGGGCTATACGGCCGGGATCTATGCCGCGCGGGCGATGCTGAACCCGATCCTGGTGCAGGGCATTCAACCCGGCGGTCAGTTGACCATCACGACGGAAGTCGAAAACTGGCCCGGCGACACCGAAGTCCAGGGGCCCGAACTGATGGCCCGGATGGAGGCCCATGCCCGCGCCATGGGGACCGAGATCATCAGCGATCACATCTCTGCGGTCGATCTGTCGGTGCGCCCTTTCGTGGCGAGGGGGGACAGCGGCACGACCTATACCGCGGATGCCCTGATTCTTGCCACCGGAGCACAGGCCAAGTGGCTGGGCCTGCCCAGTGAAGAGAAGTTCAAGGGCTTCGGGGTCTCCGCCTGCGCGACCTGTGACGGCTTTTTCTATCGCGGCAAGGAGGTCGTCGTGATCGGCGGCGGCAACACCGCCGTCGAAGAAGCCCTGTTCCTGACGAATTTCGCGACCAAGGTCACGCTGATCCACCGCCGCGATGAGCTGCGCGCGGAAAAAATCCTGCAGGACCGGCTGTTCAAGAACCCGAAAATCGTGCCGCTGTGGCACCATACGGTCGAGGAAATCCTGGGCACCGAAGATCCGAAGGGCGTAACCGGCGTTCGTGTGCGCAACGTCCAGACAGGCGAAGAACAGGTCCTGCCCTGCGACGGCGTCTTCGTGGCCATCGGCCATGCGCCCGCATCCGAACTGGTCAAGGATCAGCTGGAACTGCATCACGGCGGCTATGTGAAGGTACGCCCCGGTTCCACCGAAACCTCGGTTCCGGGCGTCTTCGCCGCAGGCGACCTGACCGACCATGTCTATCGTCAGGCGGTCACCTCGGCCGGAATGGGCTGCATGGCTGCGCTGGACGCCGAACGCTGGCTGGCCGCCCAGGATGCCGCCGGCGAGGCCGCGGCCGCCGAATAGATCCACCCAAGGTGCAACCCGGCCCGGCAAGAGGGAAGAGCGTCCAGCCGATGAAGGCTTGATCGGGACGAATTCCGCCTTGCCGGGCCGATATGCAACTTTTGCCCGAATTCACGATCTGACACGCGCGGACGGTTGAACCGCCCAGGCATTCGGGAGTATGCGGCACGCAGCGCCGCGTCCGCGGCCATGTCGTTGTCACGAGGATTGTCCGAATCATGACCTTGTCCAATCTCGCTCCGATCCCGGAGCTTTTCGTCTCGCATGAATCCGCGCAGAAGCTGAAGCACGAAGCGGCAAACCTGCCATCCTGGGATCTGAGCCCGCGCCAGATCTGCGATCTGGAATTGCTGATGAATGGCGGATTCTACCCGCTGAAGGGCTTTCTGACCCAGGCTGACTACGAAAGCGTGGTCGAGAACATGCGTCTGGCCGATGGGACGCTGTGGCCGATGCCGATCACGCTGGACGTGTCGGATGCCTTTGCGGAAACGATCGAGCCCGGCCAGGACATCGCGTTGCGCGACCAGGAAGGCGTGATCCTTGCCATTCTGTCGGTGACCGACAAATGGGTGCCGGACAAGAAGCGCGAGGCCGAAAAGGTCTTTGGTGCCGATGATGTCGCGCATCCGGCGGTGAACTACCTGTACCACACGGCGGGCAATGTCTATCTTGGCGGCCAGATCACCGGCATCCAGCCGCCGATCCATTATGACTTCAAGGCCCGCCGCGAGACGCCGAACGAGCTGCGCGCTTTCTTCCGCAAGATGGGCTGGCGCCGGATCGTTGCGTTCCAGACCCGGAACCCCCTGCACCGCGCCCACCAGGAACTGACCTTCCGCGCCGCGCGCGAGGCTCAGGCCAACCTGCTGATCCATCCCGTCGTCGGCATGACCAAGCCGGGCGACGTCGATCACTTTACCCGCGTGCGCTGCTACGAGGCGGTTCTGGACAAGTATCCGGCCTCGACCACGCATCTGTCGCTGCTGAACCTTGCCATGCGCATGGCCGGTCCGCGCGAAGCCGTCTGGCACGGGATCATCCGACGCAATCACGGCTGCACGCACATGATCGTGGGGCGTGACCATGCGGGCCCGGGCAAGAACAGCCAGGGCGAAGATTTCTATGGTCCCTATGACGCACAGGAGCTGTTCCGGCAGTTCCAGGATGAAATCGGCATCGAAATGGTCGATTTCAAGCAGATGGTCTATGTCGCCGAGCGGGCACAATACGAGCCTGCGGACGAGGTCGAAGAAGGCGCGACGATCCTGAACATCTCGGGGACCGAGCTGCGCCGCCGTCTGCGCGAGGGATTGGAAATCCCCGAATGGTTCTCGTTCCCCGAAGTCGTGGCCGAACTTCGTCGCCGCTATCCGCCACGTGCCAAGCAGGGTTTCACGGTATTCTTCACCGGCCTGTCGGGGTCGGGCAAGTCCACGATCGCCAACGCCCTGATGGTCAAGCTGATGGAGATGGGCGGTCGCCCCGTGACGCTGCTTGATGGCGATGTCGTGCGCAAGCACCTGTCAAGCGAGCTGGGCTTCTCGAAAGAGCACCGCGATCTGAACATCCGCCGCATCGGCTTCGTCGCCAGCGAGATCACCAAGAACGGCGGCATCGCGATCTGCGCCCCGATTGCGCCCTATGCGGCAACCCGCCGCGCGGTGCGCGAGATGATCGAACAGTTCGGCGCCTTCGTAGAGGTGCATGTTGCAACCAGCCTCGAGGAATGCGAACGCCGCGACCGCAAGGGCCTGTACAAGCTGGCGCGCGAAGGCAAGATCAAGGAGTTCACCGGGATTTCCGACCCCTATGAAGAGCCCGAGAACCCCGAACTGCGCGTGGATACCGAAGGGCTGGAGGTCGATCACTGCGCCCATCAAGTGATCCTGAAACTCGAGCAGATGGGCCTGATCAAGGCCTGAGACGCGCGGGTGCGTCAGATCACAAGGGGCCCCGAAAGGGGCCCCTTTTTCGTTGCATGACGCGACGCCTCCCTTGCCGGGGCGCGACATGAAAAAACGCCCGGGCGCAGCAGCCCCGGGCGTCGTCGATCTTGTGAAGCAGGCGTCAGAAATTCGGCTGGTTCGGATCCAGACCGATATGTCCACCCATGGCAACGAGGTCGGCCAACAGCTTGGCCGCATCGTCCACCATATTGTGATCCTGTTCGGCCTTGGCCTTTTCAAGGGCAGCCTTCGCCTTGGCGATGAAGCCGTCCAGCACCTCGCGCGTGACTTCCGAGACATGCAGCGAATGCTCGGCCAGAACCGAGATGCTGTCGCCGTTGATCTCGGCAAAGCCACCGGTCACCGCGTATTCATCGGCACCTTCCGGGCCGTTGATGCGCAGGATGCCCGGCCGAAGCGTCGTGATCAGCGGCGCATGGCCGGCCATGGCCGTCAGGCCGCCCGCAGCGGCCGGGATGTTGACCTCGGCCACCTTGCGCGAAACCAGCCGGCGTTCCGGGCTGACAAGCTCGAATTGAATCAGGTCGGCCATAATGCCCCCTTATGCCGCTTCGGCGGCCAGCCGCTGCGCCTTGGCTTTGACGTCCTCGATGTCGCCAACCATGTAGAAGGCGGCCTCGGGCAGGTGATCGTATTCGCCGGCCACGACCGCCTTGAACGAAGCGATCGTCTTTTCCAGCGGAACCTGAACACCATCGGCGCCGGTGAAGACCTTGGCGACGTCGAACGGCTGCGACAGGAAGCGCTGGATCTTGCGGGCGCGGGCCACGATCAGCTTGTCCTCTTCGGACAATTCGTCCATGCCAAGGATCGCGATGATGTCCTGAAGCGCCTTGTAACGCTGCAGGATCGCCTGAACGTCACGCGCGACCTGGTAATGCTCTTCGCCGACGATCGCCGGGTCCAGCATCCGCGAGGTCGAATCCAGCGGGTCCACCGCCGGATAGATGCCAAGCTCGGCGATCTGACGCGACAGAACGGTCGTGGCGTCCAGGTGCGCGAACGACGTCGCAGGCGCCGGGTCGGTCAGGTCGTCGGCCGGAACGTAGATCGCCTGAACCGAGGTGATCGACCCCTGCTTGGTCGAGGTGATGCGTTCCTGCAGCGCGCCCATGTCAGTGGCCAGCGTCGGCTGATAACCCACCGCCGAGGGGATCCGGCCCAGAAGCGCCGACACCTCGGAGCCCGCCTGGGTGAAGCGGAAGATGTTGTCCACGAAGAACAGAACGTCGGTCCCCGATTCGTCGCGGAACTTCTCGGCCAGCGTCAGGCCGGTCAGCGCGACGCGGGCACGCGCCCCCGGGGGCTCGTTCATCTGGCCATAGACCAGCGCCACCTGGCTTTCTTCCAGGTTGTCGGGCTTGATGACGCCGGATTCGATCATCTCGTGATACAGGTCGTTGCCCTCGCGGGTACGCTCGCCCACACCGGCGAAGACCGAGTAGCCCGAGTGCACCTTGGCGATGTTGTTGATCAGCTCCATGATCAGAACGGTCTTGCCGACGCCGGCGCCGCCGAACAGGCCGATCTTGCCGCCCTTGGCATAGGGGGCCAGCAGGTCAATGACCTTGATCCCGGTGACCAGCACTTCCGAGCGGGTCGACTGCTCGGCAAAGGACGGAGCCGGCTGGTGAATGGCGCGGGCTTCGGTCTTGTCCACCGGGCCCTTTTCGTCGACAGGCTCGCCGATGACGTTCAGGATACGGCCCAGCGTGGCCTTGCCGACCGGAACCGTGATGGGTTCACCCGTATCGACGACTTCCTGTCCGCGTACCAGACCTTCGGTCGCGTCCATGGCGATGCAGCGAACGGTATGTTCGCCCAGGTGCTGCGCAACCTCGAGCACGAGGCGCTTGCCGTTGTTGTCGGTTTCGAGCGCGTTCAGAATCGCCGGAAGGTGATCGTCGAACTGCACGTCCACGACCGCGCCGATGACCTGCGTCACGCGGCCCGTCGCGGCAGCTGCTTTCGGTGCTTTTGCCATCTTGTTTCTCCGGTTTCGTCAGAGCGCCTCGGCGCCCGAAATGATTTCGATGAGTTCCTTGGTGATCGCGGCCTGGCGCGAGCGGTTGTAGAGGATCGTCAGCTTGTCGATCATCTCGCCGGCGTTGCGGGTGGCGTTGTCCATCGCGCTCATCCGCGCGCCCTGCTCCGAGGCCGCATTTTCCAGCAGCGCCGCGAAGATCTGCGTCGCAACCCCCCGTGGCAGAAGATCCTTCAGGATCTCTTCCTCCGAGGGTTCATAATCATGCTGCGCGCTGACGCCTGCGCCCTCTTCTTCCTCGAACTGCGCCGGGATGACCTGCTGCGCCGTCGGGATCTGGCTGATCACCGACTTGAAGCGGTTGTAGAAGATCGTCGCGACGTCGAATTCGCCCGCGTCAAAACGGGCCAGCAGGTCGCTTGCGATCTCCGCGGCGTTGTCATAGCCGATCCGCTTCACCTCGGACAGATCGACATGTCCGACGAAGAGATCGCCATATTCCCGCTTCATCTGCTCGCGCCCCTTGCGGCCAACGGTCAGGATCTTGACCGTCTTGCCCGCGGCACGAAGCTCGGCAATGCGCTGCTTGGCCAACCGCACGATCGAGGAGTTGAAGCCACCGCAAAGACCGCGCTCGGCGGTCATCACGACCAGCAGATGCGTGTTGTCCGACCCGGTTCCGGCCAGCAGACGGGGGGCCGTATCCGACCCCCGGGCTGCCGCGGCCAGGCCCGAGACGACCGCGTTCATCCGCTCGGCATAGGGCCGGGCGGCTTCGGCGGCATCCTGGGCGCGGCGAAGCTTGGCCGCCGCGACCATCTGCATGGCCTTCGTGATCTTCCGCGTCGACTTGACGCTTTCGATCCTGTTCTTCAGGTCCTTAAGGCTGGGCATGTCCCTGCTCCTCTCCTTCGCGCATCAGGCGAAGGTCTTGGCGAACTCATCGATCGCGGCGTAGAGCTTCTCTTCTGCCTCACCCTTGATCTTCGGATCCTCCTTGGTGATCCAGTCGAGGATGTCCTTGCGGGCCGTCCGCAGATAGGACAGCAGCTCGCGCTCGAAGCGGCCGACCTCCTTCACCGGAAGCTTGTCAAGGAAGCCCTTGATGCCGGCGAAGATCACGCAGACGATCTCGGCATTGGTCAGCGGCGAATACTGCGGCTGCTTCATCAGCTCGGTCAGGCGCGCACCACGGTTCAGCAGGCGCTGCGTGGCCGCGTCGAGGTCCGAACCGAACTGGGCGAAGGCCGCCATTTCGCGGTACTGGGCCAGTTCCAGCTTCACCGAGCCGGCGACCGACTTCATCGCGTTGGTCTGCGCGGCCGAGCCGACGCGCGACACCGACAGACCGGTGTTCACGGCAGGACGGATGCCCTGATAGAACAGCTCGGTTTCCAGGAAGATCTGGCCGTCGGTGATCGAGATCACGTTCGTCGGGATATATGCCGACACGTCACCCGCCTGGGTTTCGATGATCGGCAGCGCGGTCAGCGAGCCCGAGCCATGATCCGCGTTCAGCTTGGCCGAACGCTCCAGCAGGCGCGAATGGAGATAGAAGACGTCGCCCGGATAGGCCTCACGCCCCGGCGGACGACGCAGCAACAGCGACATCTGGCGATAGGCGACGGCCTGCTTGGACAGATCGTCATACACGATCAGCGCGTGGCGACCGTTGTCGCGGAAATACTCCGCCATGGCCGTCGCCGAATAGGGCGCCAGGAACTGCATCGGCGCCGGGTCGGACGCGGTGGCCGCCACGACGATCGAATATTCCATCGCGCCGGTTTCTTCCAGCTTCTTCACCAACTGGGCAACGGTCGAACGCTTCTGGCCGACGGCGACATAGACGCAGTACAGCTTCTTGCTTTCGTCGTCGCCCGCGGCGTCGTTGTAGCTCTTCTGGTTGAGGATGGTGTCCAGCGCCACGGCGGTCTTGCCGGTCTGGCGGTCGCCGATGATCAGCTCGCGCTGGCCGCGGCCGATCGGGATCATGGCGTCGACGGCCTTCAGGCCGGTCGCCATCGGCTCGTGCACCGAACGGCGCGGGATGATGCCGGGCGCCTTGACGTCGGCGATACGACGCTCGGCGGCTTCGATCGGGCCCTTGCCGTCGATCGGGTTGCCCAGCGCGTCGACCACGCGGCCCAGCAGGCCGTCGCCCACCGGCACGTCCACGATCGAGCGCGTGCGCTTGACGACATCGCCTTCCTTGATGTCACGGTCACTGCCGAAGATGACGATACCGACATTGTCGGTTTCGAGGTTCAGCGCCATCCCGCGGATGCCGCCCGGAAACTCGACCATCTCGCCGGCCTGAACATTGTCGAGACCGTAGACGCGTGCGATGCCGTCACCGACGGACAGCACGCGGCCGACCTCGGCAACTTCCGCTTCCTGACCGAAGTTCTTGATCTGCTCCTTTAGGATCGCAGAGATCTCGGCTGCCTGGATTCCCATTATCCGACCTCTTTCATGGCATTCTGGAGGGAAGCGAGCTTCGAGCGGATCGACGAATCGATCATCTTCGAGCCCACCTTGACTATCATTCCGCCGATGAGGCTGTCATCGACGGTCGTGTTCAGCTTGACGGTCTTGCCCGTGGCCTTGGCCAGAACATCGGCCAGCTTGGCCTCTTGCGTCTTGGTCAACGGCGCAGCGACCGTGACATCGACGGTCAGCTCGCCCCGCTCGTCCGCGATCCGGCGGCGCAGCGCCTTGACCATCTGGGGCAGGACGAAAAGCCGGCGCTTGTTCGCCATCAGCGCCAGCGTGTTGGCCGTCGGCCTGGACAATTTCAGCCGGTCGGCGATGGCCGCCATGGCGCGGGCCTGCTCGTCGCGCGAATAGATCGGCGAAGAGATCAGGCGGCGCAGATCGCCGCTTTCGCCCAGCACAGCCGCCAAGGCATCGACATCGGCCCCGAGCGCATCGAGTCCGTTCTCCTCCTTGGCGAGTTCAAACAAAGCCGTGGCATAGCGCCCGGCGATCCCTGCGGAAATCGAAGCTGGTTCGGACACGTGCACCCTTCCGAATTGTTCTGTCCCATCGCCCCATTTTCAGCGGTCGGGTAAGAGGCCACCCTTGGCATGCGCGGGGCGCACACCTGAATTCGTCGGGGGTCTAGCAGAGCCTTGCCCGTCAGGCAACAGCCGTAATCCCGCAAGTGTGATCTTCGTTGTCACGCAGATTCAAGATGTTGCTTGCAGCGCGACAAAGTGTTGCGCGCAAACGTCACCCGAAGGATCGCTCTGCCGGCGCGCAAGACGAGAATCCCGGGGAATCCAAGCCCCGCCCCGGGCGCGGGGTCACGCCGGTTCGGGTTTCGGGCGCGGGATGGCGTCCAGCACCCGCAAGGGGCGCCGCACGGCTGCAGCAAGGCCGGGCCTTTGCGGCGCGTGCACCTGTTTCGACACTTCGAGCAACAGCACCCCGCCCGTCAAGACACCCGAAACGCGCGCGCCCAGCCGCTCCCACATCGGCGCGCTGCGCAACCAGAACCGGCGCGAGCTTGGCGGAACGAACAGCGCGGTCTCGTGGCGTTCAGCGACAAAGTGGTGATGCCGCAGCTGGGCTTCGAGCTGCGCCATTGAATACGGCCTGCCATAGCCGAAAGGCGTGCGATCGGACCGCGACCACAGGCCGGATCGGCTGGGCACGATGAACAACGCCCGCCCGCCGGGGCCCAAAACCCGCCAGCATTCGTCCAGCAATGCCCCGGGATGTTCGGACGTCTCGAGCCCGTGCAGCACGATCAGCCGATCGATCATGCCTGTCTCGACCGGCCATTGGGTTTCTTCGCAAAGGACCGAGACATTTTCTCCGCCGGCGGGCCACGGCATCACGCCCTGTGGCGCGGGCATCAGCCCGATCACGCGGCGCGCCTCGGTCAGGTACGGGCGCAGCAATGGCACCGCGAACCCAAAGCCGGCAATCGTCTGGCCCTTGACAGGCGGCCACAGGGTCACCACCTGATCCCTGATCGCGCGCTGCGCCACCCGGCCAAGCTGTGTCCGGTAATAGAAATTCCTCAGATCCAGCACGTCCAGATGCATTGCGCGGGCCGCCATGTTGGGCAAAGCTGGGGCGAGCATACCAAGTCGGAACTGAAACGCCATGGCCCTTGAAATCGTGACCGTACCGTGTCTTTCGGACAACTATGCCTTCATCGCCCATGATCCGGCGACGGGGGCAACGGCGGTCGTGGATGTGCCCGAAACCTCGCCCATCCTGAACGCGCTGCGCGATCGTGGCTGGAAGGCCAGCCATATCCTGATCACGCATCACCACGCCGATCACGTGGACGGGGTAAAGGCCCTGGCCGCCGCGACCGGCGCCAAGGTGGTCGGCGCCGCGGCAGATGCAAACAGGCTGCCGAGCCTGGACATTGCCGTGGCAGAAGGCGATGTCGTCCGCATCGGCATTGAAGAGGCGCGCGTCATGGAGGTTCCGGGCCACACGGTCGGGCACGTTGCCTATCATTTCCCCGTCGCCGCGGTCGCCTTTACCGGCGACACCCTGATGGCGCTGGGCTGCGGGCGGGTCTTCGAGGGCACGATGGAGCAGATGTGGACCAGCCTCTCGCGGCTGGCCGCGCTGCCGCCGCAGACACTGATCTGCTCGGGCCATGAATACACGCTGACGAACGGACGGTTCGCGCTGACGATCGAGCCGGACAACCCGGAACTGGTCAAGCGGGTCGAGGCCGTGCGCGTGGCGCGCGAACAGGGGCGCCCGACCGTACCCTCGACCCTGGCCGAGGAACTGGCGACGAACCCCTTCCTTCGCGCCGGCGAGCCGGCGATCAAGCGCACGCTGAAGATGGAAGGTGCCAGTGACGCCGAGGTCTTTGCCGAGATCCGACGCCGCAAGGACCGGTTCTGAACCAGCACCACACGCCGAAGTCGCGGAAACGCATCACGCGCGGCCATGCGTCGGCCCCGCGATCACATTTTGCGGCGGCGCGGCCAGAAATCACGATTTCCGACACAAAACACTTGAAGAAGTCGGAATTCCACCGAACTTTAATCCTATGGGACGAGACTGGGACACAGGTCCCGAAACCCGTCTCGCGCAACGGAAAGGAGCACGAACGTGCCGTCATTCTCGAACACGCTCGAACAGGCAATCCATGCAGCGCTCGCCATCGCGAATTCGCGTCGGCACGAGCTTGCGACGCTTGAGCATCTGCTTCTGGCCCTTCTGGACGAGCCGGACGCGGCCAAGGTCATGCGCGCCTGCTCGGTCGATATCGAGGCGCTGCGCAAGACGCTGACCAACTTCATCGACGAAGACCTGTCGACCCTTGTCACCGATGTCGAGGGCTCCGAGGCGGTGCCGACCGCCGCCTTCCAGCGCGTGATCCAGCGCGCCGCGATCCATGTCCAGTCGTCTGGCCGCACCGAGGTGACCGGCGCCAACGTGCTGGTGGCGATCTTTGCCGAACGGGAATCGAACGCGGCCTATTTCCTGCAAGAGCAGGACATGACGCGCTATGACGCGGTGAACTTCATCGCGCATGGCGTGGCCAAGAACCCGAAATATGCCGAAGCGCGGCCGGTGACGGGCGCCGAGGAAGAGACCCAGACGAACGATTCCGAAGAAAAGGACACGGCGCTGGCCAAGTATTGCGTCGATCTGAACGCCAAGGCCCGCAAGGGCGAAGTCGATCCGTTGATCGGGCGCGAGGCCGAGCTGGAACGCTGCATCCAGGTTCTGTGCCGACGGCGCAAGAACAACCCGCTGCTTGTTGGCGATCCCGGCGTTGGCAAGACCGCCATTGCCGAGGGGCTGGCGCTGAAGATCGTGCGCGGCGAAACGCCAGAGGTGCTCAAGAACGCGACGATCTTCTCGCTCGACATGGGCGCGCTTTTGGCCGGCACGCGCTATCGCGGCGATTTCGAGGAACGCCTGAAGGCCGTCGTCAAGGAACTGGAAGAGCACCCCGACGCGATCCTGTTCATCGACGAGATCCATACCGTGATCGGGGCCGGCGCGACCTCTGGGGGCGCGATGGATGCGTCCAACCTGCTCAAGCCCGCGCTTGCCGGTGGCAAGCTGCGTTGCATGGGCAGCACGACCTACAAGGAATTCCGCCAGCATTTCGAGAAGGATCGGGCCCTGTCCCGGCGCTTCCAGAAGATCGACGTGAACGAACCCTCGGTCGAGGATGCGGTCAAGATCCTGATGGGGCTCAAACCCTATTTCGAGAAGCATCACGAGCTGCGCTATACGCATGACGCGATCCGCACGGCGGTCGAGCTTTCGGCGCGCTACATCCATGACCGCAAGCTGCCCGACAAGGCGATCGATGTCATCGACGAGGCCGGCGCCGCACAGCACCTGGTCGCGGAAAGCAAGCGGCGCAAGACGATCGGCGCCAAGGAAATCGAGGCCGTCGTCGCCAAGATCGCGCGCATCCCGCCAAAGAATGTCAGCAAGGACGATGCCGAGGTTCTGAAGGACCTCGAAGGCACGCTCAAGCGCGTCGTGTTCGGCCAGGACAAGGCGATCGAGGCACTTGCCTCGGCGATCAAGCTGGCCCGCGCCGGCCTGCGCGAGCCCGAAAAGCCGATCGGCAATTACCTGTTCGCAGGGCCCACCGGCGTCGGCAAGACCGAGGTCGCCCGGCAATTGGCCAATACGCTGGGCGTCGAGCTTCTGCGCTTCGACATGTCGGAATACATGGAGAAGCACGCCGTCAGCCGTCTGATCGGGGCGCCGCCGGGCTATGTGGGCTTTGACCAGGGGGGCCTTCTGACCGACAGCGTCGACCAGCACCCGCATTGCGTGCTGCTGCTGGACGAGATCGAAAAGGCGCATCCGGATGTCTTCAACATCCTGTTGCAGGTCATGGATCACGGCAAGCTGACCGACCACAACGGCAGACAGGTCGATTTCCGCAACGTGATCCTGATCATGACCTCGAATGCGGGCGCGGCCGAGCAGGCCAAGTCGGCCATCGGCTTTGGCCGCGAGCGGCGCGAGGGCGAGGACACCGCCGCGATCGAGCGGACGTTCACGCCGGAATTCCGCAACCGGCTGGATGCGATCATCTCGTTCGCGCCGCTGTCGCGCGAGGTCATCCTGCAGGTCGTCGAGAAATTCGTGCTGCAGCTCGAGGCACAGCTCATGGACCGCAACGTCCATATCGACCTGACGCCCGAAGCGGCGAACTGGCTGGCCGAGCGGGGCTATGACGACAAGATGGGTGCGCGCCCCCTGGGCCGCGTGATCCAGGAACACATCAAGAAGCCCCTGGCCGAAGAGCTGCTGTTCGGCCGCTTGACCAAGGGCGGGGTCGTCCATGTCCGCGTCCGCGACGGCGAACTGGTCCTCGATATCGAAGAGACGCAGAAGCCGCGGCTGTCCGGCTCGAAACCGCCGCTTCTGACCGCGGACTGATCCCGGCCTCATCACGCAAGGGCCCGCCACCCGGCGGGCCCTTGGCATGTCCATGTCTGACAATGGGCCCGAATATGCCCGAGCCGGGGATGTCCGAGGTCACCGCCCGACATTGAGATGGCGAATGCCATGCAGGGGGAAGGCAACCCCTTCGGTCAGCGTTCTGTCAGCTTCAGTTCGATACGCCGGTTCTGCGCCCGCGCCTCGGGGCTGTCGCCCTGTGCCACGGGGTGATATTCCCCAAAGCCCGTCGCCGCCAGCCGGTTGGGCGGGAAGCCCAGTTCCTCGGTCATGTAGCGCACGACAGACAGGGCGCGCGCCTGGCTGAGCTCCCAGTTGTCACGGAACCGCCCGGTACCGGACAGGGGCACATTGTCGGTGTGGCCATCGACCCGGATGATCCAGTCGATCTCGGGCGGAATCTCGTCCGAAACGTCCTGCAGGATCTCGACCACCCGGGCAATCTGGCTTCGCCCCTCGGGCGACAGATCGGCCGAGCCCGGCTCGAACAGGACTTCCGAGGAAAACACGAAGCGGTCGCCAACGATGCGCACACCCTCGCGGCCCTGCAGGACCTGCGACAGGCGGCCAAAGAATTCCGAGCGGTAGCGCTCAAGCTCCTCGGCCTTCTTCTTCAGCTGCTTCGCCTCCTCCTCAAGCCGCTTGCGTTCGGCCTCTTCCAGTTCGGCGCGGCGTTTTTCCTCGGCGGCAAGCTGGGCCAGCGCGGAATTCAACCGCGTGCCCAGGGCCTCGATCTGGACCTGCTTTTCGGCATCGCGTGCCTCCGAGGCATCCAGCATCTCCTGAAGCGAGCCAAGTTGCGAGCGCAGCGCCAGAACCTGCTGGTTCAACAGCGCGACCTTGCGGGCCAGCTCGGCCGAATTCTCGCGCTCGCTGGCCAGCAATTCATTTGCCTGCGCCAACAGCGCCTTTTGCCTTTCAGCCTCGGTCAGACTTTCCTGGGCCCTGCCCTGCAGCTCGGCCTGCGCGGCCTTTGCCGCCGCCAGCAGGGTCAGCGTTTCCTCGGCCCGCTTGCGCTCGGCTTCCAGAGCCAGCGTCATGGCCGTCAGCTCGTCCTCGGCCGATTTCAGCTTCTCGCGCAAGGCGGCTGCCGCGGCGGCTTCGGTCAGCCGCGCCTTTTCGGCTTCGCTCAGCGTCTCTTCGGCTTTGGCATTCTGCGCCTTGAGGTCGGCGACCAGAGCCTCCAGAGCCTCGCGACGTGCCGCGGCCAGGCGCGCGGCCTCGGCCTGCGCGTCGATCTCTTCGCGCGCGCGCGCGACCGCCAGGTTCAGGGCGTCCCGCTCTTGCGCCAGCGCGTCGCGTTCGGCGCCCAGCCTTTCGGCCTCGGCGCGGGCGGAATCGCGTTCCGACAGCAAGGCGGCGACCTGGGATTCGAACTCCGTGATGCGCGCCCGAGCTTCGGCCAGAGCCGCATCACTGGCCGCCACCTGCCCACGCAAGGTCGCGATCAATGCCTGCTGCTGATCGGCTCGTTCGCCAAGACGGTCCAGTTCAGATTGCAGCGCCGCGGTTCGATCGCGTTCGAGCCCCAGTGCATCCGCCAACCCCGCGACCTGTTCGGAAAGTGCCTGCAGCTCGTCATCCTGGGTGCTGATCGTCTCGCGCAACGAGAATTGCACGATCATGAAGATCGTCAGCACGAACATCAGCACCATCAGCAGCGCCGTCAGCGCATCGACGAAGCCGGGCCATACATTGGTCGAAAAGCGCTGTCCGCCGCGGCCGTTCTTCAGCGCCATGGCCTAGCCCGCCCTGCCCGTCTCGGCCCGGACCAGCATGCGCACGGCCCGCGTCAGTTCGGCAATGTCACCGCGCAGGTCTGCCATGGCCTCCTGCCGACCTGCCGCCAATTCCTCGAGCAGGCGCAGCAGCTGCACGTCGATCGACCGCAGACGCATCCGGATCTCGGCCTCGGCCGACGCATCGCCCTGAGCGCCGCTGGTTTCGGTCTCGGCGCGCACGGCACGATCGATCAGGCCGATCAGGCGCTCCTGGCCTTCGGCGATATGTGTCAGGATACCGGCCGTCCCGACTTCGGATTCCAGACGCCGGGTCAGGCCTTCGACCGCCGTTGCCAGCTCTTCCAGCCGCTGGTTTACCGCACTGCGGCCTTCGTCGGACTGACGCAGGATTTCCTGCAAGGTCTCGACCTGATCGGCCATGTGGTCCAGCACACCCGCAACGGTTTCCTGATCGATACCCCCCTCGGCATCGCCCCCGGCAAAGGTCAGGCGGGTAAAGGTGGACAGCCATTCCTCCAGCTCGCGGTAAAAGCGGTTCTGGCCATGCGTGGCAAACAGCTCGAGCAGCCCCACGACCAGCGACCCGGCCAGACCCAGCAAGGACGAGGAAAACGCCGTGCCCATACCGCCCAGCTGCGCCTCGAGACCCGACATCAGCTTGTCGAAGATCTGGGTTCCGGTTTCGCCCTCTTGTGGTGCCAGCGCCCGGATCGTGTCGACGACGGCCGGCACGGTGATTGCCAGGCCATAGAACGTGCCAAGAAGGCCAAGGAAAATCAGAAGGTTCGTCAGATAGCGCGTGATGTCGCGCGCCTCATCGATGCGGGTCGCAACCGAATCCTGGATCGACCGGGCGGAACTGGACGATATCTGACCCCCACGCGGCCCGCGCGAGCGCAGCAGCGCCGCCAGAGGCGCCAGCATACGGGGGGGGACGGTGATCTCATGACCCGGACGATTGGCCGCGAAGCCTTCGATCCAGCTGACGCAGCGCATCAGCTGAGCCACCTGCCAGAAGCATGTCAGGATCCCCAGGACAAAGACCCCAAGGATCAGCCCGTTCAGCCAGGGATTGGCAATGAAGATCGAGAATATGGGCCCATAGGCGAAATAGGCCCCTGCCCCGACCAATCCGCAGACGATCAGCATCAGAAGGATCTGACGCCAGGGTTGCGTGAATTTCGGCTCTGCCTCGCGCAGCGACTTGACCATATGGTACCACGCCTGTCTTTTCGTGTTTCCAGCGACAATAGGCGCGCTCAGTCTGGCTCACAAGTCGTAAGACGCCCCCTGCGCGGTCAGCGCGCGCACCCTGTCGGCCAGCCAGTCCAGTTCGGCATCGGGGATCCCAAGCTCGTGCAGATGTGCGACCGTGTTCAGCAGGTAGTCCGCATTGCGCCCCCGGCCGCCGACGGCTTCGGCGATGATGCGGGCCTGTTCTTCCAGCGACAGGCCGCGGCAATACTGCACATGCTGGGGGTCGATCACATAGGTCACTGCCGTCACCACGCGCCCATCCGCAAGTTGAACGGGCAGCTCCTTTTCCAGATAGGCCGAGGTCACGAGCTCGCGCGCTCGAAGATAGTCAAGCGTCGCCTGCTCCTGCCCCGGAACCACGCGAAAGGCCACGCCATGGCAGACCGTTTCGGGCGCGGCATCCAGGGCCAGCACAAGCCCGGGACGTTCGACCGTTCCCCTGTGGTGCAGCGAGCGCATGCAGAAGCAGCGATGCCAACCGTCAAGCCGCGCAAGCACGCGTTCGTCAAAATCGAACCCCGGATCCCAGATCAGGGAACCGTATCCAAAGACCCACATGGACTGCCTCGTCTGTCTGTGGCACTTCTCGCCACACGATCCGGTAAACACGATCCCTGGGTTCGAGGAAAGGTCCATGCGTACGGTTCTTTGGCTGATTGCCCTTGTGGCGGTGCTTTTCGCGGCTGGCTGGCATCTTGCCGCCCGGCAGATCCGGTCCGGGATTGGTCAGGCACTGGCCGGGATGCAGGCCACCGGGCAGGCCAGCGTGGCCGATTGGAGATTGCAGGGCTTCCCCTGGCGTTTCGACCTGACCCTGCAAGAGCCGCGCCTTGCATCCGCGGACGGGCAGTTCGCATGGGCCGCGCCGAAGCTCGAGCTGCACGCATTGTCCTATCGTCCGCATCATCTGATCGCCGTGTTGCCCGCGCGCCAGACGGTCTGGCTTGGAGGCGAAGAGATCGACATCCAGACCGCCGATGCGCGCGCCAGCGCGGTGACCCGAATATCGACGGACGTGCCGCTTGAACGCGCAAATGTCGTCGCGCGCGATCTGCGCCTGACGGGGCGTCTCGACTGGTCCATGACAGTGACCGAGCTGCGCCTCGCGGCCCAGGCGCTCGACGACGACCCGCTTGGCCAGAACGCCATTCGCATCGGGGCCGAGGCCACGGGCATCGACCTGAAAGGCCCCGCGCAGGCGATCCTGGCCCGGGCGGGACTCGATGCGGAAGATGGTCACCTGAGGCTTGATGGGATCGTCGCAACGGACCGGCCGCTGGATCGCCGCGCGTTGGATGGCCGGCTGCGCGTTACCGCAGTTCGGATCACTGACCTTGCGTTCGATTGGGGCGGTTTGTCCCTGACCGGCGCGGGAGAAATGAACGTCTCTTCAGCAGGTCAGCCCGAGGGCCGGATCGATCTGTCGCTGCGCAACTGGCGCGCATTATTGCCGGTGTTGCGGCAGGCGGGGCTGATCCAGCCGCGATCCCAGGCCATGGCCGAAAGCATGCTGGGCATGCTGGCCGCATCGGATGGCAATCCGGACACGCTTTCGCTGCCACTGGTCCTGTCTGGCGGCGCGATGGCGCTGGGGCCGTTGCCGCTTGGCCCCGCGCCCCGGTTCTGATCACTCCTCCTGGGCCTTGACCCGTCCGAAGTCGGGCGCGGCAGTGTCCTGCCCGGCCTCGATGATGCCGCGGCGGATCGCGCGCGTGCGGGTGAAATAGTCATGCAGCGTCTTGCCATCCTCCATTCGGATCGCGCGCTGCAGGACGAAAAGTTCCTCCATGAAGCGGCCCAGGATGTCCAGCGTCGCCTCCTTGTTCGTCAGAAAGACGTCGCGCCACATCGTCGGGTCCGAGGCCGCGATGCGCGTGAAATCACGAAAGCCTGCGGCAGAATACTTGATGATCTCGCTCTCGGTGACCTGCGCCAGATGGTCGGCCACCCCCACCATCGTATAGGCGATCAGGTGGGGCGTGTGGCTGGTCACGGCCAGAACGCGGTCGTGATGGGCGGCGTCCATCTGCTCGACATTCGCGCCCATGCCCTGCCATAGGCGGGTCAGCCGCTCGACGGCCACGGGCCGGGCATGCCCCGGAACCAGCAGGCAGAAGCGATTGCGAAACAGTGTCGCAAAACCCGCGCGCGGCCCCGAATGTTCCGTCCCGGCCAAGGGGTGGCCAGGCACGAAATCCACGCCTTCGGGAATGTGCGGCGCCACGGCCTCGATCACCGCCTGCTTGACGGACCCCACATCCGTGACGGTCGCGCCCGGCTTCAGATGGTCGCGGATCTCGGCCGCGATCGGCCCCATGGCCAGCACGGGCACGGCCAGGACGACCAGGTCGGCATCCTTGACCGCTTCGGCAGCCGTGTCGAAGACCTCATCGCAGAACCCGACTTCCAGCGCCGCCTTGCGGGTCTCCTCGCTGCGGGCATGGCCGACGACGCTTCCGGCCAGATTCCATTTCTTCATCGCATGCCCCATGGACGAGGCAATCAGCCCCAGGCCGATCAGGGCAACACGGTCATAGATCTGCTGGCTCATGCCTTCCCCTTGAACGCTGCGATGGCGGCGGCCACGCGACGACATGCCGATTCGTCACCGATCGTGATGCGCAGACAATGCGGCAGGCCGTAGCTGCCGACGCGCCGCACGATCAGGCCCTGGGTCTTCAGGTAATCGTCGCATTGCCCGGCCTCGGCCGCATCGGCAAACCGGGCAAGGATGAAATTGCCATGCGACGGGTCCGAGTGCACGCCAAGATCGGCCAGCGCCGCGGCTAGCCAGGCGCGCAGGCGGGCATTCTCGGCGCGGCACCGCGCGATATGGGCCTGGTCGCGCATGGCCGCTTCGGCCGCGGCAATCTGGCCATGGGACAGGTTGAACGGGTTGCGGATGCGGTTCAACACATCGACGATCGCGCGCGGGCCGTAGCCCCAGCCAATCCGCAAGCCGCCCAAACCATAGATCTTGGAAAAGGTCCGCGTCATGAAGACGTTGGGGTATTCGGTCGCCAGCCGCGCACCGCCGTCGAAACCTTCGACATATTCGGCATAGGCGCCATCCAGCACCAGCATGACATGCGTCGGCAGCGCGCGGGCCAGACGTTCGACCTCGGACTCGTCCAGCATCGTGCCCGTCGGGTTGTTCGGATTGGCGATGAACACGATCTGCGTGCGTTCGGTCACGGCCGACAGGATCGCATCGACATCGACCCGCCTGTCACGGTCCGGCACCTTCACGGGCGTCGCGCCAACCGCGCGCGCGGCGATCGGATACATGAGGAATCCATGCTCGGTATGGATGACCTCTCCACCCGGCCCGGCATAGGCCTGGGCCAGCAGCAGCAGGATCTCGTCCGACCCCGTGCCGCAGACGATCCGGTCCGGGTCAAGACCATGAACCTCGGCGATCGCCGCGCGCAGGCTGGCATGGTCGGTCGAGGGATAGCGGTGCAGATCGTGCACCGCGCGCAGATAGGCCTCCTTGGCCGCGTCGGACGGGCCAAAGGGATTTTCGTTCGACGACAGCTTCACCGGGTTTGCCACGCCCGCGATCTGGCTGGCACCGCCTTCGTAAAGATCGATGCCCATTATGCCCGGCTGGGGTCTGGGAAGGTCGTTCATCTGTGCCCTCGACTTGGGTTCACGGCTTTCTAGCAGCCCCTGCGCGGCCAATGCCAGAGGCTTGAGTCACAAAGAAAAGGGGCCGCGGCAAAACCGCGACCCCCGAACGTTCGATCCGTGCAGACGGATCAGTTCTTGGCGTAGAATTCGACGACCAGGTTCGGTTCCATCTGAACCGGATACGGCACGTCGGCCAGCGTCGGGGTGCGCAGGAAGGTGGCGGTCATCTTGGAATGATCGACCTCCAGGTAATCGGGCACGTCACGCTCGGCCAGGCTGACGGCTTCCAGGACCAGCGCCATCTGCTTGGACTTGTCGCGCACGGCGATCACGTCGCCTTCCTTGACGCGATAGCTGGGGATGTTCACGCGCTTGCCGTTCACGGTAACGTGGCCGTGGTTGACGAACTGGCGCGCGGCAAAGATGGTCGGCACGAACTTGGCGCGATAGACGACCGCGTCCAGGCGGCGCTCCAGAAGGCCGATCAGGTTTTCACCCGTATCGCCCTTGACCCGGGCGGCCTCGGCATAGATGCGCTTGAACTGCTTTTCGGTCAGGTCGCCGTAATAACCCTTCAGCTTCTGCTTGGCGCGCAGCTGAATGCCGAAATCCGAAAGCTTGCCCTTGCGGCGCTGGCCATGCTGGCCGGGGCCGTATTCACGACGGTTGACCGGGGATTTCGGACGACCCCAGATGTTCTCGCCCATCCGGCGGTCGATCTTGTACTTGGCAGCGGTGCGTTTGGTCACCTCTGATCTCCTTCGTTGTGGCGCCGCGCTCGGGCGGCAGTGAAGGGCGTTGTCCTTTCCCTTTCGGGCGACAGGCATCCCCTTGCGGGGGCCACCAACACCAATTGAACCCCGGACTCTCCGCTCGGGGATGGCGGGCTTATAGCGGCGCGGCGGGCGGTGTCAACGCCCTTTCCCCGTCAGCCGCATTTCGAATAACCGCACGAGGCGCAGGTCATGCAGCCTTCGATCATCTGCATGTCGTACTGGCCGCAGGACGGACAGGCCGGGCCGCGCGGTGCCTCGCCCACGACCTTCACATCGGCCTTGGGGTCGGACTTCAGCCCCAGCCCTTCGCCCTCGATGAATCCGATCGCGATCATGTGACGCTCGATCACCCCGCCGATGGCGGCCAGGATCGACGGAATGTAACGCCCGTTCACCCAGGCGCCGCCGCGCGGATCGAAGACCGCCTTCAATTCCTCGACCACGAAGCTGACGTCTCCTCCGCGCCGGAACACGGCCGAGATCATCCGCGTCAGCGCCACGGTCCAGGCGAAATGCTCCATGTTCTTGGAGTTGATGAAGACCTCGAAGGGCCGCCGACGCCCGCCCTGCACGATGTCGTTGATCGTGATGTAGATCGCATGCTCGCTGCCCGGCCATTTCAGCTTGTAGGTCGTGCCTTCCAGGGCCTGGGGCCGCTCCAGCGGCTCGGACAGATAGACGACATCGGCGCCTTGATCGACTTCCGGCGCCTTTTCGGCCGATTCGGACACCGACAGCACCGACCCGGTAACCGGGTTCGGCCGATAGGTCGTGCAGCCCTTGCAGCCGCTTTCATAGGCCGCAAGATACACATCCTTGAATGCCTCGAAGCTGATTTCCTCGGGGCAGTTGATGGTCTTGGAAATCGACGAATCGACCCATTTCTGCGCCGCCGCCTGCATCCGCACATGGTCCAGCGGCGCCAGCGTCTGGGCATCGACGAACCAGTCGGGCAAGGGCGCATCGCCAAAGCGTTCGCGCCACAGCTGCACGGCGTAGTCCACGACCTCTTCCTCGATGCGCGAGCCGTCCTTCAGCAGAACCTTGCGCTTGTAGGCATAGGCGAAGACCGGCTCGATCCCCGACGAGACATTGCCCGCATAAAGGCTGATCGTGCCCGTGGGCGCGATCGAGGTCAGCAATGCGTTGCGGATGCCGTGCCTCGCCACGGCTTCGCGCACGTCCTCGTCCATCTGGCGCATCGTGCCCGAGGCAAGGTATTTCTCGGCGTCGAACAGCGGGAAGGCGCCCTTCTCGCGCGCAAGGTCCACGCTGGCCAGATAGGCCGTGTGGGCGATGCGGTGCATCCATTCCTCGGTCTGCCGCGCGGCCTCCTCAGAGCCATAACGCAGCTTCAGCATCAGCAGCGCGTCCGCAAGTCCCGTGACGCCCAGTCCGATGCGGCGCTTGGCGTGGGCCTCTTCCTTCTGCTGGGGCAGCGGGAAACGGCTGGCATCGATGGTGTTGTCCATCATCCGAACGGCCGTGCGCACCAGTTCGTCCAGCTCCTGCAGGTCCAGTTCGGCGTCCTCGCCAAAGGGATCGCGCACCAGCCGCGCCAGGTTGATCGAGCCCAGAAGACAGGCGCCATAGGGCGGCAGAGGCTGTTCGCCGCAGGGATTGGTGGCCGCGATCGTCTCGCAATAGGACAGGTTGTTCATCGCGTTGATGCGATCGATGAAGATCACGCCCGGTTCGGCATAGTCATAGGTCGCCCGCATGATCTTGTTCCAAAGATCGCGAGCCTGGACCGTGCGATAGACCTTGCCGCCAAAGACCAGATCCCACGGCTTGTCCTGCCGGACCGCATCCATGAACGGATCGGTGACAAGCACCGACAGGTTGAAATTGCGCAGTCGCGCCGGGTCGCGCTTGGCCTCGATGAAGGCTTCGATGTCCGGGTGGTCGCAGCGCATCGTGGCCATCATCGCCCCGCGCCGCGAGCCCGCCGACATGATCGTGCGGCACATCGCATCCCAGACATCCATGAACGACAGCGGACCCGAGGCATCGGCGCCCACGCCCTTGACCTCGGCCCCGCGCGGGCGGATGGTCGAAAAGTCATAGCCGATCCCGCCGCCCTGCTGCATCGTCAGCGCGGCCTCCTTCAGCATCTCGAAGATGCCCGCCATGTCATCTGGGATCGTGCCCATCACGAAGCAGTTGAACAGGGTCACGTTGCGTCCCGTGCCCGCCCCGGCCGTGATCCGGCCCGCGGGAAGAAAGCGGAAATCCTCAAGCGCGGCGTAGAACCGTTCCTCCCAAGTCTCGGGCTCTTTCTCCACGGCGGCCAGCGCGCGCGCCACGCGCCGCCAGGTATCCTCGACCGTGCCGTCGATCGGCGTTCCGTCAGCAGACTTGAAGCGGTATTTCATGTCCCAGATGGACTCGGCGATGGGGGCGGCAAAACGGCTCATCGTGATCCTCGACTTTTCGAAAGGCTTTTGAAGATACGCAAGCGCACCGTGCCGGTCAACTTGATCTCGGGGGTGCAGGCACTAGAATACCCAAGGTCTTGAGAAAACGCGCAATGGCTGATCTGGTTCATCTGGTAAAACTCTGCGTCGGCGCCGACAGCGTCGAGGACCTGCTGGCCTGGCATGCGGCCAATCCCTCGCCCCTGCCCGGCGGGGCGCGCCGTCATGTCACGCGGATGTGGCCAAGGCGCGCCGAAGAGCTGCTGAACGGCGGATCGCTGTATTGGGTCATAAAGGGCGCGATCCTGTGCCGCCAGAGGGTCCTGCGGCTGGAAGAGGTCGACGGCCAGGACGGCAAACCGCGCTGCGCGATCATCCTGGACCCCGAGGTTATCCGGACCGAACCCGCGCCACGCCGGCCGTTCCAGGGCTGGCGCTATCTCGACCCGCAGGATGCGCCGCGCGATTTGCGCGTGGGGTCCGCACAGGACGATACCTTGCCGCCCGGCCTGGCCGAGGCGCTTGCCGAATTCGGCATACGCTGACTCAGGGGCGAACCTCGTCCAGCCCCAGACGCCGGGCAAGCACGGAAAGGGTGCGGGTTTCGTCATCGCCGAACCGGGCATTGCGCGACATGAACAGCGTCGCCTGGCTGGCATGGACCAGCCCGTCCGCAAGGATCTTCAGATGATTTGCCCGCAGCGTCTCGCCGGTCGAGGTGATGTCGGCGATCGCCTCGGCGGTCAGGTTCTTCACCGTGCCCTCGGTCGCGCCCTGGCTGTCCACAAGCTGATAATCCGCGACGCCGTTTTCGCGCAGGAATTCGCGCACCAGGCGATGATACTTGGTCGCGATGCGCAGCCGGTGGCCATGGGTGGCGCGAAACGCCGCGGCGACCGCATCCAGATCGTCCAGCGTGTCCACGTCGATCCAGGCCGCGGGAACCGCGATCACCAGGTCGGCATGGCCAAAGCCCATCGGGACCAGCTCGCGCACCTGGGCAGGCCAATCGGCCAGCTTCTCGCGCACGAGATCCGAGCCCGTGACCCCCAGATGGATGCGCCCCGCTGCCAGTTCCCGCGGGATTTCGCCCGCCGACAGCAGCACCAGGGACAGCCCCTCGATCCCCTCGACGCGCGCGGCGTATTCGCGTTCGGACCCCGCCTTGTGCAGACGAACGCCGCGCTGACCGAACCAGTCGAACGTCTTTTCCATCAGCCGCCCCTTGGACGGCACCCCCAGCTTCAGCATGGCTGCGCCCCCTTCAGGTCGGCGACAAGGCCCGGGCGGATGACGCCGCCGACCGCCGGGATCGACCGCCCCTGCCCCAGGACGGCCGTCAGCGCGTCATAGCGCCCGCCCGAGGCCACAGGCGGCAGATCCGGGTTCGGCGCATGGAAGGCAAAGACGAAACCGTCATAATATTCCATGGTCGAACGACCATGGCTGGCCTCGAAGTCCAGCGCATCCACGTTGATGCCGCGGCCCGCGAGGGCGTCGAGCCGCTGGGCCAGCCGATCGGTCGCGGCGCGGATCGCGGGCATCTCGGCAGCCATCTCGCGCAACCTGTCCAGGGCGGCGCCAGCCTTGCCCGACAGGTTCAGAAGCGCCTCGATCTGGGCGACCTGCTGTGCGGGAATGGGCGGGGCCTCGGCATCCTCGACAAGGGCCGCCAGGCGCGCCTCGATCTCGACGCGCGAACGCAGACCGATCAGCGGCGCGGCGGCCTCGGGCATGCGCCCTGCCCGCAGGTTCGCGATCAGGCGCTGACGCGACTCGGGCTGGGGCTGCAGACCGCCAAAGCGCTCCAGCAGCCGGGTGAACCGGCGCGGGCGCCAGACATGGCGCAACAGCGCCCGCTTGCGGCTGTCGATCGTGTCCAGCCCGCGCACCGCGGCCGTCAGGATCGCGATATCCCCGGTGATGGCACGCAGGCCCAGCGGCGACAGAAGCCGGTCGAACAGGGAAAAGACCTCGGCATCGGCAGCGACCGGATCGTCGCGGTCAAAGACCTCATAGCCGACCTGAAGGTATTCGACCGCGCGCGCCGAAGGCCGCTCCTGCTTGCGGAAGACCTCGCCCGCATAGCAATAGCGCGCGGGCTCGGCGCCCCCGGCCATGTGCATCTGCACAACGGGCACGGTGAAATCGGGGCGCAGCATCATCTCGCCGCGCAGCGGGTCGTTGGTCACATAGGCGCGGGCGCGGATGTCCTCGCCATAAAGGTCAAGCAATGTCTCCGCAGGTTGCAGGATGTCGGCCTCGACGGCGCGGGCGCCCGCGTCGAGGAATGCCTGCATCAGCCGCGCGGCCTCGGCCCGCGCCTCGGCCTTGCCTGCCATTCAGCCGCCCTCCAGAATGCGCCGCACATGCGCGACCAGATCTTCGCGCGGCGCCTCGAACTGGGCGGGCTGCGCCTTCCATTCCTCGTGCGTTGCCTCGGCGGCCAGCTTCGCGCCCAGATACAGGTCCTTGATCTGGACCACGCCGCGCGCGGCCTCGTCACTGCCCTGGATGATTGCGACCGGCGCATTGCGGCGGTCGGCGTATTTCAACTGATTGCCGAAGTTCTTCGGGTTCCCCAGATAGACCTCGGCGCGAATGCCCGCGCGGCGCAACTCGGCCGCCATGGCCTGATACTCGGCCATGCGATCGCGATCCATCACGGTGACGACGACGGGGCCGCGCGTATCGGCCTGAACACGCCCCTTGGCGCGCAAGGCGGCCAGAAGCCGGTCGACGCCGATCGAGACACCGGTTGCCGGCACCGTCTGTCCGGTGAATCGCTTGACCAGGTCGTCATAGCGACCGCCCCCTGCGACCGAACCGAACTGCCGCGGGCGGCCCTTTTCGTCGCGTATTTCGAAGGTCAGCTCGGCCTCGAAGACCGGTCCGGTGTAATATCCAAGGCCGCGGACGACCGACGGGTCGATGACGATGCGGTCGGGGCCGTAGCCCTGTGCGTCCAGCAGTTCGGCGATCGTGGCCAGTTCCGCAACGCCTTCGCGCCCGGTTTCGCTGCTGCCCACCAGCTCGCCCAAACGGGCCAGCGTCTGGGCCCCGTCCGCACCGCGCGCGGACATGAAGCCCAGCACGACATCGGCCTGTTCCTGCGACAGCCCCGCCCCCTTGGTGAAGTCGCCGGATTCGTCCAGACGCCCCTCGCCGATCAGGGCCCGCACTCCGGCTTCGCCCAGCCGGTCGATCTTGTCGATGGCGCGCATCACGATGCCGCGCTCGGTCTCGAAACGCGACGGATCGGTCGGGTCCAGGATGCCCGCGACCTCCATCACGCCGTTCAGAACCTTGCGGTTGTTGACCCGCACCACGTAGTCGCCGCGCGGAATGCCAACCTCTTCCAGCGCCTCGGACAGCATCCCGCAGATCTCGGCATCCGCCGCCACCGTCGGGGCGCCCACCGTATCGGCATCGCACTGATAGAACTGGCGGAAGCGTCCGGGCCCCGGCTTTTCGTTGCGCCAGACCGGCCCCATCGCATAGCGGCGATAGGGAAAGGGCAAGTCGTTTCGGTATTGCGCGGCCACGCGCGCCAGCGGCGCGGTCAGGTCATAGCGCAGAGCCAGCCAGCCCGCATCGTCGTCCTTCCAGGCAAAGACGCCCTCGTTCGGACGATCGACATCGGGCAGGAACTTGCCCAATGCCTCGACCGTTTCGACCGCCGAGGTTTCCAGCGGCTCGAAGCCATGGCGGTGATAGACTTCGGCAATGCGGTCCAGCATCGCCTTGCGTTCGGTCACATCCGATCCAAAATAGTCACGAAAGCCCTTTGGCGTTTCGGCCTTCGGTCTGCGCGGTCCCTTGTCCCTGGCCATGGTCCGACCCTTCAATCTGATCCGCCGGGGGTGTAGCGGATGCAGCCAAGGGGAACAAGGCAGAGCCGCGCCGATTTTGTCCATGCCCCGCTTTCGCGGCCTTTGGACCAGACAGCAGCGCAAGGAGGAATGACCATGCAGGACAGACTGGAACATGTCGAAGAGGAACTGGCCCATCTGCGCCGCGCGGTGGACGATCTGTCCGACGTGGTTGCCCGTCAGACGCGCGAGATCGATACCCTGACCCGTCGCGTCCAGATGCTGATGGAACGCGCGGCCGAGGCCGAAGCCATCGCCACGGGCCAGTTGCCACCCGCCGACGAGGTCCCGCCCCATTACTAGGACACCGCTTGCGGTCGCCCGCGCATGGTGACAGGTTCGGTCCGAACCTGCGGTTATCTCCATGCGTACCATTCTGCTCCGTATTCTTGGAAGGCCACATTGGCCGACCGTTGCCCTGACCTATGCGGTGGGCCTTTCGGGCGGTCTGATCGCCAAGGCATTGCATCTGCCGCTGCCCATGCTGCTGGGCTCGCTGCTTGCGGTCGGCGCCGCGGCGGTGGCGGGCCTGCGCCCCTTGGGCCACCTGCCGCAGGCACCCCAGAGCATCCGCATGGCCTTTGTCCCCATCATTGGCGTGGCGATCGGCAGCGCCGCGCGGCCCGGACTGCTTGCCGAGGCCGTGGGCTGGATGCCATCGCTGGCCGTTCTGTGCCTGTTCATTCCCATCGTCCACCAGATCGGCTATCGCCTGATTGCGTCAACCGGTCGGGTGGACCGGTTGACGGCCTTCTATGGCGCGGCCCCCGGCGGTCTGGTCGAGACGGTGCAGATGGGCGAAGAGGCCGGCGCCGACATGCAGATGCTGGCCATGCTGCAATTCCTGCGCCTGATCCTGACCATCGTGGCGGTGCCGCTGGGCTTTTCGATCATGGAGGGCCATGCCGTCGGCTCGGCGGCGGGCGCGGCGGTTGCCGGCAGCCCCGCGGGCCTGCCGGACCTTGCCATCATGGCCGCCTGCGCGGTGATCGGGCTCATGATCGGGTTGCGCCTGAAGCTGCCCGCCGGCCACGTCCTGGGGCCGATCCTGCTTTCGGTCCTGGCCCATGTCATGGGCTGGACCAATGCCGCCCCGCCCGGCTGGCTGGTTGCCTCGGCGCAGGTGGTGATCGGCACTGCCCTTGGCGTACGCTTTGCGGGAATGCCTGTCCGGCGCATCCTCGATGCCCTGCAGCTGGCCCTGCTGAACGGATGCGTGACGCTGGGCGGGGCGGTCGCCGTCGGCTTCCTGCTGGCCCCCTGGATCGGCGAACCGGTGCGCGCCGTGATCCTTGCCTTTGCGCCCGGCGGGCTGGTCGAGATGGGCCTGATCGCCCTGTCGCTGAAGATGTCGATCCTTTACGTGACCGCGCATCATCTGATGCGGATCATCCTGGCCGTCAGCTTTGCGCGCTTCTTCGCCCCGCGAGGCTAAAACGCCTCAGATATCCTCGACCAGCGCCACGCCGGGGATCGCCTTGATCGCGCCCTTGATCTGGGGATTGACGGGCCATTCCTCGCCAGCGTCCAGCTCGATCTCGGCGCCCGTGCGCGGATCGAGGACGCAGAACCGGATCGGCCCGCGCGAACGGATGCGGCCCTCTTCGCTCATCCGCGACAGAAGCGAGGCGACCGACCCCACGGCCGTCTCGTCCTGCAGATGGATGCGCAGCCCGGCCGAGACATCGGCGATCATCGCCTCCATCGGGGCCACCGACCGTCCGACCGGGTCGAACTGGCCTTCGTTGAACCGCGCCTCGAGCGTCATGATGACCTGGCTGGTCTGGTCAAAGACCTTGCGACAGGCATCGAAATCCTCGGGGAACAGCGCGATGCCCGCCACCTGCCCGGTCGGATCGGAGATGTTCATGCGGAAGAACCGCGTGCCCCGTGCCGACTTGCGTTCCTGAAGGGCCGAGACCAGCACGCCAACGCGCGCCACAGCGGCCCCCTCCTGTTCGGCCTTTTCCTGCAGCTCGGCCAGCGTCATCAGCCCCTTGCGCTTCAGCGCCGGAGCATAATCGTCCAGAGGATGCCCGGTCAGGTAGAAGCCCACGGCAAGGTGCTCTTGAGACAGGCGCTCGGCCGGCAGCCAGTCATCGACATTGGGCAGGCGCGGCTCGGGCAGGTCGTCGCCCCCTTCGCCGAACAGCGACACCTGCGCCGAGGCCCGCCCCTCGTGGATCGACGCCGACCATGCGACCAGCGTGTCGATCGAGGCAAACACCCGCGCCCGGTTCGGATCCAGCTGATCGAAGGCCCCGGCGCGCGCCAGCATCTCCAGCGGGCGCTTGCCGATCCGCTTCAGATCGACCCTGCGGGCGAAATCGAACAAAGTGGCAAAGGGCCGATCGCCCCGCGCCGCCTCGATCATGCGCATTGCCTCGACGCCGACATTCTTCAGCGCGCCCAGCGCGTAATGGATCCGCCCCCCCTCGACCCGGAAGGTCGCGCCCGAGCGATTGACGCAGGGCGGCACGATCTCGATTTTCAGCCCCCGACGCACTTCCTCGGCATAGATCGCCAGCTTGTCGGTCAGATGTATGTCGCAGTTCATGACGCCTGCCATGAACTCGACCGGATGGTTGGCCTTCAGCCAGGCGGTCTGGTAGCTGACCACGGCATAGGCCGCCGCGTGCGACTTGTTGAAGCCGTAATTGGCGAACTTTTCCAGAAGGTCAAAGACCTCGCCGGCCTTCTTCTCGTCCACGCCGTTGGCGGTCGCCCCCTTGATGAACTTGGGCCGTTCCTTGGCCATCTCCTCGGGGATCTTCTTGCCCATCGCGCGGCGCAGAAGGTCGGCGCCGCCAAGGCTGTATCCCGCCATGACCTGGGCGATCTGCATCACCTGTTCCTGGTAGACGATGATGCCCTGGGTTTCCTCGAGAATGTGGTCGATCAGAGGATGCACCGATTCCCGCTCGCGCAGGCCGTTCTTGACCTCGCAATAGACGGGGATGTTTTCCATCGGGCCGGGACGATACAGGGCCACCAGCGCGACGATGTCCTCGATGCAGGTGGGCTTCATGCGCCGCAGCGCATCCATCATGCCCGAGCTTTCCACCTGGAACACCGCGACGGTGCGGGCGCTGGCATAAAGCTTGTAGGTTTCGGGATCGTCCAGCGGGATCGCGTTGATCTGGTCCACCGCGCCTTCCGGCGGGTCATACAGCTTGCGTCCATCGGCCGCGATATGCAGATGCCGGCCCTGCGCGCGGATCAGGTCGACGGCGTTCTGGATGACCGTCAGCGTCTTCAGGCCAAGGAAGTCGAACTTGACCAGGCCCGCCTGCTCGACCCACTTCATGTTGAACTGGGTGGCCGGCATGTCCGAACGCGGGTCGCGATACAGCGGCACCAGCTCGTCCAGCGGCCGGTCGCCGATCACGACGCCCGCGGCATGGGTCGAGGCATTGCGCAACAGGCCCTCGACCCGCCGGGCATAGTCCAGCAGCCGCTGCACGACCTCTTCGGCCCGCGCGGCCTCGCGCAGGCGCGGCTCTTCGGCCAGCGCCTTCTCGATCGAGACGGGCTTGACCCCTTCGACCGGGATCAGCTTGGACAGCCGGTCCACCTGGCCATAGGGCATCTGCAGGACGCGCCCGACGTCGCGCACCGCGGCCTTGGACAGAAGCGCGCCGAAGGTGATGATCTGCGCGACCCGGTCGCGGCCGTATTTCTGCTGGACATAACCGATGACCTCTTCGCGCCGGTCCATGCAGAAGTCGATGTCGAAGTCCGGCATCGACACCCGTTCAGGGTTCAGGAACCGCTCGAACAGCAGGTTGTAGCGCATCGGATCAAGGTCGGTGATCGTCAGCGCATAGGCGACAAGCGAACCCGCGCCCGAGCCCCGCCCCGGCCCCACCGGAATGCCCTGCGCCTTGGCCCACTTGATGAAGTCGGCAACGATCAGGAAGTAGCCGGGAAAGCCCATCTGCTCGATGATGCCCAGCTCGAATTCCAGCCGCTTGCGGTATTCCTCGGCCGGAACGGCGTGGGGGATCACCTTCAGCCGCGCCTCGAGCCCCGCATGCGCCTGGCGGCGCAGCTCCTGGACCTCGTCATCGGCGAATTTCGGCAGGATCGGCTTGCGCTTGGACGGCGCATAGGCGCAGCGGCGGGCGATCTCGACGGTATTGGCGACCGCCTCGGGCAGATCTGCGAACAGGGCCGCCATTTCCTCGGGGCTTTTCAGGTAGTGCTGCGGGGTCAGGCGCCTGCGCGGTTCGGCCTGATCGACATAGGCGCCCTCGGCGATGCAGATCAGCGCGTCATGGGCCTCATACATGTCGGGCGCTGGGAAATAGGCGTCATTCGTTGCGACCAGCGGCAGATCCAGCGCATAGGCCAGCTCGACATGGCCCCGTTCGGTTGCGGCCTCGGCCTCGGTCGGCTGACCGCCCTCGCCCGGATGGCGCTGCAATTCCACGTAAAGCCGGTCGGGCCAGATCCGCGCCATGCGCCGCAGCAGCGCTTCGGCCCGGCCATGTTGCCCCGAGGCCAGAAGCCGGCCAACCGGACCTTCCGGCCCACCGGTCAGGCAGATCAGGCCCTGCGAATGGGCCTCGAGCTCTTCCAGCGTGACATGCGGAAGCGTTCCATCGCCGCGCAGATAGAGACAGGAATTGAGCTTCATCAGGTTCATGTAGCCCGTCTCGTCCTGCACAAGGAGAACGATGGGCGCATAACCCGCTGCCCTTTCGCCGGGCTGGACCGGGTCGTAATCGACCGAGATCTGGCATCCGATGATCGGCTGCAGGCCGGCGCCCCGCGCCAGCACCGAAAATTCCAGCGCCGCGAACAGGTTGTTCGTATCGGTCACGGCCACGGCCGGCATGTTCAGCCGGTCGCACAGCCCAATCAGCTTCTTGAGCGGAATCGCCCCTTCCAGCAGGGAATATTCCGTGTGAACGCGAAGGTGGATGAATCGGGGATCGGCCATGGCCAGACGTTAGCCGAGCGCGCCGGCCGATGAAAGCGCCGCCATGGGCTCGGCCCGCGCATCCGCGATCAACTGGTGACCCGTCAGCCGGCAGCGGTACCAGACGGTCACGCCGTCCGCTTCGCGCCAGCCCACCTCGGCCCGTCGCGGCAGGCGCCGGCCGCCCATCCAGCCATAATCGCTGAACCGTCCGACCATGTCGCGCAGGGCATAAGTGCCATCGGGCTGACGCGCCGGGCGGTCAGGGACCAGAACGCTTGCGATATCGCCATTCCCGTCGAAGCCGAAGATCGCGCGTGCCGTGCCATCCGGTGTCGTCAGCCGGGCCTCGACCTGGTCCGGTCCGCCGATGCGCCACGCAATCATCGGGTTGCCCGGAATCGCATCAGGCATCCAGGGCAGTTCCGCCAGGTGGCGGCAGACCTGCGAGAGGTTGAGCACGGGGCCCTTTTCGCGCGCAAGCACGATGAAACCCGCCGCGCGGACCTCGGCCCGGCCTTCGCCGGAAACCAGCGCGTCCAGAACGCGCAGCCCGGGCGGGAAAAGACCGGGTATCCTGGCCTCCCACACAAAGCCGGGACGCGCGAGTGCCGAGACCTGCCATGCCAGGACGCCTCGGAACCGGCCATCGGGGCGGGACCGGATCTCGCCCTCGAAATGCATCTGGGCCGCCCGCAGGCCCGACCCCGGCTGGGCGCCGTTGCGCAGGGCGAAATCGGCCACGATCGTCGGAACGGCGTTTTCCAGATTGCCGACTGTCGGTCCTGACTCGAGCCGCTCGGCCAGATGCAGGACCTCGGCCCGCATGCGACGGCTGCCCGCCAGTACCATGAACAGCACCCAAAGCCCCGCCAGAAAGCCAAGCGAAAGGGTCATCGCCGATATGCCAGACACATGCGCCCCCCGTTTCCAACTGCGCGCAGTATCGGCAGCGGGGGCAGTCCGATCCAGTTGACCATTTGGACGAAGCGACTTTCCGCCGACCTTTCGGAAAATCGTGAAAGTGCTGCGATCGATTTCGAAGAAGATTGACTTGCCTTGCCGCCGCGCAGCCCCCTTGATGGAGAATGGCAAGTCTTGTCCACCGATAGCAGGAGCAGACCCCGATCCATGGCCGAAATCGCCTTTCTTCTGAATGGACAGCCCGTCCGCATCGCGGGCGAAAGCCCGACGAGGACGCTTCTGGACTGGCTGCGCGAGACGCGCGGCCTGAAGGGCACCAAGGAAGGCTGCAACGAGGGCGATTGCGGCGCCTGCACGGTCATGGTGACCGATCCGGACGGCGCGGTCCGGGCGCTGAACGCCTGCATCCTGTTCCTGCCCCAGCTGCATGGGCGCGCCGTGCGCACGGTCGAGGGCCTGTCTGCCCCGGACGGGCGGTTGCACCCGGTTCAGCAGGCCATGATCGACAATCACGGCAGCCAATGCGGATTCTGCACGCCGGGCTTTGTCGTTTCGATGGCCACGGCGCATCTGCGCGGGGCGCGCGACCACGACGATTACCTGGCCGGCAATCTGTGCCGGTGCACGGGCTATGCCCCGATCGTGCGCGCCGCGCGCGCCGTCGAGGGCACCCCGCCGCCCGAATGGCTGCGCGAAGACTTTTCGTCTTTGCCCGACGCGGCGGCCCCGCTTGCGCCGCGATCGGCCGATGAGCTGGCCGCATGGTATCTGGATCACCCCGATGCGGTTCTGGTCGCAGGCGCGACCGATATCGGCCTTTGGGTCACCAAGAAGCTGCAGGATCTGCCGCGGATCGTCTTCCTGCATGGCTGCCGCGATCTGCAGCGGATCGAACGAAGAGGCGATGCGATCCGCATCGGCGCGGGCGTGACCATCGCCGCGCTGCGGGCAGCATTGCGCGACAGCCACCCCGCTTTTGCCGAGCTTCTGCGCCGCTTCGGCTCCGAGCAGGTGCGCGCGGCCGCGACAATCGGGGGCAACATCGCGAATGGCTCGCCCATCGGCGACAGCCCGCCGGCGCTGATCGCCATGGGCGCGCGGCTGCACCTGCGCCGCGGCAATGATCGACGCGAGATCGCGCTTGAGGATTTCTTCGTCGATTACGGCAAGCAGGACCGCCGCCCGGGCGAGTTCGTCGAAGCCGTGACGATGCCCGCGTCAGCGCCGGATCTGGCCTGCTACAAGCTGTCCAAGCGTTTTGACCAGGACATCTCGACCCTGTGCGGCTGTTTCAACATCGCGGTGCAGGACGGGCGCGTCACGGACGCCCGCATTGCCTTTGGCGGCATGGCCGGTATCCCGAAACGCGCCCGCGCCGTCGAGGCAGCCCTGATCGACCGCGCGTGGAGCGCCGAGACCATCGCCAGCGCCCTGCCCGCCTTTGCCGAGGATTTCACCCCGCTGACCGACATGCGTGGATCGGCCGAATACCGGCTGGAGGCTGCGCGCAACCTGCTGGTCCGCCATTTCCGCGAACGACAGGGCCAGCGCGTCAATGTTCTGGAGGTCGAGCCGTGAGCGTCTCGCGTCCCATACCCCATGATTCGGCCGCCCTGCATGTCACGGGCGCTGCGCGATACGTCGATGACGTCCCCCTGCCCGCGGACTGCCTGCACCTGTGTTTCGGCCTGTCCGAAATCGCGCATGGCGAAATCGAATCGATGGACCTGTCCGAGGTCAGGAAGAGTCCCGGCGTGGTCGCCGTGCTGACCGCACGGGACCTGCCTTTCGACAACGACGTTTCGCCCTCGGCGCATGACGAGCCGCTTCTGGCCACCGGGCGGGTGCATTACGTCGGTCAGCCGATCTTCCTGGTCGTCGCCGACAGCCATCTGGCCGCGCGCAAGGCGGCGCGAAAGGCGCGGATCACCTGGCGAGAATTGCCCGCCATCCTGACGATCGAGCAGGCGCTCGAGGCGAATTCGCGCTTCGAGGACGGTCCGGTCGTCTGGATCAAGGGAGACGCGGATCGCGCCATCGCGCGCGCGCCGCATGTGATTCAGGGGTGCATCCATACCGGCGCGCAGGAGCATTTCTACCTCGAAGGGCAGGCGGCATTCGCCCTGCCGACCGAAGGAGGCCTCCACGTTCATTCCTCGACCCAGCACCCGACCGAAATCCAGCACAAGGTCGCCGAGGCGACCGGCCTTCCGATGGCGGCGGTGCGGGTCGAGTGCCGCCGCATGGGCGGTGGTTTTGGCGGCAAGGAAAGCCAGGGCAATGCGCTGGCCGTGGCCTGCGCGATCGTCGCACGGATGTTCGGCCGCCCTGCCCGCATGCGCTATGACCGCGATGACGACATGATCATCACCGGCAAGCGGCACGATTTCCGGATCGACTATCGCGTGGGATATGATGAACGCGGCCGCATCTTGGGGCTGGAATTCACCCATTACGTCCGCTGCGGCTGGGCGCAGGATCTCAGCCTGCCGGTCGCCGACCGCGCGATGCTGCATTCCGACAACGCCTATCTTCTGGAAAACGTGCGGATCGAAAGCCACCGGCTGCGCACGAACACCCAGTCGGCCACGGCTTTCCGCGGCTTCGGCGGTCCGCAGGGCATGGTGGGGATCGAGCGCGTCATGGACCACATCGCGCACGAGCTGGGCCTTGATCCGTTGCAGGTTCGGCGCGCGAATTTCTATGCGGATGCGGGGGCCGGGGGGGCGCCACGGCGACAGACGACCCCCTATCACATGGAGGTCGAGGATTTCGTCCTGGACGCCATGACCGCGGAATTGACGCGCGAGGCCGATTATGACGCCCGCCGCGCCGCGGTGGCCGACTGGAATGCCCGGAACGAAGTGCTGAAAAAGGGCATCGCGCTGACGCCGGTGAAGTTCGGCATCTCCTTCACGCTGACGCATCTGAACCAGGCCGGCGCGCTGGTCCATGTCTATCAGGATGGATCGATCCACCTTAATCATGGCGGGACCGAGATGGGTCAGGGCCTGTTTCGCAAGGTGTCGCAGGTCGCGGCGCAGGCCTTCGGCGTGCCGGTCGAACAGGTCGCCATCACGGCGACCGACACCGGCAAGGTGCCCAACACCTCGGCCACGGCGGCCTCGTCGGGGTCGGATCTGAACGGCATGGCGGTCAAGGTCGCTTGCGACACGATCCGCGCGCGGATGGCGGAGTATCTGGCGCGCCTGCACCAGGCCGATCCGGCCGATGTCCGCTTTGCCGATGGCCGCGTCACCGTGGCGGGCAGCGAGATGAGCTTTGCCGAAGCCGCTGCCGCCTGCCACCAGGGGCGCGTAAGCCTGTCTTCGACCGGGTTCTATGCCACGCCCAAGATCAACTGGGACCGCAAGGCGGGGCGTGGTCGGCCTTTCTATTACTTCGCCTATGGCGCCGCGATCAGCGAGGTCGTGATCGACACCCTGACCGGCGAATACCGCATCCTGCGCACCGACATCCTGCACGATTGCGGCAACAGCCTGAACCCGGCCATCGATATCGGCCAGATCGAGGGCGGTTTCGTCCAGGGCGCGGGTTGGCTGACATGCGAGGAAATCGTCTGGGACGACAAGGGTCGCCTGCGCACCCATGCGCCTTCGACCTACAAGATCCCGGCCTGCGCGGACCGGCCGCGCATCTTCAACATCCGCCTGTATGACCGGCCAAACCGCGAACAGACGATCTATCGTTCCAAGGCCGTGGGCGAGCCGCCCTTCATGCTGGCGATCTCGGTCTTTTCCGCGCTGGCCCAGGCCTGCGCCGCGGCCGGGCCGCATTTCCCCAACCTGCAGGCCCCCGCCACGCCCGAACAGGTGCTGCGCGCGGTCCGGCGCGCGCAAGGGGCGGCATGAGCATCGACCTCCGGGCGCTGGAACGCGCCGTGGCGCGCCATGGCCGGGTGGCCCGCGTCGTCATCGTCTCGGTCAAGGGCTCGGCACCGCGAGAAGTTGGCGCGGCGATGCTGGTCTGGGCGGACGGCTTCGAAGGGACCATCGGCGGCGGCGCGCTGGAACTTGCCGCGATCGGACGCGCGCGCGACGCGCTGGATACCGGTGACCGCATGGACCGGCTGGCCCTTGGCCCCGACATGGGACAATGCTGCGGCGGCGCGGTGACTCTGCTGACCGAGATCTGGGACCGGGCGCGGCTGGATCCGCTTGCCAATCCCGCCGCGCGGCCGCTGCCTGGAACGACCGGCGCGATGCCCCGCCGTGTCGCCGACCGTCTGCGCGAAGCGCGTGGACGCCAGTCGCCGCCGCGGCTGGAAATCGTCGACGGCTGGGTGATCGAGCCGATCGCGCATCCCGCGCGCGAGATCTGGGTCTGGGGCGCGGGCCATGTGGGGCGGGCAATCGTCTCGGTCCTGCATCCGCTGCCCGACTTCCGCATCATCTGGGCCGACGTCGCGCCGGACCGCTTCCCTGCCGTGCCTGAAGGCGTGCAGGCCCGGGTCGCAAACCCGCTGTCCGATCTGGTCGAACAGGCACCGCAATCGGCCGAGCACCTGGTGCTGACCTTTTCCCACGCGCTGGACCTGGATCTGTGCCACCGGCTGCTCGGGCACGGCTCTCGCTCCCTTGGGCTGATCGGCTCGGCAACCAAGTGGGCGCGGTTCCGGTCGCGACTGGCCGCTTTGGGCCACCCACCCGAACGGATCGGCCGCATCCTGTGTCCGATCGGCGACCCGTCCCTTGGGAAACATCCACAGGCGATTGCCGTCGGGGTCGCAGCCGCGCTATTGGGGGGACGAATCTCTCCGCCCGGGACGGGGGCGGACAGCACGGGGGATGGCAGGGCATGACAGGGGGGGATCTTCTCCGGGTCGAGGGGGTCGGCAAGACCTATCCCGGCGTCAGGGCGAACGAGGATGTCAGCCTGACCATCGCACCCGGTGAGATCCACGCACTGCTGGGCGAAAATGGCGCGGGCAAGTCCACCCTGGTCAAGATCATCTATGGCCTCGTGCGGCCGGATGAGGGGCGGATGCTTCTGAACGGTCAGCCCTATGCGCCCGCCGCCCCGCGCGAGGCGCGCGCGCGCGGCGTTGCCATGGTGTTTCAGCACTTTTCGCTGTTCGAGGCACTGAGCGTTGCCGAGAACGTCGCGCTGGGGATGGAAGACGCCCCGCCCATGCGGGAACTGGCGGCGCGAATCCGCGTGGTCAGCGAGGAATACGGCCTGCCGCTGGATCCGTCACGCCGGGTTGGCGACCTTTCGGCCGGCGAGCGTCAACGGGTCGAGATCGTGCGCTGTCTGCTGCAGAACCCACGCCTTCTGATCATGGATGAACCGACCTCGGTCCTGACGCCGCAGGAGGTGAAGATCCTCTTTGCCACCCTGCGCAAGCTGGCGGCCGAGGGCACGTCGATCCTGTACATCTCGCACAAGCTGGAAGAGATCCGCGCCCTGTGCGACCGCGCGACCGTGCTGCGGCGTGGGCGTGTCGTCGCCGAATGCGACCCGCGCGAATGCAGCGCGGCGCAACTGGCCGAGATGATGGTCGGGCAGGCGCTGTCGCCGACCCGACGGACCGTCAAGGCCGAGCGCGGGCGGATCGTCCTTGGCGTCTCGGACCTGTCGGTCCCCTCGCCCTTTGCCTTTGGCACCGCGCTGAAGGATATCCGTTTCACGGTCGCGCGCGGGGAAATCCTTGGCGTCGCGGGCGTTGCGGGCAACGGGCAGGACGAATTGCTGATGGCTCTGTCCGGCGAGATCGTGACCGAGCCCGACCGCGTGCGCATCGACAGCCGCCCCGCGGGCGATCTGGGACCGGACAAGCGCCGCGCCATGGGATTGGTCGCCGCGCCGGAAGACCGCTATGGCCATGCTGCCGCGCCCGACATGACGTTGACGGAAAACGCCTTTCTGACGGGCATGGTCCGGCGCGGGCTGGTCAGCCGCGGCTTTGTCCGCTGGCGCGCGGCACGGGAATTCGCACGCCAGATCATCGCCGATTATGACGTGCGCACACCCGGCCCGGATGTCGCGGCCCGCGCCCTTTCCGGCGGCAACCTGCAGAAGTTCCTGATCGGGCGCGAGCTGGAGCAGGCGCCCGATGTCATCGTCATCAACCAGCCCACCTGGGGCGTGGATGCCGCGGCAGCCGCCGCGATCCGCCAGGCCATCCTGAACCGCGCGGCCGAAGGCGCGGGCGTGGTGGTCATCAGCCAGGATCTTGACGAACTTCTGGAGATCTCGGACCGCTTCGCGGTGCTGAACGAAGGCCGCCTGACCCGCCCCCGCACGACCGAGGGCCTGACGATGGAGGAGATCGGCCTGATGATGGGAGGAGCCCACGGCATGGAGGTCGCGCATCATGCTCAGGCTTGAACGCAGGCCGAACCCGTCGCGCTTCTGGCTGTATGCCACGCCTCCGGTCGCGGTGGTGCTGACGATGATCGCGGGCGGGCTGCTGTTCGCGGCCATGGGCAAGGATCCCGTCGCGGTCATCCGCACCATCTTCTGGGAGCCCCTGTTCGGCGACTTCGCCTTCTACCTGCGCGGCCAGCTTCTGGTAAAGGCGGGGCCGCTGATCCTGATCGCGATCGGGCTTGCCATGGGCTTTCGCGCGGGCATCTGGAATATTGGCGCCGAGGGCCAGTACATCATGGGCGCGATCTGTGGCGCGGCAGTGGGTCTGGCCGTCTATCCGACCGAAAGCCGCCTGATCTTTCCGGTCATGGTCCTTGCGGGCGCATTGGGCGGTTGGGCCTGGGCGATGATTCCGGCGATCCTGCGCACGCGCTTCAACACCAACGAAATCCTTGTATCGCTGATGCTGGTCTATGTCGCCGAAACGATCCTGGCCAAGGCGGCAACAGGGTTCCTGCGCAACCCCGATGGCATGGGCTTTCCGGGCAGCCGGAACTTCTCCAGCTACCCCGCCGCCGCGAATGCCGAGCTGTTTGCCGGCAGCGGCCTGCACTGGGGCGGCGTGACCGCCGTTTTCGTCGCCTTGGCCGCCCATGTCCTGCTGCGGCACCATGTGCTGGGTTACCAGATCCGACTGGCCGGTCAGGCGCCGCGCGCCGCGCGTTTTCACGGGGTCGACCCCACCCGGCTGGTCATCTTCTGCATGGGGTTGTCGGGGGCGCTGGCCGGGCTTGCGGGCCTGTTCGAGGTCGCCGGACCCGCCGGGCAGATCTCGATCGACTTCAATTCCGGCTATGGCTTCACGGCGATCATCGTCGCCTTCCTTGGCCGACTGAACCCACTGGGCATCGTGCTGGCGGGCCTTCTGATGGCGCTGACCTATGTGGGCGGAGAAATGGCCTCGACCAACATGGGCCTGCCTGCGGCCGCGATCCAGGTCTTCCAGGGCATGCTGCTGTTCTTCCTGCTGGGCGTGGACGTACTGACGAATTATCGCATCCGGCCAGTGAAAGGAGCCAGGTGATGCTGTTTGGCACGATCGATCCCGTCACGCTTGTCGCTGCGTTGATTGTGGCCTCGGTGCCGATCCTTCTGGCCGCGACCGGCGAGCTGGTGGTCGAGAAGGCGGGCGTTCTGAACCTGGGCGTCGAAGGCATGATGATCACCGGCGCGATCGGCGGCTTCATCATCGCCGTGGCCACCGGAAGTCCGGCCATGGGTTTTCTGGGCGGCGCCATCGCGGGCGCGTTGCTCAGCCTGATCTTTGCGTTCCTGACCCAGTTCCTGCTGACCAACCAGGTGGCAACCGGCCTGGCGCTGACGCTGTTCGGGCTGGGCCTGTCCAGCTTGCTGGGCCAGGGCTATAACGGCATCAAGCCCCCGGCCACGCATCCCCTGCCCTTTGGGCCTCTGGCCGATCTGCCCGTCCTGGGGCCGATCCTGTTCGGCCATGACCTGCTGGTCTATCTGTCGGTCGCGCTGGTCGCGGGAACCGCATGGGTGATGGGGCGCACGCGGCTGGGCCTGATCATCCGCGCGGTCGGCGAAAACCACGATGCCGCGCATTCGCTGGGCTACAAGGTCGTGCGCGTGCGCGTCCTCTGCATCCTGTTCGGCGGCGCGATGGCAGGTCTGGGCGGGGCCTATCTCAGCCTGGTACGGGTGCCGCAATGGACCGATGGCATCACCGCCGGCGCGGGCTGGATCGCGCTGGCCATCGTCGTGTTCGCCAGCTGGCGGCCATGGCGGGTTCTTCTGGGTGCCTGGCTTTTCGGCGGGATCAGCGTCTTGCAGCTGAATCTGCAGGCAGCGGGCAGCGCGATCCCCGTCGAGTATTTGTCGATGTCGCCCTATCTGGTAACGATCCTTGTGCTGGTCGTCATGTCCTCGGGTCGGGGACGGGCGGCCGTCAATGCCCCGGCAAGCCTGGGGCAAGGTTTCCACGCCTCGCAATGAGGCCCAATCACCGGGGCGCCAAGCCCCATCCAACCGGGAGTGAACCATGAAGAGAAGACACCTCTTGGCCTCGGCGGCGGCAGGTCTGGCGCTGGCCTTCGCGGGCGCGGCCCAGGCCCAGATGGACAAGGTCAAGGCCTGCTTCGTCTATGTCGGTCCGATCGGCGACGGCGGCTGGACCTATCAGCATCATCAGGGCGCGCTGGACGTCCAGAAGGCCTTTGGCGACAAGGTCGAGATCGCCTGGCAGGAAAGCGTTCCCGAAGGCGCCGATGCCGAGCGCGTCATGACCCAGATGGCGCTGTCGGGCTGCAACATCATCTTTGCGACGTCGTTTGGATACATGGATGCCGTGAACGCGGTGGCGGCCAAGTTTCCGAACGTGAAGTTCGAACATGCCACGGGCTTCAAGCGCGAACATCCGAACGTTTCGACCTACAATGCGCGCTTCTATGAGGGCCGTGCCGTGCAGGGCACGATCGCCGGGCGCATGACCAAGACGAACAAGATCGGCTACATTGCCTCGTACCCGATCCCCGAGGTCATCATGGGGATCAACAGCTACTTCCTGCATGCGCGCAAGGTGAACCCGGATGTCGAACTGAGCGTCGTCTGGGCCTTCACCTGGTTCGACCCGGCCAAGGAGGCAGATGCGGCACGCGCGCTGATCGACCAGGGCGTGGACGTGATCGCCAGCCATACCGATTCGACCGCGCCCCTGGCCGAGGCCGCCAAGACGGGCGGCAAGGTGATCGGCTTTGGACAGGCCAGCGACATGGCCGAATACAAGCCCACGCCGCGCGTATCATCGATCATCGACAACTGGGGGCCCTATTATGTCAAGCGCGTCGGCGCGCTTCTGGACGGGACCTATGAACAGGCGGACGCATGGGAAGGCATCGCCGGCGGCGAGGTCCTGATCGGCGAGATCACCGAGGCCGTTCCGCCCGAGGTCAAGGCCGAGGCCGAAGCCATGCGCGATGCGATCGCGGCGGGAACCTATCATCCCTTCACCGGCCCGATCAACAAGCAGGACGGCACGCCGTGGCTGGCCGAGGGCGAAGTCGCGCCGGATGGCGACCTGCTGGGCATGGACTTCTACATCGAGGGCATCAAGGGCGAAATCCCGCGCTGATTCCTGCAGCACGCATGACCAAGCCCCGCGGCCCCCGGGCCCGCGGGGCTTTTGGTTGTCAGGTCTCGCCCGCCACGTCCTTGTGCACGATCACGTCGCACTGGGGATAGGTCTCGATGATCTTGCGGCGCAGGGCGGCGCCGATGGCATGAGCCTCGCGCAGTGTCTGGTCGCCATCCAGCTCGATATGGATATTCACGAAGACCCGACTGCCCGCCATGCGGGTGCGCAGGTCATGAAACCCGCGAATGCCGGGGAAATCGCGCACGATCCGTTCGATTCCGGCGATCAGCTCGGGGTCGGCCTGGCGGTCCATCAAGGCATCGAATGCGCCCTTTCCGATCCGCGCCGCACCCACGATCAGCATTACCGAGGCCGCGAGCGCCACGACGCTGTCCACCTGGGTCACGCCGAAGCGGTCGGAAATCCACAAGGCCGCGATCGCCCCGATCGAGGGCAGAAGATCCGACATGTAGTGCAGTGAATCGGCCGCGACGACGCGGTTTCCGGTACGGCGCGCAACCCGCCTTTGCCACAAGACAAGGGCCAGGGTCAGAAGGATCGACACGACCATCACGGCGATCCCGCCCTGCTGCCCTTCCAGCGCGACAGGCGCATCGGACAACAGGCGCGCAATCGCCGTCCAGCCGATCACGATGCCCGAGATCAGCACGAATACCCCCTGCGCCAGCGCCGCAATATCCTCGGCCGAGCTGTGACCGAAGGCGTGATCTTCGTCCGCGGGGCGGGCCGCATACAGGATCGCGACCAATCCGCCGACCGAGATCATCAGGTCCAGCGCGCTGTCGGCCAGCGAGGCCGCGATGGACAGCGCGCCCGTCGTGCCCAGCGCCCAGAGCTTCAATGCCACAAGGATCAGCGCCACGCTGACCGAGGCAAGTCCGGCGGAAATGTTCAGGCGCGTTTCGGTCGTGGCATGGTTCATGGCCGGGCTCCTCTGGCGGTTGGGGCCGGTCGTCTATCACCCACATGCCCAAAGGCAAGAGGAACCCAGGCCCCCCCTGCCCTATTGTCGCATCTCGTCGGGGGCCACGCCCCAGATCGCGTCGCGCGGGACCCAGCCCTTGATCCCGTCTGCCGTGATGCGGCACCAGCCGGGCACGCATTCCCCAAGCCGGGCGATCGCGCCCAACCGGGCGCGCGCCACGACTTCGGATTCGGGGTCGGGACGGCTCATCAATCTCACGTCGTCGCGTGTCACCGAAACGGTTCTGACCCCCGACAGCATCGTGTAATAGATCCAGCCGCCCTGTCCTTCCTGGTCCTCGACCCGGCGCCAATGGCCGTATTCGGCCGTGACCAACAGCGGCATGCCGCGGTGCTGGAACACCCAGTCGATGCGATGGTTCAAACCCGGCCCACGCCGCACATTTGCCTTCGATGCCTTGAGCGAGACGAATCGCGGCAGCGGAAGGTTCGTGACGGGGCCGCGACGCGTCTGGGACATCTGCGTGGTCTCGCCGCCCGATTGCTGCGCCGTCACGGGAATGGCGGGAACGATCAGCGCCAGACATGTCGCGATCGCCCCCCAGACGATTGCCCAGCGGGCCCGGAAATTCCCCGGGCGTGCCATCATGTGTCTTCGCAATGCCTGCACCTGCAATCCTGCCCGTATTTCCTGTCTTGTCGAACGCGACCTACGCCCCGTCGATCGGGGCTTGTGAGCCGCCCCATTCGCGCCCTACCTTGCCAGTGAACGCCCGCCTTTGGAAGCAAGGAGACCCGACCATGCGATCGCCAAGACTGAGTGTTGTCGTCACACGACGTCTGCCCGAGGCGGTCGAGACGCGGATGAAGGAACTGTTCGACGTCGAGCTGAACGAAACCGATGCGCCGATGGATCGCGAGACTTTTGCCTCGGCCATGCGCCGGGCAGACGTGCTGGTTCCGTGCATCACCGACCGAATCGACGGCACGATGCTTGCGCAGGCCGGCGACCGGCTCAAGCTGATCGCGAATTACGGCGCGGGCGTGGACCATATCGACGTCCATTCCGCCCGCCAGCGCGGGATATTGGTGACGAACACGCCGGGCGTGGTCACCGACGACACGGCCGACATGACGATGGCGCTGATCCTTGCCGTGACCCGGCGGATTCCCGAAGGCCTGTCCCTGATGCAGTCGGGCGACTGGAAGGGATGGGCTCCGACGGCGCTGATGGGCATGCGGCTGACCGGACGACGCATCGGCATTCTGGGCATGGGGCGCATCGGCCAGGCGGTGGCGCGGCGGGCGCGCGCCTTCGGAATGCAGGTCCACTATCACAATCGTCGCCGTCTGCGCCCCGAGATCGAGGCCGAACTGGAAGCGACCTGGTGGGAAAGCCTCGACCAGATGGTTTCGCGGGTGGACGTGCTGTCGATCAACTGTCCGCACACGCCGGCGACCTATCACCTGATGAATGCGCGCCGGTTGCGGCTGATGAAAAAGACCGCGGTCATCGTGAACACGTCGCGTGGCGAGGTGATCGACGAAAATGCCCTGACGCGGATGCTGCGCGCGGGGGAAATCGCCGGGGCGGGGCTGGATGTGTTCGAAGGCAGGCATGAGGTCAATCCGCGCCTGCGCGCGCTGCCCAACGTGGTCTTGCTGCCGCATATGGGAAGCGCCACGCTGGATGGCCGGATCGAGATGGGCGAGAAGGTTCTGATCAACATCAAGACCTTCGCCGACGGCCACCGCCCGCCCGACCTGGTCGTGCCGGCGATGCTTTAGGTCCGGCTCTCTTGATGTCGCTCACCGCTGCCACCGGAAACCCTACCACCTGGGCCCGGCCGGAAGCCACCGCCACACGCCCCGGTCGGCCCGCTTGTCGCTTACGTCCACGCCAGGGCGCGCCGAGCTTTTTACTGTGCGCGCAATTGGGCAATTTCATAAACCATGATCGGGTCATGCGCTGACCCGACCATGGATTCTCGTCATGAAAAATTCTTCGTAGGGCGCTATGCCTTGCAGGAAAACAAGATCTCGGTCGGCTGGTCCCAGACGAATTGGCGAACGTATGGCGTGAACCGTTTTCTCGCCGGGGCGTCCCCGTTCTTCGAATGGCCTTGACCTCATAAGCTGTCTTTCCGCCACAACGTATTTCAGCGCGCTTGAGGCACTGATGCAGCGCAGTCTTCGAGATTGCGCCGACGCGCGGGCTGCCGGTCGAGCTGTAAACGGTCTTGCCGTTTTCCGTGCCTACAGGCTCGCCATCGCCATACCATTGCTTGGCGCTGCAGGCCGACAAGGCAGGGGTCAAGGGCGCCATCAAGATCACGGGTTTTGCAAATCTCTCCATCTTGGCGTTGGGATTTGCGCCATATCGGGCACCTGCATCCGCACTGATGGCCGATTGGCTGCAAATTCGACCCTCCGCCAATGAATTCGGGAAACGCGACGCGGCCTGCATGCCAAGGTGGCATTGTCGCTTTCGTCTGAAAATGGTCGCGCCAACCTTTCCATGGCGCTGCCAAATGGGCAATTTGGGGCAGGTTTCCAGCCGCAGCGGAGGGCAGAAGATGAAGACGCATGTCAGGGCATTGGTCGTCGGCGGTGGTGCCGTCGGCTGTTCGATCGCATATCATCTGGCCAAGGCCGGATGGGATACGATGCTGCTGGAGCGGGACGAACTGACCGCGGGGTCCACCTGGCACGCGGCGGGATTGTTGCCCTTGTTCAACATGTCCTATGCCACGACGCATATTCACAAGTATTCGGTCGATTTCTATAAGACGCTGGAGGCCGAAACGGGCCTCAATCCCGGCTTCGCCGTGGTCGGCAACCTGCGCATGGCCCAGACGCAGGAGCGGATGGACGAATACATGCTGTATTCATCGGTCGCCGAAACCGCGGGCGTCTATCACGAGTTCCTGACGCCGAAGGAAATCAAGGAGCGCTGGCCGCTGGTGCGCACCGACGACCTGAAAGGCGCGCTGTTCCACCCGCAGGACGGCTATATCAACCCCGCTGACGTGACCCAGGCAATGGCCAAGGGCGCGCGGATGCACGGCGCCACGATCGAGCGCAAATGGCAGGTGGATTCCTATGAATGGACCGGTTCGGAATGGCGCGTGACGGCCACGAAGATGGTCGAAAAGGGCGGGAACCTTGTGCCAGGCGACGAGAAGGTCGTCATCACCGCCGAGCATGTCGTCACCGCCACCGGCAACCATGCCCAGCGCACCGCGCGGCTTCTGGGCATCAAGATCCCCGCAATCCCGGTCGAGCATCAGTATATCGTGACCGAACCCGACCCGGCGCTGGTCGAATGGCGCAAGGCGGGCAATCCCGAACACCCCGTCCTGCGCGATGCCGATGCCAAATGGTATGTGCGCGAGGAACGCGGCGGCTGGATCCTCGGGCCCTATGAGCGTGGCGCGCCGGCGCGGTTCCTCTATGACGTGCCCGAAAGCTTCCGGGCCGATCTGTTCCCGCTGGATCTCGAACGGATCGAGGAAGAATACATGTCGATGATCCACCGCATTCCGTCTTCGGAACATGTGGGGCTCAAGGACGATTTCAACGGTCCGATCTGCTACACGCCCGACGGCAATCCGCTGGTCGGCCCCGCGCCGGGCCTGCGCAACATGTGGCTGGCCGAGGGCTTCAGCTTTGGCATCACCGCCGCGGGCGGCACCGGTTATTACCTTGCCCAGATGATGACCGAGGGCGAGGCCGAAATCGACATGGCCAGCCTCGATCCCAAGCGCTATGGCAGCTGGATGACGACCGAATATGCCGCGCGCAAGAACGAGGAATGCTACGAGCACGTCTATATCCTGCACCACCCGGACGAAGAGCGCGAAGCCTGCCGGCCTCTGCGCACCGCGCCGAACTATGATCGCCAGAAAGCGTTGGGCGCCCAGTTCGGGCAGGTCAATGGCTGGGAGCGGCCGAACTATTACGGCCCCAAGGACGCGCCCGAAGACTACGACCACTACGCCCGTAGCTTCCGCCGCGCCAAATGGTGGCCCTTTGCCGTCGAAGAAGCCAAGGCCATCCGCGAGACGGCCGGCCTGATCGATGCGACGGCCTTTACCAAGCATGTCGTGCGCGGCCCGGGCGCGACGGCGTTCCTGGACTGGTTCACGTGCAACGCGCTGCCGAAGATCGGCCGCATCAACCTGACATATGCGCTGACCGACGCGGGGACCGTCCGCACCGAGTACACGATCGTGCGCTGGGGCGAAAACGATTATTACCTCGTCTCGGCGGGGGCATGGACGGCCTATGATGCCGACTACCTGCGCAAGCGCGCCGAGGATTTCATGGCGAATGGCGGTGCCTATGTCGAAATTCACGATGTCACCTCTCAGTACGGCGTCTTTGCCATTGCCGGCCCGAACTCGCGCGCGATCCTGAACGAGATCGTCAAGGATGCCGATCCCGCGACGGTATTGTCGAACAAGCGCTTCCCATGGCTGTCCGCCCGCCGGATCGAACTGGGCATGTGCCCGGTCAATGCGATCCGCGTCGCCTATACCGGCGAACTGGGCTGGGAATTGCACCACCCGATCGAGATGAGCCGATACCTGTGGGACCTGCTGCTGCCAGCCGGGGAAAAGCACGGGATGAAGCTGGTCGGCGCGCGCGCACAGAACTGGCTGCGGCAAGAGAAATCCTATCGTGCCTTCGGCACGGAACTGGGCCGCGATGCCACGCCGTTGGAGGCCGGGCTGGACCGCTTCGTGGACCTGAAGAAGGACTTCATCGGCAAGCAGGCCATGCTGGATACCGGGATCCGCGCGAAATGCGTCACCGTCCTGATCGACGGGCCGGACGATGCCGACCCCTGGGGCAAGGAGGCCATCCTGCATGACGGGGAAATGGTCGGGCGCCTGACCTCGGGCGGCTGGTCGGTCGCCTTTGGCAAGCAGATCGGCATGGGCTATGTCCGACCCGATCTGGCCGAGGTGGGGCAGAAGCTGAAGGTGCGGATGCTGCGGCAAGAGTGGGACGCCGAAGTGGTCGAGGACAGCCCCTACGACCCGAAGAACGAGCGTATCCGCGTGGACGGCTGAACACAGGGACGGGGGGCATCGCCCCCCGGTCCCGCAGCAGAGGCGCCGCGGTCAGCCCCTGGCCGCGGCGAGTTCGTCCCAGCAGGCAAGCGCCTTGCCTGCATACATCAGCGCCGGTCCGCCCCCCATCTGGATGGCCATCGACAGCACGTCGCACAATTCCTCGCGCGTGCCGCCAGCCTTCATCAACGCCTCGACATGAAAGTTGATGCAGGGCGTGCAGCGCTGCGCCACGGCAATGCCCAGCGCGATGAATTCCTTTTCCTTCACACCCAGAACGCCGCTTTCCTTGACGGCCTTCGAGAGCGCGGAAAAGCCCTGCGTGGCTGCAGGGGCGGCCTTGTAGAGCTGGCGCAGCTCGGCCCGCATATGGTCGATTTCTTCGATATAGCTCATCTTTGGCTCCGGATTTTGCGTGCCGAAGCCATTTCACATGCGGTTGGATTCCGCCTTGATGCGGATCAAGCGCCCCTCAGGCTTCAGCCCGTGGACGATGCCCGGCGCAGACCGGGCAGTCGGGATCGGGCGCAAGCGCAATCGTCCGACAATCGGCGTAGAGGGCATCATAAATCATCAGACGTCCCATCAGGGTCTGGCCCGCGCCGGTGATCTGCTTGATTGCCTCGACCGCCATCATTGAACCCACGACCCCCGGCAATGCGCCCATCACGCCTGCCTCGGCGCAGGCCGGTGCAAGCCCGGCCGCCGGGCGTTGCGGAAACACGCAGGCATAGCATGGCCCCCCGCCCGCGGGGTGATAGAGGCTGATCTGGCCTTCCCATTGCGTGATGGCCGCCGAGATCAGGGGCTTGCCCGCTGCCACGGCCGCCTTGTTCACCAGATAGCGCGTATCGAAATTGTCCGATCCATCCAGGATCAGATCATAGTCTGCAAACAGCGCCTGGGCATCCTCGGCGGTCAGGCGCCGGTTGTAGGGCCGGACCTCGACAAAGGGATTCAGCGCCGTCATCGCCGCCTGCGCGGAAAAGACCTTGGGCTGGCCGATATCCTTGTCGCGATGGATCACCTGTCTCTGCAGGTTCGAATTCGACACGACGTCGTCGTCCACGACGCCGATCGTGCCGACGCCAGCCGCGGCAAGATACAGCAGCGCGGGCGATCCCAGCCCCCCGGCGCCCACCACCAGAACACGCGCTTCCTTCAGGCGCCTCTGGCCCATCCCCCCCACCTCGCGCAGGACGATATGGCGGGCATAGCGTTCAAGTTCGACATCCGAGAAAGGCGCATCCTGCGAGCCGGGCATGGCAGGTGCCACCGCGCGGGCGCGCAGCACCTGAAGCACGCCCCGATAGGACAGGCCAAGGGCCGCCACCACGCCCAGCGCGGCCCATGGGCGCCAGTCCCCTCCCAGACCTTCACGCAGCGCATGGCCGGCCGGCAGCAGAAGAACCGCCGCCATGATGCCAGTCCAGACAAGGCACACCCCCGTCAGCACCAGCCGCGCTGGTGGCCGAAAGATCACCGCCAGCAAGACGACAGCAAGAAATGTCGCCACCCCCATCATGCGCGCCCCGTCGATCCAAACCCGCCTTCACCACGTTCGGTCGCTGCAAGGGCATCAACCTCGGCAAAGCGCGCGCGGATGACCGGTGCGACGATCATCTGCGCGATCCGGTCGCCATGCCGGATGGTAAAGGGTTCGACACCAAGATTGATCAGCAGTACCCCCAGGGGGCCGCGATAGTCGCTGTCGATCGTGCCCGGCGTGTTCGGCAACGACAGGCCGTGGCGCAGTGCAAGGCCCGAGCGCGGCCGGATCTGGACCTCGTAGCCCTCGGGTATCTCGATCCGCAGTCCGGTTGGCACGACCCGGCGTTCCATCGGTTGCAGGGTCAGGCCGCTTTCGCGTGCCTCCGGTGGCAGGTTTGCGCGGATATCGGCGCCCGCCGCGCCCAGGGTTTCATAGCGGGGCAACGGTACGGACGGATCGGCCCAATCCTCGCGCAAGACGCGGATGACCGGTTGCATGGGCGCCTCCCTATTCTGCCAGGGCTTCGGCAATGCGCCGGGCAAGCCGTCGGGCGACCTCGGACTTCTCCATGCGCGGCCATTGTTCGACACCATCGGCGGTGATCAGCAGCACCGCATTCTCGTTGCCACCCATGATCCCGGTTTCCGGCGAAACGTCATTCGCGACGATCCAGTCGCATCCCTTTCGTGCGCGCTTGGCGCGCGCATGCGCCAGAACGTCACTCGTTTCGGCGGCAAAGCCCACGACCAGCCTTGGCCGATCCTCTTGCATCTGCGAGATCGTTGCCAGGATGTCCGGGTTCTCGACGAATTCCAGCGTCGGGATCCTGCCCGAGGGATCCTTCTTGAGCTTGTCCGCATGCGCATTCGCCACGCGCCAGTCGGCCACCGCCGCCGCGCAGATCACCGCATCGGCGGGCAAGGCCCCCTGAACGGCGCCCAGCATCTGCAGCGCAGTCTCGACGGCGACCACCTCGACGCCTGCGGGCGGAGGCGTCGTCGAAGGGCCGGTGACGAAGGTTACCCGGGCGCCCAGATCGCGCAACGCACGGGCGATCTCGGCCCCCTGCCGCCCGGAAGACCGGTTGGCGATATAGCGAACGGGATCAATCGGCTCATGGGTCGGTCCCGACGTAACGATCACATGACGCCCCGACAATGGACCGTCGCCGAATGCGGATTCGATCGCCTCGATGATTTGCGGCACCTCGGCCATGCGTCCGGGGCCGTATTCGCCGCAGGCCATGCTGCCTTCGTTCGGGCCGACAAGCCGCACGCCATCGTCCTGCAGCAGGCGCAGGTTGCGCTGGGTCGCTGGATGTTGCCACATGCGGACATTCATGGCGGGCGCCATCAGGACCGGCTTGTCCGTTGCCAGCAGCAGGGTCGAGGCCAGATCGTCGGCATGCCCGCCCGCGACCTTGGCCATCAGATCGGCCGTTGCAGGCGCAACGACGACCAGATCGGCGGCGCGCGACAGCTGGATATGGCCCATTTCCGCTTCATCGGTCAGGTCGAACAGGTCGCGATAGCACTTGCGTCCGGCAAGCGCCCCGACCGTCAATGGGGTGACAAATTGTTCGCCCGCGCGCGTGAGGACAGGCGTCACCTCGGCACCCGACTCGCGAAGGCGGCGGATCAGGTCCAGCGCCTTGTAGGCCGCAATTCCTCCGCTGATGATCAACAGGATATGCCTGCCTGCCAGCATGTTGCCCCCCGACTATCGGTCGCTTCAGCATTAGGTGCCCGGACCGGCGATGACAAGCACGGTGCCGCGTTAACCATTCTGCAACCATGTTCAGCCTAGCCATGGTGGCAGCATCGGGGGCAATCGAATGGTCACTCGCGTCCATACCGTGGCATTTCAGGGTGTCGAGGCGCGCCTTGTCGAGGTGCAATGCTCGCTGTCATCGGGGCTGCCGGCCTTCTCGATCGTCGGCCTGCCCGACAAGGCGGTCAGCGAAGCGCGCGAGCGGGTGCGCGCGGCGCTATCCGCATTGTCGATCGCGCTGCCGTCAAAACGGATCACCGTGAACCTGTCTCCGGCGGATATGCCCAAGGAAGGTTCGCACTATGACCTGCCGATCGCCCTGGCGCTGCTGGCCGCGATCGACATCGTGCCGCGTGAAACTGTCGAAGAGGCGGTCGCACTGGGCGAATTGTCGCTGGATGGGCGGCTGGTCGGCGTGGCGGGCGCCCTGCCGGCAGCCATGGCTTCTGCAGAGGATGACCGCGACATGCTCTGCCCCGCGAGCTCGGCGCCGGAAGCGGCCTGGGTTGGCGCGGCACGGGTATTCGGGGCCGAAACGCTGCTCCAGGTCGTGCAGCACCTGACCGGGTCAGCCCCGCTGGAGCGCGCGGGTCCCGGCAACGCACGAATCGAGACCGCTTTCGCGGACTTGCGCGACGTGAAAGGGCAGGAACGCGCCAAGCGCGCGCTGGAAATCGCCGCAGCGGGGCGGCATCACCTGCTGATGGTCGGTCCACCCGGGGCAGGCAAATCCATGCTGGCAGCCCGTCTGCCCGGTCTTCTGCCACCCATGTCACCAGATGAGGCGCTGGAGACGGCCATGACCCACTCCATCGCCGGCATGATCCGGGACGGCGAACTGAGCCTGACCCGCCCCTGGCGCGATCCGCATCATTCGGCATCGGTGGCCGCGATCATCGGCGGCGGACGCGGCGCGCGACCGGGCGAGATCAGCCTTGCGCATAACGGCGTCCTGTTTCTGGACGAACTACCGGAATTTTCGCGCGCGGTTCTGGAATCCCTTCGTCAGCCAATCGAAACCGGCGAAGTCGTCGTCGCGCGGGCAAACGCCCATCTTCGCTATCCTTGTCGCTTCCTGCTGGTCGCCGCGGCCAATCCCTGCCGCTGCGGCCATATGGCCGATGCCGCGCGGGCCTGTGCGCGCGCGCCTGCTTGCGGGGCCGACTATCTGGGGCGGATTTCGGGACCGCTGATGGACCGCTTCGATCTGCGCATCGAGGTGCCCGCAGTCGATTTTGCCGACCTGCAACTGCCCGAGGGCGGCGAGAGCACGGCCAGCGTCGCAAGTCGGGTTCTCTCGGCCCGGGCGATGCAGACGCAACGCTTTGCCGGCCACGAGAAGGTTCGGGTCAACGCGGATGCCAGCGGGCGCTTGCTGGAGGAGATCGCCGAGCCTGACGCCGAAGGGCGCAACCTGATGTCCCGCCTGGCAGAGCGTATGGGACTGAGCGCGCGCGGTTATCACAGGATATTGCGCGTCGCTCGGACCATTGCCGATCTCGAGGGATCAGAGCGTGTTCGCCGTCACCATCTTTCCGAAGCCGCCAGCTACCGCCTGACTTTCGCGCCATCCCTGTGACCCGCCCCTTCGGGCTGACGGCGCGTTTCGAAGCCTTCGCGAACGGAACGTCAGCCCAATTAATTCAGGCCGAATTGGCCCGGCGTGCCTCGATGGCTTCCCAGATCAGCCGCGCCGCGTTCGTGCCGTCGAAGCGTTCAAGCTCCTGAATACCGGTGGGCGATGTCACGTTGATCTCGGTCAGCCATTCCCCGATCACATCGATACCCACGAAAATCTGCCCCTTCTCGCGCAGGACGGGGCCGATTTCGGCGCAAATCTGCAAATCGCGTTCCGTCAGGCCGACCTTTTCAGGCCGCCCCCCGACATGCATGTTTGACCGGGTCTCGCCATCGGCAGGTATGCGATTGATCGCACCCACGGGTTCGCCATCGACCAGGATGATCCGTTTGTCCCCCCTTACGACGTCGGGGACGTATTTTTGCGCGATCAGCGGCTCGCGGCTCATCCCCGTGAACAGCTCGTGCAGCGAGGCAAGGTTCCGGTCATTGGGGTCCAGTCGGAACACCCCGGCGCCACCATTGCCATAGAGGGGCTTCAGAATGATGTCGCCATGACGCGCCTTGAAGGCACGAATCGAATCCAGATCACGCGCGATCAGCGTCGGCGGCGTCAGATGCGGAAATCGCAGGACCAGAAGCTTTTCGGGCTGGTTGCGAACCCAGAACGGGTCATTCACGACAAGCGTCGCCGGATGGATCATGTCCAGCAGATGCGTCGTGGTGATATAGGCCATGTCGAAAGGTGGATCCTGCCTGAGCAGGACCACGTCCATCTCGGACAGGTCCGTTTCGGTTTCCTCTCCCAGGGTGAAATGATCACCTTGCACCCGACGCAGCTCGATCGGCCAGCCACGCGCAAGAACCCGCCCCTCGCAATAGCTCAGACGGTCCGGCGTGTAGTAGAACAGACGATGGCCACGTTCCTGGGCCTCAAGCCCGATGCGAAAGGTGGAATCGGCGTCGATATTGATACCCGCGATCGGGTCCATCTGGATGGCGACCTTGAGAGACATCTTCAGCCCTTCCGTCATGCGATGGTCGCAGTGATGGCCCAGCATGCGCCGATATGCAATCCGCCATCAGGCACATAGCGCAGCTTCGCGCAGCTCGATCCTTCCGGACCGATCCACAAGGGCGAGATCCAGCCGCATGTTCGTGGCAAGGCCGGTTGGCAGACGCGCGACATACTCTTCGGCCGCGGCAAGGATGCGCTTCACTTGCCGGGGCTGCAGTCGTTCCGCGGCGGCTTCGACCGTGCTTGCCTGCTTGACCTCGACAAAGACCACGCCGTCGTCATCGGCAAGTATCAGATCGATCTCGCCCGATTTGCCCCGCCAGCGACGATCAAGAACCTTGCAGCCGCGCGCGACATAGGCCGCTTCCACCTGTTCCTCGGCCACGCGACCGGAATGATAGGCGCGCCGCCCTTTCAGTCGTCTTTGCCCAGCGCCAGCGCCGCCTGATAAACGCGCCGTCTTGGCAACCCCAGCGACTGGGACACGATCGCAACCGATTCCCTGATCGAATGGCATTCCAGCGCTTCCCTCAATGCAGTCTCGAGCTCGTCTTCGGAGGCAGCCTTGTGTCCCGCGCGATCGATCAGGACGACGATCTCGCCCTTGAGGGGCCGTTCGGCCACCTGTTCGGCGAGTACGCCGATCGGGCCACGCAGCACCTCCTCGAACCGCTTGGTAAGCTCACGGCAAATGACGGCACTTCTTTCCGGCCCCAAGGTTTGCACCAGATCGGAAAACAGTCCGTTAATGCGCCTGGGAGACTCATAGAGGACCAAGGTCGCCGGAATGTTGGCGAGTTCGGCCAGCCAACGCTTCCGCTGACCGGATTGCGACGGCGGAAAGCCCGCGAAGAGAAACCGGTCCGAGGGCAATCCGGACACGGTCAGCGCGGCGATTGCAGCACTGGGCCCCGGGGCGGCCGTGACCATGTATCCTTGGCTTATCGCAGCGCGCGCGAGTTGAAAGCCGGGATCGGCGACCAGCGGCGTGCCGGCTTCGGACGCATAGGCAACCGAGCGCCCCTCGGCCAGCTCGCCCAGCAACCGGGGGCGCATCCGCTCGCCATTGTGATCGTGGTAGGACAGGATCGTACGCCCCGCCGTCGGAATGCCATGAATGTCCATCAGGTGACGCAGGCTTCGCGTGTCTTCGGCGGCCAGCACATCGGCCGCCCCCAGAATGTCGAGCGCCCGCAAGGTGATGTCGCGTGCGTTCCCGATCGGGGTCGAGACAAAGTACAATCCCGGGTCAAGCGGCTGGATCTTGCCGGACATGTGCGCCTTCTTGTTGCCGATCAGCCTGATGCCGCGTTTACTTCACGCTTGGCAAGGGCTAACCTCTGACCAAGTTCATACCCCGACACCGGATCGAGGATTGTGCCATGTTCCCTGTTTTTCTCAGCCGCCGCAAGGCGATGACCCGCGCCGCAATGATCGCCGCGGGACTGTTCCTGTCAGCTTGTGTTCCCTCTCCCCAGGCCCAGGCCCCACGCATCGATCCGGCAGCGCCGGTTCCCGTTGCAATGATCCTGCCCGGCGGCTCGGGCAATCCCGGAGACGAGGTGCTGGCGCGAAGCCTCAAGCAGGCAGCGGATCTGGCGATGGCCGACCTCAACGGCGTTCGGATCGATCTTCGCGTCTACAATGCCGGCAGTGACCCGGCGATGTCGGCCGCGGTTGCGCGCCGTGCGGTGGATGAAGGGGCCCGAATCATCCTTGGCCCGGTATTTGCCGAAGCGGCCAATGCCGCGGGACAGGCGGTGCGAGATCGTGGCGTGAACGTGCTGTCCTTTTCGAACAACACGGCGATCGCCGGCGGAAACGTCTTCGTCCTGGGGCCGACTTTCGAGAACACCGCCAACCGGTTGGTTTCCTTCGCTGCACGGAACGGCAAGGACCAGATCGCGATCGTGTTCGAACAGAATGCGGCAGGCGAAGCCGGCCGCAGCGCTATCGAGCAGGCCGCGGCACGATCCGGGGCGAAGGTGGTACTGCGTGAATCCTATCCGTTCTCGCAGCAGGATGTGATCGCGGCCGCTCCGCGGATCGCTGCAAATGTCCGGGCCTCGGGGGCCGAGGCGGTCTTCCTTACCGCCAACAGCGCCGGAGCGCTGCCTTTGCTGGCGCAGCTTCTGCCCGAATCGGGCCTTCGACCCCAGGATGTGCAATTCGTCGGCTTGACGCGCTGGGACATTCCGTCGGCGACACTGTCATTGCCCGGTCTGCAGGGAGGTTGGTTTGCAATGCCGGATCCCGGCCTGCAGGCACAGTTCGAAACACGCTACTCTGCCGCATACGGAGAACAGCCGCATCCGATCGCGGGTCTTGCCTACGATGCCGTTGCGGCTGTTGGCGCCCTGGTGCGCAGCGGGCGGCCCAATGCCCTGTCGCGGGAATCCCTGACCCAGGGGGCCGGTTTCGCAGGCGTCAATGGCATCTTCCGTCTGCGGCCCGACGGCACGAACGAACGCGCGCTGGCCGTCGCCCAGATCCGCAACGCCCAGGTCGTGATCATCGACCCCGCGCCGAGAAGCTTCCGCGGTGCCGGTTTCTGAGCTGACAGTCCGGCCCGCGCCCATCCTGCCGGCCGAGGTTGCGGCCAGCCCGATCTTTGACACCGAACGCTTTGCGCAGGCGCTGCGCGAAGCCGTGGCAGATCACACGGATCCCCGCGACGCCCGGGCCGCGATCGTTTCTCACGTGGCAGAGGCCCGGGTAGAGGCGTTGGGTGCCATAGAAACCGACTTCATGAAACATCCGCGCGCGGCGCGGGTGACGGTCGATTCCTATTCGGCCCTGACGGATGCAATCGTGCGCGCGATCTTTTCGGTCGTGACCGAGAAGCTGCATCCCCTGCCCAACCCGACCGAGGGCGAACGGATTGCCGTGCTTGCGGTCGGGGGCTATGGCCGGGCCGAGATGGCGCCCCATTCCGACATCGACCTGCTGTTCCTCACCCCGTGGAAGATGACCGCCTGGGCCGAGAGCGTCATCGAATCCATGCTGTACATCCTTTGGGACCTGCGGCTGAAGGTCGGCCATTCCAGCCGCACCGTGGCCGACTGCCTGCGCCTTGGGCGCGAGGATTACACGATCCGCACCGCATTGCTGGAGCGTCGATACATCTGCGGTCACGAACCCCTGGCCGATGAATTGCGCAGCAGACTGTGGTCGGAGCTCTTCAAGTCAACCGCGACGGAATTCATCGAGGCAAAGCTCGAGGAACGTGCCGAGCGGCACCGGAAACAGGGCGGGCAGCGCTATGTGCTGGAGCCCAACGTCAAGGAGGGCAAGGGCGGACTGCGCGACCTGCAGACTCTGTACTGGATCGGGAAATACATTCACGCGGTCCGGCATCCGTCCGAACTGGTCACGCAAGGCCTGCTCACCCGAGAGGAATACGACACCTTCACCGCGGCCGAGGACTTCCTGTGGGCGGTGCGCTGTCATCTGCACCTGATCGCGGGGCGCCCGCAGGATCAGCTGACATTCGATCTGCAGGTCGAGGTCGCAAGCCGCATGGGCTATTCCGATAGTGCCGGACGACGCGCGGTCGAGCACTTCATGCAGGACTATTTCCGCCATGCGACCCATGTGGGCGAGCTGACCCGTGTCTTCCTGACCGTCCTGGAGGAACGTCACGTCAAGAAGGAAACCCGGCTTGCCGGCTTTCTGCGCCGCCGTCGCAAGACACGGGAAGGCTTCCGCATCGAACGCGGCCGCATCAATGTCGTCGATCCCGACGCTTTCCTTGCCGACAAGCTGAACATCCTGCGCCTTTTCGAAGAAGGCCTGCGCACCGGCAATCTCATACACCCCGAGGCGATGCGGCTGGTATCGCGCAATCTTCATCTGATCGATGACGAGATGCGCAACAACCCCGAGGCCGCGCGCATCTTCCTGGACATGCTGCTGAAGCACGGTAATCCCGAACGCGCCTTGCGCCGGATGAACGAGCTGGGCGTGCTGGCCGCCTTCATTCCCGAGTTCGAGCCGATCGTCGCGATGATGCAGTTCAACATGTATCACCACTACACGGTGGACGAACACACGATCCAGACGATCTCGGTGCTGGCCCAGATCGAGCGCAAGGAGCTGATCGAGGAATTGCCCCTGTCGTCCGAGATCCTTGATCGCGGGGTGAATCGCCGGGTCCTGTATGTGGCGTTGCTTTTGCACGACATCGGCAAGGGGCGTCCCGAGGATCATTCGATCCTGGGAGCCAAGATCGCGCGAAAGGTTGCCCCCCGGCTGGGCCTCAACCCCGAGGAATGCAAGACCGTCGAATGGCTGGTACGCTATCATCTTCTCATGTCGGACATGGCGCAAAAGCGCGACATCGCCGATCCACGGACGGTGCGCGACTTCGCCAAGCTGGTGAAGACGCGCAAGCGACTGGACCTTTTGACGGTGCTGACCGTTTGCGACATCCGTGGCGTCGGCCCCAACACCTGGAACAACTGGAAGGCCATGCTGCTGCGCCGGCTCCACTCCGAGACGGCACAAGCGCTGGAGGCCGGTCTGGAGAGCATCAATTCCGACAAGCGCGAAAACGAGGCCAGGCGCGCGCTGCGCGAGGCCTTGCCCGATTGGGAGGAACGCGACATCCGGCGCGAACTGGGGCGCCACTACGGGCCCTACTGGCAAGGTCTTTCCACCGAGACCCATGCCGTCTTTGCCCGCCTGCTGCGCGACATTCCCGACAACGAGATCCGCGTCGATCTGCACCCCGACCCCGATCACGATGCAACGCGCGTCTGTTTCGCCCTGGCCGACCATCCGGGCATCTTTTCTCGGCTTGCCGGCGCCTTGGCGCTGGTCGGTGCCAATGTCGTTGACGCGCGCACCTACACGTCCAAGGACGGCTATGCGACGGCGGTCTTCTGGATACAAGACGGCGAGGGACATCCCTATGCGGTGTCGCGCCTGCCACGCCTGACACAGATGATCGAAAAGACCCTGCGTGGCGAGGTCGTTGCACGCGACGCGCTGAAAAACCGCGACAAGATCCGCAAGCGCGAGCGCCAGTTCAGATTTCCGACCCATATCACGTTCGACAACGAGGGGTCCGAAATCTACACGATCATCGAGGTCGATACCCGCGACCGGCCGGGGCTGCTGTACGATCTGACACGCACATTGGCGGCCAACAACATCTATATTGCATCCGCCGTGATCGCGACCTATGGCGCTCAGGTCGTGGACAGTTTCTATGTAAAGGACATGTTCGGCCTGAAACTTTACTCCAAGGCCAAACGCGACAGCCTGGAGCGCAAGCTGCGGCAGGCGATTGCCGAAGGGGCCGAACGGGCGCGGGGCGAATGAAACCCATCCGATTGATTCACGGCTTCGTCACCGTTGGCGGCTGGACATTGCTGTCGCGCGTGGCGGGTTTCGTGCGCGACATGATGATGGCCGCCTATCTTGGCACCGGCCCCGTGGCCGAGGCCTTTCTGGTGGCATTCACCTTGCCCAACATGTTCCGCCGCTTCTTTGCCGAAGGTGCATTCAACACCGCTTTCGTCCCCATGTTTTCCAAGAAACTGGAAGCGGGCGAGGATGCACGACGCTTTGCCGAAGATGCCTTTTCCGGACTGGCGGCGGTCGTCACGCTGGTTTCCGTGATCGCAATGGCCGTGATGCCTTGGATGGTGCTGGCGATGGCCGCGGGCTTTGCCGGCGATGACCGGCTTGACCTGGCCGTGCAATACGGGCGGATCTGCTTTCCCTATATCATCCTGATTTCGCTGACGGCGCTTCTGTCGGGGGTGCTGAATGCGGGCGGCCGTTTCGTCGCGGCCGCGGCGGCGCCGGTACTGCTGAACGTGATCTTCATCGCGGCGATGGTGGTGGCGGATCGCGCCGGTTGGGACATGGGCCTGACCATGGCCTGGGCAACGCCGCTGACGGGGCTGGCGCAACTGGCCTGTGTCTGGATCGCCGCGGCACGCATGGGCTTTGCGCTGCGTCTGCGGCGGCCGCGCTGGACGCCCGAGATGCGCCGTCTTGTCACCGTTGCCGGCCCCGCCGTTCTGGCGGGGGGTGTGGTGCAGGTGAACCTGTTGGTCGGACGGCAGGTGGGAAGTTTCTTCGACGGCGCAATCGCCTGGCTGAGCTATGCGGACCGTCTGTATCAGCTGCCCCTGGGTGTCGTGGGCATCGCGGTGGGGATTGTCCTGTTGCCTGATCTGTCGCGCAGGCTGAAGGCCGGCGACACGCAGGGCGGACGGCATGCGCTGTCGCGGGCGGCGGAATTCGCCCTGTTCCTGACCGTGCCCGCGGCGGTGGCGCTTGTCGTGATCGCCTATCCTCTGGTCGCGGTCCTGTATGAACGCGGTGCATTCGGGCCGGAAGACAGCGCGAATACCGCGCTGGCGCTTGCCGTCTATGGTGCCGGGCTGCCCGCCTTCGTGCTGCAAAAGGTCTGGCAACCGCTGTATTTTGCGCGCGAAGATACCGCGACGCCCTTTCGCTATGCCGTGATCTCGATGCTGGTCAATGCCGCGCTGGCAATCGGACTGGCGCCGTTTCTGGGCTTTGTTGCCGCGGCTTTGGGGACCACGCTTGCGGGCTGGGCGATGGCCTGGCAGCTCTGGCGCGGGTCGCGCGCGATGGGCGATGCGGCCCGCGCAGATGATCGTCTTCGCAGGCGCCTGCCCCGAATCCTTCTGTCCGCGGCGGTGATGGGCGGCGTGCTGCTGGTCCTGCAAGGCGGTCTGGCCGCGCAACTGGGCTTGGCCGGTCACCGCTACTGGGCGCTTGGCCTTCTGGTTCTGGCGGGCATGATCGCCTATGGCCTTGCCGCGCATCTGACCGGGGCCCTGCGCCTGTCCGAGCTGCGCGCGGGCCTGACCCGTCAGCGCTGACGGATCAGACGCAAGAGCCTGTGCCCCGCTCCGGGGGCAATTAGCGCAGAGGCGGCGAATCCCGCGATGAACCCGCCAAGATCGGCAATCCAGTCGGGCTTGGACCCCAGAAGGGCGCCAAACACAAGCTGCGCCCCCAGCAGGAAGCCAATCAGGGAAAAGGCGCGCGCCCGGTTGGCATGTGCCTGGCCAAGGCGCGCCCAGAGGATATAGGTGAACGCCCCGATTAGGCCATAAGCGCCGGGATAGGCGCCCAGCAGCCAGGCCGTTGTCCCCGGAACGAGGGAATAGATCACCCCGCCGGAAATCGTTGCCAGCAAGAAGATCGCAACGACGGCAAATCCGGAAAAGACCTCGCCCACGAACTTGCCCAATGCCAGAACAAAGACGATGGCCAGCAGGGCATGTGTGAAGCTGCCATGGACCAGGGCATAGGTCAGAAGCCGCATCGCATAATCCGGGACGAACCGCCCGGTGGCCAGCATCTGGTCCAGCATCTGGGGCTCCAGCGCAAGCGTCTGGGCCGCCAGATTGCGCCAGCCGATCCCGGCCTGGCCGCCCGCAAGGCCAAGGGCCCCGGCATTGATCCAAAGCTCGACCGCGGCCAGTGGCAGCACGATGACCCACACGGCCCAGGGCAGGGGGTGAACGGGTGGTTCGTCATATCCCGGACGCATTCGGCACTGCCCCCCATGTTGACGCTGCTTTGACCCTGCGATACGCGAACGGGGCATGAAATTCCATAGCCCAAGCTAGGGGACCAAGATGACCGAAGCCACAGCGCCCAAGTTCAAACCCCGCATCTTTTCGGGTATCCAGCCGTCGGGCGGGCTGACGCTGGGCAATTACCTGGGCGCGCTCAAGCGATTTGTCGAAAAGCAGGAAGAAGGGATCGAGACGATCTACTGCCTTGTCGATCTGCACGCGATCACCGTCTGGCAGGATCCGGACAAGCTGCGCGACAACACGCGCGAGGCCGCTGCGACCTTCCTGGCTGCCGGGATCGATCCCAAGAGGTCCATCCTGTTCAACCAGTCCCAGGTTGCCGCCCATGCAGAGCTTGCCTGGGTGTTGAACTGTGTCGCGCGCATGGGCTGGATGAATCGCATGACGCAGTGGAAGGACAAGGCCGGCAAGAATCGCGAGAATGCCTCGGTCGGGCTGTTCGCCTATCCCACGCTGATGGCGGCCGACATCCTTTTGTATCACGCCACGCATGTTCCCGTGGGCGAGGATCAGAAACAGCATGTCGAGCTGACCCGCGACATCGCGACCAAGTTCAATCACGATTACGGTGTGGATTTCTTCCCCCTTCCCGAGCCGGTGATCGAAGGGGCTGCGACACGCGTGATGAGCCTGCGCGATGGCACGAAGAAGATGTCGAAATCCGACCCTTCGGACCAGTCGCGCATCAACCTGACGGACGATCCCGACACGATCGCCCAGAAGATTCGCAAGGCCCGGACCGATCCCGAACCACTGCCCGAGTCCCTCGACGGGCTGAAGGACCGCCCCGAGGCGCGCAACCTGGTCAACATCTATGCCGCGCTGGCCGACACGACCCCTCAGTCGGTACTGGACCGCTTTGGAGGTCAGGGCTTCGGCGTTTTCAAGCCGGCCCTGGCCGAGCTGGTGGTCGAGAAGATCTCTCCCATTTCGGCCGAGGCCAAGCGCCTGATGGCCGATACCGCAGAGATCGATCGCATCCTTGGCGAAGGCGCACAACGCGCCGAGGCCATAGCACAGCCGATCCTGCAGCGGGCCTATGACATCGTGGGGTTCGTGCGCAGCCGCCGCGCCTAGCGGCCGCGCTTGGACTGTCACGAAACTGAAACGTGACAGGCATATACACGCCCTGTCCGCCCGTTCGTCCCAGGACATCCCCAAGGCGGCGGGCAGCCCGAGGCCCCCGGGGTTCATCCCGCCCCAACACGGTCTGGAAGGCCCTCACCCGCGTGGTGAGGGCCTTTGCGGTCTTGCACATCTTGTGTTCGCGTCTGTCACTACCCCCAACGTCACCGATGATCCAGGATGGACGAAATCGCGGAGGGAGTCGCCATGACCTACACGGCCCCGGCTGGAATGCGCATCGGACATGTTCACCTGAAGGTCGCCGACCTGGACCGAGCGGTCGGTTTTTGGTCGGGCGTCTTGGGTCTTGAGATCATGCAACGCCATGGAAACGACGCCGCATTCCTGTCGGCCGGTGCGTACCATCACCACATCGGCCTGAACACATGGGAAAGCAAAGGGGGAACGCCGCCCGCCCCCGGTCATACCGGCCTGTACCACGTAGCTCTGCTTTATCCCGATCGCAGAGCCTTGGCGCAGGCCGTGCGACAGGTTATCGAAGCGGGATACCCGCTGGAGGGCGCGGCCGATCACGGCGTCAGCGAGGCAGTCTATCTGCGCGACCCAGATGGGAACGGGGTGGAACTGTATCGTGACCGCCCGAGAGCCGAATGGCCGTTCGATTCCGATGGGCGATTGGCGATGGTCACGCGACGGCTGGATCTGGCTGCGCTGCTGGCCGAAGCCGACGAAGATCGCTAGCCCAGATTGGCCTCGTGGCGGGCAATCGCTTCCTCGATGTCGGGATAGAAGATGGCCTCGCCATGTTCGAGGACAATTCCAGCGGTGCAATACTCGCGCAGCGTCGCATTCGAATGTGACACCATCACAAGTCCGGACCGTTCAAGTCTTTCCCGAAAGACGGCAAGCGATTTCTTGCGGAACTGCGCATCGCCCACGGCGGTGATCTCATCGACCAGGTACCAGTCGAACTTCAGAGCCATGGACAGGCCGAAGGCCAGACGGGCGCGCATCCCCGCGGAATAGGACCGAACCGGCATGCGCATGAACTCGCCCAGTTCCGAGAACTCCTCGACATATTTGACCAGAGCGTCGGTATCGACGCCATAGATACGCGCCACGAAACGCGCGTTCTGCAGACCGCTGAGGTCAGGGGCAAAGCTGCCGGCGAATCCCATCGGCCAGGACACCGTGCCGTGACGTACGATCCTGCCCGAACTGATCTTGACCGTGCCAGCGATCATTCCAATCAGTGTGGACTTCCCGGCGCCATTCCGGCCCAGCAGGCCAACCTTGGTCCCTGACGGCAGGGTCAGGTTGAGATCACGCAACAAGACCTTGCGCCCATCGCGCGTCGGATAGGATTTCGAGACGTGGCAGAATTGCAGCATCGGATCCGTCAGTCCCGCCGGGTCATCGCGAATCCCGCACGTTGTAATACAGCACCATGCTGATGCTCCATGCGAGGAACAGGAACACCGCGGACAGGAATGTCAGCAGCGCCCGGCGTGGATAAAGCGATTCCTCGGCAAGCGTGGGTTGAATATGCGGCGCCAGATAGCGTGCCTGCCGGCGCGCCTCGGCCCGCGCCAGGGTGAGATTGGCCAGCGCCTGGGTATAGGCCTGGGCGGCGAATTCAAGATCGGTGCGGAGTTCTTCGTACCGGCCGATCACATCGGTGATGGCCACGTCGATGCCACCGATGCCAAGCTTTGTGCGCTCGGCCTCGATCCGGGCCGAGATTGCATCGATGCGCCGATTGGCCTGCTGCACCCGCTGGTCGTCCTCGGTCACATAGGACAGCAGCGTATCGCGCTCGACCAGGGCCTGTGCAAGCTCGGACTGCAGGGCGCTGAGAAGGCCCATCTGGCCGGCAACGTCGGCCTCGGGGTTCATGATCCGGTATTCGCTGCGGAACTCGGCCAGCTTGCGGCGCTGCTCACGCAGGGCCTTTTCGGCGTCCTGAACGTCCAGCATCGCGTAGCGGATCGCGTCCTGACGGGCCTGTTCGGAAAGCTCATTCACCAGCTTGCCGCTTACTTCAAGGATCGCCTGCGCGATGGCGCGGGCGTCCTCGGGGGTAAAGGCTTCGGTCTGGACGTGGATGATCCCCGAGTTCTTGTCATAGCTGACATGGACCATCCGGGTCCAATAATCGACCAGATCCTCGATCGACGGATTCTCGGACAGCTTGAATACAGGATCGAATCGTGGCTTGCGGAACAGCGTTCGCAGATCCAGCCGCTCGTCCACCGCCTTGACCATGCTTTGGCTGGTGATGAATTCATAAAGGATGTCGGCATCCGTGGCCGTTCCGGTGCTCATCTGGGTCAGGGCGCCCAAGAGGCCCGCTGCAGCACCCGCAGACTGCTCTTCGGACCGGATCGAGAAGGCAACCTCGGAGTGATACTGATCGGCGGCGATGAGATAGAGATAGGCCAGAACGGCCAAGGTAGGCACGACAACGACAGCGACGAAGCTGGCCAGCGCAACCCGATGGCGCGGACGCAGCGGAGCTTCGGTCGCGGGATCTGGAAGATCGACCACCGGCAGCGGCTGCGGAGGTTTGGGAGCGCCGCGCGCCGGCCCCTGACCCGCCGCCGCCCCTTTCGCGGCCGCGGCGCCCGCCTGACCGCCCGTATTGGCCGGTCCGGGCTGCTGCGCGGCCTTCGGCGCTGCGGCGCCGGAACCCGGTTTGCCCTGCGCGCCTGCCTGGCGTTGCGGTTGCTGCGCCGGCCGCACGGGCGCAGCCTGCCGCGAGGCTTGGCCCCCGTCATGCTGTGCTTGCGGGCTGGACGCCCTGCCGCCCGCGCCCGATTGCAGCCCTGCGGATGCGGCAGCCGGGCGCCCGGGCGCGGCCTCCTGCTTGCCTGACGGCTTTGGCGCAATGGGTGCTGGCTTTGGGGTATTCATGCTGGCTCTGTCCTGCCCGACAATCTGGTGCTATGACGCGCAAGGTATCCATTGGCGAAACGGAAGGCAAATGCCGGCAGACCAGACAGGACATCACGGACCTCTTGTACCGCGCCGCCTGGTACTGCCTGCGCGTCTTCGGATCATCGCGGCACTGATCATCCGCGAAACGGCCGCGAGGTTTGGGCGCAGCGTGGGCGGTTATCTGTGGGCAATCGCCGAGCCCGCCGGCGGTATCCTTCTGTTGTCACTGGCCTTCAGCTTCATCACGCGCACGGCCCCGATCGGCGACAGCTTCATGATGTTCTATGCGTCGGGACTGGTACCGTTTCTGATGTACAACAACGTCGCCCAAAGCGTGATGATGTCACTGCGTACCAATCGCGGATTGCTGACCTACCCGATCGTGACAGCCCTTGACACCATTCTTGCCCGGGCGATTCTGGAAACACTGACCTATCTCCTGATCGGTCTCATCCTGGCCTTGGCCATCATGGTTTATGATCAGGTCGAACTTCATGTCGATTTTGCCCGCATCCTGATGGCAGTCACCATGGCCTTTGCTCTGGGTCTTGGGATCGGGACGATGAATTGCGTTCTGGTGGGCTTTTTCCCCACGTGGCAGAACATCTGGGCCATGATCAACCGACCGCTCTTCATCGCTTCGGGCGTGCTGTTCAATTTCAACTCTCTCTCCGAAGATCTGCTGAACATCCTGTGGTTCAATCCGATCGCACATGTGATCGTCGAGATGCGCGAAGGCATCTTCAACATCGACACGCCCGGCTTTGTGTCCCTGCCCTACGTCTTTGGCATAGGGCTGGGCCTTTTTGCCTTCGGCGCGTTCCTTCTCGAGCGCAACGAGAGCTATCTTCTGCAGCAATGAGGGGTACGGGGCGTCATGTCGCGATCCTGATGGCAACCTGCAACGGAGGCCGCTTCGTCCGTGACCAGCTGGAATCCATCCGCCGTCAGGACCACAGCGAATGGTCCCTGATCGTAGGCGACGATGGTTCGACCGACCAAACGCTGCGTAAGATTCATGAGTTCGCTCACTCAAACCCGAACCACGCGATTCAACTTCGTCACGGACCGCGGAAGGGAAGCACTGCAAACTTTCTTCACCTTTTGTGTGACGCCGCCCTAGATACCGATTTTATCGCCTTGGCGGACCAGGACGACGTCTGGTTGCCAGACAAGCTATCGCGCGCCATAGCTGCCTTGGAAGCCGCCGGATCGGGCCCGGCCCTGTATGGTGCGCGCACTGTGATCGTCGATCACCAGCTAAAGAGACTTGGATTGTCACCCTTGTTCGCGCGGAAGCCAACATTTGGCAACGCGCTGGTGCAGAACATCGCAGGGGGGAACACCATGGTATTGAACCGGAAGGCGCACGATCTCGTCATCGCCGCCGGTGCGGGCCTGGAGCCGGTCTGCCATGACTGGTGGCTTTACCAACTGATTTCCGGCTGCGGTGGTCAGGTGATCTACGACCCGCACCCCTGCCTTTTGTACCGCCAACATGAAGCGAACCAGATCGGATCGAACATGGCACTTGCCGGACGAATACGGCGAATATCGGCTGTTCTGAGCGGCCGTTTCAGCGAATGGAACACACGCAACATACGGTGTCTTCGTCAAGTTTCACATTTGCTCACCGACGAAGCCAGAGAAATCCTGGACCGTTTTGAGCAGCTGCGCCATCAGCGAGGCTTCCTTGCACTGACCCGTCTGAGGGGGGCCGGTGTGTATCGCCAAACCGCTGCGGGCAACGCTTCCTTGGCATTGGCAGCTATGCTGGGAAGATTGTGACGGCCGGTCAGACAGAAATCGTGTACACTCGCACCTCGGAGGTGGTTAGCCAGGACGCGAGGGCAGGAAAGAAAAAAGCATGGCACTTTTGCGAAAATTTTTTCACATCTTGAAACCGGTACATTTCCGCAAATTTTTTTCTGTTGCGCGTCAGGACGGACCAGCCGAGGCACTTCGCCGCGCAGCATACTTTTCCAGACTGATAATATCCGATGCGGCACGCTCTGACGTACGACAATACGGACGGGCCGATGAAGTTCCAACCCGCCTGGGTGGATTCTTTCCGTTCTGGACAGAGATAAGCAAGGCAGACGCCTTTCATATTTCGACACCATCCATCAAGCGGATACGGAAACGCCGGCTTGCCATCATTGGCGATCTGAACCTGCCCCAGTGCCGGAAATACCGTGTCGAACAGGTTAACGATCTATGGCGATGTGCCGATGCTGAAGTGGAGTATTCACACTACGAAGATTTCCCCAGATCGGCAAGAATTATGCAAAATGCCACACACGTGATGTTTTACAGGCTCAAGACTCAAGACATCACATGCGATTATCTTTATGAAGCACGGCGCCTGGGACTTCCTGTGGCATACGATATTGATGACCCATTGTTTTCCGTAGCTGCATATCAGAATTACGGCGCCGCCCAGACATTTGATCGAAGCCTGATGGATCACTTCCTGCGGGAAGCGCCGAGATACGCTGCATTCATGGATGCATGTGACGTTGTGTGCGTCAGCACCCCTACTCTTGCAGCACTCGCGCGACAGCACACACCGAGGCCAGTTTTCGTTCGTCGAAATTTCGCCGACAAGCACACTCTCGCTTCAGGCAGTCGCGCAATTCAAGACGCAATACCACACAAGTCAGGATCAACACCGTTCACCTTCTCGATTTCCACAGGCTCGACCGGAAGAAGCGCGGACTTCCGGGACGCATTCAACGCCCTTGGCGATATTTCCCGGGAACAACCAAATTTACGCATCGTCATAATCGGTCATTTCAGGATGAACGATGTTCCAAGACGGATTCGCGACCGTGTAAAGCTAGTCCCTTTTGTGGACTACGATCAGTATTTGACGCATCTTGCCCGCTCAGACTGCAACTTGATCCCAATGGCTGACGATCTTTTCAATCGATGCAAGAGTGGGGTCCGCGTCATTGATTCTTGTGCCGCGGCTGTTCCAGCCATAGTTACGCAGGTCGGAGATGGAAGGAACCTGGTGCAAAACAGCCAGACAGGCATCGTATTGAATAAGGACACTGGGTGGAAAGAAGCGATTTCGATCATGGTCTCTGATCGCGATCGCACCATGAAAATGGGGCAAGCGGCTCGCCGCTTGATCGAAAGCCGCTGGTCTGCATCCATGGATGAACAGATTGTAGATCCTCAATTCAAGCATTGGTTCCTGTCATGACCAATCCGACCCCTCATATTCTTGTAGTTAACGTTTTCTTCGCGCCCTATACATATGGCGGGGCTACGCACGTAGCAGAGCAAGTAGCTATCAATCTCGTCAATCGCCACCGTTTCCGCGTATCGGCATTTTCGGCAATGTCACGACCGGAATTCAGCCCATATTCCGTGTTGACTACAGAAAAAAATGGTATCGTTAATCACATTGTAAACCTGCCAGCGCATCGCCACTCGAAAGAGCAATTTAGTAACCAGAATGTTCGGAAAGCTTTTTCGGAAGTTGTTCGAGATATCAATCCCGACGTGATCCACTTCCATTGCGTTCAGGATCTAGGCGCCGACTTGCTTAGTGCTGCGCGAGAGCTTGGCAAAGAGATCATCCTCAGCATTCACGATTTTTGGTGGCTTTGTGAACGGCAGTTCATGATCAAGGCTGACGGAACTTATTGTGCACAGGATCCAATTCGAGTCGAAGCATGCGCAGGCTGTGTCAAGGATATGCGTGAGACAATTGGAAGACTGGAATTTCTAAAGACTCAGGCTACGCACGCTGCGATTGTTACCTATCCTTCTCATTTTTCCAAATCACTCTACGAACGCTCCGGGTTTTTTCCGAGAAAGGGAGTGGTATTGAGGAATGGAATAATTCCACCATCCTCGGATTTTTTCACTAAACAGGCGCGACGCAGGGAACTTGATCCCCGTCTGGTTTTTGGCTACGTAGGCGGCCCATCGCCGATAAAGGGCTGGCCAATAATTCAGGATACTTTTCGTAGACTTAAACGAAAGAACTTCAAGGGAATACTCGTGGATGCTTCACTGGATCAATCATGGTATTCACCGAACGCATATGCGGGAATGAGTGGCGAATGGTCTGTGCGGAAGCGCTACGACAGCATAACAATAGATGATTTCTATGCCGAAATTGATGTGCTTCTGTTTCCTTCCCAGTGGAAGGAAACGTTTGGTCTCACAATCCGTGAGGCGCTCTCTCGCGGTGTTTATGTCGTTCAAACGGACGGTGGCGGCACAATAGAACATGAAGGGACCGATCGCACCAGCTTACTCCAAATTGGCGAGGGGTCAGAAAAACTCGAACGAATAGTGTTAGATCTACTAGAAAATCCGGATACCGTTCGGATTGAGCCACTGAACGTCCATAGCTTCGCCGAGCAAGCCGATGAGCTTGTTGATATCATAAAGCACCTGGGTGCATTGTAGAAGTCACTCTACTCTACAACTAGGTGTCACATCCCGGATGATTGTACGGTCGCTTCTTGAAGAGCTCCGGCTTCTGGCGGTGCCAGTGCTTGAGGTGTTCACTTAACCTTCTTGACTAACAAATGACATGACGGTTTCGATGGGCCGTCTGCCCTTCAGGGCGGATTGCGGGAGCTGGCCGTTGTAGAGCCGGACGTAGCGCAGGATCGTCTGCTCGAGTGAACTGATGCGGTGGATGCCCCCACCAACGGCATCTTGTATGCCATGACGTGTGTGGATGCCTCCTGTTTGGCAAGCGTTTCTTGAGGTCTCGGCAGGGTCTTCGATCGGACGTGTGTCAGGCCTCTGAGCGTGGCCTTC
>NZ_PRDS01000009.1 GCF_002927635.1 Albidovulum inexpectatum
CGCATCCCGCGACCCGCGCTTCTTTGCTGTCGGTGATTGTCCCATGGAACGCTCCTCCTTTCCCTGAATTGCACGGAAAGAAGATTAAGTGAACAACTAGAGCGGTTCTGGCACCTGCGACGGCCCTACAGCATGGAGCGCCTGGATGACATCGTCGAAGCGTTACGCCATGTTGGACGGACAGTAAACGAACGGTTGTTGGAGGCAGTCCTGTACGAGCTGCGGCGAGGCATTTCTCGGGGAGCTGACTCATTCAATGACGGGGAGAGATTACGCGAATTCCATCTCTACGGCCCGCTGCGCGGGACCTATGCCGGCGAAGTCCTGGACCGGATGCGCCAACACAGCTGACGCCACTGCCCCACCCAGGTCCTTGCACTGCCCATACGCCGTCGGGGAAGTGGCGCACCCGAGAGGATTCGAACCTCTGGCCTCTGCCTTCGGAGGGCAGCGCTCTATCCAGCTGAGCTACGGGTGCTTCGCGCGGATGCTATAGGCGAAAGCCGTGGCGCTCGCAAGCGCCCATCCGCGGATTCCGGCAATTTTGGTGCGCCTCCGGGTCAGGCAAATAGATCGTGACAAAGCTCCAGCCCCTCGACCAGCGCATCGACCTCATCCCGCGTATTGTACAGACCGAATGATGCGCGCACGGTTGCGGTTACGCCGAAGAACTCCATCAACGGCATGGCGCAATGCGAGCCCGCACGAACGGCGATTCCGCGCTTGTCCAGCACGGTCGAGACGTCATGCGCGTGGGCACCACCCTGCAACGTCATCGAGAAGATCGCGCCCTTGCCCGGGGCCGTTCCCTGCAGGTTCAGCCAGTTGAGACCCGAAAGCCGCGCTTGCGCATAGGCGGCCAATTCGGCCTCATGCGCGGCGATATTCTCCATCCCCAGCGCCATCAGATATTCCAGCGCCACGCCCAGCCCGATCTGCTGGACGATCCCGGGCGTGCCGGCCTCGAACTTCATCGGGGGATCATTGTATGTGACCACATCGCGGCCCACTTCGCGGATCATGTCGCCACCGCCCAGGAAGGGGCGCATCTCTGCCATGCGTTCCTTGCGTATCCAGATCGCGCCCGAGCCCGAAGGACCATACAGCTTGTGTCCGGTAATCGCGTAGAAGTCACAGCCGAGCTTTGCGACATTCACCGGCCGGTGCACCGCGGCCTGACTTCCATCCACCAGAACCGGAACATCGCGCTCGCGCGCGGCCTTGCAGATCGAGGCCACGTCAACGACGGTACCCGTGACGTTAGACATATGCGTCACCGCCACCAGCCGCGTCCGTGGACCGATGGCGTCGATCACCTTCTGAGGGTCCAGCGACCCGTCGGGCTCGGGCTCGACCCATTTCAGGACCACGCCCTGCCGTTCACGCAGGAAATGCCAGGGCACGATATTGGCATGGTGCTCCAGCACGGTCAGAACGATCTCGTCGCCCGCCTCAAGACGAGGTGCCGCCCAGGCATAGGAAACCAGGTTGATCCCCTCGGTGGACCCCGTCGTCATCACGATTTCCTCGGGGTCCGGCGCCCCCAGGAACCGCGCCACGATGCCACGAACGGATTCGTATCGCTCGGTCGCGACCGTCGAGAGGTAGTGCAGACCGCGATGCACGTTGGCGTATTCGTGCTCATAGACTTGTGTCATCGCATCGATCACCGCACGCGGCTTCTGGGCCGAAGCGCCATTGTCCAGATAGACCAGCGGGCGCCCGTTCACCTCTCGTGACAGGATCGGGAAATCGGCACGGATACGCGCGACATCATACATGGATCAACCTCCGGGCATCTGAGGCACAAGCCCCAGGGCCGAAAACACGATAGCGGCGGCGACCGCCATCAGAATGAAACCCGCAACAAGGCCCAGAAGAACCTTCATTGCATCGGCAAAGCCATGCAAGGCGGCGGTGAACTGGACCATCAGCCATACGAAGACCGCAAGCGCCGCAATTCCGACGGCCAGCCCGATGGGGGGTAGCAAAAGCAGCGCCACGGTCTGGACCAGCTGCGCAATGGTCAACACGAACTCGACCCAGGCGACCAGGATCAGCGCATCGGCAAAGCGTCCATTGCCACCGAAGATCCGCCCGCCCTGGGCGATGGCTGCCGAAACGATGGCAAGCGTCGCGAATTGCATCAACGCCGCTGTCAACGGGTTGGCCATCATCAGGAATGCCGGGCTCTGTCCCAACCGGGGAAGAATCATCACCGCCAGATGGGTTTCAATAACCGACAGGATCGAAACCAGCCCAAGCGCGGCCCAGCGCGCATCGACTGGCAGATCCAGCGCCATGAGCCGTTGCGCAGCAAGCCGCGGTTCTCGGAAGGTCTGGACCAGAAGGTCCCGCAGAAAATCAGTCAGCCTCATTCCCTGCCCCTTGCTGCAGCCGAAAGACCCGCCCACCAGAAGCAGGCAAACACGGCAAAGACCGCCAGCCCGACCAGCCCGGCCTGAAGCCCCGGACCCAGGAAGCCGCGCACCAGTCCATGCAGCAGGACCAGAGGCGAGACCGCCAGCAAGGCCCAAAACAAGGCCACGCGCGCCTCATAGCCCGCAATCCTTCGTCCGGCCAGACGCGCGGCAAGCCGCCCAAGCAACGCCAGCAGATAGAACACGGGCAACGCGGCCAGTGTCGCGAGAAACGCGGCGAACATCCTCTGCGTCAAGGGAATTTCGGGCTGAAGATGTGCGGCGCGGGCAAGCGCCGGCCATTGCGCCACATAGAAAATCAGCAACGCAAAGATCAGATAGGTCAGCGGCCGGGCCTCGTGCCGCTCGCCGCGCAAGATACGCGCGAACACGACACGAGGCCCGCGATAGGTCGCGACGATATCGTCCGTTACAGCCATCAGCCCTTCCGACGCTGCAACCAGGCTTCCAGCCGCTCGACGATTTCCGCCGCAAGGCGCTCGTCATCGATCTCTTCGATCGCATCGGCCAAGAAGGACATGACCAGCATCGCGATCGCATCTTCCTTGGGCACCCCGCGCGAACGCAGGTAGAAAAGCGCCGTCTCGTCGATCGCCCCGGTGGTCGAGCCGTGCGAACATTTCACGTCATCGGCATAGATCTCCAGCTCGGGCTTGGCCAGGAACTGGCTGTCGCCGTCCAGCAGCAGCGACTGGCTGATCTGATAGCCGTCGGTCTTCTGCGCGCCGGGACGCACCAGGATCTTGCCCTGGAACACGCCGACCGCGCCGTTCTTCAGAACCTTCTTGAAGACCTGGCGGCTTTCGCACCGCTCGGCGCCATGGGTGACAAAGACCGTGTCGTCCTGGTGGAACGGTCCCGTCTTGCCATCGCCCAGGGCCGCGCCTGCGACATGAGCCACGGCATCGTCGCCGGCAATCTCGATCACACATTCATTGCGCGTCAGCTGACCGTTGAATGTCAGCGTGAAGCTCTTGAAAGACGCGCCTTCAGCCACGCGCGCAAAGACATGCGTGATCGCGCGGCGTTCGTGGTCGCGCCCCTGAACCCGCACATGGTGAAAGCGCCCGCCCGAGGCGACATCAACCTCCATCACCGAATTGAGCCGCGCCGCCGCGGGACCGGTCTCGATCAGGGTAAACTCGGCGCCCTCTTCGACGCGGATGCAGTGATGCAGGACGGCGTCAGAAACGTCGGATTCGTGGCGATAGATCACATGCACGGGGCGATCGACCTTGCCGGTCACGCGGATCAGGATACCGTCGCGCGCCGCGGCTGTGTTCAACGCGGCGAAGGGCCGCGCGACAGGGGATTGTCCACGCGATTCGAGCACACCGTAAAGCGATTTCGCCCAGTGAATATCGGCCTCGTCCGCTTCGGCCAGTCGCTGGATCTCGACCCCCGCAAGCGCGGGATCATCCGATTCAGCGCTTGAGAACACGCCATCGACGAAAACGATACGCAGCGCACCGATTGCGCCGAACAGCTCGGGCTCGTCGTCCGTGAACACGGCCGCACCGGGCACATCCACCGCGTTCAGTGCCGCCGGATCGGTGAAACGCCAATATTCATCGCGCCGCGTGGGCAACCCCATCTCGCGCAGACGCGCCAGTGCGTCCCGACGGGCTGCGGCGGTAAAGCCACCCTCGGGCAGGTCCAGCGCCGCTATGCGGGCCTCGGTCATCTCGGCGCGCGTGTCATCCTTGCGAACCGGCGAGGCCATCACAGCACCTCCTTCAGGATGTCGGCATAGCCATTCTTCTCGACCTCGAGTGCAAGCTCCGGCCCGCCGGTCTTCACGATGCGGCCATCGGCCATGATGTGAACGACGTCCGGTTTGATGTGATCCAGCAGCCGCTGATAATGCGTGATGACCAGGAAGCCGCGATCCGGCGAACGCAGCGCGTTCACGCCGTCGGCGACCAGCTTCATGGCATCGACGTCAAGGCCGGAATCGGTCTCGTCCAGGATGCACATGCGCGGCTCGAGCACCGCCATCTGAAGGATTTCGTTGCGCTTCTTCTCGCCGCCCGAGAAGCCGACATTGACCGGCCGCTTCAGCATGTCGGAATCGATCTTCAGCGTCTTTGCCTTTTCGCGCACCAGCTTCAGGAAGTCGCCGGCGCTGATTTCTTCCTCGCCGCGCGCCTTGCGCTGGGCGTTGTATGCCGTGCGCAGGAAGTTCATGTTGCCCACGCCCGGAATCTCGACCGGATATTGGAAGGCAAGGAACAGTCCCGCGGCGGCGCGTTCCTCGGGCTCCATCTCCAGCAGGTCATGCCCGTCCATGACGACCGAACCTTCGGTGACGACATAGCCCTCGCGCCCGGCGAGGACATAGGACAGGGTGGACTTGCCCGACCCGTTCGGCCCCATGATCGCATGCACCTTCCCGGCCTCGACCGTCAGATCCACGCCCTTGAGGATCTCCTTGTCCTCTTCCTCGAGTTTCACGTGCAGGTTCTTGATTTCCAGCATGTTCATTCCTTTCAAATGCCGACAGCGGCCAGCGGGCCAGTCATGGCCCGGGCCGCAGGGATAGCTGCAGAAACAGGTTTGGCGGGCGCCGTCAGCCCGTTGGCGTCAAGCGGAAGTCCCGGCCTTTCTCGGCCAGGCTTGCGGCATAGTCTGCCGGGAAGAATTGGGCCCAAAGATCCGGCGCGTTCGCGGCAATCGCGACCTCGCCGTAATACATCGCCAGGCATCCCAGGGCGAGCGCCAGGGCGCGACCCTTGGTCATCAGCCCGAAGGCCACGATCATCAGAACCGAGATCACGAACGCGATCAGCACGACGCCGCGATCTTCCAGCGTATAGACCGCGGGCGGCAAATCCTCGATCTGCGTCAGGCCGAAATAGCCCAGCCGAGCCGCCAGCATGGCAATCATTCCGCAAAGAAAGGCGAAGGGCACCGCCAGCCTGGCCCGAAGCCCGACCTTCTTGCGTGCGGCTTTCTGCCGCTGCATCAGCCTCTTCTGCGCGTCCCTGGACAGAACATCCGACGGTTCCAGTTGCCGCCCGGACTGAATGCGCGCCAGCCTCTCGGCAAAGTCGGTGCGCTGCCGGCCGCTCATCGTCATGGACATCTGCCACCCCCGTGCAAGTCGTAACCCGCAGACAGGATGGCGTTGCATTGCGGCGGAATTTTGAAGCCATCGCGGCGATTTCCGCGCGGGTCACTACCGGGCCCGTGCGCATCTGTCCGCGAATGTCCTGCAACATCGCCGTCATTCCACCACCACCGCCGTGCCCGAGGCCGAAACCATCAGCATGTTGTTGATGACCTCGTAGTCCAGATCCACGCCCACGACGGCATTCGCGCCCATTTCGGCGGCGCGCTCTTCCATTTCGGCCAATGCCGTGCGACGGGCCTTGCCCAGCTCGCGTTCATAGGCGGCCGAACGGCCACCCACAATGTCGCGCACCTGGGCAAAGAGGTCACGGAAGATGTTCGCGCCCAGAATGGCCTCGCCGGTCACGATCCCCTTGTAGGCGGTGATCCGGCGCCCTTCGATCGAAGGCGTCGTGGTCGTGATCATCCCACCGATCCTTCCAGCGAAATCGCCACCAGGCTTTGCGCTTCCATCGCGAACTCCATCGGCAGCGCCTGCAGGACCTCGCGGCAGAAGCCGTTCACGACCAGCGCGACGGCCTCTTCCTCGCCCATCCCGCGCGAGCGGCAGTAGAACAGCTGGTCCTCGTCCACCTTCGACGTGGTCGCTTCGTGCTCGACACGCGAGGAATTGTTCTTGACCTCGATATAGGGGACCGTATGCGCCCCGCACTTGTCGCCGATCAGCAGGCTGTCGCACTGGGTATAGTTGCGGCTGCCCGTGGCCTTGGGGTGAATGGACACCAGCCCCCGATAGGTGTTCTGCGCATGGCCCGCGCTGATCCCCTTGGACACGATCCGCGAGCGGGTGTTCTTGCCCAGATGGATCATCTTGGTGCCCGTATCGGCCTGCTGCCAGTTGTTGGTGATCGCGATCGAATAGAATTCGCCGATCGAATCGTCGCCACGCAGGATGCAGCTGGGATATTTCCAGGTGATCGCCGATCCGGTCTCGACCTGGGTCCACATCACCTTGGACCGCGGCCCGCGGCAATCGGCACGCTTGGTGACGAAGTTGTAGATGCCGCCCTTGCCTTCCTCGTCGCCGGGGAACCAGTTCTGGACGGTGGAATACTTCACCTCGGCATCGTCCAGGACGACGATCTCGACCACGGCCGCGTGCAGCTGATGCGTGTCGCGCTTGGGCGCGGTGCAGCCTTCCAGATAGCTGACATAGGCGCCCTTGTCGGCGATGATCAGCGTGCGTTCGAACTGGCCGGTATTTTCCGCGTTGATGCGGAAATAGGTGGACAGCTCCATCGGGCAGCGCACCCCTTCCGGCACATAGACAAAGGACCCATCCGAGAAGACCGCCGAATTGAGCGTGGCAAAGAAGTTGTCCGAAGGCGGCACGACACTGCCCAGGTATTTCCGGACCAGATCCGGATAGTCCCGGATCGCCTCGGAGATCGAGCAGAAGATCACGCCTGCCTTCTTCAGCTCCTCCTTGAAGGTGGTGCCGACGCTGACTGAATCGAACACGGCATCGACGGCCACCTTGCGCCCGTCGGCCGGGGCGCTCTCGGACCCTTCGACGCCGGCCAGGATCATCTGCTCGCGCAGGGGAATGCCCAGCTTTTCATAGGTCTCAAGCAGCTTCGGATCGACCTCGTCCAGCGATTTCGGCCGCTTGGTCAGGCTCTTGGGCTTGGCATAATAGTACTGCGACTGGTAGTCGATCGGCGGGTATTTCAGCATCGCCCAATGCGGCTCTTCCATCTGCAGCCACCGGCGATATGCGGCCAGCCGCCATTCCGTCATCCAGTCCGGTTCGCCGTTCTTCTCGGAAATCAGGCGCACGATGTCCTCGTTCAGGCCCATCGGCGCGTATTCCGTCTCGATGTCGGTTTCCCAACCGTGCTTGTAGGCCCCCATGTTCCTGACGGTCTCGACCGTCTCGCGATCGACGCCCTCGCGAACCTCGAGCTCTTCACCTGTGTCCATGATCTCAGCCATCTTCGTTTCGTCCTTTCCTTGCCGGGCCGCCATCAGGCCGCCCGCGAACGCTGGCGCGTACGCGCGGCGGTCCACGCCGCCACCAGGCGTTCGATTTCCGATTCCGTGGTCGCAGGCCCCAGCGATACGCGGATCGCCGACCCGGCCTGAATTTCGTCAAATCCCATCGCCAGCAACACGCGGCTGACACGCACCTTGCCCGAGGAACAGGCCGAACCCGCCGAGACGGCGATTCCGGCCAGATCCATCTGCATCACCTGTGTCTCGCCCTTCCATCCCGGCGTCAGCAGACACGACGTATTGGCAACGCGCGGGCTGTCGCGGCCGACCACGATCGTCTCGGGTGAGGCATCGAGAATCCGGGCCTCCATTGCATCCCGCAATTGGCGAACGCGGTCCCAAACGCCCGCTTCCTGGTCCGACAAGGCCGCGCGCGCGGCCGCACCGAAACCGGCGATCCCGATGACGTTCTCGGTTCCCGAACGGCGCCCCATCTCCTGCCCTCCACCCGGACGCAGGGTCTCGATATCGACGCCCTCGCGCAGGATCAGGGCGCCGACGCCCTTGGGCCCGCCGATCTTGTGCGCCGAGAGAATCGCGAAATCGGCCCCTGTCCAGGCAAAGGCGAAGGGTTCACGCCCAACGGCCTGCACGACGTCCACAAACAGCCGCCCGCCGGCCAGATCGTCCAGCCGAAAGATCCCGTCTTCTCCGCGCTCGGGAGGTTGCGTGACAATGCCCGTTTCGCTGTTGACTACGCCAAGTGCCAGAACCGCCGCGCCATCGCCCGCATCGCCTTCGCGTTGATGGGCCACCACGCAATCATGCGCCGTCGGCTGCACCCGCACCGCGACACCGGCGGGCAATCCCGCCAGCACCGCTGCGGCCTCGGTCGCACCCGAGGTGAACACGATCTCCTTGGGCGAACATCCGACCAGGGCGGCCACGTCCTCGCGCGCGCGCTCGATCAGCGCCTTGGCCGCGCGGCCCTCGGCATGGACCGAGGACGGATTGCCCACGACATCCATCGCAGCGATCATCGCATCGCGCGCCTCGGGCCGCAGCGGCGCGGTCGCGTTCCAGTCCAGATAGATCCGTTCCTTCATTCGTCCACCATCTGGAACAGGGCCGGCACGGCCGGACAGGGCTTCAGTCGATTTTCCACGACATCGGCCAGCGTGGTCTGATGCAGGAAGACATAGACATGGGCGGAAAAGCCCTCCCACAACCTGTTGGTCAGCGACTGGGCCTTCGTGCCGGACTTCGCGCCGCTTGCCGCAGCCCCCGCACGCATGGCGCTGACGGTTTCGTCCACGGCCTGCAAGACCTCGCTGACGCGAATCTCGGATGGGTCGCGCGCCAGCCGATAGCCACCGCCCGGTCCGCGGACCGATTCGACCAGACCCGCGCGCCGAAGCTTGACGAATAGCTGTTCCAGGTAGGGCAGAGAGATATCCTGGCGTTCCGATATGTCGGCCAACGAGGTCAGGCCACCATCGCCCACCGTGGCAAGATCGGCCAGCGCCACCATCGCGTATCGTCCCTTGGTCGAAAGCTTCATCTGTCGGGCCGCCCTGAAACCGGTTCTCTTGCACCTGTCATCGAATCCGGCGCGCGACACGCCAAACACATTGACGCAAGGCGGAAGGGTGCTTAACTCCACTCCACACCACGGTCGGTCACGGCCGGAATTTAGAACTGTTCTAGGGTGTCCGAGCAAATCAGTCAAGAATGCACCCCGCATTTCTTGCCGCCCGGCCCCATCAAAGAGAGAATACAGGCGATGCCCGAAGTGATTTTCGCAGGTCCCGAGGGGCGGCTGGAAGGCCGATATCACCCTCAGAAGAATCCCGACGCGCCGATCGCGATCATCCTTCACCCGCATCCGCAATTCGGCGGCACGATGAACAACCGCGTGGTGTACCGTCTGCACTACGCGTTCCACGAGATCGGATTCACCGTACTGCGGTTCAATTTCCGTGGCGTCGGCCGCAGCCAGGGCGAATACGACCAGGGCGTGGGCGAACTTTCCGACGCCGCGGCCGCGCTGGATTACCTGCAGTCGATGAACCCCAATTCAAAGCATTGCTGGGTCGCAGGTTTTTCCTTCGGGGCATGGATCGGGATGCAGCTGCTGATGCGCCGGCCCGAGATCACGGGCTTTGTCTCGGTCGCTCCGCCGGCAAACATGTATGACTTCTCGTTCCTTGCGCCCTGCCCTGCTTCCGGGCTGATCATCAACGGCACGGCCGATCGCGTGGCTCCCCCCAAGGATATCCATGCCCTGGTGGCCAAGCTGCGCGAGCAGAAGGGCATCACGATCACGCATGAGGAAATCGAGGGCGCCGATCACTTCTTCAAGGACGAAGAGGCGCACATGAACCCGATGATCCGCACGGTGCAGGAATATGTCGCGCGCCGTTTGACCGAGGGTACGCGCTGACATGCCAACGACCGAGGAACTAGGCATCAGGCTGGCCGAGGAGGTTCTGAAGGCCGTCGAGGAGACCGGTGACGAGGCCCTGATCGCCGAGGTCAACCGCATCGTCGAATCCCAGTCATCTGCCTTGCAAGAGGCCTATATGGCGGCGGTCCGCGCCCAGCGTGCTGCCGCGGCCGCCCATCGCCATGTCGAAGCGCGTCTGAAAAAGGCGCGTCTTGCAAAGGCAAGCAATGAACCGGATCCGACGCCCGGCCAGGAAAATGCACCCCAATCGTGATGCGGACGGGCGCGGACGGGCTGCGCCGTGGCGGATTTCCTGACGAACCGCCGACGGGATCGCAGTATACCACCGCATACCATCTTTCCCTCGGCCCCGGTTTGGGCTATTAGACGCGCGGAACGTCAATCCCAGCGGAGAGGATCATGGCCAAGATCAAGGTTGAAAACCCCGTCGTCGAGCTCGACGGCGACGAGATGACGCGGATCATCTGGCACTTCATCAAGGAAAAGCTGATCCTGCCCTATCTGGATATCGACCTGAAATATTATGACCTGTCGATCCAGAACCGCGACGCGACCGATGACCAGGTGACCGTCGACGCGGCCCACGCGATCAAGAAATATGGCGTCGGCGTCAAGTGCGCCACGATCACGCCCGACGAGGCCCGCGTCAAGGAATTCGGGCTGAAGAAGATGTGGCGCAGCCCGAACGGCACGATCCGCAACATCCTGGGCGGCGTGATCTTCCGCGAGCCGATCATCTGCAAGAACGTGCCGCGTCTGGTGCCGGGCTGGACCAAGCCGATCGTCGTCGGCCGTCACGCCTTTGGCGACCAGTATCGCGCGACCGATTTCAAGTTCCCCGGCAAGGGCAAGCTGACCATCAAGTTCGTCGGCGAAGACGGCACGGTCATCGAGCACGAGGTCTTCGATGCACCGGGCTCGGGCGTGGCCATGGCCATGTACAACCTTGACGACTCGATCCGGGATTTTGCCCGCGCTTCGCTGAACTATGGTCTGATGCGCGGCTATCCGGTCTATCTGTCGACGAAGAACACGATCCTGAAGGCCTATGACGGCCGCTTCAAGGACATCTTCCAGGAAGTCTACGAAGCCGAGTTCAAGGAAGCCTTCGAAGCCAAGGGCATCCATTATGAACACCGTCTGATCGACGACATGGTGGCCTCGGCGCTGAAATGGTCGGGCGGCTATGTCTGGGCCTGCAAGAACTATGACGGCGACGTGCAGTCCGACACCGTGGCGCAGGGCTTCGGCAGCCTTGGCCTGATGACCTCGATCCTGATGACGCCTGACGGAAAGACCGTCGAGGCCGAGGCCGCCCATGGCACGGTCACGCGCCACTATCGCCAGCATCAGCAGGGCAAGGAAACATCGACCAACTCGATCGCCTCGATCTATGCCTGGACCGGTGGCCTGAAGCACCGCGCCAAGCTGGACGGCAACGAAGAGCTGAAGAAATTCGCCGAAACGCTGGAGCGCGTCACCGTGCAGTGCGTCGAGGACGGTTTCATGACCAAGGACCTGGCCCTGCTGGTCGGCCCCGATCAGAAATGGCTGACCACGACGGGCTTCCTGGAAAAGGTCGACGAGTATCTGCAGAAGGCTCTTGTCTGAACAGGTATCAGCCGACGAACGAAGGCCGGGCCATGCGCCCGGCCTTTTCGTTTTTGCCCAGCCGATGCAGGTCCGGCTGATACGAAAAACACTGACGGCCCTATGCTGTACGGTATAGTCTGCATTGACGTGTTCTTGGATTTGATTTTCAGCGTTTCGGATTGTTCACATGCCACAGGATCGACAGCACGCGCAGCGCAGCGCACCCCACGGCACGCTTGCGCCTGCAGGGCAGCCGCCACCGGTCCTGTCCATCGTCACCGCGGCCTATAATGAAGAGGACGTGTTGCCCGCGTTTCTTGCACGGCTGAAAAGCGTCCTGGATGACATCGGCGAACCTTGGGAAATCATCTGCGTCAATGATGGAAGCACCGATCAGACTCGCGAGATCCTGACCAGGGTCGCGCACGAAGACGCCCGGATCAAGGTGATCAACCTGTCGCGCAATTTCGGCAAGGAACGCGCCCTGACCGCGGGCATCGACCATGCCATGGGCCAGGCTGTCATACCCCTGGACGCCGACCTGCAGGACCCACCGGAACTGATCGCGGATTTCGTGCGCCTGTGGCGAGAAGGTTATGACGCCGTCTACGCAGTGCGCGACGAACGCGACAAGGACAGCTGGATCAAGCGCAATACCGCTTCGGCCTTCTATGCCGCGATGAACCGTCTGTCGAATGTCGAGATCCCCGCCAATGCAGGCGACTTCCGCCTGATGGACCGCCGTCTGGTTGATGCGCTGGGCCAGATGCGGGAACGCAATCGTTTCATGAAGGGATTGTTCGCCTGGGTCGGATTTCGTCAGACGTCCGTTAGCTACCGACGCCCAGGCCGGCCGGCTGGCAAGACGAAGTTCAACTATTGGAAATTGTGGAACTTCGCGCTGGATGGGATCACCGGCTATTCCACTGCCCCATTGAGGATCGCCGGGTATTTCGGGCTTCTCTTTGCCCTTCTTTCAATGTGTTATGGCGTTTTCCTGATCATTCGCACGATCGCGTTCGGCACTGACGTGCCGGGCTATGCCTCGACCATGGTTGCGGTGATCTTCATGGGCGGGATCCAGCTCTTCGTTCTGGGTATCATCGGCGAATATCTGGGCAGGCTCTACAGCGAGGCAAAACAGCGGCCGCTCTATCTGATCGAAAGCCGTATCGGCTTTGACGATCCTGCGCCGCCGCCCCGCGGGACCGGCGCGCAATGACCGGCCATGTTGCAGATCCAAGGGGGCAGCCGCCACGCTGGCGAACGGCCCTGCTGACGGCACTGGCATTGTATGGTGTCACGGCTGCCGCCGGAATATTGGCAGACGGCCATCACTCGGATGACTGGCGTCACATGGCCGGTGCGTCCGATCTTTGGGTTGCGGTCGAGGGGCGCTGGCTGCTTGACGCAATCTTTCGTTTTGTTCTGGGCGAACGCTTTCTGTTGCCGATGCAGATTGCGCTGGCTTTTCCATGCCTGTGGGGATTTTCAACGATCATCGCGCGGCACGCGGCAAGCCCCACAATGCGGCCAATCGCAACGCTTGCCATATTTGCTGTCGGAACGAACCACCTTTTCCTGGCAGACGCACTTAGCTTTGCCAGCAGCGTCTTTGCCTATCCACTGGCCCTGGTTCTCTCTGCCGCAGGATACGATCTGATCACACGGCAGGCACGCACGCCGATCAGGCGGTTTGCGCAACTTCTCGTGTCGGCGCAACTGATCGCCGCGTCCATAGGCATCTACCAGACCTATGCGGTCGCCGGGCTCATCGTGCCCACGGTGGTGCTCATCCGGTCAGACCGTCATTCTTTCCCAGCCGCGCTGCGCGTGGCAGCACTCGGCGCCGCGGTTTCGGTCGCGGCCATTGCGGTTTACCTGGTGGAATGGCGCACCTATGCGGCCGTGATGGACATGACGATCGAATCCCGCCGCTTTCAGCCCGTGACGCTGGACGGCCTGTTTGAGAAGTTGAGAGAATACCCCGCCCTGATAAAGAGCCTTCACACGGGCTCGATCATGCAGATCCCGCGACCGGTTCGCATGGCGATGGGACTCTTTGCAGCCTTTTCCATCCTGATGCCCATTCTTGGCGCAGCCGTCATGCGGGGCCGACAAGGCCCGGCTCTGAACATCTTGCGCTCGGCAATCGGGGCGGGTCTTGCGATGTTCATCTTTCCCACCCTCTTTTGGCTGTTTTATGCGGGCGACGCCGCGCCGGCGCGAGCGTTTGGCTTCATTGGTTTCTGGAGCGCTTCGCTGGTCATTTCCGGGCTCTCGCTGCTCGAAGACCGGACCTTGCGCGTTCTGCGACCAGGCCAGGCGATCGTGGGCGCTGCGGTCACGGCCATGGCCATGTTGAATGCCTTCGTCGTCAGCGCCTTCTGGTCGGACAGCGCCCATCTTGGCCAGCGGGACGAGGAACTGGCGCGCGCCATTCATGCAAGGCTGGCCGCGACCCAAGGATATGACGGAACCTTTCGCCTGGCCGGTGGAATACAGGACAGATCATTTTCCTGGGGTACGCTGGCCGGGTGGACCAGCTTTCATGCCGGCAACCCAAGCATCGGATTGTTCCGCGAGATGTTCGGCCTTGAAGGAAGTTTTGCCGCGCTGCCCGTCAGCCCGCGCGCCTGTCACGGATTTCCGGCCGCGGGTTCGGTGTTCCGTCATGAGGGCAAGACCTATGTCTGCCTTCAGGACCTTCCGGCCTATACCGACGACATGCGCTGCGCCGACATCGACAACATGCCGGGCGACAGGATATGCCTTGCCGATCGCGCCATCATACATGTCTCGATGACCTGCCTGACACGATCCGTCGGGAATGGCGATCTGAATTTTGCCTTCCTGTATCGCGACAGTTCTCACCGGGCGCTGCGGCGTTTCTCCACGGCCAACTTCCCCGTCCTCATGCACGACGAATGCCATACCATCGCGCTGGCTCCGCCGACGCGTAACCTCGATGCAATAGAATTGTGGATGCAGACGCCCGACGGAGGTGCCGCGTGGCGCGAGAGGATCGACATCAAGGCGTTCCGCGCCACCCCTTGACGGCGCGTCCCCGCAACGCCCGTGGCCGATTTGCGCGCCATGGCGTTTTCGCCCCCGCCCCGACCGAAGTCAGTCCGGACGCGGGCCCGACACCGATCGATCAGGACTATCCTTCCGCTGCCTCGCGCGCGATCTCGTCCAGCAGTTTCTCGACCTCGTCCATCGGGCCGTCGGGCAGATTGCGGTATCCGATCATCACCTTGCCATCCCTGTCGGTCACGAAGATGCCATAGGGACAATGGGCGATGTTCATCGGATCGGCCTCCATCACCTTTCGCGACAGGACGGCCGAACAGAAGAGGAAAACGTCAGCCTTGTCATAGATCTTCTTGTCGCTTCCGACATCCTCACCCGTGCGGTTCAGCATGTCACCGACATGGCTGCGGTAATCGATGACCAGGCCACGGTTCACGATGGCATTCTCGACCGCAAAGGTTGCGTCCTCGAAGCTTCCATCAAAGGAATAGGTTGTCGCCTCCTGGGCGGCCACCGGTGCGGCGCCAAGCAACCCCGCCATTGCGAAAGCAGCAGCAAGCATGTGTTTCATCGGAATTCTCCCTTCATGATCCTGACCGCGTTTCCTCAGATTTCCGGAACAAAGCGATAGCCATCTGCATTGCGCTCTGCCCGCCCCATTCCTCCGTCCGACAGATGATAACCGATCAGGATCATCTTTTCATGGACGATGCGCTCCAGCAGCGCGACCCGCGTCTGCGCTGCTGTTTCCATGTCCTGATCGTTTCCCGACAACCATTCGGGGCGCTCGAATGCCACGTGATGGTTGGCGATACTGTCGCCCAGGACCAGGACCGGGTCGGACGCGGCGATTTCGAACGCCATGTGACCCGGCGTGTGGCCCGGCGTCAGACGCGCAACCACCCCGGGCAGGACGTCTTCGCCATCTTCCAGCAAGCGCAATTGCCCGGCAAGCGTGTTCAGCCGTCTTGCCGCGCCAACGGCAAATGTCGTGCGCGTTTCGTCGATCGTGTTCACCGTGTCGGGATCGGTCCAATAGTCAAACTCGGCCCGCCCGATCATGTGCTGTGCATTGACGAAAAGCGGCTCGTCGAAATCGTCCAGAACACCCCAAAGGTGATCGGGATGGGCGTGGGTAAAGACGACGTGGGTAATGTCATCGACGGACACACCAAGCACGTCCAGTGCTTCGCTCAGCCGCCCGGCCGAGGCCTGGAAGTCAGGACCCGCCCCGGTATCGAACAGAACCGTGTTGGTCCCATCGCGAAGCAGCGTCACATTGCATGGCGGGGTCAGTTGGTCGGCAGACTGCCCATAGCGTTCCAGGATCGGCAGCAATTCATCCCGCGGCATATGGCCCAGGATGAAATTGCCCGGAAGTGTCAGGTAGCCATCCGAAACCGTGTCAATACGCATCCCCCCGGCTTCATAGCTCGTGGCGGCCCAGACACGCCGCGGGGCAAAGGGCGCACAGGCGGCAGCGGCGATGAGGGTGCGGCGGGTAAGCATCGTCTTCTCCTGTCATGCGGGGTGCGCGCACCGACCGGCCGCCCGCACCCCTGATTTCCGGCCTAGCCAAAGATGTCGGCGGTGATGCCGGCATACCAGCCAAGGCTTTCTTCATAAGTTGCCTTGCGCAGATCCGCGGGCTCTCCGGTCTGGCTGATGAAGCTGGATACCGACGCGATCTTTTCGTCGGTCGCTTCATACGAGGCGCCGACCTTGATCCCGTCATCGGTATCGATCAACGACCAGCAGGTATTCGAATACCGCGCCGGGAAACGTTTCGATCCAATCAGCTGGCTGCGGATATCCATGGCCGCAACCTTTGCCTGGCTGTTGGCGGCAAAGCCCGACTTGGGCATGTCTCCCTGGGCCGAAGAATCGCCCAGAACATAGATGTTTGAATCGACCCGGCTGGCCATGGAATGCGGATCGACGGGCGCCCAGCCGCTGTCGTCGGTGACGCCCGCGGCGGTCGCGATCGCGCCGGCCTTCTGTGCCGGAATGACATTGCAGACATCGACCTTTTGCACGTCGCCGTCGATCACGACTTCCATCGTCTCGGGGCGAACCTCGACCTTGTCGCCGCCGAAATCCGGTCCGATGCGATCGATCATGCCGGGATAGTGCTTCTGCCAGCCTTCCTCGAACAGCGCCTGCTTCGAAAACTTCGGCTTCGGATCCACGATCAGGATCTTGGCGCTTGGGTTCTTCTCTTTCAGAAGGTGTGCCACCATCGAGACGCGCTCATACGGTCCAGGCGGACAGCGATACGGGTTCGGAGGGGCGATCATGCAGAACAGGCCACCCTCACGCATGGATTCGACCTGCGATTTCAAAAGCTGCGTCTGCGGCCCGGCCTTGTAGGCATGGGGCATGATGTCGGCCTTGGACAGATCCCAGCCCGGAACCGACCCTTCGCGGAAATCGATGCCGGGGGCGATCACCAGGCGATCATACTCGACGGTTTCGCCACCGGCCAGCGTCACGACGCGCGCCTCTCGGTCCACGCCCGCCGCCATGTCGCGGATCAACCGAATGCCGTAATCGTTCGCCAGCTTGTCATAGCGGTGCGCGAGGCTCTCGAATGTCCGGAACCCGCCAAGATAGAGGTTCGAAAAGAAACAGGTGTAGTAGACCTCGGATGGCTCGATCAACGTGACGTCGATCGCACCGTCGGAGTCCTTGGCGACGTAGCGTGCGCAGGTCGCACCCCCCGCCCCGCCGCCGATGACCACAAGCCGTGGCCTGGCCTGGCCCAGCACCGCCGGAGCGGCGATCATCGCGCCCGTCGCGGCCGCCGATCCCAGGAACAATCTTCTGTTCAAGCGCATTTTGTTGGTCCTCCCTGTTCGCTTGAGTCAATGAATTTCTTCAAATCCGGAGTTATTCCTCCAGGGTCGCAAAATACGCGGCCAACCCGGCGATTTCTTCATCGCCAAGCCGCGAGGCAATCATCTGCATGACGGGATGCGGCCGAAGCTTCTGCTTGTAGGCGTGCATCGCCAGCACGAAGTCCTCTTCCGGCCACCGCGTGATCGAGGGGATCCCCTGATCCGAGCCATCGGCGCGGTGACAGGTCTTGCACTCCGCGGCAAGATATTCGCCGTATTCCGGGTCGCCCTTCAGCGCCAGGATCTCGGGCGACAGGTCCGGGTTGTCGGGCCGCGCGGTGGGCTCTGCCTCGGGGATGTCCCGAGGCTTGTCGGAATACTGGCGCAGAAACGCCAAAAGATCTTGGCGGTCCTGCGCATCCTTCATGCCAGGATAGGACATGCGCGTGCCGCTGGCAAAGACGCGCGGGTTTTCGATATAGGCGTCGAGCGTCTCGAAGGTCCAGACCAGACCATCCCTGCCGGCGCGCGTCAGGCTGCGTGAATACGGGAATCCCTCGATCGAGGCTGCCTTGCGCCCGAAAACCCCGTTCAGATGCGGTCCAATCGCATTTTTCGCATCCGGACCGATCCGGTGGCATCCCGAACACTGACTCCACAATTGGGCGCCGCGTTCGACATCGCCCGTTTCGGCGGCGGCCAGGGGCGTTGCCATGGCCACCGCGATGGTCAGGGATACCGACAGGCCGCGGATTTGCCCGACCCACTTCATCCTAACCTCCGAACGTCGAAAGATAGGCAATCACCGCGTCAATGTCCTCGGGCTTCTTGAGACCGGCAAAGGACATCTTGGTGCCCTTGATGAACTTCTTCGGCGCGGCAAGGTATTCGTGCAGGTTCTCGGGCGTCCAGACCAGACCGTCTTCCGCGGCGGCCTTCATGGCGTTGGAGTACTTGAACCCGTCAACCGCAGCGGCCGGGCGTCCGACGACACCGTTCAGGACCGGACCGGTGCCGTTCTTGGCACCCTCGCCGACCTTGTGACAGGCCTTGCACTTTCTGAACACCTTTTCCCCGGCCGCGACCAGAGCTGGATCGGGCGCGGCCATGGCCGTAGCTTCGGCCTCGGCCGCCGGTTCGGCCTGAGCCTCATCCGCGGGGGCTTCGGGTGCGGTGTCGTTCTGGGCAACTTCGAACCAGTCCGGAATCGTGCCTGCCGGGCGCCCGTCCGGGTCGGTCGGAGTCACTTTCAGGTCGGCCGCGCGCTTGGTGATCTTCACCTCGCCCTTGCAATCGGTCATGCAAGGTTCGACGCGGAACTTCGGATATTCGACCTCGGCCCGGTCATCGGGGTAAAAGCCGTTTTCATTGGGCAGGTGGATTTCGGTGAAGTTCTCTTTCGACAGCACGAAATCTTCGTCCACCAGTCCGTTCGAATACAGCAGGAAGGCCGTGATCGCATAAGTCTCGTCCGGGGTGACCGTCTGAGCGGCGCCAAACGGCATCGAACGGTGGATGTAATCCCACACGGTCGAAAGATAGGGCCAGTAAGAGCCGATCGTCTTGACCGGGCGGCGATCGGTAAGGGTTCCCTGGCCACCGGCCAGAACGGGCCAGTTGTCGATGCCCTCGGCGAAATCACCGTGGCACATGGCACATTTCTCGGCAAAGACCTCCTCGCCGGTGGAAACGTCGCCCGACCCTTCGGGCAGACCGCGCCCATCGGGCAGAACGACCACGTCCCAGGCCTCGATTTCCTCGGGGACCGCGGGGCGCCCAAGGCCCAGCTTGTCGGCCCAGACGGGGCTTGCGGCCATCACGGCGGCAAGCGACAGGGCAAGCTTAAGAGACTTCGACATTCTCGACCTCTCCGTCTTCGCGGACCCACCAGGTCTGGATCCCGTTGTTGTGATAGACGCTGTTCAGCCCCCGGATCTCGCGCAGCTGATCCTTGGTCGGCTGGACATAGCCCGTTTCGTCCATCGCGCGCGATTGCAGCAGCATTTCGCGCCCGTCCCAATCGATGTTCAGATGGAACCGGGTCAGGGCTTTCGGCTTGATGTCACCGCTCAGCTGGGCCTCGGTCCATGTACGGCCGCCATCCAGCGAAACGTCGACGCGGGCGATCTTGCCATGGCCCGACCAGGCAAGCCCGGTGATGACCAGCGGCCCCTTGCCGTGACGGATTGGCGCCTGCGGGCTGGGCGAGGTGATGACAGACTTGGCATCCATCACCCAGGTCCATTTGCGCGCCCGGCCATCGGGCATCAGGTCGGTATATTTCGACGTCTCCTCGCGGCTTTCGACCGCGCGGTCATAGACCGCGATGCGGCGCAGCCACTTGACCCACATGTTGCCTTCCCAGCCGGGAACGACCAGACGGACCGGATAGCCATGCTCCTTGCGCAGGGCCTCGCCATTGGCAAAGAAGGCCACCATCACGTCGTCCATCGCCTTTTCCAGAGGGATCGACCGGCCGTTCGAGGATGCGTCCGCCCCCTCGACATAGACCCATTTGCCTTCCGGCTTGATACCGGCTTCGTTCAGGATGTCTCGCAGCAGCACCCCGGTATATTCCATGTTATGGATCATGCCATGGGTGAACTGGGCGCCTTGCAGCTGGGCGCCGCCCCATTCCATCCCGCCATTCGCGGCGCATTCACAGAAGAAGGTCTGAACGTGGCGCGGGAAGCGCGTCAGATCTTCGTAGGTGAAGACCAGCGGCGTATCGACCAGGCCGTTCACCATCAGACGGTAATCCGATTTTGACAGCTCGATCGCGCCCGAATGGTGGCGCTCAAAGGCGCAGCCCTGCGGCGTGATCGTGCCCTCGAGTGCATGGATCGGCGTGAAGTTGATCGACGAAATCGGGCTTTCCGTCAGCCACGGCACGTTGCGACGCACCACATGGCTTTCAAAGCGGATGGGCATGCCATAGGGCGTGGCATCCACCGGGTCGCCGAATTCGCTGGCCCACGGTTGAACCTGCGTAATCAGCGGGTCGGGCACGGCCGCGGACACGCGCCCCGCGGCGATCGCCCCGCCCGCGGCAAGCCCTGCGCCCAGAATGGCGCGGCGGCTTGTGCCTTTCTTCTCGGTCTCGGACATTGAAACCTCCTGCACGTTGTGTTCCTGCCCCAACCGGGGCGACTTGATCAGGCGCCGACGACCTTCACCGAGTTGTTCGGATCGATCGTCACGGTCCCCTTGCGACGAATCCAGCTTTCCACCAGATCCCAGATCGCGGGGCCTTCGGTGCCCTCGTTCACGCTGGCCCAGCCGGCCACCACATAGCTGCGGTTCGGATCGATCGGCTCGCCGGTCTTCAGCAGCGTCATGTCCGAGATCCGGCTGCCTTGCGGCTTGGTGATACCGATGCGGTAGCCCATGCCACCGACGCGAACCATGTCGCCGCCCTGCTGGTAATAGGGATCGGGGTTGAACAGGTTGTCAGCGACATCCTCCAGTACCGTGTGCAGAACTTCGCCTGTCATCTCGGTCCTGTAGGCCTGCGGATAGGACATCGAGGTCACGTTGAAGAGATCCTCGCGCGTGATCGGTTCGCCCGGCAGCAGCGACGGCCCCCAGCGGAAACCCGGGCTGAGCGCGATATCGGCCTCGCGCTCTTCGATCAGAGCGTTGCAGATCAGGTCGTCCCAGGTTCCATTGAAATTGCCGCGCCGGTACAGCAGGCTTTCGGACGTGCCCAGGACCTCTTCCAGCTCGGACTTGTAAGGCGCGCGCTGCTCGTCGATCAGGGCCGCGATTTCGGCATCCGGCTGAATCACGTCCGAGAAGATCGGGATCAGCTTGTGACGGAAGCCCATCATCCTGCCGTCGCGGACGTCCAGATCGACCCGGCTGACGAACTTGCCGTTCGATCCGCTGGCGATCAGGATGGTTTCCCCGACCAGCACCGGCTCGGGCAGGGCGTCATGCGTATGGCCAGTCAGGATCACATCGATACCGGGCACGCGCGCGGCCATCTTGCGGTCCACGTCAAAGCCATTGTGCGACAGCACGACAACCAGATCCGCGCCAGCGTCGCGCACCTCTTGGACGACCTCTGCCATCCGCTCTTCCCGAATGCCGAAGGACAGGCCGGGGAACATCCATTTCGGGTTGGCGATCGGCAGATAGGGGAAGGCCTGGCCGATCACCGCGACCTGCGCGCCGCCGACCTCGAACATCTTGTAGGGTTCATAGGCAGGCTCTTCCCATTCGGCGTCGAAGATGTTGGCGCCCAGCATCGGGAAAGGAAGACTTTCGACGATCTCGTTCACGCGGTCGATGCCCAGGGTGAATTCCCAATGTGCCGTCATGGCGTCGGGCTTCAGCGCGTTCATCACGTTGACCATGTCCTGGCCCGCGGTGCGCAGCGCCGTCAGCGAACCCTGCCAGGTATCCCCACCATCAAGCAGAAGGGCATCGGGGCGCGCGGCCCGGATGGACTTGATCACGGTCGCCACGCGATCGAGCCCGCCCATCTTGCCATAGGTGCGGGCAAGCGCCACGAAATCCTCGTAGGTCAGCGCATAGGCTTCGGGGCTGCCCGGGGTAATACCGTAAAGCTTCAGAAACTCCGCACCGGTCACATGCGGCACCTTTCCACGCGCCTCGCCAACGCCAAGATTGATCTCGGGCTCGCGGAACCAGATCGGCTTGAGCTGCGCGTGGATGTCGGTAATGTGGATCAGCGTGACGTTCCCGAAATCGGGAAATTCCAGCAGTTGATCCTGGCTCAATTGCTGTTGTGCGGCCAGGCGGGCCCAGCGCCCGGTGCCCGAGCCGCCCCAGATCGCGGATGCCGCCAAGGCGGCCTGCAGGAAGTCACGCCGAGAAATCATGCTCTCACCCTGAGTTCAGGCAACAGAAAGACGTTCCCGCAAGCGGGTGACGCTGCCTGTTGATTGATCGATTGTCAGGCCGAGCGGTCGCCCGCCCGGCCAATATTCCAAGATGTCAGTTCCGCACCGAAGGTCCTTCGACCGACAGCCCATTGCCGCGCGATGCGACATAGACCTCGAGCGCGATGAATTCGGGCGACCCTTCCTTGAAGGTTTCCGCCCGCGTGTCGCGGATGCAGCCCTTGAAGCGGCTGTGGATCGAATTCAGCCGGGCGTTCTTCAGACGATAGGTCGGAAAACCGTTGATCTGCCCCTGGCTGAGGTGGTCGGCGCGAATGTAGTTGCCGTAATTGTCTTCGTGACAATTCGCGCAGGAAAGCTCCAGCTGACCGTAGCGGGTATAGTACATTTCCTTGCCCTTCTCCCAATAGGGGGCGGCAGGACCGTCAATCGCCACGTTCATCGGAATTCCGCGCGAAACATACGAGATCAGCGCCGTCATGTTCACCATGTCGGCGTCGTTCCAGCCCCAGGCCTCGGCGCCCATCCGTTCGGTGCGGCAGTCGTTGATGTACATCTCCAACGTGTACATCTCGCCCTTGGCCTCGTTGAACTTGGGCATCACGGCGCGCACACCGCGCAGCGATTCCGGTTCGCCATGGCAGCTGGCACAGGACTTGCCCTCGGTGCCGTCCGCGGTGTTCCAGACCTCCTTCGCCGCATCCACGGCCAACATGCCGGGATTGTCGAAATCGTCACGCTCCATGTCGCGCGTGTCCGCGTCGCGGAAATGCCAGCCCGAATATTGTTCGGACAGACCCTCGATATAGTCGGGGGCCTTTTCGGTATGGGTGATCATCTCGATTTCGCCGTTGATCACCAGCTTGTCTTCGGCCGGATCGGCCCAGGTCGCCATCCCCGTCAGGGCGACCAGTGCCACGGATCCCGCGAGTGTTCTGATTTTCATGCCTTCTCCTCCCTGAAGGGTGTCAGGCGAAAACCGCCCGACGCCTTCGCATGACCGGCCTCAAGCGATCTCGATCGACTTCGTTTCCTCGTAGACCGAGCCATCGTCGTCGTACCAGGTGAACTTGAATTCGCCCGACTGATCGACCCGCGCTTCGAACTCGAAATACGGGTTGGTCGAAATCGCGGGCTCGAGCGTCACATCGATGACGTTCTGGCCGTTGAAGTCGCAGGTAAAGCGATTGATGATCGAGCGCGGAATGATGTTGCCATCCTTGTCCTTGCGCTGCCCCGATTCCATCGGGTGGCTGATCAGGGTCTTGATGGTCACGACCTCGCCGGCAGAAGCCTTCGACGGGACCTTGACGCGGGGTTTGACATTGTCTGCCATGTTGATGCTCTCCCTTTCCTCAGCCGCCGCAGCCGCCGATCGTGACCTTCACGGTCGCCTGTGTCTTGACGACCGAACCGTCCGCCATCTTCGCCAGCGCGATGACGTCCTGGGTCTTGGCCAGGCGAATCCGTGTCGAAGCCGATTGCGAGCCGGCAGCCGGGCCGAACCTGAATGTCGCCACCGGCGGCGTCGGGTTGCCCGTGGCCAGAAGCATGATCGCCTCGGCGCCCGGGGCGCTGACGCTGACCGGGACGGTATTGCCGTTCTCGGCAATTTCCGGGGCCGTCAGCGTAATGCCGCCTTCGCCGATTTCGGCGCCACCGGCAAATTCCGCCATCAATTCTTCCACGGTGCTGGCCATGGCCGGCATGGGCAGCATGGTCGCGGCGATTCCGCCAAGACCGATCGCCAGGGCTTCTCGTCTGTTCAGTTTCATTGCGGTTTCCTCACTAGATCGTATGCGCGCGGCAACCCGACAGGTCGCGGCGTCATTCCTTGAGCGTCATCAGGTAGGCGACGACATCCTCGACCTCCTGCGCCGAAAGCAGCGGCGGCAGATCTCCCTTTGGCGCCTTGCCGGTAAACCCGTCGCCCGGACGGATATAGGGGCCGGTCTTGTAGAAGGACGGCATGATCGTGCCTTCAAAGGTCTTCTTGGCGTCCGCCACGATGCCACGCAGCTGCGCCTCGCTCCAGCGATCGCCCGCACCATCCAGCGCGGGGCCGATATTGCCCTGGAACGGCACATCCGGCAGCGCCGACACCTGATGGCAGGCCACGCAGTTTCCCTTGCTCTTGTTCGAGACGATTTCTGCGCCACGCGCGGGATCGCCCGGCTGGCCTGTCAGCGACTGGGCAACGGCACCATACTCGTCGTAAACGACATCGCCCGGCGCGATCTCTGCCATCGCGGCGCTGGCGAACGATGCCGTCAGGGCCAGGCCCCAGATTGTCTGACGCTTCATCGACGTCCTCCCTGTTCTCTCCCGCCCAAAGACTAGCGCATGGGTCGGGCTGCAAGCAACATGAAATTCGGTTGCGTGAATATGAGCCCGCGCAAACCTCTATTGAGACTGCCCGCCCGTCATCCGTTCGGCCAGATATTTCTGAAAATGCTGCCCGGATTCGTAACCGTGGTCGCGCACCCAGGTCAGAAGCGCGGCCGTGGTCCCCTTGCCGAAGGCGCCCGGCATCGTCGCGACCGCGGCCTGAGCGGCGGTCTGCCCTTCGGGCACCTCCTCGGGCAGGAAGATCATCGTCGGCGTGAAGACGACACCCCATTTCACGGCCATGTCCTTTTCCGGCAGCGTTTCGCCGTCAAAGTCGGTGACCTCGACATCACCGAACAGGTTCATCTGGATGACGAAGTAATGATCACGGATCAGCCTGTCGATCTCGGGATCCACAAAGACCTCTTCATGCATCTTCGTGCAGTAGATGCAGCCGCGCTGCTCGACGATGATCATCAGCCGCTTGCCTTCCGCATTGGCTTCGGCCAGGTCCTCGCGCAGATCCTTGAACGTGTCGCGCAGCCAGTCGGGCTTGTGAAGGCCGTCGTCGCCCAGGGGCGGCGGCTCGATCGCCGCGACCGGAAGCGCCATCGTCAGCGCCGTCAGGGCAGCAGCAAGTGTTTTCTTCATGGTTTCCTCCCTCCTCACAGGAAACGTGTCGTCCAGGGCATGTGTCGGATCATGAAATCGGCAATCGCATTCACGGACCCCGTCGCAATCAGGATCGCGAACAGGATCAGCATGACGCCCATCGCCTTTTCGACATAGCCAAGATATTTCCGATGCCGGTTCATCCAGCGCAGGAAGGGCCGCGCAAATGCCGCGGCCAGCACGAAAGGCGCGGTCATACCAAGGCCATAGACCAGCAAAAGCGCCCCGCCCTGCCAGATCGTATCCTGGCCCGAGGCCACCATCAGGATCGCGGCCAGCGCCGGACCAACGCAGGGGGTCCAGCCAAACCCGAATGCAAGCCCCATGACATAGGCACCAAGCATGGTCGAGGGCTCGACCTTGGCTTCAAGCCGTGCCTCGCGATACAGGATCGGGATGCGGATCACGCCCAGGAAATGCAGGCCAAACAGAAACAGGATGCCCGCCGCGACCCATGCCAGCGGACGCAACCATTCGCGAAAAAGCTGACCAAGGGCCGTTGCCCCCATGCCCAGCAGAACAAAGATCGTCGTCACGCCAAGCGCAAAGGCAATCGCCGACAGGACCAGCCGTATCTGCGCCCCCGGGGCGATGGTCGAATCCGACCTCAGCTCGGCCATCGAAATTCCGGCCATGTAGCACAGATAGAATGGCACCATGGGCAGGATGCAGGGTGAAAGAAACGACAGCAGCCCGGCAAGGGCTGCACCGCCAAATGTCGGATCGGTCAGCATGATCGGTGTGGCTCCTCCGCGCCGTCGGGCGCACAGATCGCCCAGGTTGTGCGCCGACGACATTCATATTAGAATTTTTAGATACAATTTTCGGGGCGTCAACATGGCTTTCATGCGCAGCCTGGCGACCGCTGCCCTCGCCGCCATGACCTTGCTTCTCGCCGGGACCTTGTCCGCGGCGGAATTGCGACTGATCATGGTCGAACAGCCCGGATGCATATATTGCGCCCGCTGGGATGCCCAGATCGCGCCGATCTACCCCAAGACGCCCGAGGGCAGGATCGCACCGCTTGAGCGCGTGCAGCTGCGCGGACCCTATCCTCCGGATGTCAGGCTTCAGCGCCCCCCGACCTTTACGCCGACCTTCATCCTCGTGGCCGATGGGGCGGAAGTCGGCCGGATCGAGGGCTATCCGGGCGAGGACTTCTTCTGGGGGCTGCTGGACCAGTTGCTGCAAGAGGCCGGGGCCTGGCCTGCGGAAACGGGCCAATGACGGCCGGCCCTGTTCACGCGCGCCGCGACGACAGCGCGGCGACGGCCGGCCCATCGCCGATTCTGGCGCCAGGCACGGCGGTCGAGGATGCGGCCGCATTCCTGAAGGCACTTTCGCATGAGGGGCGGCTGGCGATCCTTTGCCTGCTTCTTGACGGCGAAAAATCGGTGACGGAACTCGAAACCCTGCTGGACCAGCGCCAGTCGGCCGTCAGCCAGCAACTTGCCCGCCTTCGGCTGGAAGGGCTGGTTCAGCCGCGCCGCGAAGGCAAGGTCGTCTACTATTCGTTGCAGGATGATCGTTGCCGTCGCATGATCGCGCTGCTGAGCGAATTCTTTTGCGCGCCACCCCAGCCGAACGCCAAGCAGGCAAACGGGACGGGGCGAGCGAACGGAGACAGACCATGATCGAAACACTGCCCGCCGGTGTCTGGGCAGCCATATTCGGGCTGATCGGCGGTTGCGTTCTTGGGCTTGCTGCCCGTCTGGGCGACTTCTGTACGCTCGGGGCGCTGGAATCGGCGGCCTACGGTGCCGACCAGCGAAGGCTTCGGTTATGGGGCATCGTTCTGGGCGTTGCCATCATCACGACATTTCTTGCCGAAACCGCGGGATGGGCCGAGCCGCGCCAGACATTCTATCATACCATCTCGTGGAACCCGATTGCCTCGGTCCTGGGCGGGCTGATCTTCGGTTATGGCATGGCAATGGCGGGGAATTGCGGTTTCGGCGCCCTGGTCCGGTTCGGCGGGGGCGATTTGCGTTCCTTGGTCGTCGTTGTCGTGATCGGCATCTTTGCCTTTGCAACGCTTTCGGGCCCCATCGCGCCCCTGCGCGTCCTTCTTTTCCCGCAAGAGCCCGCAAGTACAACCCAGGGCATTGCACACTTGCTGGCCGCACAGACCGGCCTGCCGGCACTGACATATGCCACGATCGCCGGGATCGCGGCCATTTCCTGGGCCCTTGCACATCACCCGCTGCGCCAACGGCCCGGCATGATTGCCTGGGGCGTCGCCGCCGGGCTTGCCGTGACTTTTTGCCTGGTCGCAACCACCTGGGCGTGGCGCGAATCCTTTGGCGAAGTCAGTGTCGAGGGCCCGTCCTTCACCGCCCCGCTTGGGCGCACGCTGATCTATTTCATGACCTCGACGGCTGGAGGCATCAGCTTTTCCGTCGGCATGGTCGCAGGCGTGCTGGGCGGGGCCTTTGCCGGCTCGGTGTTCCGGGGTCGTTTTCGGTGGGAAGCCTGCGAAGATCCGCGCGAGCTTGGCCGACAGGTGATGGGGGCCGCGCTGATGGGCATCGGCGGCACATTGGCGCTTGGCTGTTCGATCGGCCAGGGCGTGACGGCAATGGCGACGCTCGCCGTCTCGGCCCCGGTGACGCTGGCCGCAATCGTTGCCGGCGGATTGATCGGGCTGCGCCAGCTGATCGAAGGCTACCAGCCTGACTAGACGTTACGGGCGGGGACAGCCCCGCCCGAGAGGTCAATAGATCACCACGCTGCGGATCGACTCGCCCGCGTGCATCAGGTCGAAGCCCTTGTTGATCTCGTCCAGAGACAGCCGGTGCGTGATCATCGGGTCGATCTCGATCTTCCCGTCCATGTACCAGTCCACGATCTGGGGCACATCCGTCCGCCCCCTGGCACCGCCAAAGGCCGTGCCTTTCCAGACCCGCCCGGTGACCAGCTGGAACGGCCGCGTCGAGATTTCGGCACCGGCAGGCGCGACGCCGATGATCACACTGACACCCCACCCCCGATGCGTGCATTCCAGCGCATCGCGCATGACCTTCACGTTTCCGGTGCAGTCGAACGAATAATCCGCGCCGCCGATCCGGTCGAAAGGCGTCTTCGTCATCTCCACGATTTCCTGGACGACGTTTTCGCAATCCTTGGGATTGATGAAATGGGTCATGCCGAACCGCTCGGCCATGGCCTTCTTGGCCGGGTTCACATCGACGCCGATGATCATGTCGGCACCGGCAAGCCTCAGCCCCTGGATGACATTCAGCCCGATTCCGCCCAGACCGAACACGACGGCCTTGGCGCCGATCTCGACCTTCGCCGTGTTGATCACCGCGCCGATGCCGGTCGTCACCCCGCAGCCGATATAGCAGATCTTGTCGAATGGCGCGTCCTCGCGCACCTTCGCCACGGCGATCTCGGGCAGAACGGTATGGTTCGAGAAGGTCGAGCAGCCCATGTAATGCAGGATCGGGTCGCCATCGAGCGTCGAAAAGCGCGTGGTGCCGTCCGGCATAAGCCCCTGCCCCTGCGTGTCGCGAATGGCCGTGCACAGGTTCGTCTTGCGCGACAGGCAGGACGGGCATTCCCGGCATTCGGGCGTGTAGAGCGGGATCACATGGTCGCCCGGACGCACGCTTTTCACGCCTTCGCCGACCTCGACCACGACGCCCGCGCCCTCATGCCCCAGGATCGCGGGAAAGCGACCTTCGGGATCCGCCCCGGACAGCGTGAATTCGTCGGTGTGACAGATGCCGGTGGCCTTGATCTCGACCAGAACCTCGCCCGGACGGGGGCCTTCCAGATTGACTTCCATCACCTCCAGCGGGTTGCCAGCCTCGATCGCCACCGCGGCCCTTGTACGCATTGTGTTCTCCCCCTGTCGGTTGCTTCGATTTGTAAATGATAGAACACCGCGTGATTGCCCCCGGGGCGAAAGCCGACCGGGCATCGGCGATCAACGGCGCGTGAGTCTGCGAAACCACCCCTTCTTTGGCTGCGCCTCGGTGTCGTCAGCCTGGGCGGCCTCGACCTCTGCCTCTTCGGGTTCCTCGACAGCCTCCTGAAAGCGAGAGAAGAACTCGTCAGCCAGCTTGCGGGCGAATCCGTCGATGATCCGACTGCCCAGCTGCGCGAGCTTGCCGCCGACCATTGCCTCGACTTCATAGGAAAGGGCGGTACCGTCTCCTTCAGGGGCGACAAGAACGCGCGCACTGCCCCTGGCGAAACCGGCTGGACCGCCTTTGCCCTCGCCGCTGATCGTCAGCGACCTGCCCGGCACGATATCGTCCAGCGAGACACGCCCCGTAAAGCGCGCCTTGACCGGTCCGACCTTCTGGACGACGACGGCCTCATACCCCTCTTCCGGACTGCCGTTCAGGCTCTCGCAGCCCGGTATGCAGCGGCACAGGACCTCGGGGTCCAGAAGCGCGGCCCAGACCGTATCGGGGTCGGCCGCTATGACGCGGTGATCCTTCAACTCCATGCAATCCTCCCTGCCCGCCTGACTTGGCCCTTGCGTCAAAGTGTGACCTGCCGCACGCGGACGCGCAACAGCGGGTTTCATCATGCAGGACGACACGTTGCGAAGGGGCGCGGTTTCGCCCATGATCGCCGCCGGGCAATCATGTGAAGGCAGGCAAGATGCGTCAATTACTGGTTCTGAACGGCCCCAACCTGAATCTGCTGGGCAAGCGCGAGCCACAGCTTTACGGCGCGACGACCTTGGCCGATCTCGAGGCGCTTTGCACGCGCACGGCCGCGCGGCACGGGTTACGGGCAGATTGTCGTCAATCGAACCGCGAATACGAACTGATCGACTGGATTCACGAGGCGCGCGACCAGCATGCCGCGATCGTCATCAATGCCGGCGCCTACAGCCACACCTCGATCGCGATTCTGGACGCGCTGAATGCCTTCGACGGCCCCGTGATCGAGGTGCATATCACCAACATCCACCGCCGCGAACCGTTCCGGCATCATTCCCATGTCTCGGCGCGGGCGGACGCGCTGATCGCGGGGGCCGGCGTGCAGGGATATGCCTTCGCGATCGAGCGTGTCGCATCGCTTCTGGACGGCACGGCCATCTGACTGATTACTCGGCCAATTGTCGACGATTGTGCAGGATCGAGGACACCAGCGCCATGCCGATGAAGGCCGACCCAAGCAGCCCCGTCACCAGTTCGGGAATGTGCCACAGGGTCTGGGCGAACATGATCACCGACAGGACGAGGATCGAATAGAAGGCGCCGTGCTCGAGATAGCGGAATTGCGCCAGCGTCTTGCGCTCGACCAGCATGATCGTCATGGAACGGACATACATTGCCCCGATCCCAAGGCCGATCGCGATCAGAAACAGGTTGTGGGTCAGCGCGAAAGCACCGATCACGCCATCGAAGCTGAACGAGGCATCCAGCACTTCGAGATACAGAAACGCCCCCAGACCGCCCTGGGCCGCAGCCGATGCCATGCGTTGACGGGAATCGAGCACATGGCCCAGAACCTCGACCGCCAGGAACGTCAGCAATCCGCAGATCGCGGCGAACAGGAACCGCGCCTGTTCATGCGGCGGCATGACCATGGCAAACAGTGCCACCGTGCCAAGGACAAAGGCAATTTCCAGCCCGCGGATGCTTGCACACTGGCGCAGACGACATTCCAGGCTGCGGATCCAGTCCACTTCCTTGCCTTCGTCGATGAAGTAGTTCAGCGCCACCATCATCAGGAACGTTCCACCGAACGCGGCGATCGAGTGATGTGCCCCGGCAATGATGCGCGCATATTCATCGGGGTGCATGGCGGCAAGACGGATGGCCTCGACAGGACCGATCCTTGCCGCAATCACGACGATCAGCAAGGGAAAGACGATCCGCATTCCGAAGACGGCGATCAGAATACCCCAGGTCAGAAAGCGGCGCTGCCACAGCGGTGACATCTGTTTCAGCTTGTTGGCATTCACGATCGCGTTGTCAAAGGACAGCGAGATTTCCAGCACCGACAGGACCGCCGCGATGACCAGGAAGCTCAACGCACCGGTCAGGCCATGGCCATATCCCCAGCCCAGCCAGAAGGCGGCGGCAAGTCCGCCCAGCGTAACGGCAAAAGCCCAACGGAAATAGTGCATCGCGGTGGATGTCATGTGCTGTGCGCCTTCCTGGCCATCCTGCATACCCCGGTGATTGCTGCGCAGATAGGTGCGATGACCGGCAGCCACAAGGGCCCACCCTTGGCCATCGGTTTGAACGAAACTGTCGCCGTTGTCTCGCCGCAACACCGCGTTAGGACATCGACAACGTTCCGGCGGCAAAATTCCCCACCGGTGCCGCATTCGTGCCGCGTTTGCTGGCAAGGATGTCTTCATGGTGCAAAGGAGTCAGTGATGCAGTTTCTCAGCCAGATCTCGTTCGACGAAATCGTCGCCAGCCTTCTGGCATGCCTCATCCTGCGTGAGGTGATGATCCTCGCGCTGCCTGACCGGATTGCCGGCCCCGGCGGCTGGCTGATCGACACGGGCGAGGAAGAAGCCTGATTCCGAGGGACGAAACGTCCCGCCCGCCTGCACGCATCTGGTCAAGCGCGGCCGAATATGGTTGTTGCTAGCGCAAAGCCACATGGAACGCGCGCAAAGAATGACCAATTCCGACAGGCCCATTTCCCATTCCGATCCGTCAGATCCCCGGCAGTTCCGGGAGGCACTGGCACATTACGCGACCGGTGTGACCGTGGTCACCGCGGTGGGAAGAACCGGTCCGGTCGGGATAACGGCCAACAGCTTTACCTCGGTATCCCTGAATCCACCGCTTGTTCTGTGGTGCCCTGCCCGCGCCTCGGCCCGGTTCGAGACATTTGCCAAGGCCGATTTCTACGCGATCCATGTCCTCGCGGCCGATCAGCTGGACCTGTGCAAGCGATTTTCCCGCTCTGGCACGGATTTCTCGGGGCTTGATATCCAGACCACCCCCGAGGGCATGCCGATCTTGCCGAATTGTCTGGCGCGCTTCGATTGCCAGGCCCATGCCTGTCACGACGGAGGAGACCACGCGATCCTCGTCGGGCGGGTCTTGCGCGCGACAACCCGCGACGGCGATCCTTTGCTGTTCTGGGGCGGGCGCTATGGCGACTTCATGCATCACGACTAGATTCACGCCGCGTTCATGCCTATCTTCGCCTCGCAAGCCCAAAGCCATGATGGATGTTCACGTGCCGGCAACAGCGACACAACTTGCGCAGGCCAAGCTTGACGAAGACACCGTCGCGCGTATGGCCCAAAGCGCGGACAACGCCGCCGCGTTCCTCAAGGCACTTGCCCATGAAGGCCGGCTGATGATGCTGTGCCATCTGTCGACGGGCGAAAAATCCGTGACGGAGCTCGAGCAATTGCTGGGCGCGCGGCAGGCCGCCGTCAGTCAGCAGCTTGCACGCCTGCGTCACGAAGGGCTGGTGAAGGCCAGGCGCGACGGCAAGGCAATCTACTATTCCCTGTCGGACCCCAAGACGACGCGGCTGATTGCGCTGCTCTATGACCTGTTCTGCCGCGACGTCTGAGACCAAAGCCTGACCCGACCGCCATGCCCAGACAGGTACACGGTCTCATCGTGACCCTGGTCGTGCGTATTTGGAAACCGGAATTTTCTGCTTGTCTGGTGCCCCCAGAGTGGGGCGGAATTCTTAATTCAGACAACGCGATAGGCCGTCCCGCGCGGAATTTCTGCGACAATCCGCCTGGACGATGCTTTCGCTTCCATCCCTGAGAGACTGGGGATAACCTCGCGGCGAATTCGCTCCAGAGTAGACCACCATGATGCATTATCCCGATATCCGGAAGCCGACCGACAGCACACCCATGGCAGGCATCTTCCTTGGCGCAGCGGTGGCCTTCCTGGTTCTCTGCGCCGCCTTCTGGCCATTCGTCGCCGATGACGCCTTCATCGTGGGCCGGTATGCGCTGAATGCCGCGAACGGTCACGGCCTGGTCTACAACATCGGGGAGCGGGTCTCGGCGTTGACCTCGCCGCTTCACGCCCTGATCGAGTCAGCCGTTGCCATTTTCACCAGCGACCCCGTGCATGTCTATCGCCTTGCCGCGCCGCTGGTCGTACTGGCGGGGTGGCTGGTCGCCATTCGGCACACCGGCCTACGCGGGCATGCGCTTTGGACGTTCACGCTTCTTTCGCTGTTTTCGCCCTTCCTGATCCTGTGGACGGTCGGCGGGCTCGAAACGCCCCTGCTGACCTGCCTTGCCACGATCTTTGTGGCCCGTCTGACAGTCATCGTGCGTCGGGGGCGTGCCTTTGACGCCGATTTCCTCTGGCTTGGGGCGCTCGCGGCGGCGATGTTCCTGACGCGCCACGACAGCGCGGTCGTCACCGCCCCGATCCTTCTGGCGATCACGTTTGCGGAATACCGTCGCCCGTCGCTCTGGCGCGCGGCGATCCTGGCCGCTGTCATCGCCGGGTCGTGGTTGGCCTTCGCCGCCATCTATTACGGAGACATCTTCCCGACGTCCTTCTACCTGAAGCTGGCGCTTGGCGGACGCGCCCCGATCGACAGCATCTCGGCGCTCGTGAACTTTGTCGCGCTTTCCGGCCTGCTGGTCGCGGCCCTGGCCGTTCGGCTGCCGCGAATTGCCGAACGGCCTGCCATCTCGCGCGCCATCCTGCGCGGGGGCGCCGTCGCGACGATCCTCTTCCTGGTCTATGCAAGCCGGGCGTCGGGGCAGCACATGATGTTTGGCTATCGCCTTTTCGTTCCATGGCTGATGCCGGCTGCGCTGGTTCTGTCGCAGGCGATCGCGCGGCCGCGGGCCGCCATGACCACGGTCTTTGCGATCTGGCAGATCGTGATGCTGGGCGTGGTGTACTTCATCGGCGTCAATCCGGCCCCGCTTCGGGCCCTGCCCGGGCTGAACCATGCCTTTGCAGAATATGAGTACATCCGCCCTCGTATGTTTCTCGAATGGAGCGAGATGCTGAAACACCAAGCTGCGGATATCACGCAGCATTGGGAAGATCTAAACCGCACAGAAACTCCAAAAATCTATCTCAGATCAGGCGGCATGGGCTATTGGCTGCCCGATTTCTACGTCTTTGAGACGCTCGTATCCTACCGACACGATTGCGGCGAGCCTGCTCGCGCGATGATCCGTGCATCGCATTACGCGCAACAGCTGGGTTTCAGCATGACAGGGACCATGGTCGAGCAGATCGCGCGTGAACGTGCCGACATTCCCGACGACGCACCGCTGCTGTTCGCCACGACGATCGAATGGATGGGGCGGCCTGAAGTCACAGGCTACCTGTTCGGGCCAGAACCTGTGGAAATCTCCCTTGGAGATACCGTGAACGCGAAATGCGTCCTGAACGACGCGGCCCGTCAGATCGCGGAAACAGAGTAGAACGCCCCAGGCGCCTGCATATTGTCATGCACCGCCGCAATCCACGCATCCGGCACGATGTCATGGCGCAGCCAAGCGTATTGGTAATAGGCTTCGCCGACCTGTCCAAGGGAATGGCCATTCAGCCGGAACTTCGCCGATGCTGTATTTGGCCGCACTGCCGTCGCGGAATCGAACCCGGTCACGGTGCCGTTGACGAATAGTTTGCGGCCATTCGTCCCGTCATGCCATCCAGCGATCGCGAATTTCTCGTATCCCGCTGGATTAACCGCAGGGGACGTGTAGAGCCATCCATCGCTGCTGTTCCACATGCCCAACTTGTCGGGACCTTCGTCGTAGATCAGGTGCTCCATATTTGAGGAGGCCCCACCGTCATAGGACAAGAAAGCCTGTTGCAGATCGCCCGCGGGATGCTGCCACCACACCTCCGCACCCATCGACCATTGTGCCGCCGGGGCAAGTTCGGCCCAGAAGGTGGCGTAGTGCAGCCGCGCCCAGTCATGGCGGGCCGGGTCGATCATCAGCCGTTCGGCGTCACCGTCACCGTCCATGATCCAGAGATAGGTGCCGTCCCACGCCACGCCTTCGTTGGTGCCAGTCGTCGGGCGGTTGTAAACGGGCGTCGTGTTCACGGTCCCGTCGGTCCAGACTTCATACAGCGGATTGCCGGACTGATCGCACGACAGGATGAACCGATCCCCGATCCAGGTTATCCCTTGCGCGTTTATCTGCGCGGCGGACAGGGTGACAGCGCCATGATAGGTGCCGTTCAGATCGTATTTGTGCAGCCTTTGGCCGGTCTCGTAGTTGCAGCCGTAAAGACGCGCCTGTCCCGGCACATAGGTGATCCCCGAAATCTGCTCGCCTGCCAGTCCTGACAGGTTGTAGGTGCGCTTGAGCGCCAGCGTCGCCACGTCGAAAACCGCAAGGTATTCCTGGTACGGACTCTGCGCCGGGTAGTTGTTCACCGGCACCCACAATTCGTCCCCGATGATCGTGCCGTCGCACAGATGGTCCACCGTGCTTCCGGTTGCGGTCCGCACCGCCCCGCACGGGTCGGCATTGCTGGCCACGACAGTCGTCAGGTTCGGCCAGACATGGCGGCGCAGATAGTTGGTGTCGATGGTGATGATATTCCCAGCCCCATCCACCGCGATCCCCTGGTGCGGGTTGCCGGGAAACTCGTGATACAGGTCGCGCTTCCATGCGTGCCATGACGGCGTGGTGCCACCCTGCGTGTAGGTCTTCCCGGTTCGGTTCACGGTCTGCGGGAAAACCCAGACCACTTCGTAATCCGCCCAGACGGCATTGCGCCCGATGGGATCGGTCACGGCGGGCGCGGTATTGGCAGGATCGGTGATGGCAAGAAAGATCGTCGTGGCCTGGGACGCGCCAAGCGTCGGCACGCGCACGAAGGCACGGCCACGCTGGAGCGACGGATAGAACGCCGTCACGTCCAGCGGCAGGGGTGTCGTCATGGCCTGATCGGCAAAGGCCCGCAGGTTCCCGCCATCGGACCGCAGGTTCGGGCTTGACCAGAACGACGCCGGGAACGTGCCGAAATCCAGCATCAGGGGATAGCCGGACAGGTCCGATCCCACCGTTCCCGCGGGGACTGTTACCGAAAACAGCGAGGCAGAAACCGGCGGCTGCGTCTGTTTGCGACGCTTCAAGACGGCAGAAGGGATATTGAGCATCATGTCATGCCTCTCCCTTCAACGTGATCCACAGCCCGGCGATCGCGGTGTCTGCCGTGCTTGGCGCGACAAAATCCAGCTTGCTGCCAGACGCAACCGTAACCGGCTGCCCTGCTGTCGTGGCGAATGTCGCGGCCCCGGCAGTCGAAATCGTCACGGTTCCGATCTCCGTCCCGTCATCACGGACGGACAGCACGAAAGCCTGTGACGGCGGCGTGGCGACGAATGCCACCGATCCGGCGAAGTTCGCCGGGAACAGAATGTCGCGCACGACAGGGATCGCATCGATCAGCTCGGACGCATCGGGTGCGTCGAAAAATCCCGTGCGAATGTCGTACCCCTGCACGCCGCCTGTCTGCCCGGGCACCCAGACCAGGTTCGTCGCGTCCCACACGATGGTGTCGCCATCCGCCAGCCCCGACAGATCCACGTCCGCAAGGTCCCCGACCGACGGGGTCGCCGCGTTCCACGCAGCGCCGTCGTAGACGATCGTCACGCCCTCGTCCTCGACCCATGCACGCCAGCCAGTGCGCGGCGGCAGCCGCATCCACGCGCCGTCCACCCAATATGCGATCGATCCGTCCCAGCCCGCCCAGGCACCGGTCGCCCCGGGCGCCACGAGGTAGCGCGCGCCATCCGCCGGGCTCGCTGGCGGGGCCGTCAGATCGCGATCCACGACCGACAGCTGCACGATCCCGTCAAGCAACCGCAGCGCGTCGTTGTGGGTGACGTGTTTCTGCGCCTGCGCGGCCTGCAGATAGGGCAAAAGCAGATTGACCGTGTTACTCATTACAGCACCTCTAGATCACGATTGTGGCGGCCAGCGGATACCCGCGACCGACGGCATTCGACAATTGATAGATCCGCACGTCCAGCGTATCCCCGCGCGCCAGGGCCGCGCCGAAATCCGCCACCTGCTGGGCCTGCGTGTAGACGACACTCGCCGTCGTCGCGGTCAAAACCCGCTTCACAGCAGCACCCTGCAGGATCTCGACCTCGTAGGCCTCGGGCGTATCCAGCAGAGGAACCTCGACGCTGTTCCAGCTGTCAGCGGCCAGTGCCCGCGATCTCCTGATCCAGCTGATCGTCAGATCGCCCTGGCTGTGAGGCGCGCGCCAGACCTGCACGGGATGGACGGGCGAGAACGGCCGCAGCCCGACGCCGCCCGGCGTGAACGAAAATTCGTCATAGGCGTCCGACGATACCGGCTCGCTGGCCGGACCGATCCGCCAGTTCCACGGAATGCCGATATCCGTCTCGGCGATCGGCACGGGCACCACGGCCTCGTCCAGCAGGACCGCCACCGCGCCCGCGGGCGTCGGATTGCCCATCGCATGTTCCGTCCCGCGCTGCCCGCGCAGGAGCCGGGCCAGGCGATACTGGTTTGTCCCGATCAGCGTTGCCTCGCCGAACTGCACGACCTCCCAGACGCCGTCCGCGCTCTGGATCGCAAGCGCGTTCGCCCCGCCGAGGACCGACAGGTCCGTCGCGCTGGTCAACTGGCCCTCCTCGAGTGTCAGCACGATCTCGTTGGCGAGATCCCAGCGCGATGTCGGGCCGGCAGGCAGGGACTGGTCCAGGTATCCGATCACGGCGGGCGCGTCGATCGTCGTGACCAGCTCCCAGCCGTCGGTGGATGCGCTGCGATAGAGAGCGAGCGAACCGGGCCACGGTCGCGCCCAGCCGAACACCAACGGGCGGTGGGCGGCGTAATCCTCGCTCAGCTGCGGCATATCCATGATCGCGGCGATCGGCGGCCGTGCCACCGGCAGGCTCTGCACCCGCGCCTCGCGGGCCTCGCCTGGCGGACGATCATAGACCCAACGGTCGTGCCGCACGAGCTCAAGCGCGCGGTCCTCGCCGTCGGCCGTCGACACCACGCGCCAGGGCAGGACGCGGCCGTCATGTTCGATCTCGATCACGTCGGCAGGGTCGACAGCCAGCCGCGACGGCGGCAGGCGCAGGGTGGCGGTCTCCCGGCCGATCCACGTCTCGGCCAGCGCGCGGCGCACGCGCTTCTCGGCCTCCTCTGGCGGCACGGCGACCGGATGCGTCTCCGTCGTGACCCGCGCGGAATCGACCGTGATCCGCCGCGCCTCGACGACGGCGTAATCGTAATCCTCGTCGGCGCGCGCCAGCTGCCACTGGATCGCCTGCGGCAGCTCTGTCTCCTGCGCCCGCGTGAACTCGATCACGTCGCCCTCGCCAGGCTCGACCAGGTCGTCATGGCCTAGCCTGGCCACAGGCTCGCGCCCGCGCATGACGAAGCGGATCACGCCGCCGGTTTCCACCGCGTCGAACCCGAAATGCCGCGCAAGCGTCTCGATCGACGCCCGCGGACTTTCCAGCGCGGAAATCACGTAGCCGTCTACCGCGCCCCACAGGCCGGAAACGTCCACGCGATCGGCAGGCAGGCCCGCGCGCAGGCACAGATGGCGCACCAGCGCGGGCAGCGAGGCCGCGCCCAGGCGCCCCGTCAGCCAAGGACCCAGCCGCCACCGGTCCGCATCCGCCCAGCGATCCTCGAGCGTCGGAAACCACGGATAGGGACGCACGTCCCACCGCGCTACAACGGTTTCGTCCGTGTCGATCATCCGCCCGCCATAGACGGAGGATGTCGGATTGTGCGCCGGGTCGCTCCAGTATCCCAGGACAGCGTCCAGGTAGGCGCGCTGGATCTGGTCGTCGCGCCAGCCGCGCGAGTACCGCGGCAACGGCATCGATGTCGGCGACACGTGCAGGTCAGGCTCGTTCGATCCCCGGTCCACGGCCGGGCAGGACACCTCCGTGAAGCGGATCGGCTTCGACTCCGGCACCCATGCCGTCGGCGTTCCGCTCTCGACACCGCCCGGACGCGCATGGTGCGGGTTCGACCACCAGTTCACGATGTCCTTCTGCCGGAACACCCAGGGCTTCCCGCCGGGATCGGTGATCGGGGTGCGGATCTGCGCATCGCGGTCGGCCTGGCTCGCGTAATACCAGTCAAAGCCCTCGCCGCCATCGATGTTCGCCTGCAGATAGGCCCGGTCGTAGATCGACGGCCAGCCAGCCTGCGCATCCGCGTGCTCGAACCCGTCGCGCCAATCCGACAGCGGCGCGCGCCAGTTGATACCAACGAAGTCGATATTCGCATCGGCCCACAACGGGTCCAGCGGAAACAGGACGTCGCCGCTGCCATCGGTCGGCACGTAAGCGCCGTATTCGTTCCAGTCGGCCGCATAGCCGATCTTGACAGACGGGCCCAGGATCGAACGGACGTCGGCCGCAAGCTGGATCAGCTGCTGCACCGCCGGATGCGCGCCCGTGTCGTCGCGCACGATCGTCAGCCCGCGCATTCCGGATCCGATCAGGAACGTGTCCACGCCGCCCGCCGCCGCGCAGAGATGCGCGTAGTGCAGGATGAAGCGCCTGTACCCCCAATCACTTGACGGGCCGGCATAGGTGACCGCCGATCCCGACCGCGTGAAATCCGATGGCTGGGCCGCGCCGAAAAACGTCGCGATCTGGCTGCCCGCGTTGGACGTCTTGTCCGCCGTGTTCGGATACCCGGGCGCCTGGCTGACGGTGATCAGGCGCGCATCGGGATATGGCGGCTGCGTGCCGTAGAACGTGTCATTCGCGGTCGAATATGGCGTCGGGCGGAACGCCGGAACATCCATCAGCAGCTTGGGCGCCAGCGTGACACGCAGCCCGCGCGACTGCAGGTCCGCGATCGCATCGATCACGGATGCGTCGTTCGGCGTTCCGCCATAGGCTGGCAGGCCGTCAATCTGGCTCACGATCCGCGCGTTCCAGCGATGCAGGCCATCCACGCGCCACTCGCGGCTCGTGATGATCTCGTCGTCCGACACGGCCGGCTTGATCTTGGTGTTCCAGCACCGCAGGTCGTCTGCAATCCACGCCACTGGCAGCGTGACTGCCTGCAACCCTTCGGCAGCCGCCTCCAGCGCGTCCATGCTGGTGACGTAGTCGGCCACGGTGCCGCCAGCAGAGACATTCACATAGTTCTTTTTCTTCTTGGCCTCCTGAATCTTTTTTACAGCCTGGATAAACCCTAACGCCGTGTAGGCAGACTGCATCTGATCCCCGAACGGATCGTTCCGTGCCCTCAGCAGATCCGCGAGGGCCAGAAATTCTACTTCCGATCCTGAACCTAATATCCTGTTGAGCCTTGAAAGAAGGCCACCGCTGACGTAGGGCTTGGCGTCTACAGGCTTCGGATCATAGGCGAACTCCCCGTGCCCGGGACCGATCGTCACGGACGGGGCGCCCAGATCGCCATCAACACCGGCAAACACCTCGAAGGTCAGCTGAGGAATGCGGTTGCCGTAATCCGTGAGATTGAGCTCCTCGAACACCACGTAGGCCGTGCCGCGATAGGCCGGGGCATTCCCAGCCCCCATCTTCGCCTCGATGAACGGATCCGGCAGCTGAGCCTCGTCGCCCGGATACCAGCGCAGCGTGACCTTGGATGTGTCGAGCAGCTCGCCATCCGCCCAGATGCGGCCGATGCCCCTGATCGGACCATCGCACAGCGCGACGGCGAAAGACGCGTAATAGGTATAGGTCGTTGTCTTGACCTTCGGGCCGCCACCCTTGCCGCCAGATTTCTTGGTCTTCTTTTCCTCGCGGAAGTCGGTCGCCCAGATCACGTTGCCGCCGATCCGCATACGTCCGTAGACCCGCGGGATCACCGCGCCCTCGGTCGACGACGTGAGGCGGAGGCTATCGAGCCGCGCGCCCTCGATTCGCTGCGCCGGGGCAAGAGACGACAGAATCATGCTGTCGACGACCGAGCCGATGGCCGATCCGATCATGCCGCCGATTGCAGCGCCGGAAAGGCCGAGGATCGTCCCGCCGAACGCGGCGCCGATCGCGCTGCCAGCGGCCCCCAGAATGAGCGTCCCCATCAGTGCACCTCACCGGCTGGAAGCAGGAACTGCGCCGCCACGCGCCGCGCCCAGGCGCGCGTGAACGGCTCTTCGATGACGCCCGTCCGCTCGTAGGCATGCACGAACGTGCCGTCGCGTGTGAGAACACCAAGGTGCTTGGCCACGGCGCCGGGAACCATACGGAACACCAGGACACATCCCGGCTGCGGCTTGGCGACCTCGATCATCCGCGCGCGGCACTCGCGCAGGACATATTCCCTGCGCCCCACCTCGCCCCAATCGGCGCTGTAGGGTGGCAGCCCAGCGGGCTCTGGCCCCACGACCTCCCGCCACACGCCACGCACCAGCCCAAGGCAATCACACCCGACGCCGCGCAGCGATGCCTGGTCGTGATAGGGCGTGCCCAGCCATGCCCTGGCGGCCGAGATCACGCGATCAGGATCGGCGCCGACCATCACAGCACCTCCCCGGTATTCGACCCGCTCTGCTTGCCAAAGCGCAGGACCGTATCCTGCCCCGGAATATGCGGGAACCCACGGAAATTCAGCGCGTTGTTGAAGCGCGCGGCGCAGGTCTCAAGCCGTTTGTCGCACCCCGCGCGCAGGATGAACAAATGCCCGTTCGCAATCGGCCTCACCGGCGCCTCCGCCAGCGTCACGTCGACGACAGCATAGAAGGCTACCTGGAACGCGCGAACGCGCAGAATTTCTGCGCGGCGACCGGCATTCGGACCCGTCGTCCACTCGATGGTGCCCAGGTCGTAGAGACCTGAATTCGCCTTGTCGACATATCCAAGCGGCGCCTCACAACGAAACACGCGATCGTCGATCCTGGCCGTGACGCCGTAGGTGTACTGATCAAGCCTGTAGGCCGGATCATCCAGATCGACCCCGCAGCGCGCATCGCCCAGGGTTGCGTCACAGCCATACTGGAAGGTCCGCCCGACCGTCTGGTTCAGGACATGGGCCAGAGAGCGCATCTCGGCCACGAAGGCGACCCTACCGCGCCGGATCTGCCCGATATTCCCGCGCCGCAGCAGCGCCCGCTGCGACGTGTCGGCCCAGTTCACGCGCCAGACCTCGACGGCCGCGTTGTCCCAGCGCCCGTCCAGGATGTCGGTTTCGGTGATCCGGTCCGAGCTCAGCACGCCTTGCGCGTCCTGCGCGTCCACCGCCAGATCGGCACCGCCGCGCAGCTCCGAGGCCGTGAACCCGCTTTCCGGCTCGAAACTCGTTCCGTCAAAACTCAGCGTCCGGTCGTGGTCGGTAAAGCCGAACACCTGCCCGTCCGACCGCGTGATGCGCCAGCACCAGGCCAGCGTCGTCGTGCCGTCGTCCAGATGCGCCTGCAGCGCGGGATCCAGCGCTTTCATCGACACACCCCCGTCATCCGATCGTCAAGGTCCGCGATCCAGACCGCCCACGGGCGCGGCACCTCAGCCACCGACGCAGCAGACGGTCGCGCCAGACGTGCCTCGGCATACGCCGCACAGCCCGCATCACCACCGCCCGTCGTTGCGGCGCAGCCGCTCAGCAGGATCGCCAGCGGCGCGGCCATCGCGCACAGCTTCGCGCCCGCGCTCCAGCCGCTTACTCGCATTCGCCTGACCATCTCGCTCTGCCTCCCGTCTCCCCGCGCGGCGGCCGGCCAGATGACCGGCCAGCGCTCCAACGATCACACCGATCACCGCCGCGATCGCGGCGAGTATCTCAGTCACGCCCACCCCCCTGATCGATCAGCCGCCCGATCAGCCCGCCGATCGCCACGGCCGAGACGATCCAGGGCATCCATGCCTCGGGGACGTAGGATTTCAGGTCGGGCGGCAGGCTGACCCACACCGCGGGCAGCACTGCCAGCGCCGCGAAGGCCTGCGCCGAATACCAGCGCCATGCCTTTCGCCAATCCTTGACCATCCTCATCACGCCCTCCCGACCAGTCGGCCAAGCAGCTGCACCAGCGCCACCAGCCAGCCGGGCGCATCGCCCGTGGGCGGCTCCTGCCGCTGATCCTGGCGCAGCAGCGCCAGCGCCTCGGCCTCGCCCAGCAGCTGGTAGGGCGCGCTCCAGTCGATCCGGCCAGCATCATCCACCCGCCAGACCGGGATCGGCCCGCGTGGGTATTCGCCGCGCAAGAAAAGGTCACGCTCGGCGCGGCGGCGCGGGATCACGGATTCGGGCTTGGACCAGTTCATCAGCGCGAACGCGGCTTCGCGCCGGTGCCCGCCGTTGAGCAGCTTCGTGGCGGTCGCCCGCGCAATCCCGCCGGTGTTGTAATGGAACGAGACCAGCGCATCGAACTCGTGCTGCGAGAGCGGCACGGTCACGGCGCGGCGCACTTCGTCCTCGTATCGCTCGACATCGGCGCGGAACAGGCGCAGCGCCCGGCCGATCTCGGCCATCACGTCGCGCGGCATGCCGCGCGGCATCTTCGCGGGGTCCGGCGCGCCTGCCTCCGCCGTGTGGCCGACGCCATAGGTCCAGACTCCCCTCACGTCCCGATACGGCCCCGGCACGATCCCCTCGTGGCGCACCAGCGCCAGCAGCCCCTTTTCGCTCATCCTCATCATTTCCCGCTCCTTCCCTCGATCCGCGCCAGCGTCTCGGACACCCGGTGCAGCGTCTGGATCGCGTCATTGGCCAGGGGCAGCAGCGCCTCGATCCCCTTGCGCGCGGCCTCCAATTCCTCGTGGACACGCGACGTCTCGTTGCGGATACCTTTCAGCTCCGCGTTCGTGATCCGCCATTCCTTCAGGTTCTCGGCCAGCTGATCGACCTGGCGTCCGGCCAGTTCCTCGACGCGCGATCGACGCTGCAGCCACTCGATCAGGGGCTGGCGATAGATGATCAGGCCGATCAGGATCAGCCCGTAGACCACGAGCGGTTCGCGCAGCAGGTTAACGTCGACCGGCATCCCACACCCCCCTGACCAGCGCGGCCACGTCGACCGCCGTGTTGACCCACACGACGACAGACACGGCAGCAACGAACGAATAGACGGCCCACGCACTTGCCGCGGCGTAGAGTGCGTGCCACGCCAGGAACAGCGCCACGCCGGTCAGGCCACCGACGCCAACCAGCCGCACGACCGGCGACCAGCGCCAGCGGCCGTTGATCCGGCACCCGATTGCCAGCACCAAGCTCGACAGGATCACGGCGATCCCCGTCGCGCGCGACTGCTGGTAATCCAGCCCGGCCCAGCCCAGCCCCGGCGAGCCCGGCCACAGCGCCACAACCGCGCCCCAGTAGAGCGCCGCAAGCCCCAGGAATATCTCGCCCGCGCGCGGGTGCTGCGTGATCCCCAGCCTCATCGCCGCACCTCCACCAGCGGGATCGACGGGATCGACCCCAGCCGCTCGATATCCAGCGTCAGGTCCAGCGTGTCCGTATCGAACCGCACCGGCACGTCGAACTCGAACCCGGCGGTGATCACGGCGCCAGACGCGGGCGCAGAGGTGAACGTCACGACACCGGTCGTCGTGTCGACCGACCAGCCGGATGCCGTGGCTCCGTCCACGGCCACCGTTACCGTGCCCGCGACCGGCTTGGTGATCACCCGCGTCCATGTGCGGCTGCCGGACGTGTACCGCTTGACCAGCTGGAACGCCTTGGTCGACCCGTCGCCCGTGCCGATCTGCTGGTCGGTGGCCGCTGGCGTCTGCGACGGCAGGCAGGACTTGTAATCGGCCCAGTCCTTGAACCGGAACCCGTACAGCCGCCCGTTCCGCGCCTCGAAGAAGGCCACCACCGCCGCCAGGTCATCCGCATGCCGGATGCCGTAGGACACGTCATAGCGCCGGCGGCTGTTCGCCCAGCTGGCGTTGCGCTCCTCGTCGCCCGAAGCCAGCTCCACGACCTGCGTGCGCCGCTCGGGCCCGCCGCGCGCGCCGCGGCTGATCGCGTCGGGGAAACGTACCTCGTCGAACGCCATCACATCCCCCTCCGCCCGATCGAGATCGCCCGGCTGATGTCCGCCGCGATCTGCGTGCGCGACTTGCGGAAGCTCTCGGCATCCCGCGCATTGATCGTGATGTTCACCGCAGGCTGACCGCCGCTCCCCATCTGGGCCACCTCGCGGCGGCTCAGCACCCGCTCGCCGCGCTGCAGGATCGCGGGCACCTCGTCAGGCCTCAGCCCCGCCCAGCCGCCGCTGTGCATGCGCGGCGCGCTCAGGAACACGCGCGGGTCCACCCGCCGCGTGGCGGGAACGGAACCGACGACGCCGCCGGAATGATGGACGGCTGCCCCGCCGCCAATCCATCCCGTCAGGGACGAGATGAAACCGCCCAGAAGCCCTGATCCACCGCCCTGCGTCGCGAACATGCCCTCGTTGAACAGCAATGCCTCGAACGCGGCCCTCTGGATCACGCGGATCAGGTTCGAGAATGCGTCCTCAAGGCTGGTGACATCGCTCAGGGCGTCCAGAACGCCGGATTTGAGGCTCTCGGCGAACTGATCGGCCCCGCGCGAGGCTCCGTCCAGGCCCTGCTTCACGCGCTCCAGGACGTCCGCTGCAACGTCCTTGCTGACGATCCCCTGACGAACGGCGTCGTTCACGATGCGCTCGGCCTCCGCGTATCGCTGCTGCGCCGCATAGGCGTCGTCCACGCTGGCGCGAAGACGCTCGAACGCATCGCGGGTCTTGTCCGTATCCCGGATCGTCGCTGCCGATGCGGAACGAGACACGGACCTGCCGACAGAACGCCCGCCACGGTTCGACGAAACCAGCGCCTGCTGGTTCCGCGCCGCCTCCTCTGCCGCAGCCACCGTCTCGGCAAGCCGCTGGTCGATCTGCGACCGCAGGATCGGATCGAATCCGGAATAGTCGCCAACGCGCGACTTGAACCGCTGTTCGGCCAATGCCCCTGCAAGCTTGACCGGATCGTCCTTGAATTGCACGCGCAGCTGGCTCTCTCGCGCCGCATCCGACGCCGCGGCAGCGGCATTTGCAGCCGCATTCCAGGCGCGCTCCATCTCGCCGGCCAGCGCCGAGGCCTGCGCGGCAGCAGCCGCGATGCCGCCCGCAATGTCCTCGGTCGCCAGCCCGCGCGCAGCGTCCCATGCCTCCATCAGTGACTGCTTCAGCTCGTCGCTGATCTGCATTTCCTCGACACGCGCGGCGAAGGCGGCCCGCGCCTGCTCCACGCGCAGTCTCTCGACCTGGACGCTGTCCTCGCCGTAGAGCTTGATCGCGGCGCGGATCTGCGCCTCGTCGTTCAGGGTGGCCAGCATCGCCTCTGCGTCCTGGCGCGCCTTCTCGGCCGAGCGCGAGTGCCCTTCCATGGCGGCGTTGACCCGAACCACCTCGATGGCCATCTCGCGCGCGGCCCGGGCTGCTTCGCGCGTCGTCTCCGGCAGATCGCGCGTGCGCTCCAGAACCCTGTCGAAGGCCTCGTTGACCCGACCGACGGCATCGGCGATCTGATCCGGCCCCTGGGCACCGGCAAGGTCATCAAGCGCGGCGGCGAGATCGCGTGCCTCCTGTTCCGTCAGGCCGAAATCCTCGCGCAGGTTGGACAGGATGCGCCGACGGACGAACGCCTGGTCGTCCGGGTGCTCCCCAAGCGTCAGCGCGTTGTCGAGCACCTGCAGCTGGCGGACATAACCGGTGATGTCTTCCAGCTCTGTGCGCATCGCCTGCGCCGCGCCGACAATGTTGTTCGTGGCGTCCAGCATCGCCAGATCCGCCATTGCGGAATAGAGCTCGCGGACCTGAGCGGCCGAGTCTCCGAAATCGATCCGGAGTTCCGACAACGGGGCAACCGACAGTTCGCGCAGCTTCTCCATCTCGCGGATTGTGTCGCGCAGACCGTCCAGCTCCTCGGCCAGAGACTTTGCTTCTTCCCTGCTCGACGTGAACCACTGCACAAGGGCCGCGCCAGCAGCGATCGACCCAAGCGTGATCAGGTTCATCGGCGACAGCATGGACATGAGCGCCTGCCCAAGGGCACGCACCGCACCAGCTGCTCCCATCGGGCCGAGAACCTGCGTGATCTGGGTGCCCTGCTGGATGGCCAGCATGAGCGGGCTTTGCCCGGCCGCGAGCATCTGCCCGATGTCGTTGAACTGGGCCGTCAGGTTCGCCACGGACCCCGCGGCCAGCTGCATATTCTCCTTGGTCTGCTTGCCCCCTTCGGCGGCCTTCTTGCCGGACGCACGGGCCTTCTCGCCCATCCGCTCGACGGACTTCGCGGTTTCGTCGATTTCCTTGCGTGCCGCGCCAGTCTCCGCGTCGACGCGCAGTCCTACTCGCAGGTCAGCCATCGGCACCTCCCGCCAGCCCAAGCGCCGACGCTGCGGTGTCGATGCCGTCGAGATCACCGACGCTTTCCGAGCCGCCGATCACGCGGCGCAGGTCGTCCTGGGAACCCCAGACCGCCATCCGCACGGTGATCAGCGTCTTGCGCTCGGTCATCTCATCAAGCTCCACATGCGCGTCGACCAGGGCCCGCACTGCCGCGAGCGTCAGGCCGAGGATTTCGTCGAGGCTGTGCCCGTTCCGGACGAGGTAGGCGAAGACCCCTGCCCAGCTGTCACTTCCGCCACCGTCCGCATCGCCTCCGCCACCGCCGGGGCGAGGCGTTGGGCGAAAAAATCCGAGTTCACCCGCAACACGACCGACAGCAGGCGCACGAGGTCGTCGGGGTGACGATCCTCGAGGAAGCCGCGTTCGACGTCGGTAGCGGCGATCACGAGGTCGATGACGTGTTCGGACATCCGCAGCGCGACGGCCGCCGCGTCCTGCCCTGAATTGATCGCCTCGATGATCGGCGCGACGGCCCGCCCGAAAGCGGGCAGCTGACGCACCCGGATCGGCTCGACGGCGATCTCTCGGTCGCCGATCGTCACGACTTCGCGCGGCGGAACGAAGGCGTCGAGATCGCTCATGCCGTCACCACCGTCAGCTCGTCATCGCCAGACTGCGGCAACAGCGTCAGCTCGGTGCCCAGCAGCACCGTGCCCTCGTAATCGACCACGGACGGGGTGCGGCGCTGGACCGCGGGCGCGAACAGGCGCACGATGTTGCCCGCCTGCGATCCGTGCTGGAAGCCCAGCGAGGTCAGCACGATGTTGCGGATGTCTGTCAGCCACGCGACCTCGTCGCCCGCGGCCAGCTCGACGGACAGGTTTCCCTGAACCGCGCGATCCGTGATCTCCGCCCGCTCGGAGCCGAGCAGAAGGATGTGGTTGACCGTCGTGTTCAGGTCGATGCGGAATTCCCGCATGTTCACGGCCGTCCCGCCGCTCAGCGTTCCGCTGGCCGGAACATAGCTCGAGCCGATCAACAGGCTGGAATTTGCCGCCGGCCGCACCGTGTTCGGCGTCTGCCATCCGGCATAGGACCCGGACGCGCTGGCGGCGACGGATCCACCGTCGAGGCCGGTGAACTCGAAGCGCACGATCGGCCGGGAATAGGCGTCGAGCGTCCAGGTCGCCGTGCCGCGCGCGCCAAGCGCGAGATGGGTCACGCCGTCGACCACGTAGCGCAGGGCGAGGCTTTCGAACCCGTCCGAGATCGGCGTGTATTCGACATGCGATCCCGTGACCACGGTCTCGGCAAAGCCGCAGGCGCGCAAGAGCTTCCCCCACGCCGGCGGGGCGTCGGCCGTGCCGCTGCCGGCAACCTCGACGTCGAAGGCGATCTCGACGCGACGCGCGCGGATAAGGCTTTCGCTCGCCCCAAGCGTCGGGCGCAGGAGATCGCGCGACACCTCGTCCTGGACAAGGTTGACGGACGGGTTGGAGATCAGGATCGCATCCGAGCCGCCCCATCCGCCCGGGTCGGTTCCGTACGCGGTTTCCAGCTTGGCCTGGATGACGGTCTTGCGCGTCAGACGGCTCATTTCGTGCCCTCCTTATCGGCCTTCGCGGCCGGTTTCAGCTTTCCGGTTTTCGGGTCCCTGACCCATGCGCCGCCACGCGTCGGGCGCTCGATCTTGCTGCTCATGGAGACCTCCATTCATCCTCGACCGCGAAATCGAGGGCGTAGATGACGATGCCCGACCGGATCGACACGAGGTCGCCGCGAACGAGCGTCATGGTGCCGCGCGCGGACGCGGCGATGGACGGCGGCTCGTACCCAGCCAAAGCCGACATCACGCCAGCGATCAGCGCCTCGAGGTCGGGCCGGTCCGCGGCTCCCTGACCGTCATACGCGCGCATCGCGATGACCACGGACACCTGCCGACTGATCGTCTGGCGGTATGCACCGACGATCCCCTGCTCCTGCTGGCCGACGATCGCGCCCGGCAGGACCCAGCAATAGGGTGACGCCGCCAGCCTGACCTCTCGCCCCATCAGCAGGCCGAGATCGAAGGCAGTGCCAACCCGTCCGGCGAGCGACGGGACCAGCGCCTCGAGACGGGCAACGACGTCCGACACGATGCTCATGTCACGTCTCCCAGCCAATCGGTGATGGCGTCGACGATTTCGGACCGCGCCTCCGCGGACACGCCCAGGAACGGACGCGCCGGGATGTCGCCCCATGGGATCGGCGCGCCGCGCGATGTGCGGCCGAACGCCCCCTTCCGCGCCCCGAACTGGTGCGTGGCGGCATATTCGACACGCGACCCGACGACGACGCTGCGGGGGCCATCGACGTCGCGCGTGATGCTCTGGCGCAGGACGCCGGTGTCCTGCAGGATGCGATGCGCCGTGCCACGCCGCCTGGCGACGGTGACGGGGCTCAGCGGCCGCCACGCCGCCCCTTCGGGCGATGCCTGATCGGAGAAGGCCTCCATCGAAGCCTCGCGCAGGGCCTCGCCGATCTCCGCCATCACCGGGCGCATGTCGTCCAGCCTGTCCGACAGCTTGTGCAGACCGGAGATGACGTCATCATCGTCGACGGTAATCGTGATCATCTCGGCCACCTCGGAAGCATCGGCGCCAGGGCGCTGTCGGTGAAGGCGCGCTCGGGCCCGAAGGCCCGAAGGCTGGGAGACGACACGGACGCGCCGTTGCCGTCGATCAGCTCGATCTTGCCAGCGGCCGCATCGCGCAGCGTGGCGATCGCATCGCGGTAGGCGACGTAGTACGGATGCTCCGGATCGACGTCGCGGCGCGCGAGGTTGTAACGGGCGATGACCGCCACGATCTGCTTGAGCATCTCGGGCACCGGGGTCGGCAGAGGGCCGGAAAGCGCGGGGCCGAGACGCGCGATCGCCTCGGCCTCCGCATCCGCGATAGCGGCATTGATCACACCGCTGTCCTCGCCCCCATCCGCGTCGCGGTCCGCAAGGCGCGCGATCTCGTCGACACCGAAGCGGCTTTCGAGATCGGTCTTGTCGATGATCGCCACCTGGGCCCCCTGCTCACTTGCCGCTCGGCTTCGCCTTCTCCGGCTTGGCCTTGTCGCCAGCTTCCTTCACTTCCACGGCGCGGCCGTCACTCACGAGCGCCTTGGCCTTGGCGTCCGGCAGATCGATCACGCAGCCAGCGTTGATGATCTGCGTTCCGGACTGCAGCGGCTGGATCAGCTTCACTTGCATGGCGTCCTCCATCAGTTCGAGCTGAACAGCCGGACCAGGACGGCCGGGCGCTTGCAGATGGGCAGGCTGTTGGACTGGCTGTGCAGCTCGTAGCCGCGCTCGAACTCGACGGGCCGGACTTTCGCGTAGAAGGGCTGCCCAATCGTGTTGACCGCCTCGTTGAAGTCGGCCGGCGCGTAGTAGGTCGAGAAGGTGTCCATCGTGCCCTCGGGGAAGGCGTGGCCTTCACCGGCGGCGATGAAGTTCTGGCCGCCGATATTGGCCCGGTATTCCTCGAAGGTGACGCCGCCGAAGGTGAAACCGCGCCGGGTATCACCGGACGCCAGAACCGAGGCGTTCTGCCAGTTGACGAAGAACTTCTCGACGTTGGCGTGGGCCACGAGACGGCGCCAGAAGTCGGGGCTGACCAGCGCGCGCACGCCGGTCATGGCGTCGTCTCCGAGGTTGTCGGCGATCTGATCGACGACCTGCTCGCACTTGGCCCGGATGTCGGACGTCGCCGTTCCGAGCTCGAAGTCGACCGAGACGGGCGTGACGTTGAACTCGCTGAACAGGTTGACGATTGTCGAACCGGAGGCGTTTGCGACAATGCCCTTCAGCGCGCCCATGCGGCGCCATTCCAGCGTGATGTCGTGCTTGGCGCGCATCCGCTGCAGGCGCCGGGCGATGACGCCCTGTGCGGTTTCCAGCGCGCTGTCCGATCCGAAGGCGCGGATGTCCTGGATGTCGTCGGGCAGCACCTTGTCGTTGTGCACCGTCTGCGGGATGTGCAGGGCGCGGACCAGGCGCGCCTCGGGCGCGGCGACGGTGCCGTTGCCGCCCCATTCGTGGGCGTCGAGCACCGCAAGCGTTCCCGCGCGCTCCTCGATGCGGATTTCGCGCGTGCGCACACCCTCGTCGGTGAACAGGCCCATCTGGTTGATGCGCCCCCACTGGACGGGGAACTTGTTGATCGCGGCCGTGAGAGTGGCGGCGTCGAAAGCGTCGGTAAGCATGTGATATCCTCCGTCAGGCGGTCTTGCGTGCCAGGATGCCGCTCGCGGCAAGGCTCGCGATGGCGGCGTCCTTCTGTGCCTGGGTCGGCGATCCCGCCCAGACGAGGTTGTCGGAATCGACGACGATGGCGTGGCGGGCCACGATGACGGACTGCACGTCTCCGTTCGTCGCGTCGGCATTGGCCGCCATGACCCCGATCGCGGTCTCGGAGCCGTCGGTGGCTGCCGGGTCCCACGCCTTGATCTTGCCGCTGGCCGTGATGCGGCCGACCACGGTTCCGGCGGTCAGGTTCTGTCCTGCGACGACGGTCACATCGTCGCGCGAATAGCCCATGGGCGCTTCGTACTTCACGAAGTCGCTGGCGGTCTGCTTGAGAATGGTCGGCATGTCAGTTCACCCGATTGCGTGTTGAAAGGGCCTCGACCGCCTGGAACAGGCGGGCGGACGGTTCGATGTTGCTGCCGCTCGTGGCGCGGTCGATCGCGGACGAACGGAACAGCTTCGGGTCCACGGGGGGCTTCGCCCCGGCCTCGGACAGGGCAGACAGGGCAGCATCGAAGGCCTTGTCGCTCATCTCGACCCATGGGCCGATGTCATCGGGCACCTCGCGTCCATGCGCGGCAAATGCCGCGCTGAGGCGCTGCTTTCGAACCTCGGCGCGCATCTCGGCGATCTGTGCCTCAAGCTCGGTGACCCGCGCGGTCGCGGCCGCAAGCTCGGCCTCAAGGCGGGCGCGCTCGGGATCCTCCTGCGGCTCCGGGTCTGACTTCGGAGGCTCGATATCCGCGCACATCATCACCTCGCGAACGCCGGCGAACTGGTCGGCGGGGACCGCGACGAACGAAACCTCGTGGATCTTCGGGTCGCGCAGTACAAAATCGACGCGCACGCGCCGACCGTTGACGTCCGTCTCTTCGGTCATCTCCTCGAAACGCGACCGAAACCCGATCGACATGCGCAGCGGGAAGCCCTCGGCCAGAAGCCCGGAGATCTGGCGCCCGGCTTCGGTCGTGCGGGACAGCTGGCCTTCGATCCGCAGCTCCTTGCCGCCATCCTCGGCATCGGCCACGAAGATGCGGCCCTTGCCTGCCAGGGCGTCGATCTCGTTGTCATGGTCCGTCAGGACCGGAATCTCGGCGTCGGTGACGCCAGCCAGGTCGACGACGAACGTCTGCCCGTACTGATCGACAGGGTTTCCCGAATAGGCAACGCCATGGAAGCGGACCGGGCCGTCCTCCTGGCTCTCGTGGCTGACCGCGAACGTCACGGTTGCCGTCCGCTGCTTTGTCTTGGTCATGGCGGTCTCCGATTGCACCATCTTCGGCGCGATCGTGCCACACATCGTCGAGCGAGTTGTGCGGACAGCGGTCCGACAACTTTATCAAGCTATATTAATGACTTAGATGTGTTTCGCCGGTGCGGCGGTACAGATGATGCGGTGTCATGGCCGCGCCACGGATGGATTGACCTTTCGCGCTTGGCGGGCAATCGTCCAGCATCATGATCGGGGAGAGTGCATGAGACTCAGTTGGCCTGAAGTCAGGGCGCGCGCGCAGCAATTTGCCGATTCTTGGCGCGGCGAATCCTATGAGAAGGGCGAGGCCCAATCGTTCTGGAATGATTTCTTTCAGGTGTTCGGCGTTCCGCGGCGCCGTGTGGCACAGTTCGAGCGTCAGGTGCAAAAACTCGGCGGCGGCACTGGGTTCATTGACCTGTTCTGGAAGGGCGTCATGCTCGCGGAACAAAAAAGCGCCGGCCGTGATCTGGCGCAGGCACGTCAGCAGGCATTGGACTATCTCGACGGCCTCAAGGACTCCGAGTTGCCACGCTACATCGTGCTCTCTGACTTCCAGACCTTCGAGATGCTTGACCTCGAGACGAGCGAAGAAACGCAGTTCTCGCTTGAGCAATTGCCCGATCATGTCGAGAAATTCGGCTTCATCCTCGGGGTTACACCGACCACCTTCCGGGATGAAGACCCTGTCAACCTTGAAGCCGCCGAGCTTGTGGGAAGACTCCACGATGCGCTCAAGGATGCGGGCTATTCGGGTCACGATCTTGAGCGCTTTCTGGTTCGGATCGCCTTCTGCCTCTTTGCAGACGATACGGGCATCTTCGAGCGCAACCTGTTCGTTGACACGCTCGAGTCGCGCACCCGCGAGGATGGGTCCGATACTGGGCCGCTGCTTGCCCAGATATTCCAGGTTCTCAATACGCCGGAAGACCTCCGTCCGCGTAATCTTCCGGCCGACATTGCCGCTTTTCCATACGTCAACGGCGAACTCTTCGCCGAGAGTCTCCGCATCCCTTCCTTCGATGGCGACATGCGTGAGAAACTTCTCGAAGCGGCGCGCTTCGACTGGTCCGGGATCTCGCCTGCGATCTTCGGGGCGCTGTTCCAGTCGGTCATGGACCCGCAGGCCCGCCGGGCGCTGGGGGCACATTACACGTCCGAGAAGAACATCCTGAAGGTCATCGGACCATTGTTCCTTGATGATCTTCGCGACGAATTCGAGCGCATCCGTGTCCTCAAGACAGGACGTCGGAAGCGACTGGAGGAGTTCCACGCCCGCTTGGCATCCATGACCTTCTTCGACCCGGCCTGCGGTTGCGGCAACTTCCTCGTCATCGCCTATCGAGAGCTGCGCCAGCTCGAGATCGACCTTCTGAAGGAGCTGCAGGCGGAGCGCGAGGATGCGCGCACTCTGGAGATGGACGTCCAGTTCATGTCCCGGATCGACGTTGATCAGTTCTACGGCATTGAGATCGAGGAGTTTCCGGCCCGCATCGCCGAGACCGCGCTGTGGATGATGGATCACATCATGAACGACCGGCTCGGGCGCGAATTCGGGAAGTCTTTCGCGCGAATTCCGCTGAAGAAGAGCCCGAACATTCGCCACGCCGACGCGCTGGAAACTGACTGGGATGACCTTCTGCCGGCCGAAAGGTGCAACTTCCTGTTGGGCAACCCGCCCTTCCTGGGCGCCAAGGTCCAGACCCCCGCGCAGCGCGCCCAGGTGCGGCGGATCGCCCGGCTGGGCGGCTCGGGCGGCACGCTCGATTTTGTGGCGGCATGGTTCATCAAGGCCGCGGAATACGCCGCAAAGGCCGATAAAGCCGGCGCCGCCCCGCCCCGCATCGGCTTCGTCGCCACCTCCTCAATCTGCCAGGGCGAACAGGTTGCCCAGCTCTGGCCGATCCTGTTCGGGCGCGGGGGCGTCGAAATCTCATTCGCCCACCGCCCGTTCAAATGGGGCAACGAGGCGCGCGGCGTGGCGCAGGTGCATGTGGTGATCGTCGGGCTCGACCGGCGCGGGCGCGCGCCGAAGGACAAGCGGCTGTTCCTCTATCCCAGCATCACCGCCGACCCGCAGGAGGTCAGCGTGCCGGTCATCACCGCCTACCTCACCGACGGACGGCGGCTGGCCGATCCGCATGTCGTCGTGAAGGAGGAGGCGCGACCCATCAACGGGATGCCGTCCATCATCTCGGGCTCACAGCCGATCGATGACGGGCACTACATCCTCAGCGAGGAGGAATACCGCGAACTCGAGGCCTCCAAACCGGCCGAGGCGCGCTGGTTCCGCCCCTTCATCGGCGCGCAGGAATTCCTCAACGGCGGGCGGCGATGGATCGTGCATCCCGACTCGATCCCGCCCGCGGAACTGCGCCGTCTGCCGGGCATCCTCGAACGAATTCGAAAGGTTCGAGAATTCCGATCGAGAAGCAAAAGAAAGCAGACGCTTGAGAAGGCGCAAACCCCAGGCGATTTCAATGTCACCGTCATCCCTGACCGCCCTTTCCTCGTGCTGCCCGAGGTGAGTTCGGAACGCCGCGACATCATGCCCATCGGCTGGCTGGAGCCGCCGGTGATCCCGAGCAACAAGCTTCGGATACTCCCGGATGCCACCTTGGCCCATTTCGCGCTGCTGACCTCTGCCATGCACATGGCCTGGATGCGGCTTGTGACCGGGCGGCTCAAGAGCGATTACCAATATGGTATCGGAATTGTATACAATACCTTTCCGCTGCCGCCGGGCGGGCTGGAAACGCTCGCAACCCCGCGCATCGAGTCGCTGGCGCAGGCGGTGCTCGACGCCCGCGCCGCGCATCCCCAGGCCACGCTGGCCGACCTTTACGACCCCGACGCCATGCCCGCCGACCTGCGCGCCGCCCACCGCGCGCTGGACCGCGCAATCGACCGCCTCTACCGCCGGCAGGGCTTCGACACCGAGATTGAACGGGCCGAGCATCTGCTGGCGCTTTACGAAGCCGCCGCCGCGACCCTCATCAGGCGGCCACGGCGTTCCAGAAGTCGTTGATCTGTATCCTTTGGCGACTTGAGCAATTGAAATCCGCTGCGATATCCAACACCATCATGCGGGAAGCGCTGTCACGGCGGACCCTGCCATGCCTTGCATGTACGCGGGACCGGGCGCCACCCGGGGCGCTTCTCACCGCAGCATTTGACAATGGACGAGACGCCCACAAATATTTCGCCTGAGCTGTCGGCAATGGCTCCCTCACCCTTGGCATTGCCATGAGGAGGTGACCGGGCGTGCCGACCCGGGACAGCTCGCGCTTTTACTCAACGCAAAGTCACGCTATAGTGTGGTCGGCAGCGTCGCTATCAGGCTGGCTTGCCCTTGCGCCCAACGGCGCTTGATGAGGCAACCGGGATCCGCCGCCCCGGGCCGCTGCCAATCATCGGATACGCGTCGATTTTGCGGGCACAAGCTTTCTTCCGCCAACTCTGAACAGAGACACGGCCCAACTCCACTGAAGGCTGCGTTCGACCTTCACGGTCAGCCTGTATCCTCCAAGTACGAAAAGGAAATGGCGATCTGAACGCGCTGCCCATACATGCCCCGATGTGGCCATTTCCTGTATCATTGCGTATTGCTCGGCACCGATTTCAGGATGCTTTGCGAGATGGGATGCAAGCGTCTGCCGGGACAGCCAGACGACCCTGTTCCGCACTCCGAGTGTCGCCATCAGGTCATCGTCCAGCGCGGCGATCGGCCATAGATCTGGCGCCCCAGGCGCGCCTTCGACGAAATCCCGAAACAGCTCCGTTCTCGCTGCGGCGGCGCACGTCTCGGGGTCCGGGCGCGTATATGCCGTCAGCAGGGTCAGGAGCTCCGCCGCGCGTGCCTCCGAGCACCAGATCGGCCTGCCCGTCGGGTCAGACACGAAGTCGCGCGCATCGCATCTTGCGGCCCTTGCCTCGACGGGATCGCTCAGGCGCTCAAGCAGCTTGCGCGGCCGCCTGCCCCATTGCCCGCCATCGGCGTGCCCCTCGGCCGGAATGATCTCGGTCCTGCCGCCGCGACGACGCGCGGCCCGGTCGGTCAGGGACCGCAGCGTGCAGCGGCAATTGAACCCCAGTGGCGGCGAGATCCTGTCCCATACCGGATCGTCCACGGCCCGGATCACGCCGTCCAGCGCGAGATGATGCGGCCGCACGCGGCTGTCGTTGATGGCATCGAACATCAGCCAGGGGCGCGAACGGCGGGCCAGCTCGAAGTTGCGCCAATGCCCGGCCATGTAGTTGGTCTGCAGGTTCGTGCGGAAGATCGTCTCGAGCCGGTGACGCGGTAGTGTCCATTCCTGCGCCTCGGCCCAGGCCTTCCACCTGGCGAAGGACCAGCCTTGTTCCTCCGCCCGGATCAGGCTGTCGGCAACGGCCTGCACCTGGTCGAGCCGAGCGAGCCCTGAGACCGTGAATGCCAGCGCGCGCTTCTCCGGCGTCAGGCCGTAGAACGCCTCGGCCAGCATCGGTGCCATGGCGCGCGCCTGGGCGACCTGTACATGAAACGGCGCATCGAAGGAGATGCCGCCGCCATCTGCTGCGGGCATGTCACTCCTCCGCCGTTCGCTCGGCCTCGATGACGCCCGTCAGGTCAGCCGCCAGCATCGCGCGCTCCAGCATCTGCCTGAACGTGTGGTCGTCCGCTCCGGCGGCCACGACCGCCAGACGCGCGGCCAGCTCTGCCTTGTCCCGCGCCCCGCGGATCGCCGATGCGATGGCCGCCGGCGGGATCGGGCCATGGGCGGAGTCCGTGAGGCCCGCGATCGCGTCCTCGATGCGCTGCTGCCCGTCGGTGAAGCGCTGCTGGGCGTCGGTGAACGAGAAGGCCGCCCGGCCACCGTCCTGAGGTTGATCGATGGCGAAGTCGTCGGGCTCAAGCCCGTATTTCTCCTCGTAGTAGCGCGGCGTGAAACGGACGCCCTGCCGCCAGAGCACCTCGTCGCGCGACGCGCGGTCGGCCTCGAGGCTCTTGGCGTCCTCCATGACGAACGACAGCCCGCGCCCGAAGCCGTTCAGCCACGACAGGCGGTCGACCACGGTCTGCATCGTGCGGACCACCATGCGGATATCGGCGCGGCGCTTTTCCTCGCGCACGCGCTCGTGCACCTCGCCCAGGGCGCGGTTGCCCGATCCGCCGTCGGTGCCCGACGTCAGCGTCTGGCCGAGGATCAGCCGCTGGATCCGGCGCGCGCAGGCCTCCTCGAAGGCCTCGAAGTTCCGGGACGGCGACTGGCCCTGCTGCTGCACGTCCTCGTCCGGGCCGACGATGACCGCCGGGCCCGACGTGATGGCCTTCAGCTGCTCGATAACCGCCTCGCGATCCGTGGCCGAACGCCCGACCAGGAGAGGCACGGCCGTGTTCTCGAGGAACCGTGACCACATCTTCCAGCCATGCGTGCGGAAGAACCACGGCCACCACGCCTTTGCCAGCAGCGCATCGCCCATCGGCTTGCGGATCGAGCCGTTGTGGACGGTCAGGAAGAACTTCTCCGGCACGTCCTCTGGCTGCATCGTGTCGCGGCGCAGCAGCGTCCCGTCGGGCCGCACGACGTACCAGTCGAACGGCAGCCGCACGATGCGCTCGATGCCGATCCGACCGCCGCCGCGATCCGCGAACACGACCTCGAAGACCGAGTAACCGTATGGGACGGCCTCCCAGATCGCTTCCATGATGTCGACGGCGTGCGGCTCCAGCTCGGACCAGACGAAATCGCGGGCCCTTGCGCGCTGCCCCTCGATGCGCCAAGGCGTTCCGACCACGGCGTGCCGCCGCGTCTCCAGCGCCGATGCGACCTCGTCGTCGTCGGCCACCTGACGCAGCGCCGACCGGCTGATGCCAAGGCGTAGCAGCAGCTCGTCGGCATCGCCGATCCATGTGAACCGCGACAGAATGCGCTCGATCGAGATCGCGGACGTGAGTGTTGCAGGTTTCCGTGCCATGGGGTGACGATGGCACATTGCCGCGATCAAATCTGCCGGACCGCTGTCCGACAAAAAAGGGCCAGCTGTGCCGGCCCTTGCGAGTTCGAGGGTTCGAGATGAAGTTTACCCGGGGAAAAGCTCAAAGAGACTGCGGCGCTCGAACGTCGAGCCGCGCGAAGCGCCGAAGGTGGTCTTCAGGCCGATACCGATGAAGGTTTCGGAACCGCCGCCCAGCGACTGATCCAGTTCCCCGGATCCGATTTCGCCGGTGACACTGAATCCACCCATACCGTATTCCCCGCGAAGGGCAATCCGGGAGGCGTCGAACCCTTCCAGGTCCACGTTGTGATAGGCAACACCGAGCTTGAACGCTTCGGTGACGGCATAATCGGCGCTGATCCCCAGAAGCGTGACATCGGCACCTTCGATTTCCGAGAGCGCCACATAGGCCTCTCCGGACAGGCTGCCGAACTCGTGCCCGACCTCGGCCCCGTAGACGGTTTCACCGAAGCCTTCGAATTCTTCGCGACCAACGAAAAGCCCGACGGATGTTGCATCGCTCACATGGCCGATGCCGTGCAGCGTGAGGTAGTTCGAGTCGATGTCATTGTCGAAGAACCTGAAGCCGATATCGCCCTGAACCGAGAATTGCTTGGTAAATCCAACCTCGACGGAGCCGGAAATCGACGTCGCATCGTAGTCGAGGTCATCACCGGTGAATGTCGAATATCTCAGCTGGATATCACCGCCAGTGACCTCGGCAGCAAACGACTGACCTGCCAGAAGCGACGCGATCAAAGCCGCTGTAGAAACGTATTTCATAACTGCTCTCCTGCCTTTGCGGGTTGCATCCCGCGCGTGCAGTAAAAGCAGTTCCGCCGGCATCCACAACGCGATGACACGTCGCGCGCCACAACTGTTGCGCGCAAGTCACCTTTTGTGATCACATCTTGGGAGGCAGCAGCGGCAGCTGCATCTGGCTCGCTTCGATCTCCTGGCGGACATTGCTGGCGATCCGCCGGACATGCCGAACGCTCACGCGGCCGATCACACGGACGTCGGCGGCAACCTCTTCTGGGCTGCGCCCCTTGCGAAGCTCGCGAATGATCGCGTTCCTCAGCTGCTCTCTCTGTCCGTCCGCGTTGGTCGGAACGTAGATACGCTCGCCGGAGAACAGGTGCACGAATCGCGCCGCCTCTTCATCGCCAAGGGCCGAGACCAGCTTCGCCCAGGTATTTCCGGCCCGGCGCCTCGGGACGCGAAGATCGGTGCCGCCGAAGGCCTCCACAAGCTTCAGTGCCGTCTTCGGACCGACGTATTCGGCCAGCATCTCCATCGTCGCGCACAGGGCCATCAGAACACCCTCCGGCCGGGAATGACCACCGGCCCCGACGACATGCCAAGCGCGGCGAATGCGTGCGCGGCGGCATCGACACCGTCGTCATGCTGTCCCTCGGGGAAGGCGAGAAGCTCGTCGCGGAACCATGGCGGCACGCCGGACGGGTCATGCACGACCATGCCCTGCTCGTAGCGCGTGAGAAGCGGCAGGAACCTCGTCACCTTGTCGCGATCCGGGCGCACCCCACGAATGGGCAACTTCGTCGTGCGCGCCAGCTCCTGCACGACCGCCGCCTGGAACTGCGTCTGCTCGATCGCGACCAGCTTCGCCCGGTGGCGCTCGGCCGATGTCCTGATCCTGTCCACGATCTCCCGGAACTCGCCGCGGAAGCGCTCGGCCTCGACGATGTAGACGGTCCCGGTATTGGGATCCCGGGTCATGGCGACGATGGCCGTGAAATCCGCGCCGTCCCTGGTCGAGATGGCGAGATCCACGCCAAGCGTGATCGGCAGGTCGCGCGGCGCGGCGCCGAGGCGGACCATCTCCGGCTTGACCAGCCCCGCGCCCATCGTGACGAACTCGGCCAGGTATTCCTGCCGGAACACCAGCTCGGGCAGCTGGGCGCGGGCCTCCTCGATCTCTTCGGGCGCGATGTACGGATTGGCCGATGTCGGCATGTGGAACGAGGCCCAGTTCTGGTATTCCTCGCTCTCGCCGCGCCGGAACAGATCGTGGAAGAAGTTCAGCCCCTTGGGCGTCGAGATGAACCACGCCTCGCCGCGGTAATCCGTCAGCGTGGGCCGGATCGCCTGTTCCCAAGCGTCACGCAGGTGCCGCGCATGGGCCGCCTCGTCGATCACGATCCGCCTGTAACGCCGCCCGCGGCCGGCGTCCGGGTCCTCGAGCGTCCAGAAGTCGATGGCCCCGCCCGTGACCAGCTCGATCCGCATCTCCTGCCGGTTCACCCGCTTCGCCACGCCCGCCATCGTGCGCTCGATCAGGCCGAACACCTCGGACAGCAGCTTGTAGGTCGGCGCGAAATACGCGACCGGGCTGCCCTCGATCGCGGCCCCCGGCAGAAGCGTCAGCCACTCGCAGGCGAGCCGCGTCTTGCCGAAGCGCCGCCCGCATGACGCGACCTTGAAGCGGGCCGGATCGTCCAGGATGCGGCGCTGCCCCGGGTGCAGCTCGGGCGGCGCGATCCGGATTTCCAAGGCCTCGCCCATCACCACTCCCGCTTGATCTCGATCTTCGGCGCCGGGTTGGTGTCCTCCAACCCCCAGGCAAGGCGCTCGCCGCGCTGCCGGATGGTCAGCATCTCGGCGTTGATCTTGGCGTGCTTTCCGCTTTCGAAATCGGTCGTGACGGCCCCGAAGCGCTGGCGGTGTTGCTCCCAGTCCGCCTTGTGCCGCTCGATGACCTCGGCGGCGCGCTCGGCCGCCCTGTCGAGCGCCTCGGCCCTTCTTTTCGGGTCAGCGGTACTAACCATTCCGCTAACCTTTTCGCTAACTTTCCGGCGGATTGCCTCGCGCACATCGGTGCCGTCGCCCCACCCTTCGGCCTTGGCGCGCTTGACGATCGCGGCATCGCTGACGCCGAACTTGTCGGCCAGCTCACGGAATGTCGCGCCCGCCTCGCGCTCGGCTCGGACGTCGGCCCATTGTTCCGGACTCAGTCTCGGCATGGCTCACATCCCCAGCGCATCGCGGTAGAGCTGGAGGACGGCCTGTTCCTCCTGCACCTCTTCGCGGCTTCTGGCGCGTTCGCGCACGATCTGGCGCATGGCCTTGGTGTCGTATCCGCGCGCCCTGGCCTCGGCCATCAGCTCCTTCTGCTGGTCGGCGATTTCCTTCTTGTCGGCCTCGAGACGCTCGTAGCGTTCGACGAACTGTCGCAGCTCGAGCGCGGTTACGCGAAAGGCCGTATCTGCCGCCTTCTCGAATTCCGTGTCGTGCCTGTATTTCATCTTCACCCCCATTTTTTGCTCTCTGACGCCCGCTAGCCGCTATCGGCACCCCCTGACACCCGAAATACGCCAAAGGCTGCTCAGCGGCCAGCATATCGGCTCCACGGGCCATTTCCTGCGCTGGATCAGCATGTGATCGCCACCCATTGCCAGATCCTTTCGCCGTCCGCCGTGAAATGCCTGGTCGGCCGCTGGGCAAGCGTGCACTTGCCGGCGTGGTGCATCCTGCGCGCCGCCTCGGCGATGTTGCGCGGCAATAAGCCCGGCCTTCCCTCGTGGTAGACGATGATTTCGCGCCGTGGCGCGCTTTCGATCGCGACGATCAGGCTTTCGACTTTTGGATCCACGCGCTTCATCTTGCCCTCTCAGAACGGGATGTCGTCGTCCATGGCCGTGCGCCGGGGCAGGTCCGTGGCTGTGTCTGGCGCGTCTGATGCGCTTGGCGTGCCGCTGAGCATGACCATCTGCGCGCCGAAGCCCTGCAGGACGATCTCGGTCGTGTATCGGTCCTGGCCTGACTGGTCCTGCCACTTGCGGGTCTGCAGCTTGCCCTCGAGGTAGACCTTGGACCCCTTGCGCAGGTAGCGCTGCGCGACGTCGGCGAGCGGTCCGAAGATCGCCACGCTATGCCATTCGGTGCGCTCGCGGCGCTCGCCCGTGGCCTTGTCCTTCCAGGTTTCGGAGGTTGCCACGCGCAGGTTGCAGACCTTGTTGCCGTCCTGGAACGTCCGCACGTCCGGGTCCGCGCCGAGGTTTCCGACGATGATTGCCTTGTTGACGCCAGCCATGGTTCCCCCCTCATGCCGCCGGTTTCGTCGCCGAGACGGATGCCGCGGCCGTGGCCAGGATGCGCGCCGCGGCGGCTGCGCTGGCCCTGCGGTCTGGCCGCGCGCCTGTCTGCGGGCGTTCCGACGCCGCGCCGAGGCAGGCCTCGTGATGCGCCGCGAGCTGGGCGATGCGCGCCGCGGCGGCAGCCTCGCCGTAGAGGTCGACGAGCTCGGCGGTGTAGGCCAGCCGGGCCCGTTCGATCTGCTCCCGGTCGACCCTGCCCGATCGGATGAGCTCGACGGCGTTGCGGCCCCACAGGTCCATTTCGCTGACGGGCAGGCCTTCGCGGATGCGCCTGGCGAGGACGTCGAGCTGCCATTCTCGGGACCCGACCTCGACCTCGACGGCGGCGTCGGGCGCCTGGCGTGCCGATCTCGGCGTCTGGGACGCGGCCTCGCTGACCTCGCGCGGCGACGGCCAATGGCGCCCGTTGCCGGCGTCCTCGAGGCGGCGCTCGAAGCGTTCCCACCATTCCGCGAGTCCCGCCTGGTCGGTGGGTGCGTAGGCGACGATGCGGCGGGCGAGCGCCTCGATCTCGGCGTCGGTTGCCTGTTCGTCCTCGGCCAGGTGGCGCGGCTTTGCCCTGCGGCGCAGGAAGCTGGTCAGCCGCCCGGTGATCGCGATCTTGTGCATCTGGTTGGTCATTGGAGCCTCAAGTATTTTTCGAACTCTTCGTCATCGACGCCTAGCCGCTTCTTGAGCCGCTCGAGGTATCCGTCGAAGTAATCCTTCTGCGACTTGCCGCCGGTCCGGGTTTCCTGCTGGGCCGCGGGTTGCGGCGTTTCGATCTGGTGGTTCTTCTCGGCGGCGTAGCGGCGCATGGCGAAATCGAACGCCTTTGGGCTGGTGGGCCTGTCGTCGAAGCGCGCCTGCGTCTGCCGCACGACCTCGACGATCTCGTCGTCGGTCAGGTCGAGCTGGCGCCACTTGGCGACGTGGAGCGTTGCGGCCGGTGGCAGCCACCATGTCGGCAGCCTGCCCGATGTGAGGCCTGCGGCTGCGAGGACGCGGTCGTAGAGCTCGTCGGCCGAGGCGGTCGCGGCGGCGGGATGCGGGACCACGTTCGACCGATCAACCGGAAGCTGATCGCGCGCGCGCGCATCCCCCACCACCACCATACCATTGGTGGTTAATGGTGGTTCGGGTGCAGCTGCTGCGGGGTTTTCTGCACTCAGCTGCGGGGTTTCTTCCTTGAAAGGTGCAGCTGCTGCGGGGTTTTGCGCCGAAAAACGGTGTTTCTCCTGCGGGGTTTCGTCTTTAATCCCCGCACGCAATGCGGGGTTTTCGCCTGTAAACGGTGCATCTGGTGCGGGGTTTTGTTTTAGGTCAACGGGCAACACGATGGTGTAGCGGTTGGTGTTGCTGCGACCGCCACCGGCCACAACGCGCACCCATCCTGCCTTCTCAAGGCGCCTCAGGATCGACTGGACACCGCGCTCCGAAAGACGCGTCTTCCTGCACAGTCCGTCTATTGATGGCCAGCACTCTCCATGCTCATTCGCGTAGTCAGCAAGTGCCACCAGCACGAACCGCTCGTTCGGCGACTCCGGCCCGCGGTCCCAGATCGCCCTGATCAGGTCGATACTCACGCCCAGCGCCTCCCATACCATGCGATGAGCGCGGCTTCCGCGCGCCCGTCGTCCTTCGCGCGCGACCATTGATGCGCGTCGTCGGGAAAGAACTCTTCCGCCCGCCTGCGCGCGGCGGCCTTGTCGGCCGGCACGTTCAGGCTTGCCTTCCACTCACGCGGCGCGACTTCCCGGATCGGGATCCCGGCCGCGAACAGCATCGCCTTCAGAGCGCCATAGCCCTCGGCGATCCGGGCGATGCTGCGGATGCCGATATGCGGCGGGTAGAACGGCTTCTCGACCACCGCGAACGCGGCAGGCCGCGCCTGCGCCAGCGCGATCTCCAGGTCGCCCGGCGTCTGCGGCAGGTCGATCACGTCAACGCGCCACATGCCGCAGTCACCTCGGTACAGGCGGGCCATGCCGCCGTTTCGACCCGGATCAATGCCAATGATGACGGTCATGCGTCCCCCTTCCCGCTGCCGGAAATGCGCTACGGCCGAAGGGCGGCTGCGGCGTGGGCAAAGGATGTAGGCCACCCACGCCGCGTCCCGACGACCTTACCTTGAAGAACCGGCACCCCGCCGGCAGGGATCCGCCGCGACATGCGGCCGGACGTCGTATGCGCCATCGGCGCGAATTGGGCTCCCAAAAGGCCCCGGCGGGCAGACCGCACCGCCGGGGAGTCGAGGCAGGCACATCGCCCAACCAACAGGGAGGATTGCCGGGATCGCGGCCGCGCCGCCCGGCTCGACGCACCAGGGAAACCACCACTCGTCACCCGGCCGCGCATTCTCATTTCTGGGCCTCCAAGGCAGCCCGCGCCGCGCGCAGTGCCTCGATTGCCTCGTCAATTTCCGTGATTGCCTGGGCTCTGTCTGACAGACCGCCGCTCAAGGCTGCCCCGGTCATCGCGGCAATAGCCTCTCCTGCCTCCTTGGCAAGCGCTTTCGCGGCATCGACAGGGCTAAGGGATGATCTGCACCATTCGATGCGTCGCGCCAGAAGCTTGGTGACCGGATAGCTTCCAAGAGCGTCCTCGATCGCGACGACATCCATAACGGACCACGACAAAGAACCTGATCTCTTGCGCGATATCGTCGCGTGGCAGGTGTTCGTGCCCCACCTTGCGGCGATCAGCTCGGCAATCGCGTCGTGGTCACCGTAGCGCTCGCACATCGCATCCATCGCGGTGTCGATGTGCAGCCTCTGAACGGGCGCGGAACGATGTTTTCCGTGCCTTTCAGCCGGTCCAGCGGGACGATCGTCTGACCATGTCATGCCGCGCGCTCCATCCGCCTTGCCATTTCCTGCCGAAGCTTGAACAGGTCCTCCGGCGTCACGACATGCCCTGCCCGCCGCGCGGCCTCGATGATCGCCGCGTCGTGCTTCGCCGGGATGGAGCCGCGCTGGAACCAGTGGTTGACTGTCGCTTCCGGCTTATTCAGGGCGCGAGCAAGCGCAGCTGCGCTTCCCCAAATCGATATGAGTTCCTTCTGGTTCATGCGGTGCAAAATGGATTGCTTTAGCATTCATGTCAATCCCTTTCGCACCGCACAAGGCGTTATGAGTTCAGCCATGGAGCCAAGTGAACGACTACGTTTAGCCAGAGAAAGAGCTGGCTATGAAACAGCCGCCGACGCAGCGCGCCGGTTCGGTTGGCAAATTGTAACCTATAGACACCACGAGAACGGGACACGTGGGTTCAGGAGACCAGACGCCATAAAGTACGCCCGCGCCTTCCGCGTTTCGCCGGAATGGATACTGTTTGGCACGGGCGGGCCGGAGAAGAAGGCAGTCCCGCTGGTCGGCTATGTCGGTGCGGGTGCGGAAGTGTTCACGCTGGATGACGGAACGGGTGCCCTGGACGAGATTGATCCGCCGCCGGGGATCGGGCCCGATGCGGTTGCCGTCAGGGTCAGGGGCGACAGCATGTGGCCCCGGTACATGGACGGTGACGTGCTGATCTACGACCGGCACGCGCCGCTGGATCGGATCGACGGCCGCGAATGCGTGGTTGGGCTTCCCGACGGGCGCCGCTTCGTCAAGATCGTCCGCAAGAACCCTGACGGGACGTTCACGCTGGAAAGCTGGAACGCGCCGCCGATCCACAACGTTAAGCTGGACTGGGCGGCAGAAATCGCCTGGGTCAAGCGCGCATGAGCGGCCACGCCATGCGGTGGGGCGCCGGTGGGGTTGATGATGTGGTTGCATTCTGGGCTGATTTGACGCTGCCGGGATCCCGTTCGACGGTGCATCTATTGCCGCAATTACAGAAGCCTCATCTGCTTTGGACCCGGGACATGCTTGATAACCCGGATGATGCGCGTGCCAAGTTTCTTGATCTCGGATCCGATCTCCTGCTCCTCCCGCAGGCGCACGAGGATCTTGTCGGCGGCGGAAAACGCAACGTCACCGTTCTCGACCTTCGTCAGAAAGTCCTCGTCCTCAATGGTGGCCGTAAATGTGTTCTCACCGTCGGTGAAGCGCCACTTGTAGCCGCCCTTGAAATGCGTGCTGACCAGCTCTAGCCACACCTCGCGTTCGGTGGTCACTATTTCCGGTTCGGCACCTTCCAGTGCCGGAAGGCGCAAGGACAGGGCATCCGAACGGGGTAACGACCAGATTTTCTTGCCATCGTTGCCGACTGCGAAAGTTTCATCAATTCCCTCGGTTGCGCTGACCCGCTCTCCCAGATCAGCAACCCGCTCGCGGAAGGCATGATCCTCGATCAGCTTCGCCGCTGGCAGCGAAAGGTGGATCTTCGCCCCGTCGACCTCGATGGTGATGGAACCATCGCCATGTCGTTCGGTGGCATCCGGCCTGCGCCCGCGCAGACGCCTGATCACCTCGAAAAGGCCAACAGCGCCGCCGCAAACGGCGCCGGACTTGAGAATGAGATCAAGCAGCGCATTGGCGGCTGTTATGCGGCCGGGATTGTCGGCGACAGAATCGAGCAGACCAAGAAGCTGATCCATGACGCCAACATCGACGGCCAGCTGCACGAGAAAACTGCCCGGGGCTGTCGCCTTGACGGCGACACGGGTCGTGGCGCGATCCCCGTTCAATGCGGCACTGGCCGCCTTGAAAACTTCCGCCCAAGCCACAAGCAGGGGCGCCAGATCGGCAACCTCCATTTCGCCTTGGGCGGCGGCCCCCTCGAAGCCGATCGTGACCTGCGCCTTGCTCATGCTCATCTCGCTCCTGGGTTCAGGCGCGAATTAATCACAACTCGCGCGTCGGCCGCAATCCTACCCTGACCCGAACGCCGCGATTCGTGGCGCGGCGTCTGGGCGGGCACTAATGCGCGGTGCATTTTGGATTGACATGACACCACGCGGTGCATTATGGATTGCCTATGGCCGCCGAAGAAGCACCAGCCGATCGCGGCCATGAAGCAACCATGGGAGGCAATCATGACCGCCACCGTTACCTATATCCGCGACAGGGCGTTCCTGGAGCTGGTCCGCGCCCGCCAGATCGCGCGCGACCCGGACGCAGCCCAGGGCTGGGAGATCGCAGCAGCGATCAACGTCCTGCGGCGCAGCGCCGACATCATCGACCACCGCGACGCCGACCGGCTCGAACGGCTGGCGCGTGAGGGCGGATCGGCCGCGAACGGCATCCGCGCCGAGATCGCCGCAGCCATGGCACGGACCCGGGTCCGCGTTCGCCAGATCATCAGCGACGGGGCGGCATGATGTTGGGTCCGATCAATCAGAACGTCATCAAGCCGAAGAAGGGGCAGCGCGATGAATAACGCAGAATGGATCGACAGCCTGCGCGACAGGCGGGGCATCGACCTCACGATCGGCGACTGCGCCGAGATCGAGAAGATGCTGGCCAATGGCGACCTGCGCCACGTTGACGGCGCGTTCGTCACGGCGCTGGCCGACCTCGCGGACCTCGGTCGCGCCGAATATCGCGGCGCCACGATCAAGCGCGAGCGCAGCGATGCCTACCGGGTGTCGTTCGACGGCGACGAATGGGTCGAGGACAGCGCGATCGCCACCCTCTTCGCCATTGAGGAACGCATGCGCCGCGAACGACTGACCGTCATTTCTTCCGGCACGCTGTCTGCGCTGCGCGCGAAAGGGGGCGTGTGATGGCCACGGGAACCTGGAACGGCGCAGAGCTGACCGTGCGGTTCAGCGCCCCGATGATGCGGTGCGACTACGCGGTCCCGCGCTCGCCCACATGGTGGGAGCCTGACATGGGGCGCGTCCAGATCGACGGCGTCGAGATACTCGGCGTTCCGGTCGATCCGCGCGATCTGCCCGCCGACGTTCGCAAGGCATTGGCCGAGCTGGCCTACGATGTGGAGTTCTCCGATGATTGACGCCGGAATTCACCGCATCGATGCGGCGACATATCACGCGGATAAGCTGCGCGATGTGCCGACGCTCAGCTCGACGCTTGCGCGGCTGGTGATCGATCGCAGCCCGCTGCACGCTTGGACTGCGCATCCCCGTCTGAACCCGGATTGGGAGCCGTCCGACAGCAAGACCTTCGACATCGGTCGGGCAGCCCACCGCGCGGTGCTGGGTGACGGGGCCGACTGGGTCGTCATCCCAGACGATCTTCTGGCCGCGAACGGGGCCGCATCGACGAAGGCCGCCAAGGAGTTCGTGTCAAGCGCCCGTGATGCCGGTCTGACCCCGCTGAAATCCGCCGAGGCGGAACAGATCGAGCGGATGGCCGAGGCCGCGCGAAAGGCTTTGGACGCCAACCGGATCACGCTGGACCCTTCGCGGTCCGAGATGACCGCCCTCGCGATGGTCGATGGCGTGTGGTGCCGCGCGATGGTGGACAACGCGCCCGAGGATCCGTCCCTGCCGCTCTACGACTTCAAGACCACGACCAACGCCAGCCCGGACGCGTGCCTGCGCGCGGTGATGACCTACGGCTACGACATGCAGGCAGCGCACTACATGGACACATGGAAGGCAGCGACAGGCCAAGAACGCGCCTTCCGCTTCATTTTCCAGGAGAAGGATGCGCCCTACGGCGTCTGCGTGATCGAACTCGGCGGCCTGACGATGGAGATGGCCCGACGCAAGATGCGCCACGCGCGCGAGGTCTGGCGCGATTGCCTGACCAGCGGCGAGTGGCCCGGATACCCCGCAGGCGTCCACCACGTCGAACTGCCCGAATGGATGGCCGAACGCTGGCTCGAACGCGAGACGGCGATGATGGACCAGTCGCGCCCGAGCGCGGCCGCGATCGAAGCGGCCATGCAATGGCAAGCCCCGTGAACAGGAGAGAACAATGACCGCCCAGATCCGTTTCATCCCGGTATCAGAGCTGCACGACCCGCTGACGATCACGCTGGGCCTGTGCGGCGCCTCCGGTTCCGGCAAGACCTATTCGGCCCTGCTCGTGGCCCGCGGCATCGCCGAGGGCATCACCGGGAAGAAGGGCGCGCCCATCGGCATCGTCGACACCGAGAACCGCCGGGCCCTGCACTACCGCGACGCCTTTCCCGAGATGGTGCATTTCGACATGAAGGCCGTGGACGAGTCCGGGAACATGATCGGCTTCGGTCCCGAGCGCTGGATCGAGGTGATCGACGCGGCCGAGGCGGCCGACCTGCCCGTGCTCGTGATCGACAGTTTCAGCCACGCCTGGGAAGGCGTCGGCGGCGTCCTCGACCTGCACGCGCAGACGCTGGACCGCCTGACGGGGGGCGACGAGAGCCGCCGCGATCGCATGAGCCAGCTCGCCTGGGCGCAGGTGAAGCCGCGCTATCGCCGCCTGATCGACAGGATCGTGCGCGCCCGCACAAACATCGTCATCTGCACACGCGCCAAGCCCGTGATGCAGGACCCTAAGACCGGACGGAACGCGCGCAAGACCAAGACCCGCCGCTCCGACGTGCCGTGGGACCCCGCGGCCGACGGCGACCTGATCTTCGAGATGACCGCGATGATGATCCTCGACCCGGCGCATCCCGGCTGCCCGGTCTGGCAGATCAAGTGCGCCGACCAGTTCAAGCCGCTGTTCAAGGCCGATATGCCGCTTGGCGTCGAAGTCGGCCGCAAGATGGCAGAATGGGCCAAGGGCCAGGGCGACACCGAGCGGCACAAGAAGATGCTGGACGAGGCACGCGCAGCGGCGCGGGGTGGTCGAGAGGCCTTCGCGGCATGGTGGAAGTCAATCGGCACAGACCATCGCGCCGTAGCCCGTACGATCATCGATGAGCTGCGCGAGATCGCCGAGGCTGCGGACGCCGCGCGCGAGGACGACGACGATCCGTTCGGGCTGCCGCCTGTCGAAAAGCCTGCGGTGATCGACGAGCTTCGAGAAGCGCTCGACAGCGGCGTCAGCGTCGAAGCGGCGCGCAAGCATTTCGCCGACCAGATCGCGGCTGCCGACGCATCCGTCCGTGCCGAGGTCGATGCCCTGTTCTCCAGCTATGCGGAGTCCGCGCAATGACCAGGGTGATCCGCTTTCCCGACGGCGAACTGATGCGCCAGAGGCGGCTGGCGACGGCACGCGCCGCGCTGGCCTGCCTGACGGACGACGAGGCGCGCGAGCTGATCGCGCAGGTCGCCGAAGATCGCGGCCGCGCATGGGGTGACGCCGTCGTCAACGCGATCCGCCGCGCCCAGGTGAGGAGCCGTGAGTGATGAGCAAGCGTGACCTGCTCCCCGAACTCCGCAGCCAGGACGAGCTGGACGCCGACCGGCCCTGGCCGTCCGGCTGGTGGATCCTGCCGATGGCGCTGGTCGGGCTGGCAGCCTGGGCGGCGGCTGGATTGATGATCGTATGGATGTGGTGATGGCGACGAAACCTGATCTGCACAAGATCGCGAACACGCCCGGCTACGGAACCGGACGCGCCGTGATCGAACGGGCGAATGCGGAAAGCGAGTGCCTGGCTCTGCTGCCGTCTCCGTCATCTCTGCCCGTGTTTGTCGCCAAGCGGGCCCGAGACGTCAGGCAGGGCCTGCCGATCATGACTACAGGCTACTCGAACGAGGATGGCGACGACTGGTGTATCGTCGCCTTGAACGGGACGGAGGCTGATGCCGTTGGGCAAGACGCGATGGACGACGCCCGCATCATCGCGGCGATCCTGAACGCCTACAGGCTCGACCTAATCGTTCCGCGACTGCTCGCAGACTGGCCGGAGGACGAATGATGGGCCGCGTATTGGTCGCCTGCGAGTTCTCTGGGGTCGTCCGGCGCGCATTCGCGGCGCGCGGCCACGACGCATGGTCGTGCGACCTGCTCCCGGCAGAGGACAGATCGAACAAGCACATCGTCGGGGACGTCCGGGACATCCTGGATTGGGGCTGGGACATGCTCATCGTGGCTCACCCGCCATGCATCAGGCTCTGTAATTCCGGCGTCCGCTGGCTGCACAGACCGCCTGCAGGCCGGTCCCTGGACGAAATGTGGCGCGAACTTGACGATGGGGCTGCCCTGTTCTCGGACCTTTGGCATGCGCCCATACCGCGCCGCTGCATCGAAAACCCCGTGATGCACCGCTACGCCAAGGAACGGATCCGCGACTATCGGCCGCCAGCTCAGTCGATCCAGCCATGGCAATTCGGAGACCCTGAAAGCAAGCGCACCTGCCTGTGGCTGCACAACCTGCCGCCGCTCGAGCCGACGGTCACGCAGAAGCCGGATGCCGTCGTCCACCGCGTGCACCGCATGCCGCCGGGGCCGGATCGGTCACGCGAGCGCAGCAGGTTTTTCCCAGGCGTCGCCGCCGCAATGGCCGACCAATGGGGGCCGCTGATCGAGGATGAACCGGAACAGGTGGAGATGCAGATGTAAACGATGAATGAAACCCGACACGTCATGGTTTTACTGATGCGGGACTGGATGAAATGTCGAGATGAATTGGAGCAAGCCGGTTGGCGAATGATCCGGTCGCCAGTGATGAAATACTACGGATACAGGAAAAAAATGGCGGTGATCGTCAACGATTTTGAATTTAAGGGAGCGGACAATGAATACCAGCAATAGTGGGGTTCCAGAACGCATGGATGCCCCGACCACCCCTCCGCCACCGAGAAAGCCGCCACGCGAGGTCGAGCGTTACGATGGCGGGTGGCTGCCCATGTCAACCGCGCCGGTCAACCCGGCAGGCACGGCATACGGTCCAGAGGTGCTGATCTGGTGCACAGCGGATGCCCGTCCGTGGCCTGCCTATTACGATCCCAGATATTTTTGGGATGACCGCGATCCAGGCCCAGCTTGGGTTGTCCCGGACAGCGGAGAGGCTATCGCGCTAGAGGATGCAGGCGGGTGGATGCCCCTGCCACCAGCGCCGAATGAGGAATGACAATGACCCCCACCTGCCAGATGTGCGGCAGCAACGGCATGATCTGCGTGCACTGCGACGGCTCCGGCGTGGCCGAGGCCAGCGCGCACCAGGCTCTGCGCCTGTGCCTGCCGCACCTTCGGGATGACCTGCGCGGCTGGATCGAGGGCGAGGCACGGCGCGAGCGCTGCCCGGACGGCGGCTGGCGCACGGTGATCGAGCCGGTCAGCCCCGAGGTCGGCGCGATCATCCACCAGCTGCTCGACGCGATCCGTGTCGCCGAGTCCATCGTCGGGCGAATCCACGACGACCAACCCGCTTGGCTGGACGAGATCATCGACGGACGCAGGCAGATCGAGATCGAGGAGGTTCGGTAATGGGCGAGCTGAAACTGACGATCGTGGACCAGCAGACCCTGGACGAGATCCTGCGCGAGGTCCGCGCCCTGCGCCACCGCATCGACACGCTGCGGGTCGAGCCCGAACCCGAATGGGTCACGGTCGAGGAATACGCCCGCCGCGCCGGCAGGACCGAGTCCACTGTGCGCCGCTGGATCTCGGACGGCCGCCTGAAGACGAAGCGCGCCGGTAAGCGGGTCCTGGTGCGGGTTTAGGCTTGGCAGCGGATCGCCGTCGGGCTAGTCAGCTGCACACAATAAGGCATGGAAAATGCAGAACGTCTCGCACGCGGTAATGGCTCAGCGGCACGAGCCGAAAGACAGCAATGACGACTTTCCCACACCGCCATGGGCTACGCGAGCCCTGCTTCATCATGTCATAGGACATGTGCCGTTTCACCAATCTACATGCCTAGAGCCAGCCTGCGGGCGCGGTTACATGAGCCGTCCACTGGCAGAGAAATTTGCCTCTGTCGAATCCTCCGATCTTGTAGATTACGGGTTCGGGCACACAAGGGATTTCCTTGCCTATCCTTACGCACGCGGTGGATACGATTGGGTGATCACGAACCCGCCGTTCAAGCTTGCGATGGAGTTTGCTGAAAGGGCACTTGAAGTCGCTCGGCAAGGTGTCGCAATTCTTGCACGCACCGTATTTCTGGAAAGTATCACACGATACGAAACGCTCTTCCTGCCGAGACCACCGACATATGTGGCACAGTTCGTCGAGCGCGTTCCGATGGTGAAGGGCCGCGTCGACCCGAAGGCGTCAACGGCTACCGGCTACGCTTGGTTTGTGTGGGACAAGACACAAAATTCAGCGCCGACGCGGCTTGTCTGGATACCGCCTTGCCGCAGCAAACTCGAAAGGCCTGAAGACTACATTCAGGCTTCGTTTCGATCGTAGGCGGCCAGACCGTCCACAAGCGCCTGGCGCGCTGCAGCGGGATCATTCGCATCAAGGGCCTGAATGGCCTTCCTGACGTAGCCGCGCAGGCGGCGGCCCTTTGGCCCCGGAGCACCCCTCGGCGGCAACTCGTGCTCAGGAGCCGGCGTTACGTTTCCGAATGCGCCTTTTTCAACCTCGACAATTCGAGCCTGGTTTTCGCCAAACCAGGCTGCGATATCGTGCTGCTTGTCACCTCTCAGGATCATGCCCATTACGATACGAGCGTCATTGTTGGTCAAAGCCATAATTATCACCATGATTCGCAATCAACTGACGGGCGAATTCTATGTGCAAGTCATTCAAAGGCTACAATTTCTTGATGGATGGCGCTAATCCAGCCGCCGCGCCAGCTCCTCGGCCGTCTCGTTGTAATAGACCTGCAGCATCCGCAGGTCGGAATGGCCGACCATCCGCGCCAGCGCCAGGACGTCCAGCTTGCGCGCCAGCCGCGTGATGGCCGCGTGCCGACTGTCGTGGAACGTCAAACCCGACACGCCCGCCTTGCGACGCAGTGCCCGCCACAGGGCGTCCAGCTGACGCGGTGTCAGGCCGAAGACGGGGTCTCGGCGCGGCAACTCGCGCAGCAGACGGACGGCCTCGGTGGACAGCGGCACATCGCGCGGGCGGCCGTTTTTCGTCTCCCTCAGGCGCGCGACGCGACGATCAAGATCCACGTCATCCCAGCGCAGGGAACAGATCTCCCCTGCCCGCATGGCCGTCTCCAGGGCAAACAGGAACGCGTGCAATGCCCGGGCCGTCAGGCGCTCGAGGTCGTCGCCGGCCGCCGCGCGCAAAGCCGCGATCTCGGCATCCGTCGGCAGCCTGTCGCGCGGCGGGGGACTGCTCGGGCGGCGGACCTCGGACAGAGGGTTGTCAGCCAGCATGCCCCATTCGCGCCGCGCGGTGTTCAGAACCGATGACAGGAAACCCATCTCGCGCCGGACCGTGGCCGGACCCACGACGCGCAGCCGATCGTCGCGCCAGGCCGAGAACACGTCAGGCGTCAGACGGCCGAGCTTCATGCGGCTGATCGGATCGCGCTTCAGCCGCTCGATGCGGATCTCTTCGCTTCTGCGCCCGCGCTTTCCTGGCGTGACCTCGCGCCGGTAGCGGTCCAGCAGATCGCCCAATGTCGCGTCAGCTGCCACCTCCTGCGGATTGTCCAGCTCGAACTCGACACGCGCGGCCCATTCCCGCGCCTCCCGGCGCGTTGGGAACACCTTGGACTTGCGCTGCCCCTTGCGATAGACCTCTGCGCGCCACTTCTCTCCCAGTCTGCGAATCGAAGCCATGCCCTGCCGTGCGTAATTTTTGCGTAGTGACGTGCGCAAAAATGCGCAGCATCCACGCGCATTGGCAAGGGCATCATATGGGGAAGTGCCTGAAACTACGCATTTTCACGCATATATGCGCAGTTTGGCGCGCGCGGCTGGTGCCCCCAGAGAGACTCGAACTCCCGACCCTCTGATTACAAATCAGATGCTCTACCAGCTGAGCTATAGGGGCTCCGCTGCGCTCATACTGCGAGGCGAGCCCTTGTGCAAGGCTCGCCGCGTTCTTCCCGCCAATCCGGGGCCGAAATCAGAGATAGAGCTGGCCCGCGAAAATGCGGCGGATCTCTCCATCACGGGTCAGCCCGCGGGCGGCCAGCTCCTCATCGCTCATCTGGTTCAGACGTTCGATCTCGCGCATCGCGCGGCTGGATTCGGCGATGCGGATCAGAATGCGGCCCAGCGCGGCAAACGGCGCAGCCAGCAGCTGCAGCAGGCCGTGATGGGAATGTTCGCGGTAGGTGGCAGTTCCGGCCATCGCACTCTCCTGCAATTGAATCATTCGTGTCCTCGCGCATCAGATGCTGCGGCGCAGAATGAATGACAAGTGCCGAGTGGGAATGCCCGCATTGCAAGGATTGCAAGGCGGGCGGTCAGTGGCGCTTTTCAAACAGATGCGCGCGCGCCATCAGCCCGACGGCGACCAACCCGACGGCCATGACCAGAAGCGCCGGGGGCGCCGCCTCGGCTATGTTCTCAAGGCTTGCCTTTTCATGCGCGCGGGTTGCCAGGGTGTCGAAGTTGAAGGGACGAAGCAGCAAGGTCGCCGGCAATTCCTTGACGCAGTCGACAAAGACCAGCAGCAGCGCGGTGCCCACGGTGCCGCGCATCAATGGCAGATAGACCTCGCGCAGGGTTCCCCCCGCACTGCGCCCCAGCGACCGCGCTGCCATGGGCAGGGATGGCGGAATGCGCCCGAAGGCCGCATCCACGGCACCCTCGGCAATGGCGAAGAAGCGCACCAGATAGGCCAGCACGATGGCCGCAGCCGAGCCGGTCAGGATCAGCCCGGGATCGCGGCCTGTCAGCCAAAGGATCGCGTCGGCAAGCCTGTGGTCGAATGCGGCCAGGGGAATGAGGATGCCGACGGCCAGAACCGCCCCGGGCGCTGCATAGCCGATTGTCGTCACGGGCAGCAGCAGGCGCGGCAGACGCCGCCCCGTCAGGCGCACACCATAGACCATGAACACCGCCGCCGCGACGGTCAGGAACGCGGCCAGCCCGCCCACGCTTATCGTGTTCCACAAGGCACGGCCCAGGCCACGGCTGAACCAGATTTCCGGACGATCCATTGCGTGCGACGCAATGACCAGAACCGGCAGCACGAACCCCATCGCGAAGGGCAGAACGCAAGCCAGGGTGGCAATCCACGCCCATGGACCCGTAATTCGCCGCGGTGTGACCGGTCTTTGTTGACGCGCCGACTGAAAATAGCGCGAGTTGCGGCGACTGGTCTTTTCCAGGGTCATCAGGATCAGGATGACGGCAAGCATCACACAGGCGATCTGCGCCGCCCCCCCGGCATTCCGGGTCTCCAGCCAGACCGTGAAAATGCCCATTGTCAGGGTTTGCACGCCAAAGAAATCGACCACGCCGAAATCATTGACGGTTTCCATCATGACGATGGCAGCCCCCGCCGCAATCGCCGGGCGGGCCAGCGGAAGCCCGACCCGCCAGAACAGGCCCAAAGGCCCGGCGCCAAGCGCCCGGGCGACCTCGTAGCTTCCCGCCGACTGCTCGCGGAAAGCCGCCCGCGCCATCATGTAGACATAGGGATAGAGCGCCGAGGACAATACGACCACGGCGGCCCAGCGGGATCGGATCTGCGGAAACCAGTAGTCCCGCGCCGAGCTCCAGCCGAATGTCTCGCGCAGCGCGACCTGGACCGGGCCCGAATAGTCGAGGAAATCGACCAGCGCGTAGGCCGCGATATAGGCCGGAATCGCCAACGGGAACAGCAGCGCCCATTCCAGGATCCGCGCGCCGGGGAACCGATACATCGTCACCAGCCAGGCCGCCCCCGTCCCGATGGCCGCGGCCAGCGCCCCCGCGCCCAGTGTCAGGATTGCGGTATTCGTGGCATAGCGCGGCAGAGTCGTGCGCAACAGGTGTGGCCAAATATTCTCGGTCGGCGACAGCGCCATCACGACGACCGAAAGAATCGGAAGCAGGACAAGCGCGGCAATCAGCGCCGCCCCGATCGACCAGATACCGCTGCCCGGTGCGGACAGACCGCCACGCCCAGACACGCCACGCATCGATTCTTGAGCAATTTCGTCAGCCATGGACGCGAGTTACAGGAAAGCGGTTTTCCTGTCCACAAAGCGCGTATAGGGTCCGCGACATGAACAGGATCCAATCGGCGGAAAGATGAAGATCGTCTATCACCTGGGCGCCCATGCGACCGACGATGATCGCCTGATCCGGGCGTTGATGAAGAACCGCGCCATGCTGGCGGAAATGGGCATCGCCGTGCCCAGCCCGCGCAGTTACAACAAGCTGATACCGAAGGTCGCGAAATCGCTGAAAGGTGCGCCCGCCGGCGAAGAGGCGCAGCATGTCATCCTTGATGCGGTGCTCGAGGACAACTCGGCCCATCGCGTGATCTTCAGCAACGAGAATTTCATCTGCTTTCCCGCCAACGTCGTGTCCGAATTCGGCTTCTACGCGACGATGGCGATGCGCCTGCGCGCCTATGCCAATCTGTTTCCGCAGGCGCGGACGGACTTTTTCCTTGGCCTCGTCAACCCGGCCGTCCTGATCCCCGCGCTTTTGCGCAAGGTGCCCGAGACCAGCTACGAATCGCTCATGGCCGGGCGCGATCCACGCGACTTGCGTTGGGCCCCGGTCATCCGCCGCGCCATCGCGAACGTGCCCGAAGCCGGCATGACCGTCTGGTGCAACGAGGATACGCCGTTCATCTGGCCCGAGATCCTGCGGATCATGGCCGGAGTGCCGCCGGAAACCGAACTGGATGGCGACTGGGACCTGCTGCGCACGATCCTGACCGAGGAAGGTCTGACCCAGCTTCAGGCTCATATGGAACGCCACCCGCCCGCCACGATCGAAGAACGCAGGCAGGTCACGGCCCGGTTCATGGAAGATTACGCGCGCCCGGACGAGATCGAAATGGACGTTCCCCTGCCCGGCTGGACCGAAAAACTGGTCGAGGATCTCTCGCGCCAATACGAGGAAGACTGCGCCGAGATCGCGCAGATCCCTGGAATCCGGTTCATCGAACCCTGAGGCAAATCGTGCCGCCGCTGGCGGGCATATGGATGCGCGCTCAAGGGAAAAGGGCAGGCCGCCGGCCTGCCCTACCATCGCCCTGATCTGCGCTCAGGCCATGCCCAGCGCGGCCTTGTACATCTCCAGCAGCGCCTCTTCCTCGGCGATGTCGTCCCTGTCGCGTTTGCGCAGCGCGATCACCTTGCGCATCACCTTGGTGTCATAACCACGCGCCTTGGCCTCGGCCATCACCTCTTTCTGGCGTTCGGTTATGTCCTTTTTCTCGGCCTCGAGGCTTTCGTACTGCTCGATGAACTGGCGCAGCTCCTCGGCGGCAAAGCTGTAGGCGGCGTCGGATGCGGACTGGTTCATTGGATTCCTCCTGATCGGGTCGGCGCATTGAGTAGACGCTTGGCGCCCATCCTTCAAGACAGCTTGAGACCGCCTGACTTGTGCGGGGCACGACTTCGCGCTAGGCCCGGCGCGAGGTTCGGTTTGGCAAAGGAATGAACGATGGCCCTGTTGATATGGATCGGTGCCGCCGTGACGCTGGTGGGGCTGGCGCTTCTGGTCTGGTGCATATTGCGCGTACAGGCCGCACGCCGCGCGAACTTGCCCGACGAGGAAATGCGCGCGCGGCTTCAAAAGGTAATCGCCCTGAACCTTGGGGCGCTGCTGCTGTCGGCAATCGGCCTGATGATGGTCGTGGTGGGAATCGCGCTGGCCTGACCCCGCGCGAGACCCAATCGCTCAATTCCCCGGCGCGCAGTTCTTGCAGAACGGCGTGGCGGGCAAGAGATCCAGCCGCTCCTCCGAGATCCGGTCACCGCAGGTGACGCAATAGCCGTATTCGCCTTCCTCCATGCGCTTGAGCGCGGCCTCGATCATGCGCAGTTCGTCACGCGCGGCGTGCCCCAGATCCTCAAGCACTTCGTCGGTCTCGCGCTCGGTCGCCATTTCCTCCCAATCCTTCGAGTCGTGGCTGTCGAGTTCGTTATCGACCTTTTTCATCCGCTCCAGCAATTCGGCCTGACGTGCAAGCAGCTGCGCCTTGCGTTCGGCATCGGATTTCATCTGGTCCTGTCCTTTCGGATTGCGTTTCCCCTGACTTCTCAGGCTGGTGCGGATTCGGCGTTGATTCAAGTCAATCCCGTATGGTCTTTCGCTTTTTGCCGGGCGCGGATAATGTGCGCCCGCGTCCAACCAAGGTGGTTCGAGGCAAAGAAAAGGCGATCACGACCATGGAATTGCGCCCGTTGACCGAAGATTATGCCGTCTCTCCCCAGATCGAGCCCCAGGACCTGGCGGCCATACGGCAGGCCGGATTCACGATGATCATCGACAACCGCCCCGACGCCGAGATCCCGCCCGAGTTGTGGGCCGAACGCATGCGCGCCGCGGCCGAGGCCGAGGGGCTGACCTTTGTCGTCAATCCGGTCGTCGGCGGCGCGATCACGATGGACAACGTTACCGCTCAGGCCGATGCCATAGCCAGTTCCAAGGGGCCGGTGCTGGCCTATTGCGCCTCGGGCAACCGGTCGTCCATCGTCTGGGCGCTGTCACAGGCGGGCCGGATGCCCACCGACGAGCTGATCGCGCGGGCCGCGCGCTGGGGCTACAACCTCGAACCCTTCCGTCAGACGATCGAAAGCCTCGCCAACCGCGGCTGAGCTTCGGACCGCTCAGGAGGTCTTCGCGCGCTCGATGATCTCCTTCGGCGGACGGACCGGCAGGGACACGCGGAATGCGGCGCCGCCCTGTCCCGGCAGATAGGTGATCGAGCCGCCCAGATTTGCCATGATCTCGCGGCAGATGGCCAGGCCAAGCCCGGCACCGCCGGCCTGATTGTTATCCGTCAGGCGCGAGAACTTTTCGAAGATCAGGCGTCGTGCCTCTTTCGGAATCCCCGAACCGTTGTCGATGAAATCGACGATGATCCGTCCGCCGCGCTTGCGGGCGCTGATGGTCAGCTCGGGCCTCTCGGCATCGCAATATTTGCGCGCGTTCGAAATCAGGTTGATGAAGACCTGAAGCAGTCGGTCGGTATCCGTGATTACCGGGATATGTTCGGCCGGCGGGTCTCGGTGCAGGGTGAAGGACCGCTGGGGCTGCGTGGACGACGCCGCGCGCACGGCCTTTTCGATCAGGTCATGCAGGTTCGCGACCTTGATGTTCAACTGGACCTTCCGGTTCTCCAGAACCGACAGATCCAGCAGATCGTCCAGCAGGCGCGTCAGGCGGATCGTTTCGTCGTGAATGATCTCGGCGTATTTCTGCTGCATCCCGGGCGGCAGTTCGGGATCCATCAGGATCTCGGAAAAGGCCCGGATCGAGGTCATCGGTGTACGCAGTTCGTGGCTGATCTGGCTCAGGAAGGCGTCCTTCTGCACCGACAGGTCGCGCAGCTTGTCGTTGGCCTCTTGCAACTGGCGCGCCGTGCGGGCCAGTTCCTCGGACTTGGCTTCCAGCTGGATCGAATATTCCATGATCTGCTGCGCCTCGGAGGCGACCGCCATCAGGTCCTGCGCCGACACGACTGCGCCCTCGGCAAACTGGGCGATCATCGCGTGGGCCGTCGCGGCGCCGACCGCGCCTGCCAGCCGACGTTCCAGCCTGTCGATGAATTCGGGCGTCGTATCCGGCAGCAGACCGGCCTTGCCCTGCGCTTCGGCCTCGGCCTGAAAGAAGGCTTGTGCCTCGTCCGCGCCAAGGATGCCCTGTGCCATGATCAGCAGATCTTCGGCCTCGGCACCGCCGCGTGACCAGCCGCGCGTATCGGCATCGGTGTCAAAGACGTTGACAAAGGCCACGCCCTGCATCCGCTCGATCGGAGAGGGAAACGTGAAGAGCGAACCGCACACAAAGGATATCGCATTCAGCGACAGCGACCAGAACAGCGTGTGCAGGACCGGATCCAAACCTTCGATCCCGAACAGGGCATGCGGACGAAGCCAGGCGATGCCCCACGGCCCAAGCTGCATCAGGTCATGCGAGATCAGGCCATCCTCGCCGAACGAAGGCAGATACAGCGTGTAGATCCAGACAATGAAGCCGACGATCAGCCCCATCGCCGCGCCCGCCCCTGTCGCACCGCGCCAGAAGATGCCACCCAGCATCGCCGGCAGGATCTGTGCGGCGCCAAGGAAGGCGATCAACCCGATCGAGGCCAGCGCAGCCGAGCCTCCCGAGAGGTGATAGTAGGAATATCCCAGCGCCAGCACGCCACCGATGGACAGACGCCGCGCCATCAGGACCATGCCGCGCACATCGCCCGTTGCGCGGCCCTTCGCGGTTCGTTGCCGGATGCTGAGCCAAAGTGGAACGACGATATGGTTCGACACCATCGTCGCCAGCGCGATCGAGGCCACGATGACCATCGAGGTTGCCGAGGAGAATCCCCCCAGAAAGGCCAGCATGGCAAGCTGCCCCTGGCCCTGGGCCAGCGGAAGCGTGAGAACGAACAGGTCGGGGTTGGACCCTGCAGGCAGCGTCGTCAGACCGACCGCCGCGATCGGCACGACGAAGACGCTCATCAACAGAAGGTAAAGCGGGAAGGCCCATGAGGCCGTCGCCAAATGACGCTCGTCGGCATTCTCGACGACCATCACCTGGAACATCCGTGGCAGCGTGAGGATCGCCGCCGCGGAAACACAGGTCAGACCGATCCACCGGCCCGGTTGCAACTGCCACTCCGCGATGGCCGAGCTGTTGATCGTCTCGACGACGCCCTGCCAGCCGCCAGCGATGCCCCACACGACGAATATTCCGACCGCGACAAGGGCAACCAGCTTGACGACCGCTTCCACCGCAATGGCGATGACCACACCGTGGTGGCGTTCATTGGCGTCAAGGTTGCGCGTGCCAAACAGGATCGTGAACAGGGCCAGTCCCGCCGCGACCCACAAGGCCGTGGCGCTTTGGTTGGGCAAGGCCCAGCCCTCGGGCGCGTCGCTGGCAAACACGCCGAAAGACAGCGTGACCGATTGCAGCTGCAGCGCGATATACGGCGTGGCGGCGACGACGCAGATGACCGTGACCAGCACACCCAGAAGGTTCGACTTGCCAAAGCGCGAGGAAATCAAGTCGGCGATCGACGTCACGCGCTGGCGACGTCCGATCCGCACCAGCTTGCGCAAGACCAGCCACCAACCGACCATGACCAGGGTTGGACCCAGATAGATCGTGAGGAACTCCAGCCCCGAGCGCGCGGCGTAGCCGACCGCGCCATAAAAGGTCCAGGCCGTGCAGTATATCGACAACGAAAGCGTATAGACCAGCGGCGACCGCAGCCATCCGACACGCCCGCGCGCGGCGCGACGCTCGGCGGCAAAGGCGATCAGGAACAGAAACCCCACATAGACAAGGCAAACGGCGACAAGGATGTTGAACGGCACCATCAGTCCCGCATCTGATCGGTTGCAAGGGGGTCGCCGGACGACAGGCGCGCCTCTTCCTCTTCGGCGCGGACCAGAAAACGCGCCAGAACCAGCGCAAGGGCAATCAGTACGGCCCAGGCCATGAAAAGAAAGATCCAGCCGCGCGCCGTGTCAGGTTGTGGTGTATCGGCAGGCCGCCACAGGATCGGAAGAAAGAACAGGAACATGCCCACAGCCGGCAGCATCCTGGCCGCGTCCATCATGCGACGAAGGCGATAGCTGCGCCGGGCCAGGAACAGGGGACCCCTGGGACGTTTCATTCGCGCCCCCATTTCGGAAATGTCGTCATGCCCCGGGCCCGGTTCATCGCGCTGCGACCTCTCGCAAGGCACGTACGATCTCGTCATTTCCAAAAGGCTTGGCCACAAAGCCGCTGGCGCCGGCTTGATGCGCGCGCGCGCGCTCCTGCGCCTGGCCCATGGCCGACAGGATCAGGACAGGAAGACCGTGCAATTCGGGATCGGCCCGGATCTCTGCCAGGATGTCATGTCCCGAACGGCCCGGAAGCATCAGGTCCAGGATCACCGCGTCGGGACGTTCCCGACGCAGCACCCGCATCGCATCCGCGCCCTCGCCATGCGTCACGACCTGCCAGCCGTCGCGGTCGAGCACATAGCGGATGGCTTCCGCGATATGCGGCTCGTCCTCGATCAAGAGGACCTTTCCGGTCATCTGCCGCACTTCCTCCCCGTGGCTTGCGCCATTCTGATGAGCGACCATTGCCCAGTTGACCGACTATTGCGCAGTGCGCGCAGGCTGTCAAAGCCGGCGACAGCCGAATTACCGGCCTTCAGCGACCAGGATCGAGGGTTCGCGCCGCGCGGCACAATCCCGCAGCGGGCAGATGCGGCAGGACGGGCCGACGGGCACGACCCGTTCGACCACCGGGTCCGGCGGAGGCAGGATCAGCATCATCGAACGGATGACCTGCGGGCCGTCGAACCCGGCCGGATAATGCGGTTCGCAATAAGCGTAGCACAGAAATCTTTGCGGAATGCGGCCTGCCATCTCGACCACGCGCCGGATCGGTGTCACCGGGCGCTGCATTGCTTCGAACAACGGCCACAGGGGACAGGCCGAACCATGGCGTGGCAGCGAAAAGCCCGGAACCGGGCGCCGAAAGATCAGCGTTCCCGAACCGTCGCAGACGACCAGCCCAAGCGGCGGCGTCGCCCCCTCGGGCAGACTGGCCAGACGCCTGAAGACGGGTGCAAGCCCGGTTCCGAAATGGCGGGCCAGCGTCAGCGGATCTGGGCCATGGCTCTCGACCGCCGACAGAAAGCGCCCAAGCGGCAGGGCCATTGCATCGGCGCGATAGCGCTCCAGATGATTAAGCGCCAACTTGCGGGCCGCGCCGCTGGCAAATTCCGGCACGCCCGAGATCAGGCTTTCGGCCGGCGGCGGGTTCGGTCGTTCCAGCGCGGGCAGATGCCAGTTCATGCTCGCCAGCCAGGCCTCGACCTCTTCCTGCGGCGAAGCGAGGCCGGTTTCGGCCTCTTGCGTGCTGTCCAGATAGGCCACCAGCGCCAGCGCAGCTTCGGACAGCCGGATGCTGTCGGCGTGGACGTTGCGATGGAAGCGCGCCTGCCATTCCGGTGCGATCTCTTCATCCTCGGCCAGGATCGAGGCAGTCGAACGCAGCGAGGTCACGGCCGAGACGATCTCGTGCAGGGCCGCCGACAGGTGCGGGTCATGCGCCATGCGTTCGTTCAGGGCGACGACCGCGCGCTCCAGCTCTTCAAGCCGCGTGTGCTGGGCGGCGATCAGTCCTGCCCAGCCGGGAAAGCGGCTGACGAATTCCTCGATCCGCGCCACTTCCGGGGGACGTTCGCCATCCATCCCGGCGGCTGCCTGGCGGAGACGTTCGAACAGGACATGCTCGGCCCCTTCGGCAAGCGAGTCCGCATCGACGCCCAGCGCCTTGGCGATACGGTCGAGGATCTGGCCCCCGACCCGGCGGCGATTATGTTCGATCAGGTTCAGATAGGCGCCCGAAATGCCCGCGGCGCGCGCCAGTTCGGCCTGTTTCATTCCGATCGCCAGGCGGCGCTCCCGGATGCGCGTTCCCGCCAGCGCAGATCGTGCCATGTCACGCCCCCGTCCGACCCAGGCTGGGAGTTTACAGGCTTTTCACGCCCATGGAAGCACTTGCGGCCCCGTCAGCAATTCGGCGGGGCAACATCGTGGATGCGCGGCACGGCCGGTTCACCGTTCACGCATTCGGTCAGCTTGTAGGGGCTGCGGGTACAGGCCTGCACCGAAAGGGCAAGCGCGCACAACAGAACCACGATGCCCGCCTTTCCATGCGCGTTTGTCAAACCGCTCATGCCTCTTGCCATCTGTCTCTCCCCTCTGGCCTGGCATCGAACCTCTGCCCGAACCGAGGTAAACCCCGCCATGCCGTTCCGGGCAAGAGGAAATCCATCTTCTGCGGCCATACCGACCACCCCCGGGAAGCCCGCGATCGTCCGTTCCCGGCCTGTGCCCGCGCGTATTCCTGAACTATTGGCCAAGTTGACCATGCGGCGCACAGGCTTCAGCCTGATCCATGGAAGCCGACAGACACGGAGCGCGAATTGACACGGATCGGGCCCAGCCGCGTGCGATGGTTCCATGGAGGTCGGGCGCGCATCCTGTACAACCTGATTTCGTGGCATCTGCGCAACGCGACGGATCTGCGCTTCATGAATTACGGCTATGCCGAAGAAGCCGATGCAGGCAATGACGGTGACCAGACCGAACGGCTTTGCGCACGGCTATACGATGCCGTCGTAGCTTCGGCCAATCTGGCCGGGGCGCGGATCCTGGATGTCGGGTCAGGCCGCGGCGGGGGCGCATTGCATCTGCTGCGACATCACGGTGCGGAAGAAGTTACCGGGGTCGATTACTCCGCCCGTGCGATCGAATTCTGCCGGCGGGTCTATGAAAATGAAAACCGCCTTTCCTGGCTGCAGGGTGATGCTGCCGCCATTCCGGTTCCCGACGGACAGTTCGACATCGTGACAAATGTCGAAAGTGCCCATTGCTATCCCGACCGTCGGGCGTTTCTGCGCGAGGCATTTCGCGTCCTGCGCCCCGGCGGCTGGCTGCTGCATGCCGACTTTACCCCGCAGGCTGACGCACCTTCCGGCCATGTCTCGGCTTTGGCAAGCCAGGTCACGCGGTCGGGCTTTCAGGACATTCGTGTCACGGAGCTCACGCAAGGGGTCTTGCTTGGGCTATCCCTGGACGCCAAGCGGCGCGGCGACGAGATCACGCGGCGATTTCCCGCGCCAGTTCGTCCCGTCGCCCGGCTTTGGGCGGGCTTGCCCGGTTCCTGGATCCATCGCGATTTTGCCAGCGGCCGGCGCCTGTATTACCGGCTGAGCGCCCGAAAGCCCGAATAGACCTGCCGAAAATCGCGGAAATTCACGCTTTGGGTTTGACCTTTCGGCCAGGACTTCGCAATCAGGGGGTGTAAGAGTAACCGTGAGGTAAACGTGTCGGATCGACAACCTGGCCCCGACAAACGCAAAGATCATCTGCCCGCAAGGCGCCCCGCCCCGGGGCGCACACGCATTCAGCGGCGCAACAGGCAGACGATACTGGAGGCCGCGCTGGACGTATTCTCGCAATACGGTTTTCGTGGCTCGACGCTGGACCAGATTGCCGCCGCGGCCGGATTGTCCAAGCCGAACCTGCTGTATTATTTCCCGTCCAAGGAAGCGATCCATGTCGAGCTACTCTCGACGCTCATGGATGCCTGGATCGATCCGCTGCGCAGGCTGAACCCCAACGGCGAACCTGTCGAAGAAATCCTGGCTTACATGCGCCGCAAGCTGGAGCTGAGCCGCGACTTTCCGCGTGAAAGCAGGCTGTTCGCCAACGAGATCCTTCAGGGCGCGCCCCGCATCATGGAGGTCCTGCGCGGACCGTTGAAGACGCTGGTAGACGAAAAGGCCGCCTTGATCCGTTCCTGGGCGCAGGCGGGTCGCATTGCCGACGTGTCGCCGCATCACCTGATCTTTTCGATCTGGGCGCTGACCCAGCATTATGCCGATTTCGACGTACAAGTGCGGGCCGTCCTGGGAGAGGGTCACGACCCCTATGCCGAGGCCGGCGCCTATCTCGACACCTTGTTCCGCAAGCTGCTGGCCCCGTGATCTGTCGTGGCAAGCGCCCGGATCGCCGCGTCCAGGCATTCCGGCGGAAGCAGGACCAGCATCCGTTCGCTGTCGAAGTCCAGCTCGACGGGCCCGGTCGCACGGTTCGAGGTTCCGACCCGTCCGTCGGGCGCGAAATCGATGCCATCGATCGGCCATTCCAACCCCTTTGACCTGCCGCGAACCGGGGCGATGGGAAACAGCGACACGCGCGTATCCCTGTGCAGATCCAGCCTCAGACGTCGCGGGGCAAGAAAGACCACATCCTGCGACCCGATCACAAGGCACCGGCGTGACGGGTTTCGTGCAAGCGCGTTCCACACCGCCAGAACGTGATCCTGCCTGTCACCGGAAAAGCCGACCGCCAGGATATATGGCGCGACGATGCGGATCAGGCATTTCTCGAAATCGGTTGTCTCCTGCTCCGCGACGCGGATCAGCCGCTCGCGGGACAAGTCTGCCAGAACCTCGGGCCCGATCGAGTCCATGTCACCGATCACGAATTCGGGTGCCAGACCTTCGGCAAAGGCCTTGTTCGCGCCGCCATCGGCCGCAACAAGAAACGGGGCCCGCTTCAACGCCGCCTGCAGCGCGCGGCGATCGACGCGCCCGGCCCCCAGAAGCGTGACGGGTTTGTCGGAACGTATCAATTCTGATGGGTCGGACGCGAACGACATGCGAAATTGATGCCTCAGCCACGCAACGGGCACAATATTGCCAGATTAATGTGCGCAAGATTTCCGAACGATTCAGATCTGCCGCGCCCGACAGGCGGCGAATCCGAACAGACCGGTTGCAGCAGGAGGCTACGTTTCATGGCCAAGTCGAACAGGAACTCCACGGCCAGATCGCACAAGGTGCTGACGGTATCCTATGGCAGTTTTTCCTGCACGCTCGAAGGGTTCGACGATCCTTTTGCCGCAATGAAGGCGATCGCGGAATATTTCCGCGAATTGGCTGAAAAGGATCGCTATTTCGGGGCCGAGCCCCCCGCCATGGATCCCGAGATGCTGCACCGGATCGCCGAACGCGAAACGAAGCGTCACGTCGACGCCCGCATCAGCGAGAATGGCATCGTGCTGACCGCGCGACCGCAATCGGCCGAACCCGCGGCAGAGGCAACCGAAGAAGCCCCGGCCGCCATGCATGATGACGCCACCGAACAGCCGGAGCTCGCAGAAAACGGCAAGGACCCCGAAAGCATCGCGGCCAAACTGATGCGCATTCGCGCAGTGGTTGCCGCCTCCCGCGCGGCGGCCCAGGCCGCAACCGGCGCCGAATCCGATGACGGCTCGTTGCTGCCCACGACCGAGCTGGACGATGACGAGATCTCGGGGCCCGAGGAATATGACTTCGGCATCGATCTTGATGAGGGCCTGGAAGTCGTTGACCGTGCCGACGAATCGGCGGCGACCGATGAAGACCGCGACCTGCCGGAGCCGTCGGGCCTTGAGGACGAATTCCATGCCGATTTCGACGAGGACGTGACGGCATCGTCAGATGGGGATCTGCTTGCCGATCCGTCCGGTATCGAACAGCCCGAGGAAATCGAAGAAGACAGGCTGGGTCAGGCCGAACTGGCCGAGGACGAGGACGTGTCCCGGGATGCGACAATTGAAACCGTCGATGCGGACAAGATGGAAGATTCCATCCCGGCTCGGGCGGCCGCCGAAGACGAGACCGCGGTCGAGGCCCTCGAAGATCCCGCGCAGCCCGTCGCCGATACGGCAATCGAAGCCGATGCCCCCATGCCATCGACCGAGAAGCTTGTTCTGACTTCGGCAATCGATGCGGTCACCGAGCCCAGCGACCCGGACGAGCCGCATGCTCAGGATGACGACACGACGGCAGAAGAACCTTCGGCAGCCGAACAACTGACGGAAGAGGAACAGGACGATACCGCCGCGGCCATATTTGCCGCCCTGTCGGCGGACCTGCCTGCCGAAGACGACGCGTCCGCGAGGGACAGTTCCGACGAAGCCGCGAGAGATGCCATTCTTCGCGCCGAAATTGGCGCGGCGATCGGCAAGACCGACGAACACGACGACCCCGAGCTGGAGCGTCAACTGGCGCAGCTGGCGCGCGAGGTCCGCAGAGAAGCCAGCGAGGGACGCGAAATCCTGCGTCGCACCGGCAGCAAGACAGAATCGCTCGACCGTTTGCTGGACATTGCCAAGTCAAAGCTCGACGAACCCGAATCCCGCCGCCGGTTTTCGGCTATCACGCATCTGAAGGCCGCAGTCGCGGCAACCGTCGCCGACCTGCAGGCCGGGCCCAGCGGCGCGGGCCCCGAGCCGGTCGATCGCGAAGCCGAGGCGATCAGCCGCTTCCGCAACGATCTGTCGGAAACGGTTCGGCCGCGCCGGCCGGACCCGAAGGGTGAAACCACGACACCGCGCCCCGAAACCGGATCGGCAAAGCCGGCGCCCTTGGTTCTTGTCAGCGAATACCGCGTGGACAACGCGCCGGCCAAACCCGCACAGACCATTCCCGCCCCGCAGGCAGCGCCACAGGCTGACAAGCAGCAATCCCCCGATCAGCCGCGGCCCGAGGACGCGAAATCCTTTGCCGAGTTTGCCGAGGCTCTGGGCGCGCGCAACCTGGCCGAGCTTCTGGAAGCCGCAGCCGCCTACACCGCGCTGTTCGAAGGCATGGAGAAGTTCAGCCGCCCGCATATTCTGCGCAAGGTCGCCGAAATCGACGCGGACTCCGATTCCGCGCGCGAAGAACGGCTGCGCACCTTCGGGATGCTGCTGCGCGAAGGACGGATCGAAAAGATCGGGCCCGGTCAGTTCAAGGTATCAAGCAATTCGCGCTTTCTGGTCGAAAGGCGCGCTGCATCCCAATAGCGGACCGCAAGGCCAAGACCATTCCTGATCGGAAAGGGGCGCATCAGGTGCCCCTTTCCGCTTTCACTGACTATTCGGGCTTGTCGTCCGATACCGACGCGTCGGGATCTGCCTTGCCAACCCCGCGAAAGATCGACCGGAAAGGCAGGATCCAGACCACGCCCAGCGCAACATAGATCAAGACCTCGATCCAGATCGGCTGGCGACCGAAACGCGCATCCATCCAGTTCACCGCGCTGACCGACAGCACGATCCACAACGGCATCCCGACCAGCAGGATCAACAGCGCCAGACGGCGGCGGGTGCGATAGGGCAACATCAGTCAGCGAAGGGATCGGTGACAAGAATGGTGTCGTCACGCTCGGGGCTGGTCGACAGCAGCGCCACGGGGCAGTCGATCAGCTCCTCGACGCGCCGGACATACTTGATGGCATTGGCTGGCAGATCGGCCCAGCTGCGCGCGCCTTCCGTCGATTCCTGCCAGCCGGGCATTTCCTCGTAGATCGGCTTGCATCGCGCCTGCTGTTCGGCCGCCATCGGCAGGTGGTCAAGACGCTGGCCATCAAGCTCGTAGCCGACGCAGATCTTCAGCGTGTCGAACCCGTCCAGCACGTCCAGCTTGGTCAGCGCAATCCCCCGCACGCCCGAGGTCGCACAGGTCTGACGCACCAGACATGCGTCGAACCAACCGCAACGGCGCTTGCGGCCCGTCGTCGTGCCGAATTCGTGGCCGCGTTCGCCAAGACGCTGGCCGATTTCATCGGTCAGCTCGGTGGGGAACGGCCCCTCGCCCACGCGGGTCGTATAGGCCTTGACGATGCCCAGCACGAAATCGATGGCACCCGGACCGATGCCCGTGCCCGTTGCCGCCTGCCCGGCGATCACGTTCGAGGACGTCACGAAGGGATAGGTCCCGAAATCGATATCCAGAAGCGCGCCCTGGGCGCCCTCGAACAGGATGCGACGCCCGGCCTTCCGGGCCTCGTTCAGCACTTTCCAGACCGGGCCGGCATAGGGCAGGATCTGCGGCGCGATCGCGCGCAGTTCGGCCAGCAGGGCTTCGCGATCGATCGGCGCCATGCCCAGACCGGCGCGCAGCGCATTGTGGTGGACAAGGGCCCGATCGACACGCAGCTCAAGGGTGCGGTCATCGGCCAGATCGGCGACACGGATCGCACGGCGTCCCACCTTGTCCTCATAGGCCGGGCCGATGCCCCGGCCGGTCGTGCCGATCTTGGCGACGCTGTTCTGGGATTCGCGTGCGCGGTCCAGCTCGCCATGGAAGGGCAGGATCAGCGGCGTGTTCTCGGCGATCATCAGCGTGTCGGGGCTGATTTCCACGCCCTGATCGCGCAGGGTGGCGATTTCCCTGACCAGATGCCAGGGATCAAGAACCACGCCATTGCCGATCACCGACAGCTTGCCGCCGCGCACGACGCCCGAGGGCAGGACATGCAGCTTGTAGACCGTGCCATCGATGACCAGCGTGTGACCGGCATTGTGGCCGCCCTGAAAGCGCGCGACGATGTCGGCGCGTTCCGACAGCCAGTCAACGATCTTGCCTTTGCCCTCATCACCCCACTGGGCCCCTACCACAACGACATTGGCCATGCGTCACGCTCCTGTTCCGGCAAACCCGCGTCGGTATAGCGAGGCTTTGGGACGGACGGAACCGATTTCTTGCCTTGGGCATGACGTGAAACGAAAAGGGCGCCGGTCGAAGGCCCCGGCGCCCGTGTTCCCCGATTCAGGCACGCCTTACGCAGGTATCAGCATGCCCTTTTCGGCCGCAAGCTTGCGCATTTCCTTCTGCAGCTTCTCGAAGGCGCGGACCTCGATCTGCCGGATGCGCTCGCGGCTGACGTCATACTTGGCCGAAAGCTCCTCGAGCGTCAGGGGATCGTCTCGCAGGCGACGCTGGATCAGGATGTCGCGCTCGCGTTCGTTCAGGACGGACATCGCCTTTTCCAGAAGCTCGCGGCGCGCCTCCATCTCCTCGGCTTCGGCATAGCGCTCGGCCTGGTCGGCATCCTCGTCCTCAAGCCAGTCCTGCCACTGGGCGGTGCTGTCATCAGAGCCGATCGTGGCGTTCAGCGATGCGTCCGAACCGGCCAGACGGCGGTTCATCTCGATCACTTCGTCCTCGGTGACGTTCAGATCCTGCGCAATCCTGGCGACCTGTTCGGGCCGCAGGTCGCCATCCTCCAGAGCGCCGATGCGGCTCTTGACCTTGCGCAGGTTGAAGAACAGCTTTTTCTGGGCGCTGGTCGTGCCCATCTTCACCAGGCTCCAGGACCGCAGGATATATTCCTGGATCGAGGCCCGGATCCACCACATGGCATAGGTCGCAAGCCGGAAGCCCTTTTCGGGATCGAAGCGCTTGACCGCCTGCATCAGGCCCACATTGGCCTCGGAAATGACCTCGGCCATCGGCAGGCCATAGCCGCGATAGCCCATCGCGATCTTGGCCGCCAGCCGCAGATGCGAGGTCACCAGCTTGTGGGCGGCCTCGGTATCCTTGTGCTCGACCCAGCGCTTGGCGAGGATGTATTCCTCTTCCGGCTCGAGAAGCGGAAACTTGCGGATTTCCTGCAGGTAGCGGTTCAGCCCGTGTTCGGGGCTGGGTGCAGGAAGGTTTGCGAAATTCGACATCGGCTCTGCCCCTCTTCTCCGGTCGAGGACCACGCACAATAAGAACGGCACGGCCCCCATGCAAGGGCCGCAGGCGCGCGGCCGTCATTTGCGTCGGCAACCGTAGAACGGCAACCTGGCGGATTTCCGTCGCATTGCCATTGGCTATCCATGCCGCTCACGCGGAATTCAACGCGCCGATCAGGTGGCGGTTCCGCGCAACAGGTCAAGCAGCGCGGTAAAATCCGGCGGCAGAGGACTTTCGAATTCCAGCCTTTCCCCGGACACGGGGTGATCGAATCCCAAGGTCGCGGCGTGCAATGCCTGTCGGGGAAAGGCGCGGATCGCTTCCACGGCCTGATGACCCAACGCACTGGCCGACGCGCGGCGGCGGCCGCCATAGACCGGATCACCGATCAGGCCATGCCCGACATGCGCCATGTGCACGCGGATCTGGTGCGTGCGCCCGGTTTCCAGCCAGCATTCGACCAATGCGCAGGCGGGCGGTGTGCCAAAGCGTTCCAGAACCCGAACCCGGGTCACGGCGTGGCGGCCGCCATGGAATAGCACCGCCTGACGCTGGCGATCGGTCTTGTGACGGGCAAGCTGCGTCGTGATCTTCAGCACGCCCCCCGGTTCGAAATTGGTGCCCCGTATGCCATGCAGGCGCGGATCGGCCGCGTCGGGCGCACCATGGACCAGCGCCAAATAGCGCCGGTTCACGCTGTGGCGTTCGAACTGCGCCGCCAGCCCGTGATGGGCGCGGTCGGATTTGGCCACGACGAGCAGGCCCGACGTGTCCTTGTCGATCCGGTGAACGATGCCCGGCCGCCGCTCGCCTCCCACGCCGGACAGGGACGCGCCGCAATGGTGTAGCAGCGCATTGACCAGCGTGTCCCGGGGCGAACCCGGAGCGGGATGAACCACCATGCCCGCGGGCTTGTCCACCACGATCAGGTCTTCGTCCTCCCAGACGATATTCAGGGGGATGGGTTGTGCCGGTGTCTCGACCGGTTCCGGCGCGCCAAGGGCGATCGTGTAGGTCTCGCCCTCGCCGGGCCGCAACTTCGGATTGTCCACGATCTGGCCATCGCGGCTGACCGCGCCCTCGGCCAGCAGCCGCGCAAGGCGCGAGCGCGAAAGCGCCGCTTCGTCTGGCACATCGCGCGCAAGCGCCTTATCAAGACGGTCGGGCGGGTTTGGCCCGATCACAACCTTCAGGATGCGGTTTTCGATGTCAGACATGGACAAGACTCCGAAGGACGGGACTGGCACACCGCCCGAGCTGCGCTTTCTCAAGGCTCTGGTGACCGTATTGGCGGGAACGATGATCGTGGGGCTGATAACCCTGATCGCGCTGCTTGTCACGCGCCTGCCGGGAACCGCCCCCCCTGCCCCTGTCCTTCCTGCACGGATCACCTTGCCCGACGGCGAAAGGGCACGCGCGGCGACCTTTGGCAATGGTTGGATCGCCGTGGTCACCGAAAATGACGAAATCCTGATCCTGGATGCCCGGACCGGCGAGTTGCGTCAGCGCATCAGGATCGACCTGACCGACCGGTAGGCCTCACCTCTCGATCTTCAGGCCGATCTTGCCGACATGGCGTTTCGAAGCGAATGCCTCCTGTGCGTCCCGGATGTCCCGCAAGGAATAGGACCTGGCCAATAGCGGGCGCACCTGCCCGGATTCGATCCAGCGTACAAGCCCCGCGAAGACGCCATCGTCAAGCTCGGTGCAGCCATACAGCGTCAGGTCCTTCAGGTACAGATCGCGCAGGTCCAGATCGACCACCGGCCCGCCGACCGCGCCCGCCACGGCATAACGCCCGCGGTGCCGCAGGACGGACAAGAGTGTCGGAAAGGCCGGCCCGCCCACCAGATCGACGACCAGATCAAAGCTCGCTTCGCCAAAGCGCGTCTTCGGATCCTCGTCGCGTCCGATCACCTCCGTGGCGCCGATATCCAGCAAGACCGGCGCCTTGTCGGGCTTCGAGACGGCCACGACCTCGCATCCGCGCGCGGCCGCAAGCTGGACCGCGGCGGAACCGACGCCCCCCGATGCACCTGTCACCAGCACGCGCTCACCTCGAGCGGCGCCGGCGCGTGACAGCATGTTCTCGGCCGTGGACCAGGAACAGGGAAAGGTTGCCAGCTCCTCATCCGAAAGGGGGCTGTCGATTGGATGCGCATTGACCGCGGGCACCACGAGATATTCCGCAAAGGCTCCGTCCATTTCGGACCCCAGATATTCGGGCGTGGCCAGGCGCCGGCCATTGCGTTGACGGATGCAGGGTTCGACAAGGACTCGCTTGCCGATCAGGTCCGGATCGACGCCCGCCCCTGCATCTTCGACCATACCGCAAGCGTCGATGCCCTGGATCAACGGGAACCGCAGGGGCTTGCCGCCCCAGCTTGCGTCCTCGGCCGCGTTGCCCTTGCGCGAATACCAACCGACGCGGGTATTGATGTCGGTGTTGTTCACAGCGCTGGCCCGCACGCGGACCAGAACCTCACCCGGCCCCGGTTCGGGGCGCGGCAGATCGTCCCGCCATTCCAGCTTTTCAGGCCCGCCATGACCGGTCAGAACCACCCCGAACATCGTTTTTTCAGACATCCTGCACCCTTGGCATTCCCATCAATCCGGCCGGAACGGTAACGGGGCGTGCCCCGGGCGGCAAGTCACGGCCCATCGAGTATATCCGCCGTCAGCCCCAGGTGGTGGTCGTGTCGTCCGGCAACTGGACGATGCGGCACCCCTCGTGAAAATCATCGAAAGAATGCGGCCAGACAAGGCCGGGCCATACCACGTGCATCCGACCCTCGGCGGGCCAATAGGCCGCAGTGTACAGCGTGCCGAAGCCCTGGCCGAAGGCGGTGGAATACAGCGGCGGACGCAGGAAGGCCTCGATGAAGCGCGTTTCGGTTTCGGGATGCATCGTCAGTCGGTTCAGCAGGAAACGCTCGCGCTCGACCGTCGCCGTAAAGCGGGCATGGCTGGACCACTCGACGCGTTCCTGATGGTTGGTGGCAACGGGGGATCGGGTGATGACCGGTTCGCGATCCGGGGCCAGATAGATCGTGGCCACATGCCGCGACCGATCAAGAACGGTCACGTTGTAGCTCATGTGACAGGGAATGCGGGCCAGGGCGCGGATTGCCTCGGCCGTTGTCTCGCAGGTCTGCAGGACATAGCGCAGGATCAGGGGCACGCCGAACCCCTCGCCCACTGCCTTGCGACCACCAAAGGTCAGCGAAACGGCGAGGCCCGCGCGATTGACGCCGTCCAGCAAGCCCCAAAGACCGTCCGACATGCCCATGACCGGCCGATCAAGGAATTCCGTCCGGAGGATCACGCCATCAAAGGCCGCGGGGGCGTAATCGTAATTGCGCACCAGAAGCGGCAATGGTCCCTGCCATACGGCCTGGCTGCACCCGGAAAGGTAGGGCGGCGGGCACCAGAACGACAGGAAGCGCGCGGCATTGTCCCCGCCTCCGCCCACCTCTTCGCAAAGCGCGTCGTACAGGTCCAGAAGCTCCGGCATGTGGCGTGCCAAGGCCGCGCGGCATTCCCGATAGGTCGGGCGCGCTGTCAGGCCCTCGCGCGCCCACCAGCGGCGCCAGGCGGGCCAGTATTCCCTGAACAGGGCCGCCAGCTTGGCGCCGGGACGATCCTCCGAGATCGCGCGAAAAACCAGTGACGACACCGTGCGCGACCCTAGAGGATCTTGAAGGCAGGCTCGGGTACGGGGCTGACCGGCTGCGCGGCGGGCAATGGGCGGGCCTGGAAGGCGGACTTGATCCCCCAGATCCAGCGCTTTGATTCCTCGGTCAGCTGGAATCCGCGGGTCATCGAACGCCCACGCTTCACGAGGATGCCCATGTCGGCCCCTTCATAGCGATAATCGCCCGGCTTCAGGATGCGCAGGAAGAACGCCTCGTTGTCGCCCACCGCGCGCCGGTGATAGTCGAAGCGGTCGAACACGACCCGCCCGTCCTCGAGCATCTTGTAGATCCCCGATGGCGGTGCTTCGGTGACGATGTCGACACTATCGTCGGTATGCTTGATGACCATCTGCGACCAACTGTCGATCATGTCGGGATCCGACCAGCGGGCATTGATTTCGTCCACGTCGATCTCGAACGGCTTGTCGGAAAATTCCAGCAGGTGGAACAGGAACAGCGGCGCGTCGGCATGGGCAAAGGCCGCATGGTTGGTCATCGAGCTTGCGCCGGTGATGCGGGGATTGAGCTCGCCCAGCCACAGATCGCCGGTCTTCTTGTCGATCAGGAAATCCAGCTCGAAATAGCCGCGATAGCCCTCCTTGCGCAGTTGCTCGCCAAAACGGAAGGTCATGTCGCGCGCCTTCCTGCGCAGCTCCGGCGTGAAGGCCGTTGCGAAGATCTCGTTGCCGCACCAGCCGCCGCGATAGGGCGTAAGTTCCTTGAATCCCACCAGTTCTGTCATCAGCGGGCCAACGATCGTTCCCTGCTTGGTGGCGCAGGCCTCGATCGCCGCGCCGCGGCAGTCGATGCGCTTCATGATCTTCATGTCGCCCTGGCCGACGATCTCGTGTTCGTGACGGCGAAAGTCGGATTCGGATTTGACGAAGAAGGTCGTATGGCCGGAATCGCCATACGGGGTCTGGATGACCAGATCGTGGCCCAGGCCGGCCTTCTCGGCGATCCGGCGCAGATGTTCGTAGCTGTCGATCTTTGACAGCGTGTTGGGCACCGATGGCACGCCCGCCTTGTTGCCGATGCGGACCGTCTCGACCTTGTTGTCCAGCTTGGCACGCAGCCGCGCCTTTGGAAACCAGACCTTGCCGCCCAGCTCCTTGACCAGACGTTCGGTGGTTTCGTCGAACATCAGAAAGACGAATTTCGGCTTGCCGCCGCGACGCGTGACGCGGTCGATGACCTCCTTGTGCTGCAGCAGATAGTTGTTGATGTCCTCGATCGACTGGAATTCGTCATGCGGCATCTCGGAGGGAACGAAGACGTTCGGGTGCCGCCCGTCGAAGCAATCTATGTAATTGATATAGGAAAAGTTCCGCACCCATTCGTCGATGCCAAGAAGGTTGAAATTCGTGGCCGAAACGAAATAGATCGGGTCGCGGTTGGTATGGAAGTAGCGCCGGATCTCGGAGATATTCCGCAATACCTTCCTTTGCATCTGTCAGGTCCTCCCCCAGTATCATTGTTTGTCCGCCAGGACATCCGGCGTGAAAATGCGCAGGCCCAGATCGGGCCGGTAGCCGTGAATCTCGGTGACATCCAGCGCCATCATGAACCGGACGATCTCGGCGCTGATGATCTGGCCCGGCACAAGAATGGGAAAACCCGGCGGATAGGGTATGACGAAGGCGGCGGAAACCATCTCTTCGCCCTCTTCCAGCCGCGCCAGAAGGTCCGGCCCAAGATCGACATAATCACAATGGGTCTCGTCATAGGACAGGAAGAAGGCACTTCGCAGATCGCCTGCCGGCAGATTGGGCTCGGGTCGGAACGCCGGATGGAACGCCGAGAAATCCGGCAGCGGCGGGACGTCGTGCACAAGACTTTGCACCCGTCGCTCCCACGCGCGCCGCTCCATCCGGCTGTCTTCCTCGTGGATCGTGTCCAGATCGCGCGCGATCTCGGCCAGAACCTCGATCAGATAGGCGACCGAGCTGCGCGTGGTCCCGATATTGGTCATGAACAGGACCGTGTTGCGCGAGGTCTTGTTGATCTGGATACCATAGCGATCCATCAGGATCTTGTTCTTGAACGTGTCGCCATCCCACCCCGTGCGCCCGATCAGCAGCGTGATCCGCGTCGGGTCCAGGACGAATTCATCCTCGCGCCAGCTGCGCCAGAAGTCCTGCCAGCCCTGCTCGGCATCATAGTAGCTGGTTACACCCGACTGCCGGAATTGTTCCGGGATCATGTCACCGGCCGTCAGGACCTTGAAATACTTCGAGATCAGCGGATGCGTCGCGACCGCCCGGCGGATCGCCATGGCGGTTTCGATCTGGCGCTGCACGAAGTCGAAACCCTCAAGTTCGACCTGACGCCGCCCCACATCCAGCGAGGCGATGATCTGGTAGTTCGGACTGGTCGAGGTATGGGTCATGTAGGCCTCGTGAAAGGCCTCCTCGACCTCGCCGCGGAAGTCCTGATCGTGCACGTGGATCATCGAGCCCTGGCGCAGCGAAGTCAGGGTCTTGTGGGTTGACTGGGTCGCATAGACCCGAACGCGCGCATGCGGCGGCGCGATCAGCCGAGTATTCAGCAGGGTTTCCTCGTCGGCATCGGCCAGGCTCTTCTGCTGCTGCTCCCACGCGGCCGCATGTTCGGGCGCGCGCAGCCGTTCCTTCAGCGTCTCGGCGGCAGCCATGGCGGTGCGGCGCCGATAGGTCGGGGTGAATCGCGCGAAGGCGAACCACGCTTCATCCCACAGGAAGACAAGATCCGGCTTGATGGCCAGGCATTCCTCCATGACGCGCTCGACGTCATAGACGATGCCATCGAAGGTGCAGTTGGTCAGCAGGACCATGCGCACGCGATCAAGCTGCCCCGCCGCCTTCAGACGCAGAAGATGACGCTTGATCTCCTTCAGCGGCACGGCCCCGTACATGGAATATTCATGCAGCGGATAGCTTTCCATGTAGACCACCGAGGCCCCCGCCAGCACCATCCCGTAGTGATGGGACTTGTGGCAGTCGCGGTCCAGCAGCACGATATCGCCGGGGCGCACGATGGCCTGCACCACGATCTTGTTGCAGGTCGATGTGCCATTGGTGGCAAAATAGGTCCGTCGGGCGCCGAATGCGCGCGCGGCCAGTTCCTGTGCTTCCTTGATCGGTCCGCGCGGCTCCAGCAGGCTGTCCAGCCCGCCCGACGTGGCCGAGGTTTCGGCCATGAAGATGTTGGGCCCATAGAAGGCCCCCATGTCCTGGATCCAGTGCGACCGGCTGATCGACTTGCCCCGGCTGATCGGCAAGGCGTGAAAGACGCCGGTCGGCTGCTTCGAGTATTCCTTGAGCGCGTTGAAGAACGGCGTGCGATAGCGCCGGTTGACGCCACGCAGGATGTTCAGGTGCAGTTCCAGGAAATCTTCCTGATTGTAGAAGACCCGCCGGCACAGCCCCAGATCCATGCCCGCGATGTCTTCGGCCGAATGATCGGTGATCAGATAGGCGTCGATCTCGGGCCGCACGCGGGCGATCAGGCGGCAGGTTTCGGGGCCATATTCCGAGGGATAGAGCTCTTCGAGCGCCTCGGTCGCCGAGCGCGACAGGAAGTGATCCAGTATTTCGACATCGTTTTGCGAGCGCAGCTTCAGACCCGGCCGGATGACGACCGCCTGAACGTCGCGGTTGAAGAGTATGCCGACCAGCACATCCTCGACCGACGGCACGATGACGGTTTCATAGATGAACGGATCCTCGTCGCGGCGCATCGCCTGCAGGGCCGATCGCAGATATCGCTCTTGCTGGTCCGAGACGTCATCGACGATCAGCACCTCGAAATAGGGTCGGCCCAGGGACCGTTTGTCCGAAGGCAGCGTGGTATCGTCGCCAAGGTCGTCGAATTCGCTTTCTTCCGGCACAAGCGGGATGGCACGGCGCCGATAGGCGCCCGAGGCCAGCGCCCTGGCCACGCGACGGACAAGCAGCGCAAGTTCTTCGTGGCCGTTCAGATCCAGCAGGCGGCGAAGGTTCTGGAACGCGGACAGACCGGGGAAGGCAAAGTATCTTTCGATGGTCTCAAGCGCTTCGAACAGGGCGGCGGCACGCTCACGCAGACGCGTGATGTTCTTGCCGGATGTGCCCTCTCGGGCCAACGCCTCGGTCGTCTCGCGCAAGGCGCTCCAGCGATCCATACGAAGTTGCGTTGCGCTGAAATGCTCCGACAGCGACGGCACCTTCGTGATCGAATCTCGAGCGCTCAATTGATACCCCCCCCCCATTCGTGGAATCGGGGCCTCGGCGGAGCTGCGTTACTCCCCCTTGCCGCGATATCCGGCAAAGGCTTCGGCCCCCATCATTTCGTCGTCCCAGCGTTTTCTTTCACCGGGCTTCTCTTCCACAATGCCCAATGCCGTGCGTGGGTCAACAAGATTGATGCTCTTGCCCTTTGTCGGCATTTCCAGCGGGCCCAGCGTTTTCAGATAGGCGTCCGCGCCGCTGGTCCTGTCATAGATGGGAAAGTCGATCGCGCGGTCGCGGAAGCTCTTGAGCACCTGGCCCAGACCACGCAGGCCGGTGGCACGCTGGCGGCGCACAAGGTCCATGTCCACCTCGATCGGGAACATCTCTTCCTGACCGGCGCTCTGGTGCAGGATGTTGGCCGCGGGATCGACGACGATCGACCGCCCGACCCCGCCCGCGGACAGCCCGTTCACGGCAAAGACATAGATCTGGAACTGCGCGGCGGTCGCGCGGGCGATGGCAAGTTCGGCATCCCGGTCCGTCGTGCCCGTCAGCACCGGGTTCAGCAGAACTTCGGCCCCCATCGCGGTCAACTGGCGCGTGACCTCAGGGAACCAGATGTCATAACAGATGGAAACGCCAAATCGGCCGACCTCGGGCACATCGAAGACGCAGAACTCGGTTCCCGGTGCGACGCCCTGTTCATAGGGCAGGAACGGGAAAAGCTTGGAATATTTCGCGACGATCTCGCCCTGCGGGTTGATCACAACCGCGGTGTTGCGGATTGCGCCATCCTCGCACTTCTCGAACATCGATCCCGGCAAGAGCCAGACGCCATGCCGGCGGGCATCTTCCTGAAACTGTTCGATCGTGGCATTCGGAAAGGCCTGCGCATGGGTCAGCAATGGACCATAGGGGGCAAGCTCGCTGAACACGACCATCTGCGTCCAGGGAAAACGCGCCATCAGAACGTCCAGCCGATGGCGCATGCCATCGACATTCGAGTGCAGCGCCGACACGTGCATCTGGATGCCCGCGATCGCAAAGGGTGTCATGGCCTGGTTTCTCCGTGTTTCCTGCCTGCCGTCATGGGTTGAAAGCGGCAATGCCCGATACCGCGCGATCATCGCGCCTTGGCCGGGCAGTTGCAAGGCAGGCAGCCACGGACGTCACGGCATTGGCGGCCATGGTTGCCGGCGTGGCATGTCGGAACGCGTCACCTGGCCACGACCAGCTCGGCCTTGAGACCGCCCAGCCGCTCGCTTGTGCCAAGCCGCAGGCTGCCGCCATGGCTGCGCGCGATGTCGGCCGTGATCGCCAGCCCCAGTCCGACCCCCCCGCCCCGATCCTGGTTGCGCGCACGGTCCAGCCGCGTGAAGGGTTTCATCGCGTCGTCGCGCTGATCGCGCGGAATGCCCGGCCCGTCATCCTCGACCGTGATGCGGACCGAGCGGTCCAGTATCGCGACCGAGATCTCGGCGCGGTTTCCATAGCGCACCGCATTGCCGATCAGGTTGTTCAATGCACGGCGGATGGCAGCGGGTCGAAGACGGGCCATGCCCCTGCCCTCGATGGAGTGCAGCGCCACCTCGTGCCCGGCGCGGCGGGCATCTTCGATGACCGACCGCACCAGCTCCACGGGATCGACCTCTTCGGCCTCTTCCTCGGCCGCGTCGCCCCTTACGAAATCAAGGAAGGAATCCAGAAGGCGCTCCATCTCGGCGACATCGCGCAACAGATCCTCGACGCCCTCTTCGCCCTCCATCATCGCAAGGCCAAGCTTGAGCCGGGTCAGAGGCGTCCGCAGATCATGGCTGACACCAGACAGAAGAAGCGTGCGCTGCTCGATCTGCCGCTCGATCCGCGACCGCATGGACAGGAACGCCGCGCCCGCGGCCCGCACCTCGAGCGCGCCCGAGGGCTGATACGGTTCGACCCGCCCCTTGCCGAAGGCTTCGGCAGCGCGGGCAAGCCTGCGGATCGGGCGCAGCTGGTTGCGCAGGAAGATGAAGGCCACGGCCGTCATGAGCAGACTGGTCACGACCATGACAACCAGCAATTGATGCGGATTGCTGGCCGAGACGCGGCTGCGATCGAAGGACAGCCCCATCGGCCCGTATCGCGTTGGCAGGGCCAGCCGCACGGTCTTCAGATTGGACAGGTCCACGCCGGAAATTCCGGGAAATGCCGCACGCAAGACCGCAATCACGACGCGCCCCGAGAAGTCATAAAGGATGCGGTCATCCTGGTGCGGCGCCGACATGGCCGGCAGTTCCACATCGATCGAGAGAGCCTCGCCAAGCTCGCGCGCGATCCGGCCTGCGGATCGCGCGTCCGGCGCCGCCTCGACCCGGTCGGACAACAGGGCGATCTCGTGGACCAGATTCCGGGTCATCTGGCGGGTGACACCTTCGAAATGCCGCTGGATGAAGGCTATGGACACGACCAGCTGGATCGTCACGATGGGGACGATCAGGATAAGCGCGGCCCGCCCATACAGGCCACGCGGCAGGAGTCTTTTCATCCAGATCGATACCATGGCCCGACCCTAGCCGGGCCGCGAAGGGGAAGGAAGGGCAATGAAGGCGATGATGCAGACGGCGGGATTGGTCACGCAGCTGGAACCCGGCTTGCGCATGATCCTTGCACCGAACCCTTCGCCCATGACCTTCCGCGGCACCAATACGTTCATTCTTGGCGAGGGCGATGTCGCCGTGATCGACCCCGGCCCTGAAGATCCCGCCCACCTGCGGGCCATCCTTGACGCGCTGCGGGGCGAGCGTATCAGCCACATCATCGTCACCCACGCACATCTGGACCATGCCCCGCTGGCGCGAACGCTGTCGCACGCCACCGGCGCGCCCGTCCTGGCCCATGGCGACGCCCGTGCCGGGCGCAGCCCGGTCATGGAACGCCTGTCGCGCGACCATCCGCTTTCCGGCGGCGAGGGCGTCGATACCGGCTTTGTGCCGGATATCGAACTGCCCGATGGCGCCCGAATCGCTGGGGCGGGATGGAGCCTGCGCGCATTGCACACGCCGGGACATTTCGGGAATCACATCTGCCTTGTCTGGCACGATCGGATCTTCACCGGGGATCATGTCATGGGATGGGCCTCGACCATGGTATCGCCGCCCGATGGCGACATGGGCGCCTACATGCGATCGCTCGAGCGGCTGACGGGCATCCCGTCGCGCCGCATGTATCCCGGCCACGGCGAACCGATCGAGGACCCCGCCAGCCGCCTTGCGGAACTCATCGCCCACCGCCGCGCCAGAGAGCAGGCAATCCTTGATGCGCTGGCCCGCGGCCCCGCGACCGCGCGCGAGCTGACGATGCGAATCTACACGGACACGCCTGCCGCGCTCTTGCCCGCCGCCGAACGCAATGTGCTGGCCCATCTCATTGATCTGAATGAACGATCCCGGATTCGTGCGGTCGATCCGGTGTCTCCAGCGGCCCGTTTCCAGATCGTGTGAGAAACATCAATTTTTTGCCCGACCCCTCTGGACGAGGCCTGAATCGCTTGCTATACGGCGCCCCGTGTTCCGGCGTAGCTCAGCGGTAGAGCAGGTGACTGTTAATCACTTGGTCGTAGGTTCGATCCCTACCGCCGGAGCCATAATCAACCTAACCCGTTGATTCTGAAGGAAAACGGAAAGCAGCTTCGTTTCCTTCTACCCTCAGGTTCGCTTGTGGCTCACAGGCGGCTCACGCGAGGGTCACAGACGGCTCACTTTGCGTGTCCCCTCCTCCGCGATGGCTCAGCCGTCGAGGACAGACATGACGACCTGCCGTTACCTTTACTGCAAGCGCGACCGCTTTCATTTTCGCCGTCGCCTGCCCGGGTTATCCACATATACCGCACCGGTCAGCATCCCGTTGGGGACGACAGATGCCGGTCTCGCGCATATCTGGATCGGACACCTGTCCCAGGAGTTCGACCGGATGTTCGACAGCTTCCTCATGTTGGCGCCGTCCCTGCCCGACGCGCTTGTCGCGCGGTATTTCGAGCGGTGCCTTGAAAAAAGCCTGTCCGATCTGCGCCGCCAGATGCGCATGGCGCGCATGATGGGCCGGTTCGGCGCGGGTGATGAACTGCGCCAGGCCCTGCTGCCGATGATCTACGAGAGTTTTCTCGCGGACGGGTTCCGGGCGAACCTTCCTATTCATCGCGTCGATCCCGATTGGTCGCGGGAAACGCTGGACGCAGCCCTTCATCTCTATGCCGTCGAAGCGCGAAAGGTGCGCTCGTCCGAGACCGACACGCAACTTGAGCGCGCGCTGCGGGAAATCTCCGAAGTCCCCGTGACCGGTGCCGAGCACATGGCGCAACTGCGCGAAGCCCATGTCCGGGCACGGCTCGAAGCTTTGCGTCAAGGCAGCGTCCCTAACCTTGAAGTCATGCCTGTAACGGAGGCGGAGACCAAGAGCGCCCCGGCCATGGCGGAACTTCCGGCGATCGCCATGATGCAAGCCCCGGCGATCGTCTCGCCACCGGCCGCCCCGCCCGTCATCGCGACCCGCAAGCCCGCGCCGCCGCCCGCGTCCGCCGACACGGGCACGATGGCGACGCTGGAGGCGCATTTCGACGCGGCGCGCGACACCGCCCTTGCGGCTTCACAAGCGGAATGGTCGACGGAAATCGCCCATGTCTTCTGGCGCGCGGCGAAGTCCAATGACATGAGCGACCAGGTCATGAAGCAGCGTTGTTCCGATGTCCGCCGCTTTATGTTCATCACCGGCCTCGGCTCCGTGGACGAGATCACGCAGGCGCATCTCACGCATTGGTCCGACACGCTCAAGGTCTTCCCCAAGACCTTCCTTCGGTCGGAAAAGGATGCGCATCGCAGCCTGAAGGAGGTGCTGACGGGTGCCAGTGGCTTGCCCGCGGGCGATCTCGGCCTCTCTCCGGACACGATGCGCCGCCACGTGAAATCCATCGAGCTGCTGCTCGACCGCGCCCGGGCCGAGGGCGTCAACCTGCCGCCGCTCGATCCGGCCAAGGTGAAGCCGAAGAAATCGTCCCGCAAGAAGCACAAGGCGCGCCCTGTCTTCCGCGTCGAAGAGGCTCGCGCTGTGTTCCGACACCCGATCTGGACCGGCTGCAAATCAATGGACCGCCGTCACGAACCGGGCAAGGCCATTTACAAAGATGGCAAGTTCTGGATCCCGCTGGTCATTGCATACACCGGCGCGCGCCGCGCCGAAATTGCGGGGATGCTGGCCGAGGACGTTCAGGTGATCGACGGCATTCCGGTCATCGTGATCCAGTCGAACCGCTACCGGGGAATCAAGGGCGAGGCGGACGGCGCGCTGGAAGACGAACGCCGCACCCGCATCGTGCCCATCCACTCGCATCTGATCGAACTCGGCTTCCTCGACTTCGTCGCGAAGGCCCGGAAAGGCCATCCGCTGCTGTTCCCGGATGTTGTGCCGACCCCCCGCAAGGGCTCCCGCCGCGCGAAGGCCGCGGATCCTGCCCTGTTGGTCGAGAAATTCGGAGAATCCTTCGACGATGCCTGGCGCAAGGCGTTCAAGCTGGCGTTGGACGACAATCCCCGCAAGCTCTGCATCCACAGCTTGCGCCACTACGTCAACCATACGCTGCTGCACATGCCGGGCGTTCACGACGTGACTCGCATCGACATGTTGGGACACGTGCAGGACGACGACGAGGAAAGCATCAACACCTCGACCTACCGCGACGAGACCCCGCTGGACATCAAGCGCGCGGCCATCGAAGCGTTGCCCCGCCTGATGTAAGGGTGGCCTATCGTTCCGGATCGACGGGGCTTATCGGAAAAGGGTTGACGGCGCTGTCACGTCCACATGATGGACCATCCTTCGCGCCCAACGGGGCGGCGGGGATGCGTCCGGAGGAGTGGGCGGAACAGTGCGGTCAAGCGGCCTCGAAGGCTCCGGCATGCCGAGGTGGTGCGTTGGAAGATCGGGGCCTGTTACCCGATCCACAGCACCACCGAGGGAACAGAATCCGCGCAGCGGATTGTGCAGGTCGGACGAGGCCGCGGACGCTTTTCCGGGAAGCCAATATCTTGAACGATAGGCTACATGCTGCAGTCGGAGTCTGTGTCGGCTTCCGGCTTTTCGAGCGGCCAGCCGAGGCTGTCGCAGATAATCTCTTGCAACGAGGCTAAGGCTGCCTTCTCGCCATATGCCTCGATGAACTCGTTCTCATGCAGGTCCAACGTGATGCTCGAGCCGTCGTCGAAGAGCAGCTCAAGCAGCCCGTCGCCGCGCCGCCGGAAACGCACCGACAGTCCCGCCCGACCAATACCCCGGGCGAGCCGGACCGCCGCGCCGGCCATCAATCGAGAAGCTGGCCAAAGACCCGGTTCATCGTCTCCATCCTGGCCTCGATCCGGTTTAGCCGATCTGCGGCTGCGATCAGCTTCTCGAGAATCTTCTCCATCAAGCTTGGCAAGGGCTCCAAGAAGGCCTCCAACACGCTTATACGCGTTTCGAAAGAGGCGAGAACCGCGGGGTCCAGCGGTGCGGCTTGCGGAGTGTCCGCTATCTTCTTCACCGTGTTCGCCATGACCTGCTGGTCCTCTTGGATCTCGGTCAGGAGGGCGATGAGCCGCGCCGCGAACTCCGCCCCCGGGTTGCTGTCCGTCGTATCCAAGAGCTGCATCAGCGGATGAAGGGTCTTCACATCCTTGCGGGTCTCGTCGATCTTGCGAGCCAATGTCTCGCCTTCCGGGGTCATGGTCATGGGGCTCTACGTCCTTGGTTGTGGTGTCGAAGAATCGAAACGGCACATGGTTCGCGACATGCGCGAAAAAGCGCATGAGGCGAAGGCTCTCCAAAGCTGCCATCTCTGCCAGCCGTTTCAGGATGGCGCGCGAGCTGTAGCGCATGCCGAAGGTGCGCGGATTCCGGGTTGTCTCCGTCTGCCAATCCAGCACCAAGAGCTCGTCGAGTTCATCCGCCATCGAGATGCCCCAACGCGGTGACACCGCGCGCAGGGCTGCATCCAGGGCCCGCACGGTCGTCGGACGAAACCGGTGAAAGGCATTCTCTAGGGCGATCGGGAAGCTTATGGATGTGGCAGGACCGCTTGGGTCGTTAAAACCTCGCCGCGCCGCCAAGAGCAAAGCTGGTGGCTCCGGCAAGTCCAGACGGTGACACAGGTCGAGTTGCAGCGCGTCTGTGAACGCGACGCTGGTCTGCACGCCCAGCGGGCGCCCGCCAAATGTCGAAAGGGCCCCGAAGACATGGACATGATCACAGGACGTCTGCTCCCGCCCAATGGCGATCCATGGTAAGAGATCCGGGGGGAGACCCGACGCGGCAAGCACGTGCCGGATGACCGACAACCAATCTTCGTCGGACAGCGTCATGCCCCTCGGCATTGACAGCGTAATGTGGAAGACTGTCTTTTCGTCCGAACGTGTCAACCTGGCAAGGAACTTCGCCGCGGCCTTCGGCGTCATCGCGGGGACCGTCCCCCCGATCATGACCGCAGAGGCATCCGGGTAGTCCCTGACAACATCTGCTTGCCAATGGAATGTCAGGAACCTGCGCATTACGGGCGCTCGGCAAGCGACGCCATCGCATCGGCAATCCTGGACAGCAGCGTACTAACGGCCTTCAGGTCTTTCTTTTTCAGAAGATGTAGACGACCGATTTGCGCGCGGCGGATCTGGTGAAGTGTGAAAACCGCGTCGGCGAGGAGCCGAAACTCAGCCTCGTCATGGTGGCTCTCCTCGAAATGCAAACCGGCATAGCGGAGAAACGCGCTACGGGATGAGAAACCACGCTCTTTCCAGAGACGGTCGATTTCGGCGAGTTCGTCATCGGGTATCTTGATTGTCGTCGTCTGCATCTCTCGGTCCACATGTCGCTCGACACAAAACTAGCGAAATCTGGATCAGCGCTAAAAAGAATTCCTGCCAAGGCAAGAGGTGGAGCTGCGTAGTTTCCTGACTTAGTAAATTCAAATCAGTGGCTTGTGGACCGATGCTCACCAAGACCGAAATCTGCCGCACGCTGACCGCCTGGGAACACCGGCCATTTTTGGAAATTCTTTTTCAAGGACATGAGGTAAGTCTAGATACAGAAGACGTAGAAACCTGCTCCGCGTAGACTGGCTTCCAGCGATGCGGGCGATCAGAGGACATCTGCGCATCACCGACACCCGGCCGCCAGATACCAAGGCAACCCAGATCGTTTTTGTATTCTCCATAATCAGTTTCGTCATAACATAGCCATACCGCCTTAGGTTCTTACTCCGGAAAACCTGATGGCTCACGAGACGAGCCTGATTCCGGTTGCACCGTAAGCGGTGGCTGAGCGGCACGTTGAACTGAGCTACTCCCCGAAAATTGGACACTGACGTAGGCTACGAATTGCTGTCTGCTGATCTTCGACGAAGAGGAAATCAGAGATGTCGAAACGGAAGCAGCATTCGCCGGAATTCAAGGCGAAGGTAGCGCTTGCGGCGCTGAAGGGTGAGCAGACGGTCGCTGAGCTGGCGAGCCGGTTCGGGGTTCACCCGACGATGATCCACAGCTGGAAGCGGGCGCTGCTGGAAGGGGCGTCCGGTGTGTTCGAGCGCGGTGGCGCGAAGAAGCCCGAGATTGACGAGGAACGGGTGAAGGAACTGCATGCCAAGATCGGGGAGCTGGCTGTGGCCAATGATTTTTTGTCCAGAAAGCTCAAGCCATGGACCGGCAAGTGAGACGGAAGATGGTTGAGCCCGCCAACCCCGAGCTGTCGATTGGCAAACAGTGCAAGCTGCTGTCGATCTCGCGGTCGTCGTTTTACTACCAGCCCAAGGGCGAGACGGCGCTGAACCTGATGCTGATGCGCCAGATCGACGAACAGTTCCTGGAAACGCCGTTCTTCGGCGTTCGGCAGATGACCTGGCATTTGCGTAATGAGTATCCGTCATGCGCAAGCGCGATTTGCGACCCAGAAGCGATCTGCCTTGACGAGTGCGTTTGCGGTTTCGATCAGCTTGCGCATGAGGGCCACAAGGGCGACCTTGGCGGGTTTTCCGGCAGCGCGGAGCGCGGTGTATTTGGCCCTGAGATCCGGGTTGAAGCGCATGGCGACGAGAGCGGGCATGTAGAGCGCGTCGCGTAGCGGCTTGCGCCCGCCGCTGATGAAGGACTTGCCCTTCCACTGGCCGGACTCGCGGCAGTGAGGAACCAGCCCGGCCAGGCTTCCGGCCTGTTTGCGTCCCAGTG
>NZ_PRDS01000010.1 GCF_002927635.1 Albidovulum inexpectatum
ATCTTCTCTCGCCGTCGGGTGTGTCGGTGCGATGCCTCGGCCCGATTGTTCAACCCCCTTGTGGTCACCCTTGTGGGCCCGGTGATCGGCGCTCGTGCAAAGCGTGAGTCGGGCCACGCCGTAGCTGGGCAGCTTGTCGGTGACCAGCACGCGCGGCGGTCCCCAGCGGCGCATCAGCTTGCGCAGGAACCATTTGGCCGCTTTGGCATTCCGGCGACTCTGCACGAGGATCTCCCCTGTATCGCCCCTGGCGTCGACAGCGGCCAGAGCCAATGCTTCCGGCCGCGAATCGAGATCACCACCCCATCGAGATGCCGCTTGTCCGCCGCGCCGGGCCGATCCCGCCGGATACACCCGCCGGATACATGCGGCAAACTGCGGCCCGAAGCGGGCAACCCAGGCTCGGATCGTCTCGCAGCTGACTGCACGCCCTGCTCTGCCAACAGGCCCTCGACATCGCGCAAGCTGAAGGCAAACCCGTGATACGCCCAGACTGCATAAGCGATGATTGAGCGCGGGAAGCGGTACCCTTCGAGCGAGGGAGCTTCGATGGTGATCATCCAGACCTGCCAGGCGCCAGACCACGCCTCGTCAACCTGACAGAGCCTGTCAAACTCCCAGCGGGTTTCACCGCACAGGCAGCGGCCGCGTTTCGTCATGATGTCCTCCGCCGCCTTTTCGTGACCAGTCTGACCGGACGAAGGGCCCGGGCGCGTCAAAAAGCGACACGGCATCCGGGAACAGCGTCCAGCTGCCAAGCTTGACCAATGACCGGCCCCCGGCTAAGGGCCACGGTATGGAAAAGCAAAAGAAACCTTCGCGCCAGCAGGTCTATACCCTGCTGGTTCAGGTCGGACGGAAGAAGGGCGACGGCCTGCCGGATGGCGCGACCGGCGCGGCGCTGATGTGCTATGCCAGCGGCGTGGACGAGGCCGAGGCCGTGCGCGAGACGGTCGCGATCCTGCGGCAGGCCGACATGGCGCCGCTGGATGTCACCGGCCACGGCACGATCGAGGAACGCGAGGCGCGCGGCGAAGAAATCCCGCCCGAGGAACGCGCGCTGATGGATCGTGCCCTGCGCGAGAACGCGGTCATCGTCGCGCAGGTGACGCCGTTCTACGACTGATCCGGGCTGCCCCGTCCGGGGGGGCTTGGAGTCGCGCGCCTGCGCACTCATATAGATTGCGACTGACATTCACACGGGGGCAGACATGCTCGAACTGGGACAGAAACAGCCTTCGGCGCAGGCGGGCGATCTGGTGCGCGACGTGACCGAGGCCGAATTCATGAAGGCGGTCATCGAGGCCAGCCAGGAAGTGCCCGTGATCGTCGATTTCTGGGCGCCGTGGTGTGGCCCGTGCAAGGCACTGGGCCCGGCCCTGGAGGCCGCGGTCGTCGCGGCCAAGGGAAAGGTCCGCATGGCCAAGGTCAATGTGGACGAAAACCAGATGCTGGCCGGACAGCTGCGCATCCAGTCGATCCCGACGGTCTATGCCTTCTGGCAAGGGCGTCCGGTTGATGGCTTTCAGGGTGCGTTGCCCGCATCCGAGGTCAAGGCGTTCGTCGATCGCGTCGCGGCGCTGGCCGGTGACGGTGGGCTGGGCGAGGCCATCGAGGTCGCCGAGCAGATGCTGACCGAGGGCGCAGCCGTCGACGCGGCCGAAACCTTTGCGGCCATCCTGGCCGAAGACCCGAAGAACGCCGCGGCCTATGGCGGCCTGATCCGGGCGCATCTGGCCGCCGGCAACACCGAGCAGGCCGAACAGCTTCTGGCCGCCGTTCCCGCCGAAATCGCGTCGAGCGCCGAGATCGAGGCCGCGCGCGCCCAGATCGAACTGGCGCAACAGGCCCGGAATGCGGGACCGATCGCCGAGCTCAGCCAGACGGTCGAGGCCGATCCGAACGACCATCAGGCCCGCTTCGACCTGGCGCTGGCCCTGCACGCGGCAGGCAGGGTCGAGGAAGCGGTGGACACTCTGCTGGAGCTTCATCGCCGTGCGCCCGACTGGAATGACGGCGCGGCGCGCAAGCAGCTGTTCACCATCTTCGACGCGCGCAAGCCAACCGATCCGATCGTGCTGAAGGGGCGGCGCAAGCTGGCCTCGATGCTGTTTGCCTGATCTTGCGCGAGGGCAAGGCATGAGACTGCGCGGCGGCCTGCCGGACAAGATCCCGCTTTTCCCCTTGCCGGGGGCGATCCTGTTGCCGCGCATGCGTCTGCCGCTGCAGATCTTCGAGCCGCGCTATCTGGCGATGCTCGAGGATGTGCTGAAGACCCCGCACCGGCTGATCGGCATGATCCAGCCCCGGCCGGGCCCCGAAGGCCAGCCGCAACTGGCCCGGATCGGCGGGGCGGGGCGGGTCACGGCCTTCAGCGAGACCGATGACGGGCGTTACATGATAACCCTGACCGGGATATCGCGCTTCAGGCTGATGCGCGAAGTGTCGGGCTTCGCCCCCTATCTGTCGGGCGAGGTCAGCTGGGACGACTTCGCAACCGATCTTGCCGGCGCGGAGGAGGACCCCGACTTTGATCGCGAGCAGTTCCTGCGCCTGTTGTCGCGCTATTTCGCGGCGCATGACATGCGCGCCGACTGGGACAGCCTGCGCGAGGCCGATGACGAGATGCTGATCAATTCGCTGGCCATGCTCAGCCCCTTCGAGCCCGAGGACAAGCAGGCCCTGCTGGAGGCCGCAACCCTTGGCGAAAGGCGCAGGATGCTGGAGACGCTGATGGAATTCGCCCTGCGGGGCGGAGGCGAGGAGATCGTCCAGTGAGCGAGGAAATCCGATTCGATCGCAGGATGCTCGAGGCCCTGGTCTGCCCGGTCACCCACGGCCCGCTGACCTATGACGCCGAACGGCAGGAACTGGTTTCACGCGCGGCGCGGCTGGCCTTTCCGATCCGCGGGGGCATCCCGATCATGCTGGTCAGCGAGGCGCGCGCGCTGGACTGAGCCGCCCAGCGATGCTTGAGCCCGACGGCGCGATCGCATAGGGTCCGCGCAGCATGAACACCCCTTTCCACGCAACGGAGATCTTCATGGCACAGCGCCTTCATCTCGTCTTTGGCGGCGAGCTTGTCGATCCGTCGAAAAACGTCTTCAAGGATCCCAGGAACATCCACATCGTGGGCATCTTCCCGAACTACCAGGAGGCCTATAACGCCTGGAAGGCCGAGGCCCAGCGCACCGTGGACGACGCCCATACGCGCTATTTCATCGCGCATCTGCATCGCCTGCGCGACGAAGAGCGCGAGGCCGGCCCGACCGAGGAGCTGGGCGACTGATCGCCCCGGTGCAGGATGAGCTGGTCGCCCGCGCTTGCCCTGTATCTGATCGCCGCCCGGCGCGGGGCGGCGCGGAGCGTGGCAGCACGACCGGAACGGCCCGGCGAGCGGTTGATCTGGCTGCATCCTGGTGGAAGCGGAACGCCGCGCCGGCTGGCGCAACTGGCGCTTCGCATCACGGCGCGGGACGATCCGCCCGCCATTCTGGTCACGGGCCAAGAGGGTGCCGCGCCGGAGCTTGACGATTTTCCCGACGGAACCTTGTTCGACCTGCTGCCGCCGGACCGGATTGCGGATCTTCGCGCATTCCTGCGGCATTGGCGGCCCGATGCCCTTGTCCTGACGGAAACGGAACTGCCGCCCGCGCTGATCGTCGAGACGCATCGGCGTGGAATCCCGATTCTTCTGGCCGATGCCGCGATCGGGGCCGCGGAAGATCGATTCTGGCGTCGGGGAATGGCGCGGGCCCTGCTCTCGCGGATCGATCGGATCCTCGCGCGCGATCCCGAGAGCGCCGAGCGGCTGCGCCGTCTTCTTGGTCCGCAGGCGCCTGTGGAAGTGGCAGGGCGGATCGAGGAAACGACCGATCCGTTGCCTTGCAAGGACTCCGATCGTGAATGGCTGGCGGAACTGACCAGCGCGCGCCCCGTCTGGCTGGCGGCATCCTGCCCGCAGGGCGAAGAGCCCGCGGTCATCGCCGCGCATGCCGAAGCGCTGCGGTTTGCGCACCGCACGCTGCTGGTCGTCGTGCCGGATACGCCCGCGCGTGCGCCCCTCCTGGCCGCAAATCTGCGGGCTCAGGGCTGGATCGTCGCCGAGTGGGACAAGGGCGAGGAACCGGCCCGGGACGTGCAGATCCTGGTCGCGGCCGACGAGGCCGATCTGGGCCTGTGGTACCGCCTGGCCCCGGTGACCTTCATGGGCGGAACGCTGCTGGCCGAAGGTGCCGGGCGTTCTCCCTTCGAGCCCGCCGCTTTTGGCTCGGCGATCCTGCATGGTCCGCATTTCGGTGCCTATCCCGAGGCCTATGCCCGGCTGATCGAGGCGCGCGCCACCCGGATGGTGGACCAGGCCGAGGAGCTCGCGCGCGCCGTGACCGACATGATGGCACCTGATCGTGCCGCGATCCTGGCGCATAATGCCTGGGCGGTGTCCTCGGGCGGGGCCGAAGTGGCCGAGCGCGTGGCCCGCGCCGTCCTCGATCTGATCGAGGCCCGGCCCCGGACGGAGGTTGTCTGATGCGTCCGCCCGCTTTCTGGTATCGTGATGCGGCGCATCCCGGGCTGACGGCACGGCTGTTGTCCCCGCTGGGGCGTCTTTATGCGCGGGCGACGGCGCGCCGTCTGTCCCGGGAAGCGGCGCTGCGGGCGGATGTCCCCGTCATCTGTATCGGAAACCTGAATGCGGGCGGCACCGGCAAGACCCCGACCGTCATCGCGCTTGTCCAGCGCCTGGCGCAGCGCGGGATCGCGGCCCATGTCGTCAGCCGCGGTCATGGCGGCCGCCTGACGGGACCGGTGCGGGTGGACGAGCGGCGGCACTCGGCCGGCGAATGCGGCGACGAGCCCCTGCTCTTGGCGGGATTCGCCCCGACCTGGGTCGCGCGCGACCGCGCCGCTGGCGTGCGCATGGCACAGGATGCGGGCGCGCAGGCCATACTTCTGGACGACGGGTTCCAGAACCCCTCGGTGCACAAGGATCTGTCAATCGTCGTGGTGGATGCCGCGCGCGGCTTCGGCAATGGGCTGTGCCTGCCCGCGGGGCCGCTGCGCGAGCCAGTTCCCGTGGGTCTGGCGCGCGCGGATTTCGTGCTGTCCATCGGCGACGAGGACGCCCAGCGCAGATTCGTTGCCCAGTGGGGATGCGCGTTGCCCTGCCCGCACCTGACGGGCCGGCTGCGCCCTTTGCAGACCGGGATGGATTGGCAGGACCTGCCGGTTCTGGCCTTCGCTGGGATCGGTCACCCCGAGAAATTCTTTGCCACGCTGCGGGATCTGGGCGCGCGGATCGTGCGCAGCGTGTCGCTGGATGATCACCAGCCGCTGGCACCCGCATTGCTGCGCAGGCTCGAGGCCGATGCCGAGGCGATCGGCGCGCAATTGGTCACGACGGAGAAGGACGCGGCCAGGCTGCCCGCCGAATTCCGCCCCAAGGTGTTGACCCTGCCCGTCCGGCTGGAGATCGACGACTGGTCCGCCCTTGATGCCGCGCTGGAGCGGCTGGGGCTTTAATCCGACTTCTTTCGACTGCTCTTGAATTCGGCATCGTGACTGCCAAGCCGTGGCGAGGCACGGTTCAGGGAAAGCTCGGCCTCCGAGAACCGGAAGGGCGAGCGGACGCCGGGAATGCCCTCGGGCGCGATCCGCATGGCGCGGGCCGCGATCTGCGGATCGGCAAAGACGTCGCGCATGTCGTTGATCGGACCTGCGGGAATTCCCGCGGCCTCGCACGCCGACAGAAGTTCGTCGCGCCTGCGCTGGCGCGTGGCGTCGGTGATCAGGGCCGTCAGCTCTTCGCGGTTCGCGACGCGGTCGGCATTGGTGGCAAAGCGCGGGTCGGTGGCCAGCGCGGCCAGGTCCAGCAGCTCGCACAGCCGGCGATATTGCGCATCGTTGCCCGTGGCGATGATGATCCAGCCATCCGCGCAATCGAACACCGAATAGGGCACGATATTGGGGTGCGCATTGCCCATGCGCGAGGGCGGCTTGCCCGAGACGAGGTAGTTCATGGCCTGGTTCGCCATGATCGCGGTGGCCACGTCGAACAGGGCCATGTCGATATGCTGACCGCGTCCGGTACGGTTACGTTGATGCAGTGCGGCCAGGATCGCGGTGGCGGCATAGATGCCGGTGAAGATGTCGGTCACCGCGACGCCGACCTTCTGGGGCTGACGATCCGGCTCGCCCGTCACGCTCATCAGGCCGGACATGCCCTGGATGATGAAGTCATAGCCCGCGCGCGGCGCATAGGGTCCGGTCTGGCCGAACCCGGTGATCGAACAGTAGATCAGCCGGGGATTGAGTTTCATCAGGCTGTCATGGTCCAGCCCGTATTTCCTGAGCCCGCCGACCTTGAAGTTTTCGATCACCACATCGGCGTCGCGGACCAGTTCGCGCACGAAAGCCTGGCCTTCGGGCGTGCGGAAATCCGCGGTTACGGATTTCTTGCCGCGATTGCAGGCGTGGAAATAGGCGGCCGAGCGGTCGCCTTCGCGTTCGACGAAGGGGGGACCCCAGCGGCGCGTGTCGTCGCCTTCGGGAGATTCGACCTTGATGACCTCGGCGCCCAGATCGGCAAGCGTCTGGCCGGCCCACGGACCGGCCAGGATCCGGGCCAGCTCGATCACGCGCAGGCCCGAAAGTGGCGTCATTCGGCCTTTTCCGCCAGCTTCTCGTCCAGGATGGCCGAGAAATCGGCATAGGACATGTTGGAATATTTCGTTCCGTCGATGACGAATGACGGGGTCGAGTTGATGCCGTCCCGCGTGGCATTGGCCTGATAGGTGGCGATCATCGCCTTCATCTGGTCCTCGTCGCGCAGGCAGGCATCGACCTGTTCGGCCGTCATCCCGGCCTTGATGCCGATCTTGCGCAGATTGTCGGCGATGGTGGCGGGTGTCCCGTCGCCGATCCATTCCTTCTGGGTGTCATAGATCATGTCGGCCACGGCGAAATACTTCTCGGGCCCCGCACAGCGCGCGACGGCCGCGGCCCACAGGCCGAACCGGTCGAAATAGACCTCGCGATAGACGAAGCGCACCTTGCCGGTGTCGATATAGTCGCGCTTGAGGTCGTCAAAGACCGTTTCGTGGAAATGTGCGCAATGCGGGCAGGTGAACGATGCGTATTCGATCACTTCCACGGGCGCCTCGGCAACGCCCAGCACCATGTCTGGCACGCGCTGGGCCTCGGCGCTGGGGGTGGCTTCCTGCGCGAGTGCGGCGGTCGAGAAGCCTTGCGTCAGCGGCGTTCCGGCCCGGTTGGCCGACAGCCCGATACCGGCAAGCACGGCAAGCGCGGCACCGGCGGCGATCATGGAGGTTTTCGACATAGGCTCAACCCTTGTTGTTGCGTGAGCGAGATAAGACCTTTTCGGCCAGCGCTTCAAGCGCGGCCCGCAGGGTCGGGTCCTGGACCTCACCCGAAAGTGTTCGCGCCGTGAGCCGGATTTCGGGGTCGGGCGGGGTTTCGTCGGCCTTGGGCCGGGGCGCGAAGGCCACCTGGCCCTCGGCAAAGCCAGTGGGCGCGGTCTGGGTCACCGTGATGCGCGAGACCGCGTTGTAGCCGTAACAGGCGTTCACCCGCTCGCGGATCTGGGGCAGACGCATCTGCAGGATTGGCGCCTGCGCGCCCGTGGTCAGCAGGGTCAGCGTGCCGCCCATTCCTTCGCGGCCATAGGAAATGCGCACCGGCACGGCCATGGCGGCGATGTCTTCACCCACGATCTCGGGCCAATGGGTCAGCAGGCGGGACACGGCAAAGCCGCGGGACTCGCCGACGGCGCGGATACGCTTGCGCAGCAGCCCCCCGGCCGGCACGAAGCCCCGCCCGCGTCGTTCGGTCATGGTTGCGTTCACGCCCTTTTCCTGTCCTTGATCCTGGCATGATCATCCTAGAGCCAAAGGTGGGGTTTGCCCACCATCCACGTCAACACGGATGCCCCCAACACGGATGCTTCGGGCCATGACGCACGAACGGCGCATCGCCGCAACCCTTCTGGCCTGGTATGACGCCAATGCACGCGATCTGCCCTGGCGGACCGGGCCGGATGCGGCGCGGGCGGGCCTGCGTCCCGATCCCTATCGCGTTTGGCTGTCAGAGGTCATGCTTCAGCAGACCACCGTGGCGGCGGTGCGCGACCGCTTCCTGCGTTTCGTCGAACGCTGGCCGGACGTGGCCGCGCTGGCCGCCGCGCCCGATGCCGAGGTGATGGCCGAATGGGCCGGGCTTGGCTATTACGCCCGGGCGCGAAATCTTTTGGCCTGTGCGCGGATCGTGGCCCGCGACCTTGACGGGCAGTTCCCCCGAAGCCGCGCCGGGCTGCAGGCCCTGCCCGGGATCGGCCCCTATACGGCGGCGGCCATCGCGGCGATCGCGTTCGACCTGCCCGAATGCGCGGTCGACGGCAATGTCGAGCGGGTCGTGGCGCGGCTCTTCGCGGTTGCCGAGCCCCTGCCGGCTGCGCGGGCGCGGATCGGGTCGCTGGCCGCCGCACTGGTTCCCGGCGACCGGCCCGGGGACCACACGCAGGCGATGATGGATCTGGGCGCCACGATCTGCACGCCGCGCAATCCCGACTGTGACGCCTGTCCGCTTCGGGCGTTGTGCGGCGGCCATGCCCGGGGGATCGCCGCCGACCTGCCGCGAAAGGCGCCGAAGGCGGCCAAGCCCGTCCGGCGCGGCATCGCCTATGTCGGGCGCCGCGCCGATGGCGCATGGCTGCTGGAACGTCGGCCCGCGCGCGGGCTGCTGGGCGGCATGCTGGGTTGGCCGGGCACGGAATGGACCGTCTCGCCCGCACGTCCTGCCCCGCCCGCCCGGGCCGAATGGCGCGCCGTTCCCGGCGAAGTGCGTCACACCTTCACCCATTTCCATCTGGCCCTGTCGGTGATGGTGGCCGAACTGCCTGCCGGGGCCAACCCGGAGCGTGGTGAATTCATCGCGTCCGACCACTTTCGCCCGGCCGATCTGCCCACCGTGATGCGCAAGGTCCATGCGCATGCCTTGGCCGGTGGATTCGAAGGTCATTGAGCACGAAGGCCCGGGCGCCTAATCTGCGGGCAGGCATGACGGATCAAGGCAGAGGCAAGCCCATGTCGGACATCACCGCCACATCGTCGCGGCGCGCCGGGGGCATAAAGGCCGCCGCGCCCTTCTGGATTTCCCTGCTCATGGTGCCGCTGGCCGTGGCAGGCGCGGCTTATGGCGGATGGACGGTTCTGTTGCTGCCGATCTATGGCTGGATCGGCACGACGATCCTGGATGCGCTTGCCGGGCACGATACCTTCAATGCCGATCCGCAAACGCCCGAACGCGAATTGTTCTGGCATCGGCTGATCACGCTGCTGTGGTTTCCGATTCAGGCCGCGGTTCTCTACGGGCTGATCTGGTACGTGCCGCGCGCCGCCCATCTGGGCACGGCCGAAAAGATCGGTCTGTTCTTCGGAGTCGGTGTCATCTCGGGCTCCATCGGCATCACCTATGCGCATGAGCTGATGCATCAGCGCAACCGGCTGGAGCGCTGGCTGGGCGACCTGCTGCTTGCCACGGTCCTGTACAGTCATTTCCGCACCGAGCATCTCCTGGTGCATCACCGCTATGTCGGGACACCGCGCGATGCGGTGACGGCGCGCTACAACGAAGGCTTCCATCGGGCCTTCCTTCGCGTGCTGCGCGACTGTCCGCGATCGGCCTGGCGGGCCGAAAGGATGAAGCTGGCCCGCGCGGGCCGGCCGGTCTGGCACCGATCGAACCCTTTCTGGCGTTACGCGATCCTTCAGCTGGTCGCGCTGGGCCTGGCCTTCGGCCTGGGTGGCTGGCAGGGGCTGGCGCTGTTCTCATGGCAGGCCCTTGTCGCGATCTGGCAGCTGGAGCTGGTGAACTACGTCGAGCATTACGGCCTGACCCGGCGTCATCTGGGCGATGGCCGCTACGAGCATGTCCTGCCGCGACATTCGTGGAATGCCGATCACAAGGTCACGAACTGGCTCTTGATCAACCTGCAGCGCCATTCCGATCATCACTACAAGCCGGACCGGCGGTTTCCCCTGTTGCAGACCTATCCCGAGGACGAGGCGCCGCAGCTTCCCATGGGGTATCCCGCGATGACGGCGCTGGCGATGATCCCGCCCCTGTGGCGGCGCAAGATGAATCCGCGGGTGCGGGAATGGCGGCGCCGTCACTATCCCGACATCACGGACTGGAGCGACTACAATCGCGGCACATTGCCTATGCCGCGCGGTTCGGTCTGAGGCCGCGGCATCAAAAAGGCATCAAAAATCCCCGCCGGACCTGGGCCGGCGGGGTCAGTTCGTGCCCACGCGCGCGCTCCGCGCCTTTCGCGGCGCGGGCGGGTGGGCACCGGCGGTTCGATGGATGCCCGCGATATCCGGTCAGTTCGGGCGCGCGCCGCTCATCTCGGCGCGGATCTGCTGGCGCAGCATGTCGATCGGGACCAGCTTGCCGTCACGCTTGAAGTGCCAGTAGGTCCAGCCGTTGCAGGATGGCGCGCCTTCCAGCTGGGCTCCGACCTTGTGGATCGAGCCCTTGACGTCCTTGCCCACCAGCGTCCCGTCCGCGCGCACCTTGGCGCGGAAGCGGTTGCCAAGCGAATAGAGCTCCTCGCCCGGGCGCAGAAGTCCCCGCTCAACCAGCTGGCCGAAGGGGACGCGGGGTTCGGCGCGTTTCGAGGTAGAAACCTCCAGCACATCCGCGGGCAGGGGGCGGACCTTCTCCAGCCGCCGCTCGGCGATCTCGCGATATTCGGCCTCGCGCTCGATTCCGACATAGTTGCGGCCCAGCATGCGCGCTACGGCGCCCGTCGTTCCGGTGCCGAAGAACGGGTCCAGCACCACGTCGCCCGGATTGGTCGTCCCGATCAGGATGCGGTGCAGAAGGGCTTCGGGCTTTTGCGTCGGGTGGGCCTTTTCGCCGCGTTCGTTCTTCAGCCGCTCGGACCCGGTGCAGATCGGGATCACCCAGTCCGACCGCATCTGGACGCCCTCGTTCAGCGCCTTGAGCGCCTCGTAATTGAAGGTATAGCGGCTGTTTTCGCTTTTCGACGCCCAGATCAGCGTTTCGTGCGCGTTGGTAAAGCGCTTGCCGCGGAAGTTCGGCATCGGGTTGGACTTGCGCCAGATCACGTCGTTCAGGATCCAGAAGCCCTGGTTCTGAAGTTCGGCGCCCAGACGGAAGATGTTGTGATACGAGCCGATGACCCAGATCGCCCCGTCGGGCTTGAGCAGCCTGCGCGCGGCGGCCAGCCATTCGCGGGTGAAGTCGTCATAGGCCCTGAAGCTGTCGAACTGGTCCCACGCATCGTCCACCGCATCCACGCGGCTGTTGTCGGGGCGATGCAATTCGCCGCGAAGCTGCAGGTTGTAGGGCGGATCGGCAAAGATCAGGTCGACACTCTCGGCGGGAAGCGCGCGCATCACCTCGATGCAGTCGCCGCCGAGAATCCGGTTCAGCGGAAGCTCGGTTCTGGTGGTTTCTTTTTTCATCACTGCCTCATGTTCCGGCCTCTCTGTGCCGGTCTTGTTATGCAGGCAGGATGCCGCCCAGCGGATTCCGCGTCAATTTCTTTTTTGAATCAAGGGGTTACACTTTTCGCTTGGCACAACATCTTGTGTACGGGGGCGAAGGAACGTCTATGATGTGGGGTGACCCCAAGATCTTGGAGCGCCCGAAGGTGGTCCTTCGTGGGATAGCCCGCGTTGCGTTCCCAGCCATAGCCCGGATGGCGGCGGGCAAGATCGTGCATGATGCGATCGCGCCACACCTTGGCCACGATCGAGGCCGCCGCGATCGACAGCGACAGCGCATCGCCCTTCACCACCGCCCGTCCCGGGCAGGGCAGTTCGCGGGGAATCATGTTGCCATCGATCAGGGCCAGATCCGGTGGCGCCGGCAGCGCGCCAATCGCGCGGCACATCGCCAGATGGCTGGCCCGCAGGATGTTCAGCTCGTCGATCTCGGCGACGCTGGCCTCGCCGATGCCGACCTCGGCACAGGCCATGATCTGGTCGAACAGGGTTTCACGGCGCCGGGCCGTCAGCTTTTTCGAATCGTTCAGCCCATCGGGCAGGCGGGCGGGGTCCAGGCGCACGGCCGCGGCGACGACAGGGCCACAAAGCGGGCCGCGACCGGCCTCGTCCACGCCGACGATCCGGGCAATGCCCTGGCCCAGGGCCTCGAATTCCATGGACAGGTCTGGTCGGGTACGCATGGCAGGCAGATTGCCGCCCTTCGACGCGGGTGCAAGTACGATTCATCGCCTGCGTCAAAAAAGAGGGGCGGGCAATGCCCGCCCTCAGGTCACGGCGCATGCGTTGGCGCCGACTGCTCGATCCGGTTCCTTTTCATGCCGCCCGATCAATCGTCGCGGTCATGCTTGTGCCGGTGGGAATCGTGGCCATGGCGGGCATGCCTGTCGAAGCGGAAGCCATAATTGCGCAGGCAGCGCGTGTCATAGACCGTGCGCTTGCCCCAGCGAGTTCTGATCTTGAAACCGCATCCGTCCGGCAGGTGGCTGCGGACGCCGAATTCCTCCATGCAGCGCGCCGAGACGACATCGCGCCCGCCGACCGGAAAGACACAGGCCGCCGGAATGGCACGCGGGTGGTACCGACCGGGCCGCTTGTCGCGGTGAGATTCGGTTTTCCAATCGTCCAGCCGTCGGGTTTGCGTCGAGCCGGATTTCGAAACCTTCTTCTTGTCGTTGTCCTTGCTGATCTCGTTGATCAACAGGCCGATTGCCGCCGCGCCCAGTAGCACGCCCAAGGCCTCCTGGTTCCTGTCGGCCGACAGGGCCGGTGCGGGGGCAAGACCGGCCATCGCGACGGCGATTGCGGCAAGGGCGGAAATCATCATGCGTTTCATCGGGTCTCTCCCGTTCTGGGGGCGGGGGCTCTCGCTGGATGTGTGGCGCCCGCCTTTGATGACCCGACCCTGCGGCCACAGCGCGCGGCAGCACAATAACGCCGGGTTGCTAGCCGATAACAGACGAACGGTGCGCGCCATGCGCCGCTGGTTATTGATTAGCGGCCCGCGCCGGCGCATCTTCGGGGCATGAAAACGCATCGTCTGATATCCGCCCTGATCGCGATCGCGCTGGCTGGCCCGGCGCTGGCCGATTGCCGCGTCGAATACAAGGCCAAGCAGGACAATCCGCTGCGCCTGAGCTTTGGCACCGCGACGCTGCCCGAGAAGGCCTGCGCCGACAAGAAGGCGGCGGCCCGCGCATTGGCGCCGCAGCTTGCGAAACAGGGCTGGACGCTGCTTTCCATCGTGTCCATCCTGCCCGACAAGTGACGACAGGCAGCGAGGGCCGCGTGAGCGACACCCGAAAGGCAAGGATGGACCGTATCCGAACGGCCCTGGACGGCAATCGCGTCGTGGTCTGGGGCGTCGTGGCCATCGTGGCGATCCTGGCCGCGGCGGCGGTCATGCTGTTCCTGTCGCTGCCCGATGCCAACGCCTTCAACGAGAGGGTCGAGCGGATCTTCGTCGAGAATGACGCCTTGCGCACGGCCGAGCAGATCCGCCTGCTGGAGATCCTTGCCCAATCCGGCACCGCCTTTTCCGAGGTTCTTGCCAGTTACCGGATGATCATCTTCGTCCTGCTGGTCTTTGCCGTGGCGCTGATGGTGGCGGCGATCATCTTCCTGGTCACGATCGCCGTTCTGAACCGCCGCATGGAGGAAATCGAACGTCAGGGGATTCGCGTCTCGTCGCTGATGATCAGCCGCGAGGAAAACTCGGTCATGCTGAATGACATGGCCTTTCGCCTGACGCCCGCCGCGATCGAGACGCTCTCGGTCCTGGCCGAGGCGCGTCTGGACGGCGACATCATGTCGGGGGCCGAGATCGAGGCCGTCATCTCGGGCAAGGATCCGGCCGATTGCGACGAGGCCGCGGGCGCCATGCGGATCAAGCGCCTGCGCGATGCGCTGGGCAACCAGATCGTGTCCGAGCTTCTGGTGCGCAACATCGCCCGGCGCGGCTATGTCCTGGCCGTCGAGCCCGAGAAGATCCGCATGATCTGACGCCCCGCCGCCGCGGTCGGCGCCCTTGCGCGCGCGGTCCGGGGTGGCTATATGCAGCCTTCAACCTGACCGGTGGGGGGACGCCCGTGATCCAGACGCCCTACTATCTGATCGACAAGTCGAAGCTGTTGCGCAACATGCAGGTCATGGACCGGCTGCGCGAAGGGTCGGGGGCGAAGACGCTGCTGGCGTTGAAGTGTTTCGCAACCTGGTCGGTCTTCGACCTGATGCGCGAACACATGGATGGCACGACGTCGTCCTCGCTGTTCGAACTGCGCCTTGGGCGCGAGAAGTTCGGCGGTGAAACGCATGCCTATTCCGTGGCCTGGGCCGATCACGAGATCGACGAAGCGGTGTCCTATGCCGACAAGATCATCTTCAACTCGATCGGTCAGCTGACCCGGTTCGAGGCGGCCTCGGCCGGCATCCAGCGCGGCCTGCGGCTCAACCCGCGCTTCTCGACCAGCGGCTTCGACCTTGCCGATCCCGCCCGGCCCTTTTCGCGCCTGGGCGAATGGGACGTCGGCAAGATCGAGACCGTGATGGACCGCATTACCGGTTTCATGATCCACTACAATTGCGAGAACCGCGATTTCGGCCTGTTCGACGAACAGCTGGGCCGGATCGAACGCGAATTCGGCCGCCTCTTGGAGCGCGTGCAATGGGTCAGCCTGGGCGGCGGCATCCACTTCACCGGCGAAGGCTATCCGGTCGATGACCTGGCCGCGCGGCTGAAGGCCTTCGCCGAGAAGTTCGGCGTCCAGGTCTATCTGGAACCGGGCGAGGCCGCGATCACCAACACCACGACGCTGGAAGTCACGGTGCTGGACCTGCTCAACAACGGCAAGGATCTGGCGATCGTCGATTCCTCGATCGAGGCGCATATGCTGGATCTTCTGATCTACCGCGAGCAGGCCAAGCTGCCCCGGACGGGCGATCACGAATACCAGATCTGCGGCAAGTCCTGCCTGGCCGGCGACGTCTTCGGCGATGCGCGCTTCGAACGCCCGCTGCAGGTCGGCGACCGGATCTCGATTCAGGACGCCGCGGGCTATACGATGGTCAAGAAGAACTGGTTCAACGGCGTCAAGATGCCGGCCATCGCGATCCGGGAACTGGACGGCAGCATCCGTCTGGTGCGAGATTTCGGCTACGAGGATTATGCCTCGAGCCTGTCGTGAGCGCAGCTTGCGCTCTCCTTCAACTGGCCTCTGACGAAAGGAGACAGCCGAAGTGAAAAAGAACGTGCTCATCATCGGCGCGGGCGGCGTGGCGCAGGTCGTCGCGCACAAATGCGCGCAGAACAACGACGTTCTGGGCGACCTGCATATCGCCAGCCGCACCAAGGCGAAATGCGATGCGATCATCGACAGCGTCCGCGAGAAGGGCGCAATGAAGGTGCCGGGCACGTTCGAATCGCATCAGGTCGATGCGACCGACGCGACCGCAGTGGCCGACCTGATCAAGGCGACGGGCGCGCAGATCGTGATCAACGTGGGTTCGGCCTTCGTCAACCGCCATGTGCTCGAAGCCTGCATCCGCACCGGCGCGGCCTATATGGACACCGCGATCCACGAAGAGCCCGACAAGATCTGCGAAACCCCGCCGTGGTATGCGAACTACGAATGGAAGCGGCGCGAGGATTGCGAAAAGGCCGGCGTGACGGCCATCCTGGGCGTGGGCTTCGACCCGGGCGTGGTGAACGCCTATGCGCGGCTGGCCGAGGACGAATTCCTCGACACGATCGAATCGATCGACATCGTGGACATCAATGCCGGCAGCCACGGCAAGTATTTTGCCACCAATTTCGACCCCGAGATCAACTTCCGCGAATTCACGGGCACGGTCTGGTCGTGGCAGAACGGCCAGTGGCAGGCCAACAAGATGTTCGAGATCGGCCGCGAATGGGATCTGCCGGTGGTGGGCAAGCAGAAGGCCTATATGACCGGCCATGACGAGATCCATTCGCTGTCCCAGCGCTATCCAAATGCCGATGTGCGTTTTTGGATGGGATTCTCGGACCATTACATCAACGTCTTCACGGTGCTGAAGAATATCGGATTGCTGTCCGAACAGCCCGTCAGGACCGCCGAGGGTCAGGAGGTCGTGCCGCTGAAGGTCGTCAAGGCCTGTCTGCCCGATCCCGCCAGCCTTGCGCCGAACTATACCGGCAAGACCTGCATCGGCGATCTGGTCAAGGGTACGAAGGATGGCAAGCCCGCCGAGGTCTTCATCTACAACGTGGCCGACCACAAGGAAGCCTATGAGGAAGTCGGCAGCCAGGGCATTTCCTATACCGCGGGCGTTCCGCCGGTGGCCGCGGCGATCCTGGTCGCCAACGGCACCTGGGATGTGGGCAAGATGGTCAATGTCGAGGATCTGGACCCCAAGCCCTTCATCAGCCTGCTGAACCGGATCGGCCTGCCGACCCGGGTCAAGGACGAACAGGGCGACCGTCCGGTGGATTTCGCCTGACCCACTGTCGCCGCAAGCCAGTCTGCGACGCCCGGCCCGAAAGGGTCGGGCGTTTCGCTTTGACCCGGCGGCATCGCCGAAGGCCTGCGCCCGTCAGCCGCTTCCTGACGCCCCCCAGCCATTGAAGACCCCATGCCGGTCCGGCCGGGGCTGTGTGAGGCAGGGCGCATTGTACCGGACCCGCCAAGCTGCCCGATCCCGCTGCCATGGGCGCGGCGGGCGCCTTTCAGGCGAATTCCGTAACAGCATAGCCCTGCAGGTACAGCAGGGCGGTCAGGTCGCCGTGGTTGATGCGCACATCGCACTGCGCGGCAACCGAAGGCTTGGCATGTAGCGCGACCCCCGTACCGGCAAGGCCCAGCATCCCCAGGTCGTTTGCCCCGTCGCCCACGGCGATCACGTCGTCGGGCGTCAGACCCAGCCGTGCGGTGATGTCGTGCAGGGCCTGCACCTTGGCCTCACGCCCAAGGATCGGGCGCGCGACATCGCCGGTCAGGCGCCCCTCCCTGGCCAGCAGGACGTTGGCACGGTGTTCATCGAAGCCCAGCGCGCGCGCAACCGCTTCGGTGAACGCCGTGAACCCGCCCGAAACCAGGGCCGCATAGCCGCCATTGGCCTTCATCGTCGCGATCAGCTCGCGTCCGCCGGGCGTCAGGGTGATGCGCTCGCGCAGCACATCCGAAATCACGCTTTCCGGCAGGCCGCGCAGCAGGCCCACGCGCTCCAGCAGCGCTTCCTCGAAGTTCAGTTCGCCGTTCATCGCCCGGGCGGTGATCTGCGCCACGCGCGGCCCGACGCCCGCCATGTCGGCCAGTTCGTCGATGCATTCCTGCCCGATCATGGTCGAATCCATGTCCGCCAGCAGCATCCGCTTGCGGCGCCCTTCGGCCGGTTGCACCACAAGATCGATGCCGATGCCCTGCAGCCCTTCCCAGACCTGCCAGCGGTTCTCGGGCAGCCGGTCGATATCGAATTCCGCGGCGATGCCGGGATTGAGCCAGCGCGCATGGCCGCCCCCCCAGGCGTCTCGCAGGGCTTCGACGGTCGCGCGGTCGAGATCCGCGCGGGCAGGATTGGCAAGCAGGGTGGCAACGAACATGAAGAAAGTTTCCGATAGTGGTCGGGACGGGTCGCAATTGATATCCGATGCGCCGACTTAAAGCAGTTTTCCGGCTTGTGCCAGAGCGCGCATGGTCATATGCCCATCGGCGGGACACCCCTCCCCAACGAGGGGCGCATATCTGGAAGGATACCATGACAGATCAGACGATCCCGGCCGCGCGGCCGGCCAATCCGCGCTTTTCTTCTGGCCCCTGTGCCAAGATCCCCGGATTTACCCTGGACATGCTGTCGGACGCGCCGCTGGGCCGTTCGCATCGCTCGGCGCTGGGCAAGGCGAAACTCGCCGAGGCCATCGACCTGACGCGCGAGATCCTGGGCGTGCCGGCCGATTACCGCATCGGCATCGTTCCGGCCTCGGATACCGGCGCGGTCGAGATGGCGATGTGGAACCTGCTTGGCCAGCGCAAGGTCGATATGCTGGCCTGGGAAAGCTTTGGCGAGGGCTGGGTGACCGATGCGGTCAAGCAGCTCAGGCTCGACGCCAATGTGCATCGCGCGCCCTATGGCCAGATCGTCGATTTCGCCAGGGTCGATTTCGACAATGACGTCGTGTTCACCTGGAACGGCACCACCAGCGGCGTGCGTGTCCCTTCGGGCGCTCTGATCCCGGCCGATCGCCAGGGCCTGACGATCTGCGACGCCACCAGCGCGGTCTTCGCCATGGACCTGCCCTGGGAGCGGCTGGATGTCGTGACCTTCAGCTGGCAGAAGGTGATGGGCGGCGAGGGCGCGCATGGCGTCCTGATTCTGTCGCCGCGCGCCGTCGAGCGGCTGGAGAGCTACAGCCCCGCCTGGCCCCTGCCGAAGATCTTCCGCCTGACCAAGGGCGGCAAGCTGATCGAGGGCATCTTCCGCGGCGAGACGATCAACACGCCGTCCATGCTGTGCGTCGAGGATTACCTGGTCGCGCTGAAATGGGCGAAGTCCATCGGCGGGCTTCCTGCCCTGATCGCGCGCGCCAATGCCAATGCCGGCGTGGTGGCCGATTTCGTCGCAAGCCGTGACTGGATCGCGAATCTCGCCGAGGACCCGGCGACGGCCTCGACCACAAGCGTCTGCCTGAAATTCACCGATCCGCGCATCAGGGACGGCGCCGCCTTTGCCAAGGCCGTCGCGAAGCGGCTGGAGAAGGAAGGCGTGGCCTTCGATATCGGCGCCTATCGCGATGCGCCTCCGGGTCTGCGCATCTGGTGCGGCTCGACCGTCGAGACATCGGATGTCGAGGCCCTGATGCCATGGATCGAATGGGCCTTCGAACAGGAACTTGCCGCGCAGGCCGAAGCGGCCTGACGGCGCCCCCGACATCGCAATCCATCCCAATCAAGGAGCCACGACAATGGCACCCCGTGTTCTCGTGTCCGACAAGCTGTCGGAAACCGCCGTCCAGATCTTCCGCGATCGCGGGATCGAGGTCGATTACATGCCCGATCTGGGCAAGGACAAGGATCGCCTGCTGGAGGTGATCGGCGATTATGACGGCCTGGCGATCCGCTCGGCCACCAAGGTGACCGAAAAGCTGCTGGAGCGGGCAAGCCGGCTGAAGGTGATCGGCCGCGCCGGCATCGGCGTGGACAATATCGACGTGCCCGCGGCCTCGCGCCGTGGCGTGATCGTGATGAACACGCCGTTCGGCAACGCGGTGACGACGGCCGAACATGCGATCGCCATGATGTTCGCCGTCGCCCGCCAGCTGCCCGAGGCCAGCGTCTCGACCCATCAGGGCAAGTGGGAAAAGAACCGCTTCATGGGGGTCGAGCTGTTCAACAAGACTCTGGGCGTCATCGGCGTGGGCAATATCGGCTCGATCGTCTGCGACCGGGCGCTTGGCCTGCACATGAAGGTCATCGCCTATGACCCCTATCTGTCCGAGGAACGCGCCCAGAAGCTGGGCGTGACCAAGGTCGATCTGGACGAGCTTCTGGCCCGGGCCGATTTCATCACGCTGCATGTGCCGCTGACCGAAAAGACGCGCAACATCCTGTCGGCCGAGGCGATCGCCAAGACCAAGAAGGGTGTGCGGATCATCAACTGTGCACGTGGCGGCCTGGTGGACGAGGCCGCGCTGGCCGAGGCGCTGAAATCGGGCCATGTCGCCGGCGCCGCCTTCGACGTGTTCGAGAAGGAGCCGGCCACCGACAGCCCGCTTTTCGGCCTGCCGAATGTCGTCGTCACGCCGCATCTGGGCGCCTCGACCACCGAGGCGCAGGAAAACGTCGCCATCCAGGTGGCCGAGCAGATGTCGGACTATCTGCTGACCGGGGCGGTGCAGAACGCGCTGAACATGCCGTCGGTCACGGCCGAGGAGGCCGCGGTGATGGGCCCGTGGCTGAAGCTTGCCCAGCATCTGGGCGCCTTTGCCGGCCAGATGACGCAAGAGCCGATCACCGCCGTCAACATCCTGTATGACGGTGTCGTCGCGGGCATGAATCTCGAGGCGCTGAACTGCGCGGCCATCGCGGGACTGATGAAGGTGGTCAACCCGGATGTGAACATGGTGTCGGCCCCGATCGTGGCGCGCGAGCGCGGCATCAGGATCTCGACCACGCACCAGGAAAAGAGCGGCGCATTCGAAGGCTATATCAAGCTGACCGTCGTCACCGATGGCCGCGAACGGTCGATCGCCGGCACGGTCTTCTCGGATGGCAAGCCGCGCTTCATCCAGATCAAGGGCATCAATATCGATGCCGAGATCGGCGCGCACATGCTCTATACCACCAACGAGGACGTGCCCGGCATCATTGGCACACTGGGCCAGACGCTGGGCGAGGCGGGCGTGAACATCGCCAACTTCACCCTTGGCCGCGCGGCGCCGGGTGGCGATGCGATCGCCCTGCTGTATCTCGACAAGCCGGCCGATCCCGCCGTGCTGGACGCGCTGCGTGCCACGGGCAGGTTCCATCAGGTCCAGCCGCTGGAATTCGACGTCGCCTGAACCGGTTGCGTGGCGTCATCGTGCCGCGCTAGGGTCCGCCCGGACAACAGGGGGCGGACCCGGATGCGGACCTATGCGATCGGCGACATTCACGGCCATCTGGACAAGCTGGAGCAGGCGCATCGCCTGATCGAAGAGGACCGGGCGCGGGTTGGCGACAGCTCTGCGCCCGTCGTGCATCTGGGCGATCTGGTCGATCGCGGGCCGGATTCGGCGGGTGTCGTGGACTATCTGATCCGCGGGATCGAGGCGGGCGCGCCGTGGATCGTTCTGAAGGGAAACCACGACCGGATGTTCACCGGGTTCATGTCCGATCCGGATCACCAGGATCCCGGCCTGCGCGCCGATCTGCACTGGACCCATCCGCGGCTTGGCGGCGATGCGACGCTGGCTTCTTACGGCGTGCCGGGCGCGGGCGAGCGCCTGTTGCACGACCTGCACGAAGAGGCCCGGGCCCGCGTGCCCGAACGCCACCTGCACTTTCTGCGCGCATTGCCGTCACGGGCGCTCATGGGCGAGGTCCTGTTCGTTCATGCGGGCATTCGTCCCGGCATCCCGCTGGAAGATCAGGTCGAGGACGACCTTCTGTGGATCCGCCGTCCCTTCCTCGACTGGACCGGGGATCACGGCGTTCTGGTCGTCCACGGCCATACGGCGGTCGACGCGCCCGAACATCACGGCAATCGCGTCAATCTGGACAGCGGCGCGGGCTATGGCCGGGCGCTGACCGCGGCGGTGTTCGAGGAACGGCGCGCCTTCATCCTGACCCCCGAAGGCAGGATCGAACTGGCCCCGGCGACCTGAACGCCGTGCCGTCACGTCGCGGCGCGTTTGCTCTGGCAACACCGCCGCGCGGGGCGTAGCCTGTCCGAAAGTCAGGGAAATCCGCCCGGATGGGCGGCAAGGAGGGGCAAATGACCGACGATATCGTGATCCTGTCCGGCGCCCGAACGGCGATCGGGACCTTTGGCGGCACGCTTGCGGGCATGGCGCCGATCGACACGGCGACCGCGGCCAGCCGCGCGGCGCTGGAACGCGCGGGCGTCGAGCCGGGCCAGATCGGCCATGTCGTCTTTGGCCATGTCATCAATACCGAGCCGCGCGACATGTACCTGTCGCGCGTGGCCGCGATGCAGGCGGGCATTCCCGAAACGACCCCGGCGATGAACGTCAACCGGCTGTGCGGATCGGGCGCGCAGGCCATCGTCTCGGCCGTCCAGAGCCTGATGCTGGGCGATGCCGACTTCGCCGTTGCCGGCGGGGCCGAGGCCATGAGCCGCTCGCCTCATGCGATCCAGACGGCGCGTTTCGGCCAGAAGATGGGCGACACGCGCGCCGTGGACATGATGACCGGGGCGCTGACCTGCCCCTTTGGCACGGGGCATATGGGCGTGACGGCCGAGAATGTCGCACGGGAACACGGGATCTCGCGCGAGGATCAGGACGCCTTCGCGCTGGAAAGCCAGCGCCGCGCGGCCCGCGCCATCGCCGAGGGACGCTTTCGCGACCAGATCGTGCCGGTCGAGATCTCGACCCGCAAGGGCGCGATCGTCTTCGACACCGACGAGCATCCCAAGGAAACCAGCGCCGAGGCGCTGGCCGCCCTGCGACCCGTCTTCCAGAAGGATGGAACCGTGACGGCGGGCAATGCCAGCGGCATCAATGATGGCGCGGCGGCGCTGGTCCTTGCGCGCGCCTCGGCCGCGGCGGCACGCGGATTGACGCCGCGCGCGCGGGTGCTGGGCTATGCCCATGCGGGTGTTCGCCCCGATGTGATGGGCATCGGCCCGGTCCCCGCGGTGGAATCGCTGCTGAAGCGCACGGGCCTGTCGGCCTCGGATTTCGACGTGATCGAATCGAACGAGGCCTTTGCCGCGCAGGCCATCGCCGTGACCCGCGCCCTGGGGCTGGACCCCGAGCGCGTCAATCCCAATGGCGGTGCAATCGCACTGGGCCATCCGGTCGGCGCGACCGGCGCGATCCTGACGGTCAAGGCTCTGTACGAGCTGGAGCGCACCGGCGGGCGTCATGGCCTGATCACGATGTGCATCGGTGGCGGGCAGGGCATCGCGATCGCCATCGAACGGATCTGACGCGCGGCGGGCCGCGCCTTCCGGGGGCGGCCCGGTCCGTGGATGGAACCCCCGAAATCGTGGATCATTCCTCGGACAGGATCTGCAGGAACGCGGCGCCGAAGCGCTCGACATGCTGCGGCCCCATGCCCGGGATGCGGGCCAGGGCGGACAGGTCGCGCGGGCGCAGCTCGGCGATCTTGCGCAGGGTCGAAGCCGAGCAGGCAAGGTAACGCCCCGTCCCGTCCTCTCCGCGCACCAGTCTGGCCTGGGCCTCTTCCAGCCTGTCATACAAGGTCCCCGCGCGCGTTCCGGCAAGCTTGCGCCGCGCGGGGTGCAGTTCGGGCGTGGCGCCCGCGATGACCTGCAGGAAGTCGCGGCCATGGCGTTCCAGCTTCTTGGCGCCCACGCCATTGATGCGCGCCATCTGGTCGAGGTTCGCGGGCCGCTTCTCGGCCATCTCGATCAGGGTGCGATCGGGAAAGATGACATAGGCCGGCACACCCGCAGCTTCGGCCAGCGCACGACGCTTGGCCTTCAGCGCCGAGAGAAGCGGCGCGTCTTCCTCGGAAACCAGCATCCGTACCGCCGGGGTCTTGCGCGCCCGTTTCAGCGAATCCCGGCGCAGGGTGATACCGGCCTGGCCGCGCAACAGCGGCAGCGCGTTGTCCGTCATGCGCAGCGCGCCATGCCGCGCGGGATCGGGGCGGATCAGGTCGTGGCCCATCATCTGACGAAACACCGCCTGCCATTCCGCGCGGCCAAGATCGCGGCCCACGCCAAAGGTGGGAAGCGTCGCATGCCCGTGCTGACGCACCTTGTCGGTCTCGCGCCCGATCAGGATGTCGATCAGATGCCCGGCGCCAAAGCTTTCGTTGGTGCGCAGGATCGCCGACAGCGCCTTGCGCACCGGTTCGGTCGCATCGAAGGTTTCGGGCGGGCTGTCGCACAGGTCGCAATTGCCGCAGGGCGCGCTTTCCTCGCCGAAATAGGACAACAGATGCTGGCGGCGGCAAGTGATCGCTTCGGCAAGGCCAAGCAGGGCGTTCAGGCGCGCATGGTCGGCCATCTTGCGTTCGGGCGGGGCCAGGCCCGCGTCGATCTGGGTGCGCCGAAAGGCGACATCCTCGGGGCCGAACAGGGTCAAGGTCTCGGCGGGCGCGCCATCGCGGCCGGCCCGACCGATCTCCTGATAATAGGATTCGATGGATTTCGGCAGATCCGCATGCGCGACCCAGCGGATGTCGGGCTTGTCGATCCCCATGCCGAAGGCGATCGTCGCGACGACGATCAGCCCGTCCTCGCGCTGAAAGCGCTCTTCGACCGCGCGCCGCAGGTCGGGATCCATGCCGCCGTGATAGGCGCAGGCAGACAGGCCCTCGTCGCACAGCGCCCGGGCCAGGCTTTCGGTCCGCGCGCGCGTGCCGCAATAGACGATCCCGGCCTGGCCGGGCCGCGCGCGGGCAAAGTCCAGGATCTGGCGGCGCGGGCGGTCCTTGGCGGCAAAGGCAAGGTGGATATTCGGCCGGTCGAAGCCGCGCAGGAAGATCCGCGGTCGATTGCCCCCGAACAGGCGCGCGACGATTTCCTCGCGCGTTTCTTCATCGGCCGTCGCGGTAAAGGCCGCCAGCGGGACGTCCAGCATTCGGCGCAGCTCCCCGATGCGCAGGTAATCGGGGCGGAAGTCATGGCCCCACTGGCTGACGCAATGGGCCTCGTCCACGGCGATCAGGGTTGTGCCGATCCGCGCCAGCATCGCCCGCGTCGCGGCCGAGGCCAGCCGTTCGGGCGCCATGTACAGCAGTTTCATCTGCCCGGCGTCCAGCGCATCGAACACGGCGTCGCTTTCGTCCTGGCTGTTGGCCGAGGTCAGCGCCCCGGCCGGCACGCCGGCTTCCCGCAGGGCGCGCACCTGGTCGCGCATCAGCGCGATCAGCGGCGATATCACGACCGTGACGCCCGGCCGGATCAACGCGGGCAGCTGGTAGCACAGCGACTTGCCGCCGCCCGTGGGCATGATCGCCAGCGTGTCGCGCCCCGCGATGACGGCGTCCACGATCTCGCGCTGGCCGGGGCGGAACCGGGCAAAGCCAAAGACCTCGGACAGGATCTGCTCGGGCGATGCGGCGGGCGCGGCTGTATCGGGCATTCCGGCCTTCCCCGGTCTAGTAGCCGTAGAAGAAGCCCGCGTTGTTGATCAGTGCGCGTTGCAGGATGATCAGGATGATGAAAGCCACCAGCGGGGCGAAATCGATGCCGCCCGTCTGCGGCAGGAAGCGCCGGATCGGGCCATAGATCGGCTCGAGCACACGGTTCAGGCCATACCAGATCTGGGCCACCATCGGCTGGCGCAGGTTCAGCACGTTGAAGCTGATCAGCCAGGACATGACGATATGGGCGATCATGATCCACCAGATCACGTTCAGGATCAGCATCAGGGCCTGGAACAGCGTTATCATCATTCTCTCCGCATCTGGGTGTTGGAGACAGGTAAGCGCAGCGGGCCCGTCGCGCAACCGGGTAACGCGACGTTTCGGCTTGACGCGCGGGGCGCGCTGGGCCACCCGAAGGGCATCAGCCAGCTTTCCGGGGGTGTGCGCATGTATCCTTTTCTTCGCATGATCAAGGAGATGTGGAAGTATCGCAAGGCACCGCCCCTGGACCTGACCGAGGCGCATGTGTCGCACCACATCTGCTGGCCCTGGGATCTGGACATCTGGATGGAGCTGAACAACGGCCGGACCCTGACCCTGTACGATCTGGGCCGCATCCCGATGGCGCAGCGCACGGGCCTGATCCATGTCATGCGGCGCGAGGGTTGGGGCATTACCGTGGCGGGCAATTCCGTGCGCTATCGCCGCCGGGTGCGCGCCTTCGACCGGATCGAGATGGTCAGCCGCCTGATCGGCTGGGACGAACGCTTTTTCTACATGGAGCAGAGCATGTGGCGAAAGGGCGAGTGCACCAGTCACATGCTGTTGCGCGCCGCAGTGACCGATCGGAACGGCATCGTGCCGACCGCGCGGGTGGCCGAGGCGATGAAGCATGACGGGCCATCGCCCGAACTGCCGGACTGGGTCCGCGCCTGGATCGAGGCCGACGCGAAACGCCCCTGGCCACCCCTGCGATAGATCGCGGCCCGACGGGGGATCGCGGTCTCGGGGATTGCCAGAACGCCGCTTTTCGGGCTTGATCGCCGAAAAGGCAGCAGGGGGCGGCGCATGTTCAGGCAGGTATCGAAGCGGGTCTGGGGCTGGTGGTTCTTCGATTGGGCCAGCCAGCCCTATAACACGCTGCTGCTGACCTTCATCTTTGGCCCCTATGTCAAGGAACTTCTGGGCGATGGGACACGCGCCCAGGCGGCCTGGGGCTATGGCGTGGGGATCACCGGGCTGATCATTGCGATCCTTTCCCCGGTCCTGGGGGCGATCGCGGACCGGGCCGGGGGACGGATGCGCTTCATCTGGCTGTTTTCGGCGATGTATGTCGTCGGCGCCTGGGGCCTGTGGTGGGCCGCGCCCGACAATTTCAACCTGGTGCTGATCCTGCTGTCCTTCGGGATCGGACTGATCGGCATGGAATTCGCCACCACGTTCACCAATGCGATGCTGCCCGATCTTGGTTCGCGCGAGGAGATCGGGCGCATTTCCGGGTCGGGCTGGGCCTTTGGCTATGTCGGCGGGCTTCTGGCGTTGATCCTGATGCTGGCGGTTTTTCAGACCGATCCGCAGACCGGCAAGACGATGGTCGGGTTGCCGCCGATGTTCGGGCTGGACCCCGCCGCGCGCGAAGGCACGCGGATCGTGGGGCCGCTGACGGCCATCTGGTACGTCGTCTTCATGATCCCCTTCTTCCTGTGGGTGCGCGAGCCGCGCAAGCCCGACGCCCTGCCCATGGCCGAGGCTGTCCGCCGGGCTGTGCCCGAGCTGAAGGAAAGTCTGCGGCGCCTGCCGCGGAATCGCAGCCTGTCGGCCTTTCTGCTGTCGTCGATGTTCTACCGCGACGCGCTGAACGGCATCTTTGTTTTCGGGGGGCTGTATGCTGCCGGGGTGCTGGACTGGAGCGTCGTGGATACCGGCAAGTTCGGCCTGCTGGCCATCGTGACCGGAGCATTGTTTGCCTGGATCGGGGGGCGGGCCGATGACCGTTTTGGACCCAAGGCGGTGATCGCGCTGTGCGTGATCGTGCTGACAGCGCTTGCGCTGGCGGTCGTGTTCGTTTCGCGCGACAGCGTGTTCGGCATGCCGGTGCCACCCGAGTCCAATCTGCCCGACATGGTCTTCTATGCGATCGGCGGGATGATCGGCGCGGCCGGTGGCGCATTGCAATCGGCCAGCCGGTCGATGATGGTCCGCCAGGCCGAACGGGGCCGCATGACCGAAGCGTTCGGACTGTATGCGCTGGCCGGAAAGGCCACGTCCTTCATCGCGCCCTTGTCGATCGGGATCGTGACCGACATGACGGGCAGCCAGCAACTTGGTATCCTGCCGCTCATTGCCCTGTTCCTGGTCGGGCTTTTCCTGCTGGGCCCGGTCGATCCCAAGGGCGCGCCAGAGGAGGCCCCGACATGATCCGTCCCCTGCTGTCGCTGACAGTCGCGATTCTCATGGCCCTGCCCGCGCAGGCCGAGACGCGCGCCTGGGAATTGTTCGGGGCGCAGAAGACCGCTTCGCGCCACCAGCCCGAGGCGATCGGGTCCTATGCGCGGGGCTGCGCGGCCGGGCTGGTGCAATTGCCCGAATCCGGCCCGACCTGGCAGGCGATGCGCCTGTCGCGCAATCGCAACTGGGGCCACCCCGAGCTGGTGCAGTTCCTGATCGACCTGTCGCAGACCGCCCGAAGGCTGGGCTGGAAGGGGCTGTATATCGGCGACATGAGCCAGCCGCGCGGCGGCCCCATGACCAGCGGCCATTCCAGTCACCAGATCGGCCTTGATGCCGATATCTGGATGCTTCCGCCCCGCAGGCTGGATCTCAGCCGGGCCGAGCGCGAGAAGATCAGCTCGATCTCGGTCCGCACGGCCGACCAGAAGCGCGTGAACGAGAACTGGACGCCCCAGCACCACGCCCTGCTGAAGGCGGCGGCCCTGGATCCACGGGTGGACCGCATCTTCGTGGCCGCGGCGGTCAAGATCGAGATGTGCCGGACACGAACCCGCGCCGACCGCGCCTGGCTGCAGAAGATCCGGCCGCTTTACGGTCACAACACCCATTTCCACGTTCGCCTGAAATGTCCGAAAGGCGCGCGCTTTTGCGAACCGCAAAAGCCGACCGTGGCGCAGCTGTCGAAGGGTGGCGATGGCTGTGACGAAACGCTGAACTGGTGGGTGACCGAGTATCTCGATCAGCTGCGCAACCCGCCCAAGCCGCGCAAGGACGCGCCGCGAAAGAAGGGCGCGCGCGACTTCACGCTTTCGGATCTGCCGCGTCAATGCGCAACCGTGCTTTCCCTGGACTGATCACGGCGCTTGTGCTGCTGGCTGTCGGCGGGGCTTCGGCACCGCCGCGCGCCGTGTTCGTGGCCAGCTATGCCTGGTCCATCCCGCATGAACGTTTCGGCGGCTTCTCGGGGCTGGAGATCACGGGGGACGGGGACGATTTCATCACGATCTCGGACTCGGCCGCCATCTGGTCGGGGCGGCTTGTCCGCGATCCGTCCGGTGCCATGATCGACGTGCGGGCCGAAGGTCCGGTCCTGCCGAAATCGTGGCGCGGCCGTCCGTTGCGGCCGCCCATGGACGATGCCGAGGGGCTGGCGCTGGGCCCCGACGGCACACTGCATGTCGCGTTCGAGACGGAAAACCGCATCAATCACTATGCCGATGGCGGCCGCCGCTGGCTGGGCGAGGACTGGCCGCCGGAATTCCAGCATCTGAAGCTGAATGCCGGCATCGAGGCCCTGGCCGTCGCGCCCGACGGGGCCTTGTTCGCCTTGCCCGAGGAATATGGCGAGGAGAACACCCCGATTCCCGTCTTTCGGCTGAAGGATGGCGCGGTCTCGGTGCCGTTCCGGCTGCGCCGTGATCCGCGCTGGCGGCCGGTCGGCGCGGATTTCGGTCCCGATGGGCGGCTCTATCTGCTCGAGCGCGACTTCTGGCCACTGCTGGGCTTCAAGAGCCGGCTGCGCCGGATCACGCTGTCGGGGGACAGGGTCGTTCAGGACGAGGTCTTGTTCCAGACCACGGCCGGGGTGCATGACAATCTGGAAGGTATCGCGGTATGGCGCGATCCGGGCGGTGCGATCCGGGTCACGATGATCTCGGATGACAACTTCCTGCCGTTCCAGCGCACGGAATTCGTGGATTACCGGATCGAGGAATGACTTGACCGGACGCGCGCATGGGCCTATGCGCGGTCCGTTCCCGGCGGATGGTCCGTGGGAACCAAGTCTCCGCAACCTTGTAAAAACGGATCCGACATGACCCGCAAGCTTCTTCCCGGCATCCTTGCCATGGCCGCCATCGTCGTGGCGGCGAACATCCTGGTCCAATTCGTGATCGATGGCCTCTACCTGACCTGGGGCGCGTTCACCTATCCGTTCACCTTTCTGGTCACCGACATCACCAATCGCCTGTATGGCCCCGCCGCCGCGCGCCGGGTCGTCTTCGTGGGTTTTGTCGTGGGCGTGATCTGCTCGCTGATCGGCACGCAGATCGTCGGCGAATTCGGCCCGCTGGTGACGCTGCGCATCGCCATCGGCTCGGGCGTGGCCTTCCTGACCGCCCAGCTTCTGGACGTGGCGATCTTCCACCGGCTGCGCGACGCCGCCTGGTGGCGGGCGCCGCTGGCCTCGACGCTGGTCGGCTCTGCGGTCGATACCGCGCTGTTCTTCACGATCGCCTTCGCAGCCTCGCTGAGCTTCCTCGAGCCGGGCAACGACGTGTCCTGGGCCGGGGGCGCGGTGCCGCTTCTGGGCTTTGGCCCCGAGGCCCCGTTGTGGATGTCGCTGGCCACCGCGGACTGGATCGTGAAACTGTCTCTGGCGATCGTTGCACTGGTGCCATTCCGGGCCATTGTCGGCCGGTTGAGCGCACAGGTAGCGTAAAAGATTTTGACAAACACAAAATCTGTGGCAGCCTGTCATCAACGGCAACCCGGAGAAAGGAGGTGATCCAGTGTCTAGAGTGATATTGGAGAGAGGCGTCGGGACAGTCAGGGGAGCCGTGACCTGAGGGCAGCCCCGAAGGTTGTGAACCCTGACTGGGCCTGTCGATCTTCGGCACCCTAACTGGCCCATCTCCGTAGATCTCGGAGGGCCGCTCCAACCCGGAGTGGCCCTTTCCGTTCGCCCCAATCCCCCGGAGCACGCGCCATGCTGCGCATCAATGACGACATCGCCATCGCGGAATGGGAGCTGACCGAAAGCTTCACGCGCTCGGGCGGGCCGGGCGGGCAGAACGTGAACAAGGTTTCGACCGCCGTCGAACTGCGGTTCGAGGCCGAGCGCAGCCCGCATCTGAGCGATGCCGTCAAGCGGCGGCTGAAACGTCTGGCCGGACGCCGCTGGACGCAGGACGGGGCAATCGTTCTGCGGGTCGAAGAGACGCGCAGTCAGGCCCAGAACCGCCAGATCGCCCGCGACCGGCTGGCGGACCTGATCCGCGCGGCGCTGGTCGTGCCGCGCCGCCGTATTCCTACCCGGCCCACCAAGGGCAGTATCCGCCGCCGGCTGCAATCCAAGGCAACACGGGCCCAGATCAAGGCGCTGCGCCGTCCGCCGGGCGAAGAATAGCCAGCCGCGATCTTGCGCGGGCCGTGCTTTGGGCCCACAACGAAACGACATGTTCGGAAAGCCAGGGCGCCCATGTTGAAGAAGGCCGTGATGCTGGTGTCAGGCAACGCCTTTGGCTCGGCGCTCAACCTTGTGCGCAATCTGGTCGTCGCGCGGATCCTCAGCCCCGAGGATTACGGCGTCGCCGCGACCTTTGCGATCACCATGTCGCTGGTCGAGATGCTGTCCTATCTGGGGCTGAACCAGATGATCGTCGTGGACCGCGACGGTGACGATCCCGAGATGCAGCGCGCGCTGCAAGGCTTTCAGCTGCTGCGCGGCCTGTTTTCCGCCACCGTCCTGTTCGTGATCGCGCGGCCCTATGCGGCCTTTCTGGGCGTTCAGGATATCGCCTGGGCCTATCAGGCCATGGCGGTGATCCCGCTTGTCAACGGGTTGCAGCATTACGACATGCACCGGCTGAGGCGGCACATGCAGTTTCGTCCCGCCGTGATCGTGCAATCGGTTGCGCCGCTGGTCGCCTTGCTTTCGGTTGGCCCCCTGGCGCTGATCTGGTCGGATTTCCGCATCATGCTGGGCGCGCTGATCGTTCAATCCTGCGCCATGGTCGTACTGTCGCATCTGACGGCGCGGCGACGCTATGGGCTGCGCTGGGATCTGTCGATCATGCGCCGCGCGACGATGTTCGGCTGGCCGCTTCTGCTGAACGGGATGCTCTTGTTCGTTGTCTTCAATGGCGAAAGGCTGATCGTGGGGCGCGAGCTGGGCATGGCGCAGCTGGCCGTCTTTTCCATGGCGATCACCTTGACGCTGACGCCGACGCTTGTCCTGGCCGGGGCGTGCCAGAGCCTGTTCCTGCCCGCACTGTCGGCCGCGCGCGAGAATCCGGGCGCCTTTCGCTGGCTTGGGACAGCCTCGATCGAGGCCGGGCTTGCGATCGGGGTCTTGCTGCTGTTGGGGGTGGCGTTGATCGGCGGGCCGCTGGTGCATCTGCTGCTTGGCGGAAAATATGACGCAATCCTGTCCATCCTGCTGCCGATTGCGGTCGTTCAGGTCATTCGTGTGGCCAAGTCCGGCAGCGCGACGGTGGCGCTGTCTGTCCATCGGTCGGGCAATGCCGCGCTGTCGAACGCCTTTCGCGCGGCATCCGTGCCCATTTCGTGGGCCGCGCTGGTCCAGACCGGCAGTTTGATGGTGGTCATCCATATCGCCATGGCGGCCGAGCTGATCGGCTATCTGGCGGCGCTGGTGCTGGCCGCGCGCCGCGCGGGGCTGGGTCTGGGCGCGATCCTGCTGCCATCGGGCATGGTCTTTCTGACGCTTTCGGCCGCGCTGGTCCTGAATGTCGCCTATCCGCCGCGCCAATTCCTGCTGCCGCATCTGTCCTCGCCCGCGCCCTGGGTTCTGGCCGTGCTGTCCGTTCTGTCGCTGGCGACGATGTCCCATCTGCGCCGCTATGTGGTCGGCAAACTGCGCGCACGCTGGGCGCGCCGCGGCAAGGATGGTTAGGGAAGATAAGATCCTCGCGCTCAGCCGGACCGGCGCATGCGGATCAGCCGCGCGGGATTGCCGCCGACCACGGCCATCGGCGCGACGTCGCGGGTAACCACGGCGCCCGCGGCGATCACGGCCCCGTCGCCGATCCGCACGCCGGGCAGGATGATCGCGCCGTGGCCGATCCAGACATCGCGCCCGATATGGATGTCGGATTCGTCCATTGACTGCGCGGTGACCGGGCTGCCGTCATCGAACCGGTAATTCGCCGCCGTGATCATGACCGAGGTCGCGATCAGCGCGTCATCCCCGACCACGATCCGCGCCGTTCCCGGGCCGGCCCACAGACATGTATTCGCGCCGATGCTGACGCGGTCGCCCAGTTCGATATTGTGGCCATTGGCAAGGCTCGCGGTCGGGCTGATGTTCTGCCGCCCGCGCCGGGTGATCTTTCGCAGTTCGGCCACGTGGGTATAGTTGTAATAGTTCACCACCTTGATCACGTGCGCCCATGCGCGCGGATCAAGGCTGGCGCCGATCAGCCTCAGGAACCTTTGGCCGCGCGACAGGCGGCGCTTGTGCGGGTGTGGCGTGGACATGGCCTGTCCCCTATCCTTTCCCCGAACACAATCCGATTTGCGACCCGAGGTAAAGCGTGACCGTATCGATCAAGGCCAGTCTCTGCCGGCTTGTGGCGTTCGGCGCGTTGCTTGCCGGTGTGATCTGGATGGCCCATGCGCAACAGGGCCCGGCCGATCACGGCGCGCAATTGCGAGGAACCTATGTGTGGTCGCAGTCGGACCCGGAATTCGGCGGCCTGTCCGGCCTGGTCATGGCGGACGACGGGGCCGCGCTTCATGCCGTGGGGGATACGGGCTGGTTGTGGCATGCGAGTGTCTGGCGGGATGACGCGGGCGCGATCAGGCAGATCACGACCCTGTCGCGCACCCGTCTGCGCGACAATCACGGAGAAGAAGTCGCCGATTTCCGCGCCGATGCCGAGGCGCTGGCGCACGGCCCGGATGGCCGTCTGTATGTCGCCTTTGAAGGCTATACCCGTGTTGCGGCCTTTCGCCCGCCCGACATGACGCCCGAGCCGCAGAATGCCTGGGACAGGTTTCGCGGCCTGTGGGGCAATAGGACGATCGAGTCCCTGGCCATTCGTTCGGACGGTCTGATGCTGGCGGTCGTCGAAAAGGCCGAGGATCGGGCCTACCGAACGCTGATCGGGCGCAAGGGCGACTGGCAAGAAGGCCCCGACCTGCCGACGGGCGGCGGATATGACGCGACCGATGCGACCTTTGGCCCGGATGGCCGGCTGTATCTGCTGGAGCGGCGATGGACGGTGTTGGGGCGCTTTGCCACGCGCTTGCGGCGATTCGAGATGCGGGAAAACGCGTTCGACCAGGGCCGCACCCTGCTGGAGACGCGTCCCGGTGAGCTGGGCAACATGGAGGGCCTGTCGCTGTGGCGCGGTCCCCATGGCGGTCTTGTCGCGACATTGGTCGCGGACGACAATTTTCTGCCCTTTCACCGGACGATTGTCGCCGAATTCGATCTGAACGACTGATTTCCGCGTCAGGCGTTTGCCTTTGCCTTGCCGATCGGCGATGGCTAGGTTCGGGACGGGCGGTCCGACTGCCCGAATGGCCGCAAGCGGGGCGAAAACGTGAAGATTGCCGTATTTGGACTTGGCTATGTGGGAATCGTCTCGGCGGCGTGCCTCGCGCGTGACGGGCATCAGGTGATCGGCGTCGATCCGCAGGCAACCAAGGTCGACCTGGTCAATGCCGGGCGACCGCCGATCGTCGAGAAGCTGGTCGGCGAGCTGATCGCCGAGGCGGTCGGCAATGGCGCGCTTCGCGCGACACAATCAGCCGAGGAAGCCGTCTCGTTTGCCGATCTCAGCCTGATCTGCGTCGGTACGCCTTCGCGCCGCAACGGGTCGCTGGATACCGGCGCGGTCGAACGCGTCTGCGAACAGATCGGTGCCGCCGTTGCGGCCAAGGGGCGCGATCACGTCGTCGTCCTGCGATCGACGGTCCTGCCGGGAACGATGCGGGGGCTTGTCATTCCGACGCTGCGCCGCGCCGCGGGCGATGCGGCGGGGCATCTGAAGATCGCCAACAATCCCGAATTCCTGCGCGAGTCCACCGCCGTCTATGACTATGACCATCCGCCCAAGACCGTCGTGGGGGCGGATCGGCCGGAGGTGGCCGAACTGGTCCTGTCGCTGTACGAGGACCTGCCCGGGCCCAAGATCGCGACCCGCCTGGAAGTCGCCGAGATGGTCAAGTACGCCGACAATGCCTGGCACGCGGTCAAGGTGTCTTTTGCCAACGAGATCGGCAATATCGCGCAGGCCGTCGGGGTGGACAGCTGGGAGGTGATGGACATCTTCTGTCAGGACACCAAGCTGAACATCTCGCCCTATTACATGAAGCCGGGTTTCGCCTTTGGCGGCTCGTGCCTGCCCAAGGACGTGCGCGCGCTGACCTACAAGGGGCGCGATCTGGATCTGGATCTGCCGCTGCTGAATTCGGTCCTGCCGGCCAATGCGCGCCAGATCGAACGGGCAATGCAGATCGTTTCCGATTACGGGCTGCGCAACGTGGCCTTTCTGGGCATCAGCTTCAAGGCGGGTACGGACGATTTGCGGGAAAGCCCCCTGGTGGCCTTGGCCGAACGGATGATCGGCAAGGGGTTGAATCTGCGCATCTATGATCGCAACGTGCATCTGTCGCGCCTGATGGGGGCGAACCGCGCCTATATCGAGGAGACGATCCCGCATATCGGCCAGATCCTGTCCGACGACCTGGACCAGGTGCTGGAGCATGGCGAGCTGGTAGTCATCGGAAATCCCGCGCCCGAGTTCAAGACCGTGGCCGAGCGTCTGCGCCCGGACCAGAAGGTCCTGGATCTGGCGCGCATTCCCGGTCTCGCGGCACGTTTGGGGGACAGGTATCGTGGCATCAACTGGTAAGGGGCAGGGGCGGCGCGTCCTGATCGTCGTCGAAAACCTGCCTGTCCCCTTTGACCGGCGCGTCTGGGCCGAGGCCACGACCTTGGCGGATGCGGGCTATACGGTTTCGGTCATCTCGCCCAAGGGCAGGGGGTTCGACGCGGATTACGAGTTTCTGGACGGCGTGCATGTCTATCGCCACGACATGCCGGCCGAGGGCAATTCGGCGCTGGGATATCTGCGCGAATACGGCGCGGCGCTGTGGCACGAATTGCGTCTTGCCCTGCGGGTGCGGCGCGAACGCGGCGTCGATGTCCTGCATGGGTGCAACCCGCCCGATCTGATCTTCCTGGTGGCCTGGGCGATGCGACCCCTGGGCGTGCGTTACCTGTTCGATCACCACGACATCTGCCCCGAGCTGTACGAGACGAAGTTCGGGCGGCGGGGGCTTTTGTGGCGCGCGATGCGGCTGTTCGAATGGCTGACCTTCCGCACGGCCCTGGTGTCGATTGCCACGAATGAAAGCTATGCCGAGATCGCCCGGCGGCGCGGTGGCATGGCGGCCGAGGATGTCTTCGTGGTCCGTTCGGGCCCCAAGATCGAGAAGTTGCAGATCCGGCCGCCGAAACCCGAACTGAAGAAGGGCGCGCGCTTTCTGATCGGCTATGTCGGCGTGATCGGCCAGCAGGAAGGGCTGGATCTTCTGGTCCAGAGCGCCGAACACCTGATCCGGGTCATGGGGCGCGATGACGTGCATTTCGGGATCGTCGGTGGCGGGCCGGCGCTGGACGAGATCCGGCAGTTGGTACGCGAAAAGGGGCTGGAGCCCTGGTTCACCTTCACCGGCCGCGCGCCCGACGATCTGTTGCTGGACATGTTGAACACGGCAGACATCTGCGTGAACCCCGATCGCGTGACGCCGATGAACGACCTGTCCACGATGAACAAGATCATGGAATACATGACACTGGCCAAGCCCATCGTGCAGTTCGAACTGAAGGAAGGCCGGGCCAGCGCGGGCGAGGCATCGCTGTATGCCAGGCCCAACGATCCGGTCGATTTCGCCGAGAAGATTGCCCAGCTGATGGACGACCCCGATTCGCGCGAGCGCATGGGCCGTATCGGCCGCCAGCGAATCGAGACTAGCCTGAGCTGGGCGCATTCGGTGCCCAATCTGCTGGCCGCCTATGATCGCATCTTCCAGAAGATGGGCCGCTGATCAGCGGCGCAGCAAGATGGGGAGCAGCGCCCAGCCGGCAACGAAGCCGCCCAGATGCGTCTCCCATGCCAGAAGGCCCCCCATCGCCCACCAGAGGACGGTGTTCAGAACCGCCAGGCCGACCAGCGACTGAACGACCGGGATCGTGCTGGCCCCCAGCCTGCGGCGACGCATCCAGTCGATCCTGAGCCATGCGCCCAGCAGCCCGAAGACCGCGCCCGACGCGCCGACCATCGGCGCGCCGACCGTGCCCAGGGCGCCAAAGGCCGCAGCCCCCGCGACCAGCGATGCCAGATAGAGCATCGCGAAACGTGCCTGGCCCAGGACCGGCACCAGCGCGCGTGCCAGCGACACCATGACGGTCATGTTCATCACCAGATGAAGCATCCCGCCATGCAGGAAGCCATAGGTCACATATTGCGCGACGGGCTGACCGGGATAAAGCGCTTGACCCGGCCCAAGCCCCTTCCAGAACGCGCCAAGCGCCAGGGCCGTGCCGCGCCAGTCACGGCTGCCCCACAGCCCCAGATCCGCGCCGGTCAGGATCAGCTCGGGCAGGGTGCACAGGATCAGGATCGCCCAGGTCACCGGGGCGAGCGGGGAATCACGTCTCATGCGGGTCAGAAAGGCACGAAGCGCGGCAGGTGGACAAGGGTCTGTTTCATGAAGCCGATCAGGCGCGTCTCGGCCTGTGCATCGGTCTCGTCGCTGCCGATCGGGGTGACAAAGCGCACAAGCGCCCCGTCGCTGCGCCCGACCGTCAGGCTGTCGGAGAGAACCGCCAGCTTGGCGGATACGTCATTGGCAACGCGGCGGCCTCGGCCTTCGAACCAGTAGATGACCAGCTGGCGGTCAAGTTCCTTCTGGATCACGGCGCGCATGGCATGGAACCGGCCATAGCCCACGTCGCGCAGATCCATCGCGGTTTCGGTCAGCGACCAGACCTCCCACCCGCCTGTCGGCAGGCAGACCTCGGGCGAATGTATGCCCTGGCCCTCGGTCTGGCGGTCATACCATGCGACGAACAGGCTGACGGGCGGACTGTCGGGGCGTTGGTAGAAAGCATTGAGATAATCGTCGGCGCCAAGGATCCGCTCGATCTTCGGGTCCAGCGCCTCGGTCAGCCCGCGCCAGTCGCCGATCTGGCGGGGAAACAGAAGCAGCGGATCGCGGGCCACCGGGGCCGATGGCGGCGCGGGCAGCGTGAGCCATGCCGCTGATGTCGCCGCCGTCACCGCCAGCGCCGTCACAAGCGCCGGGCCGGGCAGCACATCACGGACCCGACCGATCACCGCGCCGAAATCCTGAAAGTCGAGGTCGATCGCTTCGGACAGGGGAAGCGGATCTGGCGTCAGCCGCTGCAGCGCCATGGCCATGGCAAAGAGGATCAGTACGCACAGAAGAAAGATGACCCAGCCCTCGAACAGGTGAAGGAAGCCTTCGGCCATCTCGATCCCGTGGCGATCGACGAGCACGCCGATCACGGCAATTCGCACCGCGTTCATGGCCACAGTCAGCGGCGCCGCCGAAACCAGCAGAACGATCTTGTGCCACAGCGGCCCGCGATAAAGGATCGCGAAGAGATAGGAAAAGGACAGGATCGGAAACAGGTAGCGCAGGCCGGAACAGGCCTCGGCCACTTGCAGCTTGTAGATCCCGAGGTCGATGACATTGCCCTCGAGGTAGACGGCAACGCCCAGCTTCGTCAGGATCCAGACCCCCAGCGCGGACGAGATCCACTGCAGGAAGATCGTCAGCTTCCAGTACAGGATCTGCGGCAGGGGCAGCATGAACACAAGATGCAAGACAGGCAGCTGGTGCCGGCGCCCACGTTGCCAGCCCATGACCGTCAGCACAACGCCGCCGATCCAGAGGATCAGGGCATAGGTCACGATGTCGGGCACGCGCATCAGGTTGCCCAGGACCGCAAGCCCCAGCGCCGCGACGATCACGGCGACGCCCGGCCATCTTGCGCCCGCATCTCCGCCCGTCCGGGGCGCGCGCCGCAATTCGCGCACGAAGAGGTAAAGCGAAACCAGCGGTATGAGCGGCCCGTGTGAGTATTCGGGCGTCGTCCAGGCCCTGATCAGCGATTCGAGACCGATCCAGAACACCGGCAGGGACGCTGCGACCAATGCGCCCAGAAGGAACGCCCCGCCCGATCGGCCAAGCAGGGGACGAAGGCCAACACTGGCTGGATCGTGGGCGTCGGTCATCCCGGCCTCATTGACAGGTCGCGCCGGGCGGCACAGCCCGGGCGCGGGGATCTGGCACGTTTTCGATCAGGGCCGATAGCTGAACGTCCGGCCAAGCGTCATGAAGACGGCGTTCGAACGGGCATCGCCCGTGGCCGATGAATCCTTCCGGTCGCGCAGCTGTATGCCCGTCGTCATCGCCCAGTCCCTGGTCAGGCTACGACTGTAGGCGGCCCGCAGGGTGGTGCGCGTCACCGTGGGAACGGTGGACAGGTCGTCGGCCGATGCCGAACGTCCGTAATTGAGCGTGACGTTCAGGCTCGAGACGCTGTTGATCTGATAATCGTAGCCCAGCGCAAGGCGTGTATCGACGATTTCCTCGTCCAGATTGTTGGTCGACACGTCGCGGCGCAGCGATACGGTCAACGTGCTGGAGGCAAGGTTGTGGCTGTAGCTGACCGCGCTGTTCCAATCGGTGTTGCCGGCCGGCGTGCGCGTGACGCCCAGCGAGGCCGACAGCGCGCCCCGCGGCAATTGCAGATCGCGCCCGAAGCGCAGAGAGGTCCTGGTCCCCGTCGTGTTCACGGTCGAATCGACGGATGCGAAGATCGATCCCGTCGGCAGGGTGCGCGTCAGCTTCAGAAGGCCCGAAGCGCCCGACCGGCTGCGCGTTCCGTTTGTGTCGGCAATGTCGATTTCGGTCCAGCCAAGCCGTGCATCGAGAACGAGAACCGGGTTGATGTCATACACGGCGCCGATGCCGTATGTCAGTGTCTGACGCTCGGTCTGCACGGAATCATCGGCGCTGTAATCGCTGTAGCCCAGATCGAAATCCAGCACCGCGACGGGTGAAATCCTGGCCGTGACGACCGCGTTCACGCTGTCGGTGCGGGTGTCGAACAGCCGGGTGTTCAGGATCGACAGGTCCTCATAGCTCTTTTCGTCGTGTGTCACGGTGATCTGGAAGCCAAGCGGCGCATTGATTCCCGTGCGGTAGCCGATCGAGGCATTGCGCACCGTCAGCGTGCCGCCGCCGGCGAACAGCCCGGTTCCGGCCAGAAGCTGTTCTTCCTGTTCGACCTGGAAGGGGTCCAGGAAATCGCGGTCCGATCGGCGATAGCGCGCGCTGAGCGTGAACTCGCTGTCCACCGCCTGCAGACGGTAGGAGAGGCGCAGAAGCGGGTCTTCGAAGCCCGACATGGTGCGCCCCGGAATGTCCGCATAACGCAATACGGTCGAGCCGAACAGGCGCAGGTCTTGCGTGGGCGTGATGCTGGACAGATCAAAGGTCAACGTATTGTCGAAAATGGTCGAGGTGCCGCCCGAATTCGGTGAAAGCTGGAAGTTGTCGTCGATGCTGAGCGACGAGCTGACGCCGAGATCGATCTGAAGACCGCCGGGGTTTCCCGTATTGGCCTGCTGGCCTGCCGATTGTGCCTGTGCAAGCAGTGGCCAGGCCGCGCAAAGCGCGGCCCAGACTGCAATGGTGCTGTTGAATGTTTTCATGTCCGTTGCGATTTCCGCTGATTATTCGAACAGTCGCCGTTCGGGGACCACGATCACGTCACCTTCGCGCAGGACGATCACGGGCGCCTTGGCGCCGTTCTGAACGGCCTTGTAGTTGAACTGATAGACCGTTTCGGTCCCGGTCTTGGTATCGGCGCGCCGCAACTGGATGCGCTTGGTGGCCGCGAACCGCGTCAGGCCGCCGGATTCGGCAAGGAACTGCAGCAGTGTCGTGCCACGCTCGACATCCAGACGGCCGGGTGTATTGACCTCACCGACCACATAGACCGCGACGGTGCCATAGGGCCGCACCTTGCTGGCCACGGCCTGGGCCGCGGCATTGTTGACAGCGGTCGTTACCGGGTTCAGCTGACCGACCGTCAGGAAAACTGTGGGCTCCGAGGCAAAATTCGGCGCCAGGGCCGAGGCAATGGACTTGCGCAGCGAATCAATCGTCTTGCCGGAGGCGCGCACCGAACCGACCAGCGGCAGGCTGACCGTTCCGTCGGGCAGAACCAGAAGGCTGCGGTTCAGGCTGGGATCCTCGAGAACCTCGAGCTGAAGCACGTCTCCGGACTGAACCCGGTAGCCGCCTTGCGCGGCGGCGGTCGTGGCAATGAAGACGGCCGCAATCAGGCCAAGCAATGCTCTAATCATTTTCGTCACCCGATCATTTCAATGTTCCGAGCCTAAGCCCTTTCGACCAGAAAACAAAACGTCCTGTCGGAATCGACCTTCGCAAACCGGGCGGAAAGGCGCATCTTGTGACACTTGCGCACCGCTTCCTCAGTTCGCGACTGCCCCGTTTCCGGTGGCGAGATCCGCCAGCGCGGCCTTGATTCTCTTGGCAATCTCGCCGTCAGGATCGGCCACAAGGCCTTGCGCGCGCTCCAGCACTGCGCGGGCCTGGTCGCGTCTGCCGCGTGACAGGTGCACCATGGACATGTGGTACTGGACCATCGGATCGTCGGGTAGCGCCTGCGCCGCGCGCGCGAAGTGGCGTTCTGCGGCATCAATGTCACCGCGCAGATAGGCGATCCAGCCATAGGTATCCTGATAGGGCGCGTCGTCGCTGTCGCGCAGGCGGCGGGCGATGATCTCGGCGCGTGCCAGGCTGTCGGGGTCGCTGCGATGGTTCGACAGCAGGCTGGCCAGGTTGTTCGCGATGACGGGATTGGCCGAATTCGTCCGGTAGAGATCTTCGTAAACCGCGATCGCGGCGTCGATCTGTCCCAGACGCTGCAACAGGCTGGCGCGCGCCCATTTCAGATCGGCCGCATCCGGGAAAAGTTCCTGTGCCTGGTCCAGAAGCCTTGCGGTTTCATCCGATCGCGCGGGGTCGGTCGCGACGATGCGGATGAGTTCGGCCCATGCGGGCTGCATGTGCGGCTGGCGCGCCACGAGATCGCGAAGCCGCTGTTCGGCGCCGGAAAGGTCGCCCGTCAGGCTGAGAACCGACGCGTCCAGAAGGCGCAATTGCGGATCATCGGGCGAGTCGGCCAGCAGGCTGGCGGCATAGGCGCGGGCCTTTTCGATATCGCCATTGTCCAGATGGGTCCTGAGGATGGCGATCCGGGTTGCGCGTCCGCCTTCTCCGCTTTCGGCAAGATCGGTCAGATAGCGCAGGGCCTCGGTCGTGTCGCGTTCCTGCGCAAGGATCGCGGCGCGAATTTCATGGGCCCTTGCGCGAGCGGCGGGATCCGAGGTTGCCTCCAGCGCGTCGGCCACCGAGCGCGCCCGCGGCCAGTCCTGAACGCGCAGATAGATCTCGCCCAGCGCGCCCAGCAATCCCGGATGGCCCGGCGAAATGCGCAGCGCATCGATCAGGACCGATTCGGCCGGAAGATAGCGGCCTTCATTGGCCAGGAATTGCGCATAGCGAAGCGATTCGATGGGCGCGGCATTGGACAGTTCGACCGCGCGCGACAGACTTTCGCGCATCAGGTCGCGGTTTCCGTCGCGTTCATAGGCCTCGGCCATCAGGGACAGGATGTCGGCATCGCGCGGGGCGCTGGCCAGGGCGCGGCGAAGCACGGCGATGGCGTCGCCGACCCGATCGTCGCGGATCAGCGCGGCTGCCTGAAGCTTCAGGGCTTCGGGATGTACCGGGTTCCTTGACAGGACCGAGTCGATGAGGGTGGCCGCCCTGTCGTTCTGGCCCGCCACCGTCAGCATCCGGGCCAGCGCGACGCGGGCGTTGAGCGCGTCGTCATCCTCGCCAAGCGAGTCGACGAGTTCCTGCATGCGCGCGATGGCGTCGTCGCGGCGGCCCATGTCAAACAGAAAGGCGGCATAGGCCGACAGATAGGCCGGTGACGCGCCCTCGTGGGCGATGACGCGTTCGAGTTCGGTAACGGCGGCATCTGGCCCGCGCCATGTGGCCAGAAAACGGACGAGGTTCAGCACATCGTCGCGCTCGATCGGTCCACCGCTGACGCGGCTGCGCAGAAAGGCCTCGGCCTTGTCGATTTCGTTTCGCGCAAGATGCCAGCGGATCAGCGTCGCGCGCAATTCCGGCGCATCGGGGTGGCGCGCGATCATCTGATGAAGGGTCTGCTCGACATCCGCGTCCCTGCCCAAAGCTGCCAGCGCGGCGAGCTTCTGCGCATAAAGCGGCCTGTCATCGGGGAACAGGGCAAGCGCATGGTCGATTTCGGCAAGGGCGTCCTCGAATCGCTGGGCGCGCATCAGGTCATCGATCACCACGCGGCGCAGCAGCAGGTTGCCGGGAAGCCCGTCAAGCAACCGGCGCGCCTGTTGTGCGGCACGGGCGAGGCGGCCCACGTCGTTCGACTGAATCGCAACACCGTATTCGGCGGCGGTGCGAATGGCCAGCAGCTCGGGATTGCCGGGTTCGATACGCAGCGCCTTGTCGGCATTGTCCAGGGCGGCGGCCCAGTCGCTGCCCGTCGCGGCGATCTCGGCCAGTGCGCGCAAGGCGTCCAGATCGTCGGGATATTGTTCGACCAGGCGCAGGTACTGGGCATAGGCCTCGCGCAGATGGCCGCGCTTGCGTTCTGCCTCGGCATAGGTGCGGCGTGCCTCACGATGGCTGCCATCAAGCTTGAAGACATTGCGAAGCTCGACAAGTGCCCGGTCGATGTCGCCGGCCTGCAGGTATTCAAGCCCGGCCTGGAAGTGACGTTCGGCACGCTCTTCGGCCGTGTCGCAGGCCGTCAGCGCCAATGTCAGGACCAGCGCCGAGGCCAGCGCCGAGACACGCCGCGCGACCGGACGGCGGCCTGCGGAATCGGCGGGGCGCTGTCGTTCGTGCCGCATCAATACCCCGTACCCGACAGGACGACCCGGACGGTCCCAAGCAGTATCCGCAGGTCCGTTCCGAAGCTCAGCGCCGCGAAATAGGCGTTGTCATATTCGACGCGCCGGGCGAATTCGCTTTCGTTGCGCACCGAGATCTGCCACGCGCCGGTGATCCCGGGGCGCATGAAGTAATAGGCCTTGCCGCGATAAAGCTTCTGCTGGTTTGGCATCATCGGTCGCGGTCCGACCAGGCTCATGTCGCCGATCAGGACGTTCCAAAGCTGTGGCAATTCATCAAGCGACGACTTGCGCAACAGTCGGCCAAGCCTGGTGATGCGCGGATCGCATTTCAGCTTCTGCGTGCGGTCCCATTCAAGCCGCGCGCCCGGATCGCGGGAAAGATGGCGCTCCAGCGCCTTGTCGGCATCTGGCACCATGGTGCGCAATTTCAGCATCCGGAAGATGCGGCCGCCTCGACCGACGCGCTCGCTCCAGTAGAAGGGCGATGCTCCGTCCAGCGAAATGAGTGCCGCCAGAATGGCGACCATCGGCAGCCAGACGACCGCCATGATCAGAACCACGCCGACATCGAAGAGCCGCTTGAGGCCCGAACCATACAGCCCCCTGGCCCGGCCGATCAGCGCCAATTCGTGCACTCCGTTGGCACGGCCGGTTTCCTCAAGGGGATCGTCCGTATGAAAACTCATCCAAGTACCCAAATCCACAATCGTCGCCCCAAGGGGCAAGGCCGGCCAGGGCCCGAGAAAAAGCAGCGTCTTTCGAAATCGAAGCGATATGCCACCCACGGCATGGTCAGGATACCATTTTTTTGCCATATTCCTACACCGGATTTGCCAGAATGATCGAAAGGAACGAAGTGGCCGCCCGCAGGCGCCTGGGGCCACAGATCGCCTCCGTCAACGGACAGGAATCGGAAACAGGCGCAAGGTTTGGCGGGAATTGTTCGCCTCAGGGCGCGAATCGGGCGGGATGCCTTGGGATCGCGGCGCATTGCACGTCACTGAGAGCGGTGGTTTCTGGACGCCGGGCGACAGCCGGGCTTATATGATGTATTGATTGAATGGCGTGCCGCGCGCCCGTCGGGCGGCAACGCTGGTTATGGAAACGGATTTTTGATGAACAAGGTCGTCGAGACCGAGACGAATATCGGCGATAACGTCAGCTTCTACATGGAGTTCTACGGATTCCACGAGCGTCCCTTCACGCTCGTGCCCGATCCGGATTTCCTGTTCTGGTCGCCACAACATCGCCGGGCCTATTCCGTCCTCGAATTCGGCATCCTCAGCCGTGCGCCGATCACCCTGGTGACGGGCGGGGTAGGATGCGGAAAGACGACGCTTTTGCGCGAATTGTTGCGCCAGTTTGGCGACAAGGTCACCGTCGGGCTGATCTCGAATGCCCAGGGGGGGCGCGGCGAGCTGATCCAGTGGGTCCTGAATGCCCTCGCCGTGCCCTTCGATCCGGCCGCGGGCTATGTGCCCCTGTTCCAGAAACTGCAGGATTTCCTGATCGAGGAATATGCCGCGGGCCGGCGCGTGGTGCTGATCTTCGACGAGGCGCAGAACCTTTCGCCCGAAAGCCTGGAAGAGCTGCGCATGCTGACCAACATCAACTCCGGCAAGGATGAGGTCATCCAGCTGGTGCTGGTCGGCCAGCCCGAACTGCGTGACATGGTCCTGCGGCCCTCGCTGCGCCAGCTTGCCCAGCGCATCGCGGCCAGTTTCCACCTGCGCCCGCTGGAGGCCGACGATGTCGTGGCCCTGATCCGCCATCGGCTGCGCTCGGCCGGCGGTACCGGCGAAGAGGTGACCGAGGCGGCGGCGCGCATGGTTCACAAGGTGACCCATGGCGTGCCCCGTCTGGTGAACCAGCTATGCGACATGGCCCTGCTTTACGGGTGGAGCATGGACATGGCGCAGGTGGATGAGAACGTCGTCCAGGCCGTCCTGGATGATGGAGTGTTCTTCGCGGCTCAGATCGCGGCAGAGGAAGAAGAAAAGGCAACATGAATCTGGATCTGTCCTTCTGGTTCGCGGTGTTCCTGCGCAGGATTCACTATTTCATCCTGACATTCGTGCTGGTGACCGCCGCCTCGCTGGCCGCCGCGTTCCTTTTGCCGCCGGTCTATACCGCAAGTTCGACGCTGCTGGTCGAATCCTCCTCGATCCCCGGGCCCCTGTCGGCACCAACCGTTCAGGCGCAGGCCCTTGAAAAGCTGCAGACGATCGAAAAGCGTCTGATGACGCGGGCAAACCTTCTGGAGATTGCCAAGAAGCTGCGCGCCTTCAAGGACATCGACAAGATGACGCCGGACGAGATCGTCCAGGCGATGCGGGACAATACACGTATCGGAAAGAGCGCCGGCCGAGGTCAGGCCACGATCATGACGATCTCGTTCGATGCGGAACGCCCCGCCGTCGCCGCGGGGGTTGTCAATGAATATGTGACGCTGATCCTGCAGGCCGATGTGGAGTTGCGCACCCGCAATGCCGAAGACACGGTAGAGTTCTTTCGCCAGCAGGTCGAAAAGCTTTCGGGCGAGCTGGATATCATGAAGGCCAGGATCCTGGACTTCCAGAACGCCAATGCCGACGCTTTGCCGAACACGCTGAACTTTCGCATGAACCAGCAGCAATTGCTGCAAAGCCGGCTGAGCGTCGTCGAACGGGATATCGCCACACTGAAAGACCAGCGCGAGCGCATGCTGGCGATCTTTGAATCCACCGGTCAGGTCACGGGCAGCACGATTGCCCAGACCCCCGAGGCACGCCAGCTGGACCAGGCGCGTCAGCAACTGACGACCTTGTTGTCCACGCTTTCGCCCCAGCATCCACGGGTGCGTCAGCTACAGGCGCAGATCGCATCGCTGGAAGAGATCGTGCGCGCGCAAATGCCAACGTCCGGTGCCGGAGGGCAGCCTGGCGGCACCGCGGCCAGCATGCTGGACATCCAGCTGGCGGATCTGGACACGCGCATCCAGCTGCTCGAGGAGGAGCGGGTGCGGATCATCGACGATCTGGAAAAGCTCAAGGTGTCGATCGACAAGACGCCGGCGAACCAGATTGCACTGGACGCCTTGACCCGCGATTACAACAACATCCAGCAGCAATACAACATTGCGGTGGACAAGCTGGCCAAGGCCGAGGCGGGCGAGGAAATCGAGGTCCGCTCGAAGGGAGAGCGCGTTGTCGTGGTCGAGCCTGCCTCGGAACCCACGCGGCCGACCAGGCCGAACCGCGTCCTGATCGCCGGAATGGGCAGCGTGGCGGGCATTGCCCTGGGCGTTGCAATGGTTGTCCTGCGCGAGCTGTTGAACAGGGCTGTGCGACGGCCCACGGATCTTGTCCGCGCCTTCGGGATCACGCCGATCGTGACGATCCCCTACATACGCACCCCGCGAGAGACGCGCATGAGACGGGCGGGCTTTGTCGCGCTGCTGGTGCTGGTCGCGGTGGGCATTCCGGCGATGATCTATGCCGTACATGTCTATTACCAGCCGCTGGATCTGATTCTGCAGCGCGCGGCGGCCCGTTTCGGAATACGGCTGTAGGCTTGGGAGAGGGCGAAGGGATGGAAAAGCTCGAAGCGGCGCTGGCCAAGGCCAGGCAGATGCGACAGCAGGCCATGGGCACAAGGCGGCCCGTGACGCCGGGTGAAGCCGACAAATCCCGCCCCGAATCTCGCGCGGACGCCTGGATCGACGCCTTTCAGGAAATCGTCCTGGACCCCGCGCGGCTGGAACGGAACAGGATCACCGCGCTTGCCGGAGGCCGCGAGGCCACGCCATATGACATGCTGCGTTCGCGCAGTCTGCGTTTCATGCGGGAAAAGGAATGGAACCGGCTGGCGATCACCTCGCCGGGCGCCGCATGCGGCAAGACGACCATCGCCGTCAATCTGGCGCTGAGCCTGGCGCGGCAGAAGGACCTGAAGGTGATGCTGTTCGATCTGGACCTGCGGCGTCCCGCATTGCATCGTGTGCTGGGGCAGGCGCCATCGGTCTCGTTTCACGAAGTCCTGACCGATCGGGCCTCGTTCCAGGATAATGGCCGCAGGATCGGCGACAATCTGGTTGTCGCGATGAATGCGGGTCCCGCACGCATGCCGGCCGAGATCCTGCAGGCCGAGCGTACGGCCGAGATCCTGGACGAGATCGAGCGCCGCTGGCAGCCGGACATCATGATCTTCGACACGTCACCCTTGCTGGCAACCGATGACAACGTGGGATTCCTGTCCAACGTCGACTGCGCCTTGCTGGTCGCGGCGGCCGAGAAGACGACGCTGCCCAACATCGATATCTGCGAAAAGGAACTGGCGCAGCTGACCAATGTCCTGGGGGTCGTTCTGAACAAGTGCCGATATCCCGACACGCTTGCCGGGTATGACTACGAGTATTACGGCTGAACGGATGCCCCGGCCGCAAGCAGAAAGGCCGGGCGTTTGTCCGGCCTTTTGCGTTTCGCGCTGATCGTTGCCGCTTCAGGCCGTCTTGCGACGGCGGCGCAGCGCGGCAAGTCCGCCCAGTCCGCCAAGCAGCAGAAGTCCCGCGGCCGGTACCGGAACCGGCGCGATGCCGATGCCTGCCAAGGCCCCGTCGGCATAGCCATAGGCGTCATTGCTGCTCATGACCGTGAAGAAGATCTCGGTCACCGAGATGGCGGCAAAGGTTGCCCCCACGAAGCCTGGCGCGCCCGTGCCCGCGACATCGGTTGCATACATCGATATCACGGGGAAGCCGCCGTTGATCGATGCCTGAGCCACCTCGAGCGACGAGCCGTCCTTGGCTTGGAAGAGGTCAAGGAAATAGAGCGCGTCCACCATGACGGGCGCCGAGAACGACACCTTGACCCATTCCCACTTGTTGTTGGCGTAATTCGTGATTTCGTCATCGTTCTTGCCGACGCCATACCCGTCTGTCTCGAAGGACAGGCCGGTGCCGGATGGCATGGAGTTGCCGTCAAATGCCTGGCTGTTGTTGAGAACGTCACTTGCCGTCATCGTCCAGCTGACCGAGCCACCATAGAGAGTGCCGGACGCCCCCGTCGATGCCTTGGTGAAATCGATCACATAGGCGCCGGATGCAGTTGCGGCGCAAATCGTGCCAAGTGCCATTGCGGCCGCGGTAAAGACCTTCGAAACCATAATTCCCACCCTTCAGACGCGGAACGCGCCAGTATCGATTAAACAATCGCTAATCTTTTTAGCATGAAGCCGCCCGATCTCCAACATGAATTGCCACAATTGCGCCAAAATTGGGCGCTTCCATCCGCGACGGATGGCTAACCGTTCAGCCTGCATGAACAATTGCGCGTCGTCGCTGAAAGACGGGCTTGTGGTCCGGGCGGGAGATGTTCGAAACAGTGATTGTTAGGTGATAAAATTGGAGCTTATTGCAAAACAATGGCGTGGGCGGCGGGGCTGATCGATGGCCGGGCGCGCGGGGTACTGGACAAACCCTGACCCGGACTCGCAAAGTCGGCGGGAACCATTCAGGCAGGCCGCGTCATGAACATCGCGATCATCATACCGCACTACAACGACGCGGCGCGGCTGAGGCGCTGCCTCGATGCCCTGGCGGCTCAGGACCTGTCGGGGTCCGAGATCGTGGTCGTGGACAATGGCTCGACCCAGCCGCTTGACGATATCGCCGCATCCTTTCCGCAGGTCCGTTTCGTCACCGAACACGGGCGGGGCGCCGCCATGGCTCGCAATCGCGGCGTGACCGAGACGCGGGCTGAACACATCCTGTTCCTTGATGCCGACTGCATTCCGTCACCCGGATGGCTGAATGCGGCCCGCAGCGCGATCGGCAAGGCCGATATCGTCGGCGGTGCAATCGATGTCTTTGACGAAACACCCCCGCCCCGCAGCGGCGCGCAAGCCTTCGAGACGGTCTTTGCCTTCAATTATCGCCGCTATGTGCAAAAGAAGCACTTTTCGGTGACCGCGAACCTGCTTACCCGGCGGCGGGTTTTCGATGAGATCGGTCCGTTCCGCCCCGGCCTGTCCGAGGACGAGGAATGGTGCCAGCGCGCCCGCGGCAGGGGTTTTTCGATTGCGTTGGCCGAGGACATGCGGGTCGCGCACCCCACGCGGTCGGATTGGCCGGCGCTGCGGCGCAAATGGAAGCGCCTGACGTCCGAGATGTTCGCGCTGAACATGACCAACCATCCGGAGGCCCGGGGAAGGTTGCTCTGGGCTGGACGGGCGCTTCTCATGCCGGTGAGCATATTGGTGCATCTGCCGCGTATCCTGTTCAGTCCGCGCCTGAACGGGTGGGGTGAACGCCTGCGCGGAGCCGTCACTCTGGCGCGGTTGCGCCTGTTGCGCATGGCATGGATGACGCGCCAGGCGTTGACCGGGCGCCCCTGAAAAAAAAGAACCCCGCCGAGAGGATCGGCGGGGCAGTTGGGAGCATTCCGAAAACTCAGAAACTTTCGTATGCGCCGGCATCCGGTGCCTTGCCCAACGGGCGGCTGGCCCCCGTGATGTCCTTGGGTGGCGCGTATTGGGGATCGCCCGCATCGACACCGGCGGCCTGCGGATTGGACAACCCGAAGTCCAGCCCCTTGAAGTCGACGAATTGCGATGCGTGATTGCGCACGATCACGTTGTTGGTTTCCACGATTCCTCTTTGAGCGTTCGTGCTGACCTTGTTGCCGTTCACCAGGTTGTTGGCGACGGTCACGTTTTGCGACGGCGTGCCGTTCTTGTGGGGTGACAAGCGAATCCAGGGCCAGTTGTCCGACGTGCCGTCGATGTTCACGACCGTGTTGTTCACGATCATGCTGTTGAGCGCGCCGTTCATCGTTATCCCGTGATAGGCGCGGCTGACGATGAGATTGTTCCGAATCGTGAAGCCGTCATACATGCCATCGAACATCGACAGCCCCTGCAGCTTGCAGCGCAGCGGATTCGATCTGCTGGCGACCCACTCGACGATCTTGTTGTTCTCGATCGTCATATTGCGCACGGTTCCGGTGCCGGGCTTGCCATTGGCCCCGATCGAGAAGGACTGGAAGCCGTCGGCATGGTTGCCATTGATCTGGAAGCAGTTCTGAACCTTGTTGCCCCGCACGATCGTGTCATCGCCATTGGCGCGCAACCCATCGCCCGAAAAGCCGTCCACGATGTTGTCTTCAACCAATGCGTTGTCGGCCAGGCTCTGAATGCCGTGATAAATGCCCGTGACCCGATTGCGCGCGATCGTCATCGTGTTGCCATCGATGTAAAGACCGTTGCGCTGGTTGGCCAGCCACTCGCTTTGCGTCCATTGCAGGTAGTTGCCGGAATCCGGAACCGCGCGGACGTCAAGATCGATGAAGGCCAGATTCGACGTGTCGGGGTAGCTGCGGATCAGCGCACCCGTGCCGGCATTGACCGAGGTGGCCCAGACCTTCAGCCCCTGGAACACGATGTTGGAAGAATCGCGCACCGTGATCGAATCGACATGGGCGACTGCGCCAGCCATCGGCGCGATCACGACCGGCGAAGCGAACTTGTAACCCTTGATCGTGATCGGTCCGTGATAGCCGTCGAGCAAGAAGATCCGATCCCCGCCTTTCACCTGCCCCGAGGCCAGCAGGTTGCCAACCGACGGCCAGGTCTTTCCGGTCACCGCGGTGGGTGCAGAGCCGCTGGGTGCCACGGGTGTCGGCGCTGGCGCCTGGCCTCCCGTTGTCGGCGCGGATGGAGAGGTCGTGCCGGGCTGGGTGGCGCTGCCTTCGGTGCCCTGGCTGGCGCTCGTGCCGGTGTCGTTGCCCCCCGAGGTCACCGGCGTTTCGGTTGCAATGCGTCGTTCCCGGCGCGTCATGGTTTTCCTGGGCGATACCCACTTGGCGCCTGAACTGTCGATGATGGTCACCGAGCCTTCGCCGCCGTTCGTGGAAGAATCGGCGGGTTGCGTCGCGCCTTCCGTATCCGTCCGGGTGTCGCTCTGGGTCCCCCGACGCAGCAGATACCAACGCTGCGCACGGCGCTTCTTTCTTTTGACGTCTTCGTCCGCGGGTGTTGCGTCAAGCGAGGCCTGCAGGGTCACGACACCCAGCGGGGTGCCCGCGACCGGACCTGGTTTGAGTGGTTGAACGAAAAAGTCGGTGGCAAGTGCAGTCGATCCCAGCAAGGCCGCCGCCGTTGCCAGCATCGCATGCGAGCAGAATCGTTTCATTGCATGTCCCTTCGTTGCGCGAATGGTCGCCGCGAAATGTCTCCCCACCCCGAACAATGAGTCCAAAAGTGGCCAGACTTTGGCGCGAATCGCGCCCGTTCATGACGCAAGGCCAGGGTGCTGACTTCGAAACGCTTGCAGGCGCCGATTCTGGGCATTTTCTTGCCGACTGCGGCTGTCGGGTCGGCATCTTTTGGACACCTGTTGCGCGCGCTGCGTTTCGCTGCGGTTAACGCGGCTTGTCTAGACAGGCCGTGCGGGGCCGATCTTGCACCACTCGCGGATCAGGAGCCTTGCGCGGCGAGGCGATTCCCGAACCGCGCATGTCCCCGCGCATGGATGGCTCAGACAGTATGAGATGACAGGCATGGATCCATTTTCCGATTTTCCGACAACCCTGACGTCGCCCGCGCGCGAAGCGATGAACGTGACCCCCGACGATGCAGAGGATCTTGGCTATCTGCCACGGGCGATCTACGTGGGCGTGGGTGGTGATCTTTCGGTGCGGATGCCCTCGGGGCAGACTGTCCTGTTCCAGGGCGTCGCCCCGGGCACCGTGTTGCCCCTGCGTGCGGCCGGGATCAACGCAACCGGTACGACGGCCGGAGGCATCGTCGCACTCTGGTAAGGCAAGGGCGCAGGTCAAGGTGCAGGCAAGGCGCACGATTGCTCGTGCGCCTTTTCTTTCGTCCTTTTCGGTTCAGCTGGCGTCGGCGTCCATTTTCCAGGGGTCCGAGTTCGCGGCCGTTGCCGGTCCGGTGATGACCTTGTAGGGCGTGGATGCGGGGGCCGAACCGTCGGCCGTAGCGGACAGCCAGGTCTTCAGATACTCGACCCGCCCCACGAATTGCAGTGCCCCGCTGTTGCGCGCAAGCCAGCTCAGCGCCCTGTTGCTCTGGAACTGGCCATCTCCTGTCGCCGAGAAGGGCAGGGTGGCGATCAACGCACCATCCACCATGACCCGACAGACCTGGGCCCCATGATCGGCCGATACGACGATGTCGTACCAGACCCCCGGAACGAGCGCTGCGGACACAACGGCCGACGAGATCAGGCGCAGGCCCGTTCCATCTTCCAGCGTGATCCGCAGATTGCCCGTATTCATCAGCTCGACATCGAAACCCGTGGCCGCCTGGGCAAAAAGGATGGCGCTTGTCGCCGGCAGGGCGTCCAGTCGGATGCGTGCGGCATGCGTGATCGCCACGGTTCCCGCAGGGACGGGCTGAGGGTCAAGGAAATAGGGGCCGCTTGCGCTGGTGGCAAAGCTGGGCGCAGTGACCGGAAGGGTATTGGCTGTCACGGCAGGGTCGGGAAGTGGCCGGACGGGAATGCCATCCAGCCCGGGCGCCCCGACATCCACGATCGGCAGATTCTTCCAGGTCTCGGCGATCATGTCATCAGGATAGGCGATCATGCCGGTCGCTCCGCCTTCGCCGAATGTCACCGTGTCGGCATGGGTGAAGCTGCCGGAATCGGGATAAACCCTGACGCGCCCCGCGACAATTTCGGCCCGCCGGGCGGGCCGGCCATTGATCTGGAATCCCATGACCTCCGTCCAGTGCGGGTGGGTGGTTCCAAGCGCGGGCTCGCCACGTTTCCTGCGCGTGGTTGTTACCGGGCCGGCCGAGCACCAGAACTCGACCCAGGCGCCGGAAGGTTCCCACAGGCAATTGTCGAACTCGGGTACCGGCCAGCCGACCAGCCCCGCCGATTGCAGGATGGCCAGCGCGGTCAGGCGGGCGAATGCCTGCGTCCCGTCCGGCGTGTCGCCCGCGGGATGGGCAAGATCGGTCCAGCCGCCCGCACCATCGTCACGACCGTTCACATAGGTCAGAGGCTCGAGCCCCAGCGGCAGGAACATGGTCGCGTCGGGTAGGCTCAGCATCGCCCTCCAGCTGGCGCGCGCGGCTTGCTTGTTCGCCAGGTTCACATGCAGGCCACCGCCGACATAATGCGTGGCATCCTGCATGTCGGTATCAATGTCGAAACGGTGCGGCCCATAGGCCACCCATCGGGTATGGGCATAGTCGTAAAGCTCGCCGAACCAGTGATCCGCGTGATACGTTCCAGCCCCGGTCTGGATCGTTGCGGGGAAGCTGACCGCCGTGCCGTCGATTGTCTTGCCCGAAAACAGGGGAAACAGCGCTTCGGCATAGCTTGCCCCAAGATTGCCGGGTGCGGCAAACCACGACATGGCCGCGATGCCGACATGGCTGCCGTCAGACGTGACGACGTCATGCAGGGCACGGTCATTCGCCCAGGCCCGCGATGGATCGCCGTCGTCCACCAGGCTGCGCGGATCCGTCCCCGGTACGGTGTGAAAGACCAGGGCGAATTTCTCGCCCGGCCGTGCGGCGACAAGGGTCTGCGCCAGCGCCGCCGCGGCCGCAGTCACCGGGTTTGCGTTGCTTACGAAGTCTCGCTTCGGGTTGCCTGCTGCCCCGGAAAAGATCTGTACGGCCTCGCCATCGGCAATCGTTGGCGGAGTCGTTCCGTCATGTACCGTCGAGAGGATCCGGTCCGGTTCGGACTGGCCCCAGATCGCAATCACATGTCCCACGCCAAAGCGCATCGTGCCCCGGACAACATTCGACGGATCGGAAGCCAGCCGAATTTCCGGCAAGAACCAGCTTGACGCGCGCGGCACGTTGATCACGCCCGCCCAGGTTCCATCCTGGCCGACCGTGGCAATGTCTGCCCATGCGGTCGAGCTGGCCCCACCGTCATCGACCGAAACTGCCCGCGCCTGAATGGTCGCACCGGGCTGACCATGACCGCGCAACGGAACATCGGCGGCATTGCGTCCCACGGCCACACCGCTGTCAAACAGCGTGCGATCGCGACTGAAGGGATTGAGGCCAAGGCTTCGCGCGACCCCGGCAATGGGGCGCACGGGATTGCTTGCCGAAAGACCGATTGACGAAGGTGAGATCATTGCGTGCTCCCGCTTGCGGGGACGGCCGCCAGATCTGCCGCCAGACCGGACGGCAGGGCGGCTCGTCCGGTTGCGGGCGGGGCATCGAATTCGACACGGCCGATCAAGGATCGACCTGCCCCGCCAGACGTCCTGATTAGCACCGCCATGCCCGGTGTTGCGGAATCCGCGAATGCCCCGAGCGGCGGCTTCAGAACCTGGTTGGGGACTCACATGCCTCTTGGAACACGTCCTCGATCAGCCCGATCAGTCCGGCCTCATAGAGGTCTGCCTCGATCGCGGGATCGGGGTGCAGACCGTCTGGCAGCGTGGCTTCATCCAGTGGATGATAGGACCAGCGCGCTTCGCCATCGAACAGACTTGCCCCCGTTTCACGCGCGATCTCGACCAGGTCGGAATAGTGACGCGACAAGAGCGGTCGTTTCAGCTCTTGCAGGCCTCGGACCGGGTTGGTCGTCATCAGAATGACCGCGATGTCGGGATAGGCCTCCCGAAGCTGCGTGATGGCAGAAATCCAGGCGTTCCAGGCCTGCCTGCGCGACAGGCCATCGAACAGGTCGGCATCGTTGATGGCGAATTCCATGACGGCGATATCCACGCCGCCGCCCGTACGAGCGACCGACTCGGCGATCAGGGCGCCCGCGCGCGACACGTTCGCACCGGGCTGAGCGACCACATGGACCGATTCGATGATCCAGCCGCAGTCCAGCCGCCGTCCCGCCAGCCGCTCGGGCCACAGGGCGCGATGCGACAGGCTTGTTCCGATCACAAGCAGGTCGATCCGGCCATCGGCAATCTGACGCTGTGCCGGTCGGATGACATCGCGTGGAGCCAGCGCATCGTGGCGGCTCAGCCCCAGAGTGATCGCCGCAATCGCAAGACCCGCAAGGCAGACGGCAATCACGCGACGCATGGGTCAGGTCAACCCCTGGTCCGCCAGGCGCGCTTCGGTCAGGTCGGCATCGGCAAAACGCCCATAAGGACCGACTTCGATCCCCGAGCGCATGATCCGCGCGGGGTTCCCCGCGACGACCGAGTTCGGCGGAACCGATCGTGTCACCACCGATCCCGCTCCCACCACGCAATTGTCGCCGATTTCCACACCCGGCAGGATCAGGCAGCGGCCGCCGATGAAGCAGTTCCTGCCGATCCGCGTGTGAAGATACAGCCCGCGCGTGCGGTCATGCGTCAGGATCCGGGCTTCGAACGCGACATAGGAATACGCCCCGACATGGACGCCGATGGGAAAGGTCCGGTCGAACTTCGCTGAGAGGGAAAACTGCGCCGTCGGGTGAATATCCATGCCCCAGACCCGGCGCAGCCAGAGCCTGCGCAGATCGACCAGAAGGTTGCGCAACCATGACAGTCTGTTCAGGCCGCGCCGTCGTGCCTTGGCCAGTTTCGGCGCAGGCCCGATGGGCCTGTCCTCGCCGTTTCCCATGTGTATCGTTCGATGGATGGTCATGGCGCAACCGCCCCTGTCTAACCCTGAACGGACGGTCACCGAAAATGGTAAACCATGCGTTTACGAACATTCAACTCAGTTTGCACTGGCCGTCCCGGCTTGCGTCATGCCAAATTCGACCCCTGTAGCAAGATTTCAGGGCAATGGCGGATGGCCGGATGATCGAAGAAGTGGAACTGCCTGGCGCCGGTGCACCCGAACTGACGATCATCATCGTAAGCTACAATACCCGTGAACTGACGCTGACCGCCCTGCGCACGCTGTTCCAGACCACCCGCAAGACGCGGGCAAGGGTTGTCGTGTTCGACAATGCCTCGACCGATGGTTCGGCCGATGCGATCGCCGACGCCTTCCCACAGGTCGAACTGATCCGCAGTCCCGAAAATGTCGGTTTCGCAAGAGCCAACAATATCGTTGCCGCGCGCGCGACGACCGAGTGGCTGTTGCTTCTCAATCCCGACACCGAGGTTCATGAAGGCGCGGTGGACAATCTGATGGATTTCGCGCGCGCCCATCCCGAGGCGGGAATCTATGGCGGCCGCACCGTCTTTCCCGATGGTTCCCTGAACAAGGCATCGTGCTGGGCACGCATCACGCCGTGGAGCCTTTTCTGTTCGGTGGCCGGTCTTTCGGCGGTGGCGCCGGAATCGACCCTGTTCAACCCGGAAACGATGGGCGGCTGGCAACGCGACAGCGTGCGTGCGGTCGATATCGTCGTGGGCTGCTTCTTCCTGATCCGGCGCGAATTGTGGGACAGGCTTGGCGGGTTCGATCTGCGCTATTTCATGTATGGCGAAGAAGCCGATCTCTGCCTTCGCGCAAGAAAGCTTGGCTGCCAACCGATGATCACGCCAGACGCGGAAATCATGCATCTGGTCGGCGCGGCGTCAAAGACGCTTGGCAACAAGCTGGTGCTGCTGGCCAAGGCGCGCGTGACGCTCATTCGCGATCACTGGCCCAGGGCGTGGCTGCCCTATGGGCTGGCGATGATGTGGCTATGGGTCGGGACGCGGGCGGCGGCCTACACGGTTCTTGGAATGCTGGGCGTGGAGCGGGCCAGGAAGAAGGGGGCCGCCTGGACCGAAGCCTGGCGCGAGCGACGGGACTGGTTGAGAGGGTACTAGATTGCGCTAGGATCAACCCCGGGGCTTCTTGCCGCGCAGACAGGAGAAGACGCCATCTACGGCCGCGCTGAAAATGCTTCGCTGAAGATCGGCCCGACCTCGGTCGCACCGGCCGTGGCAGAGGATGATCGTGGCGCGATCATCGTCCTGCTGTATGTGCTCGCGGTCATCCTTCCGATCGGTTTCGACATCGGAACGATCGCGATGACGGTCTTGCGCCTTCTGTTGTTGATCATGATCGTGCCGTTGGGAATCCGTCTGTTTTCGGGCGGGCTTGGCAAGATCTATCCCACGGACTGGCTGCTTGTCCTGCATTGCCTGTGGAGCTTTGTGTCGATCGGTGTCAACAACCCCAACCGCGTGGTCGAGAATGCCGGCGCCTATTCGCTCGAGCTTCTGGGCGGCTATCTCATCGGGCGCGCCTATATCAGGTCGCCTGCCGCATTCTATCGGTTGATCCGATATGTCCTGATCTTTGCTGTCCTGTCCTTGCCCTTTGCAATTGTCGAATCACAGACGGGCAGAGCGGTAATCATCGGGATTCTGGAATCCATTCCCGGCATCAAGACGGTTGCCCAGGTCGATATCGCCCCCCGGCTTGGCTTGCACAGGTCCCAGGTCGTCTTTGCCCATCCGATCCATTACGGGCTGTTTTGCACTTCGGTCCTTGCGCTCAGCTGGATCGGGATGCGCGGCGTCACGAGTGGCGCGGCGCGTTATCTCGGGGTGTTTGCCGTGCTGGCGGCGGTTTTCCTGTCGCTGTCCAGTGGCGCATTGCTCGCGGCGCTGTTGCAGATCGGGCTGATTGCCTGGAACGCGATATTTCGCAATGTCGAACGGAAATGGTCCATCCTGGTCGGCCTGTTCGCGCTTGCCTACATCGTGATCGATCTGCTTTCGAACCGCACGCCCCTGCGTGTCTTCATGAGCTATGCGACATTTTCGGCCCACAATGCCTTTTACCGGGCGATCATCTTCGAATGGGGCATGATCAATGTCTGGAACAACCCGATCTTCGGATTGGGTCTGCGAAGCTGGATACGTCCGTCCTTCATGAAATCCGGCAGCATCGACAATTTCTGGCTGGTCGCGGCGGTCAAGTTCGGCTTCCCGGGATTTCTGACGCTGGCCGGCGCCTATGCCGACGCCATGTGGCGGATCGGGCGCCGCCGTCTTGCGCCCGGTTCCGCGCTGTCGGACCTGCGGCTGGCCTGGATGATCACCTTTGTCGGGCTCACGTTCACTCTTGCGACGGTTCATATCTGGACCTCGATATTCTCATATGTCTTCTTCCTGCTTGGTGCCGGGATGTGGATGATCAATGCCCCCGAGGCCGGACTAGCCCCCGTTCAGCCCCCGGACGCTCCAGAACGAACCGGGGGCCCGATGTGGTCGCGTCCGGCGCCGGAATTGAAGCTGACACGCGACAGGTCCGAAACGCCCGCGCGCCCCAGGCAGGACACAAGGCGGTATACGCGTTTCGACGGATCCGACGGCTAGCAGCGGGTTTCGGCGTATCCTGGCATGGCTGCCCTGAAGCGGGTGGACTTCATGACCATGAATCCTCATCCTGCAACCGGTTGGGTGTAACGGTTCGAGCGGTTGTTGGGGGTGGCGTGAACAGGATTGCGAACCTGTCGATTGCGGGGGGGCGCATTCACCGTTTGGGCCGCCTGCATACGTTCTTTGACTCGCCCGGCAAGGGCGCAGGCGTATCCAGAACGGCCCGAGAGCTCTTGTCCGCGATGTCGGCCATGGGACAGCCGGTCGATCTGTTCACGTCCTACCTTGCCGGGGCTCTTGATGCGGACTTTCCCGTTCACCAGGTAATCCCGCCCGCACTGCGCATGCTTCCTTATGCCCGGCTGCAAGGGCTGTTCATGCAACGCCTGAGCCGGAAATTCCTTGATGCCTGTCAGCCCTCGGACATCGCGTATCTGTGGCTCATGCCGCCCCTGTCGATCTACGAGGAGCTCGGCCGTCGCGGGGTGCCGATCGTCGCCGAACTGGTCAATACGCGGATGGCGCACGCGCGCACTATTCTTGATGAGGCATATGACGGGCTGGGGCTGCCCCCCACGCACGGGATTACCGATCAGCGAATCGCCGATCAGAACCGTCGTCTCGGCTTGGCCGACGCGATCTTCGCTGCCAGCCCCATGATCGAATCCTCGCTCCAGGGCGCGGGATTTGCCGCAGATATCCTGCCTGCCAGTTTCGGAACGCATGTTCCCGCGACTTTGCCTTCGCGGCCGCGCAAGGATGTCCCCGTGACTGTCCTGTTTCTGGGGCGTCTGAGCGTGCGCAAGGGCGCGCATGTGCTGCTTCGGGCCTGGCAAGAGGCCTCTTCGGGCGCGCGGCTGCGGATCGTGGGCGAAATCGAACCCGCCATCCGGGACCGATTTGCGGACGTCCTGAGCCGCGACGATGTCAGTTGCGCGGGTTTCGTGGCCGACGTCCGCGCCGAGATTCTCCGCGCCGACATCGCGGTCCTGCCATCGCTCGAGGAGGGCGACCCGATCGCCACATATGAAGCCGCCGCGCACGGGCTCGCGGTCGTGACCTCAGTGCCCGGGGCGGGACGGATCGGGGCCGAAACGGACGCGATTCGCATCGTCCGAACGGGCGATGCGCAGGACTTGCGCGCCGCCCTGCATGATCTGATCGCCGACGAGGAATTGCGCCGCGCATGGGGCAACCGTGCGCGCGCCGCCAGCTTGGCCTATGACTGGCCCGTAGTGGCGCGACGCAGACTTGATGCTCTTGCGCGTTTCATGGCCGGCAAAGTGTCCTGAAATCCGGGAATCCGTCAGTCTTCCCCCAGATGGTTCAGCCCCCTTGCGCGGGCAAGCATCACCTGCCGGTGCCGTTCACGGAATCTCGCGCGATCGCTTGCGTCGTATTCGTCGCGACAGGCCGGGCATTGTACGCCCTCTTCATAGTCCGGATGGGCCATGTCTTCGGGCGATACGGGTCTGCGGCATGCGTGACACAGTGCGTGGCGGCCCAGCCGCAGGCCATGCCCGACTGCAACGCGATCGTCGAAGACGAAGCATTCGCCCCGCCACAGGCTTGCCTCCTCGGGCACGGATTCCAGGTATTTCAGGATGCCGCCCTTCAGGTGAAAGACCTCGCTGGCGCCCTCTTGCAGCAGGTAGCTGGTCGCCTTTTCACAACGGATGCCACCGGTGCAGAACATCGCCACGCGGTGATTGGAGAACCGCGCGGCGTTTTCACGCCACCAGGCCGGAAAGTCGCGAAAGCGGCGCGTGCCGGGGTTCACCGCGCCCTCGAACGTGCCGATGGCGACTTCGTAGTCGTTGCGCGTGTCGATCACCACGACATCGGGCGCGGAGATCAGCGCGTTCCAGTCCTCGGGTGCGACATGGGTGCCCACGGCGCGGCGCGGATCGACGTCCGGCATGCCCAAGGTCACTATCTCGCGCTTGATGCGCACCTTCATGCGGCCAAAGGGCATCGTGTCGGCGTGGCTTTCCTTCCATTCCAGTTCCGCGCAACCGGGCAGGGAGCGGATATGCGCCAGAACCGCGTCGATGCCGACACGGCTTCCCGCGATCGTGCCGTTGATGCCCTCATTCGCCAGAAGGATCGTCCCCCGAACGCCCATCTGCCGCGCCAGCTTCAACAATGGCTGGCGAAGGGCTTCAGGGTCTGTGAATTGGGTGAAGTGGTACAGTGCCGCGACGGTAAACATGCCGCACGGCATAGTGCACAGGCCACGCATTGCGCAAGGCGATGTTGACGGATGGCCCCATGCCGCTTACCCATCCCTGAACAGCCGGAGGATACATGCGCGACCCCAACGAAGCCCTGATCGTGATCGATATCCAGAATGACTTCTGCCCGGGCGGCGCGCTGGCCGTGGCCGGGGGCGACCAGATCATTCCGCGCGTCAATGATCTGCTGTCGGAATTCCCGATCCGCGTTCTTACGCAGGACTGGCACCCCGCCGACCATCGCTCCTTCGCCGCAAGTCATCCGGGCGCCGAACCCTTTTCGGTCATTCAGATGCCCTATGGTCCGCAAGTCCTGTGGCCGGCCCATTGTGTCCAGGGCACAGTCGGGGCCGCGTTTCATCCCGATCTGCGCAGCGACAGGGCCGATCTCGTCCTGCGCAAGGGCTTTCGGCCCGAAATCGACAGCTATTCGGCCTTTTTCGAAAACGATCACAGCACGCCGACCGGGCTTGAAGGCTATCTGCGCTCGCGCGGCGCCACGCGGCTGACCCTTGTCGGTCTTGCGACGGATTTCTGCGTCGCCTGGTCGGCGATCGATGCGGCGCGTCTGGGGTTCGAGGTCACGGTGCTGATGGGCGCCTGCCGGGCGATCGACCTTGACGGTTCGCTGGACCGCGCCTGTGACGACATGCGCGCCGCCGGCGTGCGGCTGGAGGAATGAATGGTCGATATCGCGACGCGGGTCTACAATCACAACTGGAAGATCGATCCGATCATCCGGTCGCTGATCGACACCGATTTCTACAAGCTGCTGATGTGCCAGTCGGTTCTGCGGAACCGGCCTGATACGCATGTCGTCTTTTCCCTGATCAACCGCACCAAATCGGTTCCGCTTGCCGAGCTGATCGACGAAGGCGAACTGCGCGAGCAGCTGGATCATGCGCGTACGGTTTCCCTGTCGCGCGGCGAGTCGACATGGCTGCGCGGCAACACGTTCTATGGCAAGCGGCAGATGTTTTCGCCGGAATTCATGGAATGGTTCGAAAAATTCCGCCTGCCGCCCTATCACCTCGAGCGCCGCGGCGATCAATACGAGCTGACCTTCGAGGGTCCCTGGCCCGAGGTCATGCTGTGGGAAATCCCGGCATTGGCCATCCTGATGGAGCTGCGCTCGCGCGCGGTGCTCAAGCACATGGGCAAGTTCGAGCTTCAGATCCTCTACGCGCGCGCCATGACGCGGGTCTGGGAAAAGATCCAGGCACTGCGCGATCTTCCGGGCCTGAAGATCGCCGATTTCGGCACCCGCCGCCGCCACGGATTTCTGTGGCAGGACTGGTGCGTACAGGCCATGATCGAAGGTCTGGGCGACGCCTTCATCGGCACATCGAACTGCCGCATCGCGATGCGGCGCGACATCGAGGCGATCGGCACCAACGCGCACGAATTGCCCATGATCTATGCCGCCCTGGCCGACACGGACGAGGAGCTGGCCCAGGCGCCCTACAAGGTTCTGGCCGACTGGCATGAAGAGCATGAAGGCAATCTGCGCATCATCCTGCCCGACACGTTCGGAACCGAAAACTTCCTGCGCAACGCGCCCGACTGGCTGGCGGGCTGGACCGGTATCCGCATCGATTCGGGCGATCCGGTTGCGGGCGCCGAAATGGCCATCCAATGGTGGCAGGAACGGGGCGAGGATCCGCGTCAGAAGCTGGTGATCTTTTCGGACGGCCTGGACGTGGACCGGATCCGCGAACTTCATGCGCGCTTTCACGGGCGGGTCAAGGTGTCGTTCGGCTGGGGTACCCTGCTGACGAACGATTTCCGGGGGCTGGTGCCAAATGACGCGCTCGCGCCGTTCAGCCTGGTGTGCAAGGCCGTTTCGGCCAATGGCCGTCCGACCGTGAAACTGTCGGACAACCCCAACAAGGCAATGGGCCCGGCCGAAGAGATCGCGCGCTACAAGCGGGTCTTCGGCGTGGGCGAGCAGACGCCCCGTCAGGTCATCGTCTGATCGCGATCAGCCCGGGTTGTCGGCCAATCCGTTGTGCAGGCTGCTCCACAGCGGTGCCGGGGCCGCGATCAGCCCCGGCGCGCGCGGATCGCGCGCGTTGAAACGCAGCGGCGCGCCAAAGCGGTCGGTGACGCGCGCGCCGGCGCGCTCGGCAATCAGGCTGCCCGCGGCGATGTCCCATTCCCATGTGGGGCGCAAGGTCAGCATGGCATCAAAGCGCCCCTCTGCCACCAGGCACAGACGCCATGCCAGCGACGGGCGGAACTTGCGCGTACAGGCGGGCGGTGTGCCTCCGCGCCAATGTCCTGGGTCGAAATTTGCCCGTGTCGCAAGCACCGTCGCCCGCGACATCTCGTGCTGGGCCGAGACGTGGATGGGCTGGCCGTTCAGCAGGGCAGGGCCATCCTGCGTCGCCGCATAGGTCGCATTCAGCATCGGCAGGTGCACGACACCGGCCGTGATCCGGCCGTTTTCGGCCACGGCCAGGGAATGCGCCCATCCCTTTTCGCCCGCGATGAAGGCGCGCGTGCCGTCGATCGGATCGACGATGAAGACCCTTTCGGCCTGAAGACGGCTTTGGTCGTCCGGCGTTTCCTCGGACAGCCAGCCATATCCGGGCCGCGCGGCCATCAGGCGGGATTTCAACATCCCGTCCACCTCGATGTCCGCCTCGGTCACGGGGCCCGCACCCTCGGGCTTGTGCCAGATGCCCGGATCGCGTTGGAAATAGCCCCGCGCGATGCGGCCGGCTTCGGTCGCGGCCTCGACCAGCAGTTCCAGATCACGCGCCGGCAACGGTCAGACCTTCGACCAGAAGCGAGGGCACGACATGGCTGACATGGGGCCTTGCATCGTTCGCCGGGGTGATCCGCATCAGCATCTCGCGCAGATTGCCCGCCAGGGTGCATTCGTTCACCGGATAGGCGATGCGCCCGTTTTCCACCCAGAACCCCGAGGCCCCGCGCGAATAATCCCCCGTGGTGGGATTGATGGCCGATCCCATCATCGACGTGACCAGAAGGCCCGTGCCCATCTCCTCCATCAGCAATTCGGGCGTCTTGTCCCCCTGGGTCAGGGCAATGTTCGACACGCTGGGCGCCGGGGGCGAGGACGTCCCGCGCGTCGCCGAGGCTGTGGACTTCATGCCAAGCTTGCGCGCCGTGGCCAGATCCAGCGTCCAGCCCATCAGAATGCCGTCGCGCACGATGTCGCGCGGTTCGGTCGGCAGCCCCTCGGCATCGAACGGGCGCGAACCCGAGATACGGGGCCGATGGGGGTTTTCAAAGATCGACAGGCCGCGCGGCAGAACCTGCTGGCCCAGCGCGTCGCGCAGCCACGACGCCCCGCGCGCCACGGCCGAGCCGTTCACCGCGGCCAGAAGATGCCCGATCAACCCGGCGGCCACGCGTTCGTCAAACAGGACCGGGAATGCCCCGGTCGGCGGCTTGCGCGCCCCCAGCCGGGCGGCCGCCCGCTGGCCGGCCAGCGCTCCGATCTCTTCGGGATCGGGAAGGTCGGACTGATAGACGCGGCTTTCCGCCGCCCAGTCGCGCTCCATCCCCAGGCCCTCGCCGGCGATGGCCACGGCCGAGATCGCGCGCCCCGTTCGGCCATAGCCGCCGGAAAACCCGTTCGTCGCGGCCAGGTGCAGGTGCCGGGCCGTGTAGCTGGCCGAGGCAGACTGGCACTGCGTGACACCCTTGACCGCCAGGGCGGCGGCCTCGGCGCGGCGCGCATCGTCCTCCAGCGCCGCCGGGTCGGGTTCGGGCGCGTGGTCGAACAGGTCCAGCCGGGCAAGATCCCACACGGTCGCGATCTGGTCGGGATCGGCCAATCCGGCAAACGGGTCTTCGGGGGCCTCGCGCGCCATCGCAACCGCCCGTTCGGCCATTTCCCCGATCGTGCGGTCCGAGATGTCCGAGGCCGAGACGCAGGCCTGCCGGTGTCCGATCAGGACGCGCAGGCCGATCTCGATCCCTTCGGCGCGCTCTGCCTGTTCCAGCTTGCCCGCCCGGACATCGACCGATACCGACCGCCCCTCGACGGCCAGGGCATCGGCCGCATCGGCGCCCGCACGGGTCGCTGCAGCCAGCAGGCGCTCTGTCAGTTGGGCAAGCCGGTCGGTCATCGTATCGTCCCGTATGATGAAGTCGCTTTCGAGGTAATCCGCCCCGGGCCGTCGCGCAAGGCCGTGACGGTCAGGAAACGCAAAGGGGCCGCCCGATCGGGCGACCCCGCGCGGACCGGAACGTGCCGGTTACTGGATCCGCTGGCCGTTCGCGTAGATGCCGCCATCTTCGCGGAACTCGATCTGCGAGCGCAGCATGTCGTCGCCGGCCGGCTGGGCGAACAGGCCCAGCATCATGCGAAAGCCCATCGCCTGATCCTGCGGGATCAGGCCCATCGCCACCAGCTTGTCCATCAGCGCATTCGCCCCAGACAGGCTGAGATTGATCGCGCCCACCGGGCGGGGCGTCGGGCCGGAATTGTCGAATGTCAGCTGCCCGTCGCCGCGAAGGTCGGCGCCGACCGCGGTCAGCCGCAATTCGCGCAGCTCCACCGAGTCGAGCTCGGCCGGTGTGCCTTCGGTGATCTGCGTGGCATTCTGCGGGTCCAGAAGATCCGTCAGCACGCGGGCCTTGCCGGCGATGTCCAGAACAAGCGTCGCGGGATCACGCGGCAGCTGTCCGGCGGGATCGAACATCGACCACAGCGCGTCCGACACCGTCAGATCGGACAGCCGCAGCAATGCGGCAAAGGGCTGGGCTGAGTCCGAGCGCGACAGCGGCAGATCAAGATCGAAGGCCAGCGCGCTCAGCGCCATTTCGATGGGCATCGGAAGCGAGGCGACCTGCGAGTTGATCCTGACATCCTTGCTCAGCACGCCATAGGTCACGTTCTGCCTTGACATGGCAAAGCGCAGCGCCCCTTCGCCGACGGTCGATTCCGAATGCATCGAGTCGACCTTGTCGGCAAAGTCCATGACATAGCCGCCCCCCTGATAACCGAACTCGCCCGAAATCGACATGCCGGCCTGCAGCGCCGCACCCATGTCGTTCATGCCGACACCCGCGGGCAGGGTCATGTCGGTCTGGCTGGTCAGGCCCACCATCGAACCCGAGGCAGAAAACTTTCCTTCGCCCTTGGGATCGGTGGCCGTGGCCTCGAAATCCGCCTTGGCCGCCTTCATTTCCGACACGATGCGGCGCGCGCCGCTGTCGGTGACCCGCCAGAATCCTTCATTGTCGCTCAGTATCACGTTGAAGGACATCGGCGCGCTTTCGCCCTCGACCTTCATGTCGGTGATCGCAAAGCCAAGGCTTGGTGCGGAAAAGTCATAGGTCAGGTCCTGCGGCGTTCCCGAAGCGATCAGCGACAGGCCCGATTGGGTCATGCGCATCGCCACATCAGGGTCTGACTTGCCGACAACCTTGGCCGAGACGCGCAGCGGGATTTCCTGCGGCAGGACGATCTCGACCCGCCCGTCGCCCAGCTCGCGCAGCCGGATCTGGTCGATCGTCACCGTGGCGCTGGCCGCGGTGTCTTCGCTGGTCAATGTCACGCCGCTGAGGACCAGAGTGTCGTCCTGACGATTTCGCGACTCGATCTCCAGTTTTTGCCCAAGATCGGTGTAATAGGCGGCGATGCCGTCCCAGACCTCGTCGGCCGTCACGTCGGCGCGGGCAGCTGTCGCAAGCGCGAAAGTCAGAAGTGCGGCGGTGCCGATCAGTCGTTTCATGCGGAATCCTGTCTGAAATTCATGTTCCCGGACACAATCCGTTGCCTTGCCAGCGGGGTCAAGGGCAGGGCAAAGAGGATGCGCACAATTCACGGAGAGCGATATGATCCGGCTGGACCGACAGGACAGGTTGTGGCGTGTGACGATCGCGCGGCCCGACAAGGCGAATTCCCTGAGCCGTGCGATGCTGACGGAACTGGCGCGGATCGCCGAGCAGGCGCAGGACGCCGGGCTGTGCGCTTTTGTCCTGACCGGAGAGGGGCGCGTATTCTCGGCGGGCGCCGATCTGGAAGAGGCGCGGGCGGGACTTGCGACCGATCCGGTCTGGGAACGGCTTTCCGCGGCGATCGCCGCTCTGCCCTGCCTGAGCATCGCCGCGCTGAACGGAACCCTTGCGGGCGGCGCCTTCGGCATGGCGCTGGCCTGCGACCTGCGCATTGCGGTCCGCTCGGCGCGGATGTTCTATCCTGTCATGCGGCTGGGCTTCCTGCCCCAGCCCAGCGATCCGGTGCGGCTTTGCGCGCTCGTGGGGCCTGCGCGGGCGCGGATGATCCTGATGGCCGGCGCGCGGATCGGCGCCGAAGAGGCGCTTTCATGGGGGCTTGTCGATCGGGTCGCGGAAGACGGCGCGCTGGACGCCGCGATCGACGAGCTGATGGCCGACGCGCTGAGTGCCACACCCGCCCATGTCGCGGCGATCAAGCGCATGATACCGGCTGGCGGCGCCTAGTCAGCGGCGATTGCGCCGTCGTCCCGGCACGCGCGAGCGGAATTCGGGCGGTCGGCGCGCGACCCAGTCGATGAATTTCGCCAGGCGCGGATGGGCGCGCAAAGCCTCGATCGTGCAATAGTTTCGCGCCAGCTCGGTTTCGGTCAGCGTGGCGTGGATCTCGGCATGGCAGATCGCATGCAGCAGGACCGTCTGACCGCCCTTGCCGCCGCGCAGCTTCGGCACAAGATGGTGCCTGCTTTGGGGCACTCCGGGCGGTATGGGGCGCCCGCAGAGCGGGCAAAGCGGGTCGGGCTCTTGTGTCATGGCGTCTTTCTTGCCACAGGATGAAGGCTGCAACCAGCCGGGGACAGGCCCATGTTCGACAACCAGCCCGAGATCGTGGCGCGCGCGCTTGTATATCTGAGCCAGGGGTGGGAGATCGCCTATGGCTGGCTTTCAAGTCCCGCCGCCTGGAGCCAGTTCGCAATCCTTGTCGGGTCATGGCTTCTGGCTGCGATCGTGGCGCGCAAGCTGGGGCGCCGGATCGACGCCATGCTGCGCCCCGCGCCCCAGGCGGCGGGTCCCATTGCCGTTCTGCGCCGCTTTGCGCTGGGCTTCCTGCCGCTTCTGCTGCCGCTGCTGGCCTATGGTTTCACGGCAATCGGGGAAAGCGTCACGCGTTCGCTGTTCGGGTCTGGCGCGGTCATCGCCTTTGGCAAGCGGGTCTTCCTGTTCATTGCCGCGCGCGTGCTGGTCGGCCGGGTCATCCAGGACCCGTTCCTGCGGCTTCTGGGCCGGTATGTGCTGATCCCCGTGGCGGGCCTATACGTCCTGGGCCTGACGGACGAGGTGGCCGCCTGGCTTGAAACGCTGACGGTCGAGCTTGGCAACATCACCATCTCGATGATGGCGCTGATCCGCGGGGCGATCGCGGGCAGCCTGCTGTTCTGGCTGGGCTCGTGGTCGAACCGCCGCAGTGCCGACTATATCAAGGCCCAGGAAGGGCTGCGCCCGGCCACGCGCGAGCTGGCCGCCAAGGCCGCCGAGGTCGCGATCTTCGGCCTGGCCTTCCTTCTGCTGCTGAACATCATGGGCATCGACCTGACGACCGTTGCGGTCCTGGGCGGCGCGCTGGGTGTCGGGATCGGCCTTGGTCTGCAACAGATCGCGGCGAACTTCATCTCGGGCATCATCCTGCTGGTCGAAGGCCAGACGACGGTGGGCGATTACGTCGAACTGGACGGGGGCGAGGCCGGCACCATCGTGAAGATGACGGCCCGCGCCTGCATCCTGGAAACCTTTGACGGCAAATGGATCGTCGTGCCGAACGAACATTTCATCACCACCCGCGTGGTGAACTATTCCGATCAGGGCAGCGCGAACCGTTACGAGGTCAATTTCTCGGTCAGCTACGACACCGACATCAACACCGTGCCCCAGATCGTCACCCGTGCGGTCGCAGCGCTGCCCTTCGTGCTGAGCGAACCCGAAGGGCCAGATGTCGAGCTGAAGGGGTTTGGCGAAAGCGGCATCGATTTCGCGGTGGAATACTGGGTGCCGGGCATTGATGACGGTCGCAACAAATATGCCAGCCGGGTGCTTTTCGCGGTGTGGAATGCGCTCAAGGATGCGGGCATCGAGATTCCCTATCCGCACCGCGTGGTCGAGTTGAAGGGCACGATGCCGACATGAACGGCTCTGCTGACGCGCTGGTGATCGGTGCCGGTCCCGCCGGCCTGATGGCCGCCGAGGCGCTGGCCGCGGCCGGCCGCCGCGTTCTGGTGGTCGAGGCGCGCCCCAGTCCCGCGCGCAAGTTCCTGATGGCGGGCAAGTCCGGCCTGAATCTGACCAAGGACGAATCGTTCGACCGGTTCGTGCGGCAGTTCGATGCCGACTGGCTGACCCCGATCCTTGCGGATTTCGGGCCGCCACAGGTCATGGACTGGGCGCGCGGCCTGGGGCAGGAGATCTTTACCGGCTCGACCGGCCGGGTCTTTCCCGTCGCGATGAAGGCCAGTCCGCTCTTGCGCGCCTGGCTTGCGCGGCTGAACGGCGCGGATGTGCGGATCGCGACGCGGTGGCGCTGGGCCGGGTTTCAGGGCGAAGCGTTCCGCTTCGAGACCCCAGGGGGCGAAAGGGTCCTGTCCCCTGCGGTCGCGGTTCTTGCCCTTGGCGGGGCCAGCTGGTCGCGTCTTGGCTCGGACGGCGCCTGGGCGCCATGGCTGGCCGAACGCGGGGTCGAGATTGCCCCCTTCAAGCCGGCGAACATGGGATTTTCCATCGAATGGTCCGGGCACATGGCGCGTCATTTCGGCCAGCCGGTCAAGGGCGCAGCGCTGATCGCGGGGGATCGGGTCGAACGCGGAGAATTCGTCATCTCTTCGCGCGGGGTCGAAGGGGGCGGGATCTATGCCGTTTCCCGCGCCGTGCGCGAGGGGGCGGACCTGCAGCTGGACCTGCTGCCCGACCGCAGCCTGGCCGAGATCCGGGGGCGGCTTGCCCGCGGGCCGGGGCGCGACACCCTGGGCAACTGGCTGCGCAAGGCGCTGCGGCTTGACCCGGTGCGGATCGCGCTGCTGCAGGAATGGGGACGGACCGTGCCCCGTGATCCAAATCGTCTCGCCGCTTTGATCAAGGCGTTGCCCGTCCGTCATGCCGGGCCGCGCCCGATCGACGAGGCGATCTCTGTGGCGGGCGGCATCCGACGCTCGGCGCTGACCGCGAATCTGGAGCTGCGCGCGATGCCCGGCGTCTTTGCCGCGGGCGAGATGCTGGACTGGGAGGCCCCGACCGGGGGTTATCTCCTGACCGCATGTCTGGCGACGGGGCGCTGGGCCGGCCGGGCGGCAGCCCGGCATGGCAGGCAGGGCGTCTGAATGGTGAAAATCCGCCGGAATCTGCGCAAGGCGGCCGGCACGAGCGCGTTCGGGAACCAAAGCCCCTAGAGTGGCGTTGAACCCACACAGCCATACCGGAGGAGTCCCATGAAGAAAGTGTTTCTCATTGCCCCGCTTGCCCTTGGCCTCGCGGCCTGTCAGACCGCCGAGCAACGCGCGGCCGGCACGGGTGCCGTGGCCGGAGCCGCGATCGGCGCGGCCGTATCGGAGGACGGCGACAAGCTCGAGGGCGCGGCTGTCGGCGGCGCGGCAGGCGCCATCGTCGGCGCGCTGATCGGCCGCGCTCAGACGCCCGGCAAATGCGTCTATCGCGATGCCTATGGAAACCGCTATGTCGCCGATTGTCCTTCCTGATCGCGGCGGGCCATCATGCGCCGATAGGCCGGGCGCTGGCGCATCCGCTGCAGGTAGTCGCTGAGCTTCGGCTCGATGATCGGAAAGCGGGCGGCCAGCGCCCAGTCGCCGCAATGGGTCAGGATGATGTCGGGGACGGTCATCGTATCGCCCATCAGAAAGGGGCCTTCTCCCATCCGATGCGCAAGCGTCCTCTGCGAGCGTTCAAATTCCCAGCGTAACGTGTTCTTGACCCCGGCCAGACGCATTTCCTCGGGCAGGACAAAGCTGTGCCGGGCGGCCATCCAAAGGGCCGCGTCGAATTCGTCCAGCAGGAACTGGGTCAGGCTGTCCTGTCGTGCGCGGTCCAGCGTGCCGGCCGGATGGGTCAACGCGCCATGCTTGTCGGCCAGATACTGGATGATCGCCGTCGAGTCGGTGATTGGCGTGCCGTCCTCGACCAGAACCGGAACCTTGCCCGCAACGTTGACGGCCGTCACCCCCGGCGATCGGGGCCGGGCCGGGATGTGCTCGTAGGGCTGCTGCAGTTCCTCAAGCATCCAGATGACCCGCGCGGCACGGGTCTTGACGGTTCCGATGACAGTGTACATTCGCGACAAGACTCCGTGTTCGGGACGCTCGGCAAGGGTTCCGACCGGGGCTTCAGACCGGGGCCGTGCCATTTGACCGGGACCATCCGGCCAGCGCAAGGCGAAGATCCGGGATCATCGCCGATCCGCCAGCGCGGCAAGGCGCAGCAATGCGCGTTCGATCACGGCCATTGCCGGGGCACGGGACGCAGAACGCAAGGTCAGGTCGGCATCGGTCAGCGCCTGAAGAGCGGACTCAAGCCGGTGTACCCCCCAGCGTTGGGCCTGGCGCAGCATTCGATCCCTGCGCGGGCCGAAGACCGGCGGGCGCAACCGCGCGATGCCCTCGGACGGGCCACCGGGGGCGGCCGCCACCACGTGCAGCGCACGGAAATGGCGCATCGCGGCGATGGACAGGGTGACCGGGTTGATGCCCTGACCTTCAAGCCGCCGCATCAGGGGGCCGATCTGGTCGGTCCGCCCTTCGGCAGCCGCATGCAGAACGTCATCCAGTTCGGCCTCGATCGTCGCCGGGACGCAGGCGGCGATGTCGTCAGAGCCCAAAGGCGTATCATCGCCCAGCTTGTACAGAGCGATCTTCTCGACAGTCTGACGGAAATCGCCGGGATCAAGCATGCGCGACAAGGCGATGATGTCCTCCATGGCCGCCGCCGAGATGTTCTTCAGGCCAGAATCGGCAAGGATGCGCTCGATCTCGTCGCGGCCGGGCGGATCATCGTAGATGGCACAGGCATAGGCGTTCGGGTGGGGCTCGAACAGCTTGCGCAGGGCCGAGCCCTTGCCCAGATTTCCCGCCGTGACGACCAGCATCGCGTCGCCCTTTTCCCAGCCATCCAGCGCGGCCGAGAGCGGCCGCGCCAGGGTGTCGGTCGCGTCCTCGACCAGAACGACCCGGGGGCCGGGAAAGAAGCCCTGTTCGCGCATGGCATCGACGGCAAGCGTCGCGTCACGTCGCAGATCGCCCGCCGCGATCCGTGTCAGCCGCATTTCGGATTCGCCATTTGGGCCGATCAGGGCCGCGACCAGTTCCTGCCTGCGCAGCGCGACGCGCATCGCGTCCGGGCCGTAGATCAGGATCCCCGCGCGATCGGGCTCGGGGCGGGAAAGGAAACGTGTCGCGGCTGTCCCCGTCAGCTTCACGGCCGGTTCCATTCGGGCGCGGTGGCAATCAGGCGCGTCACGATCCGGTCGGCCAGAAGCCGCATCAGCCGCGCCCGCGCATCCCTGCGCGACGCGACCGAGGCAACGGCGGTTCCGGTCGCCGAATAGGCGGTGAAACCCCGAACCCGGCCCGAAGAAAGATCCCGGCCGGTTTCACGGTCACGCAACGTGTAGCTGACCGCGCCGATCACCTGGTACCGGTTGGTTTCATTGGTCTGAGAGATCGCCTGACCTTCTTCGGCGATCTCGACCCGGAAGGACAGGCGGTATTGCGCGGCCTGGGGCCGGCCCAGGCGTTCCTCAAGCCGCGCGACGAGATCGAATTCCTCGCGCGAGCCCGGCGGATCGACCTCGACCCGTCCCAGCAGGTCGCGGGCCGCGCCGTCCGGCCCATAGGCGGGCGTGAAACCGCAGGCGCCCAGCATCAGCCCCGCGCCCAGCGCGAGACCCATGCCCAGCATTCTCCTGCGGTCAGATGACGACATTGACGATGCGCCCCGGTACGACGATCAGCTTTTTCGGCGCCCCGCCATTCAGTGCCCGGACGATCGAGTCCTCGGCCAGGACCAGTTTCTCGATCTCCTCCTTCGGCAAGTCCTTGGGCACGCGGATCTCGGTGCGCCGGCGGCCATTGACCTGGATCGGCAGGACGATCGTGTCATCGGTCAGCAAGGCGGGATCGGCCTTGGGCCATGGCGCCTGGGCGACCAGCCCCTTGCCGCCCTGCCGTGCCCAGATCTCTTCGGCCAGATGCGGAGTCATCGGCGACATGAGCTGCGCCAGCACCATGACCGCTTCGCGCTGGACGGCCTTGGACGCGTCCGAGCGGCCCAGCGTATTGGCGAATTCATAGAGCTTGGCGATCGCCTTGTTGAAGGCGAAGCTTTCGATCATCTGCGTGACATCGTGGATCGCGCGGTGCATCGCGCGGCGCAGATCGTCATCGCCCGTTCCCGAATGATCTTCGGGCAGCGATGCGATACGTTCGGACAGCGTCCAGACACGGGTCAGGTGGCGCTGGGCGGCCTCGGCGCCCGCCGCGGTCCATTCCACGTCGCGATCGGGGGGGCTGTCGGACATGACGAACCAGCGCGCCGTGTCCGCGCCATAGCGCTCGATGATGTCCATCGGATCGACCACGTTCTTCTTGGACTTGGACATCTTGATGACCGGGCCGATCTCGACCGGCGTGCCGTCCCTCAGCGTCGCGCCTTCGGCGGTGCGGATCACCTCGTCTGGGGAATGCCAGATGATGCGCCCCTCCGGGCTGCGGGTCGAATAGGTTTCATGCGTGACCATGCCCTGCGTAAACAGCGCCTCGAAGGGCTCGATCGCCTTGGCGGGCAGGTGGCCGCAGAGATGCATCGCGCGCGCGAAAAAGCGCGAATACAGCAGGTGCAGGATCGCGTGCTCGATGCCGCCGATATACTGGTCGACATTCATCCAGTACTCGGCCTCGGCCAGATCCGTCGGTGTCTTGGCATGCGGCGCGGTGAAGCGCGCATAGTACCAAGAGGAATCGACGAACGTGTCCATCGTGTCGGTCTCGCGCAGGGCAGGGCCGCCGCATTTCGGGCAGGCGCAGTTGCGCCAGGTCGGATGGCGGTCGAGCGGATTGCCCGGCTGGTCGAAGCTGACATCATAGGGCAGCTCGATCGGCAGGTTTTCCTTTCTTTCCGGGACCGTGCCGCATTTGTCGCAGTGCACGACCGGGATCGGGCAGCCCCAGTAGCGCTGGCGCGAAATGCCCCAGTCGCGCAGGCGGTACTTGGTGACGCCCCGGCCGACGCCGCGCTCTTCGCAAAAGGCGATGGCGGCATCCACGGCCTCGTCGCCCGTCTGGACCTCGCTGCCGGCAAAGCCCCGGACATAGCGCACGCGTTCGGTCTTTGGCGGAACGAAGGCCTCTGCGAGGGGCGTTTCCTCGGCGCCTTCGGGCACGAAGACCGGCGTGATCGGCAGGCCATATTTGGTGGCGAAATCGAAATCGCGCTGGTCATGGGCCGGGCAGCCAAAGATGGCGCCCGTTCCATAATCCATCAGGATGAAGTTGGCGATATAGACCGGCAGCTCCCAGCTTTCGTCCAGCGGGTGTCGCACGCGGATGCCCGTATCCAGCCCCTTCTTCTCGGCCTTTTCCAGCGCCTCTTCCGAGGTGCCGATGCGGCGGCATTCGGCGACGAATTCGGCGACCTTCGGATCGTCCCGCTCCAGTTGTCGGGCAAGCGGATGATCGGGCGAGATTGCGGCAAAGGACGCGCCAAGCAGCGTATCGGGCCGGGTCGTGTAGACTTCCAGCCGGTCAAACCCTTCCGGCGCGCCGATGGTCGAGAAGGCAAACTGCAGGCCGCGGCTCTTGCCGATCCAGTTGGCCTGCATCAGGCGCACCTTCTCGGGCCATTTCTTCAACCCGTCCAGCGCCTCGAGCAGCTCGCCCGCGAAGTCGGAGATGCGGAAGAACCATTGCGTCAGCTCGCGCCGTTCCACCGGCGCGCCCGAACGCCAGCCCTTGCCGTCGATGACCTGTTCGTTGGCCAGTACCGTCATGTCCACCGGGTCCCAGTTGACCACGGCGTTCTTGCGATAGACCAGGCCCTTTTCCATCATGTCGATGAACATGGCCTGCTGGTGGCCGTAATATTCCGGGTCGCAGGTGGCGAATTCGCGGCTCCAGTCGATCGACAGGCCCAGGGGCTTCATCTGGTCGCGCATGACCGCGATGTTGCCATAGGTCCAGTCCTTCGGGTGGCCGCCGCGTTCCATCGCGGCATTCTCGGCCGGCATGCCGAAGGCGTCCCAGCCCATCGGGTGCAGCACCGAGTAGCCGCAGGCCGCCTTGTAGCGCGCGACGACGTCGCCCATCGTGTAGTTGCGGACATGGCCGATATGGATGCGTCCCGATGGATAGGGGAACATCTCCAGCACGTAGTATTTGGGCTTGTCCGGGTCGCGCCGGGCGGTAAAGCAGCCGGCCTCTTCCCAGGCCTTCTGCCATTTGGGTTCGATCTGGGCGGGGTCGTATCGCGACATCTGTCACCTCGGAAACGTGATCGGCCCGGTTATACAGGGCCCACCGCCAAGGTCCAGAGATCAGGTTGCCCTAAAGCTTGCCGTCGCGGATGCGCAGCTGGCGCGCGCGGGTCAGGATGGCGTCCTCGACAGCGCGCTGGGTGGCCGGATCTGCCGGACCGGACCGCGTCATCAGCGCAACCTTCAGCGAGCGCGCGTCAAGCGCCGGATCGGTGACGTAGACGGTCGCGCGGTAGGCGCGACCTCCGCCCGGCGGCGTGCCATAGCCGGTGACGATGACGCCGGTGAAGGGATCGACCGATTCGATGGGCAGGAAATCCAGCACTTCGAGCGAGGCGCGCCACAAGTAGCGGTTCGCCGCGACGGTGACATTGGGATCACCCGTGTTCGAGAACAGGTCCCAGATCGTCGAACGGCGCGGCTCATCGGCCTGCTGCTGCGCGGTCTGGGACCGATTGCCGCCCCCGAACGGGCTGCTGTCGCCCGAGGTGAATCCGCCACAGGCAGCAAGACTGGCGATCGTTGCCAGCAAGGTCGCGCCGCGCATCAAGTCCCGGATCGTCATGAGCCACCCCTGAATTGCCTTTCTCCGGTGTCTAGCCGAGCACCCGCAGGCGAACAAGGATTTTCACCCATTGCCCGTTTGTCCGAACGGGGGCGCGCTTTGCCCGAACGCCCCCCGTCCCGGGGCCCGCACGGGGGCGGGGGAAAGTGGCCCAACTGTGGCATGGCTGCACCACCTGAAGCGCGTGTTCCAGACCGCCAGCCGATTCCATTGCAAATGAAGCGAGCAGAGCAGAAATAGACGCATACCCATTCCGGACGTCCCGGATTGGGCAACCTTGAGATCAACGAGGGAAATGAAATGAAAAAGATTCTTCTTGCCACGACGGCTCTCGTCGGCTTCGCCGGCGCCGCGGCCGCGGAAGTGTCGATCAGCGGCAGTGCCGTGTTTGGTATTGGCTTCAGCGAAAATGGCGCTGCCAACCCGTTTGGTTCGACCGACGAAGCCTATGCGATCTTTGAGACCTACCTGACCTTCAAAGGCACGACCCAGTCGGACAACGGCCTGGAGTTCGGCTATTCGTCGACGATCGCTGCTTACGACACCGACGGCGGCCTGAACGACGACGGCACCTCGGCCTATGTTTCGGGCGCGTTCGGCAAGCTGACCTTTGGTTCGGTCAACGAGGCGAGCAAGGTCGCCGGCCTGCCGGATATCGGCGGTCTGTCGGGTCTGGGTGTCGACAATGTCGCCGAAGCCCTCTGGGCCGGCGCGAGCCACAATGTGAACTACAAATACTCGGCCGGCGCCTTCACCGTCGAGGCTTCGAGCTCGGTCGGCAAGGGCGTGGACAGCAACGGTGTCGGCGTCAAGTATGACACCGGCACCTACTATGTCGGTCTGGGCTATGCCGACGACACCGAAGCGACCACGGTCTATGCCGGTGGCTCGTTCTCGGGCGTGAACGTCAAGGCGATGTACTCGGATAGCAACACCGCGAACCAAAAGGCTTGGGGCATCTATGCCGACTACACCACCGGCGCCCTGACGCTGAAGGCCGAATATGCCGACAACGACATCGTGACCGACGCTGCCTTCGGCATCGGCGCGTCCTATGACCTGGGCGGCGGCGCTGCTCTGGTCGGCGGCATCGCCTCGGTCGACGACAACACCCGCGCCGAAATGGGTGTTTCGTTCGAATTCTGATCCTGACGGATCCGAATATGGGGAGCGGGCGAAAGCCCGCTCCTTTTCTTTTGCCCGGACGGTTCCCTTTTGCCGCGGTGCCTGCCAAGATCGCGCCGCTTTCATCAGGTGAGAAAAGCGAAAATGCCGCTTGCCGACATCATTGCACGGATCAACGCCGCCGAACGGGCGGCGGCGCGCCCGGAAGGGTCCGTGACCCTGATCGCCGTCTCGAAGGTCCAGCCAGCCGAGCGAGTCGAAGCCGTGCTTGACCAAGGGCACCGCGTCTTTGGCGAAAATTACGTGCAGGAGGCCCAGCGCAAATGGCCCGCTTGGCGCGCGCGCTATCCCGGCGTCCAGCTTCACATGATCGGCCCACTGCAGACGAACAAGGCCAAGGCGGCGGTCGAGCTGTTCGATGCGATCCACACCGTGGATCGTCCATCTCTGGCCGAAAGGCTTGCCCGACTGGCCGATCAGCGCGGGACCAGCCCCGAGCTGTTCGTCCAGGTAAACACGGGCCGCGAGCCGCAAAAGGCCGGAGTGTTGCCCGAAGCGGCCGATGAATTCGTCGCCCAGGTCCGGGCGCTGTCCCTGCCGGTGGTGGGGCTGATGTGTATACCGCCCGAGGGCGAGGATTCGCGCCCGCATTTTGCCATGCTGGCCGAGATGGCCGCGCGCAACGGACTGACGAAACTTTCGATGGGAATGAGCGCCGATTTCGAAGCCGCGATCGCGGCGGGGGCGACCCATGTCCGCGTGGGCTCGGCAATATTCGGCGCGCGGGATTACGGACAGCGCTGACCCTGCCGGCCGCCGGTGCGTACGATCAACCGGGTGCCCGGCGCGGCGTGGCGCGCAACGAAGATCAGATCCTGGCGCGCCATGGCCACGCAGCCCGCGGTGGGATAGCCGGGTCGGCGCCACTGGTGAATGAAGATCGCCGATCCCTGACCGGGCACGGCATAGGGCCAGTTCCAGTCGAGCGGCAGGATCAGGTCATACAAGGGGTCTGCCCGGCGCAGACGCTCGGCGGATCGGCCGAAATCGCGTCGGGTCAGATGGTTGTAATCGGGATGATCGGGCGCATCGCACCAGCGGTCCTCGAGGTTGATCGGGCGTGCCCAGGGCGGAAGCCGCCAAGCAGGGATCCGGTCCGGTCGGTAAAGCAATCCGATCACGCGATGGACACCCACGGGCGTTGCCAGATCGCCCTCGCGCTTGGTTGTCGTCAGTCCCGCCCGACCGATCGCCACGGGAATGTGGCGGCCCATGAATCGCAGCCCCATGGGCGTCAGCACCATGTCACGCGGGCTCACAGAAGGTGCCCGGACTTTGCCGCCTTGGTCGCCAGGTACTGCGCGTTGTGCGCCGACCGGCCGACCTTCAGCGGGACACGTTCGACCACCCCTATTCCCTGGGATTCCAGCATCCGGATCTTGGCCGGGTTGTTGGTCAGCAGCCGGACGGACGAAAATCCCATCCTGCGCAGCAGGGCCGCGCCGATGCGGAAATCGCGTTCGTCATCCTCGAAGCCCAATCGGTGGTTCGCCTCGACCGTGTCGAAGCCCTGGTCCTGAAGCGAATAGGCGCGCATCTTGTTGGTCAGTCCGATCCCCCGGCCTTCCTGATTGAGATAGAGCAGGATCCCCGATCCTTCCCGCCCCATCTGATCGAGCGCAGCATGCAATTGAGGCCCGCAATCGCATTTCAGGCTGCCCAGAACGTCGCCGGTGAAACAGGCCGAATGCAGCCGCGCAAGCACCGGTTGGTCGCGCCGCGGGGCCCCGATCTCGATGGCATAGTGTTCTTCGCCGCCGTCCTCGGGGCGAAAGACATGCAGCCGTCCGGCCTCGGCGGCGCGCATCGGCAGGCGCGCGTGGATGACGGGGTGCAAGACCGTGGCGCGGTCCAGCTCTTCGGCAGCGCGTTGCCAGTCAAGGCAGGTCAGGCCCGAAGCCTGTGCGACGGCCGGCGCCACGGTCATCGGCACGACCACCGCGGCCGGCAGCAGCCGCGCGGACTTGGCCAGCCGGACGCCCGCGCGCGCAAGTGCCGCCGAGCCGTCTCGGATGGGTCGAAAGGGGCCTTTCATCGGGGCGGACAGGTCGCGCGCCGGGTCCGCCACGGCCTCGATCCAGCTTGCGGTCGCGTCGTCGGGCAGGACAAGGCGCGCCACGTCCCCGTCATAGGCCGCAACCTTCAGCGTCGCCGCCCGGCGGTCGGTGATCGCAAGCTGGGCAGACCCCATCGAAGTCAACGCCACCAGCCGCTCGGGCGACAGCGTCTCGGCCGCGACGATCAGCCCCGAATCGTCGCCCGCACGGATCGCGACCGGAACGCCCATGCGCAGATCGGCCCGCGCACGGTTGAGAAGTTCGACAATATCCGGGCCAAGGGGCATCTGCGCGTCCGAAAGCAGTGATTGGTTCGCAATAGATAGTCAGCTTTGTCGCCGATTGAAACATTTGGCGCGCCCGTGACACGACCGCGTGAACAGTGCGTCACAAATCTTGCTTGGCAGGGATTCGCTGCACAACTTCCAAGGCAACAAGGAGACGCAACATGGCCAATCTGAAGAAGATCCTGCTGGTTGATGACGAAGAGGACCTGCGCGAGGCGTTGGCCGAGCAATTGGCCTCGACGGATGAATTCGAGGTCACCGAGGCAGGCAGCGGACAGGAGACCGTCGAAAAGCTGAAGGGCGGCATCTTCGACCTGGTGATCCTGGATGTCGGCCTGCCCGATACCGATGGGCGCGAATTGTGCCGCAAGCTGCGCAAGCAGGGTGTCAAGTGCCCGATCATCATGCTGACGGGGCATGACACCGATGCCGATACCATTCTGGGCCTTGATGCGGGGGCGAACGACTATGTGACCAAGCCCTTCAAGTTTCCCGTCCTTCTGGCCCGCATTCGTGCGCAGCTGCGTATCCACGAACAATCCGAGGACGCGATCTTTCAGCTGGGACCCTATACGTTCAAGCCCGCGCAGAAGATGCTGATCGACGAGAACGACCGAAAGATCCGCCTGACGGAAAAGGAGACGAACATCCTGAAATTCCTGTATCGCGCAGGGGATACGGTGGTGCCCCGGGATGTGCTGCTGCATGAGGTCTGGGGCTACAATGCGGGGGTGACGACCCATACGCTCGAGACGCATATCTACCGGCTGCGCCAGAAAATCGAACCGGATCCGTCAAATGCGCGCCTTCTTGTGACCGAATCCGGCGGCTATCGTCTGGTTCCATAGGCATGGAATCCCCTGGCCGCGTCGGGGCAAGGACGCGGTTCCTCCCTGTTGGACTGGCCGGGCCTCGCGCCCGGCCCTTTTCGTTCGCCCTATCGCGTTGTCGCAGCGATGCAAGGCGGGTATGGTCCGGCCGGATACGAATTCGGGACGGATGAATGAGCTTCACGATCGCCACATGGAACATCAATTCGGTTCGCCTGCGCGAAGGCCTGGTCCAGCGCCTGCTGAAGGAAGAATCGCCCGACATCCTGTGCCTGCAGGAATGCAAGTGCCCGGTCGAGAAGTTTCCCCTGGATGCCTTTCGTGCGCTTGGCTACGGCCATTTCGTGGCGCGCGGACAGAAGGGCTATAACGGCGTGGCAATCCTGTCCCGTCTTCCGCTGCGCGAGGTCGGGGCCTTCGACTTCGCCCGGCTCAACCATGCCCGCCATGTCGCGGCCGAGCTGGAAAATGGCGTCGTGATCCACAATTTCTATGTCCCGGCGGGTGGCGACGTTCCCGACCGCGAGGTGAACGAGAAGTTTGGGCAAAAGCTCGACTATGTCGCCGCGATGCGCGACTGGGCCTGGAAAGAGCGGCCACGCAGGTCGATCCTTGTCGGGGATCTGAACATCGCCCCGCGCGAGGATGACGTCTGGTCCCACAAGCAGTTGCTGAAGGTGGTCAGCCACACGCCGGTCGAGGTCGAGCATCTTGGCGCGGCGCAAGAGGCCGGCGGATGGGTGGACATCACGCGACAGGATATTCCCGAAGGCCAGCTTTACAGCTGGTGGTCCTATCGGTCGCCAAACTGGGACGCGGCCGACAAGGGGCGACGGCTGGACCACGTCTGGGCCACCCCCGACATCGCAAGCGCGGCCCATTCCAGCCGAATCCTGCGTGAGGCGCGCGGCTGGGAAAAGCCGTCCGACCATGCGCCGGTCTTCGCCACCTTCGATCTTTAGAGGCAGACCAATGGCATCGACTGCAATCGACCCGGTTGTCCTGACGGCTGATCTTGTGCGCTGTCCGTCCGTCACGCCAGCAGAGGGCGGCGCGCTTACCCTGTTGCAGGGGCTGCTGAGCGACGCGGGGTTTGAATGCCACCGGGTGGACCGCAACGGTACGCCGAACCTCTTTGCGCGCTGGGGCGCACGCGGCGCGGATCGCAGCTTTGGGTTCAACGGCCATACCGATGTGGTGCCCGTCGGGGATCATGCGGCCTGGACTCATGACCCCTTCGGCGCCGAGATCGATGGTGGCTATCTTTGGGGGCGGGGCGCGACCGACATGAAGTCGGGGGTTGCGGCTTTTATCGCCGCGGCGATCGACTTCGTGCGCACAACCCCGCCCGATGGCGCCGTCATCCTGACCATCACCGGAGACGAGGAAGGCCCCGGCCGCGACGGGACGCTTGCGCTTCTGGACTGGATGAAGGCGCGGGGCGAGGCGATGTCCGTCTGTCTTGTGGGCGAGCCGACTTGCCCCGATCGCATGGGCGAGATGATCAAGATCGGGCGACGCGGGTCGATGTCGGTCACTTTCACGGCGCGCGGGGTGCAGGGCCATTCGGCCTATCCCCACCGCGCCCGAAATCCGCTTCATGCGCTGGTGCGGCTGATGGATCGGCTGGCCTCGACGCCGCTGGACCAGGGGACCGAGCATTTCGAGCCCTCGACCCTGGCCATCACCACGATCGACACGGGCAATACCGCGACCAATGTGATACCCGCGCGCGCCACGGCGCGGGTCAATATCCGCTTCAATGACGCGCATGATTCACGCTCGCTGGAGCAAATGCTGCGGCAGCGCGCGCAGGAGGTGACCGGGCAGACCGGCGTGGAATTCGATCTGGATGTGCAGGTTTCGGGCGAAAGCTTTCTGACCCCGCCGGGACCTTTCATCGATCTGGTCATGCGCGCGGTCGAGGCCGAAACCGGCCTGCGCCCGGTCCTGTCCACGTCGGGCGGCACGTCGGATGCGCGCTTCGTCAAGGACCATTGCCCGGTCGTCGAATTCGGTCTGGTCGGCCGCACGATGCACGAAGTGGACGAACGCGTCGAAGTGGCGCAGATTCATCAGTTGAAGGCGATCTACGCGCGAATCCTTCGGGATTATTTCGCGTGATCTCTTGCACGGCAATCGCCAGTGATGTGGCGGGATAAGGACGACCATGGCGCGCATTCCATCGAAAAGCGAGATCCTTGACTGGGTGTCGGAAAATCCGGGCCTGTCGGCCAAGCGCGACATTGCCAAGGCATTCGGCCTGAAAGGTGCCGACAAGATCGAGCTGAAGCGTCTGCTGAAGGAGCTGGAGGCCGAAGGCAGCCTGTCGCGCCGCAAGCGCAGCTATCGCGACCCCGAAAAGCTTCCGCCGGTCACGGTTCTGACCCTGTTGCCACCCGATGAAAACGGCGATCTGTTAGCCCAGCCGCTGGAATGGCATGGCGAGGGCACGCCGCCGCGCGTTCTGTATGTCGCGCGCCGCTCGGACCCGGCGCTGGGCGCGGGCGACCGCATTCTGGCCCGGGTGAATGAGGTCCGGGGCGAGGGATACCAGTATGAGGCAAAGCTGATCCGCAAGGTCGGCGCCGCACCGAAGAAAGTGGTGGGTATCTTCCGCAAGGCCGCGGAAGGTGGCCGCATCGTCCCGATCGACAAGGGGGCGGATCGCGAATGGGTGGTGGCGCGCGATGCCACCATGGGCGCAAAGGATGGCGAACTGGTCGAGGCCGAGGAATTCGGGCCCCGCGGCCGTCTTGGCCTGCCGCGCGCGCGCATCGTCGAACGTCTGGGCGATCCCAGCGGGCCGCGCGCCGTTTCCCTGATCGCCATCCATCAGCACGGCATTCCCGACGAATTCCCCGAAGAGGTCCTGGCCGAGGCCGAGAAGCTGAAGCCCGCGCCGCTGGGCGAACGCGAGGATCTGCGGCATCTGCCCTTCGTCACGATCGATCCGGCTGATGCGCGCGATCACGACGATGCGGTTTACGCCCATTCCGATCCGGATCCGAAGAACGAAGGCGGGCATGTCGTATGGGTCGCAATCGCCGATGTGGCGCATTACGTGCGTCCCGGAACGGCTCTGGACCGCGAGGCCCGGCGCAGGGGAAATTCGACCTATTTCCCCGATCGTGTCGTGCCGATGCTGCCGGAAAGGCTGTCGGCGGACCTGTGTTCGCTGCACGAGGGCGTGCCCCGTCCCGTGATCGCCGTTCGGATGAAGCTGGATTCCAAGGGGCGCAAGCTGTCGCACCGTTTTGCCCGCGCGATGATCGAATCGCGGGCCAGCTTGAACTACGAGGAAGTGCAAAAGGCGCAGGACGGCCAGCCGAACGACCGCTGCGCGGCCCTGATGGATACCGTGATAAGGCCGCTTTATGCCGCCTATGAGGCCGCGAAGGTCGAACGGGCCGTGCGCCAGCCCCTGGACCTTGATCTGCCAGAGCGCAAGATCGTGCTGGACAAGGACGGGCGTGTCGTCTCGATCGATTTCCGGGAAAGGCTGGATGCGCACCGTCTGATCGAGGAGTTCATGATCCTTGCCAATGTCGCGGCGGCCGAGGAACTGGTCCGTCTGCGGCGGCCGCTGCTGTTTCGGGTGCACGAGGAGCCGAGCCCCGAAAAGCTGGACGCGTTGCGTGAGGTGGCCGAAGCATCGGGCTTCACGCTGGCCAAGGGGCAGGTGCTGCGGACCGAGCATCTGAACCGGCTGCTGACCCAGGCTGAAGGAACCGATTTCGACGAGCTGCTGAACATCTCGACGCTGCGTTCGATGACGCAGGCTTATTACAACCCGGAGAATTTCGGCCATTTCGGTCTGGCGCTGAAGCATTATGCGCATTTCACCTCGCCGATCCGGCGTTACTCGGACCTGATCGTGCATCGGGCCCTGATCTCGGGCCACGGCTGGGGGAAGGATGGCCTGTCGCCCTGGGATATCGAACATCTGGAGGAAACGGCGCGGCACATCTCGGAAACCGAACGCCGGTCGATGGCCGCCGAACGGGACACGACCGACCGCTATCTGGCGGCCTACCTGTCCGAACGTGTGGGCAGCGAGTTCACGGGCCGCGTCAGTGGTGTCACGCGCTTTGGCCTGTTCGTGAAGCTGGACGAGACGGGCGCCGACGGGCTGATCCCGGTCCGCAATCTGGGGCGCGAATTCTTCCACTATGACCCGGAGCGCCAGACATTGATGGGCTCGCAATCGGGGCTGGAGATCGGAATCGGTCAGCGGGTGACGGTGCGCCTGACCGAAGCGGTGCCCGTCACCGGTGGGCTGACGCTGGAGCTGCTGGAGATCGAGGGTCGCGCCCTGCCATCCGGCCGTTCGGGAAAACGCAGGGGCGCGCCCGCCGCGCGCAAGGCAAACAGGGAAAAGGCACGCAGCAAGAGCTCGACGCGCAAGGTGGTGCGACGGCGGAAATAGGCCAGTTGCATGTTTCCATGGACATCCGGACTTGCCCGCTGTCCGCCCTGACCTAGAGTGAAGACAGGCAGGAAAGGCGGGCAGGTCATGCGTCCATCGGCTGCAATGGCGGTTCTGTGCATGTGGATCGCGCCGGGCGCGGCCCAGTCCGGTGCCGTCGCCGTACAGGAAAGCGAAATGGCGGAATCGGGACAGGTTCGCAACGTGGCGGCAAATCTGGATTTTTCGACATGGATGGATGCGTTCCGCCGGCGTGCCCTGGCCACAGGGCTTCGGGACGACGTGCTGGACCGCGCGCTGACCGGGATCGAGGTCAACACGGATGTGCTGCAGCGCGATCGCAACCAGGGCGAATTCAATCTGGCGATCTGGGACTATCTCGACAGTGCCGTCTCCGAGGCTCGAATCCGCGATGGACGGAGAAGGCTGGCCGAACATGCCGCGCTGTTTGACCGGATCGAGGCCGCATTTGGCGTCCCGCGCGAGATCGTGGCGGCGATATGGGGGCTTGAGAGCGCCTATGGCGCGGTACGGGGCAATATCCCGACGATCGAGGCCTTGGCGACTTTGGCGCATGACGGCCGACGGGCGGCCTTTTTCGAGAGCGAGCTGATCGCGGCCCTGCATATCGTTCAGTCGGGCGACATAGCGCCGGAACGGATGCGCGGCAGCTGGGCGGGGGCGATGGGGCACACGCAGTTCATGCCCAGTGCCTGGCACGCCCATGCGATCGATTTCGATGGTGACGGGCGGCGCGACATCTGGGGCGATGACCCGACGGACGCGCTGGCCTCGGCGGCGGCCTATCTGGCGGGGTACGGGTGGCGCAAGGGTCAGCCATGGGGGCTGGAAGTGCAGCTGCCCGACGGGTTCGATTTCGCGCTGGCCGGGCCTGAGGGGCGGCGCGACGTTGCCGAATGGGCAGCGCTGGGCCTGCGTCCGGTATCGGGCGGTGTGATGCCCGATCAGGGCATGGCCGAGATCCTGCTGCCCGCGGGCGCGCGCGGGCCGGCTCTGATGATCTTCGACAATTTCGGGGTGATCGAGCGTTACAACCCGGCGGATGCCTATGTGATCGCAGTCGGGCATCTGGCCGATCGGCTTGCGGGTGCGGACCCCTTCCGGGCAGACTGGCCGCGCGAGGATCGGGTTCTTCTGACCGCCGAGCGGCGGGAGCTTCAGGAACGGCTGACCCGGGCGGGGTTCGACACGCAGGGCGTGGATGGACGAATCGGCCCCAACACGATCGCGGCGATCCGCGCCTATCAGCTGGCGCGCGGATTGGTGCCGGATGGCTATGCCAGCCATGTGCTGCTGGAGCAGTTGCGTCAGGCCGGGGGGTGAGTTCCGCCTGTCCCGGGCACGTCGCGATCGGGCGGAGTCAGCCGGTCGCGCAACAGGGCCACGGGATGGCGGCGCAGGGTCAGGCGCATCGCGGCGTAATCCTCGACGATCTCTTCGCCCTCGCTCATCCGGGCAAAGGTGATTGCGGGTTCGGCGATGGCTTCGCCGTCGATGTCGCCGGCGAACAATGGCAGCGGGTCGCGGCCCAGCGCGCGGGCGGCCCACAGCGCCTCGCGCCGTGACAGGCCGAGCGACGCGAAGGCGTCGGCTTCGGCCAGAAGGGTCAGCGCGCGCATGTCGATGCCCGCGCGGCGCCAGACATCCTCGACCGCGCGATAGCCGTTGCCGCGCGCGGCGGCGATCCACTCTCCATCCTCTTGCGACAGGCCACGGATCTGGCGAAAGCCCAGCCGAAGCGCCAGCGATCCGTCGGGCATCTCTTCCATGCGGTTGTCCCATAGGCTGGCATTGACGCAGATTGGAAGCACGGTCACGCCATGGGCGCGGGCGTCGCGCACGATCTGGGCGGGGGCGTAAAAGCCCATCGGCTGGGAATTCAGCAGGGCGCAGGCAAAGATGCCCGGATGGTGCCGCTTCAGCCAGGCCGAAGCATAGACGAGCAGCGCGAAGCTGGCCGCGTGGCTTTCGGGAAAGCCATAGGAGCCGAAGCCCTCGATCTGGGAAAAGCAGCGCTGGGCAAAGTCTTCGTCATAGCCATTGGCCTTCATCCCGGCCAGGAACCGGTCGCGGAATTCCGTGACATTGCCGCGCTTCTTGAAGGTGGCCAGAGCGCGTCGCAGGCGGTCGGCCTCTTCGGGGGTGAAGCCCGCACCGATGATCGCGATCTGCATCGCCTGTTCCTGAAACAGCGGCACACCCAGCGTCTTGCCCAGCACCGCGCCCAGCGCGTCGGAGGGAAAGCTGACGGCTTCGTGCCCGTTGCGGCGGCGAATGAAGGGGTGAACCATGTCCCCCTGGATGGGGCCGGGCCGGATGATCGCGACCTGGATGACAAGATCGTAGAAGGTTCTGGGCTTCATCCGGGGCAGGAAGTTCATCTGGGCGCGGCTTTCGACCTGGAAGACCCCGATCGAATCGGCGCGCGACAGCATGTCATAGACGGCCGGGTCTTCGGGCGGGATCGTGGCCAGGCTCAGCCGACGGCGGTGGTGGCGTTCGATCAGGTCGAACGCCTTGCGGATGCAGGTCAGCATGCCCAGTGCCAGAACGTCCACCTTCAGAATGCCCAGCGCATCGATGTCGTCCTTGTCCCAGGGAATGACCGTACGCCCCTCCATCGTGGCATTCTCGACCGGGGCCAGTTCGTCCAGCCGGTTTTCGGTGATGACAAAGCCGCCGACATGCTGTGACAGATGGCGCGGAAAGCCCTGGATCTGTTCGATCAGCGACAAGGTCAGAGTCAAACGTCGGTCGGATGGGTCCAGGCCGATCTCGCGCATCCTGTCGGCCGAAACCTCGGCTCCGCCCCAGCCCCAGATCTGGCTGGACAGGGCGGCGATGGTGTCGGGCGACAGGCCCATCGCGCGGCCCACCTCGCGCACGGCGCGCTTGCCCCGATAATGGATGACCGTGGCGCACAGGCCGGCGCGGTGGCGCCCGTATTTTTCATAGATGTGCTGGATCACCTCCTCGCGCCGTTCATGTTCGAAATCGACGTCGATGTCGGGCGGCTCGTCCCGCGCCTCGGACACGAAGCGTTCGAAGACCATCGTGCCGATCTCGGGGCTGACCGAGGTGATGCCCAGCGCGTAACAGACGACGGAATTGGCGGCCGAGCCGCGCCCCTGGCACAGAATGCCCCGATCGCGGGCAAAGGCGACGATGTCGCGCACGGTCAGGAAATAGGGCTCATAGCCCAGCTTGCGGATCAGGGCCAGTTCGCGGTCGGCCATGGCGCGTACGCGGTCGGGGACGCCGCCGGGATAGCGCCAGTTCAGACCTTCACGCGTCAGGCGTGCCAGCCGGTCAGGCGGGGATTCGCCCGCGCTGATTTCCGAAGGGTATTCGTGACGCAGCTCGTCCAGACAGAAACTGCATCGCGCGGCGATTTCCGCGCTGCGATGCACGGCGGCCTCGTGCCCGGCAAAGATGCGCAACATCTCGGGCTCGCTGCGCATGCGTTGTTCGGCATTGGCCAGCGCGGCCCGGCCCAGCTGGTCGACCCGCCGCCCAAGGCGGATCGCGGTCAGCACATCGGCCAGCCGCCGCCGTGCCCCGCGATGCATGATCGGGCGGCCCGATGCGACGGTCTTCAGCCCCAGATCGCGTGCCAGCCGCGCCAGCGCGGAAAAGCGCGCCCCGTCCGCGCCGTCATAGCGGGGCGCCATCATCAGCCACAGGCCGTGATGGCCGAACCGTTCGATCAGGCGCGTGGCATGGGCCTGCCAGAGAGAACCCGGCGCGCGGGCTTCGGGTGGGTGCAGCAGCATCTCCATCCCTTCGCCCCAGTCCAGAAGATCGCCGATATCCAGGTGGCATTCGCCCTTGGGTGCGCGTAGCCGGCCAGTCGAGATCAGGCGGCACAGCCGGCCCCAGGCCGCCCGATCGCGCGGCAGCGCGGTGACGGCAAAGCCATCACGCAGGCGGATCGTCGCGGCCGGGATCAGACGCGGCGCGGCGCCGGCGCGCCGGCGGATCTCGCGCGATTCGACATGGGCGCGCACGATGCCCGCCACCGAGTTCGCATCGGCGATCGCCAGGGCGGACTGCCCGAATTCGGCCGCCTGCGACATCATCTCTTCGGGATGCGAGGCGCCGGTCAGGAAGGTGAAGTTCGAAGTGGCGGACAGTTCGACGAACATGGCGCGATTCCCGGTGAGCCCGCATTATATTCATGTTTTGTTCTTGTTTTGGAGTCCCTTCGGCCGGCTGCAAATGAAAAGGGCCGCCCAGGTCTTTGGGCGGCCCCACTGTTTCATCGGACGTGATTTACCCGCGGCGGGCGGCGTGGACCGATTCGGTCAGCTTCTCCAGCGCCTCGGAGAAGACGGAGTCGGGGATCGTGATCGGCGCAAGGAACCGGATCACGTTGCCGTGAACGCCACAGGTCAGCAGGATCAGGCCGCGCTTCAGGGCCTCGGCCCGGACCCGGTTGGCGAAATCCGCCGAAGGCGCGCCGTCGAGGTTGAACTCGACCGCGTTCATGAAGCCCGGCCCCCGGATGTCGACGATCTCGGGAACCTCGTCGCGCAGGCTGGCGAGGTGCTGTTTCAGCCGCGCACCCAGCTGGTTGGCGCGGTCGCAGAGATTTTCCTCCTCGATCACGTCCAGGACGGCATGCGCCGCGGCAATGCCCAGGGGATTGCCGCCATAGGTGCCGCCAAGACCGCCCGGAGCAGGCGCATCCATGATCTCGGCCCGGCCGGTGACGGCGGCCAGGGGGAAGCCGCCTGCAAGGGACTTGGCCATGGTCGTCAGGTCGGGGGCGACGTCGTGATGTTCCATCGCGAACATCCGCCCGGTGCGGGCAAACCCGGTCTGAACCTCGTCGGCGATCAGCAGGATGCCGTGACGGTCGCAGATTTCGCGCAGGGCCGACATGAACTCGCGCGGGGCCTCGTAGAAGCCGCCTTCGCCCTGAACCGGTTCCAGGATGATCGCGGCCACGCGGGCCGGATCGACATCTGCCTTGAACAGGTAGTTCAGCGCATCCAGCGATTTCTGCACCGTCATGCCGTGCAGCTCGACCGGGAAGGGCACATGGAACACGTCGCCCGGCATGGCGCCAAAGCCCACCTTGTAGGGCACGACCTTGCCGGTCAGTGCCATGCCCATGAAGGTACGCCCGTGAAAGCCCCCGGTGAATGCCACGACCGCCTGCCGGCCTGTCGCCGCGCGCGCGATCTTAACCGCGTTCTCGACGGCCTCGGCGCCGGTGGTGACGAAGATGGTCTTTTTCGCGCCCTTGCCCGGAACGATGGCGTTCAGTCGTTCGGCCAGATGTACATAGTTTTCATAGGGCACGACCTGGTGGCAGGTATGGGTGAAACGGTCCAGCTGCGCCTTGACCGCCGCCATGACCCGCGGGTGGCGGTGGCCGGTATTCAGCACTGCGATTCCGCCGGCAAAGTCGATATAGCGGTTGCCTTCGGCATCCCACAGTTCCGCGTTTTCCGCCCGATCCGCATAGATCTGCGTCATCACGCCGACACCGCGTGACAGGGCGGCCTGCCTGCGGGCTTCGATCTGATCGTTCTTCATGGTGATCTCCTGAGCCGATTGGGATTGGGATAGCTGCACACCCGAATTTGATCAAGTTTCTTCGTCTTTGGCCTGGCGAGCCCATGCATCTGCATCAAGCCGCCCAGAGATCCGGCCGGAATCGGCGATATTGGGCCGATGCGACGCCGCCGGCAGGAATGCTTCGCAGTTGGGGGAAGAATCGCGTCACATTGGGATCACGCGTTCGCCCGTGCAAGGGTCAGGGCGACGGCGCGGATTTGGCGGCAAACGGGATTTCGGAATTTTCGGGCCGCTCAGCGAACAGGACTTGGGACCCCGGTCATCACTCACGGATGCCATCGACCATGGCATGCGCCACCGGGACAGGACATCGACCGGAGCCTGGCTTCGGTCGATGCCTTCTTGCGTTGGAGTTCACGCGCGTTCGGCTTGCGCCAGTTCGCGCAGCACGGCCTCGGCCGCTGCAGCGGGATCCTTGGCGGCCCAGATCGGGCGCCCCACAACGATATGGTCGGCACCCGCCGTGATCGCATCGCGCGGCGTCGCGATGCGCTTCTGATCGCCAAGAGCACTGCCCGAGGGGCGGATACCGGGGGTCACGATCAGCTTTCCCCTGGCCGAGGGCAGGGCGCGGATCTGCGCGGCTTCCTGCGCCGAGGCAATGACCCCGTCGGCGCCGGCCAGAAAGGCGCGTTCAGCGCGTTCGGTCACGATATCCGAAACCGCACCCGACCGGATCATCGCAGCGTCCAGATCGGCGCGGTCAAGCGACGTCAGGATGGTGACTGCAAGGATCTTCAGCTCCTTGCCCGCAGCCCCCTCCTTGGCCGCGCGCACCACATGCGGGTCGCCGTGGACGGTAAGGAAATCCAGATCGAACTGGGCAAGGCCACGCACGGCGTTTTCCACCGTCGCGCCGATATCGAACAGCTTCATGTCCAGGAAGATGCGCTTGCCGCGGTCGTGCTTCAGCTCGCTGGCAAGGGCGAGGCCGCCGCCGGTCAGCATTCCCAGGCCTATCTTGTAGAAGCTGACCCGGTCGCCCAGGCGATCGGCAAGCTCAAGCCCCGCAACAGCGTTCGGCACGTCAAGCGCGACAATCAGGCGGTCATCTGCTGGTATCATGGCATCTTCCCTTCCGGCACTGGGGGGGGCATGGCGGCGGGCCCCGAAACGGTTGGCCCGTCATGGGGCGATGGACCGGGCCTGTCAAGAAACCGCGCTTGCCGAAGCCTTGGCGCGGCCGACGCATCGGCCGCCGGTTGGGAAACAAGGGTCAGGTCAGGTGCGCATGCCGGGCGCGCTGAAAGGGCTGGGCAGCCGGCGAGAGGGCACGCGGCTTGTACCCGAAAGGGCAATGAGCTGAGGCGGCACGGCGATGGTGGAAGCGACGCGGTCAAGAACGAGGTTGTAGATCACCAAAAGAAGGCGGGTCATCGAAATCCCCTGTGCTGGTTACAGCCCCATATGGCCGGAAGAACCTTTCGATTTCGTTGCTTTTGATCCTTGAAATGGGAAAACGCCGTTTCCAATTCAGGGACGAGACCCGGGCGGATGCCGCGCCTTGATGGGCGGCCGGGAACCGGGGGCTTGCGAAAGGAGAATTGCCGATGAACATCGAGAAGTTCACGGAACGGTCGCGTGGTTTCCTTCAGGCCGCGCAGACGATCGCGATGCGGGAGGGTCACCAGAGAGTCCTGCCCGAGCATCTTCTGAAGGCCTTGATGGATGACGATCAGGGGCTGGCCTCGAACCTGATCAAGCGTGCCGGCGGTGAGCCGTCGCGCGTGGTCGAGGCGCTGGAGCAGCAGATCGCCAAGCTGCCCCGGGTTTCGGGCGGCGATGGGCAGGTCTATATCGACCCGTCGCTTGTACGGGTTCTGGACGAGGCCGAGAGGATCGCCACCAAGGCGGGCGATTCCTTCGTTCCGGTCGAACGCATCCTGATGGCGCTGGCCATGGTCAACACGCGCGCCAAGGATGCGCTGGATGCGGGCGCGGTCAACGCGCAGAATCTGAACGCCGCGATCAACGAGATCCGCAAGGGCCGCACGGCCGACAGTGCCAATGCCGAAGAAGGCTATGAGGCGCTGAAGAAATATGCCCGCGACCTGACCAAGGCCGCCGAAGAGGGCAAGATCGACCCGATCATCGGGCGCGATGACGAAATCCGCCGAACGATGCAGGTGCTGAGCCGGCGGACAAAGAACAACCCCGTCCTGATCGGCGATCCGGGCGTCGGCAAGACCGCGATCGTCGAAGGGCTGGCGCTGCGCATCGTCAATGGCGACGTGCCCGAATCCTTGCGCAACAAGCGTCTGATGGCGCTGGACATGGGGGCATTGATCGCGGGCGCGAAATATCGCGGCGAGTTCGAGGAGCGCCTGAAGGCCGTGATCAAGGAGATCGAGGCCGCCGCGGGGGAGATCATCCTGTTCATCGACGAGATGCACACCCTTGTCGGGGCGGGCAAGTCCGACGGTGCAATGGATGCGGCGAACCTCATCAAACCCGCGCTGGCGCGGGGTGAGCTGCACTGCATCGGTGCGACGACGCTCGACGAATACCGCAAATATGTCGAAAAGGACGCCGCGCTGGCCCGCCGGTTCCAGCCGGTCTATGTCGACGAACCTTCGGTCGAGGACACGATCAGCATCCTGCGCGGCATCCGCGAGAAATACGAGCTTCACCACGGGGTGAAGATCTCGGATTCGGCGCTGGTCGCGGCCGCGCAGCTGTCGCACCGATATATCACCGACCGGTTCCTGCCCGACAAGGCGATCGACCTTGTGGACGAGGCGGCCTCGCGTCTGCGGATGGAGGTGGACAGCAAGCCCGAAGAGCTGGACGCGCTGGACCGCGAAATCCTGCAAAAGCAGATCGAGGCCGAAGCCCTGCGGCGTGAGGACGACGCGGCATCGCGTGATCGGCTTGAGAAGCTGGAGAAAGAGCTTGCCGAGCTGCAGGAGAAATCGGCCGAGATGACGGCGAAGTGGCAGGCCGAGCGCGACAAGCTGCAGAAGGCGCGCGATCTCAAGGAGCAGCTGGACCGCGCCCGCATCGAACTGGAGCACGCCAAGCGCGAGGGCAACCTGGCCCGCGCCGGCGAGCTCAGCTATGGCGTGATTCCGCAGCTGGAGCGTCAGCTGGCCGAGGCCGAATCCAGCCAGGGCGAGCTCATGGTCGAGGAGGCCGTGCGGCCCGAGCAGATCGCCGAGGTCGTCGAGCGCTGGACCGGCATTCCGACCTCGAAGCTGCTGGAAGGCGAGCGCGACAAGCTGCTGCGCATGGAAGAGGAGCTTTCCAAGCGGGTCGTCGGCCAGCGCGAGGCCGTCGAGGCCGTATCGCGCGCGGTTCGCCGTGCCCGCGCCGGGCTGCAGGACGAAAAGCGTCCGCTTGGCTCGTTCCTGTTCCTTGGCCCCACCGGCGTCGGCAAGACCGAGCTGACCAAGGCGCTGGCCGAGTATCTCTTTGATGACGAACATGCGATGGTGCGCATCGACATGTCCGAGTTCATGGAGAAGCATTCGGTCGCGCGTCTGATCGGTGCTCCGCCGGGCTATGTGGGCTATGAGGAAGGTGGCGTCCTGACAGAGGCAGTCCGGCGCCGGCCCTATCAGGTGATCCTGTTCGACGAGGTCGAAAAGGCCCACCCGGATGTCTTCAACCTGCTGTTGCAGGTGCTGGATGACGGCGTTCTGACGGACGGGCAGGGCCATCGGGTCGACTTCCGCCAGACGCTGATCATCCTGACCTCGAACCTCGGTAGCCAGGCGTTGAGCCAATTGCCCGAAGGTGGTGACATCGCGCAGGCGCGGCGCGACGTGATGGATGCGGTGCGCGCCCATTTCCGGCCGGAATTCCTCAACCGGCTGGATGACATGATCATCTTCCACCGGCTGACGCGGAAGGACATGGACGGCATCGTCGAGATCCAGCTGCGTCGCCTGCAGGATCGTCTTGCCGCGCGCAAGATCACGCTGGAGGTGGACGAAGCCGCCCGCCGCTGGCTGGCCGAGGAAGGCTACGATCCGGTCTTTGGCGCGCGGCCTCTGAAGCGCGTGATCCAGCGCCACCTGCAGGACCCGCTGGCCGAGATGCTTCTGGCCGGCGAGATCCACGATGGCGACACGGTTCCGGTGACGGCAGGCGGCGACGGGCTGATCATCGGCGATCGGCTTTCGCCATCGTCCCGGCCCAGGCCAGAGGATGTCGTCGTCCACTAGTCATCCCGTCACTTGCGTGACGAAGCGGGCCGCCCCGGGACAGGGGCGGCCCTTTTTGTTTCATGCACAAACATAGTCGTGACAGACGGTGATTTGGCCTTCGCGCGCGAGCACCCTAATCTGGGCCCCAGAGATGTTGGGAGAGTGCAGATGCCAGGACGTTTCAAACCCGATCTTCGGTGGTCCGACGTGACGCCAAGGTCGATGTTCCTCAATCGCCGACAGATTCTTGCGGGCCTGGGCGCCGCGGGTCTGGGTGCCGGGCTGGGCCAGCCGGCGGCGGCACGGCTTCAGGCGCGGCCTTCGCGGTACTCGACCGACGAGGCGCCAAACAGCTTCGAGGATATCACCAGCTACAACAACTTCTATGAATTTGGCCTGGACAAGTCCGACCCGGCCGCCAATGCCCATCGGCTGACGGTGAACCCGTGGTCTGTGCGAATCGATGGGCTTGTGGAGCGCCCGGGGACATATGATTTGTCCGATCTCACCCGTGGCGTCGCGCTGGAAGAGCGGATCTACCGCTTTCGTTGTGTCGAGGCGTGGGCGATGGTCGTCCCGTGGATCGGGTTCGAGCTTGGAGCCTTGCTGAACCGCGTGGGGGTCAAGCCCGGTGCAAGGTTTGTGGCGTTCGAAACACTTGTGCGCCCTGACGAAATGCCGGGGCAGCGCAGGCCCGTGCTGGACTGGCCCTATCGCGAGGGGCTTCGGCTGGATGAGGCGATGCATCCGCTGACGATTCTTGCAACCGGCCTGTACGGAGAAGAGTTGCCAAAGCAGAACGGTGCGCCGATCCGCCTGGTGGTCCCGTGGAAATACGGCTTCAAGTCGATCAAGTCGATCGTCCGCATAAGCCTGACGGATCGTATGCCAAAGACCACCTGGAACATGCAGAACCCCCGCGAATACGGGTTCTATGCAAACGTCAATCCCAACGTGGATCATCCCCGCTGGAGCCAGGCGACCGAGCGTCGTATCGGCGCGGGTCTGTTTGCAGGCCGTCAGAAGACGCAGATGTTCAACGGCTATGGCGAATACGTTGCGGGGCTCTATGCTGGTCAGGATCTGCGTGTGGATTTCTGAGCCGATGAGCAGGCTGATGCTGGCAGGCGGCGCCAATCTGGTGGACAGGGTCAATGCATTGGCCAGGTCGGTACCAACCTGGCCGATCTATCTGGCCGGATTGATCTATCCGGCCTTGCTGTTCTGGCAGGCGATCACGGGCGCCCTGGGGGCCGATCCGGTCAAGGCCATGGAGCACGCGCTTGGCATATGGGCCTTGCGGCTGATCGTTCTGGGCCTTGCGATAACGCCCGCGCGGCGCTTGTTGCGATTGAACCTGATGAAATTTCGCCGGGCAATCGGACTTGTCGCGTTCTGGTTCGTTTGCTTGCACTTTCTGACCTGGGCGGTTCTGGACATGGGGCTGCTTTGGGGGCAGATCGCAGCCGATATCGCCAAACGCCCATATGTCACAGCGGGCATTGTCGGTTTGCTTGCACTGATTCCCCTGGCCGCGACCAGCACCGATTCCGCGATTCGCCGCATGGGTCCCGTGCGGTGGCGCAGGTTGCACCGCCTGGTGCATGTCGCAGCGCTTGCCGGGGCGATTCACTATGTGTGGCTGGTGAAGGCCTGGCCGGTGGAGCCGTTCATCTATCTGGGGCTGATTCTGGCTTTCCAGGCAATTCGCCTGCGGCATTTCTTGCGCATCGGATGGCAGGCTGGGTCCGCGGGTTGACCCAAGGCAACCGAGTCGGCCACGAGGTCAAGCCATGTCCGGAAACATTATGTCCCGGCAGGCCGGAATGAGATATTGAAGATTTCCCAACGCGTTGATCGGTCTGAAAAAATCACGTCCGCTGTCATTTTTTCTTCATTTTGGGGTTGCGGAGTTTTTTTTGAGGGACTAGATAGCGGCTCACCGGACGGCGCGGGGCGTTGTTCTGGTGGTCCTGGGGGTCTGGCGATGGATTGCTGGTTCTTCGGGGTTTGATCGGAGGCATGATGGGCGGTTGCGCTGATAGGGTTTTGGCGCTTCCGGCTGGTTTTGTCTCTGCTGCTCTTTGACATTGCTGGAATACTGAAGAGATATGAGGGCGGTTTGGTCCGGATCGATGGATCGATCGCTGCATATCGGCTCACTAGGGGTTTCG
>NZ_PRDS01000011.1 GCF_002927635.1 Albidovulum inexpectatum
CGGTACTAATCGCTCGATAGGCTTGATCTGATCCAGAAACAGCAAGACTCAATACCCAATCAAAAGCAAACATTCGACTTGGAAAACAAAGTGCTTCTTCCTCGGTTTGGTGGTCATAGCGCGAGCAAAACTCCCGATCCCATCCCGAACTCGGTCGATAAGTGCCGCAGCGCCAATGGTACTGCGTCTCAAGACGTGGGAGAGTAGGTCACCGCCAAACCTAGAAAGAAGCACTCATTCAAAACGTATCTCTCCATCACGATCAAAAAAAACCAATCATAACGCGGGGTGGAGCAGCCCGGTAGCTCGTCAGGCTCATAACCTGAAGGTCGTAGGTTCAAATCCTACCCCCGCAACCAAAACTCGCGAAGAATAGAGCTACTTAAGAGCCTCCCTTGCGGGAGGCCTTTTGCGTTAAACGACAACAGCCAGAACCAGCCACGCCGCAATCTCCGCGATCTGCTGGCTTGCGCCGAGGACGTCACCAGTCTGTCCTCGGATCTGACGGAATGCCAAACCGGCGAGCAGCAAGGCTGCCAGTGTCATGCCAAATGCAATCGGGATGGCCGCGGCTCCGCCCAAAGGCAGCAATGCGACAAAGCCGATCGCGATTGCAGCGACCGCGCGCGTCCGATCGACCTGCGCCGCCTTGCGTCCCAATCCTGCGGCCTTCGCCGGGGGCATCATTGCCAATGTGACGGGCATGACGGCGCGGCTTGCAGCAGAAATCGCGAGCAAGGCGATGATTGCACAATCATGTTCCAGTGCCACGGCAATACCCATTGCGCGCAGGGCGAGCGCCAGGATCAGCGCGATTGCGCCATAGCTGCCAATCCGGCTGTCTCGCATGATCTCGAGTTTGCGCGCACGGCCATGACCGCCGCCAAATCCGTCGGCGACGTCCGCAAGTCCGTCTTCGTGCAACGCGCCTGTAAGAAGGCACGATGTTCCAAGCGCCAGGAACGCTGCCATCATGGCCGGCGCCCCGGCGCTCATGAGCGCGGTTCCGACCAAACCGGCCCCAAATCCCACCACGGCGCCGACTATCGGCCACGCCCATGCGCTTGACCCCAGCTCGGGGGCGGGGTCTCGCAACCTCCCAACCGGAATTCGGCTGAGCAGCAGGAATGCAAGCCGCAGCTCGTCAAGCCGCGCGCGCGTCATGCCTCTGCGACGCCCGCTTCGGCGAATGTTGCCATGCCGTTGTGACAGGCCAGGGCCGAACGAACGATGCCAAGTGCCAACGCCGCGCCGCTGCCTTCACCCAGTCGCATGTCGAACTGCAGGATGGGACGTTTGTGGATCGCGGCCAGCAACTTGCGATGTCCGGGTTCGGACGAAACGTGGCCAACCAGGCAATGGTCCAAAAGCCGCTTGTCTGCTGCGTACAGAACCGCGGCCGCCGCGGTACAAATGAAACCGTCAAGGATGACCGGAATGCGTGCAGCGCGCGCGGCCAGAACCGCTCCGCAGATCGCGGCCTGCTCGCGACCGCCAAGTGCGGCCAGAACCGCCGCGCCCTTGCCAAGACAATCGGCGTGCAGACGCAAACCCTTTTCAATGACCGCGATCTTGCGCGCGATACCGGCCTTGTCCGAACCCGTGCCGGGGCCGACCCACTCCGCGACCGGCCCGCCAAAACAGGCCGCCGCAAGCGCAGCTGCGACCGTGGAATTGCCGATCCCCATTTCTCCCAGAATCAGGATGTCCGCGGACGCATCCACCGACGAGGCCCCCTGCCAAAGGGCATCCAGGCATTCGGATTCGTCCATTGCCGGGGCCTCGGTAAAGTCGCGCGTCGGGCGATCAAGCTCCAGCGCGATCACTGACAAATCGGCGCCGTTGATTTCGCACAATTGGTTGATTGCCGCACCGCCTGACCGAAAATTGGCAACCATCTGCGCGGTCACCTCTTGCGGATAGGGGTTCACCCCCTGCGCGCATATCCCGTGATTTCCGGCGAAAACCAATGCCTGTGCGCGATCGATCCGGGGGCGGGGCGTGCCGCGCCAGGCCGCCATGAATTCGGCGATTTCCTCAAGCCGCCCCAGCGATCCCGGGGGCTTGGTCAACGAATTCTGCCGCTCTCGCGCCGCGATTGCGGCCTTCTGGTCTGCTTCGGGAAGACGATCTGCCAGTTTGGCAATCTGGGACAATGATGTGATGCTGGGCAGATCCATGTCATTTCACCTTCAGGGGAAGACCGGCGACGGCCAGCCAGACTTCGTCTGCGACCTTCGCGATCTTCTGGTTCAGTTCTCCGGCGGCGTCGCGGAAGGCACGTGCCAGCGCGTTCTCGGGGACGATACCGCTGCCGACTTCATTGGTCACGATGACGACCGGGCTGCGTTGCGCCGACAAGGCCCGGGCAAGTGCATCGCCCGCGCTTTGCCAATCACGATCGGCCAGCATCAGGTTCGACAGCCATAATGTCAGGCAATCCAGCAGGCGTGGCCCCCGGCCGTCGGTTCGCGCGAGTGTTTGGACGATGTTGATCGGCTCTGCGATCGTTGTCCAGTCATCGCCACGCCGCGCCTGATGCCGGGCAATGCGCTGCGCCATTTCCGCGTCATGCGCCTGTGCGGTCGCGACATAGATCGCCGGCCGCCCCAGTTGCAGCGTCTTCGTCTCGGCAATGCCGCTTTTGCCCGATCGGGCGCCGCCCGTGACCAGTATCGTCTTGCTCATGCCCAAGGGACAAAGCACAAAACGGGCTGAAGTGGAACGAAGGAATTCGACCGTGACCGGCCCGAAGACGACAGAGTTGCTCTTGATCCGCCACGCGCCCACGCTTGCGGCGGGGCGGTTGTGCGGGCGCACCGATGTCGCGGCGGATTGTTCGGCAGGCGCGGCATTTGGTGCCCTGCGCGCTGCGCTGGGGCATCCGGACCGGATTGTCGTCAGTCCAGCGCAGCGCTGCCGACAGACGGCGGATACCCTGTGGCCCGCGGCACAGGTCGAAATCCACCCGGCCCTGTGGGAGCAGGATTTCGGCGCGTGGGAAGGGCACGCCTATTCAGACCTGCCAGATCTGGGCCGCATGCCGACACTGGATCTGGCCCATCACCGCCCCCCCGCCGGCGACACGCCGGGTGAAAGCTTTGCCGATCTGTGTGATCGTGTCTGGCCCGTCCTGCGTTCGGTGGACACGGGCGGGCGCGTCGCGCTGGTCGTTCATGCAGGCGTGATCCGCGCGGCCCTGTCGATGGTGCTGCATTCGGTGGCGGCGGGCTTGCGTTTTCAGATCGCCCCGCTGTCGCTGACACGAATCGTGAATCTGGGTCAGGACGAATGGTCGATCGCCGAAGTGAACCGGGCTGCTCAATGACGCGCGGCGTGGTGCGCGTGTCCGGCCATCTGGGCGAGCTGATCCAGGGGCGGCTTGGGTCCGATGGTCCGGTGGCGCTGATCACGCTTCCCTGTCCGGCTCTGGCCGTCGAGGCATGGCACTTGCCCGGCCCGGGTCTTTCGATCCATGGTGGCGGGCAAAGGCTGCTGACACCGGCGCGCGCGCTGGACCTGCTGGATCGGCTGGGCCTGCGGCTGAGCGGTCGCATCGTTCTTTCGGCCAACATGCCGGCCGGGGGCGGGGCTGGCGTTTCCACCGCGGCGCTGGTGGCTGTCGCGCGGCTTGCGCGGCCCGATGTATCACCGCCGGCGCTTGCCCGCGCCTGTGTCGCGACCGAGGGGGCCACCGATCCGCTGATGTTCGGCATGCCGGAACGCCTGCTTTGGGCATCGCGCCGGGCCGAGGTGCTGAGTCGTCTGCCGCCTCTTCCCAGGTTCGAGATCGTCGGAGGCTTCTTTGGCGATCCGCGACGGACGGATCCGCGCGATATGGATTTCCCGGACATTTCCGATCTGATCTCGCCCTGGCGTGCCGCCGCAAGGGCGGGCGATTCCGCGATGCTTGCGCAGCTTGCCGCGCGGTCGGCCGAGCGAACGCTGGCGATGCGAGGCCCGAAAGGAGACCCGACCGCGCGCATTGCCGAGCAGACGGGCGCCCTGGGCTTTGCCATTGCACATACCGGATCGGCGCGCGCGCTCTTGTTCCGTCCGGGGCATGCGCCGGCGGATCTTCCGGTGCGTCTGCGTCGCCTGGGTTATTCCCGGGTCATCCGGTTCACTCTGGGAGGAATGCCGCGATGAGCCACGCAGCCGCGATGCTGATTGCGATGCTCATCGACGCCGCGATCGGCTGGCCGGATCGGCTTTTTACCCGTATCGGGCATCCCGTGACCTGGATCGGGCGGTTGATTGCCTGGGCGGACGGGTCGGTCAACCGCGATGCCGACAGCCCGGCGCGTCGGCGCCTTGCGGGTGTGGCAACTGCCTTGTCCGTGATCGTCGTGGTCTGGGCAGCCGCCTCTGGTCTGCAATACGTTTTGCCCGAGGGATGGGCGGGAATAGTTCTGACCGGCATTCTCGCATGGCCTCTCGTCGCCCTGCGTTCGATGCATGATCATGTGCTGGCTGTCGCGCGACCCCTGACGGCGGGCGATCTGCCAGCCGCCCGGCGCGCGGTATCGATGATCGTCGGACGCGACCCGAACCGCCTTGACGCCCCAGCCGTCGCCCGCGCCGCGATAGAAAGCCTCGCCGAGAACACCTCGGACGGGATCGTTGCCCCGGTCTTCTGGGGGCTCGTGTTCGGCCTGCCCGGCATCACCGTCTACAAGGCCATCAACACGATGGATTCGATGATCGGACATCGCAGCCCGCGGCACGAGGCCTTTGGCTGGGCGGCCGCGCGGATCGATGACGTGGCCAATCTCGTCCCCGCGCGGCTGACGGGGCTGATCTTCGCGCTGACCTCGGCCCGGCCGCGCGCCGCGCTGGTGACGATGCTGCGCGACGCGCCCGATCACCGTTCTCCCAATGCCGGCTGGCCCGAAGCGGCGCTGGCGGGTGCACTTAACATCCGTCTTTCCGGGCCCCGCATCTATGGCGACCGCGTTGCACCCGAGCCCTGGGTCAACGGTGAGGCCCCCGATCCCACGCCTGCCGACGTGATGCGCGCGCTGAGCGCCTATCACCGCGCCATGCTTGCGCTGGCGGCGCTGATCGCGTTAATCGCGGCCGTGTAAGGGGGGTGGATGCGCGATCACGGCGGCAATCTGGACGGGGCAATCGCCCGCTTCGGCGGTCATGCCGGGGACTGGGTTGATCTGTCCACGGGTATCAATCGCCGCCCCTGGCCGGTGCCCGAAGGACTGCCGGCCGAGGCTTGGCGCGCCCTTCCGACCCGGACCGCGCTGCGCCGACTGAGCGATGCGGCGCGCGCGGCCTATGGAACCGGCGCGGCGGTCCTGCCGGTCGCCGGGGCGCAGGCCGCGATCCAGCTGATTCCCCGAATGACAAGGCCGGGCCTCGCGCGTGTGCTCTCGCCGACCTACAACGAACATGCCGCCGCGCTTGCCGCCGCCGGGTGGCGGGTCGAGGAAGTCACCGCGTCCGACGACCTTCCCGGCGCGGATCTGGCCGTCATCGTCAATCCGAACAATCCGGACGGGCGTGTCCTGCCCCCAAGGCAGATCCTGCAGCTTGCCGGGCGCGTCGGGCGTCTTGTGGTGGATGAAAGCTTTGCCGACCCCCATCCGGCATGTTCCGTGGCTGCCCGGGCGGGCGAGGCCGGAATGCTGGTCCTGCGGTCCTTTGGCAAGTTCTATGGCCTTGCCGGCCTGCGCCTGGGATTCGCCTTGGGGGCCGAACATGACATCGCAAGGCTCGCTGACATGGCCGGCCCCTGGCCCGTCTCGGGGCCCGCCATCGCGGTCGGTAGCGCGGCGCTGGCCGACCGGGATTGGGCCGAAAGGATGAGGCGAACCCTTGCCGAAGATGCCGCCCGCCTTGACGATCTGGCAGCCGGCGCGGGCTGGCATCTCGTCGGCGGGACATCCCTGTTTCGCCTCTATCGCGTGCCGGATGCCGGCGCGACGCAACAACGGCTGGCGCGCGGGCACGTATGGTCGCGCATCTTTCCATGGTCCGATGACCTGATCCGGCTTGGCCTGCCCGGGCCCGAGCACGAATGGCAACGCCTGGTGGCCGCCATGAATGCGATGTGAGGCATCAATGCAGTTCTCAGATGACGAGGCCGCCACCCTGAACCGCATCCTGCGATGGCGGCGGGATGTGCGCCATTTTCGGACCGATCCCGTGCCGGAAAGCCTGTTGCTTGAACTGCGCGCGGCAATGGCAAGCGCCCCTTCGGTCGGCAATGCGCGCCCGTGGCGGGTATTGCGGGTCGAAAGCCCCGATCTGCGCGCGGCCATCCGGGCCGAGTTCGAGCGCTGCAATGCCGAGGCCGCGGCGGCCTATGACGACGCGACGCGGGCCGAATATGCGCGCCTGAAGCTCGCCGGGCTGGACGCCGCGCCGGTTCAGCTTGCGGTCTTCACCGTGGCCGATCCTGCGGCGGGCCGGCGACTTGGGCGGCGCACCATGCCGCAGACCCTGCAGCAATCCACCGCCATGGCGATCCATGCGCTGTGGCTTGCGGCGCGCGTGCGAAATCTGGGGCTGGGCATGGTGTCGATCCTTGACCCCGATCGGGTCTGCAGGATTCTGAAGACGCCCGACGACTGGATCTTTACCGCCTATCTGTGCATCGGCTGGCCGGAATTCACCGACGACACGCCGCTGTTGCATCGCACGGGCTGGCAGGAGAACGCGCCGACCGTCTGGCAGAAGATCTGAAGCGTCAGGCGACCATTGCCTCGGCGCGCTTCAGATCGACGCTGACCAACTGGCTGACACCCTGTTCCTGCATGGTCACGCCGAACAGACGGTCCATCCGGCTCATCGTCACGGCATGGTGCGTGATGATCAGGAATCTCGTGTCGGTCCGCCGGGTCATTTCGTCCAGCAGGTCGCAAAAGCGGGTCACGTTCGCATCGTCCAGCGGGGCGTCCACCTCGTCCAGGACGCAGATCGGGGCGGGGTTCACCAGGAAGACCGCGAAGATCAGGGCCAGGGCCGTCAGGGTCTGTTCGCCCCCGGACAGAAGCGAGAGCGTGGACAGTTTCTTGCCCGGCGGCTGACACATGATCTCCAGCCCCGCTTCCAGCGGGTCGTCGCTTTCGACCAGGACAAGATTCGCCTCGCCCCCGCCGAAGAGATGCGTGAACAGCATGCGGAAGTTCGAATTGACCTGCTCGAAGGCCGTCAGCAGGCGTTCGCGCCCCTCGCGGTTCAGCCCCGCGATGCCTGCGCGCAGTTTCTTGATCGCTTCTTCGAGATCCGCCTTTTCGGCGACCAGCGCGTCATGCTCTTCCTGAACGGCGCGGGCATCTTCCTCGGCGCGCAGGTTGACCGCACCCAGGGCATCGCGCTGGCGGCGCAGGCGCTGCACCTCGGCCTCCAGCGTCTCGGCATCCGGCATGTCGGTCGGATCGGCCCCGATGGCCGCCAGCAGCTCCTCGGGCTCCTGCTCGGTTTCCTCGCGGATGCGCTCGGCGGCATAGGATACGGTTTCTCGCGCGGCATCCAGACGTGCTTCGGCCCGGGCGCGGGCTTCGCGGGCCTCCGAGGCCATCCGCTCCGCGTCCCGCTCGGCGTCGCGGGCCTCGCGCAGGGCCGCTTCGGCCACGGACAGGCGTTCGGCAGCTTCGCTGCGTCGCGTCTCGGCTTCCTCGATGGCCTCGCTCAATTCCTCGCGCCGCGCGGCCAGTTCGGACGGCGCGGCCGAGGCGTCGCGCAGCTCCTCCTCGGTCGCGGCCTTGCGTTCGGTCAGTTCGCGTATCCGCTTTTCGGCCGTCTCCAGCCGGTGCTTCCAGCCCGAGATTTCCTTCATGACCTCCTGCCGGCGGCGGGTGCGGGCCTCGCCCTCACGGCGGAGCTCGTCATGGGCCGAACGCTTGGCCAGCATGGTCATCCGGGCCGCTTCCACGGTCAGCTTGACATCCTCGATCTTGGCCCTTTCGGCATCGAGATCGGGCAGGGCCTTCAGCGCGGCTTCGGCCTCGCGCAGCTGGCGCAGGGCGGCCCGCGCCTCCTCTTCGTGGCGTGCCACGGCAAGCCGGGCGCTCTCCAGCTTGCCCGCCGCGATCGAGCGATCCGCCTCGGCGCGCGACAGCGCCCGCGAGGCTTCGGCCATCCGCCGGTCGGCTTCGCGCCGCGCCTCGCGCGCGGCCCGGTCGGCCTCGGTCGCCGCGGCAAGGCGGGCAATCAGATCTTCGTGGGTTTGTCGTGCGGCTTCGGCCCGCGCTTCGGCGGCGTCCAGATCGCGCTTCAGTTCGGCCAGCCGGTTCAGCTGCTGCAGGCGCAAGGCGGCGGCGGAAGGCGCGTCCTCGGCCCCGGCGCGGAATCCGTCCCAGCGCCACAGATCGCCTTCGACCGAGACGAGCCTCTGACCGGGCAGAAGCGCCGCCTGCAGCTTGTCGCCCGCCTCGCGGTCCACCAGCCCGATCTGGCCGATGCGCCGCTGCAGGACGTCGGGAACTGCGACGAAATCCGTCAGCGGCCGCACGCCTTCGGGCAGGCGGGGCGCTTCGTCATAGGCGGGCAGAACGGCCCAGCCCGAGCGCATCCCGGCTTCGATCATCGGCGCGCGCAGATCGTCGGCCAGAGCCGCGCCAAGCGCCTTTTCATAGCCCTTCTCGACCCGCACATGATCCAGGACCTGACGCCCCGAAGCCGATTCCCGATCCACCAGCCGCTGCAGGGCGGCGGCTTCGGCGCGCAGCGCCCCCGCTTCGCCCTCGGCCTGCGACAGCGCGGCGCGGGCCTCGGTTTCCAGGGCCTGCAATTCGCCCCGCGCCTCATCGGCGGCGATCAGCGCTTCCTCGGCGGCCTCGGCGGCGGCGGTGGCCTCCTCCTGGGCGGCAACGGCTGCGTCGTGATCGGCCTCGGCGCGCGCCAGAGCGGCTTCGGCCTCCTGTGCCGCGGCGCGGGCGCGGTCGGCTTCGGTTTCCGATTTCTGCATCGTGGCGCGGCTGTCACTGACCAAACGCTGCGCCGATTGATGTCTTGCGGCCAGCCGGGCGACATCCTCGGTCAGTTCGGCCAGCGTCGCCTCGCGGTCGGACAGGATCCGGGCCGCATCCTGTGCCGCCTCCAGCGCTTCGATCAGCCGGTCCTCATGCCCCTCAGAGGCGCGGGAGAGCTGTTCCAGCTCCCAGTTCAGCCGTTCGATCGTCTCGCCCGCATCGCGGTTCAGGCCGGTTTCGCGCTCGATATCGTGGGTCAGCTGGTCGATCCGGGCCCGCAGGGTCTCGATCGTGCGCAGGGCGCGATCTTCCTGTTCGGTCAGAGAATCGCGCTGCACCTGCAGACGCTGCAATATCGCCGCGGCAATGGCCTCTTCCTCGCGCAAGGGCGGCAGGGCATCCTCGCGCTCGGCACGAGCCTTCGCCGCGGCCCGCGCCGCGGCCTCGGCCTGGGAGGCCGCGCGGGTGCGCTCGGCCAGCAGGGTTTCGGCCGCGATCCGCGCATCTTCGGCCTCGCGCCAGCGGCGGTACAGCAACATGCCCTCGGCCCGGCGCAATTGTGCACCGATCTCGCGATAGCGCGCGGCCTGCCGCGCCTGCCGGGCCAGCGTCTGCAGCTGAGAGGCAAGCTGTTCGACGACGTCCTCGACGCGCGCAAGATTCTGCTCGGTCGCGTTCAGCCGCAGCTCGGCCTCGTGCCGGCGCTGATACAGGCCCGAGATCCCGGCGGCTTCCTCCAGCACGCGACGGCGGTTCTTGGGTTTGGCGTTGATCAGCTCCGAGATCTGCCCCTGGCGCACCAGGGCCGGAGAATGCGCGCCGGTCGAGGCATCGGCAAAAAGCATCTGGACGTCGCGCGCGCGTACATCCTTGCCATTGACCTTGTAGGCCGAGCCCGCATCGCGCGTGATGCGGCGCACGATCTCGATCTGGTCCTGATCGTTGAAGCCCGCGGGCGCGCGCCGGTCGGAATTTTCGAGCAGCAGCGAGACCTCGGCAAAGTTGCGCGCCGGGCGCGTCGCAGCGCCGGCAAAGATCACATCCTCCATGCCGCTGCCGCGCATCGCGGTGGGGCGGTTTTCCCCCATGACCCAGCGCAGAGCCTCGAGCAGGTTGGACTTGCCGCAGCCGTTCGGCCCGACCACGCCGGTCAGGCCATCGTGGATGACCAGATCGGTCGGGTCCACGAAGCTCTTGAAGCCGTTCAGTCGCAGCCGGGTAAAGCGCAAGGATCATCTCTCTGCCGTGATTCCAAGGTTTGTTCATCCTTGGCCCGGCAAGGCGGTGAGTCAATCCACAACCCCACGATCTGGATTGAAACGGGGGCTTATCCACAAGATATCGCCATGAGCGGCGGTATCTTGCTGTCACAGACAGTCGCTGACCGACATGCCGGGCGGAACCCGGTCGGGCCCGTCCAGCACCAGGTCTGCCATGATGCCGGCGATGACCGGCGCCATGCCAAAGCCGATCTTGAAGCCACCATTGGCCACGAAATGCCCCGGTCGGCCGGGCCAGGGACCAAGGATCGGGGCGCGGCTTCGAGCCCGCGGCCTGAGACCCGCCCAGCGTTCGACGACCGGCGCGTCGCGCAAGGCGGGGCATGCCGCGCGCGCCTTTTCGATCAAGACGTCAAGCTGCGCGTCCGTGCTTTCCGCATTTTCGAAGGTGTTCTCCGAGGTGGAACCGATTGCCACCGTGCCATCGACATGGGGCACGACATGCAGACCATCGACGTAAAGCTGTGGCTTGTCCGGGGCATTGCAGGCGAAGACCGCCGCCTGTCCCTTGACCGTCGATCCGACGCGGCGGCCCAGATCTTGCGACAGCGCCTGCAGCCCGGCCGCGCCGGTGGCCCAGATGACCGGACCGGCAAAGCCATCGGGGGGAAGCGCCTGGCCCTCATGCACCTCTCCGCCGGTGGCGCGGATGGCCGCGACGAGGGCGGCGGCGGCAAGCCGCGGATGGAGGCGCGCGGACAATGTATCAAGGATCATCCAGCCGGTCGGGCTGGGCGGCGACCAGCCATCATCGCCGGCCGGCACGACCCGCCATTCGGCCAGCCCCTGCCACAGATCGCGTGCGGTGGTCTCGCGGCTGCGGGCCAGTTCCAGCGCGGCCGCGTTCGGTATCGGCTGGATCCGGCCCAGACGGGCATAGCCCGGATCCACGCCCCCGGCCGCGCGCACGTCGTCCCAGAACGTGCGCTGCGCGATCAGGGAATCGAATTGCAAGGCCTTCTTGGCGTTCCACTGGTCCGGCACATGGGGCGCAAGCGCGCCAACGACCCCGCCAGACGCGCCCGCCCCGATCCGGTCGCGTTCGAACAGGCCGACCCTTGCGCCGCGCCGGCTGCATTCCCAGGCGATGGACAGGCCAAAGATCCCGCCGCCCATCACGACCACGTCGTAGATTGCCATATCCGCTGCCTTCGCCTAACTGCCGATCGAGGGGGTAATCCAGATGAACGCAAAGAGCCAGAGCGAGACCGTCCTGTGGCGGGAAGGGGGCACGCCGGTATCGGCGCTGTTCGACGATCCGTATTTCTCGCTCGTCGATGGGTTGGCCGAAACCCGCCATGTCTTTCTTGCGGGCAACGACCTGCCCGCAAGGTTCCGTGCTGGCTTTCACGTGGCCGAACTCGGCTTCGGCACGGGGCTGAACCTGTTGGCCACCATGGTCGAATGGGAGCGTGCCGGCATCGCGGGCGGGATGCGTTTCACCAGTTTCGAGGCCTATCCGATGCCTGCGTCCGACATGGCGCGCGCGCTGTCGGCCTTTCCCGAGCTGGCTGGTCCGGCCGCATTGCTGGTGGCTGAATGGGGCCGGGGCGCGCGGCGCTTCACGCTCGGTCCGGTCGAGGTCGAGATCATCGAGGGCGACGCGCGCCAGACCCTGCCCGGCTGGCCCGGCCATGCCGATGCGTGGTATCTGGACGGCTTCGCGCCGGCGCGCAATCCGGAATTGTGGTCGCCGGACCTGATGCGCGAAGTTGCCCGCCATACCGCGCCCGGCGGCAGCTTTGCCACATACACGGCGGCCGGTTTCGTGCGGCGGGCCTTGCAGGACGCAGGATTTCAGGTAGAGCGGATCAAGGGCCATGGCACCAAGCGGCACATGAGTCGCGGCCGCATGCCCGGGTGATTTCGCGCGAAAGAGGTCGCGATGGACGAGGGCAATTTCCGCCTTGGCGCAGCGCTGATGATCGCGACCAGTTTCGTCTTCGCCATGCAGGACGGGATCTCGCGTCACCTGGCGGGCGAATACAACGTCTTCATGGTCGTGATGGTCCGCTACTGGTTCTTCGCGGCCTTTGTCACCGTGCTGGCGCTGCGTCGCGCCGGCGGGCTGGGTGTCGTGCTGCGCCCGCGCTTTCCGGTTCTGCAGGTCTTTCGCGGCTTGCTTCTGGCGGCCGAGATCTGCGTGATGGTCACGGGTTTCACCCTGCTGGGGCTGGTGGAAAGTCACGCGGTCTTTGCCTGCTATCCGCTGTTGATCGCGGCCCTGTCCGGCCCGGTGCTGGGCGAGCGCGTGGGCTGGCGGCGCTGGGCGGCGATCGGCATCGGCTTTGCAGGCGTCATGGTGATCCTGCAGCCGGGTTTCCGGGTCTTCTCGCCCCAGGCGCTGATTCCGCTGGCCGCGGCATTCATGTTCGCGCTGTATGGGCTTCTAACCCGGTATGTCGCCCGCGGCGATCGCAGCGCGGTCAGCTTTTTCTGGACGGGTATCGCGGGGGCCGTGGCGATGACCGCGGTCGGCCTTTCCTACTGGCAGCCGATGATCCCGCGCGACTGGGTCTGGATGGCGATCCTGTGCTGCTCGGCCGCGCTGGGCCATTGGCTGATGATCCGCGCGCTGGAATTGGCCGAAGCCAGCGCGATCCAGCCCTTTGCCTATCTGCAGCTTGTCTTTGCCTCGGCGCTGGGGATGCTGGTCTTTGACGAGGTCTTGCGCCCCAATGTCGTCGTCGGGGCGGCGATCGTCGTTGGCGCGGGGCTGTTCACCCTGTTGCGCAGCCGAAAGGTGCGGGCGAGGCGCAGCTAGCGCCCCTTCAGCTCGTCGGTCAGGTTGACCGGTCCAGCGCGTCCCGACAGTCGGGCGCGATAGATGGGCAATGTCTCGGCCACGCGCATGACGTAATTGCGTGTCTCGCGAAACGGGATCGTTTCGATCCAGTCGATCGGGTCCACGCCCGGCGCACGCGGATCGCCCAGCTCGGCGATCCACTGGCGCGCGCGGCCCGGTCCGGCATTGTAGCCCACCGCGACAAGGATCGGTGAATCGCCGAATTCGTCCACCAGCTGCCGCAGATAGGCAGCCCCCAGCCGCGCGTTATAGCGCCAGTCCTGCGTCAGCCGCCCCGGTTCATAGGCCACGCCGATCTTGCCCGCCATCATCCTGGCCGTGCCCGGCATCACCTGCATCAGCCCGCGCGCCCCCGCATGCGAGACGACCGTGTGGTTGAACTCGCTTTCCCGCCGCGCGATGGCCAGCGCCAGTTCCGGCCGCACGGGCAGATCGAGCCCCGCCAGCGCGGGCACGGGGAAATAGGCACTGGGCCAGATCACGCCCTTGGCCGCCGCCGCCTTGGCCAGCGCCAGTGCGACATGGGGGTGATCTTCGTGCAGCGCCATGCCGGCCAGCGCGCCGATCTCGACGCCGTTCAGGCCTTCGGACAGGTGCAGAAGAAAGCGCGCCGCCAGGGTCTGGTCGCCCGCCGCCATCAGTTCGCGTGCCGCGCGCAGCACCGTCGAGCCGGCAAAGCGCTGGCTGCGCCAGTCGGGAAAGGTTTCGCCCCCGGCCAGCGCGGGGGGCAGGGGCAAGCCCACCTTCTCGGCCGAAAGCAGCCCATAGAAGGCGGTCGTGTAGCGCGCGCCTTCGGCATAGGCGCGTCGCGCCGCGTCGGCCTGTCCCAGGGCCTCATGCGCCCGCCCGATCCAGTAATGGGCGCGCGACAGGCTGATCGGCGAGCTGACGGCGCGTGCGAAACGGTCGAAATGGGTCAGCGCGGTCTGCGGATCGCCAAGCTTTCGCAGGGCGATATAGCCCGCCAGCCATTCGAGGTCGGCGAAATCGTCGCCCGATGTCAGGTGGTGGTTGGCCGCCATGCGATAGGCACGGCGCGGGTCACCCACGCGCATCTCGCGCCGCGCCAGGCGTCGGCGCCAATCGGCCCATTGTTCGGGATCGCCCAAGGCCTGCACGCTGGTCGAACGTTCCAGAAGAAGATCCCCGGCAGAATCGTACAGATCGCGCCGGATACGCCAGCGAAACCGATCATAGGCCAGACCGCCCGATCTTTCGGCGGCTTCGGGCAATGCCGCGATCAGGGCATCGATACCGCTCTGGTTGGATTGCAGCGCGATCCGGGCCTCGGCCACGGCGCGGGTATAGGGGCTGTTCAGCGGCAACATGCGTCTGGCATCGGCAAGGTTGCCCCGACGCAACATCGTTGCGGTCCGCCCATCGTGGTGGTCGCGCAAGATCTCGGCATGACGCGCCAGGAACAGGGCATGTTCTTCGTCGCTCAGCGACAGGCTGCGCCAGGCGCGGACGGCCTCGGCCCGGGCGGCATCGCCCCGGCCGCGCGCCTGGTAGGCGTCGATCAGGGCCAGGCTGCCCATGCCGGTGCGGGGCTTCTGCGCCTGGAAATAGGCAATGACCGCTTCGGGCGACGTGTCGGCCTTGATCGCCTGTTCCCCCTTCTCGCGCAGAAGCGGCAGGCCCGGCCAGTCGGGATGGCGCGAAAGAAAGGCGACATACTCCTCGAACACGCCCTTTCCGTCGCGCAGGCGCTCCCACTCGATCACGTCCGCGGCGATCGGCCCCGCCTGCCGGGCCGTCGTCACGGCCGAGGGCCAGTCACCGCGGTCGGCGGCTGCCAGCGCACGCGCGAACAGGGCCGGGTCGTCGGCCCGCGCCGCGATGGGCATGGTCAGCGTCACGAACGCTGCGATCAGGGTCTTGCGGATCATGTCTGGGCTGCCTCGAATGCGATTTTTCGCCAAGGATACAGGCACGCGCCCGGCCCGCAACACACAAACTTGGCAAGACCGATCAATCCCTATAGGTTCCGCCGCGACCAAGGGGCGAGTCTGCCCGAAAACAGCAAGGAGCGTGTCATGTTCAAGGGGTCCATCCCTGCTCTTGTGACGCCGTTCAAGGACGGTGAACTGGACCTGGAGACGCTCGCCAAACTTGTCGAATGGCACATCGCCGAAGGCAGCCATGGGCTGGTGCCCGTGGGCACCACCGGTGAAAGCCCGACGCTGAGCCACGAGGAGCATGTCCGCGTCATCGCCGAGGTGGTCAAGGCCGCCGCGGGCCGCGTGCCGGTGATCGCAGGCGCGGGGTCGAATTCGACCGAAGAGGGCATCTTCCTGATCCGCGAGGCCGAACGCGTCGGCGCGGACGCGGCGCTGGTCGTCACGCCCTATTACAACAAGCCCACCCAGCGCGGGATGATCGCCCATTTCAAGGCGATGCACGACGCCTGCAACCTGCCGATCATCATCTACAACATTCCCGGACGATCTGTCGTGGACATGACGCCCGAGACAATGGCCGAACTGGCCCAGCTGCCGCGCATCATCGGCGTCAAGGATGCAACCGGCAAGATCGAACGCGTCAGCCAGCAGCGCGCATTGTGCGGCCCCGATTTCATCCAGCTTTCGGGCGAGGATGCGACGGCCCTGGGCTTCAACGCGCATGGCGGCGTGGGCTGCATCTCGGTCACGGCCAATGTTGCGCCGCGGCTATGCGCCGAGTTCCAGGAAGCCACACTTCGCGGCGATTTCGCCCGCGCCCTGGAATACCAGGATCGCCTTATGCCGCTGCACGAGGCGATCTTCATCGAACCGGGGCTCTGTGGCGCGAAATACGCGCTGTCGCGGCTGGGGATGTGTTCGGAAGAGGTGCGCCTGCCGCTGGTGCCGATCCTGCCCGAGACGCGCGCCCGTATCGACGCGGCGATGCGGCACGCGGGCCTGATCGACTGATCCGGTCTGCTCGGGCAGGGCGCAGCGACCGACGCGGTGTCTGTCGGTCAGATCTGGCCGCGCGCGGCCTGCATATGTCGGCGCATCTCGGCGATCGCGGCTTTCAGGCCGACAAAGATCGCCTCGCCAATCAGGAAATGGCCGATATTCAGTTCGCGAACCTGCGGGATCGCGGCGATCGGACCCACCGTTTCATAGGTCAGCCCGTGGCCTGCATGGACCTCCAGCCCCAGCGATTCGGCGAGTGCGGCGGCGTCACGCAGGCGGTCAAGTTCCTCATCCCGCGCGGCGATTCGCCCTTCGTAGTGAAAATCGCAATAGGCGCCGGTATGCAGTTCGACCACGGCCGCGCCAACCCTGTGAGCGGCTTCGATCTGTCCGGCGTCGGCGGCAACGAACAGTGACACGCGGCAACCCGCATCGGCCAGCGGCGCGATGAACCGGGCAAGGCGGGCCTCGTCGCGCACCACGTCCAGCCCGCCCTCGGTCGTGCGCTCTTCGCGCCGTTCCGGCACGATGCAGACCGCATGAGGACGGTGACGCAGCGCGACGGCCTGCATTTCTTCGGTCGCGGCCATTTCCAGGTTCAACGGCAGCGAAAGCGCCTGCATCAGCCTGTCGATATCGCCGTCGGTGATGTGGCGGCGATCCTCGCGCAGATGGGCCGTGATTCCGTCGGCGCCGGCTTCCTGCGCCACCATGGCGGCGCGCAACGGGTCCGGATAGGTCGTGCCGCGTGCGTTCCGCACGGTCGCCACGTGATCGATGTTCACGCCCAGTCTCAGCTCGGTCATGCGGGCCTCTTTGTGGGTCACGGATTCGCGCGGCAGACTAGCGCGGCCGGGCGGGCAACGGAACACGGAACGGCCGTTTCAGCCGCGACGTTCCTGGGCCTGGCTTTGCAGCCGTTGCTTGAGCTTTTCGAAACGCTCCTTCAGCCGCTTGCGGCGGTGCTTCTGATAGGCGGCGATCAGGGGTTCGGACGCGTAGAACGAGATGACCGCAGCGATCAGGCCCGGGATCAGCCCGCCCACCAGATAGGGCAGGAACACATCGGCAAAGAAGTGCCCCAGGTTGCCCCATTGCATTGTGTCATCGGTGAACATCGCAAGGAAGTTGTGCTTCAGATCCTGCCCGGCCCCCACGAACCGGTCGAACAGGGTGGCATGTTCGATCTCGTCGAACGCGTTGCCCAGCATGAGGCGCCCGATCTTCATCGAGGAATAGGCAATCAGCGGAAAGGTCAGGGGGTTGCCGAAGAACGTGCCCAGAAGCGCCGCCAGAACGTTCCCACGCAGAAGGCGTGCCAAGAGCGCGGCCAGGACGAAATGCAGCCCGAACAGCGGCGTGAAGCTGACGAAGACGCCGACCGCCAGTCCGCGGGCAATCCGATCGGGGTGATCGGGCAGGCGCCGGATGCGGTGTTTGACGTAGTGAAATGCGCGCGCCCAGCCGCCGCGGGGCCAGACCGATTCGGTCAGGACCTGCCAATAGGACCGCGGTGTGCGCCTCTTGAAGACCAATGTGGGCGTTCCTGAATTACGGTTTTCGGGTCAGATCCCGGTGGCGTTCGACATGCGCGACGTCCGATTCGGCCTCGAGCGCGGTCAGCAACATGTGCAGATGTTCGGCGTCGCGCAACTCCACTTCGATGACAAGGCGGTAGAAGTCCGGTTTTCGATCCACGAACGTAAGATCCGAAATGTTGGCCTTCTGCTGGCCGATCAGGGTGCAGATGCGGCCCAGAACGCCGGCATCATTGGCGATCGTGACGTTCAGGCTGACATTGTAGACCGCCGGATGGCGCCCGGAATGCCAGTGCAGATCGATCCAACGCGCCGGCTGGTCCTCGAACTCGGCCAGCGAAGGGCAGTCGATCGCGTGCACGACAACGCCCTGCCCGCGATAGGTGATGCCGACGATCCGTTCGCCCGGCAGCGGCTGGCAGCATTGCGCGCGCCGAAAGGTCTGATCGGCCGTGAGTCCCACGACGGGGCGGCGTGCATCGACCTCGTGTTCGGGCTCGGCGCGGGCAAGCTCGGGATAGATCGCCTCGATCACCTCGCGCGTGGTCAGTTCCGCGCTGCCAAGACGCGCCAGGACCTCGTTCTCGTCCGACAGGCCAAGGGTGCGCGCGGCGGTCCGCAGGGCCTTTTCGGTCAACTTGCGGCCGTGATGTTCAAAGGCGGCGCGCGCCAGTTCCTGGCCCAGCTTGATGAACCTTTCCCGATCCTCCTGCCGCAAAGAGCGACGGATTGCCGCCTTGGCCCGGCCAGTGACGACAATGTCCAGCCACGTCGCCTGCGGACGCTGGCCCGCGGCGGTGATGATCTCGACCGACTGGCCGTTCTTCAGCCGCGTCCACAGCGGCACGCGGATGCCATCGACCTTGGCGCCGACACAGGAATTGCCGATGCGGGTATGGATGGAATAGGCAAAGTCGATCGGCGTCGCGCCCTTGGGCAACTGGATGACGTCTCCCTTGGGCGTGAAGCAGAAGACCTGATCGGAATACATCTCGAGCTTGACGTTCTCGAGAAAGTCGTCCGTGTCGTCGCCGTTGTCCAGCCGCTCGGTCAGCGTGGCCAGCCAGCGCGCGGGATCGACGGCAAAGGGGTTCTGCACCCGCACGCCATCGCGATAGGACCAATGCGCGGCCACGCCGCTTTCGGCGACTTCGTGCATCTGGCGGGTGCGGATCTGCACCTCGACCCGCTTGCCGTCGCGGCCTGACACGGTCGTGTGGATCGAGCGGTAGCCGTTCGATTTCGGCTGGCTGATATAGTCCTTGAACCGTCCGGGCACGGCGCGCCAGCGCGTGTGGATGACGCCCAGGATGCGATAGCAGTCGGCCTCGGTCTCGCAGATCACGCGGAAGCCGTAGATATCCGACAGGCGCGAGAAGGTCAGCTGCTTCTCCTGCATCTTGCGCCAGATCGAATAGGGCTTCTTGGCGCGGCCAAAGACGTCTGCCCGGATGCCCGCCTTGTCCAGTTCGGCGCGGATATCGGCGGTGATTCTCTGGATGACGTCGCCGCTTTCCTTTTGCAGCGTGATGAAACGGCGAATGATCGAGGCGCGCGCCTCGGGATTGATGACGCGGAAGGACAGGTCTTCCAGCTCTTCGCGCATCCATTGCATGCCCATCCGGCCCGCCAGCGGGGCAAAGATGTCCATCGTCTCGCGCGCCTTGCGGACCTGCTTTTCGTGCGGCAGCGAGCGGATCGTGCGCATGTTGTGCAGCCGGTCGGCCAGCTTGACCAGGATCACGCGCAGATCCTTGGACATGGCCATGAACAGCTTGCGGAAGTTTTCCGACTGCTTGTTCGAGGTCGCCGACAGCTGCAGGTTGGTCAGCTTGGTCACGCCATCCACCAGCTCGGCGATTTCTTCGCCGAATTCGCGGGCGATGTCGGAATAGGTGGATTTGGTATCCTCGATCGTGTCGTGCAGAAGCGCGGTAACGATCGTGGCATCGTCCAGACGCTGTTCGGTCAGGATCGCGGCCACCGCGACGGGATGCGTGAAATACGGCTCGCCCGAGCGGCGAAACTGGCCTTCGTGCATCCGCTTGCCGTAATCATAGGCCTTGCGGATCAGGTCGGCGTTCGTGCGCGGGTTGTAGTTGCGGACCAGCGTGACAAGGTCTTCGACGTCGATCATTCTGGTCCGCAGGCCTTCGGTTTGGGTGTGATCAGCCCTGGTTCTGGGCTTCCATCAATGCGCGCAGCAGCTTTTCTTCGGACATGTCGTCCTCGGCCGGGCGATCCGCCTCGGCGCCCATCAGCAGGGGCATCGAATCCTCTTCGGGCTCGTCCACCTCGATCTGGGTCTGGTGGCTGGCGATCAACCGTTCGCGCAGCTCTTCAGCGCTTTGGGTTTCCTCGGCGATTTCGCGCAGGGCGACGACGGGGTTCTTGTCGTTGTCGCGATCCACGGTCAGCGGCGCACCCTTTGCGATTTCGCGCGCGCGATGGGCGGCGAGCAGCACGAGTTCGAACCGGTTCGGGACCTTGTCAACGCAGTCTTCAACCGTCACGCGGGCCATTGGACACTCCAATCCGATTGGGAGATATGGGAACCGCTATTTAGGCGTTCCGATCCCTCTTGACAAGCGATCTTGCCGTTGAATCGGAAGGATCGCGCCCTTTTCGGCATCCGAAAGCGCGTGAACCATGTCAGATACGGTCCGACCGGTCAGGGGGTGACGCAGATTCGGCGCGATCTCGGCCAGCGGAATCAGGACAAAGCCGCGATCCTGCATCCGGGGATGCGGCAGGATCAGCTGATCGGGTGCGGTGATTCGCTGTTGTGCTTCGGGCAGGTCGATCCAGTCGCGCACCGTCTTGGGGTCGGGCAGAACCATATCGCCCATCATCAGCAGATCGAGGTCGAGACTGCGCGGCCCCCAGCGCGTCTGTCGTTCCCGCCCGAACGCGGCCTCGATGTCATGAAGCGCCAACAAGAGCGCGTCGGCGCTCAGGTCGGCGCGGATCAGCGCCGCCGCATTGACGAAGTCGGGCCCGGATCCGGGCGGATAGGCGGGCGTGCGCCAGAAGCGCGAGACCGCCAGCAGCCGGCCGGGCATGCGCATCAGCGCGGCGCGCAGGGTCTCGGCCGGCGATCCGGCGGGCGACGGCGAATTGCCGCCGAGGGCAATAGCTGCTACCCTGCACTTTTGTACATGTGTGGATTTCTGAACCATTTGGTCTATATCCTGATCAGGGATCAATCATTCTGACATGCGCCGCGTGTGCCACTCCACGCGCTTTTCGGCCACATGTCGGGTCATTTGAAGGGGATGATTTATGTTCTACAAGGACGAGCGGCTTGCGCTGTTCATCGATGGGGCGAATCTCTACGCATCGGCCAAGGCGTTGGGATTCGATATCGATTACAAGCTGCTGCGGCAGGAATTCGAACGGCGAGGCAAGCTGGTGCGCGCCTTCTACTATACGGCGCTGCTGGAAAACGACGACTATTCGCCGATTCGCCCGCTTGTGGACTGGCTGCAGTACAATGGCTTCACCATGGTGACGAAGCCGGCCAAGGAATATATCGACAGCCAGGGCCGTCGAAAGGTCAAGGGCAACATGGATATCGAGCTGACGGTCGATGCCATGGAGCTGGCGCCGCGGCTGGATCATGCGGTCCTGTTCTCGGGCGATGGCGATTACAAGCGCCTGGTCGAGGCATTGCAGCGCCAGGGCGTCCGCGTGTCGATCGTTTCGACCATCCGCAGCCAGCCACCGATGATCGCGGATGAGCTGCGCCGCCAGGCTGACAATTTCATCGAACTGGACGCGCTGCGCGACGTCATCGGCCGGCCCCCGCGCGAACCGCGCGAGACGCGGAGCGAGACGAACGGCGGCGAGATGGCCACGGCGAAATAATCCGACAGACGGGTCGGTCAGGTTGTCGGGGCGCGCCATGTCGATTACTGTCGCGCTCCGACAGTCGAGGATTGCCATGAAGTCACCCCTGACCCTGTATCTGGCGGCGCCGCGCGGTTTCTGCGCGGGTGTGGATCGCGCCATCAAGATCGTCGAAATGGCGATCGAGAAATGGGGCGCGCCGGTCTATGTGCGTCACGAGATCGTCCACAATCGCCATGTTGTCGAGGATCTTCGGGCCAAGGGCGCCGTGTTCGTCGACGAACTGGACGAAGTTCCGGACGATCGGCCGGTGATCTTCTCGGCGCACGGGGTTCCGAAATCCGTTCCCGCCGAGGCCGCGCGCCGCAACATGGTCTATGTTGACGCGACCTGCCCGCTGGTCTCGAAGGTGCATATCGAGGCCGAGCGCCATTTCCAGAACGGGTTGCAGCTGGTGATGATCGGTCATGCCGGCCACCCCGAGACGCTGGGCACGATGGGCCAGCTGCCCGAGGGCGAGGTTCTTCTGGTCGAGACCGTCGAAGACGTCGCGAACATCGCGCCCCGAGACCCGGACAGGCTGGCCTATATCACCCAGACGACGCTGTCGGTGGATGACACGGCCGAGATCGTTGCCGCGCTGAAGGCGCGCTTTCCGAATATCGTCGGGCCGCACCGCAAGGACATCTGCTATGCCACGACCAACCGGCAGGAGGCCGTCAAGGCGATTGCCGGCAGGATCGACGCGCTTGTCGTCATCGGATCGCAGAATTCGTCGAATTCCCGCCGCCTTGTCGAGGTCGGGCGCGCGGCGGGCTGTCCGCATGGGCAGCTGGTGAACGGCGCGCAAGAGATCGACTGGCGCGCGCTGGAAGGCACGCAGGCGGTCGGCATCACGGCCGGCGCCTCGGCGCCGGAGATCCTGGTCGAACAGGTCGTCGAGGCCTTCCGCGCGCGCTTTGACGTGACGCTGATCCCGGTCGAAACCGCGCGCGAAGACGTCGAGTTCAAGGTACCGCGCATCCTGCGCGAACCCGCCTGACCCGCCATGCCGAAAGTGTTTGCCTATACCGATGGGGCCTGTTCGGGCAATCCCGGGCCCGGGGGTTGGGGCGTCCTGCTGGTCGCGCGCGAGGGCGACCGGATCGTCAAGACCCGGGAAATGAAGGGCGGCGAGGCCGAGACGACCAACAACCGGATGGAGCTGATGGCCGCGATCTCGGCGCTCGAGGCGTTGAAGCGTCCGTCCGACATCACGGTGATCACCGATTCGGCCTATGTGAAGAACGGGGTCAGCCAGTGGATCCATGGATGGAAGCGCAACGGGTGGCGGACCTCTGATCGCAAGCCGGTCAAGAATGTCGATCTGTGGCAGCGGCTGGATGCGGCCCAGGCGCGTCACAACGTGCATTGGGAATGGGTCAAGGGCCATGCCGGCCATCCCGAGAACGAACGCGCGGATGAACTTGCGCGCGAGGGGATGAAGCCCTTCAAGTCCGGGCAGGCGGGCCATGACGCTGCTTGAGGCGCTGGATTATGCGTCGGTCTTCATCTTTGCGCTGACCGGTGCGCTGGTTGCCAGCCGGGCCCAGCTGGACATCGTGGGATTTGCCTTTGTCGCCAGCCTGACGGCCGTGGGCGGCGGCACGGTTCGCGACCTTCTGCTGAATCGGCACCCGATCTTCTGGATCGACGCACCGGGTTTGATCGGAACGGCCGTCATCGCCGCCGTCCTGGTGTTCTTCACCGCCCATCTGTTCGAAAGCCGCCTGCGCGTGCTGACCTGGCTGGATGCCTGTGCGCTGGCCGTTGCCGTTCCGGCGGGGACGGGGCTTGCGCTCAGCCTTGGCCATCATCCGGCGACGGTCGTTCTGATGGGCATGGTCACCGGATGTCTTGGCGGCCTGATGCGCGACGTGGTCTGCAACGAGGTGCCGCTGGTGCTCAAGCAGGGTGAGCTTTACGTCACCGCGGCATTCGCGGGCGCCACGGCGGCGGTTCTGGGCGTGCACTTTCTGCCGCAGGGCACGGCCCTGTTGCTATGCGCGGCCGTGACGCTGATTCTTCGCGCCGGCAGTCTGGCCTTTGGCTGGCGCCTGCCCGTCTATCGCCCGCGCCCCCCGCGCAGCTGACCGTCAGCGCCGTCCCGAGCCGTAGGTCTTCCACAGCCAGATCACTGCCATTGCCCCCAGAACGGCACCGACAAATCCGCCCGCCATGCCGGTGATCGTGGTCAGGAAACGCATCACCAACCCGCCCAGAAGCGCCCCGAAGACGCCGATCGCGATCGTCGTGATCAGGTCGGTTTCCCAGCCCATCAGGCGGGTGGCGATAAAACCTGCTGCGGCGCCGATTATGATGAGTCCGATGACGGCCATGCTGCGTCTCCTTCAGCCCAAGCGGGCGGGCAGAGTCAGCCCGCGCAATGCGTCCTGGGCGCGCATGGGGCGCCGTCCTTCGCGTTGCAATTCGGTGATCTCGACGGCGCCTTCACCGGCGGCAATGCGAAAACCACCCAGAACCTGGCCGGGAACCCCCGATCCCTGGGCCATGCGGGACCGAAGCAGCTTGACCCGCTCATCGCCAATCATGGTCCAGGCTCCGGGAAAGGGGGACAGACCCCGGATCATGCGGTCGATCTCGACCGCGGGCCGGGTCCAGTCCACGCGCGTTTCGGACTTGTCGATCTTGGCGGCATAGGTCGCGCCTTCGGTTGGCTGGGGCTTGGGAACCAGGCTGTCCAGGCGCTCCAGCGTCTCGACGATCGCCGCGGCGCCCATCTCGGCCAGGCGGTCGTGCAGGTCGCCGGTGGTTTCCTCGGGGCCGATGGCGGTTCGGCGGCGCAGCAGGACCGGGCCCGTGTCCAGACCTTCGTCCATCTGCATGATGCAGATACCGGTCTCGGTATCGCCCGCCATGATTGCGCGATGGATCGGTGCGGCCCCCCGCCAACGCGGCAACAGCGAGGCGTGGATATTCAGGCAGCCCCGCCTTGGCGCTTGCAGGATCGCGGCCGGCAGGATCAGCCCATAGGCCACGACCACGGCCACATCCGGCTTCAATGCGGCAAACTCGGCCTGAGCCTGCGGGTCGCGCAGGCTGACCGGGTGCCGGACGGGCAGGCCCAGTTCCACGGCCGCCCTGTGCACGGCCGAGGGACGCTCGCGCTTGCCACGGCCGGCCGGTCTGGGAGGCTGGGTATAGACGCAGGCGACTTCGTGGCGCTGGGCCAGTGCCCGAAGGGATGGAACCGAAAATTCGGGTGTGCCCATGAAAACGATGCGCATCGTGGCAATCCTTTTCGTGTTCCGGCTAACCGCGCGATGCGGCGGTTCCGGAGGCGCGGGATTTCCGCAGCTTTTCGGCCCGCGCGATCAGCATGCGCCGGCGCAGCGGCGACAGGTGGTCGAAATACATCTTGCCGTTCAGATGGTCGATCTGGTGCTGGACCGAAGTTGCCCACAGGCCGACGAAGTCGCGCTCCTCGATCTGGCCATCGGCATTCAGAAAGCGCACCGTGACCGCGCGCGGACGCTCGACGACCGCGCTGACGCCGGGCAGGTTCGGGCTGGCTTCCTCGTGCCTGCGGGTCTTGACCGAGGCATGCAGGATTTCCGGATTGGCCATGCGGATCACTTCGCCCCGGCGGGTCGAACAATCGACGACGGCAAGGCGCAGCATGATGCCGATCTGGGGCGCGGCAAGGCCGTAACCGGGCATCGCCTCCATCGTCTCGATCATGTCGTCCCAGATCATGCGCACCGTTTCGGTGATCGCCGGAACCGGCTGGGCGGGCGTGCGCAGCCGCCGATCGGGCCAGGGGATGCAGGGCCGAACGGTCACGCGCGGGCCATTTCGCGCTTCAGCTTGATCATGCGGCGCGTGATCAGCTGGCGCTTCAGCGGCGAGAGGTAATCGATGAACAATTTGCCGTTGAGGTGGTCGATTTCATGCTGGACACAGGTCGCCCACAGCCCGTCGAAGCGCTGTTCGTGAAGCTGCCCGTCAAGACCCAGCCAGCGCACCTCGACCTGGGCTGGGCGCGTGACCTCGGCATATTGCTCGGGGATCGACAGGCAGCCTTCCTCGTAGGTGTTCAGCTCGTCCGAAGCCCAGGTGATTTCGGGGTTCATCAGAACCATCGGATTGCGGCTGCCCTCGGGGTCCTTCGAACAATCCATCACCAGGATGCGTTTCATCAGCCCGATCTGGGGGCCGGCAAGCCCCACGCCCGGTGCGTCATACATGGTTTCCAGCATGTCGTCGGCAGCGCGGCGCAGATCGTCCGTGATCTCGGTCACGGGATCGGCCACCTTCTTCAGGCGCGGGTCGGGATGGATCAGGATCGGGCGTATCGTCATGTGCGTGATGTAGGTCAAGCAGGGGGCTTTCGCAATGGGGCAGCACCGGCTTGCGCCTTTGGCAAGGATCGGTAGGCTCGGCCCAAACACAAGGAGCCCCCATGAATTCACACAGCTTCGATTTCGACGAGATCGTCGAATTTCGTGGACACCATTCCGAGAAATGGGACGGGATGGAACGGCAGTTCGGCATACCCGCGCAAGAGGGTCTGGCCATGTGGGTTGCCGACATGGATTTCCGCGCGCCGCCATCGGTCATCGCCCGCGTGCGCGATGTCGCGGAAAGCGGCATCTTCACCTATTTCGGCGATCTGCGCGAATATCACGACTCGATCATCTGGTGGATGCGCGAGCGCCACGGCTGGCAGATCGAGAGCGACGCGATCTTCACCACGCATGGGCTGGTGAATGCCGTGGCCCTGTGCATCCAGGCCTATACAAATCCCGGCGATGGCGTGGTCGTCATGTCGCCCGTCTATCATGCCTTTGGCCGGGTCGTGCGGGCCAATGACCGGCAGCTTGTCGAATGTCCTCTGGCGGTCGCCCCGGATGGGACGTTCCAGATGGATTTCGATCGCTGGGATGGCATGATGACGGGCAATGCGCGCATGCTGATCCTGTGTTCGCCACACAATCCGGGCGGCCGGGTCTGGACGGTCGAGGAATTGCGCGGCGTGGCCGATTTCGCGCGCCGGCATGATCTGATCCTGGTGTCGGACGAAATCCATCATGATCTGGTCTTCCCCGGACACCGGCATACCGTGATGCCGCTTGCCGATACCGGAATCGCCGACCGGCTGGTGGTGCTGAGCGCGACGTCCAAGAGCTTCAACGTCGCGGGCATGCATTGCGGCAATGCGATCATTCACGATCCGGCCCTGCGTGCGGCCTTTGCGCGTCAGATCGCACGCATGGCGATTTCGCCTAATGCGATGTCCTTGCACATGACGCCCGCGCTCTATTCGCCGGAAGGGGCCGCGTGGCTGGACGCTTGCGTGGCCTATCTTGACGGGAACCATCAGCTGTTCCGCGAAGGCGTGCAGGCCATTCCGGGTGTGCGCATGGCGCCGATGCAGGGCACCTATCTTGCATGGGTGGATTTCTCGGGAACGGGTATGGACCAGGCGGAAATTGCCGCCCGCGTCGCGGGGCGGGCACGAATCGCTGCCAGCCCGGGGCCTGCCTTCGGTTTGGGCGGGGATCAGCATCTGCGCTTCAACCTGGCGATGCCCCGCGCGCGTATCAGGGAAGCGGTCGAACGCCTCCAGGCGGCGTTCGACGATCTTCAGTAAGTTGGACGCCGGGCCGCCAGCGCGGCCCGGCATGTCACATGAAGGGCAGGGCGGCCACCGGCGCATCGTCCTCGCGCGCATAGTCGAGCGGCGCTGTCTCGCGCGCGGCTGTCATGCGCTTGGAGGTGCAGACCAGCTCGCCGTTGTCGATTTCCGATGCGACGATCAGCGACTGATACAGATGCCGCGCCCCGTCATAAATATCGACAAGACCGCGCAGATGCGCGACCTGGCCGGCATCCAGCCGGAAGACCGATTCCGAAAACCGAAGTATCGGGTAAGTCTCATCTCCGACCTGCACGCGCAGGCGCGCGCGGCGCAACTGGTCCCTTTTGTGGGCTTCTTCCAGCCCGGCCTGAACATCCCTTGGCAGACAAAAATCGGTCATCTCAAATACCCCCCGTCGTTCAGCATGCGCCATTCGCGCGGTGAATCAAGCTCGACATTCGATCTGTCACCATCCTGACCGGGAAAGGTAACGGGCCAATGAAGCCTTGGTTCCGTGCATGAATGCACGCAGGCTTCGCCCTGACGCGCTTTGGCCCGGTCCACGGATGCCCTATCTGTTGGCAAGGAAAGGAACCGATTATGGGCATGTTGATCGAGGGGCGCTGGTCGTCCGAATGGTATGATACCGAAGCGACGGGCGGCGCATTCAAGCGCAGCGAGTCGCGCTTTCGGAACTGGGTCACGCCAGATGGTTCGCCGGGTCCGACCGGGCGGGGCGGGTTCAAGGCCGAGGCGGGGCGCTATCACCTGTATGTTTCCTATGCCTGCCCATGGGCGCATCGCACGCTGATCTTTCGCGCGCTGAAGGGGCTGGACGACATCATCGACGTCTCGGTCGTCCATCCCGACATGCTGGATGACGGCTGGACTTTCGATACGGATTTCCCTGGCGCGACGGGGGACCGTCTGTTCGGGCATGACTACCTGCGCGAGGTCTATGTCCGGGCCGATCCGCGCTACACGGGGCGGGTGACGGTGCCGGTCCTGTGGGACCGCGAAACCGGCACGATCGTTTCGAACGAAAGTGCCGACATCATTCGGATGTTCAATTCAGCCTTCGACGAGCTGACCGGAAATCGCGACGACTACTGGCCGAAAGACCTGCGCGACGGGATCGAGAAGATCAACGCCCGGATTTACGACAAGGTCAACAACGGGGTTTACAAGGCGGGTTTCGCGACACGGCAGCAGCCCTATGATGAAGCGGTGCATGCGCTGTTCGACACCCTCGACGATCTCGAGGACCGGCTGTCACGCCAGACATGGCTGATGGGCGACAGGCTGACCGAGGCCGACTGGCGCCTGTTCACCACGCTGGTGCGCTTCGATCTGGTCTATCACCTGCACTTCAAGTGCAACCGCCGACGGCTGATCGACTACCCGGCATTGTGGGCCTATACCCGCGCGCTGTATCAATGGCCGGGCGTGGCCGGAACGGTTCGGCCGGATCACTTCGTGCGTCACTACCACTACAGCCACGAGATGATAAATCCGCACCGTATCATCCCGATAAATCCGGTCATCGATTTCGCGGCCCCGCACGGCCGCTACTGACCCGGCCTTGCAATCCGGCCCGCCATCGGTGAGCCTTTTCCGGTCCGAGATGCAGGGGGGAAACCGATGCGGCCCATCGTTGCGGCAATTGTCATGCTTGTCCTTCCGCAAACGGCCGTCGCCTGCGGTGGCCGGTTTGGCGACTTTGTTTCGGAACTGCGGCGCGAGGCCATCGCGATGGGGCACGATCCGCAGACGGTGACAGCCTTCTTCGCGCATGTCCGGCAGGACCCTGCCGTGCTGCGGGCAGATCGGTCCCAGGGTGTGTTTCGCAAGTCCTTCATCGACTTCGCGCGCGCGGTCATCCGGCGCGACCGGCTGGAGAATGGCCGGCGCAACGCGCAGAAATATGGGCCCGTATTCGACCGGATCGAGGCCGAGCTTGGCGTGCCCAGGGGCATCCTTCTGGCCTTCTGGGGGCTCGAGACCGATTTCGGCGCCGTTCAGGGCAAGTTCAACACGTTGAACGCGCTGGTCACGCTTGCCCATGACTGCCGCCGGCCGGAACTGTTCCGTCCCCAGATCTTTGCCGCGCTGGAACTGTATGAACGCGGCGACTTTGATCCACGCCGCACGACGGGGGCATGGGCGGGCGAGATCGGCATGGTCCAGATGCTGCCCGAGGACATCCTGCGCAACGGAGTCGATGGCGACGGGGACGGTCATGTCCGACTGAAGACCTCGGCCCCCGATGCGCTGATGTCCGCCGCGCATATGCTGCGCGGGCTTGGCTGGCGCCCGAATGAGCCCTGGCTGCAGGAAATCGTCGTGCCGTCCGACCTGGACTGGTCCCGAACGGGCCTGAACCATCCCAGGCGGATCGAGGAATGGGAGCGGATGGGCGTTCGCGGGCGCAGCGCCCCTCTGGCGCGTGGCCTGTCAGGTGCGATCCTGCTGCCGATGGGGCGCAAGGGACCGGCCTTCATGGCCTATCCGAATTTCAGTGTGCTGTTCGAATGGAACCGCAGTTTCGTCTATGTCACGACCGCCGCCTATTTCGCCACGCGGCTGGAGGGCGCGCCGGTCTTCGATCCGCGCAATCCCGAACCTGGCCTGACGACCCAGCAGATGAAGGAATTGCAGCGCAGACTGGTGGCGCGCGGTCACGACGTGGGCGGTGTCGATGGCATCCTGGGCGAGAAAACGCGCGAGGCCGTTCAGAAGGAGCAAGTCCGTCTTGGCCTGCCCGCGGATGCCTGGCCGACGCCGGCGTTGCTGGGCCGGCTGTAGCGCGCCCGGGTCATTGACGATCCCGCGGGGCGGCCCCATTCGCGATTGGCGCGGTCGACTGCAATGCGGGGCGCGCCCATGGGGTGCAGATGGGTCCGGCGCTGCAATTGGACCGGTCTGGATGGCCTCGCGCGGTGTCGATCGGCCGCGAGCCGGGAGCGATGAATGTCCCGCGCGCGTCCGGTCATCAGCCGCTTCCGGTCATGCCGGGGTGCACGGATGCCAAGGGCCTGTCTTCCTTCTTGCGTTGACATGTCGCGGACGAAAGCGTCTCTTGGTTCCGATCCATTGGGACAACAAGGGAGTTGAGCATGAAACATGCCGTTTTTGGAGCGCTCGTTGCGCTTGGGCTTGCTGCGGGCCCGGCCGCGGCGCAGGACAAGTTCATTTCGATCGGCACGGGGGGCGTCACCGGCGTCTATTATCCGACGGGCGGCGCGATCTGCCGCATGATGTCGAAGACACGGTCCGAACATGGCATCCGCTGTGCCGTCGAATCGACGGGCGGTTCGGTCTACAACATCAACGCCATCCGCTCGGGCGAGCTGGAATTCGGCGTGGCCCAGTCCGACTGGCAGTACCACGCCTATAACGGCACCTCGAAATTCGAGGAGAACGGCCCGTTCACGGAGCTGCGCGCCGTCTTCTCGATTCACCCCGAGCCGTTCACCGTCGTGGCGCGCGCCGATGCGGGCATCAAGACCTTCGACGATCTGAAGGGCAAGCGCGTCAATGTCGGCAACCCCGGTTCCGGCCAGCGTGGCACGATGGAAGTGGTGATGGCCGCCAAGGGCTGGACCATGGACGACTTCGCCCTTGCTTCCGAGCTGCAGGCGGCGGAACAAAGCCAGGCACTGTGCGACAACAACATCGATGCGATGGTCTACACCGTCGGCCATCCGTCGGGTTCGATTCAGGAAGCGACCACGGCCTGTGATGCGGTCCTGGTCAGCGTGACCGGCCCCGAAATCGACAAGCTGGTCGAGGAAAACCCCTTCTATCGCAAGGCGGTCATCCCGGGCGGCATGTATCGCGGCAACCCCGACGATGTCGAAACCTTCGGCGTGGGCGCAACGCTGGTGACGTCGGCCAATGTGCCCGATGACGTCGTCTATGCGCTGGTCAAGTCGGTCTTCGAGAATATCGACCAGTTCCGGGGCCTGCATCCGGCTTTCGCCAATCTGGACCCCAAGCAGATGGTCAAGGACGGCCTGTCCGCGCCGCTGCATCCGGGGGCCGAAAAGTACTATCGCGAAGCCGGCCTTCTGGAATAATCGGCCGGCGCCGATTGCGGCCCGGACAGCCCGGGCCGCGACCGGGCGCCGGCTTTGGTCGGCGCCCTTCACGTCTCAGGGGCTGACGGCCTGAAGATCCGGCACGGCCCCGCAGCAAACGAGGGACCCCGTGATGAGCCAGAACCAGGATCGGAGCCAGGACCAGAGCGCCGCCGCGCTGTCCGAGGAAGAACTGCAGGAGCTGGTTGCCGCAACCGATACCGGAGGCCGCGCGCCGACCAACCGCAAGGTCGCTCTGCTGATCTCGGGCCTTGCGCTTGCCTGGTCGCTGTTCCAGCTGTGGATCGCCCAGCCGCAGCTTTGGTTCGGGGCATGGTTGCCGGTGATGAATTCCTCGCAGACCCGGCCGATGCATCTGGCCTTTGCGATGGTGCTGGCCTATCTCGCCTATCCGGCCTTCAAGTCTTCGCCGCGCGACCGCGTGCCTCTGGTGGACTGGATTCTGGCCTTCGTCGGCTTTGGCTGCGCCTTCTACGTCTTCGCATTCTCGACCGAGCTGGCGCTGACCGCGCGCTCGGGTCTGCCCACGCAGATGCAGGTCGCAATCGGCGCCGTCGGCATCGTGGTCCTGCTGGAAGCCTCGCGCCGGGCGCTGGGCCCCGCGCTGGCGATCGTGGGGACGCTCTTCATGCTGTATGCCTATATCGGGCAAGGCTGGCTGATCCCCGACCTGATCGAACATAACGGCCTGTCCTTCACGGCGCTGATCAATTCGCTGTGGCTGGATACGACAGGCGTGTTCGGCATTCCGCTGGGCGTCTCGACGGCCTTCGTCTTTCTGTTTGTCCTGTTCGGCGCGATTCTCGACAAGGCCGGGGCGGGCAACTACTTCATCCAGCTGGCATTTGCCGGGCTGGGGCATCTGCGCGGGGGGCCAGCCAAGGCGGCGGTTGTCGGGTCGGCGATGACGGGTCTGATCTCGGGCTCGTCGATCGCCAATGTCGTGACCACCGGGACCTTCACCATCCCGCTGATGAAGCGTGTTGGATTTTCCTCGGAAAAGGCCGGCGCGGTCGAGGTCGCAAGCTCGGTCAACGGACAGATCATGCCGCCGGTCATGGGGGCTGCGGCCTTCCTGATGGTCGAATTCGTCGGGATTTCCTATGTCGAGGTGATCAAGCACGCCTTCATCCCGGCGGTGATCTCCTATATCGCCCTGGTCTATATCGTGCATCTCGAGGCGCTGAAGAAGGACATGCCCGCGCTGGGCGAGGCCCGCAGCCTGCTTCAGATGTTTCTCAAGATCTTCATCGGCTTCGTCCTGGCGGCAATCGCCTTCACGGCCCTGATCTATGGCATCCGCGGTCTGCGTGCCGCCGCGCCGGGCATTGCCGACTGGGTCGTGATGGCCGCGATCCTGGGGGTTTATGTGCTGGCCGTGCGTGTTGCGGCGCGCCGCCCGGACCTTGCCCTGGACGATCCGAACTCGACCGAGATCAAGCTGCCCACCATCGCACAGGTCTTTCCCACGGGGCTGCATTTCCTGCTGCCCATCCTGGTGCTGGTCTGGTTCCTGATGGTCGAGATGCAATCTCCGGCAAAGTCGGCCTTTTATGCCGTTGGACTGATGCTGTTCATCATCGTGACCCAGCGGCCGCTGAAGGCCATGTTCCGGGGCGAAGATGTGGCTCAGGCCACGCGGGCCGGGTTCTTGGATCTGATCGAGGGCCTGATCATGGGCGCGCGCAACATGATCGGCATCGGCGTGGCCACGGCAGCCGCCGGCATCATCGTGGCGACCGTGACCAAGACCCCGATCGGCACCGAACTTGCGGGTCTGGTCGAGCTCTTGTCGGGCGGCCACCTGTTCATCATGCTGCTTCTGGTCGGGGTCTTTTCGCTGATTCTGGGCATGGGCCTTCCGACGACGGCGAACTATATCGTCGTCTCGTCACTGATGGCGTCGGTCGTGGTCAGCCTGGGCGCACAGGAGGGCCTGATCGTGCCGCTGATCGCGGCGCATCTGTTCGTGTTCTATTTCGGGATCATGGCCGATGTGACCCCGCCGGTCGGGCTGGCAAGCTTTGCCGCCGCGGCCGTATCGGGCGGCGATCCGATCCGCACGGGCTTCACGGCGTTCTTCTATTCCATGCGCACGGTCGCCTTGCCGTTCCTGTTCATCTACAACCCCACGCTGATCCTGTATGGCGTGGATCTGGGGACATGGGCGGGCCTGCTGCACGCGGCTTTCATCTTTGTTGTTGCGACCATCGCCATGCTTCTGTTTGCGGCCGCGACCCAGGGCTATCTGTTGGCGCCGTCGCGGCTGTGGGAAAGTGCCGCCCTGCTGCTGGTGGCGTTCACGCTGTTCGTGCCGGGGTTCTGGCTGGACCGGATCCAGCCCCGGTTCCATGAAAGCCCGCCGACCGATCTGGCCGCGGCCATCGATGCGGCGCAGCCCGGGGAGACGGTCCGCTTCGTGGTCGAAGGCCCGTCCTTCTCGGATGGCAGCATCACCCGAATGACCCTTGTCCACACGGTGACGGAGTCGGATCCGCCGACCGGTCGCGCCGAGGCCGCCGGCCTGTTCCTGATCCAGGAGGGTGACAGGCTCTTCATGGACGAGCCGATGTTCGGGTCGTATTACGGCGAACAGCTGAAGGGATTCGACTTCTACACCGACACGCGGGTCGAGGTTGTCAGCCTTCTGACGCCAGCGCAGCGGATGCCAAAGCAGGTATTCTACATCCCCGCCCTGCTGCTGCTTGGGCTGGTCGTCGCGCTGCAACGCCGCCGCCAAACCAAACCCGCCTTCTGAGGAGTTGAGCCATGGCCAAGACGATCCTGCTGGCCGTCGATATCGGAAACGAGGAAACAAGCCGCGCGCCACTTGCCGCCGCGCTGGATCTTCTGCACGACGGCGGGGTTCTGCACGTCATCACGGTGATGCCGGATTTCGGCCTGCCGCAGGTCTCGGGCTTCTTCCCCGAGGGATACGAGAAGAAGGCGCATGCCAAAATTCTGGAAAGCCTGAAGGACTGGATTCGTCGGCATGCGCCCGAAGGAATCGAAACCCATGCCCATGTCGGGCACGGCACGATCTACGACCAGGTCCTGAAGGCGGCGGACAAATACGATGTGGATGTGATCGTGATCGGGTCGCACCGTCCGGCATTGAAGGATTACCTGCTGGGGCCGAACGCGGCGCGGGTCGTTCGCCATGCCCGCCAATCGGTCTATGTGGCGCGGAGCTGAGCCATGCCCGGTCACATCTTTGGCCGCTCGACCCGCGCAAAGCTGCCTTTTGCCGTGGGTGGCGAAGGCTGCTACCTGATCGATGCCCAGGGCCGCCGCTATCTGGATGGGTCGGGCGGTGCCGCGGTATCCTGTCTTGGCCATTCGGATGAAAAGGTGTGCGCGGCACTGCATGCGCAGCTGGACCGGCTGGCCTTTGCCCATACCGGCTTTTTCACGACCGAAGCCGCCGAAGCGCTGGCCGACCGGCTGGTTGAAGAGGCACCCGAAGGGATCGAACGGGTTTATCTTGTGTCCGGCGGGTCCGAGGCTGTCGAGGCAGCCCTGAAACTTGCCCGGCAGTATTTCCTCGAGATCGGCCAGCCGGCGCGTCACAGGGTGATCGCGCGACGGCAAAGCTATCACGGCAACACGCTGGGGGCGCTTGCCGCCGGTGGAAACGAATGGCGCCGCGCGCAGTTCTCGCCGCTGCTGATCGAGACGTCCCATATCTCGCCCTGCTACGAATATCGCGGCCGCGAAGAAGGCGAAAGCGTCGAGGCCTATGGCCGGCGCGTCGCCGGTGAGCTGGAGGCCGAGATCAACCGGCTTGGGCCCGAAACGGTGATGGCATTCATCGCTGAGCCGGTCGTCGGGGCAACCGCCGGCGCCGTCCCCGCGGTGCCGGGCTATCTGAAGCGTATCCGCGAGATCTGCGACCGCCATGGCGTGCTGCTGATCCTGGACGAGGTCATGTGCGGCATGGGGCGTACGGGTCACCTGTATGCTTGTCTCGAGGACGGCGTGTCGCCCGACATGATCACGATCGCCAAGGGTCTGGGCGCGGGGTATCAGCCGATCGGCGCGCTGCTGTGCAGCGGCGCGATCTTTGATGCGATCGACCGGGGGTCGGGATTCTTCCAGCATGGTCATACCTATATGGGCCATTCCATGGCGGCTGCGGCGGCGAATGCCGTTTTGTCGCGCATCCTTGATGACGGGCTCCTGCCGCGCGTGCGCGCGCAGGGCCAGAAGCTGGACGCTGCCCTGCGGTCGCGGCTGGGGCAGCATCCCCATGTCGGTGACATTCGCGGGCGCGGCTTGTTCCGGGGCGTCGAGCTGGTCGAGAACCGCGAGACCAAGGCGCCCTTCGACCCCGCCCGGCGCCTGCACGCGCGGATCAAGACCGCCGCCATGGAGGTGGGGCTGATCTGCTATCCGATGGGCGGCACGATCGACGGGCGGCGCGGTGACCACGTGCTGCTGGCACCACCTTTCATCATCAGCGATGACGAAATCGGTGAACTGGTGGACAAGCTGGCAATCGCCATCGACCGGGCGCTCGTGGCATGAGCCTGCCGCGCGTGATGGTTGCGCCGAACGGCGCTCGGCTTGGGCCGGACGATCATCCTGCGCTGCCCGTGACGGTCGAGCAGATCGTCCGGACGGCGCGCGCCTGTCAGGCCGCGGGGGCCGACGGACTGCATGCCCATGTGCGCGACACCAAGGGCCAGCACGTTCTGGATGCCGGGCTCTATGCCGAGCTGCTGGCCGAGCTGAACGTTGCCTGCCCCGGATTGTACGTTCAGGTCACGACCGAATCCGTGGGCCGCTACAGCCCGGCCGAACAGCGGGCATTGGTCGAGACCTTGCGCCCACCTGCGGTTTCCATCGCGGTTGCCGAGATCACGGCAGACGATGACGACGCGGCGAATGCCCGCCTGTTTGGCCTGTGCCACGAGGCCGGTATCGAGGTGCAGCATATCCTGTATGGCCCGCAGGACATCGCGCGGCTTGCCCTGATGGTCGGCGCCGGGATCGTGTCGGCCGAAGGGCTTTGCGTTCTGCACGTCCTTGGACGTTATGTGCCGGGCCAGGTATCGACGCCAGATCAGCTGCTGCCGGTGCTCGAGGCGCAGAACAGCGCCGGGCTCGCCCCCGACTGGGCCCTGTGCGCCTTTGGTCCGCATGAAACCGAGTGCCTTGTGGCTGCCGTTGCCTCCGGCGGAAAGGCCCGAATCGGTTTCGAGAACAACCGCCTGATGCGGGACGGTCGCGTGGCGCGCGACAATGCCGAGCGCGTGGCGGAACTGATCGCCGAGCTTCGAGCCGCAGGACTGCACCGGTGAACGGTAGAGCTGTTCACGCAGCCTGACAGGTCATGTATTTGCAGGGAAGGGGATGGTGGGCGACCCTGGAATCGAACCAGGCATGGGTCTCCCCGGCGGAGTTACAGTCCGCTGCCGCACCTTGCAGCACGTCGCCCGACGCGCTGGCTGATTACTGCCCAACGCGCGGGGCGTCAACACCAAATCTTGGCCGCAATGCGCTTCACAGACCGCGTGATCTGGGATAGGCCCGGTTGCAACCCGAGATATGGATATCGCCATGAAGAAACCCGCCTGGGTCATCGAAAAGGAGCGCGCCCGCCGCAAGGCCTCGGCCGAGACGGTGTGGCTGTTCGGCCTGCACGCGGTGCGCGATGCGCTCGCCAATCCGCGGCGTGAACGGTTGCGGCTGGTCCTGACGCGCAACGCTGCCGACCGGCTGGGCTCGGATGTTCTGGGGGCGGCCGGGATCGAGCCCGAAATCGTCGATGCGCGTATCTTCGACAAGCAGGTGCCGCTGGACCCGGCCAGCGTGCACCAGGGCGCGGCGCTCGAGGTTCGCCCCTTGCGCTGGGGATCCGTGGACGAGCTGTGTTCGACCGGCCCGGGTGCCGTTGTCGTGGCGCTCGACCGCGTGACCGATCCGCACAATGTCGGCGCGATCCTGCGATCGGCCGAGGTGTTCGGGGCCCGCGCCGTGATCGCGCCTTCGCGCCATTCCGCGCCCGAAACCGGGGCGCTGGCCAAGACGGCAAGCGGCGCGCTTGAACGCCAGCCTTATCTGCGCGTCGGCAACCTGGCCGATACGTTGCAGCGTCTGCAGGCCATGGGCTATGTCGCGCTGGGCCTTGATGGCGAGGCCGAAACGACCCTGGAAGAGGGACTGGCAGAGGCTTCGGGCCGCCCCGTCGTTCTGGTGCTTGGGGCCGAGGGGCCCGGCCTGCGCGCGCGCACGCGCGAGACCTGCGATCGGCTGGTCCGTATCCCCTTTGTCGGCCAGTTCGGATCGCTCAATGTCTCGAACGCGGCGGCGGTTGCGCTTTATGCGGCCTCGCGCCGCTGACGGTTGGACACAAGTCTTCACGCTTGCGGGAGCGGTCTTTCGCCACGGCGCGCGGGGTGACATCTTTGGCCTGTCCGAAGCCAGAGGAGGAAGAATGCGATCCGCCCATGTCCGAACCGCCGGCCAAGCCGTGACGCGCCGCGCCATCATCGCGGCCCTGTTGTTGCTTCCGGTCACGGGGACGATCCTGCGCCCCGCACTGGCCACCGAACCCGAGATCAATGCACCGGGGGGAATCGCGCTTTCGGGCTATGATCCGGTTGCCTATTTCACCCAGGGCAAGCCGGTCATGGGCCTGTCTTCGCTTGCGCTGAAATGGCATGGCGTGATGTGGTATTTCTCGACGCCCGAAAACCTCGAGGCCTTCGAGATGAATCCCATGGCCTATATGCCGCGCTATGGCGGCTATTGCGCCTATGCCGTCGCCAAGGGCAGCCTGGCGCCCGGCGATCCCGATGCCTTCACCATCCATGACGGGCGGCTGTACCTCAATTTCTCGCCCGAGATTCGCGCCATCTGGCGGCAGGACATCGCGACCTATGTGGCAATGGCCGATCGCAACTGGCCATCGGTTCTGGGGCAATGACGTGATCACATTCCCGCGACAGGTCTTTCAAGCCGACCGATCCGTCCTAAATTCCATACTGGAAGCGGCGCACACGGAACATCGCTGCTTCTCATTCACTGTCCCTCGTTCCGCGACTGGCGCCCGTTCTCTGGATCGGGCGCTTTTTTCGTGCATGATGACGCCATGACCGCGTGTTCGGACGAATATCTGAAGGATATCCTGCGCACGACCCGCGTCGTTGCGGTGGTGGGGGTTTCCCCCAATCCGGTACGGCCATCGCATTACGTTGCGCGTTATCTTGGGTTGAAGGGGTATCGCGTGATCCCGGTCAATCCCGGCCATGCGGGGCAGACGATCCTTGGGCAGACGGTCTATCCCGACCTGGCCTCGATCCCCGACGAAGCCGGTGTGGACATGGTGGACATCTTTCGCCGCCCCGACGCCGTTCCCGCGATCGTGGACGAGGCGATGACGCATCTGCCGCGATTGCGCACCATCTGGATGCAGATCGGGGTCGAACATCCCGAGGCCGCGCGCAAGGCCGAGGCAGCCGGCTTGAGCGTTGTTCAGAATCGCTGTCCCAAGATCGAATATCAGCGGCTGTTCGGAGAATTGCGGATGGGAGGCTTTGCGACGGGCGTGATATCGTCTCGGCTGTAGGATGGCTTTGCAATCGCGCCCCGCTGTGGCAAGACGCGGCCGGAACCGACACGGAGAAGCCGCGATGATCCTTTATCCCGCGATTGACCTGAAGGATGGCCAATGTGTCCGCCTGCTACATGGCGAGATGGACAAGGCCACGGTCTTTGGTGATGACCCGGCCGCGCAGGCCGCGGCCTTCGAGGCGGCGGGCTGCGAATGGCTGCACCTGGTCGATCTGAACGGGGCCTTTGCCGGCCAACCCGTCAACGCCGCCGCCGTCGAGTCGATTCTGTCGCGCGTGAAAGTGCCCGCCCAGCTGGGCGGGGGAATCCGCGACATGGGCACGATCGAGATGTGGCTGTCCAAGGGGCTGGCGCGGGTCATTCTGGGGACTGTCGCGGTCGAGAACCCGGATCTGGTGCGCCAGGCCGCGCGCGCGTTTCCCGGCCGGATCGCGGTTGGGATCGATGCCCGCGACGGGCGTGTCGCGACGCGCGGCTGGGCAGACCAGACCGATGTCGTGGCCATCGATCTGGCCCGCCGGTTCGAGGATGCCGGGGTGGCCGCGATCATCTATACCGATATCGGCCGCGACGGCGCCATGACGGGCCCCAATATCGAGGCCACGGCAGATCTGGCGCGGTCCGTCTCGATCCCCGTGATCGCGTCGGGCGGGGTGTCGTCGCTGGATGACCTGATCGCGCTGCGGGATACCGGCGTGATCTCGGGCGCGATCTCGGGGCGGGCACTGTATGACGGGGCGATCGATGTGACTCAGGCGATCCGTGCATTGGCGGGTTGAGCGCGCCCTTTCCATCGCGGCGGTGGCGCGCTAGGACATTTCCGAAAGGATGCATCGATGCTGAAGACCCGGATCATCCCCTGTCTGGACGTGGCCGATGGCCGCGTTGTCAAGGGCGTCAACTTCGTGAACCTTGTCGATGCGGGCGATCCGGTCGAGGCGGCCAAGGCCTATGACGCGGCGGGCGCGGATGAGCTTTGCTTTCTGGACATCCACGCCACGCATGAAAACCGCGGCACGATGTATGACCTGGTGTCGCGCACGGCCGAGCAATGCTTCATCCCGCTGACGGTCGGCGGGGGTGTGCGCAGTCATCACGACGTGCGTGCGCTGTTGCTGGCCGGTGCCGACAAGGTGTCGTTCAACTCGGCCGCCGTGGCAAACCCCGATGTCGTGGCAGAAGCCGCAGATCGCTTCGGCAGCCAGTGCATCGTCGTCGCGATCGATGCAAAGACCGTCGAACCGGGGCGGTGGGAGATCTTCACCCATGGAGGGCGGCGCCCGACGGGAATCGACGCGGTGGAGTTTGCCCGCAAGGTCGAAGAGCGCGGCGCGGGCGAGATCCTGCTGACCTCGATGGATCGGGATGGAACCCGCGCAGGATTCAACATTCCGCTGACCCGCGCGATTGCAGATGCCGTGGACATCCCGGTGATCGCATCGGGGGGCGTCGGGACGCTGGACCACCTGGTCGAGGGCATCGTCGAGGGCCATGCCTCGGCGGTGTTGGCCGCGTCGATCTTTCATTTCGGGGATTACACCATTCGCGAGGCCAAGGAGCATATGGCCCGCGCGGGCATACCGATGAGGCTGGAATGAACGTTCTGGAACGCCTGGCAGCGACGATCGATTCGCGCCGTGACGCCGACCCCGAATCGTCGTGGACGGCGCGGCTGTTGTCGCGGGGGCCGGAAAAATGCGCCGAGAAATTCGGTGAAGAGGCCATCGAGGCCGTGATCGAGGCCGTGCGTGGCAATCGCGGCAGGCTGGTCGCCGAAGCCGCCGACGTGCTGTATCACCTTCTGGTCATGCTGAGCGCGCGCGGCGTCACGCTGGAGGAGGTGGTGGACGAACTTGCCCGGCGCGAGGGCGTGTCGGGTATTGCCGAGCGGCAGTCGCGCAATCAATCGTGATGGCACTTCGGTCGCGCGGGGCGGGGCGGGCTTGAATTCCCGAACGCTTCCGCGTATCCCGCCATGGTTCCACCACCGCGAAGGGTCCATTCATGGCCACCAATCCGCTCAAGTTCATCCAGCAAGTGCGCTCGGAAGTTGCCAAGGTTCACTGGCCCAACCGGCGCGAGGTGATGGTCACCACGGCGATGGTCTTCGTCATGGCGGCGCTGACATCGGTCTTCTTCTTTCTGGTGGATCTGGTCATCCGGCTGGGATTGACCACGATCCTTGGGCTCAGCAGCTGAAGGTGGCCGTGCCATTCGGCCTTGAAATTCGCGCCGAAGGCCTGTAACTGAACGCCTAACTGCCTGGGCCCGGCGCGCATCGATTCGTCCTGCGCGCTGTTTTTTGTTCAGGCAAGAATGGGGCAACCCGCTGAAATTCATTCAAGATCCGGCGTCGTGTCGCCGGCAGACGAGGTCAGAGGCAGATGGCGAAACGGTGGTATTCGGTAAGCGTTCTCTCGAACTTCGAGAAGAAGGTTGCCGAGCAGATCAAGCACGCCGTGGCCGAGCAGGGCCTTGAGGACGAGATCGACGAGGTTCTGGTCCCGACCGAAGAGGTCATCGAGGTTCGCCGCGGCAAGAAGGTCAAGACCGAGCGCCGTTTCATGCCCGGCTATGTTCTGGTCCACATGGAAATGACCGATCGCGGCTATCACCTGATCAACTCGATCAACCGCGTGACGGGCTTCCTGGGTCAGCAGGGCAAGCCGATGCCGATGCGTGATTCGGAGGTCAACGCGATCCTCAACCGTGTCGAGGAAGGCCAGGAAGCCCCGCGCAGCCTGATCCATTTCGAGGTGGGCGAACAGGTGAAGGTCACCGATGGCCCGTTCGACGGCTTTACGGGCATGGTCGAAGAGGTGGACGAAGATGCCAACCGCCTGAAGGTGATGGTGTCGATCTTTGGCCGGCCGACGCCGGTCGAGCTGGAATTCGCCCAGGTGCAGAAAGTCGCCTGAGGCGTGTGTCGTGGGAGGTTCAGGCGGCAGCCTGGCCGGACCACTAAACTGCGCCAGACCCTTGGCGGGTGGCGCCAGTGAAGAAGGAGAGGCCAGATGGCCAAGAAGGTCGTTGGGCAGCTGAAGCTGCAAATCAAGGCGGGGGCTGCGAACCCGTCGCCGCCCGTTGGTCCGGCTCTGGGTCAGCGCGGCATCAACATCATGGAGTTCTGCAAGGCGTTCAATGCCCGCACGCAGGACATGGAAAAGGACGCGCCGATCCCGACGCTGATCACCTATTACGCGGACAAGTCCTTTACCTTCGAGATCAAGACGCCGCCGGCGTCGTGGTATCTGAAGAAGGCCGCGGGTCTGAAGCCGGTCGGCAAGCGCAACCGTCCCAAGGGGTCGTCGAAGCCCGGACGCGAGGTCGCCGGCTACGTGACGCCCGCGCAGATCCGCGAGATCGCCGAGGCGAAGATGAAGGATCTGTCGGCGAACGATATCGAAGCCGCGATGAAGATCATTCTTGGCTCGGCCAAGTCCTGCGGCATCGAGGTAAAGGGGTAAGTCATGGCCAAGCTTGGGAAACGCATGAAGGCGGCCCGCGAGGCCTTCGCCGGCAAGTCGAACGTCACGGTTGAAGAGGCGGTCAAGCTGATCAAGTCCACCGCCGGGGCGAAATTCGACGAAACGCTGGAGATCGCCCTGAATCTGGGTGTTGATCCGCGTCATGCCGATCAGATGGTGCGCGGCGTCGTCACGCTGCCGAATGGCACGGGCAAGGATGTGCGCGTGGCCGTGTTTGCCCGTGGTGCCAAGGCTGACGAGGCCAAGGAAGCCGGGGCCGACATCGTCGGCGCCGAGGACCTGGTGGAGACGATCCAGTCGGGCAAGATTGATTTCGATCGCTGCATCGCCACGCCCGACATGATGCCGCTGGTCGGCCGTCTGGGCAAGATCCTGGGTCCGCGCAACCTGATGCCGAACCCGAAGGTCGGCACGGTGACGAACGACGTCGCCGCGGCCGTAAAGGCGGCCAAGGGCGGCGAAGTCCAGTTCAAGGTCGAGAAGGCCGGTATCGTTCACGCCGGCATTGGCAAGGTGTCGTTCGACGAAGAGAAGCTGGCGCAGAACGTCCGCGCCTTCGTCGATGCGGTGGCCAAGGCCAAGCCGGCCGGCGCCAAGGGCACCTACCTGAAGAAGGTGTCGCTGTCCTCGACCATGGGGCCGGGCATCAGCGTGGATCTCGCCTCGGCGACCGCGCAGTAACGGATTTCGGGGCGGGCAAGCCCGCCCCGGCAAGATTCCCGGTCCTTCGGGGCCGGGGATGACGGTGCCGCAAGCGGCGCCGTCCTGTCCGAGACGGAGGGCGGGGAACTTCCCCATAAGTCCTTCCTGAGATGGGAAACGAGACTGGAACAACCGGGGCGATGCCTCGGGCGATCCTGGCCTCGGGACCATCACGGACCCGAACCCCGGCGAACGTGCCGGGACCTAGAGAGCCGGGGGGAAACCCCCATACTTGGAGTGAGACTGTGGATAGAGCCCAGAAAGAGAAAGTGGTCGAGGAACTCGGCCAGATCTTCGAAAGCTCTGGCGTCGTGGTGGTTGCCCGCTACGAAGGCATGACAGTTGCTCAGATGCAGGACCTGCGCGCGGCCATGCGTGAAGCGGGTGGGTCCGTCCGTGTCGCCAAGAACAGGCTCGCCAAGATCGCCCTTGAAGGCAAGCCCTGCGCAAGCATCGGCCAGCTTCTCACGGGCATGACCGTGCTCGTCTATTCCGAGGACCCTGTCGCAGCAGCGAAGGTCGCGGATGCCTATGCCAAGAAGAACGACAAGTTCGTGATCCTTGGCGGCGCAATGGACGGCACGGCGCTGGACCAGGCTGGTGTGAAGGCCGTTGCCGCCATGCCGTCGCGCGAGGAGCTCATCGCTTCCATCGCCGGCTGCATCGGGGCGCCTGCCTCCAACATCGCCGGGGCCATTGGCGCGCCTGCTTCGAACATCGCGGGCATCCTTTCGACCTTGGAAGAGCGGGAAGCCGCGTGAGCAACAACTGCCTTCGTCGGCTGCGGCCTGACGTTGGAACACAAACCAGGAATGGAATACTGAAATGGCTGATCTGAAGAAACTTGCCGAAGAGATCGTGAACCTCACGCTTCTCGAAGCCCAGGAGCTGAAGCAAATCCTGAAGGACGAGTACGGCATCGAGCCCGCCGCCGGTGGCGCGGTCATGGTCGCCGGTCCGGCTGCTGGCGGTGACGCTGGCGCTGCTGCCGAAGAAAAGACCGAATTCGACGTCGTTCTGACCGATGCCGGTGCGAACAAGATCAACGTGATCAAGGAAGTTCGCGCCATCACCGGCCTGGGCCTGAAAGAGGCCAAGGAACTGGTCGAAGCCGGCGGCAAGGTGAAGGAAGCTGCTCCGAAGGCCGAGGCCGAAGAGATCAAGAAGAAGCTCGAAGAGGCTGGCGCCAAGGTCGAGCTGAAGTAAGACCGTGTGGGGCTTCGGTCCCGACATGGAACTTGGGCTGGGTCCGGGGCTTTCCCGGGCCCAGCCGAACCTGTCTTGAAGGTGGCGCCGGGCACGGCGTCGGTGCCCCCTTCAAGGCGAGGTTCACGGTTCGGGAGTGCCCCGGTGGGACGGGGTGCATGAATTGAACCGGCCCCCTTCATTCGCAAGCGGCGTGGCGCCGTGTCCCCGACGGAGCCACACCCGCGAAGAGACGAAAGGTGACGACGAGCATGGCGCAAGCGACCGTTGGCCAGAAACGTATCCGCAGATACTATGGCAAGATCCGCGAAGTCCTCGAGATGCCGAACCTCATCGAGGTTCAGAAGGCCTCGTATGACCTGTTCCTGAAATCCGGGGACGGCGACAAGCCGCTGGACGGCGAGGGCATCCAGGGTGTCTTCCAGTCTGTCTTCCCGATCAAGGACTTCAACGAGAAGGCCATTCTCGAATTCGTGAAATACGAGCTCGAGAAGCCGAAATTCGATGTCGAGGAATGCCAGGCCCGCGACCTGACCTATGCCGCGCCGCTGAAGGTCACCCTGCGCCTGATCGTGTTCGACGTCGACGAAGAGACCGGCGCCAAGTCCGTCAAGGATATCAAGGAGCAGGACGTCTACATGGGCGACATGCCCCTGATGACGTCGAACGGCACCTTCATCATCAACGGCACCGAGCGCGTCATCGTCAGCCAGATGCACCGCAGCCCGGGCGTGTTCTTCGATCACGACAAGGGCAAGACCCATGCCTCGGGCAAGCTGCTGTTCGCCTGCCGCATCATTCCCTATCGCGGTTCGTGGCTGGACTTCGAATTCGACGCCAAGGATTTGGTCTTTGCGCGCATCGACCGTCGCCGCAAGCTGCCCGTGACGACCCTGCTCTATGCCCTGGGCATGGACCAGGACGACATCATGTCGGCCTATTATGACACGGTGACCTTCAAGCTTGCCAAGAACAAGGGCTGGGTGACGAAATTCTTCCCCGAGCGCGTGCGCGGCACCCGGCCAAGCTATGACCTCGTGGACGCTGCCACCGGCGAAGTCATCCTGAAGGCTGGCGACAAGGCCACGCCGCGGATGGTCAAGAAGTGGATCGACGAAGGCAAGGTGACCGAGCTTCTTGTTCCCTTCGATCATATCGTCGGCCGTTTCGTTGCCCACGACATCATCAACGAGGAAACCGGCGCGATCTATGCCGAGGCGGGCGAAGAGCTGACGCTGACGCTGGACAAGGATGGCGAGATCAGCGGCGGCACGCTGAAGACGCTGCTGGACAACGGCATCACCGAGATCCCGGTTCTGGACATCGACAACGTCAATGTCGGCCCCTACATCCGCAACACGATGGCGGCCGACAAGAACTGGAACCGCGAAACCGCGCTGATGGACATCTACCGGGTCATGCGCCCGGGCGAGCCGCCCACGGTCGAGGCCGCGGATGCGCTGTTCCAGTCGCTGTTCTTCGATCGCGAGCGCTATGACCTGTCGGCCGTTGGCCGGGTCAAGATGAACATGCGCCTTGCGCTCGACAAGCCCGACACCCAGCGCACGCTTGACCGCGAGGACATCGTTGCCTGCATCAAGGCGCTGGTCGAGCTGCGCGATGGCCGGGGCGAGGTCGACGATATCGACCATCTGGGCAATCGCCGGGTGCGTTCGGTCGGCGAACTGATGGAGAACCAGTATCGCGTCGGCCTGCTGCGCATGGAGCGCGCGATCAAGGAGCGCATGTCCAGCGTCGAGATCGACACGGTCATGCCGCAGGACCTGATCAACGCCAAGCCCGCGGCGGCGGCGGTGCGCGAATTCTTCGGCTCCAGCCAGCTGTCGCAATTCATGGACCAGACCAACCCGCTGTCGGAAGTCACGCACAAGCGGCGCCTGTCGGCGCTTGGGCCGGGCGGTCTGACCCGCGAGCGCGCGGGCTTCGAGGTGCGCGACGTGCACCCGACCCATTATGGCCGGATGTGCCCGATCGAAACGCCGGAAGGCCCGAACATCGGTCTGATCAACTCGCTGGCCACCTATGCGCGGGTGAACAAGTACGGCTTCATCGAAACGCCCTATCGCCGCGTGAAGGACGGGCAGGTGACCGATGAGGTCGTCTACATGTCCGCGACCGAGGAGATGCGGCACACGATCGCGCAGGCCAATGCCCAGCTGGACGAGAATGGCCGCTTCGTGAACGAACTGGTCTCGACCCGGCAGGGCGGCGAGTTCATGCTGAACCCACCCGAGGCCGTGGACCTGATCGACGTCAGCCCCAAGCAGCTGGTTTCGGTCGCCGCGGCGCTGATCCCGTTCCTTGAGAACGATGACGCCAACCGCGCGCTGATGGGCTCGAACATGCAGCGGCAGGCCGTGCCCCTGCTGCAGGCCGATGCTCCCTTTGTCGGCACCGGCATGGAAGGCAAGGTTGCGCTGGACTCGGGTGCCGCGATCGTGGCGCGCCGCGGGGGCGTGATCGACCAGGTCGACGCGACCCGTATCGTCATTCGCGCGACCGAGGACCTGGAGCCGGGCGATCCGGGCGTCGACATCTACCGTCTGCGCAAGTTCCAGCGGTCGAACCAGAACACCTGCATCAACCAGAAACCCCTGGTGAAGGTGGGTCAGAAGGTTGCCAAGGGTGATGTCATCGCCGACGGCCCCTCGACCGATCAGGGCGAGCTGGCGCTTGGCAAGAACGTCATCGTCGCGTTCATGCCGTGGAACGGCTACAACTATGAAGACTCGATCCTGATCTCCGAGCGGATCGTGCGCGACGACGTCTTCACCTCGATCCATATCGAGGAGTACGAGGTCGCCGCCCGCGACACCAAGCTGGGACCCGAGGAGATCACCCGCGACATCCCCAATGTCGGCGAAGAGGCGCTGCGCAATCTCGACGAGGCCGGCATCGTCTATATCGGGGCCGAGGTTGGCCCGGGCGACATCCTGGTGGGCAAGATCACGCCCAAGGGCGAAAGCCCGATGACGCCCGAAGAAAAGCTTCTGCGCGCCATCTTCGGCGAGAAGGCTTCGGATGTCCGCGACACGTCGCTGCGTCTGCCGCCGGGCGATTACGGTACCGTCGTCGAGGTGCGGGTCTTCAACCGCCACGGCGTCGAGAAGGACGAGCGTGCGCTGCAGATCGAGCGCGAGGAGATCGAGCGTCTGGCCCGTGACCGGGATGACGAGCTGGCGATCCTCGAGCGCAACATCTATGCCCGTCTCAAGGCGCTGCTTCTGGGCAAAGTCGCGGTCAAGGGGCCGAAAGGCGTCAAGGCCAATTCCGAGATCACCGAGGAGTTGCTGGACTCGCTGTCCAAGGGGCAGTGGTGGCAGCTGGCGCTGGCCGAGGAGAGCGACGCCCAGGAAGTCGAGGCGCTGAACGCCCAGTTCGAGGCGCAGAAGCGCGCGCTTGAGCATCGTTTCGAGGACAAGGTCGAGAAGGTCCGCCGTGGCGACGACCTGCCGCCGGGCGTGATGAAGATGGTCAAGGTCTTTGTCGCGGTGAAGCGCAAGCTGCAGCCGGGCGACAAGATGGCTGGCCGTCACGGCAACAAGGGTGTCGTGTCCAAGGTCGTGCCGATCGAGGACATGCCGTTCCTTGCCGACGGTACCCCGGTGGACATCGTGCTGAACCCGCTTGGCGTTCCGTCGCGGATGAATGTCGGCCAGATCCTTGAAACGCACATGGGATGGGCCGCGCGTGGCCTGGGCCTGAAGATCGACGAGGCGCTGCAGGAATACCGCCGCTCGGGCGACCTGACCCCGGTGCGCGAGGCGCTGAAATACGGCTATGGCGAGGAAGCCTATGCCGAGGCCTTCGCCGACCTAGACGAGGAGGCCCTTGTCGAGCGGGCCGAGATCGTCAAGCGCGGCGTGCCGATCGCGACCCCGGTCTTTGACGGCGCCAAGGAGGACGATGTCAACGATGCGCTGATCCGCGCGGGCTTTGACACGTCCGGCCAGTCGGAACTGTTCGATGGCCGTACCGGCGAGAAGTTCGCCCGTCCCGTCACCGTCGGCGTGAAGTACCTGCTGAAGCTGCACCACCTGGTGGACGACAAGATCCACGCGCGTTCGACCGGCCCCTACAGCCTGGTCACGCAGCAGCCGCTGGGCGGCAAGGCGCAGTTCGGCGGCCAGCGCTTCGGCGAGATGGAGGTCTGGGCGCTGGAAGCCTATGGCGCGGCCTACACCTTGCAGGAGATGCTGACCGTCAAGTCCGACGACGTGGCCGGCCGGACCAAGGTCTACGAGGCCATCGTCAAGGGCGAGGACAATTTCGAAGCCGGCGTGCCGGAATCGTTCAACGTTCTCGTCAAGGAAGTGCGGGGCCTCGGCCTCAACATGGAACTCCTGGATGCGGAGGAGGAGTGAGGGCGGTCTTCGCCCCACTCACCCATCCCCTGATCTGAAGGACGCAAAATGAACCAGGAACTGACCAACAACCCGTTCAACCCGCTGGCCTCGCCCAAGCAGTTCGACGAGATCAAGATCTCTCTGGCCAGCCCCGAACGGATCCTCTCTTGGTCCTATGGCGAGATCAAGAAGCCTGAAACGATCAACTATCGGACCTTCAAGCCCGAGCGCGACGGCCTGTTCTGCGCCCGCATCTTTGGCCCGATCAAGGATTACGAATGCCTTTGCGGCAAGTACAAGCGGATGAAGTATCGCGGCGTCGTCTGCGAGAAATGCGGCGTCGAGGTCACGCTGCAGAAGGTCCGCCGCGAGCGCATGGGCCATATCGAGCTGGCCGCGCCGGTCGCCCATATCTGGTTCCTCAAGTCGCTGCCCTCGCGCATCGGCCTGATGCTGGACATGACGCTGCGCGACCTTGAGCGCATCCTGTATTTCGAGAACTACGTCGTCATCGAGCCCGGCCTGACCGATCTGTCCTATGGGCAGCTGCTGACCGAGGAGGAATATCTCGACGCGCAGGATCAGTACGGCGCGGACGCGTTCACCGCCGGTATCGGCGCCGAGGCCATCCGCGAGATGCTGAGCCAGATCGACCTCGAGGCCGAGGCCGAGCGCCTGCGCGAAGAGCTGAAGGAAGCCACGGGCGAGCTGAAGCCCAAGAAGATCATCAAGCGGCTCAAGCTGGTCGAGCATTTCCTGGAATCGGGCAACCGGCCGGAATGGATGATCCTGACCGTGATCCCGGTCATTCCGCCCGAACTGCGCCCGCTGGTTCCGCTGGATGGTGGTCGCTTCGCCACCTCGGACCTGAACGATCTCTATCGTCGGGTCATCAACCGCAACAACCGTCTGAAGCGGCTGATCGAACTGCGCGCGCCCGACATCATCGTGCGCAACGAGAAGCGGATGCTGCAGGAAGCAGTGGACGCGCTCTTTGACAACGGCCGTCGCGGCCGCGTCATCACCGGCGCAAACAAGCGCCCGCTGAAGTCGCTGTCGGACATGCTGAAGGGCAAGCAGGGCCGGTTCCGTCAGAACCTGCTGGGCAAGCGCGTCGACTTCTCGGGCCGTTCGGTCATCGTGACGGGCCCCGAGCTGAAGCTGCACCAGTGCGGCCTGCCCAAGAAGATGGCGCTCGAACTGTTCAAGCCGTTCATCTATTCGCGGCTCGAGGCCAAGGGCCTGTCGTCCACCGTCAAGCAGGCCAAGAAGCTGGTCGAGAAGGAGCGCCCGGAGGTCTGGGACATCCTCGACGAGGTGATCCGCGAGCATCCGGTGCTGCTGAACCGCGCGCCGACGCTGCACCGGCTCGGCATCCAGGCGTTCGAACCCATTCTGATCGAGGGCAAGGCGATTCAGCTGCACCCCCTGGTCTGCGCGGCGTTCAACGCCGACTTCGACGGCGACCAGATGGCCGTGCACGTGCCGCTCTCGCTGGAGGCCCAGCTGGAAGCGCGCGTGTTGATGATGTCCACCAACAACGTGCTGTCGCCCGCCAACGGCGCGCCGATCATCGTGCCGTCGCAGGACATGGTCCTGGGGCTGTATTACATCACGATGATGCGCGAGGGCATGAAGGGCGAAGGCATGGCCTTTGCATCGATCGAGGAAGTCGAGCACGCGCTGGCGGCCGGCGAGGTGCATCTGCACGCCAAGATCACCGCGCGCATTCCCCAGATCGACGAGGAAGGCAACGAGGTCCTGAAGCGTTATGAAACCACGCCGGGCCGTGTCCGGCTGGGCGCGCTTCTGCCGAAGAACGCCAAGGCTCCGTTCGATCTTGTCAACCGCCTGCTGCGCAAGAAGGACGTCCAGAACGTCATCGACACCGTCTATCGCTATTGCGGTCAGAAGGAGTCGGTCATCTTCTGTGACCAGATCATGCAGCTCGGCTTCCGCGAGGCCTTCCGGGCCGGCATCTCGTTCGGCAAGGATGACATGGTCATCCCGCAGAAGAAGTGGGAGATCGTGAATGCCACGCGCGAGCAGGTGAAGGAGTTCGAGCAGCAGTACATGGACGGCCTGATCACCCAGGGCGAAAAGTACAACAAGGTCGTCGATGCCTGGTCGAAATGCTCGGATGCCGTGGCTCAGGCCATGATGGCCGAGATCTCGGCCGTGCGCCGGGACGAAGAGGGGCGCGAGCTCGAACCCAACTCGATTTACATGATGGCCCATTCGGGCGCCCGGGGTTCGCCCGCGCAGATGAAGCAGCTGGGCGGCATGCGTGGCCTGATGGCCAAGCCGTCGGGCGAGATCATCGAGACGCCGATCATCTCGAACTTCAAGGAAGGCCTGACCGTGCTGGAGTACTTCAACTCCACGCACGGCGCGCGGAAGGGTCTGGCCGATACGGCGCTGAAGACGGCGAACTCGGGTTACCTGACGCGCCGTCTGGTCGATGTCGCGCAGGACTGCATCGTGCGGGTGCATGATTGCGGCACCGACCGGGCCATCACGGCCAAGGCCGCGATCAATGACGGCGAGGTCGTGGCGTCGCTGTCCGAGCGCATCCTGGGTCGTGTCGCGGCCGAGGACGTGCTGTTGCCGGGCACCGACGAGGTTCTGATCCGCAGGGGCGAACTGATCGACGAACGCAAGGCCGACGAGATCGAAGCCGCCGGTCTTGCCTCGATCCGCATCCGCAGCCCGCTGACCTGCGAGGCCGAGGAGGGCGTCTGCGCCATGTGCTATGGTCGCGACCTGGCGCGCGGTACGCTGGTGAATATCGGCGAGGCCGTGGGCATCATCGCGGCCCAGTCGATCGGCGAACCGGGCACGCAGCTGACGATGCGGACCTTCCACATCGGCGGTATCGCCCAGGGCGGCAGCCAGTCGTTCCAGGAAGCCAGTCAGGCAGGCCGGATCGAGTTCCGCAATGCCACGATCCTGACCAACGCGAACGGCGAACGTGTCGTCACCGGACGTGCGATGAAAATCGCGATCATCGACGAGAACGGCCAGGAACGCGCCACCTACAAGGTGGGCTATGGCGCCAAGGTTCTGGTCGAGGATGGCCAGATGGTCGAACGGGGCGCCAAGCTGTTCGAATGGGACCCCTATACCCTGCCGATCATCGCCGAGAAGCCGGGTGTCGTGAAGTTCGTGGATCTCGTTTCGGGCATCTCGCTGCGCGAGGATACCGACGAGGCGACCGGCATGACGCAGAAGATCGTTTCCGACTGGCGCAGCGCGCCGAAGGGCAGCGATCTGAAGCCCGAGATCATCATCGTCGACCCCGAAACGGGCGAGCCCGTGCGCAACGATCTGGGCAACCCGGTCACCTATCCGATGTCGGTCGATGCGATCCTGTCGGTCGAGGATGGCGCCTCGATCCAGGCGGGTGACGTCGTTGCGCGTATTCCGCGCGAAGGCGCCAAGACCAAGGACATCACCGGTGGTCTGCCGCGCGTTGCCGAACTGTTCGAGGCACGCCGGCCGAAGGATCACGCGATCATCGCCGAGGTCGAGGGTTACGTGCGCTTTGGCAAGGACTACAAGAACAAGCGCCGCATCACCATCGAACCGATCGACGAGTCGCTGGAGCCCGTCGAATACATGGTGCCCAAGGGCAAGCACATTCCGGTCCAGGAAGGTGACCACGTCCAGAAGGGTGACTACATCATGGACGGCAACCCGGCACCGCACGACATCCTGCGGATCCTGGGCATCGAGGCGCTTGCCGATTACCTGATCGACGAGGTGCAGGAGGTCTATCGCCTGCAGGGCGTGAAGATCAACGACAAGCACATCGAGGTGATCGTTCGCCAGATGCTGCAGAAGATCGAGATCACCGACAGCGGTGACACGACGCTTCTGAAGGGCGAGCACGTCGACAAGGCCGAGTTCAACGAGGAGAACGAAAAGGTCATCGCCCGCGGCGGCCGCCCGGCAACCGGCGAACCGGTTCTGCTGGGCATCACCAAGGCCTCGCTGACGACCCGGTCGTTCATCTCGGCGGCGTCGTTCCAGGAGACGACCCGGGTGCTGACCGAGGCCGCGGTCCAGGGCAAGCGCGACAAGCTGGTCGGCCTGAAGGAAAACGTCATCGTTGGCCGCCTGATCCCGGCGGGCACCGGCGGCGCGATCCAGCGCCTGACCAAGATTGCGCATGACCGCGACCAGAAGGTGATCGAGGAACGTCGGGCCGAGGCCGAAAAGGCAGCACGCCTCGCGGCACCGGCCGAAGAGGTGATCGACGACATCGCCGAGGCAGGCGACCCGTTCGAAAGCCGCGACTGATACGGAGCGGAAGATCAAAGGCCCCCGCAATTCGCGGGGGCCTTTTCATTCAGGTCCTGCGTTGACATTGCGCGGTGCCGGCCCGCATCCTGCCGATCACCGAAGCGAATGGTGGGGGCGACACCCGTGCGCATACAGGTTCTCGGCATCTGCCGCTTTTCGTTGCTTGTCAGTGACGGATTTCAGCGCATGCCGGAAACCCTGGCCGAACGTCGCGCGCAGCTCTACGACCCGGGCCGGATGGCCCGGCGCATGGCATGGTTCACCGAGGTTTTCCTGCCCTCGATCGCCGGTCAGACCGATCCCGATTTCACCCTGATCATCGCGACGGGCGAGGATCTGCCCGAGGACTGGTATGAACGCCTGGTCCGCGCCGTTGCGCGCGTGCCTCAGATCGAGATCGTCCGCCTTCCGGTGGGGCTGCAGGCCGACGTGACGCGGGCAGCGATCGCGGACCGGATCGACCCCCGGGCCGATATCGTTGCCCAGTTCAGGCTGGACGATGATGACGCGGTCGCGCGTGATTACGTCGAGCGGGTCCGGGGCGATTTTCGCATGTTCCTTGCGCCGGTCTTTGCGATGCACTCGGTGGCCGCGCTGGATTATTGCCACGGGCTGACGCTGTTGCCACGCGATGGTCAGCCCGAGGTCTATCGCGTGACGGCGCAATCGTTGTCCTGCGGCCTGACGATCTACATGCCGCCGGACCATGATCGCACCGTTCTTGATTACGCCCACCATCTGGTATTCCGCCGCATGCCGGTACTCAGCCTGCAGGACCAGCCGATGTATGTGCGCGGCGCGCATGAGGACAATGACAGCAACGCCGGCCGGCGCGCCTATGTCGCCCGGTTGGAGGATGCACGCGCCCGCCAGATCCTGCGCCGGCGCTTTGGAATTCGCGCGTGGCGGCTGATGCGGGCGCTTGAAGAGGCGCGCGCTGATTTACAATCGCCCTGAGCGGAAGTAAGACCCCGCAATCCGGGCCAATCCAGGGCATCTGTCATGACCATGATCTCGGTCGTCATACCCGCCAGGAACGAGGCGGAGAATATCGGTTCGCTGATCGACGAGATCGATGCGGCCTGTGCCGCGCATGGAAATTACGAGGTCATTGTCGTCGACGATGGGTCGGATGATGGCACCGACAGGGTCGTGCGCGATCGGATGACGGGGCGGTCGAACCTGCGATTGATCCGGCATGACCGGTCGGGCGGACAAAGCGCGGCCATTCATTCCGGGGTCCGCGCCGCGCGGGGCGAGATCGTCTGCACGCTCGACGGTGACGGTCAGAACCCCCCGGCCGAGATCCCGCGCCTGTTCGCGCCGCTTCTGGCGCCCGGCAGCGATGGCGTCGGCCTGGTCGCGGGGCAGAGGGTCGGGCGTCAGGATACGTTCTCGCGTCGCATGGCATCGAAGATCGCGAATGGTATCCGCTCGCGTCTTCTGCGCGACGGCACTCGCGATACCGGCTGTGGGCTGAAGGCCTTTCGCCGCGATGCCTTTCTTGCCTTGCCCTATTTCGACCATATGCACCGCTATCTTCCCGCACTGTTCAACAGGGACGGCTGGAAGATCGTTCATGTTGATGTTGGTCATCGGCCGCGCGGCGCAGGCCGGTCGAAATATTCCAACCTTCAGCGGGCGCTGGTCGGGATCGTGGACATGGTCGGTGTGATGTGGCTGATCCGGCGCCGCAAGCGGTCGCGCCCCACTGAAATTGCCGTGGAAAACTGACGGATGGAGCGGGTCTTCGCGATACTCCATGTCTCGGGCTGGGCCGAGTTCTGGTGGGTTGCCTTCGGTCTTCTGGGGCAGCTGATGTTCACCGGACGGTTCCTGGTGCAATGGATCGCGTCCGAGCGCGCGCGGCGTTCGGTCGTGCCGCTGGCCTTCTGGTACCTCTCCATGGCGGGTGGATTGATCCTGCTGAGCTACGCGATCTGGCGCCGGGACGTGGTGTTCATTCTGGGGCAATCCACGGGTGTCTTCATCTATGCCCGCAACCTGTACCTGATCCACCGCGAACGGAATGCGGATGCCTGAGAACCGCGCGTGGTTGCCCCGCGCCGCCCTTGTCGTGGGCGTCGTGACATTCGCGCGGGTCGTCGCGCTGTGGTTCAACCGGACCGATCTGTTCGTCGATGAAAGCCAGTACTGGCTGTGGGGGCAGCGGCTCGATCTTGGCTATTATTCGAAACCGCCGCTGATCGCATGGCTGATCCGTGCCGTCACCGATCTGGCCGGATCCGACGCGCCCTTCTTCGTGCGCCTTCCCGCGCCGTTTCTGCATGCGCTCACGGCTTTGGTCCTTGGCGCGGTGGCGGCAAGGCTGCATTCCGCGCGCGCCGCGATCTGGGTTGCGGCCAGCTACGTGACATTGCCCCTGGCCGCGCTCGGCAGTCTCCTGATCTCGACCGACACGGTAATGGCGCCGTTTTTCGCGGCGGCCATCCTGTTGCATCAGCGCGCGATCGCGAGCGGCCGCATCACGGATTCGGTCGCGGCAGGCGTCGCCGCGGGTCTTGGCTTTCTGGCGAAATATGCGGGCATCTACTTTCTGTTGGGGACCATGCTGGCTGCGCTGTTCCTGCCGAAGGCGCGGCTGAGACTGCGGCAGTGGGGCGCAATGCTGGCGGCCTTTCTTGCCGTGATAGCGCCGAACATCCTGTGGAACCTTGGCCATGATCTGGCGACCGTGGCGCACACGCTCGACAATGTCGGGTGGGTCCGCCAAGAGGCCTGGTGGGCACGGCTGAACCCGATCGGCGCTGTCGCGTTCTTCCTTGCGCAGTTTGCCGTTGCGGGTCCGGTCCTGTTTTCCGCACTGCTCTGGGCCTGGCTTCGACCGGCGCGCCCCGGGCTGGGGCCGCTGATCTGGCTGTCGGCTCCGATCGTGGCGATCGTCTGCACCCAGGCATTTCTGGACAAGGCCTATGCCAACTGGGCGGTCGCGGCCTATTTCGCGGGCACGATTCTGGCCGTCGTCCAGATGCTGGATCGCGCCCCCAGGCTTCTGCCGGTGTCGCTGGCAATCAACGGGTTCGTTTCGCTGGCTCTGCCCGTGTTGGCGGTTGTCGCGCCGTTTCCCGAAATCGGCGGCAAGCCCGTGCTTGAGCGGTATCTGGGCCGCGCCGAGCTGTCACGCCAGATCATCGAAACGGCGCAGGGCAATGGGGTCGATACCGTCGTTGCGGTCAGCCGCGACATTCTCGCCGATCTGTTCCATACCGGCCGCGATACGGGCCTGAAATTCCGCGCCCCACGGCCCGCGGGTCGTCCGCGCAATTATTACGAACAGACCTTCCCCCTGACGGCCGGTCACGGTCCCGCCCTGATGGTTGGGGAAGATGCGCCGCGATGCGCCGGTGATGCCGTGGCCACTTTCCGCACACAGGGCGGAGCCTATTCCGGAAAGAACCTGCGCGGCTGGATTCTGCCGCAAGGCTGCGCGCCATGAGGCAGGTAAATCATGTTCGACTGGCGCTGTGGCTGGCCGTGGTCACCACGATCGCGGCCGCTGTTTTCACGCTCTGGCCGCAGATCGACCTGGCCGTTTCGCGGCTGTTCTACCGTCCGGGCGCGGGCTTCTGGATTTCGGATCTGCCCGGAGTCGAGGCGCTGAGGCATTTCGTGTGGTATCTCAGCCTTGGCGTGGTCGGGTTCTCTCTGGCCGCGCTGGGTCTCGCACTGGCGGGCCGACCGATTCGCGGCTTTGGCGCGCGCGAGGCGGCGTTCCTGCTGACGCTCTACCTCTTGGGGCCGGGCCTGATCGTCAACGTGATTCTCAAGGCGCATTGGGGGCGCGCACGCCCGGCCGCAATCGCGGAATTCGGTGGTTCGGCACACTTCACGCCAGCGCTGCTGCCTGCGGACCAATGCGCACGGAATTGTTCGTTCGTATCGGGCGAGGGGTCGGCAGCGGTGGCACTGGCGATTGCCTTTGTCGTGCTTGTCCCTCTGGCGCGGCGCCTTTTGGGCAGGTTCTTCCCGCTATATGTCGTGGCAGCCATGGGCCTTCCTGCGGCCGGTCTGGTCCTGAGGGTTCTGACCGGACGGCATTTCCTTTCGGACACGGTTTTCGCGGCGCTGATCGTTCTGGCGATTGCTCTTGTTCTGCACAGGGTGATGCTGTCCCGGCGACCCTGAGGCGCGGTGTTGACAACATCCGCGACTCCCCATATACGGCGCACACCCTGACCGCGGGCGTAGTGCGCGCGATCGGGGGACAGAACTGAAGAAGTGGTCATGATCCGGGCCGAAACGCCCCGATCCTCTGGAATTCCACCGCGTCGGCCCCATGGCGGGACGATAGCGGTATTGGTGTTTTGCGGACGCGCAGGGCACGACAGTTGAGAAAAGCCCCCGGAGACGTCGCTGACGGGCGATGGTTGATCGGGCCGCAACATAGGGCGAGATTGAATGCCGACGATCCAGCAGCTGATCCGGAAGCCCCGGGTAGCGAAAGTGCAGAAATCCAAGTCGCAGCACCTGGAGGGCTGCCCCCAGAAGCGCGGGGTCTGCACCCGCGTCTACACCACCACGCCGAAGAAGCCGAACTCGGCCATGCGGAAGGTGGCCAAGGTCCGTCTGACCAATGGCTATGAGGTGATCAGCTATATCCCCGGCGAAAAGCACAACCTTCAGGAACACTCGGTGGTCCTGATCCGCGGCGGCCGGGTGAAGGACCTTCCGGGTGTCCGCTATCACATCCTGCGTGGCGTTCTCGACACCCAGGGCGTCAAGGACCGTCGTCAGCGCCGCTCGAAATACGGCGCGAAGCGTCCGAAGTAAGGAGATCACCAGATGTCTCGTCGTCACGCTGCCGAAAAGCGCGAAGTACTGCCCGACGCCAAGTATGGCGATCGGGTTCTGACCAAGTTCATGAACAATCTCATGGTGGACGGCAAGAAGTCCGTCGCCGAGCGTATCGTCTATAATGCGCTTGACCGGATCGAGGCGAAGCTGAAGCGCTCGCCCGTCGAAGTCTTCCATGAGGCGATGGACAACGTGAAGCCTTCGCTGGAGGTTCGCTCCCGCCGGGTTGGTGGCGCCACCTACCAGGTGCCCGTCGATGTCCGTCCCGAGCGTCGCGAAGCGCTGGCCATCCGCTGGCTGATCGCCGCGGCCAAGAAGCGCAACGAACACACGATGGAAGAGCGTCTTGCCGGCGAGCTGATCGACGCGGTCAACGGCCGCGGTGCTGCCGTCAAGAAGCGCGAAGACACCCACAAGATGGCCGACGCCAACAAGGCGTTCAGCCACTACCGCTGGTAATCCCGAAGGAAGGCAAGACTCATGGCACGCGAATATCCGCTGCAGCGATACCGCAACTTCGGGATCATGGCCCATATCGACGCGGGCAAGACCACGACGACCGAGCGGATCCTGTATTACACCGGCAAGTCCCACAAGATCGGCGAGGTGCACGATGGCGCCGCGACGATGGACTGGATGGAGCAGGAGCAGGAGCGCGGCATCACCATCACCTCGGCCGCGACGACTACCTTCTGGCAGCGCCAGGAGGACCCCACGCCCGAGGGCACGTCGGACACGAAGTTCCGCTTCAACATCATCGACACGCCGGGCCACGTCGACTTCACCATCGAGGTCGAACGTTCGCTGGCGGTTCTCGACGGTGCCGTGTGTCTGCTGGACGCCAATGCCGGCGTCGAGCCGCAGACCGAAACGGTCTGGCGTCAGGCCGACCGCTACAAGGTTCCGCGCATCGTGTTCGTCAACAAGATGGACAAGATCGGCGCCGACTTCTTCAACTGCGTGAAGATGATCAAGGACCGTACCGGCGGGACTCCGTGCCCGGTGCAGCTGCCGATCGGTGCCGAGGACAAGCTTGAAGGCATCATCGACCTCATCACGATGGAAGAGTGGACCTGGAAGGGCGAGGACCTGGGCGCCTCGTGGACCCGCCAGCCGATCCGCGACGAGATGAAGGAGCTGGCCGAAGAGTGGCGCGGCAAGATGATCGAACTCGCCGTCGAGCAGGACGACGAGGTCATGGAGGCCTATCTCGAAGGCAACGAGCCGGATGAAGAAACGCTGCGCCGGCTTATCCGGAAGGGTACGCTCAGCCTGTCCTTCTTCCCTGTTCTTGCCGGTTCGGCCTTCAAGAACAAGGGTGTTCAGCCGCTGCTGAACGCGGTCATCGACTTCCTGCCCTCGCCGCTGGATGTCCCGCCGCTGATGGGCTACGCCCCGGGCGACGAGACCGAGACGCGCAACATCGAGCGCAAGGCGTCGGACGACGAGCCTTTCGCGGCGCTGGCGTTCAAGATCATGAACGACCCGTTCGTGGGCTCGCTGACCTTCACCCGCATCTACTCGGGCACCCTCAAGAAGGGTGAGCAGATGCTGAACTCGACGAAGGGCAAGCGCGAGCGCGTCGGTCGCATGATGATGATGCACGCCATTCAGCGCGAAGAGATCGACGAGGCCTTTGCGGGTGACATCATCGCTCTTGCCGGCCTGAAGGAGACGACCACGGGCGACACGCTGTGCGACCCGTCCAAGCCGGTCGTTCTGGAAACGATGACCTTCCCCGAGCCGGTGATCGAGATCGCGGTCGAACCGAAGTCGAAGGCCGACCAGGAGAAGATGGCCATGGCGCTGCAGCGTCTGGCGGCCGAAGACCCGTCGTTCCGCGTCGAGACCGATCTGGAATCGGGGCAGACGATCATGAAGGGGATGGGCGAACTTCACCTCGACATCCTGGTGGACCGCATGAAGCGTGAGTTCAAGGTCGAGGCGAATATCGGCGCCCCGCAGGTGGCCTATCGCGAGACGATCAGCCACAAGGCCGAGGTCGACTACACCCACAAGAAACAGACCGGCGGTACCGGTCAGTTCGCGCGGGTGAAACTGGAGATCGAGCCGACCGAACCGGGCGAGGGCTATTCGTTCGAAAGCCGCATCGTCGGTGGCGCGGTGCCGAAGGAATACATCCCCGGCGTCGAGAAGGGCATCAAGTCGGTTCTGGAATCCGGTCCGCTGGCGGGCTTCCCGGTGATCGACGTCAAGGTGGCCCTGGTCGACGGTGCCTATCACGACGTGGACTCGAGCGTTCTGGCCTTCGAAATCGCCAGCCGCGCGGCCATGCGCGAAGGCCTGAAGAAGGCTGGCGCCAAGCTGCTGGAACCGATCATGAAGGTCGAGGTCGTGACCCCGGAAGAGTACACGGGCTCGATCATCGGTGATCTGACCAGCCGTCGCGGCATGGTGACCGGACAGGATTCGCGGGGCAATGCGAACGTGATCCACGCTTTCGTCCCGCTGGCCAACATGTTCGGTTACATCAACAACCTGCGGTCGATGTCGTCGGGTCGCGCGGTGTTCACGATGCTGTTCGACCATTACGAACCGGTGCCGCAGAACATCGCGGAAGAGATCCAGAAGAAATACGCGTAATTGCGCGCAGTGAAATGACGGTGCGCCGAAAGGCGCACCCTACCCACCCGTAGGGCGCCGGTTAGCGCACCGAAAAGGAACAGGAGGCCATCATGGCAAAGGCAAAGTTTGAACGCACGAAACCGCATGTGAACATCGGCACGATTGGTCACGTTGACCACGGCAAGACGACGCTGACGGCTGCGATCACGAAGTATTTTGGCGAGTTCAAGGACTACAGCCAGATTGACGCGGCCCCCGAGGAGCGTGCGCGCGGCATCACGATCTCGACGGCGCATGTCGAGTACGAGACCGAGAACCGTCACTATGCGCATGTGGACTGCCCGGGCCACGCGGACTACGTGAAGAACATGATCACGGGTGCTGCGCAGATGGACGGTGCGATCCTGGTGGTTTCGGCGGCTGACGGTCCGATGCCGCAGACGCGCGAGCACATCCTTCTGGCCCGTCAGGTCGGCGTTCCGGCGATCGTGGTCTACATGAACAAGGTCGACCAGGTTGACGACGAGGAGCTTCTGGAGCTGGTCGAGATGGAGATCCGCGAGCTTCTGTCGTCCTACGACTTCCCGGGCGACGACATTCCGATCGTCAAGGGTTCGGCGCTGGCGGCTCTGGAAGGGCGTGACCCGGAAATCGGCGAGAACTCGATCCGCGAGCTGATGAAGGCGGTGGACGAATACATCCCGACCCCGGCGCGTGCGATCGACCAGCCGTTCCTGATGCCGATCGAGGACGTGTTCTCGATCTCGGGCCGCGGTACGGTTGTGACCGGCCGTGTCGAGCGTGGCGTGATCAACGTTGGTGACGAAGTCGAGATCGTCGGCATCCGCCCGACGAAGAAGACGACCGTGACCGGTGTCGAGATGTTCCGCAAGCTGCTGGATCGCGGCGAGGCGGGCGACAACATCGGCGCGCTGCTGCGCGGTATCGAGCGTGACGGCGTCGAGCGCGGCCAGGTTCTGGCCAAGCCCGGCTCGGTGACGCCGCACACCGAGTTCGAGGCCGAGGCCTACATCCTGACCAAGGAAGAGGGTGGCCGCCACACGCCGTTCTTCGCCAACTACCGTCCGCAGTTCTACTTCCGCACGACGGACGTGACGGGCACGGTGAAGCTGCCCGAGGGCGTCGAGATGGTCATGCCGGGCGACAACCTGAAGTTCGAGGTCGAGCTGATCGCCCCGATCGCGATGGAAGAAGGCCTGCGCTTCGCCATCCGCGAAGG
>NZ_PRDS01000012.1 GCF_002927635.1 Albidovulum inexpectatum
GAAGGCCACGCTCAGAGGCCTGACACACGTCCGATCGAAGACCCTGCCGAGACCTCAAGAAACGCTTGCCAAACAGGAGGCATCCACACACGTCATGGCATACAAGATGCCGTTGGTGGGGGCATCCACCGCATCAGTTCACCATCCGCGCCGTCACAATGATCCCCGGCGCGGGCGAGTTCGTCTACGCCACCGAGCCGCTGATGCGCGTGGAGGGTGCAAAGACCACGCCCGAGAACGTGCACGCCGAGACCGACAGGGGCGACTTCCTAGTTTCGCTCGACCGACTCGAGACGATGGCGCCGGCAGTTCAGAGCGTGTCGCTGATGGTGAGCTGGTTCGGCGACGCGCGGCTCAGGCGCTCAGCCGGCGCCTGAACCAGCGATTCCAGAAACGCGGGCGGCCCGGTTCCGCGGGTGCATCGCGCGAAGTCAGCATCAGCAGCGATGGTGTGACGACCAGTGTCAGCACCGTCGCAAAGGCCAAACCGAAGACGATCGCCGAGGAGAGGGAAATCCACCATTGCGTGGACGGCGCGCCATAGGTCGTTTCGTGCGAGAGCAGCTCGAGGTTGACGCCAAAGGCAATCGGCAGCACGCCCAGGATCGCGGTGATCGCCGTCAATAGGACCGGCCGCGCGCGTTCGTGGCAGGTCTGCAGGATCGCGTCGACCTTGTTCATCCCTTCGCGTCGCAACGTGTCAAAGGTGTCGATCAACACGATGTTGTTGTTCACCACCACACCGGCCAGGGCAATGATCCCGATGCCGGTCATGACGATGCCGAATGGCTGCCCCATGATCATGAGTCCCAGCAGGACGCCGATCGTGGACATGATGACCGCCGAAAAGATCAGCCCGACCGAAATGAACCGGTTGAACTGGGCCAGCAGCACGATGAAGATCAGGAACAACGCCGCAAGGAATGCCTTGCTGAGGAAGGCACCGGCCTCGGCCTGCTCCTCGTCCTCGCCGGCCAGCTCCCAGCGTATGCCGTTCGATTCGAGGTCCATCGCATTCAGCATCTCGACGACACTCTTGCGAACCGGGTCGGTCTGAACGCCCTCGCGCACGTTGGCCTGCACCGTGACCGTGCGCCGCCCGTCGATCCGCGTCAGGGTTCCGACAGCTTGCACGGGCTCGCGCTTGACGAAATTTGCGATCGGCACGGGGCCCTGGGCCGTCTCGACACGCAGTTGATCCAGCATTGCAATGGTACGCTGATCGGGGGGCAGGCGAAGCACGATGTCCACCGCGTCATCCGTGCCTTCGGGACGGTAGTCGGACAGCTTCAGCCCGTTCGTCACCAGCTGGACCACGGCGCCAACCGCACCGGGCGATACGCCGAACCGCGCCGCGGCCGCCCGATCCACCCGAATCTGCCAGTCGATGCCGGGCGGCGGCAAGCCGTTGTCGATATCCAGAATGTCCGGGTTCTTCGCAAGCTCGTCTGCGACCTGCGCCGCAACTTCGTTCAGGCCTTCGGGATTGTCTGCCGACAGGCGGATCTGGATCGCCTTGCCCGTGGGCGGGCCGGCCTGGGGCACGGACACCTCGACCTCGACGCCGGGTATCCCCTGCATCGCCGTGCGCAGGTCGGCCAGGATTTCGCTTGCCTTCTTGCGTTCGCGCCAATCGACGAATTCGTACTGGATCACGCCCACGACATCGGCTGCGACATCCGCGCCGGGCCCGCCGCCGGTTCCCGCGCGGGTATAGACCGTCTTGATGCCGGGCCAGCCCAGGATTCGCTCTTCGGCCATCCGGGTCAGCATGTCCTTTTCTTCGATCGACAGGTTGCCCCGGGCATGGACGTACAACAGCCCGTATTCAGGCTCGACATCGGGGAAGAACTCGACCCCCTTGCCGAATTTTCCATAGGCATAGGGCACGGCGATCAGCGCGGCGAGGGCGGCGAAGGTCACGATCCACGGATGCCGGATCGCGCGGGCCACAAAGCGCATGTACAGGTTGTCGCGCCCGCGGTCCTCCTCCACCACCGGACGGGCGATCAGCGCGCCGATCGTGGGCGCGAAGAACAGCGCATAGATCAGCGAGGCCGACAGCGTGGCGATCAGCGTGATCGGCATGAATTTCATGAATTCGCCCACGACGCCCGGCCAGAACAGCAGCGGGGAGAAAGCCGCGACCCGCGTTGCCGTCGCCGCGATGACCGGACCGGTCATCTTGTGAGAGGCCAGCGCGAAGGCCTGCCGCTTGTCCATTCCTTCGGACATGCGGCGTTCGGCATATTCGGTCACGATGATGGCATCGTCCACCAGCATACCGACGGCCAGGATCAGGCTGAACAGAACGACGATGTTGACCGTAAGCCCGGCCAGTTGCAGCGCAAGAATGCCCATCAGGAAGGATGCCGGGATGGCCAGGCCGATCAGCAGCGAGGCCCGCCCCGACAACGAATACAGGATCACCACGAAGACCAGGATCACCGCCGTCAGGACCGAGTTCTGAAGATCGGCCAGAAGCTGACGGATTGTGTCGGACTTGTCCTGGCTGAAGGTGACGACCGTGCCCTCGGGCAGGTTTTCCGCGAATCGCTCTGTCACGGCCTTCACGGCATCGACCGTCTCGATCAGGTTGGCCCCGACACGCTTCGACACTTCGATGGCGATTGCGGGGGCGCCGTTCAGGCGCGTGACGGTCTCGGCGTCCTTGTAGGTCTGCCGCACCGCGGCCAGATCGCGTGCCCGTACCACGGCCGTGCCATTCGACAGAACCGGCAGGTTCGCGATGTCTTCGACGGTTTCGATCAGGCTTGGAACCTTGATGGCATAGCGCCCCTGATCGCCCTCGAGCGCACCGGCAGCGATCAGCTGGTTGTTCGCCGCCACGCCCGCCGCCAGCGCATCCAGCCGCAGACCATAGGACGTCAGCTTTGCGGGATCGATGATGACCTCGACCAGATCATCGCGCACGCCTTGCAGATTGGCGTCAAGAACACCCGGGATTTCCTCGATCCGGTCGCGCAATTCGCGCCCCGCGCGCGCCAGGACGCGCTCGGGCACGTTCCCCGAAAGGGTGATGACCAGAACCGGAAATTCCGAGATGTTGACCTCGTTCACGCTGGGCTCGTCAGCGCCCGAGGGCAGTTCGCGCTTGGCCTCGTCCACCTTCGAGCGGACATCGTCAAGCGCCTTGTTCAGATCCGATCCCGCCTGGAACTCGAGAATGACGTTTCCGCCCCCCTCATAGGCGGTCGCCGTCATTTCCTTGATGCCCGCAATGGTTTTCAGCCTGGTTTCCATGGGGCGCAGCAGCAGGCGCTCGGAATCCTCGGGCGAGATGCCCTGATAGCCAAGGCTGACATAGATGATCGGGATCTGGATGTCCGGCTCGGCCTCCTTGGGGATGGTCATGTAGGCTTGGGCGCCCGCAATCATCAGGAAGACAAGGACGGAAATCGTCAGGCGCGCATTGCGGATGCAGGTTTCGACCAGACCCATGTGCTCAGTTCCCGCTGATTTGCGCGGCGACATCGCTTACGGCGACACGCTCGCCATCCCGGACAAGGTCCTGGCCAAGGACGATGATCCTGACATCCTCGGGGACGCCAGCCAGCACCAGGCCGCGCGGTGTGTCATCAATCAGCTCGACCGGTGCAAAGCGCGCAATGTTGTCCTCGCCCACGACGCGCAGTCCCAGTTCTCCATCGTCCGACAATGTTATGACGGATCTGGGCACGACAACCGCGCGGACCGGAGCGGTGAACAACGAAATCTCGGCCGTCATGCCCGACGGCACTTTGCCGCCGGTATTCGGCAGGCTGACCTCGACGGGGTAGGTGCGGGTCTGGGGCGAGGCCTCGCGCGCCACATGGCGCACAACGCCTTCGGCACGCAGGCCGTTGACCAGCCGCACTTCGGCCTTGTCGCCGATCCGAACGTGCCCGACCTCGATCTCGCTGATTTCACCCAGAACGATGATCGGGTCCAGCGAAAGGATGCGCGCGACCGGCGTTCCGGCCTGGATCCATTCGCCTTGCTCGACCTCGACCGAGTCGACGAAGCCTTCGAATGGCGCGACCACATTCAGGCGGTCGGCAGCGGCTTCTGCCTGAACCAGAGCGGCCTCGGCGGCGGCGGCATCGGCGCGGGCGCGGATCAGTTGCAGCTCTGACCCCGTGCCGGATTTGAACAGGGATTCGGCGATCTGCAATTCCTGCTGCCGCTGGGCCAGTGTGGCGCGTGCGGTTTCGACCGCGGCCAGCACCTCGGGGCCCTCGATCGACAGGACGACTTCGCCTGCGGAAACCATGCTGCCTTTCTCGACTTTCAGGCTGGCGATCACGCCGCTTGCGCGCGCCGCCAGAACGGCATTCTTGTCCGCCTCTGTCAGGCCCGAGACGCGAATGCGGCGGGCATGCTCGACGAATTCCGGGGCAATCACCCCGACCGTCCGCAATGGCTGGTCTGTGGCCGCCTTGGATTCCACCGGCTGTTCTCCCGGCGCGGGCTGGGCGGCATGGGCCTCTTCGCTGCCTACCGAGCTGAACTTGCCGGTCACCACCCAGACCGCCGCAGAGATCAGAACGATGATGGCCGCAATCCTGTGACCCCTGATACGAAAAGCCATGGCGAAGTTCCTGTTCTGCAATTGCGGCGGTTTCGGCCCGAAGCCGCCATCCTGCGCGCGCTCAAACCAGATCGTTCGTAATATCTGCGGCGTGAACCGTAAAGTTCAATCCCGCGCGCAAGAATACCCGACGCGCGGAATGTTCGGCACGCTCAGCCGCACCAGGCAATCACCATGACGCGCCCGACCGGCCAGAGAATACAGGATTCACGCCGGAATGGCGATTTTCACCCGCGCCGCGCAAGGTCCGGGTCGGACAGGACGCGGATCAGGTATCTGCCATATTGGGTCTTCAGATAGGGCTTTGCCAGATCTTCAAGCTGTGCCGCGTCGATCCATCCGTTGAGAAAGGCGATCTCTTCGGGGCAGCCGATCTTCAGATTCTGGCGCTCTTCGATCGTGCGGATGAACTCGGCCGCTTCCAACAGGCTTTCATGCGTGCCCGTGTCCAGCCATGCAAATCCGCGCCCCAGCGTTTCCACATGCAGCTTGCCTTCGGCGTTGTAGAGGTTGAGAAGGTCGGTGATCTCCAGCTCGCCGCGCGCCGATGGGCGGATCGAGCGTGCCCGCTCGGGCGCGGAAGCATCAAGGAAATAGAGGCCGGTGACGGCATAACTGCTCTTGGGGTGTTCGGGTTTTTCGACGATCGACAGCACCCGGCCCGCGTCGTCGAATTCGACGACGCCATAGCGTTCGGGGTCCGACACGTGGTAACCAAATACCGTGCCCCCGTCGACGCGCAAGTCGGCCGATTTCAGCTTTGCCGACAGGCCTTCCCCGAAAAAGACGTTGTCGCCGAGCACCATCGCCGATGGGCTGCCCGCCAGGAACTCCTCGGCCAGCAGATAGGCCTGAGCCAAACCGTCGGGCGAGGGCTGTTCGATATAGTCGAATCGCATTCCCCATTTCGACCCGTCACCAAGCAGAGCGCGGAACTGCGGCAGATCTCGGGGGGTCGAGATGATCGCAACCTCGCGGATCTGGGCCAGCATCAGGGCCGAGAGAGGGTAGTAGATCATCGGCTTGTCATAGAGCGGCAGCATCTGCTTCGAGACCGCATGCGTGATGGGATAAAGACGCGTCCCCGACCCACCGGCCAGAATGATGCCCTTGCGGTTCGTCTTGGTCATTGGTCTGCCTCGATTTCCTCGATCACTTCGGCAAGGCTCTGGCGCCAGTCAGGCTGAGCAATGCCATAGGTCTGATGGATCTTCGTGCAATCCAGCACCGAATTGGCGGGCCTGCGCGCCGGCGTGGGATAATCCGACGTCGTAATCCTGCGTACGCGCGGTGGATGTGCGATCCGGCGGGAAGCCGCGAAGATGGCTTCGGCAAAATCCGCCCAGGTCACGGCGGGCGCGCCGGCGAAATGATAGATGCCGGGAACCCCTTTGCCCTTTTCAAACGCGGCTGCGATCGTCCAGATGGCATCGGCAATATTCGCCGCGGCGGTCGGGCCGCCTCGCTGGTCGGCGACGATGGACAGTTCCTCTCGTTCCGCCCCAAGCCGCAGCATGGTCTTCACGAAATTGCGCCCATGGGCCGAAAAGACCCATGCTGTGCGCAAGATGACCGAAGTCCCCCCGGCGTCGAGCACTGCCTGCTCGCCTTCAAGCTTGGTCCGCCCATAAACGCCAAGGGGACCGGTTGAGTCGTCTTCGCGCCACGCCAGGTTGCCCGATCCGTCAAAGACGTAGTCGGTCGAGACGTGAATGAATGGCAGGCCGCGCGCCGCCGCCGCGCGTGCCATGGCCCCCGGCGATTGGGCGTTGACGCGGCGTGCCAGCTCGGGTTCGCTTTCTGCCTGGTCCACGGCCGTATATGCCGCGGCATTGATGACGATGTCGGCATCCGTCTCGGTTACCGCCCTTGCGCAGGCGTCGGGGTGGGCCAGATCCACGGCATCGCGCCCAAGCGCGACCAGATTGGCCCCCTCGGGCGCGCGCCGGACAAGCTCGATGGCCAGCTGCCCGGTCCGTCCGAAGATAAGCGCTTTCATCCGGTTCCCAGCCTCCGGCCAACGCCCTCGCGGTTCAGAAGCGGACGCCACCACCATTCATTGTCGAGGTACCATTGGACGGTGCGTTCCAGGCCTTCGTCCAGCGTGACCGAGGGCCGCCAGCCCAGCTCCTCGCGGATGCGGGTCGGGTCGATCGCATAGCGCCGATCGTGACCGGGGCGGTCGGGGACGAATGTAATCAGACGGTCATGCGGCGCGGCCTCGGGCCGTTTGTTGTCCAGGATCGCGCAGATTCGGCGCACAAGGTCCAGGTTCGTGGCCTCGTTTTCTCCGCCGATATTGTAGCTGCGCCCGACAGGGCCCTTTTCCAGAACCAGCATCAGCGCTTCGGCGTGATCCTCGACATACAGCCAGTCGCGGACATTGCCGCCATCGCCATAGACGGGGATCGGCTCTCCGGCCAGCGCCTTGAGGATCACCACCGGGATCAGTTTCTCGGGGAAATGATACGGGCCGTAATTGTTCGAGCAGTTCGTCAGCAGGACCGGCAGGCCATAGGTTTCGTGCCAGGCCCGCACCAGGTGGTCGGAAGACGCCTTCGAGGCCGAATAGGGGGAACGCGGATCATAGGGCGTCGTTTCGGTGAACTTGCCGGTGGGGCCGAGCGAGCCGAAGACCTCGTCGGTCGAGATGTGGTGGAAGCGGAAGTCCGCGGGCTTGCCGCGGCCGGACCAATAGGCCCGCGCGGCCTCGAGCAACGTATAGGTGCCAATGATATTGGTCTGGATGAAGGCCGCAGGCCCGTCGATCGAACGGTCCACATGGCTTTCCGCCGCCAGGTGCATGATCGCGTCGGGCTGGTGCCGGGCCAGAATGCGATCCATGGCGTCGCGGTCGCAGATATCCGCCTGTTCGAAGGCATATCCGGGTTCATCCGCGACTTCGGCGACGTTGGTCAATGACCCGGCATAGGTCAACTTGTCGACATTTACGACCTGGTGGCCGGCACGGATCGCTCGCCGCACCACGGCCGAGCCGATGAAGCCCGCACCACCGGTTACCAGAAGTTTCATGTATCAGCCCTCATACCGAAACGGGGATTGGAAATCGCGCAGAAGGGGGGCGCTTGCGTCCTTGTCCGACAGGATGGCCGTTGACGGATCGATGCCCCAGTCGATACCGATATCCGGGTCGTCGAAGCGAACGGCGCCGTCGCATTCGGCCGAGTAATAGTCCGAACACTTGTAGAGCAACTCGCTGTGCGGCTCGCGCGTGACGAAGCCGTGCAGGAAACCCGCGGGGATGAACAGCTGGCGCCCGTTTTCGGCCGACAGTTCCACGCCCACCCAATGGCCATAGGTGGGCGAGCCTGTGCGAATATCAACGGCGACGTCGAAGACCCGGCCGCGCCCGCAACGCACCAGCTTGGCCTGCGCATGGGGCGGGGCCTGGAAGTGCAGGCCGCGCACGGTTCCCGCCTGAGCCGAATAGGAGTGGTTGTCCTGAACAAAGTCGATGTCGATGCCGGCACTTGCCAGCGTGCGCCGGTTCCATACCTCGCTGAACCATCCGCGCGCGTCGGTGAAGCGTCTTGGAGTCAGTATCAGCACACCCGGCAGGGATGTTTCCTCGATTTGCATGGTGGCACCCCAGATGTTTGATCGGCGCGGACCATAGTCATGTCCGCCTCGAAGGTGAAGCCCCGATTTCAAGATCAACCGATGGGATGAGCATGCACGCTCAAGGCTTGTGGCGCTTTGAACTTCATCCCCCGTCGGCGGGCAACTCTTCCTTCGCGCCCGGGAAAAACCGTGCTATTCATTGGATGATATCATTTTGATCATGTCCGTCGGTCTTGTCCGCGGACCATTTTTGGAAACGGCATCAAGGCCGGATTTTGCAATCGCCCGGAAGGGCAGGGATGTGGTTTGGCGTGAGAATTTCTGCAAGCAGCCATGCATGCCGAAACCTGAGATTGGTGTTGCAGCAATCTGGCGCGGCCCGGGTGTTCGCGGGCGCACGCCGATCTGCATCGCTTTCCCTTTGCGTCAGCCGGTATCGCGACCAATTCGGTCGGCGCATGGGGACTGACGCAAGCTCGATGGCAATTTCACGGGTCGGGGCGAAATGTCTCGACTGCCATGCGCCGCCGGGCAAGACTGAAGCCCGGGTGTCAAGGGGTGGAGCGTAGCATGAGTGTGATGTCCAAGCGTATCCTTGTGACGGGCGGCGCAGGGTTTCTGGGCTCGCATCTGTGCGAGCGGCTTTTGCAGCAAGGCCACGAAGTCCTGTGCGTGGACAATTATTTCACGGGACGCCGGGCCAATGTCGCGCACCTTCTGGCCAATCCGCGCTTCGAGACCATGCGCCACGACGTCACCTTCCCGCTTTATGTCGAGGTGGACGAGATCTACAACCTTGCCTGCCCGGCGAGCCCCGTCCACTATCAGCACGATCCCGTGCAGACGACCAAGACCAGCGTCCATGGCGCGATCAACATGCTGGGGCTTGCCAAGCGCCTGCGCGCCAGGATCCTTCAGGCATCGACATCCGAGGTCTATGGCGACCCGCAGGTGCATCCCCAGACCGAGGAATACTGGGGGCATGTCAACCCGATCGGCTACCGGTCGTGCTATGACGAAGGCAAGCGCTGCGCCGAGACGTTGTTCTTTGACTATCACCGCCAGCACGGCCTGCGCATCAAGGTGGCGCGGATCTTCAACACCTATGGCCCGCGCATGCATCCCAGCGACGGCCGCGTCGTGTCGAATTTCGTCATGCAGGCACTGAATGATCGACCGATCACGTTGTACGGCGACGGCAGCCAGACGCGCTCGTTCTGTTATGTCTCGGACATGGTGGATGGCCTGATCCGGTTGATGAACACGCCCGACGAGGTGACGGGCCCCGTCAATCTTGGAAACCCGGTCGAAATGTCGATACGCGAGCTGGCGGAAACCGTCATTGCGCTGACCGGCTCTCGCTCGGAAATCGTACACGAGCGCCTGCCCTGGGACGATCCGGTCCAGCGCAAGCCGGATATCACGCTGGCGCGCAAGTTGCTGGACTGGCAGCCGCATGTCCCGCTGCGCGAGGGACTGGTTGCCACGATCGAGTATTTCCGCGATCTGCAGGACCGCGTGGCTGCGGATGAAGGGGTCGCATGATGACCACGCTCGCGCATACCGATGAACAGCAGGGCGCGGCCGTACGCTCGGCCGTCTGGCTGATGCTTGCGGTCCTTGCCTGTCTCAGCGTCTGGCTGATCAACGGCCGGCCGCTATTCTATTTTGATACCGTCGCCTATGTGTCACAGGGGCATAACGGGCTGCGCCAGTTGGGATGGAGCGCGGAATCGCCTCTGGCCGGCCGTGGTGCCGCCTTGCGCGAAGCGGGTGTGCCGGCGCCCGACATTGCGCAGATCGAGGCCGACAAGACCGTCGATGGGTCGCGATCCGCCGTCTACGCGCTGATCGCCGGCGCACTTGCACGTCTGAGAATGCTCGAAGGCCTGATCGTCCTGAACGTCGCGGCCGTACTTGCGGCTGTCTGGTTGCCGATGCGCGTCGCGCTGCGGGTCTGGGGGGGCGACATGCCGATCGGCAAGGCCGTCGCCTTGCCCATTATCGTGGCATCCCTTGGGTCGCTGCCGTTCCTCATCGCCTATCTGATGCCTGACACATTCGCGCCGGTCCTGTTGCTGGTCATCGCGACACTGGTCGCGTTCGCGCAGCACATGCGACCGTGGGAGATCGCCTTTGCCGTCGCGCTTGGCGCTCTCGCGATCGTCACGCATCTGTCGCACCTTGCGATCGCGGCGCTGATGGTGCCGGCATCGGCGCTGGTCTCTGTCTTCGTGGCGCGCCGCCAATGGTGGCTTGCGCCCGCGCTTGTCGCGTTGATCGTCGGAATCGGATTTGCCGAACAAAGCGTCTTGCGCTCCGCGGCCAGATCGGTTGCCGGGGCAGAGGTCGTCATCAAGCCCTATATCACGGCGCGGATGATCCAGGACGGACCGGGGCTGGATTATCTGAACGAACATTGTCCGGACGCCAATATCCCGACCTGCAAGCTGCACGCGGCGTTGCAATGGTCGGACGATCCCTACCGGATCACGGCCACCCATATCGTGTTCGAGACAAGCCCAAGGCTTGGGTCATTCCGCCTGATGGCGCCCGAGGACCAGAAGGCCGTGGCCGACGATCAGATCCGCTTCTTCCTTGCCGTTCTGGCCGACCGCCCGCTGGACACGATGGCGGCCTTTCTGAAGAACACGCTGATCCAGTCCCGCTGGGTCGCCGTCGACCTGACCCTGCCCACGGATTCCGTGGTCAACCAGAACCGGGGCGTCACGGGGTTGCTGCTTTCGGACTTCGATCACGGTCGCCTGACCCGCGATCGATCGTGGTTCGGCCCGGTCACGGTCGCGCAGGAGATCCTGTATGCCCTGTCGCTGCTTGTCATCGCGGTGCTGCTGCTGCTTCCGGGTCGGGTGCCCGCGCCGCTGAAGGCCCTGGCGGTGACGGTCCTGCTGGGCATTCTGGCCAATGCGCTGGTCTGTGGCGGCATATCCCAACCGTCCACGCGATACGGCGCGCGGGTGATCTGGCTACTGCCTCTGGTGGCGACAATGATGCTGATATTCGCGCGCCACGGCCGCCGCGAGGTCGCGCCATGACCCACGACTTGCGCATATCGGCCATCGTGCCTGCCTATCGTGCAGCGCATCTGTTGCCGCGGGTGCTTGCGCCGCTGATCGCCCTGCGCGATGCGGGCGAACTGGCCGAGGTGATCGTCGTCGATGATGTCTCGCCCGATGACACGGCACGTGTGGCGCGCGACCTTGGGGCGCGCGTCATCGTGATGGCGCGGAACGGCGGTCCGGGTGCTGCGCGAAACCGCGCGGCGCATGAGGCCGTTGGCGACATCCTGTGGTTCGTGGACAGTGATGTGATCCCGGACAGGCGTGGGCCTGCGCGGATCCGCGCGGCGATGACGGATGCCGAAGTCGGCGCCGTCTTCGGGTCATACGATGCCGAACCGGAAGGGACGTCGTGGTTTTCACGCTACAAGAACCTGATGCACCGCTACTATCATCAGCGGGCCCAGCGCGACGCGCGGACCTTCTGGGCCGGTTGCGGTGCGGTGCGGCGTGACGTGTTCATGACTGTGGGCGGTTTCGATACCGAAACCTATCGGATCCCTTCGATCGAGGATATCGAGCTTGGCTATCGCATCCGCCGCGCGGGTTGGCGGATCGTCGTCGACCCCGATCTGCTTGGCAAGCATCTGAAGGTCTGGACACCCCGAAGCGCCATCCATACCGACATATTCTGTCGGGCGCTGCCATGGTCGCGGCTGATGATCGCCCGCGAGGGGCTGCATGACGATCTGAACACCGGTTGGGGCGAAAGGGTCCGGGCGCTGATTGCCGCGGCGCTTGTGCTGTCGGTGCTGGCATTGCCCTTCGTGCCCGGACTTTGGCCGCTGACCCTGGCGGTTCTGGCCGCCGCGCTGCTGGCCAATCTGCCCTTTCTGCGCTTCATGCGCGCGCATGGCGGAACGCTGTTTGCGCTCAAGAGCTTTCTCTATCACCAGATCTATTACCTCTATTCGGCCGCGTCCTATGCCTGGTGCCTGTTCGAATACCATGTCCTTGGGCGGCGCGACCGCCTGCATGTGCCCTGAGCCATGACGATGACCGACGCGACCAGACCCGAAGCCAGCTGTGTGAGTGAAATGAAGGATATCGAGGAACACGCGGCCAAGGCCGCCGATGGACCCGCGCCGGATGTGCAGGGTCTGTCGCTGAGCGTGGTCATTCCGGCCTATAACGAGGAAGGCGCCATCGGTCAGACGGTCGAGAACGTTCGCGCGGCCCTGGAGCCGCTGGGCATACCGTACGAGATCATCGTCGTGGATGACGGATCCGAGGATTGCACGCTCGAGATTGCGCGCAACAGCGGTGCGATTGTCGACAGCAATCAGGTGAATACCGGCTATGGAGCCGCGCTGAAACGGGGCATCCGCCGGGCGCGGCACGAATACGTGGCCATAATCGATGCGGACGGAACCTATCCGGCGCATTACCTGCCCCAGATGCTGGCACTGTGTCGCGATCAGGACATGGTGGTGGGCGATCGCGGTTCTGCCATGCGCAACGTGCCGCTGATCCGCCGGCCCGCGAAATGGTTCCTCAACCGCTTTGCGTCGTTCCTGGCAGAACGTCGGCTGAACGATCTGAATTCCGGCCTGCGCGTCTTTCGCAAGTCCGAACTGGTGCCGTTTCTGCCGCTTCTGCCCCAGAAGTTTTCCTTTACCACCACGATCACGCTGTGCATGTCGTGCAACGGCAAGCGGATGATCTATTTCCCGATCGAATACGGCAAGCGGGTGGGCAAGTCGAAGATCCGTCCGGTGGACTTCCTGAACTTCCTGATCCTGATCCTGCGCATGACGGTTCTGTTCAACCCGTTGCGCGTCTTCATCCCGCTGGGTCTGATCCTGATGGGGATCGGCATGACCAAGCTTGTCTATGACATATACATGGACAACCTGTCGGAAACGACGGTGTTTGCCTTCCTGTCGGCGCTGATCATCTGGTCGCTGGGCCTGATCGCCGACATGATCTCGCGTCTGCATCTGAGGCCATGATGTCTGGCGGGGGGGCAGGGAAGCGGGGCGGCTGGCTGATACGCGCGCTTGGATCGGCTGTGGCGCTGGGCCTGATACTGTGGTTCCTGCCACTTGAGCGGATTGGGTCCGCGCTGGGCCGCCTGTCGGCGCCGATATTCCTGTCCGTTCTGGTTGCCTTTCTCGCCTGCCACGTGGTCACGGCGACGAAGTGGTGGGTTCTGATGGGCCGGGCCATCCCATGGCGGGTGGCGCTGCGCGCGCATTTCGCCGGGCTTGCGGCCAATCTGTGCCTGCCAGGCGCCGTGGGCGGTGACGCCGTGCGTGCCGGGTTTGCACATGCATACATGCGGGACGGACCGCGTGTTGCCGTGGCCGCCATTGTCGATCGGCTGATCGACATGGTGGCGCTGGCCTGTCTGGCCCTGTCGGGGCTGGTTCTTGTGCCGGCTGGAAACGCACCGGTCGGGCTTGCGCTGGGCGTGGGGGGTGTCGTGGCCGCGCTTGCGCTGGCAACGCTGGTCATCCTGCCATGGCTGATACCCGCGATCTGGAGGCGCTGGCCGCATCTGCCGATGGGCGGCCTGTTTCTTCGTGTCGCCGACGGCTTTTCCGCGTTGCGCTCGGCCCGGGCAAGGATTGCGGTGGCCTTCCTTCTTTCGCTTCTTGCGCAGGCCATGCTTGTGACCTTGTTCATCGGCCTGGCAATGTCGGTTGGGGTCGCCTTGCCCTGGCCGGTCTGGTTCCTGACATGGCCTCTGGCCAAGATCGTGGCGACGCTGCCGATCTCGCTGGGCGGCCTTGGCGTGCGCGAAGGCACGCTGGCCGCGCTGGCCCTGCCGTTCGGGGCCAGCGCGCATGACGTCGTCGCCGCCGGTCTGGCATGGCAGGCCGTGCTTTGGCTCGCGGGCGGCATCGGGGCGCTGACATTCCCGCTGGGCGGGCCCATGTCCGCACGGATCAAACAGGAGGCGGGCGAAGGTGCGGAATGAACATGACGAAACAAGCGGCAGGGCCGATCAGGTGACGCCGGCGCATCCAGAGCTTCCGCGCGTCGCGGTTCTGGGCGCGGGCCCCGCGGGCATCGCCGCCGCGCTGGCCCTGTCACGCGGTCGGGCGCAGGTCGAGGTCTTCGAGCGCGCGCCGGTCGTGGGCGGCAACGCGGCATCGTTCCAGATCGAAGGCATCTGGTGCGATTACGGCTCGCACCGGTTTCACCCGGCGGCCGATCCCGACGTGCTGCAGGATGTGCGCGATCTGCTGGGCGAGGATCTTCTTCTGCGCCCTCGGCATGGCCGAATCCGGCTGGGGGGGCGGTGGATCCACTTCCCGCTGAAATTGCAGGATGCGCTTCTTCGTCTTCCCCCGCGCTTTTCCGCGGCGCTTTTGCGCGATATGGCGACGGGCCCCATGCGAAAACGCAAGGAAGCCGCCGAGACGTTCTCTTCGGTCCTGTATCGGGGATTGGGGCCGACGATTTCCGAGAACTTCTACTTTCCCTATGTGCGAAAGCTTTGGGGTCTGGAGCCCGACCAGCTGGCCGTGACGCTGGCCGAAAGGCGGGTATCGGGCAGTTCCGTGGGAAAGATCCTGGGGCGGATGGTGCGGATGGTGCCGGGTCTGCGTGGCAAGACCACGGGACGGTTTTTCTATCCGCGGCAAGGATTCGGGCAGATCTGCGAAACCATGGCCGAAAGGGCCATGGCCCAGGGCGCAAGATTCCATCTTGGCGCCGAGATCCGCCGGATCGAGCGCGAGGGCACGCGCGTCACCGGGCTGGTCGTCGCCGATGGCGAAGGGGAAAGGCGCGTGGTCGCCGATCAGATCTACTCGACCATACCGCTGACCGCTGCCGTTCGGCTCATGGATCCGGCGCCGCCGCAGCCGGTTCTGGACGCGGCCGATGCGATCCGCTTTCGCGGCATGATCCTGATCTATCTGGTGCTGAAGACCAAGCGCTTCACCGAATATGACGCACACTACTTCCCCGAAACCTCGATCCCGATCAGCCGCATGTCCGAGCCGCGAAACTACAACGCGGCCGACGAGCCGGGCGACCGGACCGTGCTGTGCGCCGAACTGCCCTGTGATCCGGGCGAACGGTGGTGGAACATGGACGACGACGAGCTTGGCGCGCACTTCTGCGACTGGCTTGGATCGGTCGGTCTTCCGGTTGATGTTCGGGTGATGCGAACGGTGACGCGCCGGATCTCGCATGCCTACCCCGTTTACGATCTGGACTATCAGCGCAATTTCGAGACGCTGGATGATTGGCTGTCGTCGCTGGACGGGTATCTGGGCTTTGGTCGCCAGGGACTGTTTGCCCACGACAACACCCACCATGCCTTTGCGATGGCCTATGCCGCCGCGCAGGTTCTTCGCCCGGACGGCCGGATCGATCGGGACGCCTGGGCGGCGCATCGCCGGGCATTTGAAAGCCACCGCGTGGAGGATTGAGATGCCGCCGCCGGTGATCGATATCCTGATGTACCATTCGATCTCGAACCGGGGCGGGGCGACCTCGATCACGCCCGAGGTCTTCCTCAGCCAGGTGGATGCGCTCGCTCAGTCCGGCCTGCCAGTGATCACCATGGACGATCTTCTGGCCGCGCGGCGCGGTGGGCCGGCGTTGCCAGACAGATCGATCATCCTGACCTTTGACGACGGGTTTCGTGACTTCCTCGATACCGCGTGGCCGGTTCTTTCGCGCCACGGATTTCGCCCGATCGTCTATCTGCCCACCGCCCATGTGGGACGCGCCGAGCGTTGGGCAGGGGGTGCCGAGCCGCCCCGGGCATTGATGTCCTGGGCGGAAATCCGGGCCCTTGCCGCCGAGGGCGTCCTGTTTGGCAGTCACACGGTCAGCCATGCCGATCTGGATCTGCTGGACGGGGATGCAAGCATGGCCGAACTCATCGTCTCGCGCAGAAAGCTTGAAGACATACTGGACCGGCCGGTCCGACATTTCGCCCCGCCCTATGGACGCGCGGGGCCCGAGGTTCGAAGCCAGATCGCGCAGGTCTATGAAACCTCGGTTGGCACACGACTGGGGCAGGCGACGGCCAAGAGCGACCCGTTCGATTTGCCAAGGATCGAGATGTTCTATTTCACCGATCTTTCCCGATGGCGCGATTGGCTTGCGGGCAAGGGCAAGGCCTATCTGGTACTGCGACGGGGTTTGCGCGCAATCCGGCACGCCGTCCTGCATCCGTCCGGGGCAAATCCCCGTCGGACACCATCATGACGGTCGGGCGCAAGTTCCTGGGCGGGGTGGCCTGGATGGCTGCGGGCGGCTGGACAGAGCAGGCAATCAATTTTGTCGTCTTCATCGTCATGGCAAAGATCCTGGGCCCCGAACGCTATGGGCTTTTGTCCATGGCGGCCGTCTTCATCGTTCTGGCCGAGGCCTTGGTGCGCGAAAGCGTGTCCGAATACCTGATTGCCGCGCCCGACCCTGCGCCCGAGGATTTCAACGCCACCTTCTGGCTGACGGCCGGGCTGGGGCTGGTGCTGGCGGTCGCGCTGTGGCTTGGCGCAGGCTGGATCGGCACCTTTTACGGGCATCCGATTGTCGCGGGACTGATCAGGGTTCTGTCGGTGACGGTTCTGATGATCGCCTTCACCGCCGTTCCGGTGGCGATCCTGCGGCGCGAGCTCAATTTTCGGGTCCTGTCGCTGCGCGCGGTCGTGGGCGTGGCCGTCGGGGGGGCGGTCGGAATCTTCATGGCCTTGACGGGCTGGGGCGTGTGGAGCTTTGCCGGTCAGTGGATCGCGATGATCGCGGCGAATGTCGTTCTTGCGTGGACCTCGGTTCCGTGGCGGCCCGGTCTGAAGACGACGCGGGCGCATCTGGCGCGGGCGGGCCGGTTCGGCGCGCAGGTGCTTGGCCTGCGCCTTGCGGAACTGACACTGGTGCAGTTGCCGACCTTGATGATCGGGGCGTTTCTCGGGCCTGTCGCAACGGGGCTTTACGCCCTTTCCTGGCGGCTGGTCGAGACGCTGACCTTTCTCATCTCCACCCCGTTGCGTATGGTTTCACAGCCAGCATTCGCCGCGCTTGGCCGCGATGGCGGGCGGCCGGGCGATTTCCTGTTGGATATCGCGCGTCTGACCGGTGTTGTGGCATTTCCCTTCTTCATCGGACTAGCCCTGGTGGCACAGCCGGCCATCCTGCTGTTCTTCGGCGAAAGCTGGGCAGGCGCCGCGCCCGTCCTTTCGATACTCGCTTTGCTGGGGCTGTATCTGGCCTTTGCGATGGTTCAGCAAAGCTTCTGCCTGGCTGCAGGGCGGGCGGGTGAAATCATGGGGCTGGCCTGGATCAATGCCGCTCTGGCGGCGGGCCTGATGGCTGTGTCCGCGCCCTGGGGCCTGACGGCGATCACGGGGGCCTTCGTTGCGGCGCATTATCTGGCCTGGCCCCTGCGCTATCGTCTGGTGGCGCGGATCGGGCAGATATCGGCATGGCCTCTGGTCGCTTGCAAGGTCCGGCCCGCCATGGCCGCTGTGGCGATGGGGCTGGCGGTTGCGGCGGTTCGATGGCTGCTTGCCGGACAGCCGGTTCTGCTGGAGCTGGGGGCAGCCGTCCTGACCGGGGCCGGGGTCTATGCGCTGCTTGTCCTTGCGACGATGCGCGACCGCATGTGGCTTTTGCGCTCGATGATCCGACCGGAGGCTGCAGGCGCATGAGATCGCTGTCCATTGTCATGTTCACGACCTTCTATCCTCCGCATTCCTTTGGCGGCGATGCGATCGGGGTGCAAAGGATGGCGCGCGCGCTTGCCTCGCGCGGGCACCGCGTGACGGTCGTGCATGACGAGGACAGCTACCGCATCCTGGGCGGGCGGGTTCAGCCAAAGGACGCGACAGATGGCGTCGAGCGGATCGGCCTGAGATCTTCCGCGGGATTTGTATCGAACCTGATGGTCCAGCAACTGGGCCGGCCGGTCCTGCATGCCGCGCGCATCCGGAAGATACTGGATGAAAGGCGGCCCGACATCATCTGGTACAACAACACCTCGCTGATCGGTGGGCCGGGCCTTCTGCGCATGGGGGATGGGCTGAAAGTCTATGAGGCGCATGAACACTGGTTGGTCTGTCCGACCCATGTGCTTTGGCGATATGGACGCGAATTGTGCGACTCGCGCGAATGCCTGCGCTGCCAGATCAGCTATCGCCGTCCGCCGCAACTGTGGCGACGGACGGGGCAACTGGACAGGGCGCTGGACCGGATGGATCTCATCATCGCAAAGAGCCGCTTCAGCCGGGACAAGCATCGGGAATTCGGCCTGCGGCAGCAGATGGAGGTCTTGCCCTATTTCCTGCCCGATATCTATGAGCTGCCGCCGCCGCATGGGGGCCACCCGCGCCCATACTTTCTGTTTGTCGGGCGGCTGGAGAAGATCAAGGGCCTGCAGGATGTGATCCCGGCCATGGCGGACTGCCCCGATGCCGATCTCTTGATCCTGGGCGACGGCGATTACGCCGATGAGCTGAAGCGTCTGGCGGCGGGCAATCCGCGGATCCATTTCCTGGGCCGCAAGACGCCAGAAGAATTGAATGCCTATTATCGCGGGGCCCTGGCGCTGATCGTGCCGTCGGTCTGTTACGAAACCTTCGGGATCATCCTGATCGAAAGCTTTCGGCTGGGCACGCCCGTGATCGCCCGCAGGCTGGGGCCGTTCCCCGAGATTGTCGAGGCCGCGGGGGCGGGCGCACTGTTTTCCAACCGACAAGAGCTTGTGTCCGCAATGGTCGAGTTGCAGTCGAATCCCCAGATCCGGCAGCGACGTGGAGAGGCCGCGCGCGAGGCTTTTGGCCGGATCTGGCGCGAGGACCGGGTGCTGGCCGCCTATTGCGCGGCCTTCGCCCGCGCGGCACATCGGCGGGGGGATTCGGGGCTTGCGCGCGCATTGGAGGCCGGCGCACTTGAGCGCGGGGCAGGCTAGGGCGCGTTGGTCGCGATCCTGTGTGCATTGGCCATGACGGAAAGGGTGATGGTCGTCGCCGGTATCGCGGGCAGGCTGCTTGCATCGACCACGTGCAGCCTGCTCCAGCCATGAGGGCGCCCCAGAAGGTCGCTCTGGCCCGCCTGCGGCGCGTGATGCATCGGAAGACTGGCGCCGACATGAAAGCTGGAGCCCGGCGGCTCGATCCGAAGGGCTTGGGGCAGGCTGAACAGGCCCAGTGCCGAAAACGCTTTTGCAAGCCGCCGCGCCGCAGCCCGAAGCTTTGCATCGGTCTCGGGATTGCGCTGCAGCCCGACCTTCAGACGGCCATCCGGCGCAAGCTGTAGGGTCATGCCGTGCGAATGGTCGGAATGCAGAAAGATCTGGGCGACCATCAGGCGTCGGGCAAGCCCGCGCAAGAGGGGGACGAGGATCGGGACGCGCCCATAATTGTCCACCAGGTCGCGCGGGAAGTGTTCGTTCCAGCTGTATATCTGAGCGTGGACCAGATGCGGCGACATGTCGGCAGCGCGCAGCTCGGCAAAGGCCTGCGGCAAGGTGTGGAAGCGACCGCGATCCGGGCGCGTGCGGTTCGGCCAGCGATGCAGCATGGGCAGGAAGCCGTGCTGGCTGTCGCGCAGCGTCAGTTCGCCAGGACCGGATTGCGAGCGAAGCACGATCCGTGCCGTTTCCAGAACGCCCGCGGCCAGAAATATCCGGTCCCCGCGCAGTTCCTGGCCCGTTTCCAGTGTCACGATTGCGCCGTCGACATCTTCGGCAACCGACCGCACGATGTCGCCAGGGCGATAGTCGAAACCGGGCAATGCCTGCAATTGCGCAAGAGCGTGCCGCCCGGACCAGATCAAGCCATAGGGGCATCCATGCAGGCACATTCCGCACAGTCGGCATCCGGGCGCGACGGCCTGACGCGCCATCCCGATGACGACGCCGTGCTTGGCAAGGGCATCGGTCCTGTCTTCGGCCCGGCGTAGAAGTTCGGCTGCCTGCGGAGCCGGCTGGATCGGGACCCGCCCGGTCATGGGCAGATCCGGAAAAAGCATCTCGAGCGCGTCGGCGCGCCCCGAGATCGGCAGAAATTCGGCAACCGCGCGATAATGGGGGGCAAGCTCTTCGGCGCGGACGGGCCAGCCTGTCAGGTCCGAGCGCGCATAGGGCAAGACGGCCGAGCCCCAAAGGTTCGACAGCCCCCCGCGCGCCCGAGATGCACGCAATCCAAACCACGACGGCGGGTCGCACAGAATGGCCGTGGCCGGTTCGACCGCGAAATCCGATCCATAGCGACGAATCTGGCCCGGTCCTGCCGTGAATTGCGGCTTCATCCAGTCTGCCCGCGCGGCCGGTTCCCAGCCGTCGGGATCGGTTGCGGCCATCGTCTGGCGGCGGTTTTCGGCACCGGGTTCCAGGTCACGACCCCCATCGAGCATCATGACACGCCGCCCGCGCTTCAGGAGGCCATGAGCGGCGGCGATGCCCGCGGGGCCAGAGCCGATCACGATGTCCACCCGCTCAGTCACGGCTCAGGACGATCACGTTGCCATCGCCCAGCGTGCCCGGGAAACATCGCAGAGTGCGCAACACAGGCCCCTCGTGGCCGGGCGCGCAGATATCCGTGCCCGGCGTGACGCCCGCATCTGCGGCAAGCTGCGGCATGTCACGAAAGACACGCGCGGGAAATCCGACGACCAGAACAACCGGACCGTCCCCGGCGATGGCCTTGTGATATTCGGCATCCGTGAACAGCACTGGCCAGTCTGCGCCGAAGCGGGCACGAAAATTGCTGCCCGCGTGGCCAATGGCGATGACCCGCGCGCCCTGCCGCTCGATCTGGTGTGCAAAATTCCACGCGGCTTTCAGATCCTGTTTCGGATACTGGTAGTTGCGCAGGGCCAGCATTGCCGAGATCCCGATCATTCCAATCACGCCAAGCGTGAAGATCGGCCCTGCGAGCCTTGGCGCGCGGACAAGGTGCGCGATCAGGGCCGAACCCAGCTGGACGCCCGATACGATGAGGATCATCAGGAATGCGATATCGGTGAAGAAGAAGCGGGGCCAGATCCGCATGTCTACCGCCATCAGCAGCGCCACCGTAACGGCGATGTGCAGGAAGACCGTCGGCGCGAAGAGACGGGCATCGCGATACGTGGCAATCCAGCCAAGCAAGGACAGCAGAAGAACCGCAACCCCGGCCAATGCGGTCAGCGGTCCGGCGTTCCCGGTTGCTGTCCGGATGGCCTCGAAGGCGGCCCAGAGCGGGCTTTGGTATTCCTTCATGGGATCGGCCGCCGACGAGCCCGATACGGATTGAACAGTCGCGATCAGGCTGGGGACAAGCGGCGCATACAAAAGTAGTGTCACGGCAGTCCCAAGCAGGAAACCCGTCAGGGGTGGCCCGATCAGCCCGGGTTCCAGCCGCCCCCGCAGCGCGCGCACCATCACGGTGCCCAGCCACACCAGACCAAGCGCGACGAAGAAGAACGCCCCCGTCAGATGCGTGAAGATCGCGGCAGCCATGCAAAGCCCAAGCCCCAGCCAGGTTGCCGGTCGCGGGCGTCTCATGCCGCGCAGGAACAGAACCATTGCAAGGGTCGAGAAGAAGGCCAGCGCCGTGTAGCCGCGCGCGTTCTGTGAAAACCATATCTGGTGATACGAGAGCGCGAGCAGCAGCGCCGACACATGGGCGATGCGCGTCCCGCCTATGTCGCGGGCCAGATGCCAGGCCGCTGCGATCGTTCCCAGCCCGAACAGCATGGCCGGCAGCCGAACCGCCCATGGCGTATCGCCCAGGACCGAGATCGATGCCTTTGCCAGCAGGTTGTGGAGGTAGTGGTGGTTCATCGAATAGCTGTCGAGCATCGATGCCCAGCCGCGGTTCAGATGCGTGGCCAGCGTCTGGATCTCGTCATGCCACAAAGGGGCGTTCAGGCCCCAAACGCGCAGCGCGGCGGCCAGCGCAAGGATCGCGCCGAGCCAGACGAGGTCATGGCGTCCGGAATGTCGCATCGCCGGGCTCAGGCCGCCATCCGGGCGCGCTTTTCGGCGACGATATCGGCGATGATCTCATCCAGCCCCCGGCGCGGACGGAACCCGATGGTCTGTTCCAGCCGCGAGACATCGGGGATGCGGCGGGCCATGTCTTCGAAGCCTTCGGGATAGACGCTTTCATAAGGAACATGGATGATCGGCGCGTTCGAGCCGGTCATCGCGATGATCCTTTCGGCCAGCGCGCGAATGGTGACTTCCTGATCGTTGCCGATGTTGAAGACCCGTCCGCGCGCGGCGTCGCAGTCCATCAGTCGCACGAGTGCCTCGACCACGTCCGCGACATGGCCGAAGCAGCGCGATTGCTGGCCATCGCCATGTACCGTCAGGGGGCGATCCTCCAGCGCGGCCTGAACGAAATTCGGAACCACCATACCGTAACGCCCCGTTTGGCGAGGCCCAGTCGTATTGAAGAATCGCAGGATCACGACGGGAAGGTCGGCTTCGCGGGCAAAGGCCAGCGCAAGAAATTCGTCGATCTGCTTGGCCGACGCATAGGACCAACGCAGGTTGCGCGTCGCGCCGATCACCAGATCGTCGTCTTCGTGGAAGGGCAGGCGGGTGGATTTGCCATAGACCTCGGAGGTCGAGGCAACGAAGACCGGCTTGCGATCGCGCAAGGCGGCCTTGAGGACCGCTTCGGTCCCGCCGACATTCGTCAGGATCGAGCGCGACGGCTGCTCCATGATCAGCTTGACGCCGACCGCCGCGGCAAGGTGAAAGACCAGGTCGCAGGCATCGACCAGATCTTCGACCAGATCGGTATCCAGAACCGAGCCTTCGACAAGCCTGAACCGCGGATGCGCCGCGATCGACACCAGATTTTCGCGCCGGCCGGTTGACAGATCGTCAAGCGCGGTGACGTCATGGCCTTCGCGGATCAGCCGCTCGGCCAGATGGGAGCCGATGAAGCCGGCGCCGCCCGTAATCAAGATCTTCATAACGCCTCGTCTGAAAATACCCGTTACAACAATGCGGTGATGCTAGCACGGGCTGGGCGTGCGGTCATCCATGCTGTGCGCCGGGTGACCAGAGTGCAAGCAGGGCAAGGATTGTGTCCTGAGTGTGCACGATTTGCCCGACTCATGCCATATTCATTGCCGCGCAGCGGACTGTGTGGCAAAGTCGTCAACGGTGTTGGTGGGTGAGGCCCCATTTTTCGGGTCTGCCATGTTTGCATTCTTGGGATGGTTTTTGATGACCAATGTGTTTTCGCTCTCTGCGACGCTGAGGGACCGTATCCAGTCGCGGCAGGCCAAGGTAGTCACGGTGGGGCTGGGCTATGTGGGGCTGCCTCTGGCGCTTACGCTGAGCGAAGAGGGATTTCCCGTCACAGGGCTGGATCTGAACGCGGATCGCGTTGCGGCGATCAACGCGGGTCGGCAGGTCATTTCCTATTTCGCGAAGGATCGCATCCGAAATGCGGTTCTGTCGGGGCGTTTCGCGGCCAGCTGTGACGAGGCGGTGCTGGATGAGGCCGATGTGGTCGTCATCTGCGTTCCGACGCCGCTGTCAGATACGCGCGCGCCTGATCTTTCCCATGTCCTGGGTGCGGCCGAGACGATCGCGCGCCACCTGCGGCCCGGGCAACTGATCGTTCTGGAAAGCACGGTGTGGCCCGGCGCGACGACCATGGTCTTGCGCCCGGTTCTGGAGGCAGGCGGTCTGCGTGCGGGCGACGACTTCTTTCTGGCCTTTTCGCCCGAGCGCGAAGATCCGGGCAATGATCGCTTTTCGACGCGCGCGATCCCCAAGGTCGTGGGGGCCGATGACGCGCGTTCCCTGGACTTGGCTGATCTGTTCTATGCACAGGTCGTGACAAGAACCGTGCCGGTTGGGTCATCGGCAACGGCCGAGGCCGTCAAGCTGGTCGAAAACAGCTTTCGGACGGTGAACATCGCCCTGGTCAATGAGCTGAAGGTCGCGCTGCAGGCGATGGGGGTCGATGTCTGGGAAGTGATCCGCGCGGCGGCGACCAAGCCCTTCGGCTTCATGCCCTTCTATCCCGGACCCGGCATAGGTGGCGATTGCATCCCCGTTTCGCCCGTCTATCTGTCGTGGCGCGCGCGCGATGTCGGCTCGGCCGTGCCGATCATCGATCTTGCGCGAAAGAACAATGACGAGGCCCCGGACCTGATCGCCGGGCGCATCGCCGTCGAGCTTGCGCGTGACGGGGTCAAGATGAAGGATGCGCGCATCCTGATCATGGGCATTGCCTACAAGAAGGATGTCGAGGATACGCGCGAAAGTCCGGCCCTGGCGATCCTGAAGCGACTGGAGGCCATGGGCGCCCGATGCCTGTATCACGACCCGTTCTTTCCTGTCATGCCGGTGACGCGCGATCATCCGGATCTGGCGGGCCGGCAGTCACAGACACTGGATGAGGACGTGCTGGCGACCTGCGACGCCGTCCTGATCGCCACGGACCACACGAATGCCGACTATCGATGCGTTGCACGACATGCGCGGCTGATCCTGGACTCCCGCAATGTCCTGGAGGCGATGGGGCTGCGTCCCGAGCGAGGACGGCTGGTAAAGGTGTGATGGCGGTGAACGGGATGGAAAACGTACTGCAATCGGCGCGCATTTCGAATCGGGCGCACATGCCATGCGTGTGCCATGTTCACGCCGTGCAATCCAGACCAGCAAGGGCGGCCCCGCATCACGCCATGCCGCGGGCTTCTGCACATCGAAAAGTCCCGCCAGGCGGGAAATCATGTGGCCTGACGGCTTCGCGGCATGCGCGCCGATTGGTCCGGGCGTCGTCGTGCGCTACACTGCGCGGTGGGTGTATTTTCGATCCAGACATTTTCGGGAACGGTGGTGATTTTCATGAACAAGGTTGACCCGAGCAAGGTTGTCGTCATCGGCGGCGGGCCTGCCGGACTGACGGCGGCATATGAGCTGCTGAAGCGAAGCGATCGCCACAAGCCCGTCGTGTTCGAGGCCGGGCGGCTGGTCGGTGGCATCTCGCGCACGGAGACGAACAACGGATATCGCTTCGACATTGGTGGACACCGGTTCTTTACCAAGGTGCCCGAAGTCGAGAGCATGTGGCACGAGGTATTGGGCGACGATTTCATCACCGTGCCCCGGTTGTCGCGTATCTATTATCGCGGCAAGTTCTTTGACTATCCGCTGAAGCTGATCAACGCCCTGATCAATATCGGACCCTACGAATCCACCCGGATCCTGCTGTCCTACTTCAAGTGGCAGGTACGTCCCTACCGGAAGGAAGAGAATTTCGAGGAATGGGTCATCAACCGCTTTGGTGGCCGGTTGTACATGCATTTCTTCCGCAGCTACACCAAGAAGGTCTGGGGTATCAGCCCGCGCGAGATACGCGCGGACTGGGCCGCGCAGCGGATCAAGAATCTGTCGCTGTTCAAGGCGGTTTGGAATGCGCTTTCAGGCGCAAACGATACGGCTTCGCTGATCGAGGAATTCAAGTATCCGCGCCTTGGTCCAGGCATGATGTGGGAACGAACCGCCGACATCGTCAGGCAGAAGGGCGGAGAGGTCCATCTGCGATCAGAGGTCGTTCGGGTCAATCGCGCGGGCAGCCGCGTGACATCGATCGAAGTGAAACACTGGTTCGAGGATGGGCGCGAGCCCGTGATCGAGCATGTCGAGGGCGAGCATTTCGTCAACTCGATGGCTTTGCGCGATCTGATCCACGCCTTTGACCCGCCGCCGCCGCCCGAGGTGATCGCGGCCGCGGACAAGCTGAAATACCGCGACTTCCTGATCGTGACGCTGGTGCTGGATCATCCGGACCCGTTCAAGGACAACTGGATCTACATCCATGAACCCGATGTGAAGGTGGGGCGTATCCAGAACTTCCGTGCCTGGTCCAGGGAGATGCTGCCCGATCAGGACACGGCATCCATCGGTATGGAGTATTTCTGTCAGCAAGACGATGGCTTGTGGTCGATGTCGGACGCCGATCTGCGCGAGCTGGCATCGCGTGAGCTGGAGCATCTGGGGCTGGCGCGCGCAAGCGATGTCATCGATGCCGCGGTCATCAGGCAGCCCAAGGCCTATCCTGTCTATGATTCCGAATATCGCGCGGCGCTGGATGTGATCGAGGAATGGATCGATAGCCTCGAGAACTTTCAGACCGCGGGTCGAAATGGTCTGCACCGCTACAACAACCAGGACCATTCGATGCTGTCGGCCATGTATGCGGCGCGAAATATCCTGGGCGAGAAGCTTGACGTGTGGAACGTGAATGTCGAGCGCTCGTATCACGAGGAGTTCGAAGTCCCAAGGAAAGACGACGCGGAAGCCGGGGCGACGCCGTCCCTGGCAGCGGAGTAGGGCCATGACCACGCGAAGCGACCGCCTGATCGACGATACTCGGATACTCTGGACACTACTTGCCTTGCCGGCCGTGTGGTTCGTCCTGGCGCGGATCGGCCTGTGGCCGGGAAAGGTCGCGTTCGTTCCCTGGACGGGGATCCTGTCGTGCTGGCTGCTGATCGTGACAATGGCGGTCACGCCATTGCAGATGCTGTTTGGTCCTCTGCCCTGGCTTCGGAAGCGTCGGCGCTATTTCGGTGTGGCCAGTTTCGGTTACGCCGTGTTGCACCTGTTGTTCTGGTTGGTGAATGCGAACATGGGCGCGCTGATCCGGTCGTTCAAACGGCCCGAGATCCTGACCGGATGGATTGCCTTCGCGATCATGGTCGGGCTGGCAATCACGTCGAACGACCAGTCGGTCCGCCGGTTGGGGCCGGGTTGGAAGAGGTTGCAGCGCTGGGTGTATCCCGCCGCGGTCCTGACCTTTGTGCATTGGATCATGACCACCGATCATCTGGTGGATGCGATCCTGTACTGCACACCGCTGATCTTGCTGGAGGCCTGGCGCCTGATGCACAATCGGGCGCGGATGGGCGGGGCCTGAACGCCAGGCTCCCCGGGCGGGCGACCGATGGCCGCCCGTCCTGGCTGTCGTGTCAGGTCAGCGGGTGAACTTCTTGTATTTCACGCGCTTGGGTTCCACCGCGTCGGGGCCAAGACGGCGGATCTTGTCCTGTTCATAGGCCTCGAAGTTGCCCTCGAACCATTCGACGTGGCCCTCGCCTTCGAAGGCAAGAATGTGGGTACACAGGCGGTCGAGGAAGAAGCGATCGTGGCTGATGATGACGGCGCAGCCGGCGAAGTCTTCCAGCGCGGCTTCGAGCGCCTGCAGCGTTTCGACGTCGAGGTCGTTTGTCGGCTCGTCGAGCAGCAGAACGTTGCCGCCCGATTTCAGAAGCTTGGCCATGTGAACGCGGTTGCGTTCGCCGCCAGACAGAAGGCCCACCTTCTTCTGCTGGTCGCCGCCACGGAAGTTGAAGGCCGAGCAATAGGCGCGGCTGTTCATGGTGACATCGCCGAGCTGGATCAGCTCGGCCCCGCCCGAGATTTCTTCCCAGACGGTCTTTTCCGGGTCCAATGCGTCGCGCGTCTGGTCGACATAGGACAGGACAACCGTGTCGCCATAGCTGATCGTGCCTGCATCGGGCTGAACCTGCCCGGTCAGCATGCGGAACAGCGTGGTCTTGCCCGCGCCGTTCGGGCCGATCACGCCGACGATTCCGCCCGGCGGCAGGCTGAAGGAAAGATCTTCGATCAACAGCTTGTCGCCCATGTGCTTGGTCAGGCCTTCGACGTCGATGACCTTGTTCCCAAGGCGCGGACCGTTCGGGATGATGATCTGGGCACGGGTCAGCTTTTCGCGTTCCGACTGGCTGGCAAGCTGTTCATAGGCCTGGATGCGCGCCTTGGACTTGGCCTGCCGTGCCTTTGCGCCGGCCCGGATCCATTCCAGTTCGCGTTCGAGGATCTTCTGGCGCGAGCGGTCTTCGCGCGCTTCCTGCTCCAGCCGCTTGGCCTTCTGTTCAAGCCAGGCAGAATAATTGCCTTCATACGGAATGCCCCGGCCGCGATCCAGTTCGAGGATCCAGCCCGTGATATCGTCCAGGAAATAGCGGTCATGTGTGACGATCAGGCAGGTGCCCTTGTATTCGATCAGGTGCTTTTGCAGCCAGGCGACGGTTTCTGCGTCCAGATGGTTCGTCGGTTCGTCCAGCAGCAGCATGTCGGGTGCTTCGAGAAGCAGCTTGCACAGGGCCACGCGGCGCTTTTCCCCGCCCGACAGCTGGTCCGGCATCGCGTCGTCGGGCGGGCAGCGCAGGGCTTCCATCGCCACGTCGATCTGGCTGTCCAGATCCCACAGGTTTTCGGCGTCGATCTCGTCCTGCAGGCGGGCCATTTCCTCGGCCGTTTCGTCCGAGTAGTTCATGGCCAGTTCGTTGTAGCGATCCAGCTTGGCCTGCTTGGCCTTGACGCCTTCCATCACGTTGCCGCGCACGTTCAGGTCCGGGTCGAGTTCGGGTTCTTGCGGCAGATAGCCGACGCGGACACCCTTGGCCGCCCAGGCTTCGCCGGTAAAGTCCTTGTCGATGCCGGCCATGATGCGCAGCAGCGTCGATTTGCCCGCGCCGTTGACGCCGACAACGCCGATCTTCACACCGGGAAGGAAGTTGAGCGAGATGTTCTCAAAGCATTTCTTGCCGCCGGGATAGGTCTTGGAGACCCCATCCATGTGATAGACATATTGATAGGAAGCCATGTTCGAGCCTGCCACGATGAGTTCGGGTTTGTCGCGTTCTAGCCTTGCGGGCGGTCGGGCGCAACGGTTGCAGGGCGGGCGTTGACATGGGCGCGCGCGGCGGGGACAACGGCGCGAAGGCAAGCGGCATGCCGGCAAGGCGAAACGGAGCGAGAAAGTGCAGGGATTCCCCTTGGCCTGGCCGGGCATGAAGATCGGCCTTCTCGGAGGGTCGTTCGACCCCGCGCATGAGGGGCACGCACATATCACGCGCGAGGCGCTGCGCCGGCTGGGTCTGGACCGGGTCTGGTGGTTGGTGTCGCCCGGCAACCCCCTGAAGCAGAGAGGGCCGGCGCCGATGACCGAGCGGATGTCGCGCGCGCGGCGGGTGATGGCCCACCCGCGCGTCGATGTCACCGATATCGAGCTGAGGCTGGGCACGCGATACACGGCGCAGACATTGCGGCAGCTGAAGGCGCTGTATCCCGGCGTCCGGTTCGTATGGCTGATGGGGGCCGACAACCTGGTCCAGTTCCATGAATGGAAGGACTGGGAGTGGATCATGCGAAATGTGCCCATCGGCGTGTTCGCGCGCCCGGGCGCGCGGATGGCAGCACGCGGGGCGCGGGCCGCGGATGAATACGCGCGTTATCGTCTGCCGTCTTTTGCGGCGAAGATGCTGCCTGACATGACGCCGCCGGCCTGGTGTTTTCTGAACGTGCCGATGAAGCCGATTTCATCGACCGAGATCCGGGAACGGGGCGAGTGGGTGGCCTAGGGATTGCCTTGGTGCGGCGCGCGCGGCACTGTTGGTCGAGGGAGGTCGCGCGACATCATGCTGTCACGCCGGACTTTGTTGATGGGAATGGCTGCAAGCACGGCGTTGCCGGCATGGGCGGAAGCGCCGGCGCGCTCGCCACGGCCGCCGGTGCGGCCTGGATTCCTGGGGGCGAATGTCCCGCAGCTGTCGGAAATCGTCGCCCGGGCCGACCTTGGTGGCAGGGTGGGGTTCGCTCTTGTGGATCTGTCATCGGGTGGAATGCTGGAATCCCTGGGCGCCGAGACCCCGATGCCGCCGGCCTCGACCGCAAAGGTCGTGACGGCGCTCTACGCGCTTGCGCAGCTGGGGGCGGAATATCGCTTTGCGACGCAGTTGATCGTCACCGGGCCGATTTCGAATGGCCGTGTCAGGGGGGATGTCGTTCTTGCGGGAGGGGGCGATCCGACGTTGACGACCGACGGTCTGGCGGATCTGGTCGAACAGATGGCGGGACGTGGCATCACGGGGGTGGACGGCGCGTTGCTTGTTTGGGCCGGCGCCCTGCCATTTGTCGAGGCCCTGGACCCCACGCAGCCCGAGTGGCTGGGCTACAACCCCGCGGTGAGCGGACTGAACCTGAATTTCAACCGTGTGCACTTTGCCTGGAAAAAGGTGAAGGCAGGTTATGAGGTCGCGCTGGAGGCAAGGGACAGGCGGTTTTCACCGCCCGTGCGGTCGGCGCGCATGCGTGTTGTCGAACGCGAGCAGCCTGTCTATGCGCGCGACGCTGACGCACAGGCCGAGGAATGGAGTGTGGCGCGCGCCGCTCTGGGCCGTGCGGGCAGCCGATGGCTGCCGGTGCGGCGCCCGGATCTGTACGCGGGGGATGTTCTGTGGACCCTGGCTCGGGCGAAGGGGATCGATCTGCCGCGGCCGCGCGTGGTCGCCGAGCGGCCGCAGGGTCGGAACGTGGCAGAGGTCCAGAGCGCGACGTTGCGGGACGTGTTGCGCGGGATGCTGAGATATTCAACCAACATCACGGCCGAGGCGGTGGGGATGGCTGCTTCGGCCCGTCTTGGAGCGACGAGCCACGTTGAATCGGCCCGAAAGATGACCGATTGGGTGCGTGATGCCGCTGGGCTGAGTATCGCGCGGTTCGTGGATCATTCCGGGTTGTCCGGAGCGTCGCGAATCTCGGCGGACGAGATGGTGCGGGTTCTGACGCGGCTTGGTCCGGATGCGAACCTGCGCGATCTGCTGAAGCCGGTGAAGCCTGATCCTGAAACGACGGCGGGGGCCATCGTCGGACGCGCCGATATCCGGGCAAAGACTGGTACCTTGAATTTTGTCTCGGCCCTTGCGGGTTACATCAATGGCGATGGTCGCGACATGGCCTTTGCAATCTTCAGTGGCGATGTCGCCCGGCGCGACGCGGTGCCTGACGCCCAAAAAGAGCGCCCGCCCGGGGGGCGTGCCTGGCTGGGCCGTGCGCGGCGCATGCAGCAAGAGGCGCTTGCGCGCTGGATCGCTGTCTATGCGTCCTGAACCGCGTCGAGCGTGAGGTGGCGCACGCGGGCGCCCCATTCGATCGCGGCTGCATGCAGTCGGTCGATCTGCAACTCGTGCCGGATTTCTTCCAGCAGCCGAAGTTCGGCCTGGCGCACGGCGCCATCCGCAGCGGCGATGTCACATGCCACGGCATAGGCCGTTTCCCAAAGCGGTTCGGGCAGCGCGTCGCGCACCATGGCGAAAAGCGTATCGAGCCCGTCTTCGTCTTCCATCAGGCGATAGACGGTTGCCGCGACCTCGCGGACCGAATCCATGTCGTAATCGGCGAAGATCGGCAGGTGGTTTACCTGGCGTTCGATCGCGACGAGTTCCGACGTGCGGATGGTTTCGTCGGAGATCGAGACCGTCACCATGATGGCGACCAGTGCGTCCTGCGGGGAAAAGCTGGCAAGGGTATGTGTCACAAGTCGCTTCCTGTATTGTTCGCGGGTCAAATTATTGACGATCCGTGCGGCGTTCAATAGGACACCGAGGTTGCGGCCCGGAATGCCGCGAATTTCAGGAAGATTCAGCCATGACCTCCTTGCGCGACGCAGCGTTGAAATCCAAAGCCTGGCCCTTCGAGGAAGCGCGCCGGTTGCTCAAGCGCTATGAAAAGGCGCCGCCTGAAAAGGGATATGTGCTGTTTGAAACCGGCTACGGCCCATCGGGATTGCCGCATATCGGAACGTTCGGGGAAGTGCAGCGCACGACGATGATCCGGCGGGCATTCGAGGTCATTTCGGACATCCCGACCAGGCTGATCTGCTTTTCGGACGACATGGACGGAATGCGCAAGGTTCCCGACAACGTGCCGAACCAGGAGATGCTGACCGAGCATCTTCAGCGCCCGCTGACCAGCGTGCCCGACCCGTTCGGGGAATACGAGAGCTTTGGCCATCACAACAACGCGATGCTGCGGCGGTTCCTGGACACGTTCGGGTTCGAGTATGAATTCATCAGCGCGACGGACTTTTACAAGTCGGGCCGGTTCGACGAGATCCTGCTGCGTTGCGCCGAGAAGTATGACGAGATCATGAAGATCATGCTGCCTTCGCTGCGCGAGGAGAGGCAGAAGACCTATTCATGTTTTCTTCCGATCCATCCGGAGACGGGGCGTGTTCTGTACGTGCCAATGAAGCACGTGGACGGCAAGCGCGGCGAGGTGACCTTCGAGGACGAAGACGGCCGCGAATGGACGCTGCCGGTGACCGGCGGGCATGTGAAGCTGCAGTGGAAGCCGGACTTCGGCGCGCGCTGGGCCGCGCTGGGCGTCGATTTCGAAATGTATGGCAAGGATCATTCGACGAACACGCCCATTTACGATGGCATCTGTCGTGTACTTGGCGCGCGTCCGCCAGAGCATTTCATCTATGAGCTGTTCCTGGACGAGCATGGCCAGAAGATCTCGAAATCGAAGGGCAACGGGCTGACCATCGACGAGTGGTTGACCTATGCCTCGAGCGAGTCGCTGGGCTATTTCATGTATCAGAAGCCCAAGACGGCCAAGCGTCTGTGGTGGGGCGTGATCCCCAAGGCGATGGACGAGTATCATCAGCAGCTGCGCGCGTTCCCCCACCAGGGGGTGGAGCAACAATTGGCCAATCCGGTCTGGCATATCCACAATGGGAAGCCGCCGGCGTCCGACATGGTCGTGTCCTATTCCATGCTGCTGAACCTTGCATCGGTTGCCGGGGCGGCCGACAAGGACGGCCTGTGGGGCTTCATTCGTCGCTATGCGCCCGACGCGAGCCCGGAGAAGAACCCGCAGCTGGACCAGGCGGCGGAATATGCTGTGCGCTATTTCCGCGATCATATCGCGCCATTGCGTGTCTACCGCCAGCCTGACGACAAAGAGCGCGCGGCGATCGAGGATCTGCTAGGCCGTTTGAAGGCATGGCAAGGCGGGCTGGATGCCGAGGAGCTGCAGTCGATGGTTTTTGCCGTGGGCAAGGAGCACGGTTTCGAGCCGCTGCGCGACTGGTTCAAGGCACTTTATGAAGTCCTGTTGGGGGCGAGCGAAGGGCCGCGGTTTGGCGGTTTCATTGCGCTCTATGGCATCGACGAGACCGTGAATCTGATCGAGCGTGCCTTGGCGGGAGAATTGGCCAAGGGCTGAGGTCGATTTGGAGCGTGGATTTTCATGAGGGCGCTGCCGGCAAGGGCGGCGCCCGTTGCGTTTTGGACGGAGCTGCGCGCGCCCGATCAGGCTTTTGTTCGTTCCCTTGCGCTATGGATGGCCGCGATGGCCCGTCCAGTGCGCCGACATCCCGACTTGAGGCTTTGATGTGCCGCCCATCGTGGCGGGCGTGAGCCTGCGGGGCGCGGCGCGGGGCCGAAGGCAACAAGAGGGCGCACACATGAACAAGGCGATCACGGATGGTCTGATCTTCATGCCGCCGGCTTTCGAGGCCGGGCTGGATGTCTGGTCGAGCGGTGACGGATCCGCTGGATCGCCCACATGGCAGGGCGCAGCCAATGCCGCGATCGTGACGGCGGATCAGGATTTCGGGTCGTGCCTGGAGTTGCAGAAGCTGAGCGATACGACGAGGCTGCGCTATATGGGGCAGACGCCGATCCTGCCCGGCTGCTATTTGCGGATCCGGGCGCGGGTGAAGGCGATGAGTGGCAACCTGCCCACCGTGCGCATCGCGGGCTGGGCCGGGGGTGCGGGAGATACGCATGTTGCCGGTGTGGTCGAGGTCGGACCGGCGGTGACGTTGTCGTCCTATGGCAAGGTCGAGACGGTCGAGGCGATCGTCGGCACCGGATCGCGCCCGGGTGTGGACATGGCGTGGGGCACGGGGGCGATCTATGGACATTTCGGCCTTGATCTGACGGGGCCGAATGGTGGTGTGGTACGGGTCGACGATATCGAGATCGAGGACATCACCTCGGTCTTCCTGCGCGAGATGATGGACTGGGTCGATGTGCGCGACTACGGCGCGGTCGGCGACGGGGTCACGGACGATTCGGCGGCATTCGATGCTGCGGATGCAGCCGCGGTTGCGCGGGGTGGCAGCGTGCTGGTGCCGGCCGGGACCTATTTCCTAGATGCGAGTGTCACGATGGAGGCGCCGGTACGCTTCGAAGGCCGCGTCGTGATGCCCGACAACCGGCGCCTGTCTCTGACGCGCAGTTTCGATCTGCCAACCTATGCCGATGCCTTTGGAGATGAGGAGCTGGGGTTCCGCAAGGCATTCCAGGCCCTTTTGAACTGGTCGGACCACGATTCGCTGGACCTGAAGGGTCGGCGCATCGAGGTGACCGCGCCCATCGACATGCAGGCCGCGGTGAACAACAAGACGACATTTGCCTCGCGCCGGGTGATCCGCAATGGCCAGTTCAATGTCATTCCGGGTCCGGCCTGGGATCCGGTGGTCGTGAAATCGCAGGCGAGCTATTCGACCAGCGCGCCGACCATGCTGACGAACGTGGTGAATGCGGCCAACATCCCTGTCGGGGCGCTGGTGGAAGGCGTGGGCGTGGGTCGTGAGGTCTATGTGACGGATGTGAACGTGGGCGCCGGAACGGTGACCCTGTCCAAGCCGCTTTACGGTGCCGCGGGAACGCAGGTCTATACGTTCACGCGATTCAAGTATGTTCTGGATTTCAGCGGGTTCCAGTCGTTGTCGCAGATGGTTCTGGAAGATGTGGATATCCAGTGTGGCGGCGTCGCGAGCGGCATCATGCTGGCCCCGGCCGGAATCGTGTTTCAGATCCGGGACAGCTTCATCGCCAATCCTTCGCATCGGGGAATCACGTCGATCGGACGTGGATGCCAGGGCATCATGATCGACCGCTGCCAGTTCATTTCGGCCGAGGGGCAGCTGAACGCGCAGGATCGTCAATCGATCGGCTTCAACGTGAATGGCAACGACGCGAAGATCCGCGATTGTCGGGCGCTGAATTTCCGCCATTTCGGCGTATTGTCCGGCGCTGGGCACGTGATCTCGGGCAACCATTTCTTCCAGGCCGACAGTCAGACGCAGGGTGTGCGGCTGGCGGGGCTGGTCCTGATCGGCACGGATCTGCGGACCGCGATCACGGGGAATTCGATCGACAACGCCTTTGTCGAATGGACCAACGAGCACGAGGCCGATCCGGACTTTGCAAACCAGTATTCTTTCGGCGGGCTGACGATCACGGGCAATGTCTTTACGGTTTCGGATGTCGCGCCATGGTTCAGCTGGATCGTGGTCAAGCCATATGGTGCTGGCCATTTCATCCAGTCTCTGGCGGTGACGTCGAATGCCTTCAAGGCCTATAACGGGCGTGTGGACCGGATCGAAAAGGTGGACACGACCTTTGCCGTTCTGGACAATTCGCGCATGCGCAACATTCGTTTCGAAGGCAACACCTTTACCGGCGTCGATCAGGTCGTGGCGAACCCCGTCCTGCACGAACACGTGCAGGCAAGCGCGGCGACCACCTGGGTGATCGATGCCGGGAGCTATCTGCCCTTTGGGGGCTGGGCGCGCGTGGTTGAATCGATCGTCCCGATGGGCAAGATCACGGGGGCTTCGAACGAACGTCGGTCGGACATGCCCTATGTCGAGGTCGAGCAGGGGGCGGGCAAGCAGCAGGTCACGCTGAACTGGCTGGCGGCGTCGAAGGGCACGGTGCGGGTGGCAATCCGCATGGACCAGCCGCACTAGGCGGTGTCACAGGGGCGGGGGCGGCGGCACGGTGGCCAGGATTTCGGCCCAGAGCAGCCGCCTCTCGAGCGGCTTGGTGAGATAGCCGTCAAAGCCCATGGAAAGGTAAAGATCCCGTTGCCAGGTGACCGAGTCGGCCGTGATCGCGATGACGGGAATCTTCGACCACGCGGCGTCGGTTTCGCGGATCTTCTTCAGTGTCTCGGTTCCGTCCATGCCGGGCATGTTTATGTCGAGCAGGACGACGTCGAACGGTTCGGCATTCAGCCATTCCAGCGCGTCATTGCCGTCCTTGGCCTCGATCGTGTCGATCCGCAGGGATCGCAGCAATTGGCACAGGACGAAACGGTTGGATGGAATGTCATCGACGACGAGTGCCCTGAGCGTCCCGTATACGGATTCCGCGCCCCCGGCCGGCGGGTCGGGCAAGGGCACGAAAGGAAGTTCAAGCCGGGCGACGCGCCCGCCATTGGGCGCGCGCATCAGGACTAGCCGCCCGCCCATGCGTTCGGCGAGTCCGGAGGCGAGGTCGACGAAAATGTCGTTTCTGCCGTTCTCCCGGGGGTCATCCCGCGTGGCCGCGGGCGTGCCGGTCGCCGTGATGATGAGCCGCTCAGGCGTCGAGGGGGAAATCGTGCAACGCAGACGGATTTCCGCAGCCATCAAGGGGTCGGCCACGAGGGCGCAGATATGCGCGATGGATCGGCGCAGCAGGGCAGGATCCAGTCGTCCGTATTCCGGCACGTCAGGGGCGATTTCTACCGTGACCCTTGTCGGGTGAGATGGATCCCGATTGATGGGCGCCGAGCGGATTTCCTTGTGAATTGCCGTCGTGGCCGGCCTGAACGACAGCGTGCCGTCGGTAAGCAGAGACAGATCCAGAGCCGTTTCCAGCATTTGATGGATCTGCATGGAGGCTGATGCGATCTGCCGCGCGTGATCCTTGACCTGATCGGGGTGGGTTTCGGACATGAGTAGATCGCTATGGCCGCTGAGTGCATTCAGCGGCGTTCGGATTTCGTGGCTCATGGTCGAAAGAAAGCGGGTCTTGGCTTCGCCCGCTGCGCGTGCCTCGGCAAGTGCGTTCAGCAATGCGGCATGGCTGCGGTGGTTCTGGATCAGCGCAGACAGGAAATATGCCACCAGCGTTCCGGCGGCCCCCATGGCCACAAGGCCGGGAATGGTAAGCCCGTAGATCAGAAGCTCTTGCGCGGGGAGTGCAAGCAGTGCGAGCGCGGCGGGAAGGGCGCTGGCGATGCCGAGCGGCAAATGGATCGCCCGCATCACCGAAATGTTCAGCAAGGCTCCGATCGGGGCAAGCGTGCCGACAAAGCGCGCCATCGGGTCGTCGAATTTCCATAGAACCAGGGCCACCGAACTGTAGGCAGCAATGGCGATGGCCGAATTCAGCAGAACAAGGGCCCGGTTGCGCCATGTCGGCTGTGCTTCGCAGATGCGAAGATAGCGCCGCTGGATGATCTCGCTGCCGACGCTGATCAGGTAGATCAGGAATACGTACCAGAACGGCACGAAGGCAAGAAAGAGCAGGCAGCTGAGCGCCACGCCAATCTGTCGTGGGACAAGGTCGGCATTCAGGCGTTGCCGCTGGCGCGCAATTTCCTCCTGCAGGCGGACCGCTGACGTCATGCCCAAGCGCCGAAACCCCTTTCCCCTTGCCCGCGCCAAGCGACGGTTCGGGCCGTTCAATCATCCGTGAGTTTAAGGTCTTCGGGCGAAAGTTCATAGGCTTTCCCGAAGCCTGCATTCAGGAACGCATCAAGGGGCCGCAAAATGGCGAAGCGAAAGTCCGGGAAATCGACATACAGCTTCGATTTCGGATGAGATCGCAGCCAGTGGGCGCGCATTTCGTGACGCGCAGCGTCTTGCGGCGAGATGATTTCGGCATGGGTCCGAAGGCTGAGCCGTGGATGGGTCAAAGGGTCGCCTTTCGATCCGGGATCGCCGATCAGCAAGGACGCACGCGGGTCACGCGCAAGCGCACGGCCATGCTGTGACAGGCCCGAAACCAGGGTCATTGGCAGTCCGTCCCATGTCAGCCCGAACGCGATGCGGGCGATGAGGGGCGGCCCGGCATCCGGTGCGGGTACCGCGATGGCGGCGCTGCAGCTCTTGCGCAGCAGGTCGCGGGCAAGCTTGCGCGCGGCGTCGTTCGCGGGCTGGACAAGTTTTGGTTGCCGGGTCATGGGTCGTGATCCTGTCTTGCCTGAATGGCCCGCAGGCGCGGCGGTTTCAAGCAATTCGGCGCGCCGCCGTTCGGGGCAATCATCATCACCGTGACGTGCGTGTCGCAACGTCACGAATCACTTTCCCGTGTGATCGCTAACGGCTGGGAGGTGCGATTCGCCTTGTCACGGATCGCAGCCGATGGGTGCCGGCATCGGTCCGTCGTGCTACGATTTTCACGGTCTGGGGCGTCAACACTCAACCGATTGATAAAGTTCAGTAAGTTTCGTTTCCGCCCGCAAAAATTTACAACATGATCCGATATTCTGTGAATAAATTAACAGAAAAATCCTTTGAATAAAATATGTTACACAAACCTAAACAGGTGAATTAGAATGCCTCTCGACCACGGCCAGTCCGGTGGTGTGGATCTGTTGCAATGCGAAAAGGATGGAGGAGTTCTCATGGGGGCCAAGGCAGGCAGCGACATTCAGGCTACGGCGAAGCGTCCCATCCCGCCGGGCTTCGAGAACGCGCATGTGACACCGCAGATCTATGCCGAGCGCTATGCCGCCTCGATCCGCGATCCCGAGACCTTCTGGGCTGAGGAAGGCAAGCGGCTCGACTGGATCAAGCCCTATACCAAGGTCAAGAACACGACCTTCGAATACGGCAAGGTCTCGATCCGGTGGTACGAAGATGGTGTGCTGAACGTTGCGGCGAACTGCATCGACCGGCATCTGGAAAAGCGCGGCGATCAGGTCGCCATCATCTGGGAGCCGGACGATCCGAACGCGCCCGAACGCCGGATCACCTATCGCGAATTGGCCGACAAGGTGGCGCGCATGGCCAATGTGCTGAAGGCCCACGGCGTTGCCAAGGGGGATCGGGTGGTCCTGTACCTTCCAATGATCCCCGAGGCCGCGTTCGCCATGCTGGCCTGTGCCCGGATCGGCGCGATCCATTCGGTCGTCTTCGGCGGCTTCTCGCCCGACGCGCTGGCCAACCGGATCAACGACTGCGACGCCAAGCTCGTGATTACCGCCGACACCGCGCCGCGGGGCGGGCGCCGCACGCCGCTGAAGTCGAATACCGACGCCGCGCTGCTGCATTGCGACGACAAGGTGAAGTGCCTTGTCGTGAAGCATACCGGCGATCAGACCACCTGGATCGAGGGCCGCGATTTCGACCTTCTGGCCGAGATGGAAGCCGCCTCGCCCGATTGCCCGCCCGAGCCGATGAATGCCGAGGATCCGTTGTTCATCCTGTATACCTCGGGTTCGACCGGCAAGCCCAAGGGCGTGGTGCATACTTCGGGCGGATATCTCGTCTATGCCTCGATGACGCATCAGCTGACATTCGACTATCGGGACGGCGACATCTTCTGGTGCACGGCCGATGTCGGCTGGGTCACGGGCCACAGCTATATCGTCTATGGGCCGCTGGCCAACGGTGCGACCACGCTGATGTTCGAAGGCGTGCCCACCTGGCCCGACCCGGGGCGGTTCTGGGCGGTGTGTGAAAAGTACAAGGTCAACCAGTTCTACACCGCCCCGACCGCCATTCGCGCCCTGATGGGGCAGGGGTCGGAATGGGTCGAGAAATACGACCTTTCCAGCCTGCGCGTGCTGGGCACGGTGGGTGAGCCCATCAACCCCGAGGCCTGGGCATGGTACGACAAGCATGTCGGGAAAGGTCGCTGCCCGATCGTGGATACCTGGTGGCAGACGGAAACCGGCGGTCACATGATCACGTCGCTGCCCGGGGCGATCGAGGCCAAGCCCGGATCGGCCACGCTGCCCTTCTTCGGGGTCAAGCCCGTCGTCCTGGATCCGCAGAGCGGAGCCGTCATCGAAGGCAACGGGGTCGAGGGCGTTCTGGCCATTGCCGACAGCTGGCCGGGTCAGATGCGCACCGTCTGGGGCGACCATCAGCGCTTCCAGGACACCTATTTCCAGCAGTACAAGGGCTATTACTTCACCGGTGATGGCTGCCGCCGCGACGAGGACGGCTATTACTGGATCACGGGCCGCGTGGACGACGTCATCAACGTCTCGGGCCACCGCATGGGCACGGCCGAGATCGAAAGCGCGCTGGTCGCGCACGAAAAGGTCGCCGAGGCCGCGGTCGTGGGCTATCCGCATCCGGTCAAGGGGCAGGGCATATATGCCTATGTGACGCTGATGGCGGGCGTCGAGCCCAGCGACGAGTTGCGCAAGGAGCTGGTGAAATGGGTCCGTCAGGAGATCGGTCCGATCGCCTCGCCCGACCTGATCCAGTTCGCGCCCGGCCTGCCCAAGACCCGTTCGGGCAAGATCATGCGCCGCATCCTGCGCAAGATCGCCGAGAATGATTATGGCAGCCTGGGCGATACCTCGACGCTGGCCGATCCGGCCGTGGTCGACGATCTGATCGCCAACCGGATGAACAAGGGCTGAACGGATGGAGGACGTCGTGACCAGACCCGCCGTCTTCATCCTTCTGGGCCCGCCCGGTGCGGGCAAGGGCACCCAGGCGCGGATGCTGACCGAAGCCTTTGGCCTGGTGCAATTGTCCACCGGGGACATGCTGCGCGCAGCCGTGGCCGCGGGGACGCCCGCCGGTCTGGCCGCAAGATCGGTGATGGAGGCCGGCGGCCTGGTCAGCGACGAAATCGTCCTTGGCATCCTGAAGGAACGCATGCGCCAGCCCGACATCCGGGCCGGTGTCATTCTGGATGGCTTCCCGCGCACGGCCGCCCAGGCCGCGGCGCTTGACGATCTGCTGGCCGAAAACGGTCAGACCGTGTCGGCCGCGATCGCGCTCGAGGTCGATGACGAGGCGATGATCGACCGCGTGGCGGGGCGCTTCACCTGTGCGGCATGCGGCGAGGGCTATCACGACAGACACAAGCAGACCGCCCGGCCGGGCGTCTGCGACAAGTGCGGCGGCACCGAGTTCACGCGACGTGCCGACGACAACGCCGAGACTGCGCGCGAAAGGCTGTCGGCCTATCACGCGCAGACGGCGCCGCTGATCGCGCATTACGACGATCTGGGCGTGCTGGAGCGGGTCGACGCGATGGGGTCCATCGCGGCGGTTTCGCAGCAGCTGGCCCGGATCGTCTCGCGCGTTTCGGCCTGAGAGGGGAGGACCCTTCCCGGATGAACCGGGGAGGGAACGGATAACGAGGGAACTCAGGGAGTAAACACATGGCGGACAAATCTTCGTCCAATGCCTATTGGGCCGCCAACATACGCCTGATCAGGCTTTGCCTGATCATCTGGGCGCTGGTGTCGTTCGGATTCGGCATTCTGCTTCGCCCCATGCTTTCGGGGATCGCCGTTGGCGGTACCGATCTTGGATTCTGGTTTGCCCAGCAGGGCTCCATTCTCGTCTTCCTGGTACTGATCTTTTTCTATGCCGCGCGCATGAACAAGCTCGACCGGGAATACGGCGTGGAAGAGTGAGGATACGATCATGGACCAGTTCACACTTAACCTGATCGTCGTCGGCGCGACCTTCCTGCTGTATATCGGGATCGCCATCTGGGCCCGCGCCGGATCGACCAGTGAATTCTATGCCGCGGGTCGCGGCGTTCACCCGATCACGAACGGCATGGCGACCGCTGCCGACTGGATGTCGGCCGCGTCGTTCATCTCGATGGCCGGTCTCATCGCCTTCCTGGGCTATGACGCCTCGGCCTATCTGATGGGCTGGACGGGCGGCTACGTGCTGCTGGCGCTGATGCTTGCGCCCTATCTGCGCAAGTTCGGCAAGTACACCGTGCCCGAATTCATCGGCGACCGCTTCTATTCGCCGACGGCGCGCATGGTGGCTGTTGTCTGCCTGATCGTCGCCTCGGTCACCTACGTCATCGGCCAGATGACGGGCGTCGGGGTTGCCTTCTCTCGCTTCCTCGAGGTGGACAACGCGACCGGCCTGTATATTGGCGCGGGCATCGTGTTCCTGTATGCCGTTCTGGGCGGCATGAAGGGCATCACCTATACGCAGGTGGCGCAATATGTCGTGCTGATCATCGCCTACACGATCCCGGCGGTGTTCATCTCGCTGCAGCTGACGGGCAATCCGATCCCGGCGCTGGGCTTGTTCTCGGAAGCCAAGGCGACCGGCGAACCGGTTCTGACCACGCTGAACGGCATGCTGGCCGATCTGGGCTTCCAGTCGTATACCGAACAGCATGACACGACCCTGAACATGTTCCTGTTCACCGTGTCGCTGATGATCGGTACCGCGGGTCTGCCGCACGTCATCGTTCGCTTCTTCACGGTTCCCAAGGTCGCCGACGCGCGTTACTCGGCCGGCTGGGCGCTGGTCTTCATCGCGCTTCTGTACCTGACGGCCCCGGCCGTGGGCGCGATGGCGCGGATGAACCTGATCGCCACGTTCTATCCGAACGGGACGACGGGCGAAGCCGTGGCCCTGTCCGACATCCAGAGCAACGAAAACCTTGACTGGGTGCGCAACTGGGAAAAGACCGGCCTGCTGAAGTTCGAGGACAAGAACGGTGACGGCCGCATCCAGTATGTCGCCGATGCGGACGCCAACGAGCTGACGGTCAACCGCGACATCATGGTTCTGGCCAACCCGGAAATCGCCAACCTGCCGGGCTGGGTCATCGCCCTTGTCGCGGCCGGTGGTCTGGCGGCGGCGCTGTCCACGGCTGCGGGCCTGCTGCTTGCGATCTCGTCGGCGATCTCGCATGACCTGATCAAGGGCCAGCTCAATCCGAACATCTCGGAACGGGGCGAGCTGTTGGCGGCGCGCATCTCGATGGCCGTTGCGATCGCGGTTGCCACCTATCTGGGTCTGAACCCGCCGGGCTTCGCGGCCCAGACGGTTGCCCTGGCCTTTGGTATCGCCGCGGCATCGCTGTTCCCCGCGCTGATGATGGGCATCTTCGTGAAGCGCATCAACAACAAGGGCGCGGTTGCGGGCATGCTGGCCGGTCTGATCGTGACGCTGGTCTACATCTTCCTGCACAAGGGATGGTTCTTCCTGCCGGGCACGAACAGCTTCAGCGACAGCGATCCGCTGCTGCTGTCGATCAAGTCGACGTCGTTTGGCTCGATTGGCGCCCTGATCAACTTCATCGTCGCCTATGTCGTGTCGAACGCGACCGAGGAGCCGCCGGAGGAGATCCAGGAACTGGTCGAATCGATCCGCATCCCGAAAGGGGCGGGCGCGGCCACGGCGCACTGATCGTCAATCTGAAAATGGCGCGTCCCCGACCGGGGCGCGCCAACCTGCAGGACCGGGGAGGCTGGCTTGAATACCGAAACAGCTGCAGTTCAGACGTTCCTGCAATCGGTCCATCCCTATGATGCCCTGCCGCAGGATGAGCTGGCGCGTGTCGCCAGCTCCTTCGGCCGCAGGGAACTGCCGCCGGGCACACTGGTCTATGAAATCGGCGAGGCGCTCGAAGGCCTGTTCCTGATCGAAAGCGGTCAGGTCGAGATTCTCGATTCAAACGGCGCGCTGGTTTCGATACTCGGGCCGCGGAACTCGTTTGGCGAACGCGGATTGCTGCGCGATGGGCGCGCTGCCACCACCGCGCGGACCACGGCGCCGACGCGGCTTCTGGTTCTGCCTGCCCGTGAATTCCACCGGCTTGTCAGGGAAAGCCCCGCCTTTGCGCGCTTCTTCGACCGTGGCGGAGGCGGCGAGCCGCGCGGTCCCGATCTGGCCACGCGCAGCATCGCCGAGCTGATGACGCCAGACCCGGCGACCTGTGCGCCCGAAGCCAGCGCGGCCGAGGCCGCGCGTCAGATGCGGGACCGCAAGATCTCGTGCCTTGGCGTCACGGATCGGCAGGGCAGGCTTGTGGGGATCGTGACGACCCGTGATCTCTCCAATCGTGTCGTGGCCGAGGGGCGGCCATCGGACATCCCGGTCGCGCAGGTGATGACACCCGATCCCGTTGCCCTGCCGCCAACGGCGCTGGGCACGGATATCCTGCATCTGATGCTGGAGCGCCGCATCGGTCATGTGCCCGTGGTCCGCGATGGGCGGATGATCGGCATCGTGACCCAGACGGATCTGACGCGCCAGCAGGCCATCACTTCGGCCAGCCTGATCCGCGACATTGCGCGCGCCGACACGATCGACCAGATGCGGACGGCGACCGCGCGCATCCCGCAACTGTTGCGCCAGCTGGTCGGCGCGCAGACCGCGCACGAGATCACGACGCGCCTGATCACCGACATCGCCGATGCCGTGACCCGCAGGTTGATATCCATGGCCGAGGCCGAGCTGGGACCGCCTCCGGCACCCTATCTGTGGCTCGCCTGCGGCAGCCAGGGGCGGCAGGAACAGACCGGAGTTTCGGATCAGGACAACTGCCTGATGATCGACGACTCGGTCACGGCCAAGGACATGGCTTGGTATGAGCGGCTGGCCCGCTTCGTCAGCGATGGTCTGAATGCCTGCGGCTATGTCTTTTGCCCGGGCGACATGATGGCCACCAATCCGCGCTGGCGACAGCCGGTGCGGGTCTGGCGCGACTATTTCATGGGTTGGATCGCGACCCCCAGTACCGAGGCCCAGATGCTGGCCAGCGTCATGTTCGACCTGCGCCCCATCGGCGGCGACGCCGCGCTGTTCGAGGGGTTGCAGGCCGAGACGCTCGAGGCTGCGTCGCGCAACTCGATCTTCGTTGCGCACATGATCTCGAATGCGTTGAAGCACACGCCGCCGCTTGGCCTGATCCGCGGCTTTGCCACGATCCGCTCGGGCGAGCACCGCAACACGATCGACATGAAGCATTCGGGTGTCGTTCCGGTCGTCGATCTGGCGCGGATCTATGCCTTGAAGGGGCGTCTGCGTCCGGTCAATACCCGTGCCCGGCTGCTCGAGGCCATCGATGCGGGAATCGTTTCGCCCGCGGGAGGGCGGGATCTGCTTGCGGCCTATGACCTGATCGCGCAGACCCGGCTGAACCACCAGGCGGCCCAGATTCGCGCGGGCGAAAAGCCTGACAACTACCTGGCCCCGTCCCAACTTTCGGATTTCGAGCGTAGCCACCTGCGCAACGCCTTTGTCGTGGTTCGAACGATGCAATCCGCCCTGGGCCACGGCAAGGGCATGCTGGAGTGAAGGAGAGCAGATGCTGTTTGATTTCGTGAGTACGATCACCGCCGGGATCGGCGCCGCGGGTCTGGTGCTGATCGTTGATCGGCTGACGGGGCGTCGCCTGCCCAAGGGGATCGTGCCCGCAATCGCCGGTCTGGCCATGATCGCATTCACCCTGTGGAACGAATACAGCTGGGCCGACCGCGTTCGCGGGGCCTATCCCGACAGCGCCGCCGTGACCTTTCGCAATGAAAGGCGAGATTTCTGGCGCCCGTGGACCCTGGTGGTGCCGGTCACCACCCGCATGACGATCGTGGAATACGGGCCTGACGCCGATCTGCCGCCGAACCCCGGACCGGACTACCGCTATGCCCGGATCAGCCTGATCGAGCGCTGGAATCCCGTCTATGCGGTGACAACCCTTTATGACTGCGCGAAAGGTCGGCGCATCGATGGCGTGGCGGCAGGCACCGATCCGGGCACGATCGACCCGGCCGCGTGGCATGTTCTGGACCCGCAGGACCCCGGCCTGCAGGCTGCCTGCAATGGAGGATCGGATGGATGAGCCAGCCTCTCGGCGCCGCATCCTGGTCGTCGAGGATGAAGACAATATCGCCATGGCATTGGATTATGTCCTGACGCGCGAAGGCTATGAACACGACCGCGTGGCCAACGGCGCCGATGCCATGCCGAAGATCCGCGAAACGCGCCCGGACCTGGTGCTGCTGGACGTCATGTTGCCCGAAGTGTCGGGTTACGAGATTTGCCAGAACATCCGCATGGATCCGTCGCTGAAGGATACCAAGGTCCTGATGATGACGGCGCGCGGCTCCGCGATGGAACGGCGCAAGGGGCTGGCGCTTGGGGCCGATGGGTTCATCGCCAAGCCCTTCGAGCTGAAGGAGCTGCGCGAAGAGGTCCGCAGGCTGCTGGCGCCCGCCGATGGGGCAGGGGGCAATGTCTGAGCGCAGCAGCCTTCGCCTGCGCCTGTTGGTGCTGATTGCCGCGGCGCTTGCGGGGGCGATCGCTGCGCTGGCGGTGGCGGCAATGTGGATCCATGCCCGCTGGCCGGATTCCGGTCCGGTCGCCGCGATCACCGGTGGGGCGGTCATTGCCGGCTTTGGCGTGCTGGCGTGTCTTCTGGCGGTGTGGTTCTGGCTGGACGACCGGATTGCCCGACCGCTTGCCCGGCTTGCGGCGGATCTGCGCGCCCAGGCGCATGCCCAAGGTCAGGAACCTGACTTCGATCCCGCGGTCTGGCCCCATCTGGGCGATCTTGCGCCGGCGGTGGGCGCGATCGTGTCGGAGCTGGCGCGCACGCGGCGCGAACTGGCCGAGGCCATCGCACGCCACACCGAACGCCTGCGCGAGGAGAAGGCCCGGCTGGAAGCGCTGCTGGCAGACGTTCCGGCCGCGGTTCTTCTGTGTTCCGAAACGCATCGGCTGGTCTTTTACAACGCACCCGCACGCGACATGCTGGGCGCCGATCCGGGGCCTGCTCTGGGGCGGGAGCTGTTCGACTGCCTGCGGCGCGCGCCGATCATGCATGCCCATGAAAGACTGCTTTCCGGGGGGGACCCCGACAGCGTTGCCGACCTGATGGTGGCCACGACCGATGGCGCGCGCATTCTTTCGGGCCGGATGCGGCTGTTGTCGGCGAACGGATCGGACGGATATGTCCTGACCTTGCGCGACGTGACCGCCGATCTTGCCGCCCAGGCCGGGCGCGACCTGCTGCTGGAGGAAATCTTCGATCGCATCCGCAGGCCCGCCGCCAACCTACAGACAATGATCGGGGTGCTGGCCGAAGAGGGCCAGGATGCGGTCCTGACGCCCGCGCTGGTTGGCGAGGCCCAAGCGCTTGCGCACACGGTCAACGAGCTGGCGAGCCGTTACGAGGCGCTGCGCGGCGCCTGGACCGTACTGCCGCACAGTCGCGCGGCCGATCTGGCCGATGGTATCCGCGCCAGGGTCGAGGCCGTCGGGCTGAGCATCACGACACGGACCGACGACCTGATCCTGCGCTGTGACGGTTTCGAAATCGCGGCTTTGCTGTCCCATCTGGCGCGTTGCCTTGACCGCGAGTCGTTGGCCTCGGCCTTGCGATTCACCATCGAACAGGACGGCGCGGGGGCAATGCTGTCGCTCGTCTGGCGGGGGCGGTCGGTGACCGTCGCGCAGTTGGAGGAGTGGCTGTCCCAGCCCGTCGATCCGGCTGCAGGCGATCTGACCGGGCGTTCGGTTCTGGTGGTTCACGCGACCGAATGCTGGCCCGAGCATCTGGGCGACGATACCTGCGCGATCCGCCTGCCGATCCGCGATGCCCGCCGCGCGGGGCCGCCGCCTGCGCCCCTTGCGCGTCACGTCGTCTATGACTTCGATCTTCTGTTCGCGCCCGCAACCGCGGCACTCGAGAACACGCCGCTGGATCGTCTGACCTATGTCGTCTTCGATACCGAGACCACGGGCCTGTTGCCCGACGAGGGGGACGAGATCGTCCAGATCGCGGCCCTGCGCCTCGTCAATGGCCGTCGCGTGCCGGGAGAGGTGCTGGACCTGTTGGTCAATCCCGGCCGTCCGATCCCGCCGCGCGCAACCGCGGTCCACGGGATCAGCGATCAGATGGTCGCAGATGCGCCCGATCCGACTCAGGCCATCGCACGCTTTCACAGCTTTGCCGAAGGGGCGGTGCTGATCGCGCACAACGCCCCCTTCGACATGGCCTTCCTGCGGCGCCGCGAGGAACAGATCGGCCGGCGCTTTGACAACCCGATCCTGGATACGGTGCTGTTGTCGGCGGTGGTCTATGGACGCACCGAGTCACATTCTCTGGATGCGCTGGCCCACAGGCTGGGCGTGACGATACCGCAGGAGGCGCGCCATACCGCGCTGGGCGACACGATCGCCACGGCCGAGGTCTTCCTGAAGCTGCTGCCCATCCTGAAAGGGCGCGGGATCGTCACCTTTGGCGATGTGCTGACCGAAATCCGCAAGCATTCCAGCCTGCTGCGCGATCTGAACGCATGATGGCTCAGGCGAAGGGGTCGGTCGGATAGCGCACGCCCGTCAGGTACAGCCCGTCGGGCGGGGCGACCGGGCCACATGCGGCGCGCTCACGCGCCGCCAGTGCGCGCGCGACATCTTCGGGTGTCCATGCGCCGGCCCCCACGCGTTCCAGCGTACCCACGATCGAACGCACCTGGTTGTGCAGGAAACTTCGCGCGCGCAGGAAGAAGCGATACTCCCTGCCTTGCGGGATCTCGTGCTCGGTGATCGTGATTTCGTCCAGCGTCTTCACGGGGCTTTTCGCCTGACAGATCGTCGAACGGAAGGTGGTGAAATCGTGATGACCCACCAGATGCGACGCGCCCAGGCGCATGGCGTCCACGTCCAGCGGCGACAGGATGCGCCAGGCCAGCCCCCGGTCATGGGTCAGGGGCGCGCGTCGCGCGATCAGGCGAAAGAGATAGCGCCGCTCGATCGCCGAAAAGCGCGCGTGGAAATCGTCGTCAACGCGCGCCGCCTGCAGAATGGCGACCGGCGCGGGTTTCAGATGGTAGTTCAGCGCCTCGGACAGGCGAAACGGGTCCCAGTCCCGAGCCAGGTCGCAATGCGCGACCTGACCCGTCGCATGCACGCCGGCATCGGTCCGGCCCGCGGCCATGATGCCGGGCGCGTCGGGTTCCAGGCGGCGGATGGCATTCTCGACCGCCTCCTGCACCGAGGGGCGGTTTGCCTGACGCTGCCAGCCGGAAAAGGGCGCGCCGTGATATTCGATCTTCAGGGCATAACGCGGCATGGCCTTTCCCTATCGGCGGGATCGGCGATTGGCAATCGGGCCGTGTGACATTCGCCCCTACACATGTGCCCCGCCCGCACCTATCTTGAGCCGCGAATACAGGGGGCAGTCTTGGGCATAACAGAGATCGCCGACAATGTCTGGCGCGGGATCGAGGATCTGGGGGCGGGCGTTTCCGGCGCCTTTTCCGATCCGGTCATCCGGCTGGGTGTCACGGGGCTTTCGGGGGCGGGCAAGACGGTGTTCATCACCTCGCTTGTCGCGAACCTGCTGGACCGCGCGCGCATGTCGGGCCTGCGGGCCGAAGCCGAAGGGCGCATTCTGGCCGCCTATCTACAGCCGCAACCCGATGACACGGTGCCGCGCTTCGATTTCGAAACGCATCTTGCCGCCCTGACCGGCCCCGATCCGCGCTGGCCCGAAAGCACCCGCGCCGTCAGCGAGTTGCGCCTGTCCCTGCGCCTGCGCGGTTCAGGCCTGATCGCGGGCCTGCGCGGCCCGCGCAGCGTGCATCTGGATATCGTCGACTATCCCGGCGAATGGCTGCTGGATCTGGGCCTGATGGGCCGGGACTATGACGAATGGTCGGCAGAGGTTCTGAAGCGGATGGGCGAGCGTGAGCAAGCCAGGGACTATCTTGCGGCGATCGAGGGATTGGATCCCGCCGCACCGCTGGATGAGCCGCTGGCGATCTCGTTGGCCGAGAAATTCACCGACTACCTGCAGCAGGCGCGCAAGGCTGGCTATTCGGATCTGACTCCGGGGCGCTTCCTGTTGCCCGGAGAGCTGGCCGGGTCGCCGGTTTTGACCTTTGCACCGCTGCCCGGCGGGGTGGCAGGGGCGCGCGGTTCGCTGGCGCGCGAATTTGCGCGGCGTTTCGCGGCCTATCAGTCCAAGGTCGTCCGTCCCTTCTTTCGCGACCATTTTGCGCGCATTGACCGTCAGATCGTGCTGGTCGATGTGCTTGGCGCGATCCATGCCGGCCCCAGGGCGGTCGAGGATCTGCGCCGGACGATGGCCGATATCATGGCGGCGTTTCGTCCCGGCCGCGTCGGCTGGCTGACGGGCCTGCTGGGCGTGCGCCGGATCGACCGCATCCTGTTTGCGGCGACGAAGGCCGATCATCTGCATCACAGCCAGCACGCCGCGCTGACGCGGATCATGGCCGCCCTGATGCGCGAGGCGAAGGATCGTGCCGATTTTGCCGGGGCACAAACCGCGGCGATGGCCATTGCCTCGGTGCGTGCCACGGTCGAGGAGGTGCTGCGCCATGACGGGCAGGAACTGGCCCTGGTGCGCGGCCGGACCGAGGATGGCCGCGAGGCGGCATTCCATCCGGGCGATCTGCCCGACAACCCCGCCGCGATCCTGTCGGCGGCCAAGGGGGGGCAGACACGCTGGCTGGATGGCGACTATGGCATGATGCGCTTTCTTCCCATCCCGCCGGGCGCCGGGGCCGTTGGCGGGCTGCCGCATGTGCGGCTGGATCGGGCGGCGGAATTCCTGATCGGCGACAGGCTTTAGGCGGAGGACCAGATGACCGGGAATGACAGGACGTCCGGCCGCCGTCGTGGCCCCGTGGTGATAGAGATCGGCGACAAGCCCTCGGCGCGCCCCGACATCGCGCCACCCGTGCCCGATGCTCCGGGGGCGGGCGGCAGGCCAACGGCCATGCAGATCCTGGCGACGCGGCAGGGCGGGTCGCGATCGCGATTGGGGGCGCTGTTCTTCGCGGCGCTGTCGGGCCTGATCGGGCTGATGATCTCGGTCGCCGCGTGGCGGTTCATCCAGGGGCTGATCGCGTCCTATCCGCTGCTTGGCTGGGTGGCCGCGGGCCTTGCCGGGCTGACGGCGCTGGCCGCCTTGCTGATCGTCCTGCGTGAGCTTCGCGCCTATGCGCGGCTTGCCCGGCTGGACCGCGTGCATGCGGCTGCGCTCGAGGCCGTCGCCTCGGGCGATCTGCGCGCCGCGGGTCGGGTCGTCGATCGGCTGGTCGCGCTTTATTCCGCGCGCGAGGATACGTCCTGGGGCCGCACCCGGCTGGCCGAGCGGCGCGGTGACGTCTTCGATGCCGATGCACTGCTTGCGCTGGCCGAGGCCGAGCTGGTGGCTCCGCTGGACAGGGCGGCGGTGGCCGAGGTCGAGCGTGCCGCCCGCCAGGTTGCGACCGTGACCGCGATCGTGCCGCTTGCCCTGGCCGATGTCGTGGCGGCGCTGGTCGCGAATCTGCGCATGGTGCGTCGCATCGCCGAAATCTATGGTGGCCGCGCGGGGGTGATCGGCAGCTGGCGCCTGCTGCGCGCCGTGATGACGCATCTTGTTGCGACCGGAGCGGTTGCAGTGGGCGACGATCTGGTCCAGTCGGTTGCCGGGGGCGGGCTTGTTTCGAAATTGTCGCGCCGCTTTGGCGAAGGGATCATCAACGGCGCGCTGACCGCGCGCGTCGGGCTGGCCGCGATCGATGTCTGCCGCCCGCTGCCCTTTGCCGCGCGCCCCCGGCCGCGCGTCTCCGACATCGTGCGCCGCGCCCTGACGGGGCTGTTCGGGTCGGGCGGCGATACCATGCGCGACTAGCCCGCCCGGCGGGGCTTTACGATGCGATTGGCCCTGCTTATAAGCCGGGACATGAGGCGCATATCCGCGATCATCATTCGAATTACCTGCCCGGCGTCCTGAACTTCGGACGCCGGGTCACAGGCGCATGAGCCTACGCGCCGCATTTTCCTGACGATTCCCTCAAACCCGCGCCAGATCGCGCCGACAGGATCGATCCGATGACCGACAAGTCCGCACCCGACTATCGCGACACCGTCTTTCTGCCCAAGACCGACTTTCCTATGCGCGCCGGCCTGCCGCAGCGCGAGCCCGAATGGCTGGCCCGGTGGGAGCGGCTGGGCATCTATGACCGGCTGCGTGACAAGGCCCGTCAGGCACAGGAGCAGGGCAACCCGCGCCCGCCCTTCGTGCTGCATGACGGCCCGCCCTATGCCAACGGGCATCTGCATATCGGCCACGCGTTGAACAAGATCCTGAAGGACATGGTCGTGCGCAGTCAGCAGATGATGGGTCGCGATGCGCGCTATGTTCCAGGCTGGGACTGCCACGGCCTGCCGATCGAGTGGAAGATCGAGGAACAGTATCGCGCGCGCGGCCAGAACAAGGACGAGGTGGACGTCATCGCCTTCCGTCAGGAATGCCGGAAATTCGCCGAGGGCTGGATCGACATCCAGCGCGAGGAGTTCAAGCGCCTGGGCGTGACCGGCAAGTGGGACGATCCCTATCTGACGATGGACTTCCACGCCGAGGCCGTCATCGCCGAGGAATTCATGAAGTTCCTGATGAACGGCTCGCTTTATCAGGGGTCGAAACCCGTCCTGTGGAGCCCGGTCGAAAAGACCGCGCTGGCCGAGGCCGAAGTCGAGTATCACGACCATACCAGCCACACGATCTGGGTCCGCTTCGCGGTTCAGACGCCAGGCGACCTGCAGGGCGTGAACGTCCTGATCTGGACGACGACCCCGTGGACGATACCGCAGAACCGTGCCGTCGCCTTCAACCCCGATATCGCCTATGGGCTGTACCGGGTTGACGCGGTTGCCGACGGGGCATCCGCCCAGCCCGGTGAGCAGATCGTGCTGGCCGATGCCCTTGCCGACAGCGTGCGTGCCGCCGGAAAGGTCGAAGCCTGGACGCGCCTGCGCGACGTCAAGGCGGACGAGCTGCAGGGACTGGTGATGGCCCATCCGCTGCGCGGGGTCGAGGGCGCGAATGGCGAATGGGATTATGACGTACCGATGCTGCCGGGCGATCATGTGACCGACGATGCCGGCACGGGCTTTGTGCATACCGCGCCCAGCCATGGCGATGACGACTATCAGCTGGGCCTGAAATTCGGCCTGCCGATGACCTACAACGTCGAGCCGGACGGCAGCTATCGCGCCGATCTGCCGCTGTTCGGCGGCCAGTTCATCATCCAGCCCGACGGCAAGGAAGGCCCCGCCAATGTCAGCGTCATCAAGCAGCTGGCCTGGGCGGGCAAGCTGTTCGCCAAGGGCAAGGTCAAGCATTCCTATCCGCATTCCTGGCGCTCGAAGGCGCCGCTGATCTATCGCAATACGCCGCAATGGTTCGTCGCGATCGACAGACCCTTGCAGGACGGGCGCGATGAATACGGCTGCACGATCCGCGAACGCGCCCTGCATTCGATCGAGGAGCTGGTCACCTTTACTCCGCCCGCCGGGCGCAACCGCCTGCATTCCATGGTGGCAGCGCGTCCCGACTGGGTTCTGTCGCGCCAGCGTGCCTGGGGTGTGCCACTGACCTGCTTCGTCAAGCGGGGCGCACGCCCGGACGACCCGGATTTCCTTTTGCGCAATGCCGAGGTCAATGCTCGCATCAAGGCCGCCTTCGAGGAGAAGGGCGCGGATGTCTGGTACGAACCCGGCTTCAAGGAGCGCGTTCTGGGTGGGATCGTGAACCCGGACGATTATGACCAGGTCTTCGACGTGCTGGACGTGTGGTTCGATTCCGGTTCGACCCATGCCTTCGTCCTGCGTGACAGGCCCGACGGGACACCAGACGGCATCGCCGACCTGTACCTGGAAGGGACCGACCAGCATCGCGGCTGGTTCCATTCCTCGCTGTTGCAGGCCTGCGGCACGATCGGCCGTGCGCCCTATCGCGGTGTGCTGACGCATGGCTTCACGCTCGACGAAAAGGGCATGAAGATGTCCAAGTCGTTGGGCAACACCGTCGCCCCGCAGGAAGTGATCGAGCAATACGGCGCTGACATCCTGCGGTTGTGGGTGGCCCAGTCCGATTACACCGTGGACCTGCGTATCGGGAAGGAAATCCTGAAGGGCACGGCGGATTCCTATCGCCGCCTTCGCAACACGATGCGTTTCCTTCTGGGGGCGTTGGCCGAGTTCGACGAGGCCGAGCGCGTTGCGCCGGACCAGATGCCCGAACTGGAACGCTGGGTCCTGCATCGCCTGGCCGAGCTGGACCACGCGGTGCGCAAGGGCTTTGACACCTATGATTTCCAGGGCGTGTTCCAGAAGCTTTTCAACTTCTGCACGGTGGATCTGTCGGCCTTCTATTTCGATATCCGCAAGGATTCGATCTATTGCGATGCGCCAGACAGCCTGACGCGCCGTTCTGCCCGCACGGTGATGGACCTGCTGTTCCACCGCCTGGTGACCTGGCTGGCGCCGATCCTTGCCTTCACGATGGAGGATGTCTGGCTGGCCCGCTTCCCGGGTGAAGACAGCTCGGTCCATCTGCAGGACATGCCCCAGACGCCGGCCGACTGGCTGGATGAACCGCTGGCGCGCAAGTGGGACATCGTGCGCCGCGTGCGCCGCGTGGTGACCGCCGCGCTGGAAGTCCAGCGGACATCCAAGGTCATCGGCGCCTCGCTGGAGGCCGCGCCGGTGGTTCATGTCGAGGATGCAGACGTTCTGGCCGCCCTGCGCGACGTGCCTTTTGCGGATGTGTGCATCACCTCGGACATCCAGCTGACCAGCGATCCGGCCCCGCAGGAAGCCTTCCGCCTGCCCGAGATCCCCGGCGTGGGTGTGGTCTTCGAACGGGCCGAGGGCGAAAAATGCGCGCGGTGCTGGAAATATCTGCCCGATGTGGGCAGCCATCGTCACCCGGCGACCTGTGCGCGCTGCGACGCGGTGCTGGGCTGACGCGCAAATGTGTCATGCACGGGTCCGGGCCCAGTCGCCCGGACCTTTCGGCCCCTGCTGTGGTCCTGGGGTCGTCAGGCGATGGCTTCCAGTCGTTCCTTCGACATCGCGCCCGGAACGATGGTGATTGGCACGGGCAGATTCCCCGAATTGCGGGACATCTGCGTCACCAGAGGACCCGGGCCGGACTTGTCCGTTCCCGCCCCAAGAACCAGAACGCCGATCTCGGGGTCTTCCCGGATCTGGGCCAGGATCTCCTGGACGGGTTCGCCTTCGCGGATCACCAGTTCCGGGTTCAGCCCGTGCTTGTCGCGCATCCACTTGGCGAAGACTTCGAAATGAGCCTCGATCCTTTCGCGCGCTTCGGCGCGCATGATGTCGGCGACGCCGATCCAGTGCTGGAATTCTTCGGGCGGTATGACCGACAGGATCGTGACGCCCCCGCCGGTGTGAGACGCACGCAGCGCGGCGAAACGCATCGCATTCAGGCATTCGCGGCTGTCATCCAGAACGACCAGGAACTTGCGCATGGAGCCTCCGATTGCGGTTCGCGCGATCATGGCCGTTTGCTGCGTTTCAGGCAACACTCGGCTGGGCAGGAGCGGCATTTCGCGCGATCCTCGCCAGTGACTTGGGGCCAGTGACTTGGGGCCGCGCGGCATGGGAATGGGGCAGATGACGGAAGACCCGGGAACACAGGGGGCACGCGTGCTGATCGTCGGCGGTACGGGGCGACTGGGGGCCTTGTTGCGCCGCGCCTGGGCTGCAGGCGGCGTCACCGGTCTGGCCTGGCAGGCGCGGCGCGCCATGCCCGAAGCGGACCTTGTGTTTGACCCGCTGAGGGAGCCTGCGGCCTTTGCACGCGCGGCCGAGGGCTGCGATGCGGTGCTGATGCTGGCTGGTGTCGTCTCGGGCGATGGCCTTTCCCTGAACAGGGCGCTTGGCATGGCGGCGGTCGAGGCCGCACGGGCCGGCGGGGCGCGTCGGGTTTTCCTGGCCTCAAGCGCGGCGGTCTATGGGCGAGATGCCGAGGATGCGCGAGAAAGCGATACAGTCTGCCCGGTTTCGGCCTATGGTCAAGCCAAGCTGGAGATGGAGCAGGCGGTCCTGGCGAGAGCCGCGCAGATCGGGCAGGCCGCGCATTGCCTGCGTATCGGAAATGTCGCGGGAGCGGATGCGCTTTTGGGGCAGGTCGATGACGCGCCGGTATCGCTTGACATGTTCGATGGCGGCAAGGGGCCGTTGCGCAGCTATTGCGGACCACGTGTCCTGGCCGAGATTCTGCTGCGCCTTGTTCGGGCGCCAGGTGATCTGCCGCCCGTCCTGAACGTGGCCCAACCGGGCGCCGTTCGGATGGAGGACTTGCTGGAAGCCGACGGGCGGGTGTGGCGGCCGCGTCGCGCGCGGCCAGAAGCGATCGAGTGCGTTCGTTTGAACACCGAACTGTTGCAATCGACCATCGGAGCGATCACGCCCGCCAGCGCCATCGGAATTGTTGCCGATCTCAGGCGAATCGTGCCACGTGCAACGCATGCCGGAAGGTGACGGGATGAACTGGAAGAAGCGTGTGTTCGACTTGACCCTGGCGACCTTGCTTCTGGCGCCGATCGCGTTCCTGTCGGCGCTGGTTGCGATGGTGCTGCTTGTCACTCAGGGACGACCGATCCTGTACGGGGCCGAACGCATGCAGGCGCCGGGGCGTCCATTCACCCTGTGGAAATTCCGCACGATGCGCCCCGCGCCGGCCGATGCAGGTGTATCGGGTGGTGACAAGGCCGACAGGATCACGCCGGTCGGGCGTTTCCTGCGCCGTACGCGGCTGGACGAATTGCCACAGCTGTACAACATTTTCGCGGGCCATATGAGCTTTGTCGGACCACGCCCGCCTTTGCGGCAATATGTCGAGGCTTTCCCAGAGCTCTATGCCCGCGTCCTTCAGTGCCGCCCCGGCGTCACCGGGCTTGCATCGCTGGTCTTTCACAGGCACGAGGAATGGCTGTTGTCACGCTGCAGGACGGCCGAGGAAACGGATGCCGTCTATCGCAGGCTTTGCATTCCGCGGAAGGCCAGGCTGGACCTGATTTATGCCGGACACGCGAATATCTGCCTTGATCTGGTCATAATCGGGCGCACCGCTTGCCGCATCGTGGCGAGACGGGTATAGGAAAGACATCCGAAAGTTGACGAAAGTTCAATTTGATCGGACGGATTTGGGCAGGCTGGACGGACCGGTTGCAAGACGAACCAGACAGGGCAACCGCGATCGTCGGGGGGCAGCGAGTGAGGCAGGCATGCGACGCATGACCCCGATCAAGGCAATCTTGTCGCTGACGCCAGCGCACAAGCGGCTTGTCTTCTATGCACTCGATGCTGTGCTGGCGGTGCTTGCCCTTGGCGCCGCGGTGGCTGTCCACAGCAGCTCGATGCCTTCGGCAGAGTCGGCTTTCCGCTATATCGGGCTGCTGGGCATGTACGGTCTTGCCGCGGTCTCATGGTCGGGTGTTCTGGGCGTCGCGCGCCTGCGCCTGAAAGACTTTGGCGGCGCCGCCGTCGGCCGCATCGCCGTTCATGCCGGATTGCTTGCGGCGACAAGTCCGGTGCTGACCGCGTTTGGCTCGGTTTCCGTGGAGCCCGGGCTGCATGTCGTCTTCGGGCTGACATTCTTTGCGCTTTCCTGCCTGGCCCGACTTGGCCTGTTGAAGCTGCTGATCTCGATCTATCGCCGCAGCGCGGCCGTGACGCGCGTGCTGATCTATGGTGCGGGGCGCACGGGCATGGCCCTTGCCTCGGCCCTGCGAGAGCAGCCGCATCTGATGCCCGTCGCCTTTCTTGATGACAATGCCACGCTGAGCGGTCAGATCGTCGCCGGTCTGCCCGTCTATCCGGGGATTCGTCTGGAACAGGCCGCCCGCGAGTTCAAGGCGACACGGGTGATCCTCGCCATGCCATCGGTCGGTGAGCACAGGCAAACCCTGATTGCGCACCGGGTTCAACGGCTTGGGATGGAGGTTCTCAGCCTGCCATCCTTCGCGCAGTTGATCGGGGATGAATCGCTGGTGGATCGGCTGATGCCCACGCGCCCGCAATTCCTGTTGCGGCGTGAACTGATGGCGAGGGCCGGGATCGACGGCAACGCGTATCGCGGCGGAAACGTTCTTGTGTCCGGTGCGGGCGGTACGATCGGACTGGAACTTTGCCGGCAGGTTCTGGCGCAGCGTCCTGCGCGTCTGGTCCTTCTGGAGATAAGCGAGCCTGCGCTGTACCGTGCCGAGCGCGAGCTGCAGATGCTGAACGATCACGGTCGCACCCAGATCGTGCCCGTGCTTGGCTCTATCGGAGACGAGGAGCTTGTGCGCGATGTGCTGGCAAGGCACCGGATCGGTGTGGTCCTTCATGCGGCGGCCTACAAGCACGTTCCGATCGTCGAGGCCAATCCGCGCGCGGGGCTGATCAACAACACGCTGGGCACGGCGGTCTTTGCCAATTGCGCGCGCGAAGCGGGCGTCGAACGTTTTGTCCTGATTTCATCGGACAAGGCGGTTCGGCCCACCGGCGTGATGGGGGCATCGAAGAGGTTGGCGGAACTTGTCGTCCAGGACCTGGCGACAAGGTCAACGACCACGCGGTTTTCGATCGTGCGTTTCGGCAACGTGCTGGGCTCATCGGGATCGGTCCTGCCGCTGTTCCAGGAGCAGATCGCTCTGGGCGGGCCGGTGACGATCACCGATCCGCGCGTCACGCGCTATTTCATGACGGTGCGCGAGGCGGTCCAGCTGGTTCTGGTCGCGGGCAGTATCGCCAAGGGGGGCGAAGTCTTCGTTCTGGACATGGGGCAGCCCATCCCGATCATCGACCTTGCGCGCCGTCTTATCGAAGGTGCGGGCCTGAAGGTGCGTGATGAAGACAACCCGGACGGCGATATCGAGATCGTCGTCACGGGGTTGCGTCCCGGCGAGAAACTGCATGAGGAACTGACAATCTCGGACAAGATCGAACCCACGGTTCATCCCAAGATCATGGTTGTCCGCGAGGCCTGCCTTTCCGAGCTGGAAACCGCGGCTGCCCTGCGTGACATCCGCCAAGCGATTTCCGAAGGACAGCCCGAACACATGGCCGCGCGTGCCTTGCATTGGGCGCGCGATCGTTGGACCGGTTCGGCGGGCTCTGCCAGCCAGCCCGCCGCCGAGATCGAAAAAGCTCAGAATTGAATTGATTGTCCGGACTGCGGAAAGACCGCATTAATTCGCGCTCGCCGATCCTGACCGTGGATATGACGGCAGTATCGGGGTGGTTTTCATGCAGCTGGAGCGCGTCTCTGTCGTCCCGGCGGGGACGGCAGCCTATGTCGACGGCATCACGGACATGGACGTTGTCCAGATCGGCGGTTCAGCGCATCTGGTAACGATTTCACGGGCAATACCCGGGGTCAGCGTCTTTTCCATGGCGGATGACCGGGCGCCCGTGTTGGTGGATCAGCTGGGCCTTACGGCTAGCCTTTCGACCGTGGCAGAGCCTCAAATTGCCATGATTCAGACCGGGGCTGGCGGCGTGTTGCTGACATCCGGGCTCAAGACCCTTGCGCCATACGCGCTTGGCGTCGATGCGTCAGGGGATCTGGGCGGCGGCGGGTATTGGGCGGATCCGAAATCTGCCGGCGCCAATCTGGCCGTGGTGGAGCACATCTCGGTGGGTGGGGAAAGCATCGTCTGCGCCGAGCGGCAAGATGGCGGGCTGGTGGCCTTGAAAATCACTGCCGGCAAGGGCATCGGGGTGGACCCGCTGGCATCGGTGGATTGTGGGCAGGTTGCGGATCTCGTGTCGGTTTCGGGCAGTGGTGGAACCCATGTGATTGCCGCACTGCCCGAAGCGGATGCGATCATTTCCTATACGCTCGGCGCCGATGGCAGCCTGACGCAGGCGGGGATGGTGTCGGCGGCCAGCGGGCTTGGGATCGGCGGTCCCGAAGCATTGGCCGCGGTCAGCCTGGGCGGTATCGACTATGTCATTGCGGGTTCTGCCGGGTCCTCCACGCTGACCGTGTTGCGCGTGGCGTCTGACGGAACTCTTGTTGCGGTAGACAACGTTCTGGACAGTCTGACGACCCGATTTGCCGGCGCGACGGCCGTCGAGGCGCTTGCGGTCAATGGTCGCGTATTCGTCGCTGCGGCGGGTTCGGACGATGGCGTCAGCCTGTTTACCCTGCTTCCCGACGGGCGCCTGGTGCATGTGGCGACGCTAAGCGACAGCGCCACGACGACGCTGTCAAAGGTTTCGGCTTTGGCGATGGGAGTCGTGGGAGACGAGCTTCAACTCTACGTCGCAAGCGGAAACGAGCCGGGCGTGACCCAGCTGGCATTCGATCTGTCTTCGGTTGGGCTGACCATTCAGGGCACTTCGGGGGCTGACGTCCTGATTGGCGGGGCGCAGGACGATCTGGTTTGCGGTGGCTCGGGTAATGACACTCTGTCAGGCGGTTCGGGCAATGACATCCTGTATGATGGCATTGGCTCTGACGTCATGCGGGGCGGGGCAGGCGCCGACCTGTTCGTCCTGTCGCCAGATGGCGAACTCGACGTGATCGAGGATTTTCAGGTTGGCCTGGATCGGTTGGACCTTACCTCGTTTTCATTCCTTTACGATGTGTCTCAACTGAGCATTACGTCTACCAGTTGGGGCTGCATATTGCACTATCGCAACGAAATTCTGGAGGTGCATTCGTCAGGCGGGGTGACTATTTTGGCGACCGATCTGACGACCGCACTATCGGACGGGACCATGCGAACACTGGATCTGACTGAATTGAGCATTCAGCAGGTCGAAGGATCAACTGAGAATGATTCTTTGCAAGGTGGGGACTGGCAAGACATCATGGATGGTGGGAAAGGAAATGACACGATCGTGGGCTTCGGCGGGTCTGACGTGATCCATGGGGGATATGGCGCCGACTCGATTCTTGGGGATGACGGCGATGACTTGATCTGGGGCGGTCTTGGCGCTGACACGATCCGCGGCGGGTTGAATCAGGACCAGTTGCATGGGGACGACGGGGCGGATCTGCTTTACGGCGATGCCGGCTTTGACACGATACATGGCGGCGCCGGGGCGGACAGCATCTGGGGGGGCGCGCAGGCTGACCTGCTGTATGGCGGCACGGACAATGACGTGCTGTTTGGCGAGGCCGGCGTCGACAACATCTATGGCGAAGACGGCGCCGACCGCATGTTCGGTGGCTCGGAAAACGACTGGATGTGGGGTGGCACGGGCAATGACCTGATGCGGGGCGGAACGCAGGAAGACCGCCTGTATGGCGAGGATGGCGACGACGTCATCTATGGCGAGGCCGGGTTTGACCGGCTCGAGGGCGGTGCGGGCAATGACACGCTGTGGGGCGGCGCCCAGGCCGACAACCTGTTCGGCGACGACGGC
>NZ_PRDS01000013.1 GCF_002927635.1 Albidovulum inexpectatum
CAGGCCCTCGACATCGCGCAAGCTGAAGGCAAACCCGTGATACGCCCAGACTGCATAAGCGATGATTGAGCGCGGGAAGCGGTACCCTTCGAGCGGCGGAGCTTCAGTGTTGCTGATCATGCAATCTCGTCAGACTGCACGCCAACGCCCGTCAACTTAACGATGCACCTGTACGCGGCCTCGCTGGAAGACCCTTCGGACTTTGCGCCAACCTTTCACGTCAACTATCAAGGCAAGCTGCCCTGGCTGGATCTGTGCGATGACTTGCCAAAATACCAAGGCACTTTGCTGCACGCGCCCGAGGAGCTCGCCGACTACAAGGCAGAATAGGTCCGACCCTGCCAAGGAAAAGGCCGCGGACCAGAGCCGCGACCTTTGGTGCTTTGAACAATGTCTGCAATCAATCGCGCAGCAGCTCGTTGATCCCGGTTTTCGCGCGGGTCCTTTCGTCCACACGCTTGACGATCACCGCGCAGTAGAGATTCACGCCGTTCTTCGACGGCATCGACCCGGCCACGACCACCGAATAGGGCGGGACCTCTCCGTACATGACCTCGCCGGTTTCGCGATCGACGATCTTCGTGGACTGCCCGATGAAGACGCCCATCCCGATGACCGAGCCTTCGCGCACGATGACGCCCTCGACGATCTCCGAACGCGCGCCGATGAAGCAATTGTCCTCTATGATCGTGGGATTGGCCTGCATGGGTTCCAGCACGCCGCCGATACCGACGCCGCCGGAAAGATGCACGTTCTTGCCGATCTGCGCACAGGACCCGACCGTGGCCCAGGTATCGACCATCGTGCCTTCATCGACATAGGCGCCCAGATTGACGAAGCACGGCATCAGCACCACGCCCGGCGCGACATAGGCCGAATGGCGCACCACGCAGTTCGGCACGGCGCGGAAGCCCGCGGCCTTCCACTGTGCCTCGCCCCAATGGGCGAACTTGCTGTCCACCTTGTCCCACCAGGTCCCGCCCTGCGGGCCGCCGGTCTGGACCTCCATGTCCTTCAGGCGGAACCCCAGAAGGACCGCCTTCTTGGCCCACTGGTTCACATGCCAGCTGCCGTCCTCGCGCCGCTCGGCAACACGCAGCCGACCCGAATCCAGCGCGTTCAGCGTCGATTCGATCGCGTCGCGGACCTCGCCGCGCGTTCTGGGCGTGATCGTGTCCCGGGACTCCCAGGCGGCTTCGATCGCGGCTTCGAGCTGGGCGTTGGACATCGGTGGACTCCCTTCGTTGCGGACCTGTCCTGCGGGGTATAGGCCGAGCGGCGCATCGGCGCAATGCGGCCCGGGCCGCGCCGGACCGGACTTCTGGCAAAGGCGGAGCAAACCGGATAGGTCTGTAGCCCGAACCAAGGACGAGGACATCATGAACGACGACGGCCGCAGCCATCCGCTTCGCCACAGCCGCCAGGACGTGGCGGCGACTTCGCGCATTCCCGACACGCCGCAGACGCGGGCACCCGCCTATCGGCTGGCCTTTACCGACCCCGATTTCCTGTGCCGCGAGGAGCTGCGTCCGGTGCGGCTGCAGCTCGAGCTGCTCAAGCCGCAGATGATCATGGATGAACGCGGCATCGAAAGCACCATCGTCGTGATGGGCAGCGCGCGCATCCCCGACCCCTCGGGCACGGCCCAGAGGCACAAGGAGCCCGTCATCGAGACCGGCGCGGGTGCGAGGACCGAAGCCGCGCGTGGCGCCGCGGCGCTGTCGCACTGGTACGACGAGGCGCGCAAGCTGGCGCGTCTTGTCACGGAAAAGAGCCTCGAGACCTATGGCCGCGAACATGTCGTCATGACCGGCGGCGGTCCGGGCATCATGGAGGCGGGCAATCGCGGCGCGGCCGATGTGGGCGGCCATTCGATCGGCCTGAACATCGTCCTGCCGCACGAACAGGCGCCGAATGCCTATATCACGCCCGACCTGTGCTTCAATTTCCACTATTTCGCGGTCCGCAAGATGCATTTCCTGATGCGCGCCCGCGCCATCTGCATCTTCCCCGGCGGATTCGGCACGCTGGACGAACTGTTCGAGTCGTTGACCCTGATCCAGACCGGCCGGATGCGCCGCGTGCCCTTCCTTCTGTTCGGGCGCGACTTCTGGGACAAGGTGATCAACTGGCAGGCGCTGGTCGATGCGGGCACGATCTCGCCCGAGGATCTGGACCTGTTCACCTATGTCGAGACCGCCGAGGAGGCGATGACGCACATCTTTGCCGCAGAGGACGCGGGCGACGCCCCGGGGCCGAACGCGGGCTGAGAACGCTCAGGCCGCAGCAGCCCCGCGCAGGCGCGCATGGGCGATGATGCGGTCCATGGCGGTGTCGAACCGGTCGTCCGGCACCGTCAGAGCGACGCGGACCCATCCGCCCAGCGTCTCGCCAAAGCTTGACCCCGGCATGACCGCCACGCCGTGATCGAGCAGGTCGAAGGCATATGTGCGATCATCCATGCCCGTGGCCCGCACGTCGATCAGCGCGAACATTCCCGCCTGGGGCGCGTGGACCCGTAGCGCGGTCGATGCCGCCAGCCGTTCGGCCAGACGCGCGGCGCGCGCGGCAAAGCGGGCACGCATCCCCGGCGCGACCGGCGATGGCGACTCGATCACTTCGGCCGTCATGTCGGCGATGAAGGGCTGATTGCCGAACAGCATCATCTCGGCCAGGGGCAGCAGGCGCGCGCAGAAGTCGCGCGGCCCGACCAGCCAGCCCGAACGGAATCCCGGCGCCGCATGGGACTTCGAGATCGAGGAGACGACGATCGTTCGCCCGGCCAGGCCGGGGCGCGCGCGGGGCGAGACGAATTCGACGCCATCGAAGACCAGCTCTTCATAGACCTCGTCCGACACGATCCACAGATCATGCGCCGATGCCAGCGCGCCGATCGCGTCCAGATCGCGTGCCGTAAGCACGGCGCCGGTCGGGTTGTGCGGCGAGTTCAGCAGGATCGCGCGGGTGGCGGGCGTGATGCGCGCGGCAAGATCCGCCGCATCCAGGCAAAAGCCCCGCTCGGGCCGCAGGGGCACCGGAACCGGGCGGGCGCCGCTGGCACGAATGACGCCTTCATAGGTGGCATACATGGGATCGCCGACAAGGATCTCGGCCCCTTCTTCGCCGATACCCATGAACGCGGTGAACAGCGCCGTCTGCGTTCCCGGCAGACAGATCACCTGCGAGGGGTCGACCGCGTCGCCGTCCCGGCGGGAATAGCGCCGCGCAAGCGCAGCACGCAGCGCGGGCTCGCCCTGGCCACCGGAATAGTGGGTCCGCCCTGCCCGCATGGCCCGCGCCGCGGCCTCGATCATGACGGGCGGCGTGGGAATGTCGGGATTGCCGATGGTCAGCGGGATGACATCCTCGCCCCGCGCGATGCGCTCGCGCGCGGCGGCGTTCAGCGCCCATTTCGCGCTGCCCAGATCGGCCAGACGATCAAGGATCGGCGAGACACGCATGGCGTCCTCCTGTTGCGGATCTATAGCGGCAGGCCGCGCAGCAACCGGGCCGGGCGGCCGGAAAGACCGGCGGCGTTGCGCATGAATGTCCGCTTGAGCCCCGGCAGCGCATTGACCGCGCCCATGCCCAGATCGCGCGCCACGCGCAGGATCATGCTGTCGTTCGAGAACAGCCGGTTCACGACATCCATGCCCAGCGCCAGCGCGGTGGAATCGGGCCGGCGCCATGCCTGATAGCGTTCCAGCACGTCCAGCGCGCCGATATCCTCGCCCCGCCTGTGCGCGCCGACCAGCACCTCGGCCAGCGCGGCAACGTCGCGGAAGCCCAGGTTCAGACCCTGGCCCGCGATCGGATGCACGCCATGCGCGGCGTCCCCCACCAGCGCCACGCGCGGCGCGACATAGGAATTGGCCAGCGTCAGATCCAGCGGATAGCAGAAGCGCCGCCCGACCAGCGAGAGCGCGCCGAGAAAGTCGCCAAAGCGCGGCCGAAGGACCGCCAGGAAATCGGTATCGCTCAGCGCCATGGCCGCGCGGGCGGCCGCTTCACGCTCGCTCCAGACGATGGCGCTGCGATTACCCGTCAGGGGCAGGATCGCCAACGGGCCCGAGGGCAGGAAATGCTGATAGGCGATGCCGTGATGGGGATGCTCGTGGGCCAGCGCGCAGACAATCGCCGTCTGACCATAGGACCAGCCCGTGCGCCCGATCCCGGCGCGCCGCGCCGTGCCCGAACGGCGCCCGTCGCAACCGGCAAGCACGCGCCCTTTCAGGTTGCGGCCATCGGACAGGGTGACCATCACCCCCGTCCCATCGGTTGCCTGCCCGACAACTTCGGCGCCCGAAACCAGCGTCAGGTTCGGACATTCGCGCATCGCCTGCAGAAAGGCTGCATACAGGTGGCGGTCCTCGACCATGTAGCCCATCGGGCCTTCCTCGATCTCGGCAGAGTCGAAATGCAGGAAGAAGGGCGCCGGGCCTTCGCCGGGCCGGCCATCGGTCGTCTTGATCTGCTCGATCGGTTGGGGGCGCTGTGGCAGGAAGTCCCACACGCCGATCGATTTCAGCAGGTTGCGCGAGGCGATGGCCAGCGCATAGGCCCGGCCATCGAAGTCGATCTCTGCCCGCGCGCGCGGCGGATGGGCATCGACCACGGTCACGCTCAGCCCCGCCCGCGCCAGGGCCAGGCCAAGCGCGGGGCCGTTCAGGCCGCCGCCGACGATCAGGACATCGCTTTGCTGCGTCATGCCCTTCACTATCCGCGCCCGGGCGGGATTGTCCATGCGCCATCGCGACGCTACCGTCCGGAAAACCTCATGGGGGGCTGACATGACCGAATGGCGCGGGATGGGCGCGGCAGAGCTGGGCCGTGCGATCGGCAATCGAGAGATCGACCCGACGGAGCTGACGGCGGATTTCCTGGACGCTATCCGCTCGCACCCCTTTGCCGACCGGATCTATGCCCGGGTGACCGAATCGCGCGCGATGGCCGAGGCCGAGGCCGCCGCCAGACGCGCCAGGGACGGACAGCGGCTGTCGCCGCTGGACGGTGTGCCGATTTCGTGGAAGGACCTGTTCGACACGGCGGGCGTGGCGACCGAGGCAGGGTCGCGCCTGTTGTCCGGCCGCGTGCCCGCCCATGATGCCGAAGTTCTGGCCAATGCCACCGCGGCGGGGCTGATCTGCCTTGGCAAGACCCACATGACCGAGCTGGCCTTTTCCGGGCTGGGCCTGAACCCGATGACGGCCACGCCGCCCAATGTCCATGACCACGACCTGGCCCCCGGGGGGTCGTCGTCTGGGGCGGCGGCCTCGGTCGCTTTCGGGCTGGCCGCGGCGGCCATCGGTTCGGATACGGGCGGGTCGGTGCGTGTTCCGGCCGCCTGGAACGACCTGGTCGGCCTGAAGACCACGGCCGGACGGCTCAGCCTGCGCGGTGTCGTGCCGCTTGCGCCGCGCTTCGACACGGTTGGGCCACTGTGCCGCAGCGTCGAGGATGCCGCCCTGCTGCTGGCGGCGCTGGAAGGCGGCCGCCCGGCCGATCTGCGCGGCGCGTCATTGCAGGACGTCCGGCTGATGATCCTTGAAACCGTCGCGCTGGACGACCTGCGCCCCGAACCCGAGGCAGGCTTCGACCACGCCGTCGAGCGGCTGCGCGATGCGGGCGCCGTCATCGAGCGTCTTGCCGCCCCCGAAGTGGCCGAGGCGATGGAGCTTGCCGGCATCATCTTCACCACAGAGGCCTGGGGCACGTGGAAGGAACTGATCGAGTCGCACCCGGCCGACAGGATGTTCGCCCCCGTGCGCGAGCGGTTCCGCTCGGGCGCGGTCCATTCGGGCGCGGATTATGTCGCCGCATGGCAGCGGCTTGAAGTGCTGCGCGCGGCCTTTGCCGAACGGATCGCGCGGTTCGACGCGGTCCTGCTGCCGACGTCCCCGATCATGCCGGCCCGGATCGACGCGCTGCTGTCCGATCAGGCCCTGTTCGTGGCAGAAAACCTGCTGGCGCTGCGCAATACCCGCATCGGCAACCTGATGGGCGGCTGCGCGCTGACGCTGCCCACGGGCCTGCCGGCGACGGGAATCACGCTGATGGCCCCCCCGGGGGCCGAAGAGCGGCTGCTGCGCCTTGGGCGCGCCGCGGAAGAGGCGCTGGCCTGAACGGTCCGGCAACCGAAAAGCCACATTGCCACCCACGCCCGGGCCCGCGCGTCCGTTTGGCTGGACCGCACGGACCCATCCGGCTAATCTTGTCGCCAAAAGGGGCGACGAGACCCCGATCCTTGAGGCAGACATGGCATTACCCGAGCGGTTCTCGAACCTGCCAGAATACGCGTTTCCGCGCCTGCGGAAGCTGCTCGACTCCCACGAACCGGGGGGCGAGCCGATCGTCATGACCATCGGTGAGCCGCGCCATCCCGTGCCGGATTTCGTGGGTCCCATCCTGCAGGCCCATCTGGACGAATTCGGGAAATACCCGGTCAACGAAGGCACGCCCGGCCTGCTGGACGCGATATCCGGCTGGATCGCGCGGCGCCACGGCGCACGGGTCGGACCCGACCGGATCATGGCACTGAACGGCACACGCGAGGGACTGTTCGACGCGTGCCTTGCGCTTTGCCCCGAAACCAAGCACGGCAAACGCCCGACGGTCCTGATGCCGAACCCCTTCTACCAGCCCTATTCGGCCTCGGCGCTGGCGGTCGGTGCCGAGCCCGTCTTCGTGCCCGCGACCGAAGCGACCGGCTTCCTGCCCGATTTCGAATCCCTGCCGGACGAGATCCTGAACCGCGCGGGGCTGGTCTATCTGTGTTCGCCGGCCAATCCGCAGGGCGCGGTCGCCCCGGCCGACTACATCGCCCGGCTGATCGAACTGGCAGAACGGCACGATTTCATCCTTTTGTCGGATGAATGCTACTCCGAGATCTGGCGCGAAACGCCCCCGCCCGGCGCGCTGGAGGTGGCCGAGCGGATGGGCGCGGATCCCGAGCGCGTCGTCGTCATGAACTCGCTGTCGAAGCGATCGAACCTTGCCGGGCTGCGTTCGGGCTTTGTGGCGGGCGGACGCGAGGCCATCACCCGGTTTCGCCAGCTGCGCGCCTATGGCGGATCGCCCCTGCCCCTGCCGGTGCAGCACGTGTCGCAGCGCGCCTGGTCGGACCAGACGCATGTCGAGACGAACCGCGCGCTTTACCAGGCCAAGTATCGCCTGGCGCAAGAGATCCTGGGCAATGTGCCGGGCTTCCGCCAGCCCGAGGGCGGCTTCTTCCTGTGGCTGCCGGTCGAGAATGGCGAAGAGGCGGCGCTGAAACTGTGGCGCGAAACCGGCGTGCGCGTGCTGCCCGGTGCCTATCTGGCGCGCGATGTCGCGGGCACGAACCCGGGCCGAAACTATCTGCGCGTGGCGATGGTGGCGCCCGAGGATGAACTGAGACGCGGGCTGACACGCCTGCGCGACTGTCTGTACGATTGAGGAACAAGCGAATGGCATCCTATCAGGCACGACAGCGCGATCCGCTGCTGGACCAGAACATTCAGGCCGCGCTGGAACGCCGCGGCAAGGAGCTGATCGGATTGATCCTGCTGGCCGCCGCGATCTGCGTGGCCCTGATGCTGGCATCCTATTCGCCCGACGATCCGGGCTGGTTCGCGGCCACCGACGAACCCGTGCAGAACGTCATGGGCCGGTTCGGCGCGGCGATCGCGCTGCCCCTGATGGTCGTCGCGGGCAAGGGCGCCTGGGGGATCGCGCTGATCCTCGCCGCCTGGGGGCTGCGGCTGGTCCTGCACAGGGGCGAACAGCGCGCCCTGACCCGCGCCATCTTTGCGCCGATCGCGGTCGCGCTGATGTCGGTCTATGCCTCGACCCATGTGGCCGGTCCGGAATGGCAGCACAGCTTCGGTCTGGGCGGGCTGTTCGGTGACACGGTTCTGGCGGCGGTGCTCAGCATCGTGCCCGTCCAGGCCGCCTTGGGGCTGAAGATCGTGGCCGTGACGATTGCTGCGCTGATGGTGGCGATGACGCTGTTCGTGACCGGTTTCGACCGGGCCGAATTGCGGTCCTTCGGCCGGTTCCTGCTGGTCGGCACGATCTTTGGCTATGACGCGATCGTGCGGCTTCTGGGGCGCGCGATATCGGCGCTGTTCGGGATTGGCAAAAGGTCAGCCACGCAAGCGCCCAAGCCGGCCACGGCAAAGGCCGCCAAGGCAGCCCCGACACCCATGACGGCCGCGCCCGAGCGCGCCGAGGGCGGCCTTTTGTCCCGCCTGTCGGGCCTGACGACGCGCCTGCGGTCCGCCGACCCGGCGCTGGAACCCGAATTGATCGAGCCCGATCAGGATCCGCGGCGCGACCTGCCCGAAGCCCCGTCGGAGGAACGGATCCGCGCCCGCATCGCCGATGTGGTGCGCGCCCGCACGGTCCAGGTGACCGAGGGCGAGCCGCGTGTGCGCGTCGAACCGCCCCTGACCTCGGCCGCCGCGGCCCAGCCCCGCTTCCTGCGGGTGAAGGGTGGCCATGCCGAACCCCCGCTGACCGCGCGCCGGGCCGCCGAGATCGACGTTGCGGCGCATACCGAGCTTGAGGAACCGCCCGCGATGCGTGCCGAGGATCCCGTCGCCACGCCGCGCGTGCATCAACCCGCCCCGCAGGTGCGGGCCGTTGTCGAACATCCCGCGCCCAAGGCCGCGCAGCCGTCGCGCCGGGCCATGGCCGAACGCCAGCCCAGTCTTGCCCTGGAAGAGGGGGCGCTGGATGGCTACGAATTCCCGCCGCTGTCGCTGCTTGCCAGCCCGGATTCGGTCGAACGCCGGCCGCTGTCCGAGGAAGCGTTGCAGGAAAACGCGCGGATGCTGGAATCGGTGCTGGACGATTACGGCGTGAAGGGCGAAATCGTCAGCGTCCGGCCCGGCCCCGTGGTCACCATGTACGAACTGGAACCCGCGCCGGGGCTGAAGGCCAGCCGCGTCATCGGCCTGTCGGACGACATCGCGCGGTCCATGTCGGCGCTTTCGGCCCGCGTCTCGACCGTGCCCGGTCGCACGGTGATCGGCATCGAACTGCCCAATGCCTTCCGCGAGAAGGTCGTGCTGCGCGAGATCCTGTCCTCGCGCGCCTATGGCGATTCCAACATGAAGCTGCCGCTGGCGCTGGGCAAGGACATCTCGGGCGATCCGGTCGTCGCGAACCTGGCCAAGATGCCGCATCTTCTGATCGCGGGCACCACCGGTTCGGGCAAGTCGGTGGCGATCAACACCATGATCCTGTCGCTCTTGTACAAGCTGACGCCCGACGAATGCCGACTGATCATGATCGACCCCAAGATGCTGGAACTGTCGGTCTATGACGGCATTCCGCACCTTCTGTCGCCCGTTGTCACCGACCCGAAAAAGGCCGTCGTGGCGCTGAAATGGGTCGTGGGCGAGATGGAGGACCGCTATCGCAAGATGTCCAAGATGGGCGTTCGCAACATCGAGGGCTATAACAGCCGCGTGCGCGATGCCCTGGCCAAGGGCGAGACCTTCAAGCGCACGGTCCAGACCGGCTTTGACGAGGAGACCGGCGAACCCGTCTTCGAGACCGAGGAAATCACGCCCGAAACCCTGCCCTATATCGTCGTCATCGTGGACGAAATGGCCGATCTGATGATGGTCGCGGGCAAGGAGATCGAAGCCTGCATCCAGCGTCTGGCCCAGATGGCGCGCGCCAGCGGCATCCATCTGATCATGGCCACGCAGCGGCCCTCGGTCGATGTCATCACCGGCACCATCAAGGCGAATTTCCCGACGCGGATCAGCTTTCAGGTCACGTCGAAGATCGACAGTCGGACGATTCTTGGCGAACAGGGCGCCGAGCAGCTGCTGGGACAGGGCGACATGCTGTACATGTCGGGCGGCAGCCGCATCACGCGCGTTCACGGCCCCTTTGTTTCTGACGAAGAGGTCGAGGAAGTCGTGCGCCATCTGAAGAGCTTCGGGCCGCCGAAATACATGTCTGGCGTGGTCGAAGGCCCCGACGAGGACAAGGAGGCCGACATCGACGCGGTCCTGGGCCTTGGCGGCAATACCGACGGCGAAGATGCGCTGTATGATCAGGCCGTCCAGATCGTCCTGCGCGACCGCAAGGTCTCGACCAGCTATATCCAGCGCAAGCTGGGCATCGGCTACAACAAGGCCGCGCGCCTCGTCGAGCAGATGGAGGAACAGGGCCTGATCTCGGCCGCCAACCATGTCGGCAAGCGCGAGATCCTGGTCCCCGAACAGCAATGATGGAGCATTGCGGGCGGAAAATCGCCGCCCCGTCCCCCATGCAGGCCATGGGCGTTATGGAATAACCGCGCGCCCGGGACTAGATGGAAAAGCATGACACAGATCCTGCGCCTGATTCTGGCCCCGCTGATTCTTGCCCTTTGGTTCTCGCCGGCTTCGGCAGAAAAGCTGTCGCTGCGCGCGATCTCGGACTATCTGAACAACCTTGTCACGGCCGAGACGCGCTTTCGGCAGGTCAACCCCGATGGCTCGACCTCGTCGGGCCGGCTGGTGATCCGCAGGCCGGGCCGGATGCGGTTCGAATATGATCCGCCCGAAAGCACCCTGGTTCTGGCATCCGCCGGGCAAGTCGCGATTTTCGATACGAAATCGAACCAGCCGCCCGAACAATATCCGCTGTCAAAAACCCCCCTGAACCTGATCCTGGCCAATCGGGTGGACCTGACGCGGGCGCACATGGTCATCGGCCACGGCGAACGCGACGGACAGACTGTCGTCGTCGCCCAGGACCCCGATCACCCGGAACTGGGCAAGATCGAACTGGTCTTCTCGGCCAATCCGATTGCCCTGCGTGGCTGGACGGTGGTGGATGAAACCGGCGCACGCACGACGGTGATCCTGGATGACCTGAAGACCGGCGGCAGCTATCCGCCCTCGATGTTCTCGATCACGTTCGAGGCCGAGCGGAAGACCCGGCGCAACTGAACCGGCGCCGGGCTACAGCTTGCCGCAGACGATCAGCTGGCGCTGATACATCTCGGCGCGCTGGCCGACCTGTGCCGCGACCCGCATCAGCCAGCTCTTCTTGTGGTGGCTTCCGCGGGCATAGCCGCCATGGCCTTCGTGATAGGCCAGATACTGGCTGGCCGCGTCCCATTTCGAGATACCCAGCTTCTTTTCCGACTGGTCCATATACCAGCCGATGAAGTCGGTGGCGTCGGTGATCTTGTTGCGCCGCGCGCCATAGTTTCGCGTGGAGCGCTTGTAATCCTCCCATGTGCCGTCAAGCGCCTGGCTATAGCCATAGGCCGTGCTCTGACGCCCCATCGGGATGATGCCCAGCGCGTATTTGCGCGGGGTCTTGGCATTGGCGATGAATTTCGATTCCTGGTAGATCGTCGCCATCTGGACGTGGATCGGAACGCCCCATCTGCGCTCTGCCCGCTTCATGGCCGAGTGATACCGGGGACGCTGTTCGAGAATCGAACAGGCATTGTCGAGGTTGCGCGGCGCCGTATTCTCGCCCCCGCCGCAGGAGACGAGAAGCAAAAGTAATCCCAGGCGCAGAAGTCTGCTCATCCTGCCTCGCTGCTCTTGTGCTTTTTCTTCATTCTAGCGGTCATCGGCGCCAAGGCAAATGACAATCCGCATTTGCCGCACTGTCGGCCCTGAGGCCACAAACCGTTTCCGCCCACGCGGCAAGTGGACGCGACCGCGGGTTCGGGCTATCCTGCAAGGATGGGAGCCATTGTGATGTTGAAGAGTCAGGCAAAATACGCGATCGGTCAGGTGGTCAGGCACCGCCTGTTTCCGTTTCGCGGCGTCATCTTCGATGTTGATGCCACCTTCAGCAATTCCGAGGAATGGTACGCCGCGATCCCCGAGGAGGTGCGCCCGGCGCGCGAGCAACCGTTCTACCATCTTCTGGCCGAGAACGAGGAAGATTATTATCTCGCCTATGTTTCGGAACAGAACCTGGTCGCCGACACATCGGGCGAGCCTGTCGATCACCCCGATTTGCCCGAGCTTTTCGGCGAGTTCGAGAATGGCCGCTATCCGCTGCAATTTCCGCTGAACTGAACGGCAGGCGATCGGCCGTGCAAGATTGATGCACAGTCGTTTCGGCGCCCATGCGCCCGATTTCAGAGAAAGGACCCCGGCGCCGCACAATGGGTGGGGGCTGTTGATGCGCGGCGCCGAGGGAAGCTTTCAGCAGCTACGCCTTTACCCTGCTGCTGCTTTCGGACCTGCATTGGGACTCTTTTGGGCAACTTTGGGGCGGCCCGACAGGCGTAACGACGACAGGCTCAGGCCGGTGTCAGCGGAATCCTGAACACGACGACGTTCCGGCCGCGATTGCGCCGATAACGCAGGCCGGACACCGTGCCCCGGACCAGGGCCCAGCCCCAGCCCCCTTCCGGCAAGTCCTGAAACGCGACATCCAGATCGGGCAGGCGGCCTTCGGGCACGCGCAGGTCGGGCATCGGCCATCCGGCATCCACGATTCGGCACAGGATGCCACCCGTGACAGGCTTGATGGTCAGGTCGATCGGCCCCGTTTGCCTGCCGCAATAGCCATGTTCGACCACATTGTTCAGCACTTCAGCCAACGCAAGCTCCATCCGCGCGGCGCAATCGGGGCCAAGCCGGTTTCGTGCCTGGCGCCGGATGCGCGACAGAACCGTTCGCACCGCAAGCGGCCTTGCGCGGAAACGCAGCCGGATCTTCCATGCTTTCCGACCGCAACGTGCAGACTGTCGGTCCGCCAGATCAGGCTGCATCTTCAGCCCCCCGGGGCGTCTCGGGCGGCCTGTCGTGGATGACAAAGACCCCATCCATCCGCGTCAGGCGAAAGACGCGGGCGACATTGGGGGTCAATGCCGCAAGTTCCAGCGGCCGTTCCGGCCCCAGGAATTTCATGACGGCAACAATGGCGCCCAGGCCGGAACTGTCGATAAAGGTGACACGGCCGAGATCCAGTATCACCCGTCCCCGGTGCCCGGCGGTCAGCATGCGCATCCGTTCCTTGAACTGAATGGCGATCGCCGCGTCGATCCGGTCTTCATTGACGCGGACAAGCAGCACATCCCCCAGATTGACCTGTTGCAGATCCATGTGCGTTCCCTTCCAATCAGGGCAACGCTAGAGACCATTCGTTACGATTCCGTATCCACGGATCGATCAGGGAGGAGACGGCATGGAAGAGGTCATCATCGCAGGCGCCGCCCGGACGGCCATGGGCGGTTTCCAGGGCGTGTTCGCGCCACTTGACGCGCCCTCGCTTGGCGGGGCGGCGATCGCGGCGGCGCTGGCGGACGCCGGCGCAAGCGCGGAACAGGTGAAGGAGCTGATCATGGGCTGTGTCCTGCCTGCGGGTCAGGGCCAGGCCCCCGCGCGGCAGGCCGGCTTCAAGGCGGGTCTGGGCCAGGACGTGCCGGCAACCACGATCAACAAGATGTGCGGCTCGGGCATGAAGGCCGCGATGATCGCCCATGACCAGATCGCCCTGGGGCAGACGGGGATCATGGTCGCGGGCGGGATGGAAAGCATGACGAACGCGCCCTACCTGCTGCCCAAGATGCGATCGGGTGCAAGGCTGGGACATGCGCAGGCGATCGACCACATGTTCCTGGACGGGCTGGAGGACGCCTATGACAAGGGCCGCCTGATGGGCACCTTCGCCGAGGACTGCGCCGAGGCCTTCCAGTTCACGCGCGAGGATCAGGACGCCTATGCTCTGGAATCCCTGACCCGGGCGCTGAAGGCGCAGCAGGATGGAACCTTCGAGACCGAGATCGTCCCCGTGACCGTCAGCACGCGAAAGGGAGAGCTGACCGTCACCATGGACGAACAGCCCCAAAGCGCGCGGCCCGAAAAGATCCCGACCCTGCGCCCTGCCTTCCGCAAGGACGGCACGGTGACGGCGGCCAATTCCTCGTCGATCTCGGATGGCGCGGCGGCGCTGGTGCTTGCCTCGCGCCGGGCGGCGGAAGGCGCGGGGCTGAAGGTCCGCGCCCGCATCCTGGGCCATGCCAGCCACGCCCATGCGCCCTCCGATTTCCCGACGGCCCCGATTCCGGCCGCGCGCAAGCTGATGGAACGGCTGGGCTGGTCCGTCTCGGACGTCGATCTGTGGGAGGTGAACGAAGCCTTTGCCGTCGTGCCCATGGCCTTCATGCGCGAGATGGGTCTTCCGCATGACGTCGTGAACGTGCATGGCGGCGCCTGCGCGCTGGGCCATCCGATCGGCGCCTCGGGGGCGCGGATCATCGTCACGCTGCTGAACGCGCTGGAGCGCCGTGGTCTGCGGCGCGGGATCGCCGCGATCTGCATCGGCGGCGGCGAAGGCACGGCCATCGCGATCGAACGGGTTTGACCCCTTGCCAGCGGCCGGCATTCCAAACATGTTGTGCCGGAAATCGCGTCACCCAGCTGAAAGGGCACCGGATGCAGGTCGATTACCCTACCCTTGCCGCCGTGATCGAATCGCTGACCGAAGGCGAGGATGACCCGATCGCATTGATGGCGACCGTCGCCTGCGAAGTCCATCATTCCGACGACCGCTTTGACTGGACGGGGTTCTATCGCGTCGTGGCGCCGGGCCTTCTGAAGATCGGTCCCTATCAGGGCGGACATGGCTGCCTGTCGATCCCGTTCGAGCGTGGCGTCTGCGGCGCGGCTGCGCGAACCGGCGAGATCCAGATCGTTCCCGATGTCGATGCCTTCCCCGGCCATATTGCCTGCTCCAGCACCACGCGGTCCGAGATCGTGCTGCCCGTGCGCAACGGCAAGGGCGAGCTGATCGGCGTATTCGACATCGACAGCAACCAGCCCGATGCCTTCGACGCCGAGGACGCGCGCGCTCTGGATGGCATCCTGCGTTCGGTCTTTGGTCGCCTCCGGGGCTAGATGATGCTGGATCTGGTCCGTTCCTTCCCGATCGAACAGCTTGTCGCCTTCACCGCGGGCGGCCTGGTCGTCAACCTGGTGCCGGGGCAGGACGTTTTCTTTGCCTCGGCCTGCGGCGTTCAGGGCGGGCCGCGCGCCGGCGCGCTGGCGGGCCTTGGTGTCGGACTGGGGGTCGTGTGGCATGTCTGCCTCGCGGCCCTGGGGCTTTCGGCCGTGATCGCGGCGCATCCCGAGGCCCTGTCGGCCATCAAATGGATCGGCGCGGGTTATCTGGCCTGGCTTGCGGTCAAGAGCTGGCGCGCCGGACCCGCGCATGGCTCGTCCCGCGGCGTCGTCGCGCCGTGGAAGGCCATTGGCCGGGGCTTTCTTTCCAACGCGCTGAACCCGAAGCCCGTCCTGTTCGTTCTCGCCTTCCTGCCGCAATTCACCGATCCGGCCCGTGGGCCGATCTGGCAGCAGATCCTGTTCCTGGGCGGAATCTTCACCTTCACCGGCACGATCGTGACCATGGCCTATGGCGTCGCGGCCGGATGGGTCGGGCACCGCGTCGTGGCCAGCGGCCGTGGGCTGAACCGCACGGCATCCTTCGTCTATGCCGCGCTGGCCGCGAAACTGGTTGCGGAGTAGGACATGGCAGGGATCACACTGCTTGATGGCGGGCTGGGACAAGAGCTGGTGGCCCGATCCGGGGACAGGCCGACGCCGCTATGGTCCACGCAGGTGATGATGGATCATCCCGGGCTGGTCCGCGCCGTTCATCTGGACTATTTCCGGGCGGGCGCAAGCGTTGCGACCACCAACACCTATGCGCTGCATCACGACCGCCTGCAGCGCGCGGGGTTGGACGACCTCTTTCTGGACCTGTTCGACCAGGCGCTGGAAGAGGCCCATTCGGCCCGCGCCGCGCATGGGTCGGGACGGATCGCAGGCTCGATCGGGCCGCTTGTCGCGTCCTACCGCCCCGAGATCCATCCGCCGCATGAAACGGCCGTTCCCCTGTATTCCGAGATCGCGCGGATCCTGGCGCCGCGCGTCGATCTGATCCTGGCCGAAACGGTGGCCTCGCTGGCCCATGCCCGGGCGGTTCTGGCGGCGACGGCCGATGCCGGGAGGCCGGTCTGGCTGTCGGTCACGGTGGATGACGAGGACGGCGCGCGCCTGCGTTCGGGCGAACCCGTCGCGGATCTGGCGCCGCTGGTCGATGAATTCCGGCCAGGCGCGGTCCTGGCCAATTGTTCGGCACCCGAAGCGATGGAGACCGCGTTGGTCGAACTCGCGCGGCTGGGGCCGGCCTATGGCGCCTATGCCAACGGGTTTCGCCAGATCACGAAGGATTTCCTGAAGGACGCGCCGACCGTGGATGCGCTGGAATCGCGCCCGGAAATGACGCCGGAACTTTATGCCGATTTCGCGATGCGCTGGATCGGGATGGGCGCCACCATCGTTGGCGGCTGCTGCGAGACCGGACCGGCGCATATCGCGGCCATTGCCCGCAGATTGCGCGAGGCTGGCCACACGATCGTCTGAGCATCAGCCGCCGATCACCATGTCGGGGGTCAGGCGCGCAGCGTTGATGCGGCGCGCATTGGCCAGGTCGTTGCCCTCGGCGCGAATCCGGGCCTGTTCGGCGTCCAGCCCGTGGGTCAGCCACCGCTCGACCAGGCGGCGCCGCAGCTCCTCGATGGGTGTATCCAGCCAGATGGCCAGATCCCATAGCGGGCGCAGATCCCGCCAGGGAGACTCGTCGAACAACAGGTAATTGCCCTCGAACAGGATCACGCCCGGCCCTGCGGGCACGACCTGGGCGCCCGCAATGGCAATGTCGCGGGCACGATCAAAGACCGGGGCGATGACTTCCTCGCCCGCGCGGATGCGCCGCACCAGAGAAAGGAACCCGCCGGCATCGAAGGTCTCGGGCGCGCCCTTGCGCGGCAACAGCCCCCGAGGTTCCAGCACGCGATTGTCCAGATGAAATCCGTCCATGGGCACGATCGTGACCTTCTGTCCCCGCTGGCGGATTGCCTGGGCCAGGGCCTCGGCCACGGTCGATTTCCCCGTGCCCGGCGGACCGGCCAGTGCCACCAGCTGCCTGGCCGAAGGATCGTCAACGATGCGCGTCAGGATCGCGTTTACATGCCGGGTCAGGCTGTTCATGTCGTCTTCCCTGGTTTCCTGCGCGGCCGATATAGGCGCGGGGCCGTGGCGCAGACAAGCCGCATCTCAAGCGCCACCCGGTGCATAGGTCGCGAATGCCTGGGCCGCTTCCCCGATCTGCGCGTCGGACAGGAGCACCGGGCCGCCAATGGACAGCGCGATGCAGTAATGGCGCGCCAGTGCCTCCAGCTCGGCGGCCCGCCACATGGCGCGGGAAAGCGTCTCTCCCAGCGCGATCATGCCGTGATTGGCCATCAGGCAGGCCGTGCGCCCCTCCAGCGCCTGCAGGACCAGAGCGGACAGTTCTGCCGTTCCATAGCGGGCATAGCCGGCGCAACGCACACTCGCGCCCCCGAAGGCGGCAATCATGTAGTGGCAGGGCGGTATTTCGCGCCGCGCCATGGCCAGCGCCGTGCAGTGTGGCGGATGGGCATGAACGACGGCCCCGATCTCGGGCCGCGCGCGCAGGATGTCGCGGTGGAACCGCCATTCGGTCGATGGCTTGCGCGGCCCTACCCAGACGCCCTCGGGACCGTCCAGCGGCATCTCGCAGATCATCTCGGCCGTCAGCTCGGCATAGGGCGTGGCCGAGGGCGTGATCAGCATGACCCCGCCCGCCCGGACCGAGACATTGCCCGATGTGCCGACGGTCAGGCCCGTATCGGCCAAAATCCGGCATGCGGCGACGATCTCGCGGCGCAAGTCTTCCGTACCGGGTGTCATGCGGTGCCCTCCTGTCGTGCAAGGCCAGACTGCCACGGTCTGAAGCCAAGGCAAGAGGCGTTACGTCACATCGACGAAATCGGGATGCAGCGCGAACCTCCATGCACGCCGGGGCCCGGCCATGACGTTGAGGTAATACATCTCGATCCCGTGCGGAGCGCCGCAGGGATGGTGACCGCGCGGGACGAGAACGACATCATGATCGGCCACCGCCATGGTTTCGTCCAGCGACAGATCGTCGGTGAAGACCCTTTGCACCCCAAATCCCCGCGACGGGTTCAGCCGGTGATAATAGGTTTCCTCGAGATAGGTGATGCGGGGGAAATCGTCTTCGTCGTGGCGGTGCGGGGGATAGGACGACCAATGCCCCGCGGGGGTGAAGACCTCGGTCACCAGCAGGCTGTCGGCGACGTCGCGATCCTCCATCGCGATGTTGTGGATATGGCGCAGATTGGTTCCCTGCCCGCGATGGTCAAGCGATATGCCCTCGGGCCCCAGCCGCTGGACCGGCCGGCCACCCGCACTGGGCGCGGTGCAGACGGCCAGCGTGCAGGGCGTCGTGGCCTTGGCCCGCCAGGACGTTCCCGGCGGGACATACAGGCAATGGGGCGGCGTTCGTTCGAACACATCCAGACGGTCCCCCATCTCTCCGAAATCCTGGTCGGCCGCGCGGATGCGCGCGCGTCCCTCGACCAGGACAAGGATCGTCTCGCGATCGGGCAGGCTTGCGCCGGCATCGTCGCCGGGTTCGAGACGCCAGAGGTCGAAGCCGACATGGGACCACCCCGCAGATTGCGGGTCGATGGCATGGACCCGCCCCCGCTTGCCCGTCGGCTTGCGCAGAAGGTCCGCCATCACACCGTCCCGCCAAGCGAGGATTCCAGCTCGGCCAGTTCCTGACCGCCCGCCATCATGTCCTGCAGTTCTTCGGGTGATATCTGCCCGCGCTGCGCGGTGCCCAGAGTCTTGCCGCGGTTCAGAACGGTGAAACGGTCGCCCACGGCCAGCGCGTGACGAACGTTGTGCGTGATGAAGACCACGGCGATGCCCGCCTTGCGGACCTTGTCGATGGTCGAAAGCACATTGGCCGTCTGGCGCACGCCCAGCGCCGAGGTCGGTTCGTCCAGAATCAGGACCTTGGCACCGAAATAGACCGCCCGCGCAATGGCGACGGTCTGGCGTTCCCCGCCCGAAAGCGTGCCGACCGCCTGGTCGGGTGACCGCAGGTTGATGCCCATCTTGCGCATCTCCTCCATCGTCACCTCGTTGGCGTGGCGGAAGTCCATGAACCTGAACGGGCCGACACGGCGCACCGGCTCGCGCCCCATCCAGAAATTGCGCGTCACGCTCATCAGCGGGATCATCGCCAGATCCTGATAGACCGTGGCAATTCCGGCCTCCATCGCATCGCGGGGCGAGTCGAACTGCATCGGGCGGCCCTCGAACAGGATCTCGCCCGAAGTGGGCTTGTGAACGCCCGACATGGTCTTGATGAAGGTGGACTTTCCGGCGCCATTGTCACCCAGAAGGCAATGCACCTCGCCGGGGCGGACATCAAAGCTGACACCGTTCAGCGCCACGACGGGGCCGAAATGCTTCACGATGTCCTTCATCTCGACGATCGGGTTGTGGTCGAAGCTGCTCATCTCAGCGCTCCCCCGTGATTATGCGGCGGACATAGGTGTTCAGGATCACCGCCGAGAGCAGGATGACCCCCAGGAAGACGCGGAACAGGCTGGATTCGACACCCGCGAAGAACAGCCCCTGCTGCACGACCCCGAAGATGAGGGCGCCCAGCGCCGCGCCGATCACCGAGCCATAACCCCCGGTGAGCAGCGCGCCCCCGATCACCACCGCGATGATCGCCTCGAATTCCTTCAGCAGGCCGCGATCGGCGCCCGCGGACCCGAATTCCATCACCTGGCAGGTGGCAAAGACCGTGGCGCAGAAGGCAGTGAACATGAACATCAGGATCTTCACCCGGCTGACCGGCACGCCGACATAGCGCGCGGCCTGTGCATCGCCGCCCGACGCGAAGATCCAGTTGCCGAAACGGGTGCGGGTCAGCACGACATGCGCAAACAGCATCAGGCCCAGCGCCCAGACGATCAGCATCGGAATGCCATCGACGATGGGCCGCCCCGCCTGCGTTCCACGGGTATAGACGTCGATCAGCCCCTGGTCGGCCAGCCACAGGAACACCGGCTCGCCGATCTTTCCGCCGAAAAGCGGTGCCAGCCAGTCGCCCTCGGCGGCCGTGTCGATCCCGCCGATGATCGTCTTGCGTTCGATCATCTGCGGGAAAAAGATGGTGAAGCCGCGCAGGATGAACAGGAAGGCCAGCGTGACGATGAAGCTGGGCAGACCCGTGCGCACGACGATGTACCCGTTCAGCGCGCCCAGCGCGATGCACAGGGCGAAGGTGACAAGGATCGCGCTCCAGACCGGCCAGCCCAGCGTCACCGACAGGATCGCGATCGACATGCCGGCAAAACCGATCATCGACCCGACCGACAGGTCGAATTCGCCCGCGATCATCAGCATGCAGGCCCCGACCGCGATGATCATGAACTGGGCCGAGACCGTGGACCAGTTCAGGACACCCTGCGCATTGAACATGCCGCTGCCGGAGGCAAAGACCAGAAAGAAGGCAAAGACCGCGACCGTGCCGACGATGGCACCAAGTTCGGGCCGGATCAGCGCCTTTCTGAGCGGCGAGATCTGCTTTACGCGCTCATCCTGCTGCGCGAGGGGGGCTGTTCCCTGTCCTGCTTGGGACATGGCTGCACCTTTCGGTTGATGAGGTTGGATGCGTCTGGTCCGGCCGGGCGGCATGCGCCCGGCCAGGTGTCGTTACCGGTATTCGCCGGCGTATTTCTCGATCATTTCGAGCCCGTCCGCGGTCACGAAGCCCGGGCCCGAGTTGATGTTGTTGCCCGGCAGCACGCCATAGCGGTGATAATTCGTCAGCACGATCACCGGCAGGTATGCCTGCAGGAAGGGCTGCTGGTCGATGCCCCACTTGATGACGCCGTCCTTGATCGCCTGAACGATGTTGTCGCCCAGGTCGAAGGTGCCGAAATAGATCTCGCCGGCCAGGCCCATCTGCTCGACCGCCATGATGGTCGGGTCGGCCGATGTGGGCCCAAGCGTCAGGATCGCGTCGGTGTCGGGATTGGCGTTCAGATAGGCCATGACGCGATTCTGGATCTCGGACGGGTCCTGACCACTGTCGATCATCTGGTTGCCCAGCTCGACGCCCAGACCATCGGCAAAGCCCTGACAACGCTCGGTCGAGGATGGCGAGTTGATGTAGTGGTTCACGCAGAGGAACGATTGCACGCCATCGGCCTTGGCGCGCTGACCCGCGGCAAAGCCCGCGTCGTATTCTGGCTGGCCGACATACATCAGCGCACCGACCTCGCGCGCCTTTTCGGGGGTTCCCGAATTCATGATGATCACGTCGATCCCCGAGTCCACGGCGGCGCGGATCGGCCCGGCCAGAACGTCGGGGTCGGCCAGCGTGGTGATGATGCCATTCGGCTGGCTGGCAGCGGCCTGTTCGATGATGCGCGCCATGTCGGCCAGGTCACCCGTGGGCGGATTGCGGTATTCGCATTCCACGTCCATCTGGTCGCAGGCCAGTGCCAGCGCGTTCTTGATCACGTTCCACCAGCTGTCGCTGTCTGGCGCGTGGCTGACAAGCACGTAACGCTCGCCCTCGGCCTGGGCGCCCGAGCCGGCAAGGACGGCACCGGCGGCAACCGCCGCGACCGCGACCCTTCTGAGAAAACCGTTCATGTCGTTTTTTCCTCCCTGATTCGACGGCATGACGGGCCGGCCCATGCCATGCGCCGACGCCGCGTCACCACGTTAGCCCCGAATCGGCATTTTTGCAACCGGTTGCAAAAGCGTCGCGGGTCGATCACGCTGATGCGACGTCCGGTCCGCGCTGACAGGTGGCAGGCGAAATGCTATCTGCATTGGCGGTCCGTGGACCACGGGCATGGTGTAACGAATGACGGTGTGAAACGGCCATGGCAGTAACGATGAAGGATGTGGCCCTGCGCGCAGGCGTTTCGCGCTCGGCCGTCTCGCGGACCTTCACGAAGGGCGCATCGGTGTCGGCCAAGACCCGGGCCAAGGTCGAAAAGGCGGCGGCCGAGCTGGGATACAGCCCGAATGCCCTGGCATCGTCGCTGACGACCGGCCGGACAAAGCTGATCGGGCTTGTGTCGAACAACTTTCACAACCCGCTGTTCCTGGAAATCTTCGACCTGTTCACCCGCGGCCTGCAGGACCGCGGCTTGCGGCCCCTGCTGGTCAATCTGAGCGATGAAACCGATCCCGCGAATTCCATTCGCATGTTGCGTCAATATTCGGTGGATGGCGTGATCGTCGCCTCCTCGACCCTGCCGCCCAGCTTTGCCGAGGCGTTCCGCAGCGCGGGCATTCCGGTGGTCCATTCCTTCGGGCGCTATTCGACCTCACCCCATGTTCATGTCGTCGGCATTGACAACGTGGCCTGCGGCCGGATGGCGGCCGAGGCGCTTGTTGCGCGCGGCTATCACCGCGTGGCCTTCATGGGCGGACCGGAAAGCGCGACTTCGACCCAGGACCGCGCGCGCGGCTTTCTTGAAGCCATGCGTGAACATCCCGACATTGACGTTTCGATCAGCTATGCCGCAGCCTATTCCTTCGATGCCGGGCGGGCCGAGATGCAGCGTCTGCTGAAGGCAGGCCCTGCGCAGGGCTATTTCTGCGGTGACGACGTCCTGTCGATCGGCGCGCTATCGGCAATCCGGGACGCGGGGCTGAACGTGCCCCGCGATATCGGCATCATCGGATTCAACGACATGGAAATGGCCGGCTGGGAATACATCAACCTGACCACGATCCGCCAGCCTCTGCCCGAGATCATCGACGCCTCGATCGAGCTCGTCATCGCCACGATCGAACACCCCGATCGTCATCCCGAGACGCGGCTTTTCCCATGTCGGGTCATCGAGCGCGGAACGCTGCCCCCCCTGGACCGGGCGAACACTCCGCGCCTTGCGAAACCGGCCTAGCGGAACATCGGCGGCCGCGCATCGACCCATTGCCCGCCCGCCCGGGCCGAGCTGACACAGGCATGTATCGCCGCGACCGAGCGCAGCCCATCTTCCGCCAGGGGGATACCGTCGCGCGTCTCGCCGCGGATGGCCGCGGCCAGATCGACATAGATATTGGCCACGGCCAGCGGAAAGCCCTCGGGATGGGCGATCGGCACGCGGCTCAGGCGCGCGGCATCCTCGGACAGCCCGGGCTCGCCCTTCTCGATGATCTGGGTACGGCCGCCAAGCGGCGTGTACCAGACCTGGTTCGGTTGCTCCGAGGCCCAGCGCAGGCCACCGGTTTCGCCGAAGACCTGGATGTCGAAGCCGTGCTGCCGGCCCACCGCGACCGACGAGGTCCACAGCCGCCCGACCGTCCCGCCCGCCATGCGGAAATTCACCATCGCGTCGTCTTCCAGAACCCGGCTGGGAATGGCCGAAACGAAATCGGCCGAGACCCGCTCGACCTGGTCGCCGGTCACGAAACTGGCCATGTGCATGGCGTGAATGCCGCAATCGGCGAATTGTCCCGAATTGCCGGCCAGGGCCGGATCATAGCGCCAGCGCACGCGGGGATTGTCGGCATCCGCCGCGTCGGCATGATGGCCATGGCTGAAATTCGTCACCACCAGCCGCACCTTGCCGATCTGGCCCGACCGCACCATCGCGCGCATCTCGCGTACCATCGGATAGGCCGAATAGCAGTAATTGACGGCACAGATGCGCCCCGTATCGCGCGCAACGCACACGATTTCCTCGGCCTCCTCGACCGTCATGGTCATCGGCTTTTCGCACAGGACATGAAAGCCGGCCTGCAGGAAGGCGCGCGTGATCTCGAAATGCGTGGCGTTGGGCGTGGCCACGGTGACAAGATCCAGACGGTCCTCGCGGTTGCGTTCGCCTTCCAGCATCTCTTGCCAATCGCCATAGGCGCGATCCGGGGCAATCCCAAGGCGCCGGGCAAAGTCACGGCCCCGGTCGGGGTCCGCATCCAGCGCGCCGGCCACGAGGTCGAATTGGCCGTCCGCCAGGGCCCCGAGGCGGTGCGCGGGCCCGATCTGGCTGCCCTCGCCACCACCGATCATGCCCCATCTCAGTCGTGTCATGTCGATCCCTCCCTGCCCGGCGCCTATTCGAAACCGATACTGCGCAGATATTCCCGATTGGCCCGGGCATCATCCACGGGCGAGACGTCCAGCGTAGGGTCGCAGTCCTGTTCCACCGTGCACCATCCTTCGTATCCCGCATCGAGCAGGATCTGCCGCACGGCGGGGAAATCGACATCCCCCTTGCCCAGATTGCAGAAGATACCCTGCCCGCAGGCCTCGTAGAATCCCGTGCGCTTGGCGATCACGTCGGCCTTCACGGCCGGGTCGATGTCCTTGAAGTGCATGTACGAGATCCGACCGACGTGGCGGCGCATGAAAGCCACGGGGTCGAAGCCGGCATAGGAATGATGCCCGGTATCGAAACAGATCTTCAAGATGTCCTCGGGCACCTCGTCCAGCAGGCGCTCCAGCTCGGGCTCGAAATCCATGAAGCCCGCCGCATGGGCGTGGATGCCGACCGTCAGGCCGTATTCCTCGGTGCCCATGCGGGCCACATGGGCGATACGGTCGCGGAAGGCCGCCCATTCCTCGGGGTCCATCTGCTCGGCCGCATCCGGGCGCCCGGCCGTCGGCGCACGGCGGGGCGAGATCGAATCGATCAGCACCAGATGCCGCGCACCGTGCGCCACAAGCGCCTTGCAGGTGCGCACCGCGCCATCCAGCACGTCATCCCATTGCGCCGGATCGTGGAAAGCCCGAAAGACCACGCCGCCGATCAGCTCCAGCCCGTGTTCATCCAGAGCCTCGGCCAGCAATACCGGATCTTCGGGCATGTAACCCACCGGACCCAGCTCGATGCCGGTATAGCCAGCCTCGGCGCATTCCCGCAGCACCTGGCGCCAGGGCGGGTTGCGCGGGTCGTTTGCGAATTCCACGCCCCAGGAACAAGGCGCGTTGCCGATTCGGATCGTCATGGCTGCGGAACCTCTCAGTCGTGGTGAACGGGATGCCAGCGGCCATCCCCGGCCGAGGCAAAGGCGGTCTCGATGACCTGCCACACGGCCAGGCCATCGCGGAAGCTGGGCCAGAGCGACTGGCCGGTTTCGATCGCGCGCAGGAAGTCGCGCGCCTCGATGATGATCTGATCCTGATAGCCGGTGCCATGACCCGGCCCCTGGCAAAAGGCGAGGTAGTCGGGATGTGCCGGGCCGGTCAGGATGCGGGTGAAGCCGCGCGTGGCCTCGGGACCCTCGGCGCGATACAGCCAGACGCTGTTCTGGTCTTCCTGGTCAAAGCGGATCGCGCCCCGTGTCCCGTGGATCTCGTAGGCATAGCCCATCTTGCGGCCCGTGGCGGTGCGGCTGAAATACAGATGCCCCATCGCGCCCGAGGCAAACCGGACCATCATCTGGCCGTGATCGTCGTTGTCCACCGTCACCGGGCCGTCGGGACCGGGCCGCGTCGGGTGGATCGTCTCGATGCGTGCCGACAGTTCCGCGATGTCGCCCATGAGCGCGAGCGCGCAATTGACCATGTGGGGCGCAAGGTCGCCCATGCAGCCATTCGCCCGGCCATGACAGCGCCAGTTGGCCGGCGCCGACGGATCGGCCAGGAAATCCTCGGTATGTTCGCCGCGAAACCAGGTGACGTCGCCGATCGCCCCCTCGGCCAGAAGCTGGCGGACGAACTGCGTTGCGGGCGTGCGAACATAGTTGAAGCCCACCATGTTGGGCACGCCGCTGGACTCGGCTGCGGCGACCATGGCGCGGGCATCTTCAAGACTGGCGCCCAGCGGCTTTTCGCAAAAGACCGGCTTGCCCTCGGCAAAGGCAGCTTCGGCAATGGCCCTGTGTGTGGCCTGGGGCGAGGCAATGACGATGGCCTCGACCGCGGGATCGCGTACCAGCTCCTGCCAGTCGCGCGCCGCGCGGGCAAATCCGAAGGCACGGCGGTACCGCTCGGCCGATTCGGGGGTCGAGGCGGCGATCGTCTGCAGCCGGGGCCGCAGCCCGGTATCGAAGACCGCCCCCACGGCGGACAGCGCGACGGCATGGGCCTTTCCCATGTATCCGCCACCGATCAGGCCGATTCCGATCTCTCGCACGACGTCTCCTCCCCGACGAACGACCCCGGTTGCAACCGGTTGCAAAACTTGTATCCTGACCCTGACCGCTTCGCAACGGGCAAAGCAACGGACATGCCAGACTTGCGCATCACCGCCACATCCTGGTGCAGCAGGACGCTGCGCATCCACGGCGGTCGCGCGACCCAGGGGAGGATCACATGACCGCATCGGGCAAGACCATTCGCCTGACCACGGCGCAGGCCATCGTGCGCTATCTGATGAACCAGTTCATCGAGATCGATGGCGTCGAGACACGCATCTGCGGCGGCGGATTCGGCATCTTCGGTCACGGCAATGTCCCCTGCCTGGGCGAGGCGCTGTATCCCGTGCGCGACGAGCTGCCGCTTTATCGCGGCCAGAACGAACAGGGCATGGGCTTCGCCGCGGCGGCCTATGCCAAGTATCATCTGCGCCGGCGATTCATGTTCTGCACCGCCTCGGCCGGGCCGGGCACGGCGAATCTGCTGACGGCCTCGGCGCTTGCCCACGCGAATCGGCTTCCCATGCTGATGCTGTGCGGCGATACCTTCGTCACGCGCCTGCCCGACCCGGTGCTTCAGCAGCTGGAGCATTTCGGCAATCCCGCGCTGGGCCTGAACGACGCGTTCAAGGCGGTGACACGCTACTGGGACCGGATCACCCATCCCGCGCAGGTGATCCAGTCCCTGCCAGCCGCCCTGGCGACGATGCTGGACCCGGCCGATTGCGGCCCGGCCTTCATCGGCTTGCCGCAGGACGTTCAGGGCTGGGCCTGGGACTATCCGGTGGAATTCTTCGAGCGGCGCGTCCACCGCATCCGGCGCCAGGCACCGGATGCGGGCGAGCTGGCCGATGCCGCGGCCCTGTTGGCCAGGGCACAGCGGCCGATGATCATTGCCGGGGGCGGCGTGCAATATTCCCAGGCCGTGGCCGAGCTGACCGCCTTTGCCGAACGCCACGCCATCCCCGTGGTCGAAACCATCGCCGGTCGTGCGAACATGCTGGCCGACCACCCGCTGAACATCGGCCCCATCGGCGTGACGGGCTCGGACAGCGCGAATGCAATTGCCGAGGCCGCCGACGTGATCCTGGCCGTGGGTACGCGGCTGCAGGATTTCACGACCGGATCGTGGACGGCCTTCGCGCGCGATGCGCGCTTCATCGGGCTGAACGTGGCGCGGCATGACGCGATCAAGCACATGGCACAGCCCCTGATCGGCGACGCCAAGCTGGCCCTGCCCGCACTGAGCAAGGCCCTGGGCGACTATCAGGCGCCCCGAGACTGGGTCGAACACGCCCGGCAAGACCGCCGCGCCTGGGACGCGTATGTCGCCGAGAACGTCAAGCCCGGCAACCGGCCCAATTCCTATGCCCAGGCGATCGGGGTCGTGAATGCGCTGTGCGACAAGCGTGACCGCATCGTGACCGCCGCGGGCGGCCTGCCGGCCGAGGTCACGGCCAACTGGCGCACGCTGGATATCGGCACCGTCGATGTCGAGTTCGGATTTTCCTGCATGGGATACGAAATCGCGGGCGGCTGGGGCGCGCGTATCGCCCAGAGCGAGCGCGAGCCCGACAAGGACACCATCGTCTTCGTGGGCGATGGCAGCTATCTGCTGATGAATTCCGACATCTATTCCTCGGTGCTTACGCGCAAGAAGCTGATCGTGCTGGTGCTCGACAATGGCGGCTTTGCCGTCATCAACAAGCTGCAGAACAACACCGGCAACGAAAGCTTCAACAACCTGTTCAAGGATTGCCCGACGATACCCGAACCCTTTGCCGTGGATTTCGAATCCCATGCGCGCGCCATGGGCGCCGATGCCGTGACGGTGTCGAATGCCGAGGAACTGGCCGAAGCCTTCCGCCGCGCCAAGGCGAGCGACAAGACCTGCGTGATCGTGATGCAGGTCGATCCCTATGTCGGCTGGACCGATCGCGGCCATGCCTGGTGGGAGGTCGGGACGCCCGAAGTCTCGGACAGCGCCCGGGTGCGCGAAAAGCATGCCGAGATCGAATCGTCCCGCGTGCGTCAGCGGCCGGGGGTGTAGGATGCGCCTGAAGGGCAACAGGTTTCTGGTCATCGGACGCGCGGGCATGGATCTGTATCCCGACCCGCCCGGCACGAAGACGGAACACGCCACGCAGTTCTTCTCGTGCCTTGGCGGATCGTCGGCCAATATCGCCGTGGCGCTGGTCAGGCTGGGCTGCAAGGCCGATCTGGTCACCTGCGTCTCGGACGACGCGATCGGCCGTTTTGCCCTGAACGAACTGGACCGCTACGGCGTCGGACGGCGGCATGTGCGCCCGGTCGGGGGCGAGGCGCGGACCTCGCTGGCCGTGGTCGAAACCACGATCGAGGACCATCAATCGGTCATCTATCGCAACGGCGCCGCCGATTTCGAAATGACCATCGCCGATGTCGAGGCGGTCGATTACGGCGCCCATGACGCGGTGATCGCGACCGGCACGGTCCTTGCGGCCGAACCCTCGCGCAGCGCCGCGTTCCGCGCCTTCGATCTGGCACGCGAGGCGGGTTTGCCGCTGATCCTGGATATCGACTATCGCCCCTATTCCTGGCCTTCGGCTCAGGTAGCGGCCGAGATCTATTCCCGCGCCGGCGAGAAATGCGACGTGATCGTGGGCAACGATGTCGAGTTCGGATTCATGGCGGGTGACTACGACAAGGGCCTGGACAAGGCGCGCGCGCTGGTCGCGGGTGGTGCGAGTCTTGCCGTCTACAAGATGGGCGAGAAGGGCGCGATCACGATCACGCCCGAGGGCGAATTCCGCACCGGGATCTACCGGACGCAGGCTCTCAAGCCGACGGGGGCTGGCGACAGCTTCATGGGCGGGCTGGTCAGCGGCCTGGCACAGGGCCTGCCGGTACGCGACGCGGTGCTGCGCGGCTCGGCCTGCGCGGCGATGGTCGTGGCCCGCGTTGGTTGTGCGCCCGCCATGCCGACCAGCGCCGAACTCGAGGACTTTCTTGCCCGCCATGCGGGTCCCAGCGCCGCCTGAAAGGATCGCGCCATGCATATTCCCCCTTATGACAACGCCAACCAGCCGATCGTGGACATCGACAATCCGCATGTGCCGCTGGTCTATTTCAACATCGTCAAGCTGAAGGCGGGCGAGCATTTCGATTATCACGTTCCGGGCTACGAAACCTGCGTCGTCCCGGCCACGGGCACCGTGACGGTCGAAACCGCGGGCGAGACCTTTGCCGGGATCGGCAATCGCGGCGTCGATGTCTGGGATGGCGAACCCGAAGGCGTCTATGTACCCACCGACACGCCGGCGCGCATCACGGCACTGACGGATACCGAAACCTTCATCGCCGGCGCCCGGTTCGATCAGGTCCTGCGCCCCTTTGCCGTGCGGGCCGACGAACTTGACGTGGTCCAGTATGGCTCGGACGACACCAAGACGCATCGCAAGATCAAGCATATCCTGGGCGCCAATCACCATGACCGCGTCGGCCGCCTGCTGGTCAGCGAGCTGTTCACCGTGGGCGCGGGCGGTTGGTCAGGCTTTCCCAGCCACAAGCACGACACCGATCGGCCTCCGGTCGAGACGCGGCACGACGAATGCTACAATTTCCGGTTCCGACCGGATTATGGTTCCGGCCTGCAGATGTTGCAGCGCGTCGACAACGAACCGGGCGATGCCTATCACATCGTGAACGGCTCGACCGTGCTGATCGACAAGGGCTATCACCCCTGCTGCGTGCTGCCGGGATACGAGATGTACTATTTCACGATCCTGGGTGGGCTGAGCCAGCGCAGCCTGATCCAGTATTTCCAGCCCACGCATGCCGAACAGCTCAAGACCATCCCCGGCATCATGGACATGGTGGCGAAGTTCAAATGACACTGGCAACCCTGTCGGACGTGCTGGAACCCGCGCTGCGCGACGGCTATGCCGTGCCCGGACTGGTCTGCCTGGGATGGGAGGACATGCGTGCATATGCCATGGCGGCGCAGGCCGAACGCGCGCCCGTCATCCTGCAGGCCGGTCCATCCTGCCGTGAACATACGCCGCTGCCCGTCCTGGGCGCGATGATGCGCCACCTGGCCGACAGCGTGGACGTGCCGGTCGTGGTGCATCTGGACCACGGCTATACCCTGGATGAATGCCGCGCGGCGCTGGATGCGGGCTTTACCTCGGTGATGTATGACGGCTCGCGCAAGCCGCTTGCCCAGAATATCGACGAAACCGCGCGCGTGGCCGAGATGGCCCATGCCGCTGGAATGTCCTGCGAGGGCGAGATCGGCTTTGTCGGCTATGCCGGGGGTGAAGGTTCGGCCGGCACCGACCCGCAGCAGGCCGCCGAATTCGCCCGCGCGACCGGGATCGACGCCATGGCGATTTCCGTCGGGAACGTGCATCTGCAAACCGATCACGAAGGCGGTCTGGACGAAGCCCGCATTCGTGCGATCGAGGCCGTGACCGAGGTGCCTTTGGTGATCCATGGCGGGTCGGGCGTGCCCTATGCCCAGCGCGCGGCACTTGCGGCGGGCTCGCGCATCTGCAAGTTCAATATCGGCACCGAATTGCGCATGGCCTTTGGCCGGGCCCTGCGCGATGCCATGAATGCCGATCCCGCGCGGTTCGACCGCGTGGCGATCCTGAAGGAAACACACGCGCCCGTCATGGCGGCCGCACGCGCGGTCATCCGCAATCTGGGCGCATCGGGAAGGGCTTGAGACATGCTGAAGATGGGTCTTCTGGGATGCGGCAGGATCGGACAGGTCCATGCGCGCACCATCCGCGGGCTGGACAATGCCCGCCTGGTCGCCGTGGCCGATGCCGTTCCGGAAGCGGCGCAGGCGCTGGCCGCCCGAAGCGGTGCCGAGACGCGTTCGGCCGAAGACATCCTGGCGGCCACGGATATCGACGCCGTCGTGATCGGCACGCCGACCGACACCCATTTCGACTATATCCACGCCGCCGCGCGGGCCGGAAAGGCCATCTTCTGCGAAAAGCCGATCGACATGTCGGTCGACCGGATCCGTGCGTGCATGGACGTGGTCGCCGCGGCGGGTGTGCCGTTCATGACCGGCTTCAACCGCCGCTTTGATCCGAACTTCGCCAGCCTGCGCAACCGTATCGCCAAGGGCGCGATCGGCGCGATCGAGCTGGTCCAGATCACCTCGCGCGATCCCGCCCCGCCGCCGCTGTCCTATATCGCGCGTTCGGGCGGGCTGTTCCGCGACATGATGATCCATGACTTCGACATGGCGCGCTTTCTCATGGGCGAGGAATTCGTCCGCCTGCATGCGGTCGGCGCGGCGCTGGTCGACCCCGCCATCGGCGAGGCCGGAGACGTCGACACGGCAGCCGTCATCCTGACCACCGCCAGCGGTCGCATCTGCCAAATCTCGAACTCGCGCCGCGCCGCTTATGGCTATGACCAGCGGATCGAAGTGCATGGTGAAAGCGGCATGCTGCGGGCCGAAAACCAGCTGGAGACGACTGTCGAGCTGGCCAACGGGGACGGTTTCCACCGCGACCGGGCGCAACATTTCTTCCTCGAGCGTTACGAGGCCGCTTTCCGCAACGAGATGACGGCCTTCATCGATGCGGTCGAGACGGGTGCCACCCCGACGCCTTCGATCGGCGACGGCCTGATGGCCCAGATCATGGCCGACGCGGCCGACCTGTCGCGTCAGACCGGCCAGCCGGTGGATCTGACGACGGGGTAAGTGCCCCGTGCCGGGTGGCAGCGGCGCAACCCGCCTTGCCGACCCGGCGCAATCGGGCGAGCTCCCGGCCGGTGGGCATGCTTCGCGCGTCGATGGAAAGCAATGCGGGACGCGACCGCCATGCGCTTGATTTCAGGGGCGGGTCACGCGATCATCGAGATGGCCCGGCTTGACCGGCCGACGGCGTTTCGGGTTGTGCAAGGATTGGGGGTTTCAGGGCAGTAACAGGCCCTTGATCCCGGACGTTGGGTACGGATTTGGCGGACAGATGTCGGAAAACGCTGATCTGACGCGACATATCGAGGCGATCTTTCAAGCCGAGACGATCGAGGCGATCTGGTCACTGCACGTCCGCAAGATGGCCCGATACGGTTTCGACCGGCTGATCTACGGATTGATCTATGGCCTGACGCGATGCCCGAAGGCGCGCGCATTCGGGGTCGAGGACAACCTTCTGATGATCTCGAACCACGATCCCGGCTATATCAGGGATTATGTTCAAAGCGGCCTGTTCATCCATGCGCCGATGGTCAGGTGGGCGATCGAGAATTCGGGGCCTTGTTCGTGGCGCATGGTCCAGACATTGGCACCTGCCGAAACTATCACGCCAGAGCAGCGCAAGATCGCGGATCTGAACCGACGCCACGGCGTCGGCGCGGGTTACACGATCGGCTTTCGGGACCATTCCCTGCGCGCCAAGGGCATCATCGATCTGTGTGCAAGCCGGGGCTTGACCCAGGACGACGTGGAAAAGGTCTGGGCCAGTCACGGTACCGAGATCACCATCATCAACAACAGCACCCATCTGCGGATGGCATCCATGCCCTTCGCCTCGTCTCGTCGGGCGCTGACGGATCGCCAGCGCGAGGTTCTCGAATGGGTCGCGGACGGCAAGACGATGCAGGACATCGCCGAGATCATGGGTGTCACCCCCGCAACTGTCGAGAAGCATCTGCGACTGGCGCGCGAGGCACTGAAGGTGGAAACAACCGCCCAGGCGGTGCTGAAGGCGTCGTTTCAGAACCAGATCTTCATGGTCCCGCTCAATGCCTGACCCAGGCTGCCCGCCTGCCTTGGCTCCGAAGGCCGGTGCGCCAGTCGCCGGGCCCAGAAGCTGTTGCCTATGCCGGGCGCGCCGATGGCTTTGTCAAGTGGCCCGCACGGGCTTGAACGGAGCGCTTGGGCTTGGGATCAGGCCGTGATCTTGGCGGCGAAATCGGACCACAAGCTGAAGGCATCAGTCCGGGCGTGGCGATAGGAGACAGCGGTGAGACGGTAGCGTTTCGGGCGTAAGAGGGCGGCGGTCTGATCGTGGAGGGACAAGAAGCGCTGCGCCTGGCCGGGAGATTTGAACCGGCCCATGATCTTCTCTCGCCGTCGGGTGTGTCGGTGCGATGCCTCGGCCCGATTGTTCAACCCCCTTGTGGTCACCCTTGTGGGCCCGGTGATCGGCGCTCGTGCAAAGCGTGAGTCGGGCCACGCCGTAGCTGGGCAGCTTGTCGGTGACCAGCACGCGCGGCGGTCCCCAGCGGCGCATCAGCTTGCGCAGGAACCATTTGGCCGCTTTGGCATTCCGGCGACTCTGCACGAGGATCT
>NZ_PRDS01000014.1 GCF_002927635.1 Albidovulum inexpectatum
TCGGCCTCATTCAGATAGTCGAAGAACTGATCCATCTTGTCACGATCGCCCTCATCGTCACCGGTCTGGGCGGCCTGGCGTTGCCTGCGGAGGGCGCGCAGGAATGACTTCAGACGCCGCTCGACCTCGTGCAACGTCGGCAGGTCGTCTTCGAACCGCAGAGCATGGAATGGAATCGTGGTCGTGGCACGGGGCATCGCAGAATCCTTTCGTGGCGCGACAGGGCTTGCCGTGCCGTTGTCCTCACCGCCGGGGCGGGCGGGACTGATGGGTGTGAAAGGTTCCGGAACCTGATTGCCTCCAGTGACGCGATCCGGGGCGGCGTGTCAAATCAGGGGGGACGGGAAGCGGATGGCAAGCAGGTCGGGCGCAGGGTGATGCCTCACAAGCCATTGTTTTTACGACATAATCTTCGTTGAAAGCCGACTACCGCATCAACCAGCCTACCACCTTGCGCGCACTATTTCGTTCCTTTGCGCGCACTTCTGGTTATTTTGGCACTTATTGCCAAAGCAACCAGAAGTGCGCGCAAAAAGAACAAAGGGTGATTCGGCGATCTCGAAAAGCCAAGCTTTTTCAATGCGTTACGAGACTAAAAATTCGCTCGAAAACAATAAATTCGCGCAGGCAACAATAAGCCCGCGCAAACTTTTTTCGAAGTTTTTTTGCATGCCGCCGGCCTCACTGCCAGCATGAAAAAAGCCCGTGTTTGGGACACGGGCTTGCATGAAGGTCGGATTGTGGGTGGCGCTACTGCCGCAGCGCTTCAAGGAAGGGATGATCCTTGCGGTACATCGTCTCGTACGCTCTGTGGGTGAAGGGGGTCGCCGCGCGGTTGGCCTGCGTTTTCGAGACCCAGGCGTCGATGAAATGCCCCACTTGCAATTCAACTGCCCTGGCAACGCGCGCAACTCCGACGGCGCCGATGGTCAGCTTGATGATCAGGCCCCAACGAAAAGCACCGGCCGTTGCAAGGCGGTGGTAGAAGTCTTCGGTGAGGATGGCCTCATCCACCTCGAGACCGGCCTGCAGGGCATAACTGCCGACGATCTCATGGACCGTGTCATAGTCTTCTGGCAGTGAAACATCTTCAAACTCGATGCGATTGACCAACCGGTGGAGTTGGGGCTCTTGGCGCAGGTAATCTTCCAGTTCCGGTACCCCCGAAAAGATCAGGATGAGGGGCCAGTCATGGGACTTCATGAGCGTCTTGAACGAGTCGAGGATCGCAAGCCGGTCGGCCTCATTCTTCTTGCGGAAGATGTGCTGTGCCTCGTCGTAGTGGATCCCCACGACCCCGGCGAGCCGGGCCTCGGTCACGACACGCTCCCAGATCTCAGCCTGGGTTAAACGTGCCTTGTCGTTGAGCGGGTATTCCAAGGCCCGGATCGTATTGCGCCCCAGATCCTTCCAGCTCTGCGTTCCACTCAGAATGCACTCGGCGAACCGGGCCGGGCGGCCGCCCGGCAACGGAATGCCGCTTGCGTTGAACCGTTTGAGAAGTTCGGCAATCTCTCTGGTCTTCCCGCTTCCGGATTGCCCAGTCACAAGGATACACTCGGTCTCGAACCGCGCTCCGCTCTCCAGGTTGCCGAGATGCTGGCTGAACACCCGGGCGAACTCGGTCTTGAGCCTCGTGGCCCGTTCAAGGGGAAAGACCCGATCGGCGGTGCTTGCCGCCGTGCTGCGGATGCCGGGGATGACGAATTCACTCACAGTTTGCTCTCCTTTATGGGTTTGAAGGTCCGGCCTGGCCTGGGGGCGGTGTCCGGGGTTTCGGGCGGACCTTTCTGATCGTGGCCATGGTCCTTCCGAGATTCAGGCATCGCGTCTTCACGCATACTTGCCGGCGGGCTTTCGATTTCTGAAGCAGGCAAGGCTGCGGGAGGGGTACTCTCGTCGCGCTTCATGACCTGGCCGGGGAGTGTCGTGGGTGCGGAACGTGGCAGCGGAACCAATTCCACATGCGCCATCTCTTCCGCCAGCCGTCGGTATTTTTCCATCCGCTCATAGGACGAAGGCAGGTTGGAATCCGGAAAGTAACCGGACTCCCTGACGCGACGGGCACGGGCCTTTTTGAGATGCTCTTCGTGCAACGCGCGTTTTTCCGGGTTGTCTTCAACCGCCGCCCGCATGACAGCAATGGCCTCTTCCAGGGTCAGGTCGGCAAAGGTGGTCATCCGCAAATCTGCGGTCATCACGTCTTTGGTCTCATCGCTGATCACCGTGACGTGTCGCAGATCGTCCGGGTTCAGGAAGACCGTCACGCGTTTCCGCTTGCCGCCTGCGAATTTCTGCAGCTCACCCGAGTTGTACGGGATCCCGAAGATCTTGACCCCTTCGGACGAGGTTGTTGCCGTGGCTTTTTCCCCCAGGTGGATGCGCAGCATCTCGGTATCCGGCGCGTCGATTTCGCCAAAGTATTTGGTGACTTCGTCGAGCTTCTGCATCGGGGTCGCGCTGAACATGCCGGTGCCGTTGTGACGATCATGCGGGTATTCATCGACGAAGAAGCGCGAAACATACCCCATCAGTTTCTCCGGAGTGAGTTCCGCATTCTTCTTGCCGTCATATCCATTCAATTCCCCGGGGCCACTTCCAACATAACCGGGCAGGAAGTTGAGAAGCCTCCACTGGAGGGTGCCGAACGGGCGTTCCCCGAAGGAATTGTCGACCGAATTGTATGTACGGCCGGTCACGATGGTCGTGCCCATGCCAAGCAGGCTGGCATAGATGTCCTCGTTCCTGGTCGCCGTACCGTTGTCCGACTTCACAAGCTTCGGCCGGACTGGTGGGGCCGGATCGTGCGTGCAGCCATAGCGGATCTTCTCTCGCGTCTTGTCGCGCATCGCCATCCGCAGAAGTTTCTTCTGGTGATCGCCATCGGCGGTTTCGGAAAGCAACCAGGCCAGAGGCAGGCGCGTTGCCAGATCCATCATGTAGAACAGCCACAGGCGCCGGACCTCGCCCTCCTCCAAAGGCGTACCTTCTTTTTTTCGGTCGATCTCCCTGATCTTTTCTTCGCCCGATGAGTCCGTAAAGATCGACAAATAGACTTGGTCGGTCACGCAGGTCTCTCCGAATTTCAGGGCCCGAATATCGGTGGAGCCGGCGCCGAACTTGTTCTGGGCGTATCGCCCGCCATTGCGGCCAATCTCCTTGACGAGCGAGCTCTCCGCCTTTGCCCGTTTCCGGACAGTAGTGATCGACGGAAACTCAAACCCCTGCAGAACCGCCTCCTCAGGAACGTCGAATACCTCCTTGGCATCCGTGTAGAGCGTGCCAAGTTTTGGTTGCCTGAGGTCGAGGAATTTATCGAGGACGAAATCGATGAACCGCTCCTGAGTCATGCAGAGGCGGCTTTTCCCTTTCTGCCAGCCCTTCTTGTTGTGCCGACGCATGAGGACTACGGGATTGCGATCGAACTCCAGGAAAACTTGGCGCATCTCCTGGAGTTTCCGCCCTTTCGGGAGCGCGTGTGGGTTGGACGCACTCCCGATATTCGCGCAGCGGAACAGCTTCGTGTCTCCCGACAGTTTGACGGCCATCTTGCGCAGACGCTTCCTGACATCCCTGCGATCGAGATAGCGTTGCGTGAGCTTCGCGCCACTGGCCTCGAGCTTTTCCATGGCATGCACGAGGCCCAATCGGGCCCGCACATCCCGGCGCTCCTGTTCCGGAAGCTGCTCAACGCGCTCATAGCCGCCCGTATACTCCAGCAGCTTCCTTTTGCTCTCGGCCTCTTTCGGGGTGATGAGGTGGGCATCGCCACACTTCAGGGCCTCGTCCACCCGATCGAATGACAGCGTGACGCACTCGCCATCCTCGAGGCTTTCCACGGCGTACCCGCCCGGATCCTTCCCGACGACATGCCACCGCCGCCGGTCAAGGATCAGTTCGGACCCCTGCGGAACCTTATAAAGAGCACGCGGCGCCATCAGGCCAGCCAGATCCGGGAATGCGGCCAGATGACCGCGTGCCAGTTCGCGCCCAGGAGCCCTTGGCCAATCAGCCGCAGGATGGCGTCAAAGGTCTTGCCCGAAGGCAGATCGCAGCGCGCGATCAGGTCTTTCATGAGCCAGAACGTGGTGCTGCGGGCGCGATCCAGAACATACGCGTCAACGTCCGGGTCCGCGGCTTTCGAGGCTTCCCAGACCCGAAGCAGGTTGTCCCGGTATCCTCGCGTGTATTGATCCCCGTTCACGACGACCTTGTCATCGGCGAAAGATTTTGGTGTCGCCTCGAAGATCGCTTCGATTTCGGCCTGGGTTTCCGGGCGCGCGAGGCTCCGGCCGTTGCGTACGAACACCGCCCGCCGAAACCCGTCGCGAAAGGTAATCCGCAGATCGAAACTGTGGGACCGCAGCTTTCCGTTGCGGCCACGATACGGGATGGGCGGAAGCTGAACCTCCAGCCCATACAATTCAGGGCTCAACAACGCCTCCAGTGCAACCGCCATCTCGCGCTGCCCATCGAAGTGATAGACCTTGCGCTGACCGCCGGTCGCAGGCGTTGCGATTGCCATTGATACCCGAGAGGTCGTCGAACTGCGGGTCAGCGGATTGCGATAGCCATCATAAGGCAGGACGCCGAAGATCGGCCCCACCCGCAGGGCAGGCTGCTTTTTCTGTTCGCCGAGCGAAGTATCCCAGTCCTGTTGATTTGCCATGACTTCTCCGTTCCCGAACGCCGGTGCGATCGAGTTCATGCATTTCCATCGTCGGGACAGGGATCGCGCTTGCCTGGGCCGTTTTCGGCCTCTAGTCTGGCAAGAGTTGACGGGCGATCTGCCCCACCTTCATGGCACGCTTTCGGGCGTGCCTTTTTCTTTGACCCCGTTGGAACCCGGTGCGGCCCCCTCGGGGCGAGACGAAGCGCAACGTTCAGGGCGTTGCGATTCGAGTCAATTATTATTTTATTTCATGTAGTTAGACTTTCCTTCCCACTAAAATATTCGCACTCCGAACAGCCTGCGAATTCTGCAGTCACCCCCGTGGTGACCGGTCTTGCCGCTGCTCGGTAACGACGACCTATGAGGAAAATTTTCGTCCTCAAAGTCCCCCGGCGCAAAATTCGGATGGTTTATGTGGATAACCTGTTCGAACTGGCCGTGGGCTGGGGTTGTTCAGTGAAATTGGAACCATTCGCTTTCGAGGTCGGAACGGACGCTTCGAAGGAGGCGGATCAATATCTTGCGGTCGTGGATTCCAGCTGCGCCAGATGTAGAAGCCGAAAGGAACAGCGGCATTGATACCCGAGGGTATGGGTAGGTCCGGCCAGGTCGGCGCAGTCCTCGGCTGGATTTTCCCGGCAGGGTCTTTCTAACCGCTGCAAGCACGTGGGCAACCCTCACCACGCACGCCTTGCAGGTCTCTCAGCCATTCGCACTCATGCCCGCGAACCGGTCGACGGTCAGGAAGATGCCATTGCCGGACATAGCAAAAACTGGCCGCGGGATTTTCGGTCGAGGAAGGGTTTTCGCGGCCTGAGAGGCCGGAAATATTTCCTACCAGCTCGAAGGATTTTTTGCCCACCTTGGCCTGTACGGGGCCCTCGTTCCGCCTTTGCCTTGAGCTGAAGCCAAAAAATGCTGCTCCGCTCACCTTGTCAGCTCAGCGCCAGCCAATGATGAAAGTTTCAATTCCCGATTGAATCTAATAGCCATTTCGGCCATTTCTGGGGCCGGGAGGACCACCCATGACCGCACTTTCCGCCCGCGACGCCAAGTACAACTTCGGCCGTCTGATCGACCTCGCCCGCGCCGAGCCGGTGGTGGTCGAGAAACACGGGCGCCCGGTCGTCGTGGTCCTGTCCGTCGAAGAATACGAAAGGCTGACCGGCAACAAGGTCGCCCCATCCCGACTGGAAGGTGAAGAGTGATGGCAACGAAGAACAACGCCCCCCTCGGCATCGAGGCAGAGCTGTTCAAGGCCGCCGACAAGCTGCGCGGCAACATGGAGCCGTCGGACTACAAGCACGTCGTGCTCGGCCTGATCTTCCTCAAGCACATCTCCGACAGCTTCGAGGCCAAGCACGCCGAGCTGATGGCCGAATACCCAGGAGGCGCTGAAGACCGCGACGAGTACCTCGCCGACAACATCTTCTGGGTGCCGAAGGAGGCCCGCTGGTCTCACCTGCAGGCCAACGCGAAACAGCCCACCATCGGCAAGATCATCGACGACGCCATGCTGGCGATCGAAAAGGACAACCCGTCGCTCAAGGGCGTGCTGCCCAAGGACTATGCCCGCCCCGCGCTCTCGGCGATCATGCTGGGCGAGCTGATCGACCTCATCGCCAACATCTCCACCCGCACCGAAAAGGGGCAGGAGCGGGACCTCTTCGGCCGCGTCTACGAATACTTCCTCAAGGAGTTCGCCGGCAGCGAAGGCAAGCGCGGCGGCGAGTTCTACACCCCCCGCTCGGTCGTGAAAACGATGGTCGAGATGCTACAGCCCTACAAGGGCCGCGTCTACGACCCCTGCTGCGGCTCGGGCGGCATGTTCGTGCAGTCGGAAAGCTTCGTCGAGGCCCACGGCGGCCGCATCGGCGACATCGCCATCTACGGCCAGGAGAGCAACCACACCACCTGGCGGCTCTGCCGGATGAACCTTGCCGTGCGCGGGATCGACGCCGACATCCGCTGGAATTCCGAAGGCTCCTTCCACAAGGACGAGTTCCCCAGCCTCAAGGCCGACTTCATCCTCGCCAACCCGCCCTTCAACGTCTCCGACTGGGGCGGCGACCGGCTGAGTGACGATCCGCGCTGGAAATATGGCGTGCCGCCCAAGGGCAACGCCAACTTCGCCTGGCTTCAGCATATCCTCTACCACCTCTCGCCCACCGGCACGGCGGGCGTGGTGCTGGCCAACGGCTCCATGTCCTCCACCCAGTCGGGCGAGGGCGAGATCCGCAAGGCGATGATCGAGGGCGAGGTGATCGACTGCATGATCGCCCTGCCGGGACAGCTGTTCTATTCAACCCAGATCCCCGTCTGCCTGTGGTTCCTGGCGCGCGACAAGTCGAACGGCATCGCGCGGGACAAGCGCCTGCGCGACCGGCGCGGCGAGATCCTGTTCATCGACGCCCGCAAGCTGGGCCACATGGTGGACCGCACCCGGCGCGAGTTTTCGGACGAGGACATCGCGAAGATCGCCGACACCTATCACCGATGGCGCGAGGGCGAGGGCTACGCCGACATCCCCGGCTTCTGCAAGGCGGCGAGCCTTGATGAGGTGCGCCAACACGGCCACGTGCTGACCCCGGGCCGCTATGTGGGCGTCGAGGCGGCAGAGGAAGACGACACGCCCTTCCCGGAACGATTTGCCGAGCTGCAGGCCGAGCTGGAGGAGCAGTTCGCCGAGGCCGACCGGCTGACCGGAGTCATTCGCGAGCGACTGGCGGGGGTGGTCGATGGGTGAGTGGCGACGGTCTACTTGGGGTAACGAAATAACGCTCGAATACGGCAAGGCTATCAGAGGGTATCAAAACGCGGTAGGTCCATATCGTGTCTACGGGACAAACGGCCCAGTCGGGTGGGTAGACAAGCCATTGGCCCCCGGCCCAGGCATCATTCTTGGTCGAAAAGGTGCCTATAGGGGCGTCCATTTCTCTCCAAACCCGTTCTTCGTTATTGATACTGCCTATTATGTGAGGCCGAAGTCCAAAGATTTGGACATGCGGTGGCTTTATTACGCAATGGTTAACGATAAACTGGGGGAGATTGATGATGGGTCGCCGGTCCCATCGACACCACGCGCCGCAGTTTATCCACGAGCGCTGACGGTTCCCCCGCTCCCAGAACAACGCGCCATCGCGGCGGTTCTCTCGGCCCTTGACGACAAGATCGAGCTGAACCGGCGGATGAATGCGACGCTGGAGGCCATGGCGCGGGCCTTGTTCAAGGACTGGTTCGTGGATTTCGGCCCCACCCGCGCCAAGATGCAAGAGGCGGGGAGCGGCTCTGCCGCGACAGGGAATGCGGGGATCGAAGGCCGCGAGCCGTACCTCGCCCCCGACCTCTGGCCCCTCTTCCCCGCCCGCCTCGACGACCAGGGCATCCCCGAGGGGTGGGAGGAGAAATGCCTCCGAGACATATTGGAACTGGCCTACGGGAAATCCCTTCCGGCAAAGAAACGACTGCCCGGGGACGTGCCAGTATATGGCTCGGGCGGCATCACCGGCTTTCACAATGAAGCGCTGGTTGAGCACCCAACGATTATCGTTGGTCGGAAGGGCACTGTAGGAAGCTTGTATTGGCAACCCGCCCCTTGCTTCCCGATTGATACCGTCTTTTTCGTGAAGCCGAAGGTCGCCTTGGTGTATTGCTACTATCTGCTTCAAACCCTTGGGCTTGACCAAATGAACACGGATGCCGCCGTGCCCGGTCTCAACCGCGAAAACGCCTACCGCCTGCCCATTGTATGGCCCGGCTCGGCGGTGTTGGACGCATTCGAAACCCTGGTAGGTCCCCTGCGTAACCGCATGGACGCCAACGAACGCGAATCCCGCACCCTCGCCCAGACCCGCGACCTGCTGCTGCCCAGGCTCATGTGCGGCGAGCTCCGCGTGGCCGAGGCCGAGAAGATCGTGGAGGGCATGGTATGAGTGGGCCGGAACTTGCGGAGCAACCCTACTACGAGAAGCTTCCTTTGTGGCCAAGTTTTGATGTGGTCGACACATCCATCGATGGGCTCGTTCCCGCTTGTCGTGTGGAGAGCTGGAAAGCTTTCGTTGATATCATCAGTGTGGGCGAGGCGCGTGCGGCGCGTGAGGTCATTTACCGTGGGCAACGGCGTTACGATTGGCCGCTAGAGTCGACTTTGACCCGAGTCTTCGATGGAGGCGCGATCCCATCAGATATGGCCGACCGCATGCGCTCCAAGTTTCTTCTGATGATGCGTGGTCGCAGCTTTGACCTCTCCAAGCAGGACAGCAATGAGGTATGGGCATTCGGGCAACACTTTGGGCTGGCAACTCCGCTTTTGGATTGGACGGAGTCGCCCTTTGTTGCGCTGTTCTTTGCATTCGTAAGAGAAGACCCAAGGTATGAGAAGGAAAATCCAAGTCGAGCGGTTTTTTACTTGGATCGATCGAGACTAGAAGAAATATTGCCCGAGTTGTTTTTTGAGCCTTCTTTGGGTGAGAATGGTCGCCTCGTAAACCAGGCTGGCTTGTTCACGGTGACGCCGGACGGAAATGATAATCTCGTTACCTCGATATTGAATGCACTTTTGGATGTCGGCTCAATTGGTCCCGACGATCCGCAAGAGCTTTCTCAGTACATCGGAAAAATCCATATTCCAAACGAAGGTCGAGAACAGTGTCTGCACATGCTTCAAAAAATGAACATACATCACGCAAGTCTGTTTCCGGATCCATCAGGCGCCTCTGATTACTGCAATATTTGGCTTGAAAAATTGGTCTCCGAGAGACGCAAACAAAAAGAAAACAAATCGAAAGCTGATAAAAAGAGAATTGATGTTGCGGCGCAAGCAGTACGGGGAGAGGAGGCACCGAAGCTTGTTGCCAAAATACTGGAAAAAATAATCGGAGAAAATGCAGAAGATCTAGAAATATCGCGATTTGCGAACAGAATAGACGAGAAATTTGCTGAGGAAGCATCGACGGACTGGTGGCTAAGACCTGGAGCCAAGGCTAAACTGCGCGTTGCGTTCCGCCGTTTGCTTTCCTCGTTTGGGATTTCGCAGGAGCAAGTAGAACGGATCATTGAAGAGTTGATCCGATTCTATGAGATCCGCGCCCAACGCAAGGCCGATTAGATTTCAATGACCTTCCTCACCGAAGACGACATCGAGAAGGCCCTGATCGCCAGGTTCGGCGAGCTTGGGTATGCGAACGCGCCTGATGCCGTCATCGGCCCGGACGGCACCGCGCCCGAGCGAGCGGCCTATGATGACGTGATCCTGCACGGGCGGCTGGAAGCGGCAGTCGAACGGCTGAACCCCCACATTCCCGCCGAGGCGCGCGAAGAGGCGATCAAGCAGGTTCTGAGGTCGGAAAGCGCTTCGCTTGTCGAGGAAAACCGCAGGCTTCACCGGCTGATCGTCGAAGGCGTGAATGTGGAGTTTCACGCCGACGATGGGACCATTCGCGGCGACAAGGTGCGCCTGGTTGATTTTGACGACCCGGACGCCAACGACTGGCTGGTCGTCGACCAGATGGTCGTGATCGAGAACGGCCGCAACCGCCGGCCCGACGTGGTCGTCTTCGTGAACGGCCTGCCGCTGGCGGTGATCGAGCTGAAGAACCCGGGTGCCGAGACGGCGACGCTCACCGCCGCCTACAATCAGCTTCAGACCTACAAGGCCGAGATTCCTTCACTCTTTCGGACCAACGCCTTGTTGGTGATCTCCGACGGCACCTTGGCCCGGGTTGGCTCCCTTACAGCCAATGAGGAGCGCTTCATGCCCTGGCGTACCACCGATGGGCGCGAGGTGGCGCCGAAGGGCAGCCCCGAGATGGACGTGCTGATCGAGGGCGTCTTCGAGAAGCGGCGCTTGCTGGAACTCATCCGCGACTTCACCGTGTTTGGCGACACCGGCTCGGGGATCGTCAAGATCATCGCCGGCTACCACCAGTTCCACGCGGTCAAGAAGGCGGTTCAGAGCACACTTCGCGCAACTGCCGTCGATGGCGACCGCAAGGCCGGGGTGATCTGGCACACGCAAGGTTCGGGAAAGAGCCTGCTCATGGCGTTCTTCGCTGGCCAGCTGGTGCGCCACCCCCAGATGGAGAACCCAACCATCGTCGTGCTCACGGACCGCAACGATCTCGACGATCAGCTGTTTCAGACCTTTTCCATGTGCCGCGATCTGATCCGCCAGACTCCCGAGCAGGCGGAGAGCCGCGAACATCTGCAACAGGTCCTGAACCGTGTCTCCGGCGGGATCATCTTCACGACCCTGCAGAAGCTGTCGGAAGGTAAGATGACCGACCGGCGCAACGTGGTCGTTATCGCCGATGAGGCCCACCGGAGCCACTACGGATTCCGAGCAAAGATTGACCCGAAGACCGGCAAGCGCACCTATGGTTTCGCGAAACTCCTCCGGGATGCGCTGCCCAATGCGTCTTTCATCGGCTTCACCGGAACGCCGATCGAAAAGGACAATGTGAACACCCCCGCCGCCTTTGGCGACTACATCGACATCTACGACATCACCCGCGCGGTCGAGGATGGCGCGACGGTGCCCATCTACTACGAGAGCCGACTGGCTCGCATCGAGCTGCCCGAGGAGGAGAAGCCGAGGATCGATGCCGAGATCGAGGCGCTGACAGAAGACGAAGCCCTTTCTGAGCAGGAGAAGCTCAAGCAGAAATGGTCAAACGTCGAGGCGCTGGTTGGAGCCGAGAAGCGCCTGAAAATGGTCGCGGCCGATATCGTCCAGCATTTCGAGCGGCGGCTCGCCGCACTTGATGGCAAGGGCATGATCGTCTGCATGAGCCGGCGAATCTGCGTCGCGCTTTACAACGAGATCGTGGCGCTTCGTCCCGAGTGGCATTCCGACGATGACAATGCAGGCGTCATCAAGATCGTGATGACAGGGTCGGCATCGGATCCGGCGGATTGGCAACCACACATCGGCAACAAGGCGCGCAGGGATCTGATCGCGAAGCGCGCCAAGGATCCGGACGATCCGCTGAAACTCGTGATCGTTCGCGACATGTGGCTGACGGGTTTCGACGCCCCGTCGATGCATACGATGTACATTGACAAGCCGATGCAGGGTCACGGGCTAATGCAGGCCATCGCTCGGGTGAACCGCGTCTTCCGGGACAAACCCGCCGGTCTCGTGGTGGATTACATCGGGATCGCGCAAAGCCTGAAGAACGCGTTGGGCCAGTATTCCGAGAGCGACCGGCGCCAAGCCGGCATTGATGAGGCCGAGGCGGTGGCGGAAATGCTGAAGCGCTACGAGGTCGTTCGGGATCACTTCCATGGGTTCGACTACAGCCAAGCCTTGAACGGGGAACCGTCAGATCGCCTCCGGACGCTCGCCGCAGCAATGAACTGGATCCTGGAGCGCCAGCACGCGGCAGCCGCCAAGGAGGCAGACGAAGAAGCAAGAAAGAAGGCCCTTCGGCGGTACCAAGACGACGTCCTTGCGCTATCGAAAGCGTTCGCCTTGGCAGCGGCCAGCGAAGAGGCTCAGACAATTCGCGATGAAGTCGGTTTCTTCCAGGCCGTTCGGGTGGCGCTTGTAAAGGCGACGCAAGGTACAGGTGGCTCGGCCGCCGACAAGCGCCTTGCCGTTCAGCAAATCATCGACAGGTCCGTGGTTTCAACAGAGATCGTCGATATCCTCTCGGCGGCCGGCCTCAAGTCGCCAGATATCTCGATACTATCGGATGAGTTCCTGGCAGAAGTCCGGCAGATGGAACAAAAAAACCTAGCGCTTGAGGCCCTCAAGAAGCTGCTGAACGACGAGATCAGATCTCGCGCCCGGTCAAACGTCGTCGAGAGCAAGAAGTTTTCTGAGCGGTTGGAGCAGGCCGTTGCGCGGTACCACACGAATGCGATCAGCACTGTCGAAGTGCTCCAAGAGCTGATCGAACTGGCGCATGACATTCGAGAGGCCAGGAAGAGGGGCGAGGAAGAAGGCCTGACCGAGGAAGAGATCGCCTTCTACGACGCTCTCGCCACCAATGAAAGCGCGATCGAGGTCCTTGGGAACGATTCACTCAAGCTGATCGCGCACGAGCTTCTGGAGAGCCTCAAGTCGAACGTGACTGTGGACTGGTCCCATCGCGAGTCCGCAAGGGCACGCATGCGGGTTCTGGTGAAACGCATCTTGCGTAAGTACGGGTATCCTCCAGACCTGCAGGACGCTGCGATCAGGACCGTTCTGCAACAGGCGGAAGCGCTGTCTTCGCAATGGGCCAATTGAGTGCCGTTGGTTCGAGAAAACAATGTTGATTTGAACCCACCGCGAGGCGCGGCACCGCTGGCAGCGCGCTCCACACCCGTCGGGACGCTGGCGAACGTCCGATCCCGGTCATTTCTGCGAGAATGCCACCCACATCAAAGTGTTCAGGTTTCGTTACAAAATAATGACGTGTTTCCAGAGCCTTGCGAAAAATTCACCAAATCTGCGCAGTCAACAGGTTCAGAGAGTATCGGCCCGGAGAGACCGATTTCAGGCCTTCGGCGCCGCCGGCGGTGAACAGCCCCTCCCGCATAACCCTCGAAAACAACGGAAAAATCCGGGCGCGCGCGAGGCAAGAGAAACAGTTCGGGAAAACAAGTGGCGGAGGGAATGGGACTGCGGTCGGACCTTCTCTGCCGTTAACCCATTGATTTTAATTTCGATATGATCACTCCTACCCTCCAAGCGAATGACAACGGTTCCCCCACCGCACGCTGCAATCTTGATACCGATCAGATTCCGTCTGCCCGAAGCCAGTAGTTGGTGGCGTGGAGTGTGCCCCATTCAGCCATTCACTGCGCGCCGTCTCAAGGATAATGATGCGGAACAAAGCCGACCTCTCATTCGTAATTCCTAGCGTCTGCCGTTGGTCCATCGCGACCATGGTCGCTTGTCAGAACTTGCGGCAGTTCATGCCAGTTGCTTACGGCGAAATGTCATGCATGATCGTGAAAACTGATCCTGTAGGACGCAATGATAAAAAGTCAGATAACCCTAAAGCAACTCGAAGCTTTTGCCTTTGTCGTGGACACTGGCACCTTCCGCGCCGCCGCAACTGCTCTCGGAACGACGCAACCCAACATCTCATCCCGGATTTCTGCTCTGGAAATGGCTTTGGATGTCACGCTTCTCTATCGAGATGCAGGTTCCGTACGCCTGACCGAGAAGGGTCGGGAGCTCCTCGTTCTAACACGGGACATTCTTCGCGCCGGAGAAGCCCTGTTGGAGGCAGCGGGACGGCAAGAGTTGATCCAAGAACGCCTTCGGCTTGGTGTCACAGAACTTGTGGCTTGCACATGGCTGCAAAATTTCCTGCGGCTTTTGCGACAAGAGTACCCAAACCTGCGCGTCGAGCTGGAGGTCGATCTATCCCGTCAGATTGAAGAGCGCTTGCGCGAGGGACGGCTCGATCTGGCGCTGCAGAACGGTCCTTTTGCATTTCAAGCCACCGGCGAAAAGGCGTTGGCCGAGGAACCTTATGTCTGGGTCGCCAACACGGACCTTGCGAACGAGCTGGCAGGCGGGACATCGGTCGCGCGTTTCTTTGACAAGGCCGTCTTGACCCATGCCCGTCATACGAGCGCTGCGCGTGCGCTGCACGATCTTGCTGCAACGGAGGGCTATGACGCGGGCAAGATCATTCACTCAAGCGCTCTGTCCGCGTGTCTTCCGATGGTCAATGAAGGCTTGGGGGTTGCGTTGCTGCCCCGCTCCCTGGTCTCGGAGGAGATGAAAGACGGACGCTTGCAGTCTCTCAAGTCGGATTGGATTGCGCCACCGCTTTCGTTTTTTGCCCGTTTCAACGCGGATCGTGCACCGCGCTTCGTTGCCAAGGCTTGTGAGATTGCAGCATCCGTTCGGCCAGCGGAAGTGTAGGATAGCTAAAATTTATCGGGCGTAGAAAATCTATTGATTTGATTTCTGCTTTCGTGCGGGACCTAATGCGATGAATTCAGGTGCTGCAGTGGAGATCGCAATGAAGGCCGAATCTATTCGCATGGGCGTCGACATCGGCGGCACTTTCACGGATGTCGTCCTCGAAAAGGGCGGCGAGCAATTCTCGGTCAAAGTCTTGACGACCTATGCTGCGCCGGAAAACGCTATCATCGACGGTATGCATCAGGTTTGCGCCAAGGCTGGTGTGGATCCCTCAGCCATTGAGCAGATCATCCACGGAACAACTCTGGCCACCAATGCGCTGATCGAACGGCGCGGAGCCAAAACGGCTTTGATCACCACGGAAGGCTTCCGTGATGTGATCGAGATGCGCACCGAAAGCCGGTTTGAACAATACGACCTGAACCTGAACCTGCCTGATCCGCTGTTGCCGCGTCAGATGCGTTTCACTGTCCCGGGACGGGTGAACGCCAAAGGCGAAATACTCGTCGATCTTGATCGCACGGATGTCGAGGCAGTGGTGGACCGGATCGCGGAAGCGGGGTTCGAAAGCGTCGCCGTGGGGCTCATCCACTCGTACCTGAACCCTGCTCATGAGGAATTGGTGCGCGAGGTTCTGGCTGAAAGGCTGCCCGATGTGTCGGTGTCGATCTCTTCGGAAGTCTCGCCCCAGATGCGGGAATACGAGCGGTTCAATACGGTCGTCGCAAACGCCTATATCAAGCCCTTGATGGCCTCGTATCTTGGGCGGCTAGAAGATCGCCTGCGCCGTGAAGGTGTCACCTGCCGCATCTTCCTGATGCATTCAGGCGGCGGGATCATCTCGATCCAAAACGCTGCCGAGTTCCCAGTTCGGCTGGTCGAAAGTGGACCTGCCGGGGGCGCAGTGTTCGCAGCACATATCGCGGCGCGCTATGGTTTGGACAAGGTGTTATCGTTCGACATGGGTGGCACCACGGCCAAGATCTGCCTGATCAAGAACCAGACGCCAAAGACCAGCCGCGTGTTCGAGGTCGCGCGCACGTATCGGTTCAAGAAGGGGTCGGGCATGCCGATCTCGATCCCGGTGATCGACATGGTCGAGATTGGGGCGGGCGGCGGAAGCCTTGCCCATGTGGACGGCATGCGGCAAATCCGTGTTGGCCCCGAAAGTGCCGGGTCCGAGCCTGGGCCCGCTTGCTACGGACGCGGCGGCACGCGTCCCGCCGTCACGGATGCCGATCTTGTGCTGGGAAAGTTGGACCCGAACAATTTTGCCGGTGGTTCGATCGCCCTCCATCCCGATCAATCGCAGAAGGCGTTGAGCGCACATGTCGGTGACATTCTGGACATGGACGCGGTCGAGGCCGCCTTTGGCGTGGCCGAGGTGGTGGACGAAAACATGGCCAACGCGGCCCGCGTTCACGCCGTCGAGAATGGCGAGGACCTGAGCGAGTACACCATGATCGCCTTCGGGGGAGCCGCCCCGCTGCATGCCGGGCGTCTTTGCGAAAAGCTGGGGATCGAGCGGCTGCTCGTGCCGCCGGGTGCAGGTGTGGGGTCTGCCATAGGCTTCCTGCGCGCGCCGTTCAGCTTTGAGGCCAACCGGTCGGTCTACATGAAGCTGAGCGATTTCGATGCGGACAAGATCAAAAGCCTGCTGACCGATCTCAAGGCCGAGGCAACGGGTTTCGTGCGCACCTGCGATGACGTCAGCCCGATCCTGTCAGAGTTCAAGGTCTACATGCGCTATACCGGTCAGGGTTGGGAAATCCCGGTTGATCTGACCGAAGATCAGGCGATGAACCCCGACGCCGCGACCTTTGAGGCCCGTTTTGAAGAGGACTACACCAAGCTTTTCGGACGCCCCGTCGCGGGCATGGATATCGAGATCACCGTCTGGTCGGTGAACGCCACCACGCCACCGGAAGAGGTCGCGCGCATTGAAACGACAGACGGCGATGCACCGGTTGCTCTGAACGGCACGCGGCAGATCTTTGATGCGGCCTCCGGGAAGTACCTTGATGCCCATGTCATCGACAGGAGCCTCATGGAGGCAGGCCAGCGTGTACATGGTCCAGCCGCCGTAACCGAAGCTGAGACGACCATCATCGTGCCCGCCAGTCGGGATGCCATCCGCCAACCGGACGGATGTATCGACGTGGTGGCGAAGGGAGCTGTCCAATGACCCAAGAACACTCGAAAGTCGCCTATCAGGTCATGTGGAACCGCCTGATTTCGGTCGTCGAAGAACAGGCGCAGGCACTGGTGCGCACGGCGTTCTCAACCTCGGTCCGCGAGGCCGGGGACCTGTCGGCGGGCGTCTACGACACCCATGGCAACATGCTGGCGCAAGCCGTCACAGGGACGCCGGGCCATGTCAACGCAATGGCCGATGCGGTCGCGCATTTCATCCGCCGGATTGGGCGGCAAAACATGTTCGAAGGCGATGTCTACATAACCAATGACCCTTGGGAGGGCACGGGGCACCTGCATGACATCACCATGGTGACGCCGTCTTTCCACAAGGGCACGCTGGTGGGCTTCTTCGCCTGCACAGCCCACATCGTAGACATCGGCGGGCGCGGCTTTGGCGCGGATGCGCAGAGTGTCTATGAGGAAGGTCTGTACATCCCGATCATGAAGTTCGCGGATCGTGGTGTGGTCGATGAAACACTTGTCCGCATCATCAGGGGCAACGTACGGGAACCTGACCAGCTGATCGGTGACATCTATGCGCTGGCAACCTGCAACGAGATCGGACACCGCCGCCTGATCGACATGATGGAAGAGTTTGACCTCGACCATCTGGACGGCATCGCGGAGTTCATTCTGGACAATTCGCGCCGGGCGACGATCGAGGCGATCGCTGCATTGCCGCAGACATCCGCCACCGGCGAGATGACGATGGACGGCTTTGATGTGCCCATCACGCTGAAGGTGAAGGTCAGCGTTGAAAAAGACCGTATCGTCACCGACTTCACCGGAACGTCCGGCCTCGACAAGAAGGGCATCAACTGCCCGCTTGTCTACACCAAGGCCTACGCCTGCTACGCGCTCAAAGTGGCGATTGCGCCGGAGATACCGAACAACGCAGCCTCGCTTGCTCCGTTTGAAATCACAGCACCGGAAAACTCTATCGTCAACGCGCTGCACCCCGCGCCTGTCGCTCTGCGTCACATCGTGGGGCATTTTGTGCCGGATGCGGTCTACGACGCCTTTGACAAGATCGTACCGGGTTTGGTGCCTGCCGAAGGCGCGGGATGTCTGTGCAACTTCCAGGTCAGCCTGCGCCCGCGCAGCGATGCGCCAGCCCCCGCGGATGCGCGCAGGTCCGAAGTTTTGACCTTCAACTCCGGCGGTTCCGGCGCGCGGCCCGAGCACGATGGCCTGAACGCCACGGCCTTCCCCTCCGGGGTCATGACGATGCCCATCGAGGCCACAGAACACGCAGGCCCCGTCATCATCTGGCGCAAGGAATTGCGCCCCGACAGTGGCGGCGCAGGCCGGACGCGCGGCGGTTTGGGGCAATACATGGAAGTCGGCGCGCAGGAAGGCCACGAGTTCGACATCCAAGCCATGTTCGACCGCAGCCAGTATCCCGCACGGGGTCGCCGCGGCGGCCGGAACGGCGCGCCGACGACGATTGCAATGGACGATGGAACGGCGATGCGCGTCAAGGGCAAGCAGTTCGTGCCCCACGGTCGCAGGGTGGTGATGGCCTTCCCCGGAGGCGCTGGCTACGGCAATCCGGCAGAGCGCCCCAAGGACCTTGTGAAACGCGATTTGGCACGGGGATATATTTCTGAAGAAACGGCTCGGACGGATTATGGATTGTCCGCCGAGGATATCGCGGCGGTTCAATCTGCCGTCGCCAGGGGGGAACAGATATGAGCAACCAAAGCCCAACACAGCAAAGCTATGACGTGGTCATCATCGGAGGCGCCATCATGGGCGCCTCGACCGCCTGGTTTCTGTCGGACAACAAGGATTTCGATGGCTCGGTCCTCGTCGTCGAACGGGACATGACCTATCAGAACTGCTCGACCACGCACACGAACTCCTGCATGCGGCAGCAATTCTCGACGGAACTCAATGTGCGGATCAGCCAGTTCGCCGCCGACTTCGTCAAGAACATCCGCAGCTATATGGGCGGCGATGAACGCGTGCCGGAGCTTGGCATCCGCTCCTTCGGATACATGTACTTTGCCGACAACGAAGGCTTTGCCGATGTGCTACGCGAAAGCCAAAAGGTGCAATTGGCGGCTGGTGCGGCAACCCAGCTGATGACACCTGAAGAAATCAAGGCCGCTTACCCCTTTTACAATGTGGACGACATCGTGCTGGGGTCCATCAACCTGGTGGACGAGGGGTATTGGGACGGAGCCGCTGTCAATGATTGGTGGCGACGCCAAAGCCGCGAACGTGGTGTCGAATGGGTCCAGAACGAAGTTGTGGCGATAACCCGCAACGCTGCAGGCACCCGCGTCGAAAGCGTCACTCTCGCCTCTGGCGAAGTGATCGCCTGTGGTCAGGTCGTCAATGCGTCCGGCCCACGTGCGGCACGCACTGCCCAGATGGCGGGCATCGACGTGCCGGTGGAGCCGCGCAAACGCTATTCGTGGATATTCAAGGCCGAAAAACCGCTGGATCAAGACCTTCCGCTGACCATCGACCCCTCGGGTGTGCACGTGCGCGAAAACGGCGGCGGCACGTATCAGTGCGGCGGGCATTCCGACTACGACCCTGCGGTGGATTTTGACGATTATGCGATGGATCACTCCTTATGGGAAAGCCACGTCTGGCCCATCCTTGCGACCCGCATCCCGCAGTTTGAGGCGATCAAAGTGCAATCAGAATGGGCCGGGCACTATGCCATGAACACTTTTGATCACAACGCAATCATGGGGCCACACACAGAACTGTCGAACTTCATCTTCCTCAATGGCTTCTCCGGCCACGGGCTGCAGCAATCGCCCGCCATGGGACGCGGGACTGCCGAGTGGCTGACCTACGGCGAATACCGCGCGCTTGATCTGACACCGTTCAACTACGAGCGGATTCCGGCAAACAGGCCGATCATCGAGAAAGCCATTATCTGATGAAGCTTCCCGCCAATCCCTTTGCGCGCGCCATTGCAGCCGGTGAAAAACAGGTCGGGCTTTGGATCAGCCTTTGCAGCAACTTCGCCGCAGAGGTGGTGTCGACCGCAGGATACGACTGGGCATTGATCGACATGGAGCACAGCGCCAACGATTACTTCAGCGTACTCGGTCAGCTTCAGGCGTTTGCGGCGTCCCCGACCACGGCGCTCGTGCGGGTGGAATGGAACGACGCGGTTGCGGTCAAGCGGTTGTTGGATCTGGGTGCGCCGGGCCTGTTGTTTCCGATGATCCAATCGGTGGAAGAGGCCAAGCAAGCGGTCGCGGCGACGCGCTATCCGCCACACGGCGTTCGTGGCGTCTCGGGCGCGACCCGGGCAACGGCCTTTGGGCGCATCACCGATTACGTGGCTCGAGTTGAGGAAGAAACCGCTGTTCTCCTGCAACTGGAAACTCGCGCGGCGGTAGAACAGGCCGAAGCGATTGGCGCGGTCGATGGCGTCAGCGGTATCTTCTTTGGACCTGCAGACATTGCCGCCGATATTGGCAAGCTCGGCAAGCCGATGGACCCAGATGTCTGGGCCTTGATCAAACCGGCGGCGCAAAAGCTGATTGCCAAGGGCATGCCGGTTGGAACCTTGGTCACGGACCCCGCCTTTGCGGCTGACCTCTTGAACGAAGGCTTCACCTTTGTTGCCATTGCCACAGACACGGGGCTTTTGGCGCGGGCCGCTGATGCGGCCCTGGCGCAAACAAAGGGCGCGCTGCAATGAGTTTCGCCTCATCGCGTCTTGCTCAGGTCAAACCGTCCGCATCTGCCTGGGTCAGCCAGGCTGCAAAAGAGGCCAGGGCGCGCGGTGAAGACGTCATTGATCTCGGTCTTGGCGAGCCGGATTTCGACACACCCGACCACATTAAAGAGGCCGCGCATCAGGCGGCCCTACGTGGCGAGACAAAGTATCCTCCGACGAATGGCACACTCGCGATGCGGCAGGCCGTCGTGGACAAGTTCAAACGTGAAAACGCTCTGGACTACGCGCTAGACGAAGTGATCGTGTCAAACGGCGCCAAGCAGGTATTGTTCAACGCCTTCATAGCCACGCTGGAGCCGGGCGACGAGGTGCTGCTTTGCGCGCCCTATTTCGGTCAGTACAAGGACATCGTGTTGATTCTCGGAGGCGTGCCGGTGCCGCTGGAATGCCCGGCTGAGGCTGGCTTTCGCCTGACGCCTGATCAATTGCAGGGCGCCATCACGCCCAAGACCCGATGGCTGCTCTTGAACCAACCGTCGAACCCATCGGGTGCGGTCTATTCGGATGCCGAGATCACGGCACTCGGCGACGTGCTGGCCGATCATGAGCGTGTGTTGGTCCTGTCGGACGAAATCTATGAGCACATCCTGTTTGACGGGCGCGTGTTCAGATCTTTTGCGGCGCTTTGCCCGGGTTTGAAAGACCGCACCCTGACGGTCAACGGCGTGTCCAAAGCCTATGCCATGACGGGTTGGCGCATTGGCTATGGTGCTGGGCACAAGGAACTGATCGCGGCGATGACCAAAGTGCAAAGCCAGATCTCGTCCGGGGCGTGTTCCATCGCCCAAGCGGCTGCCGCGGCCGCATTGAACGGGCCACAAGATGAGGTCCGCAACTTTTGCCGGGCGTTCGAGGCGCGTCGTGACCTTGTGGTCGCGCGTGTGGCCCAGATCCCGGGCCTGACGCTCGACGCACCGGGCGGCGCGTTTTATGGTCTGATCGGCTGCGCCGGTCTGATTGGCGCCAAGACCCCTCAGGGCGATACGATTGAAACAGACACAGATGTGACCGCCTATCTTCTGAAGGCTGCGGGCGTCGCGGCCGTGCCCGGCAGCGCCTATGGCCTTTCACCGTTTTTCCGAATTTCAACAGCGGCCTCGGAAGAGGTTCTAAACGATGCGATGGATCGTATTGAACGCGCTGTTTCTGACCTCAAAGGACTGACTTCATGAAAAAGATCGTACTCACCGGCGCGGCGGGTCGCCTTGGTTCCTACCTGCGCGAACCACTTTCAAAGATGTGCCAGGAATTTGTATCCTCGGACATTGCGGACAGCGTCAAGAATCTTGCTGCGAATGAAACCTATGTAAAAGCCGATATCACCGATCTCGACGCCATGGTTGCGCTTCTGGAAGGCGCGGACATGGTCGTGCATTTCGGTGCGATCGGCGACGAAGCGCCCATGGACGTGCTGTGGGGACCGAACTTTTACGGCGCCTATACCGTGTGGGAGGCCGCCTACCGCAACAAGCTGCGCCGCGTCGTCTATGCATCGTCCATCCACGCGGTTGGCATGCACAAGAAGACGGATTTCATTGGCATTGATGCGCCGCACAAGCCCGATACGTTCTATGGGCTCGCCAAGTGTTTCGCCGAAGATCTCGCCTCTCTCTACTGGGACAAGCGTGGATTGGAATCCGTCTGCATGCGCATCCTGTCTTGCGCGCAGCCAACCAATTCACGCGCTGTGGGCACCTGGCTCAGCTATGATGATCTGATCCACTTGGTGGAACGCGCGATCACCACGCCCATCACAGGCTTCAGCGTGGTCTACGGTGTGTCGAACAACGATCGTGCACCTGTTGATAACGCCAAGGCGCATCACCTGGGCTACCGCCCGAAGGACAACGCTGAGCAATTCGCCGCAGAAATCTATGCGTCAGATGGCCCGCTGGATCCCCATGATCCCGCCAACACCCACCACGGCGGCCCATTTGCAGCCGTGGAGTTGGGCAATAGCGGCCTGGCCCATCTGAACCTCGGCGCAGACGATACCGGTAAGGACTAAACATATGGAAAAAGTTGCATTGATCACAGCGGGCGGTGCTGTCAGACGAATGCGAACCAGTCTCAGTGGGCCGCCAAACTCCCGATACTATGTGACCTGCCACTGAACTTTCATCCACTTGGGATCAGAGTCCTTTGGGTTGATACGCCGATTGGCGCAGGTTGAGCAACCGGCAGCTGCGCGGAGCTTTCATCTGGCGCAGCGCTGCTGCCGGTTGCGGTGAACAGGCGCTCGGCAAATGCCTTTGGTGTCTGATAGCCGAGTGCCGAATGGGGCCTTTCCTCGTTGTACAACTGAACGCCAGAACACCCACGTTACCGACCGGCGCGAGGTTCCTTATCCATGGCATCCCTGGTTCGGCAGATCGGTCTATGTCCATTCTGTGATCGACAAGCCCGGCGATGCCGTGTTCCGGTGCAATCTCACCGGCCGCCGGTCGGACCGGCTTCTGGAAGTTCCCATATGGATGTTTGACCGGGCAGCATGTGCTTCCTGCCGCCGTTCTGGTTCTGCGCGGCTCTGTTGCGCAAATCGAATTGGGGATTCATCCCTTGACTCCAGCGTGATAGCTGGGAGGCATGAGCAGACCATCACCCCCGACCTACAAGATCAGGAACTGGCGGACCTACAACGAAGCGCTTAAGCGCCGGGGCTCGCTGACAATCTGGTTCGATCCCGAGATGACGTGGGAGGCCAAGCCGACCGGCAAGCGTGGTCGACAGCCTACCTATAGCGACGCCGCGATCCAGACCTGCCTGACGATGAAAGTTCTGTTTGGCATGGCGCTCAGGCAGACGACCGGCTTCGTCGAAAGCCTTTTGCGGTTGAGCGGGCTGGACTGGTCGGTGCCGGATTTCAGCACCGTGTCACGCCGCCAGAAAACGCTGGCCGTGAACATCCCGTATCGGGGTTCGCAGGGGCCGCTACACCTGCTCATCGACAGTACCGGGATCAAGGTCGAGGGCGAAGGGGAGTGGAATGCCCGCAAGCATGGCGGCTCCAAACGCCGCGTCTGGCGCAAGGTTCACCTTGGGATCGACGAGAAAACACTGGAAATCCGAGCGGTCGAGTTCACCAGCAGCGATATTGGCGATGCACCCATGTTGCCGGAACTGCTCGACCAGATCCCGCCCGCTCAGGAGATAGGCAGTGTCACCGCAGACGGCGCCTACGATACCCGCAAGTGTCACAATGCCATCGCTGACCGCGGGGCAAATGCCGTAATCCCGCCCCGCAAGAACGCAAAACCCTGGAAGCCCGCCCCGGCAGGAGCCATTGCGCGCAACGATGCCCTCCGGGCGACGAAGTACCTTGGACGGGCACTCTGGCGAAAATGGAGCGGATACCACCGCCGGAGCCGCGTCGAGACAAAGATGCACTGCTTAAAACTGCTGGGCCAACGGCTGATGGCACGCAGACCTGACTGCCAGGTCGCCGAACTTCAGATTCGTGTTGCCGTAATGAACGACTTCACCGCACTCGGCATACCCGTCACAGAGGCGGTGGGATAAGTGTGTCCGGGGAAAGGGGAGGCATGGCCGCCACCTGATTTACGGAACAGAGTTGGGGGCAGTTGCCAGAATCGACGAGAATTGAGACACCTGCCACATGACATCGGATTGTTGTCGTCAGTGATGTCCTATCAGGGCCGACCCGTCTCTGTCATGTGAAGAACAACGCATCACCGCACCAGCCATTCCTCGACCGCATCCGACACGTCGCGCAGCTTGATCCAGCGCGCGCCCGTGGGTTGGCCCTTGCGTAGCCGCAGCTTGCCCATGAGGCCCACCGCCACCCATTCGGGCCGCTCGGCGCGCGGCGTGTAGGGCCGGGCCGGGTCGTATGCCGGATTGAGCGCCGGCCGGGTGCCCGCCGTCCTGACCGCATCCGCCGGCGGCACCACGCCAGAGGGCAGGCGGTCGGCCATGTAGCTGACGGGTTCCGGATCGTCCTCCGTCCCGGCGTTCCACGACAGGTACTCGCAGGGCTCTTCGATCACCGCGCCGTAATCGTCGCGCAGGTACTTGCCGGACCAGGCATTGCCCGCCGCATCGCCCAGCACCGTCGGGTTGGCCGAGACCACGCCGACGGGTTCCTCTCCGGGCTGCGCGGGGCGTACCTTGCCGCCCTCCAGCACCACCGCCAGCCCACGCCGGTCCTCGGCGTCGGGGTTTCCATCGGCCCATTCGAACATCTCGGCATAGTCGGCCCCAGCCCCGGAATAGGCCCCGTCCGCGTAGGTCGCGCCGTCGCCCGCCACGCGGAATTTAGGGTCAGAAAAACCGTTCGTGGTCATACGGATCAGGTTGAACGCGCTGCTGGCAGAGATGTCTGTGTCGATATCAACCACATTAGATGTGAATGCAGCATTGGTGGCCTTGAACCGTGCTACGGACTGGTTGGCAGTGTCATATACACTCAACTTCCGAGTCGGACTGGTAATACCTACCCCAAGCCCCGTTGCGGTCCACCTCCCCAGCGTCACACCTGCCACAAACCACTGGTGAAATGTCGCGCCGCTGGCATCCCGGGAAATGCGGTAGTCATTGGAGATGAACACGCCGTTGTCATCGAGTGACTTGATGAAGAACGAATCGCTTGAACTCACAAGGCCGACACTCTGGTACCCCGTCGTTCCGCTGGTATTTTTCAATATGATCGACGCTGAGGCACCTTCCAGCCATGCGTCCCCGGCCACGTGCAGCTTCTCGGTCGGGGTCGTGATGCCGAGGCCGACATTACCCGTCCCGTCGATCGACAGGGCCTCGGTCCAGGTCGTGCCATCGCCGGACACCTTGACCGAGAACCCGGTGCCGCCCATCAGCCCCATCTCGGCATGCCCCGTCCAGCCCGACTGGAACAGGACGCTGGCGGTATTGCTGTCCGACGCCTTGTTGATCTTGACCTGATGCCCGGCGCCGTCATGGCTCAGCAGCGTCGCGTCCGCCTTCACCGACAGCCGGTTGGTGGCGTCGGCCGTGGTGTTGATGCCGAGCATCGGGACATTCTGCATGAAATCTCGCCAGCTTGCGCCATCGAAGACCAGCAGAACCGCCTCATCCTCGATCCAGACGCGCCAGCCCGCTTGCGGCGCGAGCCGGACCCACGCCCCGCCGGAGAACAGCACCAGATCGCCATCCCAGCCGGCCCATGCACCCGTGGCGCCGGGTGCCACGATGTAGCGGTCGCCCTCGGCGGGGCTCGCGGGTGGCGCGGTCAGATCCCTGTCCTTGACCGCAAGCTGCACCAGCCCGTCGAGCCGATCGAGGGCCTCGTTGTGGGTGACATGCTTTTGCGCCTGTGCGGCGGCGATGTAGGGAAGCGCGAGGTTTGGCGTCGTCATGGAAGCCTCATGTGATGGTAAGGGTGGCCTCGGCAGGGCTGCCGCGTCCGACGGTTGGCGAGAGTTGGGTGACGCGGATGGTCAGGGTTGCGCCGGGTGCGAGAACCGCGCCCCAGTCTGCCGTCTGGTGGGCGGCGGTGTAGGTGGCGCTGGTCGTTCCGGTGGCCAGTGTGCGTTTCACGGTGGCGCCGTCGAGAATGTCGATCTCCCAAGCCTCGGGCGTGTCCAGGATCGGCACATCGGTCGCCGTCCAGCTGTCAGCCGCGGGGGCGCGGGAGCGGGGCGTCCAGGAAAGGGTGATGTCGCCCGTGGGCTCGGCCGTCGCCCCGAGATGCACGGGCGCGAAGGGCCGGAGCGATATGCCCGATGGCGTCAGGGACAGCATTGAGTAGCTCGGATCCGACACCGGCCTTGTCGCGGGCCCCACGGCGAGGTTCCATGGCAGCCCGATCTCGCCGGCCGTGAACGGCAGTTCCGCCACGGCCGCGTCCAGCACCACGACCCGCGCACCGGCCGGGGCCGGGTTGCCGATGGCCGCTTCCGTCCCCCGCTGGCCGCGCAGGAGCGTGGTCAGGCGATAGCGGCCGGGGGCGACGAGCGCCACATCGCGGGCTTGCAGGATTTCCCAGGCGCCGGGTGCGCTCTCAACGGCGAATGCGTTGGCGCCTGCAAAGAGCTGCAGGTCGGTGACGCTTTCAAGCTGGCCCCAGGGAAGGTCGATCTCGAGGGCCGTGCCCCGATCCCAGCGCCAGGCGGACCCCGTCGGCAGGTCGGTGACCAGCGAGCCGATCCGCGCGCGGCGGGTGATCGTGGCGAAGGACGACCATCCCGATGTTTCCGGGCTGCGCAGCACCGCAACGGTGCCCGGCCAGGGATCGGCATCGACGGCAATGAGCGGGCGCGGCGGCGTGTGGGCGCTGGTCAACTGCGGCAGGTCGAGGATCGCGACCTGCGGCGCACCGAGCGGCACCGAGCGGGCCACGGCAGCGGCGCGCGGCGCCCCCGGCGCAAGGTCGTAGGCCTCGCGGTCCTGTCGGGTCGCCTCGATCCGCCGGGCGAAGCCGTCGGCGAGCGTGGACAGGCGGAACTCGGTTGTGGCGCCGTCCGCGAACTCGACAACGTCGCCCGGGTCCAGTGCCAGCCGCGACGGCGGCAGGCTGAAGCTCGCGTGCTCGCGGCCCACCCAGGCCTCCATCAGGGCGCGGCGGCAGCGTCGCTCGGCTTCCTCGGGGGCGACGGCCACGGGAAAACTCTCGGCGGTCACGCGCACCGCGCCGGTGATGATGCGCCGGGCCTCGACCAGGGCGCTGTCGTAATCCTCGTCGGCGCGCGCCACGCTCCAGCGCAGGACCTGGGGCAGCTCGGTCTCCTGGCCGCGGCTGCGCTCGATGTCCTCGGCGTTGCCCGCCACGAGATCGCCAGGCGTGAGGGTGGCCACCGCTGCGCGCCCACGCATGACAAAGCGGATCACGCCCTCGCTTTCGACCGCATCGAAGCCGAAGTGTCGCGCAAGCATGGAGAGCGTGGTTCGCGGGCTTTCGATGGCGGTGATGGTCAGACCCTCGACCGCGCCCCAGAGGCCGGAGACGTCGATATGCGCGGCGTCCATTCCGGCCGCGAGGCAGAGGTGACGCACGAGGGCTGCGAGCGACACGGACCCCAGCCGACCGGTCAGCCAGTGGCCGAGCCGCCAGTTGTCGCCGTCCGACCACACGTCGGTGAGCGCCGGGAAGAAGGGATGCGGGCGCGCGTCCCAGGTCCAGGCCGCGCAGTCGGCGGTGTCGATCATCGGCAGGCCGGTGACGCTGGAGACCGAATTGTGCGCAGGGTCGCCCCAGTAGAGCGCGGTGGCCTCGAGATAGGCCCGCTGGATGGCATCGTCGCGCCACCCCCGCGAGAAATACGGCGCCGCGCTTTCCGAGGACTTCGGGTCGAAGAAGACGTTCGGCTGGTTCGTGCCCCGGTCGATGGCCGGACAGCCGAACTCGGTGAACCGGATCGGCTTGCTTTCCGGCACCCATGCCGTGGGCGTTCCGCTTTCCACCCCGCCGAGGCGGTCATGATGCGCGTTCGACCACCAGCTGCGCAGGTCCTTGGCGCGGAACACCCAATCCTTGCCATAGGCGCCGTCGGTGATCGGCGTGCGCAGCTGCGCGTCCCGGTCGGCATCGCTCGCATAGAACCAGTCGAAGCCCTCGCCGCCCTCGATGTTCGATTGCAGATAGGCGCGGTCGTAAATGGCGTGCCAGCCGGCTTGCGCATCGGCGTGTTCGAACCCGTCGCGCCAATCACTTACGGCCATGTAGTTGTCGATGCCGATGAAGTCGATGTTGGCGTCCGCCCAGAGCGGATCGAGATGGAAGGCAAGCGAGCTCGACGGCCGGTCCACAGTGACGGACGGGCACTCATACCATGCCAGATAGCTGCCGCCGCCTTTGGGCTCCTCCAGCTCGACCACCACACGGATCATGGCGATATCGGTGCGATCCACCGTCCAGGAGAGGCTTCTCTCCAGTGTGCCTGACCCCGACCCGATGAGATTGCGGTTTGCCAGCTGGGTGCCCGGCAAGGAGCCGGAGAGGTATCCGTCCGGGTCAATGGCGTCGAGATCAGCCTGCGTATAGCCGATCAGCTTGATCTGGTCGTTCCAAGTCAAACCGCTCGGGTGATTGGTCACAAGGGTGTCAGAATATGTCACCGTCTCGCCCGGACTTAAACCCGTGGCGTCGATGTCGATTATCAACTGGAACGTGGTCGCATACATGTCGGTCGTATACGCAACGCGCCGTCCGAGCGTGACCGCCGCCGGATCGGGGGCCGACCCGATGCTCGAATTGAGACGCCATTGGCCGTAGTCGGGCAGCAGCCTGCGAGACTGAAGAGATACCCCCGATGCCAGCGGCGCGGAGATCGCCGTGTCTGCGAATGCTGCGCTCAGCAGGTCCGTATAGGGTTCGTCTATCTGGTGGTTGTTGTATTCCGACCAGTCCGCCGCGTAGCTGATCTTCGTGGACGGCCCGAGGATCGCGTGCACATCGGCGGCGAGGCTCTGAAGCTGTGCCACGGCCGGATAGCCTCGCTCGCAATTGCGGATCTGCGTGAGCCCGCGAAGCTCCGAGCCGATCAGGAACGCATCGACCCCGCCGGCCGCCGCGCAGAGATGGGCGTAATGCAGGATCATCCGCCGCCAGCCCCAGTCATTGCCGCCGGTCCAGGAGACGGTTTCGCCCGAGACGGCGAAGTCGGAGATCTGCGCGTTGCCGAAGAACGCCGCGACCTGGGCCTCGGCCGTTGCCGTCTTGTCCACCGAGCCCGCAAAGCCCGCCGCAGGCGAACAGGTGATCCGCCCGCGCCATGGCAACGCCGGCTGGCCGATTGCGGCGGCGTTGTCGGAATATGGGTCCGGCAGCGTGTTGCCCTCGGGGACATCCATGAGAAGGAACGGATAGAAGGTCACGCGATAGCCCCGCGCCTTCAGCTCCTTGATCGCCTGCACAACGGCCGCGTCGCTCGGGGTTCCGCCATAGACAGGACGCCCCTCGGCATCGGTCGAAACGAGATGCGCCGAGGCGCGGTCCAGCCCGTTCACCTGCCAGACCTGTGGCGTCGTGGTCTTGGTGGCGGTCTCGACGCCCGGCTTGATCTGGCAGCGATCACAGCGCAGATCGTCGCCGAACCACGAGACCACCAGCGACACGCTTTCAACCCCCGGCGCCAGTGCCTCGAGCCGGTCGAGTGAAACCAGAAAGTCGGCCCGGTCGGTCTCGGCATGCACGTTCTCCGGCGTGGTCTTCGCGCCTTCGGTCCGCATCACCGGCTCGGAGGCATGGACGAACTCGCCCGCGCCGGGGATCATGGTGACCGCCCGGATGGCGCCTTCGGCGGTGTCCGCGTCGGCTACGGGCGCGAACACCTCGAAGGAGAGCTGCGGAATGCGGTTGCCGAATGGCGTGAGGTCGAGTTCCTCGAACACCACGTAGGCCGTGCCGCGCCAGGCCGGCGCGCCCTCGGACCCCATCTTCGCGGCGATGAACGGGTCCGCCGCCTGCGCCTCGTCGCCCGGATACCAGCGCCAGGTGATGGTGGACGTATCCAGAAGCTCGCCATCGGCCCATATGCGGCCGATGCCGGTGATCGGGCCATCACACAATGCCACGGCGAAGGAAGCGGTGTAGCTGTATTCGGTGGTGGTGACGCTCGGCCCACCGCCCTTGCCGCCGCCTTGCGTGGTGGTGCTCACATGCTCGGTAAAGTCGGTGGCCCAGATGATGTTGCCACCCAATCGCATACGGCCGAAGACGCGCGGGATCGTGGCGCCTTCGGTGGCGGAGGTCACCTGCAGGCTGTCGAGCCTTGCGCCCTCGTATCGCTGGTCGGGCTGGAGCGCGCCCACGATCCAGCTGTCCACGACCGAGCCGGCCATGGTGCCGATCGCCCCGCCGATGGTGGCGGCCGAGATACCGAGGACGGCGCCGCCCACCGACCCGCCGATGGCGGCGCCGGCGGCCCCGAGAACGAGCGTGGCCATGGTCAGACCTCGTCAGGAAACAGGAAGGCGAAGGCGAGGCGCCGCCGCCAGGATCGGGTGAAGGGTTCCTCGATCACGCCCAGCCGCTCGCGGGCGTGGATGAGAGTTCCGTTGTCGGTGAGAATGCCCACATGCTTGGCGATGGCCCGTTCGCGCATGCGGAACATCACGAGCGCGCCGGGTGGCGGATCATCCGCCGCCACCTCGATCATGCAGCCGCGGGCGCCCTCGGCGAGCACTTCGACCGGCCCGGCCTCGCCCCAGTCGCGGCTGTATGGCGGGATCGGAAAGGGCTCCGGCCCCACCACCTCGCGCCAAATGCCGCGCGCAAGCCCGAGGCAGTCGCAGCCGACGCCCCTGACGCTTTGCTGGTCGTGATAGGGCGTGCCGAGCCAGGCGCGGGCCGCAGCGATCACCTTCGCCCGAGCGGCAGGGCGATGGATGAAGCCCGCCATCACAGAACGCTCCCGTCATTGGCCCGGCCTTGGGAGGCGTAGCGCAGCACGGTGTCATTGCCGGGGATATGGGGGAAGCCCCGGAAGTTGACGGTGTTGGCAAAGCGGTCACGGCAGGTGGCAAAGGCCTTGTCGCAGCCGGCGCGGATGGTGAAGGCGTCGTTTGCGGCGATGGGACTGCCGGGCGGCTCCAGCAGCGTGATGACGGCCTCGCCGGTGGCGGCCAGTTCGTGGCGTTCTACCTCCACCTTCCGGCCGGCATTGGCGCCGCTGTCCCAGGTCAGCGTGCCGAAGCTGAACAGCCCCGCCGCGAAGCCGGAAAGGCCGGAAGCCGAGAACACCCGGTCGCGCAGTGGGACCGCGACAGCACCCGTGCCCTTCCAAGCCGCGTTCTCGAGATCGATGCCGCAGCGCCCGTCGCCCAGCACCGCATCGCAGCCGGCCTGGAAGCTTCGTCCCACGGGCTGATCCAGAACGTGCGCGAGGCTGCGCATCTCGGCGGTGAAGGCCACGCGCCCGCGCCGGATCTCGCCGATGGCGCCCCGGCGCATCAGCACGCGCTGGCTGGTATCCTGCCAGTTCACCCGCCAGACATCGACCGCCGCCCCGTCCCAGAGCCCGGCGGCGATGTCGGCCTCGGTAATGGTGCCTGACCGCAAAACGCCCTCGGCGTCCTGCGCATCGACCGCGAGATCGCCCGAAGCGCGCAGCTCGGAGGCCGCAAAGCCGCTTTCCGGCTCGAAGAGGGTAGCCTCAAAGCTGAGCGACCGGTCGTGATCGGTGAAACCGAACACCTGCCCGTCGGCCCGGGTGATCCGCCAGCACCACGCAAGCGTCGTCGTGCCCTCGTCGAGATGGGCCTGCAGTGCGGGTGAGAGGGATTTCATCGGCAGGTTCCCGTCATGCGGTCATCGAGATCGGCGATCCAGGTCGCCCATGCAGGTGGCACGGTGGCGACAGTCGCCGCAGGTGGCCGTGCCAGCCGTGCCTCGGCATAGGAGGCGCAGCCCGCATCACCAGTGACCATCGTTGCGGCGCAGCCGCTGAGCAGGATCGCCAGCGTTGCGGCCGTCGCGCACCGCCTTGCGGCCCGCATCCAGCCGCTCTGAGTGTTTGCGAAATGCATCTTGATATGCCTCCTCTCGTCCGACTCGCCTGCCTTCTGCTCGACCAAGCAGGCGACCTATGAAGACACCGCCCACGGCAGCTGCCGCGCCGATGATCCAGATCAGAAGTTCACTCATCACCCCGGAACCCCCTCTCGATCCGGTCGCGCAGGCCGATCAGGCCGAGGCCGAGGAAGATCAGCCCGGCGGGCGAGGCGTCGCCCGAGCCGGCCAGCAGCGCGACCAGGCGGGAAAACTCGCCAACCGGGCCGGTGGCGGGCAGCGTGACGGAGGCGATGCCGGTCAGCATGGCGAGCAGCCCCGCCCACCAGGTGAGCGAATTGGGTCGGATGTAGCGCATGGGGATCAGGCCCTCCGTATCAGTGTGGAAAAGAAGGACGCCAGCCGGGCGAACCAGTTGGGTGGCGGGACGGGGGACGGCTCAAGCATTGGGGACCGAAGTAGATCCAAAGCCTCGTCCTCTCTGAGCAGCCGGATCGGCAGGGACAAATCTACGCGGCCCTGCGCATCCACCGACCAGACCGGGATCGGGCCGCCCGTGTAGCTGCCCTCCCGGAACAGGTCACGCTCGGCCTCGCGGCGGGGGATGATGGACGCGGGCTTGCGCCAGTTCAGAAACGCGTTGGCGGCGGCAACGCGATTGCCGGCGTTCAGGTGGCAGGTGAGCGCTGCCCGCGCAATGCCGCCTGTGTTGTAGTGGAAGCTCACCAACGCATCGAACTCGTGCTGGGCGAGCGGGACGGTCACGGCATCTGCGACATCGCGCTCGTAGCGGGCCAGATCAGCGCGGAAGACCCGGAACGCCTCGCGGATCGCCGCGTCCAGGTCTGCGGGCATCCCGCGCGGCATGGTGGCCGGATCGGGCGGCCCGGCGGCTGCCGTGTGGCCGATGCCGAAGGTCCAGGTGCCGGTAGAATCGCGGTAGGGCCCGGGCACGATCCCCTCGTGCCGGGCAAGGGCCAGAAGGCCCCGGTCGGTCATGTGCATGGGGTTACCTTGTCTTATGAAGACGGGAGGTTCCGTGGTTAGAAGGGAACCACTGCCCGCCACGCCATTGATGGCGGGCAGTGGCGGCGGTTGGATCGAGGAGGCCTGGGTCTTCAGGACCGTTTCTGAGTAGGATCGACCGCCGCCTTCACCATGGGCCTGAACGGATACGCGTGTTTGAGCCACGCATGACAAGAATAGGACTGGCGAAGATGACGGAGCATAGCATCGGGATCGACATTTCCAAATCCCACCTCGACGTTTTTCATCTGGAGACGCAGACGGCGAAGCGGTTCGAGAATTCGGCGTGCGGCTTTCGCGCCCTGCGCAAATGGCTATCGCC
>NZ_PRDS01000015.1 GCF_002927635.1 Albidovulum inexpectatum
GATCCACCAGGCACCGGGGCCGATGCTGGCTGTCCAGCCGACGGTGGAACTGGCGAAACGGAACTCCCGCCAGCGGATCGACCCGCTGATCGACGAGAGCCCGGAACTGCGGGAGCGGGTCAAACCGGCACGCTCGCGGGATGCTGGCAACACGATGCTGTCCAAGGAATTCGCGGGCGGCATCCTGATCATGACCGGTGCGAACTCGGCGGTCGGGCTGCGCTCCACCCCGGCGCGCTACATCTTTCTCGACGAGGTCGACGCCTATCCGGCGTCGGCCGACGAGGAAGGCGATCCGGTGACGCTGGCCGAGGCGCGGTCGCTGACCTTTGCCCACCGGCGCAAGGTGTTCCTGGTCTCGACCCCGACGATCCGGGGGCTCTCCCGGATCGAACGCGAGTTCGAGGCATCGGACCAGCGGCGATACTTCGTGCCGTGCCCGTATTGCGGGCAGATGCAGTGGCTGAAATTCGAGCGGCTACGCTGGGAGAAGGGCCGGCCGGAAACGGCGGACTACCGTTGCGAGGCCTGCGAGGTGCCCATCGCGGAACACCACAAGACGGCGATGTTGCAAGCGGGCGAATGGCGTCCGACCGCCACGGCGGCCGATCCGAACACCGTCGGCTATCACCTCTCGGCGCTCTATTCACCCATCGGCTGGCTGAGCTGGGAGCGGATCGTGCGGGCATGGGAGGCGGCCCAAGGGTCGGACGAGGCAATCAAGGCGTTCCGCAACACGATCCTTGGCGAGACATGGGTCGAGACCGGCGAGGCGCCCGATTGGCAGCTGCTTTACGACCGGCGTGAACGCTGGAATCCGGGCATCGTTCCCGCGGGCGGATTGTTCCTGACCGCCGGGGCGGACGTGCAGAAAGACCGCATCGAGGTCGATGTCTGGGCCTGGGGGCGTGGGCTCGAAAGCTGGCTTGTCGATCACGTGGTGATCGAGGGCGGACCCGACCGGCAGGATGCCTGGGGCGACCTGACCGAATTGCTCAGCCGTACCTGGCCGCATGAGCGCGGCGCGCATCTGAAGATCGCGCGGCTTGCCATCGACACCGGCTACGAGGCTCCGGCGGTCTATGGCTGGGCGCGGGCGGAGGGCTTTGCACAGGTCGCGCCCGTCAAGGGCGTCGAGGGGTTCAATCGGGCAAGCCCGGTCTCCGGGCCGACCTATGTCGACGCCACCGAGGGCGGCAAGCGCCTGCGGCGGGGCGCGCGGCTTTGGACCGTGGCGGTCTCGACGTTCAAGGCCGAAACCTACCGCTTCCTGCGGCTGGCGCGGCCCACGGACGAGGATCTGGCCAAGGGGGCCGAGTTCCCGGCTGGCATGGTGCATCTGCCGCATTGGGTCGAAAACGAATGGCTGAAACAGTTCGTCGCCGAGCAGCTGGTCACGGTGCGCACGAAACGTGGCTTTGCCCGGCTTGAATGGCAGAAGCTGCGGGAGCGCAACGAGGCGCTGGATTGCCGGGTTTATGCCCGCGCCGCCGCCTGGATCGCGGGCGCGGATCGCTGGACAGACGAGAAATGGCGCGACCTCGAGGATCAGCTTGGGGTGGCCGATCCTTCCGCGGATCCCGCGGGGCAAATCAACCGGCAGGCACAGGCATCGCAAGGCAAGCGCCGCTCCGACTGGCTCGGACGGCGCGGGGGATGGTTTTGAACATGGCGGATTGGACGGAAACCGAATTGTCGGCGCTGCGCCGGGCCTATGCCAGCGGCACAACGCGGGTCAGCTATGACGGGAAATCCGTCGATTATGGCTCGGCCGAGGATCTGCTGGTCCGCATCCGGACCATCGAGCGCGCGATCGCGGGGACGACCCGACCGCTGCCGGTGGCCGGTCTCGCGGGCTTCAGCCGTGGTGATCGCTGATGGCAGCGAACTGGTTCGACCGTGCGATTGCCACGGTGGCGCCGCGCGCTGCGGCCCGCCGTGTCCTCGCAAGGCAGGCCTTCGAGACCTTGGCACGAGGTTATGACGGCGCCGCGAAGGGACGTCGCACCGAGGGCTGGCGCGCGCCGGGCACCTCTGCCGACACCGAGATCGGCATTGCCGGGGCGCTCTTGCGCGACCGGATGCGCGATCTGGTACGCAACAACCCGCACGCGGCCAAGGCCGTGTCGGTGCTGGTCAACAATATCGTGGGTGCGGGCATCATGCCGCGCGCCGCGAGCGGCGATGACAAGCTGGACCGCACGGTGGACGCGCTCTTTGCGCGCTGGTCCGAGGCGGCCGATGCCGACGGCCAGCTCGACTTCTACGGGCTGCAAACGCTGATCTGCCGCGAGATGGTCGAGGCGGGCGAGGTGCTGGTGCGCCGACGCCTCCGGCGCGCGAGCGACGGTCTATCCGTACCGCTGCAACTGCAGGTGCTGGAGGCAGACTTCCTCGACGCCACGAAATCCGGCGCCATCGGTGCGGGGCGACTGGTGCAAGGGATCGAGTTCGATGCAATCGGCAAGCGCCGGGCCTATTGGCTGCACGCGGAGCATCCCGGCGATGCCTACGGCGCCCTGCGAGCCGGTGCCAACAGCCGCCCGGTCCCGGCGACCGACATTGCCCATGTCTATGAAAAACAACGCACGCAGGCGCGCGGCGTTCCCTGGGGCGCGCCGGTGATCCGCAGCTTGCGCGATCTCGACGACTACGAGGTGGCCGAGATCGTGCGCAAGAAAACCGAGGCCTGCGTCACCGCCATCGTCTTCGGCGATGACGAAGCCCAGCAGGGCATCGCGCCCGCCGTGGTCGACGCCGATGGCAACCGGGTGGAGCAATTCGAGCCGGGGCTGATCGCCTATGCGCGCGGAGGCAAGGACATCCGCTTCAACCAGCCCGCGGCTACCGGCGGTTACGGCGAATACAAGCGGGCCAGCCTGCACACGATCTCGGCCGGCTTCCGGGTGCCCTACGAGTTGCTGACCGGCGATCTCAGCCAGGTCAACTATTCCTCGATCCGGGCGGGGCTGGTCGAGTTCCGCCGGATGATCGACGCGGTGCAATGGCAGCTCTTCATCCCGATGCTCTGCGCGCCGGTCTGGCGCTGGTTCACCGAAGCGGCATGGGCTGCTGGCCGGATCCCCACGCCGGACGTGCCGGTCGAGTGGTCGCCGCCGAAGTTCGAGGCGGTCGATCCGCAGAAGGACGCGATGGCGAACCTCTTGTCGATCCGCTCGGGCACCATGACGCTGGCCGAGGTGATCGCGCAGCAGGGCCGCAACCCTGACGCGGTGCTGGCCGAGATCGCCGCGACCAACGCAAAACTCGACGCGCTCGGGCTGGTGCTCGACAGCGATCCGCGCCGGGTCACCAAGACCGGCAGCGCGCAGGCGAGTGACCCGGCGAACGATCCGGCCGCTGATCCAGAAACCGACCCGGCGCCGACCGACCAACAGGACTGACCCACATGGACACGATCATCGAAATCCCGGCCCTGCGCCGATCCGCGGAGCTTGCGCCGAACTCGGCCGACAAAGACGCCCGCACCGTCGAGGTGATCTGGTCGGCGGGGGCGCGCGTGCGCCGCGCCACCCTCTTCGGCGAGCCCTATGACGAGGAACTGAGCCTTGATCCGGCCCATGTGCGGCTGGACCGTTTGAACGCGGGGGCACCGTTTCTGAAGGTGCACGAGATCGACACGCTGGATGCGGTGATCGGCTCGGTCGTTCCGGGCTCAGCGCGCATCGAAAACGGGCGCGGCATCGCACAGGTCCGGATCAGCGAGCGCGCCGATGTCGAACCGATCTGGCGCGACATCCAGGCGGGGCACATTCGCGCGGTCTCCATCGGCTACCAGGTTCATCGCTTCGAGGTCTCGAAGTCCGATAGCGGGCGCGAGCTCTGGCGCGCGGTGGACTGGACGCCCTTCGAGGTCTCCGCCGTGCCCGTGGGCGCCGATCCCGCTGCGGGCTTTCGAGCCCATTCTCAACTTCACGACTGCGTCCTCCATCGCCGGGACGTGCAACCCACCACCACAGGAGCCATCCCGATGAGCGACAAGACCGACACCCCGGCCACCGACGCCGCAACCCGCACCATCACCCAGCCGACCGAGCCGGTCGCGACCGAGGACACCGCCATGCCCGAGCCGAAAACCCCCGCGACGGAGCCGCAAACGGCTGCGGTCGAGACCCGCGCGCAGCCGAAACCGCAAAAGCCCGAACTCACCCCGGCGCCTGACGCCGAAGCCGCCGCAACCCGCGCCCGCGAAGCGGAACGCGACCGCGTTTCCACCATCTACGATCTGGCCGGCCGCCTGAACCTCGAGCGCAGCTTTGCCGAGGATCTGGTGAAGCGCGGCACCGATATCGACGAGGCGCGCCGCCTGATCCTCGACCAAGTCGCCGCCAAGTCCGAGGAAACCCGCACCTTCAGCCAGGTGTCGATCCCGCTCGGTGGCCGTGATGAGGCGATCACCCGCCGCGAGGCCGTGGCCAACGCGCTACTGCACCGCTACAGCCCGACGCTCTTCGAGCTCGAGGATGCCGCGCGGCAATATCGCGGCATGACGCTGCTGGAACTGGCGCGCGAGAGCTTGGGCAATGCGGGGGTGAACACGCGGGGCCTGTCGCGCGACGAGGTGGCCACGCGGGCGCTGCATTCGACCTCGGATTTCCCCGAGATCCTCGCCGCCGTCACCAACAAGACCCTGCGCCAAGCCTACGAAGCCTATCCCCGCACCTTCATGCTGTTCTGTCGCCAGGTGCTCGCCACCGACTTCAAGGCCATGCACCGCGTCCAGCTTGGCGAAGCGCCGCAGCTACTGGAGGTCGGCGAGAGTGGCGAGTTCAAGCGCGGCACGCTCGGGGAGTCGAAGGAGAGCTACAAGGTCAAGACCTATGGCCGGGTGGTCGCGATCACGCGCCAGACCCTGATCAACGACGACCTCGACGCCTTCACCCGCATCCCGGCAATGTATGGCAATTCCATCGCCCAGCTGGAGTCGGACGTGGTCTGGGGCATCATCACCGCCAACCCGGCCATGGCCGATGGCAACGCGCTGTTCCACGCCACCCACAAGAACCTCGCCGGCACCGGGGCAGCGCTGGATGTGACCAGCGTGGGTGCGGCGCGGGCCGCCATGGCCAAGCAGACGGGTCTCGACAAGAAGACGGTGCTGAACGTGCGCCCCGCCTACCTGATCGTGCCGGCGGCGTTGGAATTGAAGGCCGAGCAGCTGGTCGCCCAGAACCTGGTGCCTGCCGCGACGTCGAGCGTGGTGCCGCAATCGATCCGCACGCTCACCCCGATCAGCGAACCCCGCCTCGATGCCGCCAGCGCCACCGCCTGGTACCTGGCCGCGAGCCCCAACCAGATCGACACCATCGAGTACGCCTATCTCGAGGGTCAGCAGGGCGCCTATATCGAAACCCGCAACGGCTTCGACGTCGACGGCGTCGAGATCAAGTGCCGCCTCGACTTCGGCGCCAAGGCCATCGACTGGCGCGGCCTCTACAAGAATCCGGGCGCATAAGTCCGGCCTTCCCTGACGTCTGAACCCTGACGGGCGGTCCAACCGGGCCGCCCGTTCCCGTTTGCAAAGGATTCCGCACATGAAGAACTACGTCCAGCCCGGCAACACCATCACGCTCACCGCGCCCTATGCCGTGACCTCCGGCGACGGCCTGCTCGTCGGCTCGATCTTCGGCGTGGCCACCGGGGACGCCGCCAGTGCCGAGACCGTCGAGGTCGCGCTCACCGGTGTCTTCGATCTCAAGAAGGTCGCCAGCCAGGCCTGGTCCGCCGGCGACAAGGTCTATTGGGACAACACCAACAAGGAGGCCACCAAGACCGCAACGGCAAATACCCTGATCGGCGTCGCCGTCACGGCGGTGGCCGGCGGCGCGGGCGACACCATCGGCCGGGTGCGCCTGAACGGAAGCTTCTGATGACCGCCTTCGCCGCCGCCCTCGATGCGCTCTTCGCGGACGCGCATCTCGCGCGCGACGCGGTCTACACCTCCGCTGGCGGCACGCCTGTTCTGGTGCGTGTCGTCTCGCGACAGGCAGATGCCATCACCGACTTCGGCGATGCACGTCTCTGGTCGGAAACCACGAAGGTCGACCTGCGCGTGGCTGAGGTCGCCACCCCGCGCCCCGGCGACCGCATTGAGATCGACGGGGAGGCATTCCTCATCCAGGGCGAGCCCGTCCGCGACCGCGAGCGGCTGGTCTGGACCGTGGACCTGCGCCCGGCCTGACTGCGATGAAGCTGAAGCTCGACATCACCCCCGATCTCGTCGCCGCCATGGCGGCCGAGGTGAAGGCGGGCGAACGCGCCGTCACCGCCGCCATGCGCGAGGCCGGGACCGGGCTCAAGACCGCCTGGCGCGGACAGATCACCGGTGCCGGGCTCGGCCGGCGGCTGGCAAATTCGATCCGGAGCCAGACCTATCCGAAGGCGGGCGAAAGCCTGAACGCGGCTGCGCTGGTGTGGTCCAAGGCCCCGGTCATCGTCGACGCCCATGACACCGGCCCGTTGATCCGCTCGAAGGACGGGTTCTGGCTGGCAATTCCGCTGCCCGCCGCCGGCAAGGGGCGACGCGGGGCGAAGCTGACGCCCGGCGAATGGGAACGCCGCAGCGGTCTGCGCCTGCGCTTCGTCTATCGCCGACGCGGTCCCAGCCTGCTGGTGGCTGACGGGCGGCTGAACACCAAGGGCCTTGGCGTGGCATCGCGATCAAAAACCGGACGCGGCCGTGCCACGGTGCCGATCTTCCTGCTCGTTCCGCAGGTCAAACTGCCGAAGCGATTGGATCTGGACCGTGATGCCGAGCGGGCGCTCGACAGCGTGCCGGGGCTGATCGTGGGGAACTGGGTGGAGGGACGGATCTGATGTCTGCTGTGCCGAGAAAGCCGCCGTTTTCTGCACCCGCAAGTGCAGCTTGAGCGCCTTTCCGGCATGGAAACGAGGTGGCAGTGCGGGAAATAGTTTTCGCTCGACACAGCAAGCTGCGTATAAGGGCGGCAATTCAAGGAAACTCTACAGGGAAGACAGCATGGGCGGCATTGCCTTCGAATTCGATCCCAAGGAAGGCTTGGGCGATGGCTTCCTTACACCGGTCTACTTCGACAACGAGGTGCTGGTGAAGCACCTTTACAGCCCAACAATCGCGGTAGAATTCGCCAGCGAAACCTATGGCACCGTTTACTGGCCTGAACGCTGTATGTCTTTTGGCATCAACTCGAAGGGTGCAGTCATCGCATGGCTGGGAGACTTGAAGGAGCTACCTGTCGCGGAGCAACACCACTGGCGCGAGCACAACATTCCCGCTCAGAACGACATGAGGTCTGAATTTTTCGACGCTCAAATCAACGCGCAATTCACTGTGCCTCCTGTCGGCATCCAAGTCATCAATGCCTTGGAAGAATGGACTACCGCCTTCGCCCGCAAGAACGGAACAGAGCTCTACAAGCCGAAGGCGTTTGAGGACCGCATCGAAGCCGTAAGGCGCTACCGCCGCATCATTATCAATTCCGAGGACGACTTCATTCGCTTTGTCAGCGAATTGAACGAGATCATCAACGAGAACGTCAACAATGATCAGATCCGAAAATTCCTCAAAGCGAATAACGTTACGCCCAAAGACGGCTTCAAGGGCAACAAGCTCCTAGAGATGACTTATCGGGACGTACTCGGCGACACAAAGAACCTCATCGCACCATTCTTCTGGCTCTATGATTTGCGTCTGTGGGCAGACCACGACATGGGCGACGACAAGCTCAAGGGCGTCGCAACGAAACTCGGGATTGCAGACCTGAAGGACTTTGAAGCGATCTTCACCAAATTGCTTGAACACCTCCGAGACACTTTGGCCGCGTTGAAAGCCGCCTATGGTTGACTGAGTGAGCTTGAAGATCCTCTTTGGGTAAAGTGCTTTTGCATAGACACGTTCGCTGCGCCCAATCCGACTGTCAGTAATTGGCTCCTTTCGCCCAATTCGAGCATGATATGCCCACCCCTCGCGAAACCATCCTCGCCGCGCTGCACGCGCGGCTCTCGGCGCTGCCCGCCACCGCACTCCGCGGCGAGGTGTTGCCAGAGCGCGTGCCGACGGAAGGTCTCCTGATCCTGCGCGACGGCGAACCGGGGGAGCCGGAGGTGACGCTCTCACCGCTCGCGTACCACTACCAACACCGGGCCGAGATCGAGGCGGTGGTGCAGGGCGCAACCCGAGACGCCGCCTTCGACACGCTCTGCGCCAGCGTTGGCACGGCGCTCGCCGCCGACCGCACGCTGGGCGGGCTTTGCGACTGGGTCGAGGCGGAAGCGCCGCGGCCGGTCGATCTGCCGGTCGAGGGCGCGGCGAGCCTCAAGGCGGCGGTGATACCCGTCGTCCTGCACTACACCACGGCCGATCCCTTGGCCTGACCGCAACAACCTTAGGAGAACACCATGGCACGCGCCCAAGGGGCGCGGTCGCAGCTCGCGGCCGCGTTCGAGACGACCTATGGCACCGCGCCGACTTCGGGCTTCATGCAGATGCCCTTTGCCAGCGCTTCGCTGGGGGCTGAACAGCCGCTCTTGGCCTCCGAGCTTCTCGGCTATGGCCGCGATCCGCTGGCTCCAATCAAGGACGCGGTGACGGCGGATGGCGACATCACCGTTCCGCTCGACGCCGAGGCCTTCGGCTTCTGGCTCAAGGCGGCGTTCGGGGCGCCGACCACGACGGGCACCACTAACAAGACCCACACCTTCAAGTCGGGGTCCTGGTCGCTCCCCAGCATGGCGATCGAAGTCGCGATGCCGGAGATCCCGCGTTTCGCCATGTACACCGGCTGCGTGCTGGACCAGCTGAGCATCGCGATGCAGCGCTCCGGCCTGTTGACGGCGGACGTCAAGCTGGTGGCGCAGGGGGAGAACGTCGCCACGGCCACGGCGGCTGGCACGCCAACGGCCTACGCTCTCCAACGCTTCGGCCACTTCAACGGCGCGATCAAGCGCAACGGCACGGCGCTTGGCAACATCGTCTCGGCGGACCTGACCTATGCCAACAATGTAGAGCGCATCGAGACCATCCGCAACGATGGCCGCATCGACGGCGCGGACCCCTCCATCGCCGCGCTGACCGGCAAGATCGACGTGCGCTTTGCGGACACGACGCTGATGGACCAGGCGCTGAACGGGACGGCGGCGAGCCTCGAGTTCTCGTGGGTAATTTCGGCGAATGTGAGCCTGACCATCACCGCCCATGCCGTCTACCTGCCGCGCCCTCGGGTGGAAATCCAAGGGCCGCAGGGCATCCAGGCCAGCTTCGACTGGCAGGCGGCCTACGATTCCGTCGCCGGGCAGATGTGCACGGTCGTTCTCAAGAACCAGGTGAGCAGTTATTGACCATGCGGAAAATCGATCTTTCCAATGAGCCGACATGGCTCGATCTCGGCCATGGCGTGCGGGTGCAACTGCGCCCGCTGACCACAGCGCTGATGGTGGCGACGCGCAGCGATCCGGCCGTCGAGGCGGTGCCCGACGAGGCTTCCGACGAAGAGCGCGCCGTCGCTTTCGCCAAGGCGCTGGCCCGCCGCGCGGTGCTTGCCTGGGAAGGAGTGGGCGACGCCGACGGCAATCCCATCGATCCCAGCCCCGAGGCCATCGACGCGCTCCTGGACATCTGGCCGATCTTCGAGGCCTTCCAGCTCGCCTACGTCTCGAAGGGCCTGTTGCTGGAGCAGGAAAAAAACGCCTCCGCGCTCTTGCCGACTGGTCCTTCGGCGGGGGCGAGCGATACTGCGAGGCCTGCGAAGGGCCGTGCCAGGACTGCCCGGCGCGGCTGAACCGGCCGCTCACGTATGAGGGCTGGCAGGTCTGGGACCTGGTTGGTCGCCTCGGCGGCCAGCTGCGCGTGCTGCCCGGCGCCGTAATCGGCTGGGACCTCACCGCCGCGCTCGTGCTCGGCGATGCCCTCGGTGTGCCGCCCGCAGCCGTGGCCGAACTGCTGCCCGTCATCGAAGCGGTAATGGTCGCCAAGCTCAACGAACAGATGGAACACGCGCATGGCCGAGAAGAGGGTTAGCGTCCGCCTCGCCGCAGTCGGCGGCCGACAGGTGCGCGCCGAGTTGGAAGGTGTCGGCGAGGCCGGCGCCCGCGGCTTTGGGCGTCTCAGCCGCGAGATGGAAGCGGCCAACACCCGGCTCGCGGGCTTCGCGCGGCGGGTGCGCATCGCGGCAGCGGCGGCGGTCGCTGCTGCCACGGCCGCCGGCGTTGCCATGGTCCGCTCCGGCCTCTCGAGCGTCGATGCGCAGGCCAAGCTGGCACAGTCTCTGGGCACCACGGTCGCCTCGGTCCAGACGCTGGAGCGTGCGGGGGAACTCGCCGGCGTGTCGATGTCCGGCATCGAACAGGCGACAAAGGACCTGACTCGACGGCTGAGCCAGGCGGCTGCCGGAACCGGCCCCGCCGCGCAAGCTCTTGAGCGGCTGGGGCTCTCGGCCTCCGACCTGCTGGCCCTGCCGCTGGACGAGCGGGTGGGTGCGATCAATGCCGCCATCGAAGACTTCGTGCCAGCCGCCGAGCGTGCCGCCGTCGCGGGCCAGCTGTTCGGCGAGGAAGGCTCCATTGCCATGAGCCGGATCGACACCGCGACGCTGCGGCAGGCGACCGAGGACGTGCGCGCCTTCGGCGTCGTGGTCTCGGAGCAGGATGCCGAGCAGATCGAGCGCACCAATGACGCCATCTCCCGGCTCGGGCTGATCTGGCGGGGGCTGTCGAACCAGCTCGCCGTTGCCGCGGCGCCCGCGCTCGAAGCGGTGGCGGATGCGATGGCCGCGCTCGCCAGCCGCACCGGGCCGCTGGGTCAGGCGATCACGGGTCTGTTCGAGAACATCGGTCGCCTGACCACCTACGCCGCGACCTTTGCCAGCTTCCTCGCCAGCCGCTGGGTTGCCGGACTGGCTGCGGCCGCGCTGTCCGTTCGTGGTCTCGCCACGGCGCTCGTGGTCCTGCGCGGGGCGCTCATCCGCACCGGGATCGGCGCCCTGATCGTCGGCGCGGGCGAGCTGATATACCAGTTCACCAGGCTCGTGCGTGGCGCCGGCGGCTTTGGCGAGGCGCTCGAGCTCATGGGTAATGTCGCGAAGGCGGTCTGGGACGGGATCAAGGTCACCGTCACCTCCTTCGTCGATGATTTCCGGGCTATGCGCGCCGACATCGAGGCCATATGGCTGCGGCTCATGGCGTTCCTGTCGCAAAAATGGGCCGACTTCCTCGCCCAGATCGGGCCGACTTTCAACGCGGTCTCGGAGCGGCTCGGGGCGGACGCACGCATCGACGTCTTAGGGGCGCAGAGCTACGCCTCCTACCTCGACCATGCCGCCAGCAACGCGGGCCACCAGGCCGATGCCCTTCGCAGTCGCGCAACTGACACTCGTGCACATGCCTTCGACGGCGTGCGCGAGGCGGTTGATGCGCTCCGGGCCGCTATGCGGGCAAGTGGCGAGGACGGTTCGGATGCGCTCGACCAAGCCGCTGAGGCGGCCGACCGGGTGACGGAGGCGCTGGACACCGCCGGTCAGGCGGGTCGCGCTGCGGGCGCAGCCAATGCCGATGGCGCGGACCAGGCGGCAACCGGCTGGGCAGCCGTCACCGCGACGCTGGCCGATTACGCCGCCAAGGCCCGCGACATCGGCGCCGATATCGGCCAGAGCCTCGTCGGCGCCTTCCACAGCGCCGAGGACGCGGTCGCGGAGTTCGTGAAGTCCGGCAAGCTCGACTTCCGCGATCTGGTGACATCGCTCATCGCCGATCTGGCGCGGCTCGCAGCCCGGCGGTTCATTCTCGGCCCCATCGCCAGCGCCCTCGGTGGCATCCTCGGCGGCGCGGGCGGGCTGTTTGCCAACGTCCTGCATGCGGGCGGGATGGTCGGATCCGAAGGACGCGCGCGCATGGTCCCGGCCATGGCCTTCGCCGGCGCGCCTCGGATGCACGGTGGAGGTTGGGCCGGTCTTCGGCCCGACGAGGTGCCTGCGATCCTGCAGCGCGGCGAACGCGTGCTCTCGCGCCAGGAGGCACAGGCTTACGGCGCCGGTGGCGGCGTCACCATCAATATCAATACCCGCGATGCCGAGAGCTTCCGGCAGTCCCGGACCCAGATCGCGGCGGACATTGCCCGCGCGGTCTCGCTTGGCCGGAGGGGGCTTTAGGCGATGGCATTCCACGAGGTGCGGTTTCCGGACGACATCAGCCGGGGTGCGCGCGGCGGGCCGGAACGGCGCACGCAGATCGTCGAGCTGGCCTCGGGCGACGAGGAACGCAACGCCAGCTGGGCCAACTCACGTCGCCGCTACGATGTCGCCTATGGCATCCGTCGGGCGGACGATCTGGCGGCGGTGGTCGCCTTCTTCGAGGCACGGAACGGACGGCTCTATGGGTTTCGGTTCAAGGACTGGGCGGATTACAAGTCGTGCCTGCCATCGCAGACGCCATCTGCGACCGATCAGGCGATCGGTACCGGGGATGGCACGACCACCGACTTCCAACTGGTCAAGGTCTACAGTTCGGGCAGCCAGACCTGGACCCGGGCCATCACCAAGCCGGTCGCAGGCACGGTACGTATCGCCATTGATGGCAGCGCACAGGCAAGCGGCTGGGCGGTCGACACCACCACCGGCCTCGTCACCTTCAACACCGCCCCGGCTTCTGGCGCCGCCATCACCGCCGGCTTCGAGTTCGAGGTCCCGGTCCGCTTCGACACCGACACGCTCGACGTCACCCTCGATCTCGAACGCCTCGGCTCCATCACCTCCATCCCGCTCCTGGAGATCCGGCGATGAACGACAATACCGGCTTCGTCGCGACGGTGCTGCGCGATCTTGCGGCCTCTACCGCCGTGATCCTCGCCGCCTGGGGCGCGCTCGGTGGAGCCACCAACGCACTGACCACGAAGATGCGCCTGCGCGATGCGCTGCGCCACATCCTGCTCGGCGGGCTGATCGCGGCCGGGATGGGGAGCCTCTCCATGGCCGTCATCACCAGCTGGCTGAACCTGCCGCCAGAGGCGATCCCGGCCGGGGGCGCCGCCGGTTCCGCTGCCTATCTGGTCGGCGTCTTCGGCCCGGCGGTGATCGAACTGGTGCTCGCCCGCCTTCGCCAGGCGCGGGAGGGCGGCGATGACTGAGCTCGTCCGTGTCCTGCGCGGCCTGCGGCGGCTGACCGACGACCCGCGCGACGCCTTTGCTCACCGCCTGCGCATCGGCCTCGCCATCGCCGCGCTGATCCTGATCCTCTCGCTCCTGAGGTAACCCAATGCACATGACTGACCGGGGCCTTCTGGCCGTTGCCCGGCACGAGGGTATCGTGCCCGGGCCCTACCGCGATTCCACCGGCACTTGGACCTTTGGCATCGGCCACACGGCCGCGGCCGGGCCGCCCGATCCGGTGACCTTGCCACGCGGGATGCCTGACGATCTCGACGCGGCAATACGCGAGGCGCTTAGGGTGTTTCGCACCGATCTGGCCCACTACGAAGCCGACGTCCGGCGCGCCGTGACCGTGCCGCTCGAACCCCACGAGTTCGATGCGCTGGTCTCCTTCCACTACAACACCGGCGGCATTGCCAGGGCGGCGCTGACCCGGCACCTCAATGCCGGCAATCGCGTCGCAACCGCCGACGCGTTCCTGAACTGGCGCAAGCCCGCCTCGATCATCCCGCGCCGGAAGGCCGAGCGCGACCTGTTCCGTGATGGCCGCTACCCCACCGGCACGATACCGGTCTGGTCGGTGGATCAGACCAGCCGTGTCGACTTCTCGCGACCAATCCGCCGCCTGACCGAAACGCAAGCGCTGGACTTGCTGCACCCTGGCAAACCCCGATCCAACCCCAACACGCCGACCAACTGGATCGCCAGGTTGGTCACTTTCCTTTCCACCCTGATCCGGAGGACCTGATCCCCATGCGCTACATCCGACCCAAATCCCTGACATGGTGGGCGGGGCTGCTCGCCATGCTCAGCGGCATTGCATCGGTCACGCTGCCCGCCACCGGGCCGCTTGCCGAACTGTCCCGCCTCGTCGCGCTGCTCGCGGGCTCTGGCGATGCCTCGCCTGCGGGGCTGATCTTCCTCGGTCTCGGCCTGATCGGCCTGCGCGACCGGATCGAGCGGGGGTTTCGGGGCGATGACTGAGTTCCTGATCTGGTTGGTGGCCGCTCTGGGCGCGGTCGGGGGCATCGTCCTCGGCCGGGTCTGGGGCCGGGTGGAAGGTAAACGCGCAGGCAAACGGGGGGCGGAACGTGATGCGATGGAGGAGACGATCGGACGCGCCGAGCGCGGGCGTGAAGCGCTTAGTGACGGCCGCGACGCTGGCGATCCTGCTGAACGGCTGCGCCGCAACGACGGCCGGTGGTAATGCAGGCTGCATTTCCTATGCCGAGGCCCGGCTGGCACGACCACCTGCGGCGACTGTCGCCACCGTTCCGCCGGACTGGGCGCGCTGGATCGCCGATCTGGACGACCGCATGACGGGAACCTGCCGATGAAATCCCTCTCGCCCTCGCTGCAGGCCCATCTCGAAGAGGGGACGACCACGCTCGCCTGGTGCTGGCGGATCGCCCGCGCCGACGGCGTCACCTTCGGCTTCACCGATCACGACCGGACGCTCAGTTTCGACGGCACCGACTTCGAGTCCGAGAGCGGGCTCACGGCCTCCGAGGTGCGGTCGGGCTCGGACTTGTCGGTCGATGCGCAGGACGCCGAGGGCGTGCTGACCTCGGACCGGATCAGCGAGGCCGACATCCTGGACGGCCGCTGGGACAATGCCGAGGTCGAAGTCTGGCGGGTGAACTGGGCCGATACGAGCCAGCGCGTGCTGATGCGGCGCGGAGCCATCGGACAGATCCGGCGTGGGCGGCTGGCCTTCGTCGCCGAGGTCCGCTCCCTCGCGCACGTGCTGGGCCAGACGATCGGGCGGACCTTCCAGGCGACCTGCGATGCCGAGCTTGGCGACGCGCGCTGCGGCGTTGATCTCGGAGATCCGGCCTTCAAGGGGACGGGCGCGGTGATCGATCTCCTGCGCGACCGGGCCTTCACCGCTTCGGGGCTCGGCGGGTTCGCCTCCGGCTGGTTCACCTTCGGCACAGTCGAATGGTCCAGCGGCGCGAACGCGGGACGTCGCGCGGAAGTGCTGGGCCACGACGTCACGGATGGCGTCGTGATCCTGACCCTGCTCGAGGCCCCGGTGCGCGCGGTGGCCGAGGGAGATGCCTTCATCATCCGCGCCGGCTGCGACAAGCGCATGGAGACCTGCGGCGCCAAGTTCGCCAACACGGCCAACTTCCGCGGCTTCCCGCACATCCCCGGCCAGGACACGATCCTGCGCTATGCGACGACGGACGGCGGCCATGACGGAGGCGTGCTGTGACCAACGTCGTTTCCAGCGGAAACGACGGGCGGCAGTGCATCGCTTCGCGATGCGCGAGAGCCACCGCCGATCCCGACAAGGTAATTGCGGCAGCGCGAGCGTGGCTGGGAACGCCCTACCACGACCAGGCAAGCATCAAGGGCGTGGGCTGCGACTGCCTCGGCCTCGCCCGGGGCGTCTGGCGCGAGGTCGTCGGCCCCGAGCCGTTCCCGATCCCGCCCTACAGCCGCGACTGGGGCGAGACCGGACCGCGCGAGGTTCTGGCCGAGGGCGCGCGTCGGATGATGATCGAGGCACCGCCCGCCGAGGCGGGTCCGGGCGCTCTGGTGCTGTTTCGCATGAAGCCGCGGGCCATCGCGAAGCATGTCGGGATCCTGACCGGGCCCGACAGCTTCCTCCACGCCTACGAGCGGCTCGGCGTGATCGAGGAACCGCTCACCCCATCCTGGCGGCGGCGCGTCGCCTTCGCCTTCCTGTTTCCGCAACGCTGAGTTCCAAGCATGGCCACCCTCGTTCTTGGCGCGGCCGGCGCCGCTATTGGCGGCAGCATCGGCGGCGCGATCCTCGGCGTCAGCGCCGCGACCATCGGCGGCTTCGTCGGCTCCACCATCGGCTCGGTCGTCGACAGCTGGATCGTCTCATCGCTGGCGCCGACCCAGCGCATCGAGGGGCCGCGGCTCGATTCCTTGCGGATCACGTCCTCGACCGAGGGCGCTGTGATCCCGCGTGTCTACGGGCGCATGCGGATGGGCGGCAACATCATCTGGGCGACCGACTTCCGCGAGGAGACCAAGACCACCACGCAGGGCGGCGGAAAAGGCGGCGGAGGCGGCGGCAAGGTCAAGACCACCGAGTATCTCTACTATGCTTCCTTCGCCGTGGCGATCTGCGAGGGGCCGATCACCGGCATCGGGCGCGTCTGGGCCGATGGCAAGCCGATGGACCTCTTCGGCGTCACCTGGCGCTGGTATCCCGGCGACGAGAGCCAGACCGCCGATCCGTTCATCGCCGCGAAGATGGGCGCGGCCAGCACCCCCGCCTATCGCGGCACCGCCTATGTCGTCTTCGAGGATCTGCCGCTGGGCAACTACGGCAACCGCCTGCCGCAGCTCTCCTTCGAGGTCTTCCGCCCGCAAGCCGATCCCGACACCGCCGAGGGGCTGACGCAGGCCGTCACCATGATCCCGGCCTCGGGCGAGTTCACCTATGCGACGCAGGGCATCCGCAAAGGCAGCGGCGGCGCGCAGATGCCTGAGAACCTGAACGCGCTATCGGACACCGCCGACATGGTGGTGGCGCTGGACCGGCTACAGGCGATGGCTCCTGCGGTCGAGAGCGTCAGCCTAGTGGTCGCCTGGTTCGGCGATGACCTGCGCGCGGGATCCTGCAAGGTGCGGCCGGGCGTCGAGGTCTCGGCCAAGTCGACCACGCCCGCCAGCTGGTCCGTGAACGGCGTCAGCCGCGCCAGCGCCTTCCTCGTCAGCCGCGACGAAGAGGGCCGCCCGGTCTATGGCGGCACGCCGTCCGACTTCGCGGTGGTTCAGGCCATCCAGGAGCTGAAGGCGCGCGGACTGCGCGTCACCTTCTATCCCTTCATCCTGATGGACGTGCCGCCCGGCAACACGCTGCCGAACCCGTATTCCGACAATGCCGCCGAGGCGGGCCAGCCCGCGTTCCCCTGGCGCGGCCGGATCACCTGTTCGCCCGCGGCGGGCCATGCCGGGAGCGTGGACAAGACGGCTACTGCCGCCAGCCAGGTGGCGGCCTTCTTCGGCGCCGCCAGCCCCTCCGACTTCGCGATCTCGGGCGACACGGTCTCCTGGACCGGCCCGTCCGGCGACTGGGGTCTGCGCCGCATGGTGCTGCACTACGCCCATCTCTGCACAGCGGCGGGCGGGGTCGATGCTTTCCTGATCGGCTCCGAGATGCGCGGACTGACCACCATTCGCTCGGACGCGAGTAACTATCCCGCGGTGGCGCAGCTTCAAAGCCTCGCGGCCGATGTGCGCTCTATCCTCGGGCCCGGAACGGCGATCAGCTACACTGCCGACTGGTCGGAATACTTCGGCCATCAGCCCGGCGATGGCTCGGGCGACGTGTTCTTCCACCTCGACCCGCTCTGGGCGGACGGCAACGTCGATTTCATCGGAATCGACAACTACATGCCGCTCTCCGACTGGCGCGACGGGTTCGAGCATGCCGACGCGGCCGAGGGCTGGCCCGCGATCTATGACCGGGCCTATCTGCAGGCGAACATCGCGGGCGGCGAAGGCTTCGACTGGTTCTATGCCTCGGCCGCGGATCGGTCGGCGCAGGTCCGCACGCCGATCACCGATGGCGCCGCCGGCAAGCCATGGGTCTTCCGCTACAAGGATCTGCACGCCTGGTGGTCGAACCCGCATTTCAATCGTCCCGGCGGGGTGGAGAGCGGCACGCCGACGGCATGGGTGCCGCAATCCAAGCCCATCCGCTTCACCGAGCTGGGCTGCCCGGCCATCGACCGGGGCACCAACCAGCCCAACGTCTTCTTCGACCCGAAATCGTCCGAGAGCTTCACGCCGCATTTCTCGCGGGGCTGGCGCGACGACACAATCCAGCGCGCCTATCTCGAGGCGACCTATCTCTTCTGGGGCGAGGCCGCCAGCAACCCGCTCTCCTCGGTCTACGGCGGCCGGATGGTCGATGTCCCCGAATGCGCGGCCTGGACCTGGGACGCCCGTCCGTACCCGTTCTTTCCCGAACTGACCGATGTCTGGACGGATGGCCCCGATTGGCGGCTTGGCCACTGGCTGACGGGGCGGCTCGGCGCAGTGTCGCTCGCCGCTCTCGTACGGCACCTCTGCCTGCGCGCCGGGCTGCCGGAGGACCGCATCGACGTCACCGGCCTCTGGGGCGCGGTGGAGGGCTACGTGATCGGCGCGCTCGAAAGCCCTCGCGCTTCGATCACCATGCTGGCGCGCCACTTCGGCTTCGACGCCGTCGAGACCGAGGGCGTGATCCGTTTCGTGATGCGCGGCCGGGCCGCGGTGGCAAGCGTCACCCCCGACGATCTGGTCGCCGCCCGCGAGGGCGACGTCCTCGAACTCACCCGCGGCCAGGAGACCGAGCTGCCGCAGGCCCTGAAGTGGCAGGTCGCCCGCGCGGACGAGGACTACGAGGCCGCGCAGGTCGAGGCCCGGCGCATCACCGTCGACACGACGCGGATCGCCTCCGAGAGCTTCCCCATGGCAGTGCCGCCCGAGGAAGCCGAGCGCCGCTGCCGCCGTGCACTGATGGAATCCTGGACGGGCCGGGAAAGCGCGGTGTTCCGCCTGCCGCCCTCGCGGCTCGCGCTCGACCCGGCCGACGTGATCCAACTCGGGCATGACGGTCGGTCCATCCCTCTGCGGCTTATCTGGATTGCCGATGCCGACGCGCGGGGCATCGAGGCCGTGCGTCAGGACCGGGAGGCCTATGATCTGCCGCCCGGTTCTCCGCGACCCTCGGCGCTGTCGCAAGCGGTTGTCTTTGGCGCGCCTGAGGCGGTCCTCCTCGACCTGCCGCAGCTCACCGAGGACCAGCCCGCGCATCGGCCCTTCGTGGCAGCCCACGCCGTTCCCTGGCCGGGCGAGATCGCGGCGTTCCGCAGCCCCACGACGGACGGGTTCGAGCTGCTCACCAGCTTCGGCACGCGCGCCCAGATCGGGACGCTGGTCTCGGACTTCTACGCGGGCCCAACCTCGCGCTTCGATCTCGGAAACGTGCTCGTGGTCGATCTTCTGTCCGGCACGTTGGAAAGCGTCACGGACCTGACCTTGTTCGGCGGAGCGAATGCGCTCGCCATCGAGAGCACGCCCGGCGTCTGGGAGATCGTCCAGGCGGGCGCGGCCGAGCTGATCGCGACTGGCCGGTATCGGCTGACCCGCTTGCTGCGTGGCCAGAGCGGCACTGAGGGTGCGATGGGTAACCCAACCCCTGCCGGCGCCCGCGTCGTAGTGCTCGACGACAGCCTCGCCTCTCTGCCGATAACCGAGGCCGATCTCGGCATCCCTTGGAACTGGCGCATCGGCCCGGCGAGCCGTCCGGTCAGCGACGAGACCTATGTCGCGCAGACCTTCACGCCCGCGGGTGTGGGGCTTCGGCCGTTCTCCGTCGCCCATGTCGAGCAGCCGTGGCGCAAGCCGCGCACGCCCGGCGATCTTACAATCCAGTGGACACGCCGGTCCCGCGCGCTGGCGGCCGACAGCTGGGGCGGGCTTGAGGTGCCGCTCGGAGAAGAACTTGAAGCCTACGAGGTCGAGATCCTGGACGGCGCGACCGTGAAACGGGTGTTGAGCACGGCCACCACCAGCGCGATCTACACCGCCGCCCAGCAGGCCGCCGATTGGGGCGCGCCGCTCGGCCCGGGCGACACCCTTACCGTTCGCATCTTCCAGCTCTCCGCCCTAGTTGGCCGAGGCGCACCGAAAACCGTTACGCTCACGTTCTGAGTATCCGTCATGCGCAAGCGCGATTTGCGACCCAGAAGCGATCTGCCTTGACGAGTGCGTTTGCGGTTTCGATCAGCTTGCGCATGAGGGCCACAAGGGCGACCTTGGCGGGTTTTCCGGCAGCGCGGAGCGCGGTGTATTTGGCCCTGAGATCCGGGTTGAAGCGCATGGCGACGAGAGCGGGCATGTAGAGCGCGTCGCGTAGCGGCTTGCGCCCGCCGCTGATGAAGGACTTGCCCTTCCACTGGCCGGACTCGCGGCAGTGAGGAACCAGCCCGGCCAGGCTTCCGGCCTGTTTGCGTCCCA
>NZ_PRDS01000016.1 GCF_002927635.1 Albidovulum inexpectatum
GAAAGCCGCACGCCGAATTCTCGAACCGCTTCGCCGTCTGCGTCTCCAGATGAAAAACGTCGAGGTGGGATTTGGAAATGTCGATCCCGATGCTATGCTCCGTCATCTTCGCCAGTCCTATTCTTGTCATGCGTGGCTCAAACACGCGTATCCGTTCAGGCCCATGGTGAAGGCGGCGGTCGATCCTACTCAGAAACGGTCCTGAAGACCCAGGCCTCCTCGATCCAACCGCCGCCACTGCCCGCCATCAATGGCGTGGCGGGCAGTGGTTCCCTTCTAACCACGGAACCTCCCGTCTTCATAAGACAAGGCCTTCCCAATGTCCGACGCCACGTCCCATCTCCTGCTGCCTTACATCCTCGCGGCGCAGGCCCAGAAGCACGTCACCCACAACGAGGGGCTTCGGATCCTCGACGGTCTCGTCCAACTCTCGGTCCTCGACCGGGATCTGACCACGCCGCCCGGCAGTCCCGCCGATGGCGACCGCTACATCGTCGGCTCGGGCGCAACGGGCGACTGGATGGGCTGGGACCTGAACGTTGCGATCTGGACCGACGGCGCCTGGCTGCGTCTTCCACCCCGGACCGGTTGGCGGGCGTGGGTCGAGGACGAAGGCCTGCTGATGGTCTACGACGGCGCGAGTTGGATTGGCACCACGCCGGCCGCTCTGCAGAACCTTGCGCTGCTTGGGCTCGGCACCACGGCCGACGTCTCGAACCCGTTCTCGGCCAAACTGAACGCCGCGCTCTGGAGCGCGAAGACCGTGGCCGAGGGCGGGACGGGCGATCTCTTCTACACCATGAACAAGGAGACGGCCGGCAACGATCTCGGCCTGACGCTGCAGACAGGTTTCGTCACCAAGGCGCTGGCGGGCCTCTTCGGCTCCGACCGGTTCCGGCTCGCGGTCTCGGCCGACGGCAACACCTTCTTCGACGGGCTGAGCGTCGACAACGCTACCGGCATTGTCGACCAGCCCCGGCTGCCGCGGTTCAAGGCCTACACCAACTACGACAACTACGTCGGCGTCGGCACCTGGACGAAGATCGCCATCAACAACACCGACTATAACGATCAGGGCGCCTTCGATGCCACCAACAACCATTTCGAGGCGCCTGTGGATGGCACCTACCTGTTCGGCGCGACGCTGCTCTACAAAGTCAACGCCAGCACCTCGGCCCGCATGCGCGGGCGTCTCGTCCTGAACGGCACCACCGAAATCCGCGGCTCCTTCGGCGAGGTGTCCAGCTCTCACAATTCGCTCGCCACGGCGCTTTGGCTGCAGACCATGGTGCCGCTGAGCGCGGGCGATACCGTCGAACTGCAGGGGTATTTCCGCGCGGCGGATGGGTATTTTGCGGGGGATCATACGTCGTTTTGGGGAATGAAGGTAGGGTGACGCTATGCCGAAATGGGTCGGACCTTCGGCGCAATAGGCGACGTCAAGCCTGGTCAGACGTACCGCCCGCCGCGTCTTGGCTTGCCTCCCAGTCCGCGTATGTCCGGCCATCAGGCAGTTTCCAGAGAATGCGTCCGTTCGCACTGGCGCCGATGACAGTGGCTGCTGCCGCCGAGGCTGAGGAAAAGCTGTAGTCGCTTGTGAATACCAGGAATTCACCGTCCTCCCGTAGCACGCCCTTTTCAAGCAGGGTTTTGCGCATCGCGTCTGTCCCTCGCGGGATCGTTCGCGTCGTGCGAACCCGCGCTTTCGACCCGGCTTTGACCACGAATTCGCCAGAGGACCCGATCTGCAATTCTGCGGAAAACCCTTCACCCCTGAATGCGAAAACTGGGCTCTCCTCGCGGGCATTCTTGAGCGACGTTGAGGAAGAATGGTCCGTCTCAGCCGGGGCGCTCCGCATTTCGCGGAACAGATCCCACCCCAAGGCTCCGACGAGCGTCTTGGTCTGGTCTACGAATTCATCCATGGCGGCTCTGTCCGGCAATGGAAGACGGCCCGCATCGTCTGACGGCATTCTTGTGTTGGGCAACGACCAGCGCGGATTGCCTCCGGCGGCCTTGATCAGGCAGGATTCCACATATCTCGCATGGCTCTTGGTCAAATTTTCGTCCTTGCTGATCAAGACGACCGTATCCGTCCAAAAGGTCTTGGAATCACGTCCCTTGTCGTTCGAGTTATGATAGGACAGGCGGCCGCTGACGCCCTCGGATTCACCAATATAGGCGAGCAGGCGGTCGGGTTCGTTCTCGTCCGCGCCGATCAGGATATACACCCCGGGGCGTTCGATCTCGGGGAAGGTATCGCGAACGCGTTTCAACTGGTTGCGGCGAAAGGCGATTGCCTGGATCGTGGACATTGAAATCTGCGCGACCCGGATACCGCTCGGGTCGCCGTCCAGCAGGAATATGTTGATCGAGCGGGGTTTCATCGCACCCTTGATGCTCCAAATAATTGTGACAGAAGTCTCACGCGTTGGGCTGACCTTTCAGAACACTCGCAATGCTTTGGCTCCAAGCCGCCTTGAAGGCCGGGTCCGATGCGAACAGCTTGTACAGTTCCAGCTCCTCCTTTCGGCGCTTGAGCATCACCTCCTGCAGCATTCTTTCGAGCGCGAGTTCGCGATTGTAAGGATCTGGATTCGCCTCATATTTCTCGGCATAGTCGGGATGGGCCCGAATGCTGTTCACGATATTCACGAATTTGACCCGTTGCTCCTCGGGCGTCGCGCTCCAGCCTTGGAACCATCTTTCATTGAAAGTGCGAATGATCTCGTCCAGCGGATCCTTTTCCGGGTCTCCCTCCCTGTATCCCCGAGGATTCGGGTTCTGTGGGTCAAGCTCGGACGCGGATGAATCGAGACCGATGGCTTGGTTAAGTTTCGTCCGCTCGAGACCGTAAGAAGACAGATCGACCGCCTCCAGCAACTCGTCGAGCGTATCCTGGTCAGGATCCGTGATTCTCAGTTTCGGCAGCAGAAATTTCAGGAACCAGAACAACTTCTCCCACTCGACGACCTCGAACGGGATGATCGAGGCCATCTGGCCGTAGATCTTGACGAACTGACGCGCCTTGATCTTGAAGTCGATCTTGTCCTTTTCTTCGAGTTCAAGCTGCTGGTTGAAACGGTCTGCCGTAGTGTCAATCAGTGGGCTGAGCTTTTGCGCGTCTTCCCCCGCAAAATAGCGCGTGACGAAATCTTCCACTTCCTGCCACTCATAGACGCCAACCTGATCGAGCGAGGCCTTCAGGTCATGCAGCACATTCACGTCGGTGGCCGATGAAAGTGTTGTGATGGTGTAGAAGGGGTCGAAGGCGGCCTTGATGTCGGCGGCATCGTTGAAGAAATCGAGGATGAACAGGTCCTCGGTCCGTTTTCCGAGTTTCGGCGCTGCGCGGTTGAGGCGTGACAATGCCTGCACGGCCAGAACGTGTTGCAGCTTCTTGTCCACATACATCGCGGTCAGCTTCGGCTGGTCGAAGCCGGTGAGGTATTTGTTGGCCACCACCAGGAGCCGGTATTCGTCCTTGTCGAACTGATCGCGGGTTTCGGTTTCGGGAAATCCGTTCATCTCGGCCTCGGTGTAGGTCACCCCGTCCACGACCTTCTCGCCGGAAAAGGCGATCAATGCCTTGAACGGAGTGCCCCGCTCGGCCAACAACCTGGTGATTGCCTTGTAGTAGCGGATCGCCGCCTCGATGTTCTGGGTGACGATCATCCCCTTGGCCTTGCCGCGCAGCTTTTTGGGCGTCACCACCTGCTCGATGAAATGGTCGAGCATGATCTCGGCCTTGGTGTTGATCGTCTGCTGGCTGCGCTCGACATAGGCGCGCAGTTTCTTCTGGGCTTTCTTGGTGTCAAACAACGGATTGTCGGCGATCGACTTCTGGATCTCGTAATAGCTCTTGTAGGTCGTGTAATTCGCCAGCACGTCCAGGATGAAGCCCTCTTCTATCGCCTGCTTCATGCTGTAGAGGTGAAATGGCTTGAAGCTGCCGTCGGGCTGGCGCTCGCCGAACTTCTCCAGCGTCGTGTTCTTGGGCGTCGCCGTGAAGGCGAAATACGAGGCGTTGCCGCGCATCTTGCGGGCCTGCATCGCGGCAAGGATACGGTCCTGGGGGTCGTCCTCGTCGGGGTCCGCATCGCCTGCGCCCATCGCGCGGTTCATGTTGTCATGGGCAAGGCCGCTCTGGCCGCTGTGGGCCTCGTCGATGATCACCGCAAAGCGCTTGTCGCTGAGATCGGCGATCCCGTCGATAATGAAGGGAAACTTCTGGATCGTGGTGATGATGATCTTCTTGCCGCTTTCCAGCGCCGCCTTCAGATCGGCCGAGCGCAGCGCCGGGGCGACGATGTTCTTGACCTCGGAGAAATCCTTGATGTTCTCGCGCAGCTGCTTGTCCAGAAGCCGCCGGTCGGTGACAACGATGACCGAGTCAAAAAGCGGCTGATCCGCCCCGCGCGCGCCACGCACACCGGGCCCGGCCGGATAGGTCTCGATCAGCTGATAGGCCGCCCAGGTGATCGAGTTCGACTTGCCCGAGCCCGCCGAATGCTGGATCAGATAGCTATGGCCCACACCCGTTGTCGCGGCGTGATCCAGCAGCGCACGCACCACGTCCAGCTGGTGATAGCGGGGAAAGATCAGCGTCTTTTTCGCCAAGGGGTCGGTCGGCTTGCCCTCGAGCAGCATGAAATGCTGGATGATGCCGGCCAGGCTGCGGGGCTGAAACACCTCTTCCCACAAATAGGCGGTCTTGTGGCCCATCGGATTGGGCGGGTTGCCGGCGCCTTCGTTGTGGCCCTTGTTGAAGGGCAGGAAATAGGTGGCGGGGCCGGCAAGCCGGGTGGTCATGAAGACCTCGTCGGTGTCCACGGCCATATGCACCAGCGCGCGGCCGAATTGCAAAAGCGGCTGGGTGGGGTCGCGGTCCTCTCGGTATTGCTTTTGCCCGTGATAGCGCGCGGTCTGGCCGGTCCAGGGGTTCTTCAGCTCCAGCGTGATCAGGGGCAGGCCGTTGACGAACAGCACCATGTCGATCTCTTCGCCCGTATTGGCGCGGGAATAGCGCACCTGCCGCGTGACGCTCCAGATATTGGCGGCGAAGTTTTCGTGCACGCTGGCCGCCGAACTGGCCAGCGGCGCGGGGTAGAGCAGCGTGAAATGCGCGTCCTCGACCGACAGCCCCTTTTTCAGCAGATGCAGCGCGCCCTTTTGCCGGATCGTGCGGTCGAACCGTTCCAGGATCTTGCGCTGCCAGTCGCCGGGATTGCGGGTTTTCAGCCGATCCAGCAGCTTGCCCTGGGTCTTTTCCAGAAACTCCCAGAACAGCCGGGTGTCGAGCGCGAATTCGGCGTCGAAATCCTCGGGCCGGCCGATGCGGAAGGGGCCGGGGGTGGCGGCGGCGGGGGTGGCGGCAAGCTCTTCGCGGGTCAGCCCGGCCAGCTGGCGTTCGATCGCCTGTTCCAGCGCGATTTCCTTCGTGTTGCTGACCATGCCGAACCCCTTATGCCTGTGCGCTCAATACCGTGTCGGGCCGGGCGCCCGCGCGCCCCGCCGCCGGTTCCGTCACCCGGATCTTGCCCGTCACCGCCGCGTCGATCAGGCTGGCCTTGAATTCCCGAAGCGCGGCGATCTGCTGTTCCTTGAGGGAAATGGCGGCTTCTATCCTCTTTGACGTTTCGGCGACGTGCTCGATAATCTCCACTTGCTCGTCGAAAGGTGGAACGAGGGTAACGAGATTCTTGAAATCGTCCCAATACAGCCGCTTGCGAAAATCGGTGATACCCTTCGATCCCGCATCCATCTGACGGATGAACGCCGGACAACGATAGAGCAATTCGAAATAGTTGGCCGCCAACTCCGGGTTTGGACGAGCGACAACATAGGCCGGACTTACCATGCCGTGCACGGATACCGCGCCAATTCCGCCCTGCCATGCGCGCATCATGTTGTAGGCAATGTCACCGGGCTTGACCTCCTTGTAAGAAGTCCGGTCCTCGATCTTGACGACCGAGCGAATGTTTTCCTCTTCGCTCAGTTCTTCGTTAGATACGCCGCTGTGAATCGACACCGATAGAACCGGTAGGTCGGGTTGTCCCGGCACCTTCATTTCACGAAAGAGGGCGAAGTTCCTCCGCACCTCCCAATGCGCGGGGATTTGGCCGATCCAGTCGATGCCACTGTCCTTCATCGGGGCGTCGGGGGTCAGGCCACGGGTGACGGCGGTCTGGATCAGGATCTGCCGGCGCTCGCGCAAGAGCGCGATCTGCGCCTGCCGGATCCGCACCGCCTCATCCACCCTGGCGCAGGCCCCATCCAGAAACCGCGAAATGGCGCGTTGTTCGGCTTTGGGCGGTAGCCAGATGAATGTCGGCTTGAGAACCGCTTGGCTGATGCTGAAAACCTTGACGCCCTTGACCGCAGATCGCACCTGCGCGCGGAATGAGGCAGAGTCGAACAGATACGCCATGAAGCGCGTGTTCATTTCGACCTTGGGACGCGCAATCAGCGTATGATAACCGGCGAAAGCCTGACGGTCGCTGTTGTAGTGGGTGAAATTTCCAGACCCCTCGATGTCCTCTGACGTATCGGCAAAGACGAAGTCACCCCGTCGCAGGAGCGAAGATTGATTGCCTTTCAGGTAGGAAACATCGACGCATTTCAGCGGATGCTGGTCGGGATCGACCTCGAAACCATATTTCGAGTGGATTTCCCCGTAGTTGACGCAGGGGATGCCATCGTCCTGAAGGTTCTCCTTGGTGATCGTCAGCCCCTTGTTGAAATTGAATGCGTGGCGCAGACGAACAATTGGCCATTCAGGTGGAAGAGGCGGGTAAACGCGCGTTTCCTCTAACGTGGCAGCGATGCTCATTGCGCCGCCTCCCGTGCGCCGGGGGTCATGCCCAGAATATCGGCGATCAGCCCGTCGGCCTTTTCCTCCAGTTCCAGGATGTCGCGCGTCACCTCCTCAAGGCTGCGCAGCGGCTTGTGGCGGTAGAAATATTTGTTGAAGCTGATCTCGTAGCCGATTTTCACGCTGTCGAGGTTGATCCAGGCCTCGGGCACATGGGGCTGCACCTCGGCGCGGAAATAGCGGTGGATGCTGTCCTTGAGCGGCACGGATTCGCTGTCGCGCAAATCGGTGCTGGGCTCGTAGCTCAGCCAGCTGCCATCGGGCTGGGCGTAGAACCCGAAATCGCCCAGATCACCGATGGCGCAGCCCAGCCGGGTGGCGAGCGCCTCAAGTTCGGCCTGGGTGAAGCGGTGGCGCTTGGCGATCACCTTTTCCGCCGTCTCGTCATACCAGCTGACCGCGTTCAGGATCGCGTTCCGCTCGGTCGCCGACAGCTTGATCTTGCGCGCCTTCAGCACCTTGGCGACGCTTTCGCGGAAGGCGTTGAAATCGGCGGTTTCCTCGGTGCCGATCTCTTCCATCAGCCTGTGGCCGGCCTCCAGCACCCCGCGCAGGCGCAGCCACAAGGCGGTGTCGGTCAGCTTCGCCCGCTGCTTGGCGTTGAGGGTGAGGCCCTGTTCTTCGGCCCAGTCACGCACGGGTTTGGCCTGGGTTTTCAGGAAGCCCGGTTCATAGACCTTCTCGCCATGTTCGGCCCAGAGCCACTCCATCGGCTCGCGCAGGGATTTGTCAAAGCGCAGCGGGGCCAGCGCCTCGGCACTGAAGCGGGCGCGGCGCCGGTCGGGGCGTTCGATCGTGACCTTGTAATAGCCGAAATCGGCATTGTCGAAGATCTTGACCGCGATGCCGGTCGGGTCGCCATTTGCGTCAAGCTGGCGCTCGATGGGCAGGAAACCCAAATAGGCGCGGACGATCTCGGCGATATGTTCGGGGGCAAACTCGCAGTTCTTGTCGCCAAGGTTCTTGCGCAGCTTGCGGAACATCAGGTTGGCGTCGATCAGCTGGACGCGCCCGCGCCGCGCCTCGGGCTTGGCGTTGGTCAGCAGCCAGATATAGGTGGTGATGCCGGTGTTGTAGAACAGGTTGTTGGGCAGCTGGATGATGGTGTCCAGCATGTCGTTTTCGATGATGAAGCGGCGGATGTTGGATTCGCCGCTGCCCGCGTCGCCGGTGAACAGGCTGGAGCCGTTGTGGACGGAGGCGATGCGCGAGCCGATGGGGCTGCTTTCGGTGGGCTTCATCTTGCTCACCATCTCCATCAGGAACAGCAGCTGCCCGTCGCTGGAGCGGGGCGTGGCATCATGGGTTTCGACATTGCCCCAATAGTCGGTCAGTTCGACCTGGAAGCGCGGGTCGATGACGTCATTGCCGTCCTTGATGTGCTTGAGATCGCTTTTCCAGCTTTTGCCATAGGGCGGGTTTGACAGCATGAAGTCGAAGCGCTGGCCGGCGAATTCGTCGGTGGCGAGGGTGGAGCCGACCTTGATGTTCTCGGGGTTGTTGCCCTTGATCATCATGTCGGATTTGCAGATGGCATAGGTCTCGTCGTTGATTTCCTTGCCGTAGAGGTAGACATCGCCCCTGGCGGCGATCGGGCCTTCGGGATCCTTGATGTAGTTCTGCGCCTCGGTCAGCATCCCGCCGCTGCCGCAGGCCGGGTCGTATATGGTCATCACCGGCGGCAGGCGATCACTGATCGGGTCGAAAATGAGGTGGGTCATCAGATGGATGACCTCGCGCGGCGTGAAGTGTTCGCCCGCTTCTTCGTTGTTTTCTTCGTTGAACTTGCGGATCAGTTCTTCGAAGACGTAGCCCATGCCGAGGTTCGACAGGCCGGGCATGACATTGCCATCGGGGTCTTCGACATCATGGGGCGAAAGGTTGATGTAGGGTGAGATGAACTTCTCGAGCACGTCGAGAAGAACCTGCTTGTCCGCCATGTGCCGCATCTGGTCGAGCAGCTTGAAGCGGGTGATGATCTCCTTGACGTTGTCGGAGAAGCCGCGGAGGTATTCCTCGATGTTGGCAAGCAGGATCTGCTGGTTGTTGGTCGCGGTGGCGTAGAGCTGCTTCAGGGTCCACTTGCTGGTGTTGTAGAACACATAGCCCGACGCCGCTGTCAGCGGCGCGTCGTCGAGTTCTGTCGCCTTCATCTCATCGCGTTGAAAGCGGACCTCTTCGAGAACCGCCTCTTTGGTCGGTTCGAGCAGCGTGTCGAGGCGGCGCAAAACGACCATAGGGAGGATGACGTCTCGGTATTTGCCGCGGACGTAGACATCGCGCAGGCAGTCATCAGCGATGGACCAGATAAAGGAAATCAGCTTGTTGTGGGCGGCGTGGTTCAATGTGGTAACCCGTTTTTCTTGGCGGCCTGGAGTCCAGGTGAAGTGGTTGTTCGTGCGGTGTTTGAAGCGGTCTGGGGGCCGTTGTCATATTCGAGAACGGCTTCTGGATTCAGAAGGATAATCTGCTGATCCTGCGGGCGCCGCGCGGCCGGATCGGTATCAAGCCCAAGCCGCCGGAGTGCGTAATAAAGCAGCGCGCGCCTCACCTTGATCTTCGCCTTGCCGCCGCGCATGCCGTAGTCGAGCGCGATGACCTTTGCCTGCGTCTCCGAGAGGTCGGGGTGGGGGGCGATTTCCAGCGTGACCTCGGTGTGCCAGTCGCGATCAGCTCCGGCGGAGACGCCGCTTTCGCGTGACCCGCGGATCTTGAGCATCCGCGAGAGCAGGAAATCCTTGAAGCACTCGTCGGTCTCGCAGAACGCCCGGGTGTGCCAGCGGAAGCCGTCGAACGCAATGGCGTGGGGCGCGATCCAGCGCCAGCTTGGCTCAGGGCGGGACAGGCTTTGGTATTTCACCTCGATCGCTTCCGACCGGCGAATGGCGCCGACGACTGATCGGAGCGTTGCGGGATTGACGCCACGAACCGGCGTTGGTGCGGATGCAAACGGCGGAAGCTCCGTGATCCAGGCGTCGTCACGGTCAAGGATGCCATCGGCGACAGAATGCAGCTGGGCCAGATACTTGCTGGCGTCAGGTTCGCTGAAATGGGCCGCGAACACTGGCGTGCGGACATAGGTCCGGGCGCTCTTGTCATAGACCATGTTGTCGGGCGCCAGGCCGATGTAGCGGTTCAGGTCGGCGGACGCCTGGTTCACCGAAACTCCGAACTGATCCATCAGGTCGCTGCGGTTCACGCGCCCCTCCCAAAACAGGCGGAACTCGATGAACTCGAGCCGTTGCTCGACGCCCCAGCGAAGCTCCGCCTTGCTGTCTTCCACATCACTCTCCCGGCTTGGCCGATGCGCATGGTAACTATGCGCGCACATTTTCTGTGCTTGAGGAGATGCTAGCGGAGTGGTTGCGCGCAGGCAATCGCAAATCGCGTGCTGGGATGGACGCTGCGTGGGTCCGTCGGTTCACATAAACCTATGCCATCAAGCTGTTTTTTAGCTACTTTGCGTGTCAGTCACAGAAGGATGGATTTCTTGTCGAGCAAGCAGAACAGGGAAAGCATCAGGGCAGGCGGCCTCGGTCAGACCGGATCAGGTGAGGACGAGCCCGGCCGGAATGAGTCGGGAAACGCCAATCGGGATTCCTTCCATCGCCTGAAATCGGAACTTGGCCGTGCATTTTCTGCGCCCGAGGAGGAATACAAGCCGTTGAGCGTTTCTGATTTGATCGCCCGAAATCGCGAATGACCAAATCGGCGTGCTCGAATTGACCTCCCCCGGGTTGTGGGGTCTCCGAACCGGGGGAGGCGGTCAGCCGGACGGCGCACGCAGTCACCCCGCGAAGTCAAGCTCCGCGACCTGATCTCGTGTCTTGCCCAGAAGCATCGCGCGTTCGAACGCCAGGATGTCTTCCAGCCGATACACCACGCGTCCGCCGATCTTCATGTAAACTGGCCCTTCGCAGGCCCACCGCCAGCGCTCGAGCGTTCGATGGCTGATCCTCCAACGCGCCGCCAATTCCTTCTGGTTCAAGCAAGTCGGTTGCATGTGTTACTCCTTTCGCACAACTCGGTTTGGTTGCTCGCAAACCAAGGCGTGAATGGAAAAACGAGTAAAGTCAGAAGTTTGCGCGAATTGCGCATGCGGCCCAGACCTCCGGAGAGTTCGCGAGTATCAGACAACACCCGCCTCGATTCCTCGATTTGTCATCGGCCACTGGTGGCTACGTTGAGACGGGATTTTCGGTATTCCTTCCCCTCCGCCACTGTCCCTTGCGGAATTTTTCTCTTCCTCAGCGTGCCCGAAATTTTCCCCTTGTTATCAAGGGTTACGCCGGTGAGCTATTCACCTTGCTCGGCGCGAGACGGCAAAAATTGGTCTCTCCGGGCCGATATTCTCCGGACCTCATGACTGCGCTGATTTGGTGAATTTCCCTCAAGGCATTGAAAAATATTCATTTTCTCGCAGTGCAACCTGAACACTTCGATTTCGGTTGCGTCTGAAAGACGGAACATACAACCAACGGACGGTTCAGCTTCCCGGCATTCATGGGAGTTTTTCATGCGAGCTGAAGTCTACGCCCGAACTTGCCACCAAGCCATTGAACCTGCGATATTCGTGATCTTCGACTGTCGCGGAGACAACCGCGCGGCCTTCATGATCAAGTGTGAGCAAGCCTGCATCAAAGAGCCGGTGAAGATCGGCCCTGAGGATGATCCCGTTACGAGGGTCGTCCGAACCGCCAGCTGCGCGGGGAAAGAGATGGGCCGCATCCAATATCTCAGCAATTTCGCAGCCGCTGATCGCGCACCGCAGACCATCGCGTTCTGCAATTTTGCGACGAAACTCCTGCTGGTCGGGCCGGGTTTCACGCATCGCCCAGCGCCTGATTCTATCTTCATTCCGTGGTATAGACTCTGAACCCAAAACACGACGCCCATCAGGCTTCTCTAAATGCAGCCGGAATTCGTGGGTGCCGAGACGCTCGAAGATGACGATATCGCCAGCCTCGGCGCCAGATTCTTCAAAAAATGCCCTGGTAAATTCACCTCTATGGCGGATGAAGCCTCGAGGACGACCAGTGCCTTTGTAAGTTGGAAGATCTGCATCAACCGACTTTCCCCTCCATCGCAAAGTCAGTGGACGACGAGCGAATTCACTGCGGGTTGAACCGCCCATCGCGTCTTGCGGAAGCTCCGCAATAAATGGCGTTACGGTAATTCGCAGCACCTTCGGGTTTAGCGCCGACGCTGTAAGGGGTGCGCTTCGAAACTCATTTTTCATGTCAATACCCAGTTTTTTTATCAAAAATCCACGAACGAAATGAGCTATGCCCGAAAGTTGGTGACGGCGTGATCAGGCGGCGGCTTGAAGTTGCTTGATCCCGTCCTTGAATGCAATCCCCTGGATGAGTTCGGGCAGGCGGTTGTGGCCGTCGAGCTTTCGCCACTTTCTCTGGGCCGACATCATCAGTTTGAAAGCCATTACCAGGCCTGTCTTGCGGGAAAGGCAGCCCTTGGTTCTGCCGGTTCGGTGGCGGACGGTGGCGAAGGTGCTCTCGATGGGGTTGGTCGTGCGGATGTGCTTCCAGTGCTCGGCCGGGAAGTCGTAGAAGGTGAGCAGCACGTCGCGGTCCTTGGTGAGCTTGGCGACCGCCTTGTCATATTTGACGCCGTAGGTATCGACGAAGAAATCGAAGGCCTCCTCGGCATCGGCCCTGGTCTCGGCCTGCCAGATGTCGTGCAGGTGGCCCCTGGCCTTGGGCTGCACCGATTTCGGCATGGCGTTCAGCACATTGGCCGTTTTATGCACCCAGCAGCGCTGCTCGCGGGTTGTCCCAAATACCTCGCGCAGCGCGGCCCAGAAGCCGAGCGCGCCGTCGCCAATGGCCAGGCTTGGCGCATGGCAAAGCCCGCGGCGCTTGAGATCGCGCAAGAGTTCGTGCCAACTCTGGGTGCTTTCGCGGTAGCCATCGGTCAAGCCCAGAAGCTCCTTGCGGCCCCATTCATCCGCGCCGATCAGCACCAGAACGCATTGCTTTTCCTCATCCATCCGCGGCTGGAAATAGACGCCATCGGCCCAGACATAGACGAAGCGGCGGGCCGAAAGATCGCGCCGTTGCCAGCGTTCGTAATCCTCCCACCATTCGGCCTTCAGCCGCGCGATCGTGCTTGCCGAAAGGCCCGCCGCGTTCGGCCCCAAGAGCGCGGCAAGCGCCTCTTGAAAGTCACCGGTCGAAATGCCCTTGAGGTAAAGCCAGGGCAGCAGCTCCTCGACCGACTTCGCTTTGCGCATGTAAGGCGGCAGGATCGACGAGGTGAAACGGATCTTCTCGCCGTGCGTCCCCCGGTCGCGCAGCCGCGGCACCTTCACCGCCACCGGGCCGATCCCGGTCATGA
>NZ_PRDS01000017.1 GCF_002927635.1 Albidovulum inexpectatum
GATCCACCAGGCACCGGGGCCGATGCTGGCTGTCCAGCCGACGGTGGAACTGGCGAAACGGAACTCCCGCCAGCGGATCGACCCGCTGATCGACGAGAGCCCGGAACTGCGGGAGCGGGTCAAACCGGCACGCTCGCGGGATGCTGGCAACACGATGCTGTCCAAGGAATTCGCGGGCGGCATCCTGATCATGACCGGTGCGAACTCGGCGGTCGGGCTGCGCTCCACCCCGGCGCGCTACATCTTTCTCGACGAGGTCGACGCCTATCCGGCGTCGGCCGACGAGGAAGGCGATCCGGTGACGCTGGCCGAGGCGCGGTCGCTGACCTTTGCCCACCGGCGCAAGGTGTTCCTGGTCTCGACCCCGACGATCCGGGGGCTCTCCCGGATCGAACGCGAGTTCGAGGCATCGGACCAGCGGCGATACTTCGTGCCGTGCCCGTATTGCGGGCAGATGCAGTGGCTGAAATTCGAGCGGCTACGCTGGGAGAAGGGCCGGCCGGAAACGGCGGACTACCGTTGCGAGGCCTGCGAGGTGCCCATCGCGGAACACCACAAGACGGCGATGTTGCAAGCGGGCGAATGGCGTCCGACCGCCACGGCGGCCGATCCGAACACCGTCGGCTATCACCTCTCGGCGCTCTATTCACCCATCGGCTGGCTGAGCTGGGAGCGGATCGTGCGGGCATGGGAGGCGGCCCAAGGGTCGGACGAGGCAATCAAGGCGTTCCGCAACACGATCCTTGGCGAGACATGGGTCGAGACCGGCGAGGCGCCCGATTGGCAGCTGCTTTACGACCGGCGTGAACGCTGGAATCCGGGCATCGTTCCCGCGGGCGGATTGTTCCTGACCGCCGGGGCGGACGTGCAGAAAGACCGCATCGAGGTCGATGTCTGGGCCTGGGGGCGTGGGCTCGAAAGCTGGCTTGTCGATCACGTGGTGATCGAGGGCGGACCCGACCGGCAGGATGCCTGGGGCGACCTGACCGAATTGCTCAGCCGTACCTGGCCGCATGAGCGCGGCGCGCATCTGAAGATCGCGCGGCTTGCCATCGACACCGGCTACGAGGCTCCGGCGGTCTATGGCTGGGCGCGGGCGGAGGGCTTTGCACAGGTCGCGCCCGTCAAGGGCGTCGAGGGGTTCAATCGGGCAAGCCCGGTCTCCGGGCCGACCTATGTCGACGCCACCGAGGGCGGCAAGCGCCTGCGGCGGGGCGCGCGGCTTTGGACCGTGGCGGTCTCGACGTTCAAGGCCGAAACCTACCGCTTCCTGCGGCTGGCCCGGCCGACGGCGGAAGAGCTGGCGGAGGGCGCCGCGTTCCCGCCCGGCACGGTGCATCTGCCCGGCTGGGCCGACACCGAGTGGATCCGGCAGCTGACGGCAGAGCAGCTGGTGACGGTTCGCACCCGGCGCGGCTTCGCCCGACTGGAATGGCAGAAGATCCGCGAGCGCAACGAGGCGCTGGACTGCCGGGTTTACGCCCGCGCCGCCGCCTGGATCGCGGGTGCGGATCGCTGGTCTGAGGAGAAATGGCGCGACCTCGAGGATCAACTCGGCGTCGCCGACGCATCTGCGGATCCCGCAGGGCAGATAAACAGGCAAGCGCAGACGTCGCAGGGCAAACGCCGGTCCGACTGGCTCGGACGGCGTGGAGGATGGTTTTGATGGCAGACTGGACGGAAACCGAGCTTTCGGCGCTGCGCCGGGCCTATGCCAGCGGCACGACGCGGGTCAGCTATGACGGCAAATCCGTCGACTACGGCTCGGCTGAGGATCTGCTGGCGCGCATCCGCACCATCGAGCGCGCCATTGCGGCCACCACGCAACCGGTGCCAATCGCCGGGCTTGCGGGCTTCTCGCGCGGAGATCGCTGATGGCAGCCAACTGGTTCGATCACGCCATCGCCACGGTGGCACCGCGCATGGCCGCGCGCCGCGTCATGGCGCGTCAGGCCTTCGAGACCCTGACGCGCGGCTATGACGGCGCGGCCAAGGGGCGGCGCACCGATGGTTGGCGCGCGCCGGGCACATCGGCCGACACCGAGGTTGGCGTGGCGGGGGCGCTCTTGCGTGACCGGATGCGCGATCTGGTACGCAACAACCCGCACGCGGCCAAGGCCGTGTCGGTGCTGGTCAACAACATCGTTGGCGCGGGCATCATGCCACGTGCCGCCAGCGGCGATGACAAGCTGGACCGCAAGGTCGATGCACTCTTCGCCCGGTGGTCGGACGTCGCTGACGCCGATGGCCAGCTCGACTTCTACGGGCTGCAGACGCTGATCTGCCGGGAAATGGTCGAGGCAGGCGAGGTGCTGGTGCGCCGCAGGCTGCGCCGCGCGTCCGACGGGCTGCCGGTGCCGCTGCAATTGCAGGTGCTGGAAGCCGATTTCCTCGACGGGGCGAAGTCCGGCGCCATCGGTGCTGGCCGCCTCGTCCAGGGGATCGAGTTCGACGCGATCGGCAAGCGCCGGGCCTATTGGCTGCACGCGGAACATCCCGGCGATGCCTACGGCGCCTTGCGTAGCGCCACCAACAGCCGCCCGGTCCCCGCGACCGAGATCGCCCATGTCTACGAAAAGCAACGCACACAGGCGCGCGGCGTCCCCTGGGGCGCGCCGGTGATCCGCAGCTTGCGCGATCTCGACGATTACGAGGTGGCCGAACTGGTTCGCAAGAAGACCGAGGCCTGCGTCACCGCCATCGTCTTCGGCGACGACGAGGCGCAACAGGGCATCGCGCCTGCGGTGATCGATGCCGACGGCAACCGGGTGGAGCAGTTCGAACCGGGGCTGATCGCCTATGCGCGCGGAGGTAAGGACATCCGCTTCAACCAGCCCTCCGCCACAGGTGGCTATGGCGAATACAAGCGTGCGAGCCTGCACACGATCTCGGCAGGCTTCCGGGTGCCCTACGAGCTTCTCACGGGGGATCTCAGCCAGGTCAACTATTCCTCGATCCGGGCCGGGCTCGTCGAGTTCCGACGTCAGATCGACGCCGTGCAGTGGCAGCTGTTCATCCCGATGTTCTGCGCCCCTAGCTGGCGCTGGTTCACCGAGGCCGCATGGGCGGCTGGGCAGATCCCGTCGCCGGATGTCCCGGTCGAATGGTCGCCGCCGAAGTTCGAAGCGGTCGATCCACAGAAGGACGCGATGGCGAACCTGCTGTCGATCCGCTCTGGCACCATGACGCTGGCCGAGGTGATCGCCCGGCAGGGCCGTAACCCGGACGCCGTGCTGGCGGAAATCGCCGCGACCAATGCCAAGCTCGACGACCTCGGCCTCGTGCTCGACAGCGACCCGCGCCGCGTCACCAAAACCGGCAGCGCGCAGGCGAGTGATCCGGCCGTCGATCCGACAAACGACGTGGCCGCGGACGCGGATGCAGACCCGGCGCAGGCCGACCAACAGGACTGACCTCATGGACACAATGATCGAACTGCCGGCCATGCGCCGGTCGGCGGAGCTTGCGCCGAACACCGCCGATGCCGACAGCCGCACCGTCGAAGTGATCTGGTCGGCGGGGGCGCGGGTCCGCCGCTCGACGCTGTTCGGTGAGTCCTATGACGAGGAACTGAGCCTCGACCCCGCCCATGTGCGGCTGGATCGGCTGAATGCGGGCGCGCCGTTTCTGAAGGTGCATGAGATCGACACGCTGGATGCCGTCATCGGCTCAGTCGTGCCGGGTTCGGCGCGTATCGAAAACGGGCGCGGCATTGCGCAGGTCCGGATCAGCGAACGCGCCGATGTCGAGCCGATCTGGCGCGACATCCAGGCCGGGCACATCCGCGCGGTCTCCATCGGCTACCAGGTCCACCGCTTCGACATCTCCAAGCCCGATGGCGGGCGCGAGCTGTGGCGGGCGGTCGATTGGACCCCGTTCGAGATCTCGGCCGTGCCAGTCGGTGCGGATCCCGCCGCAGGCTTCCGCGCCAAGGGCGAACATCACGACTGCGTCCTCCATCGCCGGGACGCTGAAACCAGCGAAGGAGCATCCCCGATGACCGACAAGACGACCCCGGCCGCCCCGGCCGACGACACCCCCGACACGGCAGCGACCGAGGAGATCACCATGCCCGACGACAAGACCGGCGCGCCCGAGGCGCAGACGCGCGCGGCTGAGACGCGCTGCCAGCCGAAGGCCCCGAAGCCCGAGGCCCCGGATACCGAAGTCATCGCGACCCGCGCCCGCGAGGCCGAGCGCGACCGCGTCTCGACCATCTACGATCTGGCCGGGCGGCTGAACCTCGAGCGCAGCTTTGCCGAGGATCTGGTGAAACGTGGAACGGATATCGACGAGGCGCGGCGCCTGATCCTCGACCAGGTCGCCGCGAAGTCGGACGAGACCCGGACCTTCCCGCATGTCTCCATCCCTCTCGGCGGCCGGGACGAGCGCATCACCCGCCGCGACGCGGTGGCGAACGCGCTGCTGCACCGATACAGCCCGACGCTGTTCCAGCTGGAGGACGCCGCCCGGCAGTACCGCGGCATGACGCTGCTGGAACTGGCCCGCGAAAGCCTCGGCAATGCGGGCGTCAACACCCGCGGCCTTTCGCGCGACGAAGTGGCGACGCGCGCGCTGCATTCGACGTCCGACTTCCCCGAGATCCTGTCGGTGGTGACCAACAAGACCCTGCGGCAGGCCTACGAGGCCTATCCGCGGACCTTCATGCTGTTCTGCCGTCAGGTGCTGGCGACGGACTTCAAGGCGATGCACCGGGTCCAGCTCGGCGAGGCCCCGCAGCTGCTCGAGGTCGGCGAAAGCGGCGAGTTCAAACGCGGCACTCTCGGCGAGAGCAAGGAGAGCTACAAGGTCAAGACCTATGGCCGGGTGGTCGCAATCACCCGCCAGACGCTGATCAACGACGATCTCGACGCCTTCACCCGGATCCCGGCGATGTACGGCAACTCGATCGCGCAGCTCGAGAGCGACGTGGTCTGGGGTATCATCACCGCCAACCCGGCCATGTCCGATGGCAATGCGCTGTTCCACGCCACCCACAAGAACCTCGCGGGCACCGGCGCGGCGCTGGCGGTCGATGCGGTGGGGGCGGCCCGCGCGGCAATGGCCAGGCAGACCGGGCTCGACAAGAAGACGGTGCTGAATATCCGGCCCGCCTTCCTGATCGTCCCGGCGGCGCTGGAGCTGAAGGCCGAGCAGATGGTCGCCCAGAACCTCGTGCCCGCCGCGACGTCCAGCGTTGTTCCGCAGTCGATCCGCACGCTCACGCCGATCAGCGAGCCGCGCCTCGACGCCGCCAGCGCCACGGCCTGGTATCTGGCCGCCAGCCCCAACCAGATCGACACCATTGAGTACGCCTATCTCGAGGGCCAGCAGGGCGCGTACATCGAGACGCGCAACGGCTTCGACGTCGACGGCGTCGAGATCAAGTGCCGGCTCGACTTCGGCGCCAAGGCCATCGACTGGCGCGGTCTCTACAAGAACCCGGGGGCATAAGCCGGGTCGTTCCTGACATCTCACCTCTGACGGGCGGTCAAATCGGGCCGCCCGTTCCTGTTTGCAAAGGATCCCGCTCATGAAAAACTACGTCCAGCCCGGCAACACCATCACGCTCGCCGCGCCCTATGCCGTGACCTCCGGCGACGGCCTGCTCGTCGGCTCCATCTTCGGCGTGGCCGCTGGGGACGCCGCCAATGCCGAGACCGTCGAGGTCGCGCTCACCGGTGTCTTTGACCTCAAGAAGGTCGCGTCTCAAGCCTGGTCGGCCGGTGACAAGGTCTATTGGGACAACACCAACAAGGAAGCCACCAAGACCGCCACGGGGAACACGGCTGTAGGCGTGGCCGTTGAGGCTGTTGCGGGCGGCGCGGGCGACTTGATTGGCCGGGTGCGCCTGAACGGCAGTTTCTGATGACCGCGTTTGCCGCCGTCGTTGATGCTCTGTTCGCGGATCCCAACCTCGGGCGAGAGGCGATCTACACCTCCGACGGCGGCGCGCCCGTGTTGGTGCGCGTCGTCTCCCGGCAGGCCGATTCGATCACCGACTTCGGCGATGCCCGGCTCTGGTCGGAAACGACGCGGGTCGACTTGCGCGTCGCCGAGGTGCCTCAGCCCCGTCCCGGCGACCGCATCGAGATCGACGGCGAGGCCTTCCTCATCCAGGGCGAGCCTATTCGCGACCGCGAGCGGCTCGTCTGGACCGTGGACCTGCGCCCGGCCTGACTGCAATGAAGCTGAAGCTCGACATCACCCCCGATCTCGTCGCCGCGATGGCCGCCGAGGTGAAGGCGGGCGAGAAAGCGGTAACCGCCGCGATGCGCGAGGCCGGGACCGGGCTCAAGACGGCCTGGCGCACCCAGATCACCGGCGCAGGGCTTGGCCGGCGGCTGGCGAACTCGATCCGCAGCCAGACCTACCCGAAGGCCGGCGAGAGTCTGAATGCTGCGGCGCTGGTCTGGTCGAAGGCGCCGGTCATCGTCGGCGCCCATGACACCGGCCCCTTGATCCGCTCGAAGGACGGGTTCTGGCTCGCGATCCCTCTGCCGGCTGCCGGCAAGGGCCGGCGCGGAGCAAAACTGACCCCCGGCGAATGGGAACGCCGACGCGGCCTGCGCCTGCGGTTCGTCTATCGCAGGCGCGGGCCGAGCCTGCTCGTCGCCGATCGGGCCCGCATCAACACCCGCGGTCAGGCGGTGGCCTCGCGCGCGAAGACCGGTCGCAACCAGGTCACCGCGCCGATCTTCCTGCTAGTGCCACAGGTCAGACTGCCGAAGCGGCTGGATCTGGCGCGGGATGCAGACCGGGCGTTGGACAGCGTGCCGGGGCTGATCGTGGCGAACTGGATTGACCGAAGGCTCTGAAGTGGAGCGTCTTTCAAGTTGCAGTCCGTCGCGCCATTGTATCTTCCGACTGCGTCCATCGCGAGGAAGGATATGGCTCTCACAAGGAATGTTGTTGATCGGCTTGTGCTCGGTTTCAGAACTGATGTTGCGAGGGCTGAAACGCTCTACGGAAGGATTGCGTTGGCTGGCGCAACGCGGAACGGCGACGGCACTTTTTCTTCTCTACGCCAGCCGGACAAAAGGGACGCTGCACAATTCATTTTCTTCGAGGTTGCCGCTCAGTTCGAACATTTCTGCAAAGAGGCATTCTTGATCGAAGTCCGTCATGAATTCGGCGTCCAGCCGAAGAGGGCCGTTCATGTTATGGGTAGCAGTGACAAAGGCCTTTCCGGAGTGATGGGCTGGGGGGCTCCAAAGATGCTTCAGGGCCGCGCCCGAAATCTTTTCGGGAAGAAAGGCTTCTTTGCTCGACTGGAGACGCGGCTCGGGCAGACAACTTATCAGCGGCTCAGTCATGCTCACAAAATCAGAAACCGCATCGCGCATTCAGGTGGCAATGCCAGCAAAGACTTCAATGCCATCCTCGGTAACCTCGGTGTCCCGGATGGGAGCCGCAAGGGGCTGAGTGTTGGGCGTCTTCTAATGGATTATCCAAACGGTGCGAACGCCAACGATAGATGGTTCTTCCGGCTGACAGGAGCGTATCGGACACTAGTCTATGATTTCGAGCAGTATTTTCATACCGCTATACCGCCTTGATGTGCGACTGAGGTAGAATGCCCACCCTTCGCGAATCCATCCTGACCGCGCTGCACGCGCGGCTCTCGGCGCTGCCCGCTACCGTCCTGCGCGGCGATGTGCTGCCCGAGCGTGTGCCGGCCGGTGGCCTGCTGATCCTGCGCGACGGCGAACCGGGGGAGCCCGAGGTGACGCTGTCGCCGCTCGCCTACCACTACCAGCACCGCGCCGAGATCGAGGCGGTCGTGCAGGGCACCGACCGTGACGCCGCATTCGACACGCTGACCGCCAGCATCGGCACGGCTCTCGCCGCCAACCGCACGTTGGGAGGTCTCTGCGACTGGGTCGAGGCGGAAGCGCCGCGGCCCGTTGACCTACCGGTCGAAGGGGCGGCGAGCCTGAAAGCGGCCGTCATTCCCGTGGTTCTGCACTATTCCACGGCCGATCCGCTGATCTGACCCAACCGACAACAGGAGAACACCATGGCACGCGCCCAAGGGGCGCGGTCGCAGCTGGCGGCCGCGTTCGAGACCACTTACGGCACCGCACCGGCCAGCGGCTTCATGCAGATGCCCTTCGCCAGCGCCTCGCTGGGGGCCGAGCAGCCGCTGCTGGCCTCGGAACTGCTGGGCTACGGCCGCGATCCGCTGGCCCCGATCAAGGACGCGGTCACGGCGGACGGCGACATCACCGTGCCGCTCGACGCCGAGGCGTTCGGCTTCTGGCTGAAGGCGGCGTTCGGGGCGCCGACCACCACGGGCACCACCAACAAGACCCACACCTTCAAATCGGGATCGTGGGCGCTGCCCAGCATGGCGATCGAGGTGGCGATGCCCGAGATCCCGCGCTTTGCCATGTATACCGGCTGCGTGCTGGATCAGCTGAGCCTGCAGATGCAGCGCTCGGGGTTGTTGACCGCCGACGTCAAGCTGGTGGCGCAGGGCGAAAGCGTCGCCACGTCGACTCAGGCCGGCACGCCCACCGCCTATGCCCTGCAGCGCTTCGGCCATTTCAACGGGGCGATCAAGCGAAACGGCACCGCCTTGGGCAATATCGTTTCGGCCGATCTGACCTACGCCAACAATGTCGAGCGGATCGAGACCATCCGTAACGATGGCCGGATCGATGGGGCGGACCCGTCGATTGCTGCGCTCACCGGCAAGATCGACGTGCGCTTTGCCGACACGACCCTGATGGATCAGGCGCTGAACGGCACCGCGGCCAGCCTCGAGTTCTCCTGGGTGATCTCGGCCAATGTCAGCCTGACCATCACCGCGCATGCGGTCTACCTGCCGCGCCCGCGTGTGGAAATCCAGGGGCCGCAGGGCATCCAGGCCAGTTTCGACTGGCAGGCGGCCTATGACAGCGTGGCCGGGCAGATGTGCACGGTCGTCCTCAAGAACCAGGTGGCGAGCTACTGACATGCTGACGCTCGATCTGTCCAATGAACCGCGTTGGCACGAGCTGGCGCCCGGCGTGCGTGTGCAACTGCGCCCGCTGACCACCGCGCTGATGGTGGCGACCCGCAGCGACCCGGCCGTGGAGGCGGTGCCGGAGGATGCCCCGGACGAGGAACGCGCCGTCGCCTTCGCCAAGGCGCTGGCGCGGCGGGCCGTGCTCGCCTGGGAAGGCGTAGGCGATACCGACGGCAACCCCATCGACCCGAGCGCGCAGGCCATCGACGCGCTGCTCGATATCTGGCCGATCTTCGAGGCGTTCCAGCTGACCTACGTGTCGAAAGGCCTGCTGCTGGAGCAGGAAAAAAACGCCTCCGCGCTCTCGCCGAATGGTCCTTCGGCGGGGGCGAGCGCTACTGCGATGGCTGCCAAGGGTCATGCCCGGACTGCCCGGCGCGATTGAACCGACCCGTAACTCATGAGGGCTGGCAGGTCTGGGATCTTGTCGGCCGCCTCGGCGGCCAGCTCCGCGTCCTGCCCGGCGCGGTGATCGGCTGGGACATGGGCGCGGCGCTCGTGCTCGGTAACGCCCTCGGCGTGCCTCCCCTCGTCCTGGCCGAACTTCTGCCCGTCATCGAGGCGGTGATGGTCGCGAAACTCAACGAACAGATGGAACATTCCGATGGCGGAAAAACGGGTTAGCGTCCGCCTTGCGGCGGTCGGCGGACGGCAGGTGCGCGCCGAGTTGGAAGGCGTGGGCGAGGCCGGCGCCCGCGGCTTTGGACGGCTGAGCCGGGAGATGGAGGCGGCCAACGCCCGGCTCGCGGGTTTCGCGCGCCGGGTGCGCGTGGCGGCGGCCGCCGCCGTGGCAGCCGCTGCCGCCGCTGGCGTGGCGATGATCCGCTCGGGGCTGCAGACGATCGACGCACAGGCCAAGCTCGCGCAGTCGCTCGGGACCACGGTCGCATCGATCCAGACGCTGGAACGCGCGGGCGAGCTGGCGGGCGTGTCGATGTCCGGCATCGAACAGGCCACCAAGGACCTGACGCGGCGGCTGAGCCAGGCGGCTGCCGGGACCGGTCCTGCCGCCGCCGCGCTCGACCGGCTCGGGCTCTCTGCGTCCGACCTGCTGGCCCTGCCGCTCGACGAGCGCGTCGGTGCCATCAATGCCGCCATCGAGGACTTCGTCCCCGCCGCCGAGCGCGCCGCTGTCGCGGGCCAACTCTTCGGCGAGGAAGGCTCCATCGCCATGTCGCGGATTGACACCGCGACCCTGCGCCAGGCCACCGAGGACGTGCGGGCCTTCGGGGTCGTCGTCTCGGAGCAGGACGCAGACCAGATCGAGCGCACGAACGATGCGATCTCCCGGCTCGGGCTGATCTGGCGCGGGCTGTCGAACCAGCTGGCGGTCGCTGCGGCACCCGCGCTGGAAGCTGTCGCCGATGCCATGGCGGCGCTCGCCAGCCGCACCGGCCCGCTGGGTATCGCGATCCGCGGTCTCTTCGACAACATTGCCCGCCTGACCACCTATGCCGCCACATTCGCGTCCTTCCTCGCCAGCCGCTGGGTCGCCGGGCTCGCTGCCGCGGCGCTGTCGGTCCGTGGCCTCGCCACGGCGCTCGTCATCCTGCGCGGGGCGCTCATCCGAACCGGCATCGGGGCGCTGATCGTGGGCGCCGGGGAGCTGATCTACCAGTTCACCAGGCTCATGCGCGGCGCGGGCGGCTTTGGCGAAGCGCTGGACCTCATGGGCAATGTCGCGAAGGAGGTCTGGGACGGGATCAGGGTCACCGTCACCTCCTTCGCCGACGATTTCCGGGCCATGGGCGCCGAAACGCAAGCGATCTGGCTGCGCCTCATGGCCTTCCTCTCGCAGAAATGGGCCGACTTTCTTGACCAGATCGGGCCGACCTTCAACGCGGTCTCCGAGCGGATCGGGGCCGATGCTCGCATCGACGTCTTCGGGGCGCAAAGCTACGCGTCCTTCCTCAACCACGCCGCCAGCAATGCAGGCCACCAGGCCGACGCGCTGCGTGCCCGCGCTGCAGAGACGCGCGCCCATGCCTTCGACGGCGTGCGGGAGGCCGTGGACGCGCTGCGGGCGGCAATGCGTGCAAGTGGCGAAGACGGCGCGGATGCGCTCGATGAGGCCACGGCGGCGGCCGACCGGGTGAGCGCCGCGCTGGATGCCGCCGGTGAGGCCGGCCGGGCTGCCGGCGCGGCCAATGCGGATGGGGCCGGCGAGGCAGCCACCGGCTGGGCAGCCGTCACCGCGACGCTGTCAGACTACGCCAGCAAGGCCCGCGACATTGGCGCCGATATCGGCCAGTCCCTCGTTGGCGCCTTCCGCAGCGCCGAGGACGCGGTGGCCGCGTTCGTGAAGTCCGGCAAGCTTGACTTCCGTGATCTCGTGACGTCGCTGATCGCCGATCTCACCAAGCTGGCTGCGCGCCGGTTCATCCTCGGGCCCATGGCCAATGCGCTCGGCGGGATCCTCGGCGGCGCTGGCGGGCTGTTGACAGGGGCGAAGGTGTATCACGCAGGCGGCGTGGTCGGCGCGGTGAGCGTGACGCGCCAGGTGCCCGCCTGGGTGTTCGCCGGCGCGCCGCGAATGCATTCCGGCGGCTGGGCCGGGCTCCGACCCGACGAGGTGCCGGCGATATTGCAGCGCGGCGAACGGGTGCTGTCGCGGCGCGAGGCGCAGAGCTACGGCGCTGGTGGCGGCGTCACCATCAACATCAACACCCGCGACGCGGAGAGCTTCCGGCAATCGCGCACGCAGGTCGCGGCCGACATCGCCCGGGCGGTGTCGCTGGGCCGCAGGGGGCTCTGAGCGATGGCGTTTCACGAGGTTCGGTTTCCGGACAATATCAGCCGCGGCGCTCGTGGTGGGCCGGAACGGCGCACGCAGGTCGTCGAGTTGGCCAGCGGCGGCGAGGAACGCAACGCCAGCTGGGCCAATTCCCGCCGGCGCTACGATGTCGCCTTTGGCATCCGGCGGGCCGACGATCTGGCGGCCGTGGTGGCCTTCTTCGAGGCGCGCAACGGCCGGCTCTACGGTTTCCGCTTCAAGGACTGGGCGGACTGGAAGTCCTGCCTGCCGTCCGGGACACCTTCGCCCACGGATCAGGCAATCGGCACCGGTGACGGCGTGACGACCGACTTCCAGCTGGTCAAGGCCTATGCCTCTGGCGGCCAGACCTGGACCCGAACGATCACCAAGCCGGTCGCAGGCACGGTCCGCGTCGCGGTCGATGGCGTGGAACAGTTCTCTGGCTGGTCGGTTGATACCACCACCGGCATCGTCAGCTTCACGACCGCCCCGGCGACGGGCGCCGCCATCACAGCCGGCTTCGCGTTCGATACTCCCGTCCGGTTCGATACCGACACGCTGGACGTCACGCTGGACATCGAACGCCTCGGCTCCATCACCGCCATCCCGCTCCTGGAGATCCGGCGATGAACGATTCCGGCAGTTTCCTCGACGCCGTGCTGCGCGAGCTTGCCACCTCCACGGCCGTGATCCTCGCCGCCTGGGGCGCGCTTGGCGGGGCCACCAACGCGCTGACCACGAAGATGCGCCTGCGCGATGCGCTTCGCCACATCCTGCTCGGCGGGCTGATCGCGGCCGGCATGGGGAGCCTGTCGATGGCCGTCATCACCTCCTGGCTGGGCCTGCCGCCGCAGGCGATCCCCGCGGGCGGGGCGGCGGGATCGGCGGCCTACCTGGTCGGCGTCTTTGGCCCGGCGGTGATCGAGCTGGTGCTGGCCCGGTTGCGCGATGCGCGGGAGGGCGGCGATGACTGAGCTTGTCCGTGTCCTGCGCGGCCTGCGGCGTCTCACCGACGACCCGCGCGATGCCTTTGCCCACCGTCTGCGCATTGGCCTCGCGGTCGCCGCGCTCATTCTGATCCTCTCGCTTCTGAGTATCCGTCATGCGCAAGCGCGATTTGCGACCCAGAAGCGATCTGCCTTGACGAGTGCGTTTGCGGTTTCGATCAGCTTGCGCATGAGGGCCACAAGGGCGACCTTGGCGGGTTTTCCGGCAGCGCGGAGCGCGGTGTATTTGGCCCTGAGATCCGGGTTGAAGCGCATGGCGACGAGAGCGGGCATGTAGAGCGCGTCGCGTAGCGGCTTGCGCCCGCCGCTGATGAAGGACTTGCCCTTCCACTGGCCGGACTCGCGGCAGTGAGGAACCAGCCCGGCCAGGCTTCCGGCCTGTTTGCGTCCCA
>NZ_PRDS01000018.1 GCF_002927635.1 Albidovulum inexpectatum
CGCGGTGGCTGCCGACGGTTCGGAGACGACGCTTGGCCTTCTGGATGACGGCGGTCTGTCTGGTGCGACGCTTTCGGATGACGGGACGATCGCGGTGCCGGCCGGGACGGCGGCGGGCAGCTACACGCTGACCTACGAGCTGTGCTCGGAGTTTGATCCCGCGATCTGCGACAGCGCGACGGTGACGGTTGTGGTTGCGGCGGCGCCGATCGATGCGGTGGACGATGCGCTTGCGGGTCTGGACGGTCTGTCGGGCGCGACGAGCGCGCAGAGCGTTCTGGACAATGACACGCTGAACGGCAGCGCCCTGACAGATCTGACATCGGTCAGCTTGTCGATCATCTCGACCGCCACGCCGATCAATGGCAATCCGGTTCCGTTGCTGGATGCAACGGATGGAACCGTCACCGTTCCGCCCGGGACACCTCAGGGCGACTACACGATCGTTTACGAGATTTGTGAAAAACTGAACCCGACCAACTGCGACACTGCCAGCGTCACGATTTCCATTCAGCCTGTGCCGCCGATCGCTGCGGACGATACCCTATCTGGTCTGATTGTTGGCAATGTCGCTACGGTCGACATTCTTGCAAACGATGCCGATCCGGACGGCAGCCTGAATCCGACCACGGTTTCGTTCGTCGACGCAGCGGCAATCGACACCAACGGTGACGGTTGGACCGATACACTCTTTGTCCCAGGTGAAGGCACGTGGTCTGCAGATCTCGGAACTGGCGAGGTGAGCTTTACCCCCGAGCCGGGTTTTACCGCCGATCCTACTCCGGTGGACTATACCGTGGTCGACAATGACGGTAACCCATCGAACCCGGCGACGATCACCTTGGACTTCGACCAGCAAGCTGGGCTGACATTGATCAAATCGGTGGTCGCGATCGAGGATACGAATGGCAACCTCGTGTTGGGCGATGCCGGAGACACGGTCACATACCGCTTTGATGTAACCAATTCCGGCAATGTCCGACTGGCGACGGTTACCGTGGATGACGCGGCAATCGGCATCTCGGGACTGGATGTTGCATATTCGCTCGACGTTGGGGCCACAGCGTGGGTCGATGCCAGCTACGTGATCACTCCGGCGGATGAGGCCGAAGGATATATAACCAACGTCGCGGTCGCTTCGGCGGTTGGCGTCGATCGCAATGGCGTGCCATTCACGGACGGTTCCGGCATGCCGCTGCGTACAGTGGCTGCTTCGGATGCGGGGACCGACACGGATGCAAGCCCCGTTGCGAACCCCCTGACGACCGACACGCCAGATGCGACGGGCGCCACCGACGGAATTCCTGACAATGACCCAACGGTCTTGTCGGTGCCCGTGCAATCTTCGGATCTGCAGCTCTCGGGGGTCGTGTATCGGGACCTGGACGGAGATGGGAAGTTCTCTGCGGGCGAGCCGACGGTCGGAGGCCATCAAGCGAATCTGGTCGACGATCAGGGCAATGTGATCGCAACGACGATTGTCGGACCGGATGGAACCTACGGTTTCGCCGGGTTCCCCGCGGGAACCTATTCGGTCGTGTTTGTCGAGGTCGACGACAATGATCCAAGCACTGTCGAAAGAGCAATCGGGCGGCTGACAGGTCTGACATTCGACGCCGCGAACCGGGTGATCGACGACGCCAACCTGCCACTTGATCCTTCGGGTGTGGTCTACGATTCATCCAGTGGCGCGCCGGTCGCGGGCGTCCAGATACGCCTGACAGATGCCTCTGGGACGCCGCTGCCCCCATCTTGCCTGTTGCCCGGTCAGCAGCCGCAAACGACCGACGCCACCGGATCGTATCGATTCGATATCCTGCCTGGCGCAGATCCGGCCTGTCCCGCCGGCAGGACGGAATACAGACTGGAACTGGTTGGCGTGCCGAGCGGCTACCTGGACGGTGTATCCACGGCCGTGCCGCCACAAGCGGGCGCTCTTGATGTCGCCTCGTGCCCGGACGATGCGATCCCCGGTGGGGCGTGCCAGCCATATGCCAGTGCCACCCCGCCAAGCGATGGCAGCGCCGCACCATATTATGTTGCGTTCATCCTGGGCGCGGGCGATCCGCACCTGGTAAACAACCACTTGCCGATTGACCCCGTGCTGGTTCCGGCTGATCCGGGGACCGTGTCCATCGAAAAGACAGCGACGGTCCAGACGATGACGATCGGGCAGAACGTGCCTTATGTCATCACCGTGACCAACAATACCGGCTGGACCATCGGACCGGTCATCGTCCGGGACGTCCTGCCGGCAGGAATGATCTTCACTCCGGGCTCGGTTACGGTGGATTCAGTCGCGGAAACGGCGGTCGTGTCGGGCCAGAGCGTGGTTCTGCCGTCAATGTCACTCGAGCCCAACGCGACGGTCGAGATCCGTTTGACGGCGCGTGTGGCATCGAATGCTACGGCGGGCGAATTGGTGAACCGCGCCGATGTGCTTGATGCGGTCACGGGTGAACCCCTTGCTCCGACCGCGACGGCTACCGTCAGGCTGATGCCGGAGCATGTCTTCGACTGTTCGGACGTAATCGGGACGGTTTTCGATGATGCGGACCGCGACGGGTATCAGGATGGTCCGATCGTATTGCGTGGAGGCAAGGTCCTGGATGGGTTCGGTCGCGAGATTACCGACCCGCGGTTGCTGTCAGAATTGCTGGCCGGGCGCGACAGAACCATCGACCAGGTTCTGCGCAACGGAGAGGCGGGAATCCCCGGAGCACGTGTCGTCACCCCGCGTGGTGTCCTGATCACCACCGATGAGCACGGGCGCTTCCATGTGCCCTGCGCGGAGCTGCCGCGCGACATCGGATCCAATTTCACCCTGAAGCTGGATCCACGTTCGTTGCCAACAGGTTATCGCGTCACGACCGAGAATCCACGCACCATCCGTCTGACCGCTGGCAAGATGGCGAAGCTGAATTTCGGCGCAAGTATCGACAGGGTCGTGGATATCGATCTGACCGATGCAGCTTTCGAACGGGGCAGCAGCACGCCGAAAGCAAGTCTGGCTTCCGCGATTGCTCCCTTTGTCGCCCGGTTTGCCCATGCCCCGGCCGTGCTGCGGATCTCCTATCTTCGCGGTAGCGAGGATGCGGCCCTGATCCGGGATCGTCTGGACGAAATCGAAAGCCGGGTACGTGCCGAATGGAGGCGCGTTGGACGCGGCAAGCTGATCGTCGAGCGCACGATCAAGTTCATTCAATGAGTGAGGACGTCCGATGAACAGGTGTTCGAAATCGAATTCGGTTCTGCAAGCGCTGCTTCTCGGAACCTCCGCGCTCACCTTCCTGGCGCCGGATGCGCGCGCGCAGTCCGCCAATTGCGTCATGATCGATGGCGCGTGGCCGGAAACCTGCATGCCCGCCAATGCCGGGCAGGCCGTCACGATGCCTGCGGGAGAAAATTCCGAATGGGATCGTTCTCGGCCGATCTCGCCCGAAGGTTTCGTGCTGTCCATCGACGGCAATCCGGTGGTCGGGGACAGAAGGGTCGAAGATCGGATCCGGAAGGCGGATCTGGCGCTGCGGGCCGCGGACATTCAGGTGCGGTTCGACGGGCTGGAGACGCGCAAGAGGCTGGATCTGGAAATCTGGCCGCGCGCGAAAGGCCAGGTCGATCTGCAGAGCCGCCTGAATTACCCGGCCTTCGTGGATCGGGCGGAATTCCGGATCATCGACATGGGCGCGGCGGGTGGCCCTGCAACGATTTCGGTTCATCCGGTCTCTCCGAATGGCAGCGTCAGCGTCCAATTGCCTCAGGGTCAGGATCTGGCCATCGTCCACAGGGTCTATGACAAGCATGGCCGGTATGACGAGACCGTCCCCGTTCCGATCTCGGCCTTGGAACGCCGCGGACTGGGCATCGGGGTCGAGGAAGGGTCTAACGCGCTGGCGATCAGCCGTATCGGCGTGCGCGGCGGTTCGGTCACCATCTCGGGCAAGGGGCTGGACCGGAGCGCCCGCATCCGGGCGTTGGGTGAAACCCTGGTGCCCGATACCGAGGGACGGTTCGTGGTGCAGCGGATTCTGCCGCCCGGTGATCACGCGATCGATGTCGCGGTTGACGGAACCGCAAGGCCGTTCTCGATCACGCGAGAGATCGAGATACCCCGAGCCGAATGGTTCTATGTCGGTGTCGCCGATCTGACCCTGGGTCGGAAGGAAACGGGAACGGGCAGCAACGAAACCTATCGGCGCGGTCGCCTGTCAGGCTATGCAAAAGGCCATACCGCGGCAGGTTATACCGTCACGGCATCGGTCGATACGCGCGAGGAAGACCTTTCGGATCTCTTTTCGTCACTTGATGAAAAGGATCCGCGCAGCGTCCTGCTGCGGGTCGATCCCGGCGAATTCTATCCTGTCTATGGCGACGATTCGGGGTATGTCGAGGACGCTCCGACTTCCGGACGTTTCTACCTGCGCGTCGAACGGGACGACGACTTCTTGATGTGGGGAAATGGCAAGGCAGGCATTGCCGGATCGGAGTATCTGCGGAACGACCGCACATTGTACGGTCTTTCCGGGCGCTGGACCTCGGCGAGCACGACCAGTCATGGTGAGCCGCGGGTCGCCATAGCAGGCTATGCCGCCCAGCCCGAAAGCCTGGCCAGGCGCGATGTATTCCGCGGAACGGGTGGTTCGGTCTATTTCCTCAGCCGGCAGGACATCTCGCGCGGGTCCGAAACGGTGATGGTCGAATTGCGGGACCGTGTCACGGGACGTGTCGTGCGCCGCGACTACCTGGCCTACGGGACCGACTACCTGATCAACTATCTGCAAGGCGTCGTGACGCTGTCGCGACCCTTGTCATCTTCGACCGGCGGTCAGGATATCGTTTCGAATCCCGGCGGGGACTATGACGTCAATCTGGTCGTTCAGTACGAATACAGTCCGGTAGCAGGGGATGTGGACGGATATTCCGCTGGAGGAAGAATCGAGATCTGGCCGACGGACGAGCTGCGCCTGGGCGTGACGATACAGAACGAGACGACGGCGACCGCGGATCAGCAGGCCCGAGGCGTCGATCTGAGATACAGGTTGGGCGAACGCAGTTTCGTCGAGATGGAATATGCGGAAAGCGACGGTCCGGGCCTGTCCAGCTCCTATTCTCTGGATGGCGGTCTTTTGATCGACACCGATCCGGTCAATGCCGGCAAGGGGGCCGCAAGGCGGATCGAAACCCTTCTGGACCTCCGAGAGCTGGGGCTGAACGTCGATGGAACATTGACCGCCTACGGGGAAAACCGCGATGCGGGCTTTTCGACCCTGGATTACAGCGCGTTTTCCGACGAACGCCTGTGGGGATTCAGGCTGGACGTCAAGCAGACACCGCGCCTTGCCTGGAGCATCTACAGCGATCAATACGCCAACTCGGACGGTCAGGACCGGCGTGAATCGGGCGCGCAGCTGTCCCTTGCAGCGACTGACAGTGACACCTACTCGGTCGGGTTCAAACAGTATGTCGAGGGAAACGCCTCCGCGCGTGGAAAGCGGACGGATGTCGCGTTCCGTTTCGACCGGAAGGTGCGCCCGGATCTGAGCTGGTACGCGTTCGGACAGGTTTCCGCCGCGACCAAGGGATTGCGCAAGAACAATCGTGTTGGTCTGGGTGGCCGTTATGACTTGTCCAGGCGCTGGAGCGTCGAAGGGGAAATTTCGGACGGCACGCTTGGTTTCGGCGGCAGAATCCTTGCTTCCTACCAGGAAAACGAAAACCGCGCGCGCTGGATTGGATACGAGTTCGATCCCGACAGCTTTGGAACCGGCGATCTTTGGTCAACGCGCGATCACGGCAGGTTCGTTGTCGGCGCGCGAGAGAGGATCACGCCGTCACTGGCCTTTACCGGCGAGATTACGAACGACCTGCTCGGTCAGAAACGAACGCTGACCAATTCCTATGGGGTCGAGTACGCGGCCACCGAGCGTCTGACATACTTGCTGGGCGTCGAGGCGGCCAGGCTGTCTGACGAAAGCGCGACCAGCGATTTCGACAGGCTTGCTCTGACACTGGGTGCGCGATACCAGGATGCGCGCCTGGACGCCTCGGGCAGGGTCGAATATCGTTTGGACGAAGGAGAGATTGCAGGCACCAGCCGCGATGGGCGAACGCTGGCGGTGAATGCACGCCTGCGCTATCAAATTGATGAAAGCCAGCGCCTGTTGTTCAGCGTTGAGGCGATCGACACCGACACGGATGAAAGCTCGCTGCCCGACAGCACCTATGGCGACGTCGTCGTAGGCTATGCGCTGCGTCCGATAGACAACGACCGTCTCAATATCCTGGCAAAATACCGGTTTCTCTACGACAAATACGGACAAGAGCTGGACGGGCTGGATGCGCGCGGGCCCCGGCAGGTCAGTCACGTGATCAGTCTCGACGCCGAATACGATCTGAACGAATACTGGACGGTCGGCGGCAAGATCGGCTATCGCGACAGCCGTACGGCGGATGTGGGCTCATCTACTTACGTCGATAATGACGCCTGGCTTGCCGTGATGAATGCCAGGTTCCACCTTGTCCATGACTGGGATATGTTGCTCGAACTCCGACGTCTGGATCTTGTGCAAGCCAGAACCAGAGAAACAGCTGCGCTGGCCGCTGTCTACAAACATTTCGGCAACTCGATCAAGCTTGGGGTTGGTTACAATTTCGGATCATTCTCGGATGACCTCACCGATATGACCCAGGACGACAAAGGGCTGTTCGTCAATCTGGTCGCGAAGTTCTGAATGGCTGACCCAACACACAATGTGAACTGATGCGGTGGATGCCCCCACCAACGGCATCTTGTATGCCATGACGGTTCTATAGGAACCAATTTTGGAGGGCACATCGATGGCGACGAAGATCAGCATGCTGGCGATCGACTTGGCGAAGGGCAGTTTTCAGGTCTGTGCGGTCGGGCCGGATGGGACGGTTCT
>NZ_PRDS01000019.1 GCF_002927635.1 Albidovulum inexpectatum
GCCAGCCGCAGGAAGCGGTAGGTTTCGGCCTTGAACGTCGAGACCGCCACGGTCCAAAGCCGCGCGCCCCGCCGCAGGCGCTTGCCGCCCTCGGTGGCGTCGACATAGGTCGGCCCGGAGACCGGGCTTGCCCGATTGAACCCCTCGACGCCCTTGACGGGCGCGACCTGTGCAAAGCCCTCCGCCCGCGCCCAGCCATAGACCGCCGGAGCCTCGTAGCCGGTGTCGATGGCAAGCCGCGCGATCTTCAGATGCGCGCCGCGCTCATGCGGCCAGGTACGGCTGAGCAATTCGGTCAGGTCGCCCCAGGCATCCTGCCGGTCGGGTCCGCCCTCGATCACCACGTGATCGACAAGCCAGCTTTCGAGCCCACGCCCCCAGGCCCAGACATCGACCTCGATGCGGTCTTTCTGCACGTCCGCCCCGGCGGTCAGGAACAATCCGCCCGCGGGAACGATGCCCGGATTCCAGCGTTCACGCCGGTCGTAAAGCAGCTGCCAATCGGGCGCCTCGCCGGTCTCGACCCATGTCTCGCCAAGGATCGTGTTGCGGAACGCCTTGATTGCCTCGTCCGACCCTTGGGCCGCCTCCCATGCCCGCACGATCCGCTCCCAGCTCAGCCAGCCGATGGGTGAATAGAGCGCCGAGAGGTGATAGCCGACGGTGTTCGGATCGGCCGCCGTGGCGGTCGGACGCCATTCGCCCGCTTGCAACATCGCCGTCTTGTGGTGTTCCGCGATGGGCACCTCGCAGGCCTCGCAACGGTAGTCCGCCGTTTCCGGCCGGCCCTTCTCCCAGCGTAGCCGCTCGAATTTCAGCCACTGCATCTGCCCGCAATACGGGCACGGCACGAAGTATCGCCGCTGGTCCGATGCCTCGAACTCGCGTTCGATCCGGGAGAGCCCCCGGATCGTCGGGGTCGAGACCAGGAACACCTTGCGCCGGTGGGCAAAGGTCAGCGACCGCGCCTCGGCCAGCGTCACCGGATCGCCTTCCTCGTCGGCCGACGCCGGATAGGCGTCGACCTCGTCGAGAAAGATGTAGCGCGCCGGGGTGGAGCGCAGCCCGACCGCCGAGTTCGCACCGGTCATGATCAGGATGCCGCCCGCGAATTCCTTGGACAGCATCGTGTTGCCAGCATCCCGCGAGCGTGCCGGTTTGACCCGCTCCCGCAGTTCCGGGCTCTCGTCGATCAGCGGGTCGATCCGCTGGCGGGAGTTCCGTTTCGCCAGTTCCACCGTCGGCTGGACAGCCAGCATCGGCCCCGGTGCCTGGTGGATCGCGAAGCCAATCCAGTTGTTCCCCGCCTCGGTCGCACCAACCTGCGCGGCCTTCATGAACACGATCCGCTGTGTCGGATCGCCGGGCGACAGTCGGTCCATGATCTCGCCCATGTAGGGCGTGCGGACGGTGCGATATCGCCCCGGTTCAGCCGAGGCGCGCCCCGAGAGCATCCGGTGCCGGTCCGCCCATTCCGACACCGTCAAGTCCGGATCCGGCTTGAGGCCTTCACCCCAGGCACGCAGGATCTCCGCCGCGCCATCGAAATCCTCATCGGAGATCGGGTTTGACCTCGGCGAGATCGTCGAGCTGGGCACGGACATGTTTCTCCAGAACCTTCTGCATCTTGGCGGGCTCCACACCCAGCTCTGCAGCCATCAGCGCCGCCGCACGCGCGGGCCAGTTGACCCAGACGTCGCGCTCCTGCCGCGCCAGTCGAAACACCAGCGACAGCGCGCGGGCCCGATCGATCAACTCGCTCTTCAGCTTTTGCAGCCGGATGCGTCGCTCCTGCGCCTTCAGCACTTCGTTCGCCGTCTTGGCCTGCAGGAAGGTCGTGCCGCTACCAACCGGCGGCGCGGCCATCCCCTGTTCCTTGAGCGTCTCGCCAACGGCGGACACCGCCGCTTCCGGGACGGGCTTGAGCTTCGGCTGTGGAGGTTTCCGCGTCTTCGACGGATCGGTCGCCTGCGCGCGCAGGGCATCGCTGGCCTCGGCGTCGATGCTGCCATCGTCGTGCAGCACCAGTCGCCCGGTCGCCTTCGCCTTCTGAATCGCGCCGCGCGACAGGCCGACACGGGCGGCATACTGGCGCTCGCTCAACCCCTCCATGACGCGCTCCGATTATCATGCAAAATCATGTGCTTATGTAGTTGATAAGCCTCCCGACCAGAGCGAACGTGTCATCACAAGGACGATGCAACTCACCACGGAGCCAACCATGACCCGCCTGAACCCCCAGACCACGCCCCGCCACGAACTCCGCGCCGAGAAGGCCCGGTGCAACCACGAAGCCGCGCTTGCGGCCTTCATTGGCAAAAAGGCCGAGATCGACGAGATGCTGGCCCGCTTGCAGGCGCTCAGCGACGATCACTTCGGGTTCGATCCCGAGGCGGTCAACTGGGGCAGCGTCGGGTCGCTCGACCACGTCGCCAGCGACCTCAGGGAGATCACCGACTTCCTGTTCGGCAAAGGCGAATACGCCGAGTGATCCCCGGCGCTGCCGGCACTCCCGCCGCGCCGAGGCGCGGCTCGGGGTCATAGAAGGCACCGCATGACGCGGGCCAGAACTCGGAGACCCCAGATGACCAAGCTATCTGACACCCAACTCGTGATCCTCAGCGCCGCTGCGCAACGCGACGACCGGAACGTCCTGCCGCTTCCCGGCAGCTTGCGCGGAGGCGCAGCGCACAAGGTCATCGACGCCCTGCTCCGACGGGGGTTGGTCGAGGCGACTCCGACCGACCACTTCGCCAAGGCCGACCCCGCGCTGAACCGCATCTGGCGCAACGACGAGGACGGCCGCGCCATTCTCCTGCGCATCACCGACGCGGGGCTTGCCCACATCGGCATCGAGCAGGGCTCGAGCGAAGGCGCGCCCGAAGCCGCCGAGGCCGCTCCCGCGCCCAAGACCCGCAAGCCACGCAGCGGCACCAAACAGGCCCGGCTGATCGAGATGCTCCGCGCCGACGGCGGCGCGACCATCGACGAGATCGTTGCCGCCACGGGATGGCAGTCGCACACTGTGAGAGGCGCCATGTCCGGCGCGCTGAAGAAGCGGCTCGGTCTGAGGATCACCTCCGAGAAAATCGACGGACGCGGGAGGGTCTACAGCCTGCCCAGCGACTAGAGCCGCAGAACACCTCGGTCCGATGCCGCTGCCCCCGCTTGGGGCGGCGGCTTCCTTCTCTCAGAGCGAGATATTCCAGTAATCTAGCACCTTGCGGACCTCTTCCCGCGGATAGTGCGGACCAGCGGATGTCAGATCTTTACGAATGGCGGCCTTCCTGCGGTCTGCCGCCGCCTTGATCCTAGGCGAAAACTTGGCCGTGCCCAGCGGGAGCGTCGTCCGACCCGGTTTGGGCCAGCTCTCCGGATAGGCGTCCCAATTCTCCCAGTCGGCAACCTGACCCGCGATGTCCGCTACGACGTCGTGGTCGCAGGACCAGCCGTAGAGGTGCAGCGCACAGACGCGAAGCATCATCTTTACGTCGGTCATGACGTCCGTGAACGCCTTCAAGGGCGTCGGCAGCAGGACCATGTTCGCGACGCAGGAGAAAAAGCGTCGGTCCTGAACCACTGCGTTGCTGACTTGGTAGAACGCGTCGTCGACGCCCCAGATGTGGCAGCATGACCAGTTCGGTCGTTCTCCGGCCCGAAGGCCGAGAGCGAGCGTCAGCGCCTTGTTCGCATGAACGTTTCCTTCGGACTTGTGGATACTGACGCCGGTCTGGCGGTTTCGGTTCATCTGCGGTTCGGACCAGTTGGCCTTGTAGAACAGCGCGCGTCGCGCATGCTCCGGGTACCAGACCGGCAGATACTTGAACGTCGTCGGGTCGACCCATCGCGCGGTGCGCTCGATCAAGCCCATCACGTCCGAGAGGCTCAGTTCCCGCCGAAGGGCCTCGAGGCCATCCGGCAAGGTGTCGGAATTCGTCGTATGCTGGTCTGAATCCTTCAAAATCTCGATCCCGTCGATTGGCCTGGACGGGAAACGGTTCTTCATGCCCATCCTACACTTTGAGAAACCATAGAATCTGAACGGGATAGCGACAACTTCGAACCTGACCGTCGGCTCTCCGCTAGGTCGGTCGGTCGTTCCTCGACGCGACCCGGATTGCCTCGAACACCCGCCGCAAGGCGAAGGACCGCGCGATACTCACCAACGTGAACACCGCGCCCATCTTCAGGTTCTGCGCCAGCGTCGTGTGCAGCCCGAAAATCGGGAAGATCAGGATTTGCGTGCCGACCGCGACGCCGTAGCCGACCACCACATTGGCGATGGCCTCGATCAGCGACATGAGCCGGGATTGCTTCATGCGACGTCCTCATCCATCGGCCAGCAATTGAGCCGCCAAAGTTCTGAGCGCATACGCGGCAACCAGCGGGACCACGCCGTTGCCGCAGAGCCGAAGGCGGTCCACCCGGTGGGCCAGCCCATCAGCGCCTCGACGAATGCTGGGTTCAAGGTCCGGGGCATATCGCAGGAGCTTCCGCCAACCGTCGGCGTCGCCAGGACCTGGCGGCCAAGCAGGCCGTTCACCGGCGTGTTCGCCAATGTCGTCGCTCCATCCTTGTGATCCCGCGCTGTCGGGGTCATCCACATCCGGCTCACGCCGGTCAGGTCGGCCGCCTTGCGCTTGCCCGCGCTCGGCTTGTTGCCGTCGCTCGCCATCGGCGTCGGCCAGCGGGCGAGCATCTCGGTCCGGTTGCCGCCGCTCGAGCGGGTCCCGGAGCAGGCGCGCGGGGTCGGCCAGTTGGTCGTGCTCGCGATGGGCGAGGATGAAGAGCCGCTCCCGCTTGTGCGGCGCGCCGACTTCCGCCGCCGTGAAGAGGCCCGCCGCAAGGCGGTAGCCCATGTCGACCAATCCTCCGGCGACTTCGGGGAAGCCGAGGCGGAGATGATGGGCGACGTTCTCGAGGAAGACGAAGGGCGGCGCGACCTCGCCGATGATGCGGGCGACATGCGGCCAGAGGTGGCGGGGGTCGTCGGCACCCCGGCGTTTGCCCGCGACGGAGAACGGCTGGCACGGATAGCCCGCAGTGACGATGTCCACCGCGCCGCGCCAATCTCGGCCATCGAAGGTTCCAACGTCGTCCCAGACAGGTGCCGGATCCAGGGCCGCCTCTTCCATCCGGGCCACGAGAATGGCCGCGGCGTATGTTTCCCGTTCGACATGGACCACAGTTCGATATCCGGGCAAGGCAATGGTGAGGCCGAGGTCGAGCCCGCCGGCGCCGGAGCAGAGCGAGAGGCCGAAGAGGCATGCGTTTCCGGCTCCGGAAGCGTCAACGGAGGAAGGTAGAGCCAGGTCATGCATGTCACGCGGCGGTCTTGCGCTTTCGCGCGGGTTCGGGGGTGGTGTCCGTTGCCGAGGGATCGGCCGGGGCTTCGGCATCGTCGCCCAGCCGCTCGGTCCTCACCTGCGCGAAGGTCCGACCGTCGCCGTCGAGGATCGCGTCGCGGCCGGTCTCGGCCTGCCATCGCTCGACCGCGACATCGACATAGGCCGGGCTGATTTCCATCGCGAACACACGACGGCCGTTGGCCTCGCCCGCCATGATCTGCGAGCCGGAGCCCGAGAACGGCTCGTAGCAGAGGCCGCCCCGCGCAACATGTTGGCGCATCGGGATCCCGAAGGCGTCGAGCGGTTTCGGCGTCGGGTGGTCGGGCCGCTCGTCCTTCGCGAAGGACGGCATCTCCCAGGTGGACGGCAGCGTTTCCTCGGCCACCTTCGGCGGGCGGTTCGGGCGGCGCCAACCCATGAAGCAAGGCTCGTGTTTCCAGAGGTAGTGCGACCGGGTGAGAACTCCGCGGTCCTTCACCCAGATGATCTGCTGATGGACGAAGGCACCGGCCTTTTCCCAGCAGGCCTCGAGCATCGCCTGGCGGCGGGAGGCGTGCCAGCAATACCAGGCGGCATCCTCGGTGATCGCCTCGGCGACAGCCGCGGCGATGAAGTCGTCGTAGAGCTCCGCGCCCTGCGAACTGTCGTCCCAGGTGACGCCGTA
>NZ_PRDS01000020.1:2500-5347 GCF_002927635.1 Albidovulum inexpectatum
GAACGCGGACCAGCCGAGCCTTGAGAGTGACTGGAATGACCTGGAAAGGTCAGCCACAGAGGGTGACAGCCCCGTACAGGAAGCTCGAAGGGACGTATCAAGTAGGGCGGGACACGTGAAATCCTGTCTGAAGATCGGGGGACCACCCCCGAAGGCTAAGTACTCCTTGCTGACCGATAGCGAACCAGTACCGTGAGGGAAAGGTGAAAAGCACCCCGACGAGGGGAGTGAAACAGTACCTGAAACCGGACGCCTACAAGCAGTCGGAGGGGGCATGACCCCTGACGGCGTACCTTTTGTATAATGGGTCAACGACTTGGTCTCACGAGCAAGCTTAAGCCGATAGGTGTAGGCGCAGCGAAAGCGAGTCTTAAAAGGGCGTTCAGTTCGTGGGATCAGACCCGAAACCGAGTGATCTAGGCATGAGCAGGATGAAGGTACGGTAACACGTACTGGAGGTCCGAACCGACACCCGTTGAAAAGGGTCCGGATGACTTGTGCCTAGGGGTGAAAGGCCAATCAAACTCGGAGATAGCTGGTTCTCCGCGAAAGCTATTTAGGTAGCGCCTCGGACGAATACCTTCGGGGGTAGAGCACTGCATGGGTGATGGGGTCCCACAGACTTACTGAGCCTAAGCAAACTCCGAATACCGAAGAGTACTATCCGGGAGACACACGGCGGGTGCTAACGTCCGTCGTGGAGAGGGAAACAACCCTGACCTCCAGCTAAGGCCCCCAATTCGTGGCTAAGTGGGAAAGCAGGTGGGACGTCCAAAACAACCAGGAGGTTGGCTTAGAAGCAGCCATCCTTTAAAGATAGCGTAACAGCTCACTGGTCTAAACAAGATGTCCTGCGGCGAAGATGTAACGGGGCTCAAGCCACGAGCCGAAGCTGAGGGTGCAGAGCAATCTGCGCGGTAGCGGAGCGTTCCGTGATACAGCACATTCCGACTTCAGCTTTCCCTCGGGAAAGTTCAGGTCGGAACGGTGCTGACTGTGAAGCCGGGCCGTGAGGCAACCGGTGGAGTGATCGGAAGCGAGAATGTTGACATGAGTAGCGACAAACAGGGTGAGAGACCCTGTCGCCGAAAGTCCAAGGGTTCCTGCTTAAAGCTAATCTGAGCAGGGTAAGCCGGCCCCTAAGGCGAGGCCGAAAGGCGTAGTCGATGGGAACCAGGTTAATATTCCTGGGCCAGGAGGAAGTGACGGATCCTTAACGTTGTCAGGGCTTATCGGATTGTCCTGGCAGCCGCGGGGTCCCTGGAAACAGCCCTCCATCAGACCGTACCCGAAACCGACACAGGTGGACTGGTAGAGAATACCAAGGCGCTTGAGAGAACCACGTTTAAGGAACTCGGCAAAATGCTCCCGTAAGTTCGCGAGAAGGGAGCCCGGCTCTTGGGCAACCAGGGGTCGGGGGCACAAACCAGGGGGTGGCGACTGTTTACTTAAAACACAGGGCTGTGCGAAGCCGCAAGGCGACGTATACAGTCTGACGCCTGCCCGGTGCTGGAAGGTTAAAGGGAGGGGTGCAAGCTCCGAACTGAAGCCCCAGTAAACGGCGGCCGTAACTATAACGGTCCTAAGGTAGCGAAATTCCTTGTCGGGTAAGTTCCGACCTGCACGAATGGCGTAACGATCTCCCCGCTGTCTCGAACGTGGACTCAGCGAAATTGAACTGTGTGTCAAGATGCACACTACCCGCGGTTAGACGGAAAGACCCCGTGCACCTTTACTACAGCTTCGCACTGGCATCAGGACTGCGATGTGCAGGATAGGTGGTAGGCTTTGAAGCAGGGACGCCAGTTCCTGTGGAGCCGCCCTTGAGATACCACCCTTCGCACTCTTGATGTCTAACCGCGGCCCGTTATCCGGGTCCGGGACCCTGCGTGGCGGGTAGTTTGACTGGGGCGGTCGCCTCCTAAAGCGTAACGGAGGCGCGCGAAGGTTGGCTCAGAGCGGTCGGAAATCGCTCGTTGAGTGCAATGGCAGAAGCCAGCCTGACTGCGAGACTGACAGGTCGAGCAGAGACGAAAGTCGGCCATAGTGATCCGGTGGTCCCAAGTGGGAGGGCCATCGCTCAACGGATAAAAGGTACGCCGGGGATAACAGGCTGATGATGCCCAAGAGTCCATATCGACGGCATCGTTTGGCACCTCGATGTCGGCTCATCTCATCCTGGGGCTGGAGCAGGTCCCAAGGGTATGGCTGTTCGCCATTTAAAGAGGTACGTGAGCTGGGTTTAGAACGTCGTGAGACAGTTCGGTCCCTATCTGCCGTGGGTGCAGGATACTTGAGAGGAGTTGCCCCTAGTACGAGAGGACCGGGGTGAACGGACCACTGGTGGACCTGTTGTGGCGCCAGCCGCAGTGCAGGGTAGCTATGTCCGGAAGGGATAACCGCTGAAGGCATCTAAGCGGGAAGCCCACCTCAAAACAAGGTATCCCTTGAGAGCCGTGGAAGACCACCACGTCGATAGGCCGGAGATGTAAGCGCAGCAATGCGCTCAGTTGACCGGTACTAATCGCTCGATAGGCTTGATCTGATCCAGAAACAGCAAGACTCAATACCCAATCAAAAGCAAACATTCGACTTGGAAAACAAAGTGCTTCTTCCTCGGTTTGGTGGTCATAGCGCGAGCAAAACTCCCGATCCCATCCCGAACTCGGTCGATAAGTGCCGCAGCGCCAATGGTACTGCGTCTCAAGACGTGGGAGAGTAGGTCACCGCCAAACCTAGAAAGAAGCACTCATTCAAAACGTATCTCTCCATCACGATCAAAAAAAACCAATCATAACGCGGGGTGGAGCAGCCCGGTAGCTCGTCAGGCTCATAACCTGAAGGTCG
>NZ_PRDS01000021.1 GCF_002927635.1 Albidovulum inexpectatum
GCCAGCCGCAGGAAGCGGTAGGTTTCGGCCTTGAACGTCGAGACCGCCACGGTCCAAAGCCGCGCGCCCCGCCGCAGGCGCTTGCCGCCCTCGGTGGCGTCGACATAGGTCGGCCCGGAGACCGGGCTTGCCCGATTGAACCCCTCGACGCCCTTGACGGGCGCGACCTGTGCAAAGCCCTCCGCCCGCGCCCAGCCATAGACCGCCGGAGCCTCGTAGCCGGTGTCGATGGCAAGCCGCGCGATCTTCAGATGCGCGCCGCGCTCATGCGGCCAGGTACGGCTGAGCAATTCGGTCAGGTCGCCCCAGGCATCCTGCCGGTCGGGTCCGCCCTCGATCACCACGTGATCGACAAGCCAGCTTTCGAGCCCACGCCCCCAGGCCCAGACATCGACCTCGATGCGGTCTTTCTGCACGTCCGCCCCGGCGGTCAGGAACAATCCGCCCGCGGGAACGATGCCCGGATTCCAGCGTTCACGCCGGTCGTAAAGCAGCTGCCAATCGGGCGCCTCGCCGGTCTCGACCCATGTCTCGCCAAGGATCGTGTTGCGGAACGCCTTGATTGCCTCGTCCGACCCTTGGGCCGCCTCCCATGCCCGCACGATCCGCTCCCAGCTCAGCCAGCCGATGGGTGAATAGAGCGCCGAGAGGTGATAGCCGACGGTGTTCGGATCGGCCGCCGTGGCGGTCGGACGCCATTCGCCCGCTTGCAACATCGCCGTCTTGTGGTGTTCCGCGATGGGCACCTCGCAGGCCTCGCAACGGTAGTCCGCCGTTTCCGGCCGGCCCTTCTCCCAGCGTAGCCGCTCGAATTTCAGCCACTGCATCTGCCCGCAATACGGGCACGGCACGAAGTATCGCCGCTGGTCCGATGCCTCGAACTCGCGTTCGATCCGGGAGAGCCCCCGGATCGTCGGGGTCGAGACCAGGAACACCTTGCGCCGGTGGGCAAAGGTCAGCGACCGCGCCTCGGCCAGCGTCACCGGATCGCCTTCCTCGTCGGCCGACGCCGGATAGGCGTCGACCTCGTCGAGAAAGATGTAGCGCGCCGGGGTGGAGCGCAGCCCGACCGCCGAGTTCGCACCGGTCATGATCAGGATGCCGCCCGCGAATTCCTTGGACAGCATCGTGTTGCCAGCATCCCGCGAGCGTGCCGGTTTGACCCGCTCCCGCAGTTCCGGGCTCTCGTCGATCAGCGGGTCGATCCGCTGGCGGGAGTTCCGTTTCGCCAGTTCCACCGTCGGCTGGACAGCCAGCATCGGCCCCGGTGCCTGGTGGATCACGAAGCCGATCCAGTTGTTTCCGGCTTCGGTGTTGTGCGTCGGGATCCAGCCCCTCCCGCACAGGAACAGGTGGCTCGGCGAGTCCACCTCGATGCAGCGCACCGGCACGCTCGGCACCGGCCGGATCGCCACGATCCGCCGGCGGCGGCTCTTCCAGGGTCGCCCGCTCTCGATCGGGCGCATCCGCGCCCGTTTGCGCGAGAGCCGGAACATAGGTTCCTCGGCATAGGCGGTCCAGGAGACGCGCCAGTATTCCCCGGACGTTGTCGCACGGCCGTCTCGCCCGATGACCTTGCTGCGCGAACGCCCATGATAGATCGCGGGCTTGTACCCGAGCCCGCGCAGCAACTCGACCATCGCATCGACGAGGCCCCGGTCGGCGTTCGAGAACTCGCAGCGCTTGCCGTCCGGCGTGATCGTGCCGTCGGAATCCATCAGCCCGCGCACAAGCTCCAGCCGCTGGGCGCGGCTGGCCCGCATGTAGGGCAGCGGCACGTGCTTGTTGTCCAGCAGGTCGAGCTGCCGCAGTCGCGTCACGAAGCGCGAGCGGAAAGCACTCGAGAGCGACGCGCCATCCGCCCGCCGCATCCGGAGGGTCGGGTCGATCACGACATTGGCAACCCGGCCCTTGCGCCACTTCGGCAGCCGGAACTCGGCCTCGACGCCGCAGTCCCGCAGGTGTTCGACGATCTCGGCGTCCTCCTCGTGCACCGAGATGTGGTTCATGACCGACGAGCCGTCCCCGAGCCAGAGCCCCAGCACGTAGGGATGCAGGATCAGGTCCTGCTCCGGCATGTCGACCGGATCGCAGCAGTCGATGGCATAGCGGTGACGCCTGGCCCGGGCCCCGATCCTCACGCGCCCGGACATCTCCGCCGTGGTCAGCGTGCGCGCAACGGGACGGTCGTTCGTGAAGTCCCAGACCGGCCAGCGATGATCGCCATCCGCGACGATACGTTCGCCGTCGTCGAATGCGATCTCGAAACAGGGACGATCCTCGAACACCGGCGACAGGCCGGTGACCCGGCAGATGCGCCCGCCCTCGTCGTAGACCAGGTCGCCCACGGCGATCTCGCCCATGGTCGTCCATCCGCACGGAGTCGGTACGGGCGTATCGAGCGCAAGCGGCGCGCCGACCTGCGCGGCCTTCATGAACACGACCCTTTGCGTGGGATCGCCCGGCGAGAGCCGGTCCATGATTTCGCGCATGTAGGGCGTGCGCGCAGAGCGATACCGGCCCGGCTCCGCGGAGGCGCGCGAGCCCAGCCGCCGATGCCGATCCGCCCATTGCGAAACCGTCAGGTCGGGATCGGGACGGATGCCGCTGCGCCATGCCCGAAGAAGTCCCTCCGCTCCGTCGAAGTCGAGCGCATTCTCATCCGAGCCTCGGCCGGACATCGGCGAGGCTGTCGAGCTGGGCGCGGACATGGGTTTCGAGCAGTCTCTGGATCAACGCGGTCGTCACCGCTGGTTCTGAAATGCCGTTCGCGGCGGTCTCCGGGTCTTCGAGCGCCGCGACGAGTTCCGCCGCCATCTGCGCGGCCACCCGCGCCGGCCAGGTCACCCACGCGTCGCGTTCCTCGCGCGCGAGCCGGAACATCAGCGTCTCCGCCCTGGCGCGGTCGATCAGTTCACCCTTGAGTTTCTGCAGCCGGAGGCGGCGTTCTTGAGCCTTAAGCACTTCGTTGGCCGTCTTGGCCTGCAGGAACGTGGTGCCGCTGCCAACCGGCGGCGCAGCCATCCCCTGTTCCTTGAGCGTGTCGCCAACGGCGGACACCGCCGCTTCCGGAACGGGTTTCAGCTTCGCCTTTGGCGCTTTGCGGGTCTTCGATGGATCGGTTGCGTGCGCGCGCAGGGCATCGCTGGCCTCTGCGTCAATGCTGCCATCCCCGTGCAGCACCAGCCGTCCCGTCGCCTTGGCCTTCTGGATCGCACCGCGCGAAAGGCCGACACGGGCGGCGTATTGGCGCTCGCTCATACCCTCCATTGAGCGCTCCGATTATCATGCAAAATCATGTGCTTATGTAGTTGATATGCCTCCAAAGCAGAGCGAACCTGGTTCCACGAAAACGATGCAACTCAGCTACGGAGCCCGCCATGACCCGCCTGAACCCCCAGACCACACCCCGGCACGAACTCCGGGCCGAGAAGGCCCGGCGCAACCACGAGGCCGCTCTGGACGCCTTCATTGGCAAAAAGGCCGAAATCGACGAGATGCTCGCCCGCCTGCAGGCGCTCAGCGACGATCACTTCGGGTTCGACCCCGAAGCCGTCAACTGGGGAGCCGTCGGGTCGCTCGACCACGTCGCCAGCGACCTCAGGGAGATCACCGACTTCCTGTTCGGTGAGGGCGAATTCGCCGAGTGATCCCCGGCACAGCCGGAACTCCCGCCGCGCCGAGGCGCGGCTCGGGGTCGTAGAAGGTGCCGCATGACGCGGGCCCCGATGAAGGAGACCCCGGATGACCAAGCTTTCCGATACCCAACTCGTGATCCTCAGCGCCGCCGCGCAGCGCGAGGACCGGAATGTTCTGCCGCTGCCCGGCTCCCTGCGTGGTGGCGCCGCACAGAAAGTGATCGGTGCGCTCATGAAGCGCGGGCTCATCGCCGAGACCTTCACCGACAGCCAGACAAAGGCCGATCCCGCGCTCAACCGCATCTGGCGCAATGACGAGGACGGCTGCGCGATCCTGCTGCACATTACCAATGCGGGCCTCGCCGCCATCGGGATCGAGCCGGAAGGCGGCGACAGCGCGCCCACGTGCGCCGACGATGCGCTGAGTGCGGAGGACCCGCAGGACGACCCCGCCAAGGCCGATCCAGCGCCCAAGACGCGCGTGCCGCGCGCGGGCACCAAGCAGGCCCGGCTCATCGAGATGCTGCGCGCCGAGGGCGGCGCCACCATCGACGAGATCGCCACGGCCCTTCAGTGGAGGCCGCACACCGTGAGGGGTGCGATGGCCGGCGCGCTCAAGAAGAAGCTCGGCCTGACCATCACCTCCGAGGAAATCGAGGGGCGCGGCAGGGTGTACGCCATCCGCGACTGAGGCCATTCGAGCCAACCACCGCCGCCCAACCCCGGGCGGCGGATTTTCATTCCGCGTTTCTCACCCGGATCGCCTCGAACAGCCGGCGCAGGGCGAAGGAACGCGCGACGCTCACCACTGTGAACACCGCGCCCATCTTCAGGTTCTGCGCCAAACTCGTGTGCAGGTGGAACATCGGGAAGATCAGGATTTGCGTCAGCACGGCGACGCAGTATCCCACCACGACATTGGCGATGGCCTCGATCAACGACATGGTCCGGCTTTGTTTCATGCCATCTCCTTGTCTTTCGTGGTCATGCCCAACCGCTCGGCCTTCACCGCCGCGAAGGTCCGGCCGTCGCCGTCGAGGATCGCGTCGCGGCCAGTCTCTGCCTGCCAGCGCTCCACCGCCACGTCGACATAGGCGGGGCTGATCTCCATCGCGTAGACGCGGCGTCCGTTGGCCTCGCCCGCCATGATCTGCGAGCCGGAGCCAGAGAACGGCTCGTAGCAGAGGCCGCCGCGGGCGACGTGCTGGCGCATCGGGATCCCGAAAGCATCGAGAGGCTTCGGCGTCGGGTGGTCGGGACGCTCATCTTTCGCGAAGCTCGGCATCTCCCAGGTCGAGGGCAGCGTTTCCTCGGCGACCTTGGGCGGGCGGTGCGGCCGGCGCCAGCCCATGAAGCAGGGCTCGTGCTTCCATAGATAGTGCGACCGGGTCAGCACCCCGCGGTCCTTCACCCAGATGATCTGCTGGTGCACGAAGGCGCCCGCCCTTTCCCAGCAGGCTTCCAGCATCGCCTGGCGGCGCGAGGCGTGCCAGCAATACCACGCGGCATCCTCGGTGATCGCCTCGGCGACAGCCGCGGCGATGAAGTCGTCGTAGAGCTCCGCGCCCTGCGAACTGTCGTCCCAGGTGACGCCGTA
>NZ_PRDS01000022.1 GCF_002927635.1 Albidovulum inexpectatum
AGTTGACCGGTACTAATCGCTCGATAGGCTTGATCTGATCCAGAAACAGCAAGACTCAATACCCAATCAAAAGCAAACATTCGACTTGGAAAACAAAGTGCTTCTTCCTCGGTTTGGTGGTCATAGCGCGAGCAAAACTCCCGATCCCATCCCGAACTCGGTCGATAAGTGCCGCAGCGCCAATGGTACTGCGTCTCAAGACGTGGGAGAGTAGGTCACCGCCAAACCTAGAAAGAAGCACTCATTCAAAACGTATCTCTCCATCACGATCAAAAAAAACCAATCATAACGCGGGGTGGAGCAGCCCGGTAGCTCGTCAGGCTCATAACCTGAAGGTCGCAGGTTCAAATCCTGCCCCCGCAACCAAAACACACACGCGTTTACAAATGCTTACGCACCGCCCTCCGGGGCGGCGTTTGCGTTTCCGCCGCCCGTGGAAGCACTGTGGAAGCAAGAGGGGACGAAGCCCTTCATATCGCTGCGGAACTCAGTCGGTTGGGTGCCGGATTGGTTTCGCCTGTCACACAGGCGATCATGAGTGCAACGACGAAGCACTGCCGAACTCCTCCCTGTAACGACGAGGCGAGGTTCCCACGCCCTTCGCAAAGGCACGAGTGAAGTGCGCTTGATCGGAGTATCCGGCAAGGAATCCGATCTGTGCGAGACTCGGGCCGGGCTTTTCGACCAGATACCCCGCCGCGACCTGCAGGCGCGCCTCGGCGACCAGCCGGGACAGGCTTAGCCCCTGTTCCGTCAGCCGACGTTGCAGCGTGCGGGCGGACAGGCCTGCCCAGTCAGCCAAATCTTTCACTGTCCAGCGTCTCAGTGGGTCTGCCGTCAGGTGTTCCCGAAGTCGCGTAGCCAATGCCTCGGTGGGCCCGGCCGTGATAGTTGGTTCATCCCGGTGACGCCCCGAGTGGTGCAGGATCACCCCGCTGCCATGCGCTAACCGACCGGGGTCGAACCACCGGCCAGCTTTGCGCCACAACCTGCCGCCTTGATCGCTCAGCGTTACCGGCGCTTGTTGGACCAACTCCGCCAGCCTGGCGAGCACCGACAGAACCAGCACGGTTTCAGGTTCGGATGGCGCCGCACCCTTGCCTCGCGCCTCGTGCTTTAACGCGATCTCGCGCGGACCTTGGACCCTTGCGCGAACCCGGTGGCTCCCGTGGCTGAAGGTCTCCAGGCGATGCCAGCGCGCCAGGAGATCCGGCACATCCCGCGCGCGCGTGAGGGCCAGCAGCACCGGCTCGGGGGGCATGGTCGGCAGCGCGTCGGCGATCTGCATGACCGCCAGTCGGCCATGCGCTGCCATGATCGCGGCCAGCGCCGCCTGCTTTTCGGGACGCGGCAGATGAGCGCCGCCCGGCGCGCGCAGGCCCGCAGCGATGCCCTGTCGGGCGAGCCCCGCCGCGACCAGCCGCATCATCGCGGCCGAGGCGAAGTCGTCGGTTTCCTGTGCCCTCATGTCTCCTCCCGCACTGTCGGCAGGATAGCCGAGCCAGCGCTCCGTGGCACGATCCGAACCGCAGCACCCGACCGCATCATGTGGCCAGCACCTCGGGCCCCACGGGAAAATGGAGCGGGCGCACTCCGGTCGCCGCCCGGATCGCGTTGGCGATGGCGCCCGGGCCGGCGACAATCATCGTCTCGCCCGAACCCATCGGGGGTGCGTCCGTCTCCAAGAGATCGACGGTGATCGGCGGCACATCGGACATGGCCGGGATCGGCGCGTCGCCGAAGTTTTGGGCCACGACGCGTCCGTCCTCGAGCGGCAGATTGTCCGACAGGACCATGCCGATGCTCCACACGAGGTTGCCCTCGCATTGCGCGCGCACCTGGTCGGGGTTGATCACGAGACCGCAGTCATGCACACCCCAGAGCCCGCTGACCCGCACCCGGCCACGAGGATCGACTGCGACCTCGGCCACGGCGGCGGCATAGCTCTTCTCCTTGTAGATACCGCAGGCCACACCCCGGCCGACCCGCGTTTCGGCAATAGCGGGCGCGACCTCTCTGTCCCACTCCGAGATCTCTCGGACGCGCTCGAGCGCCGCCGCCAGCCGTGGATCGGCAGCATGGGCGATCCGAAAGGCCAGCGGATCGGCGCCCACAACCCGTGCCGCCTCGTCCATCGCGCTCTCGATGGCCAGCCCGTTCGGACCCGCCCCCAGCCCGCGCCACGGCCCGGTATGCACCGGCAGGCGCACCGCGTCATAGGCAGCGCGCGCCGGGCAAGGACACGGGGCGCCGCCATGCCCCGCGCAACGCCGCCGTCGCCGATCAGCATATCAGTGCCGCGTTGCATCCAAGCGGGCACGACGGCTGCGGTAAAGAGGATGTGGGACGACACCTGAGCATGGTCCCAATCGGTGATCCGTCCGTCTAGGACGCGAGCCCGGATCCGGTGCGACGAGGGCGGCCGGTGGAACGCGAAGGTAAGTTCCTGCGCGCGGGTCCACTGCACCTTGACCGGCGCGCCCGCGGCGGCTGCCAACGCGGCCGCCTCGGCCTCGACGGTGCAGATCGTCTTGCCCCCGAAGGCGCCGCCGATCCGGCAGGACTGAACCGTCACGGCGTCGCCCGACAGGTCGAACGCATCGGCCAGAAAATCGCGGATGTAGAATGCATCCTGCGTTCCGGCCCAGACCCTCAGCGTGCCGTCCTGCCATTCGGCGACCGCCGCGCGAGGCTCGATAGGCGCATGGGCAGCGAGCGGGATGTCCACCCGGAGATCGACATCCCAGGGCCCGGCCTCGGGTTCCGCGTCCAGCACAGTGTGCGGCAACGATCCTTCGGCCAGCCGCCGATCCACGTCCACCTCGGTCGGGATGTCGGCACGCGGATGGGGGCCGCCGATGTCCCAGGTGACGTCGAGCGCCTCGGCGATAGTGTCGAGCGCGCCGGGCCGCTGCGCCAGGATCCCCAGTCCGCGGGCCTTGCCGATCGGCGGTCCGCACTCCTCGACGATAGCGATGAACCCGGGCACCGACCGGGCCGCCTCGGCGTTCCAGCGCAGGGGGCGCGAGGCGACTTCCGGGGGCGCCGCCGGGGCGCGCAGCACCCGGCCGAAGACGATCCCGGGCCGCGCCACGTCGGCGGCATAGAGCGATCCGCCGGTCACGATCTCGCGGCCCTGCACCAGCTCGGGCGCAGCACCGATCAGCCCGCCTGGACGCAGGCTCCGCAGATCGGATATGGGCCGCGGCGCGACGGTGACCGGACCCTCGGTCCGCCCCGCCGCGATGGCATCGCGAAGGGATGCACAGGCCTGGGCGAGCGGCTCGACGAACAACTGGACGGACTCGCTGCCGACCGTCGCCTTGACCCGTGGCACCAAAGTGTCGTGCAGGCGCAGGTCGACCATCTCCCACCCGACATTGAGTTCGGCGCAGGCCACCTGCTTCAGAGCAGTGGCGATGTTCTGGCCCATCTCTGCACGCGGCAGCGTCAGGGTATAGCGACCGTCGCGCCAGGCGATCCAGCCCAACGCCGCCTCGGGATCGGGATTGGGGCGTTTCGGGATCACCGGGACCTGGCTCCAGACACCGGCTCCGACACCGATCATCGCCACCAATCCGCCGCCGGCGGCCCGCAGAAAGGTGCGCCTCTTCATGCCCCGGCCTCCGCGGCGCGCGCAATGGCCGCGCGGATGCGTCCGTAGGTGCCGCAGCGGCAAAGGTTGCCTGCCATCGCGGACTCGACGTCCTCCGCGTTCGGCCGCGGCGTCGTTTCGAGAAGGGCGACCGCCGACATGATCTGCCCGGACTGGCAATAGCCGCATTGCGGCACGCCAAGCTCGAGCCAGGCCGCCTGAACCGGGTGCAGCCGATACCCTTCGGCCAGCCCTTCGATGGTGCGCACCTCTGCTCCGTCGGCGTCGGCCGCCGGAGTGATGCAGGACCGCGTCGGCACGCCGTCCAGAATCACCGTGCAGGCGCCGCAGAAGCCTGCCCCGCAGCCGTATTTCGTCCCGGTCAGCCCGAAATGCTCGCGCAAAAGGAAGAGCAGCGGCTCTTCGGCCCAGGCATCAGGGAAAGGCGAGACTTCCCCGTTGAGAATTATCTGCATGAAAGGCTCCTCATGCTGTCAGTTGTGACAGCGAAGATGGAGGCATGTCGCGCCACTTTCTTGAACGATCGCGCCAATGGTGCGTGGAAAGTTCCTTCTTCGCAGATCTTGCAGGCCCAAAGTGAACTGATGCGGTGGATGCCCCCACCAACGGCATCTTGTATGCCATGACGGTTCTATAGGAACCAATTTTGGAGGGCACATCGATGGCGACGAAGATCAGCATGCTGGCGATCGACTTGGCGAAGGGCAGTTTTCAGGTCTGTGCGGTCGGGCCGGATGGGACGGTTCTATACAATCGGGCGCTATCGCGGACACGGTTGGCCGCGCTTTTGACCGAACAGCCAACCTGCATCGTGGCCATGGAGGCTTGCGCAACTTCCCATCACTGGGGCCGGGTGGCGCAACGACATGGCCACGAGGTGCGGCTTGTGCCGGCAACCTATG
>NZ_PRDS01000023.1 GCF_002927635.1 Albidovulum inexpectatum
CATAGGCGGCCGGGACCAGCCGCACCTCGTGGCCATGTCGTTGCGCCACCCGGCCCCAGTGATGGGAAGTTGCGCAAGCCTCCATGGCCACGATGCAGGTTGGCTGTTCGGCCAAAAGCGCGGCCAACCGTGTCCGCGATAGCGCCCGATTGTAGAGAACCGTCCCATCCGGCCCGACCGCACAGACCTGAAAACTGCCCTTCGCCAAGTCGATCGCCAGCATGCTGATCTTCGTCGCCATCGATGTGCCCTCCAAAATTGGTTCCTATAGAACCGTCATGGCATACAAGATGCCGTTGGTGGGGGCATCCACCGCATCAGTTCAGTTCATGGACGAGACCATCGCCCCGGTGCTGGATCCGGGGCGCGGCAGGACCAAGACCGGATATCTCTGGGCGCTCGCCCGTGACGACCGGGGGTGGGGCGGGGATGATCCACCGGGCGCGGTCTTCTTCTATGCCCCCGACCGTGCCGGAGGGAACGCGGAACAGATATTGCAGGTGCTGTGACCCCTGAATCTCATCCGGCTGAGACCAGAGTTGGCGTTTGAATTTGGCGCGGTTGCGCCGACGGAGCAATGGGCGATCTGCGCATCGGTTCAAATGCGCGAAGCTGATCGCCCATTGCGGTGAGTTGAGCGGCAAAGACCGCCGGCGCCCAGTATCCGAGGGCCGAATGGGGCCGCTCGGTATTGTAGATGCGAGTCCAGTTGGCGACCGCTTCGCGGGCATGGTCGATGCCGAAGAACAGTGTCTCGTTCAGAAGTTCATCCCGCATCCGACCGTTGAAGGCCTCGCAGTTCCCATGTCTCGCATGGGCTTGCCGGGGGCGATGTAGTGCCATTTCACCTTCATCTTCTCGGCCCATTCCAGGATCGCGTTCGAGGTGAACTCGGTGCCGTTGTCCGAAACAATCACCCCGGGCTTCCCCCGCCGCTCGATCAAACATGTGAGTTCGCGCGCCACCCTTCGGCCCGAGATCGACGTGTCGACGATCGACGCGAGACACGCCTTCGTGACGTCGTCCAGCACATTGAGGATCCGGAAGCGGCGTCCATCGGCGAACTGGTCCTGCATGAAGTCCAGCGACCACCGGGCGTTGGCCACGGCTTCGGTCACCAGCGGCGCGCGGGTGCCGAGAGCGCACTTGCGGCCGCGCCTTCGCCGGACCGCCAGGCCTTCCTCGCGGTAAAGCCTCTGCGTCCGCTTGCGGTTTGTCACATGGCCGTCGCGGCGCAGGATCACATGCAGCCGCCGATAACCGAAACGCCGATGTTTCTCGGCCGCCTTGCGCAACTCCTCGCGCAGCTCGGTGTCATCGGGTCGCCTGCGCCGATACCGCACCGATGATCGATCCGCACCCAGCACCGAACACGCCCGCCGCTCGCTCATCCTGTGACGCTTCTCGAGATGGGCAACCGCTTCTCGCCTTGCGGCGGACGTCACCACTTTTTTGAAAGCAGGTCCTTCAAGGCGCTCGCCATTGTCCTCGGACCAATGGCGGACAATGGCTCGCTGTCGAGCATCGCCTCGGCCAAAAGCCGCTTCAGCCTGGCGTTCTCGGCCTCCAGCGCCTTCAGCCTCTTGGCCTCCGAAGGCTTCATGCCCCCGAACTTCGCCTTCCAGGCATAAAAGGTGGCGCTGCTGATCCCATGCCGACGGCACACCTCCGCCGTCTTCACTCCGCTCTCCTGCTCCCTCAGGATCGCGATGATCTGCTCCTCGGTGAATCTCGATCGCTTCATGGTCCGGTCCTCTGCTTGGGCCGAACTCTAGCATCAGATGGACGAGTTATCGGGGGTCACAGCACAGGGCTTCGATGGCATCCTGCAACTGGACGGCTATACCGGCTAAAACCGGCTGACGCGCCCCTCGCGGAAGGGCGGCGATCCGGTCCGCGTTGCGCATTGTTGGGCCCACGCCCGCAGGAAGCTGAAGGAGGTCTTCGACCGCGACGGCTCGGAGATTGCCGCCGAGGGGCTGCGCAGGATTGCCGAGTTCTACAAGGTCGAGGCAGACATCCGCGGCACAGCTCCGGGACAGCGGCTCTCCGCCCGTCAGGCGCGCACCGCCCCCCTCGTCGCGGCCTTCGGGGAATGGCTGCAACAGCAACGCCTGCGCATCTCCGCCAAGTCGCGCCTGGGCGAGAAGCTCGCTTACATCCACCGTCACTGGGACGGGCTCCAGACCTTCCTGCAGGATGGGCGAGTGGAGATCCACTCCAACAGCGTCGAGAACCTGATCCGGCCCATCGCTCTGAACAGAAAAAACGCATCGTTCGCCGGACATGACGAAGGCGGGCGCGCCTGGGGACGCATCGCATCGCTCATCGAGACCGAAAGGATCAACGGCGTCGAGCCCTTCCCCTATCTCAAGGCCACCCTCGAAGCCATCGCCGCCGGCCATCCGCAACGCCGCATCGACGATCTCCTGCCCTGGAATTTCAAGCCGTCAAGATGAACCCGGGGTGGGATGCTGCCGCCGCTTACCGAAAACCCAGCGGGTGGCGCGGTCGATCGCCACGAAGAGGTAGCGGCGGCGCTCCTCGTCGGCCATCTGCGGCAGGTACTTCACGTCGACATGCAGGTAGCCGGGTTCGTATGCCTTGAAGGTCTTGTGCGCAGGCCTCGGCGCCTTCGGTTTCAGATCTTTCAGCCGGGACAGCCCATGCCGCCGCAGGCATCGGTCCAGACCCGAGCGAGACGTTCGGATTGAGGAACTCCCGAAGCACTGCGAGCAGGTCGTCGAGCGGCAGGAGCAGGGTCGTCCGCAGCGCCACCGCCACCGCCTCCTGGGCGGGCGTGAGCGTTGTCTGCAGCCGATGCGGCGTGTGGCTGAGATCGTGGACGCCGTCCCGCTTGCGCCACCTCCACACCGTCTGCTCGGAGATGCCGTAGCGCTCGGCCAGAACCCACACCGGCTCGTCGCAGGCCTGGATCGCGGCTCTGATCCTCGGCGTCGTCGTCGCTTGGCTGTGCAAAGAAATCAGCATGCCAGCCCTCCGTCCCGAACTTCGCTCAGAATCGACCTTGCCGTGAACAGGCCAAATCGGCGAGGGTCTATGTGATCATCCGGGTTGGAACGCCTACATCAAAACGACAGTATCATGGAATATTCCATTCCTCAGGTATTTCTACGCCTTGATCCTCAACCTCCTTTATAATCCGCTTAATATCTCTCTCAACCAGGCCCACAAAGAATGACGGCATAGGTCGGCTGACTGACACGTTCACACGATTGCGTAACGCATCATCCGAATAATTTAAATGAGACACCTCCAGAAATTCCTCCAAATTCCGAAGAAAATCCTTCGGATCATTATGAATATCCTCAAAGGTACAAATCTTTAAACAGCTCGCAGGCAAAACCGACCGCATTCGACGTATCGCCGCACCGTACTCTGCATTTTCCCAAATGAAAGGCTGCCGAATAAATGCCTCAAAATCTTTCGGCGCCCATGTTTCCAAAAGATGAGCCTGGTTCGTGATTTGAAGATGAAACTTCACATGGCTCCACAGCCTCGATATGGGATCGCGTAAAGTATACAACACCCTTAGCCGATCAGTTAAATTGAATGCGTGACGCCAAGCATCCTCGGGCAGCAATGCATAAAGGTTCGAGAAGTCGCAGCAATACTTTTGACTTCTCCGAAATACGAACAAGTTTCTATACCACAAATCATCGACCGGATTATCAAGATAATTCGCAGCCCATCTCAATCTGTTTCTAACGCCGGATATATGGCTGCGATCCGGGTCGATTTTGGCATAGTTGTTACGAACGTTTTCCAACCTTCGGCGATCACTTAACGGCCCGAAATCAACACTGCGCGCATAAAAGTAATGTATTTCCTTTTCCAAAGAGAAATGAAGATCAGGGTGTTTGCTCAAAGTAGCATAAAGCCATGTCGTGCCGGCCTTCATCGCCCCCGCACTAAGAAATAGATTATCAAATTTCTTAGTATTTTCCATCAGAACCCTCGGCATGCTCGATTTCGCACCAGATACAGTATGAAACTGGGCGCGGCTACCGTCATGAACTATCACGCTTTTCGTTCGATGCCTACAGTTCAGAACACGAAATCGCTGGCGTCGAGGTTTGCGAGGTTGACGCCTGTCAGGGTGATGGTGTTCCCGGCTTGGTCGTCGATGACGACATCGGCGCCGACCTGCGCGATGTGGTTGGCCATCAGGTCCGCCAGGTTCGTGATCGCCGAGACGGCCGACAGGTCGATC
>NZ_PRDS01000024.1 GCF_002927635.1 Albidovulum inexpectatum
CTGAAGGTCGCAGGTTCAAATCCTGCCCCCGCAACCAAAACACACACGCGTTTACAAATGCTTACGCACCGCCCTCCGGGGCGGCGTTTGCGTTTGCAGCCCCCGTGTCAACACTGTGGAAGCAAGAGGGGACGAAGTCCTTCATATCGCTGCGCAACTCAGTCGGTTGGGTGCCGGCGAGCCTGTGAAAGCCACTCACCGCGAAACCACGCCATTCGCGTTTCCGGATTGACTGCCAACCGCGGATTCACGATCCTTCCCATATGCTTCCATTCTCGACCGAGTTCCCCGTAATCCCCAGCAACAATCGGGCTGCCTTCGTGGCGGAAGTGCTCGCTTGGATTCGCGGTATGCAGCATCAGACCGTGCTTTCGAGTAAGTCTGAGGCAGAGCTTGACGGTGCCAATGTGCACATTCGCTCGAATACCGGCGAAGAACTCCGCATGCGGGAGTTGCGGACCGACGATGGCTGGACTGCCATCGGCATTCGACATGATCTTCCCGACGATCTCGGGCGTGTGTGGCGAACGGAGTGCGTCCTGAAGCGTGGCGCCGCAGAGGGTGGGCAGGATCTGGTTCGCCTTCGCACCCAGTGCATCGCTGCGACGCCGGGCGCACGATTGGACACTCCGAGGAAACCGTACCTGATCAAATCGCTCTTAAAGAACGGTTGGGGAGGCAGGGATCAGCAGTTCAACGTCACCGACCAGCCTGTTTGGATTGAGAACAACGATGCAGGCCTCGCATTAGCGAAGTCCGTGACCCTGGGCGAAGCGGCGAAATGGCTTCCATCCGTCTACGTGTCTGCGACCGGGGTGTCTTCTTGGCTGCTCAGCCAGCGGGAAATTGAGAAACTGGCCTACGACCTCGGCGGGGTCGCCCATGTCGTTGTCGAACCAGATCGAGCGTTCTCATTTCTTCTCCGCGACAAGACGGAGGGTCGCAACGCCTACGGGGGAACGGTTGGGTTGTCAGTGCCCGGACAAGGTATCGTCAGGCGATACTATCTCGGGTGGCAGATCGAAGACGGCAAAGAGCTGGCTGCCGCGATTGTGGCAGCGACGTCGAACTTGCGAAGTCAGATGCCAGCCTTCGGGTGGGACTGGACCGAGCTCCAGGAGCAGGCTCTCCGTGTTCAGCGCGAGCGTGAGAAGGATAGCCTGACCGAAGCCGAATGGAACCAGCTGCATCAGGAGCAGGTGGACAACCTGCAGGACAAAATCCGCGAGCTTGAGCAGCAGCTTAGCGCAAGTCCGGCTGCGAGCGTCGGTACGGATGAAGCCGATTTCTCCACCGACAATCTTGTCAAAAGGGTCGGTCCGGAGATTTATCCCGGCGAGATATCAGACAGGCTCCGATTTGCGGCGAGAACGACCTTGTCAGTCGCTGAACAGATCGGGCTTGATGCCAGATCAAAGGTAATTCTTCAGCGTATTGTCGAACGCCTACCCGCATCGCCCGCGCTTGCCGAACTCTCGAAGGACCTTGAGCGAGCGACGAAAGACCGCAAGAGGGTTGCCAGTGAGCTGACTTCCCTCCTCGTCCGACACGGTTATACGGAGAAGTCCGACAACAAGCACATCCGGCTTGAAGCGAACAAGGGCTTTGATGGCTTGGATGCCATCACGCTTCCGAAGACCCCGAGCGAGAACAGGGGGCTCAAGAATCTTCGGAAGCAGATCGAGCGCACACTCGGTATTACCAAGCTCGATGATTGAGCGATCCTTACGCCGCCGCCGTCGCCACGCTGTCCAGCCGCACCGCTACGCTGGTGACGCCGTTTCCAGCCGCCTCCACCGCGACGCCGATGGGGAAACGCCCCGCCGCTGGGGTGGTCACTTCCTTCGCCGTGTTGTCCCATGCCACGCGCGCCCCGACCGTCAGCACCGCGGCGCTGGCCTTCGGCAGCTGGAATACGCCGGTGGTGGAGATCTCGACCGGGTCGCCCTCGGCCGAGGAATAGGCGGCGACGCCGAAGATGCTGCCGACGAGCAGCGCATCGCCCGAGGCGATGCCGCCCGCGGGCGCGGTGACTCGGAGGATGTGGCCGTTCTGGATGTAATTGCGCATGATTAGAGTCCCTTCGAGGATTGGATGCGGACGACCGAGATGCGGTCGGTCGCCCCTGCGATCTGTCCGTTGAGGTCCGCGAGCGCGGCGGCCATCTCGCCGTCGCTGGCGTAGGTGACGCGCTTGCCGTCGTATTCGACGGTGCGCACGCCCCGGTAGCGCGCGGCCATCAGGGCGTCCTGAACTGATGCGGTGGATGCCCCCACCAACGGCATCTTGTATGCCATGACGTGTGTGGATGCCTCCTGTTTGGCAAGCGTTTCTTGAGGTCTCGG
>NZ_PRDS01000025.1 GCF_002927635.1 Albidovulum inexpectatum
CGTCGCCATCGATGTGCCCTCCAAAATTGGTTCCTATAGAACCGTCATGGCATACAAGATGCCGTTGGTGGGGGCATCCACCGCATCAGTTCACAATGGACCAGAGGCCGGCAATGCACTAACAATCAAACTGGACCACTCGGGTGGGGCTGATCACAGTTCCTTCACGTGTTCCTCGTCAATCTCGGGCTTCTTCGCGCCACCGCGCTCGAGCACTCCGGACGCCCATTCCAGCAGCGCCCGCTTCCAGCTGTGGATCATCGTCGGGTGAACCCCGAACCGGCTCGCCAGCTCAGCGACCGCCTGCTCACCCTTCAGCGCCGCAAGCGCTACCTTCGCCTTGAATTCCGGCGAATGCTGCTTCCGTTTCGACATCTCTGATCCCCTCTTCGTCGAAGATCAGCAGACAGCAATTCGTAGCCTACGTCAGTGTCCGATTTTCGGGGAGTAGCTCAGACGGCCCATCGAAACTGTCATGTGATGCGTAAGACAAGAAGGTTGAGGAGACAGCAGGTCTGCAAGTCGCATCGGTTGCAGCTCGTGCCATAATTTTGCCAGTAATGCGATTTACGCGAATTCCGTACTTGTTGGAGTCTGCCTAGATGTCGATTGCATTGCCGCGCTGCCTTGTTTCTGGCGTTGTTGCTCTTCTCCTAGCGGTCCTTGCCACTTTCCCCAACATGGCGCTGGCGCAATCGGCGCTCGAGATGAACGCGGCTGGCAACTCCCAATCCGGGACTTCATCGCAGACACGGAACGACCTGACCGTTTCAATGGTCAACAATACCGACAACCCGTCCGGGCTGACCTTTACGGCGGTATCCCCACCGCCGACCCCGAACGTTACGTTCACGCTGACCAATCAACAATACAGCGTGCCTACATCAGTCCATTCGACTGGGTATGCCGCAACCATCGGCGTGGTGTCGGGTTCGACGGCCACCTATTACGCACAGTTGGGGTCGTTCGGAGGCCCTGTTGATTCATATTTCACCTCGGCCGGACAAGTGGCGCCCGGCACAGGCATCAGCGTCGTATCAAACTATGGGGTACGATTCCTTTACAATGTCTCTCCACTTGCGAGCGCATCGGTCGAGGAGACCGCGCGTATTCACATGGCGGATCTCGTCATTTCCTTCGACACGCCAGTGACCGATCCGGTGCTGCACTTTGGCGGGCTTGGCGGAGAGGTTAGCCTTGGCAGGACGGCCAAGGGATTTGCCACAGAGTTCGATCTTGTGCCTGGCGGCAACGTGACTGGCTGGACAGCGCTGTCGGGGAACACGCCGTTTCTGGTTTCGGGCAACAGTCTTTACGACAATGCAGCCGTCATGGGGGCCAGCTGTGGAGCGGGGACGGCTGCCTGTGGGTCTGTCCGGATCAATGGCCAGAATATAACCCAGATTACCCTTCGAACCTTCATTCGCTCCAGCAGCCCGGTTCCGTGGTCGTTTGGCGGAGTCCGTGCGACTGCTGGCGATGCTTTCCACATCTCGGTTTCGCTCGAGGCTGCGGATGTGCAGCCCACATTGTCGAACTTTCCCGCGACTATCCAGCCCGGAACCACCTATACGGGCTTGACCGCCACCTGCACCAACAACGGCCCGAATACGGCGCGGAACGTTTCCTGTGGGGTCCTGGCAGATATCGGGACCGTGTCCAACCTTTCCTGTGTCCCGGCAATGCCTGGTGATCTGGCCCCTTCGGCCTCTGCCGTCTGCACCTTCGACTATGTCCTGAATGCGCCAGGTAGCGCGACGCAGGTCGTGTTCACGGGGCAGAGCTCGGCAAGCAATGACCGGAACGGTGGCAGTGACCCTGCAGCGGGGAACAATCAGATCCAGGCCTCCATCGCGATACAATCGGCGATCGATGCGGTGGACGATGCGCTTGCGGGTCTGGACGGTCTGTCGGGCGCGACGAGCGCGCAGAGCGTTCTGGACAATGACACGCTGAACGGC
>NZ_PRDS01000026.1 GCF_002927635.1 Albidovulum inexpectatum
GGCTGGAGAAGATCGACCTGTCGGCCGTCTCGGCGATCACGAACCTGGCAGACCTGATGGCCAATCACATCGCGCAGGTCGGCGCCGATGTCGTCATCGACGACCTGGCCGGGAACACCATCACCCTGACAGGCGTCAGCCTCGCAAACCTCGACGCCAGTGATTTCGTGTTCTGAACACGCAGACCAGTGCGCGGGCCAGAATCCGCGCGCTGGTTCCACGGGCGCTGCGAGCGCAAAAATTTTGCCACATTTGCCGGTTAGCCACACCTCTGATACCCATGTGCTGGTCAACCGGAGCCCCTTATGTCGAACAACGCGGCGCGTAGCGATTTCCTGACGTCTGAAAACGCCCTCGATTCCAGCACGCCCCTTGCCCAGGGGCTTGTCCTCAACGCGGTATTCACCGAGACCGCGGACGCGGCCGCGGACAGTTCGACCGCCTATACGATTTCGCCAGGTGACACCTTCAACGGCAGCACGGCCGGATTCGACACGGACTGGATCCGCCTCGATGTGACCGCCGGCAACAGCTATACGATCGATCTGACCGGACGCGGCTTCACGCCGAATCTCGATGTGATTCTGCAGGTCGTCGATGACGCCGGAAACGTTCTTGCCTACAACGATGCCATCGACTTTTTCGGCGGCAACCTGGATGCCCGTATCACCTTCACACCCGCAGTCAGCGGAAGCTACTATCTGGTTGTCGACGACTTTTCCAACGGATCTGACCAGTATTCCCTGAAGGTCAGCGCCCCCACGCCCACCCCTGCGCCCGCTACGATGTCCGACATCGCCGACTATCTGGTTTCGGGCTTCTGGCAGGATCAGGGCATTGCCCCGATCAGCTTCAACGCCTCCTCGGGCGACACGTTGACCGTCAACATTTCGGGGCTGGCTGCCTCGGCCCAGCAGCTTGCGAAATGGGCGCTTGACGCATGGACCGCGGCAACCGGTCTGAAATTCAGCTATACCCTGTCCTCAGGCGCGGACCTGATCATCGACGATACCTATTCCGGCGCCTTCACGACACACAGCTATTCCGGCAACGAAATCACCCAGGCCGAGGTGAATGTCGGATATGACTGGATCCAGGCATTCGGCACGTCCCTGGACAGCTATACCTACCAGACTCTTCTGCACGAGATCGGTCATGCCCTGGGCCTTGGGCATGCGGGCAACTACAATGGCAATGCGCAGTACGGCATCGACAACATATTCGTGAACGACAGCTGGCAGGCGACCGTCATGTCGTATTTCAGCCAGGTCGACAACAGTTATGTCAGCGCCGACTTTGCCTATGTCCTGACCCCGATGATCGCAGACGTCATCGCCATTCAGGAAATATACGGCCCGGCCTCGCTCCGGACGGGCAATACCGTTTACGGGGAAAACTCGACCGCCGGCGGGATATACGACGTCATCAGCCAACAGCTCGCCAGCGGCACCCTCGCCGAGCCGGTCGCCCTGACGATCATGGATTCTGCCGGAAACGACACTCTTGACCTGGCCTCGGATACATACGACCAGCAAATCGACCTGACACCAGGCAGCCATTCAAGCATCTACGGCCTGGTTGGAAACCTGTCGATCGCCTATGGAACCGTCATCGAGAACGTGATCGCGGGCAGCGGCAATGACAGCGTGACGGGCAACGGGGCCGCGAACGATATCTGGGGCGGTCTTGGCGCTGACACGATCCGCGGCGGGTTGAATCAGGACCAGTTGCATGGGGACGACGGGGCGGATCTGCTTTACGGCGATGC
>NZ_PRDS01000027.1 GCF_002927635.1 Albidovulum inexpectatum
TCCTCGATCCAACCGCCGCCACTGCCCGCCATCAATGGCGTGGCGGGCAGTGGTTCCCTTCTAACCACGGAACCTCCCGTCTTCATAAGACAAGGGCCATCTGGTGAACGAAAAGCGGATCAGGCGACTGATGCGGCTGATGGGCCTGATGCCGATCTATCAGAAACCCAACACCAGCGAGGCGGCGAAAGGGCACAAGACCTATCCCTACCTGCTGAAAGGGCTGCGCGTGACCCGGCCCAATCAGGTCTGGGGCGAGACCTTGTCCGCCATTGGTCCGAGGACAATGGTCGAGCGACATCACGTATCTGCCGATGCGGCGCGGGCTCCTCTATCTGGTGGCGATCATGGACTGGCACACCCGAAAGGTGCTGGCTTGGCGCATCTCGAATACGCTGGAGGCCGACTTCTGCGTTGAGGCGTTGAACGAGGCCATCCACCGCTTCGGCCCGCCCGAGATCATGAACACCGATCAGGGCAGCCAGTTCACTTCCTTCGCCTGGACTGACCGGCTGCGCAGATCCTGCGTGCGCGTCTCGATGGACGGCAAGGGCCGGTTCCTCGACAACATCTTCGTCGAACGGCTCTGGAGGAGCCTCAAATACGAATGCGTCTACCTGCACGCATGGGAAACCGGATCAGAGGCCAGGACCGGTGTCGGCAAGTGGATCGAGTTCTACAACCGCAAGCGCCCCCATTCCGCCCTTGGCGGCAAACCCCCAGCCGTGGTCTACTGGCTGAGAAAAGACGAAACCCAACCCGGTCAGCAGGAGTAAAGAGTAGCTTAAATCACGCCGGAAACTGTCCAGACATTGGGGAGTAGCTCACCATGTCATTGGTCGAGGCAGTCGGGTATGGCATCGCCGTGGTCACGCAGATCCTGATTTTCCCGGCCTTCGGGCTGCACACGACGCTCGCGCAGAACTTGAAGATGGGCGCGGTGTTCACGGTGGTGAGTATCGCGCGCTCCTTCACTCTGCGGCGGCTGATCGAGGCGATCATATAATCACAAAAAATGGCGCCCGGTGTCGGGCGCCATTGATGACCTAAGGGGTTATTTCCCCTTGCCACCACCGGCAGGAGCGTTCGAACGACCACCACCAGAGGGATTTCCCGTCGTGCTGGGCCATCCCCCGCCGTTACCTTGACCTTTTCCCATTACATTAAGCCTCTTTGTAAAACAGCCACACTTGGCAATGTATTATGTGGAAATCAATTTTTGTCGTGTCAAGGCGCTAAAGGGAAATTTTGTAAACCCGCCCCCGTGTGTGGATGCCTCCTGTTTGGCAAGCGTTTCTTGAGGTCTCGGCAGGGTCTTCGATCGGACGTGTGTCAGGCCTCTGAGCGTGGCCTTCTTT